>CAVTGC010000001.1:0-626481 GCA_963734175.1 uncultured Candidatus Rokubacteria bacterium
AGAAGTACAAGAACCACGCCGAGGCGACCGAGGCCAGAGTGGTACGCTCAAGGGGAGGTTCGACCTTTTCTGCGGAATCCACTCCCGATCTCTCGACCGGCTAAAAGAGGTCCGGGACAAGATCGGCGCGCACAGTGACTCGAAGGCGAATATCACGGACCTCCCCTCGCACGCGGAGTTCAAAAAGAAGGAGACCCTCTACGGCTTCGCGTACGACTTCTACGCGCTCGTCTCTGACTCCGTCACCGGCTTCGGCCGCGCTACGTTCCAGAGGAGCGGCCCCGGCTGTGTCCGGCTGGCAGAAGGCCTGGGCGCCGGAAGATGTGAAGTCGTCTCGAAGACGAGTGACCGCCGCACCCTGGCCCACGAAGAAGTCGACCATGCGGACGTGATGGGTCGACCAGCGCGCGGCGCCACGTCCCAGCAGATGCGGTGGTAGCCGACGGCCCCGGCGACGAGCCAGAGTCCAATGTGGTCGCACGCGAGATCGGGACTCCGGTGCTCTGTCCGGGAAATCCCTCATGCGCTGGAAGCCGCTCTAGCAGGCGTAGGGTCCAAGGCGTGGCGCGTCTTCTCGAGGTCAGCCCGACGCTCAGGTCGTTGCGGGGCGACGAAGGCCATATCCTAAGGGCTGAATTGGGGTGGATGCCGCTCTTTCTTGAACGGGAGGTGGCATGACTAGTCCTGTGACTCCGCCAGACCATTTTGAGGCAGCAAAGTCGGTCTTCGAGAAGCTCAAGGATTTGCCCACCGAGCGACAAGAACGTGTCCTGCGTTGGGTCGCCGAAGGTCTCGGCGTGTTGCTGGCGTCTTCCGGCAGCGCAGCGAGTGGGTCTCCGGACAGCGACCGCCAAGGAGAGTATTGCTCCCATCACCAGCGGGCTCGGCTGCCAGAAGGACATCAAGTCGTTCGTAGGTAGAAGAAGCCCGAAGCGACAACCAGTTTGCGGCAGCAGTCGCCTATTACTATCGCTTCGAGGCTGCCCCGCGCAGCGGCGTGACACCATCGACGCCAGCTTCCCTTCAAGAGGCGACTCGCCTGGCCGGCCGCTCAAGACTCTCTCGAACCCGAAATTCACCCTGAACAATGCTAAGAACCAGGGATAACTCGACGGCTCGGCCAGAGGCGAGTTCTCAATTAACACAGTCGGCGAGAATCTGGTCGCCATGACCTCCCGGCGACGGCCGCGCCGGGCGAGCGTCCAGAAGGCCAAGAAGCGCCGCAGGAAGGCGACGGCCAAGCGGCACTGATGTCTTCCGTCCATGACACGCTGGCGCGAGCGTTCGACGAGATTACCAAGGCCAGAGCATTGGTCGCCAAGAACAATGCGCGCCAGGTCGGAATGCCGATCAGCGCGACCTTCTGCGGTCTGTGGGGTATGCCTGGTTCAAGTCCCACCGCCCCGTGGTTCAGCAATATCTCAGCTCGACGGCGCAGCTGTCTCCCGTCGACAACGAGTACCGCCTGGTCCTCGACGGGAGCGAGAAGCACAGCGCGCGCGGCACCTATCTAGCTGCCCTGAAGGCTGCGAAAAATCGCCTACTTGCTCTGCGGGCCGAGGTCGTTGGTTGCGGCCGTTCCGGCGAAGACTGATGAACAGCCGCCGGACTTCAGTCCTCTTGCCGCCGACCAGGCAATGCAAAACATTCTGATTCGCAGGTGGCACGAGTGCCGGCGGTGTATCCTCGGAGGCGCGCCTCTAGCCGCAACCGTAATGATGGGAGGCCTGCTCGAAGCTCTCCTCGTGGCTCGTGCGAACACTCTGAAAGACAAGGCGCCGCTCTTCAAATGCAAGCGCGCCGATTGATCCTAGATACAAGAAGAAGCCGCTCGACCTGGGCGAATGGACACTTCGTCCCTACATCGACGTCGCCTTCGAGCTCGGTTGGATCTCGAAGTCTGGAAAGGACGTCGCTGCCGTCCTGCGCGACTACCGCAACTACGTCCACCCAGAAAAGGAGCGATCTCACGGAGTCGTCCTGACCGAAGGTGACTCAGCGATGTTTTGGGAAGTGACCAAGAGCTTGGTGCGGCAGTTGTTGTCTCAGTCGTCGCCCAAACCGTGACGGACGCTTCGTCATACGGCTGGTCATGGTTCAGCGACGAGATCCAGAAGGGGGTCGCCTTCAGCGCGCGCTACTGCGGCGACTTCCTGGATGTCATCGAGGAGATGGACTTCGTTGCAGGGCGAATTTTCGCGCGGCCGACCTCACCGACGGCTGATCGCCCTCAGGACTACGTGATCTTGATCCTAGTCGCCCGGGCATTTAGGCTCACCGTCAGCTCGCTCTACATTGGGCTCGGCGGCTACCCTGACTCTACGGCCAACCTTGAGCGAACCGTCTGGGAGATCAGCATTCGGCTCCTCGACATGACGAGAGCGCCGGCCGCGGCAGCCCTGGGCTTTCTGCTTGACGGCGCCGCCGCGGAGGTCGCCCAGATGAAGGCGGAACTCGCGCATCGCCAAGTCAACAGCGAGCCCGTCCATCGGCTGCCGAAGAACATTGAGCGAGCTCAAGAGCACCACGACGCCCTCGCGCGGTTTACCCGCGAGCGGGGATTCGACCCGGAGCAGATCCGCCGTAAGCACGGGAGGCTCAACATCAGACAGGTCTGCAAGGATTTCGGGGTCGAAAAGGCCTATCTCGTCGACTATGCGATGGGCTCAGCGTACGTGCACGAGAAGAGAATGGCGTCGTCCGACTACGTCATCGAGGCTAAGGATGGGAGGGGATTCCACCTGGGCCCATCGGAACTCCCGGGGGGACCTGTCACTATCGCGATCGACGTGCTCACTTGCATGGCGCGCGTTCTCACGATCGCGACACGGATCCTCCAGCAGGAGGACATCATCAAGCGGGCCGACGAGATCCTGCAGAAGTTGATCCGCCTGAGAGACGCCCATAGCTCTCGACCGCTATGGCCGAAACTCGACACATCTCATCCCTCTGGCCCCGATAGGCCCGCGCGGGGCCAGTGACTTTTGTGTGCTGTCCGTGTGCTGAGCGGGCCGGCTTCCTTCGTGACCCGCGTCCTCGGATGAGACGATCGTCCCCCGGCGAGGCGGGCCGACCCGCTGTTAAGGAAGGGCGCGCCGCAAGCGCGCGATTTCTCGGAACCGACCGGCGAGATTAGAGTCCGATGCTATCCGGATCTATGCCTCAACCGTCGAGCAAACGGCTCCGAGATACGCCGCGAGCCGGTCGGCCGCTTGGCGTAGGTCCGTCTCGCTCACGATATTGTAGCGGTCGAACACCGAGCGCGTCTTGTGCCCGCTGACCTGCATGGCCACGCGCTCCGGAATGCCGGCTCTGACCGTGTTGCGGAGAGCCGTGCGGCGCACATCGTGGAACAGTTTCTGTGGCAGGCCGGCTGCTTGGCACGCCCGACGCCAGACGTCCTTGAAGTGATCGAGAGACCGCCCATCCCGGTGGAACACGAGCGCCACGCCGACGGCTCGCCCGAGCCATCGACGTTCGATCACCTCCCGGAGAGGGGTGGACAGCACGACAACGCGGCCCTCGCGGGTCTTGCTCATGTCGGGGCGGAGCCGGATGACCGCGCCGGCCCTATCGACTTCACGCCACTCCAGGCCCAACACCTCGCCGCGTCGCCGCCGGTCAGGTAGGCGAAGTCAAGAATGTCTTGATGGTCAGCCGGGAGTTGCCGGCGGATTGCCAGATACTCCCCGTGTTCCATGAATCCTTGGCGCGGTGACGCCTCCGTCAGCTTCCGGAAGTGCGGCCGGCGGCTGAGCTTGCCCGCCTGCACGGCGAGAATGAACATGCGGCGCAGTACGCCCAAGTCTCGGTTGACTGTCCCGGCCGCCTTGCCGTCCTCGAGTCGGGCCGCCGCAAAGTCCCGAATCCTTGCCGCCGTGATGTCCACCGCGCGCAGGCCGGCGAACATGGTGCCGAGGTTGTTCACACGGGCCTTGGACCACTTCAAGGCCTTATCGGCTCCACCCCGCACGGCTCGCTCCTGGAGGTAGTCGGCGGACAACTCCTCGAACGTCACCCGCTCCTCGGCGGGCCCGGAAAGGCGGCCTTGGCTCAATTCACCGACCCGCCGCTTGAGCAGCGCGAGCGCGACGGCACGATCGACCGACTTGCTGGACTCCCGGTATTTCCGGCCACGATGTCCGTAGCGAATCCACCAGACAGGCCCCCGCTTGAAGACGCCTCCCATTCCCCGCATGGCGTGTGCCCCTCGTGTACCCATGCGGCAAGTGACCGCTGATGTCGCAGCCAGCGCACGGGCGGTTGGGGCGCAATCACGCGGGGTTACTGAGGGGTCGCGGACGATGCTGACCTTTGGGAGCAGGGGGCCGCCGGTTCAAATCCGGCCACCCCGACCAACACTAAGGACGCCGCGAAGCCCGCCGCTGTGCTCGATCTGTGCTCGTCAGCGGTTGCATACCCGCTCGTTACACAGCTGGCAGCGGGCGGCGCCGACCGTGCTTGACCTAGGTTGGTCCCCGCCCCACCATTCCAGGCATGGACGGTCGCCGCTTCCTCCTGCACGCGGTGGCCCGCGAGCCTGAGGCTGGAAGGGAAGAAGACGAATGCGCTACTACCTGGTGGGCGATGTGGCGTCTCTGATCGCGCGCAAACAACTCGTGGGCCGACGTGCGGTTCTCATCGGCCTCGCCACCACGCTACTACCGTCGGCTGCGCACGCCCAGAAGTCACCGACGCCGCCTCGCCTGGGCTGGCTGTCCGCAGGATCGGACCCCGATCCATTCTTGGACGGCTTTCGCGAAGGCCTGCGGAAGCTCGGCTACGTTGAGGGCCAGAACATCAACCTCGAGATTCGACACGCTCACGGAAACGTGGAGGCACTCCGCGCCGGAGCGGCGGAACTGGCACAGGCAAACGTTGTCCTGATCGTCGCCAGTCTCACGGCGGTCCGGGCAGTGCGCACGATCAAGGACATTCCAATCCTCTTCGTCATAAGCGGCGATCCCGTCGAGGCAGGCCTGACGAAGAGTCTGTCGCGGCCCGACGGCAACCTTACTGGTAGCACGTTCCTTTCGCTCGACGTCGCGGGGAAGCGAGTGGACCTGCTCAAGCAAGCCGTGCCTCGTCTGCGCTCGCTGGCTGTATTGTCGAATACCGAGCATCCCGGCGAGAAGTCGGAGTTCCAGGCCACCGAGACGGCCGCTCAGGCGCTCGGAATCAACCTCATCTACGTTGCCTTCTCGCAGTCCCCCTTCGGAGCAAGCCCGGAGCTCGACAAGGCGCTTGCGACCGTGCGACGGGCGCAGCCGGACGCGATGGTCGTCTTTCCTGAAGGTGCGACGATGGCGAACCGCGTCTCCCTGGCCAAGTTCGCCATCGCACAACGACTGCCGTCGATGTTCGGCTGGAGCGAGTATGCCGACGCGGGAGGGTTGATGAGCTACGGAGCGAGTCAGCGCGACACCCATATGCGGCTGGCCAGCTACGCCGACAAGATTCTCAAGGGCGCGAAGCCCGCCGAATTGCCGGTGGAGCAACCCACGAAGTTCGAGCTGGTCATCAACCTCAAGACCGCCAAGGCCCTCGGCCTCACGATCCCGCCGTCGCTGCTGGTGCGCGCGGACCAGGTGATCGAGTGATCGACCGCGCTGCCGGCCAACCCAGGCAACCCTGGTGCCTGCTAGGGCGGCTACAGGGGCCCAATGGACTCCTTTGGCGAGCCGTCACCCGGGCGGCAGTCGAATTGCAGTCTATAACGGACAACGATCGAGGTGCCTATTGGGCCTGGGTCAACTTTCGAAACGGAAGGAAGGTAAGTATGAACATCTTCTACATCATCGGGGTCGTTGTCGTAGTGCTGTTCGTCCTCGGATACTTCGGCCTCCGGTAGCGCAGGGGCGGAGGTTCGTTGAACGATACGAGGTAAGACGCAAAGGCTACATTTTCGCCTCGTGACCAAGGGCGGAAGACTCCTATGGGCCGGCCGCCGGAGAAGCGAGCCCCAGAGACTTCCCCCGCAGCTTTGGTCTCGACGGCGTCCTCGCCGTCGTCGCGAGTTTCGTCCTGCCGGCCATCCGCTCCGTATTCTCACCACGGAATGTGGCTCGACGTTCCGTGTCGTAGAGCGAGACCTGCGCTTCGGCGACGCGCACCGGTAAGCGCGGGCACGCGCCCCGGCCGCGAACAAGCTAGCCTCCTGGCCGCGCTTTGACGCGCTGGCACCGGAGTTGCTCCCTAGTAACGACGAGCGTTAGCCAACGGAGGGCTAGACATGAAAAAGGTACTCGCTGGTTTCATCGCGCTGCTGTTCGCCGCGCCGCTGGTCGCCTCCTCCGCGGAGACCACCAAGCCGCCTGCGTGGAAGAACAGCGCGGGTCTGCACGAGACGAAGGACATCATCGGCACGCGCATCAAGAGCACCGCGGGCAAGGATCTGGGCGAGATCGACCAGTTGCTGATCGACCGGAACGGCAAGGTCACCCACGTGGTCGTCGGCGTCGGCGGGCTGGCGGGCGTCGGTGAGAAGAAGGTCGTGGTCCCGTGGTCGGATCTGAAGTTCGCCCCGGTCGCCGAGGGCAAGAAGAACGCGATCGTCATGGACGAGGTGAAGCTGGAAAGCGCGCCGCGTTATGACCGGACCGCTGCCGCAGCCGCGAGCCCGCGCACGCGGCCGGCGTCCGCGAAGGATAGCGACAGCGACGGCAAGTCGGATCGCACGGACAAGGCACCCCTGGATCCGTCCAAGAAGTAACGGTTCGGCTCTCGGCCAAAGCACTCGGCGGGCTCTTCCCGCCGAGTGCGTCATTTTGGCCCCCCGCCCCGCTCCCAAGCCGTCTTTCCTTTGATTTGCGGGGTCGATCGCGCCCCGAGGCGGTTCGCGCTAGACTCGCGATCAGCGCTTCATCATCCCGTGGTCCCGGAGGCGGCGTCGCATGACACGCATTGGCATCATCCTCGCGCTCGCTCTGCTCGTCGCGGTCCCCCCGGCGGCATGGGCGTTCAACTGCCCGGTCGTCATCAAGCAGGCGGAGGACCTCATCAAGAAGGCGGAGGGCGGCAAGGTCACGGCGGATACCAAGCCGCTGATCGAGGAGGCCAAGAAGCAGGTCGCCGAGGCCAAGGGCCACCATGAGACGGCTAAGACCAAGCGCGACCATGGCGACGCCGTGCGCAAGGCCAAGGTCGCGGCCGCCTTCGCTGAGGAGGCGATCGTCCTGCAGCAGCCGTGAGCCGATTCGCCGGGCAGGTGGTGCTGATCACCGGCGCCTCGTCAGGGATCGGTGCCGCGCTCGCCCGGGAATTCGCCCGCCAGGGGGCCGACCTGGCCCTGCTGGCCCGGCGCGAGGATCGCCTACACAGCCTGGCCCGCGAGATCGAGGCGGGCGGGCGCCGGGCCCTGGCCCTGGCCGCCGACGTCACCGTCGACGGCGACGTCGAGCGGGCCGTGCTCGCCACCCGCACCGCCTTCGGCCGGATCGACGTCGCGATCGCCAACGCCGGCTTCGGCGTGGTGGGGCCGGTCGAGCGCCTCACGCTCGACGACTACCGGCGGCAGTTCGAGACCAACGTCTTCGGCGTGCTCCGCACCGTGCAGGCCACGTTGCCCTCGCTCAAGGCCACGCGGGGCCGGCTCGCCATCATTGGCAGCGTGGCCGGGTATATCGCCACGCCCGGCTCATCGCCGTACTCCATGAGCAAGTTCGCCGTCCACGGGCTGGCCGGTGCGCTCGGTCACGAAGTGGCGGCGGCCGGCGTGTCGGTCACGCTGCTGAGCCCCGGCTTCGTCGATTCGGAGATCCGCCGCGTCGACAACGCGGGCGCCTTCCAGCGCGAGGTGCCCGAGTCGGTTCCCGCCTGGCTGATCATGCCGACCGCGCGGGCGGCCCGGCAGATGGTGCGTGCGATCGCCCGCCGCCGGCGCGAGGTCATCATCACCGGCCACGGCAAGCTCGGCGTGTTCATGCAGCGCCACGCGCCGTGGCTGGTGTCGGCCGCGATCCGCAGGGCGGGGGTCAGAAGCCGGCCGGAGCCGGTGCGGCGCTGACGCTCTCGCGCTCGCGCAGGTAGGCCGCGAGCGCCTCCGGCCACGGGCGCAGGTCGTCCTCGCCCAGGGCGGCCAGCCGGCCGTGGCCCAGCACCGAGTAGGCCGGCCGCCGGGCCCGGGCGCCGTACTCCGCCGCGGTCACGCCCGCGAGATCCGCCGCAAGCCTGCTCAGGCGGAAGATCTCCCGCGCGAAGTCATACCAGCTCGTCTTGCCGGCGTTGGTCAGGTGATAGACGCCGTGCGGCCCCCGCGCCAGCACCCGCCACACCTTCGGCGCCAGGTCGAGCGTGTAGGACGGCCCCACGACCTGATCGCTCACCACCCGGATCGGCTTGCCCTCGCGCGCGAGCCGCAGCATCGTCTCCACGAAGTTCGTCCCGCCCTTGCCTGCGCTGCGGGCGACACCGAAGAGTCCGCACACACGAAACACGAACGCCCGCCGGCAGTGACCGAGCGCCAACCGCTCGCCGGCTAGCTTGGACTCGCCGTAGACGCTGATGGGCGTCGGCGTGTCATCCTCGCCATAGGGCGTGGCGCGGCGCCCGTCGAAGACGTAGTCGGTCGAGAAGTGCGCCAGCGTCGCTCCCAGCGACTCGCAGACGTCGGCCAGCGCGCCCACCGCCTCGGCGTTGAGCGCGAACGCCGCCGCCCGGTCGTCCTCGGCCCGATCGACCAGGTTGTAGGCGGCGGTGTTGACGACGTGGGTCGGGCGTAGCTCGCGCAACACCCGGGCCGCCGCGGCGTGGTCGAGCAGGTCGAGGTCGGCGTGCGTGAGCCGGATCAGCTCACCGGGCAGATCGAAGGTCCGTGCGAGGTCGAACCCGAGCTGCCCGGCCGCACCGATCAGCGCGCAACGCACGGGCCCGGTCGCCATGGCGCCCTAGGATGCCACATCCGTGGTCCCCAACAGGATTGACAGCGCCAGTCGTATTGGCGGGACACGTTGTGGTCTGTACAGCGGGCTTGGGGCGGGGCGTGCCCTCACGCTAGTCTGGAATCCTGCATCCTCGAGACGACCGAGCCTTCGACGCGATCGGCCATATGGCCTCGACTCCGACGGTCCCGCGGCCCGGCGAGTCGATTCCAGGCGGCGCCCCTGCGCTCGCCGCTGCGCCGCTGCCGCCGCCCGGCTTTCGCTCGGGCCGGGTTCGCGGCGCGAAGCTCCGGGCCTCCTTCCGCGCCTCCTACGGAGAGGGGGCTGCCGCTGAACTAGTCAGCGCATGCACCGGGGGTACCGTACTTACGGCCTGGGCACTGCAACTGGGGGCGACTCCCTTCGTCATTGGGCTGCTTGGCGCGCTTCCTCTGGCGGCGCAGGTTCTCCATTTGCCAAGTGCGTTCCTCACTCAGCGTCTGGGGCCCAAACCGGTTGCGATCGCGGCCATCGGTGCCTCGCGCATGGCGTGGCTGCCGCTCGTGGCGATGCCGTTCGCGTCCCTGCCTGCGGGTACCCAGCTCTCTCTGTTCCTCGTCGTGGCGGCGGTCTCCGCGATCCTCGGAGTGCTCGGCAACAACGCCTGGGTCGCCTGGATGGGCGACCTCGTGCCCGGCGCGATACGCGGGCGGTTCTTCAGCCACCGGACGATCTACATCACAGCGGCCGGCACGCTGGCCTCACTCGGTGCCGGCATCGCGCTGGATGCTGTGACCCCGCTCGGTTTCAAACCCGCGATGCTATCCGGCCTGGCCGCCGTCGCTTGCATGGCTGGGATCGTCAGCGTCCATCTCTTGCTGCGCCAGGCGGGGCCTGGCCGCGTCCACGACAAGCAGAGCCCCGAGCCCCACGCGCTGACGCGGGCGGCTCTCGACCCGCGTACACGGTCGTGGCTCCGCTATCTACTCTGCTGGAACGCGGCCGTGGGACTCTCGGCCAGCTTCTTCTCGTACCACATGCTTGCCTATCTTGGTCTGAGCTTCGCACTGGTCGCGCTGCACGGCGTGGCAGTGGCGGTGGTGCGGATCACGACGGCCCCGTTGTGGGGACGCGCGGTAGACAGGCTGGGCGCGCGGCCGATACTCGTCCTGTGCTCGTGGGGCATCGCGGTGGTGCCCGCCCTGTGGCTCTTTGTCGGGCCGGATTGCCTGTGGCCGCTGGCGGTGGAGGCGGCGGTGTCCGGCGCACTTTGGGCAGGCCACGGGATTGCCTCGATGGCTCTCACGCTGAGGTTGCCGCCCGCGAACCGTCGGCCGTACTACGTGGCCGTGTTCGGCACGATAAGCGGATTGGGCTTCGGCGTCGCCTCCGTCTTCGCGGGGCTTGTGGCGGCCGGCCTTCCCGCGCGGTTCGACGCGATCGGCACGTCGTGGACGGCTATCCATGCTCTTTTCCTGGCCTCGTCGGTGGCGCGCGCCCTCGCCGCGTTCACCGCCCTGCACATCGAAGAGGGCGACGCCCGCCCGATCGGCGTTGTAGCGCGAAGCCTCGCGAGCCAGGCCTTCACCATGCTGACGCACGCGATGGCCTTGGGCGCCACCCGTCCTCATCAGGCCGGGGCAGACCGTCGTGACTAGGGCCGCGATACACACACAGCCGCACAGCATCGCCTCCTGAGCCGCGGCAGGCGACGCGCTGACCTACCCCGTGGAGCCAGCGAAGAAGTTCGAGCTGGTGATCAACCTCAAGACCGCCAAGGCCTTCGGCATCACGATCCCGCCAACGGTGCTGGCGCGGGCGGGTCAGGTGATCGAGTGAACGGCCAGTCAGTGTGACGCCGGACAGGGTCTCGATTTCTTGGCGACGGTCGAGTCGTCTGCTATGTTGATCAATTGCTACGCCGGCTCATCATCGTTGCTCGGGATGAAGGAGATCTCTATGACTACATTCGTAGAGATCAGTTCGGACATGAGACCGTCGCCGTCATCACGGACCGCCGCACGACTGACCGCCGTCATGGGTTGGAACAGCGTGACCCCGAACGCCGACGTTCAGACCGGCGGGTACACGATATTCGTCCGCTCCTCCGCACCCTAGGCTGGGCAGAGGTGAGACTACCGGAGCCCTAATCGGCCAAGCCCGACTCCGTCGCCCCCAAGGCCGCAGTGGGGGGCTCGCCCAGTTCCAGTGCTACCCGCGGTGTCAGTCCGCGGGCGATTCCAGCGTCATAGCTCCCGGATCGTCATGCTTCGTCTGGGAGTGGGCGAGTCGCGAAACTCAAGCACGATAGGGACTGGGCTGCTTCCGTTGCGGGCGAGCGCGGACCGAGAGTGACTGATTGGCGGCCCCTGACGTCTTCAGGCTGGCGAGCCCGCAATTGGCGCGCAACTGATGGCGCTAAAGTGGTTGGGCAACACGGGCAGCCATCAGGGACAGATCCAGCGGGATGACCTGCTTGACGCCTTTGAGATCATCGAACATGTGCCAGGGGAACTGATCGAACGGCGGACCGCCACAGTCGGACAGTTGGCGCGGCAGTTGAGCAAGAAGCACGCTCCTGCCCGAAGGTCGCCGGGACGCGAACGCTGAGCGGTCGCCGCGTCGTGTAGCAGCCCAGCCCGTCTGAAACGGTGTCCGCGTTAGTGCCGCTCTTCACGCCGATGCACCCCACACTCGTCCGTGGGCCCTTCCACCGCCCAGGCTGGGTTTACGAGGAAAAGGTCGACGGCTGGCGAATCCTTGCCTATAAGAACGGTATCCGCGTCCGTCTGGTCAGCCGAAATGGCGTTGATCTTTCCCGCCGGTTCCCGGCAGTCGCCAAGGCGGTGGCTGCCCTACCTGACCAGACGCTCGTGCTTGACGGCGAAGTCGCGATCTACGATCAGCACCTTCGGTCGCGCTTCAACTGGCTGCGGACGCCGAACGCGGAGGCCGTTGCGACACCGCCACTGTTCATCGGGATCGACGCCCTCTACAGCTGCGGAGAGAAGCTGACCGCCCGACCGCTCCGCGAGCGCCGCGCCTTGCTTGAGGAGGCAGTCGCTGGCGGCGAGCTGGTATTCCCGGTGCGTCGGCTCGCGTCGAACGGCCTGGAGGCATGGGCGCAGGTACTGGAGCGCGGCTACGAGGGCTACGTCGCGAAGGACGAGGCGAGCCCATACCTCGGCGGCAAGACGACTTCGTGGCTCAAGGTGAAGGTGCCTAGGTAGATTGACCCAGACGATGGGTGGTCGTCGTAACTCGCCCGCTTCGATTTACGGAGCCATCGTTCGCAAATCTGCACGCGCAGTGGAGCGTTTGGTGACGGGAGCGGAGCGTCCACCCGCCGGTAGGAACCACGGAACTTGAACGTAACTTCAACGCGGAAGTAAAGGATTCGAGTGGTGTATCGTAAGTGCCCGATGCGCCTGTAGCTCAGTTGGATAGAGCGTCGGACTTCTAATCCGAGGGTCGCAGGTTCGACTCCTGCCAGGCGCACCATGAAATCAAGCCGTTACATCCTGGCGTTGTGTTGATATCCCAGGATCCTCATGCAATCTCGGTGGTACTGAACGTGGTCTCGAATGTAATCGGACCGGCGCTGAGCCCAAGAGGTACGAGTAGCCGACGTCATCGCGACGTCGCATTTGAGGCTGTCGAGGCCAAGCGGCTTCGGTGCCCAACGTCTCGGCCTCGACACCTCCCGGGGAGCGCACCGGCGGCGGGGACTCTATAATGGCCGCCGCGGCCGGGCCCGGGTGAGCACGGGTGTCAGGAGGCCAAGAGGAAAGATATGGCCAGGGTCTCCGCACCGGATCCGCGCTTCCGTGTCGCCGTCGACATCGGCGGGACGTTCACCGACATCGTCTTCCTGGACGCCGACGGGCGGCTGCACGTCAAGAAGGTGTCCTCCAGCGTCGACGACTACGCGCGGGCGATCGTGGACGGCCTCCGCGAGGTGTTCGACGAGACCGGGCTGAGGGGCCGCGATGTGATCGAGGTGCTGCACGGCACCACCGTGGCCTCCAACGCGCTGCTGGAGCTGAAGGGCGCCCGCACCGGGCTCATCACCACCCGCGGCTTCCGGGACGTGCTGGAGATCCGGCGGCTGCGCATGCCGCGGCTCTACGACCTCACCTGGGAGAAGCCGCCCACGCTGGTCGAGCGCCGCCTGCGCCTGGAGGTGAACGAGCGCATCGACGCCCACGGCGTGGTGCAGCAGGCGCTGGCCGACGCCGACGTCGAGGGCGCGCTCGACACGCTGCTGGGGCTGGGCATCGAGGCGCTCGCGGTCTGCCTGCTCAACGCCTGGGCCAACCCCGTCCACGAGGAGCGGATCAAGGCGCTGGTCCAGCGCCGCGCGCCCGGGCTGACGCTCTGCATCAGCAGCGAGGTGCTGCCGGAGATCAAGGAGTACGAGCGGACCTCGACCACGGTGATCAACACCTATGTGCTGCCGATCGTCGGCCGGTACCTGGCCGCGCTCCGGACCGGGCTGGCCGGGATCGACCTGCGGGGCCCGCTGCTGATCATGCAGTCCAACGGAGGGCTGATGACGGCCGAGGCGGCGGCGACCCGGCCGATGCACATCATCGAGTCGGGCCCGGCGGCCGGCGTCGTGGGCGCCCAGGCGCTGGCGCGGCGGATCGGGCGCGACAAGCTGATCACCTTCGACATGGGCGGCACCACCGCCAAGGCCTCGCTCGTGGAGGACGGCGCCGTCGGCCGCGCCACCGAGTACCAGGTCGGCGGCGGCATCATGCACGGCTCCCGCCTGCTGACCGGCGCCGGCTATCTCCTGCGCGTACCCGCCATCGATCTCGCCGAGGTGGGTGCCGGCGGCGGCTCGATCGTCTGGCTCGACGCGGGCGGCGCCATGCAGGTCGGCCCGCGCAGCGCCGGCGCCTCGCCGGGACCGCTCTGCTACGACCTCGGCGGCACCGAGCCGACCGTCACCGACGCCAACGTCGTCCTGGGCTACCTCAACCCGGCCGCTCTGGCCGGCGGCGCGGTCAAGCTGAACCCCGGCCGCGCGCACGAGGTGCTGGAGCAGCGGATCGCGAAGCCGCTGGGGCTGCCGCTCGCCGAGGCGGCCTACGGCGCTCATCTGATCGCGGCCTCGAACATGATGCGCGCGATCCGGGCCGTCTCCAGCGAGCGGGGCCGCGACCCGCGCGAGTACGCGCTCTTCGCCTTCGGGGGCAACGGCCCGCTCTTCGCGGCGGGGATGGCCCGGGCGCTGGAGATGACGCGGGTCGTGGTCCCGCCGGCGCCTGGCCTCTTCTCGGCGTTCGGGCTCCTCTACTCGGAGGTCGAGCACCACTATGTGCGCACCTGGCGCCGCCGGGCGCGCGGACTGGACCCGGCCGAGCTGGAGGAGGCCTTCGGGCGCCTGGAGGGCGAGGCGCGTGCCCAGCTCGCCGCCGAGGGTTTCGGCGCTGCCGCCGTCCGCATCACGCGCTCGGCCGACTGCCGCTACCAGGGCCAGTCCTTCGAGCTGACCGTGCCGGTGACCCCGACCGTGACGCTCGAGGAGGCGTTCGGCCGCGAGCACGCGCGCACGTACGGCCACCGTGCCGGCGTTGACGAGCCGGTCGAGATCGTGAGCCTGCGCGTGGTCGGGCAGGGGTTGAGCGATCGCCACCGGGTGCCCGATCGTGTGCAGATCGAGCGGCCGGGAACCTCCGGTGCGACGCCATCGCGCCGCGTGTACTTCGGCTCGCCGGCCGGCTGGATGGTGACGCCTATCCTCTCCGCGCCGACCTGGCCACCCCGCGGCAGGGCCCGGCGGTGATCGAGGAGTATGACGCGACCTGCGTGGTGCCGCCGGGCGCCCGCGCGAGCCTCGATGCCTGGGGCAACATCGTGATGGAGGTCTGAGCCATGGGCACGCGGCTGGCCGATCCCATCGGGTTCGAGCTGTTCAAGAACACGCTGCTGTCCATCGCCGACGAGATGGCCCTGACCATCCTGCGCACGGCCTACTCCGGCGTGCTCAAGGACAACATGGATTACTCGACGGCCTTCTGCGACGCCGAGGGCCGCACGGTCGCGCAGGGCCTGACGCTGCCCGGCCACCTCTCCTCGTTCCCGGACGCGCTGGCCGCGGTGATCCGTCGGTACGGCGACCGGATCCGGCCGGGGGACGTCTTCGCGCTGAACGATCCGTTCGAGGGGGGCATGCACCTGCCTGACGTGTTCATCCTCAAGCCCATCTTCCACGAGGGCCGCCGCGTGGCCTTCGCGGCGACCATCTGCCACCAGACCGACATGGGCGGGCGGGTGGCCGGCTCCAACGCCTCGGACTCCACCGAGATCTTCCAGGAGGGCCTGCGCATTCCGCCGGTCAAGATGTACGACGCCGGCGAGCCGAACGAGACGCTCTTCCGCCTGCTGGAGAAGAACGTCCGCCTGCCCGTGCGCGTCTTCGGCGACATGCGCGCGCAGCTGTCCGCCTGCCACATCGCCGAGGAAGCCTTCGGGCGGCTGATCGCCAAGCACGGCTGGGCCCAGGTGGCGGCCTACATGGAGGAGATGCTCGACTACACCGAGCGGCTGACGCGCGCCGCGCTGGCCGAGCTGCCCGACGGGGAGTGGACATTCACCGACTGGATCGACGACGACGGCATCGACTTCGGCGTGCCCATCCCCCTCACGGTCACGCTGCGCAAGCTGGGCGACCGGATGGTGGCGGACTGGACCGGCACCTCGCCCCAGGTGAAGGGCGCCATCAACAACACGCTGTCGTTCACGCGCGCCGCGACCTACACCTGCATCAAGTCGATCCTGCCCCACGAGATCCTCTGCAACGCCGGCTTCTACCGGCCCATCGAGGTGATCGCCCCGCCGGGGACGATCGCCAACTCGGTCCCGCCCGCCGCCTGCGCGGCGCGCGGGCTGACGGGCTTCCGGATGGTCGACACGGTGTTCGGGGCGCTGGCCCAGATGCTGCCCGACCGGGTCATCGCGGCCTCCGAGGGCGGCAACACCGGCGTGAGCATCGGCGGCTACCACGCCGACCGCACGCCGTTCATCTTCGTGGAGTTCATCTGCTCGGCCTGGGGCGGCCGGCCCTGGGCCGACGGGCTCGACGGCAACGCCAACCTCTTTGCCAACATGTCGCTGCCCTCGGCGGAGGTGACGGAGACCGAGCAGCCGCTCGAGGTTCTCTGCACCGAGCTCATCCCGGACGTCGGCGGGCCCGGCAAGTACCGCGGCGGCATGTCCATCCGGCGGGCCTACCGGCTCACGGAGGACGAGGCCGTGCTGCAGGTGCGCGCCGACCGTCACACCTTCCGGCCGTACGGGCTCTACGGTGGGACGCCGGGCAAGCCCTCGCGCAACCGGCTGATCTCGGGCGGCAGCGAGCGCGAGCTGACGGCCAAGGTGACCATGACGCCGATGCGCCGGGGCGACGTCTTCATCCACGACCAGCCGGGGCCGGGGGGCTGGGGCGATCCGCTGGAGCGCGAGCCCGCCAGCGTGCTGCGCGACGTGCTGAACGAGCTGGTGAGCCCGCAGTCGGCGGGCGAGGACTACGGGGTCGTGATCGACGCGGGGGCGGTCGACGCGGGGGCCACGGCGCGCCGGCGCGCCGAGCTGCGGGCCGCGCGGGGCTGGACGACGCCGCCGGCGGTGAGCCGCTGACCAGGACGAAGGAGGAGCCCGCCATGAGCGCCGAGTCGCTAGTCGTCTATCTCAACGGTGAGTACGTGCCGCGGAACCAGGCCAGGATCTCCATCTTCGACGTGGGCTTCCTGCGGGGCGACGCGGTCTTCGATACGACCTCGGCCTGGAACGGCCGCATCTTCAAGCTGCCGACGCACCTCGAACGGCTCGAGCTGTCGCTGCGCGCGGCCCGCATCCAGTGCCCGTTGCCACCAAAGGCACTGGCCGACGTGATCGTGGAGACGACGCGCCGGTGCGGCCTGCGCAACGCGTACATCCAGACCATCGTCACGCGCGGGGAGCCGCCTTTCGGCGTGCGTGATCTCACTCAGTGCCGGCCCGGGCTGATGGTCTTCGCGATTCCCTACGCCTGGATCCTCGGCCCCGAGCAGATGAAGACCGGAGGCCGGGCGATGATCGTCTCCACCCGGGCCCTGCCCGTGCAGTGCCTGGACCCGAAGATCAAGTCGCTGAGCCGGCAGCACTTCGACCTGGCGACGCTGCAGGGCAAGGCCGCCGGCGTCGACGTCGCGATCATGCTGGACCTCGACGGCCGCGTCACCGAGGGGCCCGGCTTCAACGTCTTCGTGGTCAAGGGGGGCGCGATGTACTCGCCGCCCGAGGGGATCCTGATGGGGATCACCCGGCAGACCGTGTTCGAGCTGGCCGCCGAGCACGGGTTGCCCGTGCACGAGGCGCAGCTGACCGCCTACGACCTCTACGCCGCCGACGAGGTGTTCCTGACCAGCACCGCGGGCGGCATCATGCCCCTGGTCGAGATCGACGGCAGGGCGATCGGCGGCGGCCGGCCGGGCCCGGTGTTCCGGAAGGTCCACGACCTGTACTGGGCGCTTCGCGAGAGCGACCGCGATGGCACCCCGGTGTTCCCGGCCTGAGGCGGCCCGCGATGAGCGACTGGAGCGCGGTGACCAGGCCGATTCCCGTCCCCAACGAGGGGACGAAACCCTTCTGGGAGGCGGCCAAGCAGGGGGTGCTGGCGCTGCAGCGCTGCCAGGCGTGCGGGCACTTCCAGCATCCGCCGTATGCGACCTGCGTGAGCTGCATGGCCATCGACCTCGCCTTCGAACCCGTCAGCGGCAAGGGCGCCATCTACGCCTACACCGTCATGTACCACGCCGGTGACCGGCGCTTCGCCGCCGCCGTTCCCTACGCGAGCATCGTCGTGGAGCTCGACGACGCCCCCGGCGCGCTGCTGGCCGCCAATCTGCTGGAGGCTCCGTACACGGAGGCCAAGGTGGGGCGTCGCGTCGAGGTGGTCTTCGAGCGGTTGAACGACGACATCACGCTGCCGCAGTTCCGCCTGGCGCCCGACGCGAAGTAGTCCCGAGGAGATCGACCGCATGTGGGAGCAGCGGTGCAAGGTCGCGGTGAGCGGTGTGGGCTTCTCCCGGGTGACGCGCTCGGCGGAGATCCCCCTGGCCGCGCACGCGCTGGAGGCGGTCAAGGGCGCGGTGGAAGACTCCGGGCTCAGCATGGCCGACATCGATGGGCTGGCGACGTATCCGGAGCTGCCGGCGACGGGGCACGCGGTGGTGGACGGCGTCACCATCGTGTCCGTCAACTGCATGATGGCGATGCTGAAGCTGCCGAACCTGAGCTGGCACGTCCAGGTCGAGACCGTGAACATCGGCGGCGCCGTGCAGCAGGCCGTCAACGCGCTGCTCGCCGGCGTGTGCAAGTACGCCGTGGTCTGGCGGGCGATGCACAACCCCAAGGGCACCTACCAGAACCTGCCGGGTACGTACGCGCAGGGTGCGACGCAGTTCACCGCGCCGTACGGCTTCGGCGGTCCGGGCCAGGGCATGGCCGTCGCGTACACCCGCTGGCTGGAGCGCCACGGCCAGAACCGGGAGAAGATGGCGACGCTGGCCGTGACCCAGCGCCGGCACTCGCACCTGAACCCGCACGCCTACTTCTACAAGGTGCCGCTCACGCGCGAGGACTACCTGAATTCCCGGATGGTCGCGTACCCGTTCTGTCTCTACGACTGCGACATCCCGGTGCAGGGGGCGGTGGCCATCGTGCTCACCACCGCCGACCGTGCGCGCGATCTGCGGCCCCGCCCCGCCTACATCGCGGGCTACGGTCAACGACTGGCCTTCGAGGTGACGGGACGCATCGGGAGCCTGAGCAGCTACATGGACGGCGGCCGCAGCTCGTCGCGCCTCACCTGGGAGCGCTCGGGCTTCTCCCCGAAGGACGTCGACGTGGCGCAGATCTACGACGGCTTCTCTGCCTCGGTCATCTACGGCCTCGAGTCCTACGGGTTCTGCAAGGAGGGCGAGGCGCTGGACTTCATCCAGGACGGACGGATGGAGCTGGACGGCGATCTCCCGCTGAACACCTTTGGGGGCAGCCTGGGCACGGGGCGCATCCACGGCCTCTGGCACATCATCGAGGGCGCGCTGCAGGCATCGGGGCGGGCGGGGGAGCGCCAGGTCAAGGACGTCAACGTCTCGTTCGTCGGCGCCAGCGCCCCCATCGTGCAGGGGACCACCTTCATCTTCGTCAAGGAACCCTACTGACGGGAGGCCGCACCCTCCCGTCAGGTGGTCACACGGCTCAGCGTGTAGGCTCCTCCGTTCCAAGCCGTGGAAAGCACGCGCTCCCCTCGTAGTCGTCCTCGCTCGGCACGCATACGTCGCCGGATTCCCCAAGGGTCGCCTCGATGCCCGGTGGGGCGGCGGGCAGCGCGACGAACCTCGCGAGCCCCAGGACGAACAGCCCGGCCATTGCGAGCGCACCGACCGGGATGACCGCCAGCGCCCACGGTATCGGCGCTGCCCGATCGGCGTCGGTCGCGGCTCGTTCGATCGCGGCGCCGCGGGCCGGCGCGTCGTCACCCCGCGCGTTCTCCGGGCACGAGCCTCGCAGCGGCGCACTCGCCGAGCCGGCCCGACTGGTCATCACGTCGGCCGATCGTGACCGCGGGGCTTCTCGTCTTCCTGACCCCGTGGCCTCTGCACGTCGTCCCCCCGCGGCCGCTCCTTGTCCTCACCCCGCGGCCGCTCGTCTTCCTGACCGAGCGCGGCCTGAATGTCCTCGCCCGCGCCCACGGAACGAACACCGGCGGTCGGCGTCAGCGCCAGCACGACCACCGCGAGCCCGGAGACCATCACCCTGCGATACGAGCCATCTCGGCGTCTCATGGTTCATCCCCTGGTTGAGGTGAGCTGCACTCGAGGTTTCTCTGTTCGGCACCGATGAGTGGCAAGGGGCGTGCCGGGTCCGGCACCGGGGAAATACGAGGAAAACCAGGGAGAATCGACGATTCGGGACTGGTCAGTGGGTGGTCAACGACCGGTCCGGACCACGGGCCTTCTCGTCAGAGAGCCCGGCTCACCGGGCAAGTCGCCGGTCTGATGTCCGAACCGGCCTCAGCGCCGGCTGGACGGCAGCTGGTCGAAGGGCGCCTCGCGGTCCACGCGGACGTCCTGGGGAAGCCCCAGAACGCGCTCGGCGATGATGTTCTTGAGGATCTCGTCGGTGCCGGCGGCGATGCGGCTGCCAGGCGAGGACAGCAGCGACTCCTGGAAGGCCGCCCGCATCGGAGCCCAGTCCTTGTCGGTCACCACGCCGCCCATGTCCAGCAGGTCGAGGGCGAAGGACGCCATGTCCTGGGACTTGGCGGCGTTGACCAGCTTGCCGATGGCGTTCTCGGGCCCCGGCGTGTCGCCGCGGCTGAGCGCGGTCATGGTACGAAAGCGCGACCAGCGCACGCCCTGGGTGCGCACGTAATAGTCGGCCAGCCGCTCCCGCACCGCCGCGTTGGCGATGGCCGGCCCCTCCTCCAGCTCGACCGTGCGGGCCAGCGCGAACAGCTCCTCGAAGTCGGGGCCGCGCAGCTCGCCGGAGGTCAGGCGTTCGTTCATGAGCGTGGTGATGGCCACGCCCCAGCCCTGGCCCACGCCGCCCAGCCGCTGGCTGTCGGGGATGCGGACGTCGGTCAGGTAGACCTCGTTGAAGTGCGACTGTCCCGAGATCTGCTTGATCTGCCGGGTCTCGATCCCCGGCGACTTCATCGACAGGAAGAAGAACGTCAGACCCTTGTGCTTGGGCGTCTTGGGGTCGCTGCGCGTAACGAGGATGGCGTGGTCGGCCCAGTGCGCGCCCGAGGTCCAGATCTTCTGGCCGTTGACGACCCACGAGTCGCCGTCGCGAACGGCCCGCGTGCGCAGCCCGGCCAGGTCGGAGCCGGCGCCCGGCTCCGAGAAGAGCTGGCACCACACCTCGTCGCCCCGCAGCGCAGCCGGCGCGAAGCGCCTCCGCTGCTCCTCGGTGGCGTAGGCGAACAGAGTCGGCATGCACATGCCGAGGCCGATCTCGAAGTAGCCGCGGGGAACGAGGTAGCGCGTCTCCTCCTGGGCGAGGATCACCTGGAAGATCGCCGGCGCCTCGCGGCCGCCGTACGCCTTCGGCCAGTGCAGCCCGGCCAGCCCGGCCTCGGCCCGCTTGCGCTGGAAGTCCTTGGCACGCTCCAGCCCCTCGCGATCGGGATAGCGGCTCTGCCATGTCTCGAAGGCGCCGCGCCGGGGCTCGGCGTGGCGCTCGAGGAACGTGCGCGCTTCGTTGCGGAAGCCTGCTTCGTCGGGCGTGTCGGTGAAGTCCATGCGGGTGCCCTTAGCCGGCACGCGCCTCGAGGCGCGTGATCAGGAGGTCTTTCCAGCGGCGCGCGCTGCCGAGGCCGAGCCCGGTCAGCTTCGCCCGGCGGTAGTGCAGGTGGCAGTCGAACTCCCAGGTGAAACCCATGCCGCCGTGCGTCTGGATGTTCTCCTTGGCGGCGTGGAAGTAGGCCTCGGTGGCGCTGACGCGGGCGGCGGCGGCCGCCACCGGCAGCTCGAGGGCGTCGGTCGAGAGCGCCCAGGCGGCGTAGTACGCATTGGAGCGCGCCAGCTCGACGCCCACGTACATGTCCACGAGCTTGTGCTTGATGGCCTGGAACGAGGCGATCGGCCGCCCGAAGGCGAAGCGCCCCAGGGCGTATTCGCGCGCCATGTCGAGCGCGGCCTGGGCGCCGCCGACCTGCTCGAAGGCAACCAGCACCGCCGCGCGGTCGAGCACGCGCTCCAGGAGGGCGGCGCCGGCCCCGGCCGCACCGAGCGGCTCGGCCGCCGCGCCGTCGAAGGCCAGGCGCGCGTGCGAGCGCGTCGGGTCCACGGTGGGCAGGGTTGTGCGGGTGATGCCGGGGCTGCTCAGGTCGACCAGGAACAGCGAGAGGCCGCCGCCGTCCGCGCGCGCGACGACGACCGCGACGTCGGCCACGTCGCCGTCGGCGACCGGCGCCTTGGTGCCGCTGATCCGGCCGCCCGTGACGCTCGTCTTCACCGTGCGCGGCGCTGGGGCGCCGGCGCCCTCGGCCAGGGCCAGGCAGCCGACGACCTCGCCGCTGGCGATCCGCGGCAGCCACTTCCGCTTCTGCGCCTCGCTGCCGGCCAGCAGGAGCGCCTCGGTCACCAGGTAGATCGTGGACGAGAACGGGATCGGGGCGACGCTCCGCCCCAGCTCCTCGGCGATCACGCACAGCTCCAGGTAGCCGAAGCCGGCGCCGCCGTACGTCTCGGGGATGGCGGTGCCCGTCCACCCCATCTCCGCCACGCCGCGCCAGAGCTCGCGGTCGTAGGGCTCGTCGGTGTCGAGGATGCGGCGCACGCGGACGGAAGAGGCGTGCTCGGCGAGGAACTTCCGGGCCTGGTCGCGCAGCGCCTTCTGGTCGGTCGAGAAATCGAAGTTCACGGGATCCCCCCAGCGATCAGTGGGCCAATGCGCGCTGCCGCCACCCCCGGACTATAGCGTCTTTCCAAGGCCGCAGCCGTCCCCCGCGGCTAGGTGGCCGACGGCTCGCGGACTCAGTAGACGACGGGCGTGCGAGACGGCGAGCCGGCGCCCGCGCGCACCGTCGCCACCGACGCCGCGAGGTCGGCCAGGTACTCGTCCACGATCGGCGCGTGGACGGGTGTGAGCATCAGGTGGATTCCTGGCGGCTTCCGGACGCGCCCCACCGACCAGCGGCGGGCGCTCATCGCGTCGGCGACCGCGTGGATGTCGCAGCCCTCGGCGCCGTAGGCCACCGCCCACAGATCGGGCTCGCCCCAGACGTGAAGGCCGTCGATGCGCGCCAGCCCCACCACGAGTCGCTCGCGCGCCTGCATCACCGTCGTCGCGATCCGCCGGTAGCCCTCGGCGCCGAGGAAGTGCATGACCGCCCAGGCGGCGGCGATGGCGCCGCCCGGCCGTGTCCCCGCGAAGGTGGGCACGGCGTACAGCCCGGTGGGCCAGTCGCTGAACTCGTAGCGCCCGCAGGCCTCGCGAACGGCGTCCCGGTAGAGGATGACCGAGGCGCCCTTGGCGGCGTAACCCGATTTGTGGAGATCGGCCGAGAGTGAGGCCACGCCGGGCAGGTCGAGGCCGAACGCCGGGACCGGGTAGCCCAGCTCCCGCACGAAGGGGCCGAGGACACCGCCCACGCAGCCGTCCACGTGGAGCCAGAGGCCGCGTTCTTCCGCCAGCGCGCCGAGCGCGGCGACCGGGTCGACGACGCCCAGCGAGTAGGTGGGCGCCGAGGCGTAGCACATGACGGTCCGCGGTGTGACGGCTGCCGCCATCGCCGCCACGTCGGCGCGGTAGTCGGCGCCGGTCGGCACGCGCACCACGCGCATGCCGAGGTAGTGCGCCGCCTTGTCGATGGCCGGATGCGCGGAGAAGGCGGCCACGATCTCCGGGGCGGTGACGTCAGGGCGATGCTGCCGCGCCCACTCACGCGCCGCGTGAGCGGCCAGGAAGATGCTCTCGGTGCCGCCCGAGGTCATGTGGCCCTTCACCGATGCGTCGCCGCCGAGGAGGCCGGCGACCATCCCGACGACGTCGGACTCCATGCGGCGCAGGCTCGGGAACACGCGCATCCCGAGCCCGTTCTCGGTCATGAAGAGCCCGTACGCTTCGCGGGCCACCGTCTCGACGGCCTCGTCGGCGTGCCACACGAAGGCGGCGTGCCGCCCGTGGCGCCAATCGAGGTCGTCGCGCTTCAGGTCGGTCATCTCCCGGGAGAGCTCGTCCCAGGGCCGGCCGCGCTCGGGAAGCCGTGCGGTCATGGGCGAAGGTCACTGGGCTGCGCGAGGGCGTCGGCCCCCGGCGCGAAACGGCCCCTCAGGAGTCGCCCGGCGCCGGGCACCGATGCCGTCACGCCGAGCGCGCGCAGACCGAGCCAGAGCGTCGCCTGGTTGGAGGTCACCACGGGCTTGCCCAGCTCGCTCTCGAGCCGCTCGATGATCGCCGCCGTTGCGAGGTTCGTGCAGGAAATGAAGAGGCCGTCAGCCTCCGGGCGGTCCGCCTTCAGGGCCAGCCGGGCCGTGTCCTCCGGGTCGATGCGGGGGATCGCGTGGCTGTCTTCCTCACGGAAGCTCTCCAGGCTCACCGGCTCGAACCCCAGCTCGCGGAAGAACGCCATCTCGCGCGCGTTGATCTCGTCCGAGTAGGGCGTGACCACCGCCGGACGCCGGATACCCAGCGCACGCAGCGCGGCGGCGACGGCAGTGCTGGTGGTGGACGCGGGCGCCCCCGAGGCGCGGGCGATCTGCTCGCTGATCCCGCGATCGAACCCACCCGTCTCCAGCGAGCTGCCGCTGGTGCAGGCGTAGAGCACGACGCCAGGCTGGGCCATCGCCAGCCGCGCGCAGTCGTCGTCGAGGCGCGTCAGCATCTCGCGCAGGTCGTCGGGGGTCAGCCGGGCGCGCCGGCGCCACATCCGGGCGGCGTGGATGGTCACGCCCGGGGGCGCCCAGCCATTGAACTCCGGCTCGACGGTGACGTTCACCGGGGGGATGAGCACGCCGATCCGTGACATGGCAGCGACTCTAGGCGCCGCCGGAGCCACGGTCAAGCCGCCGACGCGCGTGCTACGCTTGCGCGCGACGTTGCCCCGATCGGGGCGAGAGGAGATGGTGATGGCTTCCCAGGTTCGATCGCCTCGCGCGCTGGCCCGCACCGCCCGCTGGGCCGAAGCCGGGTCCAAGTCCGCCGCGCTGTTCGCCCGTGCCCAGGGTGTGCTGCCGGGCGGCAACTCCCGGACGACCGTCTACATGGCCCCCTATCCGCCCTACGCCGCCGCCGGCGAGGGCTGCTGGGTCACGGACGTGGAAGGCGACCGCCGCCTGGACTGCCTGAACAACTACACCGCGCTCATCCACGGCCATGCCCATCCGGCGATCGTGGAGGCGGCGACGCGACGGCTCGCGCTGGGCGCCTCGTTCCCGATGCCCACGCCGGAGGAGATCGACCTCGCCGCGCTGCTCTGCGAGCGACTGCCGTCGGCCGAGCGCGTGCGCTTCACCAACTCCGGCAGCGAGGCCGTGATGATCGCGCTGAAGGGGGCGCGGGCCTTCACCAACCGCCCGAAGATCGCCAAGTTCGAGGGCGCGTACCACGGCTCCTACGACTACGCCGAGGTCAGCCTGGCCTCCACACCGGAGAACTGGGGCAGCCTGGCCGCGCCGGCCAGCACGTCGTACTCGAAGGGGACGCCGCCCGCGGTGCTGGAAGACGTGGTGGTGCTGCCGTTCAACCACACGGAGCAGGCGGTCGCGCGCATCGAGCGCGAGGCCAAGCATCTGGCGGCCGTGCTGGTGGATCCGGTGCCCAACCGTGTCGGGCTGGTGCCCGCGCGCGTGGAGTTCCTGAAGGCGCTGCGCGAGGTCACGCGCAAGCACGGGATCGTGCTGGTCTTCGACGAGGTGATCTCGTTCCGGGTGGGCTATCACGGAGCCCAGGGTGTCTTGGGCGTCACCCCCGACATGACCACGCTCGGGAAGATCATCGGCGGCGGCTTCCCGGTCGGCGCGGTGGCGGGGAGTGCGGAGGTCATGGCGGTGTTCGATCCCACGCGCGGCGGGCCGCCGGCGGCACCGCACGGCGGGACGTTCAACGCCAACCCGGTGACGATGGCGGCGGGGCTGGTGGGGATGCAACTGCTGACGCGTGAGGCGTTCGGGCGGCTGGACGAGCTGGGCGGCAAGCTACGCGCGAGCCTCGACGATTGCTTCAAGCACGCGGGCGTGCCGGGGCGCGTGTCCGGGCTGGGATCGCTGTTCCGGCTGCACGCCGTCGATCGCGAGCTGACCGACTACCGGAGCACGCGGACCACGGCGGTCGAGAGCGAACGCCTGGTGAGGGTCGTGCGGCGGCTGATGGAGCACGGGGTGCTGATGTCGATCACGGGGCTCGGCTGTGTGTCGACGCCGATGGGGGAGCCGGAGCTGGAGGGGCTGGTGGAGACGTTCGCCGCCGTGCTGGAGATGGAGCGCAGCACGTAGCGCCGTGAAGTCGTACGGCTGGGTCGTGGTCGGCGTCTCCGCCACCGTCAACTCGCTCGCCTGGTCGGTTCGCTCGACGTTCGCCGTCTTCTACGTGGCGCTCCTGGGCGAGTTCGCCTGGCGACGCGGCGAGGCGGCGCTCGGCTACTCGCTGAGCTGGCTGCTGCTCCTCGTGTTCTCGCCCCTGGCCGGCTGGCTCTACGACCGCTGGGGCGCCAGGCTCCTGGTGCCGGCGGGAGGCCTCCTCCTGGGACTGGCCCTCGCGCTGACTGGTCGCGTGACGACGCTCTGGGAATACTATCTCGCCCTCGGTGTTCTCGGCGGAGCGGGGATTGCCTGCATCCAGGTTCCGGCCGCCACCATCGTCAGCCGCTGGTTCCTTCGTTCGCGGGGAGCGGCGATGGGCATCATCAGCGCTGGCGCCTCGGCCAGCGCCATCGTCTTCTACCCCTTGAACACCTACCTGATCGCCGCGTTCGGCTGGCGCACAGCGCTGGCGGTCTTCGGCCTCCTCGTGGCCGTCGTGACCATCCCGCTCGCTGCCCTTCTCTATCGTGAGCCGCCCGAGAGCGTCGATGCCCTGAGCGGAGCGACACTCGATCGCAGACCTGAGGCCACCGGCGACTGGACGCTGGGCATGGCGCTGCGCAGCGTTCCGTTCTGGGCGGTGTTCGCGATGTGGGGGTTCGGCGTGATTGGCTACCAGATCGTGACGACGCACCAGGTCGCTCACGCGCTCGACCGGGGCTTCGGCGCCGCCACGCTTGGCTGGGCGTTTGCGCTGGGGGGCGCCTGCACCGTTGCGGGCAACGTGATCGGCGGCGTCCTCTCCGATCGCTGGGGTCGTGAGTGGGTATTCGGGCTCGGCTCGGCCATCGGGATCGTAGGCATCGGCTGTCTCGGCTCGGTCGCCGGTCCCGGCGACCTCCTGCCCCTGCTCGGCTACGTGGCGTCAGGGGTGGGGTTCGGAATGCGCATTTCCCTGTTAGCGGCCATCCCGGCCGACCTCTTCGCGGGGCGGCATCTGGGCGTCATTCTGGGGGCGGCCCAGGGCGGCGGTGGACTCGGAGGCTTCATCGGGCCGTTCCTCGGAGGTTGGCTCTTCGACCTCACCGGCAGCTATCAGGTCGCGTTCGCCGTCGCCGCGCTGGCCATCGCCGCGTCGGCCGTGGCCGCCTGGGTCGCGGCTCCGCGCCGAGCTCGGGCGCCGAGGCACGCCACCAGCCGGACCGGTTCCTGATGCACGCGGCTCCGCATGTCGGCGACAATCCCCTGGCGGGCGGCCGGACGCCGCCCGGCGAGGAGACGAGCATGACATCGACTACCACGGCACCCGCCGCGACCGCACACCCGCTGGATCCGCTCGCCGCCGCCGAGATCGAGCGCGCCTGGGAGATTCTGACCGCCGAGCGGTCGCCCGGTCCCACCAGCCGGGTGATCTTCATCATGCTGCACGAGCCGGACAAGAAGGTCGTGCTCGGGCACCGGCCCGGGGACGCCGTGGAGCGGGCCGCCTTCGTGGTGCTCGTGGACGGCGCCACCGGCCGAACCCACGAGGCGGTCGTCTCGCTGTCCCAGGGCCGGGTGCTGTCCTGGGAGCACGTGCCCGGGGCTCAGCCCGCCATCGTGTTCGACGAGTTCGTCGAATGCGAGGCGGCGGTCCGGGCCGACCCCCGCTGGCAGGAAGCCATGCGCCGCCGCGGGGTGACGGACTTCAGCCTCACGATGGTGGACTCGTGGTCGGCCGGCAACTTCGGCTTCGCCGACGACGAGGGCCGCCGGCTCGTGCGGGCGCTGACGTGGGTGCGCCGGCATCCCGACGACAACGGCTACGCGCGGCCCGTCGCCAATCTCCTGACCGTCGTGGATCTGAATGCAATGCAGGTGGTGAAGGTCGAGGACGGCGGGGTCGTGGCCCTGCCGCCGGAGGACGCCAACTATTCCCCGGACGTGACGGGCGCGCGGACGGATCTCAAGCCGATCGAGATCCGGCAGCCCGAGGGGCCGAGCTTCGAGCTGCGTGGCCACGAGCTCGCCTGGCAGAAGTGGCGGATGCGCCTGGGCTTCACGCCGCGCGAGGGGCTGGTCATCCACACCGTGACCTACGCGGACCAGGGACGGGAGCGGCCCATCCTGTACCGCGCCTCCGTCGCCGACATGGTGGTGCCCTACGGCGACCCGCGGCCGACCTACTTTCACCGCAACGCCTTCGACGTGGGTGAGTACGGCATCGGCACCCTCGCCAACGCCCTCCAGAACGGGTGCGACTGCCTGGGGGAGATCCGCTATCTCGACGCCGTGGTCAACGACAGCCGGGGCCGCGCGGTGGCCCTGCCCAATGCCGTGTGCATCCACGAGGAGGACGACGGGATCCTCTGGAAGCACGTCGACTGGCGCCGCAACAACCACACCGAGGTGCGCCGCTCCCGCCGCCTCGTCGTGTCGTTCATCGCCACCGTGGGCAACTACGAGTACGGGTTCTACTGGCGCTTCTACCAGGATGGGACCATCCAGCTCGAGGTGAAGATGACCGGCATCATCTCGAACGGGGCGGAGCCGCCCGGGGTGAAGCCCCCGTGGGGCGAGCTGGTGGCGCCCGGGGTCTACGGGCCCATCCACCAGCACTTCTTCAACGCCCGCCTCGACATGATGGTGGACGGCCTGGAGAACTCGGTGTACGAGGTGAACACGGTGGCCGATCCGCCCGGCCCCGACAACCCGCATCACAATGCCTTCCGCGCCGAGGCGACCCTGCTCGAGTCCGAGGCCCGCGCCTCCCGGCTCATCGACCCGCTGCGCGGCCGCTTCTGGAAGGTCGTGAACCCGTCCGTCCGCAATCGCCTGGGCGAGCCGGTGGCCTACAAGCTGATGCCCGGCGACAACGTGCTGCCCTTCGCGGGGCCGGAGGCCGCCGTCACCAAGCGCGCGGCCTTCATGACCCGGCATCTCTGGGTCACGCGTCACGATCCCCGCGAGCGCTACGCGGCGGGCGACTACCCGAACCAGCACCGGGGCGGGGCCGGGCTCCCGGCCTACGTGCAGGACGACGCGCCGCTGGAGAACACGGACGTCGTCCTCTGGTACACGTTTGGAGCCCATCACATCGTCCGCCCCGAGGACTGGCCGGTGATGCCCGTCACGACCATCGGCTTCATGCTCAAGCCCACGGGCTTCTTCGATCGGAGCCCCGCTCTCGACGTGCCCCCACCGACACCTCACTGCTGCGCCACCGGCGGCGGTAACGCACCGTAACCCAACGAGCGAGGGACCCCACATGAGCGCAGCCCGCAAACAGGTCGCCGTCGTGGTCGGCGCAACGTCCAAGTGGCAGGCCGATGGACGCAACACCAAGCTGGCGCACGGCAAGGCCCTCGACGACAGCGACGTGCCCGTCGGGGTCCGCTGGGGCGTCGGCGGCGCCATCGCCCAGAAGTTTGCCAAGGAGGGATTTCTCGTCGTCCTGACGACCCGGCAGGCTGCCAATGCCGCGGCGCTGGAGAAGGCCATCGTCGAGCAGGGCGGGCAGAGCATGATCGTCGAGCTGGACCTGGTGTCGCGCGAGTCCATCTCGCGCGCGTTCGCGACGATTCGCACCCAGGCGGGCGACCCGGACGTGCTCGTCTACAACGCCGGCTACCTGGAGGGGCGCGACTTGCCGCCGGACAAGGAGCTGCTGGAGCACGTCCCCGTCGAGATCTTCGAGACGGCCCAGCACATCGCCAGCCGCGGCCCCTTCCTGGTCGCCCAGGAAGTCTTGCCGGCCATGCGCCGGCATGGGGGCGGCTCCTTCCTCATCTCCAACAACCAGTTCTCATTGCGTGGGCGCAAGCGCCTGACCGGACAGTCGCTCTACTATCCGCGCGTGATGATGCGCACGCTGGCGCAGGTCCTCACGGAGGAGTATTCCGAGCACGGCGTCCACGTGGCCAACGTCGTGATCGACGGCCTCATCGACTCGCCCGGCACCCGCGCGCTGCCGAGAGCCCAGAAGAATCCCGAGATCGTGATGAATCCCGTGAAGATCGCCGAGGCCTTCTACTACCTGCACACGCAGGACCGGTCCTGCTGGACGCACGAGCTGCAGCTGACGCCGTTCTCGACCAAGCCGAGCTTCTGAGAGGGGCCAGCCATGAAGAAGGTGTTCGGTGTCGTGGTCCTCGTGCAGATCCTCGTCATCACCGGCCTCCTCGCGGGCGGGGCGGCGCAGCCGCGCCCGCCGATCAAGATCGGGTTCACCGCCGACCTCACGGGCATCGCCGCCCAGCCCGCCAAGGACATGGTGAACGGGTTCACCATGTACCTCGACGAGGTCGGGCATCAGATGGCCGGCCGCAAGGTGGAGCTGATCGTCGAGGACAGCCAGGGGCGGCCCGACGTGGCCGTCGCCAAGCTCCGCAAGCTCGTCGAGCACGACCGCGTGCACATCACGGCCGGTGTGCTCTTCGGTCATCTGGGCTACGCGCTCGCGCCCAAGATGGAGGAATACAAGATCCCCTCGCTCATCACGGTCGCCGCCTCCGACGACCTCACCCAGCGCCTGAAGTACCGGTGGGTCGTGCGCACCGGATGGGCGTCGAGCCAGCCGTCGCACCCCTTCGGCGAGTACGCGGCCAAGACGCTGGGGTACAAGAAGGTCGCGGTCATCGGCTCGGACTACGCGTTCGCGTGGGAAGTCGTCGGCGGCTTCCAGAAGACGTTCGAGGAGTCGGGCGGCCAGGTCGTCCAGAAGCTCTGGGTGCCGCTGGGCGCGATGGACCTCGCGCCCTACATCTCGAAGCTGCGGCGGGATGCCGACGCCGTGCTGACGATGGTGGCCGGCGCGTCCACGCTGCAGTTCTTCAAGCAGTACCAGGAGGCCGGTCTGAGGGACCGCATCCCGGTAATCGCCGGCGGACCCGCCGTGGACGAGTCACTGCTTCCGTCGATGGGCGACGAGGTGCTCGGCGCGATCAGCCCGCTCATCTACAGCGGCGCGCTCGACACCCCGGCCAACCGCCGCTTCGTGAAGGAGTACCGGGCGAAGTTCGGCAAGGTGCCCTCCTACTTCGCGGAGACCAACTACACCAGCGGCAAGTGGATCGACGAGGCGGTCAAGGCCGTCAAGGGCAACGTGGAGGATCGGGAGGCGCTGCTGGCGGCACTCCGGAAGGTCGAGATCGCCGATGCGCCGCGGGGACCGGTCAAGCTCGACGCCGCCGGCAATCCCATCCAGAACGTCTACATCCGCAAGGTGGAGCGTAACAAGGAGGGCGAGCTGCAGAACACCGTCATCGTGACGATTCCGGCCGTGTCCCAGTTCTGGAAGTACGGCCCGGAGGAATTTCTCAAGCAGCCGGTCTACAGCCGCGACTTCCCGCCGTGTCGAACCTGCTGAGGAGCCGGCGCGCTCAGACCGCTCGTTCGAAGTAGAACCGCCCCGCGCTCGTCTGGTTCTCGTAGATCGAGCCTTGCCGGGCCGCCGGCGGGAGCGGCAGTCGCACGGGAACCGACGTTACCCGTGGCTCCACGGTCGGGCGGCCACTGAGCAACCGGCGGTTGAAGTCGTCGAAGTCGGCGACTCCGAGGATCGGCCAGGCGTCGGCGGCGGCTACCTCGTAGAGCAGCAGGTTGCGGCTGCGGTCGGAGGTGTTGAGCGCCGAGCCGTGCAGCGCGCGCACGTGGTGAAACGACATGCTGCCGGCGCGGCCGGTCAGCGCCACCGCGCTCGCGGCCTCGGCCGCGATGTCGTCAGGATTGACCAGGCCGCAGAAGCGACCGTCCTCGCCGTGGTGATTCCAGATCGGACCCTTGTGCGAGCCGGGGACGACCATCAGGGGCCCGTTCTCGAGATCCATGTCGTCGAGCATCACGCCGATGGCCAGCATGTCGTCGTTGCTGTGGGGATAGAACGCCCAGTCCTGGTGCCATTCCACCGGGGAGCCGTACCGGGCCGCCTTCATGTTGAGCTTGGACCCCTGCAACCGCAGATCGGGCCCGAGGAGCTCGGTGAGAACCTCCATCACCGGTCCGCTCCGCACGACGGCGTCGAAGGCCGGATGCACCTTGTGCGGCTGCTTGATGCGCCGCACCCGGGGCTCGGCCGGCGTGTGTCCGGGCTCGAGATCGTAGACCGCGGTGTGCGTGTCGACCTTCCCGGCCGCGGCCACGAGCTCGGCAATGATCTCGCGGAGTTCCCTCAGCGTCTGAGGTCCGAGGAGATCGGGGACGACGACGAACCCGTCACGGCGGTAGGCATTGCTCAGGGAACCGGGGGTCATGGAGGAAATACTACCATCGCCCGGCGATCCGGCCTCACCGCCCCTTGAACGGTCCCGGGGCTCGCTTCTCCACGAAGGCGCGGGCAGCCTCCTGGAAATCCTCGGTCAGGTAGAGCTTGAGCGGGGCCATCTGCATCGTGATCTCGCGCCCGAGCTGGTCCATGTGCCAGCGGCGCGAGCGCACGGTGGCCCGCACGCTGAGAGGCGGGTTCTTGGCCACGGCCTGGGCCAGCTCCCGCGCGACGTCGAGATGCGTACCCGCCGCCGCGACGCGGTTGATCACACCGGCGGCCAGCGCTTCCTCGGCGGTGAAGAACCGGCCGGTCAGCGCCACTTCGGTCCCGAAGGCGCCGGCGCCGCGGAAGTGCATCAGGCCCCAGTACTTGGCGCCGCCCAGACCGCGCGGCGTCTCGGTGATCTGGAACTTCGTCCCCGCCTCGGCCACGATCAGGTCGGACTCGAGCACGATGCCCACGGCCAGGCCCAGCACGTACCCGTGGGGGGCGGCGATCACCGGCTTCCAGTTGACTGACTTCGTGAGCAGATCGCCGGAATGGGCACCGAACCCCTGCGGGCCGCCGAGGCGCTCGAACTCCTCGCGGGGACGCAGCTGGCGCTGGCGCACGTCGGCCCCGCTGGAGAAGGCGCGGCCGCGGCCGTGAATGATGGCCACGTAGGCCTCGGGATCGGCATCGAAGCGCCGCAGCGCATCTTGAAGGGCCATGACCAGCTCATCGCTGAAGGCGTTGAGCTTGTCGGGGCGGTTGAGCGTGAGCGTGGCGACGTGGTCCTCGCAGGCGTATTCGACGAGCATGGGGAGTCTCCTTGAGCCTTACCGGGCCCGCGGCGGCCACACCGGCTCGTGGTAGCCGAGCGGCACCGACGGCCGGGCCCAGCGCGGCGGCGTCTCCGAGAGCCGAAGCACCGGCGCCAGGTGATGCAGCCGGCCGGCCGGCGTCTCGCTCGTGGTCGACCAGCGCGCGAGCTCCTCCGGCGTGAACTCCTTGGGCACGTCCTTCAGATCCTTCTCCGGCAGCTGCCCGCGATCCACGAGCCAGCGCCCCGTCTGGGCCAGCGAGATCCGCACCAGCCAGCTGCCGCCCTCGCGCACGCGCCGGGCCAGCGCGACGGCCGCGCCGAAGGCCATCAGGTAGCCGGTCAGGTAGTCGATCGCCGACACGGGATAGAACTGCGGGCCCGGCGCCGCCCCGGGGAACAGATCGCCCTGGCGAGCGGTGATGCCGCTGACCGTCTGCACCACCGTGTCGAAGCCGCGGCGCGACGCCCACGGACCGACGTGGCTGAAGGCGCACAGCGAGACGAACACGATGCCGGGCCGGAGCTTCGCCAGCGCCTCCGGTGAGAAGCCGCGATCGCCGAGCGTACCGGGTCGGTAGCCCTGCGAGAACACGTCGGTGTCGCGGGCCAGGCCGCGCAGGATGTCGACGTCCTTCTTCTCGCGAAGGTCCAGATGCGCGGACAGCTTGCCGTGGCCGGTATCGAACTCCTGGTGGCCGAGGTTCGGCAGGTGCGCACCGGTGATCTTGAGCACGTCGGCACCGTGCTCGGCGAGGCTGCGGGCGCAGGTCGGGCCGGCGAGCACCCGGGTGAGGTCGAGCACCCGGATACCCGACAGCGGACGATCGCCGTCGGGCAGCTTCTCCGGCGGGCTATCGCCGATCTTGACGATCTCCATGAGCGGCAGCGAGGCGATGGCGGCGGCTTGCGGGTGCTTGGCCCATTCGTCCATCGTGCGCACCATGCCGCCGGCACCCTTGGCGGCGATGATCGCCTCCTCCAGCTCCAGCGCGTCCCACTTCGCCACTGCCTGGCGCACCGCTTCGCGATCCTCCGGCACCCCCAGCACGCGGAGGGCGGCCGCGCGGTGGTTCGGGAAATTGCAGTGCAGGTAGCTCCACCGGCCATTCCGGGCTGGATAGACCCCCATGATCGAGTTGCGCTCGGTCGACACCGTGGCCCCGTCGAGCTTCATGTAGTGGCCGCTGCGGAGGGAGGCGGTCGCCTGGCGCGTGTCGACCGCGACGTCCTGGCCGCGTCCGGTGCGCAGCGTCCAGAGATCCGAGACGGCGAGGCCGAGGGCGGCCAGCGTGGCCGCCGCCGTCTCGCCGATGCGGAACGACGTCGGCAGGATCGGATCGGTGCCGCCGGTGATCTCGACCGCACGAGCGCGGTCCTCACCCCAGCCGGCGATCGGAAGAATCGTGCGCAAGGCCTCGTTGGTCATGGTCGTGATGGTAGGAGCGATCGGAGGCGGCTTCAAGGGGCGCTTTCGCGGCCCACGGATCTCGGTTAGTCTGCACGCCGACGACCGTTCCCCACGGGAGAACACCATGCGCGTGACTGCTGCCGTCCTCTATGCCGTCAACAAGCCGTACTCGATCGAGACCGTCGATCTGGACGGCCCCCGGCGCGGCGAGGTGCTGATCAAGGTCGCCGCCGCCGGCGTGTGCCGCAGCGACCTGCACTTCCAGAAGGGCGAGGCCACCATCACCATGCCGGCGGTGCTGGGCCACGAGGGAGCCGGGATCGTGGAGAGCGTCGGCGAGGGCGTGACCATGGTCAAGCGGGGCGACCGGGTCATCCTGAGCTTCGTGCCCAACTGCGGCCACTGCCACTCCTGCGAGAGCGGCCAGCCCCACCTGTGCGACGAGCACGCGCGCACCAGCGGCAAGCTCTACGACAACACCTCTCGCCTGCACACGCTGGCCGGGCAGGACCTCACCCACATGGGCAAGGTGGCGTGCTTCGCCGAGTACGCCGTCGTCCCCGAGATGGGCTGCATCCCGGCCCCGGCCGCGCTCGACTTTCCGCAGCTGGCGCTGATCGGGTGCAGCGTCACCACCGGTGTGGGCGCCGCCGTCTTCAACGCGCGCGTGCAGCCCGGCGACGCGGTGGCGGTGATCGGCTGCGGCGGTGTCGGCCTCAACGTGGTGCAGGGGGCGCGGCTGGCCGGCGCCACCACCATCGTGGCGGTCGACGTCAAGGACGCGGCGCTGGCCTTCGCCCGGAAGTTCGGGGCTACCCACGTCGTCAACGCGCGCACGGAGGACGCGGTGGCGCGCGTGCAGGCCCTCACCGGCGGCGGGGCCCACTTCGCCTTCGAGGCGTACGGCAGCGGCGCCACCACGCGGATGGCCGTCGACATGCTGCGCAAGCGCGGTACGGCGGTCATCGTGGGCATCGCCCCCATCGGCGACACCGCCGCCATCGAGCCAGTGGTGCTCACGCGCGGCGAGAAGACCATCACGGGGACGTACTACGGCTCGGCGCACCCCCGCCAGGACATGCCGCGCATCGCCGACTGGGTGGAGCGCGGTCGGCTCGACGTCGCCAGCCTCGTCACCCGCCGGTACGCGCTGGCTGACATCAACCGCGCCTACGAGGACATCGAGACGGATGCCGTCGGCCGGGGCGTGATCGTCTTTCCCTGAGGTCGTTCGATTCCGCTCGAGCCAAGGAGGGCCCGATGCATGCACTGGCACTCGTCGCGGGAATCCTCGTGACCGCGCTCATGACCGCCGGCACCGCCCAGGCGGCGACGTTCGTCTACGTCTCGAACGCCGAGGACGGGACCATCGGCATGTACACGCTCGGCGCCGACGGCGCGCTGCAGCCCGGGCCGCGCGTCGACGCGGGCAAGCCGGTGATGCCGATGAGCGTGAGCCCGGACAAGCGCTTCCTCTTCGCGGCGATCCGCTCCAAGCCCTTCACGGTGGTCAGCTACTCCATCGACCGTGCCACCGGCGCGCTCAAGCAGCTCTCTACCGGGCCACTCGCCGACAGCCTCCCGTACATCCAGGTCGACCACACCGGCCAGTTCCTGCTGGGAGCGTCGTACGGCGCCCACCTGGTGAGCGTCAACCCGATCGGCAAGGACGGCAAGGTGTCCGAGCCGAGCCAGGTCATTCCGACCGCCCGCAACGCGCACTCGATCATCACCGATCGGACGAATCGCTACGTCTTCGTGCCCCATCTCGGCACCGACCAGATCTTCCAGTTCCGATTCGACGCGAAGGCCGGCAAGCTGACGGCGAACACCCCGCCGATCGTGCAGCTCAAGGCGATGACCGGCCCGCGCCACATCGTGATGTCGCCCGACAACAAGTTCGCCTTCCTGCTGAACGAGCTGGTGGCCACGGTCACCACGCTGTCGCTGGACGCGTCGACGGGGCTCCTGACCGAGGTGAGCTCGGCCTCGGCGCTGCCCGCCGACACCAAGCTGGTGCCGGGCGCGCCGCGCGGCGGCCCCGGACAGCGCGACGTCTCGAACGACATCTGGGCCTCCGACCTGCATGTCACGCCGGACGGCAAGTTCCTGTACGCCGCCGAGCGAACCAGCAGCTCGATCGGCGCCTTCAGCGTCGACGCCGCCACCGGCAAGCTGACCTACCTGTCGAGCACGCCCACCGAGAAGCAGCCGCGCGGCTTCCGCATCGATCCCAGGGGCCGCTTCATGGTGGTGAGCGGCGAGAAGTCCGACACGATCTCCGTCTACGAGATCGACCGCGCCAGCGGCGCGCTCAAGCCCCTGCAGAAGTACCCGACCGGCAAGGGCTCGAACTGGGTCGAGATCATTTCCTTCGAGTAGTCAGCTCGCGGGCAGGGGCTTCTCGGTCGGGTGGGCTGGGGCTTCGAGCTCGTAGGTGTTCATGTTGTAGGCGAGGACGGCGTAGCAAGCGATCAGGTTCGTCAGCGTCATGACGCCGCGCTGCCCGAAGCGGGCGGTGGCGGCGTCGAACGTCGGCCGGCTGACCTTGCGGTTCTGGAGCAGCTCGCGGGTGAAGCTCACCACCGCCTGCTCGTCGGCATCGAGGTTGGCCGGTGCGCGCTTCTCGCGAATGCTGTCGATGACGTCGCCGCGGACGCCGATCTGCCGGGCGGCGGCAGCGTGGGCGTACCAGATGAAGGCGCAGCCCATCTCCGCCGCCACCGAGATCATGACCAGCTCCTGCAGCTTCTGCGACAGGCTCGCCTCGTCGCGAAGGTAGGTGCGGAGCGCCTCCAGTCGCTGCGCCATCTCGGGCATGTGCACGAGGAGCGAGTACGGCCCGACGTTGGGCCGGTTCTGACGGGCCGTCATGAAGGCGTCGTACGCGGGTTTCTCCTTCTCGGCGACGTGATCCCTGGTTGCGAGCGGTATGCGGGCCATGAAGCCTCCTTGGGCGGTCGAGGGGATCGGGGTGAGGTCGGAGTGTTCCCGGATCGTCCGCTCGCGCCTATCGCATGTCAAGCCTCGGCCCGGGGGCCGCCGCCGCGGCCCGTCCTTGCATTTGCCGGGGGACGGGACGTAGCATCGGCCCCTCGACCGGCAATGGCGCTCGGCCCTTCATGATCTGACACCACCAGAAGGAGCGGAGAGATGAAGACGTCCCTCCTCGCACTCATGACGCTTGCGTCGATGCTCGCCCTCTCCGCCTCCCGGACCCCCGCGCAGGACAAGGCCGGTGAGGCGCCGTTTGCCTACACGGCGCCTGCCTTCATCAAGGAGCTGGACACCCGGTTTCCTGCGCAGCCGCCGGTGCCGCCCTCGCCGCCCCGGTATGGCGGCGTCCTGCACTTCCCCGCGGTGGTGCGGGCCTTCGATCCCACCGTGGGCTACCGCCCCGAGCTCGCGCTGGTGTGGGACACCCTGACGGAGTGGGAGGCCACCTGGTACTACCCGGACGTGCAGCGCACCCCCGTGATCCGCAAGACGCTCGTCACCGACTGGCAGATGCAGAACCCCTCCACGTGGGTCTTCAAGCTGCGCCAGGGGGTGAAGTTCCACAACCGCCCGCCCGTGAACGGCCGCGAGATGGTGGCGGAGGACGTGAAGTATTCCTACGAGCTCCTGAAGGACAAAGCCCAGTACTCCACCCGGGCCGCCCTCGTGAAGAGCATCACCGTGCTCGACAAGTACACGGTGCGATTCGATCTCGCCCTGCCCGACCCGAGGTTTCATCTCAACATCGTCGACTCGCTCTCGCCGGTCATCGTGCCGCGCGAGGCGGTGGAGGCACCGGGCGGCCTGGCCGAGAACCCGGTCGGCACCGGGGCCTTCATGCTCAAGGAGTTCTCCCCCGGCGACGGCGCGCTGCTCGTGAAGAACCCCGACTACTACTTGAAAGACAAGGACGGGCGGCAGCTCCCCTACGTGGACGCCGTGCGCCTGTACTTCACCAAGGACGCCTCCACGGAAACGGCGCTCTTTCGCAGCAAGCAGATCGACGTGATGCGCGTCTCCACCCTGGACCAGCTCTACGCGATGATGAAGACCACGCCCGATCTGACGCTCTATCGGGTGCCGTCCTTCGGCTGGGGCGACTACGGCATGAGCATGGCGCTCGACAAGGCGCCCTTCACCGACGTGCGCGTGCGCCAGGCGCTGTCCATGGCCATCAACCGCGACATCGTGGCCGAGGTGATCAACAAGGGCGATGCCGCGCTCTACGGGCCCTTCCCCTGGGCCCTGGCCGGCTACACCAAGCGTACGGACTACTCGTACGCCAACCTGGGGCCGAACTACCAGTACAACCCCAAGGAAGCCCGGCGCCTCCTGGCCGCCGCCGGCTACCCGAGCGGCTTCGACCTCGAGCTGGAGTGGGCCGAGTTCCAGGGATACACCTACGGCGAGTTCGTGCAGCTCATCGCGCGCTTCTTCCAGGACGTCGGCATCCGCGTGAAGCTCAAGCAGCTCGAGACGTCGACGTGGCTGGCCAAGAACGCGGGCGTGCAGCCCTTCGGCCAGATGCTGGCCACGTTCAGCCCCATCGGCGCCGGCCCGAGCTTCATGGACTGGGTCTACCTGCGCTACCACGGCTCCTTTCCCAAGACGATCAATCGCGAGCCCATCCAGGATCCCAAGCTCGACGACATGCTGATCTCGTGGCGGACCGATACCGGTGACAAGCGTCCCCAGCTCCAGCGCGCCATCTGGGACCACCTGCGCCAGAACGTCTACCGCATCACGACCATCGTGCCGCCCCACTACCGCATCACCCAGTCGTACGTGCACGCCGGCGGCAACCCGTATTGCTGGTTCCCCGGCTACTGCTCGTACGAAGCCAAGACGGCGTGGCTGACCGACAAGGCCCCCAGCCGGAAGTTCGACAAGTTCGCGCAGTAGGTCGTCGGCGGGATGCGCACGTACATCGCGCGCCGGATCTTGCAGGGGCTCCTCGTGCTGTGGCTGGTCTCCCTGCTGATCTTCTCGCTCGTGCGCATCCTGCCCGGCGACGCGGTCATCATGCAGCTCGATCAAGCCGCCGCGCCCACCCCCGACGTGCTCAAGCGCGCGCGCCAGGAGCTGGGCCTCGACCGTCCCTTCCTGGCCCAGTACCGCACCTGGATGGCGAGCGCAGTCCAGGGCGACCTCGGCCGATCGCTGATCAGCCGGCGCCCGGTGACCCAGGAGCTCCTCAAGCGCATCAACCTGACCACCCACCTGGCCGTGCTGTCGGTGATCGTCGCCTTGCTGATCGCCCTGCCCATCGGGATCCTCGCGGCCGTGCGCCAGGACACCGCGAGCGACTACTTCGGCCGGCTGTTCGCCATCCTGGGCCTCTCCCTGCCGGACTTCTGGCTCGCCACGGTGGTCATCACCTTCCTGGCCATCTGGTTTCAGTGGATCCCGCCCATCGGCTTCGCGCCGCTCTGGCAGGATCCCGTACGCTGCCTGAGCCAGCTCCTGATTCCCGCCCTCATCATCGGGGCGCGCCTGGCCGCGGTGTCCATGCGCATGACGCGCTCCTCGCTGCTCGAGGTCCTGCGCCAGGACTACGTCCGCACCGCCCGGGCCAAGGGGGTGCGGGAGCGCGCGGTCATCGTGCGCCACGCCCTGAAGAACGCGTTCATTCCCGTGGTGACGGTCATCGGGCAACAGTTCTCGGTGCTGCTGGGCGGGACGGTGATCGTGGAGGTCATCTTCCTGCAGCCGGGAGTGGGAAGCCTGATGCTCGATGCGGTGCTGCTGCGCGACTACACCCTGATCCAGGGCGCCGTGCTCTTCTTCGCCGGGGTCATCGTGGTCACGAACCTGCTCGTCGACCTGAGCTACGCCTGGCTTGATCCACGAATCCGGTACCGTTGACACGCTCGCTGCCGTGGCCGACTCGGCCCCGCTCGCCGGGCGGGGCGTGTGGGCGGCCGGGGTGCTGCTCGTGCGACGGAAGCCGCTGGGGGCCGTGAGCGCGGTGGTCATTCTCGGGCTGCTGGTCGTCGCCCTCCTGGCGCCGCTGCTCGCCCCGCGCGATCCGTACGCACTCAACCTGAACGAGCGGGGACTGCCCATCCGGATGCAGGGACCCTCGGCCGCCTTCCCGCTGGGGACGGATCCGCTGGGGCGAGACGTGCTCAGCCGGATCGTCTACGGCACGCGAGTGTCGCTGGTGGTGGGGTTCGCGTCGGTGCTCCTCGGGACCACGGTCGGGACCGCCCTCGGGCTGCTGTCCGGCTACTGGGAGGGCCGGCTCGACTCCGTGATCCAGCGCGGCGTCGATACCACCATGGCCATTCCCGGGATCGTGCTTGCCCTCGCGGTGATGTCGGTCCTGGGACAGAGTCTGACCAACATCATTCTCGTCATCGCCCTCGTCATCGCGCCGGGGGCCTCGCGGGTGGTGCGAGGAGCCGTGCTGGCGGTGAAGCAGTCGACCTTCGTCGATGCGGCCCAGGCCCTCGGCGCCTCGCCGGGACGCATCGTCACCCGGCACGTGCTGCCGAACGTGTTCGCGCCGATCCTGGTCATCGCGACCGTATGGCTGGGAAACGCCATCGTCATCGAGGCCGCGCTGAGCTTTCTCGGGCTGGGGACGCCGCCGCCCACCCCGACGTGGGGGGCGATGCTGAGCGGGGAAGGCCGCAGAAATCTCGAGACCGCGCCCTACCTCGCGATCTTTCCGGGCGTGGCGATCAGCGTCGTGGTGCTGGCGTTCAACATGCTGGGCGACGCCTTGCGCGACCTGCTGGACCCGCAGCTCCGGAGCCGGTAGGCGTCACTTCCGGGCGTCGGCCGCGGCCTGGCGCATCGTCTTCAGATAGGCCTCGCTGCTCTGCTGGAGCAGTCGGTTCACGCCGCTGTGGAAGTACTGCACGCCGAGGCCGAGAAACTTGGGGATGAGGTTGTCGGGGCAGCTGCACCCGGCGATGCGCCCGGCGCCGGTGATCGTCTTCACGCCGCGCTCCATCACCTGCTGCACCTCGGGGTGGGCCTGCTGGCCGGTGTAGCCCATCGATTGCGAGAGGTCTCCGGAGCCGATGAAGTAGACGTCCACGCCCGGCACCGTGACCAGCTCCGGCAGGTTCTCGATGGCCTCGACCTCTTCCAGCATCAGGCACACCAGGGTCTGGCGGTTGGCCTCCTTCGCGTAGTCGGCGGTGGTGCCCTTGAAGCCGTAGCCGGCCGGGCGGCCGCCGCTGAAGATGCCCCGCTGCCCCTCCGGCGCGTACTTCACCGCGGCGACGGCGGCGCGGGCCTCGTCGGCCGTGTTGACGTGGGGTACCTGCACGCCCCACGCCCCGCGATCGAGGAAGGGGGCGATGATCTCGGGCCGGTTCCCGACCGGGCGCACGATCGGCGCCATCCCGGTCAGCTCGGCCGCGACGATGCAGGCCTCCGCCGTGTCGACGGTGATGGAACCGTGCTCGTTGTCGAGCAGGACCCAGTCGAACCCGAGATGGCCCAGCATCTCCACGACGGGCGGCGAGGGGAAGGTGCACATGACGCCGAAGGCCGCCTTCCCGGCGAGGAGTCGTTGCTTGAGCGTGTTCTCACGCATGGTCGTCCCTCACAGGGCCGTCATGCCGCCGTCGACGAACAGCAGCGAGCCCGTCACGTACGAGGCGTCCTCGGAGGCGAGGAACAGGATGCAGGAGGCGACTTCGTCAGGTGTGCCTGGCCGCCTGAGCATCGTGCCCTTGGCGGCGTCCTCGCGGTACTGCTCGAACGTGCGACCCATCGCCTGGATGCGGCGCTCGTGAAAGGGCGTGTAGATGGGCCCCGGACAGACGGCATTCACCCGGATTCCGTCCGGCGCGTGGTCCGCCGCCATCCCCCGCGTCAGCCCCGCCACCGCGGCCTTGGTGGTGTCGTACTGCGTCGTCTTGCCGACGCTGGTCACCGACCGGACCGAGGCCACGTTGACGATGCTGCCGCCGCCGCCCTGACGGATGAGCGGGATCGCCGCCTTCGCGCAGAACGCATACCCCTTGAGGTTCACGCCCAGGATCTCGTCCCAGCTCTCGGCACTGGCCTCGACCACCGTGTGATAGAGCCGGACCCCGGCGTTGTTGACGAGCACGTCGAGCCGCCCGAAGCGATCGGCGGCCTGGCGGACGAAGGCCACGGCCTCGGCCTCGCGCTCCATGTGCGCCTCCACGAACAGTGCCTGGCCGCCGCTCGCCTCGATCTCCGCCGCCACCCGCTTGCCTCGATCGACGTCGCGGTCGGCAAAGGCGACCTTGGCTCCCTCCGCCACGAACCGTCGCACCGTGGCCTCGCCGATACCGGACGCGCCGCCGCTGACCGCGGCAACCTTTCCTCTCAGTCGATCCATGCTGATGTCTCCCTCACACCGCGCTGCGTCTCTCGGCGAGCCGGATCAGCGCGTCCTGGATACGCTGGTCGATCTCGATGCCCTCCCGTTCGAGGCGGGCGCGCTCGCGATACGCCCGCTCGCCGGGGATACGGATCTCGTCGACCCCTTCCTGTCGTGGCGTTGCCTTGATCTCCGCGACCTCCGCGGCCAGCCCGCGCCGATAGTCGTCCAGCGGCACGAACAGGTCCGGCCTGAACGCGATGAAGAGATAGCCCCCGCCCTCCCGATCGGCCATCCCGCCCCCCAGCACGCCGAGCGCGTGCATGGCCAGCGCCAGCGCGTAGCCCTTGTGCCCGCCGAACGGCAGGATCGCGCCGCGCCGGGCGGCGCCGGCGTCCGTCGTGGGCCGGCCGTGTTCGTCGAGCGCCACGCCCTCGGGCAGCGGGATGCCGAGCCGCTGGCGAAACTGGAGATCGGTGCCCATGAACGCGGAGGTGCCCAGGTCGATCACGAGCGGGTCGCCGTCCATCGGAAAGCCGAAGGCGATCGGGTTGGTGCCGAGGACCGCCCTGGCGCCGCCCACCGGCGCGACCATGGGCGGCGCCGCCACCGTGTGGATGCCGATCAGGCCGGCCCGTGCCGCCATCTCGACGTAATAGGCGCTGCGGCCGCTCATCCAGATGTTGCGGACCGCCACCAGCGCCAGGCCGTGCGGCTTCGCTCGCTCGATCACCGCGCGGGTCGCATGGTACATCCCCACCATGCCGCTCTGGTTGCCGCCGTCGAACAGCGCCGACACGCCCGTCTCTCGCACTACGCGGAGCGGGCTCCGGGGCGCCTTGAAGCGCGGGTGCTCGGCGACGTTGAGTAGCTTGGGCAGGCCGGAGTACTCGTAGCCGCACAGGGCCGCGTCGATCACGTGGTCGGCGAGGATGCGCGCCTCCTCGGGGTCGTATCCGATTCCGCGCATCGCCCGCTCGGACAGCGCCCGAGCGTCGGCGACGCTCAGGCGAACACGTTCGGTGGTGCCGGCCGGCATCCTGGGGCCATCCCTCCGGCGGATCATACATGCTGGCGGAGACGGACACCCCGCTCGCCTGCCGGCTCGGCGCGCGTGCCTCACCGTTGGCGTGTACGCTGGAGGGCGCCATGCGCTCGCCCATGTCCCGGCGCCGGTTCATCGCCGCCACGATCCACGGCGCCGCGGTTCTCGCTACTCTCGACGCCGGGGCCCAGCCGGCCAGCCGCGTCTATCGGATCGGGGCGATCCTGCTGCGGGCCGACCGCGTGATCGAGTGACGCGCGGGCCGGCGGGCGCCGACTGACCACGCCATCCATGACCAGGTTCGCGTCCTATCCGAGCCTCGAAGACCGCATCGTCTTCGTCACCGGGGGTGGCAGCGGTATCGGCGCCTCGATCGTCGAGCACCTGTGCGCGCAGCGTGCCCGGGTCGCCTTCGTGGACATCCAGCAGTCGGCCGCGGAGGCGCTCGTGCAGACGATCGCGCAGCGCGGCGACCCGGCGCCGACCTTCCTGCCGTGCGACCTGCGCGACATCGCGGCGCTGCAGGCGGCGGTGGCCGAGGCTCGGCGCCGGCTTGGCCCCATCACCGTGCTGGTCAACAACGCGGCCCACGACGAGCGCCACGCGATCGACCGGGTGACCCCGGACTACTGGGACGATCGGTTCGCGGTGAACCTGCGCCACCAGTTCTTCGCGGCCCAGGCCGTCGTGCCCGACATGACGGCGGCCGGCGGCGGCTCCATCATCAACTTCGGCTCGACCTCGTGGCTGATCGGCCAGGGCGGCATGCCGGCCTATCTCAGCGCCAAGGCGGCGGTGGCCGGACTCACCCGCGCGCTCGCCCGCGACCTGGGGCCGATGAACATCCGGGTGAACTGCATCGTGCCGGGCTGGATCATGACCGAGCGGCAGGTGACCCTCTGGCTCACGCCCGAGGGCGAGCAGGAGCTGCTGCGACGACAGTGCCTGAAGCGCCAGCTGCTGCCCGCGGACGTCGCCCGCGTCGTGCTCTTCTTCGCCGCTGACGACAGCGCGGCCTGCACCAGCCAGAGCTACATCGTGGACGGCGGCTGGGTCTGAGCCGGATGCGCCGGGTGGTCTTTCTCGACATCGACGGAGTGCTGGCCCCGATTCGCCGGTGGGATCGATACGGCGATCTGGACCCGGCCTGCATCCAGGTGTTGAACGAGATCGTGGCGCGCGGCGATGCCGACGTCGTCGTCTCGTCCACGTGGCGCTACGGCAAGAGCGTGGCCGAGCTGCAGGAGATGCTGGCCGCGGTGGGGTTCACCGGCTGCGTCCTCGACAAGACGCCGACCGGCGCCCCCGGCGCCGACCGGGGCGACGAGATCGCGGCCTGGCTCGCCGAGCACGCCGTGGCCGGCTACGTGATCATCGACGATCACGGCGATATGGGTCAGCTCCGCCCTCAGCTGCTCCAGACCCATCCGGCCCAGGGGCTGCAGCCGGCCGATGCTCCGCGCGCGATCGCGCTGCTCATGGGCCCGGCGTGACGGTTCGATCGATCACGCTCAGCCCTTCCAGCGCGAGGCCGTAACCGAGGTAGTCGACCAGCTGCCGCTTGAGAGGCTGGGTGAACAGCACGCGAGTGTAGCGGAGGAGCAGCGCGGGTTGCCGCGCGATCTGCTCGGCCAGCGCCCAGGCGCGCGGGAGCAGCGCCGGGCGCGGCAGCAGCTCGCTGACCAGGCCCAGCTCCAGGGCCTTGGCCGCGTCGAGCACCTGCCCGGTCAGCAGGAAGTAGCGGCCGCGATTCCAGCCCAGCAACAGCGGGTAGATGATGTGCATGCCGTCGCCCGGCACCATCCCGTTCGGGAAGTGGGCCGAATCCTGGAACTGGACGTCGTCGGCGGCCAGGACGATGTCGCACAGGAGCGGGATCTCGGAGTGCCGCCAGGCCGGGCCGTTGATCGCGCTGATCATCGGCACCTCGATGTCGAGGAGGCTCGTCAGCAGGTGCTTGCCCTCCCAGTAGACGCGATCCCACTGCGCCGGCGTGCTGCGCATGCCGGTGCCCCCGGCGGCGCGCGGACCGGAATAGGTGTCGCCGGTGCCGGTGAGGATGACGACCTTGTTCTCGGGATCGCTGCCCACGTCGCGGAAAGCCTGGGGGAACTCGCCGTGCGGCAGGAGACCCCACTGCAGGGGGCCGCCGTCGGTGTGGAAGGTCATCTGGAGGATGCCACCCCGCCGTTCCATGCGGATGGTCTGGTACTTCGTCGCGTAGTCGTCGAAGCGGGCCATCAGAGCGCCCGCCTCACGGTCGGGCCGGCAACGGCGGGGTCGTGGCCGGCGGCCGCCGGTGCCGGGTCGCCTGCTCGTAGCCGTACACGATCTTGATCAGCGTCGGCTCGCTCCACGCCCGCCCCAGGACCTGAAGCCCGACCGGCAGGGTCTCGCGGACGAACCCCATGGGAACGGTGATGGCCGGGAAGCCGGTCGGGGGCGATAGCCGGGGGCTGTTGTTGCCGTGCGGCGTGTTGAGGTCTCCGATCATGCGCGGCGGGAAGGCCCACGTCGGGTAGACCAGCGCGTCGAGCGTGCTGTCGTCCATCACCTTCTGGACCGCCTCGCGCATCTGGCGCATGTTCTGGGCCACCTGCGCGCAGCGCGGGTTCTCGGTCAGCGGCGGCTCCGCCTGACGGTCGTGCAGACGCTTCTCGATCGACGGATGGAACTTCCCCGACTTGATGATGTCCTCCAGGGTCTTGACCTGGGCGTCGGGCGCGAGCCGGGGCAGGTAGTCGTTGATGTCGGCCTTGAACCGGAAGCAGAACAGCATCCCCGGCGGAATGGTGTCGATCTCGGCGATCGTGACCGGGTCGACGATCGTCGCGCCCAGGCGGCGCAGGTCGGCGAGTGCCTGCTCCATGCGCTTCATGACGTCGGGGTCGGTATTCTGAGGCGTGAACAGCTGGCGGACGACGCCGAGCCGCGTGCCCCGCACGCCATCCTTGTCCAGGGACTTGAGGTAGCTGTCGGCCCGCCGACCCTGACTGGCCGCGGTCACCGGGTCGGCCGGATCGTGGCCGGCGATCACGTCGAAGATCGCCACGGCATCCGCCACCGTCCGGGCCATGGGGCCGCCGATGTCCTTGTCGAGGAACAGCGGCACGATGCCGTCGCGGCTGGTGAGGCCCATCGTCGAGCGGATGCCGACCAGGCTCGTGTGCGACGACGGCCCCCGGATGGAGTTGCCGGTGTCGGTCCCGAGGCCGACGGCACCGAAGCTGGCGGCGACGGCGGCGGCGGTGCCGCCGCTGGAGCCGGCCGTGACCCGATCGAGCGCGTACGGATTGCGGGTGTAGCCGGGCAGCAGCGAGTTCACCGTCTCCATGGGGTCGAAGGCGAACTCCGCCATGTTGCTCTTGGCCAGCATGACGGCCCCCGCCTCCCGGAGCTTCTTGATCTGGAAGGCGTCGGTCCTCGACATCACGCCCTTCAGCGAGAGGGAGCCGGCCGCGGTCGGCATGTCCGTCGTCTCGTAGTTGTCCTTCACGATCAGCGGCACGCAGTGCAGCGGGCCGACGGGGCCCGATTGCGTGAATCGGGCGTCGAGGGCGTCGGCGACCTTGAGCGCATCGGGATTGGTGACGACGATCGCGTTCAGGGCCGGGCCCTTCCGGTCGTAGGCCTCGATGCGGTCGAGGTACATCTGGACCAGCGCGCGACACGTGAGCGTCCTCGCCTTGAACGCCGCGTGGATGTCGGCGATCGTTGCCTCCTCGTATCGGAAGACGTCGAAGGCGCCGACGTCGACAGCAGCCGCGACGAACAGCACGCCGGCCAGCGCAGCCACCCACCGTCGCCCCCGAGCTGCCATGCCGCACCTCCCGTTCGAGACGTGTCCAGCGTGCCCGAACGCTATCCGCAGCGAGCGCCATGGTCAAGACACTCGCGCCCCGGGGGCGCCGCGGCGCAGACCCGGACTCGGAGGTATCATCCAGCCGGCAACGCTTGCCATGGAGGAGTGGCCATGTCGACCCACGCGCAGACCGAGGCCCGGACGCTTCGCGCCCGTCTGAACCATCCGATCATCGACGCCGACGGACACTGGGCCGAGTTCCACCCGCTCATGCGTCAGGAGTTTCGCCGCATCGGCGGCGACACGGCCGTCGAGGCCCTGGACATGGCGAGCGCGCGCATTCCGAACTCGCTCAACATGTCGGTGGCCGAGCGGCGGCGCCGCCGGATCGGGCAGGAGGCGTTCTGGTTCCTGCCGACGAAGAACACGCTCGATCGGGCCACGGCCATGATGCCGCGCCTGCTGTACGAGCGGCTCGACGATCTCGGCCTCGACTTCTGCGTGGTCTATCCGACCGCGGGGCTCGGCTACTACCGCCTGCCGCCGGAGAAGCATCGCCGGGCGCTCTGCCGCGCCTACAACGTGTTCACCGCCGAGCAGTTCCGGCCATTCGGCGATCGCATCATTCCGGCCGCCATCATCCCGATGTACTCACCGGAGGAGGCCATCGAGGAGCTGGAGTTCGCCTCCCGGCAGCTCGGTCTCCGCGTCTGCATGATGGGCAGCCTGATTCGCCGGCCCATTCCCGCGCTCGTCCACGAGCACCCGGAGGCGTCGAAGTTCGTCGAGTGGTACGACACGATCGGCATCGACAGCGAGCACGACTACGATCCGGTGTGGGCCAAGCTCCGCGAGCTGAAGATCGCACCGAGCTTCCACAATGGCGCCCGCTCGATCCTGCTCCGGAACTCGCCGTCGAACTTCTGCTACAACCACATCGGCCACTTCGCCTCGGCGTCCGAGGCCACGGCCAAGGCCCTCTTCTTCGGCGGCGTCACGCGCCGCTTCCCGGAGCTGAACTTCGGCTTCCTGGAGGGTGGGGCGGGGTGGGCCTGCTCGCTCTACGCGGATCTCATCGGGCACTGGGAGAAGCGGAACCGCGGGGCGCTCGAGAACACGAATCCCGCCCGGCTCGATCGATCGACGCTGCTGTCGCTGGCCCAGAAGTACGCGCCGCCCGCGATGCTGGAGGCGGTGCAGCGCGGCGAGGGGCTGGACGACAACGGCAACGGCACCGGCGGCGTCGAGGACCTGGACGACTACTCGCGCTGCCAGATCTCACGCAAGGAAGACTTCCGCGACCTGTACGTCTCGCGCTACTACTTCGGCTGCGAGGCCGACGATCCGATCAACGCGTGGGCCTTCAACCGCAAGGCCAACCCGATGGGCGCGCGCCTCAACGCGTTCTTCAGCTCGGACATCGGGCACTTCGACGTCCCCGACATGACCGAGGTGGTTCCGGAAGCGTACGAGCTGGTCGAGCACGGGCTGCTCGACGACGACGACTTCCGCGACTTCACCTTTGCCAACGCCGTGCGCTTCTGGGGCGAGGTCAACCCCGACTTCTTCAAGGGGACCGTGGTCGAGAAGCAGGCGGCCGAGGTGCTGGCCGCCACCGGGAGGAAGTGATGCTCATCGTGGATTCGCAGATCCACCTCTGGCAGAACGGCAAGATGAGCGCGCACCATCGCCAGATCCCGACCTACTCGGTCGACGACGCCCTGGCCGAGATGGCCTCGGCCGGGGTCGACTGCGCGGTGATCCATCCCCCCAGCTCGCTCGGGGAGGCCGTCAACACGCTCGCCGTCGAGGCGGTGCGCGGGCACCCCGACAAGTTCTGTATCCTCGGGCACTTCGACCTCCAGAGCCCGGATCGCGAGCGCATCGTGGCCCACTGGCGCGAGCGGCCGGGCATGCTCGGGTTCCGGTTCACCTTCAACCAGCCGCAGCAGAAGGCCTGGTGGACCGACGGCTCGCTCGACTGGTTCTGGGCGGCCTGCGAGCGGGCGGGGCTGCCCGTCGGGCTACTGGCCTCGGGCGGGAACCTGGCGGCACTGGCGCGAATCGCCGAACGCCATCCCCGTCTGAAGCTGCACATCGATCACCTCGGGCGCGGCGGGGGCGGGGCCGGCCTCACCGACGACGCGGTCTTTGCCGACCTCCCGGCGATGCTGGCGCTGGCCAAGCATCCCAACATCGGGGTCAAGATGTCGGGCGCGCCCAGCTACTCGAGCCAGCCCTATCCCTACAAGAACATCCACGGCTACCTGCGCCAGATCTTCGAGGCGTTCGGACCCGAGCGCTCGTTCTGGGGCACCGACATCACCCGCATGCCGTGCTCCTATCGGCAGTGCGTGACGATGTTCACCGAGGAGCTGCCCTGGCTGAAGGGCCGCGACCTCGAGCGGGTGATGGGCGGGGCCGTCGTCGACTGGCTCGGCTGGAAGCGCCCCGCCACCCGGCCCTAGGCGTCGCCCGAAGTGCTGTAGCTCGTGATGAAGCACGGCTTGAGCCGGACGCCGGCCTTGATGTTCGTGGCCTTCGGCCCGGCCGGGAGATCTCTCGGCTTGGCCTTGCTCGGCTTCGCGTGGGCCCGTGGCTTCCTGGTCATGTCACCCTCCTCCATCGCGGCCTTGGCAGCACCCCGCCGCACGATCCCCGAGCACAGGCAATCAGTGCGCCAGATCCAACGTCCTGAAATTTCAGGACCCTCAGGCGGGACGCCCGACCGGCGCCGCTGACGGCCCGGGCACCGCGCCGGCGGGGAGGAGCCGCGCCCGCCCGGGCGGCTGCTAGCTCCGCAGCTCGGGGACGACCCAGAACGGCGCGCGGCCGGCTTCGACGCGCTCGATGTTGTCGAAGCCGTTGCGGTACGCCTTGGCCCAGTTGTCCCACGTGGGCCCGGCGCTGTGCGGCGTCAGCGTGACGTTGGGGAGCGAGAAGAGGGGGTGGTTCTTCTTCGGCGGCTCCTCCACCATCACATCGAGGCCGGCGCCGGCGATGGTGCCCGCCGTGAGCGCCTGATGGAGCGCGTCCTCGTCGACGACGGGGCCCCGGCAGGTATTGACGAGGATGGCGCTGCGCTTCATGGTCGCGAACTCGCGCGTGGACATCATCCGGCGGGTGACGTCGTTCAGCGGCACGTGCAGGGTCACGATGTCGCAGGTACGGAGGAGCTCCCCGAAGAGGGCGAAGCGGACGCCGAGCGCATCCTCCTGGTCCTCGGTGAGCCGCAGGACGTCGTAGTAGCGAACGTCCATGTCGAAGCCCTGGACGCGGCGCGCGACCTTCTTGCCGATGTTGCCGAGACCCACGATGCCCAGTCGCTTGCCCTCCACCTCGTAGGTGCGGATGGAGTTGAAGTCGGCGGCGCGCCAGGTGCCGGCGGCGACGTTGTTGTGGTGGTACACGAGCTTCTTGAGCACGGCCAGCATGAGCATGACGGCGTGCTCGGCGACGGCGACCGAGTTGGCGCCGCCATTGTTCGCCACCGGCACCTTGGCCTTGCGGGCGGCCTCGATGTCGACCCGGTCGTAGCCGGCGCTGGTCAGCTGCACGAGCTTCAGCTTGGGCGCGGCGCGGAAGAACTCGTTGCCGATGCCGTGGCGCGGCGAGCCGAGATAGTACTCGGCATCGGCGGCGGCGTCGTAGAACTCCGGTTTGGTGGGATCGACGACCACCAGCTCCATGCCGGGCGGGAGCAGCTCGCGCGCGATCTCCATGACAGGGGCCGGCTGCTGGGGCGTGAGGATCTTGGTCACGGGTCTCTCCTCCTGGGGGATGCGGTGTCAGGCCGGCTGCAGGGTGGCGTCGGCGAAGGCCGGTCGCACCTCGTGCGCGAAGCGCCGCAGGGACGCGGGGCCGCCGGCGCTGTTGAGCAGCACGTAGGCGGCGCCGGCCGCGCGCAGGGCCTCGAGCTTGACCGCGATCGCGTCGGGCGTGCCGTAGAGCGCGCCGGCGCCGATCGCCTCGTCCGAGATCACGCGCTTGTCGTTCTTTCCGTCCGGCCGCACCGTCAGCCGGTCGATGCGCCGGCGGGCCGCCACGCGATTCTCGAGCGCCTTCTGCAGCTCGGCGGGCGTGTTCACCACGTTGATGGACCGGGTGACGCCGACGCTCATCGGATCGAAGGTGCGCCCCCGCTGCTCGACCTCCGACTTGAAGAGCGCGATCCGCTCGGCGACCTCCTCGACGGAGGCGTACTGGTCGAGCAGCAGCTTGTACCCCTGCGCCGCCACCTTCTTGATCGACTCGGCGCTCCCGGCGCCCATCCACAAGGGCGGATGGGGTTTCTGGGCCGTCGGGGGCTCGACGACCACGTCGTCGAACTGCCAGTACTTGCCCCGGTGCGACCAGGGGGCGTCCGACGTCCACGCCTTGAGGATGACCTCGAGCGATTCGTCGAAGCGCTCGGCGGCCTCCTCCATGGGCATGCAGAACCCGGCGAACTCCCGGTAGCGATAGCCCATGCCGATCCCGAAATCGAGCCGGCCCTGCGACAGCAGGTCGAGGGTGGCGGCCTGCTCGGCCAGCAGGACGGGGTTGTGCCACGGCAGCACGATCACCGCCGTGCCCAGGCGCAGCGTGGTGGTGCGCGCCGCGATGAACGTGAGGAGGTTCAGGGACGCCGAGATCTGGCCGAACCCGGTGAAGTGGTGCTCGACGAGGAAGGTGCTGCAGAAGCCGAGCGCCTCGGCCTCGACGTTGTAGTCGACGAACTCCCGGAAGCCGACGCCGCTGTCGACGTCGGGGCCGCCCCGCCTGGCCTGGGCGCTGCCGAAGATCCCGAATCGCATCCCGCCCCTCCCCGTGCACGGCCTTTCGCCGCGGCCATCAGGGTACTATGCTACCCACGCATTCGCCGGGAGGAGATCGGCATGGACACGCACCGCGCGGAGCGCCGGATGAAGGCGATCTACGACCCGGCGGCCGCATTCGAGCTCAAGGTCAGCGAGGTGGACTTCCGCCGGACGGCGGCCGGCCGGCAGCTGATGGCCCGCGTCTACCAGCCACAGGGCCCGGGACCGTTCCCGACGCTGCTCGACCTGCACGGCGGCGCCTGGCGCCGCAAGGACCGTCTCGCCGAGGAGCCGATGGACCGCGCCCTCGCGGCCAGCGGCATCCTGGTGGTGGCCATCGACCTGCGACTGTCGGAGGAAGCGCCGTACCCGGCCTCCGTGCAGGATGCCAGCTACGGCGTGCGCTGGCTCAAGTCGAAGGCGGCCGAGTGGAACGGCGACCCGTCGCGGATCGGGGTGTACGGCAGCTCCAGTGGCGGTCACGTCGCCCAGCTGCTGGCCATGCGCCCGCGGGACGCCCGCTACACCGCGATTCCCTTGCCGGCGGCTCCGAATCTCGATGCGACGGTGGCCTACGTCGCCACCCGCTCGCCGATCAGCGACCCCTACGCGCGCTTCCAGCAGGCCGAGCGGATGAAGCGCGAGGGGATGATCGAGAACAGCCGGATCTACTTCAACCCGTGGGACACCATCCACGAGGGCAATCCGCAGCTCATCCTGGAGCGCCGGGAGCCGGTCGCGCTGGTGCCGATGCTCATCATGCAAGGGGCGCTCGACGACAACGTGCTGCCCGCCGTGCAGGAGAAGTTCGCCACCACGTACAAGGCGGCCGGCGGCGTGTGCGAGCTGACCGTGTTCGAGGGCAGCGAGCACGAGTGGGTCGCCAAGCCCGGGCCCCAGACCGACCGCGCGCGCGAGATGGTCAAGGCGTTCATCGCACGTCAACTGAGGGCGTAACGTTGGAGGTGTGACATGGCACGCGACGGCTACCTGATCCTCGACAGCGACCTCCACATGATGGAGCCGGACGATCTCTGGGCCCGCTACCTCGAGGGGCCCCACCGGGCGAACCTGCCGCGCTTCTTCGGCGGGCAGCAGCAGAAGCTCGACGACACCGCCGCGGACAAGGGCAACGCCGACACCATCATGGGGATGGAGGTCGCCGGGCTGGCCATTCCCGCGTACAGCAAGGTGGCGGCGGCCACCGCGTCCAACCGCGAGCTGCGGCGCCGGAGCCGCGCGCGACACCCCCACTTCCAGGTGGCCCGCGGGCGGGGCTTCGATCCCGACTCGACCCTGACCGCCATGGACATCGAGGGCGTCGACGTGGCCGTCATGTACGGCACCCGCGGGCGGCAGATCCTGATGCACGACGACCTCGCGCCCGACTATGCGGCGGCGCTGGCCCGCGCCTACAACAACTGGGCGCACGACTACTGCAAGAACCAGCCGCGGCGGCTGAAGTTCGCCGCCCAGGTGGCGATGCACGATATCCCGGCGGCGATCGCCGAGGCCCGGCGATGCGTGCGGGATCTCGGCGCCGTCGGCGTCATCGGCACCCCGAACCCGGTCAACGGCCAGCATCTGCACGACGAGGCGTGCGAGCCGCTGTGGAGCGCGCTGGAGGAGCTCGACGTGCCGATCGGCTTCCACCCGACCGGCAACACCTCGCTCAAGGACGACGCCGGGCGGCGCTACGTCGGCCACGCCAACTTCCACCCGATCGCCCACGCCATCCGCAATCCGGTCGAGCTGATGGGGGCCATCGCCAGCATGACCACCGGCGGTATCCTCGAGCGCCACCCCGGGCTGCGCTGCGCCTTCCTCGAAGGCACCGCCGGCTGGCTGCACTGGTGGCTGTGGCGACTCGACGACCAGTGGGAGAAGTTCGGCCCCGGCTGCGAGCACCAGCTGGCGATGCCGCCCAGCGAGTACTTCAAGCGGCAGTGCTACATCGCGCTCGACGTGGACGAGGAGCCGGCGGTCGACGTCGTCAACAAGATGGGCGCCGACTACTTCGTGGTCTCGACCGACTATCCGCATTCGGACGGGGCCTTTCCCGAGGCGATGGACCAGTTCTTCCGGCTGCCGCTCGGCGACGACGCCCGCCGCAAGATCCTCTGGGACAACTGCGCGCGCCTCTACAAGATCGACAAGGCGTGACGCCGTTCCGTCTCGAAGAAGCGACCATCGACGCGCTCCACGCGGCGATCAGGGCGGGTGCGATCTCCTGCGTCCAGGTGGTCCAGCACTACATCGACCGCGCGGCCGCCTACAACGGCGTCGCCAGCATGCTGGTCACCGCGGATGGCGCGTCGGTGAAGCCGGCCATCGGCGCCGTGCGCGCGGGGGCGCCGTTGCGATTCCCGACGGAGACGATCAAGGCCTCGACGCTGTTCCCCGATCTCGCCCGGTACCAGGGCAAGCCGCTCGAGTACGGCCGCATGGAATCGACCGCATCGGACCCGGCGGTGCAGCAGCAGTACGGCATGATCGTCGGCATCCCCGACGCCGGCCAGGTCAATGCCCTGGCCACGCTCAACATCCGCGGCGAGCGATCCGTGACCTGCCGGGGTGACTTCGACCGGCATCCGTCGAAGGGGCCGCTGCCGCCCACCGCGCCGCCGATCTGCGAGATCTTCCGCCACTACCCCGACGCGCTGGAGCAGGCCGCCGAGCTCGACGCCACCTACGGACGTCATCCCGATCTCGAGCGGATGCCGATGTACGGCGTCGTCTTCTCGTTCAAGGATCCCTTCGACACGAAGGACATGCGCAGCACCAGCGGCGGCGACGCCGCCTACGACATCGACGTGCCGGCCCGCGACCACGTGCTCGTCGAGCAGCTGCGGAGCAAGGGCGCCATCATCTACGCCAAGGCCGTGAGCACCGAGTACAACGGCCGGGCCGGCAATCCCGGCGGGCGGCACGCGCCGGCCGCGGTGCTGCCATCGACGCTCGGCTATCAACGCAGTAGCTGGGCGGGCAATCCGTCGAATCCCTACGACACCACGCGCTCGGCCTCACTCGGATCGAGCTCGGGCTCGGGAGTCTCCGTCAGCACCAACCTGGTCATGGCCAGCCTGGGCGAGGAGACGCGCGCCTCGACGCGCGGGCCGGCCAACCACAACGCGGTGGCGCTGATCCTGCCGCACAAGGCCCTGCTCGGGTTCGTCGGCGGCGCCATCGGCGCCGACATCTACTGCGATCGCACCGGGATCCTGTGCCGCACCATCGCCGACTGCGCGCGGGTGCTGGACGCGCTCAAGGATCCGGTCGAGGGCTACTACGATCCGCGCGATCCGTTCACGACGATTCCGCGCTCGTCGGTCCTGCCCGGGCCCTACGCCGCCCACGCGACGTGGCCGGGCACGCCCGGCGCGCTCGCTGGCATGCGCATCGGCGTGATTCGCGAGTCGATGGCGTATCCGCGGGGCTCGGTGACGGAGGCGCCGATCGTGACCGCCGCTGCCCAGGAGATCAAGGCCGTGCTCGGCGGCACGCTGGGCGCCACGCTGGTCGAGTCGACCGATCCGAACTGGACCCGGGATCCGGACGTGGAGGTCATGAAGGTCGACTTCCGGCGTGCCCTCGCCCGGCTCGTGCCCCTCTTCATGCCCGATCTCTTGTTCCGGCTGGGCCCGGACGGCCAGCCCGTCTTCAAGGAATTCGCGACGGCCATCGAGCCGACCGAGTTCGCGCCCGGCCAGGTGTTCGGCGGCGGGACGATGAAGCCGATCGACTACTGCGTGGAGCTGGCCGAGGGACGGATCGATCCGCCCGCGAACCTCGACATCGCGACGATCCAGGAGCAGGCGCTGGCGCCGACTTTTCGCTTCCAGGTCCCCCAGTACCTCACGCGGCGAGCGGAGGACTGGAAGCAGCGCGGCTTCCGCGAGACGCTGGTCGGCTTCGAGCAGCTCAACGCGCGGTCGAAGTTCTGGGGCGACGATCAGCGGGCCGCCTTCAAGAACTGGGCGGAGATCGCCGACCCGCGCAATCGCCTCGACGGCCGCCAGGGCGTGAACGAGCGCATCATGCTGCGCGAGCTGCTCCGCCGCGTCGACATGATGGTGATCCTCGAGAACCATCTCGACGCGCTGGTCCGCCTGCACACGCCGTGGCCACCGGGCAAGATCGGCGGCGCCCACCAGCCGCGCGGTGGCCCCAGCAATCTCAGCCCGGAGTCGTTCTACGGCCCGAACGCGGGGCTGACCGAAATACTGATTCCCGCCGGGTACGTCACCACGGTCTACGACCCCGGCTTCGTCCTGTCGCCGGACGCCACGCGCTACGTGCCGGCGCCGTCGACGACGCCGACCACCATCCCGGAACCGGGGCTGCCGTTCTCGCTGGTGTTCCGGTGCGAGCCCGGCAAGGAGGACATCATCCTCGAGATTGCGTCGGCCTACGAGGCGGCCACGCGACGTCGCGTGCCGCCGCCGGCCTTCGGGCCCTTGCCGCGCCGATAGTGGCGGGCGGTCAGATCACGCCCTCTTCGCCGAGGGCCTTGATCTCTTCCGAGGACATCCCCAGCAGCTCGCCGTACACGTAGTTGTTGTCCTCGCCGTACCCGGGCGCGCCCCGGTCGATGCGACCGCCGATGTAGGCCGGGCTCTCGCTCAGCTTGACGGGGACCTCGGCCAGCGGCCAGCGGCCGATCTTCGTCCCCGTCACCTCGGTCAACCATGACAGCGCCGCCAGCTGGGGATCGTGATCGCAGCGGTCCCCGGCCGTCTGGCAGACGCCGGCCGGCACCCCGGCGCGCTGCAGGGCGAGCATCGTCTCGTAGCCATCGCGCGAGCGTGTCCAGCCGCCGACGAGCTCATCGAGCGCGTCCTGGTGGGCCAGCCGCGCCGCGAGATCCTTGAACCGCGGGTCGCCGGCCCACTCCGGGTGTCCCGCGATCTCGGTCAGCGCGCGCCACTCGGCATCCGTGAAGCATGCGACGGTGAGCCAGCGATCGTCTCCGGCACAGCGATAGACGTTGTGCGGCGCCGCCGGCTTGTACGGAGAGCGGTTGCCGTAGCGCGACCAGATCCGCCCGTTGGCCGACCAGTCCAGGATGGTGGTGCCGCTGATGAACAGCCCGACCTCGGACTGCGAGGCGTCAACCCATTGCCCCTGGCCCGTCCGCGCTCGATGGAAGAGCGCGGTGAGGATCGCCAGCGCGAAGCTGTACGCCCCCATCCAGTCCAGGTACGAGTAGCCCCACCCGGCCGGCATCGCCGGCTCGGGCAACCCCGACATCTCCGACAACCCGGAAAAGGAGTTGGCGATCGGGCCGACCGTACGAAAGCGGCCGTACATCCCCTTCGCTCCCATCCCCGACTGCTGGACGTAGACGATGTCGGGCTTGATGGCCCGCAGCGCGTCGTAGCCGAGGCCCCAGCTGTCGAGGACGCCCGGCGAGAAGCCCTCGGCGACGACGTCCGACATCGCCACCAGACGGCGGGCGATCGCCAGCCCCTTCGGATGCCGGACGTTCAGCGAGATGCCTCGCTTGCCCGGGTTCTTGTTGTTGAACTGTCCACCCATGTCGGGGTCGGTGACGCCCGGCAGCGGTCCGGTGGCCCGCTCGCGGGCGGCCCGGCCTCCGACCGGCGCCATGGCCGCCATGCGGGTGTCCGGGTGGCTCTTCAGCTCCACCTTGATGCTCTCGGCGCCGAACGCGCTGAGGAAGCGCGTGCCACCGGCCGAGGCCAGGAACCACGTGAAGTCCAGGATGCGGATCTTGTGCAGCGGGAACGGCTTGCCGCGCGGTGAGAGCCCCTCGTCGTGGGGCGCCCGCGCCGCCGCATCGATCACCGGCAGGTCGGGATCGCGAGCAAGCACCACGGTCTTCGCGTCCTCGTTCAGCAGCGGCGCTCGGCGGCCGACCGACCAGGACGTGCCGGTCGCCAGCCACTTGCTGGTGGCGTAGCGGAAGGCGCGGCCCAGCTCGGGGTGCTCGACGTCCGTGCAGCTCTGCCGCGCGAGCCAGTGCGGATCCATGGCGTTCTCGTGCGGCTTGCGCAGCGGCGCCCACAGCATGCCGGCCTCCTGGGCCTCACGCCACGGGACGTTCTCGTAGGTGAACGCCCGCACGAAGCGCTGGACGGCCTCCATGCCGTGGTCGCGCTTCTCCGTGCTCGGCCCGGTGCCGGGAACGAACCGCCCGCTCGACGGCAGCGAGGGTTTCTCGGGGTCGAGGCCGGCGTCCATGCCGTAGCGCTCGAGCAGCGCGACGAGCCGCGCCGTCTCCCCCGGGCGCGTGCCCAGGTTCGCCATCACCCAGCGGCCGTCCTTCGTGTGCACGATGGACGGATGCGGCGTGATGGTCTCTCGCGCGTGGCGGCAGGTCTGACGCAGCACGAGCACCCGCCGCATCACCCACGACATGAGGTCGACCTCGGTGGATTTCGCCACCGCCTCGTGGACAGCGCACGACAGCTGCTGACCCTTCCCGGTCCGCCAGCGAAACAGCAGCGCGGCGACGATGGCCACGGCGAGCTGCTCGCCGGCGATGTGGAAGGCGTGCCACATCTGCGGGGCGATCGGCGGCAGATCGTACTGCCCACCGGGCGCGGGGTCGTAGCCGCAGTTCATCATCACGCCCCCGAGGGCCAGGTGCACCAGGTCCGAGCCCTTGAAGTCGGCCCACGGGCCGTGGTCACCGAACGGGGACATCCGCGCGACGATCAGGCTGGGACGCTGCTGCATCAACGTACCGGCGCCGAGCCCGTAGCCGTCGAGCTCGCCCCGCGGCGTCGACTCCAGCAGCACGTCGGCGGTGGCGACCAGCGCGCGGAATCGATCGCGGTCGGCCGGCTGGCTCAGGTCGAGCACGATGGAGCGCTTGCCGCGGTTGTACTGCCAGAAGAACAGCGAGCGCTCGGGATCCTCGCGGTCCTGGTAGAAGGGCCCGATACGGCGCGTAGGGCTGCCGCCGGGCGGCTCCACCTTGACGACGTCGGCGCCCAGCCCGGCCAGGGTCAGTCCACAGTACTCGGCCTGCTCGTCGGCCAGCTCGATGACGCGGATGCCGGTGAGAGGCCCCCGGCTGTGCGTGGGGTGGCTGGGAACGGAACGCTCGTCCTGCGGTGCCATGTCACTCTCCAATCGACGCCTCGGTGCGTGTCCGACCGCCCGCGGGCTTACCAGCTCGCGCGGCGAATATATCCTGTTCGGCCAGACGAGGCGGGGGGCCTGGCCTCACCGCGCGCCCGCTACCTCACCGGCGCGATTGTGGTCGTCGACGGAGGCGCCCGGCGATCTCAGGTAGCGCTCCGGGTCCGAGGGCCCTTCATGTCGTGGGTGGGGGACGGCATGCCTACTGTATGGGCGTGTCAGGGAAAACCCTGACACGCCGGCATTTTCCCCCGCAGCTCGCCGGCCGGAAGTGTGTATTGTTAAAGGGATCGATCGACCCGGACTGGCCGGAGAGTCTGCAGTGACTGGCAGCCACGAGGACCTTCTCGGACCCCGCTAGATGACAGGGACGCCTGACGGCGCGAAGATCCTGCTCGTCGACGACGAGCCTGCCAACGTGCTCCTGATGGAGCGCTTGCTGCAGAGTGCTGGCTATCAGAACCTGGCATCCACGACCGATTCTCGGCGCGTGCTCGCCCTCTTCCGGGAGTTCGCGCCCGATCTGATCCTGCTCGATCTCATGATGCCCCACCTGGACGGCATCGGGGTCCTCGGTCAGCTCGCGACCGAGATCCCGAGCGGCGCCTACCTGCCCGTGCTCGTCCTCACCGCCGATGCGACCTTGGAGGCCCGGCGCAAGGCACTGGCCGCGGGCGCGCACGACTTCCTCACCAAGCCCTTCGAGCAGTTCGAGATGCTGCTGCGCATCCGGAACCTGCTCGCCACCCGGCGCCTGTACCTGGCGCTGGAGGCGCAGAACCGCTCGCTCGAGGACACGGTGAGGCAGCGGACCGAGCAGCTGCTGCAGAGCGAGAAGGTCGCCACCATGGGCTCGCTGCTGGCGGGCGTCGCCCACGAGCTCAACAACCCGCTGGCCGTCCTCAGCGGGCAGGCCCAGCTGCTGTACGGGCAGGGGGGCGAGCCCGCGGTCGTGCGCCGCGCCCTGAAGATCAACGATGCGGCCGAGCGCTGCGTGCGCATCGTCCGCAACTTCCTGGCGCTGGCCCGCCAGCGGGCCCCCGAACGCACCCACACCTCGCTCAAGCAGGTCGTGCACGGCGCCATCGAGCTGCTGGCCTACGAGCTACGCTCGGACAACGTCGAGGTGATTCAGCGGATACCCGACGATCTCCCGGTGCTGTGGGCTGATCCCCACCAGCTCCACCAGGTCTTCGTCAACCTCGTCGCCAACGCGCACCAGGCCATGCGGCGTCAGCCCCGGCCCAAGCGGATCACGATCGTGGGGCTCCACGACACCGCGGCCGGCCGCGTGTACGTCGACGTGACCGACACCGGTCCGGGCGTCCCCGAGCCCGTTCAGGTGAAGATCTTCGAGCCGTTCTTCACGACGAAGGTGCTCGGCGAGGGCACCGGGCTAGGCCTGTCGCTCTGCCGGGGGATCGTCGACGAGCATGGCGGGACACTGACCCTGGGCGAGACGGGCGAGGCGGGGACGACGTTCCGGATCGACCTGCCGGTGGTGACGCCTCCGCTGGTGGTGGCCGAGGCCGAGGCCGCCGCCCGGGCGCCGGCGCCGGTAATGCCGCGGCGCGTGTTGATCGTGGACGACGAGGTCGCCCTGGCCGAGGTCGTGGCCGAGGCGGTCGAGCAGGACGGCCACAGCACCGGGATCGCGGTCAACGGCGCCATGGCGCTCGAGATGCTGCAGCGGGAGCCGTTCGATCTGATCATCTCCGACACGAAGATGCCGACGATGGACGGGGAGACGTTCTACGCCGAGCTGACGCGGACGTTCCCGCGGCTGCGAGAGCGAATCATCTTCCTGACTGGAGACGTGCTGAGTCGCGAGAAGCGCGAGTTCCTGGAGAGCACCGGGGCGCCCTTCCTGACCAAGCCCTGCGACCTCGTGGAGATCCGCCGCACCGTCCAGCGCATCCTGGCGACCGACGCGGCCGCGGCGTAGCCCGCGGCGCGCGCCGGCCAGGGTCACCTCAGCACTTCGGCGCTTCGCGCAACCGCGCCTCGATCGTATCGCCCGCCTTCAGATCCTTGGTCGTCTCCGCATTGGCCTGGAACTCGTGAGTGGTGCCGCTCTTGTCGCGGACCGTGATCCGGTTGGTCTTGGCGTCGACACGGAGCACCTGTCCCTCGACCATCTCCGGCGCCCCGGCCTTGCAGTCCGGCTTGGGCTGCTGGCCGAAGGCCAGGCCGGCCGAGAGCAGCGTGATCGCGACGAATCCGCTCGACAGCGTGAGCCAGCGATTCATGGGTGTCCCCCTCACCGCTTCTTCGTGATGTCGTAGATCGCGCCGGCGGCGGCGCCCACACCCGTACCGATGAGCGCGCCCTTGCCGGCGCCGTAGCCGGTCCCGGCACCGACCGCTGCTCCCGAGGCCGCGCCGACCGCCGCGCCGCCCACGGTGCCGCAGCCCGTGGCCGCCAGCGCAAGCATCGAGAGACCCACCACACTGCTGAGTAGACGAGATTTCATTGCACATGTCCTCCTTCGCACTGTGTGACGGACGCGGCGACCTGCGCATTCTTATGGAATATTCGTCGCCGCCCGCGCCCACGTACCCGTAGGGTCAGAACAGTGCAAGGGCGACGCCAGCGAGGGGGTGGGGCGAGCGGCGACGGCGCGTCAGCCCCCGAGGTACGCGCGACGAACGTGGTCGTTCGTCATGAGCTCGCGGGCGGCGCCGGCCAGCACGATGCGCCCGGTCTCCATCACGTAACCGCGGTCGGCCATCTGCAGCGCAAGGTGGGCGTTCTGCTCGACCATGAGCACGGTGGTGCCCTGTCGCCGGATGTCGGCGATGACGGCAAACGTCGTCTCGACCACGGTTGGCGCCAGGCCGAGCGAGGGCTCGTCGAACAGGATCAGGCGCGGGCGGGCCATCAGCGCGCGGCCGATGGCCAGCATCTGCTGCTCGCCCCCGGACAGCGTGCCGGCCGCCTGCCGCCGGCGCTCGCCGAGGATGGGAAAGTGCGTGCACACGCGCTCCAGATCCGCCGCGATCCCGTCGCGATCGCGCCGCACGTAGGCGCCCATGGCCAGGTTCTCCTCGACGCTCATCTGGGGGAAGACGCGCCGGCCCTCCGGACAGTGGGCGATGCCGGCCTCCAGGATGGCGGCCGGCTCGAGGCCACTGATGAGCCGGCCGTCGAGCAGGATGCGGCCGCCGGTCGGGCGCACGAGGCCGGAGATGGCGCGCAGTGTCGACGACTTGCCGGCGCCGTTGGCGCCGAGCAGGCAGACCAGCTCGCCGGCGCGCACCTCGAGGTCGACACCCCGCAGCGCCTCGACGGGCCCGTAGGCGGCCCGCAGCCCCTGCAGCTCAAGCACGCGCCGAGCCCAGGTAGGCGCGAATCACGTCGGGATGCGCCTGGATGCTGGCCGGCGGTCCCTCGGCGATGACGCGACCGTGGTTGAGGACGACGACGGTGTCGGAGACGCCCATCACCAGTCGCATGTCGTGCTCGACCAGGAGCACCGTCACGCCCTGCTCGCGCACGCGGCGGATCAGCTCCACCAGCCGCTCCTTCTCGCCGCCGGTCATGCCGGCCCCGGGCTCGTCGAGCAGGAGCAGGCGCGGACGAGCGGCCAGCGCCACCGCCAGCTCGACCAGCCGCTGCTCGCCGTAGGGCAAGCTGCTGGCCGCATCGGCGCGCCGCTGCTCGAGCCCCACGAATGCCAGGATCGTCTCGGCCTCCTCGCGGAGCGCGGCCTCCTCCGCTCGCACCGTCCGGCGGCCGAGGAGGATCGACGCCAGGCCGGCGCTGGCGCCCAGGTGCAAGCCGATCAGCACGTTGTCCTGCACGCTGAGCGCCGGGAACACGCTCGTCTTCTGGAACGTCCGCACGACGCCGCGTCGGGCGATGTCGCACGGCCGCCGTCCCGATAGCGGCTCGTCGCCGAACGTCACCCGGCCCCGACGGGGCCGCAGGTATCCGGTGATGGCGTTGAACGCCGTCGTCTTGCCGGCGCCGTTGGGCCCGATCACGCTGGTGATCGTCTCCGGCTGCACCGCGAAGGACACCCCCGCCAGCGCCGTGACCCCACCGAACTCGACCGCCAGGTCCTCGACCACGAGGACCGCCGCCGGCGAGGCTCCGTTCGAGCGCGGGCCTTGCAGGCGCAATCCTCGCTCCTGGGGGAGGGCTCGCGCGGTGCCGTCGAGACCCCCGCCGAGGTAGTACACGATGCCGCGCGGGAGGAAGAACACGAGCAGGATCAGCAGCACGCCGTAGGCGAGCATCTGCCACTGCCAGGCCATGGCCTCGCGCAGCGCCTCCGGCAGCACGGTGAAGAGGACGGCACCGACCACAGGCCCGGCCAGCGTGCCCTTGCCGCCGGCCACGACCATGATGACCATCGTGACCGTGTAGGAAAACAGGAACACCTCGGGACTGACGAAGCGCACGTAGTGGGCGTAGAGGCTGCCGGCCACACCGGCCAGCGCCGCGCTGACGACCGCCGCCACCACCAGCGTGCGCGTGGGATCGACGCCGACCGACTCCGCCAGCGACTCGTTCTCGCGCAGGGCCAGGAACGCGCGCCCCAGGCGGGAGTGAACCAGGCGGTGGCAGACCAGGTAGGCGGCGGCGACCACGCCGAGCACCAGGTAGTAGTAGGCGGACTTGGTGCGGAGGCTCAGCCCGACCAGCTCGGGCGCCGGCACCCCGGGCAGGCCCAGCGGGCCGTTGGTGAGCTCCATCCAGTTGACGCTCACCAGCGAGATGACGCCGGCGAAGCTGATGGTGACCAGCACGAAGTAGGCGCCCCGCACCTTCAGCGCCAGGCGCCCGATGGCCCAGCCGGCCAGTCCAGCCGTCACCGCCGCGGCCGGCAGCCCCAGCCAGAACGACCACTCGAGCTTCAGGGCGAGCAGGGCGGAGGTGTAGGCGCCGATGCCGAAGAAGGCGGCGTGCCCGAGCGAGAGCTGGCCGGTGTAGCCGAGCAGCAGGTTGAGGCTGAGGGCCAGGATCGTGAAGATCCCGGCCATGATCGTGACGTGCAGGTAGTAGGCGTTGGCCAGCCACAGCGGCAGCGTGAGCAGCGCGGCCGCCGCCAGGGCTGCGGTCGCGCGCTTCACCCGATCCGTTCGGTGCGCGCGAACAGTCCGGAGGGCCGGAACAGCAGCACGAGGATGATGATCACGAAGCCGACGGCGTCGCGATAGCCGGACGACACGTAGCCGGCACCCAGCTCCTCGGCGATGCCGAGCAGCAGGCCGCCGAGCGTGGCGCCGGCGAGGTTGCCGAGGCCGCCCAGGATGACCACCGAGAACGCCTTGAGCGAGGCCAGGTCGCCCATCGACGGGTAGGCGAGGAAGATCGGCCCCAGCAACGCGCCCGCCGCCGCCGCCAGCGCCGAGCCGAAGGCGAAGGTGGCCGTGTGGATGCGGCCGATCTTCACGCCCATCAGCGCGGCGGTCTCGCGGTCCTGAAAGGTCGCCCGCATGGCCCGGCCCAGCCGGGTGCGCTGGATCAGCAGCCAGGCGGCGACGATGAGCGCCAGCGCCGTGGCCACGACGAAGACGCGCAGCGGCGCGATTCCCACCGGACCCAGCGTGAGGGGCGCCGTCGGGAAGGGGTGGGGGATCGACTTGGCCACGCCGCCCCAGGCCAGCAGCTCACCGTTCTGCAGGGCGATCCACAGCCCGATCATCACCAGCATCGTGGTGTCGATCGACTCGTCGCGCAGCGGGCGCAGCAGCACCCGCTCGCACAGCGCGCCCACGGCGGCACCCAGCACGATGGCGACGGCGATGGCCGCGAAGAAGTTCAGCCCGCCCAGCGCCACCGCCGCGAACGTCGCGTAGGCGCCCAGCGTGTAGAGCTCGCCGTGGGCGAAGTTCACCAGGTGCATCAGCCCGAAGATCAGGGTGAGGCCGATGCCGAGCAGGGCGTAGGTGCCGCCCAGCACCAGGCCGTTCACCAGGTGCTGCAGGAGCGCGTCCACCGCTGTCGAGTTATTGCTTCTTGGCGACGAAATCCGGCAGCGCGACCTTGCCGTCCTTGATCTGGACGACGAAGATGGACGGCTTGCTCTGCCCGCTCTCCTTGCCGGCCGGACCGTCCTTGTCGAACTTGACGGGGCCGTTCACGCCGGTGAAGGAGACCTTCCACAGCGCCTCCTGGATGGCCTTGGGCTCGTCCTTGCCGGCGATCTTCACCGCCTCGGCGATGGTGGCGATGCCGTCGTGGCCACGGAAGCCCTCGGTGAGCCCCTCGAAGGGATGGCCGCGCTTGGCCCACTCGTCGACGAACGCCTTGGCCAGCTTGCCGTCCGGCATCGCCTCCGGGAACCACGGCATGAAGAAGACGATGTGGTAGGTGCCCTCGGCGGCGGCGCCGGCCTGCTTGATGAGCTGGGTGGGCGACGAGGAGCCGCCGGTGGTGACGATCTTGCGGGCCAGCCGCTGCTCCTGCGACTGCTTGAGCACGAGGGTGATCTGCTCCACGGCCGTGGTCAGGAACAGCGTGTCGCCGTTGCCACCCTTGATCTTGGTGAGCTGGGCGTTCATGTCGGTGGCCGACTGCTCCATGAACTCGGCGGTGCCGACGGCGGCGCCCTTCTTCTTGAGCATGTCGCCGAAGGCGCCGACGGCGCCGCGGCCCCAGTCGGTGTTGACGGCCAAGAAGTCCGCGCGCTTGACGCCCAGCTTGTCGACGTACTGCTCGAGCCCGAGCGCTTCCATCTCGCTGGGCGGGCTGATGCGGAAGATCCACGGATTGCCGCGCTTGGTGATGGAGGCCGCGCTGGAAGTCTCGACCACCATCGGCACGCCGTACTCCTCGAGCTTGGGCATGGCGGCCAGCGTCATCGACGAGCCCCAGGCGCCCATGATGGCCGGCACCTTGTCGCGCACGATCAGCTTCTCGGCGGCGCTGGCGGCCTCCTTGGGGTCGGACTTGTTGTCCTCGATGATCAGCTCGATCTTGCGCCCGTTGACGCCCCCGCGCGCGTTGGCCCAGTCGCGGGCGATCTCGGCACCCATGCGCACGTAGTTGCCGGAGGCGGCGACCGCGCCCGACAGCGGCTGGATCACGCCGATCTTGATCGGGGCCTGGGCGAAGCCGGCGGGCGCCAGCAGGGCCCCGACGGCGAGGACGACGAGCAGGATGGACCACCGGCGCTTCAGCATGAGCAGAGCCTCCATCGGGTCGAATGTGGCGGCCATGATAGCAGGCAAGCCAATTGCACGCTTGTACCCTTGACCCCTGAACACCCAGCAAAAGGAGGGTGAAATGGCGCGGGCGAAAGTCAAAGCCTACAAAGAGCAGTCCTTCGATCAGCTTCACGGGCTCGACGGCATCTCGGACGACCAGATTGCCGAGCACCTGAAGCTTTACGCCGGCTACGTCAAGCAGGTGAACACGCTCAACGAGGACCTGTTCGACCTGCTCGGCAAGGGCAAGGCCTCTGGCAAGGATCCCGCGTTCGCCGAGCTCACGCGCCGGCTGGGCTTCGAGTACAACGGCATGATCCTGCACGAGTATTACTTCTCGAACCTCCGCCGCGCCGGGGAGCCGACGCCGCCGGCCGCCTCCGGCCTGGCCCGGGCGCTCACCGACACGTACGGCAGCGTGGACGCGTGGAAGACCGACTTCCAGGCGATGGGTGACATGCGGGGCATCGGCTGGGTGATCCTCTTCCAGGATCCGGCCACCGACCGCCTCACCAATCACTGGGTAACCCTGCACCAGGACGGCGTGCCGGCCGGCTTCAAGCCGCTGCTGGTCATGGACGTCTGGGAACACGCGTTCATGCGTGACTACAAGGCCACCGAGAAGGCCAAGTACGTCGAGGCGTTCTTCCGCAACATCGACTGGCAGGCGGTCGAGCATCGTCTCCGCGAGGAGGCGGCCGTGCGTCCAGCGGCCGCAGCGTAGCCCACCGTGGCGGCCCCGAGCGCGCTGGCGGCGCTGGCACTTCTGATGGTGCTCGCGTCCGGCTGCTCGCTCGCGGGCCGCAGCCTCGGCGGGTACGTGGACGACGCGGTCGTGCGCGGCGCGGTCAAGCGCCAGCTGGCCAGCGAGCGAATCGGCCGCCTGGGCGGGGTCACCATCGATACCTTCGACCGGACGGTCTATCTGAGCGGGGTCGTCGATTCCGCCGAGCAGAAGTCCGACGCCGAGATCGTGGCGTGGCGCGTGGATGGCGTGCGCCAGGTGGTCAACGACCTGGTGGTCGCCCATCCGCCCGCTGCGGTCTCGGCGCTGCCCGCCTTCGGCCGGGGTCACCCGCTGATCAAGCGCCTGCCCGGCGTCGCCCGTGTGGAGCCGGGCCGGCCGGGCGGGCCCGACCTGGCCTACGACCACAGCGGGCGCGTGGTCGCCAGCGTGTACCTGGTCGACTGGCGGCAGGTGATCGACGCCGGCCTCGAAACTCTCCCGTCGCCCGGCCGGCCGGTGGACCACGTCTCGACCTACGCGGTGCCCGAGCGCGCCGACCGGCCGGGCCCCGTGTACGCGATCGTGCTCTGGCACGTGAGCGAGCGCGACGCCGCAGCGTTGCGCTGATTCTCCCGGCCGCCTGGCTATACTGAAAGGGCCATGCGCGCGATCCTCGCGGCCGTCCTGCTCCTCGGTGCACTCACGGGCCCCGCCCTCGGCCGCGAGCCCCAGCGCTCGGTCGAGGAAGCGCGCGCCCGCAGCGAGCACCACCTGCGCGAGGTCAACCGGCTCGCCGATCACTTCGAGCAGGTGCTCGGCCGCGAGTGTCCCCGCTTCGCCACGCCGCGCGAGTGGCGTACGTACCTGGACGGCGAGATGGACATGGTGGTGCTGTTGCTGGCCCACCTCGAGCAGGCCTGGGTCGAGGCCAAGAGCACCGGCGACGACGAGGTGCGTCGCACCGCCAAGGCCCCCCGCAAGCGCGTGGAGGCGGCCCGCACGCTGCTCGAGAAGCTCTCGGGCTGCGCCGAGGACAACGGCGCGCCCCTGTCGTCGACGACGATGTGGCGCCGGATCGAGCGCGAGGTGCCGCCGCGCCAGGCCCAGATCGCGCTGCCCGCGGACGGAATGCCGGGCGCAGCGGCGGCCGAGCCCAGCCGGTAGACGAGGGCGCGGGGCTGGGGTATGGTCCCCGCCATGGCCAAGAATCCGTTCTCCCTCGAAGGCAAGACCGCCATCGTCACCGGCGGTGGCACCGGCATCGGCAAGTCGATCGCGATCGAGTTCGCGCGAGCCGGCGCCGACGTCGCCCTCTGCAGCCGCAAGCTCGAGCACCTGGAGCCCGTCGCCAAGGCCATCACGGACCTCGGCCGCAAGACCTTCGCGGTGGCCGTCGATGTCCGCCAGGAGGACCAGGTGAAGGGGATGGTGGAGCGCGCCGTCTCCGAGTGGGGCCGGCTCGACGTCATGGTCAACAACGCGGGCGCCTCGTTCCGGGCCAAGCCGGAGGACATCTCGGTCAACGGCTGGAACACCGTGGTGCAGATCAACCTCAACGGCGTGTTCCTGGGCTGCAAGTGGGCCGGCAAGCAGATGATGGCCCAGAAGACCGGCGGCGTGATCATCAACATCTCGTCCGTCGCCGGCGTCTACGGCTCGACGATGATGTCGCACTACGGCGCCTCCAAGGCCGCCGTCATCACGCTCACCCGGGAGCTGGGCACGGCCTGGGGCCGGCAGGGCATCCGCGTGAACTGCATCGCCCCCGGGCCGGTCGAGACCGAGGGCTATCTGGACGTGCTCAAGCAGGCCGGTCCCGACGGCAAGAAGACGTACGACCGGGTGGCGGCGCGGGTGGGCATGGGGCGCTGGGGCAAGGTGGAGGAGATCGCCTGGCCGTGCGTGTTCCTGGCCTCCGACGCGTCGTCCTGGATGACGGGGGAGACCATCGTGATCGACGGCGGCCCCTCGCCCCGGGAGATGGACGAGGGAGGGTAGACGCGCGCCAAGTCCTTGGGTACTATCAACCCTCGCGTCGCCGCGCGGTGACCGTAGCTCAATTGGTTAGAGCACTGGCCTGTGGAGCCGGGGGTTGTGGGTTCGATTCCCATCGGTCACCCCACTCAGAGCAGGAGGGCGGGCGCCCGTAGCTCAGTTGGATAGAGCGTTGGCCTCCGAAGCCAAAGGCCAGAGGTTCGAATCCTCTCGGGCGCACCATTTGGTGGAGACGATGTTGGGCCGTTAGCTCAGTTGGTAGAGCAGCTGACTCTTAATCAGCGGGTCCAAGGTTCGAGTCCTTGACGGCCCACCAATCGAATCGGCCACTTCCAAAACAGCGGGGGTGGCCGATTTGCTTTCTACGGCTTCATGCGTAGACGCTTGCGCTGATTTGTTCGGCCGCGGGTGCTGCTACTTCGCTGCCCGCAAGTCCTTCGAGGCGGGTTACGACCGGAGGCGTTCGGGCGCGAGGTGCGCGTAACGCCCCGGCTCATGTCGATCCGGTCCCAGGTCAGCCGAGCAGTTCCCCCCGCCGGAGGCCGGTGTTCAGGGCAACGACCACAGCCGCGCTCAGCTCCTTGTTCTTGGACTTCGCACACGCGGCCAATAGCCGCGGGATTTCGTCTTCCGTAAGCCAGCGCAGGCGCCCCTGGGGTTCTTTCGCCAGACGAACCCGGGGCACCAGGTCAACGACTTCCCACTCGTCGTGCGCCAACCGAAGCAGGTGGCGGAGCAGGGCAAGTGGACGGTTAACGGCTGCTGCACTGAGCCGGTGCTCGGCCGCAGAGTCGCCCCCGCCAACCTTGCGGACGCAGGCGAGCCGCTTGGCCTTTGTACTCGTCCTCACGTTCGATGACGCTCAAGGAGCTGTTCCACTGCGGCCATGAAGTCGTTTATCTTGATCGGCTTGCTTTGGAATGCGTCGAATCCTGCGTCCATCACTTTCTGCCGATCCCCGGACATCACAGACGCGGTCATCGCCAAAACAGGAATCTGCCGCGTAGAAGGGTCGGCTCGTAGCTGTCCCAGCGCCTGAATGCCATCGATTCCAGGCAGTCGAATGTCCATCAAGATGAGGCTCGGGCGACGCTCTTGGGCGAGGCCGACACCCTCTTCTCCGGTCACGGCCTCTATGATCTCGTAGCCCTTGAACGTCAGCAGGTCGCGCACGAGCTTTCGACTCTTGCTATCGTCCTCGACGACGAGGACCACCTCAGTTGCCACGGTGCACCGGGACGGTGAAGGTAAACGTCGAACCCACACCAACCTGGCTCTGGACCCAGATCCGGCCCCCGTGCAGCTCGATGAACTTCCGGGCCAGGGCAAGTCCGAGCCCTGTTCCCTCGGCCTTCTTCTCTGCCGTCCCTACCTGCCGAAACTCCTCGAATACCGTCTCCAGGTCCTCCGGCGCGATGCCCACGCCCGTGTCGGCGACGGACACCTTCACCAGCGTCTCGTTCAAGACCGCCCGGACGTCGATCCGGCCACCCTCGGGCGTGAACTTGATCGCATTTGACAGCAGATTGAGGAGCACCTGCTTGATCTTCCGCTCGTCGCCTCGAATCTCACCGAGGCGTGGGTCGGTCGATTGCTCCAGGGTGAGACCGCGGCGCAGCGCCCTTTCCCGCACGAGGACTAAAGCATTCTCGATGGCCTGGGGCAGGTGAAAGTCGGCGAGTTCGAGTTCCATACGGCCCGCCTCGATCTTCGACAGATCGAGGATGTCGTTGATCAGCGACAGCAGGTGCGTGCCGGAGGCATTGATGTCCTGAACGTACTCGGCCTGCTTGTCGTTCAGTTCGCCGAACATCCGCTCACCCAGCACTTCCGAGAACCCGATGACAGCGTTGAGCGGCGTCCGCAGTTCATGCGACATATTCGCCAAGAACTCGGACTTGTGCTGGCTGGCGGCTTCGAGCTGGCGGCTCTTGTCTGCGAGCTGCCAGAAAAGTCGCGCGTTCTGGAGCGCAAGTGTGGACTGAGTGGCGAGAGTTCGCAGCAGCTCGATCGTCCCGGTCGGAAAGTCGCCGGGGACGTTTCGCGTCACGGCGAGGCAGCCGATCAGGCGCCGCTCGTGCAGCATGGGCACCGCCAGCACAGCCCGCACACCAGCCTCGATCAGCGGCCCGCGCAGCCGGCCCTCGTACGCGCCCCCCGCTGTGATGTCGGGCACCTGCACGGGTCCGAGCGTCACGGCCGTCCGTCCAACCACGCCCTCTCCCTTGCTGACCCGCGCGGTACGCCGGGCCTCTGCCAGAGCGCCGGCTGAGTCAGTTGCCGCGCGTTGTGTGAACTCTTCGGCGGCTTCGTCGTATTCGAAGATGACGCCTCCGTCCAACCCCGAGATCTGGACCGCCCGCGCGACGATAGTCGTCAGCACGGTGTCTAGATCGAGCGAAGAGCTGACGGCCTGCCCCACCTCGCCGAGGGCGGTCAGCTGACCAACTGAGCGGCTCAGGTCGGTCGTGCGCGCCTGCAGTTCGGTGAGTAAGCGTACGTTCTCTACCGCAATCACGGCCTGATCGGCAAACGTCTGGAGCAGCCCGATTTCGGCCGTAGAGAACTCTCCGGGTTGCGCCCGACTCACGGTGATGATGCCGAGGGGATCGTTGCCACGGAGCATCGGCACCGAGACGAACGAACGGAAGCCCCGCTCGACGGCGTGGCGCCGAAACTCGGAACTGCACGTGGGGTCCGTCTCGACGTCGACGACGTGGTGCACTCTCTTCGTGAGCACTGGTTGCTCCGGGGGAAGGGTGGGTCGATGGGGTAGCTGGAGCCGGTCCCTGGCGGCGTCGGCACTCCCCGGTAAACCCCCGCGCGCGGCCGCCAGGCTGACCTGTTCGCCATCGTATCGGGTCACCGCTGTGGCCCAGGCCCCGAGGAGCCGCATGGCGCTGTCCGCGATGGCCTCGAAGACGGGCCGTACGTCGGTCTGGGCCTGGCTGATCACTCGGAGAATCTCGGCGGTCGCCGTTTGCCAGTCGAGCGATTCCGTTAGGTCGCGATTGCGCGCCGCCAGCTCCTTAAACAGCCGAACGTTCTCGATCGCGATGACCGCCTGATCGGCGAAGGTCTGGAGCAGCGCGATCTCGTCATCGGTGAATCCTCCGGGTTCGCGGCGGGTGACGCCGATCACACCGAGCGCCTCGTCGTGTCGAAGTAACGGCACCAAGACCCAGCTTCGATACCCACGCGCAAGCGTGTAGGCACGTGTCGCTTCTGGCAGGCGGGCATCGCTGCGGGTATCGGAGATATTAAGCGGCGCTCGCTGGCGAACGGCCTGGGCATGCGGCTCCGCCGACTGGAGCGACTGTGGGAAGACGGCTCTCATGGCAGCGTCGCCCGCCTCGGCGATGCTCGTGAACGTGGCGAGCTCGATCTGATCGCCGGCGACGACCCGGGTCATTGCGCCGGAGTACGCGCGTAGGAGGCGGACGGCACCGGCTACGATCGCGTCGAACACCGGTTGTACGTCGGTCTGCGACTGACTGATGACGCGCAGGATGTCACTGGTCGCCGTTTGGGTGTCGAGCGCCGTCGTCAGCTCACGATTGCTGGACTGCAGTTCTTTGAACAGCCGCACGTTCTCGATGGCGATCACCGCCTGGTCGGCGAACGTTTTGAGCAGCTCCACGTGCGCGTCGGTGAAGGCGTTCCGCTCCCGGTGGGTGACGCCGATCGCGCCGATGACCTCGTGCTGTCGGAACATCGGAACGATGAGGAGGCTCGGAAGGCCCCGCGCCTGCTGTCCCGCACGCGTCAAGGCGTCGGTGTCGGTGTCGTCCTGGGCCTCCGGGTCGCCGATCCGATACACGGTCCCGGTGCGGACCACGCGCTGGACGGGGACACCCGTTCCCTCGACGGGCCGCGGGAACGTCCGCCGCCACGTGTCGAGCTGGTCGGGTGTGAAGTTGTGGTGACCGACGAAATGGATGGACGCCCCTTCGACGCGATAGAGCGTCGAATATACTCCCCCGCACAGCCGGGCGGCGTTTCGCGCGATCGTGTCGAACACCGGCTGCACGTCGGTCGGCGAGCGCGCGATCACTTTCAAGATCTCAGCCGTCGCCGTCTGCTGCTCCAGCGCCACGCTCAGCGACCGGCGGAGGCTTTGGATCTCATCCTTCAGCTCTGCATATCGGCGGGCCTGGGAGGGCGCTTCGTTGACGGGGGCGCCACACGCCAGACAGAACATGGCATGCGAAGGGTTGTCCTGCTGGCACCGCGGGCATTTCATGAGCACTCCCACGCGCCGGGCGCGGCTTAGGTCCGCCAACCCTAGCCTGGGGGCCGGGAAGGGTCAATGAGCGGTCTCCCTGGCTGGATAGGCTCGCAAGTTGAACCCCCGGGCTGGCAGTACGCGGTCACTTGGGACACGGGCGTTGGCTCCTGAGCGCCAGGGAAGGGAGTCAGTCGAAAGTCACCGGGCAGTCAGTACCGCAGTCAGTCCGAGGTTGGTGCGTACAACTTCGCGAGACTTCGGAGCGTGGATACCCAACCCCTGCCCGGACCGTACCGAGCGCAGGCGATGACGATGTGCGGCCTGGGGTCGGCGTTCGCCTGATGTCGAGCTGACGCGATACGGCAGGTAGGGCTGCAGGTGCCTGACCAGCGACGCCAGGTAGACGCCGAGGGTCAGACATGGCCCTCGTCGCGAACGGCTGATCCTCAATCAGCGGTCCAAGGTTCGAGTTCTTGACGGCCCACCAACACGATCGGGCACTTCCGGAGCAGTGGAAGTGCCCGATTTGCGTTCAGGGCTTCACTCGATCACCTGATCCGCCCGCGCCAGGAGTGAGGGCGGGATGGTGAGCCCCAGCGCCTTGGCGGTTTTGAGGTTGATGACGAGCTCGAACTTCGTGGGTCGCTCGATGGGCAGGTCGGCGGGCTTTGCGCCCTTGAGGATCTTGTCCATGAGGATGGCGGCACGTCGATAGAGGTCCGGCCAGTCCGGGCCATAGGCCATGAGGCCGCCGACGTCCACGAACTCTCTGAAGCCGTACATCACGGGCAGCTTGTTCCTCACCGAAAGCTCGACCACCTGTTTTCGATGGGAGGTGAAGAGAACGTCGTCCAGTTGAATCATGGCGTTGGCGCTTCTGGCTTCGCTGAACGCGCGCTCGAAGTCCCCTGCGTCGTGGACCGACACCAGTTGCAGTTGTACTCCCAGCGTCCGCGCGCCAAGCTCGGCCTGCTTGACGTATTCAGCGTTGCCCGGATTCGCCGCGTGGGACAGCAGAGCCACGCGGAAGAGCTTCGGGACGGTCTCTCGGATGATCTCCAGTCGCTTGCCCATCAGATCGGCGTGGATGCCCGCGAGGCCGGTCACGTTTCCGCCCGGCCGCGCCAGGCTGGCGACCATGCCCGTCGCCACCGGATCGATGGATGCCACGAAGATGATGGGGATCGTGCTCGTGGCCTTCTTGGCGGCGGGAACCGATGGCGTCCCCGAGGCGATGATCACGTCAACGTTGCGACGGAGCAGTTCGGCGACCACGGTTGGGAGTTGCGCCGTGCTACCCGTCAGGGCGTATTCGATGCTGATGCTGTGGCCCTCGACGTACCCGACCTCGCGTAGTCCCTGTCGAAAACCCTCGATGAACGTGTCGGGGAGAGGGCCGCTGCGCAAGAACCCGATGCGATAGAGCTTCCCCGGCCGCTGCGCCTCGGCGGAGAGCGGCGCCCCGAACGCCCCCACCCCCGAGATCAGCAGGAACCGTCGCCGGTCCATGCCGGGACGGTAGGGCGAACGTGACCGAAGGTCAACTAGCCAAGCTTCGCTGGGAAATTCTCCCGGTGACGATCCTCAGGCATCGGCCCGGCGGTGAATCGCATCGGTCAGCGCCCGGCGGAGCTGTTGCATGTCGAAGGGCTTGCCCACGACGGCGAAGTACCCGGCGCGTGTCCGCGACGATCGTCCCGATATGGCAATGACCGGCGCCTGCACTCCGGCGGACCGCAGCGCCTTCAGCACTTCGTCCCCCATCATCCCAGGCATCACGAGATCCAGCAGGATGACATCAGGACTGAACGCGACGGCGGCGTCCACGGCGTCGGCGCTGGTCAAGACAGGGCGAACGTCGTAGCCGGCGTCGACGAGGCGCTCAGACAGCACCTCGACGATGTCGGGCTCATCGTCGACGATGAGGATCCGCCCGGGCGTGGTTTCCACCGATTTACACTCCTCGCAACAACTGTGCCGGCGAGAACAGAGCTTCGCAGAGGATGGCCACGGCGGACGCTCCTGAGGCGGCCTGTGAGACTACCCTGGGGGCCCTAACCCTTGCTTCCGGTGCACTTTTTCCGCTTGGATCCCGATCGGCTGATCCTGGACACTGGGGGGGCTCAGCCATGAACGGCGACCTGTTCCGGTGACGACCTCGCCATCCGCCGTATCCACCGTTCGGGTCCTCATCGCCGACGACGAGCCATCCGTGCTCCAGCTGCTCAGCGACCTGCTGATCGCGCACGGCGGCTTCGAAGTCGCGACGGTCACGAGCGGCCAGGAGGTGCTCGACCGTCTCGCGACCTTTCCCGCGGACGTGGTCCTCCTGGACATCCTCATGCCCGGCATGTCGGGGAACGACACCCTGTCCGAGCTGCGCGCCCGTGGGTTCCATGTTCCGGCGATCGCCATTACCGGGGCGCCCGACCGGGCCGGCACCGGGTTCCTGGCGGTCCTCAGCAAGCCGATCGACATGCGGCAGTTGATCGTGCTCGTGTCGGTGGCGGGGCGGAAAAACCCCGCCCGGCCTGTCGCCCGCTAGTCAGTTCGAATCCCTTCGCGCACCCGGGCGGCCGCCGGGTTGCCGGAACGCGCCGCGCCCAGCGCGCGGGCGAACCGCGTGATGGCGTCCACATAGGCAAACCGGCTTTCCTGCGAGCGCAGCCCGGCGGCGCCGGCCCAGTCGCTCCGTTCGACCATGTAGCGGGCCTGGCTGGCCGCGACCGCGTAGGGTCCGGTGCGGACGATTCGGGCTGTAGCCACCAACCGCCGACCATCTCGTCGACGGCGGCGCGCGCCTCGGTGTCCTGGGCCAGCTGAAGGTGGGCATAGACCATGGTAGTCCATCGCGTGCAGCTGGTCGTGGGGCTCGTTGCCGGCCTTGGCGGCGCGCGCCGAGGCGCGCGTTGGTGGCGATCGACTCCTTCCAGTGGCCCACGCGCGTGAAGATGTGTGACGGCATGTGCAGGGCGTGCGGCGCCGCCGGCGCGATCTCGGCATACCGCTTGGCCGCGTCGAGCCCTCTGGCCGCGATGGGCGGATAGTCGTACAGGTGGATCAGATAGTGGGCGACGCCGGGATGGCGCGGCTGACGCTTGAAGATCGGCTCCAGGATGGCGGCCCCCTTGAGCTGGTTCGCATAGGTCTTGTCGTTGGGAGACGCGGCGAGCATTCAGAGTGATCGCGTAACCGATCTGCGCCTCATCATCGCCGGGGTAGCGCTGGGCCAGCGCCTCCATCGCCTCCAGGTACCGCTGCACGCGCGCGCCATGCGCGACCGTGTCGTGATCGGTATAGAAGGCCAGCAGGGCCTCGGAGGTAGTCCCGCTCGCGCGGGGTCGGCGCCGGCAGGGAGGCTCCCTTCTGCAGCGTGGCCAGGCCCGAGCGCGAGGTTGTCCTTGGGCGGCGGGACGTGCGGGTTCAAGAGCAGGCTGAGCGCGATCCCCCAGTAGGCGATGGCGCACTGGGGATCGGCCTGCAGCACCTGCTCGAACGCCTCCCGGGATTCTCGATACCAGAAGGAGTGCTGATAGCGCATCGCGCGGTCGAAGCGCTGCTGGGCCGGCTCGTTGCACGATGTCGTGAAATGGACGATTCCCAGCTGTTGCTCGGCCGTGTCCTGCGCCGAGCGCCGGCGCGCCCCAGGTCAGCGACGCCACGATCGCGATCCCGACGATGACGCTCCACGATGTCGTCCCGCATGGCTTCCTCCTGTTCGGTGAAAGGACCTCGCAGGAGAGCATCGGCCCGGCTCAGTTCAGGCGTCCAATACATTGTCAGCCTGTTGTTCCATGCCCGGTCGAGCATAGACTGCCGAGCATGGACCTGCGGCAGCTGCGGACATTCGTGACCGTCGCCGAGCAGGGGACCGTCTCCAGAGCGGCGCTACGACTGCGCGTGGCTCAGCCGGCGCTGTCCCGGCAGATCAGCGCGCTCGAGGCCTCGCTCGGCGTCGCGCTGTTCGACCGCGTGCGCCGCCGCCTGGTGCTGACCGGCCAGGGCGAGCAGCTGCTGGCGGATTGCCGCGGCATCCTGGGCGCGGTCGAATCGCTGAGTGAGCGCGCGCGGCTGCTGCGGCGACAGGACGCCGGGGTGCTGAAGGTGGGCGCCACGCCCCAGATGATCGACGGGAGTCTTCGCGACGTTCCTGCATCGCTATGCCGAACGCTACCCCGACGTGCAGATCAAGCTGGCGGAGGCGGTCGGTCCGGTCCTGGTCGCCATGCTGGAGCGCGGGGATCTGCACCTCGGGATCGGCTCGCCGCAGGTCGATCCAGGCTGAGGACCATCCGTTCGAGACGATGCCGCTGCCCCCGATCGAATTCCTTGCCGCCAGCCATACCTCGCTGCGGCTGGGAAACGGCCGGAAACCTCGAGATCGGCCGACTGGCGCGTCAGCCGCTGCTGCTCCTGGATCCGAGCTTCGTCGTGCGGACCACGGTCGACGCCGCCTGCCGTCTGGCCGGCTTCCGGCCCACCGTCGTCACCGAGAGCCGCAGTCCTCACACCCTGCTCGTCGCTCGCCGAGGCCGGTCACGGCGTGGCCATCGTGCCGTCGGTGCTGCCCACGCACCGCTATCGGCTGCGTATCTTTCGGCTCACGCACCGCCGACGACCGCTGCGGATGCCGCTGGCCGTGCTGTGGGACAAGCGCCGCCGGCTTCCCCGCTACGCCGAAGACTTCTGCGCGTCGCTGGCCGCCTATCTGCGCGACGTGTTGCCGATTTCGCGGCCCTCGCCGCCCGGCCGGGTCGTGAAGCCTGCGGATCCGCGACGGCGCGGGACACCCGGGAAGCGCGGGCGGCGCTGATCCCGCCGTTCGGGCCCTACCGAAGCAGATCGAAGACCTTCAGCTCGAAGAAGACGGATCCGCGCGGGTCGCCGGGGCCGCGGTTGGGGTTGGCCGCGTACCCGAGCGTGAAGGCGGCGATCGAGCCGAGCGTGAGCCGCAGGCCGCCGCCGACTGAGTAGCGGAGCATCGTCGACGCCGACGGGCCGACGTAGGCGGTGTCGAAGATCGCCACCGGGTCGATCGAGATCCGGTTGATGTCGTGGACCAGCGCGGTGAGGGCGCGGTTCACGATCGAGGAGTCCTCGTCGGCCTTCCGGTCGACGGTCGCCGTGTCCACTCGCGTCGTGAAGATCCTGTCGATGTCGACGCTCAGCTCGGCGAGCTGGGCGGTGGCCTCGCGGATCTGGGGATTGTCGAGGGTCGCGTTCAGCTCCTCCTGACAATCGCGGACGACGATGGGGAGCCCGCCCTGCACGCGGTTCAGGAGCGCACGGTAGATCTTGCGCTCGCGCGCCTTGTCCAGCGTGCCGCGCGTGTCGTCGATGGTATCCAGGCAGGTGTCGCGGGCGTCGGCGAGATCGTCGCTGACGGCCTCGACCTCGGTCTGCAGTGCGGTGAGGATCGGCTCGACGCGCTCGGCCAGCCGGGCCACCTCGGCGATCGCCGGATCGCGCGACTCGTGGTAGCTCCGGATCGTCGCGCGGGCCCCGCCCTTCTGCACCTCCATGGCCTGCAGGAAGTCCTCGTTCGTGTACACCTCCCGGGGCAGCAGCGGGCGGCGCCACGCGGTGAAGGCGGCGGTCAGGTTCACGGAGGCGAAGTGCTCGCGGCCGGAGGCGTCGCCGCCGAGCGTGGCGCGGAATCGATTGTCGGGATAGCCGCGGATGAAGGGCGCGCTGCGGACGCTCCAGTCCGGGATCTCGGTGAACTGGCGGGGGCGGAGGCCGCCGAAGAACCGTTCGTTCTGGGGGGCCCGGCCCCGCTCCGAGGGCTCGAGCCAGCCACCGGTGACCCGGGTCTCGAGATCCAGCGAGCGGTGATCGAAGAATGGCGTCGACGGAGCCACGCGGACGCCGTACGCGCCGTCGAGCAGGATCTTGTGCCAGGCCGGGGACATGGAGCCGTCGGTGCCGATCTGGTAGCCCAGGTTGAGGCTGAAGTCGTGGGGCCCGGCGCCGCCCGTGACGCCGGCCAGGAGCTTGGCGGCCGCGTAGGCGGTGTCGGACTCGAAGCCGGGCGAGGACAGTCGTGAGTGCTGCGAGCCGGTCTCGAGCTGCACCGCGTACCGGATCGGAGCATCGAGCCCCCGCACCGGCCGCGTCGCGGCCGAGAGCCAGCCGAACGCGTAGCGCTGCTCGAGGTCGTTGCGGTTCTCGACGGGTTGATCCTGGAACCGGTAGCCGGCCCCGTAGGTGGCGCGCCACAGCGCCGGCCAGTCGAAGTCGTGACTGCCGGTCGCGCTCAGCGCCACGTTCGTGTAGCGAGTGGAGGCCGCACCCTCGCCCACGAGCCGGAAGCCCGAGGAGTGCACGAACGCGACCTGGAGGCCGCCGGTGAGCTTGTCACTGTCGTTGAAGCTGGCGCTCGGCTCGACCGTCAGCCGGGAACGCGGGGGAGCCACCGCGGCGGCGGTGGCCGGGTCCTGGCGCAGCCTCTCCGCGAACTCCAGCGAGAAGGCCCCCGGCGCCGCCAGCCCGCTCGTGAAGACGTAGAAGATGAGATCGAGCTCCCGGCGGTCGTCGTCGCAGTTGTCCGTGTAGGCCGCGACGGCCCCGATCCCGCCCGTCGAGCCGGTCGAGCCCAGCGCGTCGCGGAGGGCCCGGACGGCCTCGGCGACCGTCGTCGCCGCCAGCGCGCTCCCCGCGGGAGGCAGGTGGGCCCGGAGCGGATCGAGCGTCCCGGCGAGCGTGCGCAAGAACGAGAAGGGCGAGTTGAGGGTGACGGTGCGGAGCCGATACCCTTCGTACGGCGTCAGGCGGGGGCCGCACTGCGCGCCGGCGGCGGCGGGTGGCGTCCAGAGGCCGCCGCCCGCCACGATCAGCGCGAGCAGCAGCGTCAGGACTGCCGGAGACAGTCTCAGGCGTTCCGTACGGGGAACAGGTTGCCGATCGTCCGCCTCATACGGTCTTCCTTGATCAGTTTGTTCCGGAACTTGTCGGCGTTGGCGGACAGCGTGGTCAGGACGAAGTCGACCTGCGACTGGTTGAGGCCCTTGTGGGCCGTGGTCTCCACGTCGGAGACCGGCACCTTCTTCAGGTCGATGTCGACGTCGAGAAACACGGCCCGCGTGAAGTCGGCGGTCACCGCCGTCCGGTCGAGCAGCTCGAAGTCCACGCTCCACTTGTCGACGTCGTCGGCCTGTGTCTTGGTGACGCCGAACACGAACTTCCGGAGCTTGTCCTTGGTCACGACCTCGAGCTTGACGGAGAGCCCCACCAGTTGCTTCGTCGTAGCAGCCCCGGTAGCCATGACGGCCTCCTGTGTGTCGGTCGTGAGCCGGTCGCGACCGTCGACTCCGGGCTCAGAGTTAGCACGTTTTCACCGCCTTCGGAAGCCGGGGGAGGGAGCCGCCGACAAGGAATCAGGGCTCGACGAGGATACCGAGGCCGGCCGTCAGGGCACCGAGCTCGCGTGTCGATCGCGGGTCAGCGGCAGTGTCGTCGCTTGCCGCTCGAGATCCATGAGATGGGCGTGCAGCCGCTCCTGCGCGGCGTCGAGCGTCTGCAGCACCCGGGCGCGGTGCTGGTCGAAGCGCATGCGCTCCACCACCATGCCGGTGAGGAAGCCCATGGCCCCGAGATAGACGCAGACGACGGCGATGAGCACTCCGAGCCGGCGCGGGATCATCGGGCCACCCCCATGCCCCGGACGCGGGCGGCGACGTCGCTATCTCCGAGGGCGGCGAAGGCGTCGGCAATCCGGGTGACGCCTTCTGGCGAGCCCTCGCGTTGGGCCTGGATCAGCGCCCGCAGATAGGCCTGGCGGGCTTCCGGCTGGAAGCCGGTCGAGTGGCCCAGCGGACCGCGGGCCAGTGCGTCGGCGCGCACGGCGGCGTCACCGACGGCGGCCATGGCGTCCCACCGTCGCCCACGCAGGGCCAGGCCATACGCCTCTCGCCACTCGTGGCGGGCCTGGCTCAGATCCATCCGACCGAGCGCGGCGTCCATGGCCGCGAGCCGCTGGGGGAGGGCCGGCTCCGGTCGGTCGTCACTGACCGGGCGGTCGAGGTTCGCGGTGCTGCTGCCATTCGGCGCCAGCCCGCCCAGGACGAGTCCGGCGACCGTGGTGATCGCCACGATCGGCAGGACGATGGCGCTCCACTCCAGCCCGGGCCTCTCGAGAAACATGATGGCTCTACCCTCCGGCCGTCTTCGGACGCCTGCTCTCTACGCAAGCCGCGCACCAGCCCCGAGATCAACCAAATCGTGATCTTGCGAAGTGGTCACCGGAGTGAGAACCGCCGACGAGGGTCAGCTCTTGACCCCTCGATGCGGGGGAGTAAGCTGCGCCCGGGTCATGACAGTGCCTCTGGAAGCCCTACGGGGTCAGAGCCCGCGGATCGAGGCGATCCGTAAACAGGTGGCCCAGCTTCTTGCCCGCCAGACGGGTGCGCGCCGCCTGCCGCCCGTCCTGATCCTGGGCGAGACGGGCACCGGCAAGGGGCTGCTGGCCCACACGATCCATCAGGCTGGGCCCCGCCGTGACGGTCCCTTCGTCGATATCAACTGCGCGGCCATCCCCGAGACCCTGCTCGAGGCGGAGCTGTTCGGGTACGAGCGCGGGGCCTTCACCGACGCCCGCCACGCCAAGCCGGGTCTCTTCCAGACCGCGCACGGCGGCACCCTGTTTCTCGACGAGATCGGGCTGTTGCCGGCCGCGCTGCAGGCCAAGCTGCTCACCGCGATCGAGGACCGCGCCGTCCGCCGCCTGGGCAGCACGCGCGCCGAGGCCGTCGACGTCGCCCTCGTGGCCGCCACCAGCGTCGACCTCCGGCGCGCCGTCGCCGAGACGCGCTTTCGCGAGGATCTGTACCACCGGCTCGCCGTCATCACGCTCGAGCTGCCGCCGCTGCGAACGCGCGGCCCCGACGTCCTCGCCCTCGCCGACTACTTCCTGGCCCGGGCGTATGCCGACTACGGCCTGTCCCCCCGCGCGCTGACGCCGGAGGCGCGCGACGTCCTCGTCGCCTACCACTGGCCCGGCAACATCCGCGAGCTGGCCAATGCCATGGAGCGCGTGGCCCTGCTCTCCGACCGCGACGAGATCACGGCGGCCACGCTCGACTTCCTGATGCCCGACGAGCCGGTCGAGCCGGCCGACGCCGACGACAGCGCGGAGACGGGCTCGCTGGAGGACACGCTGCGCGCCCGCATCGAGGCCGCCCTCCGCGGCAACGGCGGCAACATCCGGCGCACCGCCGCCGCCCTCGGCATCTCGCGCAACACGCTGCGCGCCCGGATGGACAAGTACGGCCTGCGGCATCCCGACGCGACGCGCCCGCCGAGGTCGCGAGCCGCCCGCGAGCCGGCCCCGGCGCCCGCCCCGTCGGCCCCGCCGCAGTGGGACCGCCGCCACCTGGCGTTTCTGAGAGTGCGGCTGCCGGCGTCGTCGACGGTCGACGTCGCGCGCACGCTGGAGGTGGTCGGCGACAAGGTCCGCACCTTCGGCGGGCGGATCGAGGAGTCGAGCCCCACCGGGGTCATCGCCGTCTTCGGCCTCGAGCCCGTCGACAACGCGCCGAGCCACGCCGCGCTGGCGGCCCTGGCGATCCAGAACGCGGCCCGCGCCCGTACCGGCGGCGCCGACGTCGTCAGCGCCATTCACTGCGCCGACCACCTCGTGGACAGCCACCCCGCGACGCCGGTGATCGGGGTCGACGGCAAGGCCGCCACCTGGTCGCTGCTCGAGGCGCTGGTCGCCGGCGATGGCGCGGGCGCCATCCTCGTGTCGGGCCCGGTCGTCCCGTTCCTGGTGCGGCGCTTCGCGCTCGAACAGGTGCGTGCGGACGAGCGCAACGCGTGGAAGGTCCTCCGCGTGGAGGAGGTGTCCGCGAGCTGGAGCGCCACGCGCTTCGTGGGCCGGACCTCCGAGCTCACCGCCCTGCGACAGGCGGCGGCGCTGGCCACGCAGCGGCGCGGCCAGCTCGTCGGCATCGTCGGCGAGGCGGGCGTCGGGAAGTCGCGCCTCGTGCACGAGGCCGTCCAGCCCCTTCAGGGCTGGCTCCTCCTCGCCTCCGGGGGCGCGCCGTACATGAAGGGCACGTCCTACTACCCGCTCGTGGAGCTGCTCAGGAGCCTCTACCTCATCCAGGAGGCGGACGCCGCCTCCGCGGTGAGAGAGCGGGTCACGCGGGCCTTGCCGGCCGACGTCGATCCCCACGCGGTGCGGCCGCCCATCCTGGACCTGCTGGGGGTCTTGCCGCTCGACGACGCGTTCCGCGACGTCGATCCGGCCCAGCGACGCAAGCGGACGCACGACGCCGTCCGGCAAGTGTTCCTGGCCGCGAGCCTGGCGCAGCCGCTGTGCCTGATCATCGAGGACCTGCACTGGATCGATGCCGAGACCCAGGCGGTGCTCGACAGCCTCGTCAACAGCATGACGGGCTCCCGGGTGCTGCTCCTCGTGAACTATCGCCCGGAGTACCAGCACCCGTGGGGCAGCAAGTCCTGCTACAGCCAGGTGCGCCTGGACGCGCTCCCGGCGGAGAGCGCCGGCGAGCTGCTCGACGCGCTCCTCGGCGACGATCCGGGGCTCGACCCCCTCAAGGATCTTCTCGTCAAGCGCGGCAACCCGTTCTTCCTGGAAGAGACGGTCAGGATGCTCGTCGAGACGGACGCGCTCGCGGGCGAGCGGGGACGGTATCGCCTGACCCATCCGGTTCACGCGATCCAGGTCCCGCCCACGGTCCAGGCGATGCTGGCCGCTCGCATCGATCGCCTGCCCCCGGAGGACCGCCACCTCCTGCAGGTCGCCGCCGTCGTCGGCAAGGACGTGCCGCTGGCCCTGCTCCAGGCCGTCACCGATCTCCCGGACGAGGCCCTCCGCCGCGGGCTCGACCGCTTGCAGGCCGCCGAGTTCGTCTACGAGACGGGACTGTTTCCCGATCTGGAGTACTCGTTCAAGCACGCGCTCACCCACGAGGTGGCCTACGAGGGGCTGCTCCACGACGAGCGGCGGACCCTGCACGCGCGCATCCTGGGCGCCCTCGAGCGGCTCCGCGCCGATCGGCTCGACGAGCACGTGGACACCCTCGCCTATCACGCGGTCCGGGGCGAGGTCTGGGATCGCGCGGTGGACTTTCTCCGGCGCGCGGCGGCGGCCGTCTCGCGCATCGCGTATGCCGACGCGGCGGGCTACTACGAGCAGGCGCTGGCCGCCCTGCGCCACCTCCCCGGGGATCGCGCGCGGCGCGAGGAGGCCTTCGATCTGCAGTTCGAGCTGGCGCGCTGCCTCTACTCGACCGGCCACTTCGATCGCGCCATGGCCGCGTATCGCGATGCCGAGCGACTGGCCGTGTCACTGGGGGACGAGGACCGCGTCGCCCGCGTGTGCACCGGGCTGGCGTATCTGCTCGGGTCCGAGGCCGATCATCACGGGTCGATCGAGGCGGGCGAGCGGGCGCTGGCCCTGGCCACCCGGGCCGGCGATGCCGCGCTGCAGATCTGGACCAGCGTGGGCATGGCCCGCGAGTACTTTGCCGTCGGCGACTATCAACGCGGCATGGAGCGGGCCCGGGCCGCCCTGGCCCCGCTCGAGGCGACGCCGTCCGGCCCCCGCCTGCGGAACCTGCCGCCGCCGGTCGGGTCTCGAACGTGGCTGGCCCTGTGCCTGGCCTCGATCGGGCAGTTCGCCGAGGCGCTGACGTGGGCCGAGGCGGCGATGGCGCTCGCCGAGCGGGAAGAGGCGCCGCTGGCGCGCGTCTGGGCGAGCTACACGCTCGGTCGCATCCACTGCATCCGGGGCCACTTCGGGCCGGCGCTCACGTTCCTGGAGCGCGCGGCGTCGCTGCTGGACCGCGGCCGGTTTCCGATCTACGCCCCGCGGGTCCTCGCCTCACTCGGCACCGTCTACACGGTCACCGGGCGCGGCAAGGATGGCCTCGCGCTCCTGGAACGCGCGGCCACCGAGGGCGAGGCCGATCGGATCCTCTACGAGCACGCGCTGGTGCTCGTCCAGCTCGGCGATGCGTACCTGGAGGCGAGCCTGGAAGAAGCCGAGCGCCGGGCCACCGACGCCTTCGAGCTGGCGCAACGGCACGGTGAGAGGGGCAACGAGGCGTGGGCGGTTCAGCTCCTGAGCCGCGTGGCCGCGGCTCGCCCGTCAGCCGACCACGACACGGCCCTCACGCACGCGACGCGGGCGATGGCGCTGGCCCAGGAGCTCGGCATGCGCCCGCTCGTCGCTCACTGCCACCGCGGCCTGGGGCAGATCCAGCGGCGGGCCGGCCGGCCCGAGCAGGCCCATGAGCATCTCGCGACGGCGGCCACGATGTATCGCGAGATGGCCATGAGCCACTGGCTCGAGCCGGCGCCGGCCGCCGGGGTCTAGCTCGGTCTACCCTTCTTCGCGCGCGCCAGCTCCTCGCGGGCGGCGCTGGCGACGGCGGTGCCCTCGAAGAACTTCGGGTTCTGCGTCCCCCACAGGTGCACCGCGTTGGCGAAGGTGAAGTCGCGGAAGTTGTCCGGGCTGATCACGCCGTCCTCGACCAGCTCGTGGGCCTCGGCCAGCGGATCGCGCATGTCGATCACGTCGAAGTGGCCGATGTCCGAGGAGTAGATCGCGTTCAGCTTGGCCCCGAACGGGTTGTGGGGGCTGAAGGCCCAGGCGTTGGTCCGGTCGTCGGCCTCGCAGCCGAAGTAGAACGGGGTGGCGAAGAGGTCGACCCAGTCCTCCTTGCGGCTGATCCGGCAGGCGCTGAAGTCGTCCAGGTCGGCGATGCCGCCCGTCAGGCTCGCGTCGTGGTCGGGCCAGCCGTCGCGGGCCTGCAGCGTCGACACCATGTCGGCGTCGCCGTACTTCTCGACGAGGTTCATCAGCAGGCCCCGGTCGAGCTTGCGCGGGTCCATCCGCTCCATCGCCGAGCGGTTGCGACGCTCCCAGTGCTCGATGAGGTCGCCGAACAGCTGGCAGGCCCAGCCGACCCCGCCTTCGAGGAAGGCGAAGCGAAGCTCCGGGAACCGCCGGGTCACCCCGCCCAGGAAGATCGCCTTGGACACGGCGTGGCCGGCGGCGGCGAAGTGGCCGATGTGGTTGTACACGAAGTTCGAGGGGGACAGTCGCAGCCCCTGGTTGCTGCCCGAGCTGTGGAAGGTCGGGGCGATCCCCAGCTCGCGGCACTTCGCCCAGACCGGGTCGTAGTCGTGGTCGCTGTCGAGGGCGAGCACGTCGTACCAGACGCCGAGCCGGGCCGCGTCCGGATCCGACGGCGCCGTGGAGGCGATGCGCCGCGACATGCCGCTGCCGAACATGCAGGCCTTGGCCCCGAGCTCGCGGGTGACGTGCTCGAGCTCCGCGATGGCCTCCTCGGGCGTGTGCATGGGGATGATCGCGGCCGGGGTCATCCGGTCGCCCAGGTTGCGGAAGGCGTCCGCGGTCACGACGTTGTGCGCGCGGATCACTGCCCGCCGGGTGGCGTCGTCGCCGATCCGCGGCAGGCGCAGGCCGGCGGTCGGGTAGATGATCGCGAAGTCGCTGCCGATCTCCGGCAGCCGCTCGTAGAGCAGGCGCGGCATCATGGCGGTGGCGCGGTCGAGCGTGTTCTCCGCCTGCCGGCTCCAGAAGGCCGGCTGGGCGATCCGCCGGCGGCGCCGCTCGCCGACCGACATGCTGAGCGCGTCGCGGGTGGTCTCCATGGCGGCGAGGAAGCCGTCGGCCGCGAGGTCGCCGCCGACCTTGCGCATGCGCTCGGCGAAGATCGGGTCCCACTCGACCCAGTGACCATCGCCGTCGACGACCGGATGTCCGAGACCGGAACGGATCTGTGCGGGCGTGCGATGACTCTCGACACTCATGCGCTTACCTCCAGGGACGGGCGGGTTCACCCGGATTCTGCCGCGGTGAGCCTAGCATAGTCGGCGCCGAGGCTCTCGCCCTCGGCTACGATGGGGCCCATGTCCTTGCCGTTCTCGCCGCCACTCGCGCCCATGCTGTCCAGCGCCGCCGACGCCCTGCCCGGCGGCGAGGGGTGGCAGTTCGAGCCCAAGTGGGACGGCTTCCGCACGCTGGTGTTCCGGGACGGCGACGAGGTCCTGCTGCAGAGCCGCGACGAGAAGCCGATGAACCGGTATTTCCCCGAGCTCGTCGCCCCGCTGGCGGCGGCGCTGCCCCGGCGCTGCGTCGTCGACGGTGAGATCGTGATCGTCGGCGAGGCCGGGCTCGACTTCGAGGCGCTGCTCCTGCGCATCCATCCCGCCGCCTCGCGGGTGAAGCTGCTGGCCGAGCAGATGCCGGCCTCGTTCGTGGCCTGGGACCTGCTCGCCGTCGACGACGAGGACCTGCGTGAGGCCCCGCTGTCGACGCGGCGCCAGCGGCTGGAGCAGGTGCTGGCGGGCGCGACACCCCGCGTGCATCTCTCGCCGGCCACGCGGGATCGGTCGCAGGCCGAGGACTGGTTCCGCCGCTTCGAGGGCGCCGGGCTCGACGGCGTCATGGCCAAGCGCCTGGACGCGCCCTATCGCGCCGGCGAGCGCACCATGATCAAGGTGAAGCACCAGCGCACGGCCGACTGCGTGGTCGCCGGCTTCCGCTGGCACGCCAAGGGGCCTGGCACGATGCTGGGCTCGCTCCTGCTCGGCCTGTACGACGACGACGGCACGCTGCACCACGTCGGGGTCGCCGCCGCCTTCACCAATGCCGTCCGCAAGCAGCTCGTGGCCGAGCTGGCGCCGCTGCGCGAGCACGCGCTCGAGAATCACCCGTGGCGCGACTGGGCCGAGGCCCAGGACGAGGCGAGCGCGACGGGCCAGCGGATGCCCGGCGCCACCAGCCGGTGGAATCGCGGCAAGGACCTCAGCTGGGAACCGCTGCGCATCGAGCGCGTCTGCGAGGTGGCGTACGACCACATGCAGGGGACACGCTTCCGGCACGCCGCGCAGTTCCGGCGCTGGCGCCCCGACAAGCCGCCCCGGGAGTGCCGCTACGCCCAGCTGGAAGTCACGCCCGCTTACGAGCTGGAGCGCGTGTTCGGCGCCCGCGATCCCGCGCGCCCCCGCCCCGAGTCCGACCAGGGGTCGTAGTCGGGGTCGGGCGGCTCCGCGACGGGCCGCTCGCCCTCGGGCACGTGGCGCAGGTTGACGCGGATGCGGGTCCACGTGGTCGAGCGGCCGCGCATCGAGTCGACGAGGACGTCGTCCTCGCGTAACAGTCCCGCCGCCGCCGGGTGCCGCTGCTTCCAGCGCTCGAGGCCGGCGAGCGCGTCCTCCCGGTGCGCCGCCTTGGCGACCGTGACGAGCGCGCGCGCCGACTCGCGGCGGCGCCCGGGCCCGGCGCCCGTGGCCTTGCGTCGCGAGGGCGCCACGCGCGGCGGCTCGTCGGCCTGCTTGCGATAGTGCGGCGGCCACGGCGCATCCCCGAGGCCGGCGGCCTCCTGGGCGGCGGACAGCGCGAGCAGTGCGTCGAGCGATCCCGCCGCAGCGTCGATGCCGGCCGCCGCGTCGCCCCGCTCGGCGAAGCGGGCTGGTGCGGTGGCCAGCGTGAAGGCGGCCGGATCGCAGCCGGCCACCTCGTCCCACGCGAGCGGCATCGAGACGCGCGCGTCGGGGGTGGGCCGCACCGACCACGCCGAGGCCACCGTCCGGTCCTTGGCGTTCTGGTTGTAGTCGAGGAAGACGCCGTGGCGCTCCTCCTTCCACCACTTGCTGCTGGCCAGGTCCGGCGCCCGCCGCTCCACCTCGCGGGCCAGCGCCAGGGCCGCGCGGCGGACCTGATCGAAGGTCCACCGTCGCTCGAGGCGCACGTTGACGTGCATGCCCCGCGAGCCCGAGGTCTTGGGCCAGCCGCGAAGCCCGTGCTCGCGGAGCACGTCGCCGGCCAGCAACGCAACCCGCCGCACGTCGTCCCAGGCCACGCCGGGGCCGGGATCGAGATCGACGCGCAGCTCGTCGGGGTGCTCGAGGTCGTCGGCGCGCACGGGGTGCGGGTTGAGGTCGATGCAGCCGAGGTTCACGATCCAGAGCAGCTGGGCGGCGTCGCGGACGACGACCTCGCGTGCGGTCCGGCCCGAGGGAAATCGTAGCTCGACCACCTCGACCCAGTCGGGGCGCTGCTCGGGCGCGCGCTTCTGGAAGAACGGCTCGCCCTCGGCACCGTCCACGTAGCGCTTCAGCACGATCGGCCGGCCGGCGATGCCGCGTAGCGCGCCCTCGGCGACCGCGGCGTAGTACCGGACCAGGTCCAGCTTCGTGTGGCCGGCGCGCGGAAAGAAGATCTTGCCCGGATTGGTGACGACGACCTCGCGGCCGGCGATCTCCACGACGGCCGTCTCCGACTTGCTCATGGCACCAGTGTGGCCACGCCGGCGGTCGCCACGCAAGGCGCCCGGTCAGAGCTCGACGCCGTACAGCCGGGAGGCGTTGCCACCCAGGATCGCCCGCGCGCTCTGCAGCGCCTCGGCCTCGGTGAGCGCGCCGCACGCCGTCGCCCCGTCGAGGGCGCGGGCGAGGCCCCACCGGCCCCAGCGCGCGGCCAGCCAGTAGATCTCCGGGATGCTGTAGGCGTCGGTCGAGAAGAGGATCTTGCTGGTCGCCGTGAGGCCGAGCAGCTGGCTCCACAGGGCCGGGATGTCGATGGTGACGAACGGGATGGCCAGCCCGACGTCGGCGAAGACGTTGCCGTACAGCGTGGCCAGGTAGCCCAGCTCGCGCACGTAGGGATAGCTGGCGTGCAGCAGCACGAACGGCACGTGGGAATAGCGGCCGCTCTCGAAGAGCGGCCGCATGAGCAGCGGGTTGGCCAGCAACAGGTCGAGGTCGGCGTCGCCGAAGCCGGTGTGGAACTGCACCGGAAGCTGCTCCCGCTCGGCCACGTGGAGGGCCAGCAGCACGAGGTGGTCGTTCAGCGCCTTGTCGGCCAGGCGCACGGCGCCGTCACGCCGCGCCCGCGTCTTGGCCGCGGCGAACGCCCGCGCCGGCTCGCCCGACTCGGGCGGCGTGATCGCCAGGCCCGTGCGGTAGGCGATGATGCTCTTCAGCCCCACGTACCCGGCAATCCGTGCTCCTTCGAGCACCGCCACGTACGCGTCCACCATCTGCTCGAAGGTCTCGTGCCGTACGATCAGCTCCTGGGCCAGTGTCTCCAGTCGCAGGATGGGATGGATGCGGCCCGGCAGGTGCGCCTGCAGCTCGTCGTGCGTCAGGGTCTCGTCGCCCTGGAATCCGTAGTCCACCAGCAGCCGCGGGATGTTGGCGTCGTGGAAGAGACGAGTCGCCCACGCCTTCGGCTCCAGCGCGGCGCGGGCGGCCAGCACCGCCTCGGCGGTGGGCTCGCAGCCCAGGAAGCGGGCCAGCTCCTTGATCGCCCACCGGAAGTAGATCGTGTCCGGGACGTGGGCGGCCACGATCGTCTCGTCGCCGCCCTCGCTGAAGAACCGCTGAAACTCGAGCAGGCTGAACGGTGCTCGCCGCCGGAGCAGCGAGTGGCAGTGGTGATCGAGGATGGGCAGGGGCGAGAGGTCGAGCGTCATCTCAGAACTTCCAGAAGTGGTGCTTCACCTCGTAGGCGACGTCCTGCTTGCTGAACGACTCCCACTCGAGCCGCTTGACGGCCAGGAACGATCGGGTGAGCAGCGGGCCGAGCGCCTCCGTCAGCACCGCGTTCTCCTCCAGCCGGTCCACCGCCTCGGTTAGCGTGCCGGGCAGGCGCCGGATGTTCCGGGCGGCGCGCTCGTCGTCGCTCAGGCGGGCGGGGTCGACCAGCACGGGCTCGCCGGGGGACAGGCGGCGCTTCACGCCGTCGAGGCCGGCGGCGAGCAGTCCGCCGAGGGCGAGATAGGGATTGGCCGAGGCGTCCGAGGCCTTCAGCTCCGCGTTGGTCGAGCCGGCCACGTCCGATCGGTAGGTGGACGGCACCCGCACGGCGGCCTCGCGGTTGTCCGGCCCCCAGGAGGTGTAGGCCGAGGCCCACGACTGCGGCTGCAGGCGGCGATAGGAGTTGACGCTGGGGCAGGTCAGGGCGAGCAGCGCCGGCAGGTGGTGCAGGACGCCTCCGACGAAGTGGTGGCCGGCCTGGCTCAGGCCGTAGGCGTCCGCCGGGTCGTGCATCAGCGGGCGCCGGCCGGCGCGGTCCCACAGGCTGAAGTGCAGGTGAGCGCCATTGCCGATCTGCTCGGGGAAGGGCTTGGGTGCCAGCGAGGCGTACAGCCCGTGGTTGAAGGCGACGTTGCGCACGGTCTCGCGGTAGTAGACCTGGCGGTCGGCGGCGGCCAGAGCGGGCGCGTGGCGGATGGAGATCTCCTGCTGGCCGTGGCCGTACTCGGGATAGAACTGGTCGACCTCGAGCCCCTGGGCCTCGAAGGCGGCCACGATGGCGTCGATGACCCGCGCCGAGGTGCTCATGCCGACGCCCGAGAAGCACAGGCTCTCGTCCAGGGGCGCGAAGGTGCCGTCGGGGTGGCGGGTGGCCAGCATGAACTCGCCCTCGAAGGCCGCGCGTACGCTGAAGCCCGCCTCGGCGACGGCCGCGATCTGCCGCTTGAGGAAGCTGCGCGGGCACGCGCCCCACGGGGTGCCGTCGTGCTGGAGCATGTCCACGGTCATGGCGGCGGCGTTGGGCGCATAGGGCAGCACGGTGAAGGTCGCGGGGTCGGGCACCAGGCGGATCTCGCCAACCGGGCCCATGCCGTCCACGGAGGCCAGCTGGTCCAGCATGTTCATCGCCTGCATGGCCAGCGTCAGGCCGATGCCGTCGGTCATGCGGGCCCGCAGGCTGTCGACGTGCGTGAGCTTGCCGCGGGTGACGCCGCCGTTGTCGGTGTAGAGGAAGCGGACGAGGCGCACGCCGGCCTTGCGCGCGGCCGCGACGACGCGGTCGGCCGGGGACGAGGTGCGGCGGGGTCTGGCTGCAGGCATCGAGCCCTCCGTGCCACGCACGATCTCATGCGCCGGGCGGCCGTCAAGCGTCGCGCCGCGGCGACCGGCCTGCCCTGGTGAAATGGGGCTAGAATCGAGCGCTCGGGAGGCCGGGGGCGGCCCGCGGGCGCCGCCGCCGGTAGTGATGTGGGTCGGGGCTCGTCGGATTGCCGGCTCGGCAAGGAGGAGTGGGATGGGCAAGATCGTGTTCGGCGGGGCGATGTCGCACGTGCTGGATCCCGACTACTACCAGGCGGCGTGCGGCGACGTCGGCCGGCAGAAGGTGACCGCGGCGATGGACGCCATCAGGACGATGGGCGACCGCTTCGTCGAGAAGAGGCCCGACGCGCTCATCGTGGTCGCCGATGACCACATGAACGCGTTCTCGTTCAACTGCGTGCCGGCGATCTGCGTGCGCATCGGCAAGACCGTCCAGCGCATGATGCAGGACAACGCCGAGGCCTTCGACAAGGTGCTCGAGCACATGCCGACCGAGTACCCGCTGCACGAGGAGCTCGCCAACGGCATCCTCGAGCAGGGGATGCAGGCCGGCTTCGACCTCGCCCTCTCGTGGGAAGCGCCGGTCGATCACGCGTTCCTGAGTCCGGTGAACACGATGCTGGGCGCGCGTCCCGTTCCCCCGCTGGTCCCCATCTTCGTGAACGCGTTCATCGCGCCGCAGCCGAGTGCCCGGCGGTGCTTTCAGTTCGGCCAGCACGTCGCCCGGGTGGTGGCCAGGAGCCCCTGGAACGTGGGCATCATCGCGACCGGGGGGCTCTCGCACTTCCCCGAGCTGCTCCTGGCCCGTGTCGGCGAGACCGACACGGTGTTCGACCGCAAGCTCGTCCACTGGATGGAGCGCGGCGAGCACGAGCCGCTGCTCGACCTGACGGCCGACGAGCTGCACAAGACGGGTAGCCACGAGTTCCTGAACTGGATGGTGCTGCTCGGCGCCGTCACGCCAGCGCCGGCCGACGTCCGCTACTTCGGCGAGCTGCCCCGCATCAACCTGGCTGCCGTGGAATGGAGGCTCTGATGAGCCGCTACGCGGTCAACAGCCTGCTCTACCACCTGAAGAAGGACCCCGACCTGCGGGCCCGCTTCATCCAGGATCCGAAGGCGGCCATTGCGGAGGCCGATCTCAGCGACGCCGAGCGGGCCGCGTTCGTCGCCGGCGACATGCGGAAGATCAACGAGCTGGGCGGCTACCTCCACCTGGTGATGTCCATCCCCAAGATCGGCACTCACGGCGGGCACTGAGCGACTGAGCGCGAGCTAGTCGAGCTCCGACTCGCCCTCTGGCCGACGTGGCGCCAGCGACGAATAGAGGGCCGCCCCGGCCACGATCAGGTTGGCGACGACCACGGGGATTGCGTCGATCGAGATCCCGTACATGACCCAGAGCAGTGCGGCGCCAGCCTGGATCCGCCGGAGGGTCAGCGGTCGTCGGAAGAAGTAGGAGCTCGCGAAGACGACCGTGGCGAGCCAGCCGATCACGGTCACGCTCACCGCGCGCCGGCGTCGGGAGACCACAGGGTGACCCAGTCCGTCCGGGCCTTGCCCCACTCCTGCAAAACCAGCCCCTGGGACGCGAAGAGCTGACGGATGCGGCCGGCGTCCCAGCCCACGACGTCCTCGAAGATCGGCACCAGGACGCTGAGCGCGTTGTCGCTGATGACGGTCCGGCGGGCGATCCGCGCGATGTGCTTGGCCTCCGACACCGCGATGGTGAAGCCGTTGCCGCTGTTGACGTGCAGCATGACGTGGATGTCAGAGCTGCCGTCGCCCACGTAGACCGTTCGGTCCGGGCTGACCTGTAACCGACTGGCGAGCGCTTCCAGGATGGCGACCTTGCCGTAGCCGGCCGGGACCTTGGTCACCGCGCAGATCTCGCCGGTGCTCGCGTCGTACTCGCACTCGGCGCCGTAGATGTGGTCCGGGGCCACGATGCCCTCGAGCGCGGACTCGACCACGGCCCGCGGCGCCGCCGAGATGACGTAGAACGAGAAGCGATAGTCGTCGGCGCCGGCCTCGAGCGACTCCACGAAGCGCTTGATGTCCTTCTTCAGGCGCACCTGCTTGCCCGTCTCGATCAGGTGCTCGCGACGGACGCAGCGGAACTCGGGGTCGTGGCGAAGGAGATAGGCGAGCTCGGCGCCCTGCTGGACCAGGTGGATCTGTGACAGACCAGCGACCTTCTCGTGAAAGTTCGGCACGCCGATCAGCTCGCTGAGCACCAGCCCCGAATCGTTGAAGCTCAGCGTCTGATCGAAATCGCTGGCGATGAGGTAGTGATCGGGTGTCGTGGCGTTGGTGGACATGGTGATTCCCTCGCCATTTGGATGCGCGGATGACGCCATGCGTCGCAAGGCGTTTGGAGCGTCGGCAGTGCACCAAGGTCCACTAGGCGGGGGTCCGTCCGGTGCGTACCGTGAAGGCACAGAACCAGACGCACGAACCGCGGTCGTGAAGGAGATGAGACACATGGAAACCATCCTCATCATTCTCGTGGTGTTGTTCCTGCTCGGCGGTGGAGGCTGGGGGTACTCGCGCTGGCGTCGATAGCGCCGAGAGGGCAGGGACGCACGTAGCTCACCTTTTCCCAAGGAGATCAGAACGATGAGACGCTATTTGTTGATTTCAGCTGCCGCACTGTTCGCCGTCGCCTGCACCGGCCCCGCCGGCATGATGGGCCCCCAGGGGTCCCCCGGCATGGCCGGTTCGCAGGGCTCGCCCGGCATGACGGGCGCCCAGGGCTCCCCCGGGATGACGGGCTCGCAGGGTTCCACCGGAGTGACGGGCGCGCAGGGTCCGGCCGGTGTGGCCGGCGTCCGGAGCCCGGCGGTCCCGGGCAAGAACTGGGCGGCGCTCAGGGACTTCACGTTCGACTACGACAAGACCGACATCCGGTATTCGGAGATGAACCAGTCGTCCGAGATCGCGGCCTACGCGCGGCAGAACCCGTCCGTGCGTCTCGGGCTCGATGGCGCCACGGATCTTCTTCGCGGCACCAACCAGTACAACGCGGGGCTGAGCCAGCGTCGTGTCGCCACCGTTCGTGACGCGCTGATCCAGGCCGGAGTGTCGGCCGACCGGATCGAGACGGGCACGTTCGCAGCGCAGCGAGCCACCTGCAACGACTCCACCGAGCGGTGCGCGCAGCGCGATGGCCGGGTCGAGGTTCTCGTCCGCTCCAGCAACTAGGCGGTCATCACCCCTGGGGAGTCTCCTTCGCGCCCGGCGGCGGAGGGGACTCCTCTCCCACCTCGCAGATCTCGTGGTGCTCGTGGGCGGCGATCTTGATGAAGCGCTCGGCCTGGCTCGGGTGGACGGAGAGCTGGGCCGCCAGGACACTCGCGGTGACGCCGGTGCGGATCGCCAGCGCCGCCATCTGGATGAGCTCGGCGCCGGCGTAGCTGACCATCTGGGCCCCCAGCAGCCGCTCCTGGTCGGCGTCGAACACCAGCTTGAGATACCCGTCGTCCTCCCCGGTGGCGCGGCCGTTCGAGGCCCCCCGCAGATCGTGCGTCGCGACGTGACACTTCACGCCGCCGGCCGCCGCCGCCCGGTGGGTCAGGCCGACCCTGGCCACCTCCGGGGTCGTGAAGACGCTCTGGGGCACGAGCGCGGTGTCGGCGATCAGCCGGTCGCCCTGCAGCGCGTTGCGAGCCGCGACGCGACCCTCGTACGCCGCCACCGGCGTGAGCTGCGCGTTGCCGGCGGCATCTCCGGCCGCGTAGATGTGCGCCACCGACGTGCGGAGGTAGGGCGTGACCTCGAGGCCGAGGCGCCCCCTCGCCAGCCCCAGCTGCTCAACGCCCAGCGTCTCGGGCGTCCACCGGCGCCCGACGGCCACGCACGCCTGGTCCGCCGTCACCGTATGGGGCTCGCCGTCCTTCGTGAAGTGCGCGGTCACGGCGCCGCGTTGTCCGGAGAAGCTGGTGAGCGTGGCACCCAGGTGAAAGGTGACGCCGCGGCTCTCGAGGATCGTTCTGAGATAGGCGGCGACGTCGGGGTCGAACGCGGCAAGGATCTCGCGGTCCTGGCCGACGACGGCGACCTCGGCGCCGAAGTCGCTGAACGCCCCCGCCATCTCCAGACCTATGGCCCCGGCCCCGACGATGACGAGACGTCGCGGGAAGGCGGGCAGGAACAGCAGCTCGTCGGAGGTGATCGTCGCGTCGAGGCCGGGCAGCGCTGGCCTGACCGGGATGGAACCGGCGGCGATGATGATCCGGTCACCCCGGAGCGGCGAGGCATTCACCGTGATGGTGTGGGGGTCGACGAACCGCGCCTCGCCGAGGATGACGTCGGCGCCCGTCCGCGCGAGCGACGCCGGCCGCGGCTGGAACTCCGCGACGATCTCGTGCTGCCGGCGGACGACCGCCGGCCAGTCGAGCCCGACGGGGCTGGCCGTGGTGCCGAAGCGCGCGGCGTCCTTCGCGAGCCGGTGAATCCGTCCAGACCTTACCAAGGTCTTTTTCGGGATTCACCCCCGGTTGACGCAGGTTCCCCCGAGCGGGCCCCGATCGACGAGAGCGACCCGCGCCTTGAGGCTGATCGCCGCTTTCAACGCATTGATGCCCGCCGCTCCACCGCCGACGATGACCAGGTCATAGCGTTCCAAGGGTTGTCTCCCGCCTGATCCTAACCCGCGCCGACCAACGGTGCCGGATCTGTGCGAAACTTCTGAGGTGGATTTCACGAGATCGTTGTCGATCCTCCAGCTCGCCGTTCGACCTACCGGTGAAGGTCGAACCCGCAGCGCCGCGGGGAGACGGGCCAGGACACGACAGGAGGCGAGATGAACACCGCACCGCAGAGGGAGCACGGATGGCTCCAGCAGCTCGTCGGCGAGTGGACCTCCGAGGCCGAGGCGACGATGGAGCCCGGTAAGCCGCCCGAGACGTTCAGGGGGACCGAGCGTGTCCGGTCGCTCGGCGGCCTCTGGGTGCTGGCCGAGGGCCAGGGCGACATGCCCGGCGGCGGTACTGCCACGACGCTGATGACGCTCGGCTACGACCCCAACACCAGGCGCTACGTGGGCACCTGGGTCGGCTCGATGATGACCCACCTCTGGGTGTACGACGGTGCGCTCGATGCGGCCGAGCGGGCCCTGACCCTCGAGGCCGAGGGCCCCCACATGACCGACCAGACCAGGATGACCAGGTACCGGGACGTGATCGAGTTCAAGAGCGCCGCCCACCGGCTGCTGACCTCGCACGTGCTCGGTGACGACGGCGAGTGGCACGAGTTCATGACCGCGAACTACCGGCGCCAGAAGTAGGACCGCATGCCCTTCTTCTACGGCTGGGTCATCGTCGCGGTCGGGATCGTCGTCACCTGCGTCGGGTTCGGCGCCATGATGTCGCTCACCGTCTTCCTGCAGCCCATGTCCGACGCCATGGGCTGGTCGCGTACGGGCATCGCGACGGCCGCGCTCCTCAACTTCCTGGCGATGGGCGCCGGCGCCTTCGCCTGGGGCGCCCTCTCCGACCGATTCGGTACCCGGGTCGTCGTCCTGTCCGGTGGTGCCCTGCTTGGCTTCGGCCTGGTGACGGCGAGCCGGGCGGAGACGCTCGGCTGGTTCCAGATCCTCTTCGGCGTGATCGTCGGGCTGGCGGCCGGCAGCCTCTACGCGCCGATGACCGCGACGACCACCCGGTGGTTCACGCGCAATCGCACGCTGGCGGTCGCGCTGGTCTCGGCCGGGCTGAGCTTCGGCTCGACGTTCATGGCGCCGCTGGCGCGCTGGCTGATCAGCACCTACGACTGGCGCACGGCCATGCTCGTCATCGGCGATCTCGTGTGGCTGATCGTCATTCCGGCCTCCCTTCTGGTGCGCAATCCCCCGGCGGCGTCGGCCGCCGCCGTCGTGGCGGAGGCCGCCGAGGATCCCGGTCTCACGGTAGGGCAGGCGCTGCGCACGCCTCAGTTCGCCGCCATCGCGCTCACGCACTTCGCCTGCTGCGCGGCGCACTCGGGCCCGATCTTCCACATGGTCTCCAACGCCATCGACCACGGGGTGTCGGCGATGGCCGCCGCCACCGTGCTCAGCGCGGCCGGCGTGGCCTCGTTCAGCGGCAAGATCGTCTGTGGGCTGGTGGCCGACCGCGCCGGCGCTAAACGGACGCTGGTGGTCGGGCTCGCGATCCAGGCCGTCGCCATCAGCCTCTACCTGTTCATCGGCCAGCTGGGGGGCTTCTACGCCGTGGCCGCGCTGTTCGGCTTCGCCTACGGCGGGGTGATGCCCCTCTACGCGGTGGTGGTGCGCGAGTACTTCGGCGCCCGCATCATGGGCGCCACCTTCGGGGCGGTCTCGACCGTGGCCACCCTGGGCATGGCGCTGGGGCCGGTGGCCGGCGGCTGGCTCTACGACGGCTTCGGCAGCTACGCCTGGCTGTTCATCGCCTCGTCGGCCATCGGCCTCGGCGCCGTGGCCGTCGCGTTCACGTTCCGGCCGCCGCGCAGCGCCACCGTCCCGCTGGCGACGCCGAGCCTGGCCGGCGGAGCCTGACCGGCTCTACCCCGTGGCCTGGACCTCGCGCAGCCGCCGCTCGAGGAATCGGCGCTCGGCGTCGTTGGTGACCAGCTCGAGCGCGCGCGTGTAGCTGGCGGCCGCCTCCACCGGGGCTTCGAGCCGGCGCAGCAGATCGGCGCGAGCGGCGTGCAGCAGGTGATAGCGGTCGAGGTCGCCGCCGGCGGCGAGCGTGTCGACGAGCGCCAGTGCCGCCCCCGGACCGTCCACCATCGCGACGGCCGCCGCGCGATTGAGGGTGACGATCGGGGAGGGCTGCAGGCGCTCGAGGATCTCGTAGAGCCGGAGGATCTGGGGCCAGTCGGTGTCCTGGGCGCGCGCGGCCTGGCAGTGCAGGGCGGCGATGGCCGCCTGGAGCGCGAACGGGCCGGCGCCGCCGCGCAGCGCCTCCTCCACGAGCGGCAGCGCCTCGGCGATCGAGGCCGGGTTCCACCGGCGACGATCCTGATCCTCGAGCAGGACGAGATCGCCGGCCTCGTCCAGCCGGGCCTCGCGCCGCGAATCGTGCAGGAGCATGAGGGCGAGGAGGCCGGTGGCCTCCGAGGGCGGCGGCGTCATGAGCAGCCTGACCAACCGCCCGAGCCGGATCGCCTCGGCGCAGAGATCGGTCCGCACCAGCGCCTCGCCGCGCGTCGCCGCATAGCCCTCGGTGAAGACGAGATAGATCACGGTCAGGACCGCGTGAAGGCGGATCGGCATCTCGTGCGTATCGGGCACGGTGTAGGGAATGCCGGCATCGCGGATCTTGCTCTTGGCGCGCACCAGTCGCTGGGCCATCGTCGGGACCGGCACCAGGAAGGCCCGGGCGATCTCGTCCGTCTCCAGCCCGCCCAGCGTGCGCAGGGTGAGCGCCACCTGGGTCTCGAGCGCCAGCGCCGGGTGGCAGCAGGTGAAGATCAGGCGCAGGCGATCGTCGGGAATCTCGCCCGGCTCCAGCCCCGGCTCGGTGACGGTCGGGAGGAGGCCGGCCGCGACCTGCTCGTCGACCTTCTCGCGGAAGCGGGCCTGACGCCGGATACGGTCGATGATCTTGTGCCGGGCGGTCTGGATGATCCACGCCCGCGGCGAATCGGGGACGCCGGTGGCCGGCCACTGGTCGACCGCGGCGGCGAAGGCCTCCTGGGCCGCCTCCTCGGCGAGATCGAAATCACGGACGAGGCGGATGAGCGTGGCCACGATCCGGCCCCAGTCGGAGCGATAGACCGCGTCGACGGCCTCGCTGGCATGCAGGGCGTGCACCACGGTAGATAATTTACGCTGGGTGTCGAGAGCGGCCCCGGCCGCTCGACTCGTAGACGGAGGCCCACGTGAAATACTTGCTGCTGATCTACCTGGACCCGGCCTGGGACAAGCGGCCCGTCGCCGAGCGACAGCAAGTGTACGGCGGGCAGATGAAGCTCGCCGAGGAGCTGACGGCCCGCGGCCAGTACCTCGGGGGGAACCCGCTGTACCCGACCTCGTCGGCGACCACGGTCCGCGTCCGGGACGGCCAGCGTCTGCTGACCGACGGCCCCTTTGCCGAGACGCGCGAGCACCTCGGCGGCTACATGCTCATCGACGTCGAGAATCTCGACGAGGCGCTCGCCATCGCGGCGCGCGGTCCGCTGGCCAGCGTGGGCACGATCGAAGTCCGGCCCGTGCGGGAGGGACCGCCGACGTAGTCCGGCCTGTCGTGTTGGCCACCAGCGAGAGCGCAATCGTCGCCAGGGAGGCGACCGTTCATGAACTACGTGCTGTGGATCTTCCAGGTTCTGCTCGGGCTTCTGTTCGTGTTCTCGGGTGCCATGAAGTTCGTCATGACGGTGGAGGAGATGACGAAGGACATCGCGATGCCGGGATGGTTCCTTCACTTCATCGGCGTGGCCGAGGTGCTCGGCGGGATCGGACTGGTCCTGCCCTGGCTCCTGCGCATCCGTCCCGGCCTGACCCCGCTGGCCGCCGCCGGACTGACGATCATCATGATCGGCGCCACGGTGCTCTCGTTCATCGCCGGCGGCGCCAAGATGGCCCTGGTGCCGCTGGTGGTGGGACTGCTCGCCGCGTTCGTGGCCTACGGCCGCTGGCGGCTGGCCCCGCTTCGTGGCTCACGCCCCTCGACGCTGGAGGCCGCTCGCTGAGGCGCTGAACATGTCACGCGCGAGTGGACTGTCCCGGACGCGGCTCCGCCGCATGCACGACGTCATGGCGCGGCACGTCGAGGGCGGGCACGTGCCGGCATCGTGACGGCGGTCAGCCGGCGCGGCGAGGTGCACGTCGACGCGTCCTGGGCCTCGGATCCCACCGAGGAGATGGTCGCAATCCTGCTGTCCCAGGCCCTGTGGGCCTCGCCCAGCCCCCCGCCGGTCTACCTCGACTTCTGGACCTCGGCCTACCAGGCGATCGGTGACTGACGGTGCGGGGTGTCGATCCCCGCGGCTGCCGTTCGACCCAAGGGTAGAGCGAGACATCCAGTCGAGAGAGAAGGAGACGAGGCCATGCGGTTCATGATCCTGGTCAAGGCCGACAAGCACAGCGAGGCGGGCGAGATGCCGAGCGAGCAGCTCCTGACCGAGATGGGGGCGTACAATCAGACCCTGGCCGACGCCGGCGTGCTGCTGGCGGGCGAGGGGCTGCATCCCACCTCGAAGGGCGCTCGCGTCAGGTTCTCGGGCAGCCAGCGCACGGTGACCGACGGACCGTTCCCGCTGACGAACGACCTGCTGGCCGGCTTCTGGCTGATCCAGGTGCCGTCCCGGCACGACGCGATCGAATGGATCAAGCGCGCGCCCTTCGACGGCGGCACCGAAGTCGAGATTCGCCAGGTCTTCGAGGCGGAGGACTTCGGCCCCGCGCTCACGCCCGAGCTGAAGGAGGCCGAGGCGCGCCTGCGCGCGCAGGCCGCCAAGCGGCGGTAGAGGCTTGAGCGATGCTCAAGACCATCGCCGTCATCGTGGTCGTCCTGATCGCCGCGCTGCTGGGGTTTGCCGCGACCCGGCCCAGCGTTCTCCGCGTCCAGCGGGCGGCGAGCATCAAGGCGCCGCCGGAGAAGATCTTCCCGCTCATCAACGACCTGCACCGCTGGACGGCGTGGTCGCCCTACGAGAAGAAGGATCCCGCGCTGAAGCGGATCCACAGCGGCGCCCCCGACGGCAAGGGCGCCGTGTACGAGTGGGAGGGCAACAAGGAGGTCGGCAAGGGGCGCATGGAGATCGCGGAGACGGCGCCGCCGTCCCGGGTGACGATCAAGCTGGACTTCGTCAAGCCGTTCGAGGCCCACAACGTCGTCGAGTTCGCGCTGGAGCCCCGGGGCGACGCCACCAACGTCATCTGGACCATGCAGGGGCCGATGCCGTTCGTCTCCAAGCTCATGAGCGTCTTCATCAACCTGGACCGGATGATCGGCACCGATTTCGAGACGGGATTGGCCAACCTGAAAGCGCTCGTCGAGGCGTGAGCGCGACGAGGAGGAATGCGATGGGTACGCGAAGCGAGGCTCTCGCAACGCAGTTCGAGGGCAGGGTCAAGGACGCCGTGGCCGTGGTCGAAGCGCTGAGCGACGCGGACTGGGCGAAGGTGACGGAGGCGGAGCGGTGGCCGGTCGGGGTCACGGCCCACCACCTGGCGAGCGCCTTCGAGCCGGTCGCCGGGATCGTGACCGGGATGGCGGCCGGGCAGGCGCCCGGCCACTTCACGACCGCCATGCTCGACGCGATGAACGCGCAGCACGCCCGGGAGCACGCCGACTGCACCAGGGCCGAGACGATCGCCCTGCTCGAGCGGGGAGCGGTGGCCGCCGCTACGGTGGTCCGAGGCCTGACCGACCAGCAGCTGGCACTCCGGGTGACGGTCTTCGCGGACGCGCCCCCGATGTCCGTCGAGGACATGATCACCGGGGCCCTGATCCATCACGTCGACGATCACCTCGGGAGCATCCGCCGGACGGTCGGCGCGCCGGCGTCCGGCCGCGAGACCACGAAAGGACACAGCCGATGAGCCGGGTACGGGTGCTGGTGGGGACACGCAAGGGCGCCTTCATCCTGACGGCCGACGGCGGCCGCAAGCAGTGGGAGGTCAGCGGGCCTCACTTCGGGGGCTGGGAGATCTATCACCTCAAGGGATCACCGGCCGATCCCGACCGGTTGTACGCCTCCCAGTCCAGCGGCTGGTTCGGTCAGGTCATCCAGCGGTCCAGCGACGGCGGCAAGACGTGGGAGCCGATTGGCAACAAGTTCGTGTACGACGGCCCCACCGGCACGCACCAGTGGTACGACGGCACGCCGCACCCGTGGGACTTCGCGCGCGTCTGGCATCTCGAGCCCTCGCTGACCGACCCCGAGACCGTGTACGCCGGCGTCGAGGACGCTGCCCTGTTCCGCACGACCGATGGCGGCCAGACGTGGCAGGAGCTTCCGGGACTGCGCACGCACGGCTCGGCCGCTTCCTGGCAGCCGGGGGCCGGGGGGATGTGCCTGCACACGATCCTGCTGGATCCGAGTCACCCTCGACGGATGTTCGTCGCCATCTCGGCCGCAGGTGCGTTCCGCAGCGACGACGCCGGCGCGACGTGGCAGCCGATCAACCGCGGGCTGAGGTCCGACGGCATCCCCAACCCCATGGCCGAGGTCGGCCACTGCGTGCATCGCATCGCCATGCACCGGTCGCGGCCGAGCGTGCTGTTCATGCAGAAGCACTGGGACGTCATGCGCAGCGACGACGCCGGTGAGTCGTGGCGGGAGGTCAGCGGGAACCTGCCGACCGACTTCGGCTTCCCGATCGACGTGCACGCGCACGAGCCGGAGACCATCTACGTGGTGCCGATCAAGAGCGACTCCGAGCACTTTCCGCCCGACGGCCGGCTGCGTGTGTACCGGAGCCGGACCGGCGGCAACGAGTGGGAGCCGCTCACCCGGGGGCTGCCCCAGCGCGACTGTTACGTCAACGTCCTGCGCGACGCCATGGCCGTCGACGCGTTCGATCCCTGCGGCGTCTACTTCGGCACCACCGGCGGCCAGGTCTATGCCTCGGCCGACGCCGGCGACAACTGGACGCCGATCGTGCAGCACCTGCCGGCCGTCGTCTCCGTCGAGGTCCAGACGCTGCCATGATCCGGGTGACGTTGCCGGCCCACCTGCGCACGCTCGCCCGCGTCGACGGCGAGGTGAAAGTCGCCGTCGAGGGACCCGCCACCCTGGGCTCGGTGCTCGACGCGCTGGAGGCCGGCTACCCGATGCTGCGCGGAACCATCCGCGACCAGGTCACGCACCGGCGCCGGGCGTTCCTGCGCTTCTTCGCCTGCGAGCAGGATCTGTCCCACGAGCCGTCGGACACGCCGCTGCCCGACGCGGTCGTGCAGGGGGCCGAACCCTTCATGGTCGTGGGAGCCATGGCCGGCGGCTCGTAGCGCAGCAACCATTGACCGGAGTAGCGTCCGGCGCTACGCTCGCTCTCGCATGCCGCTCGGAGCGTCGCGCACGCACTGTCACGATCTGATCTTGATGGCACTTCTGTCTTCGTTCCCGTCGGTGGGTCGCTGACGTGGACTGGCGAGACCAGTGGCGCCAGCGGCTGGCGGAATGGGCCAGCCCGCTGACCGGGCCGCTGTCCGGTGCCGCCCCGGCCGAACGGTCCGACCCTGTCGACGAGCGCGAGAGTGCCCGTACGCGGTTTTACATCATCGTTGCCCGGGCCCGCCTGGATCTCTTCCTCACCATCCGGCGGCAGTTCCTCGACGACCGCACGGTGTACGTGATGCTCGATCGACGCGAGCAGGAGCAGGACCGGCGGGCGCGGTCCGAGTCCCTCCTCGCCATCGATCGTCGCCAGGGGGACCGCCGCCGGCCGCGAGACTACTGGGAGGATACGGCCCGGCATCCGGCCGTCCTCATTCCGGTCTCGCGGCTTCGTCAGGGCCGCGAGCCACGACCACTCGACGACGTCCGCGAACCGGACAAGGAGCCAACGATGGACCATGTGCTCGTCGACGAAGCGCGCGCACGCGCCTGGGTCCAGGAAGGTCAGCACATCCTGCAGCACGTCCTGCCCACCGTTCTCGGGGACCGGGACACGCTCACGAACCGCCTGCACGAGGCGACCCGCCGCTGCCAGGAGCTCCAGGACGAGAACGCCGCGCTGCGCGCCCAGGTCGCTCGGGCCACGGCGGATCACGAGCGGCTCGAGCATCAGCACGCCGACGTCGCCGACAGCGTGGGCCGCTTCCTCGTCCAGCTGACGCACGTGCTGGAGCCGATGCGCGAGCTGGCCGACAAGCTCGCTCAGCCGATCGTCCCGCCGGGCCGGGGCCGGATCGACTAGTACCGGATCGCCTGACCCTTCACCCGCGGAGGAACCGATGGCTTCCACGTCGATCGCGTACGTTCACGCCGCCTGGCATTCCGAGATCGTCGATCACTGCACCCGCGCGTTCCTGGCCGAGCTGGGGGGGCGCGGCTACCCGCCCGACACCGTCCACCTCGTCTCGGTGCCCGGCAGCCTGGAGATCCCGCTGGTGGCCAAGAAGCTCGCCCGCAGCGGGCGCTACGCCGCGGTGTGCGCGGCCGGCCTCGTCGTGGACGGGGGCATCTACCGTCACGAGTTCGTGGCCAGCGCGGTGCTCCACGGCCTCGTGCAGGCCGGGCTGGAGACCGAGGTCCCGGTGCTGTCGGCCGTGCTGACGCCGCATCACTTCCACGAGCACGCGGTCCACGCCGACTTCTTCCGCGACCACATGCGCACGAAGGGGCGCGAGCTGGCCGAGGCCTGCCTGGCCATCATCGAGACGCACGCCGGTCTCGAGCGACGCTGACGCCGGCCAGCGCGCGGATGCCCGCCCGGATCTCCGCCTCCGTGAGCGCGGCGTAGCCGAACAGAAGGCCGGCCCGGCGCGGCGGCCGCGCGTAGCACGGTGCGATCGGGTAGATGCCGACGCCCGCCGCGGCGGCGCGCGCCACGAGGGCGTCGAGGTCGCGCGGGCGGACATCCTCCAGCCAGACGAGCAGGTGCACGCCGGTGTTCTCGCCGGTGATCTCGACGCGATCCTGGAAGTGCTCGCGGAGCGCCTCGGTCAGGGCGCGGCGGCGGGCCGCGTTGCGGGCACCGGCCCGGCGCAGGTAGCGCTCGAACTGCCCGCTGGTGATGAGGTCGGCCAGCGCCTCCTGGGCCAGCATGGCCGAGAAGCGATCGGCGGCCCACTTGGCGCTCAGGAAGGGCCGTACGAGCGGGCGGGGCAGGACCAGGTAGGCCAGGCGCAGGGCCGGGAACAGCGTCTTGGAGAACGTTCCCACGTAGATCACGCGCCCGTGCCGGTCGAGCGACTGCAGCGCCTCCAGCGGCCGGCCCTCGTAGCGAAACTCGCTGACGTAGTCGTCCTCGACGACCCAGGCGCCGACGCGCGCGGCCCACGCGAGCAGGGCCAGCCGCCGCTCGAGCGGCATGCTGACGCCGGTCGGGAACTGGTGGCACGGCGTCACGTACGCCAGCCGCGGCCGCGTCCCAGCCGCCGGCAGCCGTGCGGTGTCGAGCCCGTCGTCGTCGACCGGGATCCGGATCAGGCGCGCGCCCGCTGCCTCGAAGGTGACGGTGGCGCCGGGATAGTGCGGCTCCTCGACGACCGCAGCGTCGCCGGGATCGAGGAGGACGCGCGCGAGCAGGTCGAAGGCCTGCTGGGAGCCGTTGACGACGACGACCTGGTCGGCGTCGCACGACAGGCCCCGGGCGCGCCGCAGGTACTCGGCCAGCGCCTCGCGCAGCGGCGGGTGGCCGGCGGCCGACGCATAGCCGAGCGCCTCGCCGGAGGGTTGCCGGACGCGCGCGGCCACCAGCCGTCGCCAGATCTCGCGCGGGAACTCGTCGACGGCGGGACGCCCGTAGCGGAAGTCATAGCGCAGTCCGGGCCGACTGCCGTAGGCGCCGGCCGGCGGAACCGCCGGGTTGCGGATCAGGCGCCGCGCGTAGGCGGAGATCCGCGGCGCCGCCTCGGACCGGGCGCGGTCGGGCGCCGGCAGCGCGCGGGCAGGCCCGCCGCCCACGACCGACGCCGTCGACCGCTGCCGGCTGACGACGTAGCCCTCGGCGGCGAGCTGCTCGTAGGCCAGCACCACGGTGTTGCGGGAGACGCCGAGATCGGCGGCCAGCGCGCGCGTCGAGGGCAGGCGCGCGGCGGGACCGAGCCGGCCGCCGCGGATCACCGACTTGAGGGCCTGGTAGACACGGCGATAGAGCGGACCGCTGGCCTCGTCCAGATTGAGCAGCAGCATGGTGTCTCCCTCGGGTGTCGGCTCGGGGTGGCGAATCTGGCACCGTCGATTCTACCGAAACTGGCTCTTTGTACCGGCCAGATCCGTGGCTAGCATGTCGACGCAGCGAGATCGAGCCAGGAGGACCAGCGATGCCCGACGCCACCACGCAGCACGACGCGCGCGCCAGCGACCTCGAGGCCCTGCACGAGCTCAACCGGGGCTACGTCCGGTCGGCCGCGACCTCGGACGTCGGCTGGTACGCCCAGCACCTGGCCGAAGACTTCCTCAGCAGCAGCGTCGACGGCTCGATCGTCGACCGCGCGGAGTTCCTGGCCCGGATGGCCCGGCCCAACCCCAGCTCGAACCTCGAGGCCGTCGACGTGCGCATCCGCCTCCTCGGCGAGGTCGCGCTCATCCACGCCGGGTTCCGCTACACCAAGCCGGACGGCCGGCCGGGCACCGGCCGCTACACCGACATCTGGGCGCGGCGGCAGGGTCGCTGGCTGTGCGTGTCCGCCCACTTCAACCGCTTCTGAGGGAGGCCGCTCAATGGTCACCGCCGGCACGAGCGAGGTCGAGACGCTGGACGCCCTGAATGACGGCTATATCCGGTCGGTGCGGACCTCCGACGTCGGCTGGTTCGGCGAGCACCTGGCCGAGGACTTCGTGAACAGCAACCCCGACGGCTCGATCGTCGACCGGGCCGGCTTCCTGGCCCAGATCGCCCGGCCCACCACGGTGCCCGACCTGGCCATCGAGGACGTGCGCATCCGCGTCCTCGGCGACGTCGCCCTCATCCACGCCCGGACCGTCTACACCAAGCCGGACGGCCAGCGCGCCGCCGGCCGCTACACCGACGTCTGGGCCCGTCGCCACGGCCGCTGGCTGTGCGTCGCCGCCGACGTCACCCGCGGCTAGACACGCGCTCCGCGCGTGCTGTCGTGACGTCGGGTCTGGAGGCGCGACGGGTCTGGGGCCAGGGGTTCCCCCCGTGCGCCACTTGATGGCGAGCCGTTGTCGCCGTTCGAGCGCAGAGAGCGACGAGCGCGCCGCCGACGATTCGGCTTGACCGCACCCGAACCCCTGGGGGATGGGGGGTCGCGCGCTCGTCGCTCTCGGAGCGAGTTACGGCGACAGGCGAGCCATCCGTGGCGCACGGGGGGAAACCCCTGGCCCCAGACCCGTCGCGCCCCCCGCTCCGGCCCCACCACAGCCCGGTCGAGGCGCTGGTTGAGCGGATCCAGCGGGTCTTGCCTTTGGCGGCGGGACGGTGGGATAGTCCCGGTACTGCATCTCTGGGAGGGACGCCCATGGCGCGCGTGACGATCAACGGCAAGGCCTTGGATCTCAACGTCAGCCCCAGCATGCCGCTGCTGTGGGCCATCCGTGAGCAAGCTGGCCTCACGGGGACCAAGTACGGCTGCGGTGTTGCCCAGTGCGGCTCCTGCACCGTGCACCTGGACGGGGCGGCGGTCCGCTCCTGTGTGGTGCCGGTCAGCGCGGCCGTCGGCAAGCAGGTCACCACCATCGAGGGGCTGGCCAGCGGCGGCACGCTGCACAAAGTGCAGAAGGCCTGGGTCGACCACGACGTTCCCCAGTGCGGCTATTGCCAGGCGGGGATGATCATGGCGGTGGCGGCGCTGCTGAAGGACAAGCCCAAGCCGACCGACGCCGACATCGACGCGACGATCACCAACATCTGCCGCTGCGGCACGTTCCAGCAGGTGCGCGAGGCCATCCACACCGCGGCCAAGGCCTAAGGGGGCGCAGCCATGATCACCGACACGAAGATCAGCCGGCGCTCCTTCATGGTGGGCACCGCCGTCGCCGGCGGTGGGCTCGCCATCGGTCTGAACATCCCGCTCGGGGGCAGCGTCGTCCGCGCCCAGGACGGCTCACCGGAGATCACCGCCTGGGTGGTCATCCGTCCCGACGACACGGTCGTCATCCGGGTGGCGCGCTCGGAGATGGGGCAGGGCACGATCACGGGTCTCGCCCAGATGGTTGCCGAGGAGCTCGAGTGCGACTGGTCGAAGGTGACGACCGAGTACCCGACGCCCGGCCAGAGCGTCGCCCGCAAGCGCGTGTGGGGCGACTTCTCGACCGGGGGCAGTCGCGGCATCCGCACCTCGCACGAGTACGTGCGCAAGGGCGGCGCCACCGCCCGCACGATGCTGGTGCAGGCCGCCGCCGACGGCTGGAAGGTGCCGGTGGCCGAGTGCACCGCGGCCAACAGCGTGATCACCCACACGCCGAGCGGCCGTACGACCACCTACGGCAAGGTCGCGGAGGCCGCCGCCAAGCTGACGCCACCGGCCAACGTGACCCTCAAGGACCCCAAGGACTGGAAGCTGATCGGCAAGTCGGTGAAGCGGCTCGACACCGTCGGCAAGGTGACCGGCGCCCAGGTCTACGGCGCCGACCTGAAGCTGCCCGGGATGCTCAACGCCGCCATCAAGGACTGCCCGGTCTTCGGCGGCAAGGTGAAGAGCTTCGAGGCCGCCAAGGTCGCGGGCATGCCGGGCGTGCGCCACGTCGTGCAGGTGGGCGACTCCGGCGTCGCGGTCGTGGCCGACACCTGGTGGGAGGCCAAGACCGCCCTCGACGCGCTACCCATCGTCTGGGACGAGGGGCCGAACGCGGCGGTGTCGAGCGCCACGATCGCCGAGATGCTCAAGGACGGCCTCGACGCCGGCCAGGCCTTCGTGCGCAACCAGAACGGCGACGCCAAGGCCGCCGTGGCGAGCGCCACCAAGAAGGTCGAGGCGGTCTACGCCTATCCGTTCCAGAACCACGCGCCGATGGAGCCGATGAACGCCACGGCGAAGTTCACGGCCGACCGCTGCGAGGTGTGGGTGCCGACCCAGAACGGCGAGGCGGCCTTCGCCGCCACGCTGGCCGCCGCCGGGTTGCCGGCCGAGAAGTGCGAGGTCTACAAGATCAACCTGGGCGGTGGCTTCGGGCGGCGCGGGGCGTTCCACGACTACGTCACCCAGGCCGTCCTCATTGCCAAGCAGGTCCCGGGCACGCCGGTGAAGCTCCTGTGGACGCGCGAGGAGGACATGACGCACGGCCGCTATCACCCGGTGATGCAGGCCAAGCTGGCGGGCGGCCTCGACGCCGCCGGCAACCTCACCGGGCTGCACCTGCGCCTGTCGGGCCAGTCGATCCTGGCCGCCGTCTTCCCGCAGAATCTCCAGGACGGCCGTGACAACCTTGCCTTCCAGGGGCTCGATCCGAGCGGCGACTTCGCGTTCGGCTACACGATTCCCAACCTGCTCATCGACCACGCGATGCGCAACACGCACGTGCCGCCCGGGTTCTGGCGCGGCGTGAACATCAACCAGAACGCGATCTTCATCGAGTGCTTCATGGACGAGCTGGCCAAGGCGGCCGGCCAGGATCCCCTCGAATTCCGGCGCAAGCTGATGACCAAGCACCCCAAGCACCTGGCCGTGCTCAACGCCGTGGCCGATCGGGCGGGCTGGGGCAAGCCGGCGCCGAAGGGCGTGCACCGGGGCCTGGCCCAGATGATGGCGTTCGGCAGTTACGTGGCGGCCTGCGCGGAGATCACGGTGACCGGCGGCAACAAGGTGAAGGTGCAGCGCATCGTGTGCGCGACCGACCCCGGCTACGCCGTCAACCCCGCCCAGATCGAGCGGCAGATCGCCGGCTCGTTCGTCTACGGGCTGTCCGCGCTGTTCGACGAGGAGTGCACGGTCAAGAACGGCCGCATCGAGCAGACGAACTTCCACGACTATCCCTCCATGCGGATCGCCCAGATGCCGAAGGTCGAGTCGATCATCATGCCCTCGGGTGGCTTCTGGGGCGGCGTCGGCGAGCCCACGATCTGCGTGGCCGCCCCCGCGGTGCTGAACGCGTTCTTCGCGGCGACGGGCAAGCGCCTGCGCACGTTCCCGCTCAAGCACCACGGCGTCCAGATGGTGTAGTCGATGCGGGGAGGAATCCTGGCGGCGGCGATCGGATTCGTGTCGATCGTCGCCGTCACCGCGGCCTCGGCCGAGTCGCCGGCCGGGGCCGCTTCCTGTTCGGGCTGTCATGCCACCTCCGTTCGCGTGACCACGCCGGTGCCCCGACTGATCGGGCGCGAGCGTGGCGACCTCGTCAAGGCCATGCAAGACTTCCGCTCGGGCGCGCGGGCCGGCACCGTGATGGACCGCATCGCCAAGGGCTTCACCGACGACGAGATCCAGGCCATCGCGGCCTGGTACGCGACGCAGCGATGAGGTCGAGCCGCCGCCGGTTCCTGGCCTCGACGGTCGCGGCCGTCGCCTCCTCCGCGCTCCTCCCCCGCCTCGTTCGCGCGCAGGCCGCGTCGCCTCGCGTGGTCGTCGTGGGCGGCGGCTTCGCCGGGGCCAGCTGTGCGCGCGCGCTCCGGGTCGAGAATCCGCGCGTCGCGGTGACGCTGGTCGAGCCCAACCCGACCTTCACCGCCTGTCCCTTCAGCAACGCCGTCATCGGCGGTCTGCGCGAGCTGAGCGCGCAGCAGTTCACCTACGATCGCATCGTCGCCGACGGCATCGCACTGGCCCGCACGACCGCGACCGCCGTCGACGTCTCGGCACGTTCGGTCACGCTGGCCGACGGCGCGCGCCTGTCCTACGACCGGCTCGTGCTCGCGCCCGGCATCGACATCCGCTGGGGCGCGCTGGCGGGCTACGACGAGCCGGCGGCAGCGCTGATACCCCACGCCTGGAAGGCCGGTGAGCAGACGCTGCTGCTCCGCCGGCAGCTGGAGGCGATGGCCGACGGCGGCCTCGTCGTCATCTCCGCCCCGGCCAATCCTTTCCGGTGCCCGCCCGGGCCGTACGAGCGCGCGAGCCTGATCGCCCACTATCTGAAGACGAAGAAGCCGCGCTCCAAGCTGATCGTCCTCGATGCCAAGGACACGTTCTCCAAGCAGCGGTTGTTCCTGCAAGCCTGGAGCGAGCTGTACCCCGGCCTGCTCGAGTGGGTGTCGCTGTCCAAGGGCGGCGCCGTCACGTCCGTGGAGGCGGCGACCCGCACGCTGGTGACCGACTTCGGCCGCCACCAGGCGGCCGTGGCCAACGTCATCCCGCCCCAGAAGGCCGGCCGCATCGCGGAGGTCGCGGGTGTCGCCGACCGCACCGGCTGGTGCCCGATCGATCCGGTGACGTTCGAGTCGCGGCTGCAGCCGGGCGTGCACGTCATCGGGGATGCGGCCATCGCCGGCGCCATGCCGAAGTCGGCGTTCGCCGCGAACTCCCAGGCCAAGACGTGCGCGGCGGCGATCACCCGGCTGCTCGCGGGGACCGCCCCGGCCGCGCCCAAGCTGATCAACACTTGCTACAGCCTGGTCGCGCCCGACTACGGCATCTCGGTGGCCGGGGTGTATCAGCCGACCAACGGTCAGCTTGCCGACGTCCCCGGCTCGGGCGGCGTGAGCCCAGGCGAGGCGCCGCGGGCCAGCCGCGCGCTCGAGGCCGCCCTGGCCGAGGGCTGGTTCCGCACGATCACCACCGAGGTCTTCGGGTGAGGGTGGCCCTCGCGCTGCTCGCCGGCCTCTGTACGGTCGGCGTGGCGCATGCCCAGGATGCGATGCCGGAGTCGCTCACGGGCGCCAAGGGCGACCCCAGCCGAGGGCGGGCCATCGTGGCCAGCCGCCAGATCGGCCTGTGCCTGCTCTGCCACAGCGGGCCGTTTCCCGAGGAGCGCTTCCAGGGCAATCTCGCGCCCGACCTGCGCGGCGCCGGCCGCCGGTGGTCGGAGGGGCAGCTCCGGCTCCGGATCGTCGACCCCGGCCGTCTCAACCCATCCACGATCATGCCGGCGTATCATCGAACCGAGGGCCTCGTGCGAGTGGCCCCCGCCTACCGGGGTAAGCCGGTGTTGAGCGCGGCCCAGATCGAGGACGTGGTGGCCTTCTTGACGACCTTGCGCGACTGAGCGATGGCAACCTCTCGCCGCGAATTCCTGCGCCTCACCGGGGCGGTCGCCGCCGGCCTTGGCCTGTCGATCACGACCGTGCGGCCTGCGCGCGCGGCACCGGGGGCCATGCCGGAGGCCATCCGCAAGGTGGTCGGTAGCGCCTCCGTCACGCCGGGCCGCGTGAAGCTCGAGCTGCCGCCCCTGGTCGAGAACGGCAACGCCGTCCCGCTGACCATCGGGGTGGAAAGCCCCATGACCGCCGCCGACCACGTCCGGGCCATCCACGTCTTCACCGAAAAGAACCCGCAGCCCAATGTCGTCAGCGTACGCCTCGGCCCGCGTGCGGGCCGGGCCAGCGTCTCCACCCGCATCCGTCTCGCCGACACCCAGACCGTGACGGCCATCGCCGAGCTCAGCGATGGCTCCTTCTACTCCGATCGCGTCGACGTCGTCGTCACCCTCGCCGCCTGCCTGGAGGACCCCTGATGGCCAGCGCGCTGATTCGTGTGCCCGAGCGGGCCCGGCGCGGCGAGGTCATCGAGATCAAGGCGCTGATCGGGCATCCGATGGAGACGGGGTATCGGCGCACGCAGCACGGGGAGCGGATCCCCCGGGACATCATCACGCTGTTCACGTGCACCTACAACGGCACCGAGGTGTTCCGGGCCGAGCTGTATCCGGCGATCGCCGCCAACCCGTTCATCGCCTTCACGACGCTCGCCAGCGAGAGCGGCACCATCACGCTGCACTGGAGCGGCGACAACGGCTTCGCGGCCTCGGAGTCGGCGGCGATCGTCGTCGAGTAAGTGCGTCGGCTCGGAATCGTCCTGTCGGTGGCCGTGCTCGCGTCGTCGGCGCTCGCCGGCGAGATCCCGCGTGCCGAGCGCCGCTCCGGTTACGAGTTCATGAGCCGGGAGACGCGCGCGATGCAGGACGACGACACCGCCAACCCCGCCCTGCTGTGGGTCCTCGAGGGCGAGGCGCTGTGGGGCCGCAAGGCCGGCGCCGCCGGCCGCGCCTGCGCCGACTGCCACGCGGAGGCGCGGACCAGCATGAAGGGCGTGGCGGCGCGGCATCCGGCCTTCGACGCCGCCCGGGGTCGGCCGGTCAACCTCGAGCAGCGCATCAACGCCTGCCGGACCGAGCGGCAGCAGGCCCCGGCCCTGGCCGCCGAGAGCCGCGAGCTGCTCGCGCTGGCCGCGTACGTGGCGCGGCAGTCGCGGGGCCTGCCGATCGAGCCGGCCGTCGACGACCGGACGCGGCCCTTCCTGGACGCCGGGCGCGCGACCTTCGAGCGGCGCCAGGGCCAGCTCAACCTCGCCTGCAGTCAGTGCCACGACGAGCAGTGGGGTCGGCGGCTGGCGGGCAACGTGGTGCCCCAGGCCCACCCGACCGGCTATCCGCTGTATCGTCTGGAGTGGCAGGGCCTCGGCTCGCTCCAGCGACGGCTGCGGAACTGCCTGGTCGGCATCCGCGCCGAGCCCTACGAGTACGGCGCCCCCGAGATGGTCGACCTCGAGCTGTACCTGATGTGGCGCGCGCGGGGGATGACGATGGACGCGCCGGCCGTGCGGCCGTGACACCGCCGATCGAGAATGTGAGGGGACGATGACCGAGATCGACAAGCGCAACCTCGTCGCCCAGTGGGCGTTCGACACGCGTCCGGTGCTGCTGCGCTTTCACCTCTGGCTGGAGGACGTGGAGGTCGAGCGCGCCCAGGCCGAGCCCGTCTCCGCCTACACGCTTCACGCCGCGCGGCATCGCCCGTTGCCTGGCCATGACCTCGGCGGCGACGGCGCTCGGCACCCGGCTGTTCGGCGACTACGGCCTCGGCAGCGGCAAGGACAAGTCGGCGCTCAACCAGGTCAAGAAGTCGGCCGACGCGGTCAGCGCCTACGTGATGAGCGAGGGGCTCTGGCACCTGACCCGCACGCTCCCCGAGAACCACGCGTTGATGGTCTGCCTGGGCGAGGGGCTGATGCCCAAGGTCGGGGAGACACCGGAGATGGGCGCCAACCCGATGCTGGGCTTCGGCCGCGTCTACGCCCGGCCCGAGCTGGCCCGCACCGTCGACCGTCGCGTGCGGCGGCTGCTCAACGAGCCGGGCCACACCTTCGAGCAGTTCTACGAGTGGCTGCAGGGGCGCGGCATCACGCTGTGGGGCGCGGCCGTCGACACGCTCGAGAACACCTCGCGCTTCGCGGAGGGGCGGCCCACCGGCCCCATGGCGGTCTTCCACCTGTTCGACTCGCCGCTCCGGCTGTCCAAGCCGTACGAGTCCTACATGGGATGCCTCACCGTTCCCTCGCGTGTGGCCGAGGCGGCCGAGCGGGCCTCGGTGCTGCTCGACTACCGCACGCCGCGCCGGCGGGTGACCGAGGCCATCGAGGCGGCCTACCCCGGCATCCGGCGTGAGCACATCCACGTGTGGACGCTGCGGGGCAAGAGCCGGCTCGCGCGACTCGGCCGCCTGTGGGAGGAGTGGGAGACGCTCGGCGTGCACCTGGTCGACGACGGCTGGAAGGCCCCCTCGGGGATGGAGGTCTTCACCGACTCCGGGACCTACGCGCCCACCTTTCTGGTCGGGAGCTGGACGGACGCCGCCCAGGCCACGCACGTCTTCCTGTGCGACGGCTACGCGGCCACCGCCGAGGCGATGCAGGCGGCCAGCCTCTCCGACGTGCTCGACGTCGCACTCGACGATGGCGATGTTCTCGCCCTCCTTCACGCTGCCGTGCGACGTCGAGGCCCGGCTCATGCAGCTCGATCCCTCCGCGTCCGACTTCGCGGCCCGGCTGGCCACGCTGATCGGCGTCAGCCAGGTCGAGGCCGGCCGGATCGAATCCTACGCCGAGGCGATCCGCGACGCGGCCGAGTCCAACATGCCGCTCGGCCGGCACGTGCTGCAGGCCGACGACTTCCTGCCCGAGAAGGACTGGCACGTCCTGGCCAGCGTGGGCTACATGTGCGACGACCCCTACACGGGGGCCCCCGGCATCACCCAGGTGGCCGACAACGCCTACCGGGTCACCACGCGCCTGGCCACGCGCAAGGCCTCGAGCCGGATCACCTTCACGCTGCGCCTGATGGAGTCGCTGGAGACCACGCGGCAGGTGTTCAGCCCGCTGCTCGTCCGCTTCCTGTCGGGCGTCGACCACGCCACCCGGCCCGTCAAGATCTCGGACTCCGGCCGCATCCGCAACGAGCTGCAGACGATGATCCCCCAGGCGCTCGAGCACGACGGCGAGCACATCCGGGTGCACTTCGACCGGATCAACGAGATGGTGATGTCGCGCGACAAGCAGGCGGTCGTGCGCAACGTGCTCGAGTGGTACAAGGCCAATCACCCGGTGTGGTTCGAGTGGCTGGAGGTCGGCTGAGCATGGCCCGGCGATTCGGTCTCGCCCTCACGCTGGCGCTGGCCCTGGCGCTGGTCGTCGACGCCTACGGCCAGGGCGTCGTGTGGACCGCGCCGCCCGGCTGGACGGTGGAGACGCCGTCGTCCTCCATGCGGCGGGCCCAGTACCGGATCGCCGGACCCGGCGGCGAGGCGGAGTGCGTGGTCTTCTACTTCGGCCCCGGACAGGGCGGCGACGCCAAGGCCAACGTGGCCCGGTGGGCGGGGCAGTTTCGCGACGCCGGGGGTCCGAAGACCCGTGAGCTCAAGGTGGGCGACGTGACGGCCCTGATGGTCGAGGTGACCGGCACCTACGTGGGCGGCATGGGCGGCGCTCCGTCCGGCCCCGAGCGTCCCGACCACATGCTGCTGGGGGCGATCGTGCCGGGCGGTGAGGCGAACTGGTTCTTCCGCGCCATCGGGCCCCGCGCGACCCTCGAGGCCCAGCGCGCCGGGTTCGAGCGCATGATCCGCTCGATCAAGCGCGGCTGACCCGACCCGAGAGGAGAGCGTCCATGGGCTCCCGCACGCTGCATTCCGAGACGACCGCCGAGGCCTACCTGGAGCTGCTGAAGGACCGCGGCATCGACGTCTTCCTGGGCAACGCCGGCACCGACTTCGCCTCGATCGTCGAGGCCTTCGCGCGCGTGGAGGGCGGCAGCGGTCGGGCGCCGCGCCCGCTGGTGATCCCCCACGAGTTCGTCGCGGTGTCGATGGCGCACGGCTACTACGTGGCGGGCGGCCGGCCGGCCGCCGTGATGGTCCACGTCAACGTCGGCACCGGCAACGCGGCCACGGCCATCATCACCGCTTCCCGGGCCAACGTGCCCATCTTGATGTCGGCCGGCCGCACGCCGGTCACCGAGGCCGGGCTGCCGGGCTCGCGCGACCTGCACATCCACTGGGCCCAGGAGAGCTTCGACCAGGCCGCGATGCTGCGCGAGTACGTCAAGTGGGACTACGAGCTCCGCACGCCGGTACAGCTGGAGGCCGTCGTCGACCGGGCGCTCGAGCTGATGCAGGCCGAGCCCCGCGGGCCGGTCTATCTGACGCTGCCGCGGGAGGTGCTGGCCGCCCGGCCCGAGGCCATGACGATCACCTCGCCCTCCCGGCGGGTGGCGGCGAGCGAGCGATTCCCGGATCCCGCGCGGATCGACGAGGCGGCGCGCATCCTCGCCCGCGCCGAATCGCCGCTCGTCCTCGTCTCCGCGGCCGGCATCGACCCGCGCGCCGTGGCCGGGCTCGTCGAGGTCGCCGAGGCGGGCGGGATCGGCGTGGTGGAGGCGGATCCGATCTACCTGAACTTCCCGCCTCGCCACGACCTGCACCTGGGCTACAACGCCTCCGGCACGACCAACCCCTCCCTCGAGGGGGCCGACGCGGTGATGGTGGTCGAGGCCGACGTGCCCTGGTATCCGGCCCTCAAGTCGCCGGCGCCGGGGGCGCCGATCATCCACCTCGGCGTCGATCCGTTCTTCTCGCGCTATCCGATGCGCAGCTATCCGTGCGACGTGCCCATCGCCGCCACGCCGGCGGCGGCGCTGCCCCTGCTGGCCGAGGCGGTACGTCGCCACGCCGACCCCGCGGCGGTGGCCCGGCGGCGCGAGCGCGTGGCGGCCGAGCACCGCCGCCGCCAGGCCGCCTGGGAGGCGGCCGCGCTCGGCCAGGCGGGGGCGGCGACCATCGGCTTCGCGTGGGCGTCGCGCTGCATCGGCGAGGTCGTGGACGACGACACGGTGGTGGTGAACGAGTACCCGCTCGATCGCCGCTTCGCCGGCCTCGCCCGGCCCGGCAGCTACGTCGCCTCGCCGCACTCCAGCGGCCTCGGCTTCGGCCTGGGCGCCGCGCTGGGCGTGAAGCTGGCCCGTCCGGAGGCGACCGTCATCGCCACCGTCGGCGACGGCGCCTACTTCTTCGGCGAGCCGCTGTCCTGCCTCTTCGTGCAGCGCGCCCACCGGCTGCCCATCCTGACCGTCATCTTCAACAACCAGCAGTGGGAGGCGGTGAAGTCGGGGACGCTGGCCGTCCATCCGGCCGGCGTCGCCAAGCACCGCGCCCGCTTCCCGCTGAGCGAGCTCACGCCGTCGCCGAACTTCGAGGAGATGGCCCGGACGGTGGACGGGTACGGCGAGCGCGTGGAGCGACCCGGCGACCTGCCGGCCGCGCTCAAGCGTGGACTGGCCGCCGTGCGTGAGGGCCGCCCGGCCGTCCTCAACGTCCTGTGCCAGCGAAGTGTGTGAGCGTCAGTCCTTGCCGGTGTTCTCGACGATCGAGTAGTTGATGCGTCGGGAGCGCATCCAGCGGACGGCCATCAGGTCGACCAGCGCCCGCAGCGAGCGGTTGCGGATCCCGTACTTGGAGGCGCCGTACCGGCGCGGGCGGTGGCGCACCTCGACCTCGACGAGCCGGAAGCCGGCGTAGGCGAGCAGCGTCGGCACGAAGCGGTGCATGCCGTGGTACGGCGCGATCGCGGCCAGGCAGGGGCGCCGCATCGCGCGCAGCGTGCAGGCGCTGTCGCGGACGGCGTCGCCCAGCACGGCCGTCCGCACGCGGTTGGCGACCCGGGAGGACAGCCGCTTCATCCACGTGTCGTGCCGCAGCCGGCGCCAGCCGAGCGCGGCGTCGTGGCGGTCGAGCAGCGCCAGCAGGCGGGGAATGTCGGCCGGGTCGTACTGCAGATCGGAATCCATCGTCACGACATGCTCGCCACGGACCGCGGCGAAGCCGGCCAGCAGGGCCGCCGTCAGTCCGCTGTTGCCCGCCAGCCGGACCAGCCGCACGCGCCGGTCGGCGGACACGAGGCCGCGGGCGACGTCGGCGCTGCCGTCGGTGGAGCCGTCGTCCACGATCACCACCTCGGTCGTCCCCGGTATCCCGGCCAGGACCGGGCCCAGCTCGGCCCACAGCACCGGCAGGCTGTCCGCCTCGTTGTAGACGGGCAGGATGATCGAGGTCGTCGGCTCGCTCACGGCACGATCACCACGTAGTCGCGGCCGCCGACTTCGGCGGTGGCCGCCACCCGCGCGGACGCCGGCAGCACCGCGGCCAGCGCCGGCCAGTGGCTGCGGGCGGTGACGCACCGCCCCTCCCGTCCGCGCCACCAGAGCGGCCGCCACCTCCGGCGTCACCGCCTCGAGCACCGGACGACGCACGTAGAAGTCGAGCGAGAGGCGGGCGTCGGGATGCGCGATGACCGCCGTTCCGGGTGGTGTGAGGCGGGCCGCCGCCTCCGCCAGCGGCCGCAGATCGTTGGCGCGCGCGTACCGGGCGGGATAGGTGATGCCCTCGAGAATCATCACCGCGGAGATGAGCAGCGTCGTCGCCACCGCTCCCGTGACGAAGGCCTGGCGCCGGGCCGCGATGGCCTGACTCGCCGCGGCCGCCAGCACGAGCGTCGCGATCACCGTGCGCTCGAGAAGGCCGTCGGGCAGGTAGGCGCGGTCATCGCCCACCAGCATACTGGGCAGGAACGGCACCAGGCCGGCGGCGGCCGCGACCACTCCGGCGAACAGCCAGGTGCCGACGCCGAGCGCACGTCGCCCGCCGTTCGAGCCCGCTCGACCGACGAACTCGGCGACGAGCAGGGCCAGGCCGGGATAGATCGGCAGCAGATAGCGGGCGCGCTGGTGACCCGTGAGCCCGAGCACGATCGTCAGGGTGATGGTCGCCGCGCCGAGCCAGCGCCGCCCCGGGTCGGGGCGCTGCCGCCACCACACCACGGCGGCGGCCAGCAGCACTGTCCACGGCAGGAAATTGCGGAGCAGGACGCCGACCTGGCCGAGGCGGGGCCCGAGCCCGCCAGCCAGATACCAGGTCGTGTAGTGGCCCACGAGGACCCGCGAGACGAAGCGCCCCTCGGATTGCACGAGGTACGGCGCGAACCACACCGCCCCCGCCGCCGCCAGCACGACGGCGCCGTGCAGCGGCTTGAGATGGGCCAGCCCCGACGGGCCCCGGGTGGCAACCGTGGCGACGAGGCCAGCGGCCAGCACCGCGAGGCCGGCCGGGCCCTTGGCCAGTACGGCCGCGGCGACGCACGCGTAGAACGCCAGCAGGGCGCCGGTGCCGCCGCCCCCGGTCTGCGCGCGCAGCAGGAAGTACAGGGCCCACGTCATGAAGGCCGTCATCATCACGTCGGAGAGCACCGCGTGGCTGAAGGCGAAGAACGGCGGCGTGGCGAGCAGGACGAGCGCGGCGAGCAGGCCGATCGACGGTCCCCACAGCAGCCGCCCGATGGCGGCGACCGCCGCCACCGTGGCCAGCGCCGACACGACCGACGGAATCGCAGCCGTCAGCTCGGTCACCCGGCCTCCCGGCAGCGACACCAGCGCGATGCTCCAGAAGTACAGCTGCGGCTTGTTGAGGTAGAGGTCGCCGCGCAGGTGCGGAACGAGCCAGCGGCCGCTGTCCAGGATGTCCTGGGCCAGCACGGCGAACCGCGCCTCGTCCGACGACCAGAACGGCCGCCGGCCGGCCGGCAGCGCGAAGACCAGCCCGGCCAGGAGCAGCACGCCCACCAGTCCCAGCACCCACTTCCGCGAGGTCATTCCCGAGCCGCCTGGCATGTCAGCGCGAGGGCCGCGCCCGGTCGTCACCCACCGCGGCCAGGACGTAACGCACGTTGTGGAAGACCACCTCGTCGACGGGGGCGAGCGCCCACGCCTGGCGCGCTCCCCGGAACTCGACCTCGGGCAGCAGCACGAAGGCCGGCGCCGGCGAGGGCGGCGAGCCCGCGATCACCGCCGGGGAGAGCTGCCGCAAGGGGCGGTCGAGGTGGACGGCCAGAGCGGTCGCGCGATTGGACTCGGTGAAGCCGACGACGGCGCCGGGCGGGATGTGGCTCTCGATCCGGTGCGCGCTCGCGCGGACGGGGTAGAGGGCGTTGTAGAACGGCGCCCGCGCGCCGACGTCGACGACGACCAGCGCGACGACCACCCCCGCCGCGAGCGCCACGACGGCGGTCGCCGGCTGCCGGCGCTCGAGGCCGAGCGCGACGGCGCCCCCGCCCAGCACGGCGGCGGCGGCCGCGAGGCTGAGGCCGACGGACAGCGTCAGTGCATCCTCGTGGAAGCGCAGCGGCACGCGCCACAGCGCCAGCGCGATGGCCGCCACGCCGATCGCGGCGACACCAAGCCCGAGCGGGACCCGCAGCCACCGGCGCTCTCGCCCCTCGGCCGTCTGCCAGGCCCAGGCCGCGAGGAGCGCGAGGGCCGGATACGCCGGCACGAAGTACGCGGCGCGAGGCGAGATGAGGACCACGAACACGAGCAACACCACGAACGCCCACGCGAGAGACACCGCCAGCAGCGGCGCCCGGGCTGCCGCTGGGCGGCGGGCGAGGCGCACCACAGTGCCCGGCCACAGCAGCGTCCACGGCAGCAGCCCCACGCCGAGGGCGGCGATGGTGCTGAGCATGTGGCTGGCCGGGCGGGCCAGCTCGTTGGCCACCGTGGGCCCGAGGCCCCGGGCGTAGCGGCCGAAGTCGGGGACGGCCAGCGCGGCCGGCGCCAGCCACGCGATCGGCAGCGCCGCCGCCAGGCCGAGCCCAGGGGTGAGCCCCGACAGGCGCCGGAGCGGCGCGCGCACGACGAGCAGCGTGACCGCGGCGGCGCCGAGCGGGAGCAGGCCGGCCGGGCCCTTGGCAAGCACGGCCAGGCCGATGCCCAGGCCGAAGATCAGTCCGCTCCCGCGACCGCCGTCCATCAGCCAGCGCCCCAGTCCCCACAGGCTCAGCGTCATGCAGAACGCGAGCAGCGTCTCCATGCGACCCACGCGCGCCCACTCGAAGAAGCCGGGGCTGGCGACGAGCATGGCCGCGGCCGTCAGCCCGACGGCCGGCGTCGCGAGCTGGGCGCCGAGCAAGTAGGTGAGGGACGCGGTGCCGGCGGCGGCGACGGCGGCTGGCAGGCGTAGCGTCGCCCCATCGATCTCGTGGCGCACGATCAGCGCAGTCAGCCAGTGGTAGAGCGGTGGCTTGCGGCCGTAGTCACCGCCGGGCACACGCGGCAGGGACCAGTCGCCGCTGGCGCGCATCTCCTTCACGATGAGGGCCGTCCGTGCCTCGTCCTTGGTCCAGATCTCCTGGACACCGATCCCCGGCAGGAACGCCGCCAGTGCGGCGGCGAACACGAGGGCGGCGGCCAGGCCCGGACGGCGACCGGCCATCGAGCTGACGGTCGGGGGCTGGACGGGGAGCGTCCTCGGCGTGGCCTGCGGCGGCCGGACGGTCACCGGCATCCGTGGGCCTCTGGGCGCGGCGCGAGAGGTCCTACTTCTTCACCAGCGGGCAGCCGCCCTCGGAGAGGGGGCGGAAGGCCTGGTCGCCGGGGATCGTCGCGACGATCTTGGCCAGGTCCCAGTCGCCCTTCGACTCCTCCGGTGACTTGGCCTGCATCAGGTACATGTCGCGGATCACCCGGCCGTCCTCGCGGATGCGGCCGTTGCGGGTCATGAAGTCGTTGATGGGCAGCTCCTTCATCTTCGCCATGACCGCCTTGGCCTCGTCGGTGCCGGCCGCCTTGACCGCCTTGAGGTAGTGCAGGGCGGCGCTGTACGTGCCGGCCTGGATCATGGTGGGCGGCATCCCCTTGGCCGCGGCGAAGCGATCGGAAAACGCGCGCGCCTCCGGGTTCATGTCCCAGTAGAACGGGCTGGCCATCAGCAGGCCCTGGGCGGTCTTGAGCCCGAGCGCGCGGACCTCCGGGTACTGGATCAGCGGCGCCGCCAGCCGCTGGCCGCCGCGGTCGAGGCCGTACTCCTTGGCCTGCTTGATCGCGTTGGTGATGTCGGCTCCGCCGTTGGCCATCATCACCACCTTGGCCTTCGACGCCTGAGCCTGGAGCAGGTAGGAGGAGAAGTCGGCGTTGTTCAGCGGGTGCCGGGCCGAGCCCAGCACCTTGCCGCCGGCCGCCTTGACGAGGTCGCCGGCGTTCTGCTCGAGCGCATGCCCGAAGGCGTAGTCGACGGTGACGAAGAACCAGGAGTCGCCGCCCTGCTTGACGATGGCGTTGGCGATCGTCTTGCTCTGGCCATAGGTGTCGTAGACCCAGTGGGCGCTGTGGGTCGAGCACGCCTTGCCGGTCAGCTCGGAGGTGGCCGCCGCCGTGGGCAGGAAGAGACGGTTCTTCTGCTCGGCGAGCTGCACCACGGCCAGGGCGATGGCCGAGTGGGGCACGCCGATGATGAGGTCGACCTGCTCGGCCTCGTACCAGCGGCGCGCGATGCCGACGCCGACGTCGACCTTGTTCTGCATGTCGGCGGAGACGATCTCGATCGGCTTGCCGAGCACGGAGCCGCCGACGTCGGCGATGGCCATCTTCACGGCGAGCACGTCACCGGGACCGGTGTTCTCCGAGTACGGGCCCGACATGTCGTCGAGCACGCCGATCTTGACGGCGCCGTCCTGGGCGGCCCCCGGCGTCGGGCCCAGCAGCAGGGCGGCGGCGAGGGCGAGCATCGCGGTCTCGAGCCAGCGCATTCCATGTCCCCCGTGCACGTCGTTCGGCCGCACGATCCTCGCGTCGGGCCGTGAGGCAGCGTGATTCTGCGCCGCGGCCGCGGCCCGGTCAAGCCTCGCGAGGGTCAGCGGTGGACGTATAATCCGGGCCGATGGACTTCCACGCGTTCATGTACGTCACCATCGGCCGCCGCCACGAGCTGGAGCGCGGCATGGCCGGCAAGGATCCCGTGCTCTACCAGCGCATGCTCGACGAGATCGCCGAGTACGCGCGGGTGTGCGACGCCACCGGCTGGTCGGGCATCGGCATCCCCGAGCACCACCTGCAGGTCGAGGGCTTCGAGCTCGGCCAGGACCCCGGCCTGATGGCCATGTTCCTCGGGCGGCACGGGCCGCGGCTGCGTATCAACCAGTTCGGCTACGTGCTGCCCACGCACAACCCGCTCCGGGTGGCCGAGCACGCGGCCACGCTCGATCACCTGCTCGGCGGCCGCCTCAACGTCGCCTTCGTGCGCGGCTACCAGGCGCGCTGGTTCGAGAACTACGCGGCCGTCCCCGGCGTGAAGTCCACCGGCCCGTGGAACCGCAAGACCGACGAGGACGCGCTGAACCGGGAGCTGTTCGAGGAGTGCGTGGCCATCATCAAGACAGCGTGGACCCACGACACCTTCTCCTTCCGGGGCAAGTACTGGTCGTTCCCCCAGCCCGACCAGCGCCAGCCTCACGAGCACCCGGTCTACGTCAAGTACGGCCGCGGCGTCGACCCCGACGGCACCATCCGCGAGGTGGGCATCGCGCCCCGGCCGCTGCAGAACCCGATCCCCGTGTACTCCGGCTTCACGCACAGCCTGCAGACCTCGCTCTACTGGGCGCGCGAGGGCGGCAAGCCGATCGTGATGGCCAGCGAGATGGACTTCTGCGAGCTGCTGTGGGGGCGGTACCGCGAGGTGGCCGAGGCCCACGGCCGGCACGTCCCCCGCGGCGAGGAGGCGGCGTGGGGCGGCTACCTGGTGCTGGCCGATACCACGAGCGAGGCGCAGGCGTGGGCCGAGGACTGCCTGTGGATGTGGGACTCGTGGTCGGTGCCGTTCGGCCAGGACCGGCCGCCGCTGCTGATCGGCGACGCCGACACCGTCACCCGGATGATCGAGCGCGCGGCCGCCCACGTGCCGTTCAACGAGATGTTCCTGCTCTTCGGCCAGGGCATCCTCGAGCGCGATCGCTGCCTGAAGACGCTCGAGCTGTTCGCGGAGAAGGTCATCCCCCGGTTCCGATGACGCCTCCCCCCGGCGCCCGTCGCCGGCGCAGCTGCGACCACGACATCCCGACGGCCAGGATGGCGCTCACGCACAGCAGCCCCAGCCACGAGATCGCGGCGACGTTGTCGATCGGCAGCCATCCCCACGAGGCCAGCAGCCAGAAGAGCGCGGCCAGGAACGCGTTGGCCAGGAGCAGGCCGAGGCCGCCCATCGAGCGCAGCGTCGCCCGCACGCAGACGACCCAGCCGATCAGCAGCACGACCCCGGCGAACACGATCGGAGGTCGCCACTGCCACCCCGTGCTCGCCGCCCACGCGTAGAACGAGTAGGGCGTGGGGTTGTAGGTGGCGCCGGCGACCAGCAGCGCGAGGGCGAACCGGGCCGCGAAACCCCGAAGCGTGAGACCATCGCCGCCGACCATGGCCGCCATCATACCGTCATGACGCGCCCCCGCCTCCTCCTCATCGCGCTGGCCCTGGCGCTCGTCGCGGGCCCGGCCCCGGCCGCCGCTCAGGCGTTCCTGGCCTCGCGGGCGCATGGCGGCCTGGCGGTGACGCCGCTGTTCATCGTGGCCACGCTGGAGTCGGACGCCGCCGACGTCCCGGTGGAGGTGCTGTTCAGCCTGATGGTGCCGGCCGACCGCAGCGCGCTCGACTTCGAGCAGGATCTCTACCTGCTCTGGCCCGGCGAGATCGTGGGAGCGGAGCCGGGCGGCGGTATCGCGCTGCCGCGCGACGTGGCCGCCCAGGTCACGGTGATCGCCCGCGGGCGCCTGCGCCTGCAGGCCCAGCGACATTACGAGTCGCCCGCCGACACCGAGGTACTGGCCGGCGGCGCCGACTTCGTGTCGGTGGTCCGGACCGGCGGCCCGATGGGGCTGAGCCCGGCCGCCACCTACATCCGCATCCCGTGGAGCCCGCGGCTCACGAACCAGGCGTGGCTGATGAGCGTGCAGTTCACGGCGCGGGGGCTGGTGAAGCCGAAGCCGACGACGTGGCTGGGCCGCCTGGTCTCCGGCTCGCGCAGCACGCTGGCGCTGGGGTTCAACGACGTGGGGTCCCCGGCGATGTTCTCGATGTACTACTGGCAGCGCGACAACGTGCTGCCGGTGGTCAGCCCCGCCCGCCTCGTGGCGAACTTCGCCCGGGCCGACCGGCTGGCCGTGGACGCGATGTACCCGCCGGCCGCGCGCCGGGAGCCGAGCCCGTCACGGCCCTCGACGGACATCGTGTCCCTCTTTCTCACGCCGGCCGAGGGGCTCACGCCCCAGGTGCTGCGCGTGGAGTTCGGCTACTTCTCGCGGCTGCAGTCGTGGGGGCCGATCCTCGTCCCCGCGCTGTTCTTCGCGCTCGGCAACGCCGCCGCCGCGCTCGTGCGCGGATTCGCCGAGCGGCTGCACCGGCAGCTCGCCGGCTGGCTGCAGCTGGGGCGCCGGCGCGCCTCGGCCACCGGCGTGGACACCGGCACCGTCATTGCGCGCGACCGGCTGGCCCAGATCGTTCCCGGCGAGACGACGTACGAGGACGTGCTGCGGCTGTGCGGTACCGAGCGCGAGGAGCGCGAGGATCTCGCGCAGCCGCGGCGCAAGACGCTGGTCTATCGCGGCCGGCGCGACGTTCCGCATCGCCGCTGGGCGTGGAGCTGGCTGGCGGCGGTCAGCCACTGGGACGTCGAGCGCCACGAGGTCGAGGTCGTCGTGGACGGGGGCGTCGTCCAGAATCTTCAAGTTCGCGTCGACCGCGCCCGCTCGCCCCACGCGTAGCCGCCCGGCTCCGGGCCGGGCTTCTCGAGCCCGGAGTCGGTCAGGGGGTCAGGGTGAAGGTGGTGGTGGCGATGGGGGTGGTGTCGCGGTCGACGTAGACGTCGATGCGCCAGATGCCGTAGAGGGAGTGATCGGTGATCCAGGTGCCGCCGACGGGGACGAGCGTCTGGGTGCTGGGAGCGAGCGCGCCCGTGAACTTCTGATAGAGCGAGCCGTCGGGGGCGTACAGCTCGAGGCGCTGCCGGCTGCCGCTGACGTCCGAGTACGTCATGGCGATGAGCAGGTCGCGCAGCGAGGTCGCCGAGAACTCGTCGCCGGCCTGGCTCTGCCCGCTGTGCATCCGGCCGGTGAGGCTCAAGGTTGCGCTCTGGCCGCCCTGCGTTCCGGACGCACCTCCCGGCCCGCCCGCCGGGGAGGCGATACCCGTCGGGCTGCTCTGGCCGCCGGCATCGGTGGCGGAGCCACCCGTCGCGCCGCCGGCAAGGGCGGAGACCGCGGCGATGCGTCCGTACGGGCTGGCGGGCGGCTGCACGGTGCCGGCGTCCGTCGAGACGCCCCGGCGCGGGCCCGCGAACTCACCGCGGGGGGCCGGAACGGCGGAGGCTGAGGCCGTGGTCACCGTGGTCGCGAGGCGGAGCAGCGTCTGCTGGCCGCCGGCCATGAGGATCACGCGGTCCGCGAGGATCTGCGTCACGCGGGCGGCGCCGACGCTGGCGCCGACCGGATAGAAGCCGGTCGTCGAGGTCGCCGGGTCTTCGATGACCGCGAAGGATGGGCCCGCGTCCGGCTCGCGCAGGACGATGCCCACCACGATCGGGCCGGAGCCGGGCACCGAGGCCGTGACCGGGGGAACGACCGCGACCAGCGCGGTCAGGATCACCGCGAGGAGCGCTGCCGCGCGCCGGGCGTGGGTGCGCATGCCGCTAGGGCAGCGGGACCGGGATCTTGTAGAGCGTCCCGGCCGTGGTGCCGACGAAGATCTGGGCGCTGTCCTCGGTGCTGGGCGTGCCCACCGTCGCGGTGCCGTCGCCCACCGTGAACTGCTTCTGATCGACGCCAGTGGTCGGGTCGATCTCGTGCACCTTGCCGTCGGTGGAGCCGACGTAGATCTTGTCGAGGAGTAGCGGGGTCGAGGCGCCGGCCACTGCGCGCTTCCACACCGGGCTGGCCGCGTTCGGCGGCGTGCCGGCGCCGGCGTCCTGCAGGCACCACACCTGGCCGTTGGCGGTGGTGAAGTACAGCCGGCCAGTGATCGAGGTGTCCTCCCACACGTAGCCGACCAGGGCGGAGCCCAGCGCCGAGGGCGAGGTCCACTTCAGTGCGAGCGTGTTCAGGTTGATCGCGTACAGGCTGCCCGTCGTGTTGCCCACGTAGAGCGTCGACTCGTTGAAGCTCAGCGTCGGCGAGGACTGCAGGTGGCCGAGCGCGAAGGACTGCACGAGGGTGCCGTCGAGGGCGTTGATCACCCACAGGCTCGGCTGGTTGCCACTGGCGCCGGCCCGGCTGGCGACGTAGAGCCGGTTGCGGGTGTAGTCGAGCCACGGCGTGCCCACGATGTAGTCCATCTGGGAGGTGCCGGTGCCGTTGAACGTCCACCGCACGGTGCCGTCGCTGGCGCGCAGTGCGAAGACCTTGTTGTTCGTCGTGCTCACGTTGCGGGTGGCCGCGAACACCACGTCGTCGGTGGCCACCGCCTTGAAGCTCGCGTTGGCGTAGGCGAGGATCTGCGCGGAGGTGGCCGCCTGCACGGCGTCGGCGCCGGTCAGCGTCGCCGTCCACTCGGTGGCGCCGGCCTCGGTGTTCGCGTAGTACACGCGTCCGCTCTGGTCGCCGCCGAACACCGCAGCGCCCGGCGCCGAGGCGAAGTTGACGACGAACCACGCCGCCTCGGCGGTCACGCCGGCGCCGGCGCCGGTGGTGCCGCGCCGCAGCTGCAACGTGGTGGCCCCGGTGAGGTCGGCGCGGAACCAGGCCACGCCCGGGTTGTCGGCGGGGGCGGTGCCGGGATCCGGCGTGCTGCCGCCCCGCTGATTGCCGGAGAGGAACGCCACGGCGGTGGTCGTGTTGACGGCGGTGGGCAGCGTGACCGTGGACAGCGTCGCCCCGGTGCCGAAGCTGGCGTTGCCCGCCTGGACGGTCGAGCCGTCGGTGAGCGTGACCAGGTACCAGGTGATGCCCAGCGCCGTGCCCGTCACCCCGCGGTCGAAGGTGAGCTGGGTCGGCGAGGTGATCCGCCCCCGCACGAAGTTGGCGCCGATGCTGTCGCCGTTGCTTGCCCACGAGGCGAGCAGGAAGGTCGTGGCCGTGTTGACGGCCGTGACCGGCACCGTCAGCGTGCTCGCCCCGGCCGCCAGCGTGGAGTCGCCGCTCTGGACGGAGGCCGAGTCCATGGTGACGACCTGCCAGTCGGCGATGCCGTCGAAGGAGCCGGTGCCGTGGCTCAGCTCGAGGTTGGTGGTCGAGGTGAGCCGCGCCCGCACGATGTCGTCGGCGCCGTAAGTCGCGCCCGGCTTCTGCCACGACACGAGCACGAACGTCTTGCTCAGGTCCACGGCGCTCAGCGTGACATTCATCGGACTGGCGGTGGCGCTGGTCGTTCCGCGCTGCACCGAGACGCCGCGGCCGAAGGTGGCCACGTGCCACTTGATGGTGACGGTCGTCGCCGTCCCCGTCCGGTTGAACTGTACGTTCGTCGCGCTGGTGAGCTGGCCGCGCACGAGCCCGTTGTTAGGATCGACGTTGTCCTCGGAGACGCTCATGAACAGCACGGACCGGGTGAGGTCGACCGAGGTGATCGCCACGTTGAGCGTGCTCTGGGTCGTCGTCATCGTGGCGGTGCCGCTCTGGACGGTGTGGATCCCGGTGTCCACGGGCATCCACGTGAGGTTGCCCTGGATGGCGCCCGTCGTCGGCAGCGGGGTCCACGTCTGGGTGCCGTTCGCGGTATCCAGCGAGATGAGGCTGTTCGCGTTGGACGAGGTGTAGACGGCGCCCACCCCCGCAATACCGCCGTTCAGCATGGAGCCGCCGGCCATCGTGTAGCTCCAGGCGGGCGCCGGCCCCGCGACCGGCGTCGTCTTGAGCGCGGTGCCGCTCGAGTAGCACGGCGTGGCGTCCTGGGTGAAGGCCTTGTAGTAGTACGTCGTGCCGTTGGTGGCGGGCAGCGTGGTGCCGGTCCCGGTGCCGGCATAGACCACGGTGGCCGTCCCGATCGTGTCGTTCACCGCGTAGCTCACGCCCGAGGCCGGCGCCTCGGTCCCGAACGCGCTCGTCTTCTGCAGGACGACCACCGGAGAGGCGCTCGACCAGTAGAGGATGACCTGGCCGCTCTGGGCGGTCGCCGCGAAGGGATCCGGGTCTGCCGCCACTGCGCCGCACACGACCGGCCGCAGGGCGAGCGTGATGCCCGCGCCGGTGTCGGGGTTGCCGGCGGCGGTCGCCGGCAGCGTGCCGGTGGCTCCGATCGCCGCTTGGGTCTTGTAGCTGCCCTCCAGGGCCAGGCCGTTGTCGTTGGGCGTGGCCAGGCTGGCGACGTCGATGACCTCGGTCATGCCCGCCGGCGGCGTCCAGGTGCTCGAGGAGGCGATCTGACGGGCGGCCACGATCATCGTGTTGGCCACCGTCGTCGTCACGCTGGGGCCGGGGATGCTCGTGGTGCTCGTCGTCGTGAGGGAGCCGCCGCTCGCGTTGATGGGGCTGGCGTTGTCCACGCCGGAGAAGGCCATGATGCCGCCCTCGTTGCCGGTGTTGGCCGAGAAGGTGAACGTGAAGCTGGCAGGCTCGGTGGCGGTGGCGACCTTGGAGTAGACGGCGAGCGAGCTCGGGTTGCCGGTGGTGTTGTTCTGGCGGTTGACGAGCGTGAAGCCGGCCGGCGGCGTGATGGTCACGGTGTTGGGCCGCACCGCGATGACCGCGATCAGCACGTCGCCCTTGGCGGTTCCGGTCGGCCGGGCGATCGTGATCGAGTTGGCCTGGCCGTTCTGATTGGTGGAGGCGGCGCTCCGGAAGGCGATGGCGGCCTCGACGAGGCTGGGCATGCCCAGGTAAGCGACCACGAGGAGGGCCCAGCCGAAGCGCGTGCAGCGGCGAAGTACGGGGATCACGGCGTGCGGTAGCGCAAGGTCGATGCCCAACCGGCGAGTGAGCCGTTAAGTGCTGCGGTACAAGGGATATCAGGTACTCGGAGCCGAGCCGCTAGAGCCGCCCGCTGTCACTGCCGGTGGCGATCTGTCCACCGCATGATCAGGAACTAGCCAGGCCGGATCGCGATGTGATACCGAGAGCACGATGGCGCTGACCCGTCGCGCGCTGGGTGCTCTGGGCCTGCTGATCCTGGCGGTCGGCTGCCGTTCCGCCTCCGAGCGATTCCTCGATCTGGCGGCAGGCCGGAATCTCCGGTCCGAGGTCGTCCGCGGCACCGACTTCCGTCATCTCGTCCTGTCGCCGTCACCGCCGGCGATCGGCCGGACGCTGCACGTCTATCTCGACGGCGACGGCGTGCCCTGGCTCGGTGGCCACCCCACCGACGATCCGACGCCCCGCGATCCGCTCGTGCTGGACCTGCTGGTGCTCGACGCCGCGCCTTCGGTCTACCTCGGCCGGCCGTGCTATCACGCGCTCGGGGATGAGCCGGCCTGCGAGCCGGGCCTGTGGACCTCCGGGCGCTACTCCGAGCGGGTGGTCGACAGCCTGGCGGCAGCCGCGCGTCGGATACGCCAGGCGCGTGGGGCCGAGCGCGTCGTCTGGCTCGGCCACAGCGGGGGTGGGACGCTGGCCGTGCTGCTCGCCGCCCGGGTGCCGGAGACGGCCGGGGTGGTGACCGTGGCCGCGAACCTGGACGTCGATGCCTGGGCCGACGGCCAGCGCCTGGAGCGGCTGGCCGGGTCGCTCAATCCCGCGCGGCAGCCGCCGCTACCGGCGCGCGTCTACCAGCGGCACTACGGCGGGGGGCGCGATCGCACCGTGCCAGCCGCGAGCGTGCCGCCGGGCGCCGGCCTCGTGGTGATCCCGGAGTACGACCATCGATGTTGCTGGGCGTCACTGTGGCCGGCGGTGCTGGCCGACCTCGAGCGTGCGGAGCGGGGGCGGCGGGACTGAGCCCGCCGCCGCTCAGAAGGGGACGCGCAGGCCGACGGTGACGCTGTGACTGCTGCGGTCGTTGTAGCCGATCAGCTCGCGGAAGTTCAGGAACGGCTGCATGCCGTTGGGCAGCACCATCGAGACCCCGACGCCGACGTTGAAGTAGTCACGGTCGGGCCGATCGGTCTGGAACAGGAACCGCCGCTGCGCCTGGTCCTGGACGAAGCGGAAGCCCACGCTGCGCTGGTCGTCGAGGAACTCGTGGACGTACTCGGCGGTCGCCTGCGGCACGATCACTCCGAACCCGGTGCTGATCGCGACCGAGCCAAACACGCCAACGGTGGTGGTCAGCGACTGGGTGTTCTGGTTGTCGTAGGCCAGCTCGAGCCCGGTGGGACCCGACTCGCGGTAGCTGTCGATCGTCGTCTCGCGGTAGAGGACGCCGAGGCGGGGCCCGACGGTGAAGCGTCCGAACAGGAAGTCGTAGCCGGTGTTGACGCCGAGCTTGAACTCGTTGCCGTCGGTGTCGCCGCGGGTGGGACCGGAGACGGCCGTGAGGGCGTTGGCGAAGCTGATGCGCCGCTCGAAACCGTAGTTCCGGCGTACGTAGCCGGCCACGGCGTCGACGAACAGGTTGGAGATGGGGGCGACGCTGCTGTAGACGAGGATCCCGTACGCATCGTGATCGAAACCGCCGCCGACGCCGTCGTAGTTGCCGAACTCGTGGCCGTAGGTGACGGCGGCGCCGAGGACCAGCCCGCCGCGGAACAGATAGTCGGCGCCGATGGTGCCGCCGACCGTGTCGCGTTCGAAGCCGGCCTCGAACCGGGTCGTGTCCTTGTCGAACTTCTGATAGTCGGCGGAGGCGAAGAGGCTGAAGCCCTGGGCCCCACCGGTGTCGGCGCTGGCCGCGCCCTGGCGCTGTCGGAGCCGGCGATAGACCGTCCGCTCCTCCTCGCCGCCGTTGCGTATTTCGCCGCCCGCGGTGCCGCCCGCTGCGGAGCCGGCGCCGCTGGCGGGGCCGCCGACGGGCCCGCAGACGTTGGAGAGCCCGGCCGAGGTGTTGCCGCTGCCCCCACCGAGCCCCTGGCAGTTGTTGCCCAGGAGCCGCCCGAGCACTTCGTTGAGCCCCTGGGCCTCGACCGAACCCGTGAGCGCCAAGGTCCCCAGCGTCACCAGCGCGAACGCCACCCAGCGCAGCCTCATCCCGGGTCCATCCCCTCGAGCAGAATCGTCAATCGCAGGGGGGAATTATCACAGAGCCTCGGGCCCGCGGGCAAACAATCGTGCCGCGGTGGGCGTCGGGGCCCACCGGTGGGGTCAGTTCTTGCGGACGAACACGAAATCGCCGGACTCGTGGCCGGCGTACTTGATCGGCGCGTACTCCGGCACCTGCCGCATCTGAACCCGATCGGCGATGGAGGCCACCCGCAGCCGGAGATCGCCGAACAGCTCCTGGCCCGGCAGCACGCCCTTGTTGGCGCGCAAGGCTCCCAGGAAGGCCTGGTTGAACGCCGAGTGGCCGCCGCCCGCGCTGTCGAGCACCGGCTCGACGCCGCCCGAGGTCAGCACCATCCGCGAGCGCTGGTGAGCCATGGCCGTGAGCAGCTTCAGCCGCTCGGACTCGCTCAACCCCCCCTCCAGCCGGCCGAGCGAGGAGCGGGTGAGCGTGCCGGCGTAGCAGGAGTCGGCGACGACCAGGAGCTGCTGGACCGTCATCGCGTTGAGCACGTCGGTGATGGCCACGTTGGAGATCCAGTTGGCGGTGCTGTTGGGCTCGGCGTCGATCGGCAGCCAGTGGCCGCGCTGGTTGCGCTCGTCCAGCTCGCCGTGGCCCGCGTAGTAGATGAGCAGGTTGTCCTTGTCCGTGAGCTTCTCGCGGAACTCGTTCAGCGCGGCCAGCATGTCGTAGCGGTTGGCGTTCAGCAGCAGCCGTACCCGGAAGCCGTAGTCTTGCTCGAGCACGCGGGCCACCTCGCGGGCGTCGGCGACCGCGGTCTTGAGCGGCCGCACCAGCTTGTACTCGTCGTTGCCGATGACGAGCGCGTGATAGGTACCGAACGAGGTGGCGCCCAGCTTCGGCGCCCCCACCGTGCCCTCGGCGGTCGCCGTCGAGCCCGGCCGGCCGGGGCTCCGGGCGAGCACGAACTCCACGGTGCTGCGGCGGCCCTGCTTGTCGATGGCCACGATGCGCACCGGCTCCTCGGGACGCGCCAGGGCGACCTCGGTCCGGAAGACGTTGTTGCCCAGCAGCTTCTCGGCGCGGTCGTTGATGGTGAACGTGACCAGCTCCGTCTCGCTGGTGACCCGACCCACCACGACCGGCCGATCCGTGCCCACGAGTGCCCGCACGTTGCGGGTGTCGCGCACGGAACGGAGCTCGGGCTGCAGCACCTGGATGACGGGCCCGGCGTCCGAGGCGGCCGTTTGCTGGCGCAGCCGCTCCAACCGCTCGCGCTGGTCGCGCGACTCGCCCTCCAGGCGCGCCACCGTGGCCTTCAGGGTTTCCATCTCGCGGGTCTTGGTGCCGAGGGCCGCCTCGCGCTCGCTGATCGCGCGCTCCAGCTCGGCGACGCGGGTCGCCCGGGCGCCCGCGTTCGTCTCCCGCCGGCGGGTCTCGTCGAGCTCGCGGCGGAGCTGATCCACCGTACGGCGCTCGGTCTCCGCCTCGCCCCGTCGCCCGTCCAGCGTGCGGCGGGCGCCGTCCAGCTCGCCCTGCACGCGGGTCAGCTCCTTGCTCTTGGCGTCGACCTCGCGCCGCAGCTCGCTCACCTGAGCCCGGAGCTGGGCCACCTCGCCGGTGGCCGCGGCCGGCGCGATCTCGAAGCTCACGTCCTTGGAGCCGGCGGCCCGCCGGTACCAGGCGAGCGCCTGGGCAGGGTCGCGCCCCACGCCGAGGCCGCGCTCGTAGAGGTTGCCGAGGTTCAGGGCGGCGCGGGAGTAGCCTCGGTCGGCGGCGCGCCGGTACCAGGTCGCCGCCACCCCATAGTCCGGCGCAACACCGAGCCCCTTCTCGAAGATCTCGCCCACGTAGGTCTGGGCGGCCGGGTCGCCCTGCTCGGCGAGCGGCAGCCAGACCTTCAGCGCGGTCGCGTAGTTAGACCGATCGAGGGAGACGTACTCGCCCCCGCGGATCTCGCAGTCGCGGGCGGCGGTCTTCACGGCGCGGCGGGCGCTCACGTAGGTCACCTGGCCCCCGAGCTGACGGACCTGCCCCGGCAGCAGGCAGTCCACGACCATGAAGCTCTCGACGGCTCCGGGCCCCGTAGGCCGGCTCGTGGTCGAGGTCCCGGCGGTACCGCAGGCGGCCGAGAGCACGGCCAGCGCCATGGCCAGCAGGCGGGGACACCACGGGGTCCGGCGGGGGGTAGTCATCGTGCAGCGATTCTGACGTGTCGGGCCGGTGCCTGTCCAGGGTGACCGCGTCAGCCGGCCGCCACCAGGTCGGCCAGTCGCGCGCGGCCATCCGGGTCCGGCAATGGGCCGCGGCCGGCCCCCATGTTGTCGACCAGGTGCTGCGGCCGGCTCGTCGCGGGGATCACGCACGTCACGGCGGGGTGGGCGAGGATCCACTTGAGGAAGACCTGGGCCCAGCTCTCGCACCCGAGCTCCGCGGCCCCGGCCGGCAGCGCTCGGCCGCGTACGCGCTGGAAGAGCCCGCCCTCGGAAAACGGGCGGTTCACGAGCACGGCGACACCGCGCTCCTGAGCCAGGGGCAGGATCCGCCGCTCGGCCTCACGCTCGCCCAGCGAGTAATTGACCTGCACGAAGTCGAGGGGCTCGGCGCGCAGCACTCGCTCCAGCTCGTCGTAGGCCCCGGCCGTGTAGTGGGTGACGCCGACGTAGCGCACCCGCCCCGCCTGCTTCCACTCGCGCAGCGTGCGCAGGTGGGTTCGCCAGTCGAGCAGGTTGTGGATCTGCATGAGGTCCAGCCGCGGCACCCGCAGACGCCGGAGTGATTGCTCCATCTGCGTGACGCCCGGCTCGCGTCCGCTCGTCCACACCTTGGTGGCGAGGAACAGGCGGTCGGTCACCTTCAGCTCGGCCGCCAGATCCCCGGCCACCGACTCGGCGGCGCCGTACATCGGCGAGGAGTCGATGACCCGGCCGCCCAGATCGACGAAGCGCCGCAGCACGTCCCGGAGCGGGTCGCGCTCCGCCGCCGACCCGCCGACGTCGAACGTGCGCCAGGTGCCGAGGCCGACGGCGGGAATGGACTCACCGGTGGACGGGATGACTCGCTGCAGGATCGGCGAGGCGCCGGCGACCCCGGCCGGGCGCCCGGCGGCGGCCGCCGCCATCAGACGTAGCACCGCGCGTCGCGTGAGTGCACGAGTCATCCTTCCCCTCCGTCATACTCCCAACCGTGGCGCGGGGGAAGCGGCAACGCCCCCGCAGTCCCGCGCGGACGACCAGGATCAGCACCGCGGTCTCGTACAGCTCCTCGGCCAGGAACACGGCGCCGAAGGCCAGCAGCCCGCGCTGGTCGAAAACGAGCCCGGCGGCCAGGCTGAGCCCGCCGACGCTGACCACGACGCCTCGCAGGCCCCGCGCGATCCACAGCGATCCGGCGTCCTCGCCCGCGTGGCGCCAGCCCCGCGCGAGCAGCCGCACGCCGTGCGCGCCCGCCGCGATCCCGGCCAGCGCCAGCCCGATCGCCAGCACCCAGGTCATGGTGCACCTCCCGTGCTCCAGCGTGTCCGAGCGGGCCGGCGCCGGCAATGACCCGGGAGGTAACGGGGCGGAGGTAGAGTGAACGCATGGGATCGCTCGCGCTGTGGCTCGTGCTCCTGCTCGCCGGCTGCGCGACTGGCCCGCCGGTGGGCCCGCCGGCGGTGTCGGCGCCCGACCTGACCGGCTCGTGGACGGGGACGTGGGGCGGTGGGCCCCTCACCCTGCTCCTGACCGAGCAGACGATCGGGCCGGGCGAATCGGGTCTCGTGCTCGGGCCCTGGCAGGTACTGGGCGAGCGCTATCCCACCGTGGCCGGCGTGCTCACCACCACCATCCGGGGCGAGCGCGTCTCGACCAACGCCGAGGGGCTGCTGGGCCTGTCGGGCGGCGCCGTGATCCTCACGCTCCGGGCGCGCTCGTCGGCGGGCGACCAGCGCCTCACGCTGCGATTGATGGACCGTGATCGACTGCAGGGCGCGGGGGAGTCGCAGTACCGATGGGGCCCGCAGGGCGCGGCCGAGCTGACGCGCCTGCGCTAGAGGCGGGTAGTCACGAGGGCGTCGGCTGGGATGTTGAGGTCGTAGCGCTCCCGGGCCACCGTGAGCACGCTGTCGGCGAACTGCGGATAGTCGTGCAGGATCCGATCGAAGCTCGCCTTGTCGAGCGCCATCAGGTCGCATGGCCGTCTTGGCCCGCACGGTCGCCGTGCGGGGCGTGTGGGTCAGCAGCGCGATCTCGCCGAAGAAGTCGCCGTCCCTGAACGTCTTCAGCACGCGGCCGGACGTCGTCGAGCACCTCGACCTCGCCGCGGACGACGATGTACATCTCGCGGCCCATGTCGCCCTTGCGGATGAGGATCTCGCCGGCGGCCGCCACCTCGGGCCGGAGCGCGAGGATCACCTGGGAGAGGAACAGCGGGTCGCCGCCCCGGAAGAGCGGCACCTTCTTCAGCACGTCGTCGGTGAGGATCTCGAACCAGCGGCGGCCGTCGCGCTCGATGAGGTCGGAGGCGGCGGTGGGCCCCCAGCTGCCGCGCGCGTAGTTCGGGAAGTCGACGGCGGCGTGGCCTTCCAGGCGTCGAGGATCGGCTGCGCGATCCGCCAGGCCGCCTCCACCAGGTCGCCGCGCGAGAACAGCGTCGGCGTCGCCGTGAGCATGCACGAGTAGATCATCACCTCGTAGCCGGTGTCGCGCGAGGCCTTGAACGCCTCGCCGTAGCCGAAGCGCATGTTGACCGGCTGCAGCTGCAGCGTGGGCCCGGGGATCTTGGCGTGGAACTGCACCTCGATGCCCTGGTCGGGCTGGATGTGGAAGATGAGCCGGTTGGCGCCCAGGCTCTGCACCGGCGTGTCGCGGAAGAGGACCTCGGGCGCCTTCTTGAACTGCACGACGATCTCGGTGCCGCGCTTCCACAGCGCCTTGCCCGAGCGCAGGTAGATCGGCACGCCCTCCCAGCGCCAGTTGTCGATGTAGCAGCCGCGCGGCCGCGAACGTCTCGGTGCTGCGACTGGGGGTCGACGTCCGGCTCCTGCGCGGTAGCCGCGGCTTGGCGATGCCGTCGGCCTTCGTCGGCCGGGCGCCGTACTGGCCGCGCACGACGTAGCGCTGCACCTCGTCGGGCGTGTAGACGCGCACGGCCTCCAGCAGCTTGGCCTTCTCGTTGCGGATGGCGTCGGGCGTCGAACGAGCCCGGCGGCTCCATGCAGAGGTAGGCGAGCATCTGGAACATGTGGTTCTGCATCATGTCGCGCAGCACGCCCGAGCTGTCGTAGTAGCCGCCGCGGCCCTCGACGTCGACCGCCTCGGCCACGTTGAACTGGATGTGGTCGATGTAGTGCTTGTTCCAGAGCGGCTCGAACATGCCGTTGGAGAAGCGGAAGGCCAGGAGGTTCTGCACCGTCTCCTTGCCGAGGTAGTGATCGACGCGGTAGATCTGGCTCCTCGTGCCAGTGGGCCAGGATCTCGCGGTTGAGCTGCGAGCGCCGAGGCCAGGTCGGTGCCGAACGGCTTCTCGACGATGATGCGCTTCCAGCCGGGGCCGTCCTTGAAGCCGGCGCTTGTGCAGCTGCTCGCAGAGCAGGCCGAAGAAGCGCGGCGCGCGTGGCGAAGTAGAAGAGGACGTTGCCGCCGGCCTGGTACTGGGCGTCGAGCCGGGCCACCTCGGCCTTGAGCGTCTGGAAGGCGCCGAGGTCGTCGAAGCCGGCCGGCAGGTAGTGGAAGCGGCCGATCAGGTCGTCCCACGCCGCCTGGTCGAAGGCGTGGCGGGTGTGGAACTTCTTGATGTCCTCGCTCGAGCCGGGCGCGGAACGACGTCGGTGGTGAGCGGATCCATCGCCGTGCCCAGCAGCGCGAAGCGCTCGGACAGCAGGCCGTCGCAGGCGAGGTTGTAGAGGGCGGGCATCAGCAGGCGCTTGGTCAGGTCGCCGGAGGCGCCGAAGATGACCATCACGCACGGCTCGCTGGTGGGGCCGGCGGCCTCCGCCTCGGCGCCGCGGGTACCCAGGACCTGGGGTCGATCGCTCACGTGGCCGCCTCTCTGGTGGGTTGGCGCTCACGGGCGCCGGCCGTCCGAGGCTAGCGTGACCGCCGGGCCGGGGTCAAATATCATCGCGGTCGCCTGCCGTCCACGCCGCGATTGACGCCGCGCGCGGGCGCGGCGTAGTGTGCCTCGACGCATGAGCCGCCTGCGCCGCGAGGGCGACGACGTCATCACGCTCGCCATGGTCGTGCTCGCGGTGCCGTTGACGTGGTCACTCCTGCTCGGCTGGTCATGGCCGCTCGGCATCGCCGGCCACGACGCGATCCTCCACGACCTGCTGGTGATCCGCGAGGTGGCCGAGGCCGGTGGCTGGACGGCTCTCGTCTTCCGTCCCGACCTGCTGGCGGGCTTCAAGGGCCAGGGTGTCCTCGGCCCCTTCCCCCTCTTCCCCGCGCTGGCGAGCCTGGGCCTGTCGCCGGGCGCGATCGCGATCGTTGCCGCGTTCGTGGTGCAGGCGCTCCTGGCCTTCCTGGCGTGCCGCTGCGCCGGCGACGTGGCCGCGGTGTGGACCGAGGGTGCCGGTCGCCCCGGGTGGCCCGGGCGCCTGGGCGTGGCCTGGTTGTGCGCGTTCGCGCCGGTGCTCGCGTGGCGGCTCGGCCACGGCCACCTCAACCTCGTCGTCGGACTGCTACCGTTCGCGGCGGGCCTGGCCCTGGTCGCCGCCGCCACCGCACGCGCGGTGAGCGTGGTCCTCGTCGTGCTCACCACCGCCGCCCTCGGCCTCGGACTCCTGCACTCCGGCCAGCAGATCGTCGTGGCGGGCGCGCTGTTCGGGGCGCCGGTGCTGGTGGGCGCGTGGATCAGCCTCGGCGGCGGCTGGCGCGGGGTGGCGGTGCCCGCGCTGGTCGGGATCGGCGCCCTCCTGGTCACGCTGCCGTGGTTCTGGGTGATGCTGGCCCACGCGCGCAGCTCGGATGCCGCGCGCCCGCTCGGCGGGACCACCGTGACCTACGACTTCATCGTCGCGACCGCCCGCGACTGGCTGACCTCCATCCCGTGGACGACGGCGGCGCTGCCGTCGGCGCGGGACGCCTCGCTCCATCACGAGGTGAACTATCCGGCCGGGCCGTTGCTCGTGCTCCTGGCGGCGGCGCCGTGGCGCCGCGCCCGCGCGCTCGCGCTGGGACTGGCCGTGACCCTGGCCGGCGTGCTGGTCGTCAGCCTGGACCTGGCGCCGGTGTCCCGCGCGCTGCTCGAGCTGCTGCCGCCGCTCAAGAGCTTCCGCGTCCCCGCGCGCGCGGTCCTGCCGTGGTTGTGGGCCGTGGCCGTCGTCGCGAGCGCGGCGATCCTGCATCGGGGCGCGCTCGTCTCGACGCCAGCGGCCGCGCCCCGGCCGTCGCGCCGCCGCCGTCGTCGCGCGGCGAAGACCGCGCCCGCCCCGCGGGGCTGGTGGCGGCCGTACGCCGTGCTGCTGGCGTTGCCGCTGGCATGCGTGCTCTGGCTCGCACCCTCGGTGGCGCGGGAAGTGGCGGCGTGGACGCTGGCCGGGGCGGGCGTCGTCCTGCTGCGCCGGCGCTGGGAGCCGGCGCTCACGGCGGTGGTGCTGGTGCTCGTGCTGGGCGCGGGGAGCGTGGCGGCGTTCCGCGAGCGATTGCTGCCGTTTCCCGACGCGGCCGGGCTGCTGGCCGAGGCCGGCCGGCTCGGCGACACCGTCCGCCGCGCGCGGCCCGAGCTGGCCTCGCCCCTGACGCGCGTGCGGCTCGAGCTGGCGGTGCCGGCCTTCGCGACGAACACCGCGTTCGCCGCCGGCCTCTCGAGCCTGGATGGCTACGGGGTGCCGACGCGCCGCTTCGCCGCGCTGGTGTTCGCGTTGCGGGGCCATCGCCTGGAGTCCACCGCGGTGTTCTTCAACCTGCCGCCGGCCGACCGGGCCTTCCCGGTCCTTCGCCAGCTCTACGACGTCGCCTGGCAGGTCACCGTTCCCGCGCGCGGACGCCTCTCGCTGGAGCCGCTCGGACCCACGGCGGGGCCGGCGTGGTTCAGCGCCTCCGTGGCCCGGGTGAGCGACCCGACCGCGCTCGCGCGCGTGCTGACCAGCGAGAGCGCCGCGCTCCATCAGCGCGCCACCGCCGTGCTGTGGCTGGACGGCGCCGATCCGCTGACCGGCCGCGCGGCGCTGCCGGCGACGCTGGACGGACGATGTCGCGAGGCCCGCGTCAGCAGCGTGGAGGCGGCCCGGCGGAGCCGTGAGGTCGTCGTCCGCACCGAGACGGCCGCGGCCTGCCCGCTCACGCTCGCCATGAACTTCACCGAGGACCTGCGCGCGGCCGCACGGCTGGCCGACGGGCGATCGGTGGCGGCACCCGTGTTCCCCGGCTATGGCGCCCTGGCCAGCGTGAGCGTCCCCGCCGGGACGGTGCAGGTGCGCGTGCACGCGGAGGCGCCGCGGCTGCCGGGGGCCGCGGCGTGGGTCGCGCTGGGGCTGGCCTGCTGTGGTGGCGCCGCCTGGCTGACCCGCCGCGACCGAGCCACCCTCTGCTAGAATTCGCGCACCCTCTGCACGGGGGGCGCGATGGCCAGGATCAACGAGCACTATCTGAATCTGCAGGCCGGCTATCTCTTCGCCGAGATCAAGCGGCGGGCGGAGGCGTTCCGGGGCGCGCATCCGGACGCCCGGATCATCTCGCTGGGGATCGGCGACGTCACCCAGCCATTGCCGCCGGCGGTCGTGCAGGCGCTGGAGGCCGCCGCCCGCGAGCAGGGGCGCGCGGAGACGCTCAAGGGCTACGGGCCCTACGTCGGCTACGAGTGGCTCCGCGCCGACATCGCCGCGCGCGACTTCGGCGACCGCGGGGTGACGGTCGGCGTCGACGAGGTCTTCGTGAGCGACGGCGGCAAGAGCGACGCCGCCAACATCCAGGAGATCTTCGCCACCGACTGCGTGGTCGCGCTGATGGACCCGGTCTACCCGGTGTACGCCGACAGCAACGTGATGGCCGGGCGCGCGGGCCGGGCCGACGCCAGCGGCCGTTACGCCGGCTTCGTCTACCTGCCGTGCACGGCCGACAACGACTTCCAGCCGGCCCTGCCCGACCGCCACGTCGACCTGATCGTGCTCTGCTATCCGAACAACCCCACCGGCGCGGCGATGACGCGGCCGGCGCTGAAGCGCTGGGTGGACTACGCGCGCGAGCACGAGGCGGTGATCTTCTACGACGCCGCCTACGAGGCCTACATCCGTGACCCCGAGGTCCCGCACTCGATCTACGAGATCGAGGGCGCGCGCGAGGTGGCCATCGAGTCGCGCAGCTTCTCCAAGAGCGCGGGGTTCACCGGCCTGCGGCTGGCCTACACGATCGTACCGAAGGCGCTGCAAGGACGGACGGCGGATGGCCGCCGGCTCGGCCTCAACGAGCTGTGGCTGCGCCGCACCTCGACCAAGTCCAACGGCCCGCCCTACGTCGTGCAGCGGGCCGCGGCCGCTGCCTACACCCCCGAGGGGCAGAAGCAGGTGCGCGCGCTGACGGACTTCTACATGGAGAACGCCCGGCTCATCCGCGAGGGGCTGACCGCGACCGGCCTTACCGTGTACGGCGGCCGCAGTGCGCCCTACATCTGGGCCCGCACGCCGGCGGGGCTGTCGTCGTGGGACTTCTTCGACAAGCTCCTCGCCGAGGCTCACGTGGTCGGCGCCCCCGGCTCCGGCTTCGGGCCGAGCGGAGAGGGCTACTTCCGGCTCACTGCGTTCGGCTCGCGCGAGCAGACCGCGGAGGCCGTCGAGCGCATCCGCACCCGCCTGACGTGAGCGGCCCCGTCGCCGCCTCGCCGCTCGCCTGTCCCGGCTGCGATCAGCCGATGCAGACGCAGCGCTTCGACGCCCACTACGGCCGGGCCGTCGATCTCGACTTCTGCCACGGCTGCGGCCTCATCTGGTTCGACGGCCGCGAGAGCATCGCACTGACGCCGGGCGCCACCCTGCGGGTCTTCGCGGCGCTCGACGAGCACCGCGCCCAGCGACACCCGCTCCAGCGCGACGGCATGCACTGCCCGCGCTGCCGGCGCGCCCTCCTGGCCACCGCGGACCGCGCGCGATCCACGCCGTTCTCGTACTGGCGGTGCCCGGGGGACGAGGGACGGCTGACGACCTTCTTCGACTTCCTGCGCGAGAAGAACTTCGTGCGCCCGCTCTCGCCGGAGCGGCTGGCCGAGCTGCGCCGCTACGCGCCCTCGGTGAACTGCTCGGCGTGCGGGGCGCCGATCGATCTCGCCCGCGAGTCGGCGTGCGGCCACTGCCGGGCCCCGCTGTCGATGCTCGACCCCGACCAGGTGCACGCGGTCGTGCGCGAGCTGCAGCAGGCCGAGACCCGGCGGACGACGGTCGATTCCACCTTCGGGGTGCGGCTGGTCGCCGACCGTCAGGCCATCGCCCACGCGCTCCGCACGCCGGGCGACCTGCACACGCTGGACCTCGGCGGCTCCTTCGGACTGGTCGAGGCCGGTCTCTCGGCGCTCGTCCGCCTGCTCGCCGACCCGCCCGGGCTCAGCGCTCCCTGATCCGGCCCACGGGATCGGCCTCGGCCAGGACCGGGGCTGGCGTGCCCGTGTGCAGGAAGTCGGCGAGGAGCCGGCCGGCCGCGGGGCCGCGGCCGAACCCCGACGAGGCCAGCCCGCTCACGATCCAGAGCCCGTCACGGCCCGGCACCCGGCCGATGAGCGGCTTGCCGTCGAGCGGGAACGGCATCAATCCCGCCCAGGTTCGTGTCACGCCGAGCCCGGCCAGGAACGGCAGCACCTCGGCGGCGTGGCGGCGGTTCACCTCGATGCCGGCGGGGTCGGGGGTCGTGCTCCAGCCGACCTCCTCGCGGTCGCCGCCGAAGATGATCTCGCCGTCGCGCCGCTGCCGGCCGTAGAGGTGACGGGTGACGCGGGCGTTCTTGCGGATGGTGAGGAAGGGTGGGGGTGGGCCCGGGTCGAGATGCCAGGCGTGCTGCGACTCGGCGGAGGAAATCGTCTGGAACACGCTCGGCGGCACCGGCGGCGTCGCCCACATCTGGCCACGAACGGGGACGATCGGGATCTCGAGGCCCAGCAGCGCGCCAACCGGCCCGCTCCAGGCGCCGGCGGCCAGGACGACCGCGCCGGCGACGATCTCGCCGTGGGGCGTGCGCGCCACATAGCCGCCCGCCGGTCGGGCCGCCAGCCCCAGCACCTCGTGGTCGGTGAGGATGCTGGCGCCGCGCCGAGCGGCCAGCGTGGCCAGGGCCCGCGTGGCCCGGCCGGGGTCGGCCTGCGAGCGTAGCGGCGAGTACATGGCGCCGAGCAGCGCCGGCGAGAATCCAGGCTCGAGGCTGCGCACCTCACGCGTGGTGAGCAGCTGCACCGTGTGGCCGCGAGCACCGAGCGCCTCGACGCGCTGTCGCGCGAACTCGTACTGCTCGGGCGTGTGGATCGCCTGGATGGCGCCCGACTGCCGGAACTCGATGTCCTCACCGAGGTCGAGCTGCACCGCCTTGAAGATCTCCACGCTGCCGGCCGTGAGGTGGGCCTGGAGATCCGGCGTGTGGCCCCACCCGATGGAATCGATGGCGCCGGCATTCACGCCGGAGGCGCCCGAGGCGATGTCACCGCGCTCGACGAGCGTGACGCGACGCCCGTGGAACGCGAGATGGTATGCCGCCGAGGCACCAGCGATGCCGCCGCCCACGATGAGAATCTCGGTCTCGGTCATGCGTCCTCCGGCGGCGCCATCCTAACGCGAATCCTGACGGTCAGGAATCGACCGGATCGGGAGAAACCTGACCGCGCCACTGGCAAGTTCCGGCAAGTAACCCGACGAAATCGCTGCCGTAACATCTGGCACACCCCTTGCCCCACGCCCGGCTGAATGCTGACCGATCGACACTCGACAGCGCTCGACGTCCGCCTGGTCACCATCGCGATGCTGGTGACCGTCTGCATCATGGCGCCGTGCGTCTATACGGGCCTGTCGCTGCTCGGGTTCGTGCCGATGACGGTGCCGATCTTCGTGGCGTGGCTGGCCTGGCTGCAGCTGGTCCACGGCAGCGCCGCCATCGCGTTGTGGCGCCGGCGCGAGTTCCTGTCCACGCGCGTGAAGGCGACGGCGCTGTACTGGGGCGGGCTGGCGTTCTGGTACTGGCTACCGGCGCCGGTCTACTACCTGCTCACGATGAACATCGACGAGCTGCAGCTCAAGTGGACGGCGTTCGCGTTCTTCTGGGAGGTGCCGGTCGTCGGCGGCGGCTTCGTGCTCGCGGCCCAGCGGCTGTTCCCGCTGCGCGAGGCGCGCGGCGCACGGGCGCCGGCCCGTGTGTACCGCGAAGTCATGCACTACCCGGCCGTCGTGGCCGCCCTGCTGTTCGGGTTCGTGCTGGCTGGGTACACGATCGGCGCGTTGCAGCTGCGCGTGTTCGCCTCGCTGCCGCTCATCGAGCAGGCCAAGAACGTCTCGCACGGCCTGGTGACCTCGCTGCTGCTGGCGGTCTTCTACCACCTGGCGCTCGACCGCGTGCTGGAGCCGGTGCGCGCGCGTCTGGCACGGGAGGCGGGCCTCGGCAGCCTGGTCGCCCGCACGGTGGCCGGCCGGATCCTGGGCGTGAGCCTGGCCGTCGCCGTTAGCGGCTTTGCGCTCATCGCCCTGTTCGTGCTGCAGGCCTTCCAGGGCATGGTGCGGGAGAGCGCGGCCACGACCTTGCAGCAGAGCCTGCCCCGGCTCGCCGCCGCGCCCGAGACCGCGCGGCGCCTGGGAGCCTTCACCGAGTGGGGCGCGGGCGGCCGCCTGCTGCTCTTGCGCGGCAACGACTCGTTGCCGGCGGAGGCCTTCTCGCCGGCGACGCGGCGGGCGGTGATGGCCCGTGGCGCGACGGTCGTGCACGACACGCGGGGCGAGCTGAAGGTCGTCGGCGTCGTGGACGCGCCTCGCCTGGGCGGCCGGTTGGTGGGCGTCATCCGCCTCACCGACAGCTATGGCCCGCTGCGGTCCGCCGCCCAGCTGCTCGCCATCGCGGGCGGCTGCGTGCTGATCGTCACCGTCGGCATGCTGGTCTTCGCCAGCCGCGCGTCCACGCGGGCCGTCCGGGCCCTGTCCTCGGCGGTGCGACGGGTCGAGGCCGGCGAGGTCGACGCCGGCGTGCTGCGCCTGGACACCGGCGACGAGATCGGCGAGCTGTCGGCCGTCGTCGAGCGCTACGTCCGCCAGTCGCGCGAGCTGCGCGACACGCTGGAGGAGAAGGTCCGGGCCAAGACCCAGCGGCTGGAGGCCCTGCACCACATCGACCGCGGCATCCTGGCTGCCGAGTCGGTCGAGGCAGTGGCCCGCGGCGCGCTGCCGCGGTTGCGCCAGGTCGTCCCCTACGAGTGGGGCGCCGTCGTGCTCTTCGAGCCGGGCCAGGACCAGGCCCGGGTGCTGGTGATCGACGGCGAGGGTGGGCCCGACGAGGGCGCTCCGCTGCCGCTGGCCGGCGTGCCGCCCCACGGGCTCGACGAGCCGGTGCCGGGCATGCTCCGGGCGCCGCTGGTCGTGGGCGGCGAGACGATCGGCGTGCTGTGCGTCGCCCGCAACCAGGCGGCCGCCTTCGACCGTGACCACGCGGAGATCGTGTGGGAGGTCGCCACGCAGCTCGCGGTGGCCATTCACCAGGCCCGGCTGCGCACCGCGCTCGACGCCCAGCAGCAGCGGCTGCAGGCGGTCGTCGAGCACCTCCCGGAGGGCGTGGTGCTCCTCGAGCGCGACGGGCGCGTCGCCCTCGCCAATCCCTTCGCCCGCATCCACCTCGCCGTGGTGGCGACGACGGGCGCCGACGGGCGAGTGACCGAGATCGGCGGCCTGTCGCTCGAGCGGTTGCTGGCCGGGCCCCAGATCCAGGCGCGCGAGATCGCGGCCGGCGCCGCCGGGACGGCCGGCGTGTTCCAGGTGGCCGCCCGCCCGCTGGCCGGCGGCGAGGGCGCCGTCGTGGTGATCCGCGAGGTGACGCGCGAGCGCGAGGCCCAGAAGGTCGCCCAGCAGCAGGCCCGCCTGGCCTCGGTGGGCCAGCTCGCCGCCGGCATCGCGCACGACTTCAACAACATCCTGATGACGATCGTGAACTCGGCCGAGCTCGGGATGCGCAAGCAGTCCGACGCGCCGTTCGTGCGCGGCCGGCTGGAGGTCATCGTCGATCAGGGCGAGCGCGCGGCCGCCCTCGTCCGCCAGATCCTCGACTTCAGCCGGCAGTCACTGCCCTCGCTGGAGACCGTCGACGTCACCCAGCTCCTGGAGCAGACGATCGGCCTGCTCGAGCGCACCCTGCCCGAGAGCATCGTCATCAGCGTCGAGAGCACCGGGGGCCCGTTCGTCATCAGCGCCGACCCCAACCAGCTGACCCAGGTGCTGACCAACCTCGCCGTCAACGCGCGCGACGTCATGCCGCTGGGCGGCAAGCTGCGCTTCCACCTGGGTCTGGAGGAGCGCCGGGCCGGCACCGGCGACGCGCGCCCGGGTCCGGGCCGATGGGTCGTCCTCACCGTGACCGACACCGGGGCCGGCATGCCGCCCGAGGTGCGTGAACACATCTTCGATCCGTTCTTCACCACGAAGGCGCCGGGGCGCGGCACCGGCCTCGGCCTCTCGCAGGCCTACGGCATCGTCACCGAGCACGGCGGCCACATCACCGTCGACAGCCGGCTGGGCGAGGGGACGCGCTTCACGCTCTACCTGCCAAGCCTGGCCGACGACCGGAGCGTCGCCGACGTCCGGGCCGGGCTCGAGCTGATCCGCGGCGCCGGCGAGATGCTGCTGGTGGTCGAGGACGAGGCGCTGGTACGCCAGACGCTCGCCCACATCCTGACCGACCTCAACTACCGCACGCTCACCGCCTCCTCGGCGGAGAACGCGCTGGAGCTGCACGCGGCCCACGCCGGCGAGGTGGCCCTGGTGCTCACGGACCTCGTCATGCCCGGCATGGGCGGGCTCGGATTGGTCCGCACGCTGCGCGAGCGCGACGTGCGGGTCCCGGTCGTGATGATGTCGGGCTATGTCGGCGATTCGGCCCGGGCTGCCGTCGAGGGTGTGCTGGCCTGGGTCGAGAAGCCGGTGATGGCGCGCCGGCTGGGCCTCGTCATCCAGGAGGCGCTGTCCAGCGATTGCCGTCCGCGGTAGGATGGTTCCGCGATGCCCGGGTTCCGCTTCGCCGCCTTCTGGGCCTCCGTCCTCGTCATCGTCGGCCTGCTGCTGATCGTCGGCGGCCTGCTGCTTGCCGTCGCCGCGGTCACGCTCGACATGCCGTGGGGCAGTCTCACCGGCCAGGCGGTCCTCGAGCGGGGGCTGGCCGCCGGGCTCCTCGTGATCTCCGGCGTGCTGACCGGCGCGCCCTTCATCGTGATGGGCGAGATGATGCGACTGTTCATCGAGCAGCGCCGGCTCCTCGATCGCCAGCACCGAATGCTGCGGCGCATCGCGCGCCGTCTCGACGACCCGGTCGACCGGCGGGCGGCCGGCACCGCCGCCGCCGACCGCTTGCTGCAGCAGCGTCGCCCCTGACCACCGCGCTGATCACCAGCTGACCCCGTCTCCCCCTGGTATCGCCGCCAAGTCGCCGTTTTTCCTGCGTGTGCGAGTGGCATCCCGCTTGCCGATGGGAGCCTCGTCCAGGAGGACACGCATGGGAGAATTTCGGCGCCTGACGCTGTTGAAGCAATGCCTGGCCGAGTACCACCGGCTCCTCGAGTCGGTGACGGTGCGAATCCCTACCGCCGGCGCCGAGCGGCCGGCGCTGCTGGCGCAGCGCTCGCTGCTGGCCAGGAAGGTCGAGCACGCCCAGATCGAGGTCCTCCTCGTGGAGGACGCGGACGCGCTCGTCGCCCTCTACACGCACCAGCATGCGATGGCCGACGCGCACGCCAGCTCGGCCAGCCACGCCGACAGCCGGCGGGCCTTCCGCGCCCGGGCCCGCTTCTGCGAGGAGGTGGCGCGGGAGGCGCTCGAGCGTCGGGGCACCGTCGAGTCCATCCCCGCCGTCGTGCTCGCGGTCGTCGAGGCCGACCTGCAACGGGCCGCGCGCGAGCGACAGCCGACGCTGGTCTCGGTCGATCGCGCACTCGGCTTCGTGAACGGCGCGCTCGATACCCTGCTGGTGCTCGTGCGGGTGGCCGAGCGGCTCGCCGCGTAGTCGTCGGCCGCGCGGCCGTCTCGCGGCCCGCCGGGGGCGTGGTAGGCTACGCCGGTCCCCGCGGACGCCGTGGAGGCCGACGATGAAGATCACCGACGTCACGCTGACGCTGTTCACCTGGAGCGGCATTCCGGCCACCACCTACGGTCGCCACAGTCCCCGCTTCGGCGGGTCGAGCGACCTGGGGCTGCTGACGCTCCGCACCGACGAGGGCGTGGAGGGTCACGCCTTCCTCGGCTCTTCCTCGCGGGGCGCGTCGATGGACGGCGCCTCGCTCATCCGCTACCTCAAGCCGATCGTGCTCGGCCAGGACCCACTCGAGCGCGAGCGGCTGTGGCAGGCGATGTGGCAGCGCAATCGCACGACGACGCTGCGGGCCATCGGTGCCGTCGACGTCGCGCTGTGGGACCTCGCGGGCAAGGTGGCGGGACTGCCGATCTCCCGCTTGCTCGGGTCCTACCGCGAGAGCGCCCCCGCCTACGCGTCCTCGGCGGTGCTGGCCTCCCCGCAGGCTTACGCGGAGGAGGCGCTGTCCTACAAGGCGGCCGGCTGGAAGGCCTACAAGATCCACCCGCCGACCGATCCCGTCACCGACATCGCGGTGTGCGAGGCCGTGCGGCGCGCGGTCGGCGACGACTACACGGTGATGCTCGACTCCACCTGGGCCTATCAGTACCCGGAGGCGCTGCGGGTCGGCCGGGTGGTGGAGGCGCTCGGGTTCCACTGGTACGAGGACCCGCTGGCCGACGACGACCTGTACAACTACGTGAAGCTCAAGCAGCAACTCAAGATCCCGATCCTGGCCACCGAGTATGCGCCGGGCGGCTTCACCGCGCTGGCGCCGTGGATCACGGCCCAGGCCACCGACTACCTGCGCGGCGACGTCGCCGTCAAGGGCGGCATCACGCCGCTGATCAAGTCGGCCCACCTGGCCGAGGGCTTCCACATGAACTTCGAGATCCATCACGGCGGCAACTCGCTCAACAACGTCGCCCATCTTCACGTGACGATGGCGATCCGCAACTGCGAGTTCTTCGAGGTGCTGCTGCCGTCCGCCGCCCAGAAGTACGGTCTCGTGGAGGACATCGAGATCGACGCTCACGGCCTCGTGCGGGCGCCCACCGGCCCCGGCCTCGGCGCGGCGATCGACTTCGACCTGATCGCGCGGCAGAAGACCGCGGTGTTGACGTAGCCCCGGGCCCTGCGGCCCGGACCCACCCGCCAGAGAGGAGTTCTCATGCGCTGGCTCGCCCTGCTCGTGATCGCGCTGCTCGCCGCGCCCGCCCCGGGCGCGGCCCAGGAGCTGAAGACCGAGGACGACAAGGCTCTCTACGCGCTCGGCTACGCGCTCGCCGACCGGCTGGCGCCGTTCGCCTTGACCGCGGCCGAGCTGGAGATGGTCAAGGCCGGGCTCTCCGACGGCGTGCTCGGCCGCGAGCGCAAGGCGGACCCGCGCGACCAGATGGCCAGGATCAACCAGATCCGCTCGGCCCGAGCCGCGACCGTCGCCGCCGCCGAGAAGAAGGCGGGCGACGCCTTCCTGGCCAAGGCCGCGTCGGCGAACGGCGCCAAGAAGACCGACTCGGGGCTGGTCATCACGACGCTGAAGCCCGGCACCGGGCCGTCGCCGAAGGCCACCGACAAGGTGAAGGTGCACTACCATGGCACGCTGACCGACGGCAGCGTCTTCGATAGCTCCGTGCAGCGTGATCAGCCGGCGACGTTTCCGCTCAACGGCGTGATCAAGTGCTGGACGGAGGGCGTGCAGCTCATGAAGGTGGGCGGCAAGAGCCGGCTGGTCTGCCCGGCCGAGCTGGCCTACGGCGAGCGCGGCGCCCCCCCGCGGATCAAGCCGGGGGCGACGCTGATCTTCGAGGTCGAGCTGCTCGGCATCGTCAACGAGTAACGCGCGCCCGTGCCCGAGCTGCCGGAAGTCGAGGCGGCGCGCCGGCTGGCCACCCGGGTGGCGGTGGGACGGCGCATCGTCGATGTGTGGTGCGCGCCCGATCCGATCGTCGTCGAAGGCGTCACCCCGACCCGGCTGACCGCGACGCTGCGCGGGCGGCGCGTGCGGGCGGTCCACCGTCACGGCAAGCACTTCTGGCTCGAGCTGGATCGTGGCCCCGCCTTGCTGATGCACTTCGGGATGACCGGCGGCCTGCACGTCCCCGCCCGCCCCCCGCTCCGCCTGCGGTCCACGCGCGGGTGGGCGCCGCCCGGCTGGCCGCCGCGGTTCGTGAAGCTGATCCTGACCTTCGACGACGGCACCGCGCTGGCCATGGCTGACGCCCGGCGCCTGGGGCGCATTCGCCTCCGCGACGATCCGCGGCGGGAGCCGCCGGTGGCCGACCTCGGATTCGATGCGCTCCACGAGCTACCGAGCCCGGCGCGCTTCTTCGCCCTGCTGCACGAGCGGACGGCGCCGATGAAGGCGCTGCTGCTCGATCAGACGTTCGCGGCCGGTGTGGGGAACTGGATCGCCGACGAGGTCCTGTACCAGGCCCGCATCGATCCGCGCCGGCCCGCCCGCACGCTCTCGATCGCCGAGGCCGCACGCCTGCGCCGCCGCCTGCGCGCCGTCCTCACCGCCGCCATCCGCGCCGGCTCCGACAGCGACCGCTTCCCGCGTGCCTGGCTCTTCCACCGCCGCTGGGATCACGACCCGCTGGCCCGCACCGCGACCGGCGCCCGCATCCGCTGGGAAACGATCGGCGGCCGCACGACGGCCTGGGCCCCGTCCCTGCAGCGCTAGAGCCGCGAGGCCCGCGTGGCGTGGGAGGCGGCGCCACAGGGCGACAGGGTCCCCTTCGGTTCCGCGTGAGACGACCGGGTCCGCGAAGGGGCGGCCGAAGCCTGGTCCTACGTGAGGCTCTACACGATCGAAGCCAACGGAACCTCAGGAGACCCTGTCGCCCTGTGGCGCCGCCTCCCACGCCACGCGACGCTGGTCGGCCGGTTCTCATCGGGTCGGCGTCCGACCAGCAACCGCGCGAACTTTCCTCGGCGCCGCCAGCCACACGGCGATGGCGGAGATGATGCTGGCCGCGATGCCGAGCTGGAAGGCGAGGACGTAGCTGCCGGTGTAGTCGTGCAGCGCGCCGGTGACCCACGGGCCGAGGGCGGCGCCGCTGCTGGAGGCGAGGCTCAGCGTGCCGAAGATCTTGCCGTAGTGGCGGCCCTGGAAGATCTCGGCCGGGATGGTGCTGTACACGGAGGCGAGGCCGTAACCGAGCAGACCCTGGGCACCGACCATCACGTAGAGCAGCGCGGGCGTGGGGTGCGCGGGCAGAGCCAGGAGCACCAGGTAGCAGATCACGAAGCCGCCGCAGGCGATCGTCCACACCCACTCGCGGCCGACTCGGTCGGAGAGATGGCCGAGCGCGATCTGCCCCACGATGCCGCCGAAGCCGACCAGGCCGAGCGCCCACGCGGCCAGCGCCGGCGCGAAGCCCAGATCGATCAGGTACTTCGTCTGGTGGACCTGGACGGCGTACCACGCGAACAGTCCACCAAGAAAGCCGACGATGATCCACCAGAACCTCGCCGTGCGCGCGGCGCGCCCCAGCGTCCAGTCGATCGAGGCCCAGACCGGATCGACGACGTTGGCGGGATGGGCCCGGCCCGTCGCGCTCGGCGGGGCGGCGTCGCCGTCGGGGAGCAGTCCGAGGTCCTCGGGCCGGCGGCGCTGCAGCAGGTTGAGCGGTAGCGCCGCGAGCAGCACGACGGCGGCGGTCGCGTAGCAGGCCGTCCGCCATCCCGAGCTCACGATCATCGCCTGGATCCACGGCAGCATCAGGATCGAGCCCACGCCGACCCCGGAGAAGGCGATGCCGATCGCCAGTCCGCGGGTGCGCACGAACCAGTTCGGCAGGAACAGCGCGTGGCCGGTGTAGCCGGCGGCCAGGGTGCCGCCCGACACGAGCACGCCCAGCGTGAGGTAGAGGTGCCAGGGCGCGCGCATCAGCGGCGCCAGGGCGAGGCCCGCCCCGACGGCGAGCACGCCGGCGCCGATCACCCAGCGCGGTCCGCGCCGGTCCATGATCGCGCCCATCCACGGCGTGAACACCGTCGTGACGAGGAAGCCGACGGAGAAGGCGCCCGCCGTGAGGCCGCGCTCCCAGCCGAACTCGTCGAGAATCGGCGGGAACAGCAGCGAGAACGCGGTGCGCGCGTTGACGCCGAGGCCCATCGTCACGAACGCCACCGCGACGACCACCCAGCCGTAGAAGAGGGGCGGACGCACGGCGCATTCTAGCCCGCTCGCGCCATCGCGTAGACTGTCAGGCGGTCCGGGGAGGGACGATGAGCGGGATCCAGTTCGATCACATCGCGATCGCGACGCACCGCATGGCCGAGGCGTCGGCCGTGCTCGTCGGCACGCTGGGGGGGACGCCCACGGGCGACGGCGGCCCGTCCGGGGCGTACACGTGGGGCCACTGGCGCTTCGCCGGCGGCGGCCGGCTGGAGATCCTGGAGCCGCTCGGCGCCGACGGTTTCTTGCATCGCTTCCTCGCCACCCGCGGTCCCGGCATCCACCACGTGACATTCCGGGTGCCGAGCCTGACCGAGGCGTGTGAGCGCGCCGTCGCCCACGGCCTGCGCATCGTCGGGCGCGACGAGTCCGATCCGGCCTGGGCCGAAGCGTTCCTGCATCCCAAGGAGGCGCTCGGCCTCGTGGTGCAGCTCGCCGAGTCGCGTGTGGACGAGGTCCGTCCGCCGTTCGTCGCGCCGCCGGGCCCGGCCCACCCGCCGCCGCCGGTCACCGTGCTGGGGCTGCGCACACGCGCGCGCTCGGCCGAGCGGGCCCACACGCTGTGGGGCGCCGTCCTGCAGGGGCACCGTGCCGAGGCGGCCGGCGCACTCGTCTATCGCTGGCCGGGTTCGCCGATGCGCATCGCCGTCGACCTCGACCCCGGTGCCGACGAGGGCGCCGTCGCCGTCGAGCTCGCCGCCACCCGCGCCGTGGGGCTGGCCGAGACGCCGCATCCCGTGCTCGGGACCGTCTTCCGCCGGAGCGAGGCGTGAGCGACGACGGCGCCGAGGTCGAGCGCCGAGTGGTCGCCGTGCTCGACGGCCTCGGCGTGCCCTACGAGCTGCAGCCGATCGATCCGGCGTTCGCCGACACCGCCGCCTACTGCGAGCGCTACGGCGTGCCGCTGGACCACGCGGCCAACACGATCGTCGTCGCCTCGAAGAAGGAGCCCCGCCAGTTCGCCGCCTGCGTGGTGAAGGCGACCACGCGCCTGGACGTCAACCGAAGCGTGCGCCGCCTGCTCAACGCCTCCAAGGTCTCGTTCGCCTCCGCCGAGGAGACCCGCGCGCTCACGGGGATGCTGATCGGCGGCGTCACCGTGTTCGCGCTGCCGCCGGACCTGCCGATCTACGTCGACGACAAGGTCCTGGCCCTCGAGTGGGCGATCCTCGGCAGCGGCAGCCGCTCGTCCAAGGTGCGGGTGTCGCCGGAGGTGCTGCGGCGTCTCCCCGGTGCGCAGGTAGTGCCGCTCAGCCTCGAGGGCTGACGGGCCGGATCCCGGGCGGCCCATCCCCCCGCGCGGGTGCGCCCCAGAAAATTGACACGCGCCGCCCCGACATCCCAGAATCGCTGGCAGGGGAGGGCGGAATGGACGCCACGCTCACGATCGAGCCGTTCGGGTTCTTCACCCTCGAGTCCCTTCGGGCGGGCTGGTACATGATCTGGCGGCAGCTCGTCCGTATCGTGCCCCTCATCATCGGCGCGGTGGCAGTGGGGGGCGCGCTCAGCAAGCTCGGCATGGCCGTGCTGGGCATCCTCATCATGACCCTCGGCGTGGTGGCGGCGGTGATCTGGGGCGCCGTGCTGGTCCCCCAGCTCACCAGCCGGTGGGCCGAGGGGCGCTACGGCTACTCGTTGACCGCGCCCGGAAGCGTGTGGTGGGGCATCACGTGGCGGGTCTGGGTGGCCTCGCTGATCGCCGCCGTCATCTTCACACCGCCCAACTTCGTCGCGCTCAGCCTGTCCACGGCCTTCGCGAACGGGGCGCTCGGCATGCTCGGCCAGCTGCTGGCCACGCTGCTGGGCGTGGCGAACTTCGCCGTCACGGTCCTGGCCACCGGCTGGGCGATGTCACGGGTGACGGCCTCCCAGCTCTCGGGGATGCCGGTGCCGTCGGCGCCCTTCGTGCCGGAACCGAGCGTGATCGAGCCGGCTCCGGTGGCGTCGACCGTGATCGAGCCGGTCTACGCGGCGGTGTCCTCCAGGCCCGAACCGGTCGCCGCCCCCACGGCGGTGGCAGCACCGGTCACGCTGCAGGCGCCGGCCCCGGCGTCGGCGCCGGCCGGCTCCGGCAAGCAGTGTCCGAAGTGCGGTCTGTACGAGACCGAGCGCGGCACGGTGATCGGCTGGTACTGCCGGATCTGCGGCTGGCGCGAGTCGCCCCGCCGATAAGATCGCCCGAGGCGCGATAGTGCCCCGCGAGCCGGGCACGCGCGCCGCGCCCCCGTCACGGCAAGACGGTCAGCTCGATGGGGACGACGCCGGAGCCGACGGCGCCGAGGGCGCGAGCGGCGGCATACGAGAGGTCGAGGATCCGCCCCGCCACGACGGGGCCCCGGTCGTTCACCCGCACTTCCACCGCACGGTCGTTGTCCAGGTTCACGACCCGCAGCCGGGTGCCGAACGGCAGCGAAGGATGCGCGGCGGTCAGTGCGTTCATGTCGAAACGCTCGCCGCTCGCGGTGAGCTGGCCGTGATGCGCTCGGCCGTACCACGACGCCCGCCCCGTCTGACTGGACGGCCGCTCCCCGGCCGGGGGCACCAGGCCCGCTGGCTTGAGCGGTGCGGTCGTGCACCCCTCGACGCCGAGCGCGACGACGAGGACACCCACCAGTGCCCAGCGCCGTGCTCCCATGTCAGGCCTGCATCGCAAGCGACGTGCCTGCGAGCTCACCGGCCCCACCAGTTCCGCAGGCGCTTCCACCAGTCGACGATCTGATCGCCGACGCCGCCGTGCTCCTGGCAGGGGGCGGGCTCGGTGCCGGCCAGGAATGTCTCGCGCCCGACCGTGGGACAGAACCGGTTCGCGAGCAGGCCGTTGGTGAGATCCACGTCCGCGAAGGCAATGCCGGCCGGCACCGTGAACGCCGGCTGGGGATAGGCGTCGAGGGCCTGGCGCATGAAGTCGGCCCAGATCGGCAGCGCGGCCTCGGCGCCGCTGAGCCCGTGGGGCTCGTTGCTGTCGTAGCCGACCCACACGGCCACCAGCAGGCGAGGCGCATACCCCACGAACCACGCATCGCGGCCGTCGTTGGTGGTGCCCGTCTTGCCGGCCACCGCACCGGCCACGCCCAGCGCCCTCGCGGAGGTGCCGGTGCCGGAGGCGATCACGCCCTCCAGGAGCGAGGTGATCAGGTACGCCTCGGCCGGTGTGATGACCGCCACCGGCTCGTCGGCGTCGCCGGGATCGACGCTGCCGTCGCGGTCGCGCACCGAGCGCACGGCGATCACGCCGGGCGGCCGCAGGCCACCGTTGACGATCGGCAGGTAGGCGCGTGCCAGCTCGATCGGCGTCGACTCGAAGGTGCCGAGTGCCATCGACGGCACTGGCGCCAGCTCGCCGCCCAGCCCCAGCGCGCGGGCGGTCTCGATCACGGCCGGCATCCCCACGCTCTCGGCCACGCGAACGGTGGCGGCGTTGAGGGACAGCTCCAGCGCGCGGCGCACGCTCACCCGGCCCTCGTAGCGGTCGTTGTAGTTGCGCGGGCTCCAGGAGTCACGACCCACGGTCAGCGTGATGGGCGAGTCGTCCACGATCGTGGAGGCGGTGAGGGCCGGCGCATTGCCGCCCCGTGCGCGCAGCGCGGCGAGATAGACGAACGGCTTGAAGGCGGAGCCCGGCTGGCGGTGGGCGAGCGCGGCCCGGTTGAACTGGCTCACCTGGTAGTCGCGGCCCCCGACCAGGGCGCGGATCTCGCCGGTGGACGGATCGAGAGCGACGAGCGCGGCCTGGAGCCGCCGCGACGGCTCGTCCCGGCGCAGCCGCGACAGGCGCGTCTCCAGCCGGTCGAGGCCGCGCACCACCGCCCCCTCGGCGAAGCGCTGCAGGGCCAGGTCGAGTGACGTGTAGACGGAGCCCCCGACGCTCTCGCCGATGTCACCGAAGCGCTGCTCGAGCTCGATCCGCACGTAGTCGTTGAAGTAAGGAGCCGGCTGAGCGGCGATCGACGGCGGCGGCACCCGGACCGGTTGGGCCTTGGCCGCCTCGAAATCGGCGGCCGACAGCATGCCCAGCTCACGCATCCGCGCCAGCACGACGTCGCGGCGCCCGCGGGCTCGCTCGGGGTTGACGGCGGGCGAGTAGCTGTTCGGCGCCCGCACCATGCCGGCCAGCAGCGCGGCCTCGGCCGGCGTGATCTGGTGGATCTCCTTGCGGAAGTACACGCGGGCGGCGGCCCCGACGCCCCGCACGGCGAGGCCACTGCGGGAGCCCAGGTAGATCTCGTTGAGGTAGGACTCGAGGATCTGTTGCTTGGAGTAGCGCCACTCGATCAGCGTCGCCAGCCAGGCCTCGCTGAGCTTGCGTGCGTAGGTGCGACGGGCGCCAAGGAGCCGGTTCTTGATGAGCTGCTGGGTGATGGTCGAGCCGCCCTGCATCACGCGCCCGGCCCGGAGGTTCGTCCAGGCCGCGCGGAGCATGCCGCGGACGTCGAGGGCGCCGTGGTCGAAGAAGCGATGGTCCTCGGCGGCCAGCACGGCGTTGAGAAGCACCAGCGGCGTGTCGGCAAGGCGCACGGGACGGTGCTCCTCGCCGGGCCGGTCGTCGGCGCTGGCCAGGATCTCCGGCTCGAGCGTGGCGGCGCCGATGTCGTTGCCGTCCCGGGTGACGCGCGTGATGCGCTCGTCGTGGACCTCGATCCGCACGCGCTGGGCCGCCACCCCGCTCCCGCCGCGCAGGTGGATGTCCCAGGCATTGCCCGCTCGCCGGTACTGCCCGGGCTCGGCCGGCGCACTCCGTGACTCGACGTACTTGAGCCGGGCCAGCGTGCCGGCCAGGTCGACGCGCCTCACCTGCAGACCGGGCACGAGCGGCTGCGCCCCCGCGTACACGTACGTCGCCCGGCGGGTCTCGACGCGCTCGAAGCGAGACAGCGCGATGGCCGAGTAGGCGACGAGAGCCAGCACGAGCCCGACGACGAGGGCCAGGGAGACCAGGCCAACGACCCGCCAGCGCGGGTGGGTGGGCCAGGAGGGGAGCCGCGGCAGCTTCATCGGTTCAATTATGCCCATCCAGCGGGCCGCGCGGGCTCAGGAAGACTTTTCACAGTGCGAAAGGAAATCTCCTGTGCACCGCAGCCGCGATGGGCCTCAAGTCGTTGTCGGCACAGCGCTCGGACCGGGGCACATGCCTTGCAAATCTTGACCGGCGCGCCACCGTGGGCGCCGGGAGGGAAGATCACGTCGTGCTGATCTGCCGATGCGCATGGCATCCGTCCTACCGGGGTTACCCCCTGCTGCACGGTATCGCCTCGTGGCGGGGCTGGGGCGTGCGGTTCACCGATGGCATCTGCAGCAAGTGCCTGGCCCGGTTCCGCGCCGAGCACCACCGTTTCCTGCGACAGCCCCCGGCTCCCGTGCCCGCGCCGATGCACGCCGCGCACGCCCCGACCGAAGCCGCCTGACCTGCCCGCCCGGCCCGGCCGGCCCTGGCCGGCGTCGTACCCGGAAATCGCACGGATTCCCGCGCCTTGCGGCGTTCGGTCGTACTGAGTATGCTGGTTCCTCGGCCGGTCGGTCTTCCGCGAGAGTGGCGAAACTGGCAGACGCGCTGGACTTAGGATCCAGTGGGCCCAAAGCCCTTGGGGGTTCAACTCCCCCCTCTCGCACCACGCTCGGATGGCGCGTCCTGGTCTACGACACGCTCGAGGAACGGACATCGCATGAAGGTCGCCGTCGAGGAACTCGAAAGCTGCAAGCGCAAACTCGCGGTCGAGGCGCCGGTCGACGTGGTCACCCAGGAGTGGGAGCGCGCGTACGGGCGCGTGCAGAAGCGGGCCACCCTGCCGGGCTTCCGCCGCGGCCGGGTGCCGCGCTCCCTGGTCAAGCTGCACTTCGCCGACGACGTGCGGCGTGAGGTCGCCGAGCACCTGATCCCCGACGTCTACCGCAAGGCGCTCACCGAGGCGCACATCGACCCCGTGAACGAGCCGGATCTGCAGGATCTCAAGCTGGAAGAGGGCGCCCCCCTGTCGTTCACGGCAGTGGTGGAGGTCAAGCCCGCCATCGCGCTGGGCGACTACCGGGGCGTCGAGGTCCAGCACGCCCCGGCGCCGGTAACCGACGAGGACGTGGACGCCGCCCTGGAGCGGATGCGCGAGCAGCACGCCCAGTACAACAGCGTCGAGCGGCCGGCCGCCCCCGGTGACCTCGTCGTCGTCGACTACACGCTGGCCCCGGAAGCGCACGAGCCCACCACCGCCAACGGCTACCACTTCCTGGTCGGCAGCGGCACCGTGCTGCCCGAGATCGACACGGCCGTGGTCGGCATGGGCGCCGGCGAGCAGCGCGAGATCCCCCTGCGCTTCGCCGACGACCACCGGATGGAGTCGCTGCGCGGCAAGTCCGGCACCGCCAGCCTGAAGCTGGGCGAGGTCAAGGAGAAGATCCTGCCCGCCCTCGACGACGACTTCGCCAAGGGCCTGGGCGAGTTCGAGACCCTCGACGCGGTGAAGACCGAGGTGCGCCGCCAGCTCGAGGCCGGACGGGAGGCCGAATCCCGGCAGACCCTCGAGGACAAGATCATGGAGGCGCTGCTGGCCCGCCACGAGTTCGGGGTGCCGGAAGCCATGGTGATGCGGCAGGTTGCCCACCAGGTCGAGCACACCCGGGAGCGGCTGCGCCGCCAGGGCGTCGACCCCGACAGCATCCAGTGGGACTACACCAAGATCGTGGGTGAGCTGCGTCCGGGGGCCGAGAAGGCCGTGCGGCGGGCCCTGCTGCTGGAGGCCATCGCCGACAAGGAGGCGGTGGCCGCCACCGAGGCCGACGTCGAGGCCGAGGTCGAGCGGTTCGCCCGCGCCAGTCAGCGGCCGGCCCCGGCCGTCCGGCGTATGATGGAGAAGAGCGGGGATCTCGACGCCCTGCGGAGCGGCCTCCGCGAGCGCAAGACCCTCGATCTGCTGATCGAGCACACGCGGGTCACCACCTAGAACCACAACGCACGAAGGAGAGGCTGGACATGGCTCTGGTTCCGATGGTCATCGAGCAGACGCCCCGCGGCGAACGGGCGTTCGACATCTTTTCCCGGTTGCTCAAGGAGCGGATCATCTTCCTGCCGACGTTCATCGAGGACGAGCTGGCCAACCTCGTCATCGCCCAGATGCTCTTCCTGGAGGCCGAGGACCCCGACAAGGACATCTACCTGTACATCAACTCGCCGGGCGGCTCGGTGACGGCAGGGATGGCCATCTACGACACGATGCAGTACGTGAAGCCGGCCATCTCGACCATCTGCATGGGCCAGGCGGCCTCGATGGGCGCCCTGCTGCTGTGCGCGGGCGCCCGCGGCAAGCGCTTCGCGCTGCCCCACGCCCGCATCATGATCCACCAGCCGCTGGGCGGCGTGCAGGGCCAGGCCACCGACATCGACATCCAGGCCAAGGAGATCCTCCGGATGCGCGAGGAGCTCAACCGCATCCTGGTGCACCACACCGGGCAGGGCATGGAGAAGATCCAGAAGGACACCGATCGGGACTTTTTCATGACCGCCGAACAGGCCAAGGACTATAGAATCGTTGACGAAGTGATCTCCTCGAAGCCCACCACCCGGGCGGTGACCGAATCGGCGGCGCTCTCAGCGCAGGTCCAGAAGTAGGAGTCAGCGGAGGGATGGCGCGGACGCGTGAGGGCAACGGAACGTTGAAGTGCTCGTTCTGCGGCAAGAGCCAGAACGACGTCCGCAAGCTCATCGCCGGGCCCACCGTCTACATCTGCGACGAGTGCATCGAGCTCTGCAACGACATCATCGCCGAGGAGTGGGAAGAGGAGAAGTCGCGGGAGATCCGCAGCCTCCCCAAGCCGGCCGAGATCAAGTCCGCCCTCGACCAGTACGTCGTCGGCCAGGACCGGGCCAAGAAGGTCCTGTCCGTCGCCGTGCACAACCACTACAAGCGGATCGAGTCCGGCAATGACTCCGGCGACGTCGAGCTCCAGAAGTCCAACATCCTCCTGATCGGCCCCACCGGCTCCGGCAAGACCCTGCTGGCCCAGACGCTGGCCAAGATGCTGCGGGTGCCGTTCACGATCGCCGACGCCACCACGCTGACCGAGGCCGGCTACGTCGGCGAGGACGTCGAGAACATCATCCTGCGCCTGCTCCAGGCCGCCGACTACGACGTCGAGCGGGCCGAGCGCGGCATCGTCTACATCGACGAGATCGACAAGATCGCCCGCAAGTCGGAGAACCCGTCGATCACGCGCGACGTGTCCGGCGAGGGCGTGCAGCAGGCCCTGCTCAAGATCCTCGAGGGCACCATCGCCAACGTTCCGCCCCAGGGCGGCCGCAAGCACCCCCACCAGGAGTTCATCCAGGTCGACACCTCCAGCGTGCTGTTCATCTGCGGCGGCGCCTTCGTCGGCCTCGACAAGATCATCGAGTCGCGGGTGGGGCGCTCCGGCATGGGCTTCGGCGCCGAGATCAAGAGCCGCGAGGAGCGGCGGGTCGGCGACCTGCTGGCCATGATCCAGCCCGAGGATCTGCTGAAGTACGGGCTGATCCCCGAGTTCGTCGGCCGGCTGCCGGTCATCGCCACCCTGCACGACCTCGACGAGCCGGCCCTGGTGCGGATCCTCAAGGAGCCGAAGAACGCGATCATCAAGCAGTACCAGAAGTACTTCGACCTCGAGAAGGTCCGGCTCAAGTTCACGGACGACGCGGTGGCGGCCATCGCCAAGGAGGCCCTCAAGCGGGGCACCGGGGCGCGCGGCCTGCGGGCCATCCTGGAAGAGGTCATGCTCGAGATCATGTACGAGCTGCCGTCCATCCAGGGTCTCAAGGAGTGCGTGATCACCCGCGAGGTCATCCTCAACCGCGAGCGGCCCGTCCTGATCTCGGAACCCAAGGAACAGACGGCGTAAGTCACTCGGCGGGGGCCACCCCGGCCCCCGCCGATGCCCCAGCGTGAGCGGAACGCTCTTCGTCGTCGCCACACCGATCGGAAACCTCGAAGACATCACCCTGCGCGCGCTCCGCGTCCTGCGCGAGGTCGCCGTGGTGGCGTGCGAGGACACGCGGCGGACGCGGGCGTTGTTGACGCACTTCGATATCCACACGCCGACGGTGTCGTACTTCGAGCACAACAAGCTGGCGCGGGGGCCGCAGATCATCCGGCAGCTGCTGGAGGGACGGTCGGTGGCGCTGGTCACGGACGCCGGTACGCCGGGGATCTCGGATCCGGGCTTTCTGCTGGTCCGCGATGCCCGCGCGGCCGGGGTGCCGGTGGTGCCCGTGGCCGGACCATCGGCGGTGGCAGCGGCGCTCTCGGCGGCCGGCGTGCCGGCCGACCGCTTCGTCTTCGACGGGTTTCCCCCGGTGAAGTCCGGCCGCCGCCGCAACCGGCTGGCCGCGTTGCGGGAGCTGGAGACGACGATCGTCCTCTACGAGTCGCCCCACCGCATCCTGGCCACCCTGGAGGCGATCGGTGAGGTGTTCGGCGAGCACGAGATCGTGGTGGCCCGCGAGCTGACCAAGCAGTTCGAGGAGATCGTGCGGGCCACGCCGGCCGCCCACCGCGCCCGTCTCGAGGCCGCCGGCGTCCGCGGCGAGTTCACCCTCGTCATCCCGACCGTGTAAGGTGGGGGATATCAGGCCCCCCACGCGATTGTGACCTCGGCATCCGACGCGTATACTGCGTCCCGTCTATGGGCGTTCCCAAGGCATTAACCGTCGCCGGGTCTGATTCCGGCGGTGGCGCTGGTATCCAGGCTGACCTCAAGACGTTCTCGGCGTTCCGGGTCTTCGGCATGTCCGTCCTGACCGCGGTCACCGCCCAGAACTCGCTCGGAGTCACCGGCGTCCACGATCTGCCGCCGGAGTTCGTCGCCCGGCAGCTCGACGCCGTGCTCGACGACTTCGGCGCCGACGCCGTCAAGCTCGGCATGCTCTCCAACGCCGGCATCATCCGGGCCGTGGCCGACCGCCTGCGCGCGCACGGCCAGACGCGCCTGGTCCTCGATCCCGTGATGATCGCCAAGTCGGGGGCGCCGCTGCTGCAGCCCGAGGCGCGCGCGGCCCTGATCGAGGTGATGCTGCCGCTGGCCGAGGTGGTGACGCCGAACCTGCACGAGGCCTCGGTGCTCGCCGGCCTGCCCGTCACCACCGAGACCGACATGGAGGAGGCCGCCCGGCGCATCCACGCACGGGGCCCGCGTCACGTGCTCGTCAAGGGCGGGCACCTGGCCCACTCGGCCACCGACATCCTCTACGACGGGCGCGCGTTCACGCGCTTTCCGGCGGCCCGGATCGACTCCCAGAACACCCACGGCACTGGCTGCACCTACTCGGCGGCGATCGCGGCCGGGCTCGCGCTGGGGGCGCCCCTGGCCGCCGCCATCGGCGAGGCCAAGGCCTACGTCACCGCGGCCATCCGCGAGGGCTTTCCGGCCGGCCACGGCGTCGGCGTCCTCCGCCACTTCGTCGGCAGCTGGTAACGATGGCCCGCACCGTCGACGACAAGATGCCGTTCATGGAGCACCTGGGCGAGCTCCGGGTGCGCATCGTGCGAGCGCTGTGGGGCCTGCTGGCCGGCACCGCCATCGCGCTGCCCTTCAGCGAGCGGATGGTCGACTGGCTGGCCCGCCCGGTCACCAAGCTCGGCTACGACCTGGTGTTCACGGCGCCGGCCGAGGCGTTCTGGGTGCAGATGAAGGTCGGGTTGATCGCCGGCATCTTCATCGCCGCCCCCGTCATCCTGTGGCAGGTGTGGGGCTTCATCGCGCCCGGCCTGCACCATCACGAGAAGAAGTACGCGGTGCCGTTCGTGCTGATCGGCTCGATCATGTTCCTCCTGGGCGGCGCCTTCTCCCTCTTCGTGGTGACGCCCTACGCGCTGACGTTCCTGCTCAGCTACGCGCGGGCCGGCCTCAAGCCCATGATCACGATCCAGAACCACATCGACTTCCTGCTCAAGTTCACGCTGGCGTTCGGCGCCGTCTTCGAGCTGCCGCTGGCCCTCACGCTGCTGGCCCGCATGGGCGTCGTCAACCACCGCATGCTGGCCAAGAATCGCAAGTACGCCATCCTGGGCGCCTTCATCGCCGGGGCCGTGCTCACGCCGACGCCGGATGCCTTCAACCAAGCCATGATGGCGGGCCCGCTCATCGTGCTCTACGAGGTCGGTATCGTCTGCGCGCGGCTGTTCGGCCGCCGGCCGGCGCCTCCCGTGGAGAGCGCGTGAGGCGACCGTCGGATCGGCCGGAGTAGCCATGGACTTCAACGGCCTCGATCTTCCCGAACCCGTCCTGCAGGGGATCCGCGAGGCGGGCTTCGTCACCATGACGCCGATCCAGGAGGCCGCCCTGCCGCTGGCCCTCAAGGGCAAGGACGTGGCGGGCCAGTCGCAGACCGGCACCGGCAAGACGGCGGCGTTCCTCATCGCGGCCTTCACGCGGTTGCTGCGGGAGCCGACGCCGCCGCCGTCGACGCCGACCACCCCCCGCGTGCTGATCATCGCGCCGACGCGCGAGCTGGTGGTGCAGATCGAGTCGGACGCCCACCAGCTCGGCCGCTTCACTCCGTTCAACATCCAGGCGGTCTACGGCGGCATCGACTACGCCAAGCAGCGGGACACGCTGGCCGCCGGCTGCGACGTGCTGGTGGGCACGCCGGGGCGGCTGATCGACTACCTCAAGCAGCACGTGTGGTCGCCGCGCAAGGTCGAGGTGCTGGTCATCGACGAGGCCGACCGGATGTTCGACATGGGCTTCATCGCCGATCTGCGCTTCATCCTGCGCCGGCTGCCGCCGCCCGAGCGGCGCCAGTCGTTCCTGTTCTCGGCGACGCTGTCCTTCCGGGTGCTGGAGCTGACCTGGGAGTTCATGAACAACCCCAGCCAGATCACGATCATGCCGCAGCAGAAGACGGCCGAGCGGGTGGAGCAGCTGCTCTACCACGTGGGCCGCGAGGAGAAGTTCGGCCTGCTGCTCGGCCTGCTCCGTCGCGAGGGCGGCGACCGCATCCTGATCTTCGCCAACACGCGCGAGGAAGCACGGCGGCTCGAGGACCGGTTGACCCGCAACGGCTGGGAGGCGCGGGCGCTCACCGGCGACGTCGACCAGAAGCGGCGGCTGCGCATCCTCAGCGACTTCAAGGACGGCCAGCTGCCCGTGCTGGTGGCCACCGACGTCGCCTCGCGCGGCCTGCACATCGAGGCGGTGACCCACGTGGTCAACTGGGATCTGCCCCAGGACTCGGAGGACTACGTCCATCGCATCGGCCGCACGGCCCGGGCCGGAGCCGGCGGCAAGGCCATTGCCCTCGTCGACGAGGCCAGCGCGCTGTACCTGGAAGGGATCGAGAAGTTCATCGGCCAGAAGATCCTGGTCGAGTGGCCGGAGGATGATCTGATCCTGCCGGAGATCCGGCCGACCTCCGAGGAGCGCCGGCGCTACGCCGAGGAGCGTCGGGCCCGGCTCGACGCGCGCCGAGGGCGTGATGACCGGGGTGGCGGCCGACGCGGCGGCAGTGGTGGGGCCGGCGGCGGCCGCGATCGCGGCCCGCGCCCCGCCGATCGCCGGTCGGGAGGTGAGCCGCGCCGGGAGGCACCGCCGGCCGCGGCACCGCCCCCGGCCCCGGCGGCGTCGAGCGGTCCGCCTGCCGGCGGCGCCGGGCGTCCGCGCCGCCGCCGGCGTGGCCGCCGGGGCGGCGGGCCCGGTGGGCCGCCAGCGGCCGGCGGCGGCCCCTCGCCGGCCTGAACCCCACTCGCTGGCACCCCGCTTGCGCCACAAGCGGGCGTGCAGCGGCGAGTACTTCTCCTGATGCTGACGGTCGCGTTGCTCGGGCCCGGCGTGGCCGCGCGGGCGGACGTGGGGACGAGCCCGGCCGGGGTGACCACCCCGCCGGCGTCTTCGTTACCCCAGGCCGTCCTGGAGCGCGCCCGAGCGTTTCGCGGTAACCCGGTCCCCCTCGCCGTTGCCACCGGCCTGGCGCTGGCCCTCGCGGCCGCGCTCGGTCTCTACACGATCGTCCTCGTCTATCGCGAGCCCGATCGCCGCTCGCCCACGTCTCCGCCGACGCCATAAGCGAGCAGCGCCTCGATCTGTTCGGGCAAGCCGAAGAGCTTGACGCGATCGCCCGCGCGCAGGACCGTGTCCGCCGAGGGATGCGGGACCACGGTGCCATCGCCGCGCGTGATGCCCATCACCGAGACCCCGAAGCGCTCGCGAACCCGGGCGTCGTGCAGCGTGCGGTCGATGAGGGGCCCCGCGCTGAGCGTCACGTCGCGGAGTCGGGGCAGGTCCCCGTCGACCGGCTGCGCCCCGACCGGATCCATGGCCTCGCGGTACTGCTCGAGGTAGGCGAGCACGCGATCGCGCGGCAGGGCCAGCCGGCGCAGCGCATGACGGATCAAGGTGGAGGCGGCCTCGAGCTCGGGCTGGATGATCTCGGTGGCGCCGGCCTGGCGCAGCCAGTCGTGCTCGGAGCGGTCGTGGGTGCGAGCCAGGATCGGCAGCGACGAGCTCAGCCCGCGGAGCTGTCGCACCGCCAGCCGCGTGCTCTCCACCTCGGGCAGTGCCACCACGACCAGGGCGGCGCGGGCGGCGCCGGCGCGCTCCAGCAGCCCGCGCTGGGCGGCGTTGCCGAACAGGCTCGGGATGCCCCGCTCGCGCAGCCCGCGCACGATGTCAGGATCGTTCTCGATGGCGACCCAGGGCACGCGAAAGGTGTCGAGCGCCTCGGCCACCGCGCTGCCGACGCGGCCGTAGCCGCACAGGACGACGTGACCGGTCAGGTCCTGGGGTGACGCGCCCGTCTCCGGCAGCGCGCGGCCGACGAGCCGGAGGGCACCGAGGGAGCGGGGTGCCATCCGCACGAGGGCGGCGTTGAGCAGCACGGACAGCAGCGAGGCGGCCAGGGTGGCCTGGTAGACGCCGGGGCCGATGTGCCCCTCGCTCCGGGCGGCCTGCACGAGAACGAACGAGAACTCGCCGATCTGCGCGAGCCCGATGCCCGTCAGCAGCGCCGTCCACAGCGTCTCGCCGAAGAGTCGTACCACGCCCGCCCGGACCAGGAGCTTGCCGACGACGACCAGCCCCACCATGGCCACCAGGAGCGGCACGTCGTCGAACACGCGGAAGGGATCGATGAGGGCTCCCACGGTGACGAAGAAGAAGGCGCCGAAGGTGTCCCGCAGCGGCAGCAGCCGGGCCAGCGTCTCGTGGGCGAAGTCCGAGGTGCTGATGAGCAGGCCGGCCAGGAAGGCGCCGAGGGCGAGCGACAGCCCGACCGCCTGGGTGAGCGCCGCGGTGCCGAGCCCGATGGCGAGCGCGACCAGCAGGAACAGCTCCTGGTTGCGCGTGCGGGCGACGCGGGTGAGCACGGGCGAGACGATGCGCGAGGCCACGATCACGAACGGCACCAGGACGAGGCCGGCGGTCGCCAGCCCCTTGCCGATCGCGAGCAGGCGGTCGGGGGCGAGGGCGCCCAGCGCCGGCATGAGCGCCAGCAGCACGACGACGGCGAGGTCCTCGACCAGGCTGATCCCGATCAGCACCCGGCCGTGACGCGTATGCAGCTCGCCCCGGTCCAGGAGCACGCGGGCCAGCACCATCGTGCTGGCGACCGAGGTCACGATGCCGACCATGAGCCCCTGCAACGGCGACCACCCGAGCACCGCCCCCGTCCCCAGCGCCAGCGCGATCGATAGCAGGATGCCGAGGGGGCCGCCCACCAGCGCCACCCACTTCACCCGTAGCAGGTCCTTCAGGGAGAACTCCAGCCCGATGCAGAACATGAGGAGGACGACGCCGATCTCGGCGAAGGCCTCGAAGTTGTGGGTGGAGGCGACCGCGGGGCCGGGGGTGAGAGGGCTGACGGCCATGCCGCCGAGCACGTAGCCGAGCACCAGCGGCTGACCCGTGTACCAGGCGAGCGCACCGCCGATCACCGCCGCCAGCAGGACGAGGGCGAGATCGCGAAAGAAGATCGGATCGCCGGCCATGCGCCGGCACGATAGCACGCCGGGCGGCTTGACCGGCGCCCGCGGGGATGCCTAGACTGCCGCCGGTCGATCCCGCCCAGGAGGAGTCCGATGGACACCATGCGCCTCGAGGTCACCGGCGCGCTCGCGCGGCTGACGCTGGACCGGCCCCGGGTGCTCAACGCCGGCAACCGTCAATGGGTGGCCGACCTCAACGAGGCGGTGCGGCAGCTGCAGGCGCGTCCGGACGTCCGCGTGGTCGTCCTGACCGGCGCCGGCCGCGCCTTCTGCACCGGCGTCGATCTCGCCGAGCTGGCGGCCGGCGACTTCCGGCTGCCGGACTTCGTCGCCTGGGAGGACGCGATGGTGGCCATCGAGCGGATGGACCGGCTGTTCATCGCCGGGATCAACGGCCACTGCCTGGGCGGGGGGCTGCAGCTGGCCCTCGTCTGCGACTACCGCCTCGCCGCCGAGGACGCGCTGCTCGGACTCCCGGCAGTGAAGGAGTGCCTGATCCCCTCGTGCGCGCTCTACCGGCTGCCGAGGCTCATCGGCGCCGCCCGGGCCACGGAGCTCATCCTGCTCGGCGAACCGATCGCCGCCCACGAGGCCGAGCGCTTCGGCCTCGTCAACCGCGTCGTGCCCGCGGCCGAGTTCGCCGCCGCCCTCGACGCGACGATCGAGCGGTTCCTGGCCCTGCCACCCACGAGCGTGCGGGCCAGCAAGCGCCTCACCGCGCGCGCCTTCGACGTGGACCTCGACGCCTTCCGGACCGAGATGCAGGCTCACTTCGAGGTGTGTCTGGCCTCCGAGGAGCACCGGGCCGCGATGACGGCCATCCGCAACCGTCCCCGGGCCTGACCCTCCGACCCGCCGCCGGGCCGGGAACGCGCCCCCGGCCGCCCGAGTTGACCGGGTAGGACGCCCGCGTCGTCGAAAGCTTGAAGGCCCGGCGTCCGCTATGCGTTAGAGTTGGAGGCGGAGATGGCGACGGAATTCCGCGCTATCGACCGGTGACGGACTTCTTGCCGGACACCCCTGCGGTTGCTCGTCCGTATTGCCCCGCGTGCGAACCGAACGCCGATCCCTGCCGTGAGATCCTCGACGTCCGCTGGTGCGCGGCGCACACGCCCGCGTGGAACGGCGCCGACGATGGCGCGGTGCGGGCAGAGGCGTTCCTGTCGGGCAGCACGGAAGCAGGCGGCGACGACAATCGCCGCTGGTGTCGGCTGGTGCACGATCGCGGCCCGGTGACGGCCTCGACGGCGCCCGTCGAGACCCGACGCCGCGGGCGGGCGCCGGCTCGAACCGCTCCCGGTTAGTCGACGCCGGCCCCGCCGGCGTTGTCGGCCCTCGCGCCGAGGGCCACGGTTTCCGCTCGCCCGTCGCTCGCCTCGTCGTTCCCCACCCGGCGGCACGTGCGTTGCTCCCTCACATGCGATGAACACTGCGCGCATTTTGTAAGGAGGACACCCATGAGCGAGCGTGACTGGGAGCGTGGGCGTGACTGGGAACGCGGGGAACGCCACCGTGGCGAAAGTTACGGCAGCAGCGCGTACGATCATCCTGCCGGTGACCGCGAGCGTGGCGGCTATTACGGGCGCCGAGGCGACGAGCGCAACCTGCTGGAGCGGCTGCGGGACGAGCTGGCGTCGTGGTTCAGTGCGGAAGACGCGGAGCGCCGACGGCAGCGGGACGATCGCGAGACGGGGCGCTGGGGCGGGCGCTACGAGGAGGGGGATCGCGACTGGGCGCGCCAGTGGGGGTATGTCGAGGGTCGGGGCCGGCGCGCCTCCGAGTATGGATCCGGGCCCGAGACTTACGGCAGCCAGGGCTATGGGGCCGAGCCCTGGTACAGCAGGCCGAGCGCTGGCTGGGACTACGGGCGCTCGTCCTGGTCGAGCCGGGGCACGGGGCACCCCGAGGCCACCGGCGATCGGCGGCTCGACCCCGAGTGGCGGAGCGGCACGACACGTGAGTCGTTCGCCGGAAGAGGGCCGCGCGGCTACCAGCGCTCGGACGAGCGGATCCGCGAGGAGATCTGCGAGCGCATGTGTGACAGCGCCGCCCTCGACGCCTCCGACATCGAGATCGTCGTCGTCACTGGCGAGGTGACGCTGCAGGGCACCGTGCACGATCGCGGGGACAAGCGGCTGGCGGAGGATCTGACCGAGGGGGTCTCCGGGGTTCGGGAGGTCAACAACCAGCTCCGTGTCACCGGGGGCCAGCAGACCGCGCCGCCCCCGACGGGTCGGCCGGGCGACCCGCCACGGTATCGGGTCGCGTAGGTTGTGCGATCGACGGGCCCGGGAGGGAGCAGCCCGCTCCCTCCCGGGCCCGGGGCGTTACCGCTTCTGGTACTTCTCGGGCGACTTCAGCGGTGCGAAGAAGGCCGGGCGGGCCATGCGGCCCACCGGCACCTCGATCAGCACCGGCCGATCCATCCCCACCGCCTTGCGCACGAGGTCGCCGACGTCCGTCGGCTTGGCCGCGCGCATGCCGACGACACCGTAGGCGTCGGCCAGCTTCATGAAGTCGGGGTTGGTGACCTCGGCGCCGTGGGTGCCGCCCCACGACTCGTCGAGGTCGCGGGAGACGTTGCCGTAAGCGTTGTCGTTGAAGAGCACGATGACGGCGTTGATCTTCTCCCGGGCGGCCGTCGACAGCTCCTGCGAGTTGTACATGAACCCGCCGTCACCCGTGATGCACACGACCGTCCGCTCCGGCCGCGCGACCTTGGCGCCCAGCGCGGTCGGCACCTCGAAGCCCAGGTTGCCGGAGTAGGACGAGGTCAGGTACGTCCGCGGCCGGTAGACCGGCCAGAACGGCCGCGAGTAGTAGCCGATCTGGGTCATGCCGGCGATGACGATGGCGTCCTCCGGCGTGCCGGCGCGCAGCGAGGCCAGGATGCCGTGGTTGGGCTCCTGGGTGTCCATGGCGGCCAGCGCCTCGCGGAGCTGTTCGCGCTCCCGCTTGCGCGTGGGCCGCGGCGGTGCGTCGGTCCGCAGCCGCTCGAGCAGGCGCTCCAGCGTGAGGCGGGCGTCGCCGACCAGCCCGACCTGCACGGGGTGGTTGCGACCGATCTCCTCGCCGTCGACGTCGACCTGGACGATCTTCTGATGTGACTGGAAGCCGGCCAGCGCGCAGCGGGAGCCGACGACCAGGATGGTGTCGGCGGCGTCGAGGTAATCGCGCAGCGGGTTCTTGGCCCAGAGAGCGGCTCCCAGCGCGAGATCGCTCTGGTCGCTCACCGAGCCCTTGCCCTCGGCCGACTGCACGACGCCGGCCTGGATGTACTCGGCCACCGCGGTCAGCGCCTCGTGGGCGCCGGAGGCGTGCACGCCACCACCGGCGTAGATGATCGGGCGCGTAGCTTCGAGCAGCACGCGCGCCGCCCGCTCGATGTCGGCGTCGGGGGCGGCCGTCCGCGCCACCGTCACCGGCGGCAGCAGCTCGGCCTCGCCCTCGTCTTCCAGCGTGTCGGGCGGGATCTCGAGATGGACGGGACGCGGGCGGCCGGTCTTGAGCTGACGGAACGCCTCCTGGACGGCGGCGGGGATCTCCGAGACCTCCAGCACGCGCTTGCGCCACTTGGTGATCGGCTTGACGACGTCGAGCTGCTCGTTGATCTCGTGCAGGACGCCGACGTCCTTGCCCAGGTAGCGCTTGGGCACCTGGCCGGCGACGAGGAACACCGGCGACGAGCACGAGTACGCCGTGCTGAGCCCGGCCCCGGCGTTGAGCACCCCCGGCCCCGGCACCACCAGCGCCACGCCGATGCCGCCGCCCGCCCGCGCGTAACCATCGGCCATGTACGTCGTGGCCTGCTCGTGCCGGGTGAGTGACGAACCGGATGTCCTTCTCCTCCCGCAGCGCCGCCATGGCCCCGTAGAGCTGGACCCCCGGCAGCCCGAACACCACGCGCACACCTTCCCGCTGCAACTGCTTCGCCAGCGCCTCGCCACCCGTCATCCTCGGCATCGAAACTCCTCCTCGTCCGCAACCGATCAGAATTCGCCGCCGTTCGAGCGCCGGCTCTGCCGGCACAATCCTCCTTAGGGGAGGCAGCTCCGAGCATGCCGTGAGGCGTGCGAGGGGCGTCGGAGGGGGACGTCGAGGCCCCCTCCGAGTTCAGCTGTGCTTGCGCAGCTCGAGGCGGCCGATCTGGCGGCGATGCACCTCGTCCGGCCCGTCGGCGAAGCGCAGCGTGCGGGAGTGGGCCCACCAGAAGGCCAGCGGGAACTCCTGGCTGACGCCGCCGCCGCCGTGCAGCTGCATGGCGCGGTCGAGCACGCCCAGCGTCATGTTGGGCACCGCCACCTTGATCTCGGCGATGGCCTGCTTGGCGGCCTTGTTCCCGACGGTGTCCATCATGTAGGCGGCGTGCAGCACGAGCAGCCGCGCCTGGTCGATCTCGATGCGCGACTGGGCGATGCGCTCGGTGGTGATGTCGTTCTCGGCCAGCCGCTTGCCGAAGGCCACCCGGTTGAGCGAGCGCTTGCACATGTACTCGAGCGCGCGCTCGGCCACGCCGATCTGGCGCATGCAGTGGTGGATGCGGCCGGGGCCCAGGCGGCCCTGGGCGATCTCGAAGCCGCGCCCCTCGCCCAGCAGCATGTTACCGGCCGGCACCCGCACGTTCTCGAACAGCACCTCGCCGTGGCCGTGGGGGGCGTCGTCGTAGCCGAAGACGGTCAGCATGCGGACGACCTTGATGCCGGGCGTCTCCCGCGGCACCACGATCATCGACTGCTGCTTGTAGCGGTCGGGGTTCTTGGGATCCGTCTTGCCCATGAAGATGAGGACCTTGCAGCGCTTGTCGCCGATGCCGGACGTCCACCACTTGTGGCCGTTGATGACGTAGGAGTCGCCGTCACGCACGATCGAGGACTCGATGTTCGTCGCGTCCGAGGAGGCGACCTTGGGCTCGGTCATCGCGAAGGCCGAGCGGATCTTGCCCTCCAGCAGCGGCTCCAGGTACTGCTTCTTGAGCTCGGGGCTGGCGTAGCGCTCGAACACCTCCATGTTGCCGGTGTCGGGCGCCGAGCAGTTGAAGGTCTCGGCGGCGATGGGCGAGCGGCCCATGATCTCGCAGAGGGGCGCGTACTCGAGGTTGGTGAGGCCGGCGCCACGGTCGCTCTCGGGCAGGAACAGGTTCCAGAGGCCTCGCTCGCGCGCCTTGGCCTTGAGCTCTTCCAGGATCGGCGGCACCTGCCAGCGGTCGGCGGCGGTGTCGAGCTGCTGCTTGTAGGTCGCCTCGTTCGGATAGACGAACTTGTTCATGAAGTCCGTCAGCTGTTCCATGTACATCTTGGTCTTCTTGGAGTATTCGAATTCCATCGCCGCTCCCCTCGTCTACAGGCTGGCCTTCGATCGGGGCTCACACGACCACCGGGCGTGCTCGCCACCGGGGATTGTATCCTCGTCACGGCCGGCTCGGGCCGGCGATTTCCGGGACCTCGGGGGGCGTGGTGGTAGGGCCGGGCCCCGCAAAATCGCGGTCTTGGCCGCCCGGGCTCTTATAGTCGAAGGATGCCCCCCGCTGACGGCGGCCGAGCGGAGTGGAATGGCGTGACGGGCCTCGGGCGCGGGGCCGGCACCGGGTTTGGCTCCGGCTGGATCAGCGGCGTGCTGGCGGTGACGTTCGCCGGGCTCGCCTATGGCGGCGTGCTGTGCCTGCTCTTTCCCTCGCTGCTCACGACGCCCGACGCCCGCGCCCACTATCCGCTCGGCGTCGTGCGCTTCCTGATCTACGCATTCCTGGTCGGCGCCTTCGGCCTCGGCACGCTGTCGGTGTTCCTGCGCCGGTCCAAGCGGCTCGGCCTCACCGCGCTGGCGCTGGCCGTCGCGGCCACGCTGCTGGGCGGCTCCACCGCCGCCGTCGGCGACGTGAGCGGCGCCCCTGGCTATCTCGGGCTCGACTGGTTCCTGCTCAACGTGCTCGTGCTGGCGCTGCTCTTCGTGCCGCTCGAGCGGTTGTTCGCCGGTCGTCCCCAGCAGCCCATCTTCCGGCCGGGGTGGCAGACCGACCTCGGCCACTTCGCCGTGAGCCATCTGCTCGTGCAGGTGACGGTGCTGCTCACGCTGGCGCCGGCCACGCTGTTCTTCGCGTGGGCCGTGTGGCCGGGGCTGCAGCGGGCGGTGCAGGCCCAGCCGCTCATCGTGCAGTTCGTCGAGGTCGTGATCGTGGCCGACCTCACCGAGTACGTCGTGCACCGCGCCTTCCACCGGGTGCCCTGGCTGTGGCGCTTCCACGAGATCCATCACTCGGCGCGGGCCATGGACTGGCTGGCCTCCTCGCGGCTGCACCTGGTCGACATCGTGGTGACGCGCGGGCTGTCGTTCGTGCCCCTGTACGTGCTGGGCTTCTCGACGCCGGCGGTCTACGCGTACCTGGTGTTCGTGTCCTTCCACGCGGTGTTCATCCACGCCAACGTGCGCTTCCGGTTCCGCGCCATCGAGGGGCTGGTCGTCACCCCGCGGTTCCACCACTGGCACCACGCCGCGGCCCCCGAGGCCGTCGACCGGAACTTCGCCATCCACCTGCCGATCATCGACCGGCTGTTCGGGACCAGCTATTTCCCCGACGGACGCTGGCCGGAGGCCTACGGGCTGGCCGGGCCACCGATATCGGAGGGCTGGCTGCACCAGCTCGCCCGGCCATTCACCGCCCGGCGCGCGGCCGGCGTACACTGAGCGCCCGGAGGTCGCCCGCGATGGCCGAGCTCACGCCCGTGCACCTGATGCGCTGGATCGACGACAACCGCGCGACGTTCGCGCCGCCGGTCGCCAACAAGGAGGTCTTCCCCGAGAGCGAGTTCATCTATCAGATCGTGCGCGGCCCCAACGCGCGCAACGACTTCCACCTCGACCCCGGCGACGAGATCTTCTACCAGCTCCAGGGCGAGATCACGGTCCGCTGCCGCGAGGCCGACGGACGCCTGCGCGATGTTCCCGTGCGGGAGGGCGAGGCCATGCTGGTGCGGGCCGGCACGCCGCACTGCCCTATCCGGCCGGCCGGGACGTGGGGACTCGTCGTCGAGCGCAAGCGCCGGCCCGACGAGCTGGACGCGCTGGCGTGGTTCTGCGAGGGATGCGGCGCCGAGCTCCACCGGGAGACGTTCGCCTGCGCCGACATCGAGCGCGAGCTGAAGGCGATCATCCAGCGATTCAACGCCGATGCCGCGCTGCGCACCTGCCGGCGTTGCGGCGCCGTCCTCGCGGTCCCGGCCGGCGCCTAGCGCATGCGCCGTCGTGCGTTCCTCGGTGGCGCCGCCGCGCTCCTCGCCACCCCGCTCGCCGTCCGCGCGCAATCGGCCGGCAAGAGGGCGCGGATCGGGCGACTGTCGCCTCTCTCGGCCGAGGTCGACGCCCCGTTCATGACCACGTTTCGCCAGGCGCTGCAGGAGCTGGGCTGGGTCGAGGGGCAGAGCTTCACGCTGGTCAGCCGGTTCGCCGAAGGCCAGCCGGATCGACTGCCCGAGCTGGCGGCGTCGTTCGTCCGGGACGGGGTCGACGTCATCCTGACCGGGTCGAATCCGGGCGCCCTCGCCGCCAAGAACGCGACCACGACCATCCCGATCGTGATGGTGACGACCGGTGATCCGATCGGTAGCGGGATCGTCACCAACCTCGCCCACCCCGGCGGCAACCTGACTGGCGTGACCGCGCTCGGTGGCGCGCTGAGCGCCAAGCGCCTGGAGGCGCTCAAGGGCGCCGCCCCGAGTGTCCAGCGTGTCGCTGTCCTCGTGAACCCGGTGGCGCCGTACACGGGGCCCTTCCTGCACGAGCGCGAAGGGGTCGCGCGGGATCTCGGGCTGAAGATCCAGGTGGTGGAAGCCCGCAGTCGTGGCGAGCTGGAAGCGGCATTCGCTGTGATGACCCGCGAGCGCGCCGAGGCAATCATGGTGCTCACGGACGTCATGTTCATCACCGAGCGGAGGGCGATCGTCGATCTGGCGGCCCGTCGTCGCCTGCCGGCCGTCTACTTCGACCGGCAGTTCGTCGATGCCGGCGGCCTGATGTTCTACGGCGCGAGCCTGGCCCACATGTACCGGCGCGCCGCCGTCTACGTCGACAAGATCCTCAAGGGGACCCGCCCCGCCGACCTGCCTATCGAGCAACCGACGACGTTCGAGCTCGTCGTGAACCTGAAGACGGCCAGGGCCCTGGGCCTGAAGATTCCGCCCGCCTTCCTGCTCCGGGCGGACCAGGTCATCGAATGAGTGGTCGACCGGGTCAGGGCTGCCCGTAGTGATCGATGATGTAGCGGGAGATGGAGTGACGGGAGGGTAGGTTGGGCAGCGCGCCGCACGGGAACCAGCGCGCGTCGTCCAGCTCTTCCTTGTCGACGACGACGTCGCCGCCGGCGTAGGTGGCCACGAAGCCGATCATCATCTGGCTGGGGAACGGCCAGTTCTGGCTGCCGACGTAGCGGATGTCCTTCACGTCGACGCCGACCTCTTCCTTGATCTCGCGGGCCACGCATCCCTCCAGCGACTCGCCGTTGTCCACGAAGCCGGCCACCAGCGCGTAGCGGCCCGGCGCCCACTCGGCCTTGCGCGTGAGCAGCACGCGGTCGCCGTCGCGCACGAGCACGATGGTGGCGGGGTGCAGGTGGGGGTAGTGCTCGTAGTGGCAGCGCGAGCATTTCTTGCCCCACTCGTTCTCGATGCGCGTGGTCGGCGTGCCGCAGCGCGGGCAGTGGCCGCTCGTCGACTCCCACCACAGCGCCTGCATGGCCATGCCGCCCAGCGAGAGCAGCTCGTCGGGCATGCGCGCCCCCCGCATGGGGACCATCGTCTCGCGCACGAGCCCGGCCGGCACCGGCGCCTCGGCCGGCACCGGGACGACCCAGCACGGCCGATCCAGGTAGGTGCCGAGCCAGAACGGCGCGGCGTCCAGCGGCAGGGGACAGTCCCCGGTCGGCAGCCGGAAGCCGTCGCCGTCGGGCGTGACGAGCAGGGTCTGGCCCTGCACGAGGAGCCAGTGACCGCGCTCGTCGGCCGGCTTGTCGCCGCGCTTGGCGGGCGAGAAGGTGGCGCCGAGGATCTCGCGATTGAAGGGCAGGTGCACGCTGAGCGGTGTCGCCATCAGGACCACCAGGGATAGAAGGGGGGCATGTCCTTGCTCGGGCGGCCGGCGAAGCGCGGCGGCCGCTTTTCCAGGAATGAGGTGATGCCCTCGTGAGCATCGGCGGAGCGGCCGGTGTGCCACATGCCGAGCGAGTCGAGGCGGTGCGCCTCGCGCGGATGATCGGCGCCGAGCATCCGCCACAGCATCTGGCGGATCAGCGCTACCGACACCGCCGAGGTGTTGTCGGCGATCTCGCGGGCCAGCGCCTGCGCCGCCGGCAGCAGCGCCTCCGGCGCCAGCACCCGGCTCACGAGGCCGCCGGCCCGCGCCTCCTCGGCCGAGAACACGCGCCCGGTGTACGCCCACTCGGCCGCCTGGGCGATGCCGACCAGCCGCGGCAGGAACCACGTGCTGCACGCTTCCGGGACCACGCCGCGGCGGGCGAAGACGAAGCCGATCTTGGCCGCGCTGGAGGCGAGGCGGACGTCCATCGCCAGCGTCAGCGTCGCGCCGAAGCCGACGGCGGGGCCGTTGATGGCGCCGATCACGGGCTTCTTCATGTCGAAGATGCGCAGGGTGACGAGCCCGCCGCCGTCGCGATGGTCCTCGGGGCGCTCGCTCCGGTTGGCGAAGGTCTGGCCGCCACCCCCGAGATCGGCGCCCGCGCAGAACGCACGGCCGGCGCCGGTCACGATCACCGCGCGCACGCCGTCGTCGCCGTCGGCCTGATCGAAGGCCGCCACCAATTCGCGGATGACGGTGGTGTTGACGGCGTTGAGCCGGTCGGGGCGGTTGAGCGTGATGGTGGCCACGCCGTCGGCGTGGTCGTAGAGGACCGTCTCGAAGGCCATCTCAGAAGCCGAGCGCCCGGACGTCCTGGCCGGCCGTCGCCGCGACGGGCTCGGGTGCCGCCGGCGTGACGGCGGCGACCTTGCGCAGCTCGGGCATCACCTCGGCCGCGAACAGCCGCATGTTCCGCTCGGCCTCGTCGGGGGGCATGCCGGCGTAGGAGAACACGCCGACGTAGTGGCTGTTGCCCGTGCGCCGGTGGATGTCGAGAATGCGCTCGTAGCACTGCGCGGGCGTGCCCGCCACCTGCAGATTGACGAAGTAGTCGATGACGGTGTCGGTGCCGTACTCGGCGATCTTCTCGCTCATCTTGCCGTAGTACTCGTAGCCCTTGGTGGTGGCCAGGTGGTTGCCGGCGAACTTGTAGTGGTCGAGGACGCTCTGGTAGTAACCACCGATGTACCGGTGCGCCATCGCCTTGGCGCGCTCCGCGCTCGGATCGCAGAAGGTCCACCCGGCCGAGATGGGCGGCGGGGCGTCGACGCCGTTCACCTGGCGGTACACGCCGCGGTACGTCTCCAGCTCCTTGGCGACCTCGTGCCACGGCTTCTGGGGGATGATCAGGATGCCGACGCCGAGCTTCGCCATGATCGGCAGCGACTCCGGCGAGACGGCCGCCGCATAGGTACGGCCGCGGAACGACTTGAACGGCGCCGGCCGGATGGCCGCGCGGGGCTGCTTGACGTGGACGCCGTCGTACTCGCAGTAGCCGGTCTCGAGCGCGCCCAGGACCATCTCCGCCGACTCCACGAACCGCGCGCGTGATTCGTCCATCGACAGCCGGAAGCCGTCGAACTCCACCTTGGCGGCGCCGCGCCCGAGGCCGAGGATCAGCCGCCCGTCGCAGATGTTGTCGAGCATGGCGATCTCTTCGGCCGCGCGCATCGGATCGTGCCAGGGCAGCACGACGACCATCGAACCGAGCTGGGCGCGCTGCGTCCGCCCCGCCATGTAGGTCAGGAACTGCAGCACGTCGGGGCACATCGTGTAGTCCGTGAAGTGGTGCTCCACCCCCCAGATCGACTCGAACCCCAGGGGCTCCGCCAGGTCCGCGAGCCTCAGCTCGCTGCGATACACCTCGCGATCCGTCCGCCCCTTCTGCGGATTCTGAAACACGCTCGCCATCCCGACATGCATCCCCCGACCTCCCGCCGCCGCCGAGAGTAGCCCTCCCCCCCACCCCGTCAATCACCCACACCCCCCCAGCCCCACTCAGCAACAACACCATGGACGGACGACGGGGGATGGCGCGTAAACCACGATCAAAGCCAACAGACTCCCGTACGACGCGGCGGGCTACGCCCGCCGCTGCCCCTGCGAGTCTTTTGTGCAGGCTTCCGGCTGGGTCGGGGGCGGGCTGGGTGCGCGGGGCGCAGGGGGCTCCTGAGGTTCCGTTGGCTTCGATCGTCGTTACGATCTCCAACCAGGACAGGCTTCGGCCCAGGCAGGCGCACCGCACGGTATCTCGCGGAACCGAAGGGGCCCCCTGCGCCCCGCGCACCCAGCCCGCCCCCGACCCAGCCGTAGGTCAGCGGCGAACGACGAGCTCAGCGTCGCCGGTGCGCGACAGCATCTCCACCGCCGCCCCATCCTGCCCCTGCGACGCCCGCAGCGTCAGGCGCGACGACCGGAGCTGCAGGCCGCGGAGCTCGAGCCACGACAGCCACGCGGGCAGGTGCGGCCGGTTCAGCGTGAGCTGGTTGTCGGCGGCGTCGGGGCTGAGACCGAGCATGGCGCTGATCAGCATGAAGACGACGCCGGCCGCCCACGCCTGGGGCGAGCAGGCCACCGGGTAGTTCGTCGGGCCGTAGCCGTCGACGCGCGGGAAACCGCAGAACAGCTCGGGCATCCGCATGTTCTCGAACTGCAGCACCGCCTCGAAGAGCCCCGTGGCCAGCGTCATGGCCGGCGCCACGAGCCCGTAGCGGCGCATGCCCACCGCGGCGATGGCGGTGTCGTGGGGCCACACCGAGCCGTTGTGATAGCTCATCGGATTGTAGAGGCGCTCGCCGCGGGCGAGCGTGCGCACGCCCCAGCCGGTGAACATGTCGTCGGCCAGCAGGCGGCGCGCCACGATCTGGGCGCGGCTCTCGCTGACCAGGCCCGTCCACAGCAGGTGCCCGGCATTGGAGCTGATGACGCGACAGGGCTGGCGGTGGCGATCGAGGGCCAGCGCGTAGAAGGCCTCGTCGGGTAGCCAGAAGTCGGCCTCGAACCGCTCGCGCAGCCGCCGGGCCCGCTCGCGCAGGGCCGGCGCCCGTCCGGTCAGGCCGAGCGCCTCGGTCATCTCGGCGGCGGCCAGCAGCGCGGCGTACTGGTAGCCCTGGACCTCGGCCAGCGCGATGGGCGGCTCGGCCAGGTGCCCGGAGGCGTGCATGATCGCGTCGTACGAGTCCTTCCAGCCCTGGTTCACGAGGCCCCGCGACGAGCGCCGCAGGTACGTCAGGTAACCGCCGCCGGCGTCGGCGGCGGCGAGCATCCACTGCAGCCCCCGCTCGGCGGCCGGCCACAGGGCGCGGGCGAGGCCGACGTCGGCCGTCCACTTCCAGTACTCGGCGAGCAGGATCAGGAACAGCGGCGTGGCGTCCACGCTGCCGTAATAGGGGATGAACGGGATCTCGCGGCAGTTGGCCATCTCGCCGCGGCGCAGCTCGTGGATGATCTTGCCGGGCTCCTGGTCGGTGAACGCATCGTCCACCCGGCCGACGTGTCGAGCCAGGAAGCGCAGCGTCCCGGCGGCGACGGCCGGCTCGAACGGCAGCACCTGCAGCGCCGTGATCAGCGCGTCTCGCCCGAACGCCGCGACGTACCAGGGGATGCCGGCATAGGGCACGAAGCCGTCCGGTGTCTCCGTGAGCAGCAGGTGCAGGTCACGGCGCGAGCGCTGCACCCACACCGCGAACAGGTCGTGATCGCAGCGGACCTCGGCGCCGGCCAGCCGCTCGGTGACGGTACGGCGCCGGCGCAGCGCCTCGCCGTAGGTCACGACGGGCGCCGGGGCATCGGGCTCGACGGTCGCGGCGACGACGAGGTCGAGCTCGGTGCCCCCGCCCGGCGCCAGTCGCAGGCGGTACTCGGCCACGGCCTCGTCCAGCCGGTCGGGCGCCGGCGAGAAGGTCAGCGTGGTGGTGCGGATGACCTCGTCGAGACCCCGGTAGCCCAGCCGGACCGTCGAGGCGTCCACCCTCGCCGGCAGCGGGTGGCCGCGATGGTCGCGGGGATGGCCGCGCACCTCGAAGACGTCCACGAAGTCGGCGGCGAAGTGCAGCGTCAGCGAGATGTCGAGTGGCTCGTGGGTGAAGGCCTCGACGAGGAGCTGCTGGTGCAGCCGGCCGGCGTGCACGGTGAGGCGGCGAGCAATGCGCAGGGAACGGCCGGGCAGCACCACCCGGGGGCCCAGGGCGACGTCGGGGTTGGTCAGGTCGATCGCAGCCTGCACGGCGTCCTCGGAGACGCCCGCGTTGAGCACGAGCGGGCGCTGGTCGTGCAGCTTCACCTCGAGGCGCCGCAGGAAGCGGGTGCCGTCCACGTAGAAGCCGAACTCGGTGTGGGGCAGGTTGGGGAGGTCGCCACGGCGGTTCGCGACCAGGAACGCCTCGTCGTGCTTGAGGACGAGCTTGGGCAGGTCGGCCGCGACCTCGGAGGCGAGGATGTAGTACTGCTCGCCCACCAGCACCTCGCCGTGCGAGGCGGCCGCCAGCTCGGTCCCAGGTCGTTCGTCGGTCATGCGGCGCGGCGGCGGGCGCCGAGCCGTCGATACACGCGCTCGTACTCCTCGGCCATGCGGGAGGCCGAGAAGCAAGTCTCGACGTGGCGCCGGCACTCGGCGCGATCGAGCTCGTCCACCCGCTTGACCGCGTCGGCCAGATCCACGACCGTGTCGGCCAGGAAGCCCGTGCGGCCGTCGACGACGACCTCGGGCACGGAGCCGCACGGCCGCGCGATGACTGGGGTGCCGCACGCCATCGCCTCGATCATCACCAGGCCGAACGGCTCCGGCCAGTCGATGGGGAACAGCAGGGCGCGGGCGCCGCCCAGGAATGCCGGCTTGTCGGCGTCGCCGATCTCGCCGAGGTATTCCACGAGCGGATCGTCGAGCATCGGCTCCACCACCCTTTCGAAGTATTCCCGGTCGGCCGGGTCCACCTTGGCCGCGATCTTGAGAGGTATCCCCACCCGCTGGGCGACCTCGATGGCGAGGTCGGCCCGCTTCTCGGGGGAGATCCGACCCAGGAACGCTAGATATCCCTCGTCGCGGGGGGCGAAGGCGTAGCGCTCGACAGGCAGGCCATGGTACACCGTCCCCGCCCATCGCATCCCAAGCGCCTCCAGCGGCGTGCGCTGGGCGTCGCTGATCGACACCAGCGGTACCGTGCGAAACTGCCGGTACATGGGGATCAGGTTGGGCAGGTCGAGCCGCCCGTGCATCGTGTGCACGGTCGGCGTCGGCGTGAGACCGTCGAAGGGGAAGGCGAGGTAGTCCACGTGGCAGTGGATCACGTCGAAGTCGCGCGCGCGCGCGAATACCATCCCCAGCTCGCGGGTGAACTCGGCGCCGATGATCCCGTGCGAGATTCCGTCCAGGCGGGTGGCGCGCTCCACGATGGGAACCAGACGGGCGCTCGTGCGCGAATCGCCGCTCGCGAACAGCGTGACGTCGTGACCGCGGCGCACGAGCTCCTCCGTGAGGTAGGAGACGATCCGTTCCGTTCCGCCGTAAAGCCGAGGCGGAACCGACTCGAACAGCGGGGCAACCTGGGCGATACGCATCAAAGAATCATGATATGCAATACGACGGCCATTGAGCCCTGGGCGTGAGGGAGAAGGGATGATCGCGCAGACCGCCGAGGTGCGGGAGCAGCATCGGTTCGACGTGGCCGCGCTCGAGCGCTACCTGCGGGAGCGCGTGCCGGGCTTCAGCGGCCCGCTGGAGGTCAGCCAGTTCCGCGGAGGCCAGTCGAATCCCACCTACCACCTGCGCGGCGGCGCCCGCGAGTACGTGCTGCGCCGCAAGCCGCCCGGCAAGCTCCTGCCCTCGGCCCACGCCGTGGATCGGGAGTATCGCGTCATCACCGCGCTGGGCCGCACGGAGGTGCCCGTTCCCCGCACGTTCGTGCTGTGCGAGGACGACGCGGTCATCGGGACGGCGTTCTTCGTGATGGACTGCGTGCACGGCCGGGTGTTCTCCGATCCGGAGCTGCCGGACGCGACGCCGGCCGAGCGGCCGGCCATGTACGACTCGATGAACGCCGTGCTGGCCCGCCTGCACACCGTGGACCCCGCGGCGATCGGCCTGGGCGACTTCGGCCGGCCCGGTAATTACTTCAGCCGCCAGATCCATCGCTGGACGCAGCAGTACCGGGCCTCCGAGACCGAGCGCTTCGACTCGATGGAGCACCTGATCGAGTGGTTGCCCGCCCATTTGCCGGCCGACGACACGACGACGCTCGTGCACGGCGACTACCGACCGGGCAACCTCATCATGCATCCCACCGAGCCCCGGGTGGCCGCCGTGCTCGACTGGGAGCTGTCGACGCTCGGGCATCCACTCGGCGACCTCGCCTACTTCTGCATGCCGTACCGGCTGGGCTTCGAGTGGGACGGCTTCCGCGGCAAGGACCTCAAGGCGCTCGGCATCCCGAGCGAGCGGGACTTCGTGGCCGACTACTGCCGGCGGGTGGGGCGGGGACCGATCGAGGACTGGGACTGGTACGTCGTCTTCGCGATGTTCCGGCTCGCCGCGATCGCCCAGGGGATCATGGGGCGCGTTGTCTCGGGGACGGCGAACGATCCGCATGCCCGGTCGCGCGGCGAGCGCGCCCAGCCCCTCGCCGACGCGGGCTGGACGATCGCGCGCGCCCGCAGCTGACGCGGCTCGCGGCGGGGGCGCGGCGCCGCACCGGGCCCCGGGCAGGCCACGGCCGCACCGGCGGCTCGCCTGTATCACGCTCGCGGGATTCGCTCGGGCCCCCCATCCCCCAGTGGGGGCTGGGGTTGCGGCTGTCCTGCGTCGGCGGCTCGCTCATCCCGCCCCGATAGAACGCGCTCGCCACGGCTCTCCGCAAGGCGCGGCCGCGGCCTGCCCGGGGCCCGGTGCGGCGCCGCGCCCCCGCCGCGAGCCGCGTCACCCAGCGCACCACCAGATGTCGGCAGACTCCTCGCGCACGGCCACGCGGCTCGGGGAGTGTCGTGCTACTTCCGGAAGGAGAGGAAGGCGACCCAGAGGAAGAAGGCGATGGTGCCGAGGAGGAAGAGGGCGAGGGCGAGGCGTTCGATGCTGCTCATGGTGGGTCGCTCAGCGGGTCATTGGCAGGAGGGCGCCGAAGATGTTGTAGAGGATGTCGCCGAGGAGGATGAGGAGGTTGGCGAGAGCCAGCACGCGGAGCAGGCGGACGCCGGTCATCGAGCCAGGCCCGGGCCGAGGCCGCCCCAGAACTTGAAGAGGTAGTAGACACCCCACACGGCCAGGATCGCGTAGACGACCAGCAGCCAGCGGTTCACGCGACCGTGGTAGCCGCGGATCTCGCCGGCGGCGAACTCCTCGACGTCGTCGGGCCTACCGGTCATGGTCGATTCCCTCGCAGTCGAGCACCTGGTACTTCACGGGCTCGACGTCGCGGAACAGGCCGGCCGCCGCCGCCCACACGAACAGGCAGAGGGCGCCGAGGCCCATGAGCGCCGAGACGAGGAACTGACCGAGGATCAGGTAGTAGAGCTCCTGCATGGCTAGCGACCCTCCCCGAGGATACCCTTGTGGAAACGGACGAGCGGCTTCGGCCCGTCGGTGATCGTGTCCGGGTCGAGCGCCAGGCGTGAGGCCCCGTACGTCGTCCCGTCCGGGGTGTTCAGACGGGCCCGCGCCGCGGCGTCGAGCTTCAGCTTCTGGCCGGTCAGCGGATCGTTGAACGCCGAGAACGACAGCACGTGATAGCTGATGGCCCAGCGCTCATCGTCCTTCATCGAGTCGGCGAAGGACGGCATCGGCGTGCCGTCCAGCCCGGTCGTCATCGTGCGATAGATGTCGGTGACCTCGCCACCGCCCTTGAACTGGCCCCGGGTGAAGTCGGCCGGCCGGATCGGAAACTTGAGGTCGTCGCGCAGCTCGCCGGCCGAGGGACCGTCGCCCTTGCCGTTGTCCCCGTGGCACTGGGCGCACTTGGCCTGGGCGTAGAGCGCCTTGCCGCGCGCCAGCAGCTCGGGTGTGGGCTTGGGCGGATCGCCGATCGGGATCGGCGGCTCCGGCCGCTCGTCCTTCCAGCGCGCCGAGAACGTCTTGATGTAGGCGATCACCGCGATCCGGTCCTTCTCGGGCAGCTCGTGCCACGTGGGCATCGCGGTCCACCGCACGCCGCGGGTGAGCGTGCGGTAGAGATCGCCGTCGGTGGGCAGCGAGCCCGACGGCGTCGTGCGGAACTTGAACGAGCCGAGGGTGAAGTTGCGGGGCCGGGGATCGAGGAACGTCGCGGCGGGGCCGTTGCCGTCGCCCTGGGCGCCGTGGCAGCCGACGCAGCGGCGCTCGTAGACGACCTTGCCGCGCGTCACCTGCTGCGCGGTGCTGGGCAGCGTCATCACGCTGGCCGAGATCGCCTGGGGCTCGAACACGTCGCGCCATGCACCGCGGTTGGTGCCGAGCTTCTGCGTGTAGGCGACCAGGCCACGCAGCTCCTCGGACGGCACGATCACCGTCAGGGTCTTGCCCTTCCAAGCCTCGGCCTTGTCGTATGGCTCCGGCAGGCTGTCGATCTCGAGGACGGGCGTGCCGTCGGTGACCGCGGCGAAGGCGAGTCCCTCGGGGCTGGGATAGAGCGGGATCGTCGGCGCCGGCTTGAAGCTGAACAGCGCCTTGAGGGCCGGCGCCTCGCCCAGCGCGGGGGCGCCGTCGCGCTCGACGAGCGGCACCCGGGCCGTGCGGTAGAGCCACCGGAACTCCGGCATCACCGAGTCCGGCACCAGCGTGCGCGGCTCCCAGTGATGGGCCAGGTGCCAGTGGTCGGAGAACTTGAGCCCCACCCGCGAGAGGTCGGGCCCGATGCGGCGCGTCGAGAGCAGGTGCGGCCAGTCGTAGGCGTACTCGCCGACCTCGGCGACCGGGCCCCAGCGCTGGTCCTCGCCGGCCACCGGCCGCACGAACTGGCTGTGGCAGTACCAGCACCCCTCGCGCTGGTAGACGCCCCGCCCGAGCTGCTCCAGCGGCGAGTAGGGCGTGGCCTCGTACCAGACCCACTTGATCTCGCCGAGCTCGTTGCGGACCGCCCGGGTCGTGCGGGTCTCGCGCGACTCCGGGATCGCGATGGGCAGCAGGCCCTGGACGAAGATCGCCAGCGAGATGCAGAAGAAGCCGGCGCCGAGCGCGTAGGTCTTCATCGGGCCACCGCCGGGGCCGGTGCCAGCGCCGTCTGCATGAAGTTGTAGATCAGCAGCGAGATGCCGATGTCCATCGAGAGACCGGACAGCGTGCGGACGAACCAGAAGGGCTTCATGGTGACGACGGTGTCCACCCACTCGGCGCGGGCCATCAGCATGTAGCCCTGCTGCAGCCCCTGGGCGGAGAGCACCAGCCCCATCGTCGAGATGCCCAGCGTGATGAGCCAGAAGCTCCAGTTGCCGAGCCGGAAGCTCCACAGCTCGCGGCCGACGATCCGCGGCCACACGTGCAGCGCGCCGGCGATGGCCCACACCACGAACGTCCCGAACACGGTCAGGTGCGAGTGCGAGATCACGAAGTCGGTGAAGTGGGTGGGCTCCTGCAGCGAGCGCAGCGCCTCCACCGACCCCTGGAAGCAGCCGACCAGGTACATGAGCGACCCCATGATCAGGAACTTGGCGGGGAGGTTGCGGGAGAAGCCGTCCCAGTGGCCCTTCATGGTGCCGAAGAAGTTCTGCAGCACCGTCCACACCGGGATGATCAGCATCATCGAGGAGACGATGGCGATCGTCTCCGCCCAGTCGGCGATGGGGCTGTACAGGTAGTGGTGGATGCCGACGAACGGATAGAAGAAGGCGAGCGACCAGAAGCCGATCAGCGACAGCTTGTGGCTGTAGATCGGGGCCCGGACGGACGCGGGCAGGAAGTAGTAGATCAGCACGTAGCCGGCCGGGGTGATCCACAGGCCGACGACGTAGTGGATGAACAGCCCGTGGAGGGCGGCGTTGTTGATCCCGGGCACGGTGCCGTAGGGACCGATGATCAGCAGCAGCAGATTGATGTCGGTCCACACCAGCGCCCCGATCAGGTACCAGAGGCTGACGTAGAGGTCCTTCTGCACCCGGCGGGCGATCGTCATGAGCAGCTGTAGCGAGATGGCCAGCACGACGAAGGTCAGCACCAGCACGTTGGGCAGGGCCAGCTCGCCCGCCTCCCAGCCGCGGTTGGTGCCGAAGACCGTGAGGCCGACGACGGCGGCGACCAGGTTGAGGTTCCAGATCCACAGTAGCGGGTACGCCCATCGCTCGTTCCACACCCGCACGCCGGCCAGGCGCGGCGTGACGTAGTAGGCCAGGCCGATGAACAGGGTGGAGAAGGCGCCCCAGATCACGCCGTTGACGTGCACGGGGCGCAGGCGGCCGAAGGTCGACCACGCGTGGGTGCCGAAGAACTCCGGGTAGTTGAACTTGGTCGAGATGATGACGCCCACGGTGGGGGCGAGCATCAGCCAGAAGAAGCCCCACAGCAGCCAGTGACGGATCAGCGTGGGGTCGATCAGCTCGTCGTTGCGGACCATCGCCCGGCCGATGTCGGCGGCGATCCGCCCGTCGTCGGCCCGCGGGTCCGCGGCGGTCAGCACGTGGTCGGGCATCGCTCCTCCCTGGGTCGCGACGTCACCATAGTCGAAGTTCAGGCGAAACGGATGGGATGACTGGCCGTGAAGCGCCGCCAGGCCAGGTGGGCTGCGGCCGCTGGCGGCGGTGAAAAGTGGGGTGAAGGACGAGGGGAACGCGCGCCCCCCTCGTCCTTCCTGTTCGGTGAGGGCTACGCGACCTCGAAGAGGCCGGCGGCGCCCATGCCGCCGCCGATGCACATGGTGCAGACGACGTAGCGGGCGCCCCGGCGCTTGCCCTCGATGAGGGCGTGGCCGACCATGCGGGCGCCGCTCATGCCGTAGGGGTGACCGATCGAGATGGCCCCCCCGTCGACGTTGAGCTTTTCCATGGGGATGCCCAGCCGGTCGCGGCAGTAGACGACCTGGACGGCGAAGGCCTCGTTCAGCTCCCAGAGGTCGATCTGGTCCATCTTCAGGCCGGTGCGCTCGAGCAGCCGGGGCACCGCGAAGACGGGGCCGATGCCCATCTCGTCCGGCTCGCACGCCGCCACCGCGTAGCCACGGAAGATGCCGAGCGGCTGCAGGCCGCGGCGCTCGGCCAGCTGGCTGTCCATGACCACGCAGGCGGAGGCGCCGTCGGAGAGCTGGCTGGCGTTGCCCGCGGTGATCACGCCCTTCTCACCGGCCACCGGCTTCAGAGCCGCCAGCCCGGCGGCGTTGGTGTCGGCCCGGTTGCCCTCGTCCTTGGTCAGCGTCACCGCTTCCTCACGCGTCTCGCCGGTGGCCTTGTCCTGCACGAGCTTCGTCGTGGTCAGCGGGACGATCTCGCGATCGAAGCGCCCATCGCGCTGGCCGGCCGCGGTCCGCTGCTGGCTCGACAGCGCGTACTCGTCCTGCGTCTCCCGCGTGATGTAGTAGCGCTTGGCCACGACCTCGGCCGTCTCGATCATCGACATGTAGATCTCGGGCTTGTGGTCCTCCATCCAGCTCTCGCGGAACCGGTGCAGGTTCATGTGCTCGGTCTGCACCAGGCTGATCGATTCCAGCCCGCCGGCGACCATGACCGGCACCCGGTCGACGATGACCCGGTGGGCAGCCATGGCGATGGCCTGCATACCCGACGAGCAGAAGCGATTCACGGTGACGCCGCCCGTCGTGACCGGCAGCCCCGCCCGCAGCGCCGACACCCGCGCGATGTTGTGGCCGGTGGCCCCCTCCGGCATCGCGCAGCCGAGGATGACGTCCTCGACCTCGGCCGGATCGAGGCCGGCCCGCTGCACGGCGTGCTGGATCACGTGGCCACCCAGCACGGCGCCGTGGGTGTTGTTGAACGCTCCGCGGTACGCGCGGCCGATCGGGGTCCGGGCGGTCGCGACGATGACGGCGTCAGCCATGACGATCTCCTCTTATGTTCTCGTCCAGTCTACAGCGCGGCGGTCACCATGATCTCGACCAGGTACTTCGGGTTGGCCAGCCGTGCTTCGACCGTGGCCCGGGCCGGCGTGTTGCCCGGCGACACCCAGGCGTCCCACACGGCGTTCATCTCGTCGAACGTGCGGATGTCGGACAGGTAGATCACAGTGGACAGGAGATTGGCCTTGCTGCTACCGGCGGCGCCCAGGAGGTCGTCGATCTTCTTGAGGACCGCCTCCGTCTGGGCCTTCACGTTGGCGCCGTCGGCGACCTGGCCGGCCAGATAGACGGTGTTGCCGTTCACGACCGCTCCGCTCATGCGGGGTCCCGCGTTCAGCCGCTTCACGCTCATGGGGGTGTCCTCTCCGTCGAGGGGTGTGATGAAACGTACCAATAATCGCACATTGTCGGGCGCCGAGGGGGTCGAGTAGAGTGCGGGTGTGGATCCGGAAACGCGCGCTTACTTGGACGAGATGCGCCGCTGGCTCGAGCGCCGGTTCGATGCCATCGACGGCCAGTTTGCGGAGTTCGGCGGCCGGCTTGCGGAATTCGATGGTCGATTCGCCGCAGTCGACGGTCGATTCGACACGATCGACGGTCGACTGGTCGCGATCGACGGTCGGTTCGCCGCAGTCGACGGTCGACTGGTCGCGATCGACGGTCGGTTCGACACGATCGACAGTCGACTGGTGGCGATCGACGGTCGGTTCGCCCGTATCGATGGCCGGTTCGTCGACCTCGAGTCAGGGCTCCGCCGTCACTTCGGGGTGTTGATCGAGCAGGTCCGTCACGAGATCCAGACCGTCGCGGAAATGGTCGTCGCGAACACCGAGGCTATCACCGAGCTCCGGATCCGCCTCGACGCGGGCTAGCCGCGCGGCGTCAGCCCGAACGCGCCCGCCAGCAGCTCGTACGACCGTACCCGCGTCTCCCACGTCTCGGTGATCGTTACCACGACCACCTCGTCCGCGCCGTACTCCGCGGCCAGGGCCTCGATGCGCTCGCGGCACTGGGCGGGGGTGCCGGCGATGCGCCGGCGACGCGCGTGCTCGACGATCATCCACTCGCGCGTGTTGTAGGCGTAGGCTTCGGCTTCGGCCACGGTTGGATAGCGGCTGCTGCGGCCCGTGTAGAGGCGAACGATGAACAGATCGCGGCTCTGGGCCAGGCGCACCGCCTCTTCCTCGGTCGGCGCGCACACCACGAACACGGCCAGGCTGGCCTGCGGCTCGGCCAGTGTCGCCGAGGGCTTGAACGCTCGCGCGTAGGCGCGCGTCACCTCGGCGCCGCCGTCGGCGTTGATGAAGTGGGCGAACGAGAAGCCGACGCCGAAGTGGGCGGCCAGCATGGCCGACTGGTCGCTGGAGCCAAGCAGCCAGACCTCCGGTGACGACGGGCCGGTGGGCATCGCCAGCACGCTGCCGAACGGGTGCTCGGGCGGCAGGTCGCCGTGCAGGAAGCCGAGGACGTCGGCCACCTTGCCGACGAAGTCGTCGACGCCGACTCCGGCCGGGCCGGCCAGGGCGCGGGCGGTGAGCTGGTCGCTGCCGGGCGCCCGGCCGATGCCCAGGTCGATCCGACCCGGGTGCAGGGTCTCCAGCACGCGAAACTGCTCGGCCACCTTGAGCGCGCTGTAGTGCTGGAGCATCACGCCCCCCGAGCCCACCCGGATGCCGATGGTGGCGGCGGCCACGTGGGGGATCAGGACCTCGGGGCTGGGCCCGGCCAGGGCCGGCGTCGAGTGGTGCTCGGCCAGCCAGTACCGGTGATAGCCGAGCCGGTCCGTGGCCCGGGCCAGGGCGAGCGTCTCCCGGATGGCGTCGGCGGGGGAGTCACCGCTGCGGACCGGCGACTGGTCGAGCGCGCTGAGGCGGAGCATTGCCGTGGGCCCCATGCTATCAAGGAGCCAGGCATCGCTGCCCGACTGGCGTGGAATCCTGCGCCCTGACCAGAGGTTGTCGCGTCCTGTGTCAACGCGCGGCGTCGGCCGGACGAACCTCTAGCGTGTTCACGACCCGCCGGACGCCGCTGACGCTGCTGGCCAGCGCGGCGGCCTGGGCGCGCGACTCCTCCGATGCGACGTTGCCGCTGAGATAGACGGCACCGCCGGTGCTCAGCACGCCGATGCGGGTGAGGTTCGCGCTCTTCTCCGCCACCAGGCGCGCCTTGACCTCGGCTTCGATGCGCATGTCCGCGAGCGGATCGATCGAGGCGCAGCCCCCGGCGCCCAGGACGAGGATCGTGAGGAGGAGTATCGGGACCCGCATCACTCGTCGGCCGCCCCGCCTTTGATCGGTACCCCGAGCCGCCGCAGGGTTTCGCGCAGCTTCGATGGACGCGGAGCCTCGGCTTCCAGCACTTCCGCGTCGATCTGACCGTCGGCGTCCGCTCGCTGAATCAGCGTCCGGTCCGGTAGCCGGGCGGCATCGATGCCCGACTGCCTGGCCGTGGCGCGCACCGCGGCCAGGCGCTGGGCGGCGAGCTCGGGCACCTCGGCGGACGGCACCGCCGTGCGCTCCAGGAGCGCGGCGTAGACCGCCTCGGCCGTCTCCGGTGCCGGCCGGCCGGGGAAGTGCTGCGCGAAGAGCCGCGCCGGCGCCTCCGCTCGCGAGAAGCGGCCCTGCCGCGCCGCGCGGTCGAGGTCGGCGTCGAGCGCGCGACGCCGGAGCGCGTCGACGTCACGCGACGAGACGATCGGGGTGAGCGCCATCCGGACCTCGGGGAGCTGATCGAGGAACGCCACCAGGCGCGCCATCCGGCCCTGCCCGGCCGTGGTGAGGCTGGCGGTGCCGGCCTCGAACGGGACCGGATCCACCTCGATCCGCTCGATCCGCGAGTCAGCGCTGAAATGCACACGCCCGATCCAGCTGACCGGCAGCGTGACGGCGTTGATGGCCACCGTGCGGACCGCGCCCCAGATGGCGTCCCTGAAGTCGAAGCGCGGATCGCTGAGGCGGCCCCCGACTGGAAACGCCAGCGTGATGTCGCCGCGACGGTCCTTCATCAGCGTCGTGAGCAGGCCGAGCGGCAACCCGACGCGGGCCTGGGCCTCGTCGCGGCTGGCCGCGCGGACGAGCTGAAGCCGGCTGAGCCGCACGTCCGTCCGGGCCGAGAGCGCGTCACCCTCGATGCGGCACTGCAGCTTCGTCGTGAGCCGGCCCTCGCGCGTGCCCCACCCCACCTGCTGGAGGAGGTACGGGTTCGTGCGCGGCACCGCGAACTCTCTCAGCTCGCCGCTCACGTCGAGCAGCAGGGGACCGGCCAGGGGTCCGAGAGTGCCGCGTACCGCCAAATGAGCGCCGGCGCCGACCTGCCCGGTCAGGTCCAGTCGCGCCGGCTTGGCCGGCTGCGTCGAGAGGCCTTCCATCCGGAGCGTGGCCGGCTGAAGGTCGACGGCGAACGCCGGCGTGACCGCGCGGTCCACGATGCGGATCCCGCCGTCGTCGACGGCCAGGCGCGCGACGGTGACGGCAAACGCCGCCCCGCTCGTGGCCTCGTCGGACGAAGCCCCGGCGCCCGCCCGCGCCGGCGGAGCGAGGAGCGTGCGCAGCGGGAGATCCCCGCGGTTGTCGCGTTCGAGCAGGAGCCACGGACGGGCCACCGCGAGACGGGCCACGGCGACGCGCTCGGGCCAGTCGAGCTCCAGCCCGGTCGCGGTGGCACGCTCGACCCGCGCGACCGTCCGCTCGCCGTCGCGTACCTCCACCCGAGAGAGGCCGGCGCTGCCCCGGACCGTTGCGCGTCGCTCCGCCAGCGACGGAATGCTGACCGCCGCGTCGACGTCGGCCGCGCCGCTGATCCGCGCGGTCGTCGGCAGATAGGGCTGATAGGGCGCCAGCTCCGCACCCGTGGCCGCGACGCGCAGCTCTGCCGCGATCGGGTCGAGCGCGACGCGTCCGGTGAGTCGCAGCTGACCGCCGCCCGGCGGCTGCAAGGTGGCGCGCACGCCCACGGGGCCGCGCACCGGCCAGGCGACGTCCGTGAGGCTGGCCTGCAGACCCGACACGGCGAGATCGGCCACGGGCGCCACGGTCTCATCCCGCCAGTTCACCCGGCCGTCACGCACGGCCACTTCTCGGATCTCGACGCCGAGCTGCGGCGCCGCCGAGGCCGAAGCCGGAGTGATCGCGGGGGGCTCGGCCGGCCCGGGCGCGGCCGCCGGCCGCGTCACGAGGCTCGTCAGCGGGAAGTTTCCCGCGCGATCGCGCTCGATGAGGCCTCGGGGCTCAGTCAGCACGACGCGAGTGACGACGAGGCGACTCGGCCAGTGCAGCTCCAGTCCGCGGGCCTCGATGCGGCGTGCTGCCAGCACCTCCCGCCGGGCATCGGCGACGCCGAGGCGGTTGACGGCGATCGCTCCCTGCACGCGTGCGGGAACACCGGCGGCGAGCGGCTCGTTCACGCGCAAGTCGGCCTCGGCGACGCCCGTGATCCGGGCAGCCACCGGCAGGAGCTCGGCCCAGGGGGTGACGTTCAGGTTCGCCAGTCGCAGATGGAGGTCGCTGGCGGCCGGCGGCGGCCGAATGGTGCCCACGACGGCCAGCGTTCCGCCCCCCGGAACGCTGGTGGTGAGATCGAGCCGGCCGGGCGTCGTCGCCGGCCAGGTGAGATCGGAGATGCTCGCGTGCACGCGAGAGAGTGGGTAGCGGGCGCCCGGCTTCGCCACCGGGTCGCGCACGCTCATCGTGCCCTCGATGGCCAGCCGGGCCAGCTGCAGATCGTCCTCACGGAAGCCGAACCCACCGACCTCCACGGTGAGGGCCGGCACCAAGGCGAGCGGCTCGTCGGCACCGGGCCTCTCCAGCACGACGTCCGTGAATCGCGCGGTCCCGTCGGCACGAAGACCGTCGCGCGCGTCGAGGGTGACCGCCAGCGTGCTGCTCGCGCGCCCGCGCGTGAGGACGACCGGCGCCGGCGGCGGGAAATAAACCCGCAACGGCGTGAGATCGACGCCTTCCATCGTCAGCGAGGCCTGCAGATGAATCGGGTAGAGGCGCAGGTTCGTGAGCTCCAGTGACACCGGGGCTCCCGCGGTCACCGAGCGAGCGACGGCGTGGCCGTCCCCCCGGCGCGTCGACAGGTTGCTCGCCTCGATCGTGATCTGCTCCGAGGTCCACGTTTGCGACTCCGGCAGGGCGCGGTCTTCGAGGGTGACGGTGCCGCTGGCCAGCGCGAACCGGTCGACGGTGACGTCGAGCGCTCGATCGGTCCCCTCCGAGCTTCGGACCAGGTCGGCCAGGTTGAAGTCGCCGCTTGGCCGGCGCACGACCCGCACGGTGGAGCCGTTCACGATCAGCTCGCGGACCCACAGGTGGCCGAGCAGGAGCGAGGGCAGATGGAGGCGGGCGTCGAGTCGTTCGATGCTCGCGAACGGCGCGGCTTCGCCACGCTCGCCCAGACGGAACCCGTGAACCGTCACGCGCCCGCGGAGCAGGCCGAGCTCCACACCCTCGATGCTGACGGGCCGCTGCGTGAGCCCGTGGATTCGCGCGATGGCGACGCGGCGAGCGATCTCCGGCAGCCAGTACAACGAGATGGCACCGCCGATCAGCATCACGCCCAGGATCACGGCGAGCCAGTGACGGGTACGCATAGGGAGCCGGACGGTGCATGCGGCTTGCCGGCGAGCCGCGCGTGTCGAGATTACAACCTGGCCCGCCCTGGGCATGAGGATTGCTCAATTCAGTGGCATCTGAAACGCGCAGGGAGGGTGCACTCATGCGAGTCAGACATGTCATGACGAAGAATCCGCAGTGCTGCGTGCCGTCCGATGCGGCCCCGAGAGCCGCCGGCATCATGCGCGACCAGGACACCGGCGTCGTTCCGGTCATCGACAACGAGCAGAGCCTCAAGATCGTGGGCGTCGTGACCGATCGCGACCTGTGCATGAACGTCGTCGCCGAGGGGCGTGATCCGGCCACGGTGGCCGTGGAGACGTGCATGACGAAGGTCGTGGTCACCTGCTCGCCCAACGACTCGGTGGCGAAGGCGACCGAGCTGATGAAGGACAACCAGATCCGGCGCGTTCCGGTCGTCGACGAGCAGGGCCGGCTGCAAGGCATCGTGGCCATGGCCGACCTCGTCGGGCGCGCCGAACTCAAGACGGCCGAGACGCACGAGATCCTGAAGCGCGTCTCCGCCGTCACTCCGGCGCCGAGCAAGCCACGCGCCGCATCCCGCAACGCGGCCGCCTGAGTCGCGGCGGCAACGCTGAGCGGGTGGGGGCGCTAAACTCCTGCGGAATTTGACCTGGTATGCTACCAAGGAGTCATGACCAGCGAGGATCTTGCGACGTTCATCGAGCGTCGGCGGCGCTTCACCGAGGCCATCGGCGACGGCCTGGCCATCATCCCCGCCGCTGGCGAGACCGTGCGCAACAACGACGTCCACCATACCTTCCGGCAGGCCTCGGACTTCTTCTTCCTCACGGGGTTCGACGAGCCGGACGCCGTCGCGATCTTCAATCCGGCTCACGCCAAGGAGCGGTACGTGCTGTTCGTCCGCCCCCGCGATCGGGAGATGGAGATCTGGACCGGCCACCGGGCGGGCGTGGAGGGTGCCGTGGCCCAGCACGGCGCCGACGCGGCGTACCCGATCGACCAGCTCGACGCCAAGCTGCGGGAGTACGCGATCGACCGCTCAACCGTCTACTACCGGCTCGGCCAGGGGTCGTTCGACTCGCGAGTGATCCGGCTGGCCGTCGAGCTGCGAGCCGCCCGCGGCCGCGGCTTTGCTACTCCGGTACGCCTCGAGGACCCGGGCCCGATCGTCCACGAGCTGCGGCTGCGCCGCTCGCCGGCCGAGCTGGCCCGCCAACGCCGGGCCTGCCAGATCAGCCGCGACGCCCACATCGAGGCCATGCGCTACGCGCGGCCGGGGATGCACGAGTACCAGGTGCAGGCCGCCGTCGAGTTCGTGTTCCGTTCGGAAGGCTCGCCCCGTGATGCCTACCCGTCCATCGTGGCCTCGGGCCCGAACGCCTGCATCCTGCACTACGTCGAGAACCAGCGGCGCATGACCGACGGCGACCTGCTGCTGATCGACGCCGGCTGCGAGTACGGCTACCACGCCTCGGACATCACGCGCACGTTCCCGGTCAGCGGGCGCTTCACGGGACCGCAGCGGGCGGTCTACGAGGTCGTCTTGGAGGCCCAGCTCGCCTCGATCGCGGCGGCCCGGCCGGGCGCGCCCTACGAGGTCATTCACGAGGCGGCCCGGAAGGTGATCGCCGAGGGGCTAGTGGAGCTCAAGCTGCTGCCGCGCAGCGTGGCGGACTCGCTGTCGATGCATCACTACCGCGAGTTCTTCATGCACGGCACCGGCCACTGGCTCGGCATGGACGTGCACGACGTCGGCGACTACCGCGTCCAGCGCCAGTCCCGAGCGCTGGAGCCCGGCATGGTCTTCACGGTCGAGCCCGGTATCTACATCGACCCCGCCCGCGAGAGCGTGACCTTCCATCTGCGCGAGTACAGCGAGGAAGAGATGTGGGAGCGCCGGCTGCGCCTGGGCATGGCCGCCGCCAAGAAGATCGAGGACGAGGAGAAGGCCAAGGCGGGCACCGTGACCCATCCGATCCCCGCGGAATTTCGCGGCATCGGCGTGCGCATCGAGGACGACATCCTGGTCACGGCCGGAGGCATCGAGAACCTGACCGCCGGCACGCCCAAGACCGTCGAGGAGGTCGAGCGCACCTGCGCCGAAGCCCCCCGCCTGCCGCGCTGACCGGCGGCCCCGCCGGGGCTTGCCTGACGCCGCAAAGAGCCGCAAAATCCGGGGACCCGACCCGAGGACCCGAGGAGAGGATCAGCCATGAGAGAAGCTGTCGTCGTCGCCAGCTCCCGTACGCCGCTCGCCAAGTCGCAGCGCGGCTCGTTCAACATCACCCGGCCCGACGATATCGCCGGCCACGCCATCCGTGACGTGCTCGGCAAGGCCCCCCAGCTCGACCCCAAGGAAGTCGAGGACGTGATCCTCGGCTGCGGTCAGCCGCACGGGCCCCAGGGCCACAACATCGCGCGGGTGTCGGCCGTCCGGGCGGGGTTGCCGGTGACGGTAGCCGGGACGACGGTCAACCGCTTCTGCTCGTCGGGTCTGCAGTCGATCGCGATGGCCGCCCACCTCATCATCAACGAGGGTGTGGAGGCGGCGATCGGCGGCGGCGTGGAGTCGATCACCATGATGCAGCGGGACTCGAGCCCGAACCCGTGGGTGAAGGAGCACTTCCCCGGCATCTACATGGTCATGGGCGACACCGCCGAGGTCGTGGCCAAGCGCTACAACGTCACCCGCCAGACCCAGGACGAGTACGCGCTGCTGAGCCAGCAGCGGACGGCCCGGGCCCAGCAGGAGGGCTTCTTCAAGGAAGAGCTGGCGCCGATGCAGGTCAAGCGCGCCATCCTCGACCGGAAGACCGGCGAGAAGGTCGGCGAGGAGGACTACTACGTCGACAAGGACGAGTGCAACCGCGCCGACACCACGCTCGAGGGGCTGATGTCGCTGCCGCCGCACTTCGACAAGACGAGCGGCAAGGGCACCGTCACCGCCGGCAACTCCTCGCAGCTCTCCGACGGGGCCTCGGCCACGCTGCTGATGTCGCGGGCCCGGGCGGAGGCGCTCGGCATCCGGCCCAAGCTGGTGTTCCGCGGCTTCGCCATCGCCGGCTGCGAGCCGGACGAGATGGGCATCGGCCCGGTGTTCGCGGTGCCGAAGCTCCTCAAGCGGCACGGCCTCAAGGTCGAGGACATCGACGTGTGGGAGCTGAACGAGGCGTTCGCCTCCCAGGTCGTCTACTGCCGCGACCGGCTCGGTATCGACCCGGCCAAGCTGAACAAGAACGGCGGCTCGATCTCGATCGGCCACCCGTTCGGGATGACCGGCTCCCGCATGGTGGGCACCATCGCCAACGAGATGCTGCGCAGCAAGGCGCGCTACGGCGTCGTCACGATGTGCATCGGCGGCGGCCAGGGTGCGGCGGGTCTGTTCGAGGCGTGCAGCTGATTGATTGAGATCGGGGGAGCCCGGCTCCCGGTAAGATCGGGGGGAGCCCGGCTCCCCCCGATTGCCCCCCAGCGTCGAGTCGAATCCGTAGCGTCGCTTCGTCAGCCTCGTACTAGCAGGATCAAGCCTGAGACCAGCAGCAGCCCGAAGATGATCCGGCGGAAGCGCACGGGATCGAGGCGGCCGAAGAGCGCGACCCCGGCGCCCACACCGGCCAGGGCCGGTACCGCGAACGCGGCCGCGACCGTCGCCACTTCTCGTGTGAGCAGGCCGGCCCACCAGTAGGCGATCAGGATGGCGCCCTGGTTGACGACGAAGAAGCCCATGGTGTTGGCCTTCATGGTGCGCGGGCTCCAGCCCTGCGTGGTCGCGTAGACGATCACCGGCGGCCCCGGGGTGCCGACGGCGCCACCCAAGAGGCCGGCCAGGAAGCCGGTCGCGAGGCCCCACGCCCGCCCCACCAGGCGCCGCGGCATGACGCCGCGCAGCTCCAGCACGACGACGATCACCAGCACGAGGCCGATCAGCCGGTTCAGCGCGCTCACCGGAAGCGTGGCCAGCACCCACACCCCGAGCGGCGTGCCGGCTACCGTGCCGATCAGCAGGTCGACGAGCGGGCGCAGCGTGAGATCGCGCCGGAGCTGGACGATGACGGCGAGCGAGAACACCAGCGCGTAGATGGTCAGCACCACGATGGCGGTGACCGGCGACATCAGCCACGGCAGGAACGCCATGGCGACCAGCGCGATCCCGAACCCCGTGAGGCCCATCACGAAGCTGGCGAGGAACATCACGAGGGCCCCGGCGGCCCAGGCGAGCGTCACCGGAGCATTCTACGGGCGGATACCTCGCTGGCGATGGCCTTGCACCTCCCCACGGAGGTCAGGGAGGTGACCCATGGCCCGTTGTGACGTGTGTGGTAACGATTACGACAAGGCGTTCCAGGTGACGGCCGGGGGTGCCACGTACACGTTCGACTCCTTCGAGTGCGCCATCTACCGGCTGGCGCCCGCCTGCGAGCACTGCGGCTGCAAGGTCGTCGGCCACGGCGTGGAGGCCTCGGGCCGGGTCTTCTGCTGCGCCCACTGCGCCCGCCACGTCGGGGTGGAGTCGGTCCGCGACCGCGCCGAGGCGGCCTGAGGTGCTGCTCCTGCGGGTGCTGACGACGGCGGCGGCCGGCGCCGGCCTCATGTACCTGCTCGACCCCGCCGGCGGTCGGCGCCGGCGGGCCCGCGTGCGAGACCGGCTCGTCCGCGTGGCCCACCGCACCGGCGATGCCGTCGGCGCCACCTCGCGCGACGTGGGCAACCGCGCGCGCGGGGTGGTGGCCGAGCTGCGCAGCCGCCTGGCCCCCGGCGAGGTGAGCGACGGCGTGCTGCACGAGCGAGTGCGATCCCGGATCGGCACCGTCATCGGTCGCGCCGCCGCCGTCGAGGCGGTGGTGGTCGACGGTCGCGTGACCCTGCGGGGCCCGGTGCTGGCCGACGACCTCGATCAGCTCGTACGGCGCGTGCGCGGGGTGCCCGGCGTACGGGAGGTCGTCGATCAGCTCGACGTCCACGACGAGCCGGGCGGCGGCCGTGGGCGGCGTCCGCGCAGCGGCGAGGTGCTGGAGCTCCTGCAGAGTCGCTGGTCGCCGAGCGCTCGGCTCTTCGCCGGGCTGTCCGGGGCGGCGATGGTGGTGTGGGGCCTCCGCCGTCTGGATCTATCCGGAATCGTGCTGACGGCGGGCGGGGTGGCGCTGATGGTGCGCGGGATCAGTGGCGAGCCGCGAGCGGCGATCGAGGCCGTCGGCGGCCGGTGGGGGAGTGGCTAGCTGGGCTGGTAGCCCTTGTTCGCCATGCAGCGGTGATACGCACTGCTGCGCTGGCGTTCCTCCACGAAGTACCGGCCGACGTCGACGAGGCCGCCGACGATGAGGTCGGGCGTGAAGCCGGCCTCGCGGGCGCTGCGCACGCACTCCATCTCGTCGTAGGTGGCGTCCTGGATCATGACGCCAGGCTTCGTCCAGTCGGCACCGGACAGATCGTACTTGGTGCTGCAGCCGGCCAGGGTTCCGAGCAGAAGCAGCGCGACGATCAGACGCATGGACGCTCCTATCTGCCTCTTTACTACCACGGGCGCCCGGCTCCGCGAAATCTCTAGGGGACGACCGTGATGCCGGCGGTGTCCGTGAAGTCGGGCAGGGGGTTCGGCCTCGGGTAGGTCGCGGTGATCGTGACCGGGCCGCCAACGGCGACGCCCGTCACCTCGCCCGAGAAGCTCACGTCGGCGATGCTCTCGCTGGCGCTCGACCACTCGACGATCCGCGAGAAATCGCGGGTGGGGGTGGGCGGCGCCGAACAGGTGGGATCGTCACTCGTCACCGAGGCGAGCGCCTGCAGCTGTAGCGCGTCTCCGACACCGACGCTCGTCGTGCCCGGCGTCACCACGTTGATCCCGGTGATCGTCGAGGGCACGCCCTGCACGACCCAGGGATCCGTCCCCAGTGTCCCCGTCGTGGACGACGTCTTGCCGCTCTCGACGGCGCGCAGGATCGCCGTGCCGTTGCCCACGATCCGGAACGACTGCCGGATGAGGTCGCCGGGGACCTCGATCAGGCCGGTCGAACGGGCGACCGCGGGCAGGTTCGACGCCCACGCGACCTGGTCGGTGATGTCCTGGCTGCCGGCGTGCGCGAAGAGGCCGGTGGCCTGGCAGACGACGCTGAAGCTCACGCCGCTCGGCAGGCACCGGAGCTGGCTCGCCATGAGGTGCGTGTCGCCGTACGGCGTGCACGACACGATGATGACCGGGGCGGTGGGCGCGAGCACCTGGAACGTGTCGACCGTGACCGTCATGGCGCCGGCGAAGCTCCCGTACGGCTTGCTCAGCGTCCCCGTCACGCTCGTGTTGCCGAAGGCCTTGCCGATGACGGCGCCGGTGGCGCTGACCGTGGCCACGGAGGTGTTGCTCGACGTCCACAGGGCCTGGGTCGTCACGTCCTGGGTGCTGCCGTCGGTGAACGTCGCGACGGCGGAGAGCTGGCGCACGCCGCCGACGGCCAGCGTGGCGTTGCTGATCGCCTTGAGGGTGACGCCGGTGACGAGCGGCCGGAAGGTGGCCGTCACCGTCTTGTTGGCGGTCATCGTGAAGGAGCAGGACAGGTTCGTGGCCGGCGTGCAGCCCGACCACGACCCGAACTCGGCGATCGGCGGCGACGCGTTGGGCACCGCGGTCAGGGTGACGATGGTGCCGTAGTCCACGACCTCCAGGCAGTCCGACCCGCAGGCGATGCCGGGGCCGGTGACCGTGCCGAGCGCCGGACCGCTCTTGAGCACCTCGAGGCCGAGCCGCTTCAGGCTGTAGTCGGCGACGACGGAGGCGTTGGCGTTGAGGGGCAGCGCGCAGGTCGCGTTGGTGCCGCGGAACGCGCAGTCCCCGCCCCAGCGGAAGTCCGTCGAGACGGTGGGGGCGCTGCGCGTGAGCGTGACGACCTGGCCGCCCAGGTACGTGCTGCTGCAGGTGGTGATGCCGACGCCGCAGGTGAACGGAGGAATCCCGGCCGGGCTGGCCGACGCCGTGATCGTGCCGGTGCTGTTACCCGGCTTCGTGACGGTCAGCGAGAACTGCGGCTGGAACGTCGCCGTCACCGAGCGGTTGAGGGTCATGAGGTTGCTGCAGCCGGCGACACCCGCGCAGCCCTGCGACCAGCCGGTGAACCGATGACCGGCGGCGGCGGTGGCCGTCAGCGGCACCGAGGAGCCGTAGTCGAAGTCCAGCGCGCAGGTGCTGGCCGGTCCGCAGGCCGCGCCCCCGCCGACGGTGCCCTGGCCGGCGACGGTGATCGTGAGCCGCCGGTGCTGGATCGAGAAGTTGGCGCCGACCAGCGCGGTCGGCGCGCTGGCGTTGAACGCGCACGTGAGGCCGGAGCAGGCGCCCGAGAAACCATTGAAGTCCCAGCCGACCGGCGCCGTCGCCGTCAGCTTGACCAGGACGCCCCGCGCGAAGTCGAAGCTCGCCGCCGAACACGGCAGCCCGCAGCTGATGCCGGCCGGCGTCGACACCACGGTGCCCTGGCCGGTCTTGCTCAGGCTGAGGGCGGTGACGTCCTTGAAGGTCGGCGACACCGAGATGTTGGCGGCGGGAATCTTGAACAGGCAGGTGGTGTTGGTCGAGCCGGCGCAGGCGCCGCCGGTCCAGTTGACGAAGCGGCTGCCGACGATCGGCGTGGCCTTCAGCACCACCGTCGTGCCGAAGTTCTGGATCGTCTGACAGTCGATCCCGCCGGCCCCGCAGTTGACGTGGTCGGCGACGAGCGCGGGATTGTCCACGACGTTGCCGTTGGTCCGGCTCGTCACCGTGACCATGAACGGGATCAGCGCGAAGGTCGCCGTCACCGTCTGGTTGTCGCCGCTCGGCGTGAACGTGCACGGCGAGGTCGACGAGGTGCAGGCGCCGCTGAAGCCGGTGAAGCGGGAGCCGACCGTCGGCACGGCGGCAAGCGTCATCGGCTTGGCGTCGAACTTCGACTCCGAGCAGTCGGCGCCGCAGCTGATGCCGGGGCCGCTGACCGTCCCGGCGCCGTTGCCGGCCTTCACGACCGAGACCACCGTGCGGGCGCGGAAATTCGGCGTGACCGACACGTTGGCCTTCAGGCTGATGGGACAGCTCGTGTTCGTGGAGCCCACGCACGCCCCCCCGGTCCAGTTGACGAAGGCGAAGCCGGGGTTGGCGGTGGCCTTCAGGGTGATGGCGGTGCCGTAGTCGAAGACGCCCGTGCAGTCGCTGGCGCCGTTACCGCAATCGAACACGCTCCCGGCCGGGTCGTTACGCACGTTGCCGGTGGGCCGGTTGACGACCGTGAGCTGCTGCTTCTTGAGCGTGAAGGTGGCGCTGTAGGTGCGGCTCAGCCCGGCGGCGGTGAAGGCGCAGGGCCCGCTCGCCTGCCCGGCGCAGGGCGCGTCACCGGTCCAGCCGGTGAAGGTGCTGCCGACGGCCGGCGTTGCCGTGAGGGAGACGGCGGTGCCGAGGAAGACGGACTCGAAGCAGTCGGTGCCGCAGTTGATGCCGGCGCCAGTGACGGTGCCGCTGCCGTTGCCCGCGCGCAGCACCTGCACGCCGGTGGCGCCCCGGAACACGGCCGCGACGCTGCTGTTGGCGGCCATCGTGAAGTTGCACGCCGGCGTGGTCTTCCCGGCGCACGGCCCGCCCGTCCAGTTGATGAAGCGATTGCCCTCGGCGGGCTGGGCGAGCAGCGCCACCGCGGTGCCCTGGCCGACGTCGGCGACGCAGGTGTCGTTGAAATCGCAGGTGACGATCGCGCTCTCGATGGTGCCCACCGCGCCCTGGCCGTTCGTCCCCGCCGGTGTGGTCGAGGTGACGGTCAGCCGGAACGCCTTCAGCGTGAAGGAGGCCGAGACGTTGGCGGGCAGCAGCGGCACCGCGCACGTCGTGTTGGTGCCGCGGAAGGCGCAGGCGCCCGCCCATCCGGTGAAGGTGCCGCCGGGGACGACCGACGCCGTGAGGACAACGGGCGTGCTCCCTGAATAGTTGGCGGTGCAGGAGTCGGTGCAGGTCGCGATGCCGGCCGGGCTGCTGCTGACGCGGCCGCCGGCGCCGAGCACGTCGACCTGCAGCGTCTCGCCGGCGCCGAAGGTGGCCGTCACGCTGCGGTTGGCGGTCATCGTCACCGCGCAGGCGGCGCTGCCCGTGCACGACCCCGACCAGAGGGTGAAGGAGCCCGTCGGCCCCGCGTGTGGCAGCAGCGTCACCGGGATCGCCTCACTCGGGAAGGCCGTGGTGCAGGTCGTCCCGCTCGGGCACGACACGCCGATCGGATTGCTCGTGAGCATGCCGTCGCCGGTCACCGTCGTGGTCAGCGCGAAGGTCGGGCCGGAGTAGAGCTGGCGGAGGAACACCTGTCCGGAGCCGGTCGCGCGCATGTCCAGCCAGGCGACGGTCGGCACGCCGGTCGCCGGCGTCAGCGCCAGCGAGGGAATGAGCGCGTCGAGCGCGGCGTCGCTGATCCCGGCGTTGCTCGCCGAGTCCAGCCCGAGCTCGTCCCAGGCGTCGGTGCCGTTCCAGCGCCGCACGAAGACCTGGGCGGGGTTCTCGAACGACACCAGCGCCTGCCAGGCCACGACCGGCCGGCCGTCGGGGTCGATGGCGATCTGCGGCAGCAGGTTGGTGGTGCCGGCCTCCGTGAAGCCGCTGCCGGTCGCCGATCCCGCCAGCTCTTGCCAGGTGGCACCGTTCCACCGGCGCATCAGCACCGCGACGCTGCCGTCGCCCGGTTCCTCCTCCCAGGCCAGCGCCAGTTGCCCGCTGGTGCCGGCGGCGAGCGAGGGGTTGAAGGACCCGCCGTCGCTGTTGCTCACGCCTCCGGCGCCACCGTCACCGGCGCCACCAGGGCCAGACGGCACCGCGGGCCCCACGGCCACCCAGGCCGAGCCGGTCCAGCGGGTGACGTAGATGTCGGTGGTGCCGGCCGCCTCGTCGTCGATCGTCGTGAGATAGGTGAACGCCACGACCGGCGCGCCCGTGCTGTCCACCGTCAGCGAGGGGCTGTCGGCGTCGTGCAGGACGGTGCCGAGTCCGCTCACGAAGCTGACCGCGTTGCTGGCGCCGCCGCCGCTGAAGTCGGAGCCGACGAACGCCCAGGCGCTGCCCGTCCATCGCCGCACGTACACCTGCTGCGTCTCGGTGACGATGGCCGGCGTGCCCGTCGGAGTGACGACGCCGCTGTCCGCGAGTCCGAGGAAGGCCACGACCGGATTGCCGGACAGGTCGAGCGCCAGCGAGAAGGGCACCGTGATGCCGTCGTTGATCCCGGAGATGCCGCCGGGTGTCGAGTCGGAGCCGCCCAGCTCGTCGAAGGTGGTGCCGGTGCGTACGCGCAGGCGGATCTCGGTGAGGCCGCTGCTGTCGTCCTTGAGCCAGGCGACGTAGATCGCGCCGCTGGGGGCCACGCGCACCTGCGGCTCGTAGCCCTGGCCGAGTCCGGAGGCACCGCTGAGCAACTCCCAGGCCGTGCCGGTCCACCGCTTCACCGTGATGGCGCCCTGGGAAGCGTTGGCGTCCGGGTACTCGGTATAGGCGACGACCGGTCGGCCGTTGGAGCCGACCGCGACCGAGGCGTCGAAGACAGCCTTGGGGCTGCCCGCCTGGCTCACCCCGTTGCCGGTGACGGACGTGCCCAGCGGCTTCCAGAATGGGTTGACGCCGGCCTCGGCGAGGCCGGTGACGGCGAGCACGGTGACCGCGAGCACGACCGAGGCGATGCGCGGCAGAACCGTTCCCACGAGAACCTCCCAATGAGAAAGACCACCGGCTTACCGGCAGTGCGTCCGCGTATTTGGAGGAGAGCGCTTCATCGTAGCAGGGGGCATGCCGGATCCCCGCACAGTCACTAACTAGTAGTCGGGCCGGCCAAATCTCGCCGCCGCCCGCGGTGGCCGCGGATAAGCTTGACCGGGACCGGATGACGCGATGACACCCGATCGGCCGCTCAACATCGCGTTCCTGCGCCCGGCGCTGGGAATCGGGGGCGCCGAGCGGCTGGTGGTCGACGCCGCGCTGGAGCTGGGGGCTCGCGGCCATGCGGTGACTCTGTTCGTGGGGGCACGACAGGGGCCGCAACTGGACGAGGTCCGGGCGGGGCTCGTGCGTGTCGTGGCCGTCGGGCGGCTCCTGCCCACCCAGCTCGGCCAGCGGCTGCGGGCGCCGGCTGCCATCGTGCGAGCCGCCTGGGTGGCCCGCGCCCTGGCCCGGACCACGCCGCCGCCCGACATCGTGGTGTGCGACCTCGTGCCGCACGTCATCCCGCTCCTGCGCCGGCTCGTGCGCGTGCCGGTGGCCGCCTACTGCAACTTCCCCGACCTGCTGCTGGCGCCGCGGCGCCGTGGGCTCTACACGCTCTATCGTGCCCCGATCGATCGGCTGGAGGCGGCCGGGCTGCAGGCCGCCGACCGCGTGCTCGTCAACAGCCGGTTCAGCGCCTCGGTCGTGCGGGCGACGTTCCCGCGGCTGCCGACCGGTGGCATCGAGGTCGTCCATCCCGGCGTGGAGGTGGCCGACACGCCGCCGCCGCCCGTGCCCCCGGGCGAGGTGCTGGTGCTGTCCGTCAACCGGTTCGATCCCGGCAAGAATCTCGTCCTCGCGGTCGACGCGCTCGCCGCGCTTCGGGCGCGGATGGCGCCGGCCGCGTTCGCGTCGGTGCGGCTCGTGCTGGCCGGCCACGTCGATACGCGCCTGGCCGAGTCCACCGCGCTGGCCGCCGAGCTGGAGGCGCACGCCGCGCGCCTGGGCCTCGACGGCCACGTCACGCTCGCACGCTCGCCCACGGACATCGAGCGCCGCGCGTTGCTCGCGCGCGCAGCCTGCGTCGTCTACACGCCGCTGGCCGAGCACTTCGGCCTCGTCCCGCTGGAGGCAATGGCCGCCGGCCGCCCCGTCATCGCCGTGAATCGCGGCGGCCCCACCGAGACGATCGTGCACGGCCAGACCGGCTGGCTGGTCGATCCCCGCCCCGAATCCTTCGCCGACGCCCTCGCCCGCGTCCTGTCCGACCCCGCCGCCGCCCATCGCATGGGCCAAGCCGGCTGGTCCCACGTCCGCACCCACTTCTCCCGCCACGCCTTCGGCACCCGCCTCGAATCCTCCCTCCGCACCCTCGTCGCCGCCGCTCGCTCCTGATCTGGTTCGTGACTGGTGTAGTCGGCGCGGGTGCGTGGCTCCGATCGCGGCGTGGGCCCGAGGGTCGGGAGGGCCGCTTATGGCGAGCCGTGGCTCCCGCGTTCTCTCGGGGCGGGGCGAGCGAGCCGCCAACGTCTGACAGCCGCAACCCCAGCCCCCACTGGGGGATGGGGGGCCGAGTCGAGCCCCGCTTGCGCAATACAGGCGGAGCCATCGCGGCCCGCCCGCCCCTCGGGCCCACGGCGCGAGTCGGAGTCACGCCCCCGCGCCGGCCACGCGGGTGGCGAAGGTCAGCGCGCGCCGAGGTACTCGAAGATGCGGACGGCCGGGGTGTCGCCGGGCGATTGGTGGAGGAGGCGGAAGCGGGGGAGCGGCTCGATCGGCACCGGCGTCTGCTTGGGGTCGAGGCCAACGATCGCGCGCCCGGTGTGGCCGAAGCGATCGAGGTAGGCGGCCGCGCTCTCGTAGGTCTTGAACCGCCGCGATTCCAGGATCTCCTTGCCCCGCGTCCCATCCGGCATCGTCCGCTCGGCGTAGCTGACCACGTAGGTCGAGTCCTGGGGCGCGGCCGGCGCGCCGCCGTACACGTACAGCCGGACGGCGACCGTGCGGTAGTACTCCGGGTGGAACAGCACGAGCGGGCCCAGCGCGCCCTTGGCGTCCTTGGTGAGGAACGTCTCCCAGTAGCGGTTGATGTCCTTGCCCGCCCACGCCACCAGCGTCTCGAACTTGCCCTGCACGAGCCCGGCGCGCGGCAGGATGGGCACCTCGGCGTGCGAGATCACGTAGCGCGAGCGCGTCTCGCCGAGGATCCGCGCGGCTTCGGTCTCGTCGGTGGCCGTGAAGAAGCGCCCGGCCACATCGGCGCCGGCCTGGGTGGGGTTGGCGACCGGGACCCGCCGCCCGAGGCGGATGATCTCGTAGCCGTAGTCCCACCACGCCATCACCGTGTAGGCCGGCGCGCGGGTGTGGCCGGCCTCGTAGCGCGCGAAGTAATAGTCGGGGTCGCCGAAGGGATCGGGCGTGTTGCGGCGCAGCCACTCGAGCGAGACCCGGTAGCCGTCGCTCAGTCCCAGGTTGTTGGCCGCCATCGGATAGGCGATCCGTGCGCTCGGCAGGAAGACGACCATCACGACCAGGGTCACCACCCCGACCCGGCGGGCCAGCGCTCGAAGGCCCAGGGCCCGCGCGGGCTGCACGCGCACGCGGCGCGCGTCGGCCCGTGAGCGCGCGGTGGCGGCCGGCGTCGTCCAGCCCCACGCGAGCACGACCGCGCACGCCCAGCCGGTCAGCAGGGCGAGGACGAGCGCCAGGTAGTACCCGAAGCGGTTCTGACCGAGCGTGGCCAGGTACATCAGCGCGCTCCACGTCACGATCAGGACCAGCCCCGGCCGCGCGATGCGCGCCGCCTGCCAGCCGAGCCAGCCGAGGGCGGGGAGGCCCACGAAGAACGGCGGCCCGAAGACGCCGAAGGGGATCGCGAGCGACAGCGAGCCGGTCATGAGCAGCAGCGGGCGTATCTCGCTCACGGTGAACCCCGTGTGACCGGGCCGGAACCGCTGCAGGTCGACCAGGATGCGGGCGGTGAGGTCGCGGGCCATCAGCGCGAAGACCACCGCGCCGCCGATCGCCACGACGGCCGCGCACGCCAGCAGGGCGCCGCGCGGAGCGGACAGCGCGCGCAACCCGCGGCGGGCCCCGCCCATCGCGAGCAGGAACACGAGTCCGGCGGCCACGGAGGTAACCTGGATGGCGAAGCGCCAGAGCGTACGGTCCTGCACGCCGAGCAGCACGACCAGCGTGAGGGCCAGCGCCGGCAGCAGCACCGGTAGCACGCGGTCTTCCGGCGTGCGATGCAGATCGTCCAGGACGTACTGGGTCGCGCCCCACGCGCAGAGGACGAAGACGAGCAGCGCGCCGCCGCTCCATGCCATCAGATATGTGCTCAGCGCTACGCCGGTGAGGGCGCCGCCGAGGAGCCGCCAGCGCAGCGTGTCGGCGTCGAGCGCGCGGAGGGCGGCCAGGATGGTCACCGCGGTGAGGAACGCCTCGGCCACGTGGTGGTCGGCGAAGCCCACGAGGGAGCGGGCGAGGAACTGTCCGGGTGCGATGGCCAGCAGCCCGGCCGCGAGCAACCCGGCCCGGCGGTCGAAGAGCCGCTCGCCGATGAGGAAGATCGGCACCGTGGTGAGCGCGCCGAGGATCGGCGGCACGAGCGCGCCGACGATCTCCACGGTCCGCAGCGAGGGGGCGCCGAGGCCGATCACCCAGGCGAGGCCGCCGACCACCAGGTCGAAGAGCAGTGGCACCGAGACCACCGGCGCATCGGCGGCGAGGTAGGGATCGACCCCGGCCCGGTGGGGAAAGTTGCGGGTGAGGTTCTCGATGAGCCGCATGTGGTACCAGGCGTCGCTGTCCTGGTAGTTCACGCCGCGGCTGCTGAAGACCGCGTCGAACAGGGGGACCGTACGGGCCAGGAAGGCGACGACGACGATGGAGGCGACGAGCCACCAGTGGCCGAGGGCGGCCAGGCGCTCACGCATGCGCGAGCAGGATCTCCCGGGCCTCGGCCTCCCAGCCCGCGCGCCACGTCGTGCCGCGGGCCTTCTCCACGTTGGCGCGCAGCCGGTCCAGCTCCGGCGTCGCCGCCGGGAAGCCGGCCAGCAGCGTCAGCCACTGGCGGGCCAGCGTGTCGGCGTCGGCGAAGCGCAGGCCGGTGTCCTCGTGACGGAGCATCTCGTCCAGACAGGGGCCGTAGTCGAGCGCGCACACGGGCAGGCCGGCGCCGTACAGGTCGGCGATCTTCATCGGCAGGTCCAGCCCCGAGGCCGAGCGGTGCAGGCAGAGGCCGAGGTCGGCGGCGGCCAGCACCCTCGGGTAGTCATCGGGCTCGAGCCACGCCGTTCGCACGTGGATCCGCCGGCCGGGCAGCGCGGCCGCCTGCGCCTCGAACGCCGCACGCCGTGCGCCGCGGCCCGTGAGCAGCACCAGCATCTCCGGGAACGACCGCTCCTGGGCCAGCGCCTCGCACTGTCGCACCGCGGCCAGCAGCACGTCGAAATCCTCGTCGCGCGTCCACGAGGTGGGGCTGATCACGATGGCCGGCTCGCGCCCCTGCAGGCCGAGGGAGTCGGCCAGACGACGGCGGGTCACGCGCCGCTCGGCCGGCGCCAGCGCGACGAAGCGCGCGGCGGGACGGTCGCGCAGGACGGCAACCGGACGCATGCCCCACCGCCCCAGCTCGGCGGCGAGGGCCTCGGACACGCACAGGTGGGCGTCGGCCCGCCGGCCGACGACGCCCTCGTACCACCGGGCCAGCCGCACGGCCGGATGGCGGGCGCCGATGCCGAGGGCCAGCACGGCCCACGCCAGGTTGTGCCAGTCGACGACGAGGTGGGCGCCTCGCAACCGGGCGGCGACGAGGGCGACCAGCAGGGTCGGGATGGCCGGCGGATTCTGCACGAGGATCACGTCAGGCTTGCGCACCACGGCCAGAAGCATCCAGACTAGCCTCAGTGTCTGGGTCAACACCCTCCACATGGCGGCCGGCAGCAGCAATGCACGCGGCAGGGAGCGCTCGCGCGTCGGAGGCAGCAGATGGCACGTGATCCGGGGATGGATGCGCGTCTCCGGGTGAACGGCACTGCCCCCGCACGCGACGACGTCGACGTCGACCTCGTGGGCCGCGAGGGCGTCCGCATGGTACTGCATGCGGGGACTGCGTCCGAGATCGCCGAGAACGACCGTGGTGACGCGCATAGGGTGCTGCGAAGCCACGAGGAGCCTACCATACCGCGGCGCCGCCTCCTGATCGCGGTCGGCCCCACCGCGGGCCACGTCTATCCCGCCCTGGCCATCGCCGAGGCCTATCGCGCGCGCCATGCCGGAACGGAGATCCGGTTCGCCGGCGCCTTCGATCCGCTGGCGGCGCGACTGCTCGACGCTCACGGCTACGCGTTGCAGCCGGTGAGCGCCTCCCAGCTTGTCAACGTGGGGCTCGGACGGCGGCTGGCGGCGGCCGGTCGGGTGATGGTCGGCATGGTCCAGGCCCGGCGGCTGCTGCGGGCGGGCGGCACGCGACTGGCGATCGGCGTCGGCGGCTACGCCTCCGGCGCGATCCTGCTCGCCGCGCGCACGCTGGGCGCGCGGGTGGTGATCCACGAGGCCAACGTCGTGCCCGGTCTCGCCAACCGGTTGCTGGCGCCTTTCGCGCATCGCATCCATCTGGGCTTTGCCTCCGCGGCTCCGGCCTTCCGTGGGCGCGACGCGCTGGTGACCGGCCACCCCGTGCGCGCGGACATCGCCGCCCTCGTCGGCCACCACCGCAACGCGCCCGAGCCCCACCGGGCGGCACGCGTGCTGGTGCTGAGCAGCACGCGTGGTGAGCGCTTCCTGGCGGAGCGCGTGCCCGACCTGCTGGCCGCGCTCGATCGGCGCGGGGTCGCGGTGGAGGTGCTCCACCAGTCCGGCCAGCTCGCCGCCGACGGGGTCGCGCACGGGTACCGGCGTGCCGGCGTGAAGGCGACGGTGGTGCCGTACATGGACCAGATTGCCAGCGCCTACCGCTGGGCGGATCTCGTCGTGGCGCGCTCGGGCGCGGGCACGCTGGCCGAGATCGCCGCCGCCGGCGTGCCGGCGCTGCTGGTGCCGCTGCCCGATGCCCCCGACGACCACCAGGCCGCCAACGCGGTGGAGGTGGCTGCCGCCGGCGCCGCCCTCCTCGTGCGCGAGCCCGAGTGGCGGGGCGACGCGCTCGCCGCCCGGCTGGCCGCGCTGCTGACAGCGGAGGCGTGGACGGCCGCCGCCAACGCCGCCCGGCGGCGGGCGCGTCCCGACGCCGCCGACCGGATCGTGGCCGACTGCGAGGCACTGATGACGGACCGCTGGTGAGCCACGCCGGCCTGCTCGCCGCCGCGGCGCTGCTGGCCCTGCTCCTCACGCCGGCCGTCCGCGCGCTGGCCCGCCGCTGGGGCCTGGTCGACGCCCCGGGCGGCCGCAAGATCCACACGGTCTCGATCCCCCGCCTCGGCGGTGTCGCCGTCGTGCTCGCCATGGCGCTCGCCCTCGGCGGTGCGGCCGCCGCCGGTCTCGCCACCGCCGCCGACATCGGCGGCTGGGTGCCCATCCTGCTCGGCGGCGTGCTCGTCTTCGGCGTCGGACTGTGGGACGACGTGCGGCCGCTGTCGCCGTGGGTGAAGCTCGCGGTCCAGGTCGCCGGCGCCGGCGTGGCGGTGGCGCTCGGTGTTCGCATCGACCACGTGACCGTCCTCGGCTCGACGCTCGGCCTCGGCCTGCTGGCGCTGCCGCTGACCGTGGTGTGGATCGTCGGCCTCACCAACGCCTTCAACGTGATGGACGGCCTCGACGGCCTCGCCACCGGGCTGGCGATCATCGCCGCCGCCACCTGTGCCGCGGTCTCGCTGGCGCGCGACGACGTGCAGGGCGGGATGCTGCTGCTGGCGCTGCTGGGCGCGCTGTGCGGGTTCCTGCCCTACAACTTCAACCCGGCGACGATCTTCCTGGGCGACTCCGGCAGCCTCGCGGTCGGCTACGTGCTGGCCATCACGGCCATCACGAGCTTCCAGAAGGGCGCGACGGCGCTGGTCGTGCTGGGGCCGCTGCTGCTCTTCGCGCTGCCGATCTCGGAGACGCTGCACTCGGTGGTGCGCCGTCTGCGCGGCCAGGGACTGCGCCAGGTGTTCCTGGCCGACCAGCAGCACGTGCACCATCGCCTGCTCGACCTGGGGCTGTCGCACCGCACGGTGGTGCTGCTGCTCTACAGCGTCTCGCTGTCGTTCTCGCTGCTGGCGCTGACCACCCTGCGCGCCCGGTGACCGGGCGCCCGCGCGTCCTGCTGGTGCAGCGCGACCTGGCGCCGCCGGGAGGCGCGGCCGGCGTCGCCGCCTGGATGGTCGAGGCGCTCAAGCCCGATCACGCCGTCACGCTGCTGACCTGGCGGGCCCCCGACCTGGCGGCGCTCAACCGGTTCTTCGGCACGACCATCGGTCCCGGCGACCTCGCGGTGGCACTGCCGCCGGCGCCGGTGCGCGCGCTGGTCGGGGCGGTCCCGGCGCCGACCTACCTGCTGCGCCTGACCGTGCTGCTGCGGCTGGCCAAGCGCCGGGCTCGCGATTTCGACGTGCTGCTGACCGGCGACAACGAGGCCGACTTCGGGCCGCGCGGCGTGCAGTACATCAACTATCCGTGGGACCTGCTGCCGCGGCCGCCGCTGGAGGCGCGCTGGTACCACTGGCGGGCGGCGGTCGCCGCCTACCGGGAGCTGTGCATCCGGCTGGCCGACTTCTCCGAGGCGCGCATGCGCGCGACCCCGGCCCTGGTGAGCTCCGACTACGTGGGGCGCCTCGTCGACCGCCGCTACGGCCTCGTCCCTCGCACGCTCTACCCGCCGGTCATGGGGAGCTTCCCGGCGGTGGACTGGGAGCGGCGGGAGCGCGAGTTCCTGTGCGTGGGACGCATCGCGCCCGACAAGCAGCTCGACCGGGTCATCGACGTGCTGGCCCGCGTGCGGGCCGAGATCCCCGACACCCGCCTGCGGATCGTCGGCACCCCCGAGGGCGCCTACGCCGAGCGCATCGCCGCGCGGGCCCGGGCGGAGGGCGGGTGGGTCTCGATCGAGTCGGGGCTCTCGCGAGACGCGCTGGCGGCGCGGATGGCCGGGCACCGCTACGGCATCCACGGCCACCTCAACGAGCACTACGGCATGGTCGTGGCCGAGATGGTGCACGCCGGCTGCATCGTGTGGGTGCCGAACGACGGGGGCCAGGTGGAGATCGTCGGCGATCGACGGCTGTGCTACGACACGGTCGAGGAGGCGGCGGCCAGCATCGTGGCCACGCTGCGCGATCCCGGCCGGGAGGCGGAGCTGCGCCGCCATCTCGCGACCCAGGGCCGTCGCTTCTCCACCGCGACGTTCGTGCGCGAGTTCCGCGCGGTCATCGCGGCGGCGGCGCGCTCAGGAGGCTGAGCCGACCATCGCCCGGAAGCCGGCGTCGCGAGCGAGCAGCTCGTCGTAGGGGCCGACCGCGGCCAGCCGGCCGTCGCGCAGCACCGCCAGCCGATCGCAGTGGCGCACGGTGGTGAGGCGGTGGGCGATGACGATCAGTGTCTTCACCCCGCGCAGCGCCTCCAGGGCGGCGATCAGCTCGCGCTCGGTCGGGGTGTCGAGCGCCGAGGTGGCCTCGTCGAAGACCAGCACCTCCGGCTCGTCGTAGAGCGCGCGGGCGATGGCCACCCGCTGGCGCTGGCCGCCCGACAGCCGCGTGCCCCGCTCGCCCAGCATCGTGTCGAGCCCCGCCGGCAGCCCCGCCACGAAGTCGCCGAGCTGGGCCAGGCGCAGGGCCGTGGTCACCCGGCGGTCGTCGACCTCACCGTCGGCGACGCCGAAGGCGACGTTGCGGCGGATGGTGTCGTCGAGCACGAACGGCTCCTGGGCGACGTAGCCCAGGTGTCGCTGCCACGAGCGCAGGGCGCCGGCGATGTCGCGGCCGTCGACGGTGATGCGTCCCGCGCTCGGCGCCAGCAATCCGAGCAGCAGGTCGACCAGCGTGCTCTTGCCGGCACCCGAGGGCCCCACGATGCCGATCGACTCGCCCCGGGCGATGGCGAGGTCGACGTCGAGCAGCACCGGTTCCGGCTCACCGGCGTAGGTGTAGGAGACACCCTCCAGGGCCACGGTGCGGGTGAAGCGGATCGGCTCGTCGCCGCCCACGGGCGGCGCCGCCGGCGGCAGCGCGGCCAGGTCGTTGCGCAGGTCGTCGATCCAGGCCCGGCTGTAGCGCAGCTCGCTGACGTACAGCATGATGCGATTGGCCGAGGGGATCACGCGGAAGCCGGCGTAGGCGTACAGGCCGAGCAGGGGCAGGGCGGCGCCGCCGCTGTCCAGGGTCAGGAGCAAGCTGACCGCGAGCAGGCCGCACACGAAGACGGTCTCCACGCCCATCCGCAGCGTCGAGGCCACCGTGATGTAGCGGGTGCGCAGGCGCGCGGCCCCCGCCACGCGCTCGTCGAACTGGTCCAGGAAGAAGCGCTCACGCCCGCTGAGCTTGACCTCCTTCACGCCGCCCAGGCTCTGCTGCAGCGTCTGTTGCGTCTCGCCATCGAGCCGCGCGACGGTCTCGCCCCAGCGGGCGGTCGCGTGGCGCGAGACGAGCAGCGGCACCAGGAGCATCCCGCCCACCACCACCACCGCGATCAGGGTCACGCCGGGCGACGCCAGCGCCAGGATCACGACGATGCCGGCGACCACGAGCGCCTCGCACGCCACGTTGACCAGTGAGCCGAGGACGCCACGGAAGACGCTGTGCACGGCGTCGGTCAGGCGATGGATGAGCCGGGCCGAGTTGTGGCGGAAGTGGAAGGCGTAGGGCGCGGCCAGGTAGGCGGCGAGCAGGCGGTGGGAGAGCTGCCGGACGGACAGGCTCAGCGCTTCCTCCTGCGCCCAGGTGACCAGGGCCAGCAGGGCGTTGCGCGCGATGTAGAAGGTCATGACCAGCAGCGTGAAGACGAGGATGACGGAGGCGTCGTCCTGACGGGGCAGGTGGGGGTAGATCCACGAGGCGACCGGCAGCGTGGCGGCGCGCCCGGGGTCGCCCAGGATCGAGATCAGCCCGAACGCCGACCCGGCGCCGACCGCCTCGGCTACCGCCGCCGCCAGGGCCAGCGGGATGAGCGCGGCCCACCGCCAGCGCGCCTGCGGTGACAGCAGTCCCAGGCACGCCCGGACGTCGTTCAGCATGCCGGCCTATGCTCTCACACCGCCTACGGCCGGGATAAATCGCGCCGCCGCCACGCGAACTGGCTCCGGCCGGGGCGAGCGCGGTATGCTCCGCGGGAGATGCTCGCGACGGGCGGGCAGGAGGTGGCAATGGCCAAGCGCGGTTTCCGCATCATGGACAGCGACCTGCACACGATGGAGCCGGACGATCTCTGGCAGAAGTATCTCGCGGAGCCGTTCCGGAAGGCCGCGCCCACCTTCACCCGCGGGGGCGAGCGCGCGCCCAACCAGCCCACCATCCAGGTCGGGGGCCTCACCGTCGGCGAGATGAGCGTGCGCGCCGCCTCGGCCGCGGTCGGCGCCGACCTGCACCGCCGCAGCGTGGCCAAGCACCCGCACAACGCGGTCGCCATGGCCCGCGGCTACGACGCCGAGTCGCACCTGGCGGCGATGGACATCGAGGGCATCGACGTCGGCATCCTCTACGGCACCCGCGGCCGCCAGGTGCTGATGCACGACGACCTCGACCCCCGCCTGGCGGCGGCGCTGGCCCGCGCGCACAACGACTGGACGCGCGACTACTGCGCGATCAACCCCGAGCGGCTGAAGTTCGCCGCCCAGCTGGCCTTCCACGACGTGGCCTCCGCGGTGGCCGAGGCCCGCCGGGCCGTGCGCGAGCTGGGCGCGGTGGCGGTGATCGGCAACCCCAACCCGATCAACGGTCGCCACATCCACGATCCGGAGTTCGAGCCGCTGTGGGCGGCCGTGGAGGAGCTGGGGGTGCCGGTCGGCTTCCATCCCACTGGCCAGTCCTCGCTGCGCGACGACATCGGGCGCCGGATGCTCGACCATCCCAACGGCCGGCTGATCGGCAGCGCCGCCCGCAACCCGATGGAGCTGATGCTGGCCTTCGGCAGCCTGGCCGCCAGCGGCGTGCTGGAGCGCCACCCGGGGCTGCGCTGCGCGCTGCTGGAGGGCACGTGCGGCTGGCTGCCGTGGTGGCTGTGGCGGCTGGACGAGGCGTGGGAGAAGTTCGGGCCCGGCTCCGAGGTGAAGGTCTCGGCGCGGCCGAGCGAGTACTTCTTCCGCCAGTGCTACGTGGCCACCGACGCCGACGAGCGCGTGCTGCGGCAGGTGGTGGAGGCGGTCGGCGACGACAACATCGTCGTGTCGACCGACTACCCGCACTCCGACGGCCTCTTCCCCGACGCCATGAACGAGTTCGTCGGGCTGGAGGGCGTCAGCGACAAGAGCAAGGCCAAGATCCTGTGGGACAACTGCGCACGGCTGTATCCGCTGGCGGCGGGCCGCTGAGAGAGCGCGTGCGCGCGGCCGGGGTTCTGGTGGCGCTGCTCGTCGCGCTGGCGGCGTCGCCGCCGGTCGCATCCGGCCAGGGCGAGCCGCCGCTGGCGGAGCTGAGCGAGGCGACGATCGTCGAGCGGGACGCGGCCGCGGAGGTGTGGGTGAGGCTGAGCCGCCCGGCCCGGTACCAGGCCGAGCTGATGGACAGCCCCTGGCGCCTGGTGCTCGACTTCGAGGACACCGCGTACCGCTGGAGCGTCCAGCCGCAGCCGGTCGAGGTCGACCCCGTGCGCACGCTCCGCGGCAGCCAGTATCGCAAGGGCGTCGCGCGGCTGGTGATCGAGCTGCGCCGCAAGGTCGCGTACGTGGTCGAGCAAGACCGCGAGGGCCTCCGCATCGTGCTGCCGAGGGACCCAGGCGTGGTTGCCGCCCCGCCATCCTCGGTCGGCCCGACGGCCACCGTGACGCCGCCGCGGCCGGCGCCGGAGGTGCCGCCGAGCCCGATACCGGGCGCCCGGGTGGCACCGGCGCCCCCGCCGGGGCCGCGGCCGGCGTCGAGGGAGCCGCAGGTCTACGGCATCGTCATGCTGAACGAGCAGCGGCACGCCTACATCTTCGATCCGGCGAGCCAGCAGGTCCGTCGTTACGCGGTGGGCGACGCGGTCGGCAACGGGGTCGTGGAGACGATCGGCGAATGGACGGTGGTACTCAAGACACCGTCCGGCCGGGTCGAGCTGCGCGTGGACGAGGCCCGACGCGACGGGACGACCGGGAAGTCGGCGCCGCCACCAGCCCGTCCGCGCTGACGCGCGTCAGCGGCGCCGGTAGACCGCCTCCCACTGGGCCCAGAAGCCGCGCTCGGGTGGCGCACGGTGGATGATCTCCTCGCGTGGCTCCATGACGGTCTCGAAGCGCGCGCCCGTCAGCTCGGCGAGCTCCGCGCGCGCATAGAAGTGGATGGCCACCCCGTCCTTGGGGCCCTCGAGATACCGCACCGAGAAATCCCCGTGCTCGCCCCGCTCGATCACCGAGTGCCGCCGGATCACCTGCGTGGCCGCCGAGTTCACGCGCAGGAAGAAGAGCCCCCCGGCGGGCAGGAGAGCCCCGACGCGATCGAAGTAGGCGGCCGCGTCAGCCCGCCCGCCATGCTGGAACACCTGGATGGCGATCAGGTAGGCCAGCGCGGCCGGCGGCCGGAAGTCCTGGAAGCTGCCGTGCACGAGTCGTCCGGACAGCTCGGGGCGGCGCGCCGCAAGCTGATGCAACGCCTCCGACGAGACGTCGAGCCCGTAGAGATTCAACCCGGCGTCGACCAGCGGCACGTAGTTGCGCCCGTTGCCGCACCCCACGTAGAGGCCGATGGCGTCGCCGGCGAGGCCGTGGCGGCCGACGGCCTCGATGATCGTGTCGACGAACGGCAGGGGGAGCTCGGCGGCGTAGCGGCCGCGGCGATACTCCTCGTCCCAGCGCTCCGCGGTGAGCGTGTCAGGCAAGGGCGAGCACGCGGAGCGGCGAGCCCGTGGCCCCGTCGATCTTCAGGGGTGTGACGACGAGCAGCGCTACCGCCACCCTGGCGTCGCCGAGCGGCTCCAGGTTGGCGTTCTCCATGATGTAGATGCCGTTGTCGGCCAGCAGCATCATGTGGACGCTGAACAGCTCCTTGCCGTAGGCGGCGGGGCGCTTCTCGAAGGTGGCGGTGTCGTTGCCGGCCAGCCGTACCTTGCGGTCGATGATCCAGCGGGCGGCGTCCTGGCCAGGCCCCGGCGACTGCTCGCCCAGGAACTTCGCGTTGTCCTTGCCGAAGAACTGGCCCCAGCCGGTGCGGATCAGCAGCGAGTCGCCCGGCCGCACCTCCACGCCCTGGGCCTTGGCCGTCGCCTCGAGGTGGGCGCCGGTGATCTCGAAGCCCGGCGGCAGCGGATCGGGACGGCCGGCGGCGAGCTGGCGGGCGACGTCGAGCACGACCGCGCGGTTGAGCATGAGATCGACCGGGAAGTTCTCGATGCCCAGCTTGGCGCCAAGGCCGCCCGGGGTGGAGGTGGCCGCCACCGCGTCCACACCGCCGTGCAGCTTGAGGTCGCGGCCGATGTGGCCGATGGCGTCGAGGGTGGGCGAGCCGTGCTGCCCGCTGAAGTACATGATCTCCGAGGCCCACGACACGCGGCTGCCCGGCACCTGGCCGAAGATCTCGTGCGTCATCTTGTGCGTGCGGTTGAGCGCGAACGCGTAGGGCGGGTTCAGGCCGAGCACGGGCGCCTGCTCGTTCCAGGGGAACGAGAGGTCGAAGACCCGGGCGCCCTTCACCGCGCGCACGAGGTCGTCGGCGGAGGCACGGGGCTGGGCCTGGGCAGTCCCGGCGGTGGCGGCGGCGGCGCCGGCCAGGACCGCACTGCCGAGCCACTGTCGTCGGCTGAGGTCACTCATGAGGCCTCCTCGCGGATGAGGGTCAGGCGCGGGGGTGGACGTCGGCCAGCGCGGCGCGCAGGGCCTCGGTCGTGTAGGGCTTGGCGATCACGAAGTCGACCGCGCGGCGCTCCTCGTCACTGATCTCGAGGGCCACCGCCCAGCCGGTGATGAGCCCGACGGGCAGCCCCGGGTGGCGCGTGCGCACCGCCCGCGCCACGTCCCAACCGGTCATCTCCGGCATGCCGAGGTCGGTGACGACGACGTCGACCTTGGCGCCGTCGGCCAGCCGCGCCAGTCCCTCGGGACCGCTGGCCGCCGAGATCACCGCGTGGCCGTCCTCGGCCAGCGAGTCGACCAGCGCCTCCCGGACCGTCACCTCGTCGTCGATGACGAGGATGCGCAGCGACAGCCCCGCCGCCGTGGGCGCCGGCTCGGAGGCGACCGCCTGGGCCGCGGCCTGGGGCAGCCGCAGCGTGACCACGGTGCCCCGGCCCTCGTTGGGGCGCAGGCTCAGCTCGCCGCCGTGTCGCTGCACGATGCTGTGGGCCACGCTGAGCCCGAGACCGGTGGCCTGGGGCCCCTTGGTGGTGAAGAACGCCTCGAGCGCGCGGCGCCGCACATCGTCGTTCATCCCCACGCCGTCGTCGCCCACCGCGCAGAAGACCCAGGCGTCGGCCGCCCACGTGCGGATGCGGATGTTGCCGCCGGTGGGCAGGGCGTCGATGGCGTTGAAGATGAGGTTCATCATCACCTCGCGCAGGGCCGGCGCCTCGCCGGACACGCGGGCGACGTCGCCCAGGTCCATGCCGAGGTCGATCGCCACCGAGCGCCGCTGGGCCTCGTCGCGCCAGCGCGGCCGCGTCAGCTCGACCACCTCGCGGATGATCTCGTTGAGGTCGACGGCGGCCTTGGGTGGCGACGGTTGCATGGAGGCAAAGCCCAGGACGCGCCGCACGACCTCGGCGGCGTCGAAGGCCGCGCGCTGGATGATCTCCAGTGGCTTCTTCGCTTCCGGCTGGGGACTGCGGGCCAGCAGCAGCTGCGTGCGCCCGGAGATGACGGCCAGCAGGTTGTTGACGTGGTGGGCCATGCCGGAGGCCATCTGGCCCATCGCGCGCAGCGTCTCGCCCTCGACCACGCGCGTCTGCGTCGTGCGCAGATCCTCCATCGCGCTGCGCAGGCGGTTGGTCGACAGCCGGGCCTCCTGCAGCAGGCGGGCGTTGTCGACCGCGTAGGCGATGTGGGTCATGAGCGTGTTGAGGAATTGAAGATCCGTCGCGCTGAAGGCGGGGGAGGGGGCGGCGCCGGCGCTCTTGGCGAGGTTGACCACGCCGATGATCCGGTCCTCGACCCGGACCGGCAGACACATGAAGGCCCCGGTGCCGTACTTGGGCTGGTTGGGCTTGCCGAAGCGCGGATCGGCGGCGATGTCCTCGACCAGCACCGGCTCGCCGAGCTGCACGACCTTGCCGGCAATGCCCTCGCCGACGCGCACCTCGGCGCGGCCCACGACGTCTTCCGGCAGCCCGCGGGCCACCACCACGCGCAGCACCTGGCGCTCGTGATCGAGCAGCATGATCGAGCCGATGCCGGCCCGCACCGTGCGCATGGTGCGCTCGAGCACGAGCGAGAGGAGATCGTTCAGCTGGGGGACGCGCGCGGCCAGCTCGACGACCTCGTTGAGGGTGCTGAGCTTGAAGACGAGATCTTCCAGCCGGGTGGTGGAGCCACGCAGGTCGTCCAGCATGCGGCCGAAGGCGTCGCCCATCTGGACGGTCGGTCGGGTGAGATCGCCCTCGGTGGGCGCGCCGAGCAGCCGGAGCAGGAAGGCGCGCAGGCTCACGCGCGGTACCGGGCCAGCGCCGCGCGGTCGAGCCCGAGGCCGAGGCCGGGCCGATCGGGCAGCACGACGGCGCCGTCGACGACCGGGATCCGATCGTCGAAGAGCGTCTCCCACCAGTCCATGTGCTCGAGGATCACGCCGTGGGCGGCGGTCGCCAGCACCGGGCCCGAGGCCTCGACGAACAGGTGCGAGGAGACCGGGGCCTGGTACGCCGCGCACAGCTCGACCGCCCGCAGGTAGCCGGTGATGCCGCCCATGCGCTGCAGGTCGGGCATGAGGATGTCGGCGGCGCGGGCGTCGAGGTAGCGCTTCATGCCGAGCCAGCCGTACTCGGTCTCGCCGGAGGCGATCGGCGTGTCGAGCGCCGCCGCCACCCGGGCCGAGCCTTCGAGGTCCTCGTACGGCAGCGGCTCCTCGAGCCAGTAGAGGCCGATCTCCTCCAGCGCCTTGCCGGTCCGGATCGCGGTGCGCTCGTCCCAGCCCTGGTTCACATCGGCCAGCAGCGTGACCTCGGGCCCGAGGGCGGCGCGCAGCGCGCGGGCTCGCGCCAGGTCCTCGTCGTGCGTGCGGCCCAGGCGCATCTTCATGGCCCGGTGGCCGGCGGCCAGGAATGCGCGCGCCTCGGCGACCAGCTCGTCGACCGAGCGATCGAGCCAGAGGCCGCTGGAAGCGTAGGTGGGCACGCGGTTGTCGGCGGCGCCGAGGAAGCGCCACAGCGGCAGGCCGGCGGCCTGGGCGGCGAGATCCCAGCAGGCGGTATCGAGCGCGGCCAGGGCCATGACGGCGACGCCGGCGTGGCCGAGGAAGTTGATCGAGCGCCAGGCGCGGTCGAAGAGCGCGCGGGTGGCGCTGGCGTCCTGGCCTTCGTAGAGCGGGGCCAGGTCTTCCACCAGGGCCTGCAGCGCCCGGGCCCGGCGGTCGCCGAAGACGAAACAATAGCCGCTGCCGACGGCGCCACCGTCACCCTGCAGCTCGACCAGGACGGTGTCGACGGCACGGATGTCGTGGATCGAGGTCTTGAGCGGGCGCGGCAGCGGCAGGCGCAGCGGATGGACGACGGCGCGGCCGATCTTCATCAGCGAGCCCCAAGCACCATGCCCGGCTATTCTACGGCGAAGCGATGATCTTTCCGAGCGGTCTCCGCGCGCTCAACCATCCGGACTACCGGCGCTTCTTCCTGGCCCAGATGGTGGCGCTGGTCTCCGGCTGGATGCACACCGTGGCCCAGTCGTGGCTGGTGCTGCAGCTCACCGACTCACCCCTCCGGCTGGGGCTCATCGGCACCCTGCAGTTCGCGCCCATCCTCCTCTTCTCGATCGTGACCGGTGCCATTGCCGATCGGCTGCCCAAGCGGCGGCTGCTGGTGGCCACCAACCTGACGCTGGCCACGCTGGCGCTGGTGCTGGCCGCGCTGGTGGCCTCGGGCCGGGTGCGGTACTGGCACGTCGGCGTGGTGGCCGTGCTGGCCGGCCTGGCCCAGACCGTCGACGGGCCGGCCCGCCAGTCGCTGATGGCCGAGCTGGTCGGCAAGGCCGACCTCGTCAACGCCGTCGCGCTGAACTCGGCGGCCTTCAACGCGGCGCGCATCGTGGGGCCGGCCGTGGGCGGTCTGGTCATCGCCCGCTTCGGCGTGGTACCGGCCTTTCTCGTCAACGCCGTCGGCATCGTGGTGGTCGCGGTCGCCCTGGCGATGCTGCCGGTGCCGCCGGTGGCGGCCCGACGAGGAACGACGATGGCCCAGGAGATCGCCGAGGGCGTGCGCTACGCGCTGCGCACCCCGCTCATCCGCCTGATCCTGGGGCTGCTGTTCTGCGTGAGCATCACGGTGTTCAACTTCACGGTCTACGTGCCGCTGCTGGCCCGTCACGTGCTCGGCCTGGGCGCCGAGGGCTTCGGCTTCCTCATGGCCGCGCTCGGCGTGGGGGCGGTGAGCGGCGCCCTCACCGTGGGCTTCCGCCGGGCCGGCCCCATCCCGGTGCGCGCGATGATGGTGGCGGCGGCGATTGCGCTGGGTGGGCTGCTCTCGCTCTCGGCCGCCCGCCACGTGTGGATGGCCGCATTGCTGCTGTTCGTGACGGGCTTCTCGGGGCTGGTCCTGGTGGCAAGCTGCAACACGCGTCTGCAGCTGGCGTCGCCCGACGAGCTGCGCGGCCGCATGATGAGCCTCTACACGCTGGTGTGGGGCGGCGTGTTCCCGATCGGCGCCTTCTGCGTCGGCGCCATCTCGGAGGCGTGGGGGGTGTCCACCGCGTTCTTCGTGCAAGGGCTCGTGGGGCTGACCAGCCTGACCATCCTGACCCTGTGGTGGTACCGGCGCCGGAGCTGAGCCGACACCCGTATCCGACTAGAGGCATTGTTGCCACCAGGCGCGGCCACTACGCTTGGCGGCGATGCATGTCGGTGGCGTCATGCGCGAGGCGAGCCACTCAGACGCGCCCAAGCCGCGGTTGCTCGACCAGGTGCGCGCGGCCATCCGGGCGCGCCACTACAGCCGGCGCACCGAGGACGCCTATGTCGCGTGGATCCGCCGGTTCATCGTGTTCCACGACAAGCGGCATCCGTCCGAGATGGGGGCGCCGGAGATCACGCGGTTTCTCACCTGGCTGGCCGTCGACGGCAAGGTGGCCAGCTCCACCCAGAACCAGGCGCTGAGCGCCTTGCTGTTCCTGTACCGGGCCGTGCTCGGGCAGGAGGTGCCGTGGATCGACGGTATCGTGCGGGCGCGCCGGCCGGAACGACTGCCGGTCGTCCTCACTCGTGACGAGGTGCGGGCCCTGCTGGCGCGGCTCGACGACCCCGTCCGCCTGATGGCGTATCTCATGTATGGCGGAGGGCTCCGGGTCCTGGAAACCTGCCGGCTGCGTGTGCAGGACGTCGACTTCGGCGCCAACCAGCTCGTGGTGCGTGCCGGCAAGGGTGACAAGGACCGGGTCACGATGCTGCCGGCCACGGTAAAGGCCGAGCTCGCGCGACACCTGGACGCGGTGCGAGTCCAGCACCGCCACGATCTGGGACGCGGCGCCGGTTGGGTCGAGCTGCCGACCGCGCTGGCCCGCAAGTATCCGGGCGCAGGCCGGGACTGGCGCTGGCAGTGGGTGTTCCCGGCCACGCGGACATACGTGGAACCGCAGACGCGGCAGCGTCGCCGTCACCACCTGCACGAGTCGGTCGTGCAGCGGGCAATCAAGGCCGCGGTGCACGGGGCCGGGCTGGCCAAGCGGGCGGGGCCGCACACGCTGCGCCATTCGTTCGCCACGCACCTGCTGGAGAACGGTCACGACATCCGCACGGTGCAGGAGCTGCTCGGCCACCGTGACGTCTCCACGACGATGATCTACACCCATGTCCTGAACCGGGGGCCGGCGGCCGTGCGCAGTCCGGCCGACCGCCTGGAATAGGCCGACCAGCGCCGGTCGGCCTATTCCGGCGGCCGGCACCTCGACGCGGGCCGACAAACAATAGATCCTGCGGGGGCTTCCGTGGCGGATGACCATTCCCACCCGAAGTTGCTAGACTGCGAGCCATGACGGGTTTCTGTGGAATAGGCCGGTCGGCCGAATAGTAGTTAGGCAGACATGGCGTCGCATGACAACAATGACGCGACGCCTTCTCTGCGCTCATGCTCCTTCTCATGGCTGGCGGTCATGACTTGCGGCCGATCTGCGAGCAGGTCGGGACGGATCTGAGCGGCATGTGGCGTGGTGGAGCTGCGGCTTGATCGATCGGAGTTTCGGGAGCGGCCTACCACGCGTCACGTTCGCGGACGCCCTGACGCTTGCTGCAGATGCCCGGCGGCAGCGATAGCCGCCGCTTGCACGGCCCGCCGCGACGCACACCGGCCGCGCCCGCTCGATCTTAGACGCCTTCGGCTTCGGCGAGCGCCGCTTGGGAGAATGTCGGCTCGACCGACGATCATGGGCAACGTGGCTCAGGACGCAGATCTCGCGGTGCGCGATCGACGGACCAGAGTCCGTCGCTGTTCTTGTGAACCCGGCGGTCTCCCACGGCGGCTTGCTGTTCGACGGTAGATGGAGTGGCCCACGCGTCAAGGGGACGTGGATGGTACGCGGATTCGTGCCTATGGCACTCTGGCGCATTCGAGATGCATCGTGAGCGCTGACGGGCGGCCTAACAGGCCGCTTGAGCGGGCCGGCATGAACGCGTCAGGATCTCGCGAGCCCGCGAGCGCCGGCCGCTCAGCGCCGAGCCGTTAGAGGGACAGCGGCCAAGTCAACGGAGTGCTAGGATCGAGCCATGGCGAAATCGGCGCGTGAGCTTTTTGAGGAGGCGATGCGGCTCGATCCGAAGGAGCGGGCGACGCTTATGCGCCTCCTCATCGACACACTAGATGCCGAGACGGAGGAAGGTTCCGAGGAGGCATGGCGGGCCGAGGTAGAGCGTCGGATCGCCGAACTAGACGCAGGCGCGGTCGAGACTGTTCCCTGGGAAGAGCTTAGAGCGCGGCTGTACCAGCGCTAAATGGCGCCGTCCGCCGTCAGGTTCCATCCTGCCGCAGCGCAGGAGGTGGAATCCACCTATGCGTGGTACGCCGCAAGGGATGTCTCAGCAGCGCACGGCTTTCGTGAGGAGCTGCGTCAGGCCGTCGATGCGGTCGCTGAAAGCCCGCAGACGTGGCCGCGCTACGGAAGCCGCGCGCGGCGCTACGTGTTTCCTCGCTATCCCTTCAGTCTCATCTACATCGTTCGCGGCGATGGCATTGAGGTCGTCGCCGTCGCACACGGTCGGCGTCGCCCCGGGTACTGGCGGTCACGACTCCGAGGCGCCCTATAACAGGCCACTTGAGCGGCCCGGCATGAGCACTTCGACGTCAACCGAGCGCACCAGCGATGACCGAGGCAACGGTGACGCTGTGGGCAAAGGGGACACGCGGTGAGACGGGCTCCCCGCGCTACTCCCACAACTGGGCGCTCTCCAGACGTGGGCGGCTCAGACTCTACGACGATCATCTCGAGTTCGGTGATTGGATCATCGCGTACAGACTTCAAGGAAGCCGTTCTGTATGAGAGCCGCCAGATGTTCATTCCCGTGTACATTCTTGCCGTCACCGCTCACGAGCAGAACTACCAGTTCGGTCTGAACCCTTGGGCGCTGTGGCGACGGCAGCTTCCCTTTCAGGTTCGGCGCGAACGAGTGCGGCTGGGCTACGCCCCGTTCAGTGTGGTCCTGCGCCTTCTGGCATTCGGATGGCTCGTATACTTGGTCTGGCGCCTACTCCGATGAAGCCTAACAAGCCGCTCGAGCGGGCATGAACCGCCATGGTGACGTCAGATGCTCTCGGGCCGGCCGCTCAGCGCCGAGTCGTTAGGTGGACCTGGAGGTTTGAGTGCAGAGTCCAATCTATCGGGTCGTAAGTCTGTGGGTCCGCTCAGGCGCCGTTGCTGAATTCGAAGCCTATGAGCGAAAGGCGGCCCGAATCATGAGGAAGTATGGCGGCTCAATTGAAAAGGTGATTCGCACGGGGCAAGAGAGTTCGCCAGAGATCCCGTTTGAGATACATCTTGTCAGCTTCCCTGGTCAGGAACAGTTCGCTGCCTATCGCGCTGACCTCGAGCTCTTGTCGTTGGCAACCGACCGGGAAGCGGCAATCCTTAAAACGGTGGTGGTTCCTGGCGTAGGTGGCCCAGCGTATTCCACCTAACAAGTCGCTCCAGCGGACGGCCCTTTCGGGCCGTCGCTGAGCTCAAACGTTGGGCGGCAGACGAACGAGGAGGTGTGACAGTGGACGTGCTGCTGGTGGTCGACATGCAAGAGGGCCTTCTCTCTGGCGGGCCGAAGCACGACCTGCTTGGGGTCGTCGAGCGTATCAATCGCCTGGCCCTGCGCGTACGACAGAGCCGAGGCTCGGTCGCTTTCGTTCAGCACGCGGGCCCTGTTGGAGACGAGTTTGAGCCGCTCACCCCTGGGTGGCAGCTTTTGAGGACCATCAAGACCGAGTCATGCGACCACGTCGTCAGCAAGACGCTCAACGACCCATTCTTCAAAACTTCCCTTCAGTCGGATCTCGCTGAGCTACGCCCTGAGCGCGTCCTGGTGGCAGGGTGGGCCACAGACCTTTGCGTCGATGCGACTGTTCGTTCAGCCGCTGCGTTGGGCTTTAAAGTGGTCGCGGTGGCCGACTGCCACACGGTGAGCGACCGACCGCATCTCAGTGCAGAGAAGGTCATCAATCATCATCACTGGGTTTGGGCCAACCTCCTCGCGCCACACCCTGTGAGGATCGCTCGGGAGACGGAGGTCTAGGTTGTTGACCTCGAGCGAAGACCGTGCTCTGCCGCTGAACGGCAGTATCGTTAGGCTTCGAGGACGACCCAGAGAACGGACCCCAAGTCGAAGGCCAAGTCAGTGGTTCTCACGGACGAGGGCGCACGAAGGGCGGAGGAGTTGTTCAGGAGGTACTTTGGCAAAGCCGTATGACAGGCCGCTTCCGCCGGCGGCGGGCAGGGGGCGCGGCCAGTCCACCGCAAGCGGCGCCGGGGCTGAGCGCCCGATCCGTTCGGCGCACAGGCGACGGGGCCAGCGTGTCGCGGCCGGCGACCCTCGGCATCGATGCGGCTGCTGGCGGACGACGTGACTCATTGATGGACCGGCGTGCCTTCATCGGGAGTTTCGCCATCGGGATCCTCGCGGCATCCCGCGCCGCCCCCGCCCAGCCCGCGCGCAAGGTCTATAGGATAGGAATCCTCAGCCTTGGAGTCACCTCCGACCTGGTCGGGCCCCAGCCCCGGCACGCCGCCCTCAACGCTTTCCTCCGCGGATTGCGCGAGCTCGGCTACGTGTATGGAGAGCACTTCGTGACCGAGCCACGCGGGGGCGAAAGCAGGCCCGACCGCTACCGAGCCCTGGCCGCCGAACTGGTCCATCTCCAGGTTGACGTGATTGTCGCCTCAGGGCCAATGCTGCCCGCGCTCAAACAGGCAACCTCGACGATCCCTGTCGTCATGGGGGGCGGCGAAGATCCTGTGGGCCAGGGACTCGTCCAGAGCCTCGGGCGCCCGGGCGGAAACGTCACCGGGCTGAGCAATCAGGCGGTCGACACAAGCGCGAAGCGCCTCGAGTTGCTCAAGGAGCTCGTCCCCGCGGCAGAGTTAGTGGCGGTTCTCTGGGAATCGACCGGCGGCCGGAATTGGCAAGCGGCCGAAGCTGCCGCCCGCGAGCGGGGCTGGAAGCTGCTGTCGGTCGAGATTCGAGATGCCGGGGAGCTCGAAGCAGCTTTCAAGACGGCGACTACAGCGCGGGCCGGAGCGCTCCTCGTGTTCGCGGGTGGGCTCCTCTACCCGCAAACCCGGCGAGTCGCGGAGCTGGCGGCCAAGAGCCGCCTCCCGGCTATATATGCATTCCGGCCTCAGGTCGAGGCCGGCGGGCTGATCTCGTATGGCGCGGACATCAACGGCATCTGGCGGCGCGCGGCGGTCTATGTCGATAGAATCTTGAAGGGCGCGAAGCCTGCCGATCTGCCTGTCGAGCAGCCCTCGACGTTCGAGCTCGTGATCAATCTCAAGGCCGCGAAGTCGATCGGCCTCACGGTCCCGCAGTCAATGCTGTTGCGGGCGGATGCCGTCATACAGTAGGCAAATGAAGAGATCCCGATGATCCGGGGCGCCGAACTTCACGCTGCAACGGCCCGGGGCTCGCGGTGCTCGCCCCGGCCGCTGAGCGTGGCGTTCGACGGATCAATCGATTCAGTGAGAGCCATCTGATGGCAAGAGACAGATCCTGACCAGGCTGATTACGGCTGTCCTCCTCCTGATTGCGATGCCGATTGCCGTTACGGCACAGGAGCCGCCCAGAGTCTGGCGTATCGGATTCCTCGGGCCTGGATCGTCCTCCTCAGGCGACCCACGTGTCGAAGCACTTCGACGAGGTTTCCGTGAGCTGGGCTACGCGGAAGGACAGAACCTGGCCTTTGAGTTTCGCTGGGCCGACGGAAATGCAAACCGCCTTCCTCAGCTTGCGGCAGAACTGGCCAAATTGAAGGTGGACACGATCGTGACCCAAGGAACACAGGCAACGGACGCGGCTCGTCGTGCGGTCACCACCATTCCGATCGTGTTCGCGGTGGCGGGTGATCCAGTCGGCGCCGGCCTGGTGACCAGCCTCGCTCGGCCGGGTGGCAACGTGACGGGACTGACCGATATCGCGCCCGACATCGTCGGTAAGCGCCTGGAGCTCGTCCGTGAAGCCGTGCCCGGCATCAGTCGACTCGCCGTTCTCTGGAATCCTGCAAATTCGACGGCCACCCCTCAAATGAGGGACACGAACACGGCAGCTCGGTCAGTCGGACTCTCCGTTCGATCGCTCGAATTGGCCGACATCAGTCGACTCGAGAGTGCCTTCACGGCAGCAGTTCAGGGCCGCGCGCAAGCTCTCATCGTGCTCTCCGACGGTGCCTTCTACGGCGAACGGGTTCAGATCGCCCAGCTGGCCGCAAAGCATCGCCTGCCGTGCGTCGCCTGGACACCCGAGTTCGCCGCGAGTGGTTGCCTCATGGCCTACGGGGCCAATGTGGTGGAGATGCATCGGCGCGCCGCCGTGTTAGTGGACAAAATCTTAAAGGGCGCGAATCCGGGAGAGTTGCCGGTAGAGCAGCCGACCAAGTTCGAACTGGTCTTGAACCTCAGGACGGCAAAGGCGCTCAATCTGAAAATCCCACCGACACTGCTAGCCCGCGCAGATAAAGTCATCGAATGACCACGCGTGGCGGTTGCGTGCGTCGTGACGCGTCCAACAACACGTTCGACCGGACCGCTAGCTCGCATTCGCTCGCCGCGGCCGGTCAACGTGAGCGTTAGGCGGATTCACGACGCAGAGCGCGACGCGTGGTCGTGCGCCGAACAACGCGCTCCACCGGACCGGAGCTCGCGTTGCTCGCTCCGGCCGGTGAACGCGAGCGTCAGGCGCATCTTCGAAAGGACGAGGGCAACTGTCTTGAGCGCCCCGTCGTTTGACTCGACGCAATACAAGGGCGGCCAACGTCGCGAGTGGGCCGTTTCTGCCGCTGGCTGGAAACGACACTGGAACATCTGGGAACAAGGGGCTCAGCATCTCAATGAGCGCCTCGTGGACCTCGCCCGGATTCGACCCGGTCACCGGGTGCTGGACCTCGGTACCGGTCTTGGCGAGCCGGCGTTTACCGCGGCACGCCGCGTGGGACCGAATGGCTCCGTTGTGGCGACCGACCTGTCCTCAGCATTGCTCTCCCTGGCTCGTGAGGAAGCTGTCAGACTCGGCCTGCGAAACGTCGAGTTTCGGGAGATGGACGCCGAGGAGCCCAACCTGCCGGTACAGAGCTTCGATGCTGCTCTCTGTCGCTGGGCCTTGATGTTTCTCCCCCATCTCGTTGCAGCGCTGACCAGGCTTCGCGCGTTGCTGGTTCCAGCCGGCCGGTTCGCCGCTGCCGTCTGGGGGGCTCCCGAGAATGTTCCATTCGCGAGTGTCCCCATGGGTGTGATCAGGCGCGTACTCCAACTCGGCCCACCGCCCGCGGGCGCCCCAGGAACTTTCAGTCTTGCCGACGAGCATGTGCTGGAGCGCTCGTTCACGCAGGCGGGTTTCGCTGAGGTGACCATCGAACGCCAGACGCTCACCTTCGAATACCCCTCGATCGATGAGTTCATTGAGGAGCGCCAGGCTACTTCTGCGAGCATCCGCATCATGCTTGCCGAGGCCTCGGCCGCCCAGTGCGAAACGATCTGGCAGATGGTCGCCCAGGCAATGGGTAAGTATCGGGACGCGATCGGTGTCCTACGTATTCCGACTGAAACCCTCTGTGTGGTGGGCAAAGCGTGAGGCCACCCAAAGCGTCGAGCCGCGCGTTAGGCCGCCCTATGGCGATCGGTACTCGTACGTAATGCGACCCCTTCGGTATTCCATCAACGTCACACTGGACGGGTGCTGCGATCACCGCGCAATGGCCGCGGACGAAGACTTGCATCGTCACGCGGTCGAGAACCTCAACCGGGCCGATGCCCTCCTGTTTGGCCGCGTGACTTATGAAATGATGGAGTCGGCGTTTCGGTCGCCGGCCGGGCCGGGAGCGAGGCCGGATTGGATGGAACCCTTCGCCCGGACGATCGACGCGGCGAAGAAGTACGTCGTGTCGAGCACCTTGAACCGGGTCGATTGGAACGCGAAGCTCCTGCGCGGAGATCTGGAGAAGGCCGTTCAGCAGCTCAAGCAGGAGTCGGGTAAGGGGCTGTTCCTGGGAGGCGTGAAGCTGCCGCAGGCGTTAGCGGAGCTGGGATTGATCGACGAGTACGAGTTCGTGGTGCACCCCAGGCTAGCGGGCCATGGGCCGACGTTGTTCGCCGGGCTATCGAAGCGTCTCGACTTGAAGCTCGTGAGCCGGCTGGAGTTCGGCTCGGGGGCGGTGGCGCTGCGGTATGAGCCGAGAACGTAGCCATCCGTCGAGGCGCGACCCCAGACGGTCCGGTGGGTCAAGGTCGGGATTGCGGCCCCACAACGGCATGCAGCGGACGACGTTCGCGCGCCGCTGATGCCGAGCGTTGAGCACACGATGCGCATCGCTCTATCAGAGCAATGCCTCTCCAAGTGGGCGACCTGTGCCGCCGCGGCGTACCGTCATGAGCGCCGCGCACCATGATCTGGAACTGAGGGCGCCGATTACCGAAAGAACAAGAGCTCTCGTGCTGCTCGTGTTCTGCCTCGCGCTCGCCAGCGCGGCGCGCGCGGAGGACTGGTCAGCGTGGCAGCGTGCCTACGATCCGGCGACGCGCGCGCGCTTCATTCCCGTGGAGCTCTGGACCGGCGTGCCTTGGGACGGCACACAGGAGATCCGCATGGCGCCCGCGGCCCTCGAGTTCGGGCAGCGGGGAGACAAGAGCATCAACGGGCCGACGACCTGGAACGGCATCCAGGTCTACGAGCGCCTGAACCGGGACAAGCTCCAGCTCTTCGCCATCCGCGACGACCGGACGGGCCTCGGTCGAGTCTTCGATTCGCGCTATCCGCAGCTCGGCTGCCGCGGCGAGGTGAAATTCCCGCTCGGCCGCTGGAAGCAGGGCGAGGTGCGCGAGTACCAGCTCGACTGCGCGCGCGGTAGGCGCCCGCTCAAAGTGACGATCGAGGAGGTCGATTTCGTCTACGACGGCGTGCCGCACTCGCTGCGCTTCCACTGGCTGTTCATGGAAGGGCGCGGCCGCGGTACTGATATGCGCTACGTGTATAGCCCGCTGCGCGGGCTGGTCGACGTGCAGGGGAACGAGTAGGCATAGTGGGTCGAAACTCGGCCTAACAACCGATTGGAGCGGGCGACGGTGATGGATGGGTGGTCAAGTCGAAATGCTGACAGCGCCGCCGCTCAACCGAGTCGTTATGCGTACCAAGGGAACCATGTCACTTGATAACCGGGGGGAGTGCAGCCATGGGCTGGGCTAAGGAAGTGTCGGAGGGGCTCGGATCGGTTGCAATTCGCCGGAAATAGCGGGTTCGATGCTCGCCGTCGCGGCGCTGCTGATGCCGATTTTCGCTCTTGCGCAAGGCCACGCGATTGTGACGCCTGACCAACTGACCTGGAAGCCCCTGATCCCCGGTGTCGACGTGGCCGTCGTGTCCGGCGACCCGGATAAGAAGGGCGGTCTGTATGTGATCCGTATACGTACCAAGGATGAGGTCAGAGTGCCGCCGCACTGGCATCCCACCGACGAACACGTTACGGTGCTGGCCGGTTCCTTTTGGATGGGTCATGGCGACAAATACGACGCCTCCCGACTGACGGAGCTGAAGCCTGGCGCCCACTCCTTGGTGCCGGCAAGACTGCCTCACTTCGGCCTGCACAGTGTCGGGAACGTGATCGAAGTGTACGGAGAAGCACCCTTTGTTTACACCTTTGTGAACCCAGAAGACGACCCGAACAGACACACACCGAAAGACCCTCGAGGATGAAGGTGCCATCGTCGCCGCCACTCGTGGGGCCAAAACGGCCGAGGGTGTGAGGCCCCCTGCCTTCTTCAAGCACCTTGTGGGCCTCGTGCTGCTCGGCGTCGCTGTCACAACTGGGGCTGCGCCGTCTTCGAACGTCGCCTATCGGAGGATCGACGTTCGAGACGGCGCCACGGGCGAGTTGTTCCCTGTTGCTCTTTGGTATCCCACTCGCTCAGCGCCCGCTCCCCTCTTTCTGACCGGGTCCCTCTCCGGGTGCAGGTTGCCCGCGATACTGTGTCGATTGATCTCGTTCGAGATGCAGGTGGCCAGCAACGCTCCGCCGGTTGACGGGAAGTTCGGGTTCATCGTCATTTCACACGGCGCCGGCGGGCTCTCCTTGAACCACCGAGATCTCGCGATGGCGCTCGCCTCGCATGGCTATGTCGTCGCTGCGCCTACGCACCCACGAGGCAAGGGCAACGACATCTCCGGTGTGGATGTGTGGATCGGGCGGCCGAAGCAAGTCTCCCGCGTCATCGATACGTTGCTGGAAGACGCGGAACTCGGCTCCCACATCCAGCGGGAGCGCATCGGGGTCGTGGGACACTCAAACGGTGGCTACACCGCGCTGGCCGTTGCCGGCGCGAAGCCGAGTCCAGCGGCCAGCGTTGCGCACTGCCGACAGCATCCCGACGATTCCAGGTTCTGCTCCTCCGGTGGTGCTGCGACGCGGGAGGCCGCCCGGACGGTCGGCGATATTCCGGATGTCCGTGATCCTCGTGTGGGCGCCATCGTGCTCATGGCGCCGAATACCGCCCCCTTCACCGACGACGCGCTCGCACAGGTGGCCGTCCCGGTCCGGGTATACGGCGCGGAGCGCGACGACCTGACTCTTGTGCGGTATCACGCCGAGCGCCTCGCAAAGGCGCTGCCGCTCGCGGACGGAATACGTTCTCGTCCAACGGGCCGGGCATTTCTCGTTTGTCGCAAGCTTCCCTGGGATACTGAGACTCGTGGCCGGGGAGGCCGCGCAAGACCCGGAAGGCTTCGATCGCGATGCGATGCACGAGGTGATGAATTCGGAGATCGTCGGGTTCTTCGATCGAAAGTTGCCGTCGAGCCGTACACGCTAGACAACTTATGGCGCCGACGCCGTCCTGGGCTCACGCGATGCCAAAGGTGGTTGAACTGTCGGATTTGAGGGAGCACGCTATGCCGGACCCCTACACTTCCATCGCTCGAGCCGACAAGGGGATGCAGACAAGACTTGCCGACGTGCTCGAACTCAGAGCCGCGGATCCGCAACAGCAGGCTATGCTCAACGCCTATCTATCGGAACTGCAGCTTCCGAGCGGAGCAATTGCGTTGGAGGTTGGCTGTGGAACGGGAGCGGTAAGTCGGGTTCTTGCAGAGATGCCCGGCGTTCGAGAAGTCGTCGGGATTGACCCCTCGCCGGTCTTCATAGAGAAGGCACGAGAGCTTGGGAAAGGCTTTCCACGGCTGTCTTTCCAAACAGCAGACGGCCTGGCCGTTCCGTTCCCGGATGCGTCCTTTGACCTCGTCGTATTCCACACCACGCTGTGCCATGTTTCAGACCCGGAGCAGGCCCTTCGTGAAGCCTATCGAGTGCTTCGCGCTGGCGGCTGGTTAGCCGTGTTCGACGGAGACTACACGACGACCACAGTTGCCACCGACACCTTCGATCCGCTCCAGCCTGCCGTCGATGCCATGGTGGCGAACTTTGTCCAGAATCCGTGGTTAACGCGACGCTTGGGGAAAAGCCTGCGATCGATCGGCTTTACTGTCACTAGCCTCCGCAGTCACGGCTACACACAAACAACCGAACCGCAGTACATGCTGACAATCATCGATCGGGGTGCAGACGTGCTTGCTAGAGCCGGGAGTATTGGCGCCGAGCAAGCAGCCGCACTCAAGAACGAGGCCCGCCGTCGGGTGAAAGAGGGAGAATTCTTTGGTCACATCTCTTTCATTAGCCTGATTGCGCGCAAGTCAAGCACATGCTGACGGCTAACCTCGCAGTGGAGCGGACGCTTCGCGGGCCGTCCACCGCGGCGCTAGACACACTTGGAGCTGACGATGGCGGACTCTTCCCCCGAATGCTCGTTCTGTAGGCTCGACGAGCCGGCCGTGACCATGTACCGCGACGCAACCGCGCAGGCATTCATCAGCCTGGCGCCGATCAATCGCTACCACGTGATCGTGGCTCCACGCGCCCACTACGAACACCTGAGCGAACTGCCAGCGACTACCGTGACGACAGCCGTGTCGCTGGCACAGCGCCTGAGTGCGGCAATCATCGCCGTGGCCCGGCCGGACGCGCTCACTTTGCTTTCGGACGAGGACCTGACGGGTCGAATGCTCAACCAGATCGCACACTGGAAACTGCACCTTGTTCCGCGATATAGGCATGACAGTGTGGTGGTCCAGTGGAACCGCGCGCCGGACCCGGGGCCCAGCGTGAGAGCTGGATACGCTGAAGAGATTCGGCGGATGCTGAAAGCAACGTAGGTGTCTAACAAGCCGGTTGAGCGCCCGGCACTCACTCGCGCGCGGACATCGGGGGCGCTGGCGCCGGCTTCTCAGCGCCGATCCGTTGGGTAAACCGGCAGATTATGAGCGTGACGATACGCCGGGCCATTCTGGGTGATGAGCCGGTGCTCGCAGAACTGAACGCGTTTGTACACGACTTTCACGTGGGGGAAAACCCGGCCTACTTCAAGCCGACCATCCATCGGGATGTAGCCAGTTGGTTCCGAGGGCTGTTCGAGCAGCCCAGCGTACGGATCTGGATCGCCGAAGGGAGTGGCGCAGCTGTCGGCTATGTCATCGCGCTCCTGCGTGAGCGCCCGGAGAACGTCTTCGGTCGCTCAAGACGCTGGCTCGAAATCGACCAAATCGGCGTCCGGCCCGGCCACCGTCGCACGGGCATAGGTCGAGCGCTCGTTCACGTCGTTCTCGAAGCCGCTGATGACGACGGGATACACGACGTCGAGCTGTCGACGTGGGTCTTCAACGGCGGCGCACAAGAGGCATTCGTCGACTTGGCTTCACGCCGCAGGTTGTTCGCTTCGGAAGGGAGTCCTCGAAGCGGTGACACCGAGGCAGGTACGGCTCGCCGGCCGTCGCGGCGGGCCGCTCCTCGGCGTTGCTAACGGCCGCTGGGGTCGCGCTGGCAGTTGATGTCTATCCGTATCCCCAGAACTGATGAGACCCTGACTCCGGAATGCTGCCGGCGGCTGACGGCCGCGGCTGATCCCGAGTGTTAGGACGCGGAGCGCGACATGTTTCTCGAGGCGTCCGTGGTAGTGACCGGGGGGTTCATCGTTCTGCCGCTCATCGTCGCAGCCGGATTCGTCGTTGCGTGCGAGTGGGCTGGCAGACGTCTCGGCGAGGGAGTTGCGGTGCGGCGACGCCGCGCGGTGCGCGTCGGCGCGGCAGTGCTCGCGTGGTTGTTGGTCACCGCGCTCGTCGCCGCCAGCGGCGTTCTACGTCGCTTCGATGCGACGCCACCCCCCTTCGCGGTCCTGGCACTCGCCGTAGTTCTCGTGGGCATTGCTGTGCCCTGCTCACCTCTGGGGACGCTGCTCATTCGCGGCTTGCCGCTCTGGGCCCTCGTCGGCTTTCAGGTCTTTCGCTTCCCCCTGGAGCTCGTCATGCACCGCGCCTATATCGAAGGGGTGATGCCTCAGCAGATGAGCTATTCGGGCCACAACTATGACATCGTGAGCGGGATCACCGCTGGTGCGCTCGGGTGGTGGCTCGCTCGTCGGCACGTGTCCCGTTGGGTCGTGGCCTCCTGGAATGCGCTTGGGTTCGTTCTCCTCGTGAACATCGTGACCATCGCAATCGTTTCCACGCCCGTGTTCGGGTGGTTCGGCAACGAACGCTTGAATACATTCGTGACCTATCCTCCATTCGTATGGTTGCCCGGAGTCCTGGTCACGGCAGCACTGACGGGCCACATCCTCGTCTGGCGACGGCTGTCCGACGCGCCTGCGGCTGAAGGCAGCCCTAACTTGGGTGTGCAGCCGACAGCCTCCGGCCGCGGCTGATACCGCACACGAGACGCATGGCGGGGATCAAGGAGCGACTTCGTCGGAGTCTTGGCCCATGCGCGTGGGTCTACTGGTCGGCGCCGTCAGCCTGATCCTTTCAGGTGTAGCGACGCTACAGAACGAACATCTGCACTATCCCAACTACTGGGGTGGCTCTGTCTTCGCACCCTTCGCCATCGTGCTTGGCGTTGCGCTCCTTGTCGTCGTGGTCGTCAGAAGGCGGCCGCTGGAGGGACCGCACTCTAGATTTCGCGGCAAGGCGGCTCGACGACAACAGAAGGCACTGGAGAAGCGGCCACCTATCGAGACATTCGACAAGCCGTGGAATCGGTGAATCCTTGAGGAAAGCACCGTAGAGACAAGGACTTCGTCGCCGGACGTAGACGCACTGTCATCCAGGAGGTCTGAAGCGCGGAGCGGGGCCAGAACACTAAACGAGCCGAAAGACGATTCGACGGCATGCGATGACTGTCGATATCACGGACCGCGACGGCGAGACCAGCTAGTTTCGGGATTGAGTCGAAGGAGTTCTGAGTCTGATCGGTGCTCGCGGGCAGTTCCGGTCGGTACCGTGTGGACGGGAGATTCTTCCAGCCGACTCCTGGTAGGCACTCGTAATCGCGGCGAAGGCCTTGCTCGCTGGCATCAAAGGGATGTGCGATGAGCGAAGACTTCTATTGCGATGAAGCGCTGAGTGGCCGCACGCCGGTCGAAGTGGTAGCCGAGACCGACGACGTTTTTGCCTTTCGCCACACGCGCCCGTTCTGGCCCGTGCACATTGTTGTGATTCCGAAAAGGCACGTCCCTTCGCTCGTAGACCTCGGGGCGGCTGACGAGGCCCTTCTTCACAAGGTGCTGGCGGTGGTACGCAGAGTTGCCGACGAGGTCACGCGGCGGTATGGAGCATGCCGTGTCCTGACGAACCTTGGTCGGTACCAGGATTCCAAACACCTGCACTTCCACGTAAACAGCGGTGAACCCCTACGAGCGAGCGGTGGCTAACAAGCTGTTGGCCCAGGCGAGGGCGCCAGGCCCGGCCGCCCGGCGCCGAGCCGTTGGACGACTTATGGGGGGCCACTGACGAATGGCCGACAGCTACGCCACCGCCAAGGCAGCGTATCGGGAGCTGCGGTCCGCGATCGGCCCCTGGGCCAAGGCCAACGGCTATCGGCGCTGGGCGGGAACTCAGGCCGGGTGGCAGAAGCCCATCGACGCCGAGCGGCGACTCTTGTTCAAGTTCGAGGGCGACTCCTTCGGCAACCCCGACACCGGAAATTCGTACCATGGTCTCGTCGAGCTGGCGCCCTTGGGTAGCCAAGGGTCCACGATTCTGCGTCAGTCCAATTTCTCGTGTTGCCTCGTCCAGGCCGAACTCAACGAGCTCGCGCGGATCCAGGGAGCGGTCAATCGGCGGCGGCCGCCCCTGCCCGAGTATCTGAAGAAGGACGTGGCGATGGACTCTCTGCTTGGCCATAGTCTGCGCGCGTTGTACGACGCGACGCCGCAGTACCGAGAAGGGCACCTGATCTCCTTCAGCTACCATAGCGTCCAGGACGCACGAGAGTTCTCCGCCTTCATTGCTGCCATGTTGCCGCAAGCTCTCGATCGGTTCCTGCAGGGACGCGTCGCCCATCCGATTAGCGATACGCCGCCACACCTGCGACCCAAGTGGGTCACCACTCTGGGGAAGCCGAGCGGCAGCTGATGACGAAGTTGCCCAACAGCGTGGGGGGCTTGTTCTGACTGTTCGAGCGGCCCGTGCAAAGAAACAAGGCCGGCCGTATCATCGCGACGATCGATCTCACCGCTCCGTTTGCTGCCAGACACGTGCATTGAGAAGCTGACTGGATCCTGTATCTCGCGACGTAGGGACAACAGGTCATGTGGCTCTCTGTCCCGAGTGACGGTGATGGTATCCTGCCGGCCGCTCAGCGTTCGGCGTCGGGGAGGCCGATGGGTTCAGCGACGAGCGAGGTTCGTGGCCAGGCTGGGAGCCGGCATGCACGGCCATAGCCGTCGGCGGCTCCTACAGGGGGGCGTGGCCCTGGCGGCGTTCAGCCTTCTGCCCCGCCACGAGGTCGCGGGTCAGCAAGCCGGGAGGGGCCCGCGGATCGGGTTCTTGGCCGTCGGTTCTCGGGAGGGCCGAGCGTTCATGATCGAGGGGTTTCGTCAGGGCTTGCGCGAGCACGGGTACGTCGAAGGTCAGAACATCGTCGTCGAGTACCGCTTCTCCGAGGACCGCAACGACCGCCTGCCCACGCTCGCGGCCGAGCTCGTCGCCATGAAGGTACGCCTCATCCTGGCTTCCGGCACCCCGGCGAGCTTCGCCGCCAAGGACGCCACCAGCACGATCCCGATCGTCATGGGGGGCATCGCCGCCGATCCTGTCGCGACTGGACTCATCGCCAGCCTCGCGCGTCCGGGCGGAAACATCACGGGCATGACCATGATGAGTCCCCAACTGTCGGGGAAGCGGCTCGAACTCCTCACGAGGGTCGTGCCTGGTCTCGCGCGGGTGGCCGTCTTCTGGAATCCGCCCAATCCCGCCTACGGTCCGATCCTGAAGGAGCTCGAGGCGGCCGCCCCGGCCCTACGGCTGACCCTCCACCGTCTGGAGGTCCGCGTTCCGGCCGACTTCCAGGGTGCCTTCGAGACCGCGGTCAGGCAGCGGGCCGGAGCGCTGATCGCGCCGGGGGATCCGCTCGTAGCCAACCGGCCGAGAATGGTCGCAGACATCGCCCTCAAGCACCGGCTGCCAACGATTATGGACAACAAGGAATTCGTGGAAGCCGGGGGCTTGCTGTCTCTGGGACTCGATCTCGTCGATTCGTATCGGCGGGCCGCGGCCCACGTCGACAAGATCTTGAAAGGCGCCCACCCGGCCGAGTTGCCGATGGAGCAGCCGTCGAAGCTCGACCTGGCCGTAAACCTGAAGACGGCGCGAGTGCTCGGCCTCACCATCCCGCCGTCGGTGCTGGTACAGGCCACCCACGTGGTCGAGTGACGGACCGATCGGGCCGTGGAGGGAAGGAAGCCGGCGAGCCGGAGCCAATCGCCATGATCGAGGATGTCACTAAAGTCATTGAAGCCTATCGAGGCTCCTGGAGCCGTGGCCCGACTGCCATCGCAGAGTTCTATTCAGAGCCGTGCGTGATGGCCAGGATGGGCGTTGTTCGAGTGAGCCCGACGCGTCACGATACCGAGTTGCTCTTCGTCGAGGTTGATGCGGGGTACCGGGCCCGAGGCTTTACGCACGGCGACATCCTCAACATGGATATCCGAGCGCTCGGGTCCAACAGCGCGCTCGCGACCGTTCAATGGGCGTACAAGGGCGCCTGCGAAGAGATGCTGTGGAAGACGACGTTCTCCTACAACCTGTACCGGCACGACGGCGTCTGGAAGATCCTGGTTCAAACGATGCACGACTCGTGAGTGCCGCGATGACTACCCCCGCGGTTTGTGAGTCTGGGCGCTAGCGCCTGCCCGATATGCGTGAAAGGCGTTCCGCTGAATACGTAGTGGTGACTCCTGTTCGGGTGCGGGCTGAGTGCTGGGTGCCTGAGAGCGGATCGCGCGAGGGGGATAGTGAGTGAGCGAGTCGAGCGTGACGCCACGAAGGGCCATCGTGCTAGCTCCAGGGCAGGGACGTGCATATCCCATGGGCCGCATCTCTGCTGTGTTCAAGGCAGACGGAGAGGAAACCCAGTCTCGGTACTCGGTATCGGAATGGTGGCTTGAGCCAAGAACGCAAGGGCCCGGAGCCCACTCGCACGCCGAGGATGATCTCTTCTATGTCATCGAAGGCGTGATGAGTATCCGCGTGGGCGAGGAGTGGTTCGAGTGCCCGTGGGGGTCTTTCGTTCTCGCGCCCGGCGGAATCACGCATGACTTCGAGAATCGAGGGGGCGTTCGGGCTGGTGTCCTCAACTTCTCTTCGCCGGGGCCCTTTGAGCCGGACATGCCGAGCATCGTCGAGTGGTTCTCCCACAATCCGCCGAAGGACACTGGTGTGACGCCCCGGCCGTGACCGGACACCTGCGCCTCATCACCGCGTGAATCAGCTTGCATCGTTACTCCTGGCCGGAAGCGCCGCAGTGGTTCTGACTCTCGGTCTCCTTCATCTCTTGTACACATTCCGGGGCCCGAAACTTCAGCCTCGGGACAGGGATCTATTCCACAGAATGTCTGTGGTCCCACTCGTCATCTCTCGCGAAACGACCATGTGGAAGGCCTGGGTTGGATTCAATGCGAGTCACGGCCTCGAGGCTATCCTCTTCGGGCTCGTCTATGGGCAACTTGCCCTGCTGCAGCCACGAGTCCTGTTCGGCTCCCCGTTCTTGCTTGCGATCGGCCTGGTAGTGTTGTGTGGGTACACATTTCTCGGGAAGCGGTACTGGTTCAAGACCCCGTTCCGGGGCATTCTGATAGCCCTCGCTCTGTATGTCGGAGCTCTCATTGCGGCTGTGGTCTAACGGAGAACCCACGGATGGCGACCATAGAATCGCGAATGGCAGGCTCCGAGGCCAACGAACACGGTCATGCAGTGGCTGCTCGACTCAGACCCTTCGATCCGTTGGCAGGTCATGCGGGATCTCGTCGATGAGCCGGCTGAGGCCGTGGCCGCCGAGCGGGCGCGGGTGGCCTCGGAAGGGTGGGGCGCCCAGCTCCTCGGCCAGCAGCGGCCGGACGGCAACTGGGGTGATGACATCGCCACGCCGCACTGGCGGTCCAACCTGTACACGTTGCTGCTCCTGCGGAACCTGGGGCTCGACCCGACGAGCGAGCGTGCGCGGAAGGCGGTGGGTCTCGTCCGAGACAAGGTCACCTGGGGGCCGGAATTCGGTGACTCGCCGTTCTTCGAGGGCGAGGTCGAGCCCTGCATCAACGGTCACGTTCTCGTGCTGGGCGGCTACTTCGGCGAGATCAGCGATCGGCTGGTCGAGCGGCTGCTGGGCGAGCAGCTCACGGACGGCGGCTGGAACTGCGAGGCGGAGCGGGGCTCCGTGCGCTCCTCGTTCCACACCACGATCTGCGTTCTGGAAGGCCTCCTGGAGTACGAGAAGGCCAGAGGCGCCACGGCCGCGGTGACGGACGCGCGGGCCCGGGCGCAGGAGTATCTGCTGGTGCGGCGCATGTTCCGGAGGTTGTCATCCGGCGCGGTGATCGAGCCCAGGTGGACGCGGTTCACGTTTCCGACCATGTGGCACTACGACGTGCTGAGGGGCCTGGACTACCTTCGCCGGGCCGGTGTCACACCCGGTGATCGGGTCGCCGAGGCCGTCGCGCTGGTGGCGGAAAGACGGCAGCCGGATGGGCGCTGGCTGCTCGATGAGCCTCACCGCGATGCACTCCACGGCGACCTGGAAGGCGGGGCCGGCGCAGCCGAGTCGCTGGAACACACTCCGCGCCTTGCGCGTGTTGGACTGGTATTCGGCACAAGGCTAAGGGAGAACCGACGATGCCATTCAGTCATTCAATTCCCATCAGCCAGCGCGTCGTACAGGTTTGCCTGTTTCTCGTCGCAGCAGTCGCGCTGTTCGGGGGAACACTGCAGATGTTACTGGGGCAACCCGACACCTCGCCTCGGCTCGACAACATCCATCGGTTCATGGCCGGAGTGTATTTGTCCACCGGGCTCATCAATCTCTGGGCGGCCGTCACCATTCGCCGTCAAGGACCGCTGGTCTATCTCCTGGCGCTCGGCGTCCTTCTGGCCGGCATCGGAAGGCTGGTGTCTATCAGTCAAGTCGGGCTGCCTGAGCCCTCGGCAGTCTGGCTGGGCTATCTGATCCCTGAATTGCTGTTGCCCGTTGTCATCACCGTGGCGCACAGAGCAACCGGCCGCAATCATCTCTTTAATTGGCGGCCTAGGCCCTCAGCAGTTGAGGTACTTCGGGCTCACCAGCGGCTTCTCGCTGCCGTCCTCCGCCCACGTGCGACGCGGCAACCCGAACAGGTCGCGGCCATACACGTGGATCTCGACGGTGTCGCGGTCGGTGGGGTTGTACATCCCGTGCACCTCGTCGCCGGGCACCAGGCGGGACACGGCGCCGGGGCCGTGGCGCATCACGCGTAGCGTCTCCAGGCGCGCGCGGTCGGCGCCGGTCTCGCTCACCCGATAGCGCGTCTCCTCGATCTCGTTCTCGACGACGCCGATCACGCCCCACGTCTCGTGGTTGTGAGCACCGGCGCGGTCGCCGGGGCGCCACACCACCGAGGTCACGTTGAAGCGCGGCGAGCGATGCAGCATGTAGCGGCCGCGCTGGCCGGCCGGCGAGCGCAGGAAGCACGGCGGGATGCCCTCGCGGCTGCGCACGAGGCGGCCCAGCAGGGGGGCGATGCGCTCGGTGATGGCGTGGGCGTCGGTCTCCTCGCGCGTGATGCGGTCGAGGTCGCTGATGAAGCTCTCGAGCGTGTACGGCATCGTCGTATCGATCATGTCTCCACCGGGGTGTCGGATCGGGAGCCCCATTCACTCCAGGAGCCGTCGTAGACGGCGGCGTCATGGCGACCGATCAGGTACAGCGCCAGGGCCAGCACCGAGGCCGTCACGCCGGACCCGCACGTGGTGACGACCGGCCGTCCCAGGTCGATCCCAGCCGCGGTGACGGCCCCACGCAGCTCGTCGGGCGGCTTCAAGGTGCCGTCGGGGCGGTAGAGCGTCTCGTAGGGCAGGTTCAGGCTGCCGGGGATGTGACCGCCCCGCAGCCCCGCCCGCGGCTCCGGCTCGGTGCCGGCGAAGCGGCCGGCGCTGCGCGCGTCGAGCACCTGGGCGGCGCGAGTTCCGATGTTGGCGCGCATCGCTTCCACGTCGCGGACCAGCTCGGGCCGCGAGCGCGCGGTGAACGAGCGAGGCGTGGGCCGTCCCGCCCCGCTCTCCACCGGCCGTCCCTCCGCACGCCACGCGCGCAGGCCGCCGTCGAGCACGGCGACGGCGTCGTGGCCGAAGGCCCGGAACGTCCACCACACCCGGGCGGCGCTGACGACGCCGCGCACGTCGTAGACCACCACTCGATCGCCGTTGCCGATGCCGAGCCCGCCCACCGCCGCCCCGAACTGCTCCGCGGTCGGCAGCATGTGGGGCAGGGTGGTGGTGCGGTCGGCGATGGCGTCGATGTCGAAGAACACCGCGCCGGGAACGTGGGCGGCCTCGAACTCGGCCCGCGGGTCCCGCTTCAGGTGGGGCATGTGCCAGGTGCCGTCCACGACGCGGAGGTCGGGGTCGGACAGGTGCTTGGCCAGCCACTCGGTCGTGACGATAGGTTCCATCAGCGTGGCTCCGGGATGAGCGCGACGGGGCTCACGCCCTCGTCGTCAAGCGCTTCCTCCCATGCGAGGTAGGCTTCCATGGCCGCGCGCCCACGCTCGTAGGGCTTGGGCACGAGATCGTCGGGCTCGTCGGCCAGCCGGGTGGCGCCCCGCTCGAGCGGCTGCCCGGCGGCCTCCCACGCCCGGGTTCCGCCGGCCACGACGCGCGCCTGGTAGCCGAGCTCGCGCAGCGTGACGGCGGCCAGCGTCGAAGCCACTCCGTCGCCGCACGTCACCACCACGGCCCGCCCGCGGGCCGGCGCGATCGCGGCGATGCGATCCTCCAGCCGGCTGCGGCAGACCCAGGTGGCTCCTGGCACGTGGCCGCGCGCGTAGGCGTCGCTCTGGTCCACGTCGATGACCACGGCGTCGCCGAGGTCGCCGGGCGGAATGGCGATCACCGTCGCGCGAGCGGCATCGAGGCCGGCCGGCAACGAAATGGGGTGGCCGGTCTCGGTCGCCCCGCCGGCCTCCATCCACGCCGGCAGCCCGCCGGCCAGCACCGCCACGTCGGGGAAGCCCATGCGCTTGAGCCAGGCAGCCGTGAGCGTGGCCCGCGCGAAGCTGTCGTCGGCCAGCACGATGGTGGATTCCCGTACCGCAATGCACTCGTCGGTCGCCTGCACGGCCTGGCCGCCCGGCACCCACACGGCGCCGGCGATGTGGCCGGCGGCAAACTCCTCGCGCGTGCGGACGTCGAGCAGGTAGGCGTTGCGCTCACTGCGCCGTGCCAGCACGCTGCGCAGCTCCTCGGGCGAGACGAAGCGGATTCCGTCCTCCGTCGCCACCCGCTTGGCGACGAGCGCCGCCGCCGCCCGGCTGCGCGGGGTCACCTCCGGCGGCCATCGGCTGGCGCCGCGCTCCAGCGTGAGTCCGGCCAGCTCCCAGCCCATCGTGCCGTTCTCGAGGGCCACGATCGGGTTCGGCAGCCCCATGCGGCGCAGCGACTCGGCGCCGATGTAGGAGCGGGTGCGGCCGCCGCAGTGCACGACGATCGGCTGGTCGGCGCGCTTGACCAGCTCCAGGATGCGGAACACCAGCTCGCCGCCCGGCATGCTGATCGCGCCCGGCACGCAGCCGCGCGCGTACTCCTCGGGCGTGCGGGTGTCCACGATGACCATGTCGTCGCCGCGGGCGATGCGCGCGGCCAGCTCGGCCGGCGGGATCTGCGGGGTCTTGTACTGGTGCAGCGCCCGCTCGCCGAAGACCTTGCTCGGCACGTTGATGCCTTGCACCGTGCGCCGGCCCTCCGCCCGCCAGGCGGCCAGCCCGCCCTCGAGCACGCGCACGTCGCGGTAGCCCAGGGCCAGCGCGGTCGTCCGGGCCCGGGCGGCGAGCGCACCGCCGTCGGCGTCGATCAGCACCAGCGGCGTGGCCGGCGCCGTCACCAGCGCGGGCAGGCGCACCTCCAGCAGACGGCGGGGCAGCGCGGTGGCGCGGAAGACGTGGCCACGCTCGTAGGCGCCGCGCTCGCGTACGTCGAGGACGGCGTGCGGCGCGGCCGAGGTCATGAGCGCGGCGAGCGCGGCGGGCGTGATCCGGTCCGGCGAGGTCGTCATGCCGCCTCAGCCTACCACTCGACCGCTGTCAGTTGTATCGGACGACCTCGGTCAGCGCCGTGCGCAGGTTGCGACGCACCGATTCCAGATTCGGATGCACCGTCAGCGTGCGACGGAACAGCGCCGCCGCCGCGGAGAACTCGCCCAGGGCCATGTGACACAGCCCCTGGCCCGACAGCGCGCCGAAGTGGTGCGGCTTGCGGGTGATGGTTTCGCGGCAGTCGGCGACCGAGCCCGCGTAGTCCTCGGCCAGGTAGCGCAGGGTCGCCCGCTTGTTCCACGCCTCCGCCCAGTCGGGCGCCTCCGCGATCAGGGCGGTCAGCAGCCGCTCGGCGCCGGCGAAGTCGCGACGCTCCATCGCCGACACCGCCTCGCCCAGGCGGGCGTCCAGCTCGGGGCGGCCGGAGCGGCACCAGATCGCCCACAGCGCGGCCTCGGCCCGGGCGATCTGGCGCGGGTCGTCGCCGCGTAACGCGGCCAGCGCCTCCGCCTCGGTCACGACCGCGTCTCGTGGTACACCGTAGCCAGCCCCCATGTCCCGGAGAGGTGATCTGCCATGAGCATCGTGCGCGTCTTCGAGAAGGCATTCAACCGGCAAGACGTCGACGGTCTGCTGGCCTGCTTCACCCCCGCCGGCAGCTACGTCGACACGTTCTTCGGCGCCCACGCCGGGACCGCCGCCCTGCGCGCGATGTTCGAGCGTATGTTCCGCGAGGGCCGGGAGTATTCCTGGGTGATGGATGTGGAGATCGACGGCGGCACCACCGCCGCCGCCGAGTGGACGTTCGGCTACGTGGTCAGCGACGGCGTCCCCCGCAGCGCCGGCCGCCGCGTGCGCTTTCGCGGCATGAGCGTGTTCGAGCTGGAGGGCGGGAAGATCGCCCGCTATCGCGAGTACTTCAACGAGGGCGTGGCGCTGATCCAGCTGGGCTTCAAGCCCGAGTCGATGGCCAAGGTCCTCGCCCGGAAGGTCTGAGACTCAGGCCGCCTGCGGCCGGCCGCCGAGGTCGATCAGGGCCAGGCCCGTCTCGGGGTCGAGGCGGCGGTGCAGGTGCTTGGGCAGCTCCTCGACGACGACCTCCAACGTCGGGAAGACGTGGCCCTCGAGCAGGTGGCCACCCCGGGTGCTGCCGTCGGCACGCCCCACCACGATGTGAGCGTGCACCTTCGGCTTCTCGCCGTCGAGGGTCACCACGCCCAGCAGCGAGAGCACCTCGACCTGCTCGGCGACGGAGATCTTCCGGTAGTCACGGGCGGTCCGATCGAAGTAGCCCAGGACGACGTCGCTGAGGGCACCGATCGCGGTCAGGTGGCTGGCCCGGAGCCGTTGCCGGCTGGCGAAGTCGGTCAGGCCCTCGATGACCTCGTCCTCCTTGTCGAAGACGACGACGAAGGTGCGCTCACCACGGTCGAGCACCAGGGACGATCGCATGACGGCCCTCCCGATCCTCGTCCCTGCAACCCTCCTGCCGGCGAGGCCGTCAGGACGGGCGCCGGTGACCTTCGGCTCGAGCCCTTGCCGGACTGCGCGCGACCACCGGAATCGCCACCGCCACGATGGCCAGCGAGGTGAGCACGGCCGAGATCGGCCGCTGGAAGAGGATCAGGACGCCGGCGTCGGAGATGATCAGCGACTGGCGCAGCGCGCGCTCGGCGAGCGGGCCCGAGCACCAGGGCCAGCGTGAGCGCCGCCGGCGAGTAGCCGAGCTTCTTCATCACGTAGCCGAGCACGCCGAAGACCAGCATCTGGCCGACGTCCCACAGCTTGTTGTTCTGGCGAGTAGGCGCCGGTGATGCAGAACACGATGATGAGCGGCATGAGGATGCAGTAGGGCAGCCGCAGCGCCCGCACGAACAGCGGGATGAAGGCGATGTTCAGGATCAGCAGCATCACGTTGGCGATGTACTGCGAGGCGATCAGGCCCCAGACGAAGTCCGGGTTCTTCTCGAACAGCAGCGGCCCCGGCCGCAGCCCCCACATCATCAGGCCGCCCAGCATGATCGCGGTGGTCGCCGAGCCGGGGATGCCGAGCGTCAGCATCGGCACCATGGCGCCGGCCGAGGCGGCGTTGTTGGCCGACTCGGGGCCGGCCACGCCCTCGATGGCGCCGTGGCCGAACTCCTCCGGGTGCCGCGAGACCTTCTTCTCGACCGTGTAGGCGAGGAACGAGCGCGACCGTCGGGCCCGGCGCCGGGCAGCACGCCGACCGACGAAGCCGAGCACGGTGCCGCGCACGATGGCCCAGCGCGCTGCGCGCCCAGTCGGTCGCGCGTCGGCACACGTCGCGCAGCCCGTAGCGCGCGGTGAGGATCTGCGGCCGCTGCGGCCTCCTCGGCGCCGGCCAGCACCTCGCCCATGCCGAACAGGCCGATCGCCACCGGCAGGAAGTCGACGCCGTCCATCATCTCGGGGATGCCGAAGGCGTAGCGGGCGTCGCCGGAGATGATGTCGAAGCCGACCATCGCCAGCATGAGGCCCGAGCACCATGCTGATGTAGCCCTTGAGCGCGTTGTCGCCGGTGAGCACCGGTCACCGTCGTGAGGCCGAGCAGCATGAGCGCGAACGTCTCCGGCGGACCGAACGACAGCGACCAGCGCGCCAGCAGCGGCGACATCAGCATCAGCAGCACGACGCCGAACGTGCCGGCGATGAACGAGCCGATCGCGGCGATGCCGAGCGCGGGGCCGGCCCGGCCCTGCAGCGCCATCTGGTAGCCGTCGATGCAGGTCACGACCGAGGCCGACTCGCCCGGCGTGTTGATCAGCACCGAGGTGATGGTGCCGCCGTACATGGTGCCGGCGTAGAGCGCGGCCAGCATGATGATGCCGGAGGTCGGGTCCATGCCGAAGGTGAGCGGCAGCAGCAGCGCGACGCCCGAGACGGCGGCCCGATGCCGGGCAGCGCGCCGATCAGGATGCCGAGCACGACGCCGCGACCATGGCCATCAACAGGTTGAACGGCGTCAGCGCGACCGAGAAGCCGAGCGCGAGGTTGGCGAAGAAGTCCATCGACGATGGCTCAGAAGCCGAGCACGCCGACGGGCAACGGCACCCGCAGCCAGCGGGTGAAGATCGGCCAGTTGCCGAGCGCGGTGGCGACGGCGACGCCGAGCGCGATCGGCCACGGGTGGCGTTCGAGGAAGCGGAGCAGGCCGACCAGGAAGAGCGCGGTCGCCGAGCGTCATGCCGAGCGACGGGGAGCAGCGACGACGAACAGCGACGCTGGCCCCGAGCACGACCAGCAGGCGCGCAGGCCGTGGCCGTGCGGCAGCCACGACGGCGCCCGGCGTCGGGCTGGCGGATGCGCGCTGACCAGGAGCAGGAGCGGCGAGCACCGCCATCGCCAGCGCCGAGCCAGAACGGCAGGAAGCCGGAGCCGGGGCCGTGCGGCGCCCCAGTAGGTGTAGGAGCGCAGCGCGCCGTCAGCGCGAAGCCGGCGGCGAGCGCCAGCAGCAGCACCGGCGGCGACGCGATCGGCGCGTGCGCACGCCCTACTTCTTCAACGCCGCCGAGGTCGCCCAGCGCCTTCTCGTACTTGCCGTTGAGGCTGTCGAGGTACTTGTTGGCCTCCTCGCCCGTCCACTGCACCGGCGTCAGCAGGTTGCCGCTTGATGTAGTCCTCCTGCCACTTCTTGGTGTCGAGTGACCTTCTTGAGCGTGTCCTGCCACCACTTCACCGCCTCGGGCCCATGCCGCCCGGCCCGACGACGCCGCGCATCTGCTCCCAGTAGAACTCGTAGCCCTTCTCGGCGAAGGTCGGCACGTCGGGCGCGTCGGTCAGCCGCTTCTTGGCGGCGACCGCCAGGTTCTTCGCCTTCTTGGCCTCGACCTGCGCCACGATCTCGTTGGGGTTCATGACGCCGGCGTCGACGTGGCCGCCCATCAGCGCGGCCGTGCACCTCGCCGCCCGAGTTGAACGGCACGTACTTCAGCTTGATCCCGGCCGCCTTCTCGAACAGGTACGTGAAGATGTGGTCCTCGTTGTTGGTGCCGGTGCCGCCGACGGTGAGCTGGCCCGGCTCGCGCCTTGGCCGCCTTCACGAAGTCCTCGATCGTCTTGTACTGGGACTCGGTGCGCACCGAGAGCATCAGCTCGTCGATGGCGACGATCATCAGCACGGTCATGTCGCGGTGGTTGCCGGGCAGGCGCCCCTCGATCTTGCCGAGCACGATCGTCGGCGTCGCGCCGGCGACCACGTGACGGGTCGCCCTTCTTGCCGAGCAGGTAGGTGTAGCCGATCGCGCCGCTGCCCCCGGCCCGGTTGTTCACGTTGAGCGGCACCGGCGACCACTTGTTCTCGTCGATGATGCCGGTGATCATGCGCATCAGGTTGTCGGTGCCGCCGCCGGGGGCGAACGGCACCACGACCTCGACGGTCTTCGTGGGGTACTTGGCCTGGGCGGTGGCGCCCGCGGGCAGCGCGGCGGCGGCCACGAGGGCGGCGGACTGCGTGACGAACGTCCGGCGAGTGAGCATCGGGGTGGTCCTCCTCAGATGACGCCTTGGTCTTTCAAGATGTGCTGCTCGGCCTCGCTGTAGCCGAGCTCGGTGAGCACGTCGGTGTTGTCCTGGCCCAGCAACGGCGCCGGTCGATCGACGGCGCCGGGCGTGTCGGAGAGCTTGACCGGCACGCCGAGCGCCTTGATGGGGCCGGCGCCGGGATGCACGAGGTCGACGACCATCTCGCGCGCCAGCGCGTGAGGGTCGGCGAGCGCCTCCGGATACGTGTTGATCGGTCCGGAGGGAACGCCGGCGGCGTCGAGCCGCGCCAGCCAGTGGGCGCGCGTCTGCTTGGCCGTGGTCCGCTCGATCTCGGCGACGAGCGCCTCGCGCTGGCGCATGCGGTCGCGCCGGCCGGCGAAGCGAACGTCGGTGGCCAGCTCGGGCCGGTCGATCGCCCGGCAGAACGCCTCGAACAGCTTGTCGTTGTTGGCGCCCACCGTGAACCAGCCGTCGCTGGCCCGCAGCGCCTGGTACGGCGCGGCCAGACGGTGCGCAGAGCCGAGGGGCTTGGGCGCCCGTCCGGTCACCCAGTACTCGGTCGACTCCCACACCGTCAGCGCCATCGCCGCCTCCAGCAGCGAGGTGTCGACCAGCTGGCCCTCACCGGTGCGTTCGCGGTGCTCGAGCGCGCACAGGACACCGTAGGCGCCGAACAGGCCGGCCGACAGGTCGCTGACCGGTAGCCCCGCCTTGGCCGGCGGCCCATCCTCGTCGCCGGTCACGCTGATGATGCCGCTCATGCCCTGCGCGATCAGGTCGTAGCCGCCGCGGCTGGCGTAGGGCCCGGTGCCGCCGAACCCGGAGATGGAGCAGTAGATCAGCCGGGGATTGATCGCTCGCAGCGTGTCGTAGTCGACGCCCAGTCGGGCGGCGGCGCCGGGCCGGTAGTTCTGCACGAAGACGTCGGCGGTCTGCACCAGCCGGTGGATGATCGCCACGCCGGCCGGCTGCTTGAGGTCCACGGTGATCCCGCGCTTGCTGCGGTTGATCGTCGTGAAGGTGCCGCTGTGGCCGTTCTTGCTGGCCGAGCCGCGTCGCATGTCCTCGCCGGTGGGCGGCTCCACCTTGATGACGTCGGCCCCCATGTCGGCCAGGTTCATCGAGCAGAACGGCGCCGCCATGGCCTGCGTGAGGTCGATCACCCGGAGTCCGGCCAGCGCCTTCATGCTCGGTAGTCCGTCTGCCACAGCTCGACGTACTCCTGCGCGTTGCGGCGGATGTCGTCCAGCTCCGCCTCGTTCATCTGACGCACCGGCCGGGCCGGCACGCCCATGACCAACGTGCCGGCGGCGACGACCTTGCCCGGCGCCACCACGGCGCCGGCGCCCACCTGGGCGTTGTCCTCGATGACGGCGCCGGTCAGCACGACGGCGCCGATGCCGATGCGCACGTTGTTGCCGATGGTGCAGGCGTGGACGACGGCTCGATGGCCCACGGTGACGCCCTCGCCGATCACGCACGGCGCGTGGGCCTCGACGTGCACCACCGAGTTGTCCTGCACGTTGGTGTTGCGGCCGATGCGGATGTACTGGCCCTCGTCGCCGCGGACGACGGTGAACGGCCAGATGCTCACGCCCTCGGCCAGCTCGACGTTGCCGATGACCAGCGCGGCCGGATCGACCCAGGCGCCGGGATGCACGCGCGGCGTGTGGCCGGCGACCGCGCGGATCGTCATGCCACCACCCGGTCGGCGCGCAGCGTGGCGATCTCGGTCTCGGTCAGTCCCAGCTCGCGCAGGATCGCCTCGGTGTCCTCGCCCAGCGCCGGCGCCACCTTGGCCATCACCGGCGGCGTGCGCGACATCTTCACCGGGTTGCCCAGCCCCTTCACGCGGCCGAGCTTGGGGTGCGGCAGCTCCTGCACCATGCCGCGCGCTCGCGCGTGCGGATCGTCGAGCGCCTCGGGCACGCTGTAGATCGGGCCGGCCGGCACGCCGGCTGCCTCGCACCTGGCCAGCCAGTGCGCGCGCGGATGGCCGATCGTGACCGCCTCGATCAGCGGCTCCAGCACCGTGCGGTTCTGCAGGCGATGGGCGACGCTGTCGAAGCGCGGGTCGCTCACCAGGTGGTCGAGGCCGAGCAGCGCGCAGAAGCGGGGGAACAGGTTGTTGTTGGCGGCGCCGACCGTGAAGTGTCCGTCGCTGGCCCGGAACGCCTGATACGGCGCGTTCAGCCGGTGCGCCGTCCCCAGGCCGCGCGGCACCTGGCCGGTGAACCAGTACTCCGTGGCCTCCCACGCCGAGAGCGCCAGGCCGGCCTCGAAGAGCGAGGTGTCGACGAGCTGGCCGCGGCCCGTCACGTGCCGCGCGCGCAGCGCGCACAGGATGCCGAAGACGCCGAAGAGCCCGGCGCCCAGGTCGGTGATGGGGACGCCGACCTTGACGGGCGCGCCGCCCTCGCTGCCCGTGGCGCTCATGATTCCGCTCATGCCCTGGGCGATGAGGTCGTAGCCGCCGCGATCGGCGTAGGGGCCGGTCTGGCCGAAGCCGGAGATCGAGCAGTAGATCAGGCGTGGGTTGATGGCCGCCAGCGTGGTGTAGTCGACACCCAGCCGACGGGCCACCCCCGGCCGATAGTTCTCGATCAAGACATCGGCGGTTGCCACGAGCTTCTTCAAGATCTCGGTGCCACGAGGCTGCTTGAGGTCGAGCACCATCCCGCGCTTGTTGCGGTTGACGGCGAGGAAGGGCGCCGACACGCCCGGCGCCAGCTCCAGGTCCATGCCGCGCGTGTTCTCACCACCCGGCGGCTCGATCTTGATGACGTCGGCGCCCATGTCGGCCAGCAGCATCGCGCAGAACGGTCCGGCCATCACCTGCGTCTGGTCGAGAACGCGCAGGCCGTCGAGCGCGCGGGGCGGCGTCTCCATGCGGCCGACATGGTAACCCAGCTCGCGTCGCGCACGTGACAGTGTTGCCGCCCTGCGTGGTGGCCGGCGTACAGCGCTGACACTCGATTCGCGACACGCGCGGAATTCTTGCGTGGCGCTCGGCGGCACGCCGATTGCTCAACGCACTTTTACATGGACTGGTTCACTGGACCGTGGCTGGTGGCGGGATTCGTAGCGGTCGTCGTGGTCGGCGTCCTGATCGTGGCCGGGGTTCGCTATCTGGAAGCCCAGAGCCGGTACGACGACGAGGCCACCCGCCTGCAGCAGGCGCTCATCGAGCCGCTGGCCCGCGAGGCCGTGCTGGCCGGCAGCACCGTGCTCCCGCTCGTCACGATGCCGCTGCACGGCCTGATCCGGGTTGAGTTGACCGGCTGGGTGCCGTCGGCCGAGGTGCGTGAGGCGGCCGGTCGCGCGGTCGAGCGCGAGTTCGCGCGGCTCGGCCGGCGCGTCCGGGTGGTGAACCGCCTGGAGCTCGTGAGCCAGCAGGGGATCGCCCGCCCCGCCTGAGTCGCCGTCCCGCCTCGATCGGTGGTAACGTCTGCGGCATCCCGCTGGCCCACCTAGGCCCGGGGAAGGAGCCGCCCATGGCCGACACCGTCCGCCTCGTCGAGTACTTCTACGTGATGGCGCCCCAGAAGCCCGGAGTGGGCGCCGCCCTCCTGGCCGAGCTCCAACAGGCCGGCGTCAACCTCCTGGCCTTCTCGGGGTTCCCGAGTGGCCGGAACGCCCAGGTCGATTTCATCCCGGAGGACCCGGCGGCCTTCCGCGCCGTTGCCCGCAAGGCCAAGTGGAAGCTGACCGGACCCAAGCGCGCCCTGCTGATCTCCGGCGACGACCGGCCCGGCGTGATCGGCGAGATGATGCAGCGACTGGCCGCCGCCAAGATCAACGTCACCGCGCTCGACGCCGTGTGCGCGGGCTCCGGTCGCTATGGCGCCATTCTCTGGGTGGCGCCGCGCGACGTCACCAAGGCCGCGCGCACGCTGGGGGCCGCGTGATGCGCCTGGCCCTGCACACCTGGACGCTCGACTCGACGCCGCTGGCCGACGCCCTCCGGATCGCCAAGGCCACGGGCTGGGACGGCGTGGAGCTGCGCCGCGTCGACTTCCGCCGCGCCGAGGAGTCGGGCCGGCCAGCCGACTCCGTGCTGGACCTGGTCCGGGCCAGTGGCCTGCCGGTGGCGTGCGTGGGCGTGGAGTTCGGCTGGATGTGGACCGACGGCGCCGCGCGCGCGCGCCTGCTGGCCGTCTTCGACGAGCAGTGCCGGCGGGCGGCGGCTCTCGGCTGCGACACGGTGATGAGCCCTGTCGACAAGGACCGCGGCGACGTGGCCCGCGCCGCCACCAGCGTGCGCGAGGTGGGGGACATCGCCGCCCGTCACGGCGTGCGGCTGGCGCTGGAGTTCAACTCGCAGTGCGACCAGCTGAACACGCTCGAGCGTGCCCGCGAGGTGCTGGGCCGGGCCGGCCACGCCAGCTGCGGGCTGCTGCTCGACGCCTATCACCTGGGCCGCAGCGGCGCCATGCTGAAGCATGTCGAGGACGTGGCGCCGAACGAGATCGTCTACGTGCAGTTCAGCGACCCGCCCCGCACCGGCCTGGAGCCGGGCAAGGCGCTAGATAGGTTGCCGCCCGGGCAGGGATCGTTCTGGTTCCGCGAGTTCTTCGCGCTGATGGCGGCCAAGGGTTATCCGGGCTTTTCCTCCTACGAGGCGCCGAACGAGCGAGCGTGGAAGCGCGACCCGGCCGAGGTCTCCCGCGAGGCGATCGAGGCCAGCCGGACGGTGCTGCCGCGATGAGCTACGACTACCGCGCCCACTTCGGCGAGGTCACGCTGACGCAAGACCTCATGTCGCGCCGCGATGAGCGGCGCTGGCGGCTGACGCCGGCGCCCGCCGCCGGTGAGCACCACGACATCGTGCTCTACCTGGGCTGCAACGTGCTGCGGACCTCGCACATGGTGCAGACGGTCACCGCGATCTTCGACCTGCTCGGTCTCGACTACGTCGCCGTCGGCGGGCCCAGCTACTGCTGCGGCATCGTCCACCACACCCAGGGCGACACCGCGGCCGCCCGCGGCATGAGCGAGGGCACGATCCGGCTGTTCGAGCGGTTCTCGCCTCGCGAGGTCGTCATGTGGTGTCCGTCCTGCATCTACTTCTACGACGAGGTCCAGCAGCTCACGCTGCCGTTTCCGTTCCGCCAGGCCGCCGAGTTCCTGGTCGAGCACTTGCCCGCCCTGCGCTTCACACGCGAGGTCCGGCAGCGCGTGGCGCTGCACTACCACGTGCAGAACGACTCGCGGCGCCGTGAGGGCAACGCCGGCCGCACGCTGCTGGAGGCGGTGCCCGGGCTCACCTTCGTGCCGGTCGAGCCGGAGCCGCGCTTCGGCCGCATCTGCACGGCCGGTGTGCAGCAGGAGCTCGGCCGGCCCGTCTGGAACGGGCTGGTGGAGGACGAGATCGCGCGGGCCCACGGCGCCGGCGCCGACACGCTGGCGACCATCTACCACGGCTGCCAGCGGCTGCTGTGCGGCTTCGAGGCTCAGGCTCCGCTGGCCATCGAGCACTATCTGTCGGTGTTCGCGCGCGGCCTCGGCATCGAGTTCGAGGACACCTACAAGCGCTGGATGCTGTCCGGCGATCCCGAGGCCATCATGGCCGACGCTGCACCGTGCATGGAGGCCAACGGGGTCGACGCCGGCGCCGCCCGCGCGTTCGTCGAGCGGACCTTCCTGCCGCTCCGCCGGCCGGTGTCCGCTGACGCGGCGGTGCCGTCCTAGCCGACGCCGTGCACCTCGGACTCATCGGCGGCATCGGCCCGGCCGCCACCGAGTTCTACTACCGCCACCTCGTCCGCGCTCACGCGGCCGTGAGCCGTCCGCTGGAGCTGACCATCGCCCAGGCGGAGGTTCGCGACCTCGTGCAGAGCATGGCCGACGGGGCGCCGGACCGACAGGCGCGCATCTTCCTGCGGCTGGTCCAGCGGCTGCGGGCCGCCGGCGCCGAGGCGGCCGCGGTGACGTCGATCTCCGGCCACTTCTGCATCCGTGAGCTGCAGGTGCTATCGCCCTTGCCGCTGATCAGCATCATCCCCGTGCTCGGGGCGGAGCTGGTGCGGCGCGGACTGCGCCGGGTGGGGCTGCTGGGAACCCGGGTCGTGATGAGCTCCCGTATCTACGGCGGCCTCACCGCGGTCGAGACCGTCGTGCCCCAGGGCGCCGCCTTCGACACCACTCACGACGACTACATCGCCATGGCCACGGCCGCCGAGGCCGACGACCGTCAGCGCGAGCGTCTGTTCGCCATCGGGCGCGAGCTCTGCCGCACGCAGGGGGCCGAGGCCGTCGTGCTGGCGGGCACCGACCTCTTCCTGGCCTTCGAGGGACGCAACTGCGGATTTCCGACGATCGACAGCGCGCGCGTGCACATCGACGCCCTGGCTCGCGCGTCGATGGGGCGAGGCTGACGCGCGCCGTAGCGGCGTGAGCTGGCGGTATCGGGCCGACCGGTTCTGGGCCACTGAGCTCGGCGTCGAGCCCGGCCGGCTCGCGTCGGCCGGCGTGCAGGTCTGCGAGCGGGTCGATCCGGGCTCCCGGCGCCAGGCGATTGTCGTCGGCACGCCTCGGGGGATGATCGTCAGCGTGCCGGCCGCCGGCCTGCCCGCGTTCAGCGCGGCCGGTCTCGACCTGGCGAGGCTGCGACACCAGGGGCGCGCCTACCTCGCGTCGATCCCGCCGGACTCGCCGTCGCTGGACGTGCGCGGCCCGGCCTATCTCGGCTACTGGCCGCTGCCGACGCCGCCGCCAGGCCCCGGCGAGGAGCTCGATCCCAACCACGGTGACGCGCTCGCCCGCCTTCGCGCCTCCGCGCCGGAGGAGTGGTCCGAGGCCGGCCTCGACTCCGCGTCGTGCCGCTTCGGCTCCGCGGTCGACGACGACCTCGTCGCCGCGGCGGGCTACGAGTTCTGGCCCCCGGAGCTCGCCCACCTGGCGGTATTCTGCCGCCCCGACCGTCGGCGGTGTGGCCAGGCCACCGCGGCGCTGCGGGCGGCGATCGCCCATGCGCTCGGCGCCGGCCTGCTGCCGCAGTACCGTGCCCGCGATGGCAACGTGGCCAGTCGCGCGCTCGCCGAGCGGCTCGGCTTCGCCGAGTACGGCTGGATGGCGACGATCTATCTGCGCGAACGCTGAGCCGAGCCTCGCCGGCGTTGTCGTGGCGGCGCCTCACCCGGGCGCCGGCGCGCTACGAGACGTGATAGACATCAGCATGCCTAAAGACCGGCCGGGCGAGGTGGACGTCGGGCGCCGGGCTCACCCGGCCGGCTGAGCACGGTGCGCGGGGTGCGCTGCGTGATCGTGTTGGTCTCGGTGCTGGGCCTCGGCGCCTGCGCGACGACGGCGCGCTCCACGGGCGAGGCGCCGCGGAGCCTCGTCGATCGGGCATGGCTGATCGTCGCGCCGCCCGGACGGGCGCCGGGCAGCCTCTACGTGTTCCTGTCCGACGGGACGCTGCTGATGACGTCGTGCGTGGAGACGTACCGTCTGGCCACGTGGCGGTGGAACGGCGACGGTCGGCTCGAGGTGACCGAGGATCCGATCACCCGCTACACCGCTCGCGTGCTCGAGATCGGAGAGCGAGACCTGACGCTGCGACTGGAGCTGGTCCGGGAGAGCGTCGAGCTGAGACTGCGGGCGGCCGACGTCCCCGTCGTGTGCCCGGACCTGCCGCGCTGACAGCGCGAGGAGACGACATGAGCGAGAGCAAGGTGTACCACGACGGGTCGCGACGCCTGCAGGATCGCTTCGACACCCGGCGGCTGGCCGACCGGATGGAGGAGGTCATCGTCCACGACGTCTTCACCGACGCCGAGCGTGCGTTCATCGAGAGCCGGGCGATGTTCTTCCTGGCCACCGCGGACGCCCAGGGGCGGCCGGACTGCTCGTACAAGGGGGGGCGGCCCGGGTTCGTGCGCGTGGTGGGACCGGGCACGCTGGCGTTCCCGAGCTACGACGGCAACGGCATGTTCAAGAGCCTCGGCAACATCCTCGTCAACCCGCACGTCGGCCTGCTCTTCGTCGACTTCGAGAATCCCAAGCGCCTGCGGGTCAACGGGCGAGGCGTCGGTGAACGAGGACGACCCGCTGCTGGCCGGGTTCGTCGGTGCCCAGCTCGTCGTGCGCGTGCAGGTGGAGGCGGCCTTTCCCAACTGTCCGCGCTACATCCACCGGATGCAGGTCGTCGAGGAGTCGTCCTACGCGCCGTGCGAGGGGCACACGCCGCCGGTGCCGGAGTGGAAGACGCGCCCGATATTCCGCGAGGTGCTGCCGCCCACCGACCCCGCCCATGGAAGCGCGCCATGACGCGGACGGGGATCCTGGCGGTGGCGATGGCTGCGCTGCTGGCGACCGGCTGCGCCGGGCGAATGGCCTCGGCCGGCCGGGCCGGCCAGCCGTTCAACGTGGTCGAGACGGGCATCCCCGAGCTGCAGAAGGCGCTCGCCGAGGGGCGGGTGACCTCGCGCCAGCTCGTGCTCGAGTACCTGACGCGGATTGCCCTCTACGAGGACCAGCTCAAGGCGATCATCACCGTCAACCCGCGGGTGCTCGAGGAGGCCGACGCCCTCGATCGCGAGCGCGCCCAGGGCCGCGTGCGGGGGCCGCTGCACGGCATCCCCATCGCGCTGAAGGACAACATCCACACCACCGATATGCCGACCACCGGCGGCGCCGTCGCCTTCGAGGGCTTCCGGCCGTCGTACGAGGCGACGCTGACGCGCCATCTGCGGGCCGGTGGCGCCCTCATCATCGCCAAGACCGTGCTGACCGAGCTGGCCAACTGGGTGGCGGGGGCGCCCACGCCGATGCCCGCCAACTACAGCGGCCTGGCCGGGTACGGCTTCAACCCGTACGACCCTCGCCGTGATCCGCGCCCGGGCAACGACGACGGCCGGGTCGCGCTCGCCACCGGCGGATCCAGCTCGGGCATCGGCACCGCCGCCAGCTTCTGGGCGGCCAACGTGGGGACGGAGACCTCAGGCTCGATCCTGAGCCCGGCCAACCAGACGATGCTGGTCGGCATCAAGCCCACGGTGGGGCGCATCAGCCGCTACGGCATCATCCCGATCACCGCGGATCAGGACACGGCGGGGCCGATGGCGCGCACGGTGACCGACGCGGCCATCCTGCTCGGCGTGCTCGAGGGCAACGGGCCGGACCCCAACGATCCGGCCACGGGCCGCTGCCCGCTGCCGCGCGACCGCGACTACACACCTCACCTCAAGCGCGACGGCCTCAAGGGCGCGCGCATCGGCATTCCCCGCGCGTTCTTCTACGACAAGACCACGCCGCCCGGCGAGACGACCGCGCGCGGCGGCCTCAGCGAGGACCAGGCGCGGGTGATGGCCGAGGCCATCGAGGTCCTGCGCCGCGAGGGCGCGGTGATCGTGGATCCGGCCGACATCCCCAGCGTCGTCGACCCCGATCCGGCCGGCAACTTCCTGCTGTGGAACATCTGCGCGGGCGTCCCCGGGGCCAAGGCCACCGACGCCACCTGCTCGGTCGTGTTCAAGTACGGCATGAAGCGCGACTTCAATGCGTGGCTGCGCACGCTCGGCCCCGCCGCCCCGGTCAAGAGCCTGGCCGAGCTGCGCCAGCTCAACCAGGCGCGGACCCCGCGCGGCGCCATCAAGTACGGCCAGGCCCAGCTCGACAACTCCGACGAGATGGATCTGGAGGCCGACCGCGCGCGCTACGAGGCCGACCGCGCCAAGGACATCGCGCTCGGCGGCACCCGAGGCCTCGACGCGGTGATGGCCGAGCACCGGCTCGACGCCGTGCTGTTTCCGGGGGGCAGCGGCGCCAACATCACCGCCCGGCCCGGCTATCCGACCGTGCTGGTGCCGTTCGGGATGATCCGCAACGCGCCGACGCCGCCGTTCCCCGACGGCTTCGAGGCTCGGCCGGCGCCGTTCGGGGTGAGCTTCGCGGGGACGGCGTGCAGCGAGCCGCGGCTGATCGAGCTCGGCTACGGGTTCGAGCAGGCCACGAAGCGTCGCGTGCCGCCGCCGTCGACGCCGTAGGCTGGCCGGGGGGCGCCGCGCCCCCTCAGGACCGGAACCGGGGAATCACCTCGTCGCCGAAGCGGCGCATCGACTCCAGCACGCGGGCGTGGGACAGATAGCCGGTGCTCAGCTGGCAGAGCACGTGGTGCACGCCGGCGTCGCGGAGCTCGGCCATCTGCTCGGCCACGCGGCGCTCGGTGCCGTAGAGCGCCATCTCGGCCAGCGCGTGGCGCATGCCGTCCTCGTCGCTGACGCGCGGGTCGTTCCACGGGTTGACGCGGGAGACGTCGACCGCGAAGCCGGGCGGGTTGTGCGTCGCCCGCGCGTGCACCATGTGGTGGCGGGTGCCGCGCAGCGCCGCCGCCAGCTCGTCCTCGGCCCGGGCCTGGCTGTCGGCGACGTGCACGAAGCGCCACAGCGCCGCCTGCTCGCGCAGTCGCCGCTGCGCGGTGCCATCCAGGCCGCTCTCGGCCAGACCCGCCTCGTACAGCGCCAGCCGCTCCGGCACCCGGGCCAGCGGCAGCCGCGCCATCAGCATGGGCGCGCCGAGCCGGCCGCACTCTCGCACCGAGCCCGCCGAGGAGGCGGCGCGCCACACGGGTGGGTGGGGCCGCTGCCGGGGCCGCGGCCGGAGCGCGGGCAAGCTGAGCTGGTAGAACTTGCCGTGGTGGACCAGCGGCGCTTCCGTCCAGGCGCGGATCATCACCTCGAGCGTCTCGGCCATGCGCGCGCGGCTGTCGTCGCTGCGCAGCCCGTAGCCGACGAACTCGTATTCGTTGTAGTTGGTCCCGTGGCCGACGCCGACGTCGAGCCGGCCGCCCGCGAGGTTGTCGAGCAGCGCCAGCTGGGTGGCCAGCCGGATCGGATGACGGAGCGCGAGCTGGAGGACGGCGAAGCCGATCCGGATACGCGAGGTACGGGCGGCCACCACGCTGGCGAACGGGATGGGATCGCAGTACACGCTCTCGCCGGTGAAGTTGTGCTCGGTGAGCCAGATGCCGTCGAAGCCGGCCGTCTCGGCGAAGCAAGCCTGCGTGACCGCCGCGTCGATGGCGCCGGCGTCCTCGTCGGGCGTGGGGGACAGTCCCAGGGTCAGCCAGCCGAACTGCATGGTGCGCAGTATGGCGGTCGCGGCCGGGCTGATCAAGACCGCCCCGGCTGGGCTATCCTGTCGCTCCGGGCGCAGGAGGCGACCATGAAGATCACGACGGTCGAGGCGTTTCACGTGGACTGGGGCGGCGGGCGGAGCCGGAGCGCGTGGGTGCGCATCGGCACCGACGCCGGCGTGACCGGGCTCGGCGAGGCGAGCCCGATGGTGCACGGCAACGCCTCGCTCGAGATCATCGCCAGCGCGTTCACGCCGATGCTGCTCGGCGCCGACCCGCTGGAGGCGCGCGTGATCCAGGACCGGCTCTTCCACCAGCACATCAAGGTGGGCCCGGAGGGCGCCTACGCGGGCGCGCTGGCCGCCATCGACATCGCGCTGTGGGACCTCAAGGGCCGGGCGCTCGGGCAGCCGGTGTGGAAGCTGCTCGGCGGCGCCTGGCGGCGCGAGCTACCGTTCTATGCCTCGATCGGCGGTAACGGCCAGCGAAGCGTGGACGACGTGTGCCGCGTCGTCGAGGACTGGCTGAAGGTCGGCCCCGTCCAGGTGAAGATCCGCTTCGACGCCGACAAGACCCGGCGCGATGTCGACCTCGCCGGTGACATCGCCAAGGCGTGGGCGGTACGCAAGCTGGTCGGCGAGGACTTCCCCCTCGCCTTCGACGCCAACAACGGCTATTCCGTGCAGGGCGCCATCCGCGTCGGCCGCGCACTGGAGGAGCTCGGCTACCTGTGGTTCGAGGAGCCGGTGCAGCACTACCACGTGGAGAGCTTCGCCAAGGTGGCCGCCGCGCTCGACATCGCCGTCTCGGCCGGCGAGCAGGAGTACACGCTGCAGGGGATCAAGCGGCTCATCGAGGCGGGCGTGGACATCGTGCAGCCGGACATCGTGAAGACGGGTGGCTTCACCGGCCTGGCCGACATGGCGGCGCTGGCCCGCGCCTACGGCGTCGACCTCGTGCCCCATCAGACCCAGCCCACGATCGGCCACACCGCCAACCTGCACTTCGTGGCCTCGCTGACCCACTCGCACCACCCGGCCGAGTACAACGGACCACGCGACGTTCAGGACGTCGTGTTCAAGACGCCGGTGCGGCCGGTCAATGGCAAGTTCGTGCTGTCCGACCTTCCTGGGCTGGGGCTGGAGATCGACGACGCCCAGCTGAACAAGCGCATGATCCGCTGGACCTCGTCGGCCGCCGGCGCCTGAGCGCCGGTTGCCGCTTCATATCCTCCCTGAGGACGCGCGCCCTCCGAATAACAGTGCGGCGGCCATGGCCATGAGGTAGCGCATGTTTCGCTCCATTCCCGTCCAGCTCTACGCCGCCCGCCTGTCGGGCCGCCTCGTACAACCTTCAGACACCGTGCCACGGGTGCGGTGCCTTTCATGCCGCGGGGTTACCGCGCCGAGTCGGATCCCGGCCGGTCATTTCCTAGCCGACTCCCGGGCTTGTCGCGGAGCGGGAATTCGGGGCGCGTCCAGGCCGCCATCACGATGGGCGGTACGGAGGGCCAGCCCCATTTCACGTCGGCCGCAACGGCGGCGGCGGTGGCGTCCTCCAAAGGAGAAGCGGCCAGGCACTGGACATAGGGGGGGATGTGCATGAGCACGATACCGACGACGGACACGATCACAACGAAGGACGGTGTCACGATCTTCTTCAAAGACTGGGGCAGCGGTCAGCCAATCGTGTTCTCTCATGGCTGGCCTCTCTCAGCCGACGATTGGGACGCGCAGATGCTCTTCTTCTTGAAGCACGGATTTCGTGTCATCGCCCACGACCGGCGCGGTCATGGGCGCTCGACCCAGACCGCTCATGGTCATGACATGGATCACTATGCCGATGATCTCGCCGCACTGACCGCGCACCTCGAACTGAGGAACGCCATCCACGTTGGTCACTCCACTGGCGGCGGCGAGGTCGCGCACTATCTTGCGCGCCACGGCGAAAGTCGGGTGGCCAAGGCCGTGCTCATCAGCGCCGTGCCACCGATCATGGTCAAGACCGCTGCCAATCCCGGCGGCCTTCCCAAGGAAGTGTTCGATGGCCTTCAGGCCCAGCTCGCGGCCAACCGGGCGCAGTTCTACCGCGAGCTGCCCGCCGGCCCCTTTTACGGCTTCAACCGGGCCGGCGCGAAAGTCTCCGAGGGCGTCATCCAGAACTGGTGGCGCCAGGGCATGATGGGAGGCGCCAAGGCCCACTATGACGGCATCGTCGCGTTTTCCCAGACCGACTTCACGCCAGACCTCAAGAAGATCACGGTGCCAACGCTCGTGATGCACGGTGATGATGACCAGATCGTGCCCTACGCAGACGCCGGACCGCTGACGGCCAAGCTAGTCAGGAACGCGACCCTGAAAACGTACAAGGGCTTCCCCCACGGCATGTGCACCACCGAAGCCGAAACCATCAACGCGGACCTGCTGGCGTTCATCAAGTCGTAACGCCTGGCCTTCGTGCTCCCGTTCGTCTCCGGGTGACGGAGGTCAATGATCTCCGCCACCCGGAGGCCGCGACGTCACGACTCCTGGAAGGATTGCCCGGCCCCGAAGGATCTCCTCTGGCGCTGTCATGATCTTGCCAAAGACTGAGACTCGTGCGCCCGGCGGCGGGGCGTCGTCGTCAGAACATCAAGGCGGGGCGTCCCCGGCCGCGGGGCCACCCCAGTCGATCGAGGGACAGATCCTGTCCATCAACGAGGGCAGCGCCGACGCGTAGTGAGGGAGGGCAACTCCGATGCGATTCGCGACATTGAGGCCTGTAATGGTTCTTTTGACGTTCGCCGTCGTCACCGCCACATCGGCGTCAGCACTTGCCCCCGACCCCGACTGGAAGGCGGTCGAGCAGGCACTCGGCAAGTTGGGCCAGATGCTGCCGGGCGATGTGTTCCGTATCGGGATGCCGCGGACTGATCTCACGGTTACGGTGAAAGGGGTGCCGGTCAAGGCGGGGTTCGCGCTGGGGTCATACGCGGCGTTCAAGCAGGAGGGAGACCGGGCCATGGTGATGGGGGACCTCGTGTTGCTCGATCAGGAAGTCCCCGCCGTCATGTCCGGTCTGCTCAACGGTGGGCTGGAAGTCACCGCGGTCCACAACCATCTGAATGAGATGTCGCCTCACGTGATGTACATGCACTACGTGGGACACGGTGACGCCGTCGGACTGGCCAAGGCGCTACGACAGGCACTGTCGGCGAGCGCAACGCCGTTCGGCGCTGGCCCGGCGGCGGCGGGCACGCTCCCCGCGGGGCCTGCGCTCGCCACCGAGCAGATCGAACAGGTGCTCGGTCACTCGGGCCGGGATGTCGGCGGCGGCGTGTTCCAGGTGACGGTACCGCGCGCGGAATCGATCACTGAGATGGGCATGCCGTTGCTGCCAGCCATGGGTGTCACCACAGTCTTGAACTTCCAATCGACCGCCGATGGCAAGGCAGCGATCACCGGCGACTTCGTGCTGATCGACAAGGAAGTGAACAACGTCGCCCAGACCCTTCGCCAGCACGGCATCGATGTCACCGCGCTCCACAATCATGGGCTCCGGGACACGCCTCGTCTCTTCTACATGCACTTCTGGGGCACGGACGATCCGGTCAAGCTTGCCCGGGGCCTGAAGGCGGCGATCGATCAGACGAACAGCAAGAAGCGGGAGTGACATGATCACGGGCGTCTAGCGCCCACGGGAACGCCCCCGGGGCGGCCACCGAGCCGCGCAAGAGCGCGATTCCGTTGTCGTTTCCGTGGCACTGGGGTGCTCCAGACGTCGCATGGCAGGTTCGTTCGCCCCCTCGACTATTCTGAAAGTTGCTGCCATACCACCACGCCCGAAGGGAGCTCCCATGATCCCCCACCGCCTGGCCCGGGCCCTCGTCGCCTGCGCAGTGATTCTCGGCGTCGTCGCCGCGCTCTCACCGGCTCTGGCGGTCCCGCCGCCCCGGAGCGAGGAGGAGGTCAAGCGGGAGATGGCGGGGCTGGCCTGGCAGCGAGGTCCTGCCGACGGTCGCATCGGCACCGTCGCGACGCTCAAGATCGAGGAGGGCCGGGCGTTCCTCGACGGGCCCAACACGCGGCGGTTCCTCGAGCTCAACGGGAACCCGCCCCGCGACAACCGCTACGCGCTGGTGGCGATGGAGTCCGGCTGGTTCGCGGTCTTCTACTTCGAGGACGCCGGCTACGTGAAGGACGACGAGAAGCTGGACGCCGACGCGCTGCTGACCTCGATGAAGGAGAGCGACGGGCCGGCCAACGAGGAGCGCAAGCGGCTCGGGATGTCGGGAATCCACACCGTCGGCTGGCACGTGCCGCCCCACTACGACCCCGCCTCCAAGCGGCTGGAGTGGGGCGTGCGCCTGCGCGGCGAGGGCGGCGGCCAGATCGTGAACTACACGATCCGGCTGCTCGGCCGTCGCGGCGTCATGCACGCCACGCTCGTGTCCGATCCCGAGAGCCTCGACCGCGACATCGCCGAGTTCAAGACGACGCTGGGCGGCTACGACTTCGCCAGCGGCGAGCGCTACGCGGAGTTCCGGGCCGGCGACCGCGTCGCGGAGTATGGGCTGGCGGCGCTGGTTCTGGGTGGGGCGGCGGCGGTGGCCACCAAGAGCGGCTTCGGCAAGGCCATCGGCAAGTTCGTGGTCGTCGGCGTCGCCGCCCTCGGCTCCGCCGTGGTGGCCCTCTACCGCCGCCTGACCCGGCGCAGCTGAGCGGCGCCGGCCCGCTCTCGGTGGGCGACTACGCGATCTGGCTCCTCGCCCTCGTCCTGTACGTGGGCGACGCCGCCCGCGTCCTGTCGCCGCGCCAGCTCCTCCTCGTCGAGGCCGGGCGCGGCCGGCTGGCGCCGGGCCTCGGCGAGCACACCTTCTCGACGGTCGGCCGCAGCCTCGTCTTCGGCCCCGTGCACCTGCCCCATCGCGGCGTGTTCGTCGCCTCCTGGAGCACCGCGTGGCGGGACGGCGCCGCGCTCCAGGCCACGCTGCGGTCGATCGAGGAGCTGCGCGGCGCGCTCACCGTCCTGCGGCCGCTCGTCTGCCTGGTCTTCGCCCTGCTGTTCGTGGCCGGGCCGGTGTTGACGTGGACGCTCGGTCCCGACGCCGCCGTGCTGTCCACGGCGATCGTGCTCTACCCCTCGATCGCGGTGACGATCGGCGCCCTGTGGTGGAAGCGGCGTGACCTCCGGCTCAGCGCCGGCCGCTCGGCCTGGCTGAGCGTGGAGATGCTGGTGTGCCCGGCGTTCCTGCCCAACCTCGTGCGCAAGATCACCACGGCCCAGCCCGTCGACGCCGATGGCGCCCAGGTCCTGGCCGCCACCGCGCCGCCCGAGGTTCGCGAGGAATTCCTGGCGCGACTGGCTGTCCGGACCGAGGCGCTCATCGACGAGGCGGGCGACGACGAGGCCGGCCGTCAGCAGCTGCGCGCGTACCTGGCCACCGTGCGGGCCGCCCGGTGATCCTGGCGCTGATCGCCGTCAACGTGGCGGTGAGCCTGGCCGCCTTCCGCGCGCTCTCCGAGGAGGGCCGCGGCCGCGCGTTCCTGTTCATCCCCTACGAGGTCGCGCGGGGCGAGAACGGCCTTGGCATGCTGCTGGCGCACTTCGCGCATGGCGGGTTCCTGCACCTGCTGCTCAACATGTACGGGCTCTACTCGTTCGGGGCGCCCGTGCTCGACGCCCTCGGACCCGTCCGGTTCCTGATCGTGTACGTGGCCGCCGGCGTCGGCTCGGACCTGGTCGTGTTCGCGCTGCACAAGGACGATCCGACCTACCGCTGCCTGGGCGCCAGCGGCAGCGTGTTCGGCATCGTGATGGCGGCGGTCCTGCTCGACCCCACCACCTCGATCGCGCTGCTCTTCGTGCCGATCCCGATCCCGGGCCCCGTCTTCATGCTGGGCTACGCGATCGTCGCCGTGTTCCTGATCAAGCGGGGCAACCGGGGCGGGATCAGTCACGAGGGGCATCTGGGTGGCGCGGTGGTGGGCGCCGCCGTCACCGGCCTGCTGGCGCCCCACGGCCTCGGCCCGCTGCTGCGCTGGCTGGCGCAGTGGCGGTGACGGCGATCGCTCAGCCGAGCACGGTCTCCAGCGGCGTGGCCGGCTCGCCGACGGCCTGGGCCACGGCCGGGTGCACGTGGCGGCCGCGCCAGACGTTCACGCCCTTGGCGAGGGCGGGGTCGCGCCGCACCGCCGCCGCCACCCCACGCGAGGCCAGCTCCAGCACGTAGGGCAGAGTCGCATTGGTGAGCGCGAAGGTGGAGGTGCGCGGCACCAGGGCCGGCATGTTCGCCACGCCGTAGTGGACGACGCCGGAGACGACGTAGGTCGGATCGAGCAGCGTGGTCGCGTGGATGGTCTCGATGCTGCCGCCCTGGTCGACGGCCACGTCGACGATGACCGAGCCCTCCTTCATGGTCGCCACCATCTCGCGGGTGACGAGCACCGGCGCCCGCGCCCCCGCCACCAGCACGGCGCCCACGAGAAGGTCGGCGCGGCGCAGCACCTGGTCGATGTTGAAGGCGTTGGACATGAGCGTGATCACGCGGCCGTGGAAGAGATCGTCGACGGCGCGCAGCCGATCGAGATTGATGTCGAGGATCGAGATGTCGGCGCCGAGGCCGAGGGCGATGCGGGCGGCGTTGATGCCGACGGTGCCGGCGCCGAGCACGACCACGTTGCCCGGCGGCACGCCCGGCACGCCGGCCAGCAGGATGCCGCGGCCGCCGTGGGCCTTGGCCAGATAGAAGGCGCCCTCCTGGACGGCGAGGCGGCCGGCCACCTCGCTCATCGGCGCCAGCAGCGGCAGGCTGCCGTCGGGGCGCTGGACGGTCTCGTAGGCGATGGCGATCACGTCGGCGGCCTGCAGCGCGCGCGCCAGCTCCGGCGCCGCCGCCAGGTGCAGGTAGGTGAACACCACCTGGCCCGCGCGCATGCGGGGATATTCCTCGGGCAGCGGCTCCTTCACCTTGAGGATCAGCTCGGCCTGCGCCCATACCTCGGTGACCGTCACCGCGGCGGCGCCCTCGCGCGTGTACTCCTCGTCGCGGATGCTGCTGCCGGTGCCGGCGCCCCGCTCGACGACCACGCGATGGCCGGCCGCCACCAGCGCCCGGACACCGGCCGGCGTGAGCGCCACCCGCTCCTCCCCGGGCTTGATCTCGCGGGGGACGCCGACGATCACGACGCCGCCGGCTGGCCGAGCGCCCGGCCGAAGAAGCGGGCCAGGCGCGCCTCGAAGCCCGCGCCCAGCTCGCCGTGGCGGCCGCGGTCCGTGAACGCGAACTCGGCGCCGGGGTTGTCCGCCAGCGCGGCCCGCAGCCGCTCGGCGTGGCCGAAGGCAATCTGCTCGTCGGCGCGGCTGTGGGCGAGCAGCACCGGCACCGTCAGCCGGGCGGCGGCCTCGGCCGGCGACGGTCGCGTGATGTCGGCGCGGAAGACCAGGCGGGACCACAGCAGCATCGCCTCGACGAACGGGTAGCGAGCCAGCCACATCCAGCCGTACACCTCGCGCCCGAGTGTGCGCAGATCCGCGAACGGCGCGTAGGCGGCCACGGCCCGGATCCGCGAATCCTCGGCCGCGGTGAGCAGGGCGACGGCGCCGCCGAACGAGAAGCCGAAGACGCCGATCGTGCGGGCGCCGCGCGACTCCAGGAAGTCGAGCATGCGCCGGAGGTCGTCGCGCTCGCGGTGGCCGAGCGTGGTGGCCCCGCCCTCGCTGTCACCGAAGTAGCGCTGGTCGACCAGCAGGGTGGCGAACTGCGAGGTCAGGCCGGCGGCGATCGGCAGCAGGTCGGCCTTCTCGGCCGGGTAGCCGTGCAGGAGGACCACCGCCGGCGCGTCAGGATTGGGCAGGAACCATCCGGCCAGTCGCACGCCGTCGCCGGCGCGGATGGCGACGCGCTCGACCGGGAGGCGATAGTCGTCGGGGCTCAGCGCGACCGCCAGCCGCGGCGGCCGTACGGCGAGGGCGAAGCTGGCCAGGCTGGCCAGCAGCAGGCCGGCGACCACCAGGCCCGCGTAGAGCGTCAGCTTCATCTCACGCTCCCCCGGCGATCACGCCGGACGGAGCGTGTAGGTCCAGCACTCGCCCTCCAGCAAGACCGTCCCGTCCTGGTTGGTGATCGTCGCCCGCAGCTGGCACACGGGCTTGTCCGGCTTGAGCGAGACGACCTCGATCTCCGCCGTCAGCGTGTCGCCCAGGTAGGTGGGCGCCTTGTAGGTGAGTGTCTGACTCAGGAAGACGGTACCGGCGCCGGGCATGTCCATCGCCACCAGTGCGTTCAGCATGCCGCTGGCGATCCCACCCTGGGCGACCAGGCGGCCGAAACGCGTGCGGGCGGCGAAGTCGGCGTCGAAGTGCAGCGGATTGCGATCGCCGGTGATCTGCGCATAGAGCTCGACCTCGCGCGCGGTGACGGTCTGCGTGCGACGGGCGCGCTGGCCGACGTGCAGGCCGAGGGGACTAGGGTAGTCGTCCAACGAGATCAAGTATCCTCCCGGCTCGGAGCACTCGCATCGAATACGGAGCGCCGGCCGGTTTCGCCTCCAGCAGCTTCCGCAGGCGCTCGTGGTCCTCGGCCTTTCCCAGGGGGACGTCTTCCACCGAGAGGATGACATCGCCGCCCACGGCTAACTCTCGCCGGTCGATCGTCACCACCTTCCGGGCCCCCTGCAAGCCGAGCGCAGCGCCCGGTGAGCCCTTGCCCACCGTCTTGACCAGATAGGCGGTTGGCTGCGGGACGTTGAGCATCGAAACGATGTCTCCCGAGATGATCTCGCCTTCGAGGCCGCTCCAGAACGAGCGTCGCCCCTGCAAGAGCATCCGCGCGGTATTGATGGTGACGACGAACCCGACGCCCTCGCTGCCGCCGGACTGGGAGATGTTGTGACTGACGATGCCGATGACCTCGCCCCCCATGTTGAATACGGGGCCACCGGAATTCCCGGCGTTGATCCCGGCATCAGTCTGGAAAAATTCGGCGAGCGGCATCGCGCGGTGCACCGTATTGGGCGCCCGCCGGGCGCTGATCCAGCCGACGCTCAGAGAATGCGACAAGCCATAGGGCGCCCCGATGACCATCACCTGCTCGCCGATCTTCACGCCATCCGAGTTGGCGAGTCGCGCGGGCGTCCAGCCCCCGGGTAGCTGGTCAACCTTCAGGAGAGCAAGGTCAGCGGAGGGCTCCGAGGCGATGAGCCGTGCGGGCACCGCGGGCTTGCCAAGGATCTCCACCGTGATCTCGTCCTTGGCGTTGACGAGGTGGGCCGCCGTCATGATGTGCCCCTCGGTCGACACGAGCACGCCAGACCCGACGTCGTGGTACTCCGCAAGGCCGGGGGTGACCGCCGACAGGTCGCGACCGGCTGCCCTGACCACGACGACGGAGCGGGTGACCTTCGTGTACGTCGACGCCACGCTCTGGGCGGAGACCGGGGCCGGCGTCGGCCCCAACAGGAGCCCTCCCGACACGCACAAGAGGATCGATGCGCGGAGCATTCGTGGAGCTCCTGGGGACGGCCTAGCCGTCGCGCCAGACCTCCTGCATGCGGCCGAAGTTGTAGATGGACTGGTGCGGGATCATGTTCTTCACGTGCGGCCACATCGCGAAGTAGTCCATGCGCCAGTCCAGCACGGGCCGGGCGGCGTCCTCCTCGATCTTCTTCTGGATCGCCCACACCAGCGCCAGCCGCTTCTTGGGGTCGATCTCCTGCGACTGGGTCTCGATCATCTTCATGACCTGCTCGTTGCAGTACCCGCTGTAGTTGCGGGGCGAGCCGCACGCGAAGTTCTCGTAGAAGTTGGCGTCGGGATCGTCGGGGCCGAGGCCGGTGAGGTTGGCGCCGATCTGGTAGTCGCCGCGGGTGGCCATCGGATGCCACTGGGCCGTCTCCACCTGCTTCAGCGTCGCCTCGATGCCGACCTGCTTCAGCTCGTTGACGACGAACGAGGCCATGTCGACGTAGATGGCGATGGCCCGGGTGACCATCTCGACCTTGAGCGGCGTCTGCGGCGTGATCTTCGCCTCGGCCAGCAGCTTGCGGGCCTGGACCTTCATGTCGGCCGCCTTGCCGTAGCCGGGCAGCGCGAGCAGGTCCTTCTCGGCCAGCCCCCACACGCCGTGGGGACGGGGCGCCATGCCGGCGCCGAGGTTGGCGCTGCCCTGGTGGACGGCCTGGATGAGCCCCCGGCGGTCGATGGCGTAGGAGACGGCCAGCCGGACCTTCGGGTTGTCGAAGGGCGGCTTCTTCATGTTCATGATGATGTTGTCGGTGACGTTGGTGCTGAACGGCTGGAAGGTCATCTTCGGCACGGCGGCCTTGCAGCTGCTCGGCCGCGGCCTTGGTGGTCTCGCCGGGCTGGGCCATGTCGAGCTGGCCGGCCTGCAGCGCCGCCGTCCGGGTGCCCCGCTCCTTGATGATGATGTACTTCAGCCCGTCGAGGTAGGGCCGGCCCTTCACGAAGTAGTCGGCGTTCTTCACGTACTCGATGAACTCCCCGTGGCGCCACTCCTTGACCTTGAAGGGCCCGGTGCCGACGCAGCCCGTCCGGTACTGCGTGGGCGGGACGTGGGCGGCGTAGACCGGCGAGTAGCCGGAGGCCAGCATCATGATGAGCGAGGGCTGGGGCCGCTTGAGCCGGAACACGACGGTGTAGGCGTCGGGTGCCTCGATGGCGTCGACGTTGACGTACCAGTCCTTGCGCGGGTTCAGCCGCAGCTTGGCGGCGGCGTCGGGCGCCTCCCGCACCATGTCGAAGGTGAACTTCACGTCCTTCGAGGTGAACGGCTTGCCGTCGTGCCACTTGACGTCCTTGCGCAGGAAGAAGACCAGGTTGCGGTAGTTGTCCTGCCACGACCACTTCTCGGCCAGCTCGCCGATGATGGTGTCGGCACTCTCCTTGGGCTTCAGCGGATCGAAGTACACGAGGTTGTTGAAGCACGGACTGGCCGGAAACACCGTCCCGATCGTCGAGGTCTCGTGGATGGCGAAGCCGGGCGACAGGTCCTCGCGCAGCATGATGTTGAGCGACCCCCCCGCCTTCGGGGTGGGGCCGGATGCCGTCTGGCTCTCGGCCGGACGAAGGGCCAGGGTGCCGGCGAGGACGGCCGCCACGACGAGGACCGCGGCTACGGGACGGAGCGATCGGCGCATCAATGAATCTCCTCTTGGGTTGTCCATGGCGACCGTGCGTTCAGCATACCGTGCTCATGGTCGATTGCACGACGGTGGGTCTGTGGATCATCGCGGAGCCGATCGTCGAATTTCGACGGCACCCGGTCAGGCCGTGACCGACCTCGGGACAGCTGGACGATGGCGGCGCTGACGCGGTCGTCGGCGCCGCTCCCGCGGCCGGCTCAGATCACGCCGTCGCCCTTCAGCCCGGCCAGGTCGTCGGCGCTGAGCCCGAGCACCTTGCCGAGGATCTCGGCGTTGTGCTGGCCCAGGAGCGGGGCGTGGGTGACCTCGGTCGACGAGGCCGAGAGGCGGATGGGATTGCCCGGCATGGCCATCGTCCCGCGCACGGGATGCTCGACGTCGACGATCATGCCGCGCCCGCGCATGTGTTCGTTCGACATCACCTCGCCCGAGTCGAGGACGGCGCCGCAGGGGACACCGGCGCTGCCGAGCAGCTCCATCACCTCGTGCTTGGTGCGCTTCCCCGTCCAGCTCTCGACGAGCGCATCCAGCTCGTCGGCGCGCGCCAGGCGCTCGGCCCGGTCGGCCAGACGGGGGTCGGCGAGCTCGGGCTGCCCCATGACGCCCACGAGCGCCTTCCACATGTCCGGGTTGGCCACGTGGATGAAGACGTAGTCGTTGGGGCCGAACGGGCGGCAGCGGTAGAGATTCGAGGGCGCGGCGCTCGGGGAGCGATTCCCGCGGCGGGGGATGGGCGACACGCCGAGATAGTGGTCGCGGAAGTGGATGCGTGTGAGGCTGACCACGACGTCCTGCTGGGCGACTTCCACGCGCTGCCCGACGCCGGTGACGCTGCGCTGGACGATGGCGGCCAGGATGCCGATGGCCGCGTGGAGCCCGGCCCCGGTGTCGCCCAGCCCGGCCTCGATCCGGGTCGGCGGCCCGTCGGCGGTGCCGGTGAGGCTCATGACGCCGCCCATGGCCTGGGCGATCATCTCGAAGCTCTTGTAGCTGGAGTAGGGCCCCTCGCTGCCGAATCCCTTGACCGAGGCGGAGATGATGCGCGGGTTGAGCCGCGAGAGCGCGTCGTGCCCGAGGCCGAGGCGTTCCATCGCGCCCGGACCGAGGTTTTCGATGACGACGTCGGCCGTCTTGGCCAGCCCCTCGAATATCTGCCGGCCGCGCTCCGACTTGAGGTTGAGGGTCACGCTCTTCTTGTTGGCGTTCAGGAGGCAGAAGAAGACCGAATCGACGCCCGCCTGCTCGCTGAACCCGCGTCGGGCCGGCTCGCCCGCCGGCGGCTCGATCTTGATGACCTCGGCCCCCAGCCACGCCAGCGTTTCCGCGCAGCTCGGCCCGGCCTCGTACTGCGAAAGGTCGAGCACTCGGATTCCGTCAAGAGCGGTGCCCATGGTCACGCCTCCTCTGTCGCTGCTGGCCCGGGGGCCTGGATACTGAGCCGACCCCTCGAGCGCTAGATTCCGCGCGAGCGAACCGGCTGTCAAGAAGCCTGGAAGAGGATGTACGCTATCGGTCCGGGGCGACGGACGGGGCGCCAGCGTGAACATCCTTGCCCAGGTACAGGAGCCCAACTGAATGAGAATCGTCATCATCGGCCAGCAGGATTTCGGCAAGGCCGCCCTCGACGCGTTCCTGAATCGCGGGGACGACGTCACGGCTGTCTTTTGCGCCCCCGAGAAGGACGGCGCCCGGCCAGACGCGCTGCGCGCGGCGGCCGAAGCCAAGAAGATCCAGGTCCACCGCTTCAAATCGCTGCGGGATCCCGAAGCGGCCCGGGCCATGGAGGCCGCCGGCGCCGACATCGGGATCATGGCTTTCGTGCTGCAGTTCGCGCCGCAGGAGTTCGTGAACATTCCGCGGCACGGCACCATCCAGTATCATCCGTCGCTGCTGCCGAAGCATCGCGGCCCCAGCTCGATCAACTGGCCGATCATCCAGGGCGAGACCGAGACCGGGCTCACGATCTTCCGCCCGACCGACGGGCTCGACGAGGGCGCGGTGATCTTGCAGAAGACGACGCCGATCGGCCCCGACGACACGCTCGGCTCGGTCTATTTCGACCGCCTGTTCCCGATGGGCGTGCAGGCCCTGCTGGAGGCGGCCGATCGCGTCGTCGCCGGCGCGCACTCGGAGGTCGTACAGGACGAGTCGCAGGCGAGCTACGAGGGCTGGTGCCGCACCGCCGAGGCCAGGATCGACTGGGCCAAGCCTGTCGACCACGTCTACAACCTCATTCGTGGGTGCAATCCGGCGCCGGGCGCCTGGACGACCGTCGGCGGCAAGACGCTCCAGGTCTTCGACGCTCGCAAGATTCCTTTCCGCCGGTTTGCCGAGGTGCGCGGCAAGGTTGGCGGCATCTCGGACGTCACCGCCGAGAGCTTCAAGGTCACGGCACAGGGCGGCCAGATCGAGGTGCTGAAGGCCAGGCTCGCCGACGGCAAGAAGATCGGCGGCGGCGAGCTGGCCCAGGCCGCCGGACTGTCCGCCGACACGCTGCTGGGCGGCTGAGGGAAGCGGCCGCTCAGCCGTCCCGCCACACCTCCTGGAACCGGCCGAAGTTGAAGATCGACTGGTGCGGCACCATGTTCTTCACGTGCGGCCACACCGTGAAGAAGTCGAGGCGCCAGCTCAGGACCGGCCGGCCTGCGTCCTCCTCGAGCTTCTTCTGGATGGTCGCGATCAACGCCAGCCGCTTCTTGGGGTCCAGCTCGGCCGACTGCTGGTCGATCAGCTTCTGGACCTCCTCGTTGCAGTAGCCGCTGTAGTTGCGCGGCGACCCGCAGCCGTAGTTCTCGTAGAAGTTCGCGTCGGGGTCGTCGGGGCCGAGGCCGGTGAGGTTGGCGCCGATCTGGTAGTCGCCGCGGGTGGCCATGGCGTGCCACTGGGCGGTCTCGATCTGCTTCAGGGTGGCCTCGATGCCGATCTGCTTCAGCTCGTTGATGACGAACGAGGCCATGTCGACGTAGACGGCGATGGCCCGGGTGACGATCTCGACCTTGACCGGCGTGGCCACGCCAGCCTCGGCGATCAGCTTCCGGGCCCGGGCCTTCATGTCGGCGGCCTTGCCGTAGCCGGGCAGCGCCAGGAGATCTTTCTCGGGCAACGCCCACGCGCCGTGCGGGGACATGCCGGAGCCCAGGGAGGCGGCGCCCTGGTGCACGCCCTGGATGAGGGCGCGGCGGTCGATGGCGTAGCTGACGGCCAGGCGAATCTTCTGGTTGTCGAAGGGCGGCTTCTTCACGTTCATGATGATGTTGTCGGTGACGTTGGTGCCGGTCGGCGTCACCACGATCTTCGGCACCGCGCCCTTGATCTGCTCGGCCGCCGCTTTCGTCGTCTCCCCCGGCATGGCCACGTCGAGCTGGCCGGCCTGCAGCGCCGCGGTGCGGGTGCCGCGCTCCTTGACGATGACGTAGCGCAGGCCGTCCAGGTACGGCCGGCCCTTGACGAAGTAGTCGGTGTTCTTCACGTAGTCGATGTACTCGCCGAGCTTCCACTCCTTCAGCTTGAAGGGCCCGGTGCCGACGCAGGTCGTGCGGTACTGGGCGGGTGGGATGTGGGCGGCGTACACCGGCGAGTAGCCGGAGGCCAGCAGCGTGAGCAGCGAGGGCTGCGGCCGCTTGAGTCGGAACACCACGGTGTAGGGGTCCGGCGCCTCGATGTGGTCGACGTTGGCGTACCAGTCCTTGCGCGGGTTCAGGCGGAGCTTGGCGGCGGCGTCGGGCGCCTCCCGCACCATGTCGAAGGTGAACTTCACGTCCTTCGAGGTGAACGGCTTGCCGTCGTGCCACTTGACGTCCTTGCGCAGGAAGAAGACCAGGTTGCGGTAGTTGTCCTGCCACGACCACTTCTCGGCCAGCTCGCCGATGATGGTGTCGGTGCTCTCCTTGGCCTTGAGCGGGTCGAAGTAGACGAGGTTGTTGAAGCAGGGGCTGGAGGGCCACACGGTCGAGATCGTCGCCGTCTCGTGGACGGCGAAGCCCTGCGGCGTGTCCTCGCGCGTCATGATCTTGAGCGTGCCGCCCGATTTGGGGGCCTGGCTCTCGGCGGGACGCGTGAGGAGACCGCCACCCACCACGGCGACGGTGAGCAGCGCGGCAACAACGGAACGGGACACTCGACGCATGCGCGAATCCTCCTGTCGAATCGTGCGATCGCTCAGCGCAGCAGGCTCTCGGCGGCCTCCATCAGCGTTTCCGACAACGTCGGGTGCGTGTGAATCGTCAGGGCCAGGTCCTCGGCCACCATCGCCGTCTCGACGGCCAGCGCGCCCTCGGCGATGAGCTCGCCCGCCCCGGGGCCGACGATGCCCACGCCGAGCACCCGGGACGTCTCGGGGTCAACCACCAGCTTGGTGAGCCCGTCGGGGCGCCCCAGTGTAGCCGCCCGGCCCGAGGCCGCCCACGGGGACCGGGCCACCTTCACGGCGCGCCCGGCCGCCTGCGCCTGGTGCTCGGTTAAACCACACCAGGCGACCTCCGGATCCGTGAAGACCACGGCGGGGACGACGACGTTGTCGAATTCCGCCGGGCGGCCGGCGATGGCCTCGCCGGCCACCTTGCCCTGGCGCATGGCGCGATGGGCCAGCATCGGCTCGCCGGTCACGTCGCCGACCGCCCACACGTGGGGATCGGCGGTGCGGCCACGCGCGTCGGTTTCGACGAAGCCACGGGGGTCGAGCCGGGCGCGCGTGGCCTCCAGCCCCAGGCCCGCCGTCGCCGGCCGCCGGCCCACGGCCACGAGCACCCGGTCGAAGACGGCCGTCTCGCCCTCGCCCAGCCGGGCCTCGATCCCGCCGCCAGTCTCCCGGAGGCCGGTGACGCGCGTCGACAGCCGGATGGCCTTGAACATGCGCTCGCAGCGCCGGGCCAGGGGCTGGACGAGGTCGCGGTCGGCGCCGGGCAGCAGGCCGTCGAGCATCTCGACCAGGGTGATCTCGCTGCCGAGAGCCGCGTAGACCTGGCCCAGCTCCAGCCCGATGTAGCCGCCGCCGATCACCAGCAGCCGGGCGGGAACGTCGAGGATCTCCAGGGCCGCGGTCGAGTCCATCAGCCGGTCGCTCCGCAGCTCGACTCCGGGCAGGGGGCTGGGCGTCGAGCCGGTGGCGACGATGGCGTGCTTGAAGCGAATCTTCTGGGGCTCGTCGCCCTCGACACGGAGGCTGCGCGAGTCCTCGAACACCGCGCGGCCGCCGATGACGTCCACGCTCTTGCCGCGGGCCACGCCGGCCAGGCCTCGGGCCAGCTTGCCGACGACGCGCTCGGCCTTCCACTTGCGCAGCGGGTCGAGCGAGATCCGTGGCTCGCCGAAGTCGACGCCGAACTCCTTGGCCCGCTCGGCCTCGCCCAGCACCGCGGCCACGTGCAGGAGCGCCTTGGACGGGATGCAGCCCTCGTAGAGACAGGCGCCGCCGAGCCGCTTGCCGGCATCGATCACGACGGCCTCGAGGCCCAGCTCGGCGCAGCGGAATGCCGCCGAGTAGCCGCCCGGCCCGCCCCCGACGACGGCGACGTCGACCTCGCGGACGAGGTCTCCCATCACCATCAGGGGGCTCGCGCCAGCACCACGCGGGTGATGCCGCCGATCACGTGGTGCAGCGCAGCATCCTTGAAGCCGGCGGCGGCCACCTGCTCGGTCAGCCAGCCCGGCGTGAGGGAGGCGACGTCGGGGTCGATGGTGACGGCGTTGAGGAGCCAGAGCGCCGCCACCGGAGGACCGGTCCGATCGTCGTCGAGCATGAAATCGTGCAGGAGGAGCCGTCCGCCGGAGACCAGGCTCTGGCGGGCACGCTCCAGCAGCTCGCCGACGCGTCGAGCGGCGACGGCGCTGAGCAGGTAGGACATGAGCACCGCGTCCTGGCCCCGGGGCCACGGCGTGGCGAGCGCATCGCCCTCGACGAACCGGATGCGATCGCTCAGCCCGGCCTCGCCCACCATCTCCTCGGCGGTCGGCCGCACGCTCGGGAAATCGACGATCGTCGCGCATAGCTCCGGATGGCGGCGGCAGAGGGCGATGCTGAAGGCTCCGCTGCCGCCGCCCACGTCGAGGAGCGTGCGGCAGCCGGCGAGGTCCACGAGACCAGCCACCACGTGGGCGGGCCCCAGCGAGCCCGAGTGCTGGGCGATGCTGAACCGACGCGCCTCCTCGGGGCCTTGCATCTTGCCGTAGAAATCGATTCGCTCGCCGGCCAGCGCCAGGTCGAGATGGCGGAGCGTTGGGTAGACCTGGCGCGCGATCTGGAAGCGAAAGTAGTCGCCGAAGTACATGGGCGCGCTGCGCACGAGGTAGGTGGCGGCGGCGGGCGCGTTGACGTACGCCTCGCCCTCCTGACCAAGCAGGCCGAGGCCCACGCAGGCGCTGAGCAGCGCGATGAGCCGATGAGACGCAACGCCGGTCTCACCCGCGAGCGTGAGAAGGCTCTTGGGACCGTCGGCCAGGCGACCGAAGACGTCCAGATCGAGCGCGGCGAAGAGCGCCTGCGAGGCCATGAAGCCGTAGCCGATGCGGGAGATGTCGCGGACGTCGGTGATCGGCGTCGGCCCCGCCATCACAGTCCGAGCAGCAGCTCGTCCGGGTGCTCGAGCCGGCGCACGATGGCCGAGGCGAAGCGGGCGCCGTCGGCGCCGTCGGCCACGCGATGATCGAACGTGAGCGAGATCGGCAGCAGCAGGCGCGGCACGATGGCGCCCTCGCGCACGACCGCCTCCTCGCGCCCGCGGGCGACGCCCAGGATGGCGACCTCCGGATAGTTGATGATCGGGATGGCGCCGGTGCCGCCGAGGGCGCCGATGTTGGTGACGGTGAAGGTGCCGCCCCGCAGGTCCTCCAGCGTCGCCTTGCCCTCGCGCACGCGCGCGGCCAGCGCGCCCAGCTCGCGCTGCACGTCCAGCAGCGGCTTCTTGTCGACGTCGCGGATGACGGGGACGATCAGGCCGCGCTCGGCCGCCACCGCCACGCCCAGGTGGACGTAGCGCTTGACGATCAGCTCGCCGGCGGCGGGGTCGAGGCTGGCGTTGAAGTGCGGGTGCTCGCCGAGCGCCTGGGCCACGGCCTTGAGGATGAAGCTGGTCAGCGTCAGCGTCACGCCCCGCGCCTTGCCGATCTCGAGGTTGCGCCGGATGAGGGTGTCCAGCTCGGTGACGTCGGCGCGATCGAAGTGGGTGACGTGGGGGATGAGCGTGGCCGACAGCGTCATGCGCTCGGCGATGGTGCGGCGCAGGTGGGAGAGCGGCTGGCGCTCCACCGGCCCCCACTGCTCGAAGCGCGGCAGCGGCGGCGGCTCGACGCCGACGGCGGCCAGCGGCTTGGCGACGATCGGTGCCGCGGCGGCCGCCGTCGCCGCGGTCACCGGCTGCGCGCGATCGACGGCCGGCGAAGCGGCCGCGGCGCCGCCGGTCGAGCCGGCCGCCCGCACGTCGTCGTCGGTGACGCGCCCGCCGGGGCCACTACCGCTCACCGCGCGCAGATCGACGCCCAGCTCGCGCGCCAGCCGCCGTGTCGACGGCGTCGCCGGCACCGGCCCCTCGCGCGGAGCAGTCGGCGCGGCGGCCGGCGCTTGCCTGGCCCGGCCGCCATCAGCGACCACCGTCTTCGGCTCCGGAGCGAGCGTGCGGGTGGGATCGAGCGTGTCGGCCGCTTGCTTGCCGCCGGTCGCCGTGGCCTCGCCGAAGCTCACCAGCACCTGCCCGACCTTCACCGTCTGCCCCGGCCGCACGTGGATCTTCTCCACGCGCCCGCCCATCGGCGATGGAATCTCGACCGTCGCCTTGTCGGTCTCGACTTCCAGCAGTGGCGCGTCCTCGCCGACGATCTCGCCCTCACGCACGAGCACCTGGCGGATCTCGGCCTCGGTCAGTCCCTCACCGAGGTCGGGCAGCAGGAAGTCACGGGCCATGGGGCGGCTAGAAGGCGAGCGTCTCGCGGGCGGCGGCCAGCACGCGGGCCAGATCGGGGACGTTGGCCTTCTCGCGGGCGAAGCCGGGGAAGGGGATGTCCCACGACGTCACCCGGGCGATGGGCGCTTCCAGCGACAGGAAGGCGCCATCCATGATCGAGGCGGCGATCTCGGCGCCGGGGCCGAAGCTGCGCGGGGCTTCGTGCACGATGACGGCCCGGCCGGTCTTGTTGACCGAGGCCACGATCGTCTCCCGGTCGAGCGGCGAGATCGTCAGCAGGTCGATCACCTCGGCGTGGGCGCCGTCTTCCTCGGCCAGGGTGTCGGCCGCCTCGCGGGCCAGGCGCAGCATGGCGCCGTAGGCGATCAGCGTGAGGTCGCCGCCCTCGCGCACGACCTGGGCCCGGCCGATCGGCAACGACTCGATCTCGTCGGGCACGTCCTCCTTGGCCGCGTGGTAGAGGCCCTTGTGCTCGAAGAAGATCACGGGATCGGGGTCGCGGATGGCGCTCACCAGCAGCGCGCGCGCGTTGCGTGGCCCCGACGGGATGACCATCTTGAGCCCGGGGATGTGCGCGTAGAACTGCTCCTCGGACTCCGAATGGTGCTCGAGCGCGCGGACGCCGCCACCGTAGGGCATGCGGATGACCATCGGCACGTGGAAGCGGCCCTGCGAGCGCATGCGGTAACGGGCCACGTGGTTCTCGATCTGGTGAAAGCACTGGAAGGCGAAGCCGGAGAACTGGATCTCGCACACCGGCTTGAGGCCGTAGAGGGCCATGCCGACGCCGGCGCCGATGATGGCGGCCTCGGCCAGGGGGCTGTCGATCACGCGCTTGGAGCCGAACTTGCGATGCAGGTCCTCGGTGACGCGGAAGACGCCGCCATCGACGCCGACATCCTCGCCCATGATCAGCACATCCTCGTCGCGCTCCATCTCCTGGAGCAGGGCCAGGTTCAGCGCCTTGACGAGATTGAGCTTGGCCATGGGGCTACCGGCGGCTCGTGCGCTGACCGCGCATCGGCGGCGAGGCGGGCTCGGCGGTGGGCGGGGCGGCGGCCTCGCGACCCTGGCTCAGCCGTTCGGCCACGGCGGCCCGCTGCGCGTCCAGCTGGGGCGAGCGCTCGCCGTAGGCGTGATCGAACATCGTGAGCGGGTCGGGGGGGCCGATCGCCTCGAAGCGCTGCACGGCGGCGGCGATCTCGGCATCGATGACCTCGGTCAGGCCGTCGTCGAGCAGGTTCTTCTTCTGCAGATAGGCCCCGAAGCGGGTGAGCGGGTCCTTGCGCTCCCACGCCTCGACCTCCTCGGTCGAGCGGTACTTGGTCGGATCGTCGGCGGTGGTGTGCACGCCCAGGCGATAGGTCACGCACTCGATCAACGTGGGCCCGTCGCCGCCCCGGGCCCGCTCGACCGCCTCCCGGCATGCCGCATAGACAGCCAGGACGTCGTTGCCGTCCACCTGCAGCCCGGGCAGGCCGTAGGCCAGCGCCTTCTGGGCGATCGTGCGGGAGTGCGTCTGCTTCTTGAGGGGGACCGAGATCGCCCACTGGTTGTTCTGCACGACGAAGACGACCGGAACGTGCCAGACGCCGGCGAAGTTCAGCGCCTCGTGGAAGTCGCCCTCGGAGGTCGCCCCGTCGCCGCAAAACGCCATGACGACCGCGTCGTCGCCGCGGTACTGGGCCGCGTAGGCGAGGCCGACGGCGTGGGGGAGCTGGGTGGCGACCGGGATCGTCACGGGCAGGTCGTTCTGGTCGGGCGCCGGCTGGCCGCCCTCGAGGTAGCCGGCGTAGAGCATGAGCAGCTTCTCGATCGGCCACCCGCGCCACAGCATGGCCGCGGTCTCGCGAAACGACGGGACCATCCAGTCGGTCGGGCGGAGAGTGGAGACGGCACCGGCCTGCGAGGCCTCCTGGCCCTTGATGGGGGCGAAGGTGCCGATCCGCCCCTGCCGCTGCAGGCGGATCATCCGCTCGTCCAGCCGCCGGCCGAGCAGCATGCCGCGGTACAGCCGCTTCAGCTCCGCGGCTGGAATGTCAGGCTCCAGCGACGTGTCGAGATTGCCGTCGCTATCGAGGATCGACAGGTACTCGACCTGGAAGCGGGGCTCGAGGATCGTTCGCGGCATGGCGCCTCCGGGTTGGAGTCATTGTACCCGGTACCAGCGTCAGGCGCCCGTCGCGGCGTCAGGCCACGATCGACCAGGCGGCGACCCGCGCCTCCTTCCCCCGGAGCTCCAGTTCGCCGCACCGTGTGGCCTCGACGCCGGGCGGCAGCGCGATCCGTTGCAGCAGCGTGCCGGAGACGACGAGGTCGAGATTGGCCCGCTTGGCGTACTCCTCGAGGCGGGCGGCGGTGTTGAGGATGTCGCCCACGAAGACGATCTGGCGCCGCAGGTCGCCCAGCTCGCCGGCGGTGACGGGGCCGCCGTGCAGCCCACCCCGGAAGCGCGGCACCACGCCGAACTCTCGCTGGTAACGGGCCGCCTGCTGTGCCACCGCCGCGCGGATCGCGAAGAAGCAGGCCACGCAGTTGGCCCCCCGGAGGCCGGCGGCGATCGGCCACGTGATGACGACCTCGTCGCCCGCGTACTGGTAGATCTCGCCCTCCGCCTCGATCACCGGATCGGTCAGGTCGTCGACGAAGCGACGGAGCAGCTCGAAGTAGCCGGCGCTGCCCAGCCGCTCGGCCAGCTGGGTGGAGCCCTCGAGGTCGACGAAGAGGAAGACGCGCTCCTCGGCTGTCGGCCGCCGGTACACGCCGGCTGCGAAGTAGCCCAGCACGTTGGCGCCGACCATGCGGTTCATCTGCAGGACGAACTGGACCGCGACCGCAACCACGGCGAAGAAGGGCAGGGCGATGGCCAGATGGGGGTCCCGGAAGCTCGTGACGAACCGGCGCGGTTCCAGGTGCATGACGACCTGGCCGGCGGCCCGGCCCACCAGGAACAGCGCGAGCACGATGGCGCTGCTGAGGACCAGGTCGCCCCAGAAGCCGAGCCGACGAAACCACGGGCGCAGGCGGCGCCCGTCGCGGAGGAACAGCAGGTAGCCGCCGACGGCCAGGGAGACCAGTATGGCGTCGACGAAGCCCTGGACCGCCTCCCGCCAGGTCGCCCCGGCGGTCAGTATGTTGAAGACGGGGGTGATGGCGCAAGCGACCAGGACGATCGTCGCCAGCTGCCGGCGGTGGATCCGTGCGCGCGCCGTCCCCACGCCGCGGTCCGGGGGCGAGCTACCGCGTGAGCTCGCCCTCCAGCTCCTTGATGCTCGCCGCCACGACGTCGACCAGCGTGTCGATCTCCTCGCGGGTGATGCACAGCGGCGGCGCCAGCCGGATGACCTGGCCGCGCGCGTAGACGATGGCGCCGCGGTCCCACGCCTTGCGATCGATCTTGGCGACCTCGGCGCCGTCGAGCGGCCGCCCGGAGCCGTCCGGCGCCACCATCTCGGTGCAGACCATGAGCCCGCGCCCGCGCACCTCGCCCACCAGGCGGCTCTTGCCGACCGCCTGGGTCAGGCCCGCCAGCAGCCGCGCGCCCATCGCCTCGGCGTTGGCGACGAGGTTGTCCTTCTCCATGATCTTGAGATTGGCCAGCCCGGCCGCGCACGCGACCGGATGGGCGGCGTACGTGTTGGGATGGACGTTCTCCTGCGTGGTGTCCTCGGGAAAGGCGTCGGCCAGCTTGCGGCGCGCGATGGCGGCCGAGAGCGGGATGTAGCCGGAGGTGATGCCCTTGGCCACCGACATGATGTCCGGCACCACGCCGTCGTGCTCGACCGCGAACCAGCGGCCGGTGCGTCCGAAGCCGGTGATGACCTCGTCGGCGATCAGCAGGACCTCGAGATCGTCGCAGATCTTCCGCACCGCCTTCAGCCAGCCGATGGGCGGCATGATGAAGCCGCCGGAGGAGATGACGGGTTCCATGATGACGGCCGAGACCGTGTCGGGTCCTTCCTTCTCGATGGCCTGGCGCAGCTCGCGCGCGCGGCGCTCGACCAGCTCGGCATCGGTGCCGGTGCCCCGGTCGCGGTACGGGTAGGGCGGCTTGACCTTGGTGAAGCCGGCCGGCTGCAGGGGCGCGTAGGCACCGGTCATGTGCGGCAGCCCGCAGATGGCGAACGTCCCCATGGTGGCGCCGTGGTAGCCACCCTCCAGCGAGAGCACCTTGTGCTTGTCGGCCTTGCCCTTGGCCAGCCAGTAGTGCCGGGCCATCTGCATGGCGCGCTCGTTGGCCTCGGAGCCGCTCACCGCGAACATCGTGTAGTCGAGGTCACCCGGCGTCAGCGTGGCCAGCTTGGCCGCCAGCTCGGCGGCCGGCCGGTTCGAGAACTGGCGCGTGGTCGGGTAGTAGGCCAGCCGCACCGTCTGCTCGGCGATGGCCTCGGCGATCTCCCGCCGCCCGTGGCCGACGTTGACCACCGCCAGCCCCGCGAAGCCGTCCAGCAGCTTGGTGCCCTTCTCGGTCCACACCCACACGCCCTCGGCCCGATCGATGACGAGGTCCTCGTCGGGCAGCCAGGTGTGGTCCTGCGTCTTGTGCGTCCACAGATGCTTGATGGCGGCGGGGTCGGTTGTCATGCCCGGTACTGTATCATCCGCCTCATGTTCATCGTGGGGATCGACGTCGGGGGCACGTTCACGGATCTCACCGCGGTCGACGATGCCACCGGGCGCGTCGTCGTCACCAAGGTTCCCTCGCGGCCCCGCAACGAAGCGGCGGCCGTCCTCGACGGCCTCGCCGCCCTCGGCATCGCGCCGCGCGACGTGCGCCGGCTGGTCCACGGCACCACCGTCGGCACCAACGCCGTGCTGGAGCGGCGCGGCGCCCCGGTGGCCGTGGTGACCACCGCGGGCTTCCGCGACCTCATCGAGATCGGACGCACGAAGCGCAACATCCCCGCGCTGTTCGTGCCGACCTTCGTCCGGCCCAAGCCAGTGGTCGAGCGGAAGCGGCGCTTCGAGGTGACCGAGCGGCTGAACGCCGACGGCTCGGTGCTGGTACCGCTCGACGTCGCCAGCGTCGAGCGGGCGCTGGACGCGGCGGTAGCGGCGGGCGCGGAGGCCATCGCCGTGTGCCTGCTGCACGCCTACCTGAACCCGGCCCACGAGCGGATCATCGCCGACGTGGCCAAGGGCCGGTGCCCGGGCGTGCCGGTCTCGTGCTCGGCCGACGTCGTGGCCGAGTACCGGGAGTTCGAGCGGTTCTCGACGACCGTGCTGAACGCCTACCTGCAGCCACTCATGGACGGCTACCTGAGCGGCCTCGAGCAGCGGCTGCGCGGTGTGGGCTACGCGCACGGTGTGCTCACGGTGGCGTCCAGCGGCGGCATGATGACCACCGAGACGGCGCGGCGGCTGCCGATCAAGACGATCTTCTCCGGCCCGGCCGGCGGCGTGAGCCAGGCGTGCTTCGTCGGCGCCGCCGCCGGCGTGCCCGACCTGATCACCTACGACATGGGCGGCACGTCGACCGACGTCTGCCTCGTGCGCGACCTGACACCGCTGGCCACCTCCGACGGCATGGTCGGCGCGTTCCCGGTGAAGGTCCCGCAGATCGACATGCACACGGTGGGCGCCGGCGGCGGCTCGCTGGCCTGGCTCGACCTGGACGGCAGCCTGCAGGTGGGCCCCCGCAGCGCCGGCGCCACCCCGGGCCCGGCCGCCTACGGCCTCGGTGGCACCGAGCCCACCGTGACCGACGCCAACGTGGTGCTCGGCCGCATCGGCACCACGCGGAGGCTGGGGGGCGCCATTGCGATCGATGCGGCCCGGGCGCGCGCGGCGGTGACCGAGCTGGCCACGCGCATGGGGACGATCACGGTGGACGCGCTGGCCGAGGGCATCGTGCGCATCGCGGTGGCCCGCATGACCTCGGCCATCCGCGAGATCTCCATCCAGCGCGGCCACGACCCCCGCGACTTCACGCTGGTCGCCTTCGGCGGTGCCGGGCCCATGCACGCGCTGGCGCTGGCCGACGAGATCGGCATCCCCCGCGTGCTGGTGCCGCGCCATCCCGGCAACTTCTCGGCGCTGGGGCTGCTCGCCTCCGACATCAAGCACGACGACGTCCGTACGCGCGTGGGCCCGCTGCGCGAGCGGTGGCCGCTCGTGCCCGGCCTCTTCGCCGACATGGAGGGCGCGATCAGGCGCCAGCTCGAGCTGGAGGGATTCGAGGCCGGCCAGCAGCGCCTGCGGCGGTCGCTCGACCTGCGCTATCGCAGCCAGGCCTTCGAGCTGAACCTGGAGCTGGGCGACGAGCCGCTAGCCGCCGTCGAGGCCGCGTTCCATCGCCGCCATCAGGCCATGTACGGCCACGCCGACGAGACGGCGACGATCGAGCTGGTGAACGCGCGGCTCAGCGCCTACGGCGTGGTGCCCAAGCCCGCCGCCGCCCGCCACGAGTCGGGCGGGACGACGCTGGACGCCGCCCTCATCGAGCGCCGGTCCATCCGCTTCGACGGCGCCGCCCATGACTGTCCGGTGTGGGAACGCGAGCGCCTGCCGGCCGACGCCGAGCTGCGCGGCCCCGCCATCGTGGAGGAGTTCGGTGCCACCACCGTGGTGCCGCCCGGATGGAGCGGCACCGTCGACGCGTGGGGCAACCTGAGGTTCGAGCGGCCATGATCGATCCCATCACGATCGAGGTCATCCGCGAGACGCTGGTATCCACCGTGCGCGAGATGCGCGTGACGCTGGTGCGCACGGCCTACTCGTCCATCCTCTACGAGGGCGAGGACTTCTCCTGCGTGCTCATGGACGGCGACGCCCAGATCGTGGCCATGTCCAAGGGCGCCGACCATCCGCTGCACATCGTGCCGATCAGCTGGTCGATGAAGTCCGTGCTCGAGAAGTTCGGCGACGACATCCATCCCGGCGACCTGTTCCTGCACAACGACCCCTACACGGGCGGCACCCACCTCAACGACGTGGCCCTGATCTACCCGCTGTTCGCCGACGATCGACTCTTCATCTTCCCGGTCGTGCGCGCGCACTGGGGCGACGTGGGCGGCATGAGCCCGGGCAGCCTCTCGGGCGGCGCCACGGAGATCTTCCAGGAGGGCGTGCGCATCCCGCCGATCCGCATCATCGAGCGCGGGCGGCCCGAACGAGGCCGCGCTGGATCTGATCTTCGCCAACATGCGGGGTCCCCGCGAGCGCCGCGGCGATTACCAGGCGATGATCGGCACCTGCCGCAAGGCGGCCGAGCGGGTGGAGGCGCTGGCCGCGCGCTACGGGGCGGCCACCGTGCGGGCGGCTGTCGCCGAGCTGATGGACCGGGCGGAGACGCGCATGCGGCGGGCCATCGCCGCGCTGCCCGACGGCGAGTATCGCTACGAGGCGCATCTGGAGTCCGGCCGCGAGCGGCTGGAGCCGCTCACCGTGCGCGCGCGCGTGGCCATCGCCGGCGACGCCATCACCGTCGATCTCACCGGCACCTCGCCGCAGACGGCGGGCCCGACCAACGTGGGCCCGGCCATGGCGCCGACCGGGGCCTTCACGATCATCAAGTCGTTCCTCGACCCCGGCTCCGATGTGAACTCTGGCGCGTTCCGGCCGCTCACGGTGATCGCGCCGCGAGGGACGATCGTGAACGCCGATCCGCCGGCGCCCTGTGGCGGCATGGTCGAGGTGAAGTACTGCGTGGAGACGGCGGTGCAGGGGGCGCTGGCCCAGGCCCTCGACGGCAAGGTGGCCGGCGACCTCAAGGGCGGCGGCAACCACTGCTACGTGGGCGGGCCGGATCCCCGCACGGGCGAGACGTTCATCTTCTACGAGTACCCGGCCGGCGGCACCGGCGGCTTCGAGAACGGCGACGGCAGCAACACCGTGCGCGCGTGGACCGAGAGCGACATGACCACGCTGCAGCCGATCGAGGCGATCGAGCAGCTGTACCCGGTACGCGTGGAGGCGACCTCGCTGCGCGAAGACTCCGGCGGCCCTGGCCAGTGGCGCGGCGGCCTCGGGCTCACGCGAGCGGTGCGCATCCTGGCGCCGAACACGCGGCTGTCGGTGCTGGCCGAGCGGGCGGTGCTACCGCCGTTCGGCGTCTGCGGCGGCGCGGCCGGGGCGACCAACCGGTTCTGGATCCGGCGCGACGGGCAGCCGGTGCAGCCGTCGCCGCTGCCGGGGAAGGTCAGCGCGTTTCCGGTCCTGATCGGCGACGTGCTGATGATGGAGAGCTCGGGTGGCGGCGGCTTCGGCGACCCGCTGGAGCGTGATCCGGCGATGGTCGTGGCCGATCTCGCCGAGGGTTACGTCACACCGGACGCGGCGGCGGCGATCCATGGCGTGGTGCTGGTGAACGGTGCGGTCGATGGGGCGGCGACCGCCGCGCGCCGGACGCAGCTCCGGGCAGCGCGACACCGCATTCGCCTCGATGTGGCCGACGACGTCGAGACCGAGCGCGGCCGGGCGATCCGCCTGGACGAGACGACCGCGCGGGCGCTGGGGGTGGGGACGGGTGGCGTGGTGGAGCTGGTGAATCCACGGGGGGCGCCGCTGCGCGCGTGGGTCGTCGGGCTGCTCCCGGGGAACGGGCGCCGGGCCCAGATCGCGCCGGCCGCGCTGCGGATGTTGGCCATGGCCGCCGCCGCCGAGGTGGAGGTGCGCGCCGTTCACTCGGGGACGCTCGGAGCCTAGGCCGACGGCCCTTGACCGGCGGCGTCCAGGGGCGCACGATAGCGACCCTTGCGGTTGAGCGTGATCGCGAGTTGGGTCGACGTGCGTTCGACCGTTCGAGCAGGACTCACTCAGCTGAGTCGACGGAGACGATCATGATATTTCGACAGATTGCCGCTGGCGCCGTCCTCGCTTCCCTGCTGCTCGCGCTGGGCCTGGCCCTGCCCGTGGTGGCGCACGCCGCCGACGCCAAGCTCGGGAAGGTCAACTTCCCGACCTCCTGCGATCCCGCCGCGCAGAAGGAGTTCGAGGTCGCGATGGCGTACTACCACTCGTTCGCGTGGCCGGAGCTCATGACCGCGCTCGACCGCGTGACCAAGGCCGATCCCGCCTGTGGCATGGCCCACTGGGCGCGCGCGCTGGGACTGCTCGACAACCCGTTCCAGTGGCCGGGGAGCCTCTCGCCGAAGATCCTCGCCGACGGTCAGGCCGCGATCGACGCGGCGCGGGCGGCCGGGCTCAAGACCCAGCGCGAGCGCGACTACGTCGAGGCGCTGGCGGTGTTCTTCAAGGACGTGGACAAGCTGAATCATCGCACGCGGGTGACGGCGCTCGAGACCGCCATGCAGGGCGTGGCCACCCGCTACCCGGCCGATACCGAGGCGACCATGCTCTACGCGCTGGTGCTCTCGGCGAACTTCGACCCGAGCGACAAGAAGTACACGAACCAGCTCCGGGCGACGCAGCTGCTGGAGCCGATCTTCCAGAAACAGCCCGATCACCCGGGCGTCGCCCACTATCTCATCCACAGCTTCGACTATCCGCCGATCGCCCCGCAGGGCCTCGATGCGGCCCGGCGCTACGCGTCGATCGCGCCTGACGCCGCGCACGCCCAGCACATGCCCTCGCACATCTTCACCCGCGTGGGCTACTGGCGCGACTCGGTGGAGTCCAATCGTCAGTCGGCCCGCGTTGACGGAGACCGGACGGCCAACAGCCCCCACGCGTACGACTACATGGTCTACGCGCAGCTCCAGCTCGGTCAGGATCGGGCCGCCGCCGAGGTGCTGTCGCACGCCACCCGCGTCGCCACCAAGCCCGACAACCTCGCCGGCGCCTACGCCTACGCGGCGATGCCGGCGCGTCTCGCGCTGGAGCGCCGCGCCTGGTCGGAGGCGGCGAAGCTGCCGCTGGTGCCGGCGGCCGACGCCTACCCGTGGAAGAAGTATCCCCAGGCCGAGGCGGTCAATGCCTTTGCGCGCGGCATCGGTGCCGCCATGAGCGGCGACGTCGCGGCGGCCGGGGTCGAGACCACGCGCCTGCGCTCGCTCCGTGACACCGCGGCGGAGCGGAAGATCGCGTACTGGGCGGAGCAGATCGACATCCAGGCCGAGATCGTGCGCGGACTGACGAGCTGTGCCGCCGGGAAGGCTGACGAGTGCGTGGCGATCCTTCGTACCGCCGCCGAGCGCGAGGACGCCACCGAGAAGCACGCCGTCACGCCGGGCCCGATCGTGCCGGCGCGAGAGGTGCTGGCCATGGTGCTCTTGAAGGAGGGAAAGGCGGCCGACGCGCTGCGCGGCTACGAGGCCGTGCTGGCGAAGGAGCCCAACCGCTATCGTGCGTTCGCGGGCGCCATGCAGGCGGCCGAGCGGGCCGGCGACACGAAGAAGGCGGCGTTCTACGCCGAGCGCGTGGTCGAGCAGACCCGTGGCGCCGACAGCGCGCCGCCCGAGATCGCGCAGGCCCGAGGCCTGCTCGGCAAGTAGACCGCTGATGGCGATCGCCAGGATCCTCGGTGGGTCCCTCCTGGCGATCGCCCTCGGCGGCTCCGTGGCGGGGGCGGTGGAGAGCGATCCGCTTCCGGTGCCGGCGGGCGGCGCCCGCCAGCGCGCCGTCACCGCGTACAACACCGGCGTGAAGCTGATGGTCGAGAAGCACTATGCCGCCGCCCAGCAGAAGTTCGAGGAGGCGCTGGCGGCCGACGAGCGTCTCGCCGAAGCTCACAACAACCTCGCCTTCAGCCTGCGCATGCAGGGACCGCACAACCAGGCGCGGGCGCTGAGACACTACGATCGCGCGCTCGAGCTCAAGCCGGATCTCGCCCGCGCCTACATGTATCGGGGGGCCCTGTTCACCCAGATGGGCGATCTGGCCCGTGCCCGCGCGGACCACGCCACGCTGGTGAGGCTGGACGGGCCCCTGGCGGCCCGGCTCGAACGGATCATCGCCGGTGCCGCCGAACGCGACGACGACGACGGACTGACGCCCCAGTACGACTGACCGTCAGCGCTTCCGCCCGGCGGGCCTCTTCGGAGCCTCCTCGTTCAATCCACGTCCCGGGTACGGATGCGTCGCGATCCAGTGGCGCGCGATGTCGATCCGCCGCGTGATCCACCTCGACGTGAACGTCAACTTCAAGCCGAGCGAGGCGCTGCTGCTGGCCCGCGAGCTGGAGCCGTTCAAGCTGTTCTGGATGGAGATCGACAACCAGGATGCCGAGGCGCTGGTGGAGTTGCGCGCGGGGACGCGGGCGCCGCTGTGCGGCGGCGAGCAGCTGCAGACCGTGCGGCAGTACCGGCCGTACCTCGAGCGCCACGCGCTGGACACCTCATGATCGACGTGTGCTGGCAGGCGTTCTCCGCGGCCAAGAAGGTGGCGGACCTGGCGGAAACGCACGAGATCAACGTGGCCCCGCACAACTACAACGGCCACCTCTCCAGCTTCCAGGCGCTGAACTTCGTCGCCTCCGTCTCGAACGTCAAGATCATGGAGAGCGATCCCGACGCCGCCCCGCTGCGCGACGAGCTGTTCACGGTGCTGCCCGAGATCAAGGACGGCCAGATGACGATCCCCACCCAGCCCGGCTGGGGCACGGAGCTCAACGAGAAGGCCGCCCGCGCTCTACGTGGGCGGCATCGCCGATCCGCAGATCGTCGAGATCATCGGCCACGCCGCCCGGCTTCGATCCCGCCTTCAACCTGCGCCTGCTGGACATGGGCGTGCAGGGCATCCAGCTCCCGCACATCAGCGATGCGCGGGCGGCGCGCGAGGCGGTGAAGGCCGTGCGCTACGCGCCCCTGGGCGAACGCGGCATTGCGGGCGCGTCGCGGGCCTCGGACTACGGCAAGATCTCGCTCAGGGAGCACATGGAGCGCTCCAACCAGGAGATCACGCGGGCCGTCATGATCGAGGATCTGCCCGCCGTCGCGGGCGCTCGGGGTGAGCGGCACGCCGGATCATCCCAAGCTCGTCGAGGTCGTCCATCGCGTCGCGGATGCGGTGCGGAAGGGCGGGGTGGCCCGGCTCGCCCTGCCGATGAACCATGGGGCGTTGCCGCGCAATGCGGCCCAGCTCAAGGAGCTGGGCGTCGGGTACTGCAACTGTGCGCCGGCGCCGGAGGTGCGGATGCTGAAGTCGATGCACGCTCAGGTTGGGGAGGCGCGTGCACTGCTGGGTGAGGAGTCGCGCGAGCGGAGCTCGCTGAGAGGGGAAAGGGGAGGGGTCGGCCCTCTCAGGGCTGAAACACGGGTTCGAATCCCGTTGGGGCCACCACCGTCAGACTGTTATTTTCATCTGCCGTCGCCGCCGCCTCTACCGCTCGTAGAACGCTAGCCAGCTGATAGCTTTTTCCCGCCGACTCGCACCAGGAGCGAGCGGCCCGGCGACCGCGCTAGCCAGCGAGGTCAGTAGAAAGCGGCGGCGGTCCACTACTCGATCACCTGATCCGCCCGCGCCAGGAGGGACGGCGGAATCACCAGCCCGAGCGCCTTGGCCGTCTTGAGGTTGATCACCAGCTCAAAACGAGTGGCTTGCGTCAGCGGGACATCCCCGGGGCGTGCGCCGTCGAGGAGCCGCGCAACCTGATCGGCCATGAGCCGGAACATCTCCGGGGTGTTGGCACCGTACGACATCAGGCCGCCGGCCTCCACGTACTCGCGGATCGCGTGCATGCTCGGCAGGCGGTGTCTCAGTGCGAACTCGGCAATCTGGCCGCGTGCCGAGTTCGAGATCGGATCAGGGTAGATGTAGAGCGCGTCAGGGCGCTCTTTTGCGACGGCGTCCAGGGCGTTGGCGATGTCGGACCGGTCCTTGAATTGCACTGTCTGTAGTCTGATGCCGAGGCGGGGAGCGGCGTCCTGCGTAAGCCTGAGTCCGGCCGGTGCGTCTTCGGGATCGTGCAGAAACACGACGCGCGACGCCTTCGGGAGCGCCTCCTTCAGCAGTTCGAGCCGTTTCGGACTCAGCTCCGTGGTCATGCAGGTGACACCCGTCACATTCCCCCCTTGTCGCGCCAGCCTGGAAACGTGCTCGAACGGGTCGCACGAGTACACCACGAGGGGGATGCTCTTGACGGCTTCTTGCACAATTCGAGCGGTTTTCGTACCCGAAGTGAAGATCACGTCGACCGGTAGGCCTGCGAGTTCAGCCGCGAGATGAGCGACTCGGTGATAGTCGCCCCCCGCCCACCGCTCCTCAATCACGAGGTTCTTGCCCTCGACGTATCCGCGTTCCGTGAGACGCGCCCGGAACAGGTGTAGTGGAGGCAGGGCCCCCAGATGGGCCACGTTCCCGCCCGGCGGCGGAGCCGAGGCGACGTGTACCCAGCCGACGCGATACAACTTGCTGCTTTTTTGCGCCGACACGGGCTGAATGAGGGGGATGAAAAGAAGGGTAACGACAAGAGCAATTCGAATAGTCATGGTGCTCCCCCACCTCCGCCTCCCCTGCACCCCGTCACCGGAGACCCGGAGCAGCGGCAATATCGAGGTCGCCAAGGACGCTATCCGTCCATGGATGGTGGGGCAGGCGCCCGCCAGGAGTCAACAACGACGATCAGCCGCCCACCGCGTCACCACCAGCGCCGCCGCCAGCGCCAGCCCTGAGTCATCCAGCGGCACCAGAAGAGCCGTCACCAGCACCGCGACGCCCGCCATGATGCCGAGCCAGCCCCAGATGTCGCGCCAGCGGCCGGTCCAGGCGTCGGCCGCCAGGGACTGCGACTCGCGGGCGGGATCGGCAGCAGGCGGCGCGGGCAGGCGTACGGGCTCGGGCGGCGGCATCGGCGGCGCGACGACGACCTCTTCCAGCAGCACGACGCAGTCGACCGCTCCAAGAGCCCGCGCGACATGCTCGGCACGGAGGCGGTGAACCAGAACAACCCGGGCTTCACACGCGGTGCTGGCGGCTGAGGACTCCGATCGAATCGGGCCGCAATCCCATGTGCAAGCTCATGATCCGCCAATTCTGCGGGGTACAAAACACTACGCTGGTTTCCATGCGGTCCCTCTCTTCGCCTTGCTACTCACCGGCTGTCAGACCTTTCAGGTGAACAGGTTCGAAGCCGTCGATCCGACCGAGAAGGCGATCACGGTTCCTCCAGGTGGAGGACTAACAGGGTCGATCAAGCAAGCTCTCACGCGAGATGGTTGGCGTGTCATTGTCCACGCCGGACCACAAGTCACCCAGCGCCAGCTCGGAAGTGAGACACGCCTAGAACGGTTCAAGACAGTTGATACGCGCTATGTGATGCACCTGCGTTGGTCGCAGTTCGACACCTGCACCCCAGGTTCGACAGGGCATACCACTACGACATCTCCGTCAGGGACGCGCGGAGTGGATCTGAAGTGCTAACGCTTTCGGGTAGAGGATGCGAGGCGAGGATCGTGGATAAGCTCATGGAGGCGTTGCATGAGAAGAAATAGCGGCTAGCTTTAAGCTGCCCTCAAGTCACCTCAGGTGGCGCATTCGAATCGCGTTCCACGCGGAACCTGGAGTGCTCCAGCGGAGACCTGGCCGATTGCGAAGCACGAACTGCTGAAAGCTGCGGATGCGACCGTTGCTGGCCCGAGCACCGTGGTGGAACTGATGCCAGCATGGCTGGCCGCCACGTGATAAACGGGGCGGCTATTTCCGTACACGGCGCGTGATCTGGAAGACGTCTTCTAGCTAAGTTAACTAGGGCGTAAGCCAGGAGTTCCAGAAGGCTAGCCGGGGAGTACGCAAGTCTCCGCGCAACTCACGACGCGCGAGATCCAGCGTGAAGAAGTCCCCCAACTTTACGCGGCCGACGTCTTCGTAGAGGAGTGTCTGGATTCGCTCCACGATAACCATGCGCCGCTTTATGTCACTTTCGCGCCTCAGCTCCGCGAGCAAAAGTTCCTTCTCTTCGAGGCACCATGCGCCCCACCAGTTGCACCTTAGCGCTATGTGGTTTGCCGGATCGGCGCCAAACACCAACGCGGTCGACGCGATCTCCCACAGATCCGCCTTCAGCGCATGGCTATTGAGAGTGGCCCAGTCAAGCACTTGGAGATCGATAACGAACCCGGCACGCTCGAGCTGCTGACGGGCCACCGCGGCGTTCTTGTACATGAAGTCATATTCCTTCGTGGTAAGCCAACGTAGCGGCTGGCGAGCGTATCCGCCCTCCCTCAGAAGACGCGCCGCCTTAGCAGTATCGGCCTGATTGTAGAGTCGCGAGCCCGCGATCGAGTGCCAAGGCTGCTCGAGGAAGAAGATCCCGGGGTCGAGGCGGTAGAACATCCTTTGGCCGAATCCGGCCATCATGATCGGTTCCATATCGAGCGCCGCCTGAAACGCCTGACGCAACTTCTTGTTCGCCATCAAGCCCTTGGCATGATTGAGCACCGCGACAGCCCAGGCCTGAGGTTTCACGACGCGAGGCTCGACCTGCGGTAGCGAACGGATACGCTCCCAGGCATCCTGGTTGATCAGCATGCCGTAGTGGTAATCGCCGGTTTCGACACCCGCCAGGCGCCCGCCGCATCGGGGACTGGTATGAAGAAGATCTCGTCGAAATACGGCGTTCGCCTCCCGCCTAGGCCGTTCGGTGGCTCGGAGCGACTGACGTAGCGTGCAAAGCGGCCAAGCTTGATATGGCGGTCGGGCCGGTGCTCAAGGAGCCGATAAGGACCAGTACCGGTGAAGTCCGTCATTCGGCCGTCGCCGGCTGCATCGGTCGCTTCCTTCGGGTAGATGACCGCGTGGCTCTCAGCCAAAGCGAAGATGAGCGAAGAGGACGGCTGCCCCAGGTTCAGCACGACCGTGTAGGCGTCCGACGCTTCGATGCTGTCGATGTTCATGGACAGCACCTTTCCGAGCGATGCCACGCGGCCCCAGCGCTTCAGCGATGCCACAACATCCGAAGATGTCATTTCCTTGCCACTGTGGAACAAGACGCCTTTGCGGAGCCTGATCGTGTGTCTGGTGCCGTTGCCATCAATCAAGTGAGACTCGGCCAGCAATGGGATCGGGTTCGATCCCTTGTCGAGGGTCGAGAGATCCTCCTGAACATGGCCCATGATCTGGGCGGTGATAACAGCCGTGGTTATCGAGACATCTAGTGTGGGGGGCTCTCCGACTGATGCGACCTTGAGTACTCCCCCATGCGGGGCGTGTCTTGCGCAAACGCCTCGGAAGCAAGCAGGACTAGCGCGATGATGAGGGAGTGGAGTACGGTCAAGGGCATGGAACTCTCCTTGATGCAATGGGGTGGACTAGTCGTCGGGGCGGGCGTGCGGAGTTTCTCTACACGTTGAGCCAGGCATTCCAGAAGAAGTGCTGAGGCATTGTTCGGAACTGTGCGCACAATTCGCATCGCGCCACGTCCAGCGTGACAAAATCGCCGATCTTCACGCGCCCGACATCTTCGTAGAAGGCTGATTGAAGCCGATCCACGATCTCTTTGCGCTTCCTCGGGTCATTCTCTCGCTGCAGTTCTCGGAGGAGTTCCTCCTTTTCCTCAAGACACCACGAGCCCCACCAATTGCACCGGAGGGGAAGGTAGTTGCCGGGATCGTTATTGAAGGTCACCGCGGTTGAGGCAAGATCCCATAGTTCTGGCTTCATCGCATGGCTGTTGAGCGTGGCCCAGTCGACGACCTGCAGATCGATGTTGAATCCGACAGTCTCGAGTTGCTGCGCCGCGACCGCCGCGGTCGTGTACATGAAGTCGTATTCCTTGGTGGTAAGCCAGCGCAGCGGCTCGCCGGAATACCGAGCTTCGTTCAGGAGGCGCTGTGCCTTCACCTTGTCGTGCTGGTTGTAAAGGTGCGCGCCGGCCGTGGAGTGCCAAGGTTGCTCGGGAAAGAACAGGCCCGGATCAAGACGGTAGAAGATCCTGTGACCGAAGGCGGCAGCCATGATTGGCTCCATGTCCAGCGCCGCCTGCAGCGCCTGGCGTAGCGCCGTGTTCTTCATGAGTCCCTGGGCGTGATTCAAGACTATTGCAACCCAGGCATGGGGTGTGACGATGCGCGGCTCGAGATGGGGTATGGACCGGATACGGTCCCACGCATCTGGCCGGATGAGCATGCCGTAGTGGTACTCGCCCGTCTCCACGCCCGCTACCCGCCTCACCGGGTCTGGCACTGGTATGAAAAAGAGCTCATCGAGGTATGCTGTCTTCCTCCCGCCAAAGCCGTTCGGCGGCTCGGAGCGAGCCGCATAGTCGGTGAATCGAGCAAGCCTGACGTGGCGGTGAGGATGGTGCTCGACCAACCGATACGGACCGGTCCCGATGAATTCCTTGAGCTCGCCTCCGTCAGCTGCCTCGATGGACGTTTTAGGATAGATGACTGCGTGAGTCTCCGCCAAGCCGGAGATGAGCGAGGATGACGGCTGTCTCAGATTGAGTACCACTGTGTAAGTGTCGGGTGTGTCGACACTCGCGACGTTTTTCCAGAGGAGCTTACCGGGCGATGCGACTCGACCCCATCTCGTGAGTGACGCGGTCACGTCCGCCGAGGTCAGCTCATCGCCGTTATGGAAACGTACGTTCTTGCGCAGGTTGATTGTGTGCCGAAGGCCCGTGTCGCTGACGGTATGAGAGTCGGCCAGTAGCGGAATCGGGCGGAACGTGTTGTCGAAAATGAAGAGACCTTCGTTGACGTGCCGCATGATGATAGACGTGATTTGCGCCGTACCCCACGGGACGTCGAGGGTCGGTGGCTCACTCATGTGCGCCACCTTGAGTACGCCGCCGATTTGGGGCGACTGGTACGGGACCGAGTCGCTCCGGCCAAGCTCGTGGATGCTGATCGCCACGCTCGCCACGTCCGAGGCGACGCGCAGGCGAGCATGGCTGTCACGCCTCTCCTGGCTAGGGGGCATCCGTGTTAGTGCATCCAGAGCGTCCTGAAAGCACGTCGATGCCGCCTGGGAGGCACCCCGCTCCCAGGCCTGGAAGCCGGCGCGCATTTGATATTCTGATACTTTCTGCCACACGCCAGCCCGGCGATAGTGAGCCCGATGGCCGCGCAATGCTGGCCGACATCGTCGGCGTATATCATTTCGAGCGCCTCGGCTACCTGACGGTGGAGCAGGGCGCGACGCGGTCCCAGCAGGTGGCCGTATCGCACTTCGCGCACACGGTCGTGACCGAAGTCGAACCGGTCATTGGCTTCGCGCAAGACGCGACGGCGCACGAGCTCTTCCAGCACATCCGCCATCTCCGGCTCCGTCAGACCCGCGGCGTGCCGAAGCACCGCCACATCGAAATCCCGGCCAATTACAGCGGCCACGTCGGCCAAGCGGCCCGCCTGGTGGCTGAGGTCGGCAAAGCATCGCGCCGTGAGCGCGCGCACCTGATCGGGAAGTTGGAGCGAGCCATCCGAACCGGCCGCTCCCCGATCCCGCACGGCCCGGGCCCACTCCACAACGACGAAGGGATTGCCTTCACTAAGCGTCCACATACGATCGGCGAGCACTGCCGAAGGCGCCTCCTCGCTCGACGCCAGAAGCGCCCGGAAGAGCTGCATCGCCTCGTCACGGGATAGTGCGCCCAGCGTTCTCGATGAGCACGAGATGTCGCGGCGGAGCGCATCCAGAATCACCCCCCGGGCCGAGCCTCTCTCGAGTTCTTCTGCGCGGGCCGTGCCCACGAGCAGGACGGGCTGGCCTTCGAGGCGTCTCGGCAGAAACCTGAGCAGACGCACGGTCATGTCGTCGCACCAGTGAAGATCCTCGATCACAACGGTCAGCGGATGATCTGACGCCAATTGCCGTAGCAGATGCGCCACCGCCTCGAAGATCCGTGGACCGTCCTCCGAGCCGCTCGGTGCCGGAGCCGGGCCCTCCGCGATCTCTGGAAACAACCGCGCGAGATCCTGGCGCGTGACGGGGGCGAGTCTCGCCACGACGTTCTCGCTAAGCGCGGGGCGGATTGCTTCGACCCAGGGCGCGAAGGGCAGCACGTCCTCACCTTCGCGACCACGGCCTAACAGGATGTGCGCTTGGCGGTCCCGAATGCGAGATGCGAACTCGTGGAAGAGGCGGGTCTTTCCGATCCCTGCTTCGCCGACAACGAAGGCGAGCTGAGGCTGTCCTGCGTGCGCTTTCTGGCGCAGGCCATCCAACCAGGCCAGCTCGGCCGCCCGCCCTACAAGCGGCGTTGCCGAACGTACCCGCGGAAGCGCGCGAATGCCGCCAACTTGCGGCATCCGCCTTCGGCGTTCGGCTGTCGGCGGAGAAGCCTTGGTCCCGAGCCGGGGTTGCTCGGCGATGAGCCGTCGATACAGCTCTCGGGTCTCCGTTTCCGGCTCGGTTTGCAGCTCCCGGCTGAGCAAGTCGACGCAGTCTTCGTACTGCCTGAGTGCCGCGCTGCGCCGGCCGCTTTTCGAATAGAGCTGCATAAGCGCCCGGTGCACAGCCTCGTCCAACGGTTCGAGCGCGAGGAGGCGGACGGTGATTTGAATGGCGGAGTCGGTGGCCGTCTGCCGTACATGATGCGCGAGGAGCTTCTTCATGACGCCGACAGCCTGAAACCGTAGCCTTTGGCGCTCGACGCGTAGCCAATCTTCGAACGCCGGTTCTTTGATGCTGAAGCCTTCCAGCAGATCGCCGCGATATAGGACGGCGGCTTCTTCGAGAGCCTCGGGCGTGCCTTGAGCGATCTTGCGCTCGAAACGCACCGCGTCCACGACCACCATGGAAGACTCGAGACCGATCAGATCGGCCTCGACACGGACGGCGGCGATGTTCGCCTTTGAGAGGGCTTGGCGGAGATCGAGGAGGCACTGACGCAAGGCATGGCGGGCGGCGTCCTCACTCCTCTCAGCCCACAAGAGCGTAGCGAGTTTTCCACGGGGCACTGCGCGCGCGGGGTCGAGAGCCAGTACAGCCAGGAGTCCGCGGGTCTTTTTGCGCTCCAGGGTTAACGCGTCGCTAAGGCTTGGCCCCGCAATCTCGAACCCGCCGAGAACGTTGACGAATAGGGCTCCTGGGCTCGCGCGGTCCCGACTCATGGGAGCGCAAATCTAGCACCACTCAAGGTGCGGCGAAAGCTCCCCACGTGTGACGGGGTCCGGGACGATTCTGTGACGGTCTCTATGGGAGCCTGCGACACCGGATCGAAAGATAGGAGGCTCCATGAATCGATGGGCGAGCGCCATACGGTCGTCTCTGCGAGTCGGGGCCGTCATCGGGTTGGTGACGAGCGTCTTCTCCACGTCAGCAGGGGCTGGAGACGCCGCGGCTCCAGGGCCGTACAAAGTCGGGGCCACGTTCTTGCTGGAGCTCGACCCGTCTAGGAGCCACCAGAACGGCTCGGCTCGGCCGCTTCCGATCATGGTGTTCTATCCGGCTGATTCGGACGATGTCGCCGGAGCGAACGCGGCGAGATATCCACGCAACCCGTTCGTGAACGCGACGACGCAGGTGTTCCTGTCCACGAACTTCGAGGCTCACGACATCGATGCCGCCTATGACCTGGTGCCTCCGGCCGAGGGCGGCCCCTTCCCATTGTTGGCGCTGTCCCAGGGCGCCCGCGCGGCTTATTGGCTCAACATCGGCATCGCCACGCGTGTGGCCAGTCACGGGTTCGTTGTCGCGCTCATCGCCCACTACGGCGAGGCTGCGTACGCCAACCCGGCTCCCTCTGATCCGCTGAACCACGTTGCGCAGCGTGGGCTCGATCGCATCTTGGATATGAAACTCGCGATCGACCGACTGCTCCTCCGCGGTGCGACACCGACTGATTTCTTCCACGGCCTCATTGATGGCGACCGCGTCGCGGTCGGTGGCCATTCCTTTGGTGGTCTCACGGCGATCCAGCTCGTCGCCGGCGACGATCTCGTCTGTGATACTTATATGACGCCGCCCGCGAACCCGCCCCCTGCCTCTACTTGCGTTCCCTTCGACGACATCGACGAACGCGTGAAGGCAATCGTCCTCCTCGATGCCTCGACTCAGAACGTCAAGTATCACGAGCTCGAGCGCATCACCGTTCCCGCTATCGGGATCGGGGAGGATCCAGATTCGATCACGGCGGGATTCGCCGGCACGCTCCCGTCGTCCCTGAATGCGCGCGCGCATCATGCGATCTCCGGACAGCCCGTCTATCGGGTCGACGTGATGCAGAGCCGGCACCTGTCCTCGTTCAACAATGCTTGCCAATCAGTGCTCGTTCGCGGTGATATTGGCGTTCTCACGCTGGCGCAAGTCGCGGCTGAATTGGTCCGACTGGAATGCAACAACACGGCGCTCACGTCATTCCAGACCGCGAACGACATCGTCTGGCGCTACACAATTGCGTTTCTGAAAACACATCTCACGGGCGCGCACGGCTATAAGGAAGTGCTGACTCCGGGCTGGGCGGTCGCACACGAGCCCTTCGCCATGTTCTTCGTCAACGAGAGAAGGAACGGTCAGACTCCCAACACGGAGTTCGCAGATGATGCGTGGTTCCATCTGTCGCAGCCGAACCCGGTTATGGAAGACGGCCCCACGGCATTCGAGAACTGAGGAGCTATGGGCGGATAGGCGTCATCAGCGGGTATGACGACCCGTCGGACGCATCGTGAAGAAAATCGGCCGTGACGTCACCAAAGCAGAATTTAGGCAGGACAACCCGGCGATGACCGTATCACGCGAAGTCTGAAGAGGGAGCAACCGTATGAGACTCATGACACGAGGAAACCGCGGTGCGCGATCGGTTCTCACGTCGGTGATGCTGGTATCCGTTGCAAGCGTGCTTGTTAGCGCAGAGCAAAAGCCGCGAGTCGACGGGAGGGACAAGGCATGAGAGGCACGCGCACATTGCGGTTGGTCCTTATGGTAGTCACCGCCCTCCTCCTGCTGAGGGCTGTCCCAGCGTACTCCGCGGTCGGGAACATCACCACCCTGGCTATCGATCCCTTGGACTCGAACATAATCTATGCCGGGACGGCTGGCGGCGGTGTGTTCAAGAGCACAAACGGAGGCGACAGTTGGCACCCCGCCGCTTGGCCTGACAGCCATGGAAATCAGCGTTCTGGCCATCGATCCGCAGAACCCGAGTACGCTTTATGCGGGGACCTATAGCGGCGCCGTCTTCAAGAGCACGAACGGGCGGGACTATTTGGAGCGACATCAGCATGTTCGGCAGCAGCGAGTGGTATGTGATGACGGGCGCAACCATTCTAGCCTTGGCCATTGATCCGCAGGACCCGGCCATCGTTTATGCGGCAGGCTCCATGGAAGTGTTCTGGAACCTTGGTGATATCTCCCGGGGTACCTATGTCTTCAGGAGCCCGAGCGGGGGCGGCTACCCGGGGTACTGGGAGGCTGTCCTAGAGAATGGCTTATATTACGAGACCTCCGACTTCTCGGCCGTGGCAATTGATCCCCAAAACCCGATGAAGGTCTACGCCGGGTCGCTAGGACTCGGGACCCCAAGAGCATAGACAGGGGCGTTAGAGGCAGTTGGACCCTCCTAGAACCGGATCGTCTAGTATCGACTCTGCTAATCGATCCCCAGACCACCCCGAGAAGTACCCTCTATGCGGGAACAAATGCGGGAACATTCAAAAGCATGGACGAGGGCCTCAGTTGGGACCCCGTTCCCGGAGCAACTGGGTTACTCGCCTTGGCAATCGATCCCCCCCAGCCTACCCGCCTCTATGCGGGAGCATCCAGCGGCGTCGTCAAAAGCACGGACGACGGGGGCGACAGTTGGAATTATCTCCCTACCGTACCTGGAGTACTACTCGCTTTGGCGATTGATCCCGTGAGGCCGACCGTCCTCTATGCGGGGACGGATACTGGTGTGTGGAAAAGCACGGACGGGGGCGTCTGGATTTCCACGGGGGCGCTGCCGTCGCCTCCGCCGCCGCCGGTGGTGACGTTGGCGTCGCTGACTCTCACCCCGATCATCGTGGATGGAGTGGGAACGTCGAACGGAACGGTGACGCTCAGCGCCACCGGCGGCGCGGTCGTGACACTGTCTAGCAGTAACACGGCAGCGGCGACTGTCCCCGCTTCCGTCACCGTTCCCTCGAGCAGTACGACAGCGACATTCCCGGTAACGACCAAAGCGGTGACGACGTCAACGACGGTGACGATCACCGCGATCCTTGGTGGTGCGACCAGAACCGCCACGCTTACGGTGAACCCGCCGCCGCCGGCGGTGACGTTGACGTCGCTGACTCTCACAGCCGACTGGTGTGAGCGGAAGGCAGTACGTCGACCGGGACAGTGACGCTCAGCGCCGCAGCGCCGGCCGGTGGCGCGGTCGTGACGCTGTCCAGCAGTAACACGGCGGCGCCGACTGTGCAAGCTTGCGTCACCGTGCCGGCGGGCGCCACGACAGTCGGGTTCTCGGTCAACGCAAAGCCGTGGCCACGGCAACGATGGTGACGATCACTGCGATTCAGGCGGCGTCACGCGAACTGCATGCATTGACCGTAACACGCCACCGCCAGCGGTAACGTTCGTCGATCAGCCTCAGTCCGACCAGTGTGCGAGGAGGGAGTCCCTCGACCGGAACGATAAAGCTGAGCGCCGCGGCGCCAGCCGGCGGGATGACGGTGACGCTGTCGAGCAGCCACCCGAGTATCGCTACGGTTCCGAACAGCATTACCGTACCGGCGGGCGCGACGAGGCACAATTCAGTGTCACACGAAGCGGCCGCCGTCGAATAATACGACGGTGACAATCTCGGCGACACTCCGAGACGTTACCAAAGCCGCCACGCTGACCGTGAGGCGCTGATGATGACGAGGCTAGCGGCTCGGGCAGGCGGGTCTGATCGCCCATGTTGTTGGCGCTGAAATGGGAGTGAAGCGACATGAATCCGGAGCTTCCCTGGCTTCTGGTGGTTGCCCTCCTGGCGAGCGGCCTGGGCAGTGTCTTTCTGCTTCGGCGTGCGATGACTCGGATGTGTTCAGAGTGCGGGCACCGTTCGTACGCTCATCGCATTGACGGGCATACATGCGAGAGCCTGATCGGAGACTGGGTCCCGTGTGGCTGCGAACGCTTCACCTTTGTGTCCACCACGCACACCCGAATAAATCGATCAGGGCCCGAAGGCGGACATTCATAACCCCGCCTAGCCGCGCCGAAGCGGCGCTGGGAGACGAGGTCAGACCTACGGTGCCAAATCATGAAGGTCAGCGCCCTACGAACTTCCCGAAGGCGTCGTAGATGTGTTACCGGAGGTCGCTGAGTAGACGGGTGTACAGAAACTGTAAGTACTTCGAGCGTGGCCGTGTTCACATGGATCCGACGAGGTTGGCCCCGGATTACTGCGCTCGCGCCGACAAGGGGTTTCGACACTCTGAAGGAGGGAGTCGCCGTTAGGCCGACCATCTTATGGCCTTCGGTGTGCGTGACGGTCATTCTTGCGGCCGTATTCTTCGGTCTGCCAGGACTGCTGGCTGTCCCCGCAATGCTCGCCACGTCTCTGCTTGCCGTTCGTCCATTCATGGCCGGGGCGAAGGTTCGGAGGCGGCTGTGCGTAATCGCTGGCGTGCTGGTGACGTGGGTAGGAGTGTTCACCATATTGGGGGGCATACCGCATATTTCCGTGTCGAGTCGCTCGCCGGACGGTGCCGTGGTGGCTGATGTCTATGAGACGGACTGGGCTGTCGATCGGCATTTTCAGGTCCGCTTGACGAGATACTGGCTTGGCATCATACCGATCCGTCGCGTCGTTTACAGGTCTCCGGACGAGGGTGCACGTGGCGGTGAGCGACTCCTGTGGTCAAGAGACGGGCGTCACCTCCTCCTCGTTGGCCCACATCTGTTCGGCTCCCCCGACGCGTGCCTGTCGTCCGGGGACATGCTCTACCTGCTCGTCGACGCACGGACGGGAGCGACGGCCTCAAATGCATCTCGAACCGGCCTAAATTATCCCCGCTTCTCGCTGCACGACGTCGTGGCCATGGAGTTCGACATCAACCTGACTCCGGGGACGTGGGATCGCCGTTTGCATCGCTGTGCGCCTGGTACCCGTAACGCGCGGGCTAGCTAGCGCTCGGGCAGGCGGGTCGCATCCTGGTTAAGCCGCGACTGCTGTGACCTGAACGACAGTAGCACTGCGGGAACAGTCCTACGGGCGTGTCCCGTTGGGGAATCGAACCCGTGTTTTTCGACCTGAATGTTTTAGTCGCGTCGCTGAATCGGTCTAGGCATGTGCTGCAACCAGCTGTGTGCTAAAGCGAAAACGTGGTGGCTGGTCGTCGGCGCAGTGGTGATGTTCGCGCTCTCGTTCGTGCTCGAGGGGAACGATCCCCGGGCGGGCGGCCGCGTGAGCGTGCATTGAGGACGCGATCCGCCACGCGGCGTCTTTATCCGCCCCATGCTGGCGGAGTGCCGCAAACAAGCTGCGGGGCTGGGATCGGCGAGCGCTGTCAGCTTGGGCTCGACGGTCGGCACACACCAGGAGCCGGAGGTGACCGAAGCTTGGCCGAGCGTCGCGCAGCACGTCGGCGGCTGGACGGCCAGAGCGCTGAGATCCTACATCCAGGCGGCCTCGCGAAGGAACCGAACCGCTATCTGGCGGCTACCGGCCCGCTTGACGCCCGCCCGGCGCCGGCCCATCATTCCGCTCGACGGCGCCCGCCGCGCCAACCCGCGAGGCCGAGAGAGGAGCCCTCCCATGAAAGACGGGCTGCGGTTCGTCGACTCCGACATGCACATCATGGAGCCGCCCGACCTCTTCGACCGCTATCTCGACCCGAAGTTCAAGCATCGGGTCACCGTGCAGGTGGGCGCCGACGGCCGGCCCAAGCGCGGCCCCTCCGGCCTGATCACCATCGACGGGCTCCCGACCTCCGACGTGGACCTGCAGCAGTACCGCAAGCGGGTCCGACCGGCCCAGACGCAGAGCACCCAGCTGCTGTCCAACTCGCGGCTCTTCGACACGGGGCGGCTGGACTTCGCCATCCAGCGCGACTACGACCCGGAGGCGCAGGTGATGGGCATGGCCATGGAGGGGGTCGACATCGCCGTGCTCTATCCGACCGGCGGCCTGTCGCTGATCGCGCCGCGACAACATGGATCCGCTGCTCTCGCTGGCGGTCTGCCAGGCGTACAACAACTGGATCCATGAGTTCACCCGGCACAGCCCCGATCAGCTCAAGTGGGTGGCCATGCTGCCCGTCCACGACGTGCACCTGGCCTGCCGCGAGCTGGTGCGGTGCGTGCGCGAGCTGGGCGCGGTGGGCTCGTTCATCCGGCCGAACCTGGTCAACGACCACTACTGGCACTCGAACTACTGGGATCCGCTCTACAGCGTCCACGAGGATCTGAATGTCACCTGGGGCTTCCACGAGGGCGTGAGCGCCGTCTACTCGCGGATGATCCCCCTGTACGGCGAGAACCGCTTCTACCGCCACGTGGCCAGCCACTGGATCGAGATGCAGCAGGCCATGATCGCCATGATCATCGGCGGCGTCTTCGAGTTCCATCCCAAGCTGCGCGTGGGCTTCCTGGAGGCGCAAAACTCCTGGGTGCCCGGGCTGCTGTCGCGCATCGAGTGGGACTATCCGCAGTACCGCGAGTCGCACGCGCCGTACCTGTCGCTGATGCCGCGCGAGTACTTCCGGCGCAACTGCTGGGCGGCGGTCGAGGGCAGCGAGCCGGAGATCGAGGCGACGGCCGGCCTCATCGGCGCCGACCGCATGTGCATCTCCACCGACTACCCGCACTTCGACTCCAACTTCCCGCACGTGGCGGAGAACTTGCTGAAGAACGTGCCGCGCGACGATCGCCGCGCAGATCTTCATGGGCGGTGCGAACCTCTACGGCTTCACCGAGGCCGACTTCAAGAAGGCCGACGCAGCCGCCGCCAAGCGCTGACACCGCAGATCGCGGCGGCGACGCTGGGGCAGAAGACCCCGCGTCGCCGCCGCTGGGGATCTCCGCCAGAGGGGCCGCCATGTAGAAGAGTGCGCGCGTGTTACATATTGATGAGAACGTTGACGCCGATCGGTTTCCCTCCACCCTCCAGTCATGAATCGCCGCCGTTTCCTGCTGAGTGCGCTGGCCGGTGCCCTCGCTGCTCCACTCGTCGTCGAGGCGCAGCAACGCCAACCTCGATGGCTTCCGAATGAATCAGCGCCTCCGCGAAGCCGACCGCTTCGCCCCCGTCGGAGCCTCCTCGTTCAGCCCGTGCCCCGGGTACGGATGCGTCGCGATCCAGTGGCGCGCGATGTCGATCCGCCGCGTGATCCACACGCCATCCTGCTTGCCGACATAGTCCAGCAGCCGCTCGAGCCCGGCCGCCCGGGCCGGGTGCCCGGTGAGCCGCATGTGCAGGCCGATGGACATCATCTTCGGGTGGGTGGCGCCCTCGCGCAGGAGCATGTCGAACGCGTCCTTCACGAACGCGAACCACTGCTCGCCCGTGCCCGTCCCCGCCACATACTTGCCGTCGTTGTTCGTGAGCGAGTAGGGAATGACCAGGTGAGGGCGGCCCTTCACCGTCTTCCAGTACGGGAGCTCGTCGTTGTAGCTGTCGGAGTCGTAGAGGAAGCCGCCCTCCTCGACGAGCAGCTCGCGCGTGTTGACGCTGGGGCCGTAGCGGCAGTACCAGCCGAGCGGGCGCTCGCCGATCGTCTTCGTGAACGAGGCGACGGCGCGCGCGATGTGCTGGCGCTCGGTCGCGCGCGACAGCTCGTAGTGCTTGATCCAGCGCCAGCCGTGGCTGCACACGTCGTAGCCGGCCGCGCGGATGGCCTGGGCCGCGGGTGGATGACGCTCGAGCGCCAGGGCGCAGCCGAAGATCGTCAGGGGCAGCCGGCGCTCCTGGAACAGGCGCAGGAAGCGCCAGAAGCCGACGCGGCTGCCGTACTCGAACATCCCCTCGGCGGCCAGATCCCGGCCCTTGGCGATCTGGTTGCGCGCCTGGGCCTCGGTGAGGCCGCTCTCCGAGTAGCCCTCGCCGTCCTGCATCGACGGCTCCGAGCCCTCCTCGTAGTTGATGACGAAGTTGACGGCCAGGCGGGCGCCGTTGGGCCAGCGGGGGTCGGGCGGGTTCGCTCCGTAGCCGATCAGGTCGCGGTCGTAGGCTCGGGCCATTGGCCTTCTCCTCGGTGACGTCGGGTCTTGGGTCCAGCGCGCCGACTGTACCGGGCGCGGCCGCCGAGGGGAACTCTTACGTGTGCGACCTGACAGGCGACCCCGTCTAGCGCGCCCGCGCCCGCGGGCGATTCGCCGCCGGCACCGGCTGGCCGCCCGGCGCTCGCGCCCAGTGACGATGCTGGGCGACGGCCTCGCTGAACTGCTCCACGAAGGCGCGCGTCTCCGACCCCCGGCCGATCACGATGCCGAGCCGACCGCCCGACTTGCCGTTGCGACCGCCGGGCGGTGCGAGCACTTCGTCGCCGACGCCGGCGACACGCAGCAGCTCGACCCCTTCGCCCAGGGCGCCGATCGGCTTGAAGTGCTTGTAGGCCTCGTCGACGAAGTCCCGTACGTCGGGATTGGCGCTGAGTGCCTCGACGCTGTCCGGTCCGCCGGGGACGAATACGGCGTCGAACAGGACCGACTTCACCGTGAGCAGGCTCTTCGTGGCCTCCAGCGGAGTCCCGTCGGCGGTGGTCACCGGGCCCAGCGCGGGGGCGACGATCTCGACCTTGGCGCCGGCCGCCTCGAGCGCCTTGCGCACCGCCGCCAGCTCCCGACCCGCCACGCCCGGCGCGACGAGGGCGGCGATCACGCGTCCTTTGATCGTCTTGACGGTGTTGGCCATGCTGAGGGCGGGTGACGGCCGCGGGGCCGGGCCGTTCTTGTCGCCGCGCGGCGCCGTGACGCCGACGGCGCCCGCCACCGCGGTGGCCAGCTCGCCGTCGATGCGTCCGAACAGGTCGACGACGCGCTGGCGGATCTCCTTGCGCTCGACCTTGCCGAGCTCGAACTGGCACGCCTCGATCAGGTGCTGCTGCTCCGGCTTCGACAGGCTGCGGAAGAACAGCGTGGCCTGGCTGAAGTGGTCCTTGAAGCTCTCGCTCCGCTCGCGGATCTTGTGGCCCTCGACCCGCTCCATGTGATGGACGTAGGCGCCGGCATCGGCCGAGGCCAGGTACGGGCAGCCGCCGCCGACGGTGTTCGGGTGGTAGAGGGCCTTGCCCGTGTTGATCGTCGTCCGCATGTGGCCGTCCTCCTGGTGGTTGTGCACGGGCGCCACCGGACGGTTGATGGGGATCTCCGCGAAGTTCGGCCCGCCCAGCCGCGTGAGCTGGGTGTCGAGGTACGAGAAGAGCCGGGCCTGCATGAGCGGGTCGTTGGTGAAGTCGATGCCCGGCACGACGTTGCCGACGCAGAACGCGACCTGCTCGGTCTCGGCGAAGAAGTTGTCGGGGTTGCGGTTCAGCGTGAGCTTGCCGATGCGTCGCACCGGCACCAGCTCCTCGGGCAGGAGCTTGGTGGCGTCGAGCAGGTCGAAGCCGTACTTCAGCTCGTCCTTCTCGTCGACGATCTGCACGCCGAGCTCGTACTCCGGGAAGGCGCCGGTCTCGATGGCCTCCCACAGGTCGCGGCGGTGGAAGTCGGGGTCGGCGCCGGCGATCTTCTGGGCCTCGTCCCACACCAGCGAGTGCATGCCCAGCAGCGGCTTCCAGTGGAACTTCACCAGGCACGCCTTGCCGCTGGCGTTGACGAACCGGAAGGTGTGGACGCCGAAGCCCTCCATCATCCGGTAGCTGCGCGGGAGGGCCCGGTCCGACATGACCCACATGACCATGTGCAGCGTCTCCGGCTGCAGGCCGACGAAGTCCCAGAACGTGTCGTGAGCGGAGGCGGCCTGGGGCATCTCGTGGTGCGGCTCCGGCTTCACGGCGTGCACGAAGTCCGGGAACTTGATGCCGTCCTGGATGAAGAACACCGGCATGTTGTTGCCGACGAGGTCGAAGTTGCCCTCGTCGGTGTAGAACTTCACCGCGAAGCCACGCACGTCGCGCACGGTGTCGGCCGAGCCGCGGGAGCCGGCCACCGTCGAGAAGCGCACGAACACCGGGGTGGTGGCCTTGGGGTCTTGCAGGAAGCCGGCCCGGGTCCACTTCGCCATCGACTCGTAGACCTGGAAGAACCCGTGGGCGGCGGACCCACGGGCGTGCACCACGCGCTCAGGGATCCGCTCGTGATCGAACCGCGTGATCTTCTCCCGCAGGTGGAAGTCCTCGAGCAGCGTGGGCCCCCGCTGGCCGGCCTTGAGCGAGTCGTCCGTGTGATGGACGCGCACGCCCTGGTCGGTGGTCAGGGCCGTCCCCTTCGGACGCTCCCGGAACGGCTCCAGGCCGCGATCCTTGGTCGATCGGCCGTTGCCCTTGCTCGATCCGCCGTTGCTCTTGGACTTCATGGCCTACAGCAGTTCCTTGCGCGCCTGCTTGGCGCGGGCGGCGCCGATGGCCGTCTTCACTTCCTTCTCTTCCTCGGGCGGCGGGATGACGGCCGGCAGGCCGAGCGACTCGATCCACAGCTCCCGGCACCAGCCGGTCGTGTGATAGAGGTGCTCGTCTTCCTGCTCCTCGACCTGCTCCAGCGCGTCCTTGAGCGCCTTGCCCTGATCCCCCTTGAGCGCCTTGGCCGCATGGCCGAGCAGCTCCCAGTTGAGATGGTCCTTCGTCTCGGCGGAGACGACACACTCGGCCGCCACCAGCTGGGCGGCATCGGGGACGTCGGCGTCGAGCGCCATCTCCATCGCCGTCACCAGCGACTGGCCGGTGTGGCGGACGACGAGCCGGCCCGGGGTGTCGATGTCGGGGTCGAGGTCGAGCGCCTTGAACACGCCTAGCACGATCCGCTCGTGGGTGCGGGTCTCCTCGAGGTACTTCGCCCACTCTTCCCGGAGCTCCTCGTTGACGACGCAGCGGAGGGCGGTCTCGTAGACCTTGATGCCGCCCTGTTCGGTTTCGAGAGCCTGATATAGCAGCTCGGCGAGCTGTTCCTTTTTCACGGTGCCTCCATCGGAGTCGATCGGATGCGATAGAGGGGTGCAAGGGCAATGCCGTTGATGCCGCGGCGCGTGAATTGACAACCCAGGGCGCCTGTTCATAATGGGCCACCCGCTCTCTTCACTGAGGAGGAGTCATGGCCCGACGCTCCCTCGTCGTCTCGCTGCTGCTGCCGCTTCTGCTCACGCTGGCGATGTCCGCCGACGCCCAGACGCCCAAGCGGGGCGGGGTGCTGCGCATCGCCGAGCGCGAGGCGCCGGGCCTGGACCCGCACTTGTCCATCAGCTTCCTCACACACTCCTACGTGAGTCTCAGCTACAGCCAGCTCGTGCGGTTTCCCAACGGGCCCGAGCAGAAGCATCCGGCCGACTTCTCGATCCTGCCCGACCTCGCCGAGAAGTGGTCAGTGTCCAAGGATGGCAAGATCTACACCTTCGTTCTGCGCAAGGGGGTGAAGTTCCACAACAAGCCGCCCGTGAACGGGCGCGAGGTCACTGCCGAGGACGTGAAGTACTCGCTCGAGCGGTTCACCGCCAAGTCCGGCTTCAACACGCGCTTCGAGCCGGTGAGCGCCATCGAGGCGGTCGACAAGCACACCGTGCGCATCACGCTGAAGGAGCCCTACGCGCCGTTCCTCAACCACCTGGCCAACCCGTCGTTCTGCGTCATCCTGCCGCGCGAGGCCGAGGACAAGTTCAAGGACTTCAACCACCCCGACGCCGTCATCGGCACCGGGCCCTTCGTCATGAAGTCGTACGAGAAGGGCGTGAAGGTCGTCTTCGAGCGCAACCCCGACTACTTCATGAAGGGTTTCCCCTACCTGGACGGCGTCGTCATCGAGATCACGCCCGACGCCGCCGCCCGCGTGGCCGTGCTGCGGGCCGGGAAGGCCGACCTGCCCCACATCTGGGGCTGGGTGAGCCCCGAGGAAGGCAAGGCGCTGCAGAAGACCAATCCCGAGCTGGTCGTCGTCCCCCACCAGGTCATCGGCCAGGGCTTCATCTACATGCGGACCGACCAGCCCCCCTTCAACGACATCAAGGTGCGGCGCGCCGTGTCGCTGGCCATCGACCGCAAGGCGTGGAACGAGGCGCTGCTCTTCAACGAGGGGTGCGTCGACTCGGGGCCGGTGCCGTGCGCGCTCAAGGAGTGGAAGCTGGACGCGGCCAAGATCGACGCGGCCAAGGCCAAGTACCTGACCGGGTACGATCCCGCCGAGGCCAAGAAGCTGCTGGCCGAGGCCGGCCACAAGAGCCTGACCACGCCCATCTTCCACTGGCCCGGCTACGTGGTGCCCTGGCGCAGCTACTACGACCTGGCCGCCGACAACCTCGGCAAGGTCGGGATCACCGCCGAGCTCAAGCCCGAGGAGTACGGCAAGTACATCTCGACGACCGCGCTCGGCAAGTACGAGAAGATGGCCATGGGGCCGTCGACGCCGTTCACCGAGGTCGACGACTTCCTCTACGGCCGCTTCTATCCCGAGCTGCCGACCAACCAGAGCCGGGTGGCCGATGCCGAGCTGTCCAAGATGCTCCTGGCCCAGCGGCGCGAGATGGATCCCAAGAAGCGCAAGGTGATCGTCGACGACATCCAGCGCTACCTGGCCGACAAGGCCTACTACGTCTACGTGCCGCAGTGGCCGCAGTACGTCGCCCATCCGCCATCGGTGAAGGGCTTCAAGCATCACGACGGCTACGGCCTCGGCATGCGCCTCGTCTACACCTGGCTCGACCGGTAGCGATGGTCTCGAGGCTCAGCCGCCGCGCCTTCCTCGGCGGCGCCGCCGCCGTGGCGGGCGCGGGCGTGCTGAGGCTGCGGGCGGCGTCGGCGGCGGTCGCCGACCTCGACTTCGCCCCGGCGGTGGACGCGGCCCGAGCGATCCGTCGCGGCGACGTCTCGTCGGTCGAGCTGACCACGCGGATGCTAGATCGGATCGCCCGTCACAACCCGAAGCTCAACGCGATCGTCACGCTGACTGGTGACGCCGCGCTGGCCCGGGCCAAGGCGGCCGACGAGGCGCGGGCGCGCCGCGAGTCGTGGGGGCCCTTCCACGGTGTGCCGTGCACGATCAAGGACACGCTGGAGGTGGCCGGCGTCCGGACGACGGCAGGCTCGCCCCAGTACGCCAGCCATCAGCCGACGCGCGACGCCGTGGCGGTGGCACGCCTGCGCGCGGCGGGCGCGGTGCTCCTCGGCAAGACGAATGTCCCGCCGCTGGCCGCCGACTGGCAGAGCACCAACCCGGTGTTCGGGACCACCAACAACCCGTGGGACGTGACGCGGACGCCCGGGGGCTCGACGGGGGGCGGCGCCGCCGCGCTGGCGGCCGGGCTCAGCTTCCTCGAGCCGGGCAGCGACCTCGGCGGCTCGATCCGCATCCCCGCGCACTTCTGCGGCGTCTACGGCCACAAGCCCACCATCGGCGTCGTTCCCCAGCGCGGGCACATTCCGCCGCCGCCCGGCCTCATCGGCCCCCCGCCAATTCTGCCCGTCGTCGGGCCGCTCGCGCGAAGCGCGGCCGATCTGCTGGCGGCGATGGAGGTGCTGGGCGGGCCCGACGCCGAGGACGCGCGCGCCTATCGATGGTCGCTGCCGCCCGCCCGGGGCGCCCGCCTGACCGAGTACCGCCTCGGCTTCGTCCTCGACGATCCCGCCTGTCCCGTCGCCTCCGACGTGCGCGAGGTACTGGCCCGCGCCCTCGACGGCCTGCGGGCCGCCGGCGTGAAGCTCGAGGAGGGCTGGCCGGCCGGGGTCAAGCCGGCCGAGCAGTACGAGACGTACCTGACCCTGCTGTACTCGGTGTTCGCGATCGGGCTGCGCGATGACCAGCTGGAGGGACTGCGCCAGCGCGCCGCCAACCAGGATGGCTCGCACCGGGCCCGGATGGCGCAGGCCTTCACGGCGCCGCACCGGCACTACGCGCTCGCCAACGGCCGCCGCATGGGAATGCGCGCGGTCTGGCAGAGCTACTTCCAGACGCACGACGCCTTCCTGATGCCGACGACGTTCGTCGCCGCCTTTCCCCACGACCACTCGAGCGACACGTTCGCCCGTCGGCTGGCTACCCTCGAGGGCTCGCGCATCTATTCGGATCTGTCGTTCTGGATCTCGTTCGCGACGCTGACGGGATTGCCGGCCACGACGGCTCCGGTCGGGCTCACTCGCGACAACCTGCCGGTCGGCCTGCAGGTCGTCGGGCCCTATCTCGAGGACGCCACGCCGATCGACGTCGCCGGCCGGCTGGCTGACGTGCTGGGCGGCTTCCGGCCTCCGGCAGGCTTCGCGTGAAGCAGTACGTCCTCCGGCGGCTGGCGCTGGCGATCCCCACGCTGTTCCTGGTCAGCGTGATCGTGTTCGGCCTCATGCGGCTGATGCCGGGCGACGTGGCCACGCGCATGGTGGAGGGCCACGGCTACGCCAAGACGCTGGACGCGCTCCGCCACGACCTCGGCCTCGACCGGCCGGTGCACGTGCAATACCTCGAGTGGATCGGCAACATCGCCCTGCGCGGCGACTTCGGCCGCTCGTACTGGACGCGGCAGCCCATCCTCGAGGAGTTCGTCCGGCGCTTCCCGGTCACGCTGGAGCTGGCGCTGCTGACGATCCTGATCTCCGTCGTCATCGGCGTGGTGGTCGGCATCCTGTCAGCGGTGCGTCAGGACAGCGTGTCGGACTACGTGGGGCGGATCCTGGCCATCCTGGCGCTGTCGGTGCCGTACTTCGGCCTGGCGGTGGTGGTGGTCGTGGTGCCGTCGATCTACTTCAAGTGGACGCCGGTGTGGACCTACGTGTCCTTCACGGCCGACCCCGCCCAGAACCTCAAGATCATGCTGGTGCCGGCGCTGGTGTTCGGGGTGACCCGGGCGGGCCCGATCATGCGCATCATGCGCTCGGCCCTGCTCGACGTGCTCCGGCAGGAGTACATCCGCACCGCGTGGTCGAAGGGGCTGAGCGAGCGGACCATCGTGCTGCGCCACGCGCTCAAGAACGCGATGATTCCGGTCATCAGCCTCATCGGGCTGCAGATGCCGCTCTACATCGGCGGCTCCGTCATCATCGAGTCGATCTTCCGGCTGCCCGGCGTCGGCCTGTTCTTCTTCGAGGCGCTCGGCAAGCTCGACTACCCGGTCGTGCAGTCCGTGAACCTCATCATCGCCGCCATGGTCGTCGGGCTGAACCTGGCCATCGACCTCTCCTATGCGTTCCTCGATCCGAGGATCCGGTACCGCTGATGAGCATCGCCACGCCGCCCATCGACGCCGCGCTGCCCCGCCGGGCGGCGCCGGCCCGGTCGCGCCCGTGGTATCTCGACGTGTGGGTCCAGATGCTCCGGCGCAAGCCGCTCGGCACCGCCGGTGGTGTCATCGTGGTGGCCATGCTGGCCGCCGCCGTCGGCGCCGAGTGGATCTCGCCCTACGGCTTCGCCCAGACCAGCCTCCGCGAGCGCTTCATCGCCATGAACAGCGCCCACTGGCTCGGCACCGATCAGCTCGGGCGCGATCTCCTGACGCGGCTGATCTACGGCGCCAGGATCTCCCTCTACGTCGGCTTCGGCGCCGTGGGGCTGGGCAGCGTGCTGGCCACCGGGGTCGGCATCCTGTCGGCCTATTACGGAGGTCGGGTCGACATGCTGGTGCAGCGCGGCGTCGACGCCTGGATGGCGTTCCCCCCGCTGCTGCTGCTGATGTCGATCATGTCGCTGGTGGGGCCGAGCGTGTGGAACATCACGGTTGTGCTCGGCGTGGCCTTCGGCATCCAGAACTCGCGCGTGGTCCGCGGCGTCGCGCTCGGCATCAAGGAGCACACCTACATCGAGAGCGCGCGGGCCATGGGCTCGGGCCACCTGGCCATCGCCGTGCGCCACATCCTGCCCAACACGCTGCCGACCATCATCGTGGTGGCGACGACCGGCCTGTCGACGGTGATCCTCACCGAGGCCAGCCTGTCGTTCCTGGGCCTCGGAGTCCCGCCGCCCTATCCGACGTGGGGCGGCATGCTCTCGCTGGCCGGCCTCGACCACATGTACCAGGCCCCGTGGCTGGCCATCTGGCCGGCCGTCGCCCTGTCCCTGGCCGTCTTCGGCTTCAACATGCTGGGCGACGGCCTGCGCGACCTGCTCGACCCGCGCCTGAAGGGCGGCTAGGCCGGGCGCTACGCGGCCGCCCGCTTCAGGGCGGCGATATCGATCTTCTTCATCTTGATCATGGCCTCCATGACCCGACCGGCTTTCGCCGGATCGGGATCGGCCATCAGCTCGAGCAGGATCCTGGGGACGATCTGCCACGAAACGCCGAACTGGTCCTTGAGCCACCCGCACTGCTGGGCCTGCTCGTCCCCGCCCTCGCCGAGCTTCGTCCAGAAGTGGTCGACCTCCTCCTGCGTCTGGCAATCGACCTGGAACGAGATGGCCTCGGTGAACTTGAAGAACGGGCCGCCGTTGAGGGCGGTGAAGGTCTGGCCGTCGAGCTCGAAGGCCACGGTCATCACCGTGCCCGGCGTCTGGCCGTGAGCCTCGCGGCCGGCCTCGCCGTAGTGCGACACGTCGCCGATCTTCGAGTTTCTGAAGATGCTCGTATAGAACTTGGCCGCTTCTTCGGCGCGGCCGTCGAACCACAGGCACGGGGTGATCCTCCGGACAACTGGCATGGCGCGTTCCTCCTCAGTGGTCTGGTCACAGGTCTTCGGTGCAAGCTCCGTGACTACCAGTGAGTCGTTCGGCGAGGCCCAGGATCGACATGGGCGGTGACGAGGGGAGCAGATGCTACTTGCGTCCGCCCTGGGCTCGCTTCCTCGGCGCTTCGGCCGGCTTGGCCTTCGCGGTGGCGGCCGCCGCCCCCGCCTTGACCGGCGGCTTCTTCGCGGCGGCGTCCTCGGCGGAGAGCCCGCGCTTGGCCAGGCTCTCCTTCAGCGCGTCCATCAGGTCGATGACCTGGGCGCGGGGGGCGGCCGGCTCGGAGATGGTGACCTCCTGGCCCTCGACCTTCTGGTTGATCATGCCCAGCACGCGCTGCCGGTACTCGTCGGCGTAGCGGTCGGGCGAGAACGTCTCGGTGGCGAGGCCGTTGATGAGCTGCAGGGCCAGGTCGAGCTCGCCGTCCTTGATCTTGGCCGACTGGCCCTTGTCGACCTCGTCGAAGTTCCGGACCTCGTCGGCGAAGTACATCGTGTGCAGCATGAGCCCGCCCTGGGCGGGGCGGATGAGGACCAGGCTCTCCTTGCCGCGCATGACGTACTTGGCCAGCGCGACCTGGCCGGCCTTTTCCATCGCGTCGGCGAGGAGCCGGTACGGCTTCTCACCGCCCTTGTCGGGGCCGAGGTAGTAGGTCTTCTCGAAGTAGATCGGGTCGACCTCGGTCAGCGGCACGAACTCGGCGATGTCGATGATCTTGGAGGCCTCGCCCTCCAGCGCCTTCAGCTCGTCGTCCTTGACCTGCACGTACTGGTCCTTGGCGAACTCGTAGCCGCGCACCAGCTCGGAGCGCTCGACGGTCTTGTTGCACTTGGGGCAGAAGGTCTGCTGCTTGATGCGCGAGCCGCAGACGCCGTGCAGCTGGTTGAACGACACGCCGGCCGGGGAGGCGGCCGTGTAGAGCCGGACGGGAATGGACACCAACCCGAACGAGATCGTTCCGGATCCGAGCGAGTGCGGCGGCATCGTCCTTCCTCCTGTGAACGGCGGATACTCCCGAGACTTTGCACGATAGCACGCACCCGCCTATGATGCGCCAAGGCCTGGATATCCAAGGGATTGCGGTGCCCGCCCCCCTCGACGACTACCGGAAGAAGCGCGACCCGGCGCGCACGCCCGAGCCGTTCGCCACGGCCCGCGGCGGCGAGGGCCGGAGCTTCGTCATCCAGAAGCACGCCGCCCGCCGCCTGCACTACGACGTGCGCCTGGAGATGGACGGCGTCCTCAAGAGCTGGGCGGTGCCCAAGGGCCCCTCGCTCAAGGCCGAGGAGAAGCGGCTGGCCGTCCATGTCGAGGATCACCCCGTCGAGTACGCGGACTTCGAGGGCATCATCCCCGAAGGCAACTACGGCGCCGGCGCCGTCATCGTGTGGGACCGCGGCTGGTATCGGCTGGTGAAGGACGGCGCGCCGGCCGAGCAGCTGCGGGCCGGCCGGCTCGACGTCGATCTGTTCGGCATCAAGCTGCGCGGCCGCTGGACGCTGGCGCGCATGGGCGGCAAGGACAAGGAATGGCTGATGCTCAAGAAGGCCGACGCCTTCGCCGGCGACGAGGAGGCGACCGAGCGCTTCCCGGAGTCGGTGCTCTCGGGCCTCACCGTCGAGGAGGTGCGCGACGGCTCCGCGCGGATCGCGACCTTGCGCGCCACGCTGGCGGCCGCCCCGGTGGGCGAGGTGGACGCCGCCCGCCAGCCGGTCATGCTGGCCTCGCTGGCCGAGACGCCGTTCTCGGATCCGGCGTGGCTCTACGAGATCAAGTACGACGGCGTGCGGGTGCTGGCTGCCCGCGACGGCACCCGGGTGACGCTCCACGGCCGGACCGGGCAGGACTTCACCGGGCGCTACCCGGAGGTCGTCACCGCGCTCCGGGCGCTCCCGCTCGACCGGTTCGTGCTCGACGGCGAGGTGGTCGCCCTCGACGAGGCGGGGCGACCGTCCTTCCAGCGGCTGCAGAACCGCATGCACCTGACGCGGCCCGCCGACGTCGAGTCGGCCCGCTCCACGGTGCCCGTGAGCGCGGTGTTCTTCGATGCCCTCGCCCTCGACGGCCGCGACCTGCGCCACCTGCCGCTGCTGCAGCGCAAGGCGGGGCTGGCGCTGGCGATGCCGGCCCGCGGCGTCATCCGCTATGGCGACCACGTCCTCGCCCACGGCGAGGCCTTCTACGAAGCGGCGGCCGAGCAACGGGTGGAGGGCATCGTCGCCAAGCGAGCGGACAGCCGCTACACCGGCGGCCGCACGCGCGACTGGCTGAAGATCAAGTGCCACCAGCGGCAGGAGTTCGTGATCGGCGGCTGGACCGATCCGCAGGGCGGGCGTGGCTGGTTCGGCGCGCTGCACCTCGGCGTGTACGAGGACGGGCGGCTGCTCTACGCCGGCAAGGTCGGCACCGGATTCGACGAGGCCACGCTGCGCCGGGTGTGGAATCAGATGCAGCCGCTGGCGCGGAAGACCTCGCCGTTCGACGCCGGCACGCCGGCCGGGCGCGGACACCACTGGCTCGAGCCGCGACTGGTGGCCGAAGTCCGCTTCACCGAGTGGACGGACGACGGGAGCGTCCGTCACGCGGTCTTCCTCGGGCTCCGCGATGATAAGCGGCCCGAGGAGTGTCGCCGGGAGGCGGGACCGGATTCCCGGGAGACGCTCCCCTCCGCCGGCACCACTGCGTCACCGAGGTCGTCCCGGCGCGGGAAGCGCCGTCCGACAGCGGCGGCGCCGTCTCCGGCGTCGGGTCCGTCGGAGTCGGAGCCGGTCTCGCGCCAGGTGACGATCACCAATCCGACGAAGATCTTCTGGCCGGTGGAGCAGTACACGAAATCGGATCTGGTCGCGTACTACGAGCGGGTGGCGCCGTGGCTGTTGCCGTACCTGCGCGATCGCCCGCTGGTGCTGGCGCGGTATCCGGATGGGATCGGGGGCAAGACGTTCTTCCAGAAGGACGCGCCCGAGTGGGCGCCGGCCTGGATCCGGCGGGAGCGGATCCACGCCAAGGGCGTCGAGCGTGACATCGACTACTTCGTCGTGGACGACGTGGAGGCGCTGCGATACGTGGCCAATACGGGCACGATCCCGCTGCACTTGTGGGCCTCGCGGGTGGGGTCGATCGAGCGGCCCGACTGGTTGGTGCTCGACCTCGACCCCAAGGGGGCGCCGTTCACCGACGTCGTGAAGGTTGCGCTCGCGCTGCGAGCGATCCTCGAGCGACTGGAGCTGCCGAGCTATCCGAAGACCTCCGGCGCCACCGGCCTGCACATCCTGCTGCCCCTGGGTGCCCGCTACAGCTACGAGGAGACGCGGACGTTCGCGCGCCTGCTCGCCACGCTGGCCGTGGAGGCGGTGCCGGCGATCGCCACCATCGCCCGGGCGATCGGCACCCGCGGCGGCAAGGTGTACGTCGACTTCGGTCAGAATGGGCCCGGCCAGACCATCGTCGCGCCGCTGGCCGTGCGACCGCTGGCGGGCGCGCCGGTGTCGATGCCGCTGCGGTGGCCGGAGGTGACGGCGAAGCTCGAGCCGCCGCGCTTCACCATCCGCACGGCGCCGGCGCGCCTGGACAAGCTCGGCGACCCGCTGGCGCCGGTGCTCGGCGAGGGCATCGACGTCGCCGCCGCGCTCGCTCGCCTGGATCGTCCACGGTGACGGTGCCGGTTCGTGGTATCTCAGGGGCCATGTTCCCCCGCCGCACCGCCGCCGAGCTGATGGACGCGAGCTTCCTGGCCAGGTGGGCCGACCGTGCCACGCTCGGGCCCGCGGCCCGCGTGACGCTGGCCGAGATCCTCGACCGCTTCGTCGCCGACGGCGCGCCGATCGAGATCGCCTCACTCCGCGACGGGGCCGCCGTGGCCGAGCTGGACCAGCGCGATCTCGTCTACGTCAGCGACGGCCGCGTCGTGCTCGCCTATCCGTGGTCGGGGACGCCGACGGCCTTCGTCACCGTGCTGGCCGACGGCCGCCAGCGATGGGCGTGCTGCGCCATCGACGCGCTCGGGGTGGCGGCAATGCTGGGCCAGCTGGTGATCGTGCGGGCGGGCTGCCACCACTGCGAGGCGCGGCTCGAGCTGGCCGTCACCCCGGCGGGACCGGTGGGGGGCGACGGCGTGATGGCGTGGATCGGCGAGCGCGGCGACCTGCGGGGCAAGGCATGCACGGCGCTCTGACACACCCTCAACTTCTTCCGGTCGGAAGAGCACGTGGCCGAGTGGTGGGCGGGCAGCCAGGCCCCCGGCGCTGCCGCCACGCTGGCGGAGGCCTTCCGCCTGGGCGCCACGATCTTCGGCGAGCTGCTACCCCGGCTGCTGCGGGCGCCGTGATGCGATGGGCCGCGCTCGTGCTTGCGGCCGCCGTCGCCCTGGGGGGCTGCGTCGAGCGGCGCGAAGGCCCCGGGCCGGTGACGCTCGTCTTCAAGCACGCCAAGATCCTGGGGCCGTCCGATCCGCTCCCCGGCCTGCTGCGCGACTTCGAGCGGCGCCATCCCGGCGTCACCGTGCGCAGCGAGCCGCTCACGTGGACGAGCGACGAGCAGCACCAGTTCTACGTGATCAACCTGGAGGGCGCGAGCCCCACCTTCGACGTGCTCATGCTCGACGTCATCTGGGTGCCCGAGTTCGCCCAGGCCGGCTGGCTGCTCGACCTGGCGCCGTGGGTGACGCGCGAGGAGCTGGCGCCGCACTTCCCGGCCGCCGTCGCCGCCGCCACCTGGGGCGGCGGCGTGTGGGGAATGCCGTGGAACATGAACGTCGGCGTCGTCTACTACCGCGCCGACCTGCTCGCCAAGTACGGCCTGCCGCCCCCGCGCACGTGGGAGGAGCTGGCCGCGCAGGCCGAGCGCGTGCGCGCGGGCGAGGGGGACGCGCGTCTGGACGGCGTGCTCTGGCAGGGCAAGCAGTACGAGGGGCTCGTCTGCAACGTGCTCGAGCACTTCTGGGCCAGCGGCGCCGTGCTGCTCGATGATCGCGGCCGCGTGCTGCCCCAGGCCGAGCGGGCGGCGGCGGCGCTCGCCTTCATGCGGGGGCTCATCGACCGCGGGCTGAGCCCGGGGTGGGTGACCGCCGGCGACGAGGAGCTGACGCGGCGGCCGTTCGGCGACGGCCGCGCGGTCTTCGTGCGCTCGTGGCCGTACGCGCTCGATCTCTTCGAGGCGGCCGACTCGCCGGTGCGCGGCCGCGTGGGCATGGCCGCGCTGCCGGGCCACGTCGGCGGCGGCACCGGGGCCGGCACCACCGGCGGCTTCCACCTGGGCGTGAACCGCCGCACCCGCCACCGGGACGCCGCCGTCGCGCTGGTGCGGTACCTGGCCGACGAGGCGGCCCAGCGTGCGCTGACAGCGGCCGGGGTGGCGCTCTATCCGACGCGGATGGCGCTCTACCACGATCCGGCCATCGTGGCGGCTCGCCCGCACATGCCGCGCTTCCACGACCTGATGCTGGCCGCACGACCGCGCCCCGTCACGCCGTACTATCTGATGCTGTCCACCACCGTGCAGCCGGAGTTCTCGGCGGCGCTGGTCGCCGTGAAGACGCCGCAGCAGGCGCTGGACCACGCCCGCCGTCGCCTGGAGTACATGCTGGGTGGCCTGCGGTGACCGGCCGCCAGCGCGCCGACCGGCTGGCCGGGGTCATGTTCGTGGCGCCGGCCGCGCTCACGCTGGCCGCGCTGGCGCTCTACCCCGGACTGTGGGTGCTGTGGCTCTCGCTGCAGCAGCGCGTGCCGATCTTCGGCATCGCGCGCTTCGTCGGGCTCGACCACTTCGCGTTCCTGGCCACCGACCCGCGCTTCTGGAACGCCACCCGGGTGACGCTGACGTTCGCCGTCGTGTCGGTCGCCCTGGAGCTGGCGGTGGGCCTGGCCGTCGCGCTCGCGCTGCAGCGCCAGCGGGTCGGCCGGCGGCTGGCGCTGTCGCTGCTGCTGCTGGCGTGGGCGCTGCCCTCGGTGGTCACGGCCAAGCTCTTCGAGTGGCTGTACCATCCGTCGGCCGGTCTCGTGAACGTGCTCGTCGGTCGATCGCTGAACTGGCTGGGCGATCCGGCCCTGGCCCTGCCGGCGCTGATCCTGGCCGACGTGTGGCGCACGATGCCGTTCGTGGCGCTGCTCTGCTACGCGCGGCTGCTGACGATTCCGCCCGAGGTGTACGAGGCGGCCCGCGTGGACGGTGCCGGCCGGCTCGCCACGTTCACCGGCATCACGCTGCCGCTGCTGCGCTCGATCCTGCTCGTCGCGCTGCTCTTCCGCACCCTCGACGCGCTGCGGGCCTTCGACCTCATGTACGTCCTGACCGGCGGTGGCCCTGCCGGCACCACCGAGACGCTGACCGTGTATGCCTACCGCAGCCTGTTCCAGACGCTGCAGCTCGGCTTCGGCGCGGCCGTCGGCGTGGTGATCTTCGCGCTGGTGATGGCGGTGGCCGCCGCCTATCTCAGGATGCTCCGGCGCGAGGGACTGGCCGCGTGAGGGCCCGGCTGCGCGCCTGGGACGTGGCGGTGCTGCTCGTCCTGGCGGCGTGGGCGACGCCCTTCTTCTGGCAGGTGCGCACCTCGTTCACGCCGGACAACGAGCTGCTGGCGACGTCGAGGGTGCTGCCGGCGCAACCGACGCTCGTCCACTACCGGGCCGTCGTCGAGCGCAGCGTGATGCCCCAGGCCCTGGTCAACAGCCTGGGAGTGGCGACGCTCACGACGCTGGCGGCGCTGGCCATCGGGTTGCCGGCCGCCTACGGCATCGCGCGGCTGCCGGTGCCGGGCAAGGGGTTGCTGCTCCTGGCCGTGGTGGCGAGCACCGCCTTCCCGCAGATCACCACGGTAAGTCCGCTCTATCTCCTGATGCGGGCGCTGGGGCTGCGCGACACGTGGACGGCGCTGGTGCTGGCCAACACCTCGTTCGCGCTGCCGCTGCTGATCTGGCTGCTGGCCGGCTTCATCCGCGAGATCCCGGTCGAGCTGGAGGAGGCCGCGTTCCTCGACGGCGCCGGCCGGCTGGGCGCGCTACGCCGGGTGGTGCTGCCGATCGTCGCGCCCGGCGCCGCCTCCGCCGCGCTGCTGACCTTCCTGGCCTCCTGGAACGAGTTCCTGTTCGCCTACACGTTCACGGCGACCGAGGCCAGCCGCACGGTTCCCGTCGCGCTGGCGCTCTTTCCCGGCGTCTTCGAGATCCCGTGGGGCGACATCGCGGCTGCCTCGATCCTGGCCAGCCTGCCGCCGATCGTCATCGTGGTGGGGCTGCAGCGCTGGCTGGTGCGGGGGCTCGTCGCCGGCGCGATGAAGGAGTAGGCGGCCGTCAGACGCCGCGGAGGGCCGCCCACGCGAGGGCGGCCCAGCCGAGGATGAAGGCGAGCCCGCCGAGCGGGGTGACGGCGCCCAGCCAGCGGTGGCCGGTGAGGGCGAGCAGGTAGAGGCTGCCGGAGAAGATCACGGTACCGGCCACGAAGAGCCAGCCGGCCATCACCGCGGCGCCGCCGGGCCAGCGCCCGACCGCCCACCCGGCGGCCAGCAGCGCCAGCGCGTGATACATGTGGTAGCGCGCGCCGATCTCGAAGACGCCGAGCATGTCGGGCACCAGACGCGCGCGAAGGGCGTGCGCCCCGAAGGCCCCGGCGGCGACGGCCACCAGCGCCGAGAGCGCACCCAGCCCGAAGAAGACCCGGTCCACGCTCAGAGGCCCTCGCCCCACTGGGCGTAGAACTCGAGCGGCCGGCCGATCAGGAAGCGCTCGAAGTCGGCGTGGAAGCGCTCGGCCGCCACGTTCTCGAGGAAGCAGCTGGCGGCGGCCTCGTCCAGCTCGGAGTCGGGGTCGGCCATGCACTCGGCCAGGACCCAGCCGAGCGCCTGCAGTCGCGTCGGGGCCAGCTCCTCGTAGCGCTCGCGGAAGTAGTCGCTGAACTCGGCGAAGGCGCCGCACAGCGTGGTCTCGTCCTCGTCGGCGGGGTCGGCCGCTTCCCGGTGGGTGGCGAAATCCGGGAAGAGCTGAACGAGCCGGCCGACCAGCTCGTCCGGCGTCATGCTCGATTCTTCTTCCATGCAGGCCCTCCCGGACAGCGATGTTCACCCTACGCCGGCTGCCGCCGGATTGCGAGCGGCAGCCCCGTGGCTCAGATCGCGCCGCCGCCGGGCGGCTCGTCGGCCAGCTCGCGCAGGCGCCGGGCGAACGCCGGCCCCGTGCCCTCGTCCTCGTGCTTGAAGAACACGAACGCGTCCCGCCAGCCGCCGCCGATGCGGCGCATGGTGGCGAGCCAGCCGCGGAGGTCGTCGTCGTTGTAGCCGGTGGCCCGCAGGCGCAGGTAGCCCCAGTCGGCCGTGGCCACGGCCGGGGTGGCGCCGTCGTCGTTGTCGGCGATGCAGAGCGCGGCGTTGTGGTTGGCCAATCGCGCGTAGACATCGTCCGCGAACCACGTCGCGTTGCGGAACTCGAAGGCCGCGCGCAGGTCGGCCGGCAGCTGGGCCAGCAGGTCGGCCAGGCGGCCGGCATCCACCTTGAAGTTCGGCGGGAGCTGGAACAGCAGCGGACCGAGCTTGTCACCCAGGAGGCGCGCGGTGTCGCAGAACTGGCGCACGGGTTCGTCCACGTCCCGCAGCCGGCCGAAGTGGGTGATCCGCTGCGGCGCCTTGAGCACGAACCGGAAGCCAGCCGGCGCCGCCGCCGCCCACCCCGTCACCGCCGGGGCCGTCGGCATCCGGTAGAAGGTGTTGTTCACCTCCACGGTGGCGAAGCGCTCGACGTAGTAGGCCAGCATCCCGGCCGGCTTCATGTCCTTCGGGTAGAAGGAGCCGCGCCACTCGGTGTAGTTCCACCCCGAGGTGCCGATGCGGAGCTCCAAGGCGCTCAGACGGTCAGCAGCCCGCCGTTGGGCGACAGCCACTGGCCGGTGACGAACGAGGCGTCGTCGGAGGCGAGGAACAGGGCGACGGCGGCGATCTCCCGGGGCTCGCCCAGGCGCCCCATCGGCGTCTGGCGCTCGGCCAGCGTGCGCACCATCGGCGGCAGCGGGTCGAGGAGGGGCGTGTCGATCCACCCCGGACAGATGGCGTTCACGCGGATGCCGCGGGAGGCCACCTCGCGGGCGACCGAGCGCGTGAAGCCGAGGATACCGGCCTTGGCGGCGCCGTAGTGGGGTGCCACCTCGATGCCCATCAGTCCGGCCACACTCGAGATGTTGACGATGGCGCCCCGGTTGGCACGGCCCATCAGCCGGAGCGCCTCGCGGGTGCAGTAGAACGTACCGTTGAGGTGGACCGCCAGCATGCGGGCCCACGCCTCGTCGGTGAGCGCCTGGGTGACGTCCCAGTGCGTCTCGACCGTGCCGGCCATCATCTCGGCGATGCGTGTCTCGGCCTTGGCGCGGAACGCCTCGCGGTCGCCGGGGTCCACCTCGGCGATGCCGGCGTTGTTGACCAGCACGTCGAGCCCGCCGAAGGCCCGCTCGATCTCGGCGAACATCGCGCGCACCTGGGCGCTGTCGGCCACATCGGCGGCGAGACCGCGGGCGGCGCCGCCGATCTCGCCGGCGGTGCGTTCGGCGCTGGCCGCGTGGATGTCGTTGACCACGACGCGGGCACCTTCCTCGGCGAAGCGCCGGGCAATGGCCCGGCCGATGCCGGAGCCGCCGCCCGTGACCAGCGCCACCCGCCCCTCGAGTCTCATGGTCTCTACCGTTCCATCCTTGGTCTTGACGTCTACCGTGGCCGGCGGCGCCAGCGCCAGCCGAGCGTCACGGCGGCCACGGCCAGGGTACCGCCGGCGCCGGTGATGAGGAAGCCGGCGCGAGCGCCGAAGGCCTCGACGACGGAGCCGACCAGGAAGGCGCCGAAGGGCGTCATGCCGGCGAACATCAGCGTGTGCAGGCTCATCACGCGGCCGCGCAGCTCGTCGGGGACGGTGAGCTGCACCGTCGTGTTGGCGCCGGTCATGAAGAGCATCCCGCAGAACCCCATCACCACCAGCACGGCGACGGCCACGCCGAAGCGTCCGACGCTGGCCATGAGCATGGTGGCCAGCCCCAGCGCCAGCGCGGCGGTGATCAGCACGTTCGTGGGCGGCCGCTCTGCCCCCAGCGAGGCCAGGACGACCGCCCCGGCCACGGCGCCGACGCCTAGCGCGGTCATCAGCAGGCCGAAGCCGTGGGCGTCCTGGTGCAGGACGTCACGGGCCAGCAGCGGCACCAGCGTGTTGTAGTTGAAGAAGAACGCGCTGACGGCCATGACCAGGCTCATCACCAGGGCGATGCGCGGCGTGCGCAGCGCGTACCAGAGCCCCTCGGCGATCTCCTGGCGCATGGCCCGGCCGCTGTTGGCGCGGGGCAACCCGTGCGCGTGCAGCGCCATCAGGGCGGCGATCACGGCCAGGAACGACACGCCGTTGAAGAAGAAGGCCAGCGCCGTCCCCCAGCGGGCGATGACCAGGCCGGCCAGCGCGGGGCCGATGACCCGGGCGGCGTTGAACATCGCCGAGTTCAGCGCGATGGCGCTGCGCAGCGAGTCGCGCCCCACCATCTCGACGATGAACGCCTGGCGGGTCGGCATGTCCACCGTGTTGGCGACCCCGTAGATGGCCGCCATCACCGCCACATGCCAGTACTGGACGTGGCCGCGGTGGACGAGGGCGGCGAGCACGAGCGCCAGCACGCACATCACCGACTGGGTGGCGACGAGCAGGCGGCGCTTGGGCAGGCGATCAGCCATGGCGCCGGCGAAGAACGACAGCACCAGGACCGGCGCGAACTGCAGGGTGCCGACCAGCCCCAGCCGGAACGGGGAGTTGGTGAGCTCCAGGACCAGCCAGGATTGCGCGACAGACTGCATCCAGGTGCCGACCAGCGAGACGAGCTGACCGGCGAAGAAGAGCCGGAAGTCGCGATGCGCGAATGCCCGCAGCGCAACCGGGAGACTGGAAGGCGGGGCGTCCGGCACCCGCCCAGTCTACTTCTGCTTGCGCGCGATCGCCCGCGCCAGCGGCCGCCCCCGCGTGGTCAGGACGCGGCAGCGATAGGCGAGGCGCCGACGCGTCGGCGCTCGGTGACGAGGAAGACGCCGAGGCCGAGCGCGGCGGCGAGTCCGGAGGCGAGGAACCCGGCGGAGAATCCGTGGTGCTGGACCAGCAGCGCGATCAGCGGCGACCCGATTGCGAGCCCGACGTCCCACGCCCCCGAGAGCGTTCCGATCGCTCGTCCGCGCTCGTTTGCCGGCGTGCGGTCGACGACCAGCGCCACCAGCGTCGGGTAGAGCATCGAGTTGCCCGAGCCGAGGAGCACGGCGCCGAGGACCACGGCCGATACCGTCGGGGGCGTGGCCAGCGCGACGTGGCCGAGCGCGATGACGATCAGCGCCGGCACCAGCACCCGCGTGCGGCCGAACTGGTCGGAGGCGCGGCGGAGCAGCACCCGGCACAGGATCGTGCAGCCGGACATGAGCGGGAAGAACCAGGCGACCCGGCCGAGGCCACCGGCCGCCGCGTGCAGCGGCAGGAAGGCGTACACCGTGGCCGCCCCCAGGGTGATGACGATCAGCGCGATCGAGGCCGGCACCGCGTGCGAACTCCACAGGCGTCCGAGGCCGCCGGGCGCCGTTGCATCGCCCGGGGTCGTGCGGACCGCTACCACCAGCGCGGCCACGACCACCGCCAGGGCCACCACCACGGCGAAGTTGAGGCGAGCGCCGCCGAGCTCGGCCAGCGCGAAGCCAATCGCCGGCCCGAGCGCCACGCCGACCGACGAGGCGGTGTAGTAGAGGGCCAGGCTCTCGCCACGCCGCTCGGGGGGACTCTGGTCGGCCACCACGATGCTGCCGGTCGTCGAGATCAGCGCGTTGGCAATGCCGAGCGGGGCCATCAGCGCGATGAAGGTCATCGGCGTCGCCGCGAGATTCAACACGGCCATGGTGAGCACGAGGATGCCCGCGCCCGGCAGCATCACCGCCCGGGCGCCGTAGCGATCCGTCCACCCGCCGACCTGAGGCCGCAGCACCATGGCCGCGCTGGTGGTGACGGCGAACAGCCAGCCGATCTGGGCGTGGCTACCGCCGAGCGCCACCAGGTGCAGGGGCAGCTGGGTGTTGAGCAGGTAGGTGACCACGTGGACGACGGCCGTGATGGCCACGCACAGGCCGATCGTGCCTCGCGGGCCCATCACGCTCCTCCCCGTGCCCGGGATGACGTCAGTCCATCAATACCCGCTGCAGGGTCAGGACGTCCAGCCAGATCCCGAGCTTGAGCGCGACCTGATGCTCGCGGCCCACGCGCGCGAAGCCGTGGCGCTCGTGCAGGATCAGCGAGGCCTCGTTGATGCCGGTGATGCGCGCGATGACCGAGCGGTGCCCGTGGCCCTGGGCCAGCGCCAGCAGGTGATCGAGGACGCCGCCGCCCAGTCCCTTGCCACGCCAGCCGTCCTTGACGTAGACGGAATCCTCCACCGTGCGCGCGTAGGACGGCTTCGTCCGGTACGGCGACAGGGCGCCGAAGGCCACCACCTCGTGGTCTTCCTCGGCCACGATCACCGGGTGGCGGGGCCCGTGGGCGGCCAGCCACGCGCGCTGGGCCTCGGGCCCGCGGGGCTCGGTGTCGGTGGTGGCCGCCGTCTGCTCGACCTCGCGGTTCCAGATGGCGGCGATCGCGTCGTTATCCGACGGCGTCGCGGGCCGGATCATGGCTGGCCGGCGGGGGCGAGGACGGGCTCGCCGCGAAGCCACTCTCCGAGCGCGACCAGCGCCGCCCCGAGCCGGACACGCAGCGCGGGGCGGGCGACCCTGGCCAGGGCGAGACGGTCCATCCGTCGCGCCTCCTCGCGCAGGTGGGCGAGCCGCTCCCGAGCCATCGTCTCCAGCGCGTACACGTTGGTGTCCATGCGCCCATGCTGCCGGCCGGTAGCCCATCAGGGAAATCAATTGTTCTGATACAGACCATCAATTCAGCTTTGGGTTCCAAGTGTTGGCTTCGGGGGAGGAGGGGGCCGCAGGCGCCTAGCCGCCGAGGCGGCGGATGGCCACATTGGCCTGCTCGACCATCTTGACGGCCCGACCGCTGTTGTACTTCTTCGAAGTGAACTCGCCCAGTAGCCGGCGATACGAAGCCAGCGCGGCGGCGCGATCGTCGCCGTACTCCTCCACCTGGGCGAGAAAGAACAGGTACTCGAAGAGCCCGTACTCTCCCCGGTCGGCCGCCAGGTCGTCTTCCGGGAACAGCCAGCGAAAGGTGGCGAGGTGATCCGCCGGGGGCAGCGCGGCCAGAAGCGGCGCCCGCTCGTCTTCGGTGACGAAGCCGAAGTGGTAGATAGCCCACACCTTGCCCTTGAACGAGCCCGGCCCCCACCCTTTCGGCCTCGCTTCCTTGCCGGTCCGCATCGCATTCACCACCCGGATCACCTCTCGTTGCCGCTCCGGGTTCTCGATCCACACGTTGGTGTACGTCTGCAGCAGCGCGGAGACCTCCAGATATCGCAGGTACTCGCGCTCCCGCCCGGTCTCGAGCGCGGCGGAGAAGTGCCGCCTGGCCTCGGCGAGCGCTGCCGAGGAGCCGCGCTCTCGCAGTAGCTCGAACCCCCACATCGCGTGCGCATAGACGTTGGCCGGGTCGGCTTCGAGCGCGCTGCGATACTGCGTCACGGGGTCGAGGGCGCTCGATCCAGCGCGGCCTCCGCGCAAGTAGTCCGCCCATCCCGTGTGGGCCAACAGGTTCGCCAGGCGCTCACCCTTCGCGCCCGCCGAGCCGCGTGCGAGCACCGGCAACGTCCTCTTGACGAGGTCCTCGGAGCCGTCCCTGCCGCCACTCGAGTAGCTGAGGCCGGCGCCCCGCAGCAGCTTCATGGCCAGCTGCTCCTGCGCCTCCAAAACCTCGCGGGAGGCGGGCGCGACGGCGTTGGCCTGCTCCAGTTGCTTCCACGCGTCAGCGTAGTTCCCGGCCTCGATCTGCGACCGGCTCCGGTCCACGAGTGCGGCCACCTCGGCGTTCTGCTGGCGGCGCTCGAGATAGGAGGGCAGCACCAGCCATGCACTGCCGGCGAGGAGGAGCGCGGCGATAGCGGCCGGCACCAGCCGCCGCGGCTCCAGCATCCGCCGCCACCACGGCGCGCTCAGGCGCGCGACGGCGGCGGCGACCTCGGCCACGAGGTTGCCGTGCGGCTTCAGGATGGTCACCGCCCGCAGGAACGCGGGAATGGACTCCGTCGGCGTCGCCTCGGCCAGCACCGGCAGGACACGCCCGGCCGGGTGCCCCCACCTCTGCTCGACGAACTTCAGCTCGGTGAGCGTGTAGCGGCCCGGCGAAACGGATTCCGGCGTGATGAGGAAGACGAAGAGATCGCTTTCCTCGACCGCGGCGCGGATCCTCGCGTCGAAGGACTCGCCCGGCGGCAGCGCCGAGCGGTCGCGAAACACAGCATGGCCTTCCCCCGTGAGCGACAGCTCGAGGCGCGCCGCCGTCTCCTCGAGCGAGGAGGGGTACGAAAGAAAGATTGTGCTCACAGACCGCCGAGCGCCGGCTTCATCCTCAGGATCGCGTCGATGTGATCGCGCGGGGCCAGACCGGCGCCCATCGTGTTCACCGAGAGGTGAGTGGCCCCGAGCTCGCGCCACTCCCGGGCCCGCTTCGCCCACTCGGTGGGGCCGCCGATTCCATAGGCGAAGCGTCCCTCGATCCCCACCGCGGAGAGCGGGCGGCCCGCCTCCTTCATATACGCGCGCACGCGATCGAGCGTGTGGCTCGCCTCGTCGCCGGGCTGAAACTGAGGGAACCAGCCGTCCGAGATCTGGGCCACCCGCTTGAGCACGGGCTCGGCCATCCCGCCCATCCACACCGGGATGGGACGCTGAACGGGTAGAGGGTTGATACCGGCCCGGTCGAGGTGATGATACGAGCCGTCGAAGTTCACCACCGGCTCGGTCCAGAGCTTGCGCATGACGGCGATCTGCTCGGTGACGCGGCGTCCCCGCGTGTGAAAGTCCTCGTTCAGGGCCTCGTACTCGACGTGGTTCCAGCCGATGCCCACGCCCAGGCGCAGGCGCCCCCCGGTGAGGACGTCCACCGCCGCCGCCTGCTTGGCCACCAGTGCGGTCTGGCGCTGGGGCAGGATCACGATGCCGGTAACCAGCTCGAGGCGCTGCGTGCAGGCGCCCAGGTACCCGAACAGGACGAAGACCTCGTGAAAGGGGCTCTCGTCGGTGTAGGGCGGGCGCCGACCAAGCTTGTCGAAGCGCTCGAGCTTGCCGCCCAGCACGTGGTCGAAGACGAGCACGTGGTCGTAGCCCGCACTCTCGGCAGCCTGAGCGTAGTCGCGGATGACCGCAGGGTCCGAGCCGATCTCTGTCTGGGGAAACACCACGCCGAGCTTCATATCCTTCTCCTCCTCCATCGTCGGCTCCCGTCCGCCGCTGGTCGTGGCGTTGGTCGACGTGCTCTGGGCTGAGGGGAACCCATCTCGGAGGGCGAGTCAAGATTCACTGGTCCGGCGGCCCCGCGCCGGCTCGAGTTCCCGGATCTTCGAGCGCGGTGATACAGTCGTATCCGTGGCGAGCCGCTATGCGCCCATAGAAGACTACGGCATTATCGGCGACCTCCACACGGTGGCGCTGGTGGGGAAGGACGGCTCGATCGACTTCCTCTGCCTCCCCTCCTTCGACTCGCCGTCGGTGTTCGCGGCGCTCCTCGACGCCGAGCGCGGCGGCCGCTTCCAGATCGCGCCTCAGCTTGGCGAGGCGTCGCGCCGGCAACTCTACCTGCCCGATACGAACGTTCTCCTCACTCGCTTCCTCTCCGGCGACGGCGTGGCCGAGCTCTCCGATTTCATGCCGGTGGAGGACGCCGGCCAGGCTCACAACCTCGTGCGCCGGGTGAAGACCGTGCGCGGGGAGATACGCTTCCGCATGCACTGCGCCCCACGCTTCGACTACGCCCGAGCCACGCACTCGGTAGAGCGGCGCAGCGACCGAGAGCTGATCTTCGTCGGCCGCAGCGGTGCTGGCCAGCTGGCCCTGCGGCTGTGCTCGTCGGTCGCAATGCAGCTGGTGAATGGCGACGCCATGGCCGAGTTCACGCTCGGTGCCGACGAGTCGGCCTCGTTCATCCTCGAGGTGATCGTGCCCGACGAACCCTCCGCCGGCCGTGAGCAAGACTATGAGAGCGAGGCGTTCAAGCGGACGGTGAACTTCTGGCGCGGCTGGGTCGACCGCTCCACCTACCGGGGCCGCTGGCGCGAGACCGTCAACCGCTCCGCACTGACGCTCAAGCTCCTCACCTCGCGTCCGCACGGCTCGATTGTGGCCTCGGCCACGTTCGGACTACCGGAGCACATCGGCGGTGTGCGGAACTGGGACTACCGCTACACCTGGATTCGCGACTCGTCCTTCGCCCTCTATGCTCTCATGCGGCTCGGCTACACCGGCGAGGCAGAAGCGTTCATGCGCTGGGTCATGGCGCGGGTCGATGAGCTGGAGCCGGACGGCTCGCTCCAGATCATGTACGGCATCGACGGTCGCCACGCCCTGCCCGAGGAGACGCTGTCGCACCTCGAGGGGTACATGGGCTCGCGTCCGGTTCGCATCGGCAACGCTGCATATACCCATCTTCAGCTCGACATCTACGGCGAGCTGATGGACGCGGTATACCTGTACGATAAATACGGATCCCCCATCCCCCACGACGGGTGGACGAACATCGTCCGGTTGATCGACTGGGTCTGCGTACACTGGCGCGAGAAGGACGAGGGCATCTGGGAGGTGCGGGGCGGCCGCCAGGAATTCCTCTACTCGCGGGTGATGTGCTGGGTGGCGCTCGACCGGGCCATCCGTCTCGCGGGAAAGCGCTCATTCCCGGCGCCGCTGGCCCGATGGCAGGACGTGCGGGATACGATCTATCGGGACATCTACGAGCGGTTCTGGGATCCGGCCCGACGTGTGTTCGTGCAGACGCCTGGCTCCAGGGCGCTCGACGCCTCAGCCCTCCTGATGCCGCTCATCCGCTTTGTTTCCCCCACCGACCCACGCTGGCTGTCCACGCTGCGCGCCATCGAGCAGGATCTGGTGAGTGACTCGCTCGTTTATCGCTATCGCCTCACCGACGCCACCGACGGGCTCACGGGCCAGGAGGGCACGTTTTCCATGTGCTCGTTCTGGTACGTGGAGTGTCTGTCGCGCATGGGCGATCTGCACAAGGCGCGCTTCTTCTTCGAGAAGATGCTCGGCTATGCCAACCACCTGGGACTGTACGGCGAGGAGCTCGGCCCGCAGGCCCAGCACCTCGGCAACTTCCCGCAAGCCTTCACACACCTCGCGCTGATCAGCGCCGCCTACGATCTCGACCGGCGGCTCTCGGTGGCTGGCCACGCCGGCTGAGCGACAGATCCCGGTAGCACCCGCAGATATCAGTTCGCCGTCCGGGTCACCGAGCGCCACATTGAAACGTCACGGTCCTGGTTCCGTCGGAATTGGTCACTATGCGAGATGTCATTGGCTGCGAGCCGTACTTCAGACAGTAGGCGTTCGCGGTATGCGACGCTTGGACTAGCTCTTGATCCGTCCGATAGGTGTAGGTCAGATTCGGGTTGACCGACGCCGCCGGGTAACTGGCACTGGCGCTCGGCACACATTCGAAGACGACGGTTCTGCTTCCGTCCGGGTTGTTCGTGAGGGTTGTCGTCCGCGGGGCGGTCTGATACTTCCCGCAATAGGTTGCCGCGTTCTGGTTGGCCTGAAGGAGTTCCTGATCGGTCCGATAGTTGTAGGTAACGCTCGGATTACTGGATTGCACCGGTTGCGGTGACGAGGGCATGTGACTACAGGAGGCAACCGCTCCGGCTGACATCAAAGCGATCGTGAATCCGCGGAAGCTGCGAAGAATCCTCATCGATATCCTCACTTCCCGTCCGAGCCGGAGTACCAAATCCAGCGAAATCGGATCGACATCCCGCAGAGGTTAGCGGCAAATCCGGTGCCACCCAGGCCAGCCGGCCGCGGGCGTCCTCTGCCATGTCCGGTGAGTTGGTACGGTCGATCTCGCCATGCCTCACAAATGGCCGCGTTTTAGCCCCAGCGCAGTACTCAATTGTTCTGATACCGACGATCACATACATTTTGACGGCGATGGACCTCCAGGTCGCCCACCTCCGCACGTTGCAGGCGATCGCGCGGCACGGCTCGTTCTCGCGGGCGGCCCAGGCGCTCAACCTCACCCAGCCGGCGGTGAGCATGCAGGTCCGTCACCTGGAGCAGGCGCTGGGGCTGCCGCTTCTGGAGCGCGTCGGCAAGCGCGCGTTTCCGACTCGGGCCGGCCAGCTCCTGCTGAGCCACGCCGACCGCGCGCTGCGCGAGCTGGAGGCCGGGGTCGAGCGCGTGCAGCAGCTGCGCGGCGTGGTCGCCGGGCGCGTGCGGCTGGGCACCAGCGCCTCGATCAGCATCTACCTGCTGCCGCCGGCGCTCCGGCGCTTCCGCGCGCGCTACCCGGACACGGAGGTCGTCATCGTCACCGGTAACGCGACCGAGATCACCCGGGCCGTCGTGGCCAACACGCTCGACGTCGGCATCGTCAGCCTGCCGGTCCGTGAGCGCGAGCTGGTGGTGAGCCCGTTCTTCCGCGACGAGCTCGTCGCCATCGCGCCGGCCGAGTGGGGGGCCTCGAACGGGCGTGGCGCTCCACGAGCCCGGCGGGCCAAGACCGTCGACGCGCGGACGCTGGCCGGGCACCCGCTGATCCTGTTCGAGGCCGGGGCCACGCTGCGCCGCCTCATCGACGGCTGGTTCCACCGGGCCGGGGTGGCGCCGCGTTCGCCCATGGAGCTCGGCAACACGGAGGCGATCAAGAAGCTGGTCGAGTCCGGGCTCGGCCTGTCGGTGACCTCGTGGTTCTCGGTGAGGAGCGAGGTGCGGTCGCGCACGCTGACCGCGATGCGGCTGGTGCCCTCGCTGCAGCGCCAGATCGGCCTCGTGCGACGCCGCGACAAGCCGCGCACGCCCGCGCTGGACGCCTTCGTGGCCGGGCTCGAGGAGCTGCGGCGGTCGCTGGAGACCCGTCAGGGCGGCGCGTCGTGACCGACAAGGAGGCTGCGATGGAGCCTGGGAGCCGTCGTCACTTTCTCGGCGTGGCCGGTCTCGGCGTCGCCGGCGTGCTGGTGGCGGCACGCGCCGCTGCCCAGGCGCCGGCCACGGCGGGGCCGGTCGATCCCGCGCTGATCGAGGATCTCGTCGCCGCCAACCGGATCCTGGTCGACCAGGGCGTGCTGGACGGCTACGGCCACGTGAGCGTGCGGCACCCGGCCGACCCCCAGCGCTATCTCATGTCGCGCTCGCTCGCGCCCGAGCTGGTGACCGCGGCCGACGTCATGGAGTACGACCTCGACTCCGCACCGGTCGATGCCCGAGGGCGGACGACCTACCTCGAGCGCTTCATCCACGGCGAGATCTACCGGGCGCGGCCGGATGTGAAGGCGGTCGTGCATCACCACTCGCCCTCGGTCATCCCCTTCGGTGTCGGCACGGTGCCGCTGCGGCCCCTCTATCACATGAGCGCGTTCCTGGGCGGCGGGGTGCCCGTGTACGACATCAAGACGACGAGCGGCCGGTCGACCGACATGCTGGTTCGCGACGCCGCGCTCGGGCGGGGCCTCGCCCAGACGCTCGGCCCGCGACCGGTGGCGCTGATGCGCGGCCACGGCGCCGTCGTCGTCGCGTCCTCGCTGCCGATCGCGGTCTTCCGTAGCGTCTACACCGAGATGAACGCGCGGCTGCAGGCGCAGGCGATGGCGCTCGGCGGGCCCGTGACCTATCTCGACGACGAGGAGGCGCGGCGGGCGGAAGCGTCGGTCGCGGGCACGGTCGGCCGACCGTGGGAGCTGTGGCGGCGCAAGGCCCTGGCGCGGTGACCGTTCACGCCGGACCGGCCGGCTCGACGCGCAGCGTGAGGCCGCTGGCCTCGCGCACGATGATCGGCGCCCCCGCCTCGATCGCAGCACCGCTCGTCTCCGCGCGCCACAGCTCGCCGTCGACTCGCACGTAGCCGACCGGCGCCAGCCGCTCGACCGCGCGGCCGCGGGCGCCGACCAGCCGCGTGCGCGGCGGCTCCAGCGTGTGGCGCACGACGGGGTACATCAGCATGTCCTTGGTGACGAACGCCGCCACCCCGAGCGGCACGATCCAGAGGGGCAGGTCGGCCAGTCCGCTGAGCGCGAGCAGCGCTGCCCCCACCGCCGCCCAGCTCGGCGCCTGCCAGAGAAGGTAGCGGCGGAAGCGCGGCGTCATGGGTCCCCAGCCTACCGCGTGGTATCGGGCTTGCACCATCACGTAGCGTGAACGGGATCGTCCAGTCGCTAACCTCCTGGCTCTTCGAGCACACTTACTCCGTGGTGTTCATCGCCACCCTGGTGGACGCCACGGCGATACCCTTTCCGGGAAGAATCGTACTGGCCGCGGCCGGCGCGCTGGCCGCCACCGGAGATGCCAGCCTGACCCTGATCATCGCGCTCGGCGCCGCGGGCGTGGTGATCACGGACCATCTCTGGTACTTCGCGGGCTCTCTGGGGGGCGACCGCCTGCTCAGGCTCTACTGCCGGATGACGTTCAGCCCGCCCGGCTGCGTCGAGCGCACGGGCGACTGGTTCAAGCGGTTCGGCCCCCTGGTCATCCTGGTCGGCCGCTTCGTCGCCGCGGTGCGCGTGCTGGGGTGGCCGCCGGCCCGCGAGCACGGCGTGGGCTATCTCACCTTCGTCGCCATCGAGGTCCCGGCCGCGCTGCTGTGGACGGCAACCTGGGTCGGCGCCGGCTGGCTGCTCGGCCCTCGCTGGGCCCAGGCCTCGTCGGAGACGCGGTGGCTGGGGGTCGGCCTGGCGGTGGCGGCCGCCCTGGCGTTCATCGGGTTCCGTCTGTGGCGCCGGAGGCGCGCTACAGCGCGGACGGGAACCGCGGCGGCCGCTTTTCGCGGATCGCCTGAAGCCCCTCCCGCACGTCCTCACCCATGAACGTGAGCATCTCCAGCGCGATAGACTGATCGAAGATCGGCCCCGCCATACGCAGCCAGTTGTTGAGGCTGCGCTTCGTCCACCGGATGGCCTGCTGGCTGCCCAGCGCCAGCTTGTCGGCCACCGCCAGCGCCCGCGGCATCAGCTCGTCGGCGGTGGTGCAGAGGCTCACCAGTCCGATGCGCTCGGCCTCCTTGCCATCGATGAAGTCGGAGGTCAGCAGGTAGTACTTGGCCTTGGCCATGCCGCACAGCAGCGGCCACACGATGGCCGCGTGGTCGCCGGCCACCACGCCCAGCTTGGTGTGGCCGTCGGTGAAGCGCGCGCTCTCCGACATGATGCTGATGTCGGCCAGGAGCGCGACGACGAGCCCGGCACCGACGGCGACGCCGTTGATGGCCGAGACCACCGGCTTGTCGAGGTTGATCATGTTGTAGACGATGTCGGAGGCCTCGCGGACCGTCCGGACCAGCCGCTTGGGATCGCGCGAGTTCGCCTCGACCATCTCCAGATCACCGCCGGCCGAGAAGGCGCGGCCGGCGCCGGTCACCACCGCCACCCGCGCGGTGTCGTCGGCGTCGAGCGTGAGCCAGATCTGGGTCAGCTCCCAGTGCAGGCGGTCGTTGGTGGCGTTGAGCACCTCGGGGCGGTTGATCGTGATGAGCACCACACCATGCGGCTTGCGTTCGAAGGTGAGGTGCTGGTATTCGCTATAGTCCATCGTGGAGCCTCCGGGGCCTCATCCTACTCGAAAGCTGGCGATCGAAAACGAGCGCCTCCGTCTGCGCATCGAGGCGCTGGAGCGCCTGGCCGCCGAGAGCCGGCAGGCCGAGGAGGCCCGACGGGCGGACGAGGAGCGCTCAACGCCTCGCTGAACCTCGACACCGTGCTCAAGTGCGTGGCCGAGGGTGCCCGCGAGCTCTGCGGCAGCGACGTGGTCGGCATCGCGCTGCGCGAATCCGGCTCCGACGCCATGGTCTTCCGCTTCTGGTCCGGCGTGCACGGCGTCAACAACGCCTCCCTCCGGTCGGTGAGGGGACCGGTATCGCGGCTCGGGTGCTGGAGACGCGGCGGGCGGTGCGGACCCTGAACTACATCGGCGACCCCCGGGGCCGCGACTACGCGGAGGTCGCCGATCGGGAGACGATCGGCGCGCTGATGGCGGTGCCGATCCTGCTCGGCAGCCACGTGGAGGGCATCATCTACGTGGGCAACCAGACCACGGCCTTCACCGAGGGGGACGAGACCAGCGTGCAGCGGCGGCGCACCTTCGATCTGCTGTGGGCGTCGGGGCCGGGCTGGGTGCCGGGCGACGAGGGGCTGGAGGCGCGAGTGGCCGAGCGCCAGCGGTCCGTGCGGACCACCGATTACCTCGCCACCTGCGGGGAAGAGGGGTGGGCGCCCTCGCCGTACGCCCGCGGCCTCCGCTACGCGCTCATGGTGCCCATGCAGGTCGCCGACCGCGTCGTCGGCACGCTCTCGCTATGGAGCGCCGAGCGCCCGTACTCGCGGGCCGACGAGGAGTTCGTCGTGTCGGTGGCGGCGCTGCTGGCGCTGCGCCTCAGCTGTTCCGGCGGGCGCTGACGAGCCGACCCCGCCGCGAACGCGCTCCGGCTTCAGCGGACGCGGCTCATGCTCCAGCCGAGCGTGTCGGGGCCCGGGCGCTCGCCGGCCCGTCCCTCCAGCGTCTCGCCGCCCGCGCGGCCGTCGAACGTGAGCGTGCCCGCCGTGAACGTGATCCGGGCGCCCGCCATCCGCGCGTCGGTGATCGGCAGCTCGCGCCCGTCGAGGGCCAGCGTGCCTCCCAGCACCTGGTAGCGCTGGGTGAGGTTGAGCAGCGCCTCCCGGTCGCCCAGGCGCATCCGCCACACGCCGGCCACGTCGGCCGGCACCAGCCACAGGTAGAGCCGGTGGTCACGGTTGGGGCCGCGCACGCGCTGCACGCGATCGGGACGCCAGTCGCCCATGTCGAAGTCGTGAGAGACGACGCGGCTGCCGGGGGCCAGCTCGCTCAGCAGCTTGGGCCGCAGGCGGAGGTTGACGTCGTCCCGGAGGTAGAGCGTGACCACGGACGCCGGGCGCAGGTCGGTGACGAACAGGTCCTGCCACAGGAACGTGGCCCGGTCGGCCACGCCAGCGCCGTAGGCGGCGTCGCGGCTGGTCTTCACGAGCTCGGCGTCGATCTCGACGCCCACCCCGCGGGCCCCGAACTCCCGGGCCGCCGCGACCACCACGCGGCCGTCGCCGCTGCCGAGGTCGAACACGACGTCCGTGGCCGTCACCGTCGCCATGCGCAGCATCTCCACGCCCACGTCGGCCGGAGTGGCGATGAAGAGCACGTCGGGGCCGGGATACCGCGAGCGGAACTCCGCGCAGCCGGCGAGGCCGGCCACCAGGAGCAGCAGGACGACGCGGCGCCTCATCCGTCGATCGGCGGGGCCGGACCGGGACCGCCGCCCGTCCACGCGAACGCGTGAGGGACGAGGTCGGAGGGTAGCGAGGTCGGCCCGCCGGCCGCCACCTCACCGGCCCAGGCCAGGAAGGTGCCGAACTCCTCGACGGTGCTCATCCGGCGCAGCCAGTACGGCCGGCCGTGCGCGTAGAAGAAGATCACGTTGGCCTCGCTGCACGGGCCCAGGCAATCGGAGAAGGCCAGCCGCAGGCCGTCCAGCTTGGCCTCGCGGAAGGCGCGGCGCATCTGCCGCTTGAGGATGCCGGGCACGGTCTTCGGCCCCCCACGGTCAGGATGACCGCAGCAACAGCCCATGCACGCGAGGATCAGGCCCGTGTCGGCAGCGATGCCGACGAGAATACCTCAGCCGTTCACCTCGGGCTCGCCTTCGTCTTGCCAGGGGCTCTTCTCGGCGGGCGGCCGGAAGCCCGGGTCGTAGCGCCGGGCGATGGCCGGCTCGCTCCGCATCGGGCGTACCGCGGCCATCTTCCGGGACACCTTGGGGGCGGTGGACTTGCGGACCGGTCCGCGCTTTCTCGCCTTGGCCATGCGACCCTCCCACGCCGTGCAGTGCGAGGATCGTGCCGTCGTGTGTGATAGAACACTCCGGTGCTGTCGGACCCCGCCTTCGGCGCCGCCTGTGCGCTCGGCGCCGCCCTCGCCTGGTCGGTCACGAGCCTGCTGGCGCGCACGCTCATGCCCCACTACGGCTCGGTCACCATCAACGCCGTTCGCTCCGGCATCGCCGGCACGCTGCTGGTGGCCTGCGTGGTGCTGACCGACGGCCCCGGCGTGCTGGTGGCCATGTCGGGCACGACCTTCCTCGTGCTGGTCGTCTCCATCGTGGCGGCCATCGGCATCGGCGACAGCGTGTTCTTCGAGAGCACGCGGGCCATCGGCCTGGGCCGGGCCATGACGATCGCGACCACCTACCCGATCGGGGCCGCGCTCATGGCGGCCGCCATCTACGGCGAGCGCATCACCACGCCGATCGCCGTCGGCACGCTGCTGACGCTGGGCGGCGTCGCGCTGATCGTGAGCGTGCGGCCGGGGGCCCGGCCCGAGCGCCTGTGGTTCGGCGTCGCCACCGCGGTGATCGCCTCGGTGGCGTGGGCGGTGTCCACGGTGATGATGAAGACGCCATTGCAGGAGATCGAGCCGCTCACCGCCCAGGCCATCCGCCTGCCCCTGGCCTCCGCGCTGCTCTGGCTCACGCCGTGGACCCGCGGCGCCGCCGCCGCGCTGCGCGCGGGCGGCCGCGGCCCGCTGCTCCGCATCGGCGCCCTCAGCCTCGTCACCGCCGCCAGCTCCGTCCTCTTCGTCGCCAGCCTGAAGTACGCCGGCGTCGCCGTCGGCTCGGTACTGTCCGCCACCGCGCCGCTCTTCGCGCTGCCGCTCGGCGTGATATTCCTGGGCGAGCGCGTGTCGCTGTGGACCGTGCTCGGCGCGCTGGTCGCCGTCGCCGGCATCGTGGTCCTGCAAGCCTGACGACGCGGGGCCCGGCCGCGCGCCCCCACCGGCCACGCGTGGGACACTGGGCGCGTCGTTGCGAGGAGGTCGCATGGACACGATCTGGTTGGAGCTCGTCCTCATCCTCGTGGGCGTCGCCCTCAACGGATTCTTCGCGGCGGCCGAGATCGGACTGGTGTCCGCACGGGTCAGCCGGCTTTCCGAGCTTGGCCGTACGTCGCCGGGGGCCGCCGCCGCCCTTCGTCTGAAGGAGCATCCCGAGAACTTCCTGGCCACGATCCAGATCGGGATCACGCTGGTCGGCACGCTGACCGCGGCCGTCGGAGGCGCCACCGCAGTGGAGGCCCTCACGCCCCTGCTCGTGTCCGGGGGGCTGGGCCGCGCCGCCCAGCCGGTCGCCCTGGGGCTCGTGGTGCTCGCCATCACCTATCTCGCCCTCGTGCTCGGCGAGCTGGCCCCCAAGGCCATCGCGCTGCGGGATCCCGAGCGGCTGGCGGCGGTCGTAGCCCGGCCGATCCTGCTTCTCAGCCGGATCTCGGCGGGGGTCGTGCGCATCCTCACGACCTCGACGGACCTCGTGCTGCGGGCGCTGGGGCTCGGCGCGCGGGGCCGGTCGGCGTTCGTCTCCGAGGAAGACGTGCGCTATCTGGTGCGAGAGGGCGCCGCCCAGGGTGTCTTCGAGCGAGCCGAGGAGGAGCTGGTCCACAACGTGTTCGAGTTCGCCGACACCACCGTCCGTGAGGTCATGGTGCCGCGCCCGAGCATCCAGGGCATCGCGGTGTCGACGCCGCCGGCCGACGTGCCCCGTCTCGTGGCCGAGATCGGGCACTCGCGCGTCCCCGTGTACGAGGACGACATCTCCCGCCCGCTCGGCCTCGTGCTGATGCGCGACGTGCTGCGGGCGGTCGCCGACGGGAGGATGCCGCCCCTCACCGAGCTGCTTCGCCCGGCGCTCTTCGTGCCGGAGACGACGAAGATCGGCGCCGTGCTGCGCGAGCTTCAGCACCAGCGGCAGGGCATGGCCGTGGTCGTCGACGAATACGGCGGTGTGGTGGGACTCATCACGGTCGAGGACATCGTGGAAGAGATCGTCGGCGAGATTTCCGGCGAGCACGAGGCCTCGGCGCCCCCCATCGTCCGCCTGGCCGACGGCGCGCTCGCGGTCGACGGCCTGACGCCGATCGACGAGCTCCGGGCCGCCGGCGTCCCCGTCGACGACTCGCCCGACTACACGACCGCCGCCGGGTTCGTCATCACCGCGCTGGGGGCAATTCCGGCCCCCGGCGACACCGTCATCCGGGCCGGCCGTCGCTGGCGTGTGCTCGAGATGGACGGCCCCCGCATCCACCGGATCCGCATCGAGCCGCTCCCGCCCGCGCCGTGAGAAGCGACCGGCGCGCTATGCGCGGTAGACGACCTCGCCGTCGAGCAGCGTGAGCGTCGGCCGGATCGCCGGGATGCGCGCCTCGGCGCACGTGAAGACGTCCTCGGACAGCACGACGAGGTCGGCCCGCTTGCCCGGCTCGAGCGTGCCGAGATCGCGCTCCTGGCGTGAGGCCCACGCGTTCCAGCTGGTGAACGAGCGCACCGCCTCCGCGCGCGTCATCCGCTGCTCGGGCTGCCAGCCGGGATCCTCGCCGTCGCGCGGCCGCCGGGTGACCGCGGCGTGGATGCCGTGGAACGGGTTGGGGCTCTCGACCGGAAAGTCGGAGCCGCCGGCGATGCGCGCCCCCGTGGCCAGCAGCGAGCGCCACGCGTAGGCGCCGCGCAGGCGCTCGGGGCCGAGCCGCTCGGCCGCCCACGCCATGTCGGAGGTGCAGTGGGTGGCCTGCATGCTCGGCAGCACGCCCAGCCGCTGGAAGCGGGGGACGTCGGCCTCGGTGAGGATCTGGGCGTGCTCCACGCGCAGGCGGTGGTCGGGGCGTGGCGTGCGGGCCAGCGCGCGCTCGAAGGCGTCGAGCACCAGCGTGTTGGCGCGATCACCGATGGCGTGCACGCACACCTGGAAGCCGAGCGCGCCGGCCTCCAGCGTCATCCGCTCGACCTCCTCGCCGGGCACCAGCACCAGGCCCGTGTTGCCGGGATCGTCGCAGTAGGCGTCGTGCAGCGCCGCCCCCCGCGAGCCGAGGGCGCCGTCGGCCAGCAGCTTGAGGGCACCGACGATCACCCGGTCGTCACCGAGCCGCTCGGGCCCGCGCTGACGGTAGTGATCCCACGTGGAGGCCGAGCGCGCCGCCACCGCCACGTAGTTGCGGAACGGGAAGTCGCCCCGCTCGAGGAGACGGCGGTAGGCAGCCAGCGCGTACAGCTCCGCACCCATCTCGTGGATGCCGGTGAGGCCGACGGCCAGACAGTCGGCGACGCACTCGCGCACGGCCCGGTCGAACTGCTCGTCCGAAGGGCGGGGCTCCACCCGCTGCAGCAGGCGCTGGGCGGTGTCGATCAGCAAGCCGGTCGCCTCGCCGGCGGCATCGCGGGCGATCAGGCCGCCGGGCGGATCGGGCGTGGCGCGCTCGACGCCGGCCGCGGCCAGCGCCGCCGAGTTCGCCCACGTCGCGTGGCCGTCGATGCGCACGAGCGCCACCGGGTGGTCGGGGGCCGCGCGGTCGAGCGTGGCCTTCGAGGGGAATCGCCGGCCCGGCCACAGGTTCTGGTCCCAGTTGCGGCCGGTGATCCATTCGCCGCGCGGTCGGGTGGCGGCACGCTCGCCGACCCGGCGGGCCACCTCTTCTTCGGAGGCGCCGCCCCGCGCGTCGAAGCTGAGCCGGCCCCGGGCCAGGTGCATGAGGTGACCGTGAGCGTCGACCAGCCCCGGCAGCACCGCTCGCCCGTCGAGGTCGATCGTGGCCTCGCCGGGCGCGGCGTTCACGTCGGCGCGGCGGCCGGCAAAGGCGATACGCCCGTCGCGCACGACCAGGGTGTCGACGACCGTGTCGCCGGCGTCGAGCGTGTAGATCCGTCCGTTGGTCAGCAGCATCGTCGTGCCGGGTGATCGAGCCCGCGACGGGAGCTCAGACGTCGATCCGCTCCTGGTCGGGCCGGCGCTCGGCGACGTTGAAGCGGCCGTCGTAGATGGGGCGACCACCGGTCCCCGGCCCCTGGTACTGCACGAAGAGCATGAGGCCGCCGGTCTCGGTCCGCAGCGGCTCCTCCACGTGCGGGTCGGCGTAGAACAGCATCGTTCCCGGTCGATACGTCTGGGCGCCGATCTGGAACTCGCCCTCGAGGATGTACCAGACCTGGGCGAAGTCGTGCTTGTGCTGCGGATGGTGGGCGCCGGGCTCGTAGCGGACGAGGCCGGCGTTGGGCTCGGTCGGCCGCTCGGGCCGCGGATGGAAGAGCATCTTGCTCCACTGGCCGGTCCAGCGCAGCGTCTCCCACACCCGCTCGTCGACGTGCACGGCTTCCATCGACTGATGTCCGCTCATGGTCGTCCTCCCGGCGCAGTATCCCATGCGGTCACCGCCACCGCGCGGGGCCGGCTCGCACTACCATGAGCGGCATGGACCGACTGGTCGGAGGGCTGGAGGCGGGCGGGAGCAAGATCGTCTGCATGGTCGGCACCGGCGCCGCCGACGTCCGCGCCGAGGCGCGATTCCCGACCACGACGCCGGCGCAGACGCTGCAGCGGGCCGCGGAGTTCTTCAGCGCGCAGGCCGCGCGGACCCCGCTGGCGGCGCTCGGCGTGGCCAGCTTCGGGCCGCTCGACCTCGATCCGCGCTCGCCGACCTTCGGCTGCATCACGACGACGCCCAAGCCGGGATGGACCGGCGTCGATCTGCCGCGGCCGCTACGGCAGGCGCTCGGCGTCCCGATCGCCATCGACACCGACGTCAACGGCGCCGCCCTCGCCGAGCATCGCTGGGGCGCCGGCCGCGGCGTCGACAACCTGGTCTACATCACCGTCGGCAGCGGCATCGGCGGCGGCGCCCTCGTGCATGGCCGGCCCATACACGGCCTCGTACACCCCGAGATGGGCCACCTGCGGGTGCCCCACGACCGCGCGCTCGATCCGTTCCCCGGCGCCTGCCCCCATCACGGCGATTGCCTGGAAGGGCTGGCCTCGGGCCCCGCCCTGGCGGCTCGGTGGGGCCAACCCGCGGCCGCGCTCCCCGACGACCACCCCGCCTGGGCGCTCGAAGCGCACTACCTCGCCCTCGGCCTCGCCAACGTCGTCGTCGTGCTCTCGCCCCACCGCATCGTCATCGGCGGCGGCGTCATGTCCCGGTCTCAGCTCTATCCGCTGATCCGCTCGAAGATGGTGGCCCTGCTCGCCGGCTACGTGCAGACACCGGCCCTGGCGGAAGGAATCGACGACTACGTGGTGGCGCCTGCCCTCGGCGACCGCGCCGGCGCTCTCGGCGCCCTTGCCCTGGCCCAGACGGTCGTCAGCTAGCCGGATTCCCGCGGCAGGAGTAGAGGCTGGTCAGAATCGACGACGACCGCCGAGCGCGCGCTTGCGCAGGCGGAGAGACTTCGGCGTGACCTCGAGCAGCTCATCCTCGCGAATCCACTCGAGACACTGCTCGAGGTTCATGGTCCGCGGCGGCGTCAGCTTGATGCCCTCGTCCGAGGTCGACGCCCGCATGTTGGTGAGCTTCTTTTCCTTGGTGATGTTGACGTCCAGGTCGTTGTCGCGCGAGTTCTCGCCGACGATCTGGCTCTCGTACACCTGCTCGCCGGGCCCGACGAACATGGTGCCGCGCGCCTGGAGATTGTCGATGGCGTAGCCGGTGGTGCGTCCGGTCCGGTCGGCGACCAGGGCGCCGTTCTGGCGGTGCGCGATGTCGCCCTGCCAGGCGTCCCAGCCGTCGAACAGGTGGTTCAGCAGGCCGGTCCCGCGCGTGTCGGTCAGAAACTCCGTCCGATATCCGATCAGGCCCCGGGACGGAATTCGGTACTCGAGCCGGACGCGCCCGGTTCCGTGGTTCACCATCTTGGTCATGAGGCCCTTGCGGGGGGCGACCTTCTGGGTGACGGCGCCGATGAACTCCTCGGGGATGTCGATGACCAGGTGCTCCATCGGCTCCAGCGTGCGCCCCTGCTCGTCCTTCTTGGTGATGATCTCCGGCTTGCCGACCTCCAGCTCGAAGCTCTCGCGCCGCATGATCTCGATGAGGATGGCCAGCTGCAGCTCGCCGCGGCCGGAGACCCGGAAGGTGTCGGGCGAGTCGGTCTCCTCGACCCGGATGCCCGGGTTGAGCTTGCGCTCCTTCAGCAGGCGCTCGCGGAGCTGGGGCGAGGTGACGAAGCGCCCCTCCTTGCCGGCGAACGGCGAGACGTTGGAGGAGAACAGCATCGACACCGTCGGCTCGTCGATGCGGATCAGCGGCAGCGCCACCGGGTTCTCGAGATCGCCCACCGTCTCCCCGATGTCGATCGTCTCGATGCCGGCGATGGCCACGATCTCGCCGGCGTTCGCCTCGGGGATCTCGATGCGCTTGAGACCCTCGTAGCCGTACAGCACGGTGACCTTGGCCGCCTCGGTGCTGCCGTCGCGATGGACGACCGAGATCCGGTCGGCCTGGCGGACCCGTCCGTTGACGATGCGGCCGATGACGAGCCGGCCGACGTAATCGTCCCAGTCCAGCATCGTCACCCGGAACTGCAGGCCGACGGCGGGATCGAAGCGGGGCGGGGGCACCGTGGCCACGATGGTCTCGAAGAGGGGCTCCAGGGTCTGGCCCTCGACCTTGAGGTCGGTGGTGGCCGTGCCCGTGCGGGCGTTGGTGTAGAGCACCGGGAACTCGAGCTGGTCCTCGGCGGCCTCGAGGTCGATGAACAGGTCGTAGACCTCGTCCAGCACCTCGGCCGGGCGGGCGTCGGAGCGGTCGATCTTGTTGATGACCACGATGGGTGGCAGCCCGGCTTCCAGCGCCTTCTTGAGCACGAAGCGGGTCTGGGGCAGCGGCCCCTCGGCGGCGTCGACCAGCAGCAGCACGCCGTCGACCAGGGTGAGGGTGCGCTCGACCTCGGAGCCGAAGTCGGCGTGGCCGGGGGTGTCCACGATGTTGATGTGGACGTCCTTGTAGTTGATGGCCGTGTTCTTGGCCATGATCGTGATGCCCTTCTCGCGCTCCAGGTCCATCGAGTCCATCATCCGCTCGGCGACGGCCTGGTTCTCGCGGAAGAGCCCCGACTGCCACAGCATGGCGTCGACGAGCGTCGTCTTGCCGTGGTCGACGTGGGCGATGATGGCGATGTTTCGGATGCTCTCGCGCTGCTGCATCTGCTCATCGTACCATGCCCGCGCGCGCCGACTTCACGCCAGGAGGGTCCGATGAGAACGAGGGCCGGGTTGCTGGTCGTCCTGCTGTGTCTGGTCGCCGTCGCCGCCGCCCACGCGCAGGGGCTGCCCAGCGCCAAGCCCGAGCAGGTGGGGCTGTCGGCCGAGCGTCTGTCGGGCCTCACCGCCACCCTCAGGCGCGACGTCGAGAAGGGGGTCATCCCCGGGGCCGTGCTGCTGGTGGCCCGCCACGGCCGGATCGTCCTGTTCGAGGCCCTCGGCGCCCGGGACCCGGCAACAAAGGCGCCGATGACCAAGGACGGGATCTTCCGGATCTACTCGATGTCCAAGCCGATCACCTCGGTGGCCACGATGATCCTCTTCGAGGAGGGCAAGCTCACCCTCGACCAGCCGGTGTCGAAGTACCTGCCCCAGCTCGGGGGCCTCAAGGTGGGCGTGGAGAAGGCGGACTCGAGTGGTGGGGAGCCCACCCTCGATCTGCAGCCGAGTCGGCGTGACATGACGATCCAGGACCTGCTCCGGCACACCTCCGGGTTGACCTACGGTTTCTTCGGCTCCGGCCTGGTCAAGAAGGCGTACGTCGAGGGCAAGGTGTGGGACGACTACCCGACGAACGCCGAGCTCGTCGACCGGCTGGCCAAGCTCCCGCTCGCCTATCAGCCCGGCACGACGTGGGACTACAGCCACTCCACCGACGTGCTCGGCCGGGTGATCGAGGTCGTGGCCGGTACCTCGCTCCTGCAATTCGAGAAGGAGCGCATCCTCGACCCGCTCGGCATGAAGGACACCGCGTTCTACGTGACCGACCGAGCCCGGCAGGACCGCATCGTCGAACCGTTCGCCAACGACCGCGCGTTCGGCGTCAACGCCAACTTCAACGACCCACGGCTGGCCCAGAAGTGGGAGTCGGGCGGAGGCGGCATGGTGAGCACCGCCGTGGACTACGCTCGCTTCCTGCAGATGCTGCTGAACGGCGGCACGCTGGAGGGTCACCGTATCCTCGGGCCGAAGACCGTCGCCTTCATGACGTCCGACCACCTGAGTCCGGCCATCGCCACCACGCCGCTCTACCTGCCCGGCCCCGGCTTCGGGTTCGGCCTCGGCTTCGCCGTGCGGACGGCGGCGGGGGTGTCGCCGTACGCGGGCTCGGTCGGCGAGTACAACTGGGGCGGCGCCGGCGGGACCTACTTCTGGGTGGACCCGAAGGAGAACCTGTTCGTCGTCTTCATGATGCAGTCGCCCAAGCAGCGGGTGCCGTATCGGGGGCTGCTGAAGGACATGATCTACGCGGCGATCACGAAGCCGTCCGGCAAGTAGCGCGCGCCGGCGGGGTGGCTATAATGACCGGGCACATCTCACCCCTGGAGGTCGCTCGCATGATCCGGTTCGCCGTCGCTCTCGTTGCTCTTACCGCGCTCGTGGCCGGCCCCGCGGCGGCCCAGGACAAGGCCCCGCCGGCCGCCGCCAAGGCGCCGGTGGCGATCGTCACGCTCGAGAAGGGCGGCGAGATCGTGCTGGAGTTCTGGCCCAAAGACGCCCCCAAGCACGTGGAGAACTTCGTGAAGCTGGTCAACGAGAAGTTCTACGACGGCCAGCGCGTGCACCGGGTCGAGCCGAACTTCGTCGTCCAGTTCGGCGACCCCCAATCCAAGACGCTGCCGATGAACGACCCCAAGATGGGCAGCGGCGGCCCCGGCTACACGATCAAGGCGGAGTTCAACGCGCGGCCGTTCGAGCGGGGCGTCCTCGGGATGGCCCGCACCAACGATCCCGACTCCGCCGGCAGCCAGATCTACATCATGCTGGGGCCGGCGCCGTTCCTGAACGGCAAGTACACGGCGTTCGGCAAGGTCGCCACCGGCATGGGCGTCGTCGACCAGATCAAGGTCGGCGACCGCATCAAGTCCATTCGCATCGTCACCAAGTGAGGAGGCAAGCCTCGTGAAGCAGACCGCCGTCATCACCCTCGGCAACGGCAAGCAGATCCGCATCGAGTTCTTTCCCGGAGGACGCGCCCAAGACCGTCGAGAACTTCGTGACCCTGGCCAAGAAGGGGTTCTACAACGGCCTCAGCTTCCACCGGGTCGTGCCCGACTTCGTCGTGCAGGGCGGCTGCCCCAAGGGCGACGGCACCGGCGGCCCCGGCTACCAGATCAAGGCCGAGTTCAACAAGAACAAGCACGTGCGGGGCGCGGTGGCCATGGCCCGCAGCCAGCACCCGGACTCCGCCGGCAGCCAGTTCTACATCACCTACGGCGCCACCCCGCACCTGGACAACCAGTACACGGTGTTCGGCAAGGTCGTGTCGGGCATGGAAGAGGTCGACCGCATCAAGCAGGGCGACCGCATGACCTCGGTGGCGATCGAGGAGGCCTGAGATGGCCTGGTCCCTGCTGATCCGCGGCGGCACCGTGGTCGACGGCAGCGGGGCGCCTGCCCGTGCGGCCGACGTGGCCGTCGAGGGCGAGCGCATCGCCGCGGTGGGGCCGCGGCTCAGCGGGACGGCCGATCGGGTGATCGAGGCGGCCGGGCGCGTGGTGGCCCCCGGCTTCATCGACATGCACTCGCACTCCGACCTGTTCTACTTCGGGTGCCCGTCGGCGGAGTCGAAGATCCGCCAGGGCGTGACGACGGAAGTCGTCGGCATGTGCTCGTTCTCGCAGGCGCCCCTGCGCGCCGACCAGCGGGACATCGTGCGCGGGTGGGCGGGCGGCATCGGCGCCAGCCTCGACCTGCGCTGGGAGACCTTTGCCCAGTACCTCGATGCGCTCCGGGCCATGCGCCCGTCGGTGAACGTCGCCCACTTCGTGGGTCACGGCGCCCTCCGCATCGCCGCCATGGGCTTCGAGGCGCGGCCGGCCAGCGCCGACGACCTCAAGGGCATGCAGCGGCTGCTGGGCGAGGCCATGGACGCCGGCGCCTTCGGCTTCTCCACCGGCCTCGTCTACGCGCCCAGCGCCTACTCCGACACGCAGGAGCTGATCGCCCTGGCCAAGTCGATGGCCGCGCGGGGCGGCTACTACTTCTCGCACATCCGCGGCGAGTCCTCGATGCTGCTCGACTCCATCAACGAGGCGATCCGGATCGGCGAGGAGGCGGGCGTCGGCGTGCAGGTCTCGCACGTCAAGGCCTCCGGCAAGGAGAACTGGTCGAAGATCGACGCCGCCCTGCGGCTGTTCGAGACCGCGCGGGCCCGCGGCGTCGACGTGCTCGGCGACGTCTACCCGTACAACGCCGGCAGCACCAAGCTCGACAACATGATGCCGGCCTGGGCCCACGACGGCGGCATCGGCAAGCTGCTGGAGCGGCTGGCCGACCGGGCTACGCGTCGCCGCATCGTCGAGGAGTGCCTGATCGACGGCGAGCGGTGGGGCACGGTCTCCCAGGGCGGCATCGGCTTCGACCAGGTGTTCATCGCGACCTGCAAGCGCCGGGAGCTGGAGGGCCTTCACCTGGCCCAGATCGCCCGGCAGTCGGGGCAGCCCCCGGCCGAGGTGCTGATGAACCTGCTGCTCGAGGAAAAGTGCACGGTCGGCATGGTCAGCTTCTCGCAGTCGATCGACAACGTGGCCAAGGTGCTGGCCCACCCGGCGCTGATGATCGGCTCCGACTCGATCCCGCTCTACGAGGGCGAGGGCGACCGGCCCGGCAAGCCGCACCCGCGGACCTACGGCACCTTCCCGCGCGTGCTCGGCGAGTACGCGCGCGAGCGCAAGCTCTTCTCGCTGGAGACGGCCGTGCACAAGATGACCGGGATGGCCGCCGCCCGCATCGGCCTGCGCGAGCGCGGCCTCGTGCAGCCCGGCTACTTCGCCGACCTCACCGTGGTCGACCCGGCCACCGTCAAGGACGAGTCGACCTACGCCGAGCCGCACCGCTACCCCACCGGCATCCCCTACGTGCTGGTGAACGGCGCCGTCGTGGTCGACGACGGCCGCATGGGCGCTGCCCGCCCGGGCCGGATCCTGACGCCGAAGTAAGGGCCGACGGCCCGTCCGCGGGCGGATGAGCGATTTCTCATCCGTCCTTCATGTCCCTCTCATCACCGCTGCGTATCGTCCGATGGCAGGAAGCGGTGCTGGCATGGCCGCCTGCCGGAGGATTGATATGAAGGGCACGTCGTCCTGGTGGAGAGGATTGACCTGGCCGGCACTTGGGCTGGCCGGAGTCCTGGCAGTGGTCGTCATCCCGCACGTGGGGCATGGGCGGGAGACGCACGTGTGGACGGAGCGCTCGGGCTCGGGCCCGGTGGCGACGGTTCCGTCACCGGCGTGGGTGGAGATCGCGCGAGCGGTGAAGCCCGCCGTCGTCAACGTCAGCACCCGGGGCACCCGGGAGAAGGCCGACGGCGACGAGCTCATGCGTGAGTTCCCCGGCCGGGGGCTGCCGGGCCGGGAGGCGCCGGGCCGTAACCAGCGCCGCAACGTGCGCGGCCTCGGCTCCGGGTTCGTGATCAACGCCGACGGCTACGTCCTCACCAACAACCACGTGGTGGCCGGCGCCAGCGAGATCCGCGTGAAGTTCGCCGATGGGCGCGAGGTGCCGGGCAAGGTCGTGGGTGGCGACGCCAAGACCGACCTGGCCCTGCTGAAGGTCGAGGCGACCGGCCTGCCGATCATCCCGCTCGGCGACTCGGCCAAGCTCGAGGTCGGGGAGCCGGTCATGGCCATCGGCAACCCGTTCGGCCTGGAGCAGACGGTCACGACCGGCATCGTGAGCGCGACCGGCCGGGCGATCGGGGCCGGGCCCTACGACGACTTCATCCAGACCGATGCTTCCATCAATCCGGGCAACAGCGGCGGGCCGCTCGTCAACGCCCGCGGCGAGGTGGTCGGCGTCAACACGGCGATCGCCAGCGGCAACGGCGGCTCGGTCGGCATCGGCTTCGCCATCCCCACCAATCTCGTGAAGCCGATCGTGGCCCAGCTCGCCGAGAGCGGCCGGGTCACGCGGGCGTGGCTGGGCGTGTCGATCCAGCCGGTCACCAAGGAGCTGGCCGCCAGCTTCGGCCTGCCCGACACCACGGGCGCCCTCGTGAGCGGCGTCATGGACGGCTCGCCGGCCGCCCACGCCGGCCTCAAGCAGGGCGACGTGATCGTCAAGTACGACGGCCGTCCGGTGGCGCGCGGCACCGAGCTGCCGCGGGTGGTGGCCGAGACGGCGGTCGGCCGCGAGGTGCCCCTGCAGGTCGTCCGCGACGGCCAGCGGCTCACGGTCACCGTGAAGGTCGCCCGGCTCGAGGAGGACGGCCCCAAGGTGGCGGCGACCGAGCCGGCCGGCGCCAAGCTCGGCATCGCGGCCCGCGCCCTGACGCCGGAGCAGGCCCGCTCCCTCGACCTGCCCGCCGGCCGCGGCGTGCTGGTCGAGCGCGTCGAGGACGGTAGCCGGGCCCAGACGGCCGGGATCGAGGCCGGCGATGTGATCGTGGAGGTCAACCGGACGCCGGTGACCAGTGTCGAGACGCTGCGGACCGCGCTGGACAAGCACCCGGCCGGCACGCCCGTCCTCGTGCTCGTTCAGCGCGAGGGACAGAACCTCTACCTGACCGTCGGCGCCTGAGGACTGACCATGTGGGACGAGCGGTTCGCCGAGGTGTGCCGGCGTCATCCTGATCTCGTCGCGGTGTACGAATCGTCGCGCGGGCGCCTGGGGCTGCTGCTGCGCCAGACGCTGGTGCCGCTGTCCGCCGAGCAGGTGATGTGGGTGAACGAGACGCGCACGCGAGCACGGGCCGCGATCCACGATCTGCGCGCCGCCGGCTTCGAGGGCGGCACGCTCGTGCTGCAGTGGCTGCCGATCGAGGACATCGCCAGGATCGTCGCGCGCTGGGTGCGTCGCTGGGACGGTGACGCCGCCCGGCGCTCCGAGCTGCTGGCGGTTGTCGACCGCCGGCTCAACGATCAACGCTTTCTCTCCGCCCTGCCGCTGCCGGGTCCCCGCCTGGCGACGACCGCGGCCGATGCTGCGTCACCCGCGTTCACGCTCGATCGAAACGAGTTCAACGAAGCCGGGCTGGATTCACTCAAGGCCTGGTACGAGACGATGGCGCCGTGCTGGCTCGCCATCCAACCGGCCCGGCGCCGTCGTCTCGTCTTGCAAACGCACGTGTGGCTGGCCGACGTGGCACTGTCCGATCCGGCCAACGGGCCGAGCCGGGCCGCGACCGAGCTGGGGCCTCACGGCTCGCTCGCTCGCGCCCTCGGGCGGCTCGTGCCGGCGGGCGAGGCCGCCGCGTGGCGGCGCTGGATCGACCACGTCCGCGAGGACCTGGCCCGGGCGCTCGGCCGGCCGCCGGCCCAGCGCACGCAGGCGTGGGCCCGCTGGCTCTTCTTCATCCCCTATAGCATCCCGGTACCGCGCCGGCCCCCCCGCCGCGCTCCCCGTCCGCCCGTCTCCGCGTGGACGCCGAAGCCCTGGAGGGAGAAGATGAACGCGTAGGAGGGTATCCCCCTGCGGATCCTGGTCGTTGAGGACGAGCGCAAGGTCGCCAGCTTCATCCGGCAAGGGCTGGCCGAGGAGGGGCACACCGTGGAGGTCGCCGCCGACGGCGCCACGGCGCTCGACCTCATCCTGGAAGCCTCGCCCTACGACCTGATCGTCCTCGACCTCATGCTGCCGCGGGTCGACGGCTTCGCCATCCTCAAGGCCGCCCGCCAGCGCCGGATCAGGACGCCGGTGCTGGTCCTCACCGCCCGCGACAGCGTGGCCGACAAGGTCCGCGGCCTCGACCTCGGCGCCGACGACTACCTCACCAAGCCGTTCGCCTTCGAGGAGTTCCTGGCCCGCGTGCGCGCGCTGCTGCGGCGGGGCACCGGCGCCGCCGCCCCCGTGCTGCGCCTGGCCGATCTCTCGCTCGATCCCTCCACGCGCGACGTGCGCCGGGGCGCCCGCCGCATCGCCCTGACCGCGCGCGAGCACGCCCTGGCCGAGTACTTCCTCCGCAACGCCGGCCGCGTGCTCACGCGGCCGATGCTGGCCGAGCACGTGTGGGGGCTGGACTTCGATCCCGAGAGCAACATCGTCGACGTCTACGTCGGCTACCTGCGCCGCAAGATCGACGGGCCGGGCGAGCCGCGGCTGGTGCACACCGTGCGCGGAGCGGGCTACGTCCTGCGGAGCGAGCCCGAGTGAGGCGTCTGCCGCTGTCCGTGCACACGCGGTTGACGCTGTGGTACGCGGGCGCCCTGCTGGCCATCCTGGTCGTCATCAGCGCGATGTCGTACTGGTTGCTCGCCCGCAGCCTGGCCCAGGACGTCGACCGCTCGCTGCTGACGCTGGCCCAGGTGGTGCGCGACGCGCCGCGTGGCGACGCCTTCGACGAGGCCGAGTGGTGGGTGCGCGAGCTGCTCGATCCCGAGCACCAGCTCTTCCAGCTCCTCGGCCCCGACGGGCGGCTGCGGATGCGCTCCTGGCGCCTGCGCGACGACGTGCTGCCGCTGTCCCCGGAGGCTCTCCGCAGCGTCACCCTCGGCCGGCCCGCCTTCGAGACCGTGCTGTTGCACTCGCAGCGGGTGCGCGTGGTGGCGCTGCCCGTGGAGCGTGCGGGACGGTTGACCGAGGTCATCCAGGTCGGCATCCCGCTGGCCCCGACCGAGCGCACGCTGCAGCGGTGGCTGGAGGCGCTGGCGGTGCTGGTCCCGCTCGGCGTCGGGCTGGCCGCCGCCGGCGGCCGCGTCATGGCCCGGGCGGCGTTGCGGCCGGTGGACGAGATGTCGAGCGCGGCCCGGAAGATCGACGCCGAGGCGCTGGCCCGGCGGATCACGATCCGCGGCACCGGCGACGAGCTGGACCGCCTGGCCGAGACGCTCAACGGCATGCTGGGCCGCCTCGAGAACACGTTCGGCGAGATGCGCCGCTTCTCGGCCGACGCCGCCCACGAGCTGCGCACACCGCTCACCGCGCTCAAGGGCACGCTGGAGGTCGCGCTGCGCGCCGACCGCTCGGGCCCCGAGTATCGCGACGTGCTCGCCTCCGCGCTGGAGGAGGTCGATCGTCTGGTGCGCCTGGCCGAGGATCTCCTGCTGCTCTCGCGCTCGACCGCGGGTCCCGACTCGCCCCGGGCCCGCGTGGAGCTGGAGACGCTCGTGCTCGACGTGGCCGAGGTCGGCACCCGCCTGGCCAAGGACCGCGGCGTCACCGTGCGCGTGGGATCGCTGGCGCCGCTGGCCGTGCTGGGCGACGCCGGCGCGCTGCGGCGGGCGCTGCTCAACCTGGTGGAGAACGGGGTCAAGTACACGCCGGCCGGGGGGCGCGTCGAGCTGTCGGTCACCGGCGCCGGCCGCGAGGTCGTGGTGGCGGTCGAGGATACCGGGCCCGGTATCGACGCCGCCGACGTCGCGCGCATCTTCGAGCCCTTCGTGCGCCTGGACACCGCGCGCTCGCGCGAGAGCGGCGGCAGTGGACTTGGCCTGGCCATCGCCCGCTCGATCGTCGTGGCCCACCGGGGCATGCTCGCCGTCGAGCGTCCGGCCACCGGCGGCTCCCGCTTCACGATCCGCCTCCCGCTCGCGTCCTGACTCGCGTGGCGCCCGGCCCCGCGCGGGTGCCGGGTTCGTGAGTCAGGGAGTCGTAGGTAGAATGCGCTGGTGACGTTCATTGCCGTGTTGCTTCTTTCCCTGGTCCTGGCGGCGCCGGCTCTGGCGGCGGCGCCGGTGGCGCCGCCGGCGGGGTGGCTGCTCGACCACGTGAAGATCCTGGCGGCGCCCGAGATGGAAGGGCGGGCGTCGGGCACGCCGGGCGCCGAGCGCGCGGCTCGCCATATCGGGGCGGAGTTTCAGCGGCTCGGGTTGCGGCCGGCCGGTGACGCCGGAGGGTGGCTGCAGGCGTTCACGGTGCCGACGGGCATCCGGCTGGGCGATGCCAACGCGCTCGACGTCGTGGCGCCGGCCGCGCGGACGCTGGTGCTGGGGCGGGACTTCGCGCCGCTGCCCGTCTCGGCCGAGGGGCGGCAGGAGGGCGACCTGGTCTTCGCCGGGTACGGGATCACCGCGCCCGATCTTGGCTGGGACGACTACGCCGGGCTCGACGTGCGCGGGCGGATCGTGCTCGTGCTCGAGCGTGAGCCCCGCCGCGCCGATCCCGCCGGCCCGTTCCGGCGGCCGGACGCGTATCACTACTCCGAGCGCAGCCACAAGATCATCAACGCGCGCGAGCACGGCGCGCTGGCGGTGCTTCTGGTCGGCGACGGGCCGCTGCCGCCGCTGGCCGGACACGCGCAGTCCACGGGCGTGCTGGCCGCCGCGATCACGCCGGTCGTCGCCGACGCTCTGCTGGCCCCGGCCGGCGTCGGCCTCGCGGCCGCGGCGGCGGCGATCGACGCGGGGCCGACGCCGAGATCGTTCGCCGTGCCCGGCGCTCGCGTGGCCGTGCAGGTGAGCCTCGTGCGTGAGCGCGGGCGCACCGCCAATGTGGTCGGCGTCCTGCCCGGCCGTGACGCGAAGCTGCGCGAGGAGGCGGTCGTCATCGGCGCTCACTACGATCACCTGGGCCGCGGCGGCGAGGGCTCGCTGGCGCCCGACGCCGTCGGCGCCGTCCATCCGGGGGCCGACGACAACGCCTCCGGCGTCGCCGTGGTGCTGGGGCTGGCCCGCGCCTTCGCCGAGGCGGGCGGCGCGCCGCGCACGCTGGTCTTCGTGGCCTTCGCCGGCGAGGAGATGGGGTTGCTGGGCTCCACGCACTACGTCCGGCGTCCCGCCCATCCGCTCGAGCGTACCGTGCTGATGCTCAACCTCGACATGGTGGGCCGGCTGCGTCAGCGCGCGCTCTACGTCGGCGGTGTCGACAGCGCCACCGGGCTGCGCGAGCTGGTGACCGCCCAGGCCGGGAGCCTGGCGCTCACGCTGCGCGCCGACCCCTTTGGCCCCTCCGATCACGCGGCGTTCTACGCGGCGGGGCGGCCGGTGCTCTTCCTCTTCACCGGCGCTCACGCGGACTATCACCGGCCCAGCGACACGTGGGACAGGATCGACGCCGCCGGCCTGGCCGAGGTGACGGCGTTCGCCGCGCGCGTGGTCGACGCGGTCGCCTCGGCGGCCACGCCGCCCGCCTACGCGCGCGTGGCGGCGCCGCCGGGGTCGTCGGGCCGCGCCGGCGGCTACGGTCCATTCTTCGGCGTCGTCCCCGAGTTCGGCGAGAGCGAGCGGCCGGGCGTGCGGGTAGGCGGTGTGCGGGCCGGCAGCCCCGCCGAGAAGGCCGGCGTCCGCCAGGGCGACGTGATCGTCGCCTTCGGCGGCCTCACCGTGCGCACGCTGGAGGACTTCACCTTCGCGCTGCGCGGGCGCCGCCCGGGCGACCGGGTCGGGGTCACGGTCGTGCGTGACGGCGCCGAGAGCCGGCTGGACGCGGTGCTGGAGGAGCGGCGGTGATCGGCCGGCGAGAGGTGCTGCGGCTGAGCGTGGCCGCGGCCGCCGCCGCGCTGACGCCCGGCCGGGCGGCCGCGGCGACGCCGGCGCCGGTCGAGCCGCGGGAGAAGCGCCTGGCCAACTTGCGCCGGCTCACGGCGGGCGGTCAGAACGCCGAGGCGTACTGGGACGCGACCGGCACCCGGCTGATCTTCCAGTCCACGCGGCCCCCGTACGACTGCGACCAGATGTTCACGATGCGCGCCGACGGCGGCGAGCAGCGCCGGCTGTCGAGCGGTGGGCGCACGACCTGCGGCTTCTTCTTCCCCGACGGACGACGGGTGATCTACGCCACCACGCACCTGGCCGGCGCCGCCTGCCCGCCGCCGCCCGACCGCAGCCAGGGCTACGTGTGGCCGCTCTTCTCGACCTGGGACATCGTCGCCAGCGATGCCGACGGCGGCAACCTCACGCGCCTGACCGACAACGACACCTACGATGCCGAGTGCGCGGTCTCGCCCGACGGCCGCCGCATCGTCTTCACCTCGTTGAGGGAGGGCGACCTCGACCTCTATCTCATGGACGCCGACGGCGGCAACGTGCGCCGCCTCACCGACGCGCCCGGCTACGACGGCGGGCCGTTCTTCTCCTGGGACGGGCGGTTCATCGTTTTTCGCGCTTCGCGGCCGGAGGGCCGCGAGGAGCTGGAGGACTACCGCGCCCTCCTGACCCGTGGGCTCGTGCGGCCGCGCCGCCTGGACATCTACCTGATGAACGCCGACGGCACCGGACTGCGGCGCGTCACCCGGCTGGCCGGGGCGAACTTCGCACCGTTCATGCACCCCAACGCGCGCCAGATCATCTTCTCCTCGAACCTGCACGATCCCTCGGGCCGGAGCTTCGCGCTCTACCTGGTCGACCTCGACGGCGGCGGCCTGGAGCGGGTGACGTGGGCGGACGGCTTCGCGTCCTTTCCGATGTTCACGCGCGACGGCAAGCGCCTGGTCTTCTGCGCCAGCCGCGGCGCCGCCGCCCCCCGCGACCTCGACGTGTTCGTCGCCGACTGGGACGATCGATGAGCCGGCGCCTCGCCGTGCTCGCCGGCCTGCTGGTGGTGCTCGCCGCCGGCTCCGCCACCGCCCAGGAGGCCCGGCCGGCCGGGCCGAGCTTCCGCGCCGAGACCGAGCCGGACCTGCTGGGCCGGCGCGGGCGCGCCATCGTGGGCTGGCTCTACAACGACCGCGCCGTGGGCGTCACCAACGTGCGGGTGCGCGTGGACGTGGTGGAGGCCGGCCAGATCGTCGCCAGTGGCGAGGCCTACGTCTACGGCAACGTGCCGGGGGGCGGGCGCAGCTACTTCTTCGTGCCGGTCCCACGCTACGGCGACGACTACCGGGTCACCGTCATCCGCTTCGACCGTCTCGAGATGGAGTGAGCGCGGGACTGCCGGCCAGCGTCCTCCCCGCCATCGACGTGATGCACGTGGTGGTGGCGGCCGGCGTGTGGCTATTGCTCACCGTGGGGTCGCTGGCCGTCGTGCTGAAGGTGGTCCTGGCCCTGCCGCCCGACTACTTCGAGACCGCGCGGCCGCCGGCCTCGTGGTCGCGCCGCCTGCTCCGCAACAGCGCCGGGGTCGTGCTCATCGTCGTGGGCGCCGTGCTCTCGATCCCCGGCGTGCCCGGCCAGGGGCTGCTCACGATGCTGGCCGGCGCGTTCCTCGTCGATTTCCCCGGCCGCCACCGCCTGGAGCGTGTGCTCCTGCGCCGCCCCGGCGTCCTGCCCGCGCTCAACCGCCTCCGCACGCGGTTCGGACGGGCGCCACTGCGACCGCCGCCGCCCTGAGCCTGGTCCGGCTCAGCGCGTCGCCGGAACGATCACGCCCTCCGGCGTGGCCCGGCCATCGAGCGCGGCGCACTCCGCCTCGTCGAGCAGCTCCTCGCGCGGCCGGGCCAGTAGCCGCGCGGCCGCTTCGAGCGCGTGGGCCCACGAGGCGCGGTTGACGAACAGCAGCGACTCGATCGCCAGCGTACCGCCCTGGTTGGTGAAGCCGAGCCCCGCCGTGGCCGCTCCCGTGTGCAGCGGCTCCAGTGCGCCGAGCAGGCTCTCGGGCCGGGTGTGGCACAGGAAGAGGCGCGCGGCGACGCCGGGCGGGTAACAGCGGGCCACGACCTCGGCCGGCGCGGCGTGACCGCGCTCGCCGGCGTCGCGGGGGGCGCGGAAGCGTCCGGGCTCGAGCATCGCGACCACCGCGTGCTCGATTCTCCGCGCGGCGAGCCGCTCGGAGGCGCGCAGGGCCTGGCCGAGCTGGTAGGCGCCGACCGCGGTGACGATCAGCCGGGCTTGCTCGGGCTGCCAGCCCGCCCACGGCAGGAGCGCGGCGCCGTCGCGGACGAGCGCCCGTGCCTCATCGGCGGTGAAGAGATCGGGGATGCTGGACCCCTTGGGCACCACCAGCGTCCAGATCTGGCCGCGCGTGGCGTACGCCGTCTCGACGACGGCGGCGGTCGTGTTGAAGTCGAGCGGGAACACCACGCGCGAGACGTGCGAGGCCTCGGCCAGCATCAGCTCGGCCATCGCCGGGTCCTGGTGCGACTGCTCGTTCTTGCCGTTCTCCCAGGTGTGAGAGGTGAGCACCAGGGGGATGGACACCCAGCCGGGCGGCCGGCCGGCCCGGCCGAGGTGATCGGCGAAGATGATCTCCTGCCGCACGGCGCCGTGCATCTTGGCGCCGAACGCCTCGTAGGTGACGATCAGGCTGATCCCGCCCTTGTTGGCGAGCGCCGCGCACGCGACGGCCTCCTCGTTGAGCGCGGTCACCACGGCGCCGTCGACGGCCTCGGGGATGCCGGCCTCGGGCGCCGTCACCCGGAACTTCAGCGCCTCCAGCGTGCGCTGCATCCGGTTGGAGCGCATCTCGTCGGGGTTGCCCACGCGCGGGCGCAGGTGGGGGTTGGCCTGCACGATGGCCAGGAAGCCGTCGTCGACGGCCGCCATCGGGCCGCTGCGCGTCCACGCCCGCCGGTCCGTGCGGTCGGCGGCGACGGGCCGCCAGGCCGGCTCGGGCACGCGGGGCGCGGCCGGTGCCCGGTTGGCGAGCGCGGTGTCGCGCTCGCGGGGGCGCCCCCCCGCGTCGTGGTGCTGCAGCGTCGCCCGCGCCGCCGCCAGCTCGTCGGGCGGCACCCACAGCCGGCGGGCCGAGCGGTTGAAGCGCCGCGCGGCCACGGCGTCGGTGTGCGGGTTGCCGCCGAGCGGCAGGTTGTGGGCGAGGTTGGTGCCGGCGCCGTAGAAGCCGGCGCCCTTGGGGGCGACCGCGACGCCGTAGGGCAGGGGGACCGGGTACCGCCGCCGCCCCTCGGTGATCGCGTGCGCCGCCGCCTGCAGTCGCCGCTCGATCTCCCAGATGGCCCACGCGAAGGCGGCGGGATCGCGGCCGTCGAACACGATGGGATCGAAGCCGTTGAGCCGCAGGTGGCGCGTGAACCACTGCACGCCGCCCTCCTGGGACATCGTCGTGCGCTGGTCGATGCGGCGGCCGTTGGCGATCATGATCGGCGCCACCAGGCCGCTGTCCTCGGCCCGCCACCAGCGCGGGGCCCAGTCGCTGCCGCGCTGCTCCTCGAAGGCGCCATCGGACAGGAAGGCCACCAGCCGCTCGCCCGGCAGCGGCATGTGCACGTACGAGAGCTCGGCGAAGCCGAGGTAGCCGCCCTCGGCGATGCCGCCGGCGGTGTGGGCGTTGACGTGGCTGCCGAGCGGCGAGTCCTGGCGGCCGTGAGCGTCGAGCCGGTAGGCGTAGAAGTCGCGCACGTAGCGGGTGAGGCCGGCGTCGCTGACGTCGTAGCGCTCCGCGTGGGCGGGCCGCAGGTTGTCGAGCAGCAGGTTCACGGAATCGACGGCGGCCACGCAGTGACCCTGGCCCATGAGCCAGGCCCGCGTGAGCCCGCTGAGCGCGTTGACGGTCATGTAGCCGGTGTAGGCGGGGACCATGTTGAGGCTGCCGCCGGTATGGCCCTCGGGCTCCACCTTGAAGTCGCCAGCGGCGAGCGCCCGGCCGTCCAGGTGCACGGTGTGCGCGTAGGTCTCGTGCACGACCAGCCACATGGCGGTGCTGGCGACGCGATCGGCGGCATGCAGGATCTCCCAGGCCGCCGGCCCGTGGCCGCCCTCGCCGCGCTCGCCGAGGGCGGCGACCATCTCGGCGACCCGGCGTCGCGTCAGTGGTGTGTGACGGATGACCCCGTAGCCGGCGGTCCACGCCTGGCCGGGCTCGGTGACGGTCGCGGTCGCGTGGCGATTCATGGATGACTCCCCGCCGCTCCGGGCCGCGCCAGGCAGGCCGCGGTCGCGTGGGCGATGATGCGTTCCTCGTCGGCGGTGATCACGAGCGCGCGGATGGCGGAGCCCTCGGCGCTGATCACACCGTCGCCGCGTGTCGTCGCGTTGCGGTCGTCGTCGAGCGCCAGCCCGCACCAGTCGAAGCCGGCGGTGATGCGCCGCCGGATCTCGGGCTGGTGGATGCCGATGCCCCCCGTGAAGACGACGGCGTCGGCGCCGTCGAGCACGGCCAGGTACGCGCCCAGGTACTTCCGCGCGCGGTGGCAGAAGACGTCCACGGCCAGGCGAGCCCGGGCGTCGTCGTGCTCGCGCGTGAGCAGATCACGGAGGTCGCCGCTGCCGCCGGCCAGTCCGAGCAGCCCCGAACGCTCGTTCAGCCAGGCCTCCACCTCGGCCACGTTGACCCCCTCGGCCCGGACGAGGTAACCGATGAGCGCGGGGTCGACGTCGCCGCAGCGCGTGCCCATCACCAGTCCCTCGAGCGGCGTGAGGCCCATCGACGTGTCCACGGAGACGCCGCCGCGGATCGCCGCCGCCGAGGCGCCGCTGCCCAGGTGCAGGGCCACCAGTTTCAGATCGGCGGCGGGGCGCCCGAGCAGGGCGGCGGCGCGGATCGTGGCCCACGCATAGGACAGGCCGTGAAAGCCGAACCGCCGGATGCCGTGGCGGCGGGCCAGCTCCCAGGGAATCGCGTAGTGGGCGGCGCATTCCGGGAGCAGCGCGTGGAAGGCCGTGTCGAAGACGGCGACCATCGGCGGGGCCGGCTTCAGGGCCGCCTGGCAGGCGTGGATGCCGGCCAGGCTCGGCCGATTGTGCAGCGGCGCCAGCGACTCCAGCCCCTCGATCGCCTCGAGGACGGCGTCGTCGACGCGCGCCGGCTCCGTGAAGCGCGCGCCGCCGTGCACGACACGGTGGCCGACGGCGTCGACGGGCTCGGTCCCGTCGGCGAGCCATTTCAGCAGGCGCCCGACGGCGTCGCCGTGGTCGGCGAGCGGCGCGTGCCCCTCCTCGGCGCGGCCGTCTCGCTCGAACCGCCACTGGGCCTCGGGCCCGAGCCGCTCGATCGTTCCGCCCGCCCGGGCTCGGGCGGCCGGGGCCGGCGCGCCGGGGTCGACGGCCAGCAGGCGGAACTTCACCGACGACGAGCCGCAGTTCAGCGCCAGCACGTTCATCCGCGCACCAGCATCCAGGCGCCGATGGCGATGAAGCCCAGCGCCGCGACGCGCGTGAGGTGACGGCTCTGGACCCAGCTGCCGAGCACGGAGCCGGCCACGACGGCCAGCACGGTCGACAGGACGAGGGCCCCGGCGGCGGCCGCCACCACGCCGCCGCGGCTGAGCGCGGCGTCGGTGGCGAAGAGCATCGTGGCCAGCTGGGTCTTGTCGCCGAGCTCGGCCAGGAACACGCTGAGGAAGACCGCGACGTACGCTTTCATGACACGTTCAGTGTATGCCCGGCCGGGCCGGGTCGACAGCCGACGGCATCACGATCAACCCGGACGCGCTCGCCGTACAATTCGGGGTCATGGTCTTCGCCCCGCTCCTGCTGGGACTCTTCCTGCTGGCCCTCTTCGCGCTCGTCCTCCTCGTCGAGCTGCGCATCCTGCGCTACGCCTATCGCAAGATCGGGGTACCGCCCCGCGCCATGTTCCTCGTGCTCCTCGTCTCCCTGCTGGGCAGTTACGTCAACATTCCGCTCTTCTCGCTCCCGGCGGCGTCGGGGCCGACCGTGGTCGCCATCAACGTGGGCGGCGGGCTGCTCCCGGTGGTCCTCTCCCTCTACCTCTTCGTCCGCTCGGGGCTGCGCAAGCGGATGCTGCTCGGCACTGCCGTCGTCTCTGTCCTCGTCTACCACCTCGCCCGTATCGTGCCGGGGGCCGGGGTTGCGGTGCCGATGCTGGTGCCTCCGCTGGCGGCGGCCGGGATCGCCCTGCTGCTGGCGTTCCGGCGGGCGCCACCGGTCGCCTACGTGGCGGGCTCCATGGGCACCCTCATCGGCGCCGACCTGTTGAACCTGCCGCGTATTGCCGCGGTCGGCGCCCCGGTGGTGTCCATCGGCGGCGCTGGCACCTTCGACGGCATCTTCCTGACCGGGATCGTCGCGGGTCTGCTGGCCTGAGCTGAGGCGAGGGCCGCCGGTGCTTGCGTATGCCCGGCGAAGCATATAAAAGTATGTCGCTGCGAGCATAACGGCGGGTCCGGCCGGGCCCGTGGAAAGCGAGACCGCATGCGCCGCCTGACCTTTGTGTTCGTCGCGCTGGTCCTGGCGCTGGCGCCGGTGGCCCTGGCCCAGGCCCCCGCCTCCCGGACCGTGATCCTCTCGACGACGACGAGCACCCAGGACTCCGGGCTCCTCGACGTGCTGGTCCCGCTGTTCGAGAAGAACACCGGCTACAGCGTGAAGACGATCTCCGTCGGCACCGGCCAGGCGCTGGCGCTGGCCGCGCGCGGAGAGGCCGACGTGACGCTCTGCCACGCCCCCGCCCTCGAGAAGAAGTACGTGGCCGAGGGCAAGATGCAGGACCGCCGCCTGGTCATGTACAACGACTTCCTGCTCGTGGGGCCCGAGGCCGATCCCGCCCAGATCAAGGGCGACAAGAACGTGCTCGACGCGTTGAAGAAGGTTGCCGCGGCCGGCGCCCGGTTCGTCTCCCGGGGCGACAAGTCGGGCACGCACATCCTCGAGCAGCGCCTCTGGAAGGAGGCCGACGTCACGCCGACCGCGCCCTGGTACATCGAGTCCGGGCAGGGGATGGGCGCCACGCTCGGCATCGCCAACGACCGGCAGGCCTACACGCCTGACCGACCGCGCCACGCTGCTGGCCTTCAGCAAGCGGGTCGACCTCAAGGCGATGGTCGAGCACGACAAGCTGCTGCTGAACGTCTACTCGGTCATGGAGGTCAACCCCGCCAACGGCCCCAAGGTGAACGCGGCCGGTGGCAAGGCCTTCGCCGCCTTCATGCTGGCGCCGGAGACGCAGGCCGTCATCAAGACGTTCGGGCTCGACAAGTACGGCCAGGCGCTGTTCGTGCCTATCGCCGGAAAGAAGGACGAGGACTTCTAGCCGGTGGACGTGCTCGTCGAGGGCGTCCGCCAGGCGGTCGGGCTGCTGCTCGGGGGTGACCGCGAGATCGCGGGGGTGTTGTGGCTGTCCTTGCAGGTCTCGGGGACGGCCACGCTGATCGCGCTGCTGCTCGGCATCCCGGCCGGCGCCGCCCTGGCGCTCACCCGCTTCCCCGGCCGTACGCTCGTCGTCAGCGCGGTCAACACCGGCATGGGACTGCCGCCGGTCGTCGTGGGACTGGTCGTGACCATCCTGCTCTGGCGCAGCGGCCCCCTCGGCGACTGGGAGGTGCTCTACACGCCGGCGGCGATCGTGCTGGCCCAGGCGGTGATCGCCTCGCCGATCGTCACCGGCATCACGCTGGCCGCCGTCCAGAACGTCCCCGCCAAGTTCCGGCTGCAGCTCGTCGCCCTGGGCGCCTCGCGCGCGCAGATGGTGTGGGTGGTGCTCCGGGAGGCCCGCCTGCCGATGCTGGCGGCGGTCATGGCCGGCTTCGGTGGCGTCATCTCCGAGATCGGTGCCTCCATGATGGTCGGCGGCAACATCCGGGGCCAGACCCGCACGCTCACGACGGCGATGGTGCTGGAGACCGGCAAGGGCAACTTCGAGGTGGCCATCGCGCTGTCGATCCTGCTCATGGCGCTGGTGTTCGCCATCAACTGGATGCTGACGGCCATCCAGCAGCGACGGCCGGCCTGAGCCGCCGTCACTCGCGCCGTTATGCCCGATCGAGCACTTTGATCGGCCCCGACGGGGTGCGTACGATTCACTCCGGAACGATCATTCCGAGTCGGAGGCCACTTCATGTTGCTCGTCGCCCGTGTCGCGGTCCTGGTGCTGCTGCTGCTGGCGGTCGTGAGCCCGGCGCACGCCCAGGAGGTGACACTGTCGGTCGCGATCAGCATGAAGGACGTCGTGGAGGAGCTGGGCCGGGGATTCATGGCGGCCCGGCCCGGCGTGACGCTGCGGTACAACTTCGGGTCGTCCGGTGAGCTGCAGAAGCAGATCGAGGCCGGCGCGCCCGTCGACCTGTTCATCTCGGCCGCCCAGCGCCAGATGGACGAGCTCGAGAAGAAGGGGCTCGTCACCGCCGCCACCCGCCGAGTCTTCTCGCGCAACGCGCTCACGGTGATCAAGCCCGCCGACTCCAAGATCGACATCGTCAAGCCGGCTGACCTCCTCGATCCGCGCGTCACCAAGATCGTCGTCGGCAATCCCAAGACGGTGCCGGCCGGCCAGTACGCCGAGGAGAGCCTCAAGGCCCTCGGGCTCTGGGACAAGGTCCAGCCCAAGCTGGTGTTCTCGGAGAACGTCCGGCAAGCGCTCGACTACGTCGCCCGCGGCGAGGTCGACGCCGGCTTCGTCTACACGACGGACGCCGCCACCCGGGGCCGGCAGGTCAAGGAGGCGTTCCGGCCAGCCGAGGATACCTATCAACCGGTGCTGTACCCGGTCGCGGTGGTCGCCGCCTCCAGGCAGTCGGCCATCGCCCAGGCGTTCCTCGATCTGCTGCTGAGCCGCGGCGGGCAGGGGGTGCTCGGGCGCTTCGGGTTCCTCCCTCCTCCCCGGAATGCGATGAGCGTCCGGCCGTGAGCGTCCGCTGGGTCGGGGCCCAGCGCGACGTCCTCGGCGGCGACGTCGGCGGCAAGATCTCCCTCCGCTGTCGCTCGGCTTCTACAGGCGCGTGCGGACGCCCGATGGACGGGTCTCGGGACACGTGGAACGGATCGTGATCGAGCCCGGCGCCGTCATCGCGGTGCCGCGGAAGGAGACGTGATGAAGCTCAGCGCGCGCAACGTCCTCAAGGGGCGAGTGGTGAAGGTCATCCGCGGGCAGACGACCGCCCACGTGAAGATCGACGTCGGGGGCGGTTCGGTGGTGACGGCCTCGATCACGGTGGAGGCGGTGGACGAGCTGGGGCTGCGGGAGGGCGACGCCGCCTACGCGGTCATCAAGGCCTCCGACGTCATCGTGGCGAAGGACTAAGACGCAGGCGTCGCTATGTCGTCGCCGACATTTTGACGCGCTGTTCATCGCTTTCGTACGCTCGCGGTCATGCTGGAGGACGTGCCCGGAGCCGAGGAGCCCATCGAGGGGCCGCCCTGGATGCGCTGCGACGAGATCCCCGGCGGGCGATCGCGGACAACGGCATCGTCTGCCTGGTGTGCGGCCGCGCCTTCCGCCACCTGACGAACACCCATCTCGCGCATCACGGCCTGACGGCCGAGACCTACAAGCAGAGCTTCGGTTACAACGGCGGGCGCTCGCTCATGGGCCATGCGGTCCGTCGCCTACACGCCGACAACGCGATTCGCCGCGGCCTGGCCCAGATGATCCGGCGGCGGCCGATCGTGGCCGAGCCGGCCCTGCGTGCGCGCGGAGGTACCCGGGCCCGGGCCCGCGAGGAGTGGCTGAGTCGGCGGGAGAGCGGCGCGTGGAACCGGACGCTGCCCTCCCGCGACGGAAGCGGCCGCTTCGTGACCACGCCCGCCGTCATTCGGGATCTCAGCTAGGCCGACGCCAGTCGCCGTCCCGGTAGCGGGATGCCCGGGGCGAGTCGGCGCGGGCACCGCCCGGGCGCGTCTTGCGGACGGTGCGACGGCCCCGCAAGGCCACGTCCGTCACCGTCGGCCCCAGCGGCCCGACGGCGTCGTCGATCCGGTTGCGGATCTCGGCCAACCGCTCGATCACGAGCCGTCCCACCTCGGTCAGCGCGGTGCCGCGCGAGGCGCCCTTGCCCGGACGCGGCTCCGTCAGCGGGGCGCCCAGCGCCGCCTCCGCCCGCCGCAGATATCCCCAGGCGTGTCGATAGGACCAGCCGATCTGCCGGGCGGCGCCGAGCAGCGAGCCGTGCTCCATGATGCCGAGCAGCAGCCGCAGGCCGCCGTCGCCCACGACGAAGAGACCGTCGCGCTCGAGCCACACCTTCGTCTTGACGGCGGTGTCGGGAAGGCGGGCGCTGGCGCCGGCCAGCGGGCGCGTGACGACGGGCTCGAGTCGGCTGGGAGGTCTCACAGCCCTGGATCATAGCGCAGAACGCCGGCGCACCCTCCGGCGCGACCGAGCTCGCCGATGGCATTGTGGAGCAACACACCTTCACGGGATTCCTGCTGTTCGACGTCCTCAACCAGCTCGATCCGGCATTCGAGAACAAGCCCATCCTGCTGGCGGTGACCCAGGACGGCCAGTCGCTCGCTGCGGAGGGCATGCGCCTGGTGCTTCTTCTTCGGGTTACCGAAGTGATGAGCCAGACCTCGATGGCGTGAACGGGAGCCGCGGTGTCCGGCGTCGCTCTCGTAGCTGAAGTAGAATTCGCAGGGTGAGTCCGGACACCGCGAGCGCCCTCCTGCTCTCGATCCGCGTGGCGGCGCTGGCGACGCTGCTCAACGCGCTGCTGGGGATCCCGCTCGCTTACGTGCTCGCGCGTCGCCGGTTCCGCGGGCGCGGGCTCGTCGACCTGTTGACCACGCTACCGCTCGTGCTGCCGCCGACCGTGACGGGCTACTACCTGATCGTGCTGCTCGGCCGCCGGGGCTGGCTGGGCGGGCCGATCTACCAGGCCACCGGCTGGAGCGTCGCCTTCACGTGGTACGCGGCGGTGGTGGCCGCCACGGTGATGGCGCTGCCGCTGCTCGTGCGCACGGCCAAGGCCGCGTTCGAGTCGATCGACCGTGACCTCGAGCGGGCCGCGTACACGCTGGGCCGCTCCGAGCTACGGACGGCGCTGGAAGTCTCGCTGCCCCTGGCCCGCAACGGGATCCTGGCCGGGCTCGTGCTGGCCTTCGCGCGGGCGCTCGGCGAGTTCGGAGCCACGCTCATGCTGGCCGGCAACATCCCCGGCAAGACGGCCACGGTGCCGCTGGCCATCTACACCGCCGCCCAGACGGGCGAGGACGCGACGGCGCTCCTGCTCGTCGGCGTCCTCACCGTGCTCTCGTGCGCGGTGGTCGTGGCCGCCAACCGGCTGGGCGCGAGGGCGACATGAGCGATCGCCTCGAGGTCGCGGTCGCCCTGAGCGTGCCGGGCTTCGATCTCGACGTGGCGTGGTCGGCGGGCGGCGGCGTCGCCGTGCTGTTCGGCCCGTCGGGGGCCGGCAAGACGTTGACGTTGCAGTGCCTGGCCGGGCTGATCACACCCGCGGCGGGGCGCATCGTCGTCGACGGGCGCGTCTTCTTCGATGGCGCCGCCGGCATCAACCTGCCGACGCAGGCGCGCCGCGTGGGCTACGTGTTCCAGGGCTACGCGCTCTTCCCGCACCTCACCGTGGCTGACAACCTCGGCTTCGGCCTCCGCGATCGCCCCCGGGCGGAGCGGGCGCGCCGGGTGGCGCGCGTCGTCGAGCAGGTCGGCCTCGGTGGCCTCGAGCGACGCTATCCGCGTGAGCTCTCGGGCGGCCAGCGCCAGCGGGTGGCGCTGGGGCGGGCGCTGGCCATCGAGCCGGCACTGCTGCTGCTCGACGAGCCGCTGTCGGCGCTCGACACGCCGCTGCGCCGGGCGCTGCGCGACGAGCTGCGCGACCTGCTGAGCCAGGTCGGGACCGCGGCCGTGGTCGTCACCCACGACTTCACCGAGGCGTACCGGCTGGGCGATCGCATCGTCGTGTACGACGCCGGTCGCGTGGTGCAGTCGGCCCCGCGCGGGGAGCTGCTGTGGCAGCCGGCCTCGGAGTCGGTGGCGCGGATCATGGGGATTCCCAACGTACTGCATGGCACGGTCATCAAGGCGACGCCCGACCGGATCCAGCTGCGCTGGCGGGGTCAGATCCTGGAGGCCGTCAACTCGCCGTCCCGCTCGTACCTGCCCCCGCCGGAGGCGCCGATCGCCTTCTTCATCCGCCCCGAATACGTCCGGCTCGTGCGCAAGGATCGCGGCCCCGCCGATCCGCACCACCACATGAACGTCATGAGCGGTCTCGTCGTGGCCGACGAGGACTTCGGCACCACGTGGCTGCTGCGCATCCGCCTCGATGCGCCCGGGCCTCCCGCCCAGGGCGGCTGGGACCTCGAGGTCGAAGTACCCCACCTCGTCTACGAGATCCTCGAGGTCGAGCGCGACCGCCGCTGGGAGTTCTCGATCCACCGCGGGTCGATCCACGTGCTGCCGGCCTGACGGTCGTCGACGAGGTGCGCGAGGGCTGCCCGACGGCATGGCGCTTGCGGCCGACTGACTGCCGGGAGGGTGCGCTGACATGATGACCATCGTCTCTCACGTGGAATTGAAGCCGGGGACCGAGAGCGAGTGGGACCGGGCGATGCACGAGCGCCTGCGCGCGGCCGAAGGGCGACCGGGCTGGGTGGCCAGTCAACTGCTGCAGCCCGTCGATCGGCCCCACGACCGGGTGATCGTCGGCACCTGGGAGAGTCGCGAGCACTGGGCCGCCTGGCACCGTGAGGCCGCGTTTCGCGAGACGCGCGAGCGTCTGGACCGCCTGGAGGCACGGCCGGCGCAGGAGTGGTGGCACCAGGTCGTGGAACAGCCCCGGCTCGCCGCCTGAGAGCCCATCGCATAGAATCGCGGGGTGAGCGCGCTCGAGCGCGACCGACCCCGGGAGCTCTCGATCCACCGCGGGTCGGCCCACGTGCCGTCGTCGTGACGGTGGCCCTGGCGCTGCGCGACGTGCGCCGGCGCCACCCGGCTGGCTTCACGCTGCAGGTCCCTGCCCTCGACGTGCGGTCCGGCGAGGTGCTGGCGGTGATCGGCCCCAACGGCAGCGGCAAGTCCACGCTGCTGCGCGTGCTGGGGCTGCTGGAGCGCCCCGACGCCGGCACCGTACTGGTGGGCGACCGCCCCATAGACGCGCGCGACGCGCTGGCCGAGCGGCGCCGGCTGGCCACGGTGTTCCAGGAGCCGCTCCTGGCCGACATGACGGTCGCCGCCAACGTCGCCCTCGGCCTGCGCTTCCGCGGCCTGTCCGGTGTCGAGCAGGCCCGGCGGGTCGGGCGATGGCTGGAGCGGTTCGGCCTCGGCGCGCTCGGCACACGGGCGGCGCGGACGCTGTCGGGCGGCGAGGCCCAGCGAGTGGCACTGGCCCGGGCGCTGGTGCTGGAGCCCGAGGTCTTGCTGCTCGACGAGCCGTTCGCCAGCCTCGATCAGCCGTCGCGCACCGCGCTGATCGCCGATCTCGACACCGTGCTGCGCCAGGATCGCGTGACCACCGTGCTGGTCACCCATCATCGTGGCGAGGCCCAGGCGCTGGCCGATCGCGTGGCCGTGCTGCTCGACGGGCGCCTGGTCCAGATCGACGAGACCGCGCGCGTGTTCCAGGCGCCGGCCACCGAGGAGATTGCGCGGTTCGTCGGCGTGGAGACGATCGTGAGCGGACGGGTGATCGGACGGCAGGCGGGTTTGACCCGCGTGGAGGTCGGCAGTCGCACGCTGGAGATGGCGGCGGCGGCCGAGATCGGCGCCCGGGTGCGGCTGGCCATCCGTCCGGAGGACGTGACGATTGCCGTGCCGCGCGAGGCCGGTGACGGCTCGAGCGCCCGCAACGTGCTGGCCGGCTCGATCGCAGCGATCACGGCCACTGACACGGGTGTGCGGATCCTCGTGGAGTGCGGGTTTCCCCTGGTGGCGACCGTCACCATGCGCTCGCGGGACGAGTTGCAACTCGTTGAAGGAATGGAGATTGCGGCGATGTTCAAGGCGAGCGCGCCGCACGTGATTCCGGGGGCTACAGCGCTTGACACCCCCTCAGGTCCGGAGCTATAAGGAAAGCACCCGCAGCCGGTGGTGATTCACGGATGGACGGGGGACAGTATCGATACAGGCAGTCGACGAGGCCAGCGTTCAATGGTGACGCTGGCTTTGTTTGTTTTACGAAGTGCCCGCCGCCGAGGGAGGTCGACACGATGAATCAGGAGAATCTCATCGAACGACTCATGGCCGAGAACGAGGAATTCCGCAGCTTGCGCTCCGAGCACCAGGGGTACGAGCACGAGCTGGCGGCGCTAGGCGATCACGCCTCGCTCTCGGCGGACCAGCACTGGCGGATCAGTGAGCTCAAGAAGCTGAAGTTGATGGCCAAGGACCGTATGGAGGCCATCATCCGGAGTACCCGCTCCGGCGTCACCGCCTGAGCCCCGGCGGCCGTGTCCGGCGGCGCCGCCGCCCAACGCGACGGCGCTCGCCGCGCAGCACCAGCACGGCCGAGGGCTTTCGCGGCCTGACTCACCTCACGCCTCAGGGCGACGCCCGCATGGTCGACGTCTCCCCGAAGCCGGAGACGGCTCGGGAGGCGGTCGCGCGCGCCGTCCTGCGCATGCGTCCGGCCACGCTGCGCGCCGTGCAGCAGGGCAATGCACCCAAGGGCGACGTGCTCGGCGTCGCCCGCACCGCCGGTATCCTGGCCGCCAAGCGTACCTCGGACCTGATCCCCCTCTGCCATCCGCTGCGGTTGACCCGGGTGGAGGTTTCGTTCGACGTGCGACCGCGTCGCGGCGAGATCACGGTGGAGGCGCGCGTGCGCACGGTGGACAAGACGGGCGTGGAGATGGAAGCGCTGACGGCGGCCGCCGTGGCCGCGCTCACCGTCTACGACATGGTGAAGGCACTGGAGAAGGGCGTGACGATCACCAACCTGCAGCTCCTGACGAAGTCCGGCGGCAAGTCGGGAGATTGGCAACGGAGCCAAGCCGCATCTCGAACAGGCCACCCACGGTCCAAGCCGGCCTCGCGGCCCCCGCTACAATGAAGCCGCGCCGCATCTCGAACGGCCCACCCACGGTCCAAGCCGGCCTCGCGGCCCCCGCTACAATGAAGCCGCGCCGCATCTCGAACGGCCCACCCACGGTCCAAGCCGGCCTCGCGGCCCCCGCTACAATGAAGCCGGGCGCATCTCGAACAGGCCACCCACGGTCCAAGCCGGCCTCGCGGCCCCCGCTACAATGAAGACGGCGCTCGTTCATTCGGAAGACTGGGCCCGGTTCGACTACGGGCCGCAGCATCCGTTGCGCATGGAGCGCCTCGGGTTGACCTGGCGCCTGATGCAGGCCTACGGGCTCACGCGGCTCCCGGGGTCCACCGTGCACGCGCCGGCGCCGGCCACCGAGCGCGAGATCGCGGTCTTCCACTCGCCCGAGTACCTCGAGGTCCTCAAGGCGGCCAATACCGGGGCCCAGCCGCCCGGCGGCGGCGCCTTCGGGCTCGGCCCCGGCGACAACCCGGTCTTCCGTGGCCTGTGGGAGGCGGCCCAGCTGGTGGCGGCCGGCTCGCTGCTGGCCGCCGACCTCGTGGCCGGCGGCGAGGCTGACCGCGCCTTTCACTTCGCCGGCGGCCTGCACCATGCGCTGCCCGATCGCGCCTCCGGCTTCTGCTACGTGAACGACGCGGTCCTGGCCATCCTGCGCCTGCGCGAGCGCGGGCTGCGCGTGGCCTACGTGGACATCGACGCCCATCACGGCGACGGCGTGCAGTACGCGTTCTATCGCGACCCCCACGTGCTGACCATCTCCGTGCACGAGCGGGGCGAGCGGCTCTTCCCCGGCACCGGCTTCGTGCACGAGGTGGGCGAGGGCGCCGCCGCCGGCTTCTCGGTCAACTTGCCGCTGGAGGCCTACACCGACAGCCACGTCTACCTGCCGGCCTTCGAGGCGGTGGTGCCGCCGCTGCTGCAGCGCTTCAAGCCGGACGTGATCGTCGCCCAGCTCGGCATCGACTCGCATCGCACCGATCCGCTCACGCACCTGGCCCTCGACATCCAGGGCTTCGCGCGGGCCCTCGCGCGCATCGTGCCGATGGCGCCGAAGCTCATCGCGCTCGGCGGCGGCGGCTACGACATTCGCAATGTGGCGCGGGCATGGACGGCGGCGTGGGCGGTGCTCAATGGCGTGGAGCTGCCGGCCACGCTGCCGGAGGCGTTCGCGGAGGACGTGCGGCGTCACGACTTCGGCTCCCTCGGGCTGTGGGATCCGCCGGCCGAGGCCCTGCCCGAGGAGATCCACCGCGCGGTCAGCGACTACGCCGACCGCCAGGTCGAGGCGGTTCAGCGCACGATCTTCCCGCTGCTGGGGATGTGAGGTCGCCGGGGAAGGCGTCCCGCCTCAGCGCTCGCCGAGCAGGGCCTTGATGCGGGACTCGAAGACCGGGAAGGGCTGGGCGCCGACGATCCGTAGCCCCTCGACCTCGGTGCCGGGCGTGGTGGGGCCGAGGACGAAGCTGGGCGTGCCGTTCACGCCGACCTTCATCGCCTCCTCCATGTCGCGGTCGATCTCGGCCCGGTACCGGTCGGCGGCGATGCAGGCCGAGAACCGGGCGGCGTCGATTCCCAGCTCGGCGGCCAGTCGGTCGTAGACCGGAGCCCCCAGCGCGGCGGCGTTGAGGGTGACGGCGTGGCGCATCTCCCAGAACTTGCCCTGCTCGCCGGCGCAGCGCACGGCCAGCGCGGCGGGCCGGGCGTTGGGATGGAAGTCGAGCGGGAAGTCGCGGCTGACGAAGCGCACCTTGCCGGTATCGATGTACTCGCGCTTGAGCCGCTCGAAGGCGCCGACGTGGAAGGCGCGACAGTACGGGCACTCCAGGTCGGTGAACTCCACCAGCGTGACCGGCGCATCGGCCCGGCCCAGCACCTGCACCCCCGCGATGTCCACGCGGACCTTCTCGTCGGGCGGGCGCTCGCCGCCGGCCCGCGGTGCCGGCGCGCGCAGGCCGTCGATGGCCCGCCGCAACTCGCGGATCTCCTTGATCAGGGTGTCGGCCTGCTCGCGCGTGATGGTGTCCTGGGCATGCATTTCTGCCGGCGCCCCCACCAGGAGCGCCAGGGCAGTCGTCACGGCGGCAGCGAGCACGAACGCGGTACGGCGGATCGACGTCGTCATCGGTCTATTAGAACGGACCGGGGGGTGAATTGCCAGGATTGCCTCGGCCGCCGGGCGCCGGCCGCCGGCGGGCCTCGTGCTAGAGTGCCATCACTGCCGGAGGTCGCCGGGTTGCGGGGAGTGCTCATCACGTTCGAGGGCGTCGAGGGCTCGGGCAAGTCGACCCAGATGCGGCGCCTCGCACGCTGGCTGCGCGGGCGTGGCCACCCCATCGAGCTCACGCGCGAGCCGGACGGCACCCCGCTCGGCGTGGGGGTGCGGCGACTGTTCGAGCGCAGCCCCCAGCCGCTGGCCGAGACCCTCCTGTTCCTGGCCGCGCGGCACCAGCACGTGGTCGAGCGCATCCGGCCCTGGCTCAAGCGTGGGCGCATCGTGCTGTCCGACCGCTACACCGACGCCACCGTCGCCTACCAGGGTCACGGGCGCGGCCTCGACCCGCAGATGATCCGCGACCTCAACGTGCGCGTGACCGGCGGCGTGCTGCCCGACCTCACGCTGCTCTTCGACCTCGACCCCGTGGTCGGCTTTCGGCGGATCGGTCGGCGCCGGCGCGACCATTTCGAGCGTCAGGCCCTGGCCTTTCACCGCCGCGTGCGCCGCGGCTATCTCGAGATCCACCGGGCCGAGCCCAAGCGCGTGCGCCTGATCGACGCCGGCCGAGACCCGGACGTCGTGGCCGCCGAGGTCCAGACCATCGTGGGAGAGTTCCTGCGTGGCGCTTGAGACCATCCGCGACCAGCCGCGGGCGGTCGACCTGCTGCGCCGGGCGCTCGACGGCGGCCGCGTGGCTCACGCCTACGCGTTCGTCGGGCCGGCCGGCTCCGGCCGCATGACGACCGCCCGGGCCTTCGCGGAGGCGCTGCTCGGCGCCGCGCCGGGTGCCGGTGCCGCGCATCCCGACCTGCACGTGGTCGTCCCCACGCCGCCCGAGAGCAATCCCAAAGGCGCCCGGGCCATTCGCATCGGAGCCATCCGCGAGCTGGAGCGGCAGGCCTCGCTCCGCCCGGCCCTCGGCGGCCGGCGGGTGTTCATCCTGGACGAGGCCGAGCGGATGACGGGAGAGGCGCCCCAGGCTTTTCTGAAGTTCCTGGAGGAGCCGCCGCCGGGGACCGTCGTGATGCTGGTGCTGCCCGGCGTGCGGGCGGTGCCTGCCACCGTGCTGTCGCGCTGCCAGATCGTGCGCTTCCGGCCGCGGGCCGACGGGCGCGAGGCCGCGCTGGTCGGCGACGCGCTGGCGCTGCTGCAGGCGGCCCGCGCCGAGGGCGCGCCCGCGCTCTTCCGGCGTACCGACCGCATGGATCGCGAGAAGGCCGAGGCGCTGATCGACGGCTGCTGGCTGCTCTGCCGCGACCTGCTGCTGGCCCGTGCCGGCGCCCCCGCGGCCCTGCTGAGCGACACCGACCGGGCGCCCGAGCTGGCTGTCGAGGCCGGTCACTGGACCGACGACGCGCTGCTGGCCGGCGTCGCGGTGTGTCGTCGCGCGCGCGAGACGCTCATCAACAACGTGACCCCGCGACTGACCGTGGAGATGGTGGTCGGACGCCTGCTGGCGCGAGCCGCCTGAGGACCCCGATGGACGACATGCCCGAGGAGTGGCTGATCGGCATCCGGTTGCGGGAGACCGTGCCCGCCGACGACTACAAGCTGGTCGAGGACCTGCCGGTGGCGGTCGGCGACCTGGTCGTGGTCGAGACCGCCACCGGCACCGCGCTGGGCGAGGTGCGGCGGCCGCGCCGCGCGCTCCCCGACTTCAAGCGCGACCGCCTCTTCCGTCGCGTGGTGCGGCCGGCCACGGAGGCGGAGACGCGCGAGTACCGGGACCGCCGCCACCGCGAGGAGCGGGCCATCGCCTCGGCCCAGCGGCTGGCCCGCAGCCGGGAGATGACGCTGAAGGTGATCGACGTCGAGCTACACGGAGCCGAGCGGCGGGTGACGGTGTACTTCAACGCCGAGGACCGCATCGACTTCCGCGACCTCGTGCGCGATCTCGCCCGCGAGTTCCGCTCGCGCATCGAGATGCGGCAGGTGGGCGCCCGCGACACCACGCGGGTGATGGATGGCATCGGCCCCTGCGGCCGCCAGCTCTGCTGCTCGTCGCACCTGAAGAAGTTCGAGCCGATCTCCGTGAAGATGGCCAAGTCGCAGGACATGCCGCTGACCGACAGCCGCCTGCTCGGCAACTGTGGCCGGCTGAAGTGCTGCCTGCTCTACGAGTTCTCGACCTACCAGGAGCTGCGCAGCCGGCTGCCCCGCGTCAACACGCCCTGCCAGGCCTCGTGCGGCGGGGGCGGCTGCATGACCGGCAAGGTGCGCTCGATCCGCGTCCTCGCCCAGTCGGTGATCGTCGGCTTCCCCGACGGCAGCCAGGCCGAGGTGCCGCTCGATCAGCTCACCTGGGAGGGGCGCAGCCACATCGAGGGCCAGCCGAAGGACTGATCACGGCTGGTCGCCGCGCAGCCAGGCCAGCGCCGCGTCGGCGTCGGTGGCCACGTGGGTGGCCAGGCCGCGGTTCCGGGTCACCGTCTCCCAGAATCGGTCGGGGAAGGCCTGGTCGGGGCGCACCAGCAGCGCCGCCCGCAGGCCGGGGCCGCGCGTCTGCGACACCTCCACCGCGTGCTCGTACCGCTCGAGCGCGCCCAGCTCGCCCCGGCTCTCGCGCAGGTCGACCAGCACGCGCCGGCGGCCGTGCTCGACGCAGTACGCGCGGATGTCCCGGGCCAGCTCCAGCAGCGGCTGCAGCGCAAACCGCCCCGTGAAGTGACACACCACGTGCGATCCGAGGTCGTGAAAGGTGACGCCGGAGGCCATCAGGTCGGGGTGGTGGCGGGGACCGACGAGGACAGGTACCTCACGACGACGTTACCGGCGGCGCGAGCCGCCCAGAATGCCGCCGAGCACGCCGCGCAGGATCTGGCGGCCGACCTCGCTGCCGACGGTGCGGGCCGCCTGCTTGGCGAGCGCCTCCACCATGCCCTGCCGGCGCCCGGTGCCCCACAGCACGTCGCTCAGCCCGCCGCCCGCCGCCGCCGGCGCCGCTGACGGTCGCTCGACCGGCGCTCGCTCGCGCGGCGCCCGCTCGACCGGGGCGGGCCGGGCCGGGGGCGGCTCCGCGTCGGCGCGGCCCACCGGCGGTGGGGGCGTCGCCGTCGCCCCCGCCTTGCGGCCGAGGATCTCGTAGGCCGACTCGCGGTTGACCGCCGTGTCGTACTTGCCGCCGATCGAGCTCCGGGCGCGCACCGCGGCGCGTTCCGGCGGCGTGATCGCGCCCATCCGGCAGCGGGGCGGACACATCAGCGTGCGCTCGACCGGCATCGGCACGCCCCGGTCCTGCAGCGTGGAGACGAGCGCCTCGCCGACGGCGAGCTGGGACAGCACCGCCGCGGTGTCGACCTTGGGATTCTTCACGAAGGTCTCGGCGGCCGTGCGCACGGCCTTCTGGTCGCGCGGGGTGTAGGCGCGCAGCGCGTGCTGGATGCGGTTGCCGAGCTGACCGAGGATCTCGTCGGGCACGTCGTCGGGGAACTGGGAGCAGAAGTACACGCCCACGCCCTTGGAGCGGATCAGCCGCACGACCTGCTCGATCCGCTGTCGCAGCGCCGGCGGCGAGTCGTCGAAGAGCAGGTGCGCCTCGTCGAAGAAGAACACCAGCTTCGGCTTGTCGAGGTCGCCGACCTCCGGCAAGTTCTCGAACAGCTCGGACAGCAGCCACAGCAGGAAGGTGGAATACAGCCGCGGCTTGAGGATGAGCTGGTCGGCGGCCAGGATGTTCACGAGGCCGCGGCCGTCGGCATCGGTCCGCAGCAGGTCGGCGAGGTCGAGCGCCGGCTCGCCGAAGAACGCCTCGCCGCCCTCGCGCTCGAGCGAGAGCAGCGCGCGCTGGATGGCCGCGAGCGACTGGGCGCTGACCAGGCCGTACTGGGCCGAGACCTCCTTGCGATGCTCGCCCACGAACCCGAGCATGGCGCGGAGGTCGTCGAGGTCGAGGAGTAGCAGGCCGCGATCGTCGGCCAGCTTGAAGGCGATCTCGAGATTGCCGGACTGGGTGTCGTTGAGCTCGAGCATGCGCGCCAGCAGGGGCGGGCCGATCTCGCTGATGGTGGCCCGGACCGGATGACCGTTCCGGCCGTAGAGATCCCAGAACACCACGGGGCTGGCCTCCGGCGCGTAGCCGGTCATGCCGAGCTGGGCGGCGCGCTGCTGGATCTTCTCGCTCGCCGTCCCCGGCTGGGCCAGCCCGGCCACGTCGCCCTTGACGTCGGCGATGAAGACCGGCACTCCGAGGCGCGAGAAGCCCTCGGCCAGGACCATGAGCGAGACGGTCTTGCCGGTGCCGGTGGCGCCGGCGACGAGGCCGTGGCGGTTGCCGTACCGGGCGAGCAGGTTGACCGGCTGGTCGCCCTTGCCGAGCAGGATCTGATCCACGCGCCCGAGGGTACACCCGGGCCGGCGCCTCCGTCCCGCGTTCGGGAGGCCATGCTAGAGTGACAGCCGTGGCCGGCACCTTTTATCTGACGACGCCGATCTACTACGTCAACGCGCTCCCGCACCTGGGCCACGCGTACACGACGATCGCCGCCGACACCATGGCGCGCTATCACCGCCTGGCCGGCGAGGACGTGTGGTTCCTGACTGGCACCGACGAGCACGGGGAGCGGATCGCCCAGATCGCCGCCGCCGCCAACGTGCCGCCCCTGGAGTACGCCGACAAGATCTCGGCTCAGTTCCGGCAGACGTGGGATCGCCTGGGGCTGCGCTACGACGACTACATCCGCACGACCGAGGGGCGCCACCAGAAGGTCGTGCAGGCGATCCTGCAGCAGCTGTGGGACGCCGGCGAGATCTACCTCGGCAAGTACGGCGGCTACTACTGCTACGGCTGCGAGCGGTTCTACACCGAGAAGGAGATCGTCGACGGCAAGTGCCCCGACCATCTCACGCCACTGACGTGGATCGAGGAAGAGAACTACTTCTTCAAGATGTCGAAGTACCAGGGCTGGCTGATCGACTACGTCAATCAGCATCCCGACTTCATCCGGCCGGAGCGGTATCGCAACGAGATCCTGGGGTTCCTGCGGGATCCGCTCCAGGACCTCTCCATCAGCCGGCCGCGGACGCGCCTCACGTGGGGCATCCCGCTGCCGTTCGACGACAAGTACGTCACCTACGTCTGGTTCGACGCCCTCATCAACTACGTGTCCGCGCTCGGCGGCCCCGGCGATCCGCGCTTCGAGAAGTTCTGGCCGGCCGCCCAGCACCTGATCGGCAAGGACATCCTCAAGCCGCACGCGGTGTACTGGCCCTGCATGCTGAAGGCGGCCGGCCTCCCGCTCTACCGGCACCTCAACGTCCACGCCTACTGGACGGTCGAGGGCCACAAGATGTCCAAGTCGCTCGGCAACGTCATCGAGCCCCTGGCCTTCGCCGCCGAGTACGGCGCGGTCGGCCATGACGCCTTCCGCTACTTCGTCCTGCGCGAGATGACGTTCGGCCTCGACTCCGACTTCGCCAAGGACGCGTTCGTCACCCGGCTCAACGCCGATCTCGCCAACGACCTCGGCAACCTGGTCTCGCGGGCGACGACGCTGATCGCCAACTTCGCGACGGTGGCCGGGCCCCCCGGTCCGGCCACGGCGGACGAGGAGACCGTGCACCGGGCGGCGGCCGAGGCGCGGCAGCGGCTGGACGAGGCGATGGGCGAGTATGCGTTCCAGCGCGGCCTGGCGGCGATCTGGGAGTTCATCGGCACCGTCAACCGGTACGTCGACGCGACCCAGCCCTGGTCGCTGGCCAAGAAGCCGGCCGAGCGCCCGCGTTTGGACCGCGTGCTGGTCACGCTGGCCGACGCCGTGCGCTATCTCGGCATCGTCGTCGATCCGTTCGTCCCCGAGGCGGCGGCGAAGATCCGGGCGGCGGTGGGCCTGACCTCGCCGCCGCGCCTGGCCGAGGCGACGCTCGGGCGCCTGGATCGGCTGCCGCCGGTGCAGAAGCTCTCCGGCCTCTTCCCGCGCCTCGACGACAAGAAGTCGCCGCCGGCCGCCGCCGCTGCCACGCCGGCCGCCGCCGGCGACTCGATCTCGATCGCCGACTTCGGCAAGGTGCAGCTGCGCGTGGCCGAGATCCTCGCCGCCGAGGCGGTGCCGAAGTCCAAGAAGCTGCTCAAGCTGACCGTCTCGCTGGGCAGCGAGCAGCGCACCGTCGTGGCCGGAATCGCCCAGCACTACGCGCCGGCCGACCTCGTCGGCAAGAAGGTCGTGGTCGTGGCCAACCTGGAGCCGGCCACCCTCATGGGCGTGCAATCACAGGGCATGGTGCTGGCCGGCTCCACCGACGGCGACGGCGCCCTGGCCGTGCTCACCCTCGACCGCGACCTGCCGCCGGGAGCGAAGGTCCGGTGATCAGCGAGTCCTACGTCGAGGCGATCGTGCAGGCGGCCGAGCGCGATGCCTCCATTGCCCGCGTGCTGCGCGAGATCTGCGCGCTCGACGGGGCCGTGCGGGCCGGCGCCCTGGAGCTGGTCGGCGCCCACCTGCGCACCAGTGCCGCCGGCGCCGACGTGCTGGAGTGCGTGCGGGCGCTCCGCGAAGACGCGGTGGCGCGACGCATCGCCGAGCGCCTCGGCCCGCCGGGGTGAGGTCGCTGCTGGCCTGGCTGCGGCGATGGGGCATCTCGATCGCCTCGTTCGTCGGCGGCCTCCTGACGCTCTTCGTCTTCCGCCGAGGCCTGCCGCACGTCGCGTGGATCGTGGGATACCTGCTCTTGCTGTGGCTCCTGGTGGCGGTGCTCGTGCAGGCGCGTGACGCACTGGCCGCTTCCGACAAGCGGGCGCACCGGCTGGTGCTGACGGCCACCGAGTACACGGTGCAGACGCTCTATCACGGCATGCTGCTGTTCCTGCTGCCCGCCTACTGGGTCGCCACCACGCTCAGCTCGCCCAACGTGCTGCTCCTTCTGCTGCTGGCCGCGCTGGCGCTGCTGGCGACGTTCGATCCGTGGTATGCCGCGCTCGTGCGGCCACGACCGTGGGTCGGCGCCGTCTTCTTCGTCGTCTCGGTGTTCGGCGCCCTGAACCTGGCGCTGCCGCTGGTCGGCGTGCCCCCGTTCGCGGCGCTGCTCATCGCGGCCTGGCTGGCGGTGGTCGGTCTCACGCCGGCCGTGCGCCGCGCGCGCCACTGGCGATGGATCACCGCCGTCGTGGTCACGTCCCTGGGCGGGCTGGCGGTGGCCGCCGCCGTGGGGCGCTGGTGCGTGGTCGTCCCGCCGGCGCCGATGTTCCTGGCGGGCGCCGAGCTCGAATGGACGGTGGGCACGGTGGACTCGCTGGCGCCGGCGGCCGGGGCCATTCGCGCCGCCGATCTGCACGAGCGTGGACTGATCGCCCGCACGGCCATCTACGCGCCGGCCGGGCTCCGCCAGCCCGTCGAGCACGTGTGGCGCCGCAACGGCCAGATCATCAACGTCGTGCGGCTGACCCCGGTGCAGGGGGGGCGGCGCGACGGGTTCCGGACCTTCTCGCGCAAGACCGCCTTCCCCGCCGACTCCGTCGGCCGCTGGCGAGTGGACGTCACCACCGAGTCCGGCCAGCTGATCGGTCGGCTGCGCTTCCGGGTGGTGCCGTGAGCGTGCCCGAGCTGTTCGACACCCACGCCCACCTGCACGTCCCGGAGTTCGTCGAGGATCTCGCGGCCGTGATGGAGCGTGCGCGAGCGGCCGGTGTGCGGAGGATGGTGACGATCGGCACCGACGTCGAGACCACGACCGCGGCCATCGCCCTCGCCGGCCGCCTCGACGGTGTGTGGGCGACGGCCGGCATCCATCCGCACGACGCCGGCGAGGCCGACGAGGCCGCGTTCGCCGAGATCGAGCGGCTGGCCCGCGACGCCCGGGTGGTGGCGATCGGCGAGATCGGGCTCGACTTCTTCCGCAACCTGTCGCCCCGCGACGCGCAGGAGCAGACGTTCCGCCGCCTCCTCGACCTCGCCCGCCGGCTCGGCAAGCCCACGGTGATGCACTGCCGCGACGCCCACGCCGAGACCCTGGCCATTCTGGAGGACGAGCGCGTGAGCGAGGTGGGCGGCGTCATGCACTGCTTCTCCGCCGACGTGCCGATCGCCCGGCGCTGCCTCGATCTCGGCCTGATGATCTCGCTGGCGGGGCCGGTGACCTATCCCAACGCCCGCGCGCTGCCCGAGGTGGCGCGCTTCGTGCCGACCGACCGGCTGGTCGTGGAGACCGACTGCCCGTTCCTGCCACCCCAGGGGCATCGCGGCCGGCGCAACGAGCCGGCCTACCTGGCGCTCACGGCGGCCCGCGTCGCCGACCTGCGCGGTGAGCCGCTGGCCGAGCTGGGGCCGCGCATGAGCGACAACGCCCGGCGGCTGTTCGGGGTGGAGTGAGCGGCATGGACTGGCGTGACCTTGGCTTCTACGCCCGCGCCCGGCTGGGCAGCGGTCTCGGCCGATGGAGCAACCGTCACGCGCCGGCGCCGGCCGCGCCGGCGTCGCTGGAGGAGGTGCTGCACGGCGCCCGCACGCCGCTGGCCCTCAGCCGGCTGCTGGAGGGGCGCAGCAACGCGGCCCGCGAGGCGGCGGTGGCCCAGTGGCTGACGGCGCGCGGCGTGCCCTTCGCGCGCGAGCGCTTCGCCACCTTCGAGGGCGGCGGCGAGACCTTCTGGGTGGACGTGGGCCGCGGCGACCGCGTGCTCGTGCTGATCGCCCACCACGACGCCGTCGCCGGCAGTCCGGGCGCCAACGACAACGCGGCGTCGGTCGCCATCCTGCTCTCGTTGCTGGAGCGGTGGGCCGTCCGCGAGCCGTCCGTGCGTGTGCGGCTGCTGTTCCCGGCCTGCGAGGAGCTCGGCTACCTGGGCAGCCGGGTGTGGGTGCGCGCGCACGGGGTGACGGACGTGCTCGGGGTGCTGAGCCTCGAGCTGCCCGGCGTGGGCGACAGCCTGGCGATCTGGGACGCGCCGAGCGACACGCCGTTCCTGTCCCGAGTGCGCCACGCGTTCGAGGGCGTCGGGCTGCGCGCCGATGAGTCGTACCACGTCGTGGGCCGTATCCCGGTCTTCGGCAGCGACCACCGGGCATTCGCGGCGGCCGGGGCCATCGCCTACGGATTGACGAGCGTGCCGCGGGTGGAGGTGCCGGCCCTGCGGGAGTTCATCTTCCATCCGCTGCGGACGGCCCTGCGGGGGGCGGCCGGCGCCCGCCGCCGTTCGACACCTATCACACCCCGCGCGACACCGGGGCCACGCTGGACGCCGCCGCCCTCGACCGGGTCGGCGCCGCGCTGGAGGCGGTGGTCGCCGAGCTCGGCTAGCTGCTCTTGGCCAGCAGCCGGCGGCCGCGCTCGGCCTCGGTCGGCGGGACCAGCACGATCACCTCGCCCTGGGCGCCCACGGTGAACGGATGGACCGAGTGGGCCAGGCGTGAGCGGAGCACCGTCGGGATCCCCTCGCTCTCCAGCAGGCTCTTCACGACCACCGCCTCCGCCTGATCGCAGCGGTGCAGCTCGACGAGCCCGCGGCTGCCGGCGGGCGGCGCCGGCTCGGCGGAGCGTCTCGGGAAGGGGATGATCTTGCCTCGGCGGGTCATTGCTCGCATGATACCCGACGCCATCGACTCCGACCCGAGCTTCGGACTGCTACTCGGCGCCACCGCGGTGGCCGCCCTCGTGGTCGGGTTCCTGCGAACCGCGATCGGCGGAGGCATCGGCCTCGTCCTCACGCCCACCCTCAGCGTCGTCCTGCCGCCGGCGGTGGTGCTGGCGCTGATCGCCCCGCTCATGAACCTGTCCGATCCCATCGCGGTCCGCTACTACTGGCGCCAGTGGGATGGCGCGCTGCTGCGGCTTCTGCTGCCGAGCTCGGTGCTCGGTGTGGTCGCCGGCGTGTGGCTGCTGTCGGCGCTGCCCCAGGTGTGGCTGGCACGGACGATCGGAGCCGTCGCCCTCCTGTTCGCGGTGGCCCAGCTCGCGCTCAGCCTCCGGCAGCCCGCGCTGCCCGGGCCGCCGCCGCCGTGGCCCGTCGGCGTGGGCGCGGGCTTCGTGATGGGTGTCGCTTCCATGGTGGCCCACTCCGGTGGCGTGGTGCTGAACCTGTATCTGCTCGCGCTGCGGCTGCCCACGATCACGATCCTCGCCACCGGTAACGCGCTCATCGTCTTCACCAACGCGGCAAAGCTGCTCGGCTACTGGCGGGTCGGGTTCCTGACGGGCTCCATCTTGCTGGCCGCGGTGCTCGTCATCCCGCTGCTGGCGGTGGGTGCCTGGCTGGGCGTGCGCGTCGGCCGCCGCCTGCCCCGCCGCGCATTCGAGCTCACCTTGATCGGTATAGCCATCGTCGGCGCTGTCCGCCTCCTGCTCCGCTAGCCGGCCGCGGAGAACGGGCCATCTGCGTCGTTGGCTCGTCGTTCCCTCCCTGCGACGTGGCCGGGCCACGTCTCAGTCAGGAACTCCTCACCGCCTAGCATCTGGCCCGTTCTCCGCGGCCGGCGCCGCTGTTCTGCCCGCGGCGTGGTACGGTCACGGCCGTGGTCTACAATCTGGGCGGGAGGACGCGGCGTGGAGAAATACGAGTACTTCAGCGGGACGCCCGAGATCGGCATCGTTCCCCGCGCGCCGCACGCCGGCCCCCTGCTGCGGCACGTCTTCGAGCAAGAGCACGGCCGCGGCGGCTTCGCTGGCAAGGTGAGCCACACTTACCATCTCTATCCGCCCACGAACTGGTTGCCCGATGAGACCCGACACCTCCCGGACTGGTCGCCCGGCTGGGAGTCGCCGCTGCGGCCGATCGGCGGCATCCATCACGTGCTCGGGGTGGCGCCGGCGGCGGCGGGGGGCGACGTGTACCGCGGCATGGGCCGTCTCGTGGCCAACGCCACCGCGGCCATGAACGTCACCGTGCCGCGGGCATCGATGGACTACTTCTTCGAGCACCACTCGGCCACGATGGTGTTCTTCGTCCACGAGGGGCGCGGCACGCTGGAGACGACGTTCGGGCCAATCGAGTACACGAAGGGCGACTTCCTCATCGTTCCCAAGGGCGTCACCCACCGCTTCGAGCTGGGCGCCGGCGCCCATTACTACTGGATGTACGAGTCGTTCGCCGGCGATCCCGAGAAGGCCGAGGCGCCGACCACCGGGCAGTTCATCACCCACAGCCGCAGCGACTACCGCTTCCCCCGCTCGCTCGACACCCGCAACGAGAGCGGGCGCTTCGAGATCGTGTCCAAGGTCGAGGGCGTGTACACGCGGCGCGTGCATCCCACCCACCCGTTCGATGTGATCGGCTGGCGCGGCGACTACCTGCCGTACAAGTTCGCGGTCGAGGACGTGCGGCCGCTGGTGGCTGACCGGTCGCACGTGCCACCGTCCGGCCACACGGTCTTCAAGCTGCCCGGCTGCTATCTCTGCGTCTTCACCGTGCGGTCGGTCGAGAAGGAAGCCATGTGGGTGCCGTTCTTCCACAAGAACCTCGACTACCTGGAGACGCTCGGCTACCACTTCGGCGATTTCTTCAGCGGAGGCGGCGTGGTCGGTGGCGGCATGGTCTCGCTGCACCCGGTGGGCTTGCCGCACGGCCCCAAGCCCCGCTCCCTGCAGGCCTTCCTGGACGGCGCCAACGCCGGCGTGCACCACGAGGTCGGGATCATGGCCGACTTCGTCAATCCCGCTCGGGTCTCGGAGCTGGCGCTGGGCCTGAGCCGGCCCGACTACATGAACGCGTGGGCCGGCTACACCACCGATCCGCGCTTCGCCTACGCGCCCGGACGCCTGGCCGAGGCGCGGGCTCTGGGCGAGCGGCTGGCCGACGCCCGCGACTCGCTCCGGCCGCCCGGGGACGGCTAGACGGTCAGCCTCGGTCGAGTTCGCGGGCGGCCGGAAGATCGGGAAGCGACGTGGCGGCGCGCACGCCGCGGACGATGGCCCGGGCCACGGCCTCGCCGGCCGCGAGCCCGAGCCGCGTGAGGTCGACGGCCGCCTGACCGACCGACAGCGCGAACAGCGTGTCGCCGTCGAACGCGGTGTGCGGCGGCGACAGCGCGCGCGCGAAGCCGAGCATCCCGAGCGAGGCGATCTTGGCGGCCGCCGGCCGGTCGAGGCGCGCGTTGGTGGCGATCACCCCGATGGTCGTGTGGGACGGGGCCGCGAATCGGCCGGGCGCGCCGCCGGCCAGCAGCGCGCGGGCGCCGTCGACCAGACGGCGGCCGTCGGGCGCGTCGCGGGCGCCGGCCACGAGGGCGCCGCTGTCGGGATCGCGCACGTCGCCGAGCGCGTTCACGGCCACCAGGGCGCCGACGACCACGTCGTCGAGCCGGACGCTGGCCGAGCCGATCCCGCCCCGCATCGCGCGCGGCCGCCCGAACACCTTGCCGACGCTGGCCCCGGTGCCGGCGCCGACATTGCCCTCGGCCACGGGGCCGGCGGCGGCGGCGCGCGCGGCCTCGTAGCCCATCTCGCGCGTGGGCCGTACGCGCCCGTCGCCCACGTTCAGGTCGAACAGAAACGCGCCGGGGACGTGCGGGACCACGGTGGGCCCGGCCGCGTAGCCGCAGCCCTGCTCCTCGAGCCAGCGCAGCACGCCCCAGATCGCCTCGCCGCCGAAGCGGCTGCCGCCGCCCAGCACGATCCCGTTCACGGTGCCGACGAGGTGGCGCGGATCGAGGTAGTCGAGGCCGATCACGTCGTTGGCCCAGCCCCGCAGCTCGACGCCGGCCACCGCGGGCGCCTCGCACAGCACGACGCTGACGCCGGTGAGGGCGACCGGGTCGGTCGCGTGGCCGACCCGGATGCCGGGGACGTCGGTGATCACGAGGCGCCTGGCTTGCGGCTGACCTCGGAGGCGGAGAGTCGGCCGAGGGCGACCTCGGCGGCCACGTCGAGGCCGCGCCGGGCGAGCGCGCGGGCGAACGGCTGGTGGCGTGCCTCGCGCGTCTCGTCGGCGAGGGCGGCCGCGGCCGCCTCGGCCAGCGCCGCCGGCTCCGGTCGGTCGGTGGCCGAGAAGATGAACGCCATGTCGACCAGGCGGCGGGCCCACCGGCGCCGGGCGTCCGGGCCCAGCTCGCGCTCGATGACCTGGCCGACGATGGTCTCCTCGCGCTCGGCCTTGATCTGGTCGCTGACGACCAGCTTGCTCTCGCGCGCCTGAAGCAGGTCGACGGCGTCGGATTGCACGGTCTCGGGGTCGAGGAACCAGCCGGCCATCTCGGGGAGCTCGAGCAGCACGGGCGCGCGCTCGACCAGCGCCGGATCGGCGGTCAGCGCGGGCGGGGGCGCCGGCTCGCTGGGTGTGAACAGCCGCTCCCATCGCGCGAAGGCGGCCGGCGGGGCGGTGCCGCGGGCGCGATGCACCGTCAGCGCCTCCCCGACCACGGCCAGGGCCCGGGCCGGCTCGACCTCGACCCACGGCAGCTTCTGAGAGGCGCGCAGCCCGGCCAGCTCGGTCTCGAGGCGCTTGCGGGTGATCTCGCCGCCGGCGGCGTCCATCACGCCCGCCTCGTCGTTGACGATGAGCGAGCACAGCGCCTGGCCGCCAAAGGCGCCATCGAACAGGAGCCACACCGCCCGAGAACCGCTGCCGTCCACGCCGCTCAGCCACGCCCGCGCTGCCCGCTCGGGCCGCCGCTCGACCACCGGCTTCGGCGCCGGCCGCGGTGGTGGCTGCACCCCGCGCTGGGCGAGGCGGTAGAGGGCCACCCGGGCGGCGCGGCGCAGCGTGCGCTCGGTGCGCTCCGAGGTGAGCGTCTCCAGCACGGGCAGGGCGGCGGCGCCGTGGGCGTCGGCGAAGGCGCGCAGCGTGGCGTCGAGGGCGGTGGGGTCGGTGGCCAGCGCGGCCAGGGGGGCGGTGTCGATGCGCGTGGGATCGGCGAGCGCGGCGTCGAGGGCGTGTCGGCCAGCTTCGGCGTCCACGGGCGTCTACTGCCAGCCCAGGCGGAAGAAGGGATGCACGGGGGCGTCGTAGAAGTGCACCCGGCGCGCGTAGTCCAGCGCCCACGCGTAGTGCTCGAAGCGATCGGCCAGCCGCGCGTAGAGCGGGGCCGTCGCGCGCTCGCGCGGTCCGCTGGTGGCGCGCCCGTGCTCGGAGACGAAGCGGTAGGCGCGCCGTCCCTGGCTGACGTAGTAGTCGGTGGAGGCCAGGCGCTGGACGCGCTCGCGGAAGACGCCGGTCATGAACAGCGTGTAGTCGCCGAGGTGGCGGCGGATCGAGATCTCGCGCTCGGGACCGAAGTGCGCGCCGCCGTCGTCCCAGGCCGCCTGCGCCTCCAGCAGCACGTCGACGACTCGCTCCAGTCGCGGCATCGTGGCCCCGGCCGGAAAGAGGTTGTCGGTCCGCGCGAACCGGGTGAGGAGATCGGCCAGGTAGCCGGCCACGGGCTCGTCGCGCATGGCCAGATCGTGGAAGCTCGCCTGAACCGCGCGATCGAAGAACCGCTGGAGCTCCACGGGCGAATCATAGCAAATCCCTCCGCGCGGGCAGTTGCCGGCTCCGGAACGGCCCCGTAGAATTCTCCGCGTGACCGATGCGCCACGCGCCCGCTTGCCCTGGCTCCTCGTGGCCGCCGGCCTCGTGCTGACGCTGCTGCTCGCCTACACGTTGTTCGGCGGCTACCTGCCTGCCAAGCGTCGCGTGGCCGATCTGGAGCTCGAGCTGCGCCAGCTCTACCGGCGCGAGGCCGAGCTGCAGACGAGGGTCGCGCAGAACGAGCAGCGCCACGCGGTGCGCCAGCAGCAGCTCATCGCCGTCAGCGCCGAGCGCGACGCCCTGGCCCGCCGGCTGGAGGATGTCGAGCGCCAGCTGGCCGTCGCCCGCGGGCAGAGGCGCTGAGCGCCCGCTCAACGTCACCAGCTCGCCGCGCAGCATGTCGCGGGCAGGATTAGCTGGGCTTGATGCTGGGGGCGGCGCCGCTGAGACGGGCGAGGACGTCGAAGACGATGGCGAAGTCGTAGTCGCCGAGGCCGAGGCCACGGGCGGCGGTCATCCATTCCTGGGCGACGGACGTGAGCGGCAGCGGCACGCCGGCGGCCCGGCCCTGGTCGAGGGCCAGCTGCAGATCCTTCTGGATCATGGCGACCTTGAACCAGGCGTCGGTGGGCATCTGGCCCAGCACGAAGGGGCCGCGGTACTTGACCATGGGCGAGGCGATCACCGACTTCAGCAGTGCCTCGACGGCGCGCTCGCGCGCGATGCCCGCCTTCTCGGCTAGCAGCACCGCCTCGCTGAAGGCCAGCATCTGCACGGCGAGGCCGAGGTTGGTGGCGACCTTCATCGTCTTGGCCAGGCCGAGCGGCCCGACATGGGTGACGGCGGTGCCCATCGCCAGCAGCCACGGCCGCACCCGCTCCAGCGCCGCCGCGTCGCCGCCCACGATGAACGAGGCCTGGCCCTGCTCGACGGTAATCGTGCTGCCCGACACCGGCACGTCGAGCAGGGCGGCGCCGCGGGCCCGCACCGGCCCCTCCAGCTCGCGCACGACGGTCGGGCTGACCGTGCTCATCTCCACCAGGACGGCGTCAGGTCCCAGCCCCGCCACGACGCCCTCGGGGCCGAGGGTGACCGCGCGCAACGCGGCGTCGTCCGTCACCATGGTGAAGACGGCCGCGGCGCCCTCGGCGGCGCTACGCGGGGACTTGGCCGGCGTCAGCCCCGCCGCCGCGAGGTCGCGCATCTTGTCGGGCGAGCGGTTCCAGCCGACGACCTGATGCCCGGCCGCCAGTAGCCGCCGCGCCAGCCGGCCGCCCATAGCGCCGAGACCCACGAAGGCCAGCGGCGCCACTACGCGTCCGCCACGGCGATCGCGCTGATCTCGATCTTGCAGCGCGGGTGCGTGGCCAGGCGTGAGACCTCGACCGTCGTGGTGGTGGGCAGGTGGCCGCCCAGGTACTCGGCCCACACGCGGTTGAGGTCGTCCTGCTCGCCGACGTCGGTGAGGAAGCGCGTGGCCGAGACGAGGTCGGCCATCGTGCAGCCGGCCGCGGCCAGCGTCTTCTTCAGATTTTCCATGGTCAGCACCGCCTGCTCCCGCATCGTCGCCGGCAGGTCGAACTCCTCGTCGCGGTGCGGGTGGCTGTGATAGACGGCCGCCGCCGTCACGCCCGAGAGAAAGACGAGGCTGCCGCGGCGGACCACGATGCCGGGCGCGTAGGGCATGACGACGTCGGTGCGGCGGTCGGGGTGGTGCACGGGCACGAGGTCTTTCGTCACAGGGGCTCCTCAGGCGGCGTCGAGCACGCGCAGCAGCCGTTCGTTGGCCGCGTGGGTGCCGATCGAGATGCGCAGGTGATCGGGAAAGCCGACGGCGGCGCCGTCGCGCACGACCAGGCCGGCCCGGAGCAGGCGCTCGCGCACGGCGGTGGCGCCGGGCACCTTCACCAGGAAGAAGTTGGCCTGCGAGGGCGGGAAGGTGAACCCCCGCCGGCTCAGCTCGCCGGCCAGGAATGCGCGCTCCTCCAGCACCAGCCGGCGCGTGCGCTCGCGGTGCTCGGGATCGTCGAGCGCGGCCAGGGCCGCCGCCTGGCCGAGCCGGTTCACGTTGAAGGGCGCCCGTACCCGGTTGAGCCGGTCGATCGACTCGGCGGCGCCGACGGCGTAGCCCACCCGCAGGCCGGCCAGCGCCGCGATCTTCGAGAACGTGCGCAGGACGAGCAGGCGCGGGAAGCGGGCCAGCAGCGCGACGCCGTCGGGATACTCGGGATCGTCGCAGAAGTCGCAGTACGCCTCGTCGAGGACGACCAGGGGCGGCTCGTCGCCCAGCGCCTCCAGCAGGCGCACGAGCGGCGCCCGGCGGATGATGGTCGTGGCCGGGTTGTGCGGCGAGCAGAGGATGACGGCCTTGGTGCGGACGTTCACGCGGCGAAGCACGTCGTCGAGATCCGTCTCGTAGCCGGCCAGCGGGCTCGGCCGCACGCGCCCCGCCGCCAGGGTGACGGAGGTCGCGTAGGGCTCGAAGGCGGGCGTGGGGATCACGACCTCGTCGCCGGGCTCGAAGGCGGCCAGCGCCACCATCCCGATCAGCTCGTCGGCGCCGTTTCCGACGACGATCTGGGCCGGCTCGACGCCGAGCCGCCGGCCTAGAGCCTCGCGCAGGGCGGTGCTACCGCCGTCGGGATAGAGGTGTACCCGCTCCGCCTCTCGACGGACGGCCTCGACCACGCGCGCCGAGGGGCCCAGCGGGTTCTCGTTGGCCGACAGCCGCACCATCTCCGTGAGGCCGAGCTCGCTCATGAGCGTTTCCAGGGGCTTGCCGGCGTCGTAGGGGGTGAGCCCGTTCAGGACGGGTCGCCACAGCTGTCTCAGGGACGCGGCTCCTTCCCGGCCGCCGCGACGGCGCGACCGACCCCTGACTCTATGCTCGGGTCCGGGACGGATCAAGCACGCGCGGGTCGGTCATTTGACACTAATGATTCCCGACTGTTAGGCTCTGTCGTCATGTCTGGCGAGCTGTTTCGCCGGGCTCGGCGCGCGGAGGCGGGAGCCGACCGGGCCGAGGACCGGCGACGTCTCCGGCTCGAGTTTTTCCGCGCGGTCCTCGCCGAGGGGCTGGATTCCCTCAAGGCCATGCACGTCGAGGGCGCGTCGGGCGAGGAGTCCGTCCGCTCGCATGCCCGGATGATCGACGACCTCGTGCTCTCGCTCACCCGGCTCAGCGCGGCCGACGCGCGGGCGGCCGGGCTCGGGCCCACGCCGCTGGTGGTCATCGCCCTCGGCGGATACGGCCGCGGCGAGCTCCATCCCTCCTCCGACATCGACCTCATGGTCGTCTACGACGGCGCGCTGTCACCGTTCGTGCAGCGGGTGATGCAGGAGCTGCTCTACACGCTGTGGGATCTCGGGCTGCAGGTCGGCCACAGCCTGCGCTCGCTCGAGGACTGCGTGGCCATGGCCCGCACCGACTTTCCCAGCCGTACCTCCATGCAGGAGGCGCGCTTCATCGACGGCGACCGCCGGCTCTTCACGCGCTTCCGGCGGGTGCTCCGCGACAACGTCTACCGGCAGGACTTCGGCGAGTTCCTGACGATGACCCTGGCCGAGCGCGAGCAACGCTACCGCAAGTTCGGCGCCTCGCCCTACATCGGCGAGCCCAACGTGAAGGAGTCGGCGGGCGGCTTGCGCGACATGCACACCGCGATGTGGCTGGGGGCGGCCAAGTTCGGGGCTCGCACCCTGCGCGAGCTGGCCGACAAGGGGCTCATCTCGCCGCGCGAGCAGGCTGGCGCCGACGCCGCTCTCACCTTCCTGTGGCGGACGCGCAACGAGCTGCACTTCTTCTCCGGCCACAAGAACGACGTGCTGACGCGCGACCTGCAGCCCCGGATCGCCAAGAACCTCGGCTACGACAACGAAGGCGACACCCTCGGCGTCGAGCGCTTCATGCACGACTACTACCTGCACGCCCGCCGGATCCACCGCATGAGCCGGCGGCTCATCGCGCGCTGCCAGGACACGCTGTCGCGCCGAGGGTCGGCCGAGCGGCGGCAGCGGCAGCAGGCGCTGGCCGATGGGCTGGTGTTCTACGACGGGCGTCTCCACCTGGCCGACCGCGATCCCGATGCGCTGCGGAAGGACCCGATCCGCCTGCTCAGGGTCTTCTGGCACCTGCACCGGCTGGGCTGTGACCTCTCCCCCGACCTCGAGCGGGCGATCGAGGACTCGCTCGATGTCATCGACGACGCCTTCCGGACCGGCCCCGCCCCGCGCGAGGTGTTCCTGGACATCTGCCGGGCGTGGGGCCGGGTGGCGCTGACGCTGTCGGAGATGCACGAGCTGGGCGTGCTGGGCCGCTACCTGCCGGAGTTCGGCGCGCTGACCTGCCTGGTGCAGTACGACGTCTATCACAAGTTCTCGGCCGACCAGCACTCGCTGCTGGCCGTCGAGCACCTGGAGGCGCTGGCCCCCGGCCGCTCGGCGGAATCCGAGGGCGCCGCCCAGGTGTTCCACGAGGTGGAGAAGCCGGGGCTCCTGATGCTGGGCATGCTGCTGCACGACATCGGCAAGGCCAAGGGGCACGGTCACGTGGCCAAGGGCATTCCACTGATCCACGCGCTCACCCGGCGCCTGGGGCTGCCCGAGGCCGAGGGCGCGATGGTGGAGTTCCTGGTCGCCCACCACCTGACCATGTCGCACATCGCCCAGCGGCGCGACATCGACGACCCCCGGACCATCGCCGACTTCGCCGACACCGTCGGCGATCCCCAGCGGCTGCGGATGCTTTATCTGTTGACCTTCGCCGACATGCGGGCGGTCGGCCCCGGCGTGCTCACCGGCTGGCAGGCGGCGATCCTGCACGAGCTCTACCGGCGCACGCTCGTGCGGTTGACGGGCGGCCGCGAGGACAAGCCCCATCGTACCCAGCTCGTACAGCGGCTGCGCGAGGTGATGCGCGAGGAGGTGCCCCTGCAGGCGGTGAAGGCGCACGTGGCCCTGGTGGGCGACCGTTATCTCACCAACACGAGCGTGCAGCGCATGGCCGAGCACCTGCGGCTCGTCACCCAGGTGGAGACGGCCCCCGTGGCCACCGAGCTGTTCCACCATCCGGACCTGGGCTCGTCCGATCTCGTGGTGGTGACGCGCGATGTGCCCGGGCTCTTCGCGCTCATCGCGGGCACGCTGGCCGCGCACGGCGTGAACATCATCTCGGCCCAGATCTCCACCCGGGCCGACGGCATCGCCATCGACACCTTCCAGGTGAACGATCCCACCGGCGAGGTCGTCACCTCGGCCACCCAGTGGAATCGCCTGCTCGACGCGCTGCGGGCGGTGCTGGTGCGCGAGCAGACGGTGGACGCGCTGCTGCAGCGGCGGCAGCGGGCCGGCCGCGCCGCCGCCGCCTTCGGACGGCCCAAGATCACCGTGGACAACCAGCTCTCCGACACCGACACCGTGGTCGAGGTCAAGTGCTCCGATCGGCTGGGCCTGCTGTACCTGATCACCCGCACGTTCTCGGCCGAGGGGCTCGACATCGCGAGCGCCCGTATCGCCACCGAGATCGACCAGGCGCTCGATACCTTCTACGTGCACGGCCACGACGGCCGCAAGCTCGACGAACCGGCCGGGACCGCGCGCATCCGCGCCAGCCTCGAGCAGGCGCTCACCCAGCCCCTCTGATGCTCGGCCGCCACCGCGAGACCGTCCGCCAGTGGAGCGACCCGGTGGGCCGCGCCCTGTTCCGGCTGCGGCTGCGGCCCAATCACCTCACGGTCATCGGGCTGGTGGTGAGCTTCTTCGCGGCGGCCGGGTTCATCGCCGGCCACGTCCGCTGGGCCGGCTGCCTGCTGGTGCTGGCCGGACTGTGCGATCTGCTCGACGGGGCGCTGGCCCGGGTGTCGGGGCAAGTGACGGCGTTCGGCGCCTTCCTCGACTCGGTCATCGACCGCTACTCCGACCTGATCGTGCTGCTCGGCATCGTCGTGCTGTTCGCGCGCACGCCCAATGCGCGCGGCGCGCTGGTGGCGATGGCCGGCCTGGTCGGCTCGGTGATGGTGAGCTACACCAAGGCGCGGGCCGAGTCGATCGGCGTCGAGTGTAACGTGGGGTTCATGGAGCGGCCGGAGCGGATGATCTGCCTCGTCGCCGGGGCCGTGCTCGACGTGCTGGAGCCCTCGCTGTGGGTGCTGGCCGTCCTGTCCAACGTCACCGCGCTCCAGCGCATCGTCTTCACGCGCCGGGTCATGAGCGAACCCACGGTGCTCCGCGCCGTCCTCCTCGTCGCGCTGCTGCCGGCGATCGCCGGCGCCGCCGAGCCCGCCCGCCTGCCTTCGGGCGAGACGGAGCGCGCGTGGGCCCGGGCGATCACCGCCTACCAGCAGGGCGACCCGGGACCGGTCGTCACCGAGCTCGGCGAGCCGGCCCTGCGCACGCCGATCGGCGATCATCTGCGGCTGATCGTGGCCGACGCGCTGGCCCGGCGCGGGGATTTCACGGCCGCCCGGACGATGGCGGTCGGCGTGGCCGACCGGCACGCGCCCAGCCGGCTCACGCCGCGGGCACTCCTGATGGCCGCCACGCTCGCCGACCGGGCCGGTGACGAGGCGGGGATGCAGGCGATGCTGGTGCGGCTGCTCGACGCCTATCCCGACGCGCGGGAGACGCCCGAGGCGCTCTACCTGCTCGGCCAGTCAGCGGAGGCGCGCGGTCAGCGTGATGAGGCCGCCCGCGCCTATCGCCAGCTCATGGTGCTGGCGCCCACGACGGGCTGGGCCGACGGCGCTACCGACCGGCTCGGCGTGCTGGCGGCGGCGGGCGTCACCGTTCCCGCCCTGACGATCGATCAGCGTCTCGACCGTGCCGAGCGCCTGCTCCGGGGCGGGGTCCCCAAGACCGCGGCCGACGAGGCGGAGCGGATCGTCACCGAGGTGCGCGACCCCTCCATCGTCGTGCGCGCGCTGCGCATCGTGGCCGACGGCGCCCAGCGGCTGGGCCGCCACGAGGCAGCCGCCAAGGCACTCGCCCTCGCCATTCCCCGGGTGGCGGCCGACCGGCAGGGCGCGCTTCGGCTCGAGCAGGCCCGCTTGCTGCTCCGCGCCGGCAAGCGCGAGCCGGCCTTCGAGGTCCTCACCCGGGTGGCGACGGGCGGCTCGGAGGCCGACGCTTCCGAGGCGCTCTGGATGCGCGCCCGCGCGCTCGAGGACGCCCAGCGCCCGGCCGACGCGGCGGCGGTGTACCGCACGCTGGCAACGCGCTATCCCAAGCGCGAGATCGCGGGCGCCGCGCTCTGGCGGCTCGGCTGGAACGCGTACCTCAAGGGTGAGGCGCGCGAAGCCGCGCAGCTCTGGGGCAAGCTGGTGGACGCCACCGGCAACCGGCCGTACCGTCAGGCGGCTCTGTACTGGCGGGCGCGCGCTACCGAGGAGGCGCGCGATCGGGCGGCGGCGGCGCCGCTCTACGCCCAGGTGATCGCGGAGGCCCCGCGCAGCTACTACGGTCACCTCACGCTGGCCCGGACGGGCGGGGCGCGGAGCCCCGGCACCTCGGCGTCGGTGACGCTGCCCGCCGATCCCGCCGAGGCACTGGCCGACGATCCCGGTTTCGCGCGTGTCGACCTGCTGCGCCGCCTGGGGCTGGTCGAGAGCGCGCTGGAGGAGCTGGAGGAGGTCGTCGGACGGGCCACCGGCGACACCCTGCGCCTGTACGGCTTCTCGAGCGCCTACGTGCGCGACGAGCGCTATCACATGGCGCTACGCATCTTCCGCCGGCACTTCGCCACCCTCGCCGCCAGCGGAGACCCGGCGCTGCCGCGCGCCTTCTGGGAGATGCTCTACCCGTTCGGCTGGCGTAGCGACGTGCTGGCCGCCGCCCAGCGGTCCGGCCTCGACCCGTTCCTGATCGCCGCCGTCGTCCGGGAGGAGTCGTCATACTACCCGCGGGCGCTGTCGCGGGCCGGCGCGCGCGGCCTGATGCAGCTGATGCCGGCCACGGCCCGTCCGATGGCCGACCACCGCGGTCTTGCCTTCGCCGGCGGGGACCTGCTCGACGATCCCAGCGCCAACATCGAGATGGGTACCGCGTTCCTGGCCGGGCTGCTGAAGGAGTTCAAGGACCCGCGGCTGGCGGTGGCCGCCTACAATGCCGGCCCCGCCCGCGTGCGGCAATGGTGGCTGGCGCGGCGGACCAGTGACATCGAGGCCTTCGTGGAGCAAATTCCGTTCGACGAGACGCGCCAGTACGTCAAGCGCGTGATGTTCTCGTGGGAGGAATACCGGTGGGTCTACGGCGCCGAGAGCGCCAGCCCTGGCCCCGGCGGCCCTGCGACCACCGGGTCGGCGTCCTCCCGGTAGGTCCCCGGGATCATCCGGAAGCCGCGGGGGACGACGCCCGCGGCCGTCGCCCGTGCGCAGTCGAAGCGCACTGCCAGCTCTCCGCCCCCCGTCGCCTCCACGCGCGCCCCCGCCGTCTCGCTCACGTTGAGCGACACGGCGAGCCCCTCGATGGTTCCGGCGCCGGCCGCCTGGTAGGTCAGGCCGTCCCTGGCGTACACCACCCCCTGGATCCGCAGCCCCGCCGTGATCTCGAGCGAGCCGTTGACGACGATCCAGCCGCGAAAGCCCTCGGCTCGCGTGCCGAACGCCCCGGCGTCGAGGCGGACGGCGGCGAGCGTTGCGACGGCACCGGCGGCGCCGTTGGCGCCGTCGGTGGTGTCGACGAACACCACGCCGTCGGGCAGAGGGCTCGTCGCATCGAAGGCGATCCGACCGCTCCAGGTGGCCTGGCCGTCGGAGACCGCGCCGCCCCTCGGGAAGCCGGGCCCATAGTAGGTCCCGTTGCGCCAGGCCAGCGTGCGCAATGCCTCGAGCGCGGCGGGCGACAGCGTGACGGGTTCGAAGGCCCCGGCCGGCTGGTTGTCGACCCCAGCGCCGGCTCCGCCGGAGATGACGGCCGGACCGGCGACGGTCGTGGCGTCGCGAGTGAAGGTGCCATGCTTGGTGTCCTCGCCACAGGCGGGATCGCGGTTGGCGCCGTCGATCGCCACGCGGCCGGTGACGGTGAGCGCCCCCCGCACGCACAGAGCACACGGGGCGCGGGCGCCGAGGTGAGGTACCGCCACCGCGTCCACCGTGACCGTTCGGTGCGCCTTCGAGCGCGGGTCGAACGGGCTGTTGGTCGGTGTCCAGCCTACGGCGCTCAGCAGGCGCCGCTGGGGATCGCCGGCGGTGTCGCCCGCGACCCTGATCGTGAAGCCCCCGGTGCGGCCCAGCGCCACGAAGGTGCGTCCATCGAACGGGGCGCCGGCGGTGGTCCCGGGCAGGGGGGTTGGCACACCGCCCGGCTGGTCCGGGTTGGACAGCGCCCACAGCGCGTACTCGATACCGCTCTCGGCCAGCGTGCGCGCCTGGCTGCCGCGCAGATGATTGGCGGCGATGACGGGCTCGGTGCGAGACAGGGAGGCGAGGGCGAGCATCAGCGTGGTGAGCAGGGCCAGGCTCATCAGCGCCATCGGGAGGGCCACGCCACGCTCGTCGGGGGCCGGCGCTACACGCGTCATGAGCGAGAGAGCGTCAGCATCCGGAGTGCCAGGGGCGGGGATCGAGGCGACGCGGAGATACGCGGCGAGCGAGCCGTGCACTGCCCGCCCGGCAGGGCAGGCAGCCCACGGCGACAGGTCAGTCGGTGGGCGGGGTGAAGTCCTTGGCCACCGAGGCGTTGCTCTCGGTCAGATCGAGCGTCGTCGCCTTCTCGGCGGGCACCTCGACCTTGAGATCCCACATCGACGTGCCGCCCGCCTCGGCCACGAGCCGGTAAGCGCCGGGCGGAACGTTCACGAACTCATACCCCTTGCCGATCTTGAAGTCCGGCCGGCCCAGCCGCACCTCACGATTGGACACCTCGTCCCCGATGAGGCTCACGTTCACCCGGACCATCTTGGTCCGCGGCTCGATGTCCTTCCAGGCGATCTTGCCGAGGATACGGCCCTTCTTCGGGTCCGCCTCGGCCGGGGCCGCCGGCGGGGCGGCCGCGGCCACCGACGGCGAATCGCCCAGCTCGCCGGCCTTGGCCAGCCACTCGCGGGCCGTCCGGACCTCGACCGACGCCGGCGCGCCCCGCTGCGCGACGAACCGGAAGTGCTCGATCGTCTCGTCGCGATGGGAGGTGTGCGACAGCGCGACGGCCAGGGCGAACCGGATCGGCACGTCGGTGGGTGCCTGGGCGAGGGCGGCCTGGTACTTCACGATCGCCGGCTCGTACTGCTGCTGCTTCATCAGCTCGTCGCCCTCGGCCTTGAGCCGGACGGTATCGGAGCCGACGATCTCGACCGAGGCCGCCGGAGCCAGCGCGGGGGCGCGCTGGCAACCGGCGACCGTCAGGCCGAGCACTGCGACGACGAGGAGAGTGTGTACCTTCTCGTGCACCTGCTCGCTCCTTATAGCTCCCGCCAGTTGGTGATGGTGTGATTGCCGCGCGACAGGCTCACCATGTCGATGTTCTGCTTGCTGTTGCGCACGGTGAAGCCGCTCGCCGAACCGTGCAGGTAGAACTCGAAGAACCCGTTGGCCTCACCCGGCTGCGTCTCGTTGGCGACGAGGGCGCCCCGGATGGTCGTGGTGCTGCCCGACATGAAGCCGGCGCCCACGTAGTTGCCGGTGATGATGACGACACCGTCCCAGGTGAAGTTGCCGAGGTTCTTGAGGTCACCGTCCTCGATGACGAGGATGCCGGCGCCCTTGATGCCGCTGTTGAGCTCCAGGCCCGTGAAGAGCGACGTGGGATCGGGATCGCCCTTGAAGTACACGAGCTTGGGGTTGGTGCGGGTGCCGAGGTCGAGCGTCTCGTTGACGCTGCAGCCGTTGGTCAACGTCGGCGTGCTGGTCGGCGTCCCGCTGCCCGTCAGCCGCATCGGACAGGCCTGGGTCGACTGGAGCACGGTGGTGCCGGCGTAGTTCTTGACCGCGTTGAGGTACGCCGCCAGGTTGGCGGGGTCCAGCGAGTCGTCGGCGGCGATGGTCTGCAGGCCGGTGGTGGAGGAGGTCACGCCGCTGCCCTGCTGGCGGCCCTTGATGTCCGACAGCTTCGCGGGGTCGCTCGACACCGCGTTCTCGACGTTCGTCTCGTAGGCGGTGCTGATGTTGCTCTGGACACCGCTGTGGGTGGCGATGCCGTACTTGTTGGGGAACGACGCGCTGGCGCCGGTCAGCGACCAGTTGCCGGCCGTGTCACAGCTCGTCGTGCAGCGATAGTCGCGGCCGTCGATGTCGAAGGTCCCGTTGTTGATGAACGTGTCGGACTGCACGCCCGGCAGGTTCACCGCGCCCGGGAAGGGCGGCAGCTGCCCGCGACGGATGACCACCTCGATCGTCTTGGTGGCGCCGTTGAAGCTGCCCGTCGAGCGCATGATCACGACGCCATTGGTGTCACTGGCGACGCCGGCGTCGTTGCTGGTCAGGCCCGTCAGCGCCTGGTCCGAGGCCAGGTAGTCGTTGCGCACCACGACGTTGTAGGTCCCGGCGAAGGCCGCTTCGGCGGCGGCGCCGCCCCCGGTCACGCCGGAGAGGGTGCCGTTCGTCACGAGCGCGACCCACGGCACACTGGTGTTGGCGCCGTTCACGACCGGGTTGAACGTCTGCGCCCCGGTGGTCACCAGAATGTTGAAGCCGAGCTCGATGCCGGCCTCGGCCAGGTAGCGGGCGCGGGCCGTGTCGGCGATGTTGCGCGAGATCTGTGGCTCCAGGGCGCTGACGGACATGAATGCGAGCAGCAGACCCGTCAGGGCCAGGAGCATCATGAGGGACAGCACGAGCGCGACGCCGCCCTCGTTGCTCAGTAGTGTTCGCCAGTTTCGCATGACCGTTCCTCCGCTCTCGTTACTGCGCTCGGTTGCGCAGGCGTATCGAATCCGTCATCGCCACCTGAACGCGACCGGCCGTGGCGGCCGTGGGCTGCACCTGGGGCTGGCCGACGACATTGACCACGATGGCCCGGATGTTTCCCTGCGTCGCGGTCGTCGGAGTGAACGCGGTGCCGTTGACGTCCAGGTAGGTGAAGCTGAGTGACGCCAGGTTCGTGACGATGGTGACGGGGCCGGCATCGAGGCCCACCTCCCGGCGCGTCAGCGTGCCCGCCGAGTAGGAGTAGATGATCTGCTCGCCCCGGAGGACGTTCGAGGTGGTGCTGCTGGTGCTGGACATCACGACCTGGGTCACCGTGCCGCTGGTGGCGATCCCGGTCGTCCCGTTCCAGTTGCTGCTCCAGTCGTTCTGGATGGTGAAGCCGGTGGCCGAGGGGGCCGTCCCGGCGGTGGCGCCCGTGATGGCCGGGAACGCCGCGATCGCCGGCGAGCCGGTCCCGCAGGTGGGGCAGTAGCCGGCCTCGCGGATCTCGTTCGACACCCGGAGCATCGTGAGCCGCAGCGCCTGCTGCGCCTCGACCTGGTTGGTGCCGATCAGGTAGCTCTGCTGCCCCGATTGCAGGATGCTGAACAGGCCGGCCATCACCACGCCGATCATCGCGCAGGCGACGAGCAGCTCGGTCAGGGTGAACCCGTGCTGGTTGTGGAATCGACGTGTGATCATGGTCAGCTCCTCGGCGTCACGACGGCGTAGACGTCGACCGTGCGTGTCTGGCTGGCGTCGCCGCGGGTCGTCACGGGCCGGTAGGTCACGTTGACGCGGATGCGCTTGCAGAGCAGGGGCGCGCCCGTGCACCCGGTCCCGCCCGGATTGATCGTGACGGTGGTAACGCGCGTGTAGGCGGGCGCGTTGGTGATGGCGGTGCCCTGGCAGTTCGACGACGTCGCGCCGATGTTGCTCGCCAGGCAGTACTCGGTGGTGGTGCCGGCGGCGATCGCAGTCGTAGTCGGTCATCGCCGTCGTCTTGAGCTGCTCGAGGCGCTGCTCGGCCAGGAACACGGCCACGGTCTCGCCCCGGCCCGTCGCGACCCCGCTGGTCGCAAACTGAAAGCCCGTGGCCACCGCGACCAGCCCGATCAGGATGATCGCCGTGGCGAGGAGCACCTCGGCCAGCGTGAAGCCCCGCTCGTCCCGCGTCACCTGCGTTCGCGTTGTCATTGGATGATCACCCGTCCCGTGGAAGACACGACCACGTTGCGCGAGCGGCTCGTCTTGGGATCCGTGAGGGTGTATGTCGCCGTCGTGCTGGCCGCGCCCGTGTTCGTGAAGATCGCGCTGGCGCCACCGCTCACGTTGAGGTTGTTGGCGATCTGGATCGTCCCCGCGTTGTCCGTCCCTACCCCCGTCCAGATCGTGCCGGCGCAGCTGACCGTGCGCAGGCGCACGGTGGTGCCGGCCTGCTCCACGCAGACCGACGTGTTCCGGCTGATGGCCAGGTGCCGCGCCCGGTTCATCACCGCCGCGAGCTGCTCGGCCCCCGCCGTCAGCGACGAGGACTGGTAATACGACACCAGGTTCGGTACGGCAAAGATGGTCAGGATGCCGAGCAGGGCCACGACCACCACCAGCTCGGTGAGTCCGAAACCGCGTTCGTTCGACGTTATGGCGTTCATAGGCACCTGTGGGTTGCCCCCTGGCGGGCCGAGGGGCGGTGCAACCGATACGCCAAGCCCCCGACGGGCGTCCGAACCTGGTGAAACGTCGGGTTGCGATGGAGGGCGGCGGCCTCGAAGTGGGCCAGATATCAGGACGTGCGAGATGCGACCGGAGCGGGACGGTGCCTCGGACTCGAGTGCCGAGACGGTCGAGCGATGTTAGAAAAGCGTCCACCGCTCCGCGTGACAAACACATATTGACCGGGGCCGCCGTCACAATGGCACCCCCCGGCTTGCTCGCCGCACCTAGCCTGTCACGGCCCGTCGCGGTTGCGAGCGCGAAAAATCCGCCCGGCGACGCTCAGCGGCGCAGCAGCGGCTCCAGCGACGTCCACACCCGTTCGGCCACGGCACGCTGGCCCGAGGCGTTCGGATGAATGCCGTCAGCCTGGTTCAGGCGCGGATCGCCAGCCACGCCCTCGAGCAGAAAGGGCAGGTAGGCGCTGGACGTACGGCGCGCGACGTCGCCGAAGGCCGCCGCGAACTCGCTCGCGTACGCCTGGCCGTAGTTCGGCGGCAGCCGCATGCCCACGAGCAGCACGCGGACGCCGCCGGCGCGCAAGCGGGTGACGATGGCCGTGAGATTGTCGCGCAGGGCCGCGATCGGGAGCCCGCGCAGTCCGTCGTTGGCGCCGAGGGCGACGATGACGATCTCCGGCCGCGAGCGCAGGACCCAGTCGAGTCGGCGCAGCCCGCCCGCGCTCGTGTCCCCGCTGACGCCGGCGTTCACCACGCGATAGGCCAGGCCGGCCGCGCGCAGGCGCCGCTCGAGCAGGGCCGGGTACGCCTCGTCGGCGGCGACGCCCAGCCCGGCGGTGAGGCTGTCGCCGAGGGCGACGATGACGCGCTCGTCGGCGGGCGCGGGCGCGGCCGCGAGCAGCAGCGCGAGCGCGAGGAGGACGCGACGGGCGGCGCCGGGAAGGCCCACGCTCGAAGTGTAGTATGGCCTCGTGATGATTCGTGTCCGCGACCTCGTCATGCGCGTGCCCGGTCACGGGCGGCCTCTGACGATTCTCGACGGCGTCAGCCTCGAGGTGGCGGCGGGCGAGGTGGTCGCGGTGACCGGTCCGTCGGGCAGCGGCAAATCGACGCTGCTCGGCCTCATCGCCGGGCTCGACACGCCGACGGCGGGCTCGATCGCCGTCGACGGCGTGGAGGTGACCGGCCTCGGCGAGACCGCGCTCGCCCGCTTTCGCCGCCGCACGCTCGGCTTCGTCTTCCAGTCCTATCATTTGATCCCAACGCTCACCGCCGCCGAGAACGTGGCCGTCCCGCTGGAGCTGGCCGGCGCCCCCGAGCCGCTGACGGCCGCGCGGAGCCGGCTGGACGAGGTCGGCCTCGGCGAGCGCGTCGATCACTATCCGGCGCAGCTCTCGGGTGGTGAGCAGCAGCGGGTGGCCATCGCCCGCGCGGTGGCGCTGACCCCGCCCTTGCTGCTGGCCGACGAGCCGACCGGCAACCTCGATTCGGCGACCGGTGCCCAGATCGTCGACCTGCTGCTGGCCCTCAATCGGGAGCGGGGCTCCACGCTGCTGCTCGTCACCCACGACGCCGCGCTGGCCGGGCGGGCCGGCCGCACGATCGCGCTGCGCGACGGCCGGGTGGTGAACGGGCAGCGCTCGGCATGATCGGCGTCGCTCTGCGCCTGGCCTGGCGCCAGGCCCGCGGGGGCCGGCGTCACCTCGGCGCCGTCTTCGCCTGCGTGGCGCTGGGCGTCGGCGCGCTGGTGGCCGTGGGCACGCTGGGCGCCGGCCTGCAGGCCACGCTCGCGCGCGAGGCCAAGACGCTGCTCGGCGGCGACCTGGAGCTGCGCGCGGCGCGCCCGCTGCCGGCCGAGGCCGAGGCCGCGCTCGGACGGCTCGCGAGCGCTGGCGCCCGCGTGGTGCGGGTGCGGGAGCTCGTCGGCATGGTGCGCAGCCCGGCGCGCGGCGGCAGCGTGCTGGTCGAGCTGAAGACCGCCGGCGCCGGCTATCCGCTCTACGGTCGCCTCGCGACCACGCCCGCGCTGCCCCTGGACGCGCTGGTGGAAGGCGACGGCGCCGTCGTCCAGCGCGAGCTGCTCGAGCGGCTCGGCGTGGCCGTGGGTGACCCGCTCGTCGTGGGCGAGGTCACGCTGACCGTGCGGGGCGTGGTGGACGCCGAGCCGGATCGCGCCGCCAGCCTCGTCGCACTGGGACCCCGGGTCTTCCTCTCGGCCGAAGCGCTCGAGCGCAGTCGTCTCGTGGGCTTCGGTAGCCGGGTCCGCCACCGGGTGCTCGTCGGGCTGCCGGCCGGCATCGACGCGGGGGCGACGCGCGCCGCCCTGGCTCAGGCCGTCGTCGATCCCGGGGTCCGCGTGGCCGCGTACGATGAGGCGCAGCCCGGCCTGCGGCGATTCTTCGCGCAGCTCACGACCTACCTCGGTCTCGTCGGCCTGGCCAGCCTGCTCGTGGGCGGCATCGGAGTCGCCGCCTCGGTGTCGGCGTTCGTGGCCCGGCAGGTGGCGACGATCGCGACGCTCAAGGCGCTCGGCACCGAGTCACGGACGCTGGTCGCGGCCTACCTGATCCAGACACAGGCGGTCGCCCTGGCCGGCGGCGTCGCCGGTGCCGCGCTCGGCGTCGCTCTGCAGCCGCTGCTGGCGGCGGCTCTGGCCGGCCTCGTACCGTTCGCCCTGGAATGGCACGCGCAGCCGAGCACGCTGGCGCGCGCGGTGGCGATGGGACTCGTGGTGACGTTGCTGTGTACGTGGGCGCCGCTGGCTGCCGTGCGCGCCGTCCCCGCCTGGCTGATCCTGCGTCGCGACGTGGAGCCGGCGAGCGGACGGGGGCGGCGCTGGTCCACGCTGACCCCGGTCGGGCTCGGCCTCGCCGCGCTGGCGCTGTGGCAGGCGGGCTCGCTCAAGACGGGCGGTCTCTTCGTCGCCGCGTGCCTGGCCGCATTGCTGGCCCTGGTGGGCCTGGCGCGGGGACTGATGCTGCTGGCCCGCCGGCTCCCCCGCGCCCGCGGCCTGGCCTGGCGGCATGGCCTGGCCGCGCTGCGTCGCCCCGGTGGTCACGCCCCGCGCGTGGTCGTCGCCCTCGGCATGGCGGCCATGCTGCTGGTGACCGTCGCGCTGCTGCAGAGCGTGCTGGGCCGCCAGATCGATCTCGAGCAGCGGCGGCAGGCCCCGTCCTTCTTCTTCCTCGACGTCCAGCCGGACCAGCGCGACGCGTTCGTGCGACTGGTGACGGACACGGCAGGAACGGCCCCCGCCCTCACGCCGGTCGTCCGGGGCCGGCTCGCCGCCGTCGACGGCGAGCGCGTGACGCGCGCGATGGTCGACCGCCGACGGGCGCGCGGCGAGGAAGGCGAGGGCGGATGGTATTTCACGCGGGAGTACGTGCTGACGTGGGCCGATACGCCGCCGGCCGGCAACGTCCTCCTGCGGGGGCACTGGTGGACAGGGGCGGGGCCGGCGAGCGCGGCTCAGGCCTCGGTGGAAGAGGCGGCGGCCCGCCACCTCGGCGTCGATGTCGGTTCGCGGCTGACCTTCGACGTGCAGGGTGTGCCGATCGAGGCCGCCGTCACCAGCATCCGGCGGGTGGACTGGCAGAGTCTGCAGACGAACTTCTTCGTGGTGCTCACCCCGGGCGCGCTCGAGGGCGCGCCGGCCACCTGGGTGGCGACGGCGCGGGTGCCGGCCGCCGCCGAGCCGGCGCTGCAGAACGCGGTCGTCGCCGCCTTCCCCAACGTCACGGCCATCCCGGTGCGCGACGTGATGGAACGGGTGGCCGTCGTCCTCGACGAGATCGCGGTCGCGGTGCGGCTGGTCGCGCTCTTCACGCTGGGCACGGGACTCGTGGTGATGGCCGGGGCGCTGGCCGCCACCCGCTCCCAGCGTCTATACGAGTCGGTGGTGCTGCGCACATTGGGGGCCACCAGGGGTGTGGTGGCCCGGGCCTTCGCCGTGGAGTACGGCCTGCTGGGCGCCGCCGCCGGCGTCGGTGGCGGATTGCTGGCCACCGTCCTGGCCTGGGCGGTGGTGCGCTGGGTCCTGGATGCCCCCTGGAGCTTCGACCCCGCTCCGCTCCTGCTCGGCCTGGCCGCCACCATCACCCTTGCGCTCGCCGTCGGTTTTCTGACAACGTTCCGCTTGCTGGGCCAGAAGCCGCTTCCGGTGCTTCGCCGTGAATAGCGCGCCCGTGGCGCGCGTGGAGGATTGAATGTTCACTCCCCTGGGGCTTGACCACGTCGTCTTCCGCGTCGCCGACCAGGCCGCATCCCAGCGCTTCTTCGTGGACGCGCTGGGCTGCACGGTCGATCACGTCAACGAGCGCATCTCGCTCGTGCACCTGCGGTTCGGCGAGCACTACATCGACCTGCTACCGGCCACGGCGACCGAGCCGGCCCTGGTCGCCGGTGGCGTCGATCACGTCTGCCTGTCGATTCAGTGCGACGACCTCGTCAAGGCCGCAGACGAGCTGCGCCGGCGGGGCGTGACGATCGAGGGTGACGTCGTGCAGCGCCGTGGGGCCTATGGCACCGGCCCATCACTCTACCTTCGCGATCCTGACGGCCATCTCATCGAGCTGAAGCCGCGCCCGCCGGCCTGACCACTGGCCCGGCGGAGACAGTCCAGGGGCGGGACATCCTCCCTGGCACCGAGCTTGCCTCCGTATGGTGGCATGCGATTCATGGTGCTCGCCCTCATCGGGGTTCTGCTGGGGTCACCGATCAGTGCCCAATCGGCCGGCTCCAGCGAACGGGGAGCGGTCCAGCACGGGGCCCAGCCCAACGCGGATGAAGTTCGTCCAGGCAACCGTGACGGGGACATGCCCTCGGCGGCGGCGGGGGACCTGGTGCGGACCCCGGCCCGGCGGATCCTCGGGCTGCCGGTCACCGCGGCCCTTGGCATCGCGGCCATGCTGCTCGGGCTGGTCGTGGTGGCCGCCGTGATGCCCCGGGCCCGCCGCCGGCGTGCGCACGGGGGCGGCACCTCCCGACCGCGCTAGTCGACCTCGGCCGGTCCGACCACCACCAGTGGCGCCCGCATCACGGGCGCCATTGACGTTTTCTGGCGCATCCGTTCGGCCGGGCCCGCCGTAGTAAGCGGTGATGGCAAGAGTCCCGACGATTTTCCCTGGAGTGAGAACCCCAGGGATAGTACCTTTTCTCAGCTAGATGGTCGCATTTGACATCGACGCTTGGGTAGCTCGTTCGGGCGCCCTCGACCTGGACGCGATCGCGTGGTCGGAGGTGCCCAAGCACCCCTTACCCGCGGGCGCCGTGCGCGCGATGACCTACATGCAGGACATCGAGAGCCACACGATCGTGTATCTACGAGCGCTGCTGGCGACGCGCGCGATCGACGATCCCGAGGTCGCGACCTTCCTGGCCTGCTGGGTTCACGAGGAGACCTTCCACGGGATCGCGATCTCCCGCTTCCTGGAAGCGGCCGGGCACCCGGTGCCGCCGCGCGCCACCCCGCGCGGTCAGGAGCCGCTGAGCAAGCGCATCGAGGGGCTGGCCACGTCGATGGTCTCGAAGCTGTGGCCGGACTTCTGCGCCGTGCACATGACCTGGGGCGCGATCAACGAGATCACGACTCTGACCGGGTACCACCGGCTCAGGCAGGTGGCGGGCCATCCAGTGCTGAGCGAGCTGCTCGAGACGATCATGCGCGACGAGTCGCGCCACTTCTTCTTCTACTACCGGCAGGCCGAGATCCGCCTGCGGCGCCCCGGGGCGGCGTGGGCCGCCCGGCGCCTCGTCGACCGTTTCTGGGCGCCGGTGGGCAGCGGCGTAGCGAGCCAGGCCGACCTGGAATTCATGGCGCAGTATCTCTTCTCCGGTGACGAAGGCCGGGCGGCCGCCCGCAAGGTGGACGACACGATCCGCAAGCTTCCGGGATTCGAAACGGTGCCGCTCCTCGAGGCATGGATGGACCGCCACATCCACCACCGCACTGGGCACAACGGAGGACGGAATGGCCACGCAGACAACTGAGCACTACCGCGCGTACGCCCCCAAGCCTTTCACCCGCGCTGAGCGGGACTCGACCACCATCCTGTTCGGCGGCCTGCACTGGCGCATCGAACGAGTCATCCAGGCCGTGCTGGAGGGCACCGGGTACAAGGCGCAGGTCCTCCCGGTGGCCACCAAGGACGACCTCCTGACCGGCCGCGAGGTCGCCGACATCGGCCAGTGCTGCCCGACCAGCTTCACGACGGGCAACCTGGTCAACTTCCTGAAGAAGGAAGCCAAGCAGACCAGCGTGGCCGACGTCAGCAAGAAGTTCGTCTACCTCACGGCCGGCTCCTGCGGCGCCTGCCGGTTCGGCCAGTACCACCAGAGCTACGAGCTGGCGCTGCGCAACAGCGGGCTGGAGGCGTTCCGCATGTTCCTCATGGCCCAGGACAACCTGGACCAGAACATGGGCGACGGCCTCGAGCTGAGCCTGCCGATGACGCTCGGCTGCCTGTGGGGCATCTTCTGCACGGACCTCGTGCAGGACCTCGAGTACCAGGTGCGGCCCTACGAGGTGCTGCCCGGCCAGACGGCCGCGGTCGTCAAGGAGAGCGTCGAATACCTCTACCAGGTGTTCCGGGACCGGCCGAAGAAGACGTCGGCCAAGAAGTCGGTGCTGTGGCACCTGACGACGCCGTACTTCACGCGGGCCATGCGCGAGGTCTACCGCAAGTTCTCGGAGATCGAGGTCGACCGGCTGCGCGTGAAGCCCAAGGTGAAGATCACCGGCGAGTTCTATCTGCAGACCGTCGAGGGTGATCCGAACTACAACATCCACCGCTGGCTCGAGGCCGAGGGCGGCGAGGTCTACCCGGCCGGCATCACCATCTGGATGGACTACCTGCTGCGCCTGGGGCTGCAGCGGTTCGAGGACTACAGCGGCATCGAGAAGGGCGCGCGGCTGAAGCTGGGGCTGGGCCGGCTCGGTCAGGGCATCCTCCGCCTCACCGTCAACCGCCTGCGGCGGGCGATGGGCAACACGCCGCACGAGATGCCGAGCCAGTTCGAGCTGCGAAGGCTGGCCGCCCCCTACTTCCACAGCCGGCTCGACGGCGGCGAGGGCGACATGCTGGTCGGCAAGGCCATCTGGGCCTATCAGAAGAAGAAGGCCCACATGATCTGCGAGCTGTCGCCGTACTCCTGCATGCCCAACACGATGTCGATCGGCGCCATGTCGGGGGTGCTCGGCAAGTTCCCGGAGATCCTCTACGCGCCGCTCGAGATCAAGGGCGACGCCGAGGTGCACGCGCTGTCGCGCTGCCAGATGATCCTGACCGAGGCCAAGAAGCGCGCCCAGCGCGAGTTCGACGACGTGCTGGCCCGCACCGGCCTCACGCCTCGACGAGGTGCGCGCGTACCTGCACGCCCACCCCGAGATGAAGAAGGCCACCTACCGGATCCCGCACGACTACACCACGTGCGGGACCGCCGCCAAGCTCGTCCTCCACGTCGCCCACAAGATGGGGCGGAAGGTCTCGTGAAGCTGGTCGGCGTCGACGTCGGCTCGACCACCGTCAAGGCGGCGGTGGTCGAGGACGGCAAGGTCACCTGGCAGGACTACCAGCGCCACAACACCAAGCAGGCCGAGAAGGTCGTCGAGTTCCTGCAGCGCATGGAGGCCGAGGCCGGCCTCACGGCCGGGACGGACCGGGTGTTCTTCACCGGCTCCGGCGCCGGCTTCATCGCGCCGCAGGTCGGCGGCAAGCTCATCCAGGAGGTGGTGGCGGTCGCCGCCTGCGTGGAGAAGCTGCATCCCGACGTGCGGTTCGTGTCCGAGATCGGCGGCGAGGACATGAAGACGATCTTCTTCACCGCCAGCGGCACCGGCAAGTCCAAGCAGGTCTACATGCAGTCGGCCTGCAGCGGCGGCACCGGCACCTTCATCGAGAAGACCGCCCGCAAGCTGCAGGTGCCGAGCGAGCGGCTGGCCGACATGGCCTACGCCAACATGAGCCTGCACAAGATCTCGAGCAAGTGCGGGATCTTCGCCGAGACCGACGCCAACACGCTGGTGAAGACCGGGGTGCCGGTCGAGGAGATCATCGCCAGCCTGTTCGAGGCGGTCGTCTACCAGAACCTGGCCACGCTGACCAAGGGCAACACGCCGGTGCCGGAGGTGCTGCTGCTGGGCGGCCCCAACCTGTTCTTCAAGGGGCTGCAGGAGGCGTGGCGTTACCACCTCGGCAAGCTGTGGACGCAGCGGAAGATCGAGCTGCCCGCCGGTCGCGACCTCGCCTCGCTCATCATCGTGCCGACCGAGGCGCTGTACTACGCCTGCCTGGGTTGCGTGGAGATCGGCCTGGGCGAGAAGCCCGAGGTCGCCGTCTACCAGGGCCGCGAGAAGCTCGAGTGGTGGGTCGCCGAGGGACAGCACGAGGCGAAGGCCAAGGACGGCGCCAAGGGGCTGATCACCGGGCAGGCCGACCTCGCGACCTTCGTGAGCGAGTACGTGCGGCCGGCGCCGGCGTGCCCGGCCCGCGAAGCCCACGTGGGCTCGGTGCTGGTCGGCTGCGACTTCGGCAGCACCACCGCCAAGGCCGTCGTGCTGTCCGAGGACCGCGAGCTGCTCTTTTCCTGCTACGCGCTGTCCAAGGGCAACCCGATCGAGGATGCCCAGTCGCTGTTCCGGCAGATCGACGAGGCCGGCTTCACCGACGTCGGCGGCCTCGCCCTGACCGGCTACGGCAAGGACCTGCTCAAGGACGTGCTGGGCGCCGACGTCGGCGTCGTGGAGACCGTGGCCCACGCCACCGCCGCCCTGCACTTCTATCCCGACGCCGATGTGATCTGCGACGTGGGTGGCACCGACGTCAAGATCATGATCCTGCGCCAGGGCACGGTGGCCGACTTCCGGCTCAACAGCCAGTGCTCCTCCGGCAACGGTGCCTTCCTGCAGGGGGTGGCCGAGCGCTACGGCATCCCGCTGGAGGCGTACGCCGACAAGGCGTTCGCGGCCAAGTCCATGCCGAGCCTGGCCATGGGCTGCGGCGTCTTCCTGCAGTCGGACATCGTCAACCAGCAGCGCAAGGGCTGGTCGGCCGAGGAGATCATGGCCGCGCTGGCCGCGGTGCTGCCCGTCAACGTGTGGATCTACGCCGGCCAGCTCCAGAACCTCCGGTCGGCCGGGCGCAAGTTCGTGCTGCAGGGCGGCACCCATCGCAACATGGCCGTCGTGAAGGCGCAGGTCGACTTCATCCGGGGCAAGGTGCCGGACGCCGACGTCGTCCTGCACCCGTACTCGGGCGAGGCCGGCGCCATCGGGGCGGCCCTGTGCGCGGCCGACTGGCGCAAGGACAGCGGCGCCCCCGCCTCCGGCTTCCGCGGATTCCAGACGATCGCGTCGCTGACCTACACCAGCACCACCGCGGCCGAGACCGTGTGCAAGTGGTGCCCTATCAACTGCACGCGGACCTTCATCGACGTGCAGCTGCCGGGCGCCAAGGGCCGGTCGTGGAGCAAGCTGCCGCTGGCCGAGGGCTGGGAGCGCGTGATCAGCGGTAACTCGTGTCCCAAGGGCCTCGTCGAGGACGTCAACGAGATGCGCGTGGTGAAGGCGAAACTCGAGGAGGTCAAGCGTGACTACCCTAACGTTGCCGAAATGGTTCGGAAGGACGCGTTCCGGAGGGTCGGCGCCGCCGCCGTCGCGGAATAAGCTCCGGATCGGCATCCCCCGCGTCCTCAACCTCTGGAACACCCATCAGTTCTGGATGGGGCTGCTGGGCACGCTGGGATTCGACCCGCGCAACATCGTCTTCTCCTCCGACACCTCGGAGGAGCAGGGCCGGCAGTTCGGCAAGGGCCGGGGCACCGTCGACTGCTGCTACCCGGTCAAGTGCATGTCGGGCCACTATGGCGAGCTGGTGTTCGGGCAGAAGCAGAAGCTCGACATCCTGCTCTCGCCCATGATCTACACGCTGCCGTCGTTTCTGAGCGGTCACGTGGCCCGCACCTTGACCTGCCCGCGGGTGATGGCCGCGCCCGAGAACATCAAGGCCGGCTTCCTCAAGGAAGGTGACGTCTTCGCCGACAACGGCATCAAGTACGTGACGCCGTTCGTCTCGCTCGACGAGCCGCTGCTGGTCCCCAAGCAGCTCTTCGAGGGGCTGAAGGACGCGCTGCCCGACCTGACCCGCGAGGAGATGGCCCGGGCGGTGGACGCCGGCTACAAGGCGCTGACGGCGTTCAACGACAAGCTACGGAAGAAGTCGCGCGAGGTGCTGGAGTGGTGCGCGCGCGAGCACAAGCCGTGCCTGCTGGTGGTGGCCCGGCCGTACCACATGGACCCCGGCATCGGCCACGAGATCGAGGTCGACCTGCAGGCCTACGGCTACCCGATCCTCTGGATGCAGTACTTCCCGACGGATCCCGACCTGATGGAGTGGGCCTTCGGCGACGACGTGCGGGCCGGGCACATCAAATCGCCGTTCGACATCCACGACGTGTGGCAGTCGTCCTACTCGTCGAACACGAACGAGATCCTGTGGGGCGCCAAGGTGGCGGCCCGCATCCCGTGGATCGCCTGTGTGCTCCGCATGTCGTCCTACGAGTGCGGGATGGACCAGCCGACCTACACGCCCGTGCAGCAGATCGTGGAGCGCTCCGGCACGCTGTTCTTCTCGTTCCAGGATCTCGACTCCACCAAGCCGGCCGGCTCGGTGAAGATCCGCGTGGAGACGATCACCCACTACCTGCAGCGTTACGCGACCGGAATCATCGAGAAGAAACTGGCCGCCTCGCCGCCGAACTGTCCGTTGCTGACATGACTGTGGGGGGCCATCGAGCCCCCCACCCACGAGCAACCCTCACGCGATTGCCGAGGGCTGCTCTCTGTCCAGCAATATCCACACCCTCGACCGTCTCAGGCGATCTGGAACGCGAGCCGGGCGTGGGCGTCGCGCAACGCGGCCTCGACGGCCTCGGGTGTGTCCGCGCGCGCGAAGATGAAGCCGAGGTACTGCCACCCCTCGGGCAGGGGCACGAGATCCTGGCCGACGTGGGCCGTGATCGCCACCTCCTCGATGCCGGCGACGGCCGCCGCCGCGTCGACGCCGCGCACGGCGGCGAGCCGACCGGCCCGCGGGATCGGGATCATCATCACGCCGGCCGGCCGGCGCTCGCGCACGAGGCTGGCGATCGGCCAGCCGAGCGCGTGGCGCAGGATGATCTCCTCCAGCGTCATGCCGGTGCCGAATCGGAGCGTGCGCGAGCACAGCCCGCCGATCGACCGGGCGGCGACCTCCAGCACCCAGGGGCCGGTGTCGTTCACGCGCAGCTCGGCGTGCACCGGACCCTCGACGAGGCCGAGCGCCGCGCACGCCCGCGCCGTCACCTGCTCGATCGCCCCCTGCACGGCGGCCGGCAGCCGCGAGGGCGTGACGTAGATCGTCTCCTCGAAGAACGGGCCCTCGAGCGGGTCCGGCTTGTCGAAGAGCGCCAGCGTGTGCAGGACGCCGCCGACCAGCAGGCCCTCCAGCGCGATCTCCACGCCGGGGATGTACTGCTCGGCGAGCAGGTACTGGGCGGGGTCGCCGACGGCGGCGACGTCGTCGCGCTGAAGCAGGGCGCCGATGCGGCGCACGGCGGCGATGAACTGGTCGACGTTGTTCGCACGGATGACGCCGCGGCTGGCCGACAGCGCCAGCGGCTTGACCACGCACGGAAACGCCACGCCTCGCGCGGCCAGCAACGGGTCGTCCTTCAGCGCGATGCGGCGGAAGCGGGGGATCGGCAGCCCGGCCGCGGCCAGGCACTGGCGCATCTGGTACTTGTCGCGGGCGGCGGCGACGGCGGCGACCGCGTTGCTGCGTAGCCCGAGTCGCTCGGCGATGGCGGCGGCGGCCACCGTGGTGAGGTCGTCGACGCCGACCACCGCGTTCAGCGGCCGCCGGGCGGCCAGCTCGGCCACCCGGGCGGCGGCGGCATCGGGATCGGCGAAGTCGACGGTGAGGAGGTGATCGGGGGCGTGGGCCTCGAAGGTGCTGGGCTTCTCGGAGGCGCAGACGATGTCGACGCCGAGCGTGCGCGCGGCGTCGAGGAAGTCCTCGGTGCGGTAGGTCGTCGTCGGCAGGAGGAGGAGCAGCCGGTCCATCAGGACCCTGCCGACGACGGGAGGGTGGCTACGCCTTGCCGGCGCTGTAGTACGGGTTGGAGCCGGACGAATGATCGGTGGTGTCGAGGACCTCGGCGACCTCCGGCAGCTCTTCCTTGATCAGCCGCTCGATGCCCGACTTCAGCGTGATGTCCGCGGCACCGCAACCCTGGCAACCGCCCCCCATCTGCAGGTACACACGGTTGTCCTGAACATCGATCAACTCCACGAAGCCACCGTGGCCGGCCACGGCCGGGTTGATCATCGTGTCGATCAGATCCTGTACCTTGGCCTTCAGCTCGTCGCTCATCGCGGCACCTCTCAGATGGGTAGTGTACTCACAGATCTCTCCGCAGCCAAGGACAGGGCCAACTGGCCCTGGGTAGGCTCCGCTCAGCAGAACCACGGCTCGGTGAGCCGGGGTGGGCGCGCCCGGCCCGCCGGCAGTCCCACTGGCCCTGGTGCCGGCGCTCCCGCCGCGGCGGCGGCCAGCGCGCGCACGCGATCGAAGGTGAGCGCGGGATCCTCGTCGCGCTCAGCCGCGGCGGCCACGCTGGCGGCTACCTCGGTGGCCAGGCGATCGACCCGGGGGTCGGGATGCGTCCAGCGATGGTGGAAGCCGCCGGGCACCAGCTCGCCGAGGTGGGCGCGCATCGCCGGCAGGTCGAGCAGGAGGGAGCCGGGCGGCACCAGCAGGCGGATGCCGTACTGCACGGGGTCGACGTGGTCCACCAGCCCCTCGTCGGCCAGGAAGTCGAGCCAGCCGAGGTAGCCGTCCAGGGTCGTCCACGGTGTGAACGCCACCCAGGTCGGCCGCAGCGCGATGCCCGCCGCGCGCGTCGCCCGTAGCGCCGCCACGATGTCGGCGCGCGTGTGGCCCTTGGCCAGGTGCGCGAGGACGGCGTCGTCGAGCGACTCCGCCGCCGAGACGACGAACACGCAGCCGAGCCCGGCCAGCTCGGCCAGGTGGGCGCGCTGGGCGAGCAGGTGATCGACCTTGGCGGTGAAGTCGAAGGTGACGCGGGGGAACTCGGCGTGGAGCGCCCGGGCCACGGCGAGTGCGTGGCGGGGACCGTTGAGGAAGTCGGGATCGCCGAAGGTCACGTGGCTCGCCCCGGCCACCACCTGCTGGCGCACGTCGGCCAGCACCGTCTCCACCGGGATCACGAAGAACCGGCCGCCATACACGGGCGGAATCGGGCAGTGCCGGCAGAGATGCTTGCACCCGCGGCTGGCCTCCACGTAGGCGGCCAGCTCGCGCCGGCCGCCGAGCTCCACGTGCGCGTACTTCTTCAAGCTCGGCAGCGCGTGTCGCGCGGGGACGGGGAAGTTCAGCTTCACCAGCTCGGCCCGCGACCCGGCGGCGGGGGCGGCACTCACGCGGCGAGTCTCCCCGGGGCCGACCACGCCCGATGCCTCGACGCCGCGGATGAGATCGAGGAGCCGATCTTCGACTTCCCCGGCCACCACCGAGTCGGCACAGGTGTCGAGCAGCTCGTCGGCATTCAGCGCGGCGTAGAGGCCGTAGACGCAGATGTGGGCGGTGGGGTTGACCGCGCGGATCCGCTCGGCGGCGATCACGCCCAGGCGGAGGGCGGTGTGCATCGGCACCGAGATGGCAACGAAGTGCGCCCGCGCGGCCTTCTCGGCGTCAAAGGGCTCGACCGACAGGTCGAGGACCGCCGGGATGTAGCCGGCACGCTCGAGGAACGCCGCCGGCCAGGCCACCGCCAGCGGCTGATGGCCAAGCTCGTAGCAGGCGACGAGGAGGATCTGGCCGGGCTCACGCATCGGCTCCCAGTGTACCGTGGCGGGGTGTGGGCAAACTTTTTCACTTCCACGGCGCCTTATGTCACGAGGGCTCAGCGATGGTGCTACCCTTGCGCCCGGGAGAGGTGACGTAATGCTGGACGCCGTGCTGCAAAGGCCAGAGCCGTGTGATCACCTCATCCAGGCCTACACCAACGATCACTTCCTGGCGACGGTCGTGGCCGACTATGTCGGCATCGGCCTCAAGCGCGACGAAGCCGCCGTGATCATCGCGACCGCGGCCCACGTCGCGGTGTTCTCCTCGGCGCTGCGCGTGCTCGGCATCGACGTGACGGCGCAGGTCGCGGGGCGGAGGCTCCTGTTCCTCGACGCCGAGCAGACGCTGGCCACGTTCATGGTAGACGGGCGGCCCGATCGGACGTCCTTCCTGCGTGTCGTGGCCACGGCTCTGGAGTACGTGCGGGCCTCGGCCTGCACCGGGATCCGGCTGTACGGTGAGATGGTCGACCTGCTCTGGTCCGAGAACGTGGACGCCACGATCGAGCTCGAGGAACTGTGGAACGGCGTCCTCGTGGATGAGCGCCTCTCCCTCCTGTGCGCCTATCGCATGGACCCGCTCGACGGCGCCGTGAAGGGTGTGCTGCGCCAGGTCACCCGGTGCCACTCGCACTTCGTCGCCATGGAAGACTACGAGCGATTCGAGCAGGCGGTCGACCGGGCGTACACGGACGTCTTCGGGATCGGGGGCGACGTGGCGGTGCTGCGGGACCTGATGGTCTCGCGCAGTGGCCTCTCGACGAAGATGCCCGCCGCTCATGCGGCCGTGTTCGCCCTCGAAACCATGTCGCCGATCATCTCCTCGGAGATCCGCACCCGAGCGCGGGACCAGTACCGCGCCGGCTCGCGCTCGAGGTCCCGGAGCGCGTAGAAGTTTCCAGGGCATTCGAGGATGCCGACAAGCGCCGTGCTATGGTGAGGCGGATTTCAATCCGGTTCAGGAGGAACGTGGATGGCCGTCAAGATCAGTCTCCGCCCGAATGGTCCCTACCTGGTGGAAGGCGACGTCGAGATTCTGGACGTGAACGGGAACAAGGTCGACACCAGTAGCCGCCCGAAGATCGCTCTGTGTCGCTGCGGCGCCTCGGTCACGAAGCCCTTCTGCGACGGCACCCACAGCAAGATCGGGTTCCAGGCCGCCGAAGCCGCGGTCGCGCAAGAGAAGAAGTAGAGCAGCCAGTCCCCGGGCCATTCGGCCTCGGGCACGAGCGAGACCCGGAGCATTCGGGGGGAGCCAACGGGCCTCCTCCCCGAATGCTCGGGCGCCTACACGAGAATTACCAGCGGCCGCCGCGACCGCCGCCGCCGCCGCCGGCGGTACGGGCCGGACGCCCACCACCGCCACCGCCGGCCGAGGGCGACTTGGCCTTCTCGACCTGCAGGCGGCGACCTTCGTAGTCCCGTCCGTTCAGCCGGTTGATGGCCTCGTCGGCCGCCTCGGGCGTCGCCATCTCGACGAAGCCGAAGCCGCGCGAGCGGCCGGTGTCGCGATCCGTCACGACCGTGGCCGAGGTGACCTCACCGGTCTCGGCGAACAGAGCGCGGAGCTGCTCGTTGGACGTGGAAAACGGAAGACCGCCGACGAAAAGTTTCTGAGCCATAGGAACGCGTCTCCTTGAAACACGACCTTCCGCTTCCCTAAGCAACGTCCCAGCACGCGGAAGACCTACCGGCGACGCGGTCTGATAGCTGATGAGGGCCCCGTTGGGCCGATCGACCAGACAATCGAAGTGTACTCCTCCCCTGTCAAGCCCGCCACCTCGCATGGGCCGCGAGGGGGCGTGCTACTATCCGCTCGGCCTCGCCGTGGAGGACCCTCGACGCATCCCCCAGCAGGAGGGAGCCATGAGCCAGCTCAGCCGTCGCCAGTTCCTCGCCGGCGCCACTGCCACCACCACCGCCGTCGCCTTCGCCGCCCCGCGCGTGCACGCCCAGAAGCCCGGGGGCACGCTCCGCTTCGTCGCCCAGGCCGATCTCAAGATCCTCGATCCCGTGTGGACGACGGCCTACATCACGCGCAACCACGCCTACCTGGTCTACGACACGCTGTTCGGCACCGACGAGAAATTCCAGGTGCGTCCCCAGATGGTCGACAAGCACAGCGTGGCGAAGGACGGGATGAAGTACACGTTCACGCTGCGTGACGGCCTCAAGTGGCACGACGGCCAGCCGGTCGTCGCCGAGGACTGCGCGGAGTCGCTCAAGCGCTGGATGAAGAAGGACCGGTTCGGTCGGCTGCTGGCCGCCCACACCGCCAAGGTGGCGCCGGTCGACCGCAAGACGTTCACGCTGGAGCTCGGCGAGAAGTTCGGCCCTGTCCTCGAGGCGCTCGGCAAGCCATCCAGCAACGTGCCGTTCATGATGCCGGCGCGCCTGGCCGCCACCTCGGCCGACGAGCAGGTGAAGGAGATCGTGGGCTCGGGCCCGTTCCGCTTCGTGAAGGACGAGTGGCAGCCGGGCAATCAGGTGGTCTACGTCAAGCACGCCGACTACGTCCCCCGCAACGAGGCGCCGAGCGGCTCGGCCGGCGGCAAGAAGGTATTCCTCGACAAGGTCGTCTGGCGCTACATGCCGGACGCGGCGACAGCCGCCGCCGCGCTGGCCGCGGGCGAGGTCGACTGGTGGGAGATCCCACCCATCGACTTCATCCCGAAGATCGAGCAGAACGCGACGCTGGCGACGTTCCTGCCCGACCCGCTTGGCACCCAGGGCTGGCTGCGGCCGAACCATCTGCACCCGCCGTTCAACAACAAGAAGGCCCGGCAGGCGCTCGTCTACATGATGAACCAGGAGATGTACCTGCAGGCTGCCATCGGCGTGCCGAAGTACTACCGCACCTGCCCCGGCGTGTTCGCGTGTGGCGGGCCGTATGCCAGCAAGGCCGGCGCCGAGGGATTGGTGAAGCAGAACCTCGAAAAGGCCAAGCAGCTCGTCAAGGAGTCCGGCTACGATGGGCGCCCGGTGACCGTGGTCCAGATCACCGACATCGGTTTTCTCAACGGTGCCGCTCTCGTCACCCGCGAGCTGCTGACCGCGGCCGGCTTCAACGTCGAGCTCCGGCCCATGGACTGGTCGACCGGCCTCGCCGTGCGCGCCAAGAAGGAGCCGCCCGACAAGGGGGGCTGGAACATCCTGCACACGTGGTGGATGGCGGCCGACGTCATGCACCCGGCCGTGCACTTCGGCGTGTCGGGGGCCGGGCCCGGGGCCTGGTTCGGCTGGCCGGAGATCCCCCAGCTGGAGAAGTCGATCACCGACTTCGTGCGGGCGACCGATCAGGCCCGGCGCAAGCAGCTCGCCGACGAGATCCAGAAGGTGGCGCTGGACGAGGTCGCCTACGTGCCGTGGGGCGAGTGGCTGCTGCCGACGGCGTTCCGCAAGAACGTCACCGGGATCCAGAAGTTCATCGCGCCGCTGTTCTGGAACGTGTCGATCGCCTGAGGCGCCCGCCGCGTGCTCGCGGAGATCCTCCGGCGTCTGGTCGCCACCGTTCCCGTCATGGGCGTGGTGGCCATCGCGGTATTTGCGCTCCTGCACGTGACGCCGGGCGACCCGGCCGTCATCATCGCGGGCGACTACGCGACCAGTGACGACATCGCCCGCATCCGCGCCCGCCTCGGCCTTGACCAGCCCTTCCACATGCAGGTCGGCCTGTGGATCTCGCGCATCGTGCGGGGCGACCTCGGCACGTCCATCTTCTCGGGGCTGCCGGTCTCCACGCTGATCGGTCAGCGGGCCGCCACCACCATCTGGCTCACGCTGTTCGCCATGCTCATCAGCGTGGGCGTCGGCGTGCCGGTGGGAGTGCTGGCGGCGTGGCGCAAGGGGTCGTGGATCGACCGCGGCGTCATGGTGTTCGCGGTCTCCGGCTTCTCGATGCCGACCTTCTGGCTGGGCTTCATCCTGGTCTACGTCTTCGCCATCACGGCCGGCTGGCTGCCGGTGCAGGGCTACCAGCCGATGGCCAGCGGAGCCTGGCCGTTCCTGCGCCACCTGATCCTGCCCGCCGTCACGCTGTCGGTCGTGTACATGGCGCTGATCGCGCGGATGACCCGGGCCAGCATGCTGGGCGTGCTCGAGGAGGACTACGTCCGGACCGCGTTCGCCAAGGGGCTGGCGCCGCGCAACGTGCTCATCCGTCACGCGCTCAAGAACGCCTCGCTGCCGGTGGTGACGATCATCGGCATCGGCTTCGCGCTGCTCATCGGCGGCGCCGTCGTCACCGAGAGCGTGTTCGCGCTGCCGGGGCTGGGTCGGCTCACCGTCGACGCCATCGTCCGGCGCGACTACCCGGTCATCCAGGGCGTGCTGCTCGTCGTCTCCGGCGTCTACGTGCTGATCAACCTGGTCGTGGACGTCCTGTACGTCGTCCTCGACCCTCGGATTCGGTACTGACCGTGGCCATCACCGCGACCGAGGTGGGTGCCGTGACGCCGGAGATGGAGGCGGCCCGACGGCCGGTCGCGCGTGTCCGGCGCTTCGTCAGGCGGCAGCCCACGTTCGTGCTGGGCCTCGCCGCGCTCCTGCTCATTCTGGCCAGCGGCGTCCTGGCGCCGCTGTGGGGCACGGGTGATCCGCAGCAGATGCGGCCGGCCCAGCGCCTTCAGCCGCCGTCGGCGGCGCGGTGGTTCGGCTCCGACCACTTCGGCCGCGACGTCTACACGCGCACTCTGTACGGCGCCCGCGTCTCACTCGTGGTCGGCGCCTCGGTGGCGGTGCTGAGCCTGGCTCTTGGTACGACGCTGGGGCTGGTGATCGGCTTCTACCGCCGACTGGACACCGTGATGATGCGGGTGATGGACGGGCTGATGGCGATCCCGGCTATCCTGCTTGCCCTGGCCCTGATGGCGATGCTGCGGGGCAGCGTCCGCAACGTGATCATCGCGCTGGTGATTCCGGAGATTCCGCGGGTGATCCGGCTGGTGCGGGCCTCGGTGCTCTCGCTGCGCGAGCACATGATGGTGGAGGCCGCGCGGGCGCTGGGCGTGCGCACGCCGCGGATCCTGCTGCGCTACGTGCTGCCGGCGCTGGTGGCCCCGCTGATCGTGCAGGCCACCTACATCTGCGCCTCGGCCATCCTGTTCGAGGCCTACCTGTCGTTCCTGGGGGCCGGCACGCCGCCCCACATCCCCTCGTGGGGCAACATCATGGCCGAGGGCAAGACCTACGTGCAGCTCGCGTTCTGGATCATCCTGTTCCCGGGGCTGTTCCTCGCGCTTACCGTGCTGGCCATCAACCTGGTCGGCGACGGCCTCCGCGACCTGCTGAACGTGCGGGGCTGAGGGAGACGTGGACCGAGGGGTCTGGGGGGTCTGGGGGGCCATTTCGGGGCCCCCCAGTCAAACTACCCTTGCAGGGCGTCGATCCGCTTGGTGATCTCGGCCTTGGGGACGGCGCCGACCACGGTGTCGACCGGCTCGCCGTGCTTGAAGAAGATCACCGTGGGGATCGAGCGCACGCCGAAGCGTCCGGCCAGCCCCGGCTGCTCGTCCACGTTGACCTTGGCGATGACCACCCGGCCGGCCTGCTCGCGCGCGACCTCGTCCAGCACCGGCCCCAGCACGCGGCACGGCCCGCACCACGGCGCCCAGAAATCCACCACGAGCTGCGGGTGCGCCACCACCGCCTCGTCGAAGCCCTTATCGGTCAAAGCAATCGTGTCGGATGCCATCGTTCTTGCCTCCACGGTTGGGACGCGAGGGGGGTGGGTTGGGATTCGGCGCCGGCGTTCCCGCTACGAGAGCAGGAAGTTACCAGCCTCCAGCAGGGTGGGCGGGGCGTCCTCGTCGAAGCTGACCCCGGCGGGATCGCGGCCCTGGGCCAGCGCCTCGAGCTGCTGGCGCAGGCTCCGCCGGACCAGCGACACCCCGCGGTCGCTCGACACCAGGTGCTCCTCCGAGTGCGGGGCGATCGGCCCCTGGCCCACCTGGGCCTCGTAGTCGCCGGGGAAGCGCTGGTGCTCGGCCTCGGTGAGGTCTTCCCAGAGCTTGCCGTTCAGCCGGGAGCGGACCCGGGCCAGGTCGCCGGCCGCCCGCGCGCGACCGGCCGTGTAGATCCGGAAGCTCGTGTCGTCGATGGGCAGCACCCAGCCGATCGTCTCCACCCGGCCGTACCCCTCGACGCGCGGGTTGGGGATCACCCGCAGCGTTGGCAGCACCGCCTCGCTGATCCGATGCAGCACGCGGCCGTCGGGCAGCCGCCGCCGGGAGACGGCCTTCACGCCCTTGTCGGTCGGCTCCCACGTCACCTCCGGCATCAGCCCCATCACCTCGGTGAACTGCACGCCGCTGAAGGCGCCGTGCAGGATAGGTACGTGCAGGGAGTCCATGAGGTTCTCGTAGTGCTGCAGCCAGTTGCAGGGGATGATCACGGGCCCGCCACCGCCGATGCTGTTGGCGTCGGTCTCGAGGAACTCGCCGTCGTCGAAGACCTCGAGCGGCTCCCAGCGGGGCAGGGCGGGCTTGCGATCCGAAGGGCCGAGGTACGCGAAGATCAGTCCGTAGCGCTCCTGCACCGGGTACCACGGCTGTCGCATCCGGTCGCGCTGGCTGCCGCCACCGGGCTCGCACGGCTGCTCCAGGCAGTGCCCCTCGGTGTCGAAGAGCCAGCCGTGATAGCAGCAGCGGATGCCGCGCGCTTCGACCCGGCCGTAGTAGAGGGTGGTGCCGCGGTGAGCGCAGCGGGCGACGACGAGGCCGGGCCGGCCGGCCCCGTCCCGGAAGAGCACCAAATCCTCGCCGAGCGCCCGCACCGCGGTCGGGGTGGCGCCGGCATCGCCGGCCAGCCCGATCGGATGCCAGTACCGCCGCAACAGCTCGCCCATGGGCGTGCCGGGGCCGACGTCGGTCAGCTCCCGGAAGGACGTTGGCTGGGGCCGGCCGTAGCCGGTCCCGGCATCGACGTCGCGCCGTCCGATCACGCCCATCGCGGCGAGGCTACTTGGCGTTGGCGACCTTGTCCCACCACTCCGCGTACTGTTGCTTGTACGGCGGCCAGATCTTCTCCTCGGCGACCTTGCGGAACGAGGCGACGTCGGCGGCGTTGACCTTCATGCCCTTGGCCTCGAGGATCTCCTTGGCCTTGGCGATGTTGTCGACGCTCTCGGTCAGCTCGCGGATCTTCTTCTGAGCCTCGCGCCCCACGTCCATGAAGAGCTTCTGCTGCTCGGGCGTGAGGCTCCTCCAGACGTCGAGGTTCATGACCAGCAGCGTCGGGCCATAGTTGTGGAAGGTCATCGAGACGTACTTGGACACCTCGTAGACCTTGAGCGCGTTGATGTTGTAGATCGGCAGGTCGGCGCCGTCGATCACGCCCTGCTGGGCGGCCGGGATCACCTCGCCCCACGCCATCGGCACCGCGCTGGCGCCGAGGCCGTTCACGGTGTCGGCGAAGACGCGGCCCTGCTGCACGCGCATCTTCAGTCCCTTGAGGTCGGCCGGGGTGGCGATCGGCTTGCGGTTGTTCCAGAAGTGCCGGAATCCGTAGTCGTAGAAGAAGATGATCTTGACCTTGTACTTCTTCTGGAAGGTCTCGTCGAGCTGGCGGCCGATCTCGCCGTTGAACATCGAGTAGGCGTGGTTGTAGTCGCGCACCAGGTAGGGCGTGAGGAACACGCACATCTCCGGGAAGACGGTGCAGGCGGCGCCGACGGGGGTGCCGAGGGCAATGTTGCCCGACTTCACCGCGTCCATGATCTCCAGCTCCTTGCCCAGGAGCGTGCCGCCGTGGAAGACGACGTTGAGGCCGCCGTTGGAGCGCTTCGTCACTTCCTCGGCCAGGTACTTGAAGCCGATCGCCCCCGACTCCGGCGGCGCGATGATGTGGGCGAGGTCGAGCTTGCGGGGCCCCTGGGCCTGGCTCGGCGCCGGGCCGGCCGAGCCGGCCAGGAGCAGGCCGACGGCGAGCGCGGCGATGGTGGCGAAGCGGGTGAACGTCCTCATGGGCGTCTCCTCCGGGCGAGCGTGTGAACGGCGCCCCCATAGCGCGGCATCGAGGCTCGGTTGTCAAGGCGCTACGCGTCGGCCACGCGGTTTGACAACGCGCGGCCGTGCGGTCTACGATCCGCGCGCGTGAAATCGCTCGGGCGCGCCGTCACGTGGATCCCCCACATCGTGCTCACCGCGCTGATGCTGGTGGCCATGACCGACATGCTGGCCGGCGTCTTCCTCCGCTACATCGGCACCTGGGTCTCGGCGGTGTTCGACCTCCCCTCCGTCCGCTTCTTCTGGGTGGAGGAGATCGGCGAGTACGCCCTGGCCTGGCTCACGTTCATCGGGGCGGCCATCGGCATCCGCCGGGGTACCCACTTCGCGGTCGCCATCGTCGTCGAGCGGTTTCCAGCCCGCCTGCGCCGGGCCATCACGCTGGGCCACTACGTCCTGCTCGTCGGCTTCGGGGCGCTGGTGGCGGTCTACGGCTGGCAGGTCAGCGAGCTGAACAGCCAGTCCTTCTCACCCGCGCTCGATGTCAACCTGCGCTGGCTCTACCTGTCGGCCGTCGCCGGCGGCGTCCTGATCGTCATCTACAGCGCGGCCGCCTTCGTCGACGTCTGGCGAGGCCGCGAGGCCGTCGCCCCGCTGGGCGGGCACTGAGCGATGCTGGTCGCCATCGTCCTCGTCACCTTCATCCTCCTCACCGCGCTGTCGCTGCCGATCGTGTTCTCGCTGGGGCTGGCCGGCTTCGCGGGGCTGGTCGCCGGCAACTTCTCGCTCCAGAAGCTGCCCTCCAGCCTGGTGGCCGGCTCCCAGAGCTGGGTCCTGCTGGCCATCCCCACCTTCGTCTTCGCCGGCAGCCTCATGGAGCGGTGCGGGATGTCCTACGCGCTCGTGAACCTGGCCCGGGCGCTGGTCGGCCGCATCCGCGGTGGCCTCGGGATGTCGGTGGTGCTGGCCGAGTACTTCTTCTCCGGCATCTCCGGCTCGACCATCGCCGACGTCTCGGCCATCGGGGCCATGCTGACGCCGCCGATGTTGCGGGCCGGCTACAAGCGCGAGCACGCCGCCTCGCTGGTGGCCTCGGCCACGGCCATGGGCATCCTGGTGCCGCCGGCCATCTTCATGATCGTGCTGGGGCAGGTGACCGACACGTCGGTGGTGGCCATCTTCCTGGCCGGGTTCCTGCCAGCCGCCGTCACCGCCGCCATCCTGATGGCCGTCATCTTCCTGCAGGCCCACCGCCTGGGGTGGCCCAAGGACGCGCCGCCGACCTCGGCCGAGATGGGCAAGGCCGTCCGGGAGTCGCTGGTGCCGCTGGTGGTGCCGATCCTGATCATCGCCGGCTTTTACTTCGGCGCCTTCACCGCCACCGAGGCGGGCGCGCTCGTCGCCGCCTATGCCATCGCCGCCGCCCTCCTCTACTACCGCAACGTGACGCCGTGGGAGATGCTGAAGCTCGTCCACGAGAGCGCGCTGCTGACCGCCGCCGTCGTCTTCCTGCTGGCGGTGGCCAGCGTCTACCAGTTCCTCATGGGCATGCTGGGGGTGCCGATGCTGCTGGGCCAGATCCTGGCCCCCCTGCAGGGAACCCCGTGGCTGTTCCTGCTGGCGGTCTCGGTCATCGTGATCCTGTTCGGGATGGTGCTGGAGGGGCTGCCGGCCGCCGTCGTGCTGATCCCGGTCATCTATCCCATCGCCAAGCAGATCGGTATCCACCCGATCCACTTCAACGTCGTGCTGACGGCGGCGGTCGGGATCGGCCTGTTCCTGCCGCCGATCGGGGTGGGGCTGCTCATGGCGCTGCGCTTCGCCGACATCGGCGTGGGTGAGCACTTCAAGAGCTACTGGCCCTACCTGCTCGCGCTGTTCGTGGGCCTGCTGGTGCTGATCCTGGTGCCGGAGATCACGCTGTTCGTGCCGCGGCAGGCGGGGATGGTGCGCTGATGAAGCGCAGCGACGACCGCATCCTCGTCACCCACGTCGGCAGCATCCCGCGGCCGGCCGCGCTGCGCGACCTGCTCGTGCGCCAGGACGCCGGCGAGGCGATCGACGAGCGCGAGTTCGAGCGCCAGGCCGAGGCGGCCGTGCGCCACGTGATCGAGCGGCAGCTGGCGGCCGGCGTGGACGTCGGCAACGATGGTGAGCAACCCCGGGCCGGCTTCTCCACCTACGTGGCCCGGCGGATGCGCGGGTTCGGCGGTGAGAGCCGGCGCCCGCTCGCCCTCGACCTCACCGAGCACCCCGACTACGCCGAGATGCTCGCCTTCCGCCGGCGCGCAGCCGCCCGCATCGCCAACGCGCCGCAGGCGGTGGCCGAGATCGAGTACGCCGACCTGGGCGAGGCCACCCGCGAGTGCGATCTCTTCGCGAAGTGCGCGGCCGCCCTGCCGGGGAGGTTCGCGGAGGCGTTCATGACCGCGGTGTCGCCGGGTACGGCGGCCACGATCCTGCTCAACGCCCACTACGACTCCCACGAGCGCTACATCGCCGCCCTGGCCCGGGAGATGACGAAGGAGTACGCGCTGATCCACGCGCGAGGGTTCGTGCTCCAGCTCGACTGCCCCGACCTGGCCATGGAGCGCGCCCGCTTCTTCCGCGACGCGCCCCTCGAGCGCTTCCTGCAGATGGTCGAGGTGCACATCGAGGCCATCAACCAGGCGATCGCCGGCATCCCACCCGATCGGGTCCGGCTGCACTTCTGCTGGGGCAACTACGACGGCCCCCATACCCACGACGTGCCGCTGGAGCCGGTGCTGCCGCTGCTCTACCGGGCGCGGGTGGGCGCGCTGTCATTGCCGCTCGGCAACCCGCGCCACCAGCACGAGGTCAAGGTGCTCAAGCGCCTGCCACCGCCCGACTCCATGCTGATCCTGCCGGGCGTGATCGACACGACCACCAACTACGTCGAGCACCCCGAGGTCGTGGCCGATCGTCTGGAGGCGGTCGTCGCGGCCGTCGGCGCCCGCGAGCGGGTGATCGCCTCGACCGACTGCGGATTTGGGACCTTCGCCGGCTCCGAGATGGTCGCGCCCAGCGTCGTGTGGGCCAAGCTGCGCGCGCTGGCCGACGGCGCCGCCCTGGCCAGCCGCCGGCTCTGGCGCTAGACTCGCTCCGCGACGCTCCACCCACTGCCGATCGACGGAGGCCCCGATGATGCTCTCCACCGCGTGGCTCGTGCTGCTGGCTGTGATCCTCGGGCTGGGCGCCCCGGCCCCGGCGGCCGCCCAGCCGGCCGGCACGCTGGTCGTCGGCCTCGTCGCCGAGCCGGTGAACCTCGACCCCGCCCAGGTGACCGACCTGAACTCCAGCCGGGTCGGGCGCCGCATCGTCGAGACGCTGGTGACCTTCCCCGAGGAGAGCACCCAGGTGGTGCCGGGGCTGGCCGAGTCGTGGACGGTGTCCAAGGACGGCCTGCGCTACACGTTCAAGCTGCGCCAGGGCGTCCGCTTCCACGACGGCACCCCGTTCGACGCCGAGGCGGTGAAGTTCTCCATCGAGCGGCAGTTCAACCCCGAGCACCCCGGCCACAAGCTCGGCAAATATCCGTTCGCCGGCTACTTCTTCGGCAACCTCAAAGCCGTGGAGGTGGTCGATCCGGCCACCGTCGAGTTCGTCCTCAAGGAGCCGCGCGCCTCGTTCGTGACCGTCATGACCTCCCCCGCCGCGTCCATCGTGAGCCCGACCGCGGTGCGCAAGTTCGGCCAGGACTACGTGGTCCAGCCCGTGGGGACCGGGCCCTTCAAGTTCGCCTCCTGGGAGCGCGGGCAGCGCGTGGTGCTGGAGAAGAACCCGGCCTACTGGCGGTTCCCGGTGAAGCTCGACCGGGTCGTGTACCGGCCGATCGTGGAAGACCAGGCCCGGCTCACCGAGCTGCTCACCGGCGCCCTCGACCTGATCGTCGGCACCCCGCCCGACTACGTGGCCCAGCTGGAGACGAACCCCAAGGTGACGCTGCTCCGGCAGGTGGGCGCCCACGTCTGGTACCTCGGCATCAACAACCAGAAGAAGCCGTTCGACGACAAGCGGGTGCGGCAGGCGCTGAACTTCGCCGTCAACAAGGAGGCGATCGTGCGCGACGTGCTGAAAGGCACCGGCACGCTGTCGGCCGGCCCGGTGCTGCCGAAGACGTGGGGCGCCGACGGCGGCCTCAAGCCCTATCCCTACGATCCCGAGCGTGCCAAGAAGCTCCTGGCCGAGGCCGGCTTCCCCAACGGGTTCAGCACCACGCTGTGGGTGCCGGAGTCGGGGTCGGGCATGCAGTCGCCGGTGGCGATGTCCACCGTCGTGCAGTCGAACCTCAAGGCGGTCGGCGTCACCGTGACGCTGCAGACGATGGAGTGGGGGGCCTACCTGGCCAAGCTGCGCACCAAGGAGCAGGAGCTGTTCGCGCTGTCGTGGATGGCCGGCAACGAGGACCCCGACATGGTGATGTACCCGCTGCTGCACTCGAGCCAGTGGACGCCCAATGGCCCCAACCGCGCCTTGTACAAGAACGACAAGTTCGACGAGCTGCTGCACCAGGCGCGGCTGACCACCGACGAGAAGAAGCGGGCCGACCTCTACCGCCAGGCTCAGCGCATCCTGGCCGACGACCCGCCGTGGATCTTCGTCGACCACGAGATCCAGACCGCGGCCCACGTCAAGCGCGTGCAGGGCTTCAAGCTGCACCCGAGCTTCGACCTCCGCGTCGAGACGATCTCGCTGAAATAGCGACGCCGCGGTGAAGCGCTACCTCGCCCGCCGGCTCCTGCTGCTGGTGCCGGTCCTGGCGGGCGTGTCGATCATCATCTTCATGGTCCTGCACCTCTCGCCGGGCGATCCGGTCGAGATCATGCTGGGCTCGCAGGCCACCGAGGAGGACCGCGTCCGCCTCCGCGCCGATCTCGGCCTGGACCAGCCGCTGCCCGTGCAGTACGCGCGCTGGCTCGGCCACGTCGTCCGGGGCGACCTCGGCCGCTCGCTGTGGATGAAGCGCCCGGTCCTGGGCGAGGTGCTCCTGCGGTTCAAGGCCACGCTCATTCTCGCCGGCACCGCGCTGGTGCTGTCGACCACGGTCGGACTCGCCCTTGGCGTGGCCTCGGCCACCCGACCCAACTCCCTCGTCGACCGACTGAGCGCGACGGCCTCGCTGTTCGGGGCGAGCATGCCGTCGTTCTGGCTCGGCATCGTCCTCATGGTGGTGTTCGCGCTCCGGCTGGGCTGGCTGCCCGCCTCCGGCATGTACGCGCCCTACGGCGGCGGCGACCTGCGGGACCTCCTCGCCCACCTGCTGCTGCCTGCCGTCACCCTGGCCGCCGCCTCGGTGACGATCATCGCGCGCCTGACCCGGTCCACCCTGCTGGAGACGCTGGGCCAGGACTACATCCGCACCGCCCGGGCCAAGGGGGTGCGCGAGCGCGCGGTCGTCCTGCGCCACGGCCTGGAGAATGCGCTGATCCCGATCATCACCGTGATCGGCGTGCAGGCCGGCTATCTCCTGGGCGGCGCCGTGCTCACCGAGACCGTGTTCGCGTGGCCGGGGGTGGGCACCCTCATGGTGCAGGGGATCCTGGCCCGCGACTTTCCGCTCGTGCAGGGCTGCGTGCTCGTCGTCGCGCTGAGCTTCGTACTGATCAATCTGGCGGTCGACCTCCTCTACGCGTGGCTCGATCCGCGCATTCACTACGAGTGACGCGATGAGCGTGCGGGCCGAGGATGTCGGCGTGTGGGCGCCGGGCCGGGCGCTCGCCCGCACGGCCAGCCGCAACCGGCTCGCGGTGGCGGCCGCCGTCGGCCTGATCGGCGCCATCCTCCTGGCCGCGCTGGCACCCTGGCTGCCGCTCCTCGACCCCGACGCCGTCGACACGGTCAGGCGGCTGCGGCCGCCGCTGAGCCCGGGCCATCCGCTCGGCACCGACGAGTTCGGACGCGACCTGCTGGCCCGGCTCGTGTGGGGCGCCCGGGTGTCACTGCTGGCCGGCGTGGTGACGGCGGCGGCCTCGATGGCCATCGGCGTGGCGCTCGGAATCCTGGGCGGCTTTTACCCGGGCTGGGTCGAGAACGTGGTGATGCGGCTGACCGACATCCTGATGGCCTTCCCGTACGTCCTGCTGGCCATCGCGCTGGTGGCGGGCCTCGGCCCCGGGCTGCGCAACGCGATGATCGCCATCGCGATCGTCGGCTTCCCGATCTACGCCCGGCTGGTGCGGGGCGTGGTGCTCTCGCTGCGCGAGCGCGAGTTCGTCGAGGCCGCCCGCGCGCTGGGCGCCGGGGACGCCGTCATCCTGGGCCGCCACGTGCTGCCCCACCTGATCTCGCCCGTCGTCGTCGCCTTCAGCCTCGACGTCGGCGCCAAGATCCTCGTCACCGCCGGCCTGTCCTTCCTCGGCCTCGGCACCCAGCCGCCCACCGCCGACTGGGGCAGCATGCTGGCCACCGGCCGGCAGTTCGTCATCCTGAGCCCGCACGTCGCGCTGCTGCCGGGGCTGGCCATCTTCGTGATCGTGCTCGCGCTCAACCTGGTCGGCGACGCCCTGCGCGACGCGCTCGATCCGCGCACGCCGGCCGGCTGACGGGCCGGTGGTACGATCCCGCGCATGACCAGGAGTAAGCGCGTCCTCGCCGCCTCCCGTCGCCGCGTCGACCACCCCCGGGGCTGTGGCGTCAGGCGCCGGGCGCTCGCGCTGCTGCTGCTGGCGCTGTGGCTCCCCCCAGGGCCGCCGGCCGGCGCCGCCGATCCCAAGGGCGAGCTGCGGGTGGCGATCCCGTGGACGCCCGAGAACCTCGACCCCACGATGAACCTATCCTCGATCCGGGCGGCGATCGGCGTCAGCCTGTTCGACTCGCTGGTCGGGCGCGACCGCGACAACAAGATCGTGCCCGAGCTGGCCGAGTCGTGGCGGCTGATCAACGACACCACCTGGCAGTTCAAGCTCCGCCGCGGCGTCGTCTTTCACAACGGTGAGCCGTTCAACGCCGACGCCGTGCGCTTCACGATGCAGCGCGTGCTCGACCCCGAGCAGAAGTCGCCCAACCGCGCGAACATCGGCGAGGTTGCCCGGGTCGAGGTGGTGGACGAGCTGACGGTCAACGTCGTCACGTCCCGCCCGTACGCGCCGTTGCTGAACCGGCTGATCGACTTTCCGATCCTGCCGCCGCGGTACACGACCGAGAAGGGCAACCCGGGGATGGCGCTGCGGCCGGTCGGCACCGGGCCCTACCGGTTCGTCTCGCTGGTGAAGGACGACCATCTCATCGTGGAGGCCTTCGATCGCCACTGGCGGGGTGTGCCCCCCATCGCCCGCGTCGTCTACAAGCCGGTGCCGGAGCCGTTCACCCGGGCGGCGGCGCTGCGCAACGGCGAGGTCGACCTCATCACGACGGTGCCTCCCGCGCTGGCCGGCGAGCTCGATCGCATCGCCGGGATCAAGGTCCACCGGCTGCCGAGCACCTGGCAGATCTACCTCGGGCTCAACGCGCTCAAGAAGCCGCTGTCCGACGTGCGCGTGCGGCAGGCGCTCAACCACGCCAGCGACGTCGACACCATCGTGCGCACCGTGCTCGACGGCAACGGCCGCCGGCTGCAGGGGCCGTTCACGCCGAACGTGTTCGGCTACGACCCGGCGGTGACGGGCTATCGCCACGATCCGCAGAAGGCCCGCCAGCTCCTGGCCGAGGCCGGGTACCCCGACGGGCTCGAGATCACGCTGGAGTCGCCGTCGGGGCGCTACCAGGGGGACAAGGAGATCGCCGAGGCGCTGGGCGGGCAGTGGCAGAAGGCCGGCTTCAAGCCGAAGGTGCAGGTGGCCGAGTGGGGCGCCTACTTCAAGCGCTACCTGGGCAAGCAGTTCCAGGACGCCTACCTGCTCGGCCTCGGTGGGCCCATGCAGGACGGCGACGAGCTCTACAACCTCGTCTCCTCGAAGGGCCGCGGCCTCTACTACAAGAACGAGAAGGTCGACGCGCTCTTCGACCTCGGTCGCGGCACGATGGATGCGGCCACCCGTCGCAAGGTCTACGCCGACCTCGCCCGCACCATGGTGGACGACGCCACCTGGGTCTTCCTGCTCCAGCAGGTCGACGTCTACGCCAGTCGGGAGCGCCTCACGTGGACGCCGCGTGCCGACCAGTGGATGCCGCTACACCAGGCGACGCTGAGGTAGCCCGCGCTCACACCTGGATGTTCCAGAGCAGGGTGGCGCCGAACTGCAGCACGCCCTGCACGTTCTTGCGGAACGCGCCCGGTACCACGAACTGGCCCCACGGCACGTAGGGCACCTCGTCGTAGGCGAGGAGCTGGACCTTCTCGGCGATGGCCTTGCGCTTGGCTTCGTTGGGCTCCCGCGCGAAGTCCGCCCGCAACTTCTCCATCGGCTCGCTGGTGGGCCAGCCGAACCACGCTTTCTCGCCGGCGCCGCCCAGCACGGACGACACTGCCGGCGTCATCGTGTCGAACGAGGTCGACCAGGTGTGGAAGACGTTCCAGCCGCCCTGGGCCGGCGGCTCCTTCTTGGCTCGTCGCTGGGTCATCGTCGCCCAGTCCATCGATTGCAGATCGACGTTGCCGCCAAGGGACTTCAGCACTTCCATCGTCACCAGGGCGGGCGCGTGCGCGTACGGCGAGTCAGCTGGATCGAGCACCACGATGGGCCGCCCGTCGTAACCCGACTCCTTGAACAGGGCCCGGGCGCGCTCCAGGTCGGGCTTGGGCGAGCCCGCCGACGACTCGTAGGGCAGCCCGCCGCACATGAACACCGACGGGCAGGTCTTGTAGTACTTCTCGTGACCGATGACCGCCTGCAGGTAGTTCTTCTGGTCGACGGCGAGCAGCAGCGCTTGCCGGGCCTTCTTGTTGTTGAAGGGCGGATGCAGGTGGTTCGGCCGCAGGATGCCCTGGCTGCCCTTGGGATCGGTGATGAAGACGTTGACGTTGGCGTTCTTCTCCAGCCGCGGGGCGAAATCGAGCGGGATGTTCTCCCAGTAGTCGACCTCGCCGGCCTCCAGGGCGGCGCCGGCGGTGGCGGCGTCGGGGATGTAGCGCCACTCGACACGGTCCACCAGCGCGCGCTTGCCTCCGGCCGCCCCGCTGGGGTTCTCCTTGCGCGGCACGTAATCGGGGTTGCGCACGTAGACCACGCGGTTGCCCGGCTGCCACTCGTCCTTGGAGAACCTGAAGGGGCCCGAACCGATGACCTCCTTGACCTGCTCGTTGGGATCGGTGGCGGCCAGGCGGGCCGGCATGATGAAGGACGGGCTGGCCGACGGCTTGCCGAGGGCGTCGAGGACGAGGCCGAACGGCGTCTCCAGCTCGATCACGAAGGTCTTCTTGTCGACCGGCGCCATCTTGGAGAGCGAGGCCATCATGAGCCGGCCCACCGCGTCCTTGGCGCCCCAGCGCTTGATCGAGGCCACGCAGTCCTCGGCGGTCACCGCCGCGCCGTCGTGGAACTTGAGCCCGTCGCGCAGGGTGAACGAGTACTTCATGGCGTCCTTGCTGACCGTGTGCTTGTCGACCATCTGCGGTTGGAGCTTGAGATTGCCGTCGAGCGCGAACAGCGTGTCGAAGATCATGTAGCCGTGGTTGCGCGTGATGTAGGCCGTCGTCCAGATCGGGTCCAGGATCTTGAGGTCGGCGTGCGGCACGAACCGCAGCGTCCCGCCGCGCTTCTGGGCGTGGACGTAGGGGGCGGCCACGCTGGTGGCGGCGACGGCAGCGGTGCCCGCGATGAAGCGACGGCGGCTCAGGCTCATGAGACTCCTCCTGTTCGGTGGTCCGGCAAGCGGCTGTGATCGTGGCACGCGGCCGCGCGGGGTGCAAGAGGCGGCGCGTGGTGGCTGGCACCCCCCTTGCTCCACCAGGAGGCAGACAGGAGGACTGCGCATGCAATCCGTGGCCGGAGTGTTCGCGAAGCGCGGCGATGCCGAGCGCGCCGCCGTCATGCTCGAGGAGACCGGCGTCATCCGCGACCGCATCGTGATGCTCGCCCCCGGCGAGGATGCGCGACGCGTCCCCACCGATGAGGGTGAGCGGTCGGGCATGGGTGGAGCGGTGGGCGCCGTGGCCGGCGCCGCCGCGGGCTTCCCGCTGGGCGCCGCGCTCACGCTGCTGATCCCCGGCGTTGGCCCGGTCATCGCCTCGGGGCTGGTCGGCGCCGCGCTGCTCGGGGCCGGGGGCGCCGCCCTGGGCTCCACGCTCGAGGAGTCGATGGTCACCGGCTTGCCGCGCGATGAGCTGTTCGTCTACGAAGACGCGCTCCGGCGCGGACGCTCGGTCGTGGTCGCGCTGATCGACGACGAGGAGCTGGCGACGGCCGCGCGACGCGTGATGAATGACGCGGGAGCCGAGACGGTCGACGCCGCCGCCGAGCAGTGGTGGGTGGGACTGCGCAGCGCCGAGCAGGAGCGCTACGCCGATGGGCCACGCGCGTTCGCCCGCGACGAGCCGCTCTACCGCCGCGGCTTCGAGGCCGCCCTGGACGGCGCGTCGCGGGGCCAGACCTGGGAGGGCGCGCGCGATCGCCTGCGCGCTCGTCACGGCGCCGACGCCGAGGCGCCGGCCTTCCGGCGAGGCTGGGAGCGCGGCCAGGAATACTGGCGCGACGTCGGCGCCGCGCCGCGGCTCGACAAGATCGCCTGATCGCGATCTCCTCGCGTCGTTTCTCCGGCTCCGGTGTATGGTCGGAGAAACGACGCGAGGAGAGCGCCCGATGTCGCCCAGCCCGCCCCGGAGCGGCCACCCGTACCACATGCACGACGCGATCTACGCGCAGCCTGGCGCGCTCCGACTGCTCACCCGCGGCCAGGGCGACACGCTGGCCGCTGCCGCCGGCCGGGTCGCTGCCGCCCCTCACGTGTGGCTGGCCGGCGTCGGCTCCTCGTGGCACGCCGCCCTCGTGGGCGAGATGCTGCTGGCGCGGATCGGCGGCCTCGGCGCTCGCGTCCGGGCCGTCGACGCCGCCCATCTCGTCGACTACGTTCCCGAGCCGACCGCCGCCGCCGTCGTCGCGGTGACCCACCGCGGCACCAACCGCTACGCCGCCGCCGCGCTGGCGCGGGCCCGAGGGGCCGGGGCGCCGGCCGTGGCGATCACCGGCAAGGGCGGCGATGGGCCGGCCGGCGCCGAGCATGTGCTGCGCACCGTCGACCACGAGTCGTCGTCCTGTCACACGGTCAGCTACACCTGTGCGCTGGCGATGCTGGCCGCGCTGGCCGCCGCCGTCGGTCGCGACGAGGAGACGGCCCGCCAGCTCGACGCGATACCCGATCAGCTCGCCATGCTGCTGGGGCAGGAGTCGTGGGAGGAGCTGGCCGCGCGCTTCGGAGGTCGCCGGCGCTACTGGATCGTGGGAGGCGGACCGAACGTCGCCACCGCCTACGAGGCGGCGCTCAAGCTGGGTGAGGGAGCATGGGTGCCGGCCGTCGGACTCGGCACCGAGCAGTTCCTCCACGGTGGGTGGGCGGCGCTGGAGCCCGACGACCTCGTCGTGCTGATCGCGCCGCCTGGCCCCGCCCACGCCCGGGCCGGCGACGCCGCACGGGTGGCGGCCGAGATCGGCGCCCCTGTGATTGCCCTCGTGGCCGAGGACGATCGCGAGATCACGTCGTTCGCGGCCGAGACCATTGCGCTGCCCGCCGTGCCCGAACTGCTGTCGCCGATCGTGGCGATCGTGCCGCTGCAGCTCATCACCTATCATCTGGCCGTCGCGAGCGGCGCGGATCCGGACGGCATGCGCGGCACCCAGGCGGCGTACGCGCGGGCGCGTGCCGCCGCCGGAGCATGATCGCGGTGCTCAGGCGGCCTTGCGGGTCCTCCGCGAGCGCCGGGTACGCGCCTCGCCCTTCTTGCGGCGCGTCTTGTTCACGATCCGGGCCGCCACTTCCTTCTGGCGTCCCTTGTAGCGTCCCTCGCTCTTGATCGACTTCAGCACCTTCTTGTACTGACGCGCGCGCTTGCGGCTCTTCACGCCCTTCGGAGGCATACCGTTCTCTCCTGTCTCGTGCGATCGATGGTCGACCGTCGCCGGAAGGCGTTTGCAAGCCACACGCCCACGAGCTAGATGCCGGCCCGACTGATCGTCCTGCTCTGCGTCACCGGGGCAACCACCACGGTCTCGATCGGCGCGTTCCCGGCGCTGCTCCCCGAGCTCGGCGTCGCGGCCGGTCTCGCCGACTGGCAGCTCGGCGCCGTCGCGAGCGCCTTCGGCCTGGCGCGGATGCTGACCAACGTTCCGGCGGGGCTGTTCATCACGCACCATCTGGGCCGCGCGCTCGTGCTGGCGCCCGGGCTCACGCTGTTGGGCGCGCTGCTGCTCGCCACCGGCGGCGGCTTCGCCGCGCTCCTGGTGGGTCGCGCGCTGATGGGGGTGGGCCACACGCTGTCGATGCTGGCCGGCCTCACGGCGATCCTGCGCCAGCGGGCGGGCCCCGGGCTGGCCTCGTCGCTGAATGCGGTGGAGTTCTCGGCGATGCTCGGGGTGCTCACCGGCGCCACCCTGCTGACGATGCTGCCGCGGTCGGTGTCGTGGGCCACGGCGCTGTTGATTGCCTGCGTGCCGGTCCTGGCCAACCTCGCCCTGCTGCCGGCGCTGCGGCGTGCACTACCGGCACCGGCCGGCGGCCCGCGCCCGCTGTTCGCGCGCAGCCAGGCCGCCGCCGCCCCCGCGGGCGGCTCGCCGCAGCCGGCGCCGTTCCTGGCCCTGCTCGCGGTGACGGCCGGTGCCGCGATCGCGGTGAGCTACTCGACCGTCGAGCAGTTCGCCATCCCGCTGCGAGGCAGCCGGGAGTTCGGGCTCGATCGGGCGGGGATCGCGCGGCTGCTCGTGCTCTCCCAGGTCGTGGACGTCGCGACACTGTTGCCACTCGGTGCGCTCGCCGACCGGCGTGGCACGCCGGTGGTGCTGGGCGGGGTGCTGCTGGTGTTCGCGCTGGCGCTCGGGCTGGTTGGATTCGGCTCGCTGCCCCTGGTGGCGGTGGGCTGCGCGCTGTTCGGCTTCAGCATGGCGGCCTGGATGCTGCCGCTGGGGATCCTGCGCGCGGTGACGCCGCCAGCCCAGGTGGCGTGGCGGACCGCGCTCTATCGCGTGTCGGTCGACGGTGGGATGTTCGCGGGCCCGTTCGTGTCGGGGCTGCTCGGCGGGAGCCACGCCGGCGTGCTCCCCGGCGTGATGATGGTCATCGTGGCGACGGTCGGCGTGGCGCTGCTCGTCCGGGCTCGACTCACCGCGCTCCCGCGCTCCGGCTGAGCGGCCGTCTTGCGGGCTCTGTGAGCGAGGTCAGACGCTGACGACGATCCGGCAGGCTCGGGCCAGCAGGCCGAGGAACCACATCGACCTCGGCAGCCACATCTCGGTCTCGATCCACAGCAGAGTGACCACGCCGCCCAGCACTGCCACCGTCGCCATCCAGTCGGGCATCCGGAACCAGCGCACAATCGGCAGGAGGAAGCCGCCGAACACCGCGAGGACGAAGACCAGCGCGATCAGGCCCAGCAGGAGTGCCAGCGGTCCGAGGAAGAGCGTGGAGAAGAGGAGGATCAACGCATCGGCCCGGCCGAAGTCCGGATCGCTGAACGCCCGCGAGACCTCAGGCTGGCTGGCAAACCAGGCGGCGATGCCCCGCGGCTCGAGCACGCCCAGGTAGATGATGCCGTACAGCAAGGCACCAGACAGTATCAACCACTGGTGCAGGCGCAGCCCCGATTGGCTGATCGCGTCACGCATTTCCGCTCCTCCCGGTTCGTGTGTCCAGATGCTCAGATTCGTGGGCGCGCCAGTGACAAGGCAAGCCAAATGCCACGGTGTGCCCCGAGAACGAACCCGATGATTCGCGAGGTTACGGACGGTGCTGGCAGACAGGATGTCGGGAGGGTCGCCACGCTGACAGAGCGTCGTGCCAAACGGGCGGGAGAGTCTCCCCGGTCAGACTGGCCAGGCCTCCTGGCGCCAGCCCATATCCCAGAACATCCACTCGTACCGCGTGGTGGTGAGCACGTGACGACGCATCGTCTCCCGCTCGGCCGGCACCAGCCTCTCGCCCACGGCCTCGGTCGCGGCGAGGACGGCCCGGACCACGTCCCCAAACTCGCCGGAGGCGTAGGTGGCGATCCAACGGGCGTACAGGGGGTCGGGAGAGGCGGCACGCTCCAGCGCCTTGCCGACTTCCCAGTACACCCAGTAGCAGGGAAGGAGCGCGGCCAGCGCCTCGTGGAACGGCCGGCCGTAGGCGACGGCGAGCAGGTAGCTGGTGTAGGCGACGTTCGTCGGCGCCAGCGGCGTGGCGGCCACCTCGTCCGACGATAGGCCGAAGTCCTTGAAGAAACCCTCGTGCAGCGCGCGCTCCACGCGGAGGGCGCCGGCGGCGTGCTCGTTGAACATGACGATCCAGTCGTCCTCGGGCGCCCGCGCGGCCGCCAGCGACAGGGCCCGCGCGAACTCGCGCAGGTAGAGCGCGTCCTGAATCGCGTAGAAGCGGAAGCACTCGCGCGGCAGCGAGCCGTCGGTGAGTCCGGTCACGAAGGGATGGCGCAGGATCGCGTCGTACACGGGCACCATCGTCGTCCACAGCTCGCGGGTGAGGCTCATCGCGCGGCCTCCGGGCCTGCCACCAGGAGTATCATAGGCGGCCATTCCGCCTCGGCTTCGGAGGAACGCCATGACGCAGGACCTGCTCGAATCGATCAAGGACGGAGTCGCCATGCTCACGCTCAACCGTCCCGACCGGCTCAACGCCATGTCGGGACCGATGATCGAGGCGTTGCTGGAGGCGCTGCCCCGACTCGCCGACGACGGCGAGGTGGGGGCGGTCGTCCTCACCGGCAGCGGCCGCGGATTCTGCGCGGGCGGCGACGTCAAGGCCATGGCCGAAGGGCGCGAGTTCGGTGGGACCACGCTGGAAGAGAAGGCCCAGGCCCTGCGCTCGGCCATGGAAGTCTCGCGCTGGCTGCACGAGATGCCGAAGCCGACCATCGCCATGGTGCGCGGCGCCGCCGCCGGCGCCGGGCTGTCGCTGGCCCTGGCCTGCGACCTTCGCGTCGTCGCGGACTCCGCACGGTTCGCCACCGCGTTCGCCCGGGTCGGCTACTCGGGCGACTTCGGCGGTAGCTGGTTCCTGACCCAGCTGGTCGGTACCGCCAAGGCCCGCGAACTGTACTACACCGCTCAGATCGTCGATGCGGCCCAGGCCCTGACGCTCGGCCTGGTCAACCGCGTCGTGCCGGACAGCCAGCTCGAGGAGGAGACACTCGCGCTCGCCCGCCGCCTGGCCCAGGGCCCGCGCGTGGCCCTGCGCTACATGAAGCGCAACATGAACGCGGCGGAGGCTGGCTCGCTGAAGGACTGTCTCGACCTGGAGGCCTGGCACCATACCCGGACCGGATTCACCGAGGATCACCGCGAGGCGGCCAAGGCCTTCGTCGACAAGCGCGAGCCCGTCTTCCGCGGACGCTAACCCCGCGCGATCGGGTCGAGGGGCGCCCCGGGGGTTTGGGGGCCATGTGGGGGCCCCGGCAGGAGCGCGAGTCGAGGGGCGCCACGGCTCCGCCGGGGCGCTCCGAGGCATCATGGGGGTTTGGGGGCCATGTCGGGGCCCCCAGCCGGAGCGCGAGTCGAGGGGCGCCACGGCTTAGCCGGGGCGCTCCGAGGCGTCATGGGGGTTTGGGGGCCATGTCGGGGCCCCCAGCCGGAGCGCGAGTCGAGGGGCGCCACGGCTTAGCCGGGGCGCGCCGAGGCGTCATGGGGGTTTGGGGGCCATGTCGGGGCCCCCAGCCGGAGCGCGAGTCGAGGGGCGCCACGGCTTAGCCGGGGCGCGCCGAGGCGTCATGGGGGTTTGGGGGCCATGTCGGGGCCCCCAGCCGGAGCGCGAGTCGAGGGGCGCCACGGCTTAGCCGGGGCGCGCCGAGGCGTCATGGGGGTTTGGGGGCCATGTCGGGGCCCCCAATCAGTTAGAAAGCCGCGTAGCCGCCGTCGATGATGAAGGTGTCGCCGGAGTGGTAGGCGCTGGCGTCGCTGGCGAGGTAGACGGCGATGCCGGCGAAATCCTCAGAGGCGCCCCAGCGGCGAGCGGGCACTCGCGGGAGCACTTTCTCCACGAACTTGTCCCAGCGCAGAGTGCGCTCGGTCATCGGCGTATCGATCCAGCCGGGGACGATGGCGTTGGCCCGCACTCCGTGACGCGCCAGCTCGACGGCCAGCGCCTTCATCATGGAGATGAGCCCACCCTTGGAGGCGGCGTAGTGCTCGCCACGGGGCTGGCCGGAGACCGCGGCCAGGCTGGCGGTGACGACCAGGGATCCGCCGCCGGGCCGCTCGCTCATGTGACGGGCGGCTGCCCGCAGCGTGAAGAACGCCCCGTCCAGGTTCACGGACAGCACCCGCCGCCATTCCGCCGTCGTCATCTCCACGAACGAGCGCACCTCACGCCGGCCGGCCACGCCGGCGTTCACGAAGCAGGCGTCGACGCGACCCAGGGTGGCCACGGTCTCGGCGAATGCCCGCTCGACGGCAGCCTCGTCGGCCACGTCACAGGCCAGCGCCAGGGCGCGGCCGCCGTGCTTGGTGAGCCGCTCGAGCGCCGCGGCGTTCTTGCTCTCGCTGGTGCCCCATATACAGACGGCGGCGCCGGAGGCGGCCAGGCCCTCGGCCATGCCCAGGCCGATTCCGCTGTTGCCGCCGGTGATCAGCGCCACCTTGCCGGACAGATCGAACGGACGATAAGTCATGCACCCTTCCCCTGGTCGCGCGGAATTCGGCCCCGGCTCCGCGGCAAGGATACGGCGCGGGGTATCGCGGCGCCACACTGACAAGGATCGTCAGTCTCAATGCCGCAAACCGGCGTGTTTTGGCGCGACCGGCGTGGGTGTCAACCCGTAAGTGGAAATGAATGCAACCTTCTGAGCTTTGGGGGGCTGTGGCATTGCCTATGCTCTCACCCGCCCCAGGCAGATAGCCGGGCGGCAAAATTACGGAGGATACGACAATGCTTCGACTCATGCACAAGCGGTTCGGCGGTCAGCGGGGCTTCACGCTGATCGAGCTCCTGATCGTGGTTGCGATCATCGGCATCCTGGCGGCCATCGCGGTGCCGCTGTACGCCAACGTGCAGCAGCGCGCGCGCATCGCCAAGGGCCAGGCCGACACGCGGGCGGTCTCGTCCGCGGTCAGCATCTACATGGCGCACTGCGGTGGTCTGCCGGCTCCGGCCGGTGCGGCTGCCACCAACTGCCCGACGTCCACCGCGGCCGCCGCGGGTGACCTCCCGGTGGTGCTGTTCTCGCAGCAGACGAACGCGCAGACGCAGGTCGGCGGTCCGTTCCTGAACAGCGCCCCGACGCTTCCGGCCGCCTGGACGGGCTCGGGCGCCTCGTACAAGTACTCGCTGGCCGCGACCGGTACGTTCCTGGTCTGCGGTAGCGGTGACAACACGGCCGCTGACTCCAACGGCGGGACGACCTGCCCCTAACGCTCCTGGCCTGACCTGAACCTGGGGCCGTCGTCACCGCAAGGTGACGGCGGCCTCTGCTTTTTTACCCCTGGTCGACCGCCGCCTCCGTAGACAAGGATCGTCAGTCTCAGTGCCGAAAACCGGCGTCTTTTGGCGCGGCCGGCGTGGCGTGTCATTCGTAAGTGGGGATGAATGCGACCTTCTCGGGTTTTCAGGGGTGTGGCATTGCCTATGCTCTCACCCGCCCCAGGCAGATAGCCGGGCAGCAAAATTACGGAGGATACGAAAATGCTTCGACTCATGCACAAGCGGTTCGGCGGTCAGCGGGGCTTCACGCTGATCGAGCTCCTGATCGTGGTTGCGATCATCGGCATCCTGGCGGCCATCGCGGTGCCGCTGTACGCCAACGTGCAGCAGCGCGCGCGCATCGCCAAGGGCCAGGCCGACACGCGGGCGGTCTCGTCCGCGGTCAGCATCTACATGGCGCACTGCGGTGGTCTGCCGGCTCCGGCCGGTGCGGCTGCCACCAACTGCCCGACGTCCACCGCGGCCGCCGCGGGCGCCCTCCCGGTGGTGCTGTTCTCGCAGCAGACGAACGCGCAGACGCAGGTCGGCGGTCCGTTCCTGAACAGCGCCCCGACGCTTCCGGCCGCCTGGACGGGCTCGGGCACCTCGTACAAGTACTCGCTGGCCGCGAACGGTACGTTCCTGGTCTGCGGCAGCGGCGACAACACGGCCGCTGACTCCAACGGCGGGACGACCTGCCCCTAACGCTCCTGGCTTGACCTGAACCTGGGGCCGTCGTCACCGCAAGGTGACGGCGGCCTCAGCTTTTGCCCCGCCCGCCGCCCTCCCAGAAGACACGGGCAGCGATCTTGCCTCCCTGAATCTTCCGGAGGTACGACCATGAAGGCCACCGACCTGCTCAAGAAGCAACACCGCGCGGTCAAGGCGCTCTTCAAGAAGGTGGAGGGCACCGACAATCCGCGGATGCGACGTCAGCTTCTGAACGACATCACGCGCAGCCTCGAAGGCCACACCCTGATCGAGGAGGAGATCTTCTACCCCGCCGTGCGCGGCCTGGAGACCCGGAAGGCCGAGGAGATGATCCTCGAGGCATTCGAGGAGCACCACGTGGTGAAGCTGGTGCTCGCCGAGCTGCCCCGCGTGAACCCCGAGGACGAGCGCTTCGAGGCCAAGATGACGGTCCTCTCCGAGCTCATCGAGCATCACGTCGAGGAGGAGGAGCAGGAGATGTTCAAGCTTGCCGAAAAGCTCGGCAAGGACGAGCTGAGCGCGCTCGCCGAACAGATGCAAGCCCGCTTCAAGGACTTCGAGTCCTCGAAGAAGGGCTCCGAGGCGGCCTAGCGCCTCAGAGGTGCTCGAGCCGGAGGTCCGGCCACAGCAGCGTGCGGCGGGGCGAGGCAGCCTCCGGCGCCGTCGAGGTCGGCGGGGCCGGGGGCGCGGCCGGCTCGACCGGGCAGTGCACGAGCGAGCAGAACAGCAGCTGCCGTTCGGCGTCCTTGGCCGGCCGTCGCCGGCGCTCGTCGACCGGCGTCATCGACACCTCCCGCCGATCCAGCACGACCTCGACGTCCTTCACGGATGCAAGCGAGCGCTGCAGGTACTCGTGGACCCCGGGCTCGCGGCGCGGAACCACGACGACGACGCGGGTAGGGGGCGGTCCGGCGGCGTCAGCGGCCGATCCGGTCATTGCTGGAGGGATCATCGAGCCCCCATGCTGCCACAGACGACGCCCCGTGTGCGGATGGAAATCTGCCGCGCGCACTACCGACCTTGCAGTGAGGTCTCCAGCAGCCGCAGGGCAGCCTTCGTGAAGGCCCACATGTTCCGCTCGCGGTCCTCGTCCCCCGTCTCGAGCGTCACCACGCGCTCGACGGGCCCGGCCACGGCCAGGCAGGCGTGTCCGGACTTGTCGCCGTAGCGGTTACCGGTGGGCCCGCTGGCGCCGGTCTCGGCCAGGCCCCACGTCGCCCCGAGCTGCGTGCGGATGGTGCGCGCCTTGAGCAGCGCGTAGGCCTCGGTGCTGGAGCGGATGCCCGTCACAGCCTCGTCGGTCACGCGCAGGAGCCCACGCCGAGCGACCTGCGTGTAGACGACCGCGCCGCCCAGGAAATAGGCCGAGGCGCCGGGGATGGCCAGCAGCGCCGCCGAGATGAGGCCGCCCGCCGATGACTCGGCGACGGCCAGCGTCTCCTTGCGCGCCTTGAGCAACGCGCCGAGCGTCTCGGCCAGGCCGCTGAGCTCGCTCATGACCGGCCCCCCAGGCGCTCGACCAGGAACTGGCGCAGCCGGTCTCGCATCTCGTCAGGCATCTCGATCCTCTGCGCCTCGGCGCTCACCGAGCGCGTCTTGCGGTAGGTCGCCAGATAGGCGCGGCAGGGCGCGCAGTCGGCCAGGTGGCGGTCCAGCGCTTCCGCCACCTCGTCGGGGAGGCTCTGCTCGAGATACTCGGCGAGCACGTCGATGAGCTCCCGGCACGTCATGGCGGGAGTCTACACCAGCACTTCCTCGTCCAGCGCCTCTCGGAGCAGGACGGCGAGGTCGGCGGCCGGATCGGCGTCGAGGGCGGCGGCCGCGGCGTCCCCCAGGGACCGACCGCGCGCCAGCGTCCCGCGGAAGGCGAAGGCGGCCGGCGCCAGCGTTCGGAAGACGACCTCGTCGCCGGCGCGCCAGACCTGAAGGCAGACGCCGCCGGTGGCCAGGTCCACGGACGCGTCGTCTGCCTCCGGCTGGTTCACTCGCCAGATAGCGTCCACCGGCCACACCGAGGACAGCAGAGTGACCGAGGGATGCAGCCTCACCTCGGCTCCCGCCAGCAGGGCCGCGGGCTCGATCGTCGTGGCGTCCGCGGCGTGGAGTGCGCAGCTCATCGCCCATTCCAGCCGGGCGACATCGGGCAGGTAGGCGAGATGGCGGCAGGGCTCGAAGCGCTCGAGGAAATCGGGCATGCCGGCGCCGTATTCGAACAGGCACGGCCCCGCCGGCGGATGCGCGCGGATGTAGGCGTGGGCGGCGTAGCCGAAGAAGCGCGGGTCGACGAGCTGGGTGACCACCGGGTAGGTGGACTGCAGCGCCGCGGTCAGCGTCGTGAAGACGTGATGGCGGTAGACGGCCAGGCGGGCCGTCGCCCCGATCCCGTCGGCTCTGATCGCGTCGGAGAGGCCATGCTCATCGCCCGTCGAGCAGGGCGGCCCGGAATCCGGTCTGGAGCTCACGCAGCGGTGGCATGGGCCTCCAGGGCCTGCCGCAGCAGCGCGCCCGCGGTCGCCGCCTCGTCGAGCAGCACGGCCAGTGACGGAATATCCGTGTCCCACTCCACCAGCGTCGGTACCGGCCCGAACCGGGCCAAGGCGGAAGTGTAAAGCTGCCATACGGGCTCGGCCACCCGCGAGCCGTGGTCGTCGATGAGGATCGGCTGGCCGTCGGCGTCGTTCACCGCGTGGCCGGCCAGGTGGATCTCGCCGACGGCGGCCGGGTCCAGACGGTCCAGGTAGTCGGCAGGATCGCCACCGAGGTTGCGGCAGCTGACGTAGACGTTGTTCACGTCGCACAGCAGTCCGCAGCCCGTGCGGCGGGCCAGCGCGTTGAGGAAGTCGGCCTCGGCGATCGGCGAATCCTCGAAGCGCAGGTAGCTGGACGGGTTCTCGACGAGGAGCCGGCGGCCCAGGCGCGACTGGATCCGGTCGACGTGGGTGGCGACGACGTCCAGCGTCTCCTGGGTATACGGCAGCGGCAGGAGGTGGTTGAGATATGCCCCGTCGATCGAGCTCCAGGACAGGTGCTCGGAAACGAGCATCGGCCGGACCCGATCGGCCAGCGCGGCCAGCCGCTCCAGGTGGGCGACATCCAGGCCGCCGGCGGTGCCGAGCGAGAGCCCTACCCCATGCACGGACACCGGGTAGTCGGCCCGTACGCGCTCCAGGGCGCGGATGGCCGGCCCACCCCCCATGTAGTTCTCGGCGTGGACTTCCAGCCACCCGATGGTCGGCCGGCTGGCCAGCACCTCGGCCACGTGCGGGGACCGGAGCCCGATCCCGCTGGTCGCTACCGCCGCTGCCATGGCCATCGGGGGTAAGACACGGGCCCAGGGCCGATCGGTGCGCGCACCGTCTGCGCGGCGGACCGTGTCCTAGGAACCAGCAACCCGGCTCACGGCGACGACGGGCTCCGCCGAGGGTCGATTCGAAATCCACGAGCCTGTAGCAGAAGGAGACTCACGTGAAGACCTCTCAGCTCCTCATCGCCTCCGCCGTCGCCGCCGCCCTCGCCCTGCCGCTCGCCGCCCAGGCTGGTCCGGCGCCCAAGCCGAAGTTCGAGGCCGAGAAGTGCTATGGCGTCTCGAAGGCCGGGAAGAACGATTGCCAGACCGCCAACTCCTCGTGCGCGGGCACCTCCAAGCGCGACAACCAGGGCGACGCCTGGATCTACATGCCGGCCGGCTCCTGCGACAAGGTCGTCGGCGGCGCCACCCAGCCCAAGAAGGCCTGACCGGACGGCGAGGGGCGGGTCGGCGACGAGCGCGGCCCGCCCCGCCAATCACCCAGGGGAGAGACGACGCCATGCAAACGACGATGATGACGACGACCACGATGCCGATGTCCGGGGTCCGCGGCCGCCTGGCGGGGGCCCTCGGCTACCTGGGCCGCTTCCCGCTGGCGTTGATCCAGGTGATGTTCCGGCTCGCCATCGCCAGCGTGTTCCTCAAGGCGGGGCTGAACAAGCTCGCGAGCTGGGAGACGACGGTCCAGCTCTTCGCCGACGAGTACAAGGTGCCGGTGCTGTCGCCGGACCTGGCGGCTGCGATGTCGACGACCTTCGAGATCGGCTGCTCGGTCCTGCTGATCCTCGGCCTGGGCACCCGGCTGGCGACCCTGCCCCTGCTCGGGATGATCGCGGTCATCCAGACCTTCGTCTATCCGGGGGCCTACGCCGAGCACCTCACGTGGGCCTCGATCCTGCTCTTCCTCCTCACGCGTGGCGGCGGCCCGCTGTCGGTCGATCACGCCCTCGGTCTGGAGCCGGCGGAATCGAAGTGACGAACGCGGCCTCGTCCCCGCGGCCGGCGCTGCCCGTGTGGCGGCGCCTGGCCGTGCGCCTGGCTCTGGCCTTCGCCCTGCTCACCTTCCTGAGCGTGACGATCGTCGGCACGCTCGTGCGGGCCCGGCAGAAGCACGAGCTGGAGGACGCGGTCGGGACCCAGCTCCTGAACATCGCGCGGGTGGCCGTGCTGCTCGTCGATCCCGCCCAGCACATGGAGATCGAACGGACCCGGAGCGTCGAGTCGGCCGCCTACCGGCGGCTGCGCGCCTCGCTGGCCGCGGTGCAGCGCGAGGTGCTGCTGGCCACGCCCATCCGCACGCTGGTGGAGTTCGACCGGGCGGGGCGGCGGGCCCGGGTCGTGGCGACCAGCGAGGACGCCGAGCGCCCGGGCGAGTGGTACACGCTGGCCCCCGAGCTGATCGACCCGATGACGTGGAGCCTCGAGGACGGCGTGGCCCGCTACACCGGCGCCTACCGCACGGCCCGCGGCACCTGGATCAGCGCGGTGGCGCCCATCGCGGATGCCCGCGGCCGCACCGTCGCCGTGCTCAGCGTCGACTACCAGGTCGACGTCTTTCTCGATCGCCTGCACGAGCTCGACGTCACCATCTGGCAATGCTCGGCGGCGGGGGCGGTGTGCGCCCTGCTGCTGGGGCTGGTCTTCGCGCGCCGGCTCACCCGACCCATCAGCGCGCTCACCGGCGCCGTCAGCCGCGTGGCCGACGGCGATCTCTCACAGGCGTTGCCGGTGCGCTCGGGGGACGAGGTCGGCGTCCTCACCGGCGCCTTCAACGGAATGGTCGAGGGGCTGCGCCAGCGCGATCTGATCCGCAACGCCTTCGGCCGCTACGTCTCACCCGAGGTTGCCAAGACCCTGCTGGAGTCGCCCGACGGACTGCGCCTCGGCGGCCACAAGCGCGAGATCACCGTGCTGATGTCCGACCTGCGCGGCTACACGCGCTTCGCCGAGCACGGCGACCCGGCCGGCGTCATGGACGTCCTCAACGAGTACCTGGGCCGCATGGCCGACGTCGTCATCGCCCACGGCGGCACCATCAACGAGTTCATCGGCGACGCGATCTTTGCCGTGTTCGGCGCCCCGGTGGAGCACCCCGATCACGCTGAGCGGGCGGCCGCCACCGCGCTGGCCATGCAGGCGGCCATGGACACGCTGAACGCGGAGAACGCCGCCCGGGGGCGGCCGCGCTTCGAGATGGGCATCGGCCTGCACACGGGCGAGGCAGTCGTAGGCAACATCGGCTCCGAGCAGCGGACGAAGTACGCGGTGGTCGGCGCCGCCGTCAACCTGGCCGCCCGCGTGGAGGGCTGCACGGTCGGCGGTCAGATCCTCCTGACCGCGGCGACCGCCGAGCGGCTTGCCGATCTGGCCGACATGGCGCCGCCCGTCTCCGTCGAGTTGAAGGGGCTGACGGCGCCGATCGCCCTCCACGAGCTGCGCGGGCTGGCCGGCCGCTTCGCTCAGCGCCGCCCGCCGGTGGCCGGCGACGACGGGGTGGAGGTGGCGCTGGCGATCACCGGCGCGGTGATCGAGGACAAGCGGGTGGGCGCGGCGGTCTTCATCGGGACCGTCCATCGCCTGAGTCTCCACGCCCTGGACGCCGAGCTCGACACCGAGCTGGCTGCCCTCGCCAACGTGCGGGTGCGTCTGACCTACCCGGCCGCGGGCGGTGAGTCCGGCGACGTGTACGGCAAGGTCACCGGTGTCGTCTCGCATGGCGCGGCTCGCCGCACACGCATCCACCTGACCTCCGTCGATGCCGCCGACCAGGCGGTGCTGGCCCGGCTCATCGAGGCCGGCGCCGCACCGGGGCCCGCCGCCGTGGTGTCCAACGCAACGGAGGCACCCCGATGAGCCAGCAGCCCACGCGCATCCTGATCCTCGGTGGCGGGTTCGGTGGCGTCTACACGGCGCTGACGCTCGAGAAGGTCCTGAAGGCGGAGATCCGCCGCGGCGAGGTCGAGCTGGGGCTCGTCAGTCGCGAGAACTACCTGGTGTTCCAGCCCATGCTCCCCGAGGTCATCTCGGGCAGCATCGGCGTCCTCGACACGATCACCCCGATCCGGCGGCTCTGCCCGAACACCAACCTCTACACCCGCACGATCGAATCGATCGACCTGCAGCACAGGAGCGTGCAGTCGACGGCTGGCTTCGGCAGCCGCCAGCACCACCTGCACTTCGACCACCTGGTGATCGCGCTCGGCAACGTGACCTCGTTCGCCGGCTCGCCCGGGCTGGCGGAGTACGCCCTGCCGTTCAAGTACCTGGGTGATGCGCTGACGCTGCGCAACCGCATCATTCACACGCTGGAGGAGGCCGACATCGAGCAGGACCGCGAGGTCCGGCGCGCGCTGCTCACCTTCGTGGTGGCCGGCGGCGGCTTCTCGGGCGTCGAGGCGGTGGCCGAGCTGAACGACTTTGTGCGGGCGGCGGCCCGGAGCTTCCGCAACCTCCGACCCGAGGAGATCCGGGTCGTGCTGCTGCACGCCGGCGGGCTGATCCTGCCCGAGCTGCCGAAGTCGCTGGCCGAGTTTGCCCAGACGCTGCTGATGAAGCGCGGCGTCGAGATCCGGCTCAATACGCGGCTGGCCGGGGCGACGGTGGACACCGCGCGGCTGGATGGCGGCGAGCGCATCCTCACCCGCACGCTGGTGAGCACGGTCCCCTCGGGTCCCAATCCCCAGGTCGCCATGTTGCCGGTGAAGAAGGAGCGGGGCCGCCTCGTGGTGGATGCGCATCTGGAGGTGCCGGAGCATCCCGGCCTGTGGGCCGTGGGCGACTGCGCCGCGATCCGCGATGCCAAGACCGGCGAGTACTGCCCGCCGACCGCTCAGCATGCCACCCGGGAGGCGCTGTGCGTTGCCCACAACATCGCGGCGACGCTGCGGGGCCAGCCCCGGAAGGCCTTCATGTTCACGGCGCTCGGCAAGATGGGTGCCCTTGGCCGCCGTTCGGCGGTGGCCGAGATCTTCGGCTTCAAGCTGTCCGGCTTTCTGGCGTGGTGGCTGTGGCGGACGATCTACCTCATGAAGCTGCCGGGGCTCGATCGGAAGATCCGGGTCGCGACCGACTGGACGCTCGACCTGATCCTGCCGCCCGACATCGTGCAGTTGAAGACCGAGCGGGCGCCCGGCGTACGCCGAGAGTACTTCGAGGCGGGCCAGGTGATCTTTCGCGAGGGTGATCGCGGCGACTGGCTCTACGTCGTCACCGAGGGCGAGGTCGAAGTGCTCAAGTCGGTGCCGGGCCGGGGTCAGGAGCCGGTGCGCCGTCTCGGGGTGGGGGAGTGCTTCGGCGAGATCGCGCTGGTGAGCGACGTGGCCCGCTCGGCCACGGTGCGAGCGGTGAGCGCCACCAACGTCCTGGCCGTCGATCGTGAGGCCTTCCAGGCGATGTTCTCGACCCTGCCCCCCCTGCGGGGTGTCTTCGAGCAGCTCATCGCCTCCCGGAGCGTCTGAGGCGTTCGCCCATGACCTGCCGGGAGGCCATCGACGTCCTCGCCGACTACCTCGACGCCACGCTGGATGCCGCGGCCGGCCGCGCACTGCTCGCCCACCTCGCCGGGTGCGAGGAGTGTCGCGCCTACCTGGCTACCTATCGTCGCACCGTCGCGCTTGCCGCGGCCTCCGCCCGCTCCGAGATGCCGCCCGAACTTCGCCGTCGCCTCCGCGCCTGGCTCCTCGACCGCCTGCACAACCAGTGACCAAGTCAGCGTCTCGCAGCACGCGGTCCCGGCGGGCGTCTTGACGCGCGTGCCGGCGCGTGGGAGAAGAGGGGGCCGTGCCGCCCCGAGCGATTGCAGTGACCGGGATCGGGCTGCTCCTCGCACTGGCTGCCACCGTCGGTCCGCTACCGTCCCCCGCCGGCGAGCCGGGCGCGAGCCTCGCGGTTCGTCTGCCCGACGCGGTGCGCAGCATCGTCCTCGTGCTGCTCGGTCTCTCCGTACTCCTGCTCCTCGCCGTGCAGCGTCCCCGGCGCCCCGCCGAGGACACCCCCGAGCTGGCCCGGGCGTCGCGGCGGCCCGCGTGGGCGGCCGTGCTCATGCCGTTGCCCTTCATCATCCTGGCGGCGGGGGCCTGGTATGTCAGCCAGTACCCGGCCGATGACGGCGGCCATCCCTTCGAGCGTGCGCTCACCACGATCGCCGGGCTCTTCGATCTCCTCGCCCGGGCCCGCAAGGCCCCCGCCTCGGTCCCGGCGTTCGACTACACGCTCGCCGCGCTCGCCCTGCTCTTCGCGCTGGGGCTCTTCGCGCTGATGCTCATCGTGGTGCTACCGGCGCGGTGGTGGTGGTCGCGACGGGTGGCGGCGATCGCGCCGGCGGCGGGCCCGGCCCTCGCCGAGCGCCTCGACGATCCCCGGGCCGAGCCCGACCCGCGTGTGGCCGTCTTGCTCGCATACGGCCGCTTCGAGCGCGCGCTGGCCGCGGCCCACGCGCCGCGGGCGCCGTGGCAGACGCCGGCCGAGCTGATGCGCGCGACCCTGGCCCACCTGCCGGTGCCGGCCTCGCCCCTGCGGAGCCTCACCGCCCTCGTCGAGCTGGCGCGGTTCAGCGATCGCCCGCTCGGCCCCGACGCCCGCGCCACCGCCTGCGACGCCCTCGACGAGATCACGCGGGCGCTCGAGACCGGAGAGCGCGGGTGACCGCCGAGCGGCCGCTGACGGGGATCGTCGTGCGCAGCGCCGTGCTCGGCGGCGTGGTGCTCCTCGTCACGGTGCCGGTGTACGTGTACGTCGAGCCCCCGTGGCGCCCGCTGGTCGCGCGCCTGGCCGCCGCGCTCGTGCTGGGCGTCGCGCTGCTGCAGCTGCGGCGCGCGCTCGTCGAGCGGGTCGCGGCCGCCGGCGCCTCGGCACTCGACGATGCGCGCGCCCGCGGTGCCCCCGAGCCGGCAGTGCCCCACCGCTTCCGCGACCTGACCGGCGACGTGCGCGCCGCCCTGCGCAGCCGGCGGTATTTCGACGAGGTGCTGTGGCCGCGGCTGCTGGCCTTCACCTCCGAGCCGCCGCCGCGCCCGCCGGCCCGGCGGGGCCGCGGCCCCGGCCTGGCCGCGCTGCGCGCGGTCATCGCCGTCATCGAGCGGCGGCCGTGAAGATCGCCGACGTCGCCGCGCGGGCGCGCGAGATCGTCACGACGCTGGCCCGCGTCGTCGTGGGCAAGGACGAGGTGCTGGAGCGCATCCTCGCCGGCGTCCTCGCCAACGGCCACGTCCTGATCGAGGACGTACCGGGCCTCGCCAAGACCCTCATGGCCCGCTTGCTGGCCCAGGCCCTCGACCTCGGCTTCCGCCGCATCCAGTTCACGCCCGACCTGCTCCCCAGCGACATCACCGGCAGCTTCCTGTACGACCAGCGCGAGGCCCGCTTCGAGTTCCGGCCGGGGCCGGTCTTCACCAATCTCCTGCTGGCCGACGAGATCAACCGCGCGACGCCCAAGACGCAGGCGGCCCTGCTGGAGGCCATGCAGGAATCGCAGGTGACGATCGAGGGCCAGTCGTTCCCGCTCGAGCAGCCGTTCCTGGTGATCGCCACCCAGAACCCGATCGAGCTGGAGGGCACCTATCCGCTGCCGGAGGCCCAGCTCGATCGATTCCTGCTGCGCGTCGCCGTCGGCTATCCCGAGGCGGAGGCCGAGCGCGAGATCCTCAAGCGCCGGCGGGAGCGCCGCACCGATGCTGCCGCGGTGCCGACCATCATCACGCGCCCCGAGCTGCTCGCCATGCAGACGGCGCTCGAGGACGTGTTCGTCAGCGATCCGATCGAGCGCTACATCGTGGCGCTGGCCCAGGCCACGCGAACTGACCCCCGGGTGGCGCTGGGCGCCTCGCCGCGCGGCAGCCTGGCCCTGCTGAAGCTGGCCCGGGCCGAGGCGGCTCTCCGCGGTCGCGACTTCGTCCTGCCCGACGACGTGAAGGCGGTGGCCGTGGCCGCCCTCGCCCACCGCCTCGTGCTGAAGCCGGAGCTCTGGGTGACGCGGGCGACGCCGACCCAGGTGGTCGAGACGCTGCTGCAGCAGGTCCCGGCCCCGGCGGCCGGACCGGCGTGACCTGGCGCCCCACCGCGCTCAACATCTCGCTCCTGACCCTGGCCGGCTGGGCGCTGTTCCTGGGCGTCCTCACGGGTCGCGCGGACCTCATCGTCGTCGCCGTGCCGCTCGTGGTCGCGCTGGCGGCCGGGCGGCGGGCGGGCGAGGTGCCGTCCGTGCAGATCCATCAGACGCTCTCCACCGACCGCGTGGTGGAGGACGAGCGGGTGACGGTCACGGTCACGGTGCGGGCCACGGCGCCGGTGCCGCTGATCGAGCTGCTCGTGCCGCTGCCGCCGCGCGTGCATCTGGAGCACGGGCGGCCGCACGCGTTCTTCACATTGGCGGCGGGCGAGGAAGTGCGCTGGGAGTTCGCGCTGCGCTGCGCAGGTCGTCAGCGGCTGCGGCTGGGCGGCCCGCACGTCCGGCTGTGGGGGCCGCTCGGCCTGGCCGCCGCCGAGGTCCGTCACCGGGCCGCCCACGCCGTGGCGGTCTACCCCCACCTGAACCCGCTGCGGCGCCCGCCCCGCCCCGTGCGCACGCAGACGTTCGTCGGCAACCACGTCTCGCCCGCGCAGGGCGAGGGGATCGAGCCGGGCGAGATCCGCCCCTTCGCGCCGGGCGATCACGTGCGGCACGTGAACTGGCGCGCCACGCTGCGGCTCGGCCCGCTGCACGTCACCCAGCACCACCGCGAGCGCAACGCCGACGTCGTCCTCCTGCTCGACACGCTGTCGGACGTGGGCCCGCCGGGCGCCACGGTCGTCGACGTCGCCGTCCGGGGCGCGGCCACGCTCGCCGCCGCCTATCTGGATCGCAAGGACCGCGTCGGCCTGATCGAGTACGGCGGTCAGCTGCGCTGGGTCCGCCCGGGCTCGGGGCGCGCGCAGCGGCAACGGCTGCTCGACACGCTCCTCGATGCCTCGGTGGTCTTCACGTACGTCACCCGCGACGTCGATCTCATCCCGCCGCGGATCCTGCCGCCGCAGGCCCTGGTCCTGGCGCTGAGCCCGATGCTCGACGCGCGCTTCGTGCGGGCCGCGTTCGACCTGACCGCCCGTGGCTTCGACCTGGTGGTCGTGGCCGTCTCGCCGGCCGGTCCGGCCCGCGCCGCGGTGGCGGGGGGCGCCGTCGCCGACCTCGCCGCGCGCCTGTGGGCCCTGGAGCGTCGCGCGCAGCTCGACGAGCACCGACGGCGCGGACTGGTCATCGTGGAGTGGGATGGTGTCGAGCCGCTCGACGCCGCGCTGGCCACGCTGCGCCGGCCGCGCCTGCGCCGGGGGTTTGCCTGATGCTGCGTCTGGCGGCGGCCGCCCTGCTGGCGATCGTCGTCGCCTTCCCGCTGACCGCGCTGCCCGCGGGCCCGGTGGCCTGGCTGGCCGGGCTCGCCCTCGTCCTGGGCGGCGCCGGCATCGTCGCCCTGTCGGTGACGCTGGTCACGATCGGCGGCTCGCTGGCGCTGGTCGCCTACGCCCTCACCCTCGTGATCGCGCGGCCGGCGGTCGATCCGGTCGCGGCGGCCGCGCTCGGCGCGGCGCTCGTCCTCCTGCTGGCGTGCGTGCACCTCGCCGCCCACGTCGACGGCGCCGCTGTCGACCGGGCGGTCGTGGCCCGCCAGGTCCGGGGCTGGCTCGCGGTGGTCGCGCTCGGGGTGGGGGCGGCGGGCGCGCTGACCGCGGGAGCGACTGGCGCTGGCGGCGGCACTGCACGGCGCGACGCTGCCGGTGGTCGTGGTCGCCGCCGCGCTCGGCGCGGTGCTGACGGCGGCCGGCATCACCGCGCTGGTGACGGCGCCGACACCCCGCTGACCACGGCAGTGGCGCTCCCGCCGGAGCGGCCCAGGGTTGGTCTGGGCCGACCCAGGCTGGACGGTGTTGATCTCGCCCTGCCCTGTAGCGTACTCTCGCGCCAGATTGACGATCGATAGTTCGTCATGGGCGCCGGCCCGGGAAGGGGTACCCGCATGAGGTGGTGTCCCGTTCCCGTCGTCCTGGTCGTCGCCTTGCTGGGGCTGGCGACGCCAGCGGCGGTCGCTCAAGCCGATCCCTTGGCCTGCAAGCAGGAGCCAGGCAGCCGGTACTACTGGACGGAGCGAGCGTTCTGCGATCTTCCGATGAACGGCCCGGAGCGGGCGAACGGCGTCATCATCTGGAACCACGGGATCTCCGGCTCCACCCAATCGTGGATGGCCCCGGCGCCGCCGGCTCTGCGTCTGCTGCAGGCCCGCGGCTGGGACGTGATCATGCTCAAGCGCCACCATCTGGCCGAGACCATGGCCGGCGACCGGATGTACCGCGTGGTGCAATGGACGTTGCAGGAGGTCTCGACGGCGAGGAAGGCAGGGTACCGCAAGGTCGTGCTGGCCGGCCAGTCGTTCGGCGGTTACGTCTCGCTGGAAACCATCGATACCGTGGGCGACATCGACGGGGTGATCGCCCTTGCTCCCGGCATCCGCTCGGCGTCCGCCGATGGCCGCCTGGACGCATCGATCACCGATCGCATCCTGCAACGCGCAAAGGTGGGGCGGCTGGCGCTCGTCTTCCCCAAGCACGACGCAGTCTTCAACTACCAGGTGCGCGGTGAGAGTGCCCAGTCCATACTCAACCGTCGCGGGCTTCCGTACTTCCTCGTCGACGAGACGAGCGACATCACCGGGCACGGCGGCGGCGGCACCGGGCGGTTCGCGCTACGTTACGGGCTGTGCCTGGCCAGCTTCCTGGCCACGCCGAGTCTGCCGGGCGGCCGCTTCACGTGCCCGCCGGTCACCGATGAGTGGTCCGTCGTTCGCGAGCTGCTGCTCCCGGCGGCCTCCCCACCTCCTCGCGTCATCCGTGACGCCTCGATCTTTCCCGTGGAATCCTTCACCGGCCTGCGGTGGGCGACGCTCGAGGACTCGGTGGTCCTGGTGGCCCCGGTCGAGGACGGCGCCGGGCGCCTGCGACTGATGTACCGCTCGACCGGCTTTCCGGGCGGCGTGTTCGACGCGACGCTCGAGGGCGGGGGCCTGCGCGCGTTGCTGTCCAACGGCGCCAGGGTGACGCTGATGCCGGAAGGCGAGGGAAGCATCAGCTGGACCTCGTCGGACGGCTCGCGATCGCTGAGAGCTCCGCTGGTCCGCGGTCGCGACGATCCCTGAGCGTCAGTGCTGGTGATCGGCGCGCGCGTGGTCGAAGCGCGCGTGGTGCTGGCGGAGCAGGTCACGCCCGTAGTCGTTGCCGTTGGGGGTGCGGATCACCGTGTGAATGTGGTGGCGTGAGGGCGCGTCGTTGTCGAAGACGATCCCGCGCTGGTGGTCGAACTCCACGAGCACCACCGGGCTGTGGATCCGGTAGTAGAACGCGCTGGTCTCGTCGAACCCGCCCATCCAGGCGAACCAGGTGTCGCCGAGGTGCCGCGTCACCTCCTCCAGCCGGCGGCCGGCGTGGCCGGGGCGGATGCGGTCGACGTAGGTCCGTAGCGTGTCGAGCAGCAGCGTCTGCTGGGCGGTCGAGAGATCGCCGTGGCGGATGCCCGCGTACGCCATCTCGAAGTTGTCGCGGAAGGCGGCGGTGAAGATCTCACCGGGTAGCTCGGTCGCCAGGACCGTGCGACCGCGCTGCGCCGGTGTCAGCGCGCGCACGAGGGCCAGCCCCTGCGTCTCCTCGGTCGCGAAGACCCGGGTGCCGGCGTGGGGCCCGTCCTCGGCCGCGACCGGCTCCGAGCCCATGAACATCGGAGTCATGACGATCTGATCGCCGAGGACGAAGCAGTTGACGATCAGGTGGTGGCCGTCGATCTGCCAGCCCCACGGCTCGTCGGCCGACGGGGTGCCCATCACGCTCAGCCAGTAGAGCCACTCGCCGTACTCGGCCTCACTGCCGGTGAGGGTGCGCACGAGGTCGTTCAGCCGCATGACGTCCCGCGCGGTCTGGAACCCCTCGGCGCTGAGGCTCGACCGCAGTAGCGCCAGCGCGTGGTCGCGCTGGATAGCGGTCAGCTCGTCCAGTGGTACGCCGTGCCGCATGACGAACGGGTGAATGTTGCTCCAGCGGCGCCAGGCGTCGCTGTCGACGGTGAACAGCGCCCGGTCTCGCTGCTCCGGACCGAGCGAGGCCAGAAACGCCGTGGCGGCGTCCTGGATGGGGCGCGTGGCGACGCCGGTCTTCTGGACGGTGAACAGCCCGGGGACGGCGGCGCCGTCCGCGGTGACGCCCCGGAACGGCTCGGCGACGAGTCGCTCACCGGTCTCGGCGTAGCGCTGGAGGTTCGGGGGAAGCTCGACCGCGCGGGCCCGCGCGGAGACCGCGACTCGCTGCCGCAGCCGGAGCCCGCTCGGAGTCGTCGCCATCGGTGCTCGAATCGACCGACCTGCCGGCCGGAGCGGGACGACGGCGATTCCCGTCGTCCGCTCCGGCCGCGGCCGTCAGTGCTTGGTGTTCTGGCCCACGAACGCCTGGACGCGCTTCCAGGCGTCGGCGGAGGCGTCCGCGAACTCGGTGAACTTGCGGTCGAAGAAGCTGTGAGGAGCGCCGGGATAGACGGTGGCGTCGTGCTTGACGTTGGCCTTGGTGCAGGCCGACCCGAACGCCTCGACATCGGCCGGGGGGATGCCCTCGTCGGCGCCGCCGAAGATCGACAGGACCGGCGACCGGTACCGGTCGACCGCGTCGATCGGCTTCGGACGATCGGGCCAGCGCTTGAGGCCGAGCGGCCAGCCGTAGAAGCCGATGACGCCGGCGTAGCCGAGCCCGCTGGCCGCCTGCAGATACGAGATGGCGCCGCCGAAGCAGAAGCCGACCGAGAAGACCGAGCGCACCTGGCCGCCGTCGGGGCCGCGCAAGTGAGCCACGGCGGCGGCGATGTCGGCCTGGAGCTGGTCGGGTTTGGTCAGCGGCACCTGGCTCATGAAGTCGAACTTGTCGCTGCGATCCTCGGTCGGCGCGGTGCGCGCGAAGAAGTCGATGGCCACTGCATCCACGCCCACCTCGGCGAAGCGGTCGGCCAGCTCCTTGTAATACGGGTGCAGGCCGCGTACGTCGGGGATGACCACCATGCCGGCGCCGGTGGGCTTGGCCGCTCGCGCCGCATAGGCCATGAATCGGGTTCCATCAGCGGACGCCAGCTTCAGCTCGCGGCCGCCGGCCGAGCCCCCCGCGATCGGCGTGATGGGAGGGCGAGAGTCATTGTCGACGCACATTGGGAATCCTCCCGGGAACAGGATGGTTGCACTGTAGTCCCGGGGCGGCCCCACGGCAACTGCCCGAGGTGAGCGCGTCGGTGAGCTGCTCGCGCAGGGCCATGCGGGCCCGGTGCAGACGCGATTTCACCGAGGGGACCGAGTCGCCGAGCACCAGGGACGTCTCCTCGCTCGACAGCTCCTCCACGTCGCGGAGGATCAGCACCACGCGGTAGTCCATGGGGAGACGGTCCATCGCCGCCCGCACCGTTGCGCGATGCTCCGCGGCCAGCAGGATGGAGTCGGGCAGCCCGGACCAGTCGGCCCGCAGGTAGGCCCGCTCGCCCTGACGGCGCCCGCCGTCGTCGTACCGTGGGAGGTGAGCCTCCAGCGGCTCCTCCCGGTGGGCTCGGGTGCCGCGGCGCTTGTTCAGCGCCAGGTTGACGGCGATGCGATAGAGCCAGCTGCCCGGCGCGGCCCGGCCCTGGAAGCTGCCGGCCTTGTGGACGACGGTCAGGAAGACGTCTTGCACCACCTCTTCGGCGTCGGGTGCGCAGCCCGTGATGCCGCGAGCCACACGGTACAGTCGCGCGGCAAATCGGTCCATGAGCACCGCGAGCGCGTCGGCATCGCCGACACGCAGCTGCTCGAGCAGGGCGGTGTCGCTGGCGTGACTCACGGTACCTGGATCGTGCGCCGGCCCTCCCCGGCAGATGTCACGCGGATGTCAAATCTCGGCGACGCATGCGCGCGTCTTCAGGATGAAGACGCCAGCCACACCCGGTCGGTGCGCGAATCGTGCCCCCGGGGCCTCGTGTCCAATGGGCCAGCAAGGCGGAACGGGCTTGCGCGTGGCGCGACGGGTGACGTGGGGGATCGCGTGTGGGATGCTGGCGCCAGGAACCGTGGCGGCCGGGCCGACGCTCGGCTTCGCGCGCGGCCTGGGGCCGCGTGACCCCGACGTCATGCGCTGTCTGTCGTCTAACCATGAACCCGAGGAGAGTCCCCATGGCCGAAGATTTCGAGTACGTGTCGCACGCGCGCCTTGAGTTTCGCGACGGCTACCGCCGGGCGTTCCTGGGCGAAGTGCCGGAGCCGGTGACGTACGGCGTGCAGGGCAAGCTGCGCGAGTACTACGGCGCCAAGGAGGGCCCGCCGATCGCGTCGACGCTCGATCACATCGTGGCCGCCGTCGCTGGCTGAATGTACGGCACCCTGCGTGGCGCCCTGGCAGGGCGCAAGATCGAGTTCGACCGGGACACCTACGCCGCCACCGTCGATGGCCGGATCTCCGGCATCGGTAAGACCATCCGCATCAAGTCGATCCACGTGCACTACGACGTCCGCATCCCCGCCGACGCCGAGGAGGCGGCTCGCCGCGCCATGGCCGTGCACGTCCAGGGCTGTCCCGCGCACCAGAGCGTGAAGGACGCCATCCGGATCACCTGGGACGCCACGCTGCACCTGGGTGATCGCACCGTCACTGTCCGGGAGGAAAGCGATGGCGCGACCGCCCGCTGATCGGCGGCATCGCGGAGGCGGCCGGGCTGGCAGCGGGCCCGGCGTTCGTGTGCGGGGCCTGTGCCCTCATGGCGGTGGGGCCCGGTGCATTGCCGGAGCCATAGGTGCGCGTCAGCTGCTCGCGCAGGGCCATGCGCGCGCGGTGCAGCCGTGACTTCACCGAGGCCACCGACTCGCCGACGATCTCCGCGACCTGCTCGCTCGACAGCTCCTCGACGTCTCGGAGCATGAGCACGATCCGGTAGTGCGCGGGCAGGCACTCGACGGCCGCGCGGACGACGCCGCGGCCCTCCTCGGAGAGCAGAAGCTCGTCCGGCATCGGTGACCAGTCGACGAGCAGGAACGAGCGGTCGCCCGCGCGGTGGCCGTCGTCGGTATAGCGAGGCAGGTGATTGTCGATCGGCTCCTCGACCTGGGCGCGCTTGCCCCGCCGCTTGTTCAGCGCGGTGTTGACGGTGATCCGGTACAGCCAGGTGCCGAGGGCGGCCCGCCCCTCGAAGCTCTCGGACTTGTGGAAGATCGTGAGGAAGACGTCTTGCACGACCTCCTCGGCATCGGAGGCGTTGCCGGTGACGCCGTGAGCGACCCGGTAGAGCCGCGAGGCGAAGCGCTCCATGAGTGGCTCCAGGGCGGCGCCGTCGCCGACTCGCAGCCGGGCGAAGATTGCGCCGTCGTCGGGGTGGCCGCCGGTCACGCCTGCACCTTGAGCTGCTCGGTCACGAAGGCCGAGCAGCGGAGCAGCGGCACGCCGCGAGTGAGGAGGGCACGTAGCAGCTTCAGGCCGCGTCGCTCGACGAAAGAGACGTCGGCCAGGTCGAGCGCCAGGGCCCCGACCTCCAGCCGGTGGTTACAGGCCCGGCCGAGCTCGTTTACCCAGGGGCCGATGATCTGGCCCTCGAGATGGAGCACGGCGCCACCGGCGGGCGGCTCAGTCGTTACGATCTTGAGCACGGGGGCATACCCTCGGGGCCGTGAGTAGGCAAGCGCCGTGCAAAGTCCCCTGGCGCCCACCGCAACGCCGGCCGCCTGTGTAGGCGCGCATTTGCCGATGGTGAGATGACGCCGTCGTGAGCGGCACCCGACCACAGATCGTGGCCTGCCCACGACGGCGAGGGGGCGCCTACGAGATCTCGTGGCCGGTTGGTGGCCCAGCCGGCTTCCGTGTGCTCGGCGCACTGCGGGCGCTCCTCACCGTAGCGGTTGCCGGGCACAGCCGCACGCCAACCCCGCTCCGACGAGCGTCACCATCACCAGTGCCTGTCGGTTCATCGTCTCGACTTTCTCGTCCCGTTCGGGGACGGCGTCCTGCCTCGGGTTGACTGCCTGATGAGTCGGTTCAGGGAGGCCACGAGCTGGGGACCGTCGGTCGTCAGCTCGGTCAGGGAGTACGTCGCCACTTGCCGCAGGATGTGCTCGCCGGCCGGGCGAAGGCCGACGATCACTTCGCGGCGATCACGGCCCTCGCGGCGGCGCTCGACCAGGCCGCGCTCGGCCAGCCGGTCGACGAGCTGCACGGCGGCGTGGTGGCGTATCTGCAGCCGCTCGGCGAGGACGCCGATCGTCGGCGTCACACGGCCGGTCAGTCCCTTGATCTGCAAGAGGACCAGGTACTGCTGGGGTTCGATGCCGACGCTGCGGGCGACCTCCTCCCGAGCTCGCAGGAAGCGGCGGAGCTGGTAGCGCAGGTCGGCCAGAGTCTCGTAATCGAGGGGGACGACGTCAGCGACGCGGGAGCGGCGTGGCATCGCCACCGATGATATATCACCGGGTGAGGTAGGAATATCACCTCATGATAAGATCCCGCCATGGGGCGGGGGCACGGGGCCGAGGTGCTGGGAACGGTCGCGGTTCTTGCGGGTTCGGACTGGTGGCAGGCGGAGGACGCGCCGCTGCGGGTCGTGCAGGAAGACGGCGGTCCGCTCGAACGGCACCACCCGCCGAAGGGCGGTGGCGATCGCGCCGAAGAGGTCTTCTCGCGTGAGGTTGGCGACGAGCGCGTTGCTGATCCCGAGCAGGGTGCGATAACGCTCCGCGTCGTTGGCCGGCTTGGGGGAGGACTGCTCCATCATGTTCCCGCATTCTATCTGCCGCGCGCAGCTCGGGGCACGCGGGATGCAATGGTTACACGCCGGGATAAGACACCCGGTGGCTTGGGACGTGAATGGAAGAGGGTGGGGGGACGTCTGAGGGTCATGAAACCGTATCGCACGGCACTCGCGCTCACACTGGCCCTGGTCCTGGGCACGGTCGCCGTCGCGCATGCCGGCGGACCTGGCCGTGGTGGCGGCGGGCGCGGGGGGTTCCACGGCGGCGGCGGCGGCTTCCGAGGCCATTCCGGCGGGCACTTCCACGGGCGCTCGCACTTCCACGGGCGCTCGCACTTCCACGGGCGAGCGTTCATCGGCGCGGCCCCGCTCTTCTTGTTCGCGCCGGGGTTCGTGTACGCGCCCCCGGTGTACGCCGCGCCCGCCCCGACCTATGTCCAGCCGCAGGCCAGCGGGTACTGGTACTACTGCCCGAGCGCCCAGGCCTACTATCCCTATGTGAGTTCCTGCCTGGACGCCTGGGTACCGGTCGTCCCTCGGTAGCCCCATCGACGCTGGCCGGCGTGGCCTGAGCCCCTACCGGCGCGTGGCGGCGATGACCAGCCGGTCGGTGGCGCCGGCCGCGACGGCGGGATCGTAACCGCCGCGGTACTCGGCCGCGACGAACCCTGCCTCGGCCAGGAACCGGTCGAGCTCGTCCCGTGTCCAGCACCGCATGACGAAGTCGTACTCGGCGGCCGTCGTGACTCCGTCGGCAACCAGGACGTGGCGCTCGGCGAGCCGCAGCGCATGCGCGTCGTGGTCGAGCCGCGTGACGCTGCGAAACGTGAGGGTGCCGTGGACGGTCTCGACCGTTTTCTCGTGTACGGGCTCCCGGCTCTTGCGGCGAACCGTGGCCTCCCACTCGCGCACGTCGAGCAGGAGCGCACCGCCGGACGTCAGCGCCCGTGCGAAGCTCAGGAAGACGGCGCGGCGGCTGGTGTCGTCGACCAGGTCGTTGAGCACGCCGCGACAGAGGATTGCCTGGCAGCACGACCGGACCGGAAGCGTCGCGAGATCGGCGGCGACGAGCGTGACGGCCGAGGCGTCGGGCCGACGCCGTGCCAGCGCCAGGAGCTCCAGGGAGGCGTCGAGCCCCGTCACGCGATACCCGCGCCGGGCCAGCTCGGCGGCGTAACGGCCGGTCCCGCATCCGGCGTCGAGGAGCCGGGCCCCGGGGGCCACGCCACGCCGGGCCAGGGCGGCGGCGACGTGCGCGCACTCCGAGGCGACCGACCGCTCGCTGAGCACATCGTAGGCCCAGGCGAAGCGGCCGTAGAAGGGACGGTCGGCGAGCGTGGGTGTCCGGCGCTCGTCCATGAGCACTGGATGCTACCGCGCCGGTGCGGGGTCCCGCTATGATGCCTTGAGGCGCGCAACGCGCCGGATCCGAACAGTCGTGGGGGTGCCCATGCGTCGATACGTGCTGGCGACTCTGATAGTCGTGGCGGTCGCGGCCCCTGTCCATGCGCAGGTGCAGGTGAACGTCGGCATCTCGCTCCCGGGCCCCCCGACCCTTGCGGTCATTCCGAGCGCGCCCGTCTACTACGCGCCCCGGGCGCCGGCCAACGTGTTCTTCTACGCCAACCAGTACTGGCTCTTCCACGCCAACGGCTGGCACGCGGGGCCAACCTGGAGCGGTCCCTGGGTGGTCGTCGACCCCGTGTACGTGCCGGTGCCGGTCCTGCGCGTGCCCGTGCGGTACTACGCGGTGCGACCGGGCCACTGGAAGGGCTGGCGGGTCGAGAGCCCGCCGCGGTGGGACGCGCACTGGGGGCGCGAGTGGCGCGAGGCCGCTCACGAGCGCGACTGGCGGGAGCGCGAAGAGCGCTGGAAGCACGACAAGCACGACGACGACAAGCACGACGGCAAGAAGCACGGTCGCGGGCACGACAAGCGCGACCGCTAGCATCCATCTCGGTCGCGGGCCGAACGTGGCAGAATTGCGGCATGCCAGCCCGCTCGCCCGCGCCCGTTCCCGACTTTCTCTACGGCACCGCCTGGAAGGAAGACCGCACCGCCGGGCTCACCGAGCTCGCGCTGCGGGCCGGCTTCCGGGGCATCGACACCGCCAACCAGCGGCGGCACTACGTCGAGGCCGGCGTCGGCCAGGGACTGGCCGCCGCCTATCGCGCCGGCGTGGTCACGCGCGCCGACCTGTTCTTGCAGACCAAGTTCACCTACATGGGCGGCCAGGATCACCGGCTGCCCTACGACCCCGCCGCCGACCTCACCACGCAGGTCGCGCAGTCGATGGCCAGCTCGCTGGAGCACCTCGCGACCGATCATCTCGATAGCTACGTGCTGCACGGCCCCGCTTCCGGGCGCGGCTGGTCCGACGCCGACGGCGAGGTGTGGGCCGCGATGCTGGCCGAGCGCGACGCCGGCCGCACGCGCGTGGTGGGGGTCAGCAACGTCTCGCTGCGCCACCTCGAGCAGCTGGCCGCGTCCGGCGCCGAGCTGCCGCGCTTCGTGCAGAACCGGTGCTTCGCGCGGCTGGGGTGGGACCGCGACGTCCGGACCTTCTGCCGCGCGCATGAGATCGTCTATCAGGGCTTCTCATTGCTCACCGCCAACCCGGAGGTGATACGCCACCCGCGGGTGGGCGCCGTCGTCGCGCGCCTGGGGGCGACGCCGGCCCAGGTGGTCTTCCGCTTTGCTCGCGCGGTCGGCATGCTGCCGCTGACCGGGACCTCCGACGCCGAGCACATGCGGCAGGACCTGGCGAGCCGCGAGCTGGCGCTCACCGCGGACGAGGCGGCGGCGATCGAGTCACTGGTCGGGTGACGACCGACGGCCCCGGGGGTCTGGCGCGCGCGGCGCGCACGCTCGTGTTTCTGGGTATCGCGATCGCGTCTACGGCCTGCGCTGGCCCCGGACGAACGACCGATGTCGGACGCCCGGCCGAGGTTCCCGGGCAGGGGCGCGAGGCCGTGGACGCCGAGGCGGCATCGCGCCGAGCGCGTGGTCAACGCGCGGTCGAGGTCGCGATGAAGCACCGCGGCGCCCCGTACCAGTGGGGGGGCGCCGGTCCGTCCAGCTTCGACTGCTCGGGCTTCGTCCGCTACGTCTACGCCCAGGTCGGCGTCTCCCTTCCGCACAACGCCGCGATGCAGTACGCGCGCGGCACCCCGGTCGCGCGCGACAGCCTGGAGCCGGGCGACCTGGTGTTCTTCGACGGCCTCCGGCACAACGGCATCTACGTCGGTCGGGGACGTTTCATTCACGCCCGCCAGACGGGCCGGCACGTCAACGTCGCCGGCCTCGACGACGACTGGTATCGCACCCGATGGGTCGGCGCTCGCCGGCCGTGGTGATGTTCCAGGGAGCGGGGAGATCATGAAGAGGATCGATCAACCGGTCGCCACGCTACCCGCCATGCGATACATGACCGTCATCGCCCAGGACCCGGGCGTCCGCGCCCGCGGGCGATCGGGGCCGATCCTCATGTCGAGGATCGCCGTGCCGGCCGAGGAGCTGATCCGGGGGCCCATCGGCTACCGCGTGCACGTGGTCGACTACGACGCGACGGTGCGGCGGTTCAACGGGGCGCACGAGCTCCCGGCCCGCCTCGAGGCCGAGCCCGCACGCTGGCAGAACGGCGATCCTCGGATCGTCCGTGACGATCGGTTTCGTGCCCAGAACGTCTACGCGCTGGTCATGAAGACCCTGGCGCGCTTCGAGTTCGCCCTCGGCCGCCGCGTTGGCTGGTCGTTCAAGACGCACCAGCTCAAGGTGGCGCCCAATGGCATGCTCGACGCCAATGCCTTCTATACGCCGCGCGAGGAGGGGCTCGTCTTCGGCTACTTCGCCGGGCGTAGCGGCGACACCGTGTACACCTGCCTGTCGCACGACATCGTCGTGCACGAGACGGCGCACGCGCTGATCGACGGGCTCCGCGAGCGCTACCTCGACCCGTCCAGCCCCGACCAGGCGGCCTTCCACGAGGGCTTCGCCGACGTGATCGCGCTGCTGTCGGTCTTCTCGCAGCCCGAGGTGATCCGCAAGCTGCTGGTGCCGGCGACGAAGACCGGCGGCTCGCGAGCCCTGATCGACAAGGCCCACGTCACCGTCCCCGCGCTGCGCAAGAGCGCCCTGTTCGGCCTGGCCGAGCAGATGGGGCAGGAGCTCGAGGGCGTCCGGGGCGGCGCTCTCCGCCACAGCACGACGCTCGATCCCCGGCCATCCCACCTCAAGGCCGCGGAGTTCCAGGAGCCGCACCGACGTGGGGAGATCCTGGTGGCGGCCGTGATGAACGGATTCATCGACGCCTGGGCCGCGCGGATCCAGGATCTCGGGGTGCCCGGCCAGACCGCCTACGCGGTAGCGCGGGTGGCCGAGCAGGGCGCGGACATCGCCGAGGCGCTGGCCACGATGTGGATCCGCGCGCTCGACTACATGCCGCCCGTCCACGTGGAGTTCCCCGACGCCCTCAGCGCCGCGCTGACGGCCGACACCGAGGTGCGGCCCGACGACTCGCGCTTCGGCCTGCGCGAGCACATGCGCAGGTCGTTCCGCGCCTTCGGCATTCGCCCGGCCCCGACGAGCGGCCCGGAGGGCCGGTGGGAGCGGGCGCCCGGCGAGCTGCGGTACGAGCGCGTCCGCTTCGAGTCGATGCGCAGCGACAAGGACGAGGTGTTCCGGTTCCTGTGGGAGAACCGCGACGCCCTCCAGGTCGACCTGCGGCGGGGGGCGTATACCGAGGTGCTGTCCGTGCGTCCGTGCGTGCGAGTGGGCCCGGACGGGTTCACGCTGCACGAGACCGTGGCCGAGTACTACCAGGTGGCGCGGCTGACCGCCGAGGAGCTCCGGAAGGTCGGCGTCGCCTTGCCCAGGGACTACGTGGCGGCCTTGGGCCGGCAGCAGACCGCCGCCGCCCAGCGCGCGCGGGCCGAGAGCGCAGGCCGTGGTCGCGGACGCCGCCCGCCGACGATCTCCCCCGGAACGCCGACGAGGAGGCGAGCGCGGCGACGACGCCGCTCTACGGCGGCGGGGTGCTCATCTTCGACGAGTACGGCCGCTTGAAGTACCACGTCCACAACGACGTGTTCAACGGGCGGCGCCAGGCCCGGCGGCTGAAGTACCTCTGGGAGACCGGCCAGCTCGAGCCGGGCCGCGAGGGCGCGCGCCTGCAGGCCGCCCGCCTCTCGACCATTCATCGCCTCCGGGCGCTCGACGCGCGGAGATTCCCCGCGGAGGGATGGTAGCCATGGCCAAGGCGCCCACGTCGGTCGTGATTCGCGGCTACCAGGTGGGATTCGGAGACTGCTTCCTCGTCTCGTTCGTGTACGCGGAGACGGACACGCGCCACGTGCTGATCGACTTCGGGACGACCGGCCTGCCGACGCGAGGCGCCCCGCGCGCAGCGGCCAAGCCCTCCGAACACATGCCGCGCCTCGCCGAGCAGATCACAGACGGACTGCGGCGGGCGCCTCACGGCCGTGGTCGCCACCCACCGTCACGCCGACCACATCAGCGGCTTCGCCACCGACAATCGCACCGGACAGTCCGGTCTGACGATCCGGGACCTCAAGCCCAAGGTGGTGCTCCAGCCGTGGACGGAAGACCCGGAGGCCGCGAGGGACGCGCGCAAGGCGACCAGGGATTCGAGCCGGTCGCGCAAGAGCTTCGTGGCGGGCCTGCGGGCGATGAACGACATCGCGCAGGCCATCCTCGACCTGGCCGCGAGCCGGCCGGCCTGGATGGGGCCCACCCTCCAGAAGGAGCTGCAGTTCCTGGGCATGGACAACATCGCGAACAAGTCGGCGGTCGACAACCTGATCGCGATGGGGGCAGCCAGGGGTGCCACCGCGGTCTGGGCGCATCACGGATCCAGGTCGGGGCTCGAGCAGCATCTGCCCGGTGTCAAGATCCACGTGCTGGGCCCGCCGAACCTGGACCAGACCGAGAAGATCCGCACGATGCGGGCGACCGACCCCGACCAATTCTGGCACCTGCTGGCTGGTCCCCGGTCGCTCCAAGCGGCGCCGCCGCTGGCCAAGGGGCTCGGCCGTCGGAGACCGGCGCGGGCGCCGGGCGTTCCCCCCGAGGCGCGCTGGTTCCTCGACAAGCTCCAGCGCCTGCGGGGCGAGCAGCTCCTGCAGATCGTGCGGACCCTCGACGACCAGATGAACAACACCAGCCTGATCCTGCTGTTCGAGGTCTTCGGCAAGAAGCTGCTCTTCCCTGGCGACGCTCAGCTCGAGAACTGGTCCTATGCGTTGCAGGACGCGCCCGACGCCGCCAAGACGTGTTCCCTCCTGGCCGATGTAGACGTCTACAAGGTGGGTCATCACGGCAGCCTGAACGCCACGCCCAAGAAGCTCTTGTGGGAGGAGTTCACGAAGCGAAACAAGACCGGCGCCGGCCGCCTGCAGACACTGCTGTCCACCATGCCGGGCAAGCACGGGAAGGTGTCGAACAGGAGCGAGGTGCCGCGCCGGACGCTGCTCGAGGCGCTGGAGACCGAGAGCCGCCTGCTGAACACCAACGAGCTGAAGTTCGGGAAGGACCCGGAGCTGCGCTACGAGGTGGTGGTCGTGCCGGACTAGGCGCCGGCGGCGTCCAGCACGGCGCGAGCGGCGGTGATCAGCGACGGCATCCGATCGGCGATGTGCGCCATGCGCGGGTCCTGGCTCTCACCGCGCACCCAGCGCCGGTGGAGCTGCTGAACGACGACGACGGTCTTCCAGAGCGCGAAAGCCTCCCACCACCACACCCCGGCCACGTCGGCCCCCGTGCGTTCGGCGTAGCGCGCCACGACCTCGGCGCGGGTCGGTAGACCCATGCGATTCAGCCCGACATGACTGGCCCGTCGGGCGTCGTCCGGATCGGCGGGATCGGGCCAGTAGTTCAGGAGCGTCCCGAGGTCGACGAGCGGATCACCGAGGGTGGTCATGTCCCAGTCGAAGATGGACACGACCCGATCCGGGTTCGCGGGTCCGAACTGGCAGTTGTCCAGCTTCAGGTCGTTGTGAACGATGGAGGCGCGACTCAGCGGTGGCACCCGGCGGGCGAGGCGGGCGTGCAGGGCATCGATCTCGGCCGGCGAGTCGTCGAACCGGGCGAGCCGCCACCGCTTGGCCCACCCGTCGAGCTGGCGTTCGACGAATCCGGCCGGCCGGCCGAGATCTCCGAGCTCGCACGCCGCCGGATCGAGCCCGTGCAGCTCGGCCATGGCGTCGACGAGGGCGAGCCCGATGCGGCGGCCGACGTCGTGATGCCCCTGCATGCTCGGCGGAATCACGGTGCGGACAACCTCGCCGCGCCGGCGCTCCATCACGAAGAAGTCGACGCCGAGGACGGCCGGGTCGTCGCAGAGGAGGTACGCCCGCGGCGCCCGGTCGAAGTGACGCCAGAGCCGTGAGAGGACCTTGTGCTCGCGCCGCATGTCGTGAGCGCCGGGGGCGACCTGGCCCATCGGCGGCCGGCGCAGCACCAGCTCGTGCGAGCCGACCCGGAGCAGATAGGTCAGGTTGGCGGAGCCGTTCGGGAACTGGAGGATCTCGATCGGCCCATCGGCTCCGGGGAGCGCCTGGGAGAGTCGCGGACGGAGCCACGCCTCGAGGGCGTTCCGGTCAAGGTCCTCGCCGGGACGCACCGGCGCGATCTCGGGCCCATCGGCGGCGGCGACGTCGTTCATATCGCCTCAGCGGCCGGACAGGGCCCAGACGCGGAAGCTCCGCACCTGGACCTGGAAGGTGTCCGCCAGCGTTCCAAAGGCCAGCTCCACGCGGCCGCGCGCCAGGCTCGCGTCGCTGGCTCGCGCCGCCTCCGCGCCGTCGAGGTACACGACGAGGTCGGGCCCCCGCTGGACGACGGTGAAGACGATCTCGGCGCCTGGCCGCACGATGGGAATCCGCAAGAAGGGGGCGGAGAGCTGAGTCTCGTCGCGGATATCGTGCCGACCCTTGGGGGCACGCGTGATGCTGAGGGTGCCGGCGAAGGGCAAGACGCGCGCGGCATAGTAGGCCGTGCTGCCGACGCGAGACTGCACCGCGACGTAGCCGTCACCCTTGATCGGCGCGACGCGCACCTCGGCCACGAAGTCGTCGAACTCGCGTCCGGAGATCCCGATCGCCGCGAAGGTCTTGCCGCGCAGGCTCACCTCGGCCGCCTGCCCGGTGAACCGGACGCGGTCGAAGGCCTCGTTGCCGACGGCGATGTCCACGTCACGCGGCTGCCGCTTGAGGTCGAGGTCGAAGAGCAGCCGGCCGCGCGCCAGCGGGTCGACCGCCGATGGCGGCGGTAGCGTCGTCTCCAGCCGGCTGCGCTCGGTCTCGAGCCGCCGCCGCTCGGCCTCGACGCGCGCGCGCTCCTCGACCAGCCGTTGCTGCTCCTGGTGCAGGCGAGTCGTCTGATCACCGCCGGCGATCCGGGCCGAGTCGGGCAGGACGAAGACGACCTGGCCCTCGCCGTCGAGCGTGCCCCACTGCATGTCCTGCTTGTAGTCGGAGGCTTGCGCGACCCGCGGATGCATCCAGGCGGCGAGCTCGCCCACGGTCACGATCCCGTCGCGGTTCTCGTCGGCGTGGCCGGCGAGGCCGTCGAGGAGCTTGCGGGTGAAGACCCCGTGCCCGAGCTCCTCGACGACCGGCTGGTCCCGCTTGCCCGCGGTCATCACCTGGATCACGCGGCTCTGGGCGATCAGCTCGAGGTAGCGACGGTCGAGCGCGGGCGGCGCCGTGGCCCGCACCAGGCTGTAGCCACCGTAGCAGGCGTCCACCGCCACGAAGATGTGCTTGGCCGGGATGCGCTGGCCGATCTGTTTGAACTGGTTCATGCCGAGCGCGGTGAGCGGTAGATCGTCCGGGTCGGAGTCGTGCAGCAGCAGGTAGCCTTCCTCACCGCCGCCGGGCAGCGGGACCGTCACGCCGTGGGTCGCGAAGAAGACCAGCAGCCGGTCCTGGGGGCCGGTCGCCCGCCGGATCGTGCTCGAGAGCACCCGCTCGACCTCGGCTCGCGTCGCCCGCTCGTCGAGCAGAACGGTGATGTTCTCCGCCGGGAAGCCCAGCCCCTTCAGGGCCAGCGCCACGGCGCGAGCGTCGTTGGCCGCGTACTGCAGCCGCGAGATGCCCCGGTCGCGGAAGCGGTCGACGCCCACCACCACCGCCCAGCTCTGCGCGTAGAGCGCCAGGCCGGGATGTCCAGGAACGCTCGGAGCCGGCGGCTGGGCCCGCAGATCGACAGCCGTGGCAGCGAGAACGAGACTCAGCCCGACAGTCACCGCCAGCAGGTGACGGCGGCATCGCTGGGCGGGAAGACCGGTCGCTGGAAGGCGCGCCACGTCGGGATTCTACCTCGACCACACCGAGGGCGGCGGTCGTGTAGACTGAACCGGCAAGGGCTTCAGGACACCATGCTGCCCCTCGACGAGGTCGTTCGCGCGAACCCGGCGTACGTGGAATCGCTCTACCGAGACTGGCAGCGCAATCCCGCCTCCGTCGACGACCGCTGGGCTTTGTTCTTCGCGGGCTACGATCTCGCGCGCGGTGGCACCGGCGCTCCGACGCGGGCGCCCGAGATCGCCGAGCTCGTCCACGCCTACCGTGAGCTCGGCCACCTCGTCGCCGACCTCGATCCGCTCGGTCACAGCCCACGTAATCACCCGCTCTTGCAGCTCGAGGAGCTCGGCTTCGACGCTCGCGATCTCGACCGGGTCGTGGACTGGGAGCCGTTCCGCGGCGGCACCCGCGGCCCGCTCCGCGAGCTCGTGGCGGCGCTCGCCGAGACCTACTGCCGCACGCTCGGCGTCGAGTATCTGGCGGTCTCCGACAAGGAGCGGCGCGCCTGGCTGCAGGAGCGTGTCGAGTCGCGCCGCAACCATCCCGACCTGACTCCCGACGCCCAGCGGGCGCTGCTCGAGCGACTCGTCGCCGCCGAGTCGTTCGAGCACTTCCTCCAGGTGAAGTATCCGAGCCAGACCCGCTTTTCACTCGAGGGAGGCGAGGCGCTCATCCCGCTCCTCGACACCCTCGTCGAGGAGGCGGCGCGCCTCGACGCGGCCGAGATGGTCATGGGCATGCCCCATCGCGGCCGCCTCAACGTCCTCGCCCACATCCTCGCCAAGCCGCTACCGAGTATCTTCGCGGAGTTCGAGGGCGGGTCGCTGCCGGAGGAGATCCAGGGCGACGGCGACGTGAAGTATCACCTGGGCTGGTCGCACGACCGCCACACCTCCGATGGCCGCCAGATCCACCTCTCGATGACGCCCAACCCGAGCCACCTCGAGGCCGTCGATCCAGTGGTGGAGGGGATCGTGCGCGCCAAGCAGGGCTACCGCGGCGACGCCACCCGCCGCGCCGTGGTGCCGGTCCTGCTCCACGGCGACGCGGCGTTCGTCGGGCAGGGCGTGGTGTACGAGACGCTCGCGCTCTCGGCCCTGCCGGGCTTCACCACCGGGGGCACGATCCACGTCATCGTCAACAACCAGATCGGCTTCACCACCGCGCTCGAGGACTACCTGTTCACGCGCTACCCGTCGGACCCGGCCCAGGTGCTGCGCGCTCCGGTCATCCACGTCAACGCCGACGATCCCGAGGCGGTCGTCCAGGCGGCGCGGCTGGCGGCGGGATACCGGCAGACCTTCGGCGGCGACGTGTTCATCGACTTCGTGTGCTACCGACGGCACGGCCACAACGAGGGCGACGATCCGTCGATGACGCAGCCGGTGATGTACGAGCAGATCCGCAATCACCCCTCGGTCGTGGAGCTCTACCGCAAGCGACTGGCCGACGCCGGCGTGCTCGGCGAGGACGAGATCGAACGCCTCCGGGTCGCCCGTCGCCAGGCGCTCGACGAAGGGCTGGAGACGGCCCGGCGTGAGAAGCCGCCCCCGCGCGTCCTCGCCTTCGGCGGGGTGTGGCAGGGTCTCGGGTGGGCGGGCGACGACTGGAGCGCCGATACGCGCGTACCCGCCGACCGGCTGCGCGAGATCGGCGAAGGGCTGCATCGGCTGCCCGAGGGTTTCACGCCGCACCCGCGGGTGGCCACGCTGCTCGACCAGCGCGTCGAGCGCGTCCGCCGAGGCGAGGCGCTCGACTGGGGAACGGTCGAGCTACTGGCCTACGGCAGCCTGCTGCTGGAGGGCATCCCGGTGCGTGTCAGCGGGCAGGACACCGTGCGCGGCACCTTCAGCCACCGTCATGCCGCGCTGTGGGACGCCAAGGACGGTCGGCCGTGGATTCCGCTCAATCACCTCGGCGCCGGCCGGCCCGGGCTCGAGCAGGCGCTGCTGGAGCCGGTCAACAGCCTGCTGAGCGAGGCGGGTGCGCTCGGCTTCGAGTACGGGATGTCGAGTGGCGACCCGCGCCGGCTCGTGGTGTGGGAGGCTCAGTACGGCGATTTCATCAACGGCGCCCAGGTCGTCATCGACCAGTTTCTCGTCAGCGCCGAGTCGAAGTGGCAGCGGATGAGCGGCCTCGTGCTGTTGCTGCCGCACGGCTACGAGGGCCAGGGCCCCGAGCACTCGAGCGGGCGGCTCGAGCGGTTTCTCCAGCTGTGCGCGGAGAACAACATCCAGGTGGCGAACCCCACCACGCCGGCCCAGCTCTTTCACCTGCTGCGCCGGCAGATGCACCGGCCCTTCCGCAAGCCGCTGGTGGTGATGTCGCCCAAGAGCCTCCTGCGTCATCCGCGCTCGATCTCGTCGCTGGCCGATCTGAGCGACGCCGGCTTTCACGCCGTGCTCGACGACGAGCGAGGCGCGGCCGGCGCCGACGTGCGACGCGTGCTGCTCTGCTCGGGCAAGATCTTCTACGGACTCGGCGGCGCCCGCGAGAAGGCCGGTGCCGAGGACATCGCGATCGTGCGCGTCGAGCAGCTCTACCCGTTCCCGGCCGCGGAGATCACGGCCGCGCTCGCCCGCTACCCGGGGGCGCGGGAGGTCTGCTGGGTCCAGGAGGAGCCGGCCAACCAGGGCGCGTGGACCTTCATGCGGCCTCGCCTGTCGCCGCTGCTGCGGCCCGACGTCCGCTTCTGCTACATCGGCCGCGAGGAGGCCGCGAGCCCGGCCACCGGCAGCTACACGATTCACCAGGCCGAGGAGCAGGCCATCCTCGAGCAGGCGCTGGCCCCCTGATGGCGGCCGACGTCCGCGTCCCCCCGCTCGGAGAGTCCGTGAGCGAGGGTGTCATCGTGCGCTGGCTCAAGGACGAGGGCGCCCTGGTCCGCGCCGACGAGCCGCTGCTCGAGCTCGAGACGGAAAAGGCGACGCTGGAGATCCCGGCCGAGGCCGCGGGCCGCCTGCACATCACCCAGCCGGTCGGTTCTCGCGTCGCCGTCGGTGCCGTGGTCGGACGCATCGAGGAGGCCCCGGTGGCTCCACCGGCGCCTGCGCGGCCGGCAGAGTCACCGGCGCGGGAGTCGCGTGAGCCGGCCATCGCAACGGCAACGCCCGGACGCGCGATGCCGAGCGAAGCGACGGCGCCGCCCGCGGACCGACCCGCGGCGGCGGTGAGCACGGCGACCCCGGCCGCCGTCGCGCCCGCGGCACCCCCGCCGGCGGCGCCACCGGCACCATCTGCGACACCCGCGCCGGCGGTGCCCGCGGCGCCTGCGACGACCACGCCGCGCCCGACGCCGACCGATGGCGGCGGCAACGGCGGGGGGCGCACGGACGAGCCCGACGTCGAGCGCGTGCCGATGAGCGAGCTACGCCGGGCGATCGCGCGGCGGCTGGTGGACGCGCAGCGCACGGCCGCGATCCTGACCACGTTCAACGAGATCGATTGCGGCGAGCTCCTTGCCCTCCGCAAGCGCCACCGCGAGCGCTTCCGCGCCAAGCACGGCGTGGACCTCGGCCTCATGTCGCTCTTCGCGCGCGCCGCGGTCAACGCCCTGCACGACATCCGCGTGGTCAACGCGCGCATCGAGGGCAACGACATCGTCTACCAGCGCCGCGTGCACCTCGGCATCGCGGTGAGCACGTCGCGGGGCCTCGTGGTGCCGGTCGTGCGCGACGCCGACGCGATGTCGCTGGCCGAGCTGGAGCGAGCGATCGCGGCGGTGGCGACGCGGGCGCGCGATGGCAAGCTGGCGCCCGACGACCTGAGCGGCGGCACGTTCACCATCACCAACGGCGGTGTCTTCGGTTCACTGCTGTCCACGCCACTCCTCAATCCGCCGCAGGCGGGCATTCTCGGCATGCACAAGATCGAGGAGCGCCCGGTGGCCGCCGGCGGCCAGGTCGTGATCCACCCGATGATGTACGTGGCCCTCTCGTACGACCACCGCCTGGTGGACGGCGAGCAGGCGGTGACCTTCCTGGTGCGCGTCAAGGAACAGCTGGAGGACCCCGCCCGGATGGTGCTGGAGGTCTGAAAACGCGCGAGAGGAGAGCGGCGGTGCGGGAAGGAACACACCGCCGTCCCTCGTGGGCCAGTTCAGCGCGGGGCGCTGAGCTCGATCTGGATGTTGTCGGGATCGCGGAAGATCAGGATGGCGATCCCGAACGCCTCGCCGAGATCCCGCACCTCGCTGTGCGGGACGCCGCGTGCGTCCATGAGGGCGACAGCGTCCTCGAGCACCTTGCGGGACGCAACGGCGAAGCTCATGTGATCGAGCCCCACGCGGTTCTCGCTGAAGCGGTCGCCCGTGATGGCATGCGCAGGATCGGGAAAGGGGCCGATGCCCAGGCCGACGGAGCCGTTGCTGAGAAAGGCGCCGGGATTGAGGTCGAGCAGCTTCTTGAAGCCGAGCAAGCCCGTGTAGAACGCCACCGTTCGATCGACGTCGGTGACGGTGAGCCGGAAGTGGTGAACGCCGCCGGTCGGGATGGAGTCCGCCATGAGAGCCTCCTCTTCTGGCAGGGACTCTCGGGCGGTGCGCCGGCCTTGTCAAGGGTGTCGCGACCGGCTATCACTAGGGCATGCAGTGTCCCCGCTGCCAGCACGAGGCGCCGCCGCGGGCCAAGTTCTGTCCCGAATGCGCTGCCCCGCTGCCCGGCCGGTGCGGCAAGTGCGAGAGCGAGTTGCCGGCCGGCGCCAAGTTCTGTCCGCAGTGCGCCGGACCGGTCGAGGCCTTGCCCAACGCTGCGCCGCGGTTCGCCTCGCCGGCCTCGTATACGCCGACGCATCTGGCCGAGCGCATCCGAACGTCCAAGGAGGCACTGGAGGGCGAGCGGAAGCACGTGACCGTCCTGTTCGCGGACCTCAAGGGCTCGATGGAGCTCCTGGCCGACCGTGATCCCGAGGACGCGCGGCACCTACTCGACGCGGTGCTGGAGCGCATGATCGAGGCCGTGCACCACTACGAGGGCACCGTCAACCAGGTGATGGGCGACGGCATCATGGCGCTCTTCGGCGCGCCGATCGCGCACGAGGAGCACGCCGTGCGCGCGTGCTACGCCGCCCTGAGGATGCAGCAGCACGTGGGCCAGTACGCGCAGGAGGTGCATCGAAGCCTCGGTGTGCCAGTGCACATCCGCGTCGGGCTCAACTCCGGAGAGGTGGTGGTGCGGTCGATCGGCAGCGACCTCCACATGGACTACACCGCGATCGGACAGACGACGCACCTCGCGGCCCGCATGGAGCAGATGGCGATGCCGGGCACGATCCTGTTGCCTTCGGAAACGCTCGGCCTCGTGGAGGGTTACGTGCTGACGCGCGCTCTCGGCCCGCGCCCGGTGAAGGGCGTCGAGACGCCGCTCGACGTATACGAGCTGGTCGGTGCCGCACCCATCCGCTCGCGCCTGCACGCCACCGCGGCGCGCGGGCTCACGCGCTTCGTGGGTCGCGACTCCGAGATCGCGCAGCTCGCGAGCGCGCGGGACCGGGCGCGCGCCGGCTCCGGGCAACTGGTGGCGGTGGTGGGGGAGCCGGGTGTCGGGAAGTCCAGGCTGTACTGGGAGTTCACCCGCTCGAACCTCACCGAGGGCTGGCTCGTGCTCGAATCGACTTCCGTGTCCTACGGCAAGGCCACGGCGTACCTGCCCATCATCGACCTGCTGCGGGCGTACTTCAAGATCGGGGAGCGGGACGAGCCGCGCGTCATGCGGGAGAAGGTCACCGGCAAGCTGCTCACGCTGGACGAGAACCTGCGGCCCGCCCTGGAGCCGCTGCTGGTCCTGCTGGGAGCGCCCGGCGGCGGCCCATCATGGGAGGCGCTCGGGGCCGTCGAGCGGCGGCACCGGACCTTCGACGCCATCAAGCACGTCGTGCTGCGCGAGAGCTACGTCCAGCCCGTCGCTCTCCTGTTCGAGGACCTGCACTGGATCGACGACGGGACGCAGGAGCTACTCGACACCCTCGTCGAGAGCCTTCCGACCGCACGCGTGCTGCTGCTCGTCAACTACCGGCCCGAGTACCGACACGGCTGGGGCGGCAAGAGTTGCTACACGCAGCTCCGCATCGATCCACTGGGCACGACGAGTGCGGCGGAGCTGCTGGACGACCTCCTCGGCGCCAGCCCGGTCACTCGAGCCCCTCAAGCGACTGCTCCTTGTCCGAACCGAGGGCAATCCCTTCTTCCTCGAAGAGTCCGTGCGCACGCTGATCGAGAGCGGTGTCCTCGTCGGCGGGCGAGGGTCGTTCCGTATCGCCAGAGCGCTCGACACGACACACGTTCCCGCGACCGTCCAGGCTGTACTCGCTGCGCGCATCGATCGGCTGCCCCCGCCCGTCAAACACCTGCTCCAGTCCGCCGCCGTCATCGGCAAGACAGTTGCCCTGACGCTCCTGGAGACGGTCGCCGAGATGGCGGCGCTCGAGCTGCGGCGAGGGCTCGCTCAGCTGCAGGCCGCCGAGTTTCTCTACGAGACCAGCCTGTTCCCCGAGCTCGAGTACACCTTCAAGCACGCGCTCACCCTCGAGGTCGCCTACCAGAGCCTGTTGCGCGAGCGGCGGCGCCTGCTTCACGCCGGCGTACTGGCTTCGCTCGAAGCTCGTAGCCAGGAGCAGGGGCCGGTCAACGTGGAGGTCCTCGCCCACCATGCCGTGCGCGGCGAAATGTGGCAGCCCGCGGCCTCGTATCTCTACCGCGCCGGCGCCAAGGCTCAGACGGAAGCGCGCTTCGGCCCGGCGGTCGACTTCTACGAGGCGGCAGTGGACGCTCTGCGGCGTCTTGGTGAGGTCGCCGACCCGCGGCTGGAGCTCGACGTGTGCCTGGAGCTTTGGTCCACGCGAATCTCCACGAACCGCGTGGACGGCCTCGGCGAGCTGGCCGCCCGCGTCGAGGCGCTGGCCCGCCGTCTCGAGGCGGGCCCGCGGCTCGCGCAGGTGCAGGTCCGTCAGGCGCAGGCCATCGCGTTCGCGGACACCGTCCCCGGCTCGCTGGTGAGCGCGCTGGCGCTAGCCCGTGAAGCGGCCGCCGGGGCCGACGCCGCCGACCTTCGCACGCGTAGCTACGCGCGCTTCATCATGGGCGTCGCCTACCGTGATATGGGGCGCCTCGAGGAAGCCGTCGGCGCGCACGAGGCGGGCGCGCGGCTCTTCGCCACGGAGGCGGCCGGTCACGAACCCGGACTCGTCTACCCTATCTTCGTCAGCCTGTGCGGATGGCGTTCGGAAGTCGAGGCCACGCTCGGTCGCTTCGACGCCGCGCTCGCCACGGGCGGCGAGGCCTTGCGCGTGGCCGTGGAGATCCGCCACTCGTCCAGCCTCGCGATCGCCAATGCGTTCCTTGGCTACGCGCACCTGCTGCGCGGCGACCTGCCGGCGGCCATTCCGGTCCTCGAGCGGGGCCTGTCCATCGCCGAGGAGCATGACGTCCTGCACGGCATCTGCGCCAACGGCCTCTACCTGGCGTGGGCCCGATGCCTGGCGGGCGACCGGACACGTGGCCTCGAGTATCTCGATCGTGCATTCGAGCGGAACACCGCCGCGGTGAGGCAGTGGACGCGGTTCGGGACGGTGGCGGCGGCGGCGTACCTGGCGGGTGGGCGAGCCGCCGACGCGCGGCGCGTTGTCGCTGGCGGCACGGCCGCGGCGACCGCGCGCGAAGCGCAGGGCCACCGCGCGGCCCTCTATCGCCTGGAGGCCGAGATCCTCCTCGCCGAGGGAGACGCCGTGGCGGCGCGGTCGCGTGCCGAGCAAGCGCTGACCGCCGCGCTCGAGCTGGGCGCGCCGCCCGAGATCGGTCACTGCCACCGGGTACTCGCGCAGGTCGCCCCGTCGTCCGAACACGCTGTGTCGGCGCGCCGGATCTTCGACGAGCTCGGGATGGCGTTCTGGAGCGCACGCGTTTGATGAGGCCGTCGAACTCCTGCTGACCGGCGGCGTCGTCTTGCCGCGACCTTCTCGCGAGCAGCGGCACCGCCACGACGATCAGGCGACGGCCCCAGGACTGCCCGGGCCATCGGTCAGGCCCTTCAGCCATCCCGCGTGGATGGGCTCGCCAGCACTCAGGAAGGCGCGAACCGCCACGAAGATGGCCTCGTGTTCCTCGTAGACACGGAAGGCTGGCGGATCGCATCGCGGCCACGAGCAGGTGCCTCAAGGCTCCTCGTCACGCATCGGCCTCGGTGCTGCTCGTCACGTGGCTTCAGTCGCTTGCGACGCGGACACAGTGTTCGGCCCTCAGGACCGTTGATCTCCGCAGCCTTACGCGATGGGAGGCCCAGGACTTAGAATCCTGGGACACTTGAGCTGCTAGCTGCAGTCCCCGCGAGTCATACCCGTTGATGCCGTTCAACGAGGGGCGTGGACACCGCGGTCAGCCTGGCTTTCAGGGCGAGGGCGGGTCGCTCGATAACGAAATAGGAAACGATCGAGACGGTCAGGGTGGCGGCCCAGCCCAGCAGCACGGCCGGCTGGGACGGATGCCAGCCATTCGCGGCCAGTGCACCGCAGTAATAGAACACGGGCGTGTGCCAGAGATAGACGCCGTAGGAGATCCGGCCCAGCGCGACGAGCGGGCGTACGGCCAGGGCACGGGTGAGCCACGAGCTCGGTACCCGTATGACGTGGACGACGAGCAATGCGGTCGCGATCGCCGCCAGTGTGCTGGTGTGGTTGTAGAGATAGTCATAGGGATAGCGCGCAAGCCCGAACAGCGCCGCGAGGCCGGCGGCGCCGAGCAGCCCGACGGCGCGGCCGTGGCCAAACGCTCCGGCGCGGAGCAGCAGGCTCGCCGCGCACCCGATAAGCAGGCCATCGCCGTGGGCATCGGTCCCCTGGTAGATGTGTTCGAATGGCGCCTGGGCGCGAATCAAGGCGAAGCGCCAAGCCACGCCCGCGCCGGCCATGACGAGGACGATGGCAGCGATGGCGCGATAGCTGCGGATGGTCCGAAGGAGGCCCAGCAACGCCAGGGGCCACAGTAGGTAGAACTGCTCTTCGATCGCCAGCGACCACGCATGGCCATACAGTCCCAGCGGCAAGCCGATTAGCCACGCCCAATTGGCAACGTAGAACAGCACAGCGGCCGCCTCGTAGAGCGCCAGCGGCCTGTATTGGGGGGGCACCGTGGCGAGGAATACGATCGTGAACACGATGAGAAACGCCAGCAGCGCGGGCAGTAGCCGCAGCGCGCGCCGGGCGTAAAACCATCGAAGCGTGATCGTCCCCGCCGCTGCGTATTCTTCGAGCAGCAGTGAAGTGATCAGGAATCCACTCAGCGCGAAGAACACGTCGACGCCAAGGTAGCCGCTCTGCAGCCACTCGCAATGGAGAGCGAGCACGGCGAGGATCGCGATGGCTCGCACACCGTCCAGCGAGGGACGATAGCCGAGCCGCTCTGTCGTTGGCTCGTTCCCGCTCGGCAGTCTCCCATCCTCGCCAAGGCTCGTGAACTCGCGGGAGCGCTCCGGCAGAGCCGAGACTTGACCGAGGACGGCATCCGCTTTGTTCATCTGGCCCGCCCGTCCGAAAACTCGGAGCGCGTCCCGGGTCTTCGTGAGCACGTCCCCGCAACGCCGGTGACGCTCTTGAGAGCGAACCCTGTCACATTCTCCAGTCTAGCGGCGCTGATCCGATCGACCCACCAAAAACGTGCGGCCCGGCGGAGGGTGTCATACTCCCTCCGCACCTGAGCAGCCGGGCCCAGGTCCGGACCCTTGCCGTCCCCAGCCGCGCCCGGCGACTAAGAGAAAGAGACGGCCGTCGAACTTGCTCTTGGACGGCACCGCGCGTGCTGCTCGGGTGGCGTTCGAGAGGCTAGACTGTCCAGACTTGGAATGGTCTTGACACTTTCGCGCCCCAGAGCGATCTCACTGCGCGGCCACGCCCCAGACGAGCGCGGCCGGCGTACGGCCGCGGACGCGATAGCCTTGGTGAGGCCGTTCGTGGTTGTAGTAGCGCATGAAGTCGTCGAGAGCCCGCTGCAGCGCTGCGCGACGGGTGAAGTAGCGGCGGCGGAAGACGATGCGCCAGAGTTCCTGGAGAATCGCGCCCGGCCGGCGTTCAACGAAACGTCGGGGCCGTCGCAAACGACATGGCTAGCGATGGCGTCTGCGGGCGGCGATTGCCTAGCTCGATTGAGGGACGTCGTGATGCGGGCGTTATGTCTCACCGCATCGAACGAGGCGAACCCGACTCGCAGGTGAATAATGCACGCGCCGGAGAAGGCCTGTAAGCCGGGTTCTGTCTCCCGGGCTTGCGCCCGGGCGGCGATCATTTCTCTAGGACGCCGGTTGCCCGGCGTCTCCAGCGGCCTGACCCGAGAGCCACGGGCGGGCCACCCGAACGCTCTCCTATTCGGCCTTGCTCCAGGTGGGGTTTGCCAAGCCGGCGCGGTCACCCGCGTCGCTGGTGAGCTCTTACCTCACCGTTTCACCCTTACCGACCTTGCGATCGGCGGTCTCTTCTCTGTGGCACTTTCCGTGGGGTTGCCCCCCCTGGGAGTTACCCAGCACCCTGCCCTATGGAGCCCGGACTTTCCTCCCGTCACGTTGCCGTGACCGGCGATCACCCAGCCTTCTCCGACGCGCCACTGGAGTATACGCCCGCCCGAGCGATCGCCTGTCCTCACGCCTGAGCGGTCACCAGACGCCCCCGGGCGCCGTCCCAGCGCCAGAGCGGCCCGCCGTGGTGCAGGTGGACGCCGCCCAGCCAGGTGTCGATCGGATGCAGCGCCAGCCAGTCCGCCTCCCCGGCCTCGACCTCGCGCCCCGGCGCCGTGATGTCGATCTCCGCCGTCAGGGTGTCCCCGCCCGTGATGTTCACGAGGGGCATCAGGCCGCGAAGACAGGCGGCGAACTGCACATCGCCCATGCCGTGACGGCGCAGGTGCGGCCGGGCGGTCACCTCCTGGAAGAGCTCGCCAAAGCGGCGGGGACCGCGGCGCAGCGCCGCCAGCGCGGCGGCCTCCAGCTCGTTCAGTCCGTTGGCGACCGATGGGAAGCGCCCGAGGTGGCAGCGAAAGGCATCCCGCACGAAGGGCAGGGGCGCCGACTCGCGCTCCGCGAGGGGCGCGCTCGCGAACGGGTCGGGGCTGGCGTAGGCGGACCACGCGCGGCCGCCGAGGGCGCGCGTATGCTCGCTCACGGGCTGGCGATCGGCGAACAGGACGCCGAGTCGGGCGGCCGGCATGGCGCCGAGGCCCTTGACCTCCTCGTCGATGGCCGGATAGACGAGCGACAGTGGCGTGGTGGGCCGATGGCGCGTCAGCCAGTCGAGCAGGAACCACAGCGTGACCGCGCAGAAGAGGTCCTGCTCGAACCAGAGGACGATCTCCTCGTTCGCGGGCGCCGCGGCCAGCCGGGCGGTCTGCGACTCGACGCCGCGCACGTAGGCGTCCGCGTCGATTCCCAGGACACCGGCCAGGTAGGTGGCTCGCTCGGCCAGCGACCGTCGGTTCGAAGCGCCGTCGGCCACCGGTCCCTCGACCACGATGTCGCGCCACACGAGCGTGTCACCGGGAAGGCCGGCGGTGGCGAAGACGGTGGCGGTGGCGTCGCCGTTCAGGACGTGTAGCACGACCCCCAGCCTACTCCGCGGGGGCGCGTCGTCGGGCCAGCAGCTCGTCGCGCTTGGCCGCCACCTGGCGGATCAGCTCGGCGTACGACGAGCGGCGGATGATCCGGTCGAACTGCGCGCGGTAGTTGCCGGTGAGGCTGACGCCGCCGATGACGATGTCGCGGACCAGCCAGCGCTCGCCCCGGCGGATCAGCCGCGCGTCCACGGTGACCTCGCGACTGTTCTTGCCGAGCAGCCGCGCCCGGACCTCGGCGCGGTCGCCCTCGACCAGCTCGCCCACGTAGCGGATCTTCACGCCGCCGATCCCGTCGACCTGTGACAGGTATGTCGCCTCGAGCAGCTCGGCGAACAGGCGCGTGAACTCGTCCTGCTCGGCGGGCGTGCGGGCGGCCCAGTGGGGGCCTAGCACCTCCCGGGCCGCCTCGGGGGCGCCGAACACCTGCAGTGCCATGCGGGCCACGGCGGCCTGCAGCGCGCCGATCGTGTCCTTCTCCCGGGAGCTGACGTCGCGGATGAGGCGGACGACCTCCTCCGTGTACTGCTGCATGTCCTGGGTGGGGGACTGGGCGAGGGCGGGGTCGGCGTGCGCGAGCAGGGTGAGGAGGACGGCGAGGACGGCGCGCCGGCTCACGGCCGGCGGGGCGGTACCCGCACCAGCGGCAGCACGCCTTCCAGCTCACCCTTCATCACCGGGTGCTGGTTGCCGCCCACGGCTCGCGACTTCTGCCCGACCTGCTGCTCGACGTACTCGTACAGCTCTTGCAGGCTGACGATGCCGTCGCGGTTGCCGTCGGCGGCGCCCTGCAGCCCCTGCACCAGGTAGTAGGTGAAGATGCCGTGGCCGAGCTCACCCAGCTCGATCGACACCTCCGTCGGCCGCGAGGCGGTGATGATGGCCCGGCCCTTGGAGCGGGTGAGGCGGTCCAGGAAGAGGTCGTCCACGGTGGTGGCGCGCGTCTTCAGCGAGGCAAACGTGCGGCCGCCGGCGGCACCGCTGTAGCAGGCGTCCAGGAAGGCCACCACGCGCTCGGACTCGATGCGCTCGAAGATCGTCTTGATCTCGTCCATGGGCAGCGCGGTCGAGTACAGGTCCTCGGGGTCGGCGTCGACCGGGATCAGGTACTTGGCCAGTCCGTCGCGCTCGGCGCCGCGCAGGTCGGCCTCGGGGGCGCCGTGGCCGGCGAAGAAGATCACGACCGTGTCATCCTTGCGCGCGGACCGGGCCAGGAAGGTGCCGAGGGCCCACCGGATGTTGCGCAGCGTCGGCTTGCGCTCGGCATTGTCGGTCAGCAGCACGACGTGGTCCTTCTGGAACCCGCCGGGCCCCGTCAGCGTGCGATAGACGGCCTCGGCGTCGGACACCGCGTAGCGCAGCCGAGGGATCGCCACGCTCTGATACTGGCCGGCGCCGATGATCACCGCCCACTGCTCGCGCTTGATCGGCGGTGGGGGTGCCACCGGCCCGGTGGCGGCGGGGGTGAAGACCACCGTGCGCACGTCCTGGCGCACGGTGCCGTCGGGCTCGGCGGCCGTGAGCGTGAGCGTGTTGGCGCCGGCCGTGAACGTCACCGGCACGCTGACGACGACCGACTTGGGCGCGCCGCTCTCGCTCTGACGATGCACCTCGGCGCCGTTGAGCGTGACCACGACCCGGGCGATGCCCTTGCTGGAGCTGGCCGCGCCGGTGACGATGAGCGCGGCGTCGCTCACGGTGGCCTCATCGGACGGGTTGCGGAAGCTGACGGCCAGCGGCTCGATCCGCTCGAGCGTGCCTGGTCCGGTGGCGACGGTGGCCACGCGCCGATACTCGAGCTGGCGGTCTTTGGCCTCGAAGGCGAACCGGAAGACGCCGCGCAGGACGCCGTCGGTGTGCAGGGTGAGGGTCGCCCGTGAGGCGAACGAGGTGTTGTAACGGACCACGACCTTGTCCTGGCTGGTGTCGATGGTGACCGGCACCGGGGTCAGGTCGGCCTCGGAGACGCCCGAGCGCGCGACGACCACCCAGGTGTCGCCCTCGCGCTTGACCGAATCGATGAGGAGCAGGCGCGCGGAGACAGTGAAGTCGAGGTCGCCCTCCCAGCGGCCGGTCAGGAGCGCGGGCAGCGCGGAGGCGAACTGGGCCGAGACCGTCGGCGCCAGCGGCGGCCCGGCGGCGGCCACCGCCGTGTCGGACGGCTGGGCGGTCGCCGACCGCGTCGCGGCCGGCGGCGCCGCCGCGGCCTTGCCGGCGCGGTCGAACGCCGTCGACGGCACCGGCTCGCCCCCGCGCGCCACCCGCTTGAGCTCGATCGGCCGGTCCTGGTCCTCGGTGGGGAGGCGGAACGTCCCGCGCAGCAGGGTGTCGCTCCGCAGCGTGAGCCGTACGGTCGAGGCCAGCGGTGTCACGAAGCGCAGCGTGAGCTGACCGTCGCTCTCTTCCACGACGCCGGCCAGGCTGTTGAGGTAAAGGCCGGTGGTCCCGTACTCGAGCTGGGCGACCCAGGCGTTGTTCTTGCGGCTCACGCTGTGCACGACGAGCGTGCGGTCGGGAAAGGTGAGCTCGACCTCGCCCGCCCACCGGCCGACGAGCCGGGCCGGGTCGTTGGCATTGAGCTGGGCGGCAGTCTGGGACCGGACTGCCTCGGACAGGGAGGCACAGCCGCTCAGCAGCACGGCCAACAGCAGGGCCCAGCCACCGCAGCCGCCTGATCTCACCTGCCGATTCTACGTCGGCGGGGTCGCCGGCCCGGCAGACTCTCTCAGCTGCGCGGGGACAGCGTGGCGATGGCGCCGCGGGCGAGCTCGTCGACGCGCTCGTTCATGACGTCGCCACTGTGACCCCGGACCTTGTTCCAGATCACCTCGTGACGGCGGGTCTCGGCGATGAGGCGCTCCCACAGGTCGCGGTTGGTCACCGGCTTCTTGCCGGCCCCGAGCCAGCCGTTCTTCTCCCACTTCTCGTACCAGCGATCCCGGAAGCAGTTCATGACGTAGGCGCTGTCGGTGTAGAGCTGCACGCGGCGGCGGCCGGGGATGGCGGCCAGTCCCTCGATGGCCCCGCGGAGCTCCATGCGCTGGTTGGTCGTGTGCGGCTCGGCTCCGCTGACCGCGCGCTCGACGCCGCCCTCGGTGATGATCGCGGCCCAGCCGCCCGGCCCGGGGTTGCCGCTGCAGGCCCCGTCCGTGTAGACGGTGACCTCTGCGGTCGTCACTCCTGCCAGTACAGGTAGCGCCCGCAGCTCTCGCAGCGCATCATGACCGTCATCGTCGACCGCAGCTCCTGGATGGCCTGGGGCCGGATCGACACCCGACAACCGCCGCAGAAGGCCGAGGCGTTCACCGCCGCCACCGCCACGCCGCCGCGGGCGCGGAGCAGCTTGTCGTAGTCGGCCAGCAGCGCGGTGGGCAGATCCTTGGCACGACCACCGCGCTCGGCCCGGACGCCGCCCAGCTCCTGCTCCACCGCGGCCAGCTTGCGGCGGACGACCGCCTCGTCCTGGGTGGCCTGCTCCTGACGCGTCTTGAAGCGGCTCTCGGCCTCGCGGACCTCGACGTTGAGGCGCTCCTGCAGCTCCATCAGCCCCAGGATCTCCTCCTCGGCCTTGCCCTTCTCCTGTTTGGACTCCTCGATCTCGAGCAGCGCGGCGGAGTATTCCTTGTTGGTCTTGACCTCGTACAGGCGCCCCTCCAGCTTGGTGCGCTTGGCGCTGATGACCTCGAGGTCCTTCTCCTTGCCGCGCAGCTCCTTGCGGGTGGCGTCGAGGCGGGTCTTCACCGTCTCGACCTGCTTGCGGGCCTCGGCCAGCGAGGCCTGGAGGCTCTCGATCTGCTTGGGCAACCGCGCCGCCTCCGCGTCGAGCGCGGCGATCCGCGCGTCGTACCCCTGGAGCTCGATCAGTGTCTGCAGTTGAGGATCCACGTGCTCTCCATTGTCCGGTAGAACGCAGCGTCGAAGAAGACATGCGGCGAGCGACGAAGCGTCAGGACCGACGAGTAAGCGATGCCAGCCTCGACCGAGGCGATGCCGTCGAGTGACGAAGACGAAGGGACTGAAGGGACTGAAGGGGCGTCGAACGAGCGGCCGGGCCCGAAAAAACGATCCGCCGTATGATCGGGCGACGAGCCAAGAGAACCGCCGCCGATCCGTCCGATCGGGCGCGCAGATCCACGCACCTTCTATCCCAGCCCACCCACGCTTCAACCCGAGCAACCGCTCCGATACAATGGTGGGCCCACCTGGACTCGAACCAAGACCGTACCGGTTATGAGCCGGCTGCTCTGCCATTGAGCTATGGGCCCCGATCGCCATGAGGTTCAGGATTCGAGGAAGCTCCGCAGCTTCTTGGAGCGCGACGGGTGGCGGAGCTTGCGCAGCGCCTTGGCCTCGATCTGCCGGATCCGCTCGCGGGTGACGGCGAAGTCCTGGCCGACCTCCTCCAGCGTGTGCTCGCAGCCGTCGGAGAGGCCGAAGCGCAGACGCAGCACCTTCTCCTCGCGGGGCGTCAGCGAGTTGAGGACCTTGTTGGTCTGCTCGCGCAGCGAGAGGCTGATGATCGACTCCACCGGGGACACCACCTGCTTGTCCTCGATGAAATCGCCGAGGTGGCTGTCCTCCTCCTCGCCGATGGGCGTCTCCAGCGAGATGGGCTCCTGGGCGATCTTCAGGACCTTGCGGACCTTGTCGACCGGTACCTCCATCTTGGTCGCGATCTCCTCCGGGGTGGGCTCGCGGCCCAGTTCCTGGACGAGCTGGCGGGAGGTGCGGATCAGCTTGTTGATGGTCTCGATCATGTGCACGGGGATGCGGATGGTGCGGGCCTGGTCGGCGATGGCTCGGGTAATCGCCTGGCGGATCCACCACGTCGCGTACGTCGAGAACTTGTAGCCGCGCCGGTACTCGAACTTGTCGACGGCCTTCATCAGGCCGATATTGCCCTCCTGGATCAGGTCCAGGAACTGCAGTCCTCGGTTCGTATATTTCTTGGCGATCGAGATGACGAGCCGGAGGTTGGCCTCGACCATCTCCTTCTTGGCGATGGCGGCCTTGCGCTGGCCTTCCTTGATGACCGTCATGACGCGCTTGATCTCGTCGGCCCGCGCGTTGGCCCGGACCTCGGCCGCCTTGATCTCCTGCTGGGCGACCCACGTCTGCTGCTGCTTGGGGCTGGTGAACTTCTTGGCCGCCTTGAGATGCAGGTCGCCGACGCCGTTGGTGCCGTTCGTCCCCTGGGCCGAGGCGGGGTCGCGGAAGGAGACGTAGATGAGGTTCTGGACCTCCTCCGGCGAGGGACGGCGGCCGTTGTTCCAGAGCTGGATCACCCGCTCGGCCCGCTCGATGTCGTCGAGGAGGTCGCGCAGGCGCTGGACCAGGCCCCGCCGGGCGGGATCGGAGTCCTCGCGGTCGATGATCTGGTTGCCGATGTTCAGGGCGCGCAGCTTCTCGAGCACCTTCTGCTGGCGCTGCTGGGCCTGGTGCTCGAACTTCCTCCAGGCCGGCTCCTTGACCTTGCCGCGCGGCTTGCGCTTGGCCTTGCCGCCGGGGGTGCCGCGCATCTTGCGGACGCGCTCGAGGAGCTGGTCGCGCTCGCGCAGGAGCCGGTCGACGCCCCCGAAGGCGTTGACGACCTGGCGGGTCAGGGCCGCCTCCTTCTCCTCGGTGAACTCCTCCTCGTTGACGTCGACGACCTCCTTCACGGAGGTGTCGCCGCTGCGCAGGGTGTCGCGCAGCTCGCGGAAGCGCTCCAGGGCCAGGTTGGTGGAGAGGATGGCGTTGGTGACCTGGTTCTTGCCCTCCTCGATGCGCTTGGCCAGGGCGATCTCGCCCTCGCGGGTGAGCAGGGCCACCCGTCCCATCTCGCGCAGGTACAGGCGCACCGGGTCTTCGGTGCGGCCGACCGGGCCGGGCGACAGGTCGATCGGCTCGGGGCCATCACCGTCGTCGTCCTCGACGGCGGCCGGCGCCGCCGCCCGCACCTCGGAGGGCAGGCGGCCGGCCTTGGCCGAGTCCACGACCTCGATGTCCATGGCCCCGAACATCATCATGATGTCGTCGAGCTGATCGAGCGACACGATGTCCGACGGGAGGGCGTCGTTCACCTCGTCATAGGTGAGGAAGCCCTTCTGCTTACCCATCGAGATCAGTCGGTCCAGCTCTTCCAGCTTCGGTTCCTCACTCATGCGCGTGAACTCCTTGGGACCCGGACGGGTCCGGCCTCGATTCGACAGCCGGCACATTGAGCGATTGCGCGGCTCCACCGACCAGTTCGTGCAACACCGCACCCTGCTGCTGTAACTCCGTGACGAGCGCCACGTCCATGGGGACCGCGCTCGACGCCCGCTGCTGTCCCTCGGCGACGGCCTGGCTGGCGGTGCGTAGCCGTCCGACCGTGCGGGCCCGGGCCAGGCGCCGACGGAACTGCTCGACCGCGAGCTTCTCGTCGCCGAGCGGGCGCTCGTCGACGATCAGCGCCGACAGCGCGTGGCGGGCGGCGTCGGTCGCGAGCTCGGTCATGAGCTGCTCGGGCGTTGCCTCGGGGGCGCGCACGAGTGCCTCGACCACCTCGCGCAGCCCGGCGTGGCCGACCTCGGCGAGGTCGAACGCCGGCAGCAGCACCTGCCGGGCCTCGCGGGAGGCAAGCAGGAGCCCGACGAGGTCGCGTTCGACGGCGCCGGCGGGCGGCGTGGCGGTGGCGGTGCCAGCCACGGCTCGCGGCCGCCGCAGGGCGGCCTGCAGCCGCTGGGCCTCGATCCACAGCTGGGTGGGATCGACGCCGAGCTTCAGCGAGGCCTCCCGAGCCAGCGCGGTCGCCTCCTGGGCGTCGCCGACCTTGGCCAGCATGAGGGCCACCCGCGCGAAGGCGTTGACGCGGCCCCGCGGCCCGGCCGCGACGGCCTCGCCGACCGAGCGGTCGAGCGCGTAGGCCAGCAGGCTGCGGGCGGCGGCGATGCGCTCGGTGAACGCCGGCGCGCCCTCGGCGCGCAGGAAGGTGTCGGGGTCGTGGCCGGCCGGCAGCAGCGCGACCTTCACGCGCAGGACGCCGGTGGCCTCGAAGGCGCCGGCCCGGTTGACCCCCCAGGCCATGCCGTCGCCGTTCGGCTCCAGCAGCTCCTCGGCCCGCTCGGCGGCCTTCTGGCCGGCGGCGTCGGCGTCGAAGAACGTGATGACCTCGTCGCAGTAGCGGCGCAGCACGCCCAGCTGGGCGCCGGTGAAGGCGGTACCGAGGGCGGCGACCGTCTCCGTGAAGCCGTGCTGGTGGGCCATCAGGCAGTCGATGTAGCCCTCGACGATGAGCGCGCGGTTGCGCTCGCGGATGGTCTCGCGGGCGAGGTCGGCGGCGTAGAGCACGTTGCCCTTGGTGTAGAGCGGTGTCTCCGGCGAGTTCAGGTACTTCGGCTGCTCGTCGCCGAAGGCCCGGCCACCGAGGGCGACGACCCGGCCCTGCAGGTCGCGGATCGGGAAGAGCAGGCGGCCGCGGAAGCGGTCGTAGGCGCCGGGCTTGTTCTCGCGGGCGATGCGCAGCCCCGCCGCCAGCAGCGTGTCGTCGCCGACCCCGGACGACTTCAGCGCATCCGGCAGCGTCTCCCATCCCTCGGGTGCCCAGCCGAGACCGAAGCGGCGGGCCACCTCGGGGGCGATTCCGCGCTCGTCCAGGTACGTGCGGGCGCGCTCGCCACCGGCCGTCCACAGCCGCTCGCTGTAGAACGACGCGGCCAGCTCCATCGCACGGTACAGCTCCTCGCGCCCCGACTCGGCCGGCCGGGGCCCGCGCTCCTCGGGCAGGGCAACGCCGGCCTGCCGGGCCAGCGCGCGCACCGACTCCGGGAACGTCAGCCGGTCCTGCCGCATCAGGAAGCCGAAGGCGTCGCCGCCGACCCCGCAGCCGAAGCAGTGGAAGATGCCCTTGCGCGGATTGACCATGAACGAGGGCGTCTTCTCACCGTGGAAGGGGCACAGGCCCTTGTAGTTCTGGCCCGCCTTGCGAAGGTTCACGAACCGCCCGACCAGCTCGACGATGTCCACGCCCGCCCGGATCTCGTCCAGCAGCGGAGGCGGGTAGGACGCCATCAGGAGACCTTCAGGGCGGCGACGGTGGCGCCGGCGCCGCCCTCGCCCGATTCGCCGTCGCGGAACGAGGCCACCAGCGGATGGTCGGACAGCACGCCGCGCACCGCCTTGCGGAGCGCGCCGGTGCCCTTGCCGTGCACGAGCCGCACGTGGGCGACGCCGGCCATGAAGGCGTCGTCCAGATACTTCTCGACCAGGTCCTGCACTTCGTCGGTCGTGCGGCCGATCAGCATGAGTTCGGGGGCGACGGTCCGGATGGGCAGGTCGGGCTCGCGCCGCCGGGACGGCGCGATGGGGCCGGCCGCTCCGCTGGGGCGCAGGGCGGAGACGGGTACCCGTACGCTGATCGAGCCCGCCAGCACCGTGGCCGAGTCGCCGGCAATGGCGACGAGCTGGCCGCGCAGTCCCAGGTGCTCGGCGGCGACGGCCATGCCGGGTGTCAGCGGGACCGTCGCGGGGCCGGGCGTGGCCGGCGCCGGCACCACCCGGGCACCCGTCTCGCGCAGGCGTCGCCGGCTCTCCTCGAGCGCGGGTCGCGACCGCTCCCCGCGCTTGAGCCGATCCCACTCGGCGCTCACGGCGCGACGGACGTCGGTCAGCAGCGCGGCGGCCTCCGCCTTGGCGCGCTCGACGATCTCGCGGGCGCGCGCGGCGGCGGTGGTCTCCGCCTCCTGGGCCGCGGCCAGCCGGGCGGTGCTCTCGGTCTCCCGCCGCTCCATGGCGATCGTGCGCTCGGCCTCGGACCGGGTGGCCTCGTCGAGCCAGGCCAGGAGCTGGCTCATGCGCGCGGCGTCGCTCGTGCGGTGACTCTGGGCCCGGGCGATCAGCTCGGGCGACAGCCCGAGGCGGCCGGCGATGGCCAGCGCGTAGCTCTGGCCCGGCACGTCGTAGCGCAGGCGGAAGGTCGGGGACAGCGTGCGGGTGTCGAACTCGACGGAGGCGTTGCGGGCGCGCGGCTCGGTGGAGGCGAAGGCGCGCAGCGGCTCCAGGTGGGTGGTGGCCGCTACCAGGGTGCCCCGATCGGCCAGCGTCTCGATGATGGCCCGGGCCAGGGCGGCGCCTTCCTCGGGATCGGTACCGGCGCCAAGCTCGTCGATGAGCACCAGCGAGCGGTCGTCAGCCTCGGCCAGCACGCCGCGGATCTGCTTCACGAACGCCGAGAAGGTCGAGAGGTTCTCGGCCACCGACTGCTCGTCGCCGATGATCGCGTACAGCCGCTCGAACACCGGCAAGCGGGAGCCGGCGGCGGCCGGCACGTGGCCGCCCACCTGAGCCAGCAGCGCGCACAGCGCCAGCGTCTTGAGCGCGATCGTCTTGCCGCCGGCATTGGGGCCGGTGATCAGCAGCAGCGGCCGCTCCGGCGATAGCTCGACGTCCACGGGGACGACGGTCCGGGAGGGGTCGCGCCAGGCCTGGGCCATCAGCAGCGGATGGCGGGCGGCCCGCAGCTCCACCCGGCCGGCGTGGTCGACGACGGGGGCCGTCGCGTCCATGCGGACGGCGGCGTGGGCTCGCGCGAACAGCCAGTCGAGCTCGCCGAGGGCGGCCACGAGGTGCTCGAGGTCGGCGAGCCGGGCCCGCACGCCCGCGGTCAGCTCGGCCAGGATGCGGACGGTCTCCTGCTCTTCCTCGCGCAGGGCCTGCACGAGGTCGTTGTTCGCCTCGACCAGCCCCTCCGGCTCGACGAAGATCGTCTGGCCGCTCTGCGAGCGGTCGTGCACGATGCCGCGCACGCCGCTGGCGCGCCTCGGCCCGCACCGGCAGCACGTAGCGTCCGTGGCGCACGGTGACGAACCGGTCGGCGAAGAGGCGATCGCCCTCGGCGGCGAGCATGCGCTCGAGGTCGGCGACGATCCGGCGGCGGCGGTCGCGGATCTGCTGGCGGAGCTGGCGGAGGCGGGGGCTGGCGCGGTCGGTGAGGCTGCCGTCGTCCTCGAGAGCCTGGCGGAGCGCGTCGCGCAGGTCGGTCAGGCGCGGCCAGCCGTCGGTGAGCGCCGCTACGGCGGCCGCGACCGGGCGGACGGCCCGGCCCCAGGCCTGCACGCGGGGCCCGGCGTCGAGCGTGGGAATGAGCAGCACGAGCTCGGCCCCGTCCAGCGCGCTGCCCTCGGCAGTGGCGCGGGCCAGCACCGGCCGCACGTCGGGGATGCCGTCGAATGGGGGCGGGCCCTCGGCGTCGAGGGCCTGGCGGGCTTCACCGGTGAGCGCGATCGCGGCCTCGACGGCGGCGACGTCGACGAGCGGCGCGGCGTCCAGGGCCAGTTCTCGTCCCATGGCGGTCCGGGCTTCGCTCGCGAGGAGGGATCGGACCGAGTCCCACTCGGTGCCTCGATCCACGATACGGCCTGCCGCCACGCGTGGCCTCACTCGCTCCCGCTCCGGGGGAACGGAAGTTCCGGAGTCAGGAGTGTTGCTGCTGGGGTTAATCGGACGTCCGCTCCCGGCGCGCGGCCTTGGGGGCGGCCAGGGCCTTGCGTTTGCGGCGAACGCTCGGCTTTTCGACCTTGGTCACGCGACTTCTCTCCTCCAGCTTCCGGGCACGTCGGTGGGTAAACGTAAACTATATACCATGGGGGTCACCCCCCAGCAACGCGCCGACTTTGCGCGCTAGCGTGACGGCGGCGCATGCAAGAGGGCCAGCACGCGCTCGGCCGCCTCCACCACCGCGGTATCCACCACCGAGCGCTCGTCGGGCTCGAATCCGGACAGGACGTGGTCGGGGACCGCCGCCTTGTGCACCGGACGCCCGATGCCGACCTTGACCCGCCGGATGTCGGTGGTACCGAGGGCGGCGATCACCGACCGGACGCCGTTGTGGCCGCCGGCGCTGCCCTTCATGCGTACCCGGACGGCCCCGAGCGGCAGGTCGATGTCGTCGTAGACGAGGATGAGGTCGGTGTGGTCGGCCCGGTGCTCCCGCAGTGCGCGGGCGACCACCGGCCCCGACTCGTTCATGAAGGCGCGGGGCTTGATGAGCGTGACGGTGTCGCCGCGCCAGCGCCCCGTGGAGACCGCCCAGCCCCCGTGGCGGTGCCACGGCGCGTCGCGGAACGTCTCCCGGGCCAGGTGGTCGAGCACGTGCTGGCCCACGTTGTGACGGGTGTCCCGGTATTCCGAGCCCGGGTTGCCGAGCCCCACCACGACGTGGGCCATGCCGGGTCGACGCCGCTACTTGTCCTTGTCGCCCTTCTCGGGCCGCTTGCCCGCCGCCGCCGGCTCCTCGCCCTCCTTGGGCTTGCGCTCGGTGAGGACCTCCGGCTCGGCGGTCACCGCGGCCGTCACGGCCGGCGTGACCACTTCCTCGGCCATCGGCGGCGACACGGTCGCCACGGCCTGCCCGGGGTCGTTGAGGACCCGCACGCCGTCGGGGACCGTGAGGTTGGCGATGGTGAGCACGTCACCGATGGCCAGGGCCGACACGTCGGCGTCGATCTGCTCCGGGATCGCGGTCGGCAGGCACGACACCGTGACCTCGTGGAGGACGAGGTTGAGGATGCCCTTGGTGTCGCGCACGCCCACCGCCTCGCCGACGGGGTGGACGGCCACCCGCACGGTGATCGGCTTGTCGGCGGAGACCTCTTGCAGGTCGACGTGCAGCAACCGCTCGGTGACCGGATCGAACTGCATGGCTCGGATGATGGCCATCCGGCTGGCCGCCTCGCCGTCGATCTTGAGCGTCAGCAGCTGGGTGGTGCCGGCGTGACCGGCGATCATGCGCAGCACCGCCTTGGGGTCGACGCTGACCGACTCCGTCTTGGGGCCGCCGTAGACGATCGCAGGGACGATGCCCTGGCGCCGCAGCCGCTTGGCGAGCTGCTTGCCGGTGCCCTCGCGACGCTGGATGGTGAGCTCTTGCATCTGCATGCCGGGTCCTCTTTCTAGACGAACAGGGTCGAGACCGATTCCTCGTCGTGAATGCGCCGGATCGCTTCGCCCAGCAGCGGGGCCACCGTCAGCATCGTGATGCGGGCGGCGGCGCGCTTGTCCGGGGCGAGCGGGACCGAGTTGGTGACGACGACTTCCTCGATGGGCGAGTTCCTGATGCGCTCGAGGGCCGGGCCCGACAGCACCGCGTGGACACCGCAGGCGAGGATGCGCCGGGCCCCCTCGCGCTGCACCGCGCCGACCGCCTGCACCAGGGTGCCGGCGGTGTCGATCATGTCGTCGATCACCACGGCGTCGCGGCCCTTGACGTCGCCGATGAGGTTCATGGCGACGGCCGAGCCGGGGCCCTCGCGCCGCTTGTCGATGATGGCCAGGCTCGCGCTCAGCCGCTTGGCGATGTGCGCGGGCGCGCTCCACGCCGCCGGCGTCGGGAGCGACCACCACCGTGTCCTTCAGGTCCTTCTTGCCCAGGTAGTCGATCATCACCGGATTGGCGAACAGGTGATCGACCGGGATGTTGAAGAACCCCTGGATCTGACCGGCGTGCAGGTCGAGCGCGAGGACGCGGTCGACGCCGGCCGCCTCCAGCAGGTCGGCCACGAGCTTGGCCGTGATGGGCACCCGCGGCTGCACCTTGCGGTCCTGGCGGGCGTAGCCGTAGTAGGGCAGGACCGCGGTGATGCGGTGGGCCGACGCGCGCTTGAGCGCGTCGATCATGATCAGCAGCTCCATGAGGGTGTCGTTGACGGGCGGGCAGGTGGGCTGCACGACGAAGACGTCGGCGCCGCGAACGTTCTCGTTCACCTGCACGAAGACCTCGCCGTCCGAGAACCGCGAGACCTCGGCGTCCGAGATGGGCAGCCGGAGGTACTGGGCGATCTCGTCGGCCAGCGCCCGGTTCGCATTGCCGGAGAACAGTTTCAGCTCGTAGGCCATCGGCGCCTCGCTCACGGGCTGGTTGGGGCGGGAGGATTCGAACCTCCGAATACGGGATCCAAAGTCCCGCGCCTTGCCGCTTGGCCACGCCCCATCGATCCCAGCCCCATGGATTATCGAGCTCCGTTTCCTCGGATTCGGACCGCCGGTCCGCGCAGCGTCCGCACCGCCCAGCACTCCCACGAGCCCCGCGTCACCCGCGCCTGGATCTGGCGCGCCTGCTCCAGCGACCGCGCCACTCCGAACACCGTGGGCCCGCTGCCCGACATCGCCGCACCCAGCGCGCCCGCCGCCACCAGGGCGGCCTGCATGTGGCCGATCTGCGGATACGCGGCCCGGGCGGCGACCTCGAGGCCATTGTAGAGGGTCCGGGCCACGCGGCTCGATCGCCGGGTCTCGAGCGCACTGGCCGCCTCGCGCGCCCGGCCGCCGTCCGAGTACATCGCCGGGGTGACGCGCCCGTACATGTCGGCCGTGCTCACCGCGAAACGCGGATTGACCAGCACCAGCGCGAGCGCCGCGCCACCGAGCGGCCGCAGCTGCTCGCCGCGGCCCGTGGCCATCGCCGCCCCACCCCGCAGGAAGAACGGCACGTCCATGCCCAGCCCGATGGCCAGCTCCTCCAGGCGCTCGACCGGCCAGCGCAGCCCCCACAGCCGGTTCAGCCCCACCAGGGTGGCCGCCGCGTCGGTCGAGCCACCACCCAGTCCCGCCGCGACCGGGATCCGCTTGTCGAGCGTGATCCGGGCCCCGCGCTCGATCCCCGCCGCCTGCCGCAGCGCCGCCGCGGCCCGGTAGGCGAGATTGCGCTCGTCGCTGGGGACGCCGGGAGCGCCGGTGCGTACCTCGAGGCCGTCCGCGTCCTCGAGCACCAGCCGATCCGACAGGTCCACGGTCTGCATGACCGTGGCGATCTCGTGGTATCCGTCAGGCCGTCGGCTCAGGACCTCCAGGGCCAGGTTGACCTTGGCTGCCGCGTTGAGCTCCACTCGCCCGGTCTTCTCCGACCCCTTCGACAAGGCACCGCAGGCTAGCATGCGAGGCGATGACCGTCAACGGATCGGTTGTGTTTTCGCGTCTTTGGGTAGCGTCAGGGCGAATCGGTCGGGGGTGAGGCCGACCCCGGTCGCGAGGTTCTTGTAGCGTACGGTCCCGGTCACGTAGCGCTCGGCCGCCGAGACGTCGAATCCGGTCAGCCGCCCCTCGTCGTCGCGCTGATAGGTGACGGTCGCCGCGGCCCGGCCGCCCACGATCTGGAACTGCCGCACGAGGCCGGTCTGGAAATCCATCCAGATACGACGCTCGTTGACGGCACCGGCCAGGGACAGGGATGGGCCAAGCGCATCGGCCGGCAGCACTTCGGCCAGGCGGACGTCGCGGGGAGGCACAGCGTAGCCGGAGACGATCGCCACCAGATCCTCGGGCTCGAACGGCAGGCCGAGCAGTCGCGCGGTCGTCTCGGCGGTGGCCTCGCCGACCACGGCCTCGTTGGTGACCACGCTGAAGGCGGTGAGCTGGCCGGCGTGCACGACGGCGATGAGGATCGGCTGGCCGAACGGCGACAGCGCCTCGAAGCGGACGCTGCCGGGGGCCTGGGCCAGGAGCACGCCGCTGAGCTGCTGGCGCTGGCCTCCCCGGTCGACCGAGATGTCCGCGAGAGCCCGAAGGTCGGTGACGGTGTGCCAGCGGGTGACCAGCAGGTCGATCGCGCGCTGCGCCTCCGCCGACACCGGCTGGCGCGGCGGGGCGATCCCGATGGCGCAGCCGGCCGTCACTCCGAGCGTGAGGAGGGCGACGAGGCTACTGCGAAGCCTTCGGCCGATCACTCTGGGCCCGCCGCAGGCGCGCACGTACATCGTCGAGCTTCTTCTTCACGCCGTCGGCGGCGGGGTCGAGCTGCAGCGCCTTTTCCCAGGCGGCGGCGGCGTCCTCGTCGAGGCCGTTCTTGATGAGGGCGTCACCCAGGTGCTCGAAGATGACCGGATCTTCCTTGGCGCGGTCGACGGCGCGCTTGAGCTCGCGCAGCGCCTCTCCGTAGCGGCCCTGCTGGTAGTAGGCCCAGCCGAGGCTGTCGATGAAGTAGCCGTTGTCCGGCTCCAGCGCGAGGGCCTTGCCGATCAGGGTCACGGCCTCGTCGAGGTTCTGGCCGCGCTCGGCGTACATGTAGCCGACGTAGTTGTAGGCCTCGGCGTGCTTGGGGTCGAGCGTGATCACGTGACGGAACTGCCGGACGGCGTCCTCGAACTTCTGCTGCTTCTCGAACACGACGCCGAGCTGGAAGTGCAGCTCCTTCTGCTTCTCGTCGAGGGTGAGGCCTTCCTGCAGCGTCTGGGCCGCCCGGTCGTACTCCTTGGCCCGGAAGTAGGCGGTGCCGAGGTAGAGGAACAGCTCGGGCCGCTTGGGATCGATGTTGACGGCCTCGCGCAGCAGCGCGATGGCCTCGTCGTACTTCTTGACCTTCCCCGAGAGGAAGCCCAGCTGCACCCGGGCGTCGATCGAGCGCGGATCGGCGCGCAGGATCTTCTCCAGCTCGACCTTGGCCTCGGCGTCCTGGCCGGCGTCCATGTAGGTCGTGGCCAGGAAGTAGCGGGCCCGGAGGTTCGTGGGCTCGAGCAGCACCACCCGACGGAAGGCGTCGCCGGCCTTGTCCCACATCTTCTGCTCGTAGAAGACGGCGCCGAGCTTCATCCACACGCGCGGGTCGCGCGGGGCCAGCTCGGCCAGGGCCTCGACCTCGGCCTGAGCCTCCTTGAAGCGGTTGAGCCGGATGAGGAGATCGCCGAGGCGCTCGACGAACGCCGGGTTGTCGGGGTTGGACTTGACGGCGCGCCGGTAGACGTCGATGGCCTCGTCGGTGCGGCGCTGCGACTCGTACACGTAGCCGAGCGCGGTCCAGGCGCCGTCGTGGTCGGGATCCATTTCCACGGCGCCGCGTGAGCCGGGCGATGGCCTCGTCCCAGCTCTCGGTCTCGATGGCCAACCGTCCGAGCAGGAACTGGGCCTGGACGTTGCGCGGCTGCCGCTCGGCCAGCCGCAGCAGCACGGCCCGCGCCCGTGGGAAGGCCTTCTGCTCGACCTGGTAGCGCGCCAGCGTGAGGTAGGCGTCCTCGGCGTCCGGGTTCAGCGCGACCACTCGCTCCAGCTCGGCCTCGGCCTCGGCGTACTTCTTCTGTCCGCGCAGCAGGTCGGCCAGCGTGAGGTGCGGTTGGGTCTCGTTGGGCGCCAGCTGCACGGCGCGCCGGGCGGCGGCCAGGGCTTCGACCGGCTGGTCGGCGCGCACCAGCCACTGGGCCAGCGTCGACCACAGGAAGGCCGAGCTGGGGTCGCGCCGCAGCGCTTCCTCCATGGGGGCCACGGCTTCCTTGAACCGCCCGCCCTGGGCCAGCATCTGCGCCACCGAGTAGTGGTAGTAGGCCTCGGCCGCATCGTCGCGCTCACGCGCGGACAGGGAGCGGCGCGGGGTCTCGGCAGTGTCCGACGTCAGCGTCGGCGCCGTGGTTGCGCACCCGGCGAGACCGCCGGTGGTGAGCAGGAGTAGACCCAGGGCGGCGAAGCGGAGCCTCATCGTTCAATACCTCGTGCCGGCCATGCCGGCCAGGCCCGCGCCAGCAGACGGCGGGCGCCGGCGGCCAGGGCGGGATCGGAAATCGCAGCGGCGGCCGCGTCGATGGCACATCGATCGTCGTCGCTCAGGCGCGACACTCTCGGCGCCGGGCGCACGGCCGGCGTCGGCTCCTCGGCGGGCGGCGCGCCAAGGGTGAACCGGACGGAGCGCACGGCCGGACACTCGCGCGCCAGGCGCGCCGTGAGCTCGGGGCCGCGCAGCGTGAGCTCGTGGAGCCATGGTGAGTTGTCGACCACGACCTGCAGGCAACCGTTCACCAGCGCGTGGGGCTGGGCGCGCCGCGCCATGTCGGCGCCGACGAGGGCCACCCAGGTCCGGCGCAGCCGCCGGACGAGCAGCCGATCCTCGAGCTGGGGCACCGCGTTCACCAGCAGCTCTCCGACGGCACGCGGAGCCTGACGCTTCATGAGAAGCCCATGATACTCCCCCGCCCCCGCGGCTGGCCAGCCTGGGACTCCTCGTTTATAGTGGCCTGACATCATGGCAAAGCCGAGACGCGGCGACTCGCTGGAGCTCGTCGTCGACGACCTCGCCTTTGGCGGCGATGGGGTAGGGCGGGCCGACGGCTACGTCATGTTCGTGCGAGGCGGGTTTCCCGGCGACCGGCTCCAAGTGAGGGTCGTGGAGGCGCGGGGCCGCTACGGGCGGGGCGTCATCGAGTCGGTGCTGGTGCCCTCACCCGATCGGGTGGAGGCTCCGTGCCCGTATTTCGGGCAGTGCGGGGGCTGCCGCCTGCAGAGCCTGGCGTACCCCGCGCAGCTCGCCTTCAAGGCCAAGCAGGTCCACGACTGTCTCATCCGGATAGGCGGGCTGCCGCCCTTCGATCTGCGGCCCATCCTGGCCGCGCCCGAGCCCTACGGCTACCGCAACAAGATGGAGTTCACGGTGGCCGAGCCGGGACCGGCGGTGGGGCTGCACGCCGCCGAGCGCTACGACGTCGTCCTCGACATCGAGCGCTGCCTGCTCCAGTCGGACACGATGAACGCGCTCCTCGACGAGTTCCGGCGGCAGATCCGGGCCCGGGCGCTGTCGGTGTGGGATCAGCGGTCGGAGCGCGGCCTCCTGCGCTTCCTCACCCTGCGCGAGGGCCGGCGGACCGGCCAGGCCATGGTGAACGTCGTGGCCTCGGCGCCCGACGTCGGGGCCCTGGTTCCGGTGGCCGAGGGGCTGAAGGCCCGGGTGCCGAGCACGGCCAGCGTCCTGCTGAACGTGAACGACAAGAAGGCCAGTGTGGCCATCGGCAGCGAGGAGCACCTGCTGCTCGGCCGCGATCACATCGTCGAGACCCTCGACGGCGTGGCGTTCCAGGTCTCGGCCAACTCCTTCTTCCAGACCAACACCGTGCAGGCCGAGCGGCTCTTCGCGATCGTGGCCGAGGCGTGCGCGCTCGAGGGGCGGGAGACCGTGCTGGATCTCTATTCCGGCACCGGCGCCATCAGCCTGCTCCTGGCCCGGCGGGCCGCGCGCGTGTACGGCGTCGAGCTGTCGGCGGCCGCGGTCGCCGACGCCGTTCGCAACGCCCGCGCCAACGGCATCGAGAACTGCACCTTCGTCGAGGGCGAGGTCCGCCACGTGCTGCCCGCGCTCATGCGGGAGGGGGTCACGGCCTCGGTCGTGGTGGCCGATCCGCCCCGGGCCGGATTCCATCCCAAGGCGCTGACCGCGCTGGCTGCGCTGGCGCCGGCCCTGATCGTGTACGTGTCCTGCAACCCCGCCACGCTGGCCCGCGACGTCGGTGACCTGGTCCGGCAGGGTTATCGCCTGGAGTGGGTGCAGCCGGTCGACATGTTCCCGCAAACTCCTCACATCGAGGCTGTGGCGCGCCTGTCGCGGGCATGAGGACGTTCCTCGTCCGGCGACTGCTCCAGTCGCTGGTGGTGCTGTTCGGCGTCTCGTTCGTGGTCTTCGCCATCCTGTTCCTGACCGGCGATCCCGCCCTCGTCCTGCTGCCCCCGGACGCCTCGGCCGACGACGTCCGCCGGTTCCGGGAGGCGATGGGCTTCAACGACCCGTTCCTCGTGCAGTACGGGCGGTTCCTCGCGGGCGCTCTGCGCGGTGACTTCGGGCAGTCGATCCGCCACGGCGAGCCGGCCTTCTCCCTCGTGCTCGAGCGGATGCCGGCGACCTTCGAGCTGGCCGGCGCCGCGCTGGCGCTGGCGCTGTGCCTGTCGGTGCCGGCCGGCATCGTCTCCGCCGTGCGGCGCAACTCGGTACTGGACTACGTGGCCACCGTGGTCGCGCTGTTCGGGCAGTCGCTGCCGACGTTCTGGCTCGGCATCATGCTCATCCTGGTCTTCTCGGTGCAGTTCCACCTGCTGCCGTCGTCGGGCCGCGGCACGCTCGAGCACCTGATCCTGCCGGCGGTGACGCTGGGGCTGTTCACGACCGCGCGCATTACACGGCTCACGCGGTCGGGCATGCTGGAGGTGCTCAACCAGGACTACATCCGCACCGCTCGCGCCAAGGGCGTGAGCGATCCGCCGGTGGTCTGGAAGCACGCCCTCAAGAACGCGGCGATCCCGATCGTGACCATCATCGGCATCGAGCTGGGCACGCTGCTGGGCGGCTCGGTCATCACGGAGACGATCTTCGCGTGGCCCGGTGTGGGGCGACTGAGCGTGCAGGCGATCGCCAACCGTGACTACCCGGTGGTACAGGCCGCGGTGTTCCTGCTGGCCACGACCTTCGTCGTGGTCAACCTGCTGGTCGACGTGGCGTACACGTACCTCGATCCTCGGATCCGGCTGCGATGACCACGCCGTCGGCCCCGCGCCGGGCACCGGCCGGGCGACCCGCGCACCCGTGAGCGTGCCGGCGACCGCGATCCCCCTGGCCGAGGCCGGACGTCCGGAGCGGCGCGAGTGGCTGGTGTTCCTGCGACGCCTGGCCGCGCGGCGCACCGCGTTGTTCGGGCTGCTGGTCGTGCTGGTTGTCGTGCTGACTGCCCTCGCGGCGCCGCTGGTCTCGCCCTTCGATCCCATCGAGCAGGACCTCGGCGACCGGCGCCTGAAGGCGCCGGGCTTCCGCGACGCCGCCGGTTACCTGCATCCGCTGGGCACCGATCACCTCGGGCGCGACCTGCTGGCCCGGGTCATCTACGGCGCTCGCCCCGCGTTGCTGGTCGGCTTCGCCGCGGTCGCCATCTCCGGACTGATCGGCATGGTGACCGGGCTGATCGCCGGCTACTTCGGCGGGCGCACCGACGACGTCCTGATGCGGCTGGCCGACATCCAGCTGGCGTTTCCGTTCATCCTGCTCGCCATCGCGGTGATCGGAGTGCTGGGGCCGAGCCTCAAGACGATCATCATCGTGATCGGGGTGTCGTCGTGGGTGGTCTACGCCCGCATCGTGCGGGGGGTCGCGCTCACCCTGCGCGAGCGCGAGTTCGTGCAGGCGGCGCTGGCCCTGGGCGGGGGCGACACCCGGGTCTTGCTGCGCCACATCCTGCCCAACGTGCTGACGCCGTGGCTGGTGGTGGCCACGCTCGACATGGCCCGCGTGATCGTGATCGAGTCGGCGCTGTCGTTTCTGGGCCTGGGTGTCCAGCCGCCGATGCCGACGTGGGGCGGAATGCTGGCGGACGGGCGCGTGTACATCTCGACCGCGTGGTGGCTGGCGACGTTCCCGGGGCTGGCGATCCTGGTGACGGTGCTGGGGATCAACCTGTTTGGCGATGGACTGCGGGATACGCTGGATCCGCGGTTGAAGGTCTAGACCGGGTCGGCGGTCCGGCTCGCGGTGGGCGGCGGGCCGATGAAAAGGGCCCATCTGCTTCGTTGGCGCTGCGCTCCTCGCTCGACGTACAGGCAGTACGCCTCGCTCCGGTGCTCGCGCCGCCTCGCATCTGGACCCTTTTGATCGGCCCGGGAGCGCGGCTGGTCGTCGGAACGCCGGCTGAGCAGCCGCGACGGCTGCTCAGCGGCTCGATCCGCTTTGCCATCGCATCGGCGTCTTCGGTTGCAGCCCGTGCATCCAGATCGCCTTGATCGGTCGGCAACGTGTGCGCGTCGTCGTCGGAACGCCGGCTGAGCAGCCGCCGCGGTTGCTCAGCGGCTCGATCCGGCTGCTCAGCGACTTGGTTGCTTCGTAAGTCTGAGATAGGGAGTGAGGGCTTTCCAGCCGGTCGGGAACTTTTCTTTGGCTTCGGCGTCGGTGACGGCGGGGACGATGATGACGTCGTCGCCTTGTTTCCAGTTCACGGGGGTCGCGACGCGGTGGGCGTCGGTGAGCTGGAGGGAGTCGATGACGCGGAGGATCTCGTCGAAGTTGCGGCCGGTGGTCTGGGGGTAGGTGATCGTCAGGCGGATCTTCTTCTTGGGGTCGATGACGAAGACCGTGCGGACCGTGTACACCTCGTCGTGGGCCGGATGCATCATGCCGTAGAGGTTGGCCACCTTGCGATCGGGGTCGGCGACGATCGGGAAGTTGGGCGCGTACCCCTGGCTGCTCTTGATGTCGTCCGACCACTTGGCGTGCGCATCCACCGGGTCGATCGACAGGCCGATCGCCTTCACTCCGCGCTGATCGAACTCCGGCTTGAGCCGCGCCACGTAGCCGAGCTCCGTGGTGCAGACCGGGGTGAAGTCGCGTGGATGCGAGAAGAGGATCGCCCACGAATCCCCCAGCCACTCGTGGAAGCCGATGCGCCCCTGCGTGGTATCCGCGGTGAAGTCGGGTGCGGTATCGCCCAGCCGTAATGCCATGAAGCCCTCCTGGATCGGGTAGTTGGACAGCGCTCATCATACTCTTGACAATCTCGATCGACAATGTGTAGTTTGCGTGGGTGCAGGCGAACCCGGACCGAGGCCGGTGCCCGGTATGCCGGGCGACGCTGCTGCTCCGGACCCCGGAGGAGATCGTGATCCGCAACGCGATCCTCCGGGTGGACGGGCCGACCGGGCGGGTCACGGCCAAGTGCCCGGGGTGCAAGTCGTGGGTGGAGGTGCCGCTGCGGTACGTCGGATGAGCGTGAGCTGAACCCAGGCGAAAAGTCGCAGTCGAAAGACGAGAGCCGGGTGCGCGGGTTCGCCGCGCCCCGGCTGTCGTGCTTTCGGGATCGAGAGACGGCACATGGTGGACGCGATCAAGGAGACGAAGGCGCAGCGGGCGGAGCGGCTGAAGCGGGAGCTGAATCCCTGGGAGGCCTATGCCGAGATCCGCCGCTTCGCGCGCGAGGGGCACGCCTCGATCCCGCCGGAGTGGGCGACCTACTTCCGCTGGTGGGGCATCTACAGCCAGGGGGACGGCGTCGGGGCGGTGGGCGGCCGCGGTGGCGAGGGCCGCTCGGTGCCCTACTTCATGGTTCGCATCCGGATCCCCAACGGCGCGCTGGCCGCCCACCAGTTCCGCACCCTGGCCGACCTCGCCGAGCGCCACGCCCGCGGCGTGGCCGACCTCACCGTGCGCCAGAACGTGCAGCTGCACTGGGTGACGATCGAGGACCTGCCCACGGTGTTCGAGACGCTGTGGCGCACGGGGATCACCACGCTGGGCGCCTGCGGCGACGTCACCCGGAACGTGACCGGCTGCCCGGTGGCGGGCGTCGACGCCGACGAGCTGATCGACGCCTCGCCGCTCGTGCACGAGGCGACGAGCCTGCTCAACGGGAACCCGGAGTTCTACAACTTGCCCCGCAAGTTCAAGGTGACCATCACCGGCTGCCGGAGCTGGTGCGTCTACCCGGAGATCAACGACGTCGGGCTGACGGCGGTGCGCCATCCCGTCTCCGGCGAGATCGGCTTCGCGGTGCGGGTCGGCGGCGGGCTCTCGACCGACCCCCACCTGGGCGTGCGGCTGGACGCATTCGTGCGCCCGCGCGAGGCCGTACCGGTCGTGCGCGCGGTCGCCGAGATCTTTCGCGACAGCGATGTGCTCCGCGAGAGCCGCGAGAAGGCGCGACTGAAGTTTCTGTTCCTCAACGGTGGCTGGACACCGGAGCGCTTCCTGACCGAGCTGGAGCGGCGTCTGGGCCGCCACCTGTCACCGGGCGTGCCGGACGACCCGCCCGCCGACGTCTATCGCGATCACGTCGGCGTCCATTCCCAGCGTCAGGACGGTCTCTGTTACGTCGGCCTGCCGGTCGTGCGCGGACGGCTGACGCCGGCGCAGATGCGGGCCGTGGCCGACGCGGCCGAGCGTCACGGCTCCGGCCAGGTCCGCACCACCACGATGCAGAACCTGCTCGTGCTGGATGTCCCCCGGTCGAGCGTCGGCCGGCTCGCCCGCGAGGTGGAGGCCCTGGGCTTTCCGCTCGACGCCTCCCCCTTCCGGCGTGGCACGGTGGCCTGTACCGGCAGCGAGTTCTGCAAGCTCGCGCTGACCGAGACCAAGGGCTTCGCGCACCGGCTCGTCGGCGAGCTCGAGGCACGGCTGCCGGGCTTCGACCGCCACGTCCGGATCAACGTGACCGGCTGTCCCAACTCATGCGGCCAGCACTGGATCGCCGACATCGGCATCGAGGGCAAGAAGCTGAAGGTCGACGGTGCGCTCGTCGACGCCTACTACTTCTGCGTGGGCGGCGCCGTCGGCCGTCACCAGGCGGTGGCGCGCCCGGTCGGCTATCGCGTGGCCGCCACCGAGGTGCCAGCGGCCATCGAGCGCCTGCTGCGGACGTACCTCGACGACCGTCGGGTGGGCGAGGGGTTCCGCGAGTTCGCCGCCCGCCACACCGACGAGGAACTGCGCGGCTTCCTGGCCGGCGGGCTCGTCGCGGCCGCGGAGCGTGACGTGCCGGCGGGACGGCCGCCGGCCGGCGTCGACGGCTGATGGGCTTCTTTCCCGTCTTCCTGGATCTGACCGATCGGCCGTGTGTGGTGATCGGCGGCGGGATCGTGGCCCAGCGTCGGGTGGAGACGCTGCTCGCGGCGGGGGCGGCGGTGACCGTGGTCAGCCCCGAGGTCACTCCCGCATTGGCAGGGCTGGCCACGGAAGGTCGGATCCGCCACGTCGCCCGGCCCTACGAGCCGGGCGATCTCGCCGGCGCCACGCTGGTGTTCACGGCCGTCGACGATCCGACTGTCAGCCCGTCGGTGGCGTTGCACGCGCGTGAGGGCGGCGTGTGGATCAACGCGGCGGACGATCCCGCGAACTGCGACTTCATCCTGCCCGGGCTCGTGAAGCGGGGCGTGCTGACCGTGGCCGTGGGGTCGAGCGGCGCCAGCCCGGCGCTGACCCGCGCACTGCGCGAGCACCTGGACACCGTGCTCGGGCCCGAATGGGCGGCGCTCGGCGAGCTGGCGGCGGGGGCGCGGCGCGAGCTGCGCGCCGCCGGCCGCGCCACCGACGCCGAGACGTGGCGGCGGGCCCTGGCCGCCGACGTGCGAGCCCTGCTCGCCGAAGGGCGAGCGGACGAGGCGCGGGGGCACCTGCGGGCGCGCCTGGCGCTGCCGGTATGAACGGCAGCGTCGCCCTCGTCGGCGCCGGCCCGGGTGACCCCGGCCTGATGACGGTCCGCGGCCTCGCCCTGCTGCGCCGGGCCGAGGTCGTCGTCTACGATCGGCTCGTCGATCCGCGACTGCTCGACGAAGCCCCGCCGGACGCGCTGAAGATCTTCGCCGGCAAGGCCAGCGGCGAGCACACGCTGTCGCAGGAGCGGATCAACGCACTGCTGGTCGCCCACGGGCGGCGGGGCCGGCGGGTCGTGCGGCTCAAGGGCGGGGATCCGTTCGTGTTCGGCCGCGGCGGTGAGGAGGCCGAGGCGCTGGCCGCCGCCGGGGTGGCCTGCGAGGTGGTGCCGGGCGTGAGCGCGGCGGTGGCGGTGCCGGCGGCCGCGGGGATTCCCGTCACGCATCGCGGCGTCGCCTCGTCGTTCGCGGTGGTGACCGGCCACGAGGACGAAAGCAAGGACCGGACCTCGGTGGATTGGTCGCGCCTGGCCACCGCCGTCGATACGCTGGTCATCCTGATGGGCGGTCGCAGCCTGCCACGCATCACCCGCGCGCTGCTGGAGGGCGGGCGGCCCGCCGAGACCCCGGTCGCGCTCGTCCGCTGGGGCACGACCGATGCCCAGGAGACGGTCATCGGCCGGCTCGATCAGATCGCGGCGCTGGCGGCCGCGCTGCGACTGGCCCCGCCGATCGTCGCGGTGGTGGGCGACGTCGTGCATCTGCGCGCACGCCTGGGCGGGTTGGCCTCGCTGGCGCGCGAGCTGGTCCACGCCTCACCGACGCCGGCCCCCGACACGCTCTTCGCCGAGCCGGTCCTGGTCCCTACGCGCTGACGGGTCCGTTCGGCAACCGCACGGAGCCGGGCCGGGGCGGTCAGCTCCGCGAGAGGCCGCTCCGCCGCCGATAGACGAGCAAGGCGGCGGCGAGGGGCACCGTCACCCACAGCACGCCTCCGCTGGCGCCGGCCGCGAGGTCCAGCGCGAGCGCCGCCAGCCCCCCGATCGCGGCGGCCCACAGCAGGACGCCGGTGACCGTGTCGGCCGCGCCCCACCAGCCCAGCCGCGCGGGCACGATCGCCGCGAACGCGCCGGCCGAGTCGAGCAGCACATCCTGCACGGCGCCGGTGCGGCTCGGCAGGAATGACTGGTGGGTCTCGTCGGCGATCGCGCACAGCACGCTGATCGCCAGCGCGAGCCAGGTGGCGGCCGGTGGTCGGGCCAGGCCGCTGCGCGTCACCCCGCGAAACCACAGCGCGCCGAGGATGGCGTACTCCGTGAAGTGCGCGAGCTTGCGCGCAAGATGATGGATCAGATCGATGTGATGGGCGGTCAGGGCGGGGACGAGCCAGGTCAGGGCCGCTCGCAGCAGGCTGCCCGTGTTGTCGGCGCTGAACTCCGCTGACGAGGCCGAGAGAACCACCGTCATCCACGCGATCGGCGGCAGCCAGGTGGCGAGTCGGCTCACGCTTTCATGATACAGTCGCCCCGATGCTCGGCGAGATCCTGGACGATTTGTTGATCTCCGCCTCGACCGGGCGCTGCATCACCGCCACCCGTCACTTTCCCGCGCGCGCGGCCGTGCTGGCGCCGTTCCCCGCCTCGCTCGATCCGCGCATCGCCGAGGCACTGCGCGCGCGCGGCATCGAGCAGCTGTTCAGCCACCAGGCGCGCGTGTGGGAGCTGATCGAGGCCGGCCGCCACGTCGTGGTGGTCACGCCGACGGCGTCGGGCAAGACGCTCTGCTACAACCTGCCGGCGCTGCAGTCGCTCGTCGAGCGTCCGGAGGCCCGCGTCCTCTACCTGTTCCCGACCAAGGCGCTGGCCCAGGACCAGCTCGCAGAGCTGGAGGCGCTGGCGAAGTCGATGCCCGAGATGCGCATGTTCACCTACGACGGCGACACGCCGCAGGATGCCCGCCGCGCGGTCCGGGCCCGGGCCAACCTGGTGCTGACCAATCCCGACATGCTCCACTCGGGGATCCTGCCCCACCACACGAAGTGGGCGACGCTGTTCCAGAACCTGCGCTACGTCGTCATCGACGAGCTGCACGCCTATCGCGGCGTGTTCGGGTCGCACCTGGCCAACGTCCTGCGCCGGCTGAAGCGCATCTGCGCGCACTACGGATCGACGCCGCAGTTCATCATGGCCTCGGCGACCATCGCCAACCCCGGCGAGCTGGCCAGCCGCATCACCGGCGAGGTGGTCGAGGAGGTTACCGAGAGCGGGGCGCCGACCGGCGACAAGACCTTCGTGTGCTACAACCCGCCCGTCGTCAATCCCGAGCTGGGGATCCGGGCGCCGTACCTCGGCGAGGCGGCCAAGCTCGCCATTCGCCTGCTCCGGGCCGAGGTGCCGACGATCGTCTTTGCGCAGAGCCGGCTGTCGACGGAAGTCCTGCTGACGTCGATCAAGCAGGGGGTGGCCGACCGCGCCACCGGCGACTCCGGGATCGTGCGCGGCTACCGCGGCGGCTACCTGCCGAACCGGCGCCGTGCCGTCGAGCGGGAGCTGCGCACGGGCGAGGCGCTCGGCGTGGTGTCGACCAACGCGCTCGAGCTCGGCGTCGACATCGGTCATCTCGACGCCGCCGTGCTGGCCGGCTACCCCGGCACGATCGCCTCGCTGTGGCAGCAAGCGGGCCGGGCCGGGCGCCGCACGGATGCGTCGGCGGCGATCCTCGTGGCCACCAGTGCCCCTCTCGACCAGTTCATGGTCACGCATCCCGACTATCTCTTCGGCACCCCGCCCGAGCACGCGCGGGTCAATCCCGACAATCCGTTCATCCTCGTGAATCACCTCAAGTGCGCGGCGTTCGAGCTACCGATCCCGGAGGACGAGCGGTTCGGCGCCGTCGACGTGCGCCGCGAGCTGGCCGCGCTGGAGGACGAGGGTGTCCTGCACCGAGCGGGGCCGCGCTATCACTGGGCGTCGGAGACCTATCCGGCCGACCATCTCTCGCTGCGCACGGTCACCACCGACAACTTCCTGGTGATCGACACCACGGCGCGGGACGAGAAGCAGACGAAGAAGCGGCAGATCATCGCCGAGGTCGACTGGGGCAGCGCCTTCTCCACGATCTATCCCAAGGCGATCTACCTGGTGGAGAGCACGCCGTTCGAGGTCCAGGAGCTGCGTTTCCGCGAGGACGAGGAGAAGGTCGCCTACGTCAAGCGCGTGGATGTCGACTACTTCACCGACGCCGTCAGCGCCAAGGGCGTGTGGATCCTGCGCCGGCTGGAGGGTCGCCAGCACACCGGGTTCCTGGCCGAGCAGGGCGAGGTGCTGGTCGCCGAGAAGGTGGTCGGCTTCAAGAAGATCAAGCTCGGCACCATGGAGAACGTCGGCTCCGGCGAGGTGGAGCTGCCCCAGCAGGAGAAGCAGACGACGAGTGCCTGGATCACGGTGCCGCCGGCCACACTGGACCGGGTGAGCCGATCGCGCGAGGAGCTGATCGACGGCCTCCGCGCGGTGAGCTACCTGCTGCATCACCTGGCCCCGATCTTCCTGCTGTGCGACATCCGCGACCTCGGCTCCTGGCTGGGCGACACCACGCCGGCCGAGACGGGGGCGGTCGCCACCCGCGAGTCGGCCAAGCAGCGCCTCATGCAGGCCGAGCACTTCAACCCGACGATCTACCTCTACGACGCCCACGCCGGCGGCATCGGCCTGGCCGAGCGCGTGTTCGAGGTCTTGCCCGATCTCCTGCGCCACGGGCTGCAGACGTTGAAGGCCTGCGCGTGCGCGTTCGGCTGTCCGTCCTGCGTCGGTCCCGTCAACGAGGTGGGCCGCCGCGCCAAGGCGACGGCCGCTCGTCTCCTCGGCGCGCTGACCGCCTAGCCCACGATGCCGAGCCTGGACGAGCTCCGCCGCGTCATCCGACGCATCGAGACCGCGCGGCCGCCCCGCCCGGCCGCCGAGCCGGTCGAGCGCGTCGTGGACGGCGAGCTGCTCGACACCGGCCACGGCAGCGTGGTCGTGGTCCGGCGCGAGTACCCGCTGAGCCACCGCCACGGCGGGGCGCCGCTCGCCGACGCGCTGGAGGCGCCGCTGTCCCTGCTGGCCCAGCTGGCCCGGGTGGACGGCGACGTCGGTGATGCCGAGGGCCTGCTCTTCCTCGACACCGAGACGACCGGACTGGCCGGCGGTACCGGCACCTATGCCTTCCTGGTCGGCTGCGCCGTCGTCGAGAGCGGGCGGGTGGTGGTGAGCCAGTACTTCATGCGCGACTTCGACGAGGAGCCGGCCCTCCTGGCCGCGCTGGAGCCGCTGCTGACCCGCGCCTCGGCCGTCGTCACGTTCAACGGGACGGGCTTCGACCTGCCGTTGCTGGAGACGCGCTTCGTCCTCGCCCGCCGGCGCTGGCCGGCGGCGCTGCCGCACCTGGACCTGCTGCGTCCGGCCCGGCGGGTGTGGGCCGGCTGGCTGTCCGACTGCCGGCTCGCCACGCTGGAGAGCAGCGTGCTCGGCCTCGGCCGCGAGGACGACGTCCCCGGGGCCTTCATCCCGCTCATCTACTTCGACTACCTGCGCTCGCGCCGGGCGGCCCCGCTGCGGCGGGTGTTCGAGCACAACCGCTCCGACGTCCTGACCCTGGTGGCCCTGGTCGGCTGGTTCGGGCGCGCGCTCGCCGAGGGCACCGGAGTCCGGCCCGAAGAGAGGGCCGGTCTCGGCCGTCTGTGGGAGCCGCTGGACCTGGAGCGTGGCCTGGCCTGCTACCGGGCGGCGCTGGGCGAGGGCCTGCCCGAGCCCGTCGCGCGCTGGGCGAGGATGCGTCTGGCCTGGTGGGAGAAGCGCGCTGCTCGCTGGGAGTCGGCGTGCACACTGTGGGAGGCCGCCCGCGCCCACGAGGTCTTCGATCCGCGTCCGTGGGAGGAGCTGGCCAAGTACCACGAGCATCGCGCCAGGGACCTCGCCGCCGCCCGGACCATCGTGGAGGATGCGCTCGGCCTGGCCCGCGCCGCCGGCGCCGGCTCTCGCGTGCTCGAGGCCTTCGCCTACCGCCTCGAGCGACTCAACCGCCGGCTCGAGCGACACGCCGGCCGCGACTGAGTGCGCGTGCGGGTGGTCACGCTGGGCGAGCGCCCGGACCTGCGGCCGGCGCTCGAGCGCATCGCCGCCGCCGTGTGGCCGCCGAGCATGGCGTACATTCGCCAGGATGCCGTCTGCAATCGGTACTGGCCGGCGCTCACCCGGGACTTCGCCGACTTCCAGCCCGTGCTGTGCGACGGTCGGGGCCGCGTCGTCGCCGGCGGCTACACGGTCCCGTTCGCCTGGGACGCGCGCCCAGCCACGCTGCCCTCCGGCGTGGACGGGGTGCTGGTGCAGGCGATGCGCGACCGCCGCCGCGGCCGCCCCCCGACGACCCTCTCGGCCCTGCTCGCGGTCGTCGATCCTCGACGGCAGGGACGCGGGCTGAGCGCCGCCGTCATTCGCGCCATGGCCACGCTGGCCAGGCGCCACGGTCTGCGCGCCCTGGTGGCGCCCGTGCGACCCACGCTCAAGCATCGCTACCCGCTCACCCCGATGGTCGACTACATCCGGTGGCGCCGCGCCGACCGGACCCCGCTCGATCCGTGGTTGCGGGTGCACGTACGGCTGGGCGCGCGCATCCTGCGTGTCGCGCCACGATCGATGGTGATCGAGGGCCGCGTGCGAGAGTGGGAGGGCTGGACCGGCCTGCAGTTTCCGCAGAGCGGTCGCTACGTCGTACCCGGCGCCCTCGTGCCCGTCACGATCGATCGCCGGCGGGACCGGGGGCGCTATGTCGAGCCCAACGTCTGGATGCTCCACCCAGTCTGAGCCGCCTGCGCGGCTCGCGAGCCTACTCGCCCCCGTCCGGAAACACCACGACGTGCAGGACGTTGGCCTCGGGCCGCACGCGGAGGCCAGGGGCGAACGCCGCGGAGGAGGGCTGCGAGGAGTGGACCCGGTGGCCCGAGGGGAGCCCGAGGCAGTACAGGTTCTCTGAGCCCCGGAAGTAGCGCTGCACCAGGACGGCGTCGCCGGCGGGATCGGGGACGAAGGTCACATCGTCGGGGCGAATCATCACCCGCAGCTTGGCGCCGGGCTCCCGGCCCTCGACGTTGGCGAACACCCCGATCTCGGTGACGACGCCCTCGGCGGTCACCAGGCCGGGCAGGAAGTCGGCGGCGCCTACGAACTCAGCCACGAACGGCGTGGCCGGGTGGTGGTAGACCGTCTGCGGCGAGCCGAGCTGCTCGAGCCGCCCCTGGTTCAAGACTCCCACCTCGTCGGCGATCGTGAAGGCTTCCTCCTGATCGTGGGTGACGAAGATCGCAGTCGTGCCGGTCGTCCGCAGGACCTTCTGGACCTCGTCCCGCATCTGAGCGCGCAGGTCGGCATCGAGGTTCGAGAACGGCTCGTCGAGCAGCAACAACGAGGGGGCCGGGGCCAGGGCCCGCGCGGTGGCCACGCGCTGCTGCTGGCCGCCGGACAGCTCGTGGGGGTAGCGCTCGCCAAGGTCGCCTAGCCCGACGAGGTCGAGCATGCGAGCGACCCGAGCCCGCCGCTCGGCCCGCGGCACGCGGGCGAGCCCGAAGGCCACGTTGGCCGCCACGGTCAGGTGCGGGAAGAGCGCGTAGTCCTGGAAGACGACGCCGACGCTGCGGGCCTCGGGCGGCACCCCGGCCTCGCCAGCCCGGGCGACCACCCGTCCCGCGATGGCGATCTCGCCGGCGTCGGGCACCTCGAAGCCGGCGATCAGCCGCAGGGTCGTCGTCTTGCCGCATCCGGAGGGGCCCAGCAGGGCGAGGATGTGGCCGGCCTCCAGCGAGAGCGTGAGGTCGGCGACCGCGGCCGGCCGGTTGACGCCGAAGCGTTTGCCGACGCCCGACAGCTCCAGGAGGGCCATCAGGCGATTATGACACCGGCGTGAGTGGGGGCTTGCCGTCCAGGACGGCCAGGCAGTTTCGCACCGCCAGGGTCGCCATGCTGATCCGGGTGTCGCTGGACGCGCTGGCCACGTGGGGGGCCAGGGTGACGTTGCGCAAGGGGATCAGTCCGGGGTGGATCCGGGGCTCGTCCTCGAAGACGTCCAGGCCCGCCCCGGCGATCCACTGCTCCGACAATGCCCTGACGAGCGCGGCTTCGTCCACCACCGGACCCCGGGCCGCGTTGATCAGGATGGCGGTCGGCTTCATGAGGCGCAGCGTGCGCTCGTTGATCAGGTGCCGCGTCTCGGGGGCCAGCAGCGTGTGGAGCGAGACGAAGTCGGACTCGCGGAGTAGCGATTCCAGGTCGGTGGCGGTCGCGTTCAGCTCTCGCTCGGTGGCGGCATCCGCGCGGACAGTATCGCAATAGAGCACGCGCATGCCGAAGCCACGGGCCCGGCGGGCGACGGCCCGCCCGATCCGGCCGAAGCCGACCACGCCGAGCGTCTTGCCGTGGATGTCGGCCCCCCACAGCAGGTCCCATCGCCAGACCTTCCACTCTCCCGAGCGGACGAACGCGTCGGCCTCGACCACCCGGCGCGCCGCCGACATCAGCAGCGCCCATGCGAAGTCAGCGGTGGTCTCGGTGAGGACGTCAGGGGTGTTGGTGACCACGATCCCGCGGCGCCGGGCGGCGGCCACGTCGATGTTGTTGTAGCCGACGGCCACGTTGGCGACGACCCTCAGCCCCTCGCAGGCGGCGAACACTTCCTCGTCGAGGACCGAGATGATGTGGCAGATGAGCCCGTCCCGTCCCCGGAGCTGCCGGATGAGCTCGGCCTTGGGCAGCGGTGCGTCGCCCCCGTTGTATTCCACCTCGATTTCGGAGGGGATGAGCGACCGTGCCTCTGCCGGTAAAACATTTGAAATCAGTATCTTTTTTGCCATCTCAGCCCCTCGGAATTATTCACTTGCGCGCCCCTAGCAGGTGGCTATACTAGCACTCGCTTCGAATGAGTGCTAATAGGCACTAGAGGCTGGCAACCGGAGCGTTGGCGACTCCGGCCGACCGAACGGCAACGTCCATCACAACTCAAGGAGGCAGGGCGTCTATGAAGAAGATCCGTCCGCTGCATGACCGCATCCTCGTCAAGCGTGACGAAGAGGGCGAGGAGAAGATCGGCGGGATCATCATCCCCGATACCGCCAAGGAGAAGCCCCAGCGCGCCAAGGTGGTGGCTGTGGGCGCCGGCAAGATCGACGACAGCGGCAAGCGCATTCCCCTCGACGTCAAGTCCGGTGACCGCATCCTGTTCGGCAAGTACTCCGGCAACGAAGTCAAGATCGACAACGAGGACTACCTGATCCTGCGCGAGGAAGACGTCCTCGCCATCCTCGAGTAACCGATTCCATCAGATCCCAAGGAGGGTATTGATCCATGCCGAAGCAGCTGAAGTTCGACGAGGAGGCCCGCGCGAGCCTGCTCAAGGGCGTGAACATCCTGGCCCAGGCCGTCAAGGCGACGCTGGGTCCCAAAGGCCGCAACGTCGTCATCGACAAGAAGTTCGGCAGCCCCACGATCACCAAGGACGGCGTCACCGTCGCCAAGGAGATCGAGCTGAAGGATGCCTACGAGGACATGGGCGCCCAGATGCTGAAGGAGGTCGCCTCCAAGACCTCCGACATCGCGGGTGACGGGACCACCACCGCCACCGTGCTGGCCCAGGCCATCTTCCGCGAGGGGCTGCGCAACGTGACCGCCGGCGCCAACCCGATGGGCCTCAAGCGGGGCATCGAGGCGGCCGTCGAGGCGGTGACCGAGGACCTCAAGAAGCTGAGCAAGTCGACGAAGGACAAGAAGGAGATCGCCCAGGTCGCCACGATCGCGTCGAACAACGACAAGACGATCGGCAACCTGATCGCCGAGGCGATGGAGAAGGTCGGCAAGGACGGCGTCATCACCGTCGAGGAGTCGAAGTCGGCCGACACCGTGCTGGACGTGGTCGAGGGCATGCAGTTCGACCGCGGCTACCTGAGCCCGTACTTCGTGACCGATGCCGAGCGGATGGAAGTGGTCCTGGAGGACGCGCTCGTGCTCATCCACGAGAAGAAGATCAGCGTCATGAAGGACATGCTGCCGCTGCTCGAGCAGGTCGCGCGCTCCGGCAAGCCGTTCCTGATCATCGCCGAGGACGTCGAGGGCGAGGCGCTGGCCACCCTGGTCGTCAACAAGCTGCGCGGCACGCTGCACACCTGTGCCGTGAAGGCCCCCGGCTTCGGTGATCGCCGCAAGGCCATGCTCGAGGACATCGCGATCCTGACCGGCGGCAAGGCCATCACCGAGGACCTCGGCATCAAGCTCGAGAACATCAAGCTCGAGGATCTCGGCAAGGCCAAGAAGGTGGTCGTGGACAAGGACAACACCACGATCGTCGAGGGCGCCGGCAAGTCGTCCACGATCGAGGGCCGCATCAAGCAGATCCGGGCCCAGATCGACGAGACGACGAGCGACTACGACCGCGAGAAGCTGCAGGAGCGGCTGGCCAAGCTGGCCGGCGGCGTGGCCGTGATCAAGGTCGGGGCCGCCACCGAGACGGCCATGAAGGAGAAGAAGGCCCGCGTCGAGGACGCGCTCAACGCGACCCGGGCGGCGGTCGAGGAAGGCATCGTGCCGGGCGGCGGCGTGGCCCTGCTGCGGGCCTCCAAGGCCATCGACTCCCTGAAGAAGCTCGAGGGCGACGAGCGAGTCGGCGCCCTGATCGTGAAGCGGGCGCTCGAGGAGCCCATCCGCCAGATCGTCGAGAACGCCGGCCTCGAGGGCAGCGTCATCGTCGAGAAGGTGAAGGCGGAGACCGTGCCGACCCGCGGCTACGACGCGGAGAGCATGGAGTACGTCGACATGATCCAGGCGGGCATCATCGATCCCGCCAAGGTCGAGCGAGTGGCGCTGCAGAACGCGGCGTCGATCGCCTCGCTGCTGCTGACCACGGAAGCGCTGATCACCGACATCCCGGAGGACTCCAAGCCGCGCGGCCCCGGCGATGCCGCACGGAGATATGTACTAGGCCACGCGTAGGGGTCGGCTGGGCGGCGTCCTGTCTGGCTGACACCATTGGGGTGAGGGGGGCTTGCCGCCCCCCTCACACTCCCTCCGTTTCGAGTAGGGTGCTCAGGAGTCGAGTTGAACGGTTCGCCGGGAAGGTTGAGGCCCCTGCGATGCGGGGGCGCGGCCCGGGTCGGTTGACGGCCCGGGCCGTATCTGTTTTCCGGCATTGACGTTGCGGGCGTGCGGGATGTTTGATACCGTTAGGCGCTTCGAACAGGAGTCTCGTGGTCGATCGTGGAGATCCGAGGAGGTGAGTACACTGCGGCCCTATGAAGTCCTGGTCATCGTCGACCCCCGTCCGACCGACGAGGAGATCGCTGCCCTGCTCACGCAGGTGGGCGAACAAGCCACGTCGCTGGGCGCCGAGGTCGTGAAGATGGAGAACTGGGGGAAGCGCCGGCTGGCGTACGACATCCGCAAGCAGCGGGAGGGCACGTACGCGGTCTTCGAGGTCTCTGCCGAGCCTGCCATGGTCAAAGAGCTCGAGCGGCAGCTCCGCCTCAACGAGAACGTGCTGCGCTTCCTCTCGACCCGGGTCCCGATTCGCAAGAAGGCTCGGCCGGCGAAAACTCAAGAGGTCGTTGAGGAGGTCGGCTGATGGCGAGTCTGAACAAAGTGCTCCTGATCGGCAATCTCACGCGTCCCCCCGAGCTGCGCTACACGCCGAGCGGTACCGCGGTCGCCGACCTGCGGCTGGCGGTCAATCGCAACTACAGCACCCAGACGGGTGAGAAGCGCGAGGAGACGTGCTTCCTCACCATCGTGGTGTGGGGTAAGCAGGCCGAATCGTGCGGCGAGTATCTGGACAAGGGCAGCCAGGTCTTCGTGGAGGGCCGGCTGCAGACGCGTGACTGGGAAGGCAAGGACGGCCAGAAGCGCACGTCCACCGAGGTTGTGGCCGAGCGCGTTCAGTTCATGAGCCGCACCAAGGGCGCCGGCGCCGGTGCGCCGGCCGCGATGGCCGCGGCTCCCGCCTTCGCCGAGGAGAGTGGCGGCGGCGGCGAGGACGACGTTCCGTTCTGATAGAGGAGGGCTGAGCGATTCCGACGGTCCAGAAGCCCGTAAAGCGTCGCCGATTCGGGCGGCGAAAAGTCTGCAAGTTCTGCGCGGACAAGGTCGGCCTCGTCGACTACAAGGACGTCCGCCGTCTGCGCAGTCTCGTCACCGAGCGCGGCAAGATCATTCCTCGCCGCATCTCGGGCAGCTGCGCGCGCCATCAGCGCCAGCTCACCCACGCCATCAAGCGTGCTCGCACGGTGGCCCTGCTGCCGTACGTCTCGACGGAGTAGGGGGGCCTCGCGCATGAAGGTCATCCTGCTCGACGACGTCGCCAAGGTCGGACGTCGGGGTGAGGTGCGGGACGTCTCCGACGGCTACGCCCGCAATTTCCTCATCCCCAAGAAGCTGGCGCTCAGCGCGAGCGCAGGGAACCTCAAGAACCTCGAGCACATCAAGGTCCAGCAGGACTCCAAGGCCCAGCGCATCAAGGGCGATGCCGAGGGGATGCAGCGGCGCATCGAGGCGCTGACCTACGAGGAGCGCCGGCAGGCCTCCGAGGAGGGCAAGCTCTTCGGGTCGGTGACCTCGCAAGACCTCGCCGACTTCCTGGACAGGCACGGCATCAAGATCGAGCGCCGTCGGATCCACCTCGACGAGCCGATCAAGACCCTCGGCGAGACCACGGTCCCGGTCCGGCTGCACACGGACGTCACGGCTCAGCTCAAGGTCAGCGTCGTCCGCGAATAGCGGCGCGGCGACCTTCACGCGTCATCCGACCCCCGAGGCCGTCCTCGGGGGTCGCTGTTTGTCCGCCGGTCCGCGTGTGAACAACCATGTGGACAACGCGTGGATGGCTGGTGGACAGGAATTCTGTTGACCCCGCGCGGGCTCGCCGTCGAAGATCAGCCCGCATGATCCCGATGGGAGGCGTCGCGTCGTGAGCGCCATGGAGCTTCCCTCCCGCATCCCGCCCCACAACCTCGACGCCGAGCGCGCCGTCCTCGGCGCCGTCCTTCTCGAGGGCCGCGAGGCGCTGCCGCGCGTGGTCGAGGTGCTCAAGCCCTCCGACTTCTACACGGAAGCCCATCGCGCGATCTATCACGCGATGCTGAACCTCTTCGACCGCGGCGAGCCGGTCGATCTCCTGACCCTGCAGGAGGAGCTACGCCGAACGGATCAGCTGCCGCTGGTCGGCGGGCCCGCCGCGCTGGCCTTGCTGGTCGAGCAGGGCTCGGTGGCGGCGTATCTCACGTCCTACACGGCCATCGTGCGCGACATGGCGGTCCTGCGCGAGCTGATCCAGGCCTCGACGCACATCATCGCGCAGGCGTTCGAGGCCAAGGAGGACGTCCAGGCGCTGGTCGACGACGCCGAGCGCCGCATCTTCAGCCTGGCCGAGCGGCGGCTCGAGGGCAACGCGGTTCCCGTCAAGAACATCCTGAACGACACGTTCAAGTACATCGAGCGGTTGTACGAGCGCCAGGAGCACGTCACCGGCGTGCCGACCGGCCTCGTCAAGCTCGACGAGATGACCGCCGGCCTGCAGCCCTCGGACCTCATCCTGATCGCCGGCCGCCCGAGTATGGGCAAGGCCCAGCCGCTCGACGCCAAGGTGATGACCGCGAGCGGCTGGAAGCGCATGGGTGAGCTGCGACTGGGCGACGAGCTGGCGTCGCCCGATGGGTGCCGCTCCCGCGTGCGTGCGATCTTCCCGCAGGGCGTGATGCCGATCTTCCGGGTGACGTTCTCCGACGGCCGGTCCACCGAATGCACCGGCGATCATCTCTGGCGCGTGCACTATCGGGCCTGGCCCGAACCGCGGGTCCTCACCACGGACCGTGTCGCGCAGATGCTGCGGACGGCACGATACCGGCACCGGCTGTGGATCGACGCGCCATCGGGTCGGCATGGCCACGCCGAGCTGTTGCCCGTCGATCCGTGGCTGCTCGGTGCGTTGCTCGGCGACGGCAAGCTGTCGGGCAGCAGCATGATGTTTTCGACGGCTGACGCCGAGATGCTCGAGCGACTACTCGAGCGAGCCACCGAGGCGTACGCGGTGCGCGCGGCCGGCGGCTACGACTGGCGGGTCGTGCAGGCGGCCGGGGCCCACCAGAAGGGCGTGGCCGGCGTAGCGCCCAACGGGCTCATGACCGCCTTGCGGACGCTCGGACTGTGGGGCATCCGGAGCGAGGAGAAGTTCATCCCCGACCTGTACCTCGGAGCGTCGGCCGACGCGCGACTCGAGCTGCTGCGGGGCCTGATGGACACGGACGGCTGGGTGGAACGGTGGGGGAGCGCCCGGTTCTGCTCCACGAGCGAGCCGCTGGCGCGGGGGGTCGTGGACCTGGTGCGTTCGCTGGGAGGGTGGTGCTCGATACGCTCCCGGCGGACGACGTACACCTATGGCGGCGTCAAGAAGGTCGGCCGGCCGGCCTTCGTGTGCAACATTCAGTACCCGGAGCCGAAGGCGCTGTTCCGTCTGTCGACGAAGCAGGGGCGGGCGTTGACGGCTCCTCGGCGGCGCCGGCGCCCGGTCTTCATGGCGGTCGAGCCGGTTCGGGCCGCCGAGGCCCAGTGCATCGCCGTGACCCACCCCCATGGCCTGTACATCACCGACGACTACGTGGTGACGCACAACACGGCCTTCGCGCTGTCGATTGCCCAGCACGTCGGGATCAAGCTGCACATGAAGATCCTCGTGCTCAGCCTGGAGATGTCGTCGCAGCAGCTCGTGCAGCGCATGCTGTCGTCGGAGGGGCGTGTCGACTCGCTGTCGGTGCGGACCGGCCGCCTTCAGGCTCAGGACTGGCACCGGCTCACGTCGGCGGCGGGGCGGCTCAGCGAGGCGCCGATCTTCATCGACGACAGCCCGGGGCTGACAGTGCTCGAGGTGCGGGCCAAGGCCCGCCGCATGAAGGCCGAGCACGGGCTCGACCTCATCGTCATCGACTACCTGCAGCTGATGCGGGGCCGCTCCAGTCTCGACAACCGCCAGCAGGAGATCTCGGAGATCTCGCGCTCGCTCAAGGCCCTGGCCAAGGAGCTGAACGTCCCCGTGGTCGCGCTCTCCCAGCTCTCGCGCGCCATCGAGACCCGCGGCGACAACACGCCGCGGCTCAGCGATCTGCGGGAGTCGGGCGCCCTCGAGCAGGACGCCGACGTGATCATGTTCCTGCACCGGCCGTCCTTCTATAGCAAGGACCAGATGGACGAGGAGACGCGCAAGACGGCCGAGGTCCACATCGGCAAGCAGCGCAACGGCCCCACCGGCAAGCTCGAGGTCGCCTTCCTGTCGCAGTACGCGCGGTTCGAGAACCTGGCGGTGGGCGACCGCCAGTTCGAGCCCTGATCAGGCCTCGTCGCAAGGGAGCGGGCCCCGGCCCGGCTCCGGGTATCATGGCGCGATGCTCGGCGGGCTGAAGCGCCTCATCGTCGGGCAACCGCTGGCCACGGCCCAGGCCCGCCACGAGCGCCTGTCGAAGACCACCGGCCTGGCCATCTTCGCCTCCGACAACCTGTCCTCGGTGGCCTACGCCTCGGAGGAGATCCTCCGCGTGCTCATCCTGGCCGGGGTCGGGGCCCTCAACCTCGCCTCGCCCATCGGCATCGCCATCGCCCTCGTCATCGCCATCGTCATCTACTCGTACCGGCAGACGATCGTCGCCTACCCGCAGGGCGCCAGTGACTACATCGTGGCCAAGGACAACATCGGCACGCTGGCCGGCCTCACCGCCGGCGGCGCCCTCCTGATCGACTACACGCTCACGGTGGCGGTCAGCGTCTCGGCCGGGGTGGCGGCCATCACGTCGGCGGCGCCGGCGTTGTTCCCGTTCCGGGTGGTCATCTGCATCGCGGCCATCACGCTGATCGCGCTCGGCAACCTGCGCGGCCTGCGAGAGTCGGGCCGTCTGTTCGCGCTCCCGTCGTACCTGTTCGTGGCGGCCTTCGCCATCCTCATCGGTGTCGGCTTCGTGCGCTACGGCACCACCGGCGCGCCCCCGGCGAGCGTGACGGCGACCGCCGCTCCCCTGATGCCGCTGACCGCCTTTCTCGTGCTGCGGGCCTTCGCGTCAGGCGCCGTCGCCCTGACCGGGATCGAGGCGGTGGCCGATGGGGTGACCGCGTTCAAGCCGCCCGAGGTGCGGAATGCCCGCATCGTGCTGGCCGTCCTCGGCGCCATCATGGTGACCCTGTTCGTGGGGACGACCGCGCTGGCCGATCTCTACGACGTCGTGCCCCGGGACGAGGAGACGGTGGTCTCCCAGCTCGCCCGCATGATCTTCGGCGGCGGTCCGTTCTACTACTTCATCCAGGCCGTCTCCACGCTCATCCTGATTCTCGCCGCCAACACCGCGTTCGCCGATTTCCCCCGCCTGGCCTTCTTCATGGCCCGCGACGGCTACCTGCCACGGCAGTTCGGCAACCGCGGTGACCGGCTCGTGTTCTCCAACGGCGTGGTGATCCTGGCCGTCGTCGCCGTGGTGCTGGTGATCCTCTTCCACGGGAGCACCCACGCGCTCATCCCGCTCTACGCGGTGGGCGTCTTCACCTCGTTCACCCTGTCGCAGTCGAGCATGGTGCTCCGGTGGATGCGAACGAGGCCGGAGGGCTGGGGCTGGCGGGTCGTGATCAACGCGGTCGGTGCCCTCACCACCGGCACCGTGCTGGTGGTGGTGGCCGCCACCAAGTTCATGGACGGCGCCTGGATCGTCATCTTGTTGATCGGCCTGCTGATCATGCTGTTCCTGGCCATCCGCAGCCACTACGACAGCGTGGCCCGGCAGCTGTCGCTGGAGGGGCTGGAGCCACCACCGGCGCTGGGCACCACCGTGCTCGTCCTCGTCGGCGATCTCCACCGGGGCGTAATCCAGGCCATCCAGTACGCGCAGGCCCTGTCGCCGTCGGCCAAGGCGGTCTACGTCGAGACCGACCCCGAGCGGACGCGACGGCTGGAGGAGCGGTGGGGCAAGTGGGGCATGGGCGCGCCCCTGGTGGTCCTGACGTCGCCCTACCGCTCGCTCCTGGGGCCGCTGGTCGACTACATCGACCATCTGCGCGAGGCGACGCCCAACCACATGGTGACCCTGGTGCTGCCCGAGTTCATCCCGGCCCGCTGGTGGCAGCAGCTCCTTCACAACCAGACCGCGCTGCTCATCAAGGGGGCCATGCTCTTCCGGAAGAACGTCGTCGTCACCGACGTCCCCTACCACCTGAGAGACTGACCGCACCCTCCGCGCCCGGAGTATCATGGTGCGCGTGCTGGCGCATCGCCTGAAACGACTGCTCGTCGGCACGCCGCTGCCGACGGCGCAGGCTCGTCACGAACGCCTGGGCAAGGCCACCGCCCTCGCCGTCTTCGCCTCCGATGCCCTCTCCTCCGTCGCCTACGCCTCCGAGGAGATCCTGCTCGTGCTGATGGGGGCCGGGGCCATCGCCCTCAGCTACTCGCTCCCCATCGGCATCGGCATCGCCGTGCTGATCGCCATCGTGGTGAGCTCGTACCGGCAGACGATCCTGGCCTATCCGCAGGGCGGCGGGGCCTACGTCGTGAGCAAGGACAACCTCGGCACCGTGCCGGGGCTGGTGGCGGCCGCCGCCCTCATGATCGACTACGTGTTAACGGTGGCGGTCAGCATTGCGGCCGGCATGGCGGCCGTCACCTCGGCGGTGCCGGCGCTGTACCGCTACCGCGTCTGGCTGTGCGTGCTTGGCGTCGTCGCCGTCGCGGTGGCCAATCTGCGCGGTATCCGCGAATCCGGGAAGATCTTTGCGGCTCCGACCTATCTGTTCGTCGCGAGCCTGTTCGTGCTGGTGATCTACGGGAGCCTGGGGGCGCTCTTCGACTTCATCGGCGAGGCGCCCTATCCACCGCACCCGCCGGGGTTGGAGGGCGTGGGGCTCTTCCTCCTCCTGCGAGCGTTCGCGGCCGGGTGCGCGGCGCTGACCGGGGTGGAAGCGGTCTCCGACGGCGTCCCCGCGCTGAAGCCGCCCGAGGCCCACAACGCCCGTGTCGTCCTCGCCTGGCTCGGCGTCATCCTGATCACGCTGTTCCTCGGCATCACCTACCTGATCAACGACTTCGGCATCCGGCCGCGCGCCGACGAGACCCTGATCTCCCAGCTCGCCCGTCACGTGTTCGGCGGTGGCGTCGCCTACTACGAGATCCAGCTCGTCACCATGCTCATCCTGCTGCTGGCCGCCAACACGTCCTTCGCCGACTTCCCGCGGCTGGCCTACTTCCTGGCCCGCGATCGGTTCATCCCCCGCCAGTTCGGGACGCAGGGCGATCGGCTGGTGTTCTCCAACGGCATCGTCATCCTGGGCGGGCTGGCCGCCCTCCTGCTCGTTCTCTTCAGCGGCGACACCCACGCCCTCATCCCGCTCTACGCGGTCGGCGTGTTCATCTCCTTCACCCTGTCGCAGTCGAGCATGGTCCGCCGCTGGCTGCGGCTGCGCAGCGAGGGCTGGTGGTGGCGGGTGGCCATCAACGGCATCGGCGCCGCCGTCACCGGTCTGGTCATGCTGACCATCGCGGTCACCAAGTTCTCCCACGGCGCCTGGATCGTGCTGCTGCTCATCCCGCTGCTGGTGATCGTGTTCCTCATCATCCGCCGCCACTACGAGGACGTCTCGGCCCAGCTGTCCCTGGAGGACTTCACCCCGCCGCCGCCGATGACCAACACCGTCCTCGTGCTGGTCGGCGACCTCCACAAAGGCATCGTGCGCGCCGTCCAGTACGCCCAGACACTGTCGCCCAGTGCGAAGGCCGTCTACGTCGAGACCGATCCGGAGCGGACCCGGCGGCTGGAGGAGCGGTGGGTCAAGTGGGGGCTGGGGGCGCCGCTCATCGTGCTGAACTCGCCCTATCGCTCGCTGCTGGGCCCGCTGACCGACTACATCGAGCAGCTGCAGCGGCAGGGGGGCCCCAACCACGTGGTGACCATCGTGCTGCCGGAGTTCATCCCGGCCCGCTGGTGGCAGCAGATCCTGCACAACCAGACGGCGCTGCTCATCAAGGGCCAGCTGCTCTTCCGCCGCAACGTCGTGCTGACCGACGTCCCGCATCACCTCCGGCGCTGACGGCGCTCTGGTACACTGAACCGTCGCGTGACTGCCCGATGAACCTCTCGCTCTCAGTCGACGGCCCCCTCGACGTCGCCGCCACCCTTGCCCGTTACCGGCTGTGGGGCGAGGACCCCGCCAACCGCGTCGACGACGGCCTCTTCCGCCGCGTGCTGCGTCACGAGGGCGCCCTGGTGCCCTACGAGGTCCGGTGGAGCGGTGCCGTCGAGGAGGTCCGGCTGGCCATCACCGTGCCGGGCGTCCGGTCGGCGGCCGTGGCCGCGCTGGCCGCTGCCGAGGTCCGTCGCGTGTTCGGTCTCGACTTCGACCTGCCCGGCTTCTACCGCATGGCCAAGGCCGATCCCGCCCTGGCGCCGCTGGTGGAGCCGCTCTATGGCATGCGGCCGACACTGGCGCCGACGGCCCTGGAGATGCTGGTGGGCTCGATCACCGCCCAGCAGGTGAACCTGTCCTTCGCCTTCGCGTGCCGGGCCCGGCTGGTGCGCCGCTACGGCACCGTGGTGGCCGCCGGCGGGGCCGAGGTGTGGGCGTTCCCGGATGCCCAGGCGCTGGCGGTCGCCCGCGTGCGCGAGATGCGCGCGCTGAAGTACTCGACGCGCAAGGCGGAGTACATCCGCGACCTCGCCCGGGCCGTCACGGCCGGCACCCTCGACCTCGACGCGCTGGGCGCCGCCACCAGCGCGGAGGTCATCGCCCGGCTCACGGCGCTGCGCGGTCTCGGTCGCTGGACCGCCGACTGGTATCTCGCCCGCTGCTGCGGCCGCGGCGACGTGTGCCCGGCCGGCGACCTGGCCGTGCGCAAGGCGTTCGACCACTACTACGGACGCGGCCGCACCCTCAGCGAGCAGGCCATCCGGCGCCGCGCGCGAGCATGGGGCCCCTACCAGAACCTGGCTGTCCACTACCTGCTGGCCGGGATGCGGCTGGCCGGGCGCCGGGTCGGCGGCGACTCGTGAACAAGAAGCTGTCGATCCCGATCCTGGGCCAGGGCGATCCCAATCGTCCCCGCGACGTCCATCTGGTGGGCCGCTACGCCCTTGGCGTCGACTGGACCGACGGTCACGGCTCGATCTATCCCTTCGATCACCTGCGGGCGGCCTGTCCGTGCGGCGCCTGCGGCGACATGGCGGCGCGCACCGGCGGCGGCGACGTGGCCTCGCGAGATCAAGAAGCTCGACACCGCCCTGCGGATCGTGTGGACCGATGCGCACGAGAGCACCCTGCCGTACACGGAGCTGCGCGCCGCCTGTCGCTGTGCCGGCTGCACCGGCGGCCACTGAGCCGCGTGTGATGGACGACCGCCGCCGGCGCCTGGCCGTGATGGGCGTGATGCTGTCGATCTTCCTGGGCGCCATGGAGTCCACGGTCGTCTCCACGGCGATGCCCCGGGTGGTGGCCAGCCTCGGCGGCCTGGCCATCTACTCCTGGGTGTTCTCCGGTTTTCTGCTCACCTCGACGGTGACGATGCCGCTGTGGGGGCGGCTGTCCGACCTGCTCGGGCGCCGCCGCGTCTTCCTGGGCGGGCTGACGATCTTCCTCGTCGGCTCCGCGCTGTCGGGGCTGGCCCAGGGCATGGGGCAGCTGATCGCCTTCCGGATGCTGCAGGGCCTGGGAGCCGGCTCGCTGATCACGATCGGCATGACGATCATCGGCGAGATGTTCGCGCTGGAGCGGCGGGCCAAGATGCAGGGCTACATCTCCGGCGTGTGGGGCGTGGCCTCGCTGTGCGGGCCGCTCATCGGGGGGCTGCTCACCGACCACGTCTCGTGGCGGTGGGTCTTCTACATCAACCTGCCGTTCGGCGCGGTGGCCATGGCCCTCATCGCAGCCGGCGTGACCGACCGGCCCCGCGACGGCCGGCGACCGGTGATCGACTACGCCGGCCTCGCGTGCTTCACGGTGGGCGTCTCCGCCCTGCTGATCGGCGTGCTCGAGGCGGGGCGGGCGTCGAGCTGGATCGGTCTCGACGTCGTGGGGCCGCTCGCGCTCGCCGTGGGCGCCCTCGCGGCCTTCCTCGTCGTCGAGCGGCGCGCGGCGGAGCCGATCGTCCCGCTGCGGCTATTCGGCCGCCGCATGGTCCTGGCCGCTGCCCTGACCGGATTCCTGGCCGGCATGGCGATGTTCGGCGCGATCTCCTTCGTCCCCCTCTACTTGCAGGTGGTGAGCGACATGTCGGCGACCGCGGCCGGCGTCGTGCTGATCCCGTTCGTGCTGGGCTGGGTTGCCATGTCGATCACCAGCGCGCGCCTGGTGCTGCGGGTCGGCTATCGCGTCGTCGTGGTGGCGGGCATGGTCTGTCTCACGCTGGCCTTCTTGCTCCTGAGCCGCTGGTCGGCGTCGCTCACGCTGGGCATCGCCATGCGAGACGCGCTGGTCGGCGGCGTCGGGATGGGTCTCACGATGGTGCCGATGCTGATCGCGGTGCAGAGTACCGTGGCCCGCGCCGACCTGGGGTCGGCCACCTCCATGATCCAGTTCTTCCGGACCATCGGCGGAGCCATTGGACTGTCGGTCATGGGGACGGTCATGGCCTGGCGCCTGGCCACCGGGCTCAGCCGGGCCGACGCGCTGCACGGCGTCTTCGTAACCGGGCTGGTCGTCTGCCTGGCCGCGGTGGCCTCGGCCTTCCTGGTGCCGGCCGGCCGCGCCCAGGACCTGGCCCGGGCCGAGCTGCCGGGTGAGCCGACACGCGTGGGAGGATAGAGGTATGGCCGGTGACGTCCCGTTCCTGGAGCGCCTGGCTCAGCTGACGCCAGTGCCGGTTGCCGACGCGGTGTCGCTCATCGATGCCTTGCCCGAGGCGGGTGCGGATCCCGTCATCGGTCCGCTGTTCGGCACCGACGACGACGGCAACGCCGTGGTGAACCCCCTGGTACCGGCCGTGCTCCAGCACATGCAGCAGAAGGCCGACGGCACCTGCTATGCCGCGTTGCTCGAGGGGCTGACGGGTATCTGGAACGCCGCCGTCCGGGCGGCGGTGGTGACGCGGCTGCGGGCCTCGGGCCTGCCGTCCGACGACCTGTTGCTGCGGCTGCAGAAGCTGTCGCCCACCCTGGGGTTCGCGACGGGCGACGACCGCCAGCCGGCCCGGGAGTGGCTGGCCGACCCGTTCACCCAGGACGCGCTGCTCGTGCAGCAGTGCGTGGTGCGGATGCTGTTCGCGCTGCGGGCGATGGCCGAGGCGCGTGGCGCCGAGCTCGTCGCCCCCTCGTAACCCCGAAGACGGAAAGGATCACGATGATGGCGGCCATTCCCCAGTCGTACCGGGACCTGTTCGACAAGAAGGCGTTCGCGCACATCGCCACCCTCGGCGCCGACGGCGCCCCCCAGGTGACGCCGGTGTGGATCGACTACGACGGTACCCACATCCGCTTCAACACGGCGCGCGGGCGCGTGAAGACCAAGAACCTGGAGCGCAATCCCTCGGTGGCGCTGTCCATCCAGGATCCGGAGAATCCGTACCGCTACGTGCAGGTGAAGGGGCGGGTCACCGAGATGACCGAGGCCGGCGCCGACGCCCACATCGACGCCCTGGCCAAGAAGTACCTCGGCCAGGACCGCTATCCGCATCGCAAGCCCGGCGAGGTGCGGGTGACGGTGAAGATCGCGCCCGACAAGATCCAGAGCATGGGGTGATGCAGGCCCGGTGATCCAGCTCGAGGGTATCTCCAAGGGGTTCGGCGGCCAGGCGCTCTTCCGCGACGTCGAGTGGCGCATCGCCGAGCGCGAGCGCATCGGCCTGGTCGGCCCCAACGGCGCCGGCAAGACGACCCTGTGCCGCATCCTGGCCGGGGTCGAGGAGCCGGACACCGGGCAGGTGAGCCGCCCCCGCGGCGTGACCGTCGGCTACCTGCCCCAGGAGGCGGCCGGCCAGACGATGGGGTCGGTGCTCGCCGAGGCGCTCAGCGGCTTCGAGGCGGTGTGGGCCCTGGAGCGCGAGATGGAAGACGTCGCGCGGGCGCTGGAGACCGCGCCGAGCGAGGCGCTCACCGAGAAGTACGGCGACCTGCAGCATCGCTTCGACGCCCTCGGCGGCTACCGCCTGGAGACCCAGGCCCGGACCATCCTGAGCGGCCTCGGCTTCCGCTCGGACCAGCTCGGGCAGTCGCTCACCGAATTCTCGGGGGGCTGGCGGATGCGGGCGGCGCTGGCCCGACTGCTACTGCTGGCGCCCTCGCTCCTGCTCCTCGACGAGCCCACGAACCACCTCGACCTGGCCTCGCTGGCCTGGCTGGAGGCGTTCCTGGCCGACTACGACGGCACCGTGGTCGTCGTCTCTCACGACCGCTACTTCCTCAACCGCATGGTCACCTCGATCGCCGACCTCACGCCGGAGGGGCTCGTCGTCTACCCGGGCGACTACGACGACTTCCTGGTCGAGCGCGAGGCGCGGCGCGAGCTCCTGGAGGCGCGGGCCCGCAACCAGGCCAAGCGCATCGCCGAGGTCGAGCGCTTCATCGAGCGCTTTCGTTACAAGGCGACCAAGGCCCGCCAGGTGCAGAGCCGGATCAAGATGCTCGACAAGGTCGAGCGCATCGAGCTGCCGGGCGCCCGCCGCCAGGTCCACTTCGCGTTCCCGGAACCGCCCCGAACCGGCCGCCGGGTGGCCACCCTGGCGGGGATCCACAAGGCCTACGGGACCAACATCGTCTACGCCGGTATCGACGTGGCCGTCGAGCGCGGCGATCGATTGGCGCTCGTCGGCGACAACGGCGCCGGCAAGTCGACCCTGCTGAAGGTGCTGGCCGGCGTGTTGCCGTTCGACCGGGGCGAGCGCACGCTCGGCTCCCACGTGGCCGTCCACTACTACGCCCAGCACCAGCTGGACGCGCTCGATCCGAGCCGCACCGTGCTGGAGGAGCTGGAGGCGGTGGCGCCCGAGTCCACGCACACGCGGCTGCGTACCATCCTCGGCGCCTTCCTGTTCTCCGGTGACAGTGTGGAAAAGAAGGTCGCCGTGCTCTCGGGCGGTGAAAAGGCCCGGCTGGCGCTGGCCCGCATGCTGGTCCGGCCCGCCGCGCTCCTGTGCATGGACGAGCCCACCAACCATCTCGATCTGGCGTCGCGCGAGGTGCTGGAGTCGGCGCTGGCGGAGTTTCCGGGCACGATCGTCTTCATCTCGCACGACCGGTACTTCATCAACCGGATCGCGACGGTGGTGGTGGAGGTCGCCGGCGGCGTGCTGACGCCGTACACGGGCTCGTACGACGACTACCTCGACGCCAAGGAGCGCGGCGTGGTGCCGGCCGTGGCCCGGGCGTCGGAGCCGCGGCGTGCTCCCTCCGAGACCAGGATTGCCCGTGAGGTCGCCGCCTCGGCGACGCCCGCGCGCGGTCGGGAGGGACGGGGAGCGGACGAGCGCGGGCCGCGGGAGGCCGCGGCGCCTCCGGTCGCGGCGGCGCGGCCGGTGGTGCGACTGGTCAAGAAGAAGCCGAGCGCGGAAGTGAAGGAACTGCGGAGGCGTGTGGAGGACGTGGAGCGAAAGATCCACGGGCTCGAGGCGCGCATGGCCGAGATCGGGGCGGCGCTGAGCGATCCGCGGATCTATCTCAACGGCGACCGGGTGAGGGCGGTCTCGACCGAGCGCAAGGCTGCCGAGGAGGAGATGGCCGGCCTCATGCGCGAATGGGAGGCGCTGTCGACCGCGCTCTCCGGTCATGAGTGACTTCTACGCGCCCGTCGATCCCGACGAGCTCAAGCGGCAGCGCAGTCGCGCCCGTGAGCTGCGGGAGAGCGCGTGGTGGAAACGCCGGATCTCGACGGGCGTGTGCTACTACTGCCGCCGCCAGGTGGGCATCGCCGCGTTGACGATGGACCACGTCGTGCCGCTCGGCCGGGGTGGTACCTCGATCCGCGGCAACGTCGTGCCGGCCTGCAAGGACTGCAACAACCGCAAGAAGGGAATGCTGCCGATCGAGTGGCGCGAGTACGTCGACTCGCTCGCCGCGCTCGACGACGAGCGCTAGGCCCGCCGGCTCGACGGTGGCCCTCTAGGAATAGGGCGCCACCGGCTGGCGGGGGACGGCTCGCCCGCCGGCGCCGCCGAGGCGGGCCGTGGCTCGGGGGCTCGCGTCTGCAGTCGCCACGTCGCCATGCTGTATGCCACGCCGAGCGCCACGCTGATCACCAGAGCGATGGCGAGCGTCGATACCACGGCGATCACGTCCCAGTGCTCCTCGGCCCACTCCCTCCCGTGTCTCATCTCTTCGTGTCTACGGACGATCCGCCCCCGACGGATGTCGAGCGATCGATGTATCCCCCAGGCATGACGAAAAGATTGGACGTTGACCGAAATGGCGCCGACTCGTTGAATGACGCCGCTCGATTCGAGCGTGCCGTGCACCAATCACCAACGGAGGCGCTTCATGTCGCATCTCGTACGTCTCGTCGTTCTCGCCGCGTTCCTCACGGTGTCACCGGCGACCGCCGCCCCGCCGCCATCGGCCACGCCGGCGGTTGCCGCCGTCGACGCCAAGGTCAACATCAACACCGCCGATGTGAAGGAGCTGATGAAGCTCGCCGGCGTCGGTCGCAGCCTCGCCGAGAAGATCGTGCAGTACCGCGACGCGCACGGCCCGTTCAAGAAGGCCGACGGATCTCCGGAAGGTGGAGGGCGTCGGCGACGGACTGTGGGAGAAGAACCGTGCACGTGTCGTCGTGAAGTGACGCCGCGCGGCACTTTTTCTTTGCCGCGCTCCAAACCTGATAGTAGGATGAGCGAAAGTCGGCCGGAGCGCCAACAACGCTCCATCAGCGTCCCCGTCGACAATTCCGCCGATGGCTGACGTGGCCGAGCCCTGGGCCGGGAGTCGGCATCTGGTTCTGGGTTAGCGGAATCTGGGCCCGCGTGGCGCCCTTGCCGAGAATAGGAGGTGATCCAGCCGATGTGTAGCCCTACGGTGTTATGTGAGGTGGTCGCCTCCTAGGCAGGGTCCACGCTAGCTTCAGGTGGGCAGCCTGGGAGTCCAGGCACCACCGGCCCCGACGATCCCGCCTCACCAGCGGGGCGGCGCGACGCGAGTGAAAGCACCACGCGCCGCAGCCATCGTCGGGGTCTTTTTTTGTGGCGAATGTAAGTCCTGGACTGCGGGGAGCCGCCGACGGGTAAGGAGCCCGGGCCCGTGAAGCGAGCCCGGGCGGAAGCGACAGGGGGGACTTAGCTGACTTTCCTGACGTTCGCTGCCTGAAGACCCTTCGGGCCGCGGGTCACCTCGAACTCGACCTTGTCACCTTCGGCCAGGGACTTGAAACCCTGGGCCTGGATGGCGCTGTAGTGGACGAACACGTCCTCCCCGCCCTCCTGAGTGATGAACCCGTATCCCTTCGCATCGTTGAACCACTTCACTTGTCCCTGTGCCATCCTGCGACCTCTCTCTTCGGGGGTCTTCAGCCCCTGTGTGCTCCCGCCTTCATGGCGGGGTTACCTGCCGAGATTGGCAGGCAAACCGGTGCTACAGACAAAAAAAGACGCCGCGGGACCATTCGTCCTCGCGGCGTGTAGGTGTGTGCCTCGATCTCTTCACTGGTGCCGACTCCGTCTTGCCCAGAAAACTGCGAAACAATTACACATCGCCAAGAGTCGTGTCAACCCATTTCTAACCGTCGGAAGACGAGGCGGGGTACCCCGTCCAGCCCCAGCGGCATCGTCCGCGGATGGGCCACCCACCGGGGTTCTGACTCGATCGGCCCCCCGGTGCAGCGGGAGGTATGGGGGCTCGGCGCCTCTCAGCGCGTGGTCCGTGTCTGACGGCTGACGAGTCCCCGCCGCAGCGTATACTCGGCGCCGATGCACGCCTGGCACGACGTCGAGCTCGGCGACCACATCGAGCGCAACTTCCGCGCGATCGTCGAGATCCCCAAGGGCTCCAAGGTGAAGTACGAGCTCGACAAGGCCACCGGCCTCCTGTACCTCGACCGCGTGCTCCACAGCGCCGTGCACTATCCAGCCAACTACGGCTTCCTGCCGCGGACCTATTGCGACGACGGTGATCCGCTCGACATCCTCGTGCTCGGCCAGGAGCCGGTGCTCCCGCTCTGCATCCTGCGCGCCCGGGCGATCGGGGTGCTCGGCATGCGCGACGACAAGGGGCAGGACGACAAGATCATCGCCGTGCACGTCGACGATCCAGAGTACGACCACTACCGCGACGTGGGCGAGCTGCCGCCGCACCGCCTGCGCGAGCTCGAGCGTTTCTTCCTGGACTACAAGGTGCTCGAGCAGAAGCCGGTCAGCCTCGAGCCGATGCGTGGCCGGGCGGAGGCCGAGGTAGTCATCCGGGCCGCGGCGCGCCTGTACCAGGAGCGTATCCTCCCGGGCCGTTTGAGCCGTCCGGCCCGGTGACGAGTGGCGTCACCTCGGGTGCCATCTGGACGACCTCCCGGGAGACATTTCGCCCACGACTTCCGGGGCCTGGAAGGAGTGTCGGACTTCGTGACGATCCGCCTCGGTTCTGGCCCCGCCCGGACCACGGAGGTGCCTCGGCCAAGCATCTGAAAAACTTTTCCTTTTCGAGCCCGGAGAGCCTCGGGAGGCCTAGAAGTGCCGTAAACGCCCGGAATATCGGCGTTTTCGTTTACGTGTGGCATGGACTGTGCTACTGTTTGCGTCGCCCGCGCCGCGGGTCCAAACTCGAACACCGACGATGGAGCGACGATGTTCTACAACCTCTTGGCCGGCATGTTCTCCAACGATCTCGCCGTCGACCTCGGGACCGCCAACACCCTTGTGTACGTGCGGGGTGAGGGCATCGTTCTCAACGAGCCGTCCATCGTCGCGATCCACCAGGCCGACCACTCGGTCCTGGCGGTGGGGCACGAGGCGAAGGCGATGCTGGGCCGCACGCCCGGCAACATCGTCGCCATCCGCCCGCTGAAGGACGGCGTCATCGCCGACTTCGACGTGACGGAGAAGATGCTCCACTACTTCATCTCGAAGGTGCACCGCCGCCGCACGCTGGTGCGGCCGCGGATCGTCGTCGGCGTCCCCTCGGGGATCACGCAGGTCGAGAAGCGCGCGGTGCGCGACTCGGCCATGCAGGCCGGCGCTCGCGAGGTCTACCTGATCGAGGAGCCGATGGCCGCCGCCATCGGCGCCGGGCTGCCGATCCAGGAGCCGGGCGGCAACATGATCGTCGACATCGGCGGCGGCACCACCGAGGTGGCCGTGATCTCGCTCTCCGGCATCGTGTACTCCAAGTCGGTGCGCATCGCCGGCGACGAGATGGACGAGGCGATCGTGCAGTACATCAAGAAGCACTACAACCTGCTGGTCGGTGAGCGGCGCGCCGAGGAGATCAAGATGGCGCTCGGCTCCGCCTACCCGATGGGCGGGGATCGCCGCACGATGGAGGTCAAGGGTCGCGACCTCATCGACGGCATTCCCAAGACCATCGTGATCACCGACGAGGAGATCCGCGAGGCGCTGCGGGAGCCGGTCATGACCATCGTGGAGACCGTCCGCACCTGCCTGGAGCGGACGCCGCCCGAGCTGGCGGCCGACATCGTGGACAAAGGCATCGTGCTCACGGGGGGCGGGGCGCTGCTTCGCGGTCTCGACCACCTCCTCCGTCAGGAGACCAACTTGCCGGTCACGCAGGGAGAAGATCCGTTGTCGTGCGTGGCGCTGGGAACCGGCAAGGTGCTGGACGAGCTCGATCTGCTGAAGAAGGTGGCCATCCCGGCCTGATTCGGTTGTCCGGGGGGCGAAGGTGAAGATTCGCGCGGTCGTGCTGCTCGGCACCGTTGCCGCGGTTTGCCTTCTGCTCCTCACCCTGCAGATGCGCGGACACGCGGCCCGGGCCTCCGACCTCCTCGCCGTGCTGACCACGCCGGTGCAGAGCACGCTGGCCCGGATCAACCGCACCACGGTCGGCGTGTGGTCGACCTACCGCGAGTGGAAGAACGTGCGCGCCGAGAACCGCCGCCTGCGCGAGGAGGCCCAGCGCCTCCGCATCGAGGCCCTGCGCGTCACCGAGACGGTCGAGGAAAACCAGCGGCTGCGCCGGCTGCTCGCCCTCAAGGCAGCGATGCCGCTGACGACGCTGTCGGGCGAGATCATCGCGCGGGAATGGGGCGGCTGGGTCCGTTCGCTCACCGTCAATCGCGGGCGCGCCGATCACGTGACCCGCCTGACCGCGGTGATCGCCCCCGACGGGCTGATCGGCCGCGTCGTCGACGTGCGGCCGGGCGCCTCCATCGTGCAGGTCCTCACCGACCCGGCCTCGACCGTCGGCGCCCACGTCGTGCGGACGCGCACGCAGGGCATCGTGGAGGGCGAGGCGCGCGGCACGATCCGCTTCAAGTACATGGCCCGCGACGGCAGCAGCATCCAGGTCGGCGATCTCGTCGTCACCTCCGGCGGCGGCGGCCTGTTCCCGCGCGGCCTCCCGGTGGGCCGGGTGCGCGCCATCGACGACCGCGGCTCCGCGCTGTTCCACTACGCCGAGCTGGCGCCGGCCGTGGACTTCGCGCGCATCGACGAGGTCCTCCTGATCGTCGGCGAGGGCGCCCACGACGTGGCCGCGCTCTTCCCGGACCCGACGAACTGATGCGTACCTTCGTCATCCTCGCGGTGTTCGGCGGCGGCCTCGCCCACGCGACCCTGGGCCAGGCGCTGCGCATCGCCGACGTCGCCCCCGACATCCCGCTGATCGTGGTGGTGCTGCTGGCGCTGCGCCGGGGCCCCGAGTTCGGCTGCGGCGCCGGTTTCGTCGCCGGCCTGCTCCAGGACGCCGCCTCCGGCGGCTTGCTCGGCGTGCAGGCGTTCACCAAGGCCGTCATCGGCTTCGTGATCGGCGCCGTCGGCGGTCGGCTCCGGGTGAGCCAGCCGCTCGTGCAGGTGCCGGGGCTCGTGCTGCTGACGATCGCCGAAGGGCTGGCCCGCTTCACGCTACTCAAGCTGTTCCGGTTCCCGGCGCCGTTCGGCGATCTGATGGCTTACGTCGTGGTGCCGCAGGCGCTCTACAACGGCTTCCTGGGCGCCGCCCTCGTGCTGGCCTTGGCGTGGGCGGAGTCGATGCGCGAGCGCACCTCGTGAGCGGACGCCTCGGCTATCTCGGTGGTCCGGGCATGCCGGGCCGGCCCGATCCCGGGCGCCGGCGGGTCATCACCATGGCCGGTGTCGTCACCACGGCCCTGCTCATGATCGTCTGCCAGCTCTGGTACCTGCAGGTGCTGGAGGGCGGCCGGTTCCAGGAGGCCTCCGACAAGAACCGCATCCGCGTCCGTCCCATCGCCGCCCCCCGCGGAATCCTCTTCGACCGCAACGGCCTGCCGCTCGTCGACAACCGGCCGGCGTTCACCCTGTCGCTGATCCCGCGCGAGCTGGAGCGCGATCCCGTCCAGCGCGACGCCACCCTGGGCCGGCTCGCCTCGCTGCTGCAGATCCCGTTCGCCGACCTCCAGGAGGCGGTCACCAAGGTCTCGCCGGACTCGATCCTGCCCGTGCGCGTGCGACGCGGCCTCAGCATGGACGACGTGGCCCGGGTGGAAGAGTGGAAGCTCGAGCTGCCGGGCGTCATCGTCGAGGTGGAGCCGCAGCGCGCCTATCCGAACAGCCGCTTCGCCGCCCACCTGCTCGGCTACGTGCGGGAAGCCAACGACGACCAGCTCAAGCAGGGCCGCTACCGCCGCGGTGACATGGTCGGGCAGAGCGGGCTGGAGCGGCTGCTCGACGAGTTCCTGCGCGGCAAGGACGGGGGCGAGCGCATCGAGGTGGACGCCATGGGCCGCCAGATGCGGATGATCCAGGCGACCGAGCCCCACCCGGGGGCCCAGGTGGTCACCACGATCGACCGCCGCGTCCAGGAGGCCGCCGAGAAGGCCATGGAGGGCCTCGCCGGCGCCATCGTCGTGATGGATCCCCGCAACGGCGACGTGCTGGCGATGGTGTCCACGCCAGCCTTCGAGATCGACCGCTTCACCGGCACGATCGATCGCAACGCGTGGCTCCGGGTGATCCAGGATCCCGAGCATCCGCTGCTGAACCGTACGATCCAGAGCCAGTACGCGCCGGGCTCGGTGTTCAAGATCGTGGTGGCGGCGGCGGGGCTGCAGGAGGGGACGATCACGCCGGCGGACCGTACGAACTGCGCCGGCGACTTCCACCTCGGCGAGTGGACGTTCAAGGACTGGAAGTCCGGCGGCCACGGCAGCGTCGATCTGCTCGGCGCGATCCGCGAGTCCTGCAACATCTACTTCTACGAGAAGGGGTTGAAGATCGGCGGACCGGCCATCGCAAAGTACGCCTCCGCCTTCGGGCTCGGAGCGCCGACGCAGATCGATCTTCCCGGTGAAAAGCTCGGCCTGATCCCGCAGCCGAAGCTGCGCCGTGACAAGCGGGTGGGCGGCTGGCACGCCGGCGAGACGGTGAACATGTCGATCGGTCAGGGCGCCGTCCTGGTGACGCCCCTGCAGGTCGCGCGCTTCATGAGCGCGGTGGCCAACGGCGGCGTGCTGTGGAAGCCGCGGCTGGTCCAGCGCATCGAGCGGGCGGACAAGGGCGTGGTGTGGAGCGACGGCGGCAGCGTCACCGGCCACGTCGAGCTCTCGCCGATGGTGTGGGCGTTCCTGCGCCAGTCGCTGTGGGCGGTCGTCAACTCCGAGGGCGGCACCGGCGGCGGTGCCCGCATCGCCGGCCTCGACGTCGCCGGCAAGACCGGCACCGCCCAGATGATCGCCAAGTCGAGGTCGGACAAGGGGCAGGATCACGCGTGGTTCGCCTCGTTCGCGCCGGTGAACGAGCCGGAGGCGGTGGTCATCGTGATCGTCGAGCGCGGCGGCAAGGGCGGGCAGGTGGCGGCCCCGATCGCCCGCAAGGTTCTCAACGCCATCTTCATGGAAAAGGTCGCCAGCGTCGATCTCGGCGGATAGTTCATAGTGTCTTCGTGACGAAGATTCGGCACCCCGGCTGAGCCGGGGCGCCAGTGAGAGAAAAGGGAGCCGGGTCGGGGCTCCCCCAGCAAACGGGATAACGAGGGGCGCCGCGGCTCCGCCGGGGTGCCCCGAAATGACAGGGGATGAGGGGGGCCAGGTCGGGGCTCCCCCAGCAAACGGGATAACGAGGGGCGCCACGGCTCCGCCGGGGTGCCCCGAAACGATAGGGGATGAGGGGAGCCAGGTCGGGGCTCCCCCAGCAAACGGGATAACGAGGGGCGCCACGGCTCCGCCGGGGTGCCCCGAAGCGACAGGGGATGAGGGGAGCCAGGTCGGGGCTCCCCCAGCAAACGGGATAACGAGGGGCGCCACGGCTCCGCCGGGGTGCCCCGAAACGACAGGGGATGAGGGGAGCCAGGTCGGGGCTCCCCCAGCAAACGGGATAACGAGGGGCGCCACGGCTCCGCCGGGGTGCCCCGAAGCGACAGGGGATGAGGGGAGCCAGGTCGGGGCTCCCCCAGCAAACGGGATAACGAGGGGCGCCACGGCTCCGCCGGGGTGCCCCGAAACGACTGGGGATGAGGGGAGCCGGGTCGGGGCTCCCCCAGAAACGGGATAACGAGGGGCGCCACGGCTCCGCCGGGGTGCCCCGAAACGACTGGGGGGTATGGGGGGCCATATCGGGGCCCCCCATGTGATTGAAATCTTGGTCGGTATCGACCGTCGCCTGCTGCAGAACGTCGACTGGCCCCTGATCGGCGCCACCGTCGGCCTCGTCATCCTCAGCGCCTCCACGCTGGCCTCCCTGCACGTGGGCCGGGCCGGCGGCAGCGTGGCCGTCCGTCAGCTGGCCTGGTTCGGCGTGGGTATGATGGCGCTCGTGGTGGTGGCCAGCATCGACTACCGGCGGCTCGTCCGGATGGCGCCACTGATCTACCTGTTCGGGATCGCGGCCCTGATCGCGGTCTTCGTGCTGGGCCGCACGGTGTCCGGGGCGCGTCGGTGGCTCTTCGTGGGGCCGGTGTCGGTGCAGCCCTCCGAGCTGTTCAAGCTGTGCTTCGTCCTGATGGCGGTCTGGCTGCTGAGCTCGCGCTGGGCCCAGCCGGTCACCAAGACCACGCTGGTGATCGCAGCACCGCTGGCCCTGGTGCCGGCGGCGCTCATCCTCAAGCAGCCCGACCTCGGGACCGCCCTGCTGCTGTTCCCCGTATTGATGGCCCTGCTGATCGCTGCTGGCCTGTCGCTGCGGCTCCTGGGAGGACTCGGTCTCATCGGGCTGGCGGCGGCGCCGGTGGCGTGGTTTGCCCTGAAGGAATACCAACGAGAGCGGATTCTCGTATTCCTGGACCCGTTCCGCGACCCGCTCGGGAGCGCGTACAACGTGATCCAGGCCAAGATCGCGATCGGCTCGGGACAGCTGCTGGGCAAGGGCGTGGCCGGCGCAACGCAGAGCCGGCTGGCCTTCCTCCCGGAGCGTCACACAGATTTCATCTTCGCCGTGTTCGCCGAGACGTGGGGGTTCGTCGGCTGCCTCGTGCTGCTCACCTGCTACGCGCTGCTGCTCCTCCGCGGATTCGACATCGCGGCGTCGACGCGCGAGCCGGTGGGACGGCTGGTCGCCCTGGGGGTCACCGCGCTGGTGGCCACGCAGGTGCTCGTGAACGTGGGCATGGTGACCGGGCTGCTGCCGGTCGTCGGCATCCCGCTACCGTTCATGAGCTATGGCGGCTCGTCGATGGTCGTGTCCCTGATGGCCCTCGGGCTCCTGCTCTCGGTCAGGATGCGGCAGTTCCAATGAGACTCGCGGCGAGCGCTCGGCGGCCGCGGGTGTCGGAGAGGTGCTGCCGTGAGCAAACGTATTGTCGTCAACGTCGGTCTGCTCGAAACTCGGGTTGCGGTCCAGGAAGGTAACCTCCTCACCGAGCTCTATCTCGAGCGTCACCGGAACAAGTCGATCGTCAGCGGTGTCTACAAGGGCACCGTGACCAACGTCCTGCCCGGCATGCAGGCCGCCTTCGTCGACATCGGCCTGGCCAAGGACGCGTTCCTCTACGCGGGCGACTACACGCCCAACCTGGTCGACGTGCCCCGTCCGGAGCCGGTCGAGACCGACGAGGACGCCGACGCCGACCCCGACCTCGACACCGAGGGCGACGAGCAGCCCCGTCGGCCGGCCGCCGGCCCCATCGAGGAGATGCTGAGCCGCAGCCAGACCGTGCTGGTGCAGGTCGCCAAGGAGTCGCTCGGGACCAAGGGTGCCCGCATCACCTCGTTCATCTCGCTGCCCGGCCGCTACGTCGTCTACATGCCGCAGGCCCGCCACATCGGCGTCTCTCGCCGCATCCGGGACGAGCGCGAGCGCGATCGGCTGCGAGCGGCGCTGCGCGGGCTCGAGCTGCCACCCGGCGGCTTCATCCTGCGAACCAACGCCGAGGGCAAGGGTGAGGCCGAGTTCGCCCACGACGTGGAGTTCCTGGGCCGGCTGTGGGCGCAGGTCCGCAGCCGGTTCGAGACGGCCTCGGCGCCAGCCGCCCTGCACGAGGAGGGCGATCTCACCTTCCGCGTGGTGCGCGACCTCTTCTCGCCCGAGGTCGACGAGTTCGTGGTGGACGACCGGACCGCCCACGACAAGGTGCTCGGCTACGTGCAGGCGCTGGTGCCGGCGCTGGCCGACCGCGTGCGTCTCTACGCCGAGCGGGCGCCGGTGTTCGACGCGTTCGGCATCGAGAAGGACATCGAGAAGGCACTGCGGCGGCGGGTGTGGCTGAAGTCGGGCGGCTACATCGTCATCGACCACACCGAGGCCCTCGTCTCCATCGACGTCAACACCGGCAAGTACGTGGGCAAGCGCGACTTCGAGCAGACGGTGCTCAAGATCAACCTGGAGGCCGTCACCGAGGTCGTGCGCCAGATCCGCCTGCGGGACCTGGGCGGCATCATCATCATCGACTTCATCGACATGGAGGTGCTCGAGCACCGCGAGCAGGTCTACAAGGCGGTCAAGCGCGCGCTGACCGAGGACAAGGCCCGCACCAACGTGCTGGAGATCTCCGAGCTGGGGCTGGTGCAGATGACCCGCAAGCGGGTGCGCCAGGACCTGCGCGCGCTCCTGACCCAGCACTGCCCGACCTGCCGCGGCACCGGCGTGGTGAAGTCCAACGAGACGCTGGCCACCGAGATCTACCGGGCCCTGCAGGCCAAGGCCGCGGCGGAGGCGCCGCCCGGCGAGGGCCGCGAGATCGTGGCCCGCGTGCACCCCGACCTGGCCTCCTATCTGGGCGGCGACGGTCACGGCGACATCGAGCGGCTGGAGGCGGGGCTGGAGGTGAAGATCACGGTGCAGGGCGTGGCCGGCCAGGCCCAGCGCGAGGAGTACGACCTGCGCGTACGCTGAGGGCGCGGGCGGGCGTGTAGACCCCGCCGCCGTCCGGCGGTAGCATCGCGTGCCATGGCTCGCACCCCGCCCTCGCGCGTCAGCGGTCGCCGGATCGTCGCCGACCTGCGCCTGGCCTCCCGCAAGGGCGACCGCTCGGCCCTCTCGCTGGCGCTCGACCAGATGCGGACGCTGGCCCACTCACCCCGCTACTGGGAGCGCTACCTCGTCCTGCTCAGCAACCCGCTGGCCCGTCTGGTCGATCTCCTCGTGATCAAGCAGGGCGAGCGGATCGCCCACCAGAAGGGCTGGAAGCTGCCCCGCCCGGCCGCGACCGCCGCCGGCAAGACGGCCAAGACGACGGGCAAGGCGCGGCGGGCCGCGGCCGGACGCCGCGGCCGGAACGCCGCCACCCCGGCCAATCAGCCCTCGCTGTTCGAGTAGCCGGCCCCCGCGCCCGGTTTGACAGGCGAGTCGTCGCCGTCGATACTACCCCCAGGGGGTATGACGGTGCTGAACGACGAGACCAAGGCCAAGGCTCGGGGTCGGCTGCGCCGCATCGAGGGGCAGGTGCAGGGCCTGCAGCGGATGCTCGACAGCGACGCCTACTGCGTGGACATCCTGCTGCAGATCTCGGCCGTGCAGGGGGCGCTGGACCAGGTCCAGAAGCTGCTGGTCGGCCGCCACATCGAGTCGTGCGTGGCCGACGCGCTGCGCTCGGGGTCCAAGTCCGAGCGCCAGCAGAAGGTCGACGAGCTGCTGGACGTGTTCTCGCGCTTCGGAGCGCGCTGATGGCCGAGCGGCTCACGTTGCCCGTGCGCGGCATGCACTGCGCCGCCTGCGTCGGCAAGGTCGAGCAAGCGCTGACCGGCGTGCCCGGGGTGGAGACCGCGTCGGTGAACCTCGCCACCGAGCGGGCCACGGTCGCGTTCGACCCCGCCCGGGCCGACGTCGGCGCTCTGCAGGCTGCGGTGGCGGCGGCCGGCTACGAGCTGGCCGAGGCCCCGACGCCGCGCGGCAGCGAGGCGGAGGCCCGGGAGCAGGCGGCCCGGGAGCTGGAGCAGCGGCGGCTGGGCCGGCGATGGCGGCTCGGCGCGCTGCTGTCGGTGCCGCTCCTCGTCGGCGGGATGCCCGACTTCTTCCCGTGGGCGCCGGCGTGGCTGCGCGACCCGTGGGTGCAGCTCGCGCTGGCCACACCCGTGCAGCTCTGGGTCGGCGCCACCTTCCACGCCGGCTTCCTGCGCGACCTCCGCCACCGCACCGCCAGCATGGACACGCTGGTGTCGCTGGGCACCAGTGCCGCCTACTTCTTCAGCGTGGCGATCACGCTGTGGCCGCACGTCTTCCACGCGGCCGGCGCCATGCCCTACTACGAGACGGCGGCGGTGGTCATCACGCTCGTCCTGCTCGGACGCTGGCTCGAGGCGCGCGCGCGCGGCCGCACCTCGGAGGCGATCCGGCGGCTGGTGGGCCTGGCCCCGCGCACCGCCCGCGTGCTCCGCGCCGGCGCCGAGATCGACGTCCCGACCGCGGCGGTGGAGGTCGGCGACCTGGTCAGGGTCCGCCCCGGCGAGCGGCTGCCCGTCGACGGCGTCGTGGTGGAGGGCGGCTCCACGGTGGACGAGTCGATGCTGACGGGCGAGAGCATGCCGGTCGACAAGGCGCCCGGCGCCGTCGTCTCGGGAGGCACCGTCAACGGCACCGGCGGCTTCGTCTTCCGCGCCACCCGCGTGGGCAGCGAGACGACGCTGGCCCGCATCGTCGCGCTGGTCGAGGAGGCGCAGGGCTCGCGGGCGCCGATCCAGCGGCTGGCCGATCGGGTGGCGGCGGTCTTCGTGCCGGTCGTGCTGGTGATCGCCGCGCTGACCTTCATCGGCTGGTGGCTCGTCGGCCCTGCGCCCGCGCTCGTGCACGCCCTCACCAACGCCGTGGCCGTGCTGGTCATCGCCTGTCCGTGCGCGATGGGGCTGGCCACGCCGACGGCCATCATGGTGGCAACCGGGCGCGGCGCCGAGCACGGCGTGCTGATTCGCAGCGCCGCCGCGCTGGAGCGGCTCAGTGCGGCGACGATCGCGGTCTTCGACAAGACCGGCACCCTGACGATGGGCCGGCCGGTGGTGACCGACGTCGTCGTCGGGCCGGGCATCGCCGAGGCCGACGTGCTGGCGCTGGCCGCCGCCGCCGAGCAGGGCTCCGAGCATCCGCTCGGCGCCGCCATCGTCACCCGGGCCAAGGAGCAGGGGCTGGCGCTGCCGGCGGTCGGCGAGTTCCAGACCGTGCCGGGGCAGGGCATCGACGCCCTCGCCCCCGATGGCCGGGTGCTCGTCGGCAACCACGCGCTGATGCAGGCCCGCGGCCTCGAGGTCGAGTCGCTGGCTTCGCGTGCGGCGGAGCTGGCGGCCGAGGGCAAGACGGTCGTCTACGTCGCGTTCGCCGGGCACGTGCTCGGGCTCCTCGCCGTGGCCGACACGCTGAAGCCGGACGCCGCCGCCGCCGTGGCCATGCTGCGCCGGCGCGGGCTCGAGGTGGTGATGCTCACGGGCGACCAGCGGTTGACGGCGCTGGCCATCGCCCGGCTGGCGGGAATCGAGCGCGTGGTGGCCGAGGTGCAGCCCGCCGCCAAGTCGCGCGAGATCGCCGTCCTGCAAGCCGACGGGGACGTGGTGGTCATGGTGGGCGACGGCATCAACGACGCGCCGGCGCTGGCCCAGGCCGACGTCGGCATCGCGATGGGCTCGGGCACCGACGTGGCCATCGAGGCCGCCGACGTCACCCTGATGCGGAGCGAGGTCACCGGCGTCGTCGTGGCCCTCGACCTCTCGCGGCGGACGATCCGCATCGTGAAGCAGAATCTCGCCTGGGCATTCGGCTACAACGTGGTGCTCATCCCCGTGGCGGCCGGTGTGCTCTACCCGCTGGCCGGCGTGCTGCTCTCGCCGATGCTGGCCGGTGCCGCCATGGCGTTCTCGTCGGTGTCCGTGGTCGCCAATAGCCTGCGCCTGCGGCGCTGGAGATTCGCTCCGGAGCCGGTGGCGGGGCCAACCCCAGGAGGACGATGATGGCTGTGGATCCGGTGTGCAAGATGACCGTGGAGCCCGCCAAGGCCGCGGCCCAGTCGAAGTACCAGGGCGAGACCTATTACTTCTGCGCGGTGGGTTGCAAGCAGAAGTTCGACCGCGAGCCCGACCGGTACCTGGCCGGCGGCCGGAGCGAGATGGGCCGCTGATGCAGCTCCCCGCCGTCCTCGCCGGCCGCGACCGCTACGAGCGGGTGATGGAGGGGCGCGTGGACAACACGCACGAGGACGCGTTCACCCACACGGTGCGGCTCGCCGACGACGACCGAGCGCTGGAGGTCGCGGTAGTGGCGCTGCCGTCACCGACCTATGCCATCCGGGCGGCGCGTCTCACCCCGCTGGCCGGGCGGGTGGCGCCGTCGCTGGCCGAGGGGTTCGCGCGGCTGGCCGGCGCCCAGATGGTCGGCGGCCTCACGCGGCGGGCCGCCGAGCTGCTCGGCGACGCCGACGGCGCCTCGCTGGCCGTCGACGCCACCATCGAGGTCGCCCGGCTGGCCCGGCAGGTCGCCCGGATGCCGCGGGCGATGGCCGAGCGGGCAACGGCGGGCGACGCGCTCGAGTGCTGGACGCTCGACACGACCGGCTGGGCCGACCTACCCAACTCGTGCTTCACCTACAGCCCGGCCGGGCGCGCGCTGTTCGGCACCCGCGCCGTGGCCACGCCCATGGTGCCGGATCTCTACAGCCCCCGCCCGGGCCAGGCGCGGGTCTTCGAGCGGCGCAAGGTGGCGCGGCTGGAGCGCGGGGACGGGCGGCTGCGGCTGTTCCACTCGATGCACGACAACGTGCACGGCTTCGAGATCACGTACGAGATCGACCTGGCCAGCAACACGGTGGTGCGGGCCGAGCACGTGACACCGCGGCTGCCCTACGCCGGCATCTGCTCGGAGCCGCAGCGGCGGATCACCGCGCTGCTCGGCGAGCACGCCGATCCCGGCCTGCGCAAGCGCATCCAGAGCACCCTCGGCGGCGAGGCCGGCTGCGCCCAGCTCTACGACCTGACCGCCGATCTGCTGAAGCTGCTGACCTAGCCGGCGCGGCGCGTGTCGGTCGGGCGCACGCCGGGCGTCGCGCGGGGAGCGGGTATACTACGGGGCGCGATGCCGTTCCTGCCCGTCGGCAAGCTCCCCGGCGACCTCTTGCAGGCCGTCCTCGACAAGCACGCTCCCCGCGATCCGCGCGTCGTCGTGGGGCCGCGCGTGGGCGAGGACGCCGCCGTCATCGACCTCGGTGACCGCTACCTGGTGGCGGCGGCCGACCCGATCACGTTCGCCACCGACGAGCTGGGCTGGTACGCCCTGCACGTCAACGCCAACGACGTTCTCGTGCGCGGCGCCACGCCCCGGTGGTTCCTCGCCACGCTGCTGCTGCCGGAGGGCCGTACCGACGAGGACGCCGTGCGCGCACTGTTCGCCCAGATCGGCGAGGCGTGCGAGGAGCTCGAGGTCTCGCTCGTCGGCGGCCACACCGAGATCACCCACGGCCTCGATCGGCCGATCGTGGCCGGCACCATGCTGGGCGAGGTCGCCCGGGACCGCCTCGTCACCACCGCGGGCGCCCAGGTCGGCGACGCGATCGTGCTCACCAAGGGCGTGCCGCTGGAGGGCGCCGCCATCATCGCGCGGGAGAAGGACGCCGAGCTGCGGGCGCGCGGGGTGCCGGCCGCGATGATCCGGCGGGCCCGCGGCTTCTTGCGCACGCCCGGCATCAGCGTGCGTCCGGAGGTGGAGATCGCCTGCGAGCTGGCCACCGTGCACGCGATGCACGATCCGACCGAGGGCGGCATCGCCACCGCGCTGCACGAGCTGGCGACGGCGGCCGGGGTGGGGCTGCGGATCGACCGCGACCGCATCACGGTGCTGCCCGAGGGCCGCGCGCTGTGCGAGGCGTTCGGCCTCGACCCGCTCGGCACCATCGCTTCCGGCGCCCTGCTCATGACGCTGGCGCCGGCCGAGGCCGGCATCGTCATCCACGCGCTGGCCCGCGAGGCCATCGATTGCCACTTCATCGGCCAGGTGGTGCCGGCCGCCCAGGGCGTCACCCTCACCGACGGCACGCGCCAGTGGCCGCTGCCCACCTTTGCCCGGGACGAGATCACCAAGCTGTTCGAGGAGGCCTGACGTTGCCCCAGATCGGATACTCGCGTCGCTCGCTCGCCCTCGGCCGGGAGGGCCTCGTGGCTTCCTGCCATCCGCTCGCCACGATGGCCGGCGTGGAGACGCTGAAGGCGGGCGGCACCGTCGCCGACGCCGCCGTCGCCACCAACGCCGTGCTGGCCGTGACCCAGTCGAACAACTGCGGCCTCGGCGGCGATCTCTTCTGCCTCTACTACGAGGCGGCCACCCGGCGCGTGCACTTCCTCAACGGCGCCGGCCGGTCGGGATCGCGGGCGACGCCCGAGGAGCTGCAGCGGCGGGGGATGAGCGGGCTGCCGGTGATCGGGCCCCCCACCGTGAGCGTGCCGGGCGTGGTGCGGGCGTGGGCGATGTTGCTGGAGCGCTTCGGCTCGCGCTCGCTCGATGCGCTGCTCGGCCCGGCCATCCACTACGCGGAGCGAGGCTTTCCGATCACCTCGATTCTCAGCCAGGGCATCGCCGAGTACGCGCCGGGCAATCCGGACCCGGAGTGGCGCCGCGTGTTCCTGCCCGGCGGCACGCCGCCGGCCCCCGGGGAGATGTTCGTGCAGCCCGATCTGGCGCGGACGCTGCGCGACCTCGCGGCCGAGGGGCCCGACCTCTTCTATCGCGGCCGCGTCGCCCGGGTCATCGCCGAGCGCATGGAGGCCGACGGCTTCCTGACGCTCGACGACCTCGGCGCCCACACCGGCGAGTGGGGTGAGCCGATTTCCACGACGTATCGAGGCTACACGGTGTACGAGACGCCGCCGCCGACCCAGGGCGTGACCGCCCTGCTCGCGCTCAACATGCTGGAGGGTGTGCCGCTGGCGCGCAAGGCCCTGCACTCCGTCGAGCACCTGCACCTGCTGCTGGAGGTGACCAAGCTCGCCTACGCCGACCGCGACCGCTGGATCGGTGACCCCGCCCAGGCCCGCGTCCCCGTGGCCGGCATGCTCGACAAGGCCTACGCAGCCGAGCGGCTGCGTCACTTCGACCCGCGCAAGGCCCAGGTGTACGTGCCGGGCCAGCCCGAGGGCGACACGACCGGCTTCGTCGTGGCCGACGGCCACGGCAACGTGCTCAGCGTCATCCAGAGCCTGTTCAACGCCTTCGGCTCCGGCGTGGTCCCGCCCGGCACCGGCCTCTGCCTGCAGAACCGCGGGCGCCACTTCACGCTGACGCCCGGCCATCCGAGCGTGCTGGCGCCGCGCAAGCGGCCCTTCCATACGCTGATGGCCTCGATCACCACCCGCGACGACCGGCCGGTCATGGGCTTCGCCACCATGGGAGGGAACGGCCAGGCGATGTTCCACGTTCAGGTGCTGACCAACGTGTTCGACTATGGCCTCGACATCCAGGAAGCGATCGAGCGCCCGCGCTTTCTCGTCGGCGCGTTCCTGCCGGACGATCCGGCCGACGCGATCCACCTCGAGAGTCGGGTGCCGGCCCGCGTGTTCGCCGCCCTGCGGCGCCGCGGCCACGCCATGAAGGCGGCGCCGGAGCTCTTCTACCGGGTCGGACACGCCCACGGCATCACCGTGCGCGATGGCGTGCTGAGCGGCGGCGCCGACCCCCGCGGCGACGGCGTCGCGCTGGGCTTCTGATGCGCGCCCGACTCGCGGCCGCTCTCGTCGCCCTCGGCGCGCTGGCGATGGCCACCGTCGCCGGGGCCGCCGAGTGGGGGCTGATCCGGCCGGGCGCGACCACGACCGCGGCCGTGCGGGCCAAGTACGGCACGCCCACGCGGGTGGACCGGCAGAAGGTCGACAGCTACGACACCGAGAGCTGGGTCTACGAGGGGCCGAAGGCGCCGACCGGGATCGAGCGGATGACCGTGGAGTTCGGCCTGCTGCAGGCCGACAAGTACCAGCCGGAGATCGTCCGCGCGATCCGGCTGGAGCCGAGGCCCGGCACCTTCAACCGGGGCGTGGTCACCAACGGCTGGGGCTATCCGGACCAGATGGGGCGCGAGAACGAGAGCGACCTGTTCCTCTACCGGGAGGGGTTGCTCGTCTACTTCGAGCCCTCCGGCTGGAACGCCAACCTCATGATCTTCACGGTGCCCCAGCCCCGCGACCCGACCGAAGAGCCGCGGCGGCGGTGACGAGGCCGCGCACGGGAATCGCCACCCAGTCCGGCCGGTTGTTCGCCTCGTACACGACCTCGTAGGCCGCCTTCTCCACCTCCAGCACCGCCAGCGCCCGGGTCAGCGCCGCCCCCGCCGCCGGCACGAACGGGGCCGCGCCGGCCGCCGCGCGATAGGCCGTCACGAACGCCGTCCGGGCCTCGGTCTCCCAGCCGGCTGGGGCCGGGGCGCTGGCCGCGGCGTAGCCGAGCGAGCGCAGCAGGCCGGCCACGTCGCGCAGCGGCGTGTGCTTGCGCCGGCGCTCGGCCAGCGGCCGCAGCGGCTCGCCCTCGAAGTCGATGAGCGCGAAGTCCTCACCGTCGCGCACGGCCAGCGTCTGGCCCAGGTGGAAGTCGCCGTGGTGCCGCAGCTTCACGGTACCGACGAGGCCGCCGAGGCCGGTGGCGTCGAGGCGGTCGGGCACGCCGTCGGGGAGTCGACCGCCGAGCGCGGCCCGGGCGGCGTCGAGCTGGCGCTGTACCGACTCCGTCCAGGCGGCGACGTCGTCGGGGGTGATGGGCTCGGGCGCGAAGGCCGGCTCGCGGGCGTCGGCGGCGAGGGCCAGGTGCAGCTCAGCGGTGCGGCGACCGAGGGTGCCGAGCGCGGCGAGGGCGGCGTCGCCGGCGGCGAGCCGGCCCAGCAGCCAGCGCCACCCGTCGCGCGAATTGGTGACCAGCTCCTGGGCCATGGCCAGGGCCCAGACACCCTCCGCGTCACGGTACTCGAGGCTGCCGGCCAGGCGCGGCGTGTGGCGGAAGGCCGTGCGCTCGGTCAGGAAGCCGGTGATCTCCACGTCGGGGTTGACGCCGGCCGCCAGTCGCCGGAAGTGCTTGAGGATGAGCGCGTCACCGAAGACCACCGAGGTGTTGCTCTGCTCGCCGTCGAGCCGGCGTGCCGGCACGTCGGTGGCGAGGCCGGGGAGCGACGCCCGCGTCGGCGTGCCGACGATCTCGCCCCGCCGACCCGGCACCCGCGCTCCGCCCACGATCAGGTGCAGCAGGGCGCGGCAGAAGCCAGGGTCATCGAGGCCGTCGGCGAGCCCGGGGCCCTCGAGCAGGGGCAGCGCGTAGCGATCGGCCTGGCCGTCGTCGAGGGCCACGCGCGCGATCCACAGCGTGCCGGGGCCGATCGACACGCCGTCCTCCAGGGTCACCGCGGTGATGCGCCGGGTCTTGCCCGCGAACCACCGCTGCCGGGCCACCCAGGTGGCGAGGGCCTCGCCGCTCCACCCCGTCAAATCGCGGAGTCCTCGATGCCGTAACGCGTCGGGCGGCGCTGGCGCCCCTCCAGCCGCAGCCAGTAGAAGCCGTGGGCGCCCGAGGGAGAGGAAGTACGGCTCGCGCCGGATCGTCGGGAAGCGGACGTCACCGAGCATCTCGGCCGGCGTCAGCCCTTCCAGCGCGGCCAGGTTGAGCTCGACCGGCTGCGGGCGCCCCGACAGGTTGGCGACGATGAGGACGATGTCGTCCTGCCAGCGGCGCACGTAGGCCAGCACCGACTGGTTGCGCGGCTTCAGGAACTCGATCGAGCCCCGCCCGAACGCCGGCGAGCGGCGGCGGGCGGCGATGAGCCGCCGCATCGTGTTGAGGGGCGAGTTCGCCGACTTCTCCTGGGCGGCGACGTTCACGGCCTGGTAGCTGTAGGCGGGATCGGTGATGACCGGCAGGTAGAGCTGGGCCGGCTCGGCCGTGGAGAAGCCGGCGTTGCGGTCGTCCGACCACTGCATGGGCGTGCGCACGCCGTTGCGGTCGCCGAGGTGGACGTTGTCGCCCATGCCGAGCTCGTCGCCGTAGTAGACGATCGGGCTGCCCGGCAGCGTGAGCAGCAGGCAGTTCAGCAGCTCGATGCGGCGGCGGTCGTTGTCCATCAGCGGGGCCAGTCGCCGCCGGATGCCCAGATTGAGCTTCGTCTGCGGGTCGGAGGCGTAGGCGTAGTACATGTAGTCGCGCTCCTCGCTGGTCACCATCTCCAGCGTGAGCTCGTCGTGGTTGCGCAGGAAGAGGCACCACTGGCAGCCGGGCGGGATCGGCGGCGTGTGGGTGAAGATGTCGGTGATCGGCTGGCGGTCCTCCCGGCGGATGCCCATGTACAGGCGCGGCATGAGCGGGAAGTGGAAGGCCATGTGGAACTCGTCGCCGTCGCCGAAGTAGGGGCGCACGTCCTCCGGCCACTGGTTGGCCTCGGCCAGCAGCACCCGCTCGCCGCCGTACTCGCGGTCGATGACGGCCCGGAACTCGCGCAGGACCGCGTGCGTCTCCGGCAGGTTCTCGCCGCTGGTGCCCTCGCGCTCGATCAGGTACGGCACCGCGTCGCACCGGAAGCCGTCGAGGCCGCGGTCGAGCCAGAAGCGCATCACGTCCAGCATCGCGCTCTTCACGGCGGGGTTGTCGTAGTTGAGGTCGGGCTGGTGGCTGAAGAACCGGTGCCAGTAGTACTGCTTGGCGACCGGATCCCACGACCAGTTCGACTTCTCGGTGTCGGTGAAGATGATGCGGGCGTCGCGGTAGCGCTGGTCGGTGTCGCTCCACACGTAGTAGTCGCGGTAGGGCGAGGCGCGGTCGGCCCGGGCGGCCTGGAACCACGGGTGCTGGTCGGAGGTGTGGTTCATGACCAGGTCGGCGATCACGCGCAGGCCGCGCTCGTGGGCGGCGTCGAGGAACTTCTGGAAGTCCTCCACGTTGCCGTAGGAGGCGTGGATCCCGTAGAAGTCGGCGATGTCGTAGCCGTCGTCCCGCAGGGGCGAGGGGTACATGGGCAGGATCCACAGGCAGTCGACGCCGAGCTCGCGCACGTAGTCGAGCTTGGCCGTCAGCCCCGCGAAGTCGCCGATGCCGTTGCCGTCGGCATCGAAGAACGCCTTGACGTGAATCTCGTAGAACACCGCGTCCTTGTACCAGTCCTTCACGCGACCTCACTACTCCGGGCGGGGGGCGGGACTACGGGTCCCCCGCCGTTCCGCGTGAGACGTCTCCGGATTCCGCGGGTTTTTGTCTGGCATCGGGTGGCGGTGGTCATGGGATGTGGGCGACCTCGAGCTTGAGGCGGTCGGGGTCCTCGAAGAAGACGGCGTAGTAGCCGGGGCGGTATTCGGGGTAGTCCCTGGGGCCGCCGTAGAGGATGGGGGTGCCGGCCGGCTTCAGGAGCTCGTCGTGGAAGCGGTCGACGTCGGCGCGGCGGCTGACACGGAAGGCGAGGTGGTTGAGCCCGGGGTTCTTGCGATGCACGGCGGTGTCGGCGCGGTCGGCCCCCGTCTGCACGAGCCAGAGGTCGGTGGTGCCGTTGGACATGCCGAGCAGACCCGGCTGCTCGACCAGCACGCGGTACTCGAGGTAGTCGAGCAGCGATCGGTAGAAGGGCAGCGAGACGGCGGCGTCGGTCACGTTGAGCTGCAGGTGGTACACGCTGGCCTTCATGCTACCGCCGCAGGACGAAGATCTGGGCGAGGTCCCGGGCGGGGTCGAGCTCGACGAAGCCGCGCGGCCCCCGCCACTCGTAGGACACGTCGCTGAGCAGCTCGTGCATCCGGTACGGCTGGTCGGGCGCGATGCCGAGCTCGTGGATGGGCACGTCGACCATGGCGGCGTGGGTGGCGAACGGATCGAGATTGACGGCCACGAACACGACGTCGTCGCGCTGGGGCGTCATCTTGCCGTACCAGACGATGCGGGGATCGTCGGCGCCGTAGAAGACCAGGTTGCGATAGAGCTGCAGGGCCCGGTGCTCGCGCCGGATGCGGTTCACCCGGGTGATGAAGCCGACCAGGTTGCCGGGGGCGCCCCACTCGCGGGTCTTCAGCTCGTACTTCTCGGAGTGCAGGTACTCCTCGGAGCCGGGCGCGAACGGCTCGTTCTCGCCGAGCTCGTAGCCGCTGTAGATGCCGTAGACGGACGACAGCGTGGCGGCCAGCACCAGGCGCATCCGGAAGGCGGGCCGGCCGCCGTGCTGCAGCGCCTCGTGCAGGATGTCCGGGGTGTTCGGCCACAGGTTGCCCCGGAAGTACTCCGCCATCGGCGGCTGCGTGATCTCGGTCAGGTACTCCTGCAGCTCGGTCTTCTCGTTGCGCCAGGTGAAGTAGGTGTAGGACTGGGTGAAGCCGGCCTTGGCGAGGACGCGCATCATCTTCGGGCGCGTGAACGCCTCGGCCAGGAACACGGTCTCCGGATGGGCGGTCTGCACCTCCCGGATGAGCCACTCCCAGAAGCGGACCGGCTTGGTGTGCGGGTTGTCGACGCGGAAGGTCGTCACGCCGTGGCCGATCCAGAACTCGATGACCCGCTTCATCTCCTGCCAGGCCGCCCGCGGATCCTCGCCGTAGAAGTTCAGCGGGTACACGTCCTGGTATTTCTTGGGCGGGTTCTCCGCGTACTTGATGCTGCCGTCGGGGCGGTGGAAGAACCACTCGGGATGCTCGCGCACCCACGGGTGATCGGGCGAGGCCTGGATGGCGAAGTCCAGCGCGACCTCCAGTTTGAGCGCGCGGGCCCGGCTCACGAAGCGGTCGAAGTCGGCCAGCGTGCCGAGGTCGGGATGGACGGCGTCGTGGCCGCCCTCGACGCCGCCGATCGCCCACGGGCTGCCCGGCTCCCCCGGCTGCGCGGTCAGCGCGTTGTTGGCACCCTTGCGATGGGCGCGGCCGATCGGGTGGATGGGCGGCAGGTAGACGACGTCGAAGCCCATCGCCGCCGCCCGCTCCAGCTGGGCCTCGGCGTCGCGGAAGGTGCCGTGGCGGCCGGCCACGCCCGAGCGCGGGAAGAACTCGTACCAGGCCGCGAAGCGCGCGCGCTCGCGATCGACGACGACCTCGTACTCGTGCTCGGCCCAGGTGGCGTCGGCGCGGTCCAGGTGGCGATCCATCAGCGCCGCCAGGGCCGCCTCGCCCACCGCCGCCACCGCCTCGGCCTGGCTCGGCGCCTTCTCGATCCGCGCGAGCCACTCGCCGCAGGGCGGCGGCGTCGGCCCCGGTGGCCCGGCCGGCGGCCCCGCGCACCTGCGCGGCCCCCTCCCGCAGCTCGCTGGCGACGTCCTGGCCAGCGGCCACGCGCTTGGCGAGATCGGCCAGCCAGGAGCGGAAGGGATCGGGCAGTGCCTCGATCGTGAACCGGTAGCGGGCATTGTCCTCGACGGTGAATGCGCCGGCCCAGCGGTCGTTGTCGACCAGTCGCATCGGGCTCTCGCGCCAGTCGGGCGCGTCGGCCCGCCGGTACTTCACGAAGGCCAGGAGGAACTCGTGGCCTTCCTTGAAGACGTCGGCGCTGACCTCGACGCGATCGCCCACCTCGCGCTTGATGGGATAGCGGCCGCCGTCCACGACGGGGGCGACGTGCTCGATGATGACGGTGCGCCGGAGGTCCTTGGGGTCGAGCATGGGGATGAGTTGATCTTACCGCCAGTGTTCCACGAGATAGGTCTTCTGTCGCTCGAAGGCCGCGCCCACGGCGTCGAGGTGCGCCTGGGTCGCGGCCGCCCCCGTCGCGCGGGTGGCCAGCACGAACGCGGCCGTGCGGCCCAGGTAGAGCGGCGTGAGCGAGCGGAGCAGGTGGTCGCGGTGGACGACCGCGTAGTGATGGCCCAGCGCGAAGTCGTAGACCACGCGGGCCCACAGGTCGTCGGAGAACCGCAGCCGGCCGCCGGTGTCGAGCGCCAGCACCTCGGCCAGCGTGTCGGGGGCCAGGATCAGCTCCCAGATCGCGGTCAGGTCGCGCGCGCCCTGGCCGAAGGCCTCCAGCATGGCGTCGACGTCGACGGTCATCGGCTCCACGCCGGGCGCGACCGGCTCGCCCACGGCCGGGATCGGCTCGCTGCCACGCACCTCCAGCCACAGGTCCTCGTGACGCTGCATCACGGTGAAGGCGGCGCCGAGCGTCTGGGCGATCATCCCGGGCAGGTCGATGACGCGCGTGCGCGAGCGGACGTGGTGCGGCCCCAGCCACCCCTCCCACACGCCGAACCCGTCGGCGATGGCGGTGCCGGTGATCCACAGGTCGCTCACGTCGGGACCGGTCCACGACCACTTGGGGTGGATGAGCAGGTGCTCGATCAGCCGCGCCGACAGCGCCTGCTGACCCCCGAAGGGATGCTGCAGCCGCCGCCCGTAGAGCGTGCGCACGAGCGGGGCCAGCACGAGCCGCGAGATCGTGCCCTCGTAACGATGGCGGGTGTACGCGGCCGTGACGAAGTCGGCCTTGTCCTCCAGCACCGGCCGGGCCAGCCGCTCGATCCACTCCGGCTGGGCGGAGACGGCGTCGGCCTCGAGCAGGACGAGGGCGCGCGCCCGGAGCCGCTGGGCCACCGTGAACGTCGCCCGCAGCGCCGCGCCCCGGCCCGGCACGCCGTGGAAGGGCACGGCGACCCGCTCGCCGGCCGGCGCCTCGTGCTCGACCACGACGGCCGGCACCGCGGCGGCCTCCGCGAGGGCGCGGGTGTCGTCGGAGGAGCCGGCGTCGGCAACGATCAGCGCCGTCCGGGCGTCGGGGAAACGGGCCAGGCCGGCGGTGGCGGCGGCGAGGACACCCTCCAGCGTCTCGGCGTTGTTGAAGGTGAGCAGACCCACGGCGAGATCGATCGGCGCCAGCCGATCGGCCGGGGCCAGCGCCGCCTCGGGCAGCTCACGTCGCGCCATGCCGTCAGCGGGTCACGTGGACGAGCAGGGCCATGTAGTCGGTCAGGTGGCGGGTGACCAGGAACGAGCGACGGACGTGCTCGCGCCCGGCCGCGCCCATCCGGGCGATCAGCTCGGGGTTGTTGAGCAGATGGCGCAGGCGGAAGGCGGCGCCCTCGACGGAGTGCACGGTGTAGCCGGTCACGTCGTAGATGATCTGCTGGGTGAGGCCGCCGGCGAAGCCGCCCACGACCGGCTTGCCCTTCCACATCGCCTCGACCGCGCCCAGCCCGAACGCCTCGTGCACCGACTTCTGCAGCACGATGGTGGCCGCCCGCTGCAGCGCGTTGATCTGCAGATGCGCGTCGGGCGGCAGCTCGAGGACGGTGATGTCGGGATCGTGGTGCGCCGCTTCGCGCAGCTCGGCCAGCATCTCCACGCCAGGGCGGTCGGTCTCGCTGGTGCCGGCCAGCACCAGGCGGACGTTGTAGTGCTTCTTCACCAGCCGGTAGGCGTTGATCACGCCGAGAGGGTCCTCGGCGGCCGTGAACGGCGCCACCTGCAGCAGGATGGGGCGGTCCTGGGTCAGGCCGAGGCCACGCAGGATCGTGATGACCTCGCGGGAGGTCAGGTCGCGGTTCTTCTCCGACAGGGGATCGATCGACGGCGCGATGACGTAGCGCGGAATGCCCAGCCGGCGGCCGAACCGCGGCAGCGAGAAGATGGCGGCGTCGTACTGGTTGATCCACGGCCGCAGGAACGTCCAGGCCCGCCGCTGGGCGCGCGAGGCGTCGAAGTGGCAGCGCCACACCCAGCGGCTGCCGGGACCGCGGTGCTCGACCAGCGTGGCCGGCTGCACGTCGTGCACGAGCACGAGGTTGGCGTCGAGGGCCAGCTTCTTGGCGTTGACGCGGTTCATCTCGACGTAGTGCTCGAGGGCCTCGTCGGTCAGCACGCGCTCGGCGCCGTCCAGGGCGGCCCGCAGCGCGGTGGCCGTCGTGTAGAAGCCGGGGTCGCCGCCGGTGATCTCCCAGCCGGCGTCGACCCCGAGGTCGACCATCATCGGCACCAGCGTGTGGAGGATCTCGGCGGAGCCGCCGCCGAAGCGCCCGCCGCTGACGTGGAGCAGCCGCCGCCCGCGGACCTTCTCGGCCAGCCGCAGTAGCATGTCCACGGCGCCGGGCGGCGCCACCCGCCGGTAGTCGTCGATGGCGATCACGCGCTCGCCTCCTCGAGCTCGGCGTCGACCAGGGCCAGCACGCGCGCCCGCACGCGCTCCAGGCTCGTCATGTAGGCGTCGATCCGCTCGAGACGCTCGGCCAGGGCGGGCAGCTGCAGCGAGGTGCGGATCCACTCGGCGAAGTCGCCCGAGCGCCGGCCCAGCCGTGCCCGCGCCTCCACCATGTGGAAGTAGATCGCGCTGGCGTCCACCTCGGCCAGTCCGGCCCGGAACTCCAGCAGGGTGGTGGCGGCCGGCCCCAGCGGCACCTCCACGATGTGCGACTGCTGGAAGTTGAAGGCGTCGCCGAACTCGACGCGGGGGATCGTGGACAGCCGGAGCAGGTGATCGTGGACGACCGACATCAGCTCCTCGCGCAGCTCCTCCAGGCTGTCCATCTCGAAGGGGTTGATGACGGCCAGGCGCTCGGCCAGCACCTGGTCGCGCACGTGGCCGGCCACCCACGCCGCGAAGTCGTTGCCGTAGGCGGTGGTGACGGGCCGGTGGCGGAGGAAGTAGCCGTGCGTGTGGTAGAAGATCGACCCCGCCGGCGCGTCCTCCAGCCGGTCGAGCAGCTCGCGCTCGTCGCGCGCGCGATGGTCGAGAGCCTGGCGCAGCTCCACGCAGCCGATGAACTGGAAGGGCTTGGCGGTCGGTGTCGTCACGCGGGGGCCTCGCGGTCGAGGAGCGCCACCGGGAAGCTGGCGAGGACGTCGGCCAGTCGCAGGCCGGCGGCGTCCCCGGCCGGCGCCGATGCCGCCCGCTCGCTGGTGAGCACGTTCGTGTAGTGGCCGGCCAGCTCCCGGGGCAGCTCGATCCAGGTGTCGGCCCAGTACTCGGCGCCGAGCGGGACCGCGTCGATGCCGCGCCGGGCGAGCAGGCGAGGGATGATCGTCAGGGCGACGGCACCGTCGGCCCCCACCCGCGCGAACGCGCAGACGTGCTCGGCGTAGGCGCCACGGACGTCGAGCGGCCGGTAGGCGCCCGTGTCGAACAGGGTCCGTCGGGTCCGGCGGAAGGCGAGCCCGGCGTGGATCACGAAGAGCTTCACGCGGCCGTCGGCCTTGCTCTTCACCAGCTCGTGGGCGAGCGTCACCCGGTCGCGGCCGTCGGCCAGCGCGGCCAGCACCTCGTCGAGCAGCCGACCGCGCGTCTCCCAGTCCACCGGCCGGCGGTTGTCGGGATCGACGAGGCTCAGGTCCCACAGCTCGCTGCCCTGGTAGAAGTCCGGCACGCCCGGCGCCGTGAGCTTGATCAGCGTCTGCCCCAGCGAGCTCAGCATGCCGAAGTGGGCGACGCGGGCCTGAAAGACCACGAGGTCCTCCAGGAAGGCCGCCGACCGGTCGGGGTCGAGGATCGCCTCCACGAACCGCGCGATCGCCTCGTCGTAGCGCGCGTTGGGATTCACCCACGAGGTGTGGACCTTGGCCTCGCGCACCGCCTTCAGCATGTAGTCGCGCAGGCGCGGGACGTCGATGGGCCAGGCCCCGACCAGCGTCTGGTAGAGCAGGTACTCGGTGTTGGTGCCGGGCACCGGGGCCCCGTCGACCATCGTGTGGTGCTTGCGGTTGAGCCGGTGCCAGGCCGATAGCCGGGCCCGCCACTCGGCGGGGATCTCCGAGAGCACGCTGATGCGCAGGCGCACGTCCTCGCCGCGCTTGGTGTCGTGGGTGCTGGTCGCCGACAGGGCGTGGGGCGACCGGAGCCGCCGCTCGAGGTTCTCGGCGTGGAACTCGGCCAGCGAGGTGCCGAAGCGGCTGGGGTCGCTGCCCACCTCGTTGAGCGAGACGAGGCGGTTGAAGCGGTAGAGGACGGTGTCCTCGTAGCCCTTGGCGGTGACGGGCCCGGTGATCTGCTGGAAGCGCCGGACGAAGTCCAGCCGCTCCTGGCGATCGGCCTCGCTGGCCGTCTCCGGGAAGCGCAGCGTGAGGACGTCGTGGATCCAGTCGTAGACCAGCTCGTTCATGGTCGGCGTGCGCCGCTTGGCCCGGCCGACCGCCCGTGCGATGTACTCGCGGTCGCGATCGGTGAGATCCGCGTGGCGGCCCTGGCCGGCCGGCTCGCCCGGTGCAGCCTCCGACTCGCCGACGTAGGTCCGGTAGACCGGGAAGGCCGCGATGATCTCGCGCAGGGCGGTGGTGAGGCTGCCCAGCGTGAAGTCGCGCGAGGAGCGGTGCTTCTCGGAGATGCGGTCGAGGCGGTGGCCGAGCATGTTGATCTCGGAGGCCATCGAGGTCTCCATGATCAGCCGCTTGCACTCGTCGACCACGTCCGCGAACGGCGGCCGGATCGTGATCGTGCGCGCGTACACCTGCTCGACGGCCCGGGCCTGGGCGCGATCGACGAAGATGCCGTTGACGAGGTTCAGGAACTCGTAGCCGGTCGTCCCCGCCGTCGCCCACCCCTCGGGCAGGTGCTCGCCGGGGGCCAGGATCTTCTCGGCGACCACATAGAACGGGGTGTCGTCGGCAAGGCCAAGAGCCCGGGCGCAGCCGCGCTGCAGGCGGCGCAGGTACTCGGCCGGCGCGTAGAGCCCATCGGGGTGGTCGACGCGCAGGCCGGTGACCACGCCCCGGCCGACCAGGTCGAAGACCAGGCGGTGGGTCTCCTCGAAGACCTCGGGCACCTCCATGCGGATGGCCGCCAGCTCGTTGATGTCGAAGAACCGGCGGTAGTTGATCTCCTCGCCGGCCACCCGCCAGTAGGCGACCCGGTAGGCCTGCTCGCCGAGCAGGTCGTCCAGCAGGTCGAAGCTGTGCGGGTCGCCGGGGGTGCCGTTGAAGAGCCGCACGTTGTCCTCGAGAAAGGCGCGAACCGCCGGCCCCCGGCCGAGCAGCGCGGCCAGCCGCTCCCGTCCCGCCTCGGCCTCGGCGACGGCGCCGGCCGGGAGCGTGGCGAGCCAGGCGATCAACGACTTGAGCTCGGCCAGCTCCGGGTGGGCCGGCGGCAGCCGGGCCTGCAGCTCGCCCAGCCGGTGGCCGAGCACGCGCCCCCACGAGCGCGGCGCCAGCGGCATGACCGTGTCGTAGTAGCGGACGCTCAGGCCGGTCGCGTCCAGCGTGAGGCGGAGCTGGCCGGAGTCGAGCACGGCGCCGTACTGATCGCCCAGGATCGGCAGCAGCACCTTGCCGGCCAGCTCGTCCTTCATCGGTGCCCAGTCGATGTCGAAGTAGGCGGCGGCCGGCGCGGCGGGGCCGTGCTCGAGCATCTGCGACCAGCGCGGGTTGCGATTGCACGCGATGCCCATGTGGTTGGGCACGAGGTCGATCAGCAGCCCCATCCCGCGGGCACGCAGGGCCTCCGCGAAGCGGCCGAAGGCAGCCTCGCCGCCCAGCTCCTCGCGCAGGCGGGTGTGATCGCTCACGTCGTAGCCGTGGCTGTTGGTCGACGACGTCTCGAAGAACGGCGAGGTGTAGCAGTCGCTCACGCCGAGGCGCTCGAGGTAGGACAGCCGGGCGGCGGCGTCGTCGAACGTGAGGTCACGGCCGAGCTGCAGCCGGTAGGTGGCCAGCGGGACGCGCATCAGGCGTCCTCCAGATCGAGATTGAAGCCGAGCGTCGCTCCCAGCGGGGCGAGCATCGGGCGGGCGTCCGCCCGCGTGCGCCAGATCTCGAAGAACCGGTTCTGGACGTCCCACAGCCCGAAGTCGAGGCCGAGGGCCCCGGCGTCCTCCACCAGACGACCGACGGTGGTGATGCGGTCGGGCGCCGGCTCGGCCGCCACGGCGTCGAGCGCGGCCAGCACCCCCCGCCGCAGCGCCGGTCGGGCCGGCGTGAGGTCGAGCGTGAGCCCCAGCGCCGGCGCCTGCCGCACCACCTCGACGGCGCGCTCGGGCAGGGGGCCGCCGCCGTCCAGGCGGGACAGCTCCGCCAGCGCCTCTTGCTCGAGGACGTGGCGGGCCACGATGGCCAGCGCCTCGGGGATGGGCGCGTCGGCCTGGCGCAGGTAGAGCACGAGCTTCTGATTCTCCTCCCAGATGCGCCGGTACGTCTCCTCGTGCTTGTCGAGCACGGCGGCGATGACCCGGGCCAGCACGCGCCGGCGCTCGTCGAGGAAGAGGTGGGGCAGGGAGTAGGCCTCGCCGGGGAAGAACTCGTCGAGGCCGCGCACCATGTCGGCCAGCGAGTAGCGCGCGAAGCGGCCGAGCAGCGCCTCCTTCATGCGGTCGTAGACGGCGCGGCCCTCCCAGGCCCGCAGCGCGCAGGTGACGTCGTGACCGCCGAAGTGCAGCAGGGCGTACATCGCCTCCCACGCCTCGCCGGTCACCATCGACTGTACGCGAACATGACCGATGCGCAGCGCGGTGCCGCCGTACGCCTCCCGCACCTGGTCCAGGCGGGTCACGCGGTAGGCATGGATGTCGGCCTCGTCGGGATGGTCGGCGAAGAGATCGGTGATGGCGTAGTGGGCCACCACCCGGCGCAGGTCGATGACCGCCGGCGCCACCAGCCGGCGGTAGACCTCGCGGCCGTCGCCGTAGCCGGCGACGTTGCTGGGGGCCGCGCCCAGCCGCTTCTCGAACTCGGGCTCGTGGTGGCCGCCGCCGAGGTCACGCAGGTACTGCAGTGTGATCGCCGCGTAGCGCAGGACCTGCACCGGCTCGATCCCCGAGATCTCGTCGAAGAACCAGCCGCACGAGGTGTAGATCAGCATGCGGTTGCGCTGCAGCTCCAGCAGCCGCCGCACCTCCAGCCGGGCGGCGGGGTCCAAGGGCACCCGCTGGTGCTCGCGCAGGAAGGCGTCGAGCTCGGCGGGGCTACGGTCGAGGACGACACCCACGTAGGCGTCGCGCGCCGCCCACGGGTCGCGCAGGTAGGCGGCGGCGCGCGTCTCGTAGAAAGGATCGACGAGGTCGCGCAGCCAGTCCAGTGCCTCGCGGAGCGGCGCCCGCCAGCGCTGATGCCAGTCGCCCCGCACGCGGCAGCCGCAGTCGGCCCGCCACCGCTCCACGCCGTGGGCGCACGACCACGAGGTGCCGGGGTGGATCTGCGCCTCCCAGGTGGGGGGGTGCGCCGCCAGGAAGGCGCCGTAGCTGGTCAGCGTCAGCGCGGGGTCGTCGCCGAGCTGCTCGAGGGCGGCGGCCAGCGCCATCTCGCCGAAGCGGAAGTGGTGACCGTAGGACTCGCCGTCGGTGGCGCAGTGCACGAGCTGAGGCCAGTCGCGGGCGTCCGAGAAGGCCGCCCGCAGCCGTCCGGCCAGCCGCTCGCCGCTCTCCAGCACGTGCTCGAAGGCGATCGCGCGCGAGATGGGGCCGTCGTAGAAGAACAGGGCCAGCGTGAGCCCGCGCGGGCCCCGCCACAGGTAGGGACGGCTGGGATCGACGGTGGCGCCGACCTCGGCCCAGGCGCCGCCGGTCAGGGGGCGCACGCGCCGGGCCTGGGCCGGGGCCAGGATCGTGAACTTCACGCCGGCCTCGGCCAGCACCTCCAGCGTCTCGTCGTCGGCGGCGGTCTCGGGCAGCCACATCCCCTCGGCCTCGCGGCCGAAGCGCCGGCGGAAGTCGGCCGAGCCCCCAGCGCACCTGGGTGACCTTGTCGGCCCGGGTGGCCAGCGGCATGATCAGGTGGTTGTAGACCTGGGCGATGGCGTTGCCGTGGCCGCCCTGGGCCGCCGCGCTGGCGCGGTCGGCGTCCACGATGGCCCGGGCCACCGCCGGCGCCTCCCGGTCGAGCCACGCGAACAGCGTGGGGCCGACGTCGAAGGAGATGCGCTCGAAGTTGTTGACGATGTCGAGGATGCGGTTGACGTTGTCGACGCGCCGGGCGGCCGTGTTGGGGGCGTAGCACTCCGCCGTGATGCGCGCGTTCCAGTCGTGGAAGGGCGCGGCCGAGTCCTGGACCTCGACGGCCTCGAGCCAGGGGTTCTCGCGCGGCGGCTGGTAGAAGTGCCCGTGGATGACGATCGCGCGCGATGACCCCAACAGCCGGCTCCTAGAACTCCTCCAGCCCGAGCAGGAACTCGCGGCGCCCGCCCCGCGGAACCACGACGATGCCCGAGGGATCGACGTAGTGCCGCCGCCGGTCGAGGACGGGGTCCACGCCGATCTCGCTGTCGGCCGGGATGATGTTGAAGCGATCGACGATCGTGCGCTTGAGTCGCGCGCCCTTGCCCACCGTGGTGTGGTCCATGACGATCGAGTCCTCGATGACGGCGCCCTCGTTGACCCAGACCGACCGGCCCAGGATCGAGTTGCGGATGGTGGCGCGCTTGATCAGCGAGGCCTCGCCGACGTGGGCGTTGTCGACCTCACCCCCGATGAAGCGGGCGGCCGGGCCGGGGTGCTGGCCGGTGCGGATCGGCCACCAGCGGTCGTCGAGGTCGAAGCGCGGCGACTCGCCGAGCAGGTCCATGTGGGCGTCCCAGTAGGCCTGCACCGTGCCGACGTCGCGCCAGTAGCCCTGCTCCTCGTACGGCTTCACGCCCGGCACCTCGTTGGATTGGAAGTCGTAGGCGTACACGCGCCCGGTCGGCACCAGCTCGGGGATGATCGAGCGCCCGAAGTCGTGGTCGGTGCTGCGGCGGGCGTCGGCCAGCAGGGCGTCGGTGAGCGCCTGGCGCGAGAAGAGATAGTTGCCCATCGACACCAGCGAGTGCTCGGGGTCGTTCGGCATGCCCTTGGGCCGGGCCGGCTTCTCCTCGAAGGCGACCACGCGCCCGGTGCCGTCGATCTCCAGGATGCCGAACTGCGTGGCCTCCGCGCGGGGCACCGGCCGGGCCGCCACCGTGACGTCGGCACCCGACTCCTCGTGGAAGGCCAGCATCTGGTTGATGTCCATCCGGTAGATGTGGTCGGCGCCGAAGATGGCCACGACGTCGGGGTTGAAATCGTCGACCACGTTGAGGTTCTGGAGCACGGCGTCGGCGGTGCCCCGGTACCAGGCGGGGCCGAAGCGCATCTGGGGCGGCACCACCGTGATGAAGTAGTCGGGCAGGATCCCCGAGGTCCGCCAGGCCTGGCGCAGGTGCTCGATGAGCGACTGCGACTTGTACTGCACGAGCACGTACAGCGCGGCCATCTCCGAGTTCACGAAGTTGGAGAGCACGAAGTCGACGATGCGATAGCGCCCGCCGAAGGGCACCGACGGCTTGGAGCGGTCGCGGGTGAGCGGATGCAGCCGCTCGCCCTTGCCGCCGGCCATGATCATTCCGAGGACGCGCGTTCGCCGTCGCACTAGCGCTGGGGGGGCTGGGCCCAGGTGAGATCCAGGTCGGGGAAGACGAAGTCTTCGCGCTCGAGGCGGCGCAGGGTGTCGGCGGCCTCGATGGACAGCACCTGGCCCTGGCGCAGGCTGTGGGCCATCTCGCTCAGGCGCTTGAAGTCCGCGTAGTGCTCGGCCACCCGCCGCTCGGCGTAGTCGCGGGCGGCGCCGGTGGTGATGAGGAACTGCCAGTCGGAGGCCTGCAGCAGCATCATCTCGCGCGAGGCCTGGTTGAGCACGCGCTTGAGGTCGGCGTTGCCGCCGTCGCCCTTCTGGAGGTGGTCGACCCACTCGCGCTCGACGCTGTACACGCGGTCCCACGTCCACTCGGTGTCGGCGTTGAGCCACACGCGGTGGTCGCCGCCCTCGCCCCACGAGCCCTCGGGCAGCTGCAGCGGCCCCTGGGGCGGCACCGCCTCCTGGGCCTGGGCCAGCGTCATCGGCTGCACGCCGGCGCGGGCCATCTCGCGCACGACCTGCTCGAGCCAGAGCGGGCCCTCGAACCACCAGTGGCCGAACAGCTCCGAGTCGTAGGGAGAGCACACCAGCGCGTTGCCCCCGTCGCGGGCCTGGTCGAGCGTCTCCTTGATCAGGGCCACGAAGTGGCTGGCCTGCAGCCCCAGCTTCTCGGTCGCGATCTTGGGGTCGTAGACCTGCTTGGCGCCGAGGTCGCCGGAGGAATCGGTGATCCGCCAGAAGCGCAGCCCGCCGGGATGGTGCTTCTTGTGGAACTCGAGAAAGTTGTAGTCGCCGGGGTAGCCGTGATCACGGCTCCACACCTGCAACGTGGAGCGCGGGTCGCGGATGAAGGCGACGGCGGAGCCGGTGCCGCCGCGCGAGGCCACCCGGTACGGCGCGTACGGCGAGCGCTTCTCGCCGACGGGCAGCGGGGCGGGGGCGTGGCTCACGCTGCCGCGGAGGCCGATGAAGTCGCGGTAGAGGAAGACCGGCTCGCCGGCCGCCACCAGATGCGAGTCGGCCACGAAGTACTCGAGGCCGTGGGCGGCCAGCATCTCCTCGATGCCCGGCCGCATGCGGCGCTCGCGGCCCCGGTCGGCCCCGGTCGGCGGGGTCCACTCGTAGCGCGGCCGGTAGGCGCACTCGGGCAGCCAGATGCCCCGCGGCGTCCGCCCGAAGTGGCGCGTGTGCGTCTCGACCGCGGCCCGGAGCTGCAGGTGGATGGACTCGTCGCGCGACAGCAGCGGCAGGTAGCCATGCGTGGCGCGCGCAGGTGATGATCTCCAGATGGCCGGCCCGCTGCAGCTCGGCGAGCGTGCCGAGGATGTCGCCGCCGATCCGGCGGTGCAGCTCCCACATCCGCTCGTAGAACTCCTCCCAGAAGTACGTGAGGGCGACGATCCCCTCCTGCCCCTCGCGCTTGAAGTGCTCGCGACTGTCCAGGCAGGCCCGGCGAACGTTGTCGTAGTAAAAAGACAGCTCCTTCTGGAATTCTGGGGAGGCGAGCTGCTCGGTGAGCACCGGGGAGACGTTGATGGTCCAGCGCGGCGACAGGCCCTCGGCCACCAGCCGATGCACGGTGTCGAGCAGCGGCAGGTAACACTCGAAGGTGGCCTCGTTCAGCCAGTCGCTGCCGTGAGGCCAGCGGCCGTGATTGACCACCATCGGAAGATGGGTATGGAGGACCAGTGAGAACGGGTAGCTCATCCGCGGGTACCTTTCACGTCGAACCCGACCCTGCTAGGGGCGTGACCAGAGGTCATTGGACCGTATGAAGTCGCTCGGCGCAAGCCTTCATCTGGGCGCCACGCTTAACGAGACGGGCACGACGTTCCGGGTGTGGGCGCCCCACTGCCAGGCGATCGAGGTGGTCATCGAGGGTCGGCGTCCGGTGCCCCTCGCGCGACGGGACGACGGGGTGTTCGAGCTGTCCGTTCCCGGAATCGCGGCGGGCATGCGGTATCAGTATCGCCTGGAAGGGCAGCGGTACCGTCCTGATCCCGTCTCCCGGTTCCAGCCGGAGGGTGTGCACGGGCCTTCCGTCATCGTGGACTGGCCCCGCTTCCCGTGGACCGATCAGACGTTCCGCGGCCACGCCCTGGCCGACCTGGTGTTCTACGAGGTGCACGTGGGCACCTTCACCGCCACCGGGACCTTCGAGGCCGTCATCCCGCACCTGGCGCAGCTGGTGGATCTCGGGGTGACCGCGCTGGAGCTGATGCCGGTGGCCGAGTTCCCGGGCTCGCGCAACTGGGGCTACGACGGGGTCCACCTGTACGCGCCGCAGTCGACGTACGGCGGGCCCCGGGGGCTGCGCCGCCTGGTCGACGCCGCCCACGGGCTCGGGCTCAGCGTCTTCCTGGACGTCGTCTACAACCACCTCGGGCCGGAGGGCAACTATCTGGCCGAGTTCGGGCCGTACTTCACCGACCGCTACAAGACGCCGTGGGGCAGCGCGATCAACTTCGACGGCCCCGACGCCGCCGGGGTGCGCCGCCATTTCATCGACAACGCGCGCTACTGGGTACGGGAGTTCCACCTCGACGGCTTGCGGCTGGACGCCATCCACTCGATCTTCGACGCCAGCCCGGTGCACGTCCTCACCGAGCTGGCCGAGGGAGCCCGCGAGGAGGCCCGGGGGCTCGACCGGCCCGTCTATCTGATAGCCGAGTCGCACGACAACGATCGCCGCACGGTCCTGCCGGCGGCCGAGGGCGGGCTCGGGCTGGATGCGGTCTGGTCCGACGACTTCCACCACGCCGTCCACTGCCGGCTCACCGGTGAGAAGGGCGGCTACTACGTCGACTTCGCGGGCGGCCGGGGCCTGGCCCGCGCGATGGCCGAGGGGTTCGCCTTCCAGGGGGAAGCCTCGGAGTACTTCGCGCGGCCGCGGGGCACGCCCAGCGCCGACCTCGGGGGCGAGCGCTTCGTGGTCTGCCTGCAGAACCACGACCAGGTCGGCAACCGCGCCCAGGGCGATCGGCTCTCGACCATCGTGTCCTTCGCCGCGACCAAGCTGGCCGCCGCCCTGCTGTTCGCGGCGCCGGCGCTGCCGCTGCTGTTCATGGGCGAGGAGTACGGCGAGACCTCGCCCTTCCAGTTCTTCACGTCCTACCTCGACCCCGCCCTGGTCGAGGCCGTCCGCCGGGGGCGGGCGGCGGAATTCGCTCGCTTCGGCTGGGAGGGCAAGATCCCCGATCCCTCGGAGCCCTCGACCTACCTGCGTTCGCGCCTGAGCCACCCGCTGGCCGGGGCGCCCCGGCATCGCGAGCTGCGCGACTACTATCGCCAGTGGCTCAACCTGCGCCGCACCCACCCCGCGCTGGGCGCCCACGGCAAGGAGCGCACGCAGTGCGAGGTGGACGCCGGGGGCAACGTGCTCACGCTGAGCCGGCAGGGCCCTGCGTCCGCCGGCGTCCGGCTGGTTGCCAACCTCACCGCCTCGGCGCAGCCCTTCGCGCCGCCCTCGGAGGACTGGCGCGTGCTGATCGACAGCGAGGACAAGCGCTACGCCGGCAGCGGGACGCCGCGCCCGCTCGCCCTCTACCAGGCCATCCTGTACGAAGTCGGTCGCTAGAGCCCGGGGCCGACGCTCGAACCGCGTTGCAGAGCGTCGGAGCCGGGTGGTAGCGTTTGCCGTGCCCGCGCGCCCCGTCCTCGATCCGATCGATCATCTCCTGGCACTCGACCCCGGTCGCCGCGGGATCGCGGGCTTCTTCGTTCCCGGTGGCGCGCTGGCCGCCGCGCGGGCGCTGGCCGGCGCCGGATCGGTGCTGATCGTCACCGGCTTCGTCGTGGCCGAGGGCCGGCCGGAGACCGACGGCCCGCCGGGGGCGGCGGTGCTGGGCCGCGCGCTGCGACGGCTGGGGGCGCGGGTGCGCTACACCAGCGACCCCGCGGTGCTGCCCACGCTCGAGGCCTCGCTGCGCGCGCTCGACGAGCCGCTCGACGTCTTCGCCTACCCCGAGGGCCCGGACGCCGCGGCCGCGGTGCTGGAGCGCGAGGACCCGACCCACCTGGTCGCCATCGAGCGGCCGGGGCGGGGGCGCGGGGGCGACTACCTGAACGCGCGCGGGCTGTCGGTGGCGGCGTGGAACCGTCCGCTGGACGAGATGTTCCTGCGGCCCGGGCGCATCGGCGGCCGGCGCCGGGTGACGATCGGCGTCGGGGACGGCGGCAACGAGATCGGCATGGGCCGGGTGCGGGAGCGCCTGGCCGGCGAGGGCGAGCTGATCGCGCGCATCGCCTCGGTGGTGTCGGTCGACCACCTGGTCGTGGCCGGCGTCTCCAACTGGGGGGCCTACGGCATCGTGGCTCAGCTCGGCCGGCTGACCGGGCAGCGTCTCCTTCACACGCCGGCCGAGGAGCGCGGGCTGATCGACGCCTGCGTGAAGGCCGGCGCCGTCGATGGGCTCACCCGCCGCCCCGAGCCCACCGTGGACGCGCTCGACGCCGACACCCACGCGGCCGTCGTCGCGCTGCTCGGGGTATCATGGGGCGATCTGGTGACACGAGGAGAGCGGCCATGAGCGTGCAGGACGAGTACCGCGCGAAGCACCCCAAGTCGGCCGCCCTGGCCGAGCAGGCGCGCCGGGCGATCCCCGGCGGCATCACGCACGACATCCGTCACCTGATGCCGTACCCGGTCTACATCGAGCGTGCCGCCGCCAGCCGCAAGTGGGACGTCGACGGCCACGAGTACGTCGACTACTGGATGGGCCATGGCTCGCTCTTCCTGGGCCACTGCCACCCGGCCGCCGTCCGCGCCGTGCAGGAGCAGATGGCCCGCGGCACCCACATGGGCGCCTGTCACGCCGCCGAGGTGCGGTGGGCGGAGCTGGTCAACCAGCTCATCCCGTGCGGCGAGCTGACGCGTTTCACGATGTCCGGCACCGAGGCCACGCACCTGGCCATGCGGGTGGCCCGCGCCTACACCGGCCGGCCCAAGATCTTGAAGCTGGCCGGCCACTTCCACGGCTGGCACGACGGCGCGGTGGTGGCGGTGAGCCCGCCCTACGACGCCCCGTGGTCGGCTGGCGTGCCCCAGGCCACCATGGATCAGGTGGTCGTGTGTCCGCCCAACGACAGCAAGTCGGTCGAGGTGGCGTTCGAGCGCGGCGACATCGCCGGCGTGATCCTGGAGCCGGCCGGCGGTAACTCCGGCACGACTCCGACGATCCCGGGCTACCTCGCCGAGCTGCGGGCGCTGGCCACGCGCCACAACGTCGTGCTGATCTTCGACGAGGTCATCACCGGCTTCCGGTACTCGCCGGGCGGCGCCCAGCAGTACTACAACGTCACGCCCGACCTGACGACTCTGGCCAAGATCGTCGCCGGCGGCCTGCCGGGCGGCGCCCTGACCGGCAAGCGCGAGATCATGTCGATGATCGCCTTCCGCGGCGACCCCGACTGGGACCGCAGCCAGCGCGTGGCCCACGCCGGCACCTTCAACGCCAACCCCCTGTCCGCCGCCGCCGGCATCGCCACCCTGGAGCTGTGCGCGGACGCCTCCCTGCAGGCGCGCGCCAACAAGACGGGCGAGGAGCTGCGCCGGGCCCTGGCCGAGGTCATGAAGAAGGTCGGCGTGCCCGGTACCTGCTTCGGCGAAGCGTCGATCTTCCACGTCTCGTTCGAGGGTCGCCCGGGGCTGGCCGGCTTCGACCGTCCGCGCCGGGGCGCGCTCTACCAGGCACTGCGCTGCGCCCTGCTCAACAACGGGGTGGACTGCTCGGCCTTCCACGGCTGGATCTCGGCCATGCACACCGAGGCCGACGTCGAGCGCACCGTGCAGGGCTACGAGCGCGCGTTGCAGTCGATGGCCGCGGACGGCGCGTTCAAGGGCCTGTGATCTCTCGCCGCGCCGCCCTGGCGGCGCTGGTCCTCTCGCTGGGCGGCTGCGTGCATTACCCGACCGTCGTGGATGTGGGGGGCGTGCGCATCCGCACCGAGGCCGGTCGCGCCGTGCTGGAAGGCGACCGCGCCCGCGTCTTCTTCGAGATCGTGAGCACCGGGAAGTTCGGCGACGTCATCCTGGGGGTTACCGCCCCCGTGACCAGGCAGGCTCAGCTCGTCGACGCCGCCGGAGCTCCGGTGCCGAAGTTCGAGGTTCCCGGCGCCGCCACGGTGAAGTTCACGCCGGACGGCCCGCACGTCGTGCTCACCGGTCTGCTGCGCCCGCTGATTCCCCGCGAGACCTTCATCGTCACGCTGCAGTTCGACAAGTCGGGCGGCATCGGCATCGTCACCGTCGTCGAGTAGTTTCCGCGTCGCCGCCCGGCGCGAGCTGGGTAAATATTTTCCTATATCGCTCGCACGGCACGCGCCGACGGACTGCGCGGTGGCGCTACAATATGACCTCACACGCATGAGCACCGAGCGATCGCGCCTCGTCACCGACCCGGCCACGGCGTGGCTTACCGGTGGGGGCGAGATGGGCGAGCGCATCCGGACCCTCGACTGGGCCTCGACACCCCTCGGTCCCGCCACGTCCTGGCCTCAGAGCCTGCGCAGCGCCGTCAGCATCCTGCTCCCGTCCAAGGCGCAGATCTGCCTGTTCTGGGGACCGGAGCTGATCAAGCTCTACAACGATGCCTACATCCCGGTGCTGGGCCGCAAGCATCCCGACATGCTCGGCCGGCCGGCCCGTGAGGTGTGGAGCGAGATCTGGGAAATCCTGGGCCCGTTGCTGGGCGGCGTCATCGCCACCGGCGAAGCATTCCGGGCCACCGATCATCCGTTCTATCTCGATCGCCGCGGGTTCCCCGAGGAGACCTTCTTCGACGTCTCCTACGATCCGGTGCGCGACGAGACCGGCAAGGTCGGCGGCGTCTTCTGCATCGTGGGCGAGACCACCGGCCGGGTCCAGAGCGAGCGCCGGCTGCGGACGCTGCGAGACCTGGGGCGCGCCAAGGAGGGACGGTCGGCGGAGGAAGCGTGCCGCCTGGCGCTGACCGCGCTGGCCGCCAATCGGCAGGACATTCCGTTCGTGAGCCTGTATCTTCTCGAGCCGGGTGGGGTGGTCGCCCGTGGCCTCGGTGCCGTCGGGGTTCCGGAGGGGGGCGTGCTGAGTCCGGCCGCCATCGACCTGGCTGATCCTTGCTGGTCCTTCGCCCGGGTCGTCCAGAGCGGCGAGCCGCTCATCCTCGACTCGCTGCCGGCGGCCGCCGCCGCCGAGCTTCCCGAGACGGCGGCGGCCGAGCGGACGCTGGTCTACCCGGTCCTGCGCGGCGGGCAGTGCGCGGGCTTCGCCATCGCTGGCACCAGCCGTTTTCTCTCACTGCACGGTGACTATCGCGACTTCTTCGACCTGGTGGCCGCCCAGATCGGGACGGCGGTCGCGCACGCCTCCTCCTACGAGGAGGAACGCAAGCGCGCCGAGGCCCTGGCCGAGCTCGACCGGGCCAAGACGCAGTTCTTCAGCAACGTCAGCCACGAGTTCCGGACCCCGCTGACGCTGATGCTGGGGCCCCTGGAGGATCTGCTGGCGCGGGGGCCGTCGGCCGGCGGTCCTGACGATCACGCCACACTGGCCGTCGTCCATCGCAACGGCCAGCGGCTGCTCCGGCTCGTCAACGCGCTACTCGATTTCTCGAGGATCCAGGCGGGGCGGAACGAGGCGGTGTACGAGCCGATCGACCTCGCCGCCCTCACGGCCGACCTGGCCAGTGTGTTTCGCTCGGCCATCGAGCAGGCCGGGCTGACCTTCGACGTCGGCGGTGCCGCCGGCCTCGAGCCCATCTATGTCGACCGCGTGATGTGGGAGACGATCGTCCTCAACCTGCTGTCCAACGCCTTCAAGTTCACGTTCGAGGGCGGCATCACCGCCCGGCTCGAGGACCGCGGCGACGCGGTCGCGCTCGTCGTGCGCGACACCGGCATCGGCATCGCAGCGAGCGAGATCGATCGCCTGTTCGAGCGCTTCCACCGCGTCGAAGGTGTGCGGGCCCGCACCCACGAGGGCTCCGGCATCGGCCTGGCGCTGGTCCAGGAGCTCGTGCAGCTGCACGGCGGGACGGTCCAGGCCGAGAGCCAGCCGGGCCAGGGGACCGTGTTCGTGGTGACGCTGCCCAAGGGCCGCGGCCATCTGCCGGCCGAGCGGATCGGCACCGGCGCCGCCCGGGTGTCGTCCCCCGCGCGCGGCCTGTCGTTCCTGGAGGAGGCGCTCCGGTGGCTGCCCGACGATCGGGCGGCGGACGGGACGCTCGCCGGGGTGTCGGAGACGGGCGTGGCCCCGGACGGCCGCCGCCGCGCTCGCATCGTGGTGGCCGACGACAACGCGGACATGCGCCAGTACGTCGCGCGGCTGCTCCGCGGGCGCTGGGACGTCGAGGTCATCGGCGACGGCCACGCGGCGCTGGCGTCGATCCGCGCCCGCGGGGCCGACCTGGTACTGACCGACGTCATGATGCCCGGCCTCGACGGCTTCGAGCTCCTCGGGGCCCTGCGCGCCGATCCGGCCACGCGCGGGATCCCGGTGATCCTGCTCTCGGCCCGCGCCGGCGAGGAGTCGCGCGTCGAGGGGCTGAAGGCCGGCGCCGACGACTACGTGACCAAGCCGTTCTCCGCGCGGGAGCTCGTCGCGCGGGTGGAGGCGCACCTCAAGCTGAAGGCGCTGCGCGAGGCCGGCGAGGCCGAGCGCCAGGTGCTCCTCGACCGCGAGCAGGTGGCCCGACGGGAGGCGGAGGAGAAGACCGAGATCGTCGAGACGATCAACCGCATCGGCCAGCGCCTGGCCGCCGAGACGGAGCTCACCCCGCTCGTGCAGGCGTTCACCGACGAGGCCACGAAGCTGGCCGGCGCCCAGTTCGGCGCCTTCTTCTACAACGTGGTCGACGAGCGGGGCGAGTCGTACACGCTCTACACGATCGCCGGGGTGCCCCGGGCAGAGTTCGAGAAGTTCCCGCTGCCGCGCAACACCGAGCTGTTCGGCCCCACGTTCCGGGGCGAGCGCGTCATCCGCCTGGACGACGTCAAGCAGGACCCGCGCTACGGCAAGAACGCGCCCCACCACGGCATGCCGCGCGGCCATCTGCCGGTGACGAGCTACTTCGCCGTGCCCGTCGTCTCCCGCACCGGTGAGGTGATCGGTGGGCTCTTCCTCGGGCACGAGAAGCCGGCGATGTTCCCGGAGCGGCTGGAGCCCATCATGGTCGGAGTGGCGGCCCAGCTCGCCATCGCCATCGACAACGCGCGGCTGCTCGACAAGGAGCAGCGGGCCCGGACCGCGGCCGAGGCGGCCAGCCGGGCCAAGGACGAGTTCCTGGCCGTGCTGTCCCACGAGCTGCGCACGCCGCTCAACGCCGTCTACGGCTGGGCCCGCATGCTCCGCTCCGGCGAGATCGAGGGGGCGGCGGTCACCCGGGCGCTCGACGTGATCATGCGCAACGCCAACGCGCAGGTGCAGCTCATCGACGACATGCTGGACGTCTCCCGCATCGTCACCGGCAAGATGCGGCTGGACGTCCGCCCCGTCGATCTCAAGACGGTGGTCGAGGCCGCGATCGACGTGGTCCGCCCGGCCGCCGAGGCCAAGGAGCTCCGCCTGCAGACCGTCCTGGACCCGCAGGCCTTCGGGATCACCGGCGACCCCGATCGCCTCCAGCAGGTCGTCTGGAATTTGTTGATCAACGCGGTGAAGTTCACGCCGAAGGGCGGTCGCGTCCAGGTCCATGTGCAGCGCGTGAGCTCCCACGTCGAGATCATCGTGAGCGACAGCGGGCAGGGGATGCCGCCCGACGTGCTCCCCCACGTGTTCGAGCGCTTCCAGCAGGGCGACAGCACCTCCACGCGCCGCCACACCGGACTCGGCCTCGGCCTCGCCCTGGTGCGCCACCTGGTCGAGCTGCACGGCGGCACCGTCGAGGCGTCCAGCGCCGGCGAAGACCAGGGCTCGACGTTCACCGTGAGGATTCCGGTCGCCATCACCCGCGAAGAGCCGGGACCTGCGCGAGGGCGCGTGCACCCGACCGCGGCGATGATGGTGTCGGCGCTGGGGCCAACGCTACGGGGCCTGCGGATCCTGGTCGTGGACGACGACCGCGATGGCCTCGATCTGGTGGCCACGATGCTCGTCAATGCGGGCGCCGAGGTCCGGCCGTGCAGCTCCGCCGCCGAGGGGTTCGCGGCCCTGCAGGCGTGGCGCCCTGACGTCCTGATCTCCGACATCGAGATGCCCGGCGAGGACGGCTACGCGCTGATCCGCCAGGTGCGCGGGCTGGCCGACGCCAAGCTCGCGCGAACCCCCGCGGTGGCGCTCACCGCCTACGGCCGTGTCGAGGACCGGCTGCGCACGCTGTCAGCCGGCTACAGCATGCACGTGCCGAAGCCGGTCGATCCCGCCGAGCTGGCGACCGTCGTGGCCAGCCTGGCCGGCCGCACCTAGACGCCACCCGCCCGCTCTGGTATCCTCGCGTCTCGTCCTTCCTGGTCCGGGCAGGTAGCTCAGTTGGTAGAGCACAGGACTGAAAATCCTGGTGTCGGCGGTTCAATCCCGTCCCTGCCCACCATTTTTCTCAGGTAGTTGTCACACAGCACCGCCGATCCGGAGTTCAAGTTGTGTCAGATTTGTCCCCAACTCGGGATCACTCTGGATCCCTCCAGCGTATGGGTTCGGGGACTATCGATGACTCGGAGACGGGCGGCGTTCCGCGCTGGTGCGAGGAAGCACACGGGTACAAGACGGAGAGCGTCTGTCGGCGCTACGCGATCGTCGCCGAGGCGATCACGGGTGTCAACAAGGGTGAATCGGAACTGCATCTTTGATCGAGGCGTTCCTCCCGCGGTGGTGTTCGGCGCCGGAGCGGCATCCGGACGCTCGCGGGGGCTGCCCGCAGGCGTCGTGGGGGCGGGGGCATCCCTCTGGACGGGCGCCCTGCTCCGGCAGAGAATCCCGTGACACGCTGGTTGTCCGCTCTGTGGGGCGGCGGCGGGGGGCGGGGTGGGGGTGCGGAGAACGGCCGTCCCGTCAACTGGGCCTTTATAACGCCTATGCTCCTGGGTGGGCCTCGCGCTCGCACCGGGGCGCTTGCCCTCATCGGCTTTCAGGCCTGGCGCCGCGCCGTCTTCGTCAGCGTTCCGCCGCGTATAGCTAGCCAGTTGGACGTTCGTTCGTGAGGCAGCTAGCGCTGTACGAACGGCCCCACGGCTCGCGCCGGTGTCCTGGCGTTCCGCGCGGTCCAGGCGGCGGTGAGCCAGAGGCTGATCGCGATCGAGACGTCGAAGGTAAAGACCAGCACGGTGACGAATCGCTGGCTGAGCGGATCGAGCGCGGCCAGCACGATGACGGCCGCGATGCAGACCATGAACACGACGTACAGCGCGAAGCGCGCGCTCAGGCCTCGCGCCGCCGGCTGGGGGCGGCCGGCACCGGCCCTCCGAGCGGCGGCCTTGATGCCCGACAGGGTGAGCCATTCGTAGATCATCACGAGCGGCCACCACACGCAGGCGAAACACGTGGCCAGAATCAGGATGAGCGCCTGGACGCCGCCGAGGGCGTCGGCCAGCGGCGTCCCCGGAACCCGGCGGGCCACCACCGGGGCCAGCGCGGCGACCGCGCCGAGCGCCACGACCATCGAGACATGGCGCGGCCACGCCCCCCGCTCTGCAGGGGCCAGGTCAGCACCCTGTAGAGCGTCGATCGGTGGCGCAGCACCGCGTACAGGGTATCGCGGAACACTGGCTCTTCCGGGCGGCCGGCGAGCGCGGCGCGAAGGTGGTGCTCGGCCCGCGCGTGGTCGCCCATGTTCAGGTACAGAGTGCCCAGGTCGTGGTGCACCTGCGGATTGTCGGGGTCGGCGGCGAGCGCGTTCAGATACATCGGCACCGCGTCGCGTCCGGGCGCCCGGCTGGCGATCTCCGATATCGCGCGTACGCTCACCGCGGTGACGTGGCGGCGATCCAGCGCCAGGGCGCGGTCTGCCCAGCGTCGGGTCGTGGCCACGTCCCCCTGGTCGTAGGCGATCAGGGCGAGCTGGCACCAGGCATCGGCGTCCAGGCCGCCGCCCTCGACCAGCGGGGGCAGTGGCCGTTCCGGCTGCTGTTGTGCCCGGCGACCACGCAGCGCGACGACGAGGATCCCGTGCAGCCCGGGGTCGTCGGGTGTGAGGCGCAAGGCCTGCTCGAGCCGGGCACACGCGGAGCGAAGATTCCGTCGCCCGAGCTCGGCCTCACCCGCGGCGCGATAGCCTCGAGGGTCGTCCGGCCGGCGGCGGATCGCCCGCGCGGCGAGGACCGCGGCCCTTCCGTACTGCCCGGTCTTCGCGCATCGCGCCGCCTGCTCCAGGAGGGCGGAGAGCGCGTCGCGCCGGCCGATCATGCCGGCTTCTTCGGCAACCACGCGTCGTGCGTCGTGAAGTGCTCGCCCATCCGGTCGAGATCGTCGATGCCGGACACGAGCATGTAGAGCAGGCTCTGATGGTCGAAAAAGGCGGGCATGAAGCGGTAGTAGAGGAGGCCGACGTTCTTGCTGACCATCTTGCGCAGCCGGGCCCGCCACAGCTCCGGATCAGGCCGCCCATAGTGAGCCGGGTTCATCCGGGCCGCCGAGACGATGGCGTAACGCTCGCCGGAGCGCACGGCGAACGCGAAGTTCCACCCCAGGCGCTCGCCGTACAGGTCCATCGCGGTGATCGTGATAATGACGGCGCGGGGGTCGGCGGCCAGGCCTGGATGGCGCTGGGCGACCCAGGCCATCGTCGCGTCACCCATCAGCTGCCGGCGCTCGGTGTTCACGAGCGATGGGTCGATGGGCACCGGGGGCAGACGCTCGACGGGCAGGCCCAGCGTGCGCTCGTAGTGCGCCACCAGCTCGACGTCGAAGGGCATCGGCAGGTCGCCGGCGGCCACGAGGTAGACCCTAGTCATCGGCGTCGGATGAGCCCGCAGCGCCTCGCGCGGCAGCGGCATCCGGCTGCCGACGTACTGCCAGTAGGCGTCCGCGGAGGCGACCGCGAGGCTGACCAGGAGACTCACAATGAAGAGCCGGCCCTTCAGAGTCGAAATCACCACCGCCGCCGCAAGCCAGAAGTGTGCCAGCCCAAGACGTGGACTGGCGCCGGCCTCGCGCCGCGTCGGCCAAGTGTTCGATCTGACACGCTCGGTCGCGTGGACGACGCCGAGCGCTTCGCACCGCCGGCGTGCGCCCACGCGTCACCGCCGTGACATCGTGGCAGGGCGACGCCGGGAGGGGAGCGACGAGTTCCGACACTGGGCGGTCTGGACTCCTTCTTGCCCACACGGCGGCGCGTCGCGGAAGAGCAGCCCGGCGACTTCGGCCCAGGGGAAAGCCCGGTAGAGGTCCGGTAGCGGTCGGGTAGAAGCTCCCTTTTCGAAGCGCTGTCGGTCGCCGACATGGTAGGTCCCAGCCGCCGTGCGCCCGTCCACGCAGAGGCGATGCACTTCTATTGCGAGCACGGGTGGCTGCCGTGAGGCGACGCCGACCAAAGCGGCGCCGCCGTGACCGGCTCGGGTTATCAGACAAGCGACGGTCCGGTCGTTCGCGTTCGCGCCGTCGGCTGGCTAGTGGATGAGTTCCCTGTGTCAGAACTGTGTCAGAACCATCGGACACCATCGGGCGCGATCTGGAACAGACCGAGACGGAAATGCCGGCAAGAACCTGAAAGGCTTCCCAATGGCGACCGATAGTGGCCGATAGTCCCACCCATCCCAAGACCTGAAAATCCTGGTGTCGGCGGTTCAATCCCGTCCCTGCCCACCATTTTTCCCAGCTAGTTGCCACACGTCTTCCGCGGTCGAGAAGTCGATTTGGTCAGATTTGCGCCCAATCCGGTGATCACTCAGGGCAAGCCGAATGGAGTTCGAGACAGACGTGATGACCCCTCAGGCCGGTCGAGTGGCCGCGTAGAGCCGCCACTCGCCCGGAACACCTTTGAGGGTGTGGGTGCCACGCTCCTGAAACTGGAGACCTGAGCCGGCCACGAGATCCTTCACGGTGTTGGAGACCAGCACCTCACCGGGTCGGGCCAGGGCGGCCACCCGCGCCCCGATATGGACGGCGATGCCGCCGACCTTCTCACCCATGACCTCGCATTCGCCGGTGTGGAGGCCGGCGCGAATGTCGAGCCCGAGGCCCCTCGCGCCGTCCGCCATGGCCATCGCACACCGGATGCCGCGAGCCGGCCCGTCGAAAGTGGCAAAGAAGCCGTCGCCGCTGGTATCCACCTCGTTGCCTCGGAACCGGACCAGTTCTCGTCGCCCGAACGCCAAGTACTCGCCGAGCAAGTCGCGCCACTTCCGGTCGCCTAGAGCGACGGCCCTTGCCGTGGAGCCCACGATGTCCGTGAAGAGCACCGTGGCGAGGATGCGGTCGGATTCGGCGGCGTGTCTCGCACCCGTCAGAAACTCCTCCACCTCGTCCACGATGAGATCGATGTCACCGACCCACGGCGCGTGGTCGGCGCCCGCGAGCTCGACGAGTCTCGAGCCGGGAATGTGCTCTGCCAGGTAGCGCGCCTGTTCCACCCGGGTCACGCCATCGCCCGTCCTGTGCAGAACGAGCGTCGGCGTGCGGATGGCCGGCAGAATAGGCCGGACGTCGATCTCCTTGTTCATCTGCATCACGGCCACCGCCGCGCCCGGGCTTGCCGCCAGGCGCTGGTACGTGGCCCCCCATTGACGGTAGCTAGCGTCTGCAGTGGGCGCGCGTGCATCGACGCGCCCGGCGTCGCCCCACCCCTGCTCGATGCCATCGATCATTGTCTGAAATTCCTGCTCGGTGTTTCCGCAGGGGTGGTCCGGGGCCCACGAGCGGCGGGCATACGCGCCATACAGCACAAGCGCCGAGGTGCGCCTGGGATACGTCGCGGCGAAGAGCAGTGACATCGGGCCGCCTTCAGAGATGCCGAAGAGCGCGGCGCACTCCGACTGCGCGGCATCCATCACCGCCCGGACATCGTCCATGCGTTCCTCGAGACTCGGGATCCCGCCGACTCGATCGGAGAGGCCCGTGCCGCGCTTGTCGAAGCGGATGAGCCGCGAGAAGGAGCCCAAGCGCTCGAGATAGCGGGCCGCCCATGGATGCTCCCACTCGTGCTCCAGATGGGACACGAAGCCGGGGACGATGACGAGGTCGATCGGTCCGGAACCCGTCACCTGATACGCGATGTGAACGCCGCCACTCTTGGCGTACTGGGTCCTCGGTGGTGACGACATCGCAAGCTCTTGCCGAGGAATATGGCCGACGGGGTGGTGAACGTCAAGTGACTGACGATCCCGCGCCTCGCGTGGCGAGGGGCTGCGAGTTCTCCACAACCGGAAGGGGTAGCTGCGGTCGCGGCGGTGGAGTACTCCGACCAGGACTTTGATCTTGGCGTTGACGGGCGGGCGACCGCCGGTGGGCCGGGCGGAGCGCTTGGTCCAGTACTCGCGGGGGCGACGCCGCTGCCACCGCAGGACAGTGTCCGGAGTCACGATCACGAGGGACTGTCTCCACCCGGCCCAGACTGTGGCGAGCCCGACCCAGAAGAGGCGATCAGTTCTGCGTAGTGGCGGCCGGGTCACCGTTCGTTTGTAGACGGCGAGTTGTTGGCGCAAGGCGAGGTTCTCGATAGCGAGCGGGCGGTGGCCGCCGCAGAGGAACGGGAGTAGCCGAAACAAGTGGAGCAGGAGAGCCGCAACCGAGGAGTAACTCTGGTGCCTTGGTGGTGTGGAGGCGGAGCCACTTGTGCGCATCTGACGCACTTGCCAGAGTAGACTTTCGCGCCTGCGGAGCTGAGCAGAATGCTAGTGTTCATCCCGGGGGGGGGGGACATATGGTGCAGCAGAGCACAATTTCGCGTCGTCGATTTGCCTACACTGCCGCAAGTTCATTGGCACTGGCGGGGATGGGTCTTGATCGCCCCACCTGGGCTCAATCGACAAAGCCGAACATCGTTTTCATCCTGGCCGATGACCTTGGGTACGCTGACGTGAGCTGCTACGGTCAGCGCGACTATACGACGCCAAACATAGACCGGCTGGCAATCGAGGGACTGAGATTCACGCAGGGGTACGCCAATTCCCCCGACTGCTCTGCGACGCGGACAGCGCTGATCACTGGACGCTATCAGTCTCGTTTGCCGGTCGGCCTCGAAGAGCCGATCAACCCGGCGACCCCCCAGAATATCGGCCTGCCGCCCAGCCACCCGACATTGCCGTCGCTGCTCAAGAAGGCGGGCTATCGCACGACACTGGTCGGCAAATGGCATCTCGGCGACCTGCCTGATTTCAGCCCATTGAAGAGCGGCTACGACCACTTCTTCGGAATATTTGGCTGCTGTGCCGACTATTTCAATCATGGCGCGGACGCGCTCCGGGCGTACCAGCTTCCGATACCCGGGCTCGCGAGCCAGCTGCACGAGGAGGAGACGCCGGTCGAGCGGCACGGCTACATGACGAACCTACTCGGCGATCGGGCGGTGCAGGTGGTCGAAGGCTACGCCAAGTCGAAGGAGCCATTCCTGATAAGCCTGCATTTCACGGCGCCGCATTGGCCGTGGGAGGGGCCGGATGACGAGGCCGAGTCGAAGCGTATCAGGAACATCTTCCACCGGGATGGCGGCACGCAGAGAACCTACACAGCCATGGTGCAGAGCTTGGACGTGAATGTCGGCCGAGTGTTGCAGGCGCTCGACGCGAGCGGCCTGGCGAGCAACACCATCGTGATCTTAACCAGCGACAATGGGGGTGAACGGTTCTCCAATACGTGGCCGTTTTCCGGCATGAAGCACGAGCTGCTCGAAGGCGGCCTTCGCGTTCCAACGATCGTGCGCTGGCCCGGCCAAATCGCGGCGGGATCGGTCTCCGATCAGGCCATGATCACGATGGACTGGATGCCGACGCTCCTGGCCGCGGCTGGCACCTTGCCGGACGCCGCATATCCGTCCGACGGTGAGGACCTGGGGCCAATCCTGACTGGTCGCGGGACGCCGTATCCGCGCAAGTTGTATTGGCGCTACAAGGCCGGATCGCAGCGTGCTATCCGCGACGGCAACTGGAAATATCTCCGGATCGCGGGGAACGAATTTCTCTTCGACGTGGTTCAAGACCCGCGCGAGCGCGCCAACCTCAAGGATCGGGATAAAGACGTATTCGATCGACTGAGAAGCGATTGGGAGGCGTGGAACGGCACCATGCTTCCGGAACGGTCGCGGCCGGCGACCTACGTCAATTCTGGCAACTTCCTGGCCGATCGCTACGGCGTCATCAACCCGGCTCCGGCGGCGCCTTCGGGTAGCACCCCCACGAAGTGATCATTGATTGGAGGACCTAAAGTACGCTGCGGTACGTCCTCTCCGTCGCTGCGCGCGCGGGCGGATCAGGTCATCGAGTGAGTTCGCTGTGTCAGAACTGTGTCAGAACCATCGGGTGCTATTGGGCGCCATCGGGAACAGCCGGAGGCGGACAGGCCGGCAAGGGCCTGAAATCGTTCTCGATGGTGTCCGATAGTGGCCGATAGTCCCACCCATACCAAGACCTGAAAATCCTGGTGTCGGCGGTTCAATCCCGTCCCTGCCCACCATTTTTTCAGCTAGATGCCGCACACGCATCCCTTAACCGAGTCCCTGGTTGTGTCAGAGCTGCGTCAAATGCCGCTATCTTGCGCCATCGCCGATCGACAGCGCGAGCGCACCGCTTTCGTTGAATCTCTCGAGCGCGGAGGCCGCCGCGCGACGTTGAACGATGTCAAGGCGGGCCCGCTGTACCAGTCGGACCTCGTCTGTAAGCTGCGGGCCCCACCGTTTGGTCACGCTGGGCCGCTCGTTGAGCACGATGACGTGATCGAGGCATTCCCGTCGAATCGACCCGACGACGCGCTCAGCGAAGGGATTCTGCCACGGAGCTCGAGGGGCGATGAGGGTGCCACTTGACCGGGACAACCACGGGGTGATCGGCTAACGTTGGGTGGCGAGCCACATCCCATTGGGAGGCGCTTATGGATCCCATCGAGGTCAGACAGGTCAAAGAAATCATCCTCGTCAGCGACGACGTCCACGCGAGCCGTCGCCTCTACCGTGAGATCCTCGGACTCGCCATGCCCGCCACGCCGGACCGGCTGAACCTTGCGCGCGTCGGGTCACAGTACCTTGGCGCGGCCCAGGCGGGGGTGATGGTGCACCCGGGGTTTACCGGCCGTCTGCACCTCGGTCTCGAGATCGACGCCGCCGACTTCGACCGCGCCGTCGACCACCTGCGGCGGCAGGGCATCGAGGTCACCATCCGTCCTCAGCAGCCGGGGTACATGGACACGCCAGAGAGCGTGGGCGCCTACTTCCTCGATGCCGACGCGAATCTGATCGAGCTCTGGGCTCCGCGGCCCGCCGCCGCGCCCTGAGCGTGCTCAATGGCCCATGTCGGGAACGGGCAACATCCCGGTCCCCAGGGGCGGTGCCGGCGGCAGGCCCGTGACCTCGAGGATCTCCTGCTCGTTGAGGGTTTCCCGCGCCACCAGGGCTTCGGCAAGCGCGTCGAGCTGCTTGCGGTGGGCGCTCAGAAGTCGCTTGGCCTCCTCGTGGCTGTCGCCGATGATCTTGAGCACCTCGGCGTCGATAGCTTCGGCGGTCGCCTCGCTGAACGGCCTGGCGCCGGTGTAGCCGCCCGAGCCGCCCAGGTAGGGATTCTCCCGGGGCGCGAGCTGCACCAGCCCGACCCGGTCGCTCATGCCCCAGCGCGTGACCATCCGGCGAGCCAACGCGGTGGCCTGCTCGATATCGTTTTCGGCCCCCGTCGTCCGGGTGCCGTAGACGATCTCCTCGGCCGCGCGGCCTCCCAGCGCTCCGACGATCCTTCCGCGTAGATAGGCCTCCGGATAGTTGTAGCGATCGCTGTCGGGGCGCTGGTAGGTCACGCCGAGGGCCTGGCCCCGCGGCACGATCGTCACCCGGTTCACCGGGTCGGCGCCGGGTACCACCAGGCCCAGGATGCTATGTCCGCCCTCGTGATAGGCGATGCGCTCTTTGTCAGCACGGCTCAAGATGAGCGGGCGCTCGGGGCCGAGCACGATCTTTTCCAGCGCGTCCAGAAAGTCCTTGTGACGGACGTCGTTCTGCCCGCGCCGGGCCGCCAGCAGCGCCGCCTCGTTGACCAGGTTCTTCAGATCAGCCCCCGAGAACCCTGGCGTCGTGGCGGCCAGGTCCGCCAGGCTCGCGTCGGTCGCGAGCGGCACCTGGCGGGTGTGGACCTTGAGGATGGCTTCACGCCCGGTCTTGTCCGGGAGATTGACCACCACGCGCCGGTCGAACCGTCCGGGCCGAAGGAGTGCCTTGTCGAGCACGTCCGGCTGGTTGGTCGCCGCCAGCAGGATGATGCCCTCCCGGCTGGAGAAGCCGTCCATCTCGGTCAGGATCTGGTTCAGGGTCTGCTCCTGCTCACTCGACCCCCCGATCGCCATCTGCCCTCGGGCCCGACCGATGGCGTCCAGCTCGTCGATGAAGATGATGGCCGGTGCATGCTCGCGGGCCTGCTTGAAGAGATCCCGCACTCTCGCCGCTCCGACTCCCACGATCATCTCCACGAACTCCGAGCCGCTCATCGAGAAGAACGGCACCCCCGCCTCTCCCGCGACGGCCTTGGCCAACAAGGTCTTCCCGGTTCCCGGCGCGCCGACCAGCAGTACGCCTTTCGGAGCGGTCCCCCCCAGGCGCGTGTACTTGGGCGGATCCTTGAGGAATTCCACGATCTCGACCAGCTCGTTTTCGGCCTCATCGATACCGGCGACGTCGTCGAAGGTGACTTTGGTATCCTTTTCCTGATCGTAGCGACGGGCTTTGCTCTTGCCGATGCCCATAAGCCCGCCGCCCAGGCCGCCGCCCTGCTGTGCCCGCCGAAACATCCAGACGTAGAACCCGATGAAGAGCAGGGCCGGGCCAAATCCGAACAGGAGCGTCGACCACCCGCTGCCTTCCTGGATCGGCTTGGCGCTGATCTCGACCCCGTGACCGATCAGGAATGCTTCCAGGCCGGGGTCGACGAACGTGGGGAGCGTGGTCGTGAACACGCTCACCGCCTTGGGCACTTCCTTCGGCTCCGTGTCGCGCTGGCTCGTGACCGAGGGTTCGCCCTTGGGCGCCGCCGTACTTTGTTTGCTCGCCGGCGGGTACGTGACCGGTGCCTTGAAGCGGCCTGTGATGGTGTCGCCCTGGCTATGGATCGCCTGGACGTTGCCCTTCCCGACCTCTTCCTTGAACAGGGTATAGGGCACGGTGACCGGCGCCTCTGCGCCCGGCATCAGAAAGCGAATCAGCAAGAAGTTCGCGAGCAAGATGAGCACGAACCAGAGCCAGGTCCTGCGTGGCGGCATCGTGGCGAGCCCGGAGCCCTTCGAGGCTGTCGGTCCACTCTTCGCCGGCAGGCCGCGCCCGGCTGGTGCTGGCTCGCTCTCGCGTCGCGTCGAGCTCATGATCATCTCCGTGCGCCGATTACGCTGGCGCGGTGCCGTGGTCGAAAGCGTCATACAGCAAAAGGCGGTGCGGGCCACGCCGGCGGGGAGTCATGCGCGCGGTTGAGACAGCCCGGCCGACTGATCGCAATGCTAGGCAGTAACCACGGCACCGTCAAGGAGCCGGCCGGCGCATCAACAGGCTTGGCACCGGTTGCAGTTTTCGGACGTCAGAGGGAGACCTCCGATTGTGACTGTGCGAGGAGTTCACGCCCGGGACCCAGATCCTCGCCGTCGGCCAGCCGTTCTCGGTGCCACTCATAGATCAGGAGACGGGTGAGGTGTGATGAAATCACCGACTTGAATTCTGCAAGTTCGATCGCGTCCCGTTCAGGGCACCATGGCTACCCCTTCGAACGGCAGCAGAGGAAACACGTCTGACGACCAAATCCCGTCGGGGCCATTGCCGACAGACGTGTTACTCATCGCCTTGCCCCCTAGCAGCTACAAGGGCTAGCCCCTGCAAGGGGAGGCAGAAGGGACTCACCCCACTGCCAAATCCCGTTGGGGAATCGAACCCGTGTTTTCGGGTTTGTGCCCAAAGTGTGCCCAACTCGGGCTCATTCGGGAGCATTCTGGATCACTCTGGACCACAGACGAGTGGATTCGACGTACACCCGCAAGCCTTTACGCGCACTTCCACGCACCCCGTTCTAGACCAGAAAATCCTGGTGTCGGCGGTTCAATCCCGTCCCTGCCCACCATTTCTTCGCGTAGTTGCGATACGCCTTTTCCGGCTGCACCGGCCGAACGTGACAAGACCGTGACCGAGCCGCTTGGGATGCCGGCGAGACGCCGCGCGGCTTCCTCCAAGTCAGCCGCGCTGACGATCGCGTAGCGCCGGTACACGCTCTCTGTCTTGTGTCCGGTCAGCTTCATCGCTACCGACCGGGACACCTCGGCCTGCTCCATGTTGCGGACTGCCGAGCGGCGAAGGTCGTGGATCAGAATGCCAGGTAGCCCTGCCGCCGCGCAGGCCGCCAGCCAGGGCTTCCGCGGCTCGACGACCCGCTCGGCTTCCCGCTCCAACTCCCGCACTCGCTCGACTTGGGCGTCGAGCAAGGTCCGTAGTTCAGGCGTCAGCCGGATGACTCGGCCTTCGCGGTTCTTGGTAGTGCCCGGGTCGAGCCGCAGAGTGCCGTCCTGCGGGTTGTAGTGGTGACGCCGAAGGTTCAGGACTTCCCGCTTCCGCCAGCCGAAGGTGTAGGCGACTGTGACGGCTACCCGCAGTTCCTCGGGCAAGTGCTGGCGGATCGTGACGAACTGCTCGCGGGTCACAAAGCCGGCCCGTGGAGCTGCCTCGGGCATCTTCTCGACGACCGGGAGCCGCGGTAGCTTGCCGTGCTTGTACGCTAGCCGTAGGAGTTTGCTCAGGGTGGCCAGCTCACGGTTGATCGTCCCGTTCGCCGCGCCCTCGCTCTGACGCGACCGAGCGTAAGCCGTGACGATGTCTGGCGTGACGCTTGCTAGCCGACGGCCGGCGAAGAATGGGTCAAGATGCGCAAGGCGTCGTTCTGCTTCGGCGGGGTCCCGTGTCTGGCGGGTTTCGTAGTAGTCCAGAAGGTCCGCTCGCGCCTCGTTGTACGTGATCTTGTCTAGGCGAGGGAGAAGGATCTCCCCGCGGGCGAGGCGCCCCCGCTTGTCGTCGAGGACTCGCTTCGCCGTGTCATAGTCAGCCGTGCCAGTGCTTTCGCGAACCCGCCGACCATCGGCTGTCGTGTACGAGGTCCACCAGATGTCGGAGTCTGGCCTCCGGTACAGCCCTCGAACCTTTTTTGCCATTGCTACCCCCTCTCCAATATAAGGACCCCGGCACCCCGCTGAGCGGCGGCCAGACCCGACTGTTTCGTCTTCACTGGGTTCTTCGCTGTCGTTTTCGCCATCCCTGGCCCCTCCTCTCGCCCCTTTTGGGGCGGGGCCCGACAATATGCCAGACCCCCTATAGCCCGTCAATACCAGACCCCCTCTAGCCTTTCGGAGGCTAGCCATGTAAGCTGGCGACCATGAGCAAGCCCGTTCGTCCGAAGGCATTGGATGCCGCGCTCGCGTACTTCCGAGCATGGGGCGCGGAGGGCGGCAAGATCGGGGGCAAGTCCCGCATGGCCAAGTTGACGATCGAAGAGCGCCGCTCACTGGCGAAGAAGGCAGCTGCTGCACGGTGGGGGAAGACGAAGGCACGTAGAGCCTCCCGCTGACTGACCATCGGCGACCTAGACCTGCAATTGACCCCGTCCGCGGCCCGTGTGACACTACTTCATTCTCAAGCAAGGCTTCGAAGAGAGCGTCGCTCATGAAGTTGTGGCGGGCTTTCCGTACGCCTACTGCTTTCCTTGTCTTGCGGCGCGGTTGGGGGCGAGCGAGAAGGACGTGCGCGAAGCCGCACAGCTCTTGGTCATCCGCATCGGGTTCAAGGTTGTTCGACGGAGCTGCTATTCCTGCCACCGCATCGAGTCGGTGCTCGTCAGTGAAAGGCGACGTGAGACGTGATGTCACATGCCAACGCTGACGCTCACGACGGCGACGGCCGATACAGTCGGTCTCGGGCGCACTGACCTACTCGCGCCGACACTCGGAGCCAGTGCCTTGAGGCGTTTCTCCGGTCTCGCGGCTTCGATGTTACGCACCCGGTCCGCGTGAGCAAACTGGTGGACGGTGCGGAGTTCGTGCTGACGCAGTAAGCTGGCATAGCGTTGGGGGTGCCGTAATGGAACCAGTACCGCGCGTGCTTGTGGATCTGCCGGTTGAGACGGTTGGTCGAATCCTTGGCTACCTCGCCACGGCAGAACCAACAGCAGCGTCAGCTAGCACAGACAGTCCGATCGCCTCAGTTCCAGACCCCAAGCGGCTTCCATCGATTCCGCTTGATCCAGACGTTGTCGCCGCGCTGATAAAAGTACGGGACCAGCCAGCCGATCACAAAGGGGCCGCCTACACCATAATGCTTGGGCGCGATCTTGCGACGGGGTTCCGCGACTGGTGCAGTGGAATGTGTCTGGACGTCGAGTCGTTCCCGCCGCGCGTCAGTCCCCACGACCGAGAGTTGCTGTCCGATGCAGCCGACCGGATAGACGCTGAGTTGAATCGGTCGAATCGGTAGAACTAGACGCCTTTCGCGCCTACTTCCCCTTCGGTCCGCGCGGGTCGACGGTGTCGGGGAGGCACTTCAGATGGATCACTGCGACGGACTCTGCTGCTGGCACCGGTAACACCTCATACGCACTCCCAGACGCCGGGCGCGGGTCAGGTCCGCCAACGGTAGCCTGGGGGGAAGGGGAGGGTCAACCAATGGCCCCAACCAGCCGGGAGGATCCGTACTCGTGACTTCGGGGCCTGGTCGCGTGGCCGCGTCGCTACGCCGTGCGGGGCGGTGGGGGTGAGGGTAGGAGTCGGACAGTCAGTCGAAGTTAGTCGGAAGTCTGTCGGGCAGTCAGTTCACTGCGGCCGATTGCTCCTAGTCCGAAGTACGCGAGCTGACGGGGCTTCGTCCGCGCTAGGCGCACGGCGTCCGCGGGGCTTCTACTATTTGGCTACGAACCCGCAGGCGCTGCACTGCCCATCGCCGTACACGCCCGATATCTCGCCCCCAGGGGAAATACCCCACGGGATCGTGAATCCTGCACCCGGAAAGGCAATCGTTGTGAAGGCCCCCTGGCGCAGTAGAAATCCCGAGCTGGATGCTTTCCCCCTCGACAATGGATGTACCGACGATGTCGCCTCGGGGGTTGATCCCGGTGGCTGCGGTTGCTCTGGCTCCGGGGACATCGATCGTGGTGAACACTCCGTTCCGGAAAACAAAGCCGTGTTCGACGCCGCCTCCAGGAACAAATGTATATGTGCCCACGATATCTCCCCTCGGATTGATTCCGAGCGCCTGGGTGGCAGCAGCACCGGGGAAGTCGATGGTAGTGAAGATTCCGCGATGCAGTAAAAACCCATGGTCGAAAATGTCACCGGGGCCGACGACAGAGTACGTGCCAACAATATCGCCCTGGGCATTCACCCCGCTTGCGCTGGTGATTTCGGCGCCGGGGAAGTCAATGGTGGTAAGGACTCCACGCTGCAGGAGAAATCCATGCTCCGAGATACCCCCGACACCGTATTTCCCAACAATATCGCCCCGCGCGTTGAGTCCGGCGGCTTGGAAGTTGACCGCGCCCGGTACGTCGATCGTGGTGAAGCTCTTGTGATGGAGAAGAAAACTGTGGATGGTCGAGGCCAGAGAGTACACACCGACGATGTCCCCTCGGGGGTTGATCCCCATTGCCAGCGTCGCTATCGCACCTGGGAACTCGATCGTGGTGAAAGTCAATGTACGTGCGCTCGCTGGCATCGCTGCGAGGGTAAGCGGAAGGATGAGCATGTAAGCGAGACGGAAGTTTTGAAGAAACATGACTATCCTCCAACATGACGGGTTCATTCTGCGACCGGCAGGAATTCACGGATGGAGCCACGGTGAATGTCGCGTATTGCACTCAAGTACAGCTGTACAGGCCAAATCCCGCGAACCGGCGCCCTCGGGCCGATCAATACGCCCGTGGCATAGCATGCAGCAAGGTAGCACACACATTTGAGGTATGGAATGCCGCCGTCTCGGACGTGCCGCGAAGCGATTGGGCTCCGCTGCTAGCGCAACATCTTTTTTGCGAGATGTCGGAGCGCGAACCACCTGTTCCTCGGCGTCAGCTAACCTAGCGATTCGGATCGAATTGTTTTTCTCCGAATCAATGCCCATGCTGGAGAAGGGAGGAGGGCACGCCGAAGCCTTGGGAAGCTGGTCCAATGATCCGTTGGTTCGCTGGGCGCACCCTCATGGAGTGCGCACCCGGTCGGTGGCCGCTAACTACGAGTGGGCCCGTACCACTGCCCGAGGGCTTTGTGTGGTCGGCGACCTGGCGGGCGCCTGGGTGTCTCGCCGCGTTGGGCCCGGCGGCTGCTGCTCCGCTCTCGCTACCCCCGCACGCCAGACGATGAAGAAGGCCGTCCCAGGATTTAAGGTGCCGCTGAGTCTTCCGCAGCGGCCTGCTCAAGCAGCCGTTTAGCCTCTTTCGTTAGCCGGATCGCTGGCGATGGCTGACACCTTGGCTGCGGCCCATAGTTCTCTCTCAATCTCGGAAGTGACGTAATGTTCACTAGTTCCCAACTTATCGCGCTCCAGAGCCGCGAACATATGTTTGTTCCCGCCCGCTAGTCGCTGGAGCCTACAATCCGATGCGAGCGACGCAGATCTCGCAGTTTGCGGAAATTCCGGCCATGCCCGACGGACGAGTGAATCCGCCAAAGCCGAGCGCCGAGCCCGAGGATTGATAGACGAAGAGCTCGAAGCGTGACTGTGTTTGAACGGTGCCCATCCAGGTCAGCGAAGAGGTGCCGTTCCACCGCGTAGGGTTGAAAGCGAACGCTAGGACGATGCGGCCGTTCAACTCCAGATGATGCGCTCGATCGGTGTCATCTGTTCGATCAGCCCAGCAAAGTTGCAGGGTGACGATGTAGAAGCCGGATTGTGTGACCGTGATCGTGCCTGGGTTCGTAGGGTTCCACCAGCCCAGCGGATCTTCACGTTCGGTGTCCCACAGAACCTTCGTTACCCACTCGTCGGGAATCGACTGCAGCCTTGCTCGACTGAGGATGGCTCGGGGCACCGTATCCGAGGGGGACGAAGCCTGTGCGTCGTGCGGGCGAGCGAAGAGGCCGCCGGCGGTGACAGCTGCCACAGTGGTGAGAACGGCTTCTCGGCGACTGAGACCCATGGCCATCAACATCCCCTTGTTGTGGGTGGACGACTTATGCCGCCGAGTGTCGGCGCGCCGAGTGTCTGTTAAGGCCCCTGAGGGACAGCTGGTTGCCTTACGTCCCTCTCTATCCGCCCGGGGCGGACCGCCTAGAAGGGCCGTCGTGGTGGGCAACACCTCCAACAGACGCGATCAGCCTGTCCACCGGGAATCTCACGGACCCTGCGTATCACTCGGTGGGCAGTCGTAGCGCCCGTCTTTCCACGCCGTGAGGCAATCGGAGTGGAAATGCAGCATGCGCCGACGACCGATGCTGACCTCGTACTCGATTTCGGCGTTCGTGATGGACTCGTCGCAGGCGGCACAGGAGCACCCGCTTCCCTTGCCAATCCTCTGACGAGGCTCGGTGGCCAGCGGAAGGATTCCCGCCGCTATCTTGGCCCCGATCATCGCCGCGATGTCCCTCATGGGAGTGCGCCCGCTCTCGCAAGAGGCGTGCCGGCCTCGGGTGAAGCAGGGTGATGCAACTCAAGTATCCTGAAGTCAAGAACAGATCGTCGATCGATCCATGAGCCATCGTGAGGCACGACCCCGAGAGACTGTCACGTCCTTGTCAATGTCAGCGGCTGTAGTGTCGGAGCGGGTGTCCAGGCCTCCCGGGCCCCGCGGCGCGAGCCAACGTCTTGGACTGATGAATTAGCCTTGCGGGGGCGTGTCTCCGGTCCGGGCCTGCCGTACCCCCCTCAGACGGCGGGGAAGGGAACATGCCTGATGACTAAATCCCGTCGTGGTGGACTGGAAAGAGATCAAGATGACGTGGGTTCGCGAAGAGGCGACGCGCTTCGCCCAGATCATGGCCAGCGAGACCCACCTGACCGAAAGTCAATCGGGACCTCACGGACGAGCTGGTCGGGAAAGGCTACAAGCTCATCAAGAGCCGCGACACCGCGCAGCAGATGCAGGTGAACTTCGGCGGGCTCTACTTCGGCACCGAGGACAAGGCCACGGGGCGCTACACGGAGTACGGCGGCACCGCCGGGAAGCTGGACCCGAAGGTCCCCTGGACGAACGTCAAGGTGCGGCAGGCCATGAACAAGGCGATCAACCGGCCGGAGCTGCTCCGGGTGATCTACAAGGGCCGGGCGACCCCGATGTACGTGCACTCGGCTGGATTGTCCTGCTGGCACCGAGGGCATTTCATGAGCACTCCCACGCGCCGGGCGCGGCTCAGGTCCGCCGACGATAGCCTGTCGGCGGGGGAGGGTCAAATGACCAGCACATCAAGTCATGACGGCAAGCTTCGCGGTGTAGACGGGTGGGGGCTGGCTTCATTCGGTGAGCTGATCCGCCCGCAGCAGTCGCGATGGCGGGATCGTGAGGCCGAGGGCCTTGGCGGTCTTGAGCCCTGCACAAAGCCGTTCAGTTTTCATATTTGGTGAGAGTTCGCCACAATCCTCTCGGCCTGGCGGACGAGTTCCACCCCAATCTCTTTGCTCCACTTCTCGTACACCAGACGAGTCTTGTCGCTGAACGCCTCCAGATCCTTTGACGAGGGAATGACCACCTCCATCCCGTAGATCCGCTGCAGGGTGTCGAGGGCCGTCATGTCGTGCTGCAACCCCTCCCGAGCTTCCTGTTTCTGCAGGGTCATGATCTCCGCGGCGACCTTCCCCACAATCGTTCGATCTTCGGCGCTGAGACTCCTCCAGATCTTGGCACTCATGGCGAGGATCAGCGGGTCGACAGCGTAGTGCCACAAGGTGAGATGCTTGTGTGCCGTCCAGAATCTGTAGGGGACGATGAGAGCGACCGGGTTCTCCTGCCCCTCCAACCTGCCGTGCCGGATGGCGTCAACGGCTTGGCCGAAATTCATGTTCACGGGGTTGGCGCCGAGCGCATGGAAGATATCGCCAAAGATGGGTATCCCCACCACACGGACGGTCAGGCCCTGGAGATCTTCGGGTCGGCGGACGGCGCGCTTCGAGTTCGTCAGCTCGCGGAAGCCGTTCTCGCCCCAGGCGATCGGGACGACACCCTTCTGCTCGATGAGCTTGAATAGGTGCTTGCCCGGCTCGCCTGCCTGTACGGCATCGACGGCCGCGTAGCCGGGGAACATGAACGGCAGGGCGAACAAGTTCAACTGCTTCACCTGAGAAGACCAATTGATGGTCGAGCCGATGGCGAAGTCTGCGACTCCCTGTTGTAGGAGTACGAACTCGGTCGTCTGCTGGTCTGCGAAGAGCCGACCGTCGAAGTAGTTCTTGATCTGTATGCGGCCACCAGTCCGATACCGAATCGCATCGGCAAACCTTGTCGCGGCCCGGCCCCACGGCGTGTCTTCGCCTACGACGACAGATAGCTTGAACTCGGACTTGTAGACTCCCGCATGTTGCGCCTCGGCAGCGTTCGGCGCCGCGAAGATGCCGGCCAGCGAGGTCAGCAGGAAGTGGCGTCGGTCCACGCTGGGATGGCGGGGCAGGCGGGGGTCAGGAGTCAACGTCGAGGATCAAAGGCGCCAGGCTCTCGACGTTGCTGGGCCCACCATAGCACCCTCGTGACGACTGGGACGGTAGAGGGTCGCCATACGCGCCGGGGCCGGGCGCCCGGTCGGCGCCATCCCTTCAACCGAGGTGCAGGCTTGGGGAGCGTAGGGCCTCGCCGGTCAGCAGGTCCACAAGAATCTTCGCCCCCCCCCCGCAGCACGGCTGGTCCTGGTGCCGGCCGACAGCGTCCGCGACTCGCGGTCGGGGCAGGGTTCCGAAGGCGTCGTAGCTGGTGTCGGCGCGGCGCTTCGGCCGGTCCAGCGGTAGCCTCGTACCTCAGTGCGGCGAAGAGAGTCGCAAGATCGGGGAGAGCGCCAAGCACGCCGGAGCCTACGTCGCCGACGGCGCGTCGTGCCAGTCACAGTGGCACCACGTGCACTGCCGGGCCTGCGGCGTCACGACGATCCGCCCGCAACGCGGGCAACGATTGACGTGGCAGCCCGGGATTCCGGTGGCGCCGGGATGCTCGCGTAGGATTCGCTCCCCGACCCGGCGGAAGGCGAGGGTCAGTTCACGGGCGAGATGGTCCGGCACCGAGGGCCGCGGACGTGACTCGAGGACCTCGGTTTCGTCGTACTCCGGTGCCATGCTCGTCACTCCTTCAGCGGTCGGCTGGCCGAGAGCATTGACCGAAGGCCGGATGCCATGAAGCAGCTGTGAGCTGAGGCCTATGCGGCGACGGCGTGGACCACGCTCTGAGGCGAACGTGTGGAGAGGACGGCTGTACGCCGCAGACCAGCGGCGGATAGAAGCGCGTCGTACTCCATGAGGGAGCGTTCCTGGCCAGGGACGGCAGCGAGCATGTTCATGTCCATCAAGGCTGCCGGGCCGGGATCGCTGAGCTCACCGACGATCATCTCGACCACGGTGATTCTGCCGCCGGGGGTCATTGCCGCCCGGCAGTTTTTGAGTATCTTGACGCAGCGTGTGGAATCGGCCCTCCGTGTCGGCCGTCAGCAGCCCCAGGACGACGCAGGCCCGCATGAGGCGGAAGGTCGTGCCCGACGCGCTGTTCTCACGCTGGGCCACCTCATCGGCGGTGAGACCCCCCTCGGCCAAGTGATCCGCGAGGGACAAGTCGACTGCAGCCCGAACAACTTGAGGGACCCAGTGGCCGGTCACCATCATATTCATCTGCTGGTAGACATCTACAGCCTGAGTCGGGCCCGGCTTGTGCCCAGTCATCAATACCGCCGCTCCCTTTCTCCTTTCCCGATGCAACTCAGTGAGCGGCAAGGAACGTCGTGTCGAACTTCTCGTTTATCTCCGCCACCTTCTCGCCGGTGAAGCCGTCCCCGACGGCGAGGTCGGCGATCGCCTTGAAGTAGTGGTCCTGTCCACCCGGCAGGGTCCAGTCGAGCATGCACGCCGTCGTCTCGCCAACGTTCTTGAAGCGGTGCACCACGTTGCGCGGAATGAAGACGATGGTGCCGGGGCCGGCCGTCGAGGTCTGACCACCGACGGTCAGCTCATAAGTGCCTTCGAGGATAAAGAACATCTCTTCCTGGCTGAAATGGACATGGTCGGGTGGGCCTTCACCGGGTCTATGCCACCCCATGAGGACTGAGATGGCGCCGGCGGTGGCCTCGGTGGTGAGGAGGACTCTCAGGTCGAGGCCGAAGGCCTTGAGCGGCAGCGCCTGTTCGAGCTTGACGATGATAGCTTGCCGCGGTGCGCATCGAGCGTCCATGTTGTCTCCAGTCTGTGGGTTGAGTGAACGTCCGTTGTGGCCTGGGTAATAGAGGTCACCGGGCCGAGCGTGCTCCCAGCGGCGAGCACGACGGCCGCCGAGGATTCCTTGAACTCCCGGCGGACTTGCTGAGCAGCAGCTTGCCCGCGCTGACGTAGTGTCGCGGCTGCGCGACCGCGTGTTGTGCTGCGGCGTGAAGGTCGCGTAGCCGCCGTTGTAGTGGCGAGGTTTCATAGAGCGCGCTGCCACCGCCGAGCGCGAAACATGCGTCGCCGACGCGAACGCAGGTCGTGGCGAGCCATATCGCGGTCTGGATGCCCTGGGTGAGGAGCGCTTCGTCCTTCAGCGTTCCGGCAAGCGCGTGGTGCCAATGGCTCGTGGCCTGAGCCTCGAGCAAGGCTCGCGCCGCGCTCAGTTCGGCTGCGACACGACCCAGCTCGCCTTGGAACGTTTCCGATTCTCGCATCGGCCTGACGGCCCCCAACTGCTGCCGGCCGGTATCGGCCATCGCCACAAGGTCCTCCAAGGCGCCCGCTGCGAGACCCACCGAGATGGCGCTGTGTATGAGCGGAAGGAAATGCCGCACGCTCTGGTAGAGCGGCCCGGGCAGGCACGGCCCGCCGCTCACGAGGTCGAAGAAATTCGCCGCGTGTCCTTGAGGGCGATGTGATGGCTACCAGTCCCCTTGAGCCCCGCGACGTGCCAGGTGTCCTCGATCTGCCAGTTGTGCGCCGGCAGAAGGAAGCCTCGCACCAGCGGCGCGCCCCCCTCGACGGAGAACCGGCGTTCCGCCCTCGGTCACGACGCAGAGCCCGAGCATCCAGTCGGCATGCTGACAGCCGCTGGCGAACGGCCACCGGCCGTTCACGCGCCAGCCACCTTCGTCTGCCTCGGCCGTCCCCGCGGGCTGGGCTGTGCCGGCAATGATGACGTCCGGGCCGTGTTCGTAGACCTGATCGTAGGTCGCTCGCGACAGCAAGGGCGCGAAGAGGTCGGCACCGTTGGCGATCGCCGCGGTCCAGCCGACCGACCCGTCGATTCTGGCGAGCGCTCCGATGATCTCCAGGGCCGATGGCAGGTCGAGCTCCCCCCGTGGCTCTGAGGCGCGAACATGCGAAAGACGCCGATCGACCTGAGCATCTCGACCAGATCGAGCGGAATCCGGCGAGCGGCTTCGATCTCCGCTGCGCGCGAGGTAATGTCCGGTGCCAGTCTCCGGATGTTGGCGAGCAGACGTAAGGCTGTGTCGGTGTCGGGAAAGGTCGTGGGGACGAGATGTTCATCCCACGGGTTCGATGTTGTGTCTTCGGTTTCCATTTCATCAACTCCTTTCAACGCGACTGCGTAAGCGGCAGTTGCTACCCCGATCGTGAATGAATCGTACGGGGCTCGCGGCCTGCCTTCTTGGAGCGACTTGCGGTCTTTTAGGCGATTCCTGCGGGCTCGTTGCGCGATCAGGGTGTGACGCCCTGAAGTGAAGGGAGAACTGGCTCAGGTCCGGGGAGCCGGCGCACGCGGCGATCCGTCCGCAGAGGTCACGGTCTTGTTACAGGAGTTGCTGCGCCTGTCCGGCGAGGCCGCGATGACAACCGCCGCTGCCTGCTACATGATCAGGCGTTTCTCTAGTCGCGACCGATTTCGTGGAGGGGGTGCGCCGCTCGTTAGGCGATTCTTGCTGGCTTTCGGAACCGCCCCGGCGTGACGCCGATCAGGCGCTTGAAGTGATGGGAGAAGTGGCTCTGGTCCGAGAAGCCGGCGCTGGCCGCGATCTCCGCCAGGGAGAGGTCACGAACCTGTTGAAGGAGTTGCTGCGCCCGCTCGACGCGGCGGGCGATGACGTACTGGTGCGGGGGCTGCCCCGTCGCGACTTTGAACTGCCGCGCGAAGTGATAGGCGCTGAGGTGGGCGACCGCCGCCATCTGCTCCAGGGTCAGGCCGGCATCGAGGTGTTGCTCGACGTACTCGACGACCGCGCGGAGCTTCGCGCGAGAGAGCGCTCCGTCCCGCCCGCGCGTGGGCTGGTGGGGGGCCGAGACGTGTCGGATCAGGTGGACGGCCAAGAAGTTGGCCAGAGACTCGGAGGCGAGCGGCCCGCCGGCGCCGCCAGCCGTCAGCTCGGCATCCACTGCCCCGATTGCAGCCCGGAGCTGGGGGAGGTGCAGTCCGTCGAGCGGTGGGACAGTCAGCCGCGCCGGGTCAAGGTCGAACGCCTCAGCAGCGACCCGCGCGACCAATTCCGCATCCAGGAAGATGTGCAGCTCGTCGTTGTGTCCGCTCGAGCGCGCCCAGACCGGGCTGCCGGCCGGCACCAACGTGATCGATCCAGCGGGGGACGGGACATGCCGCTTCACCCCCTCATAACGCAGGTCCAGTTCGTCGGGCGGCTGGGCAACGAAGACGAGCCGGTGATGGGTCAGGGCCGGAACGCTGCGTTCAAAAGCTGGCTCCGCACGGCAGCGCGCGACCTGCAGACCGACCCATCCCAGCCGGTCGCTGGCCGCATCTGTCCTGAACGGGAGGATCTTATGCCAGTCCAGGGAACTGGTCGTGTCGCCGCGCCTCGACTCCCCCTGCCTACTCACTTGAGTCCTGAGGATCCGGCCGTTCGGACGCACTGAATCGTCCTCCGTTCAGCTTGACTGGCTCTCGCCCCTTTGGCCGAAGCGGTACTCTCCTCAATCGGATCAGCGGTATCGCGACCATCCGCAGGCTCGGTTCGCTGGGTTTAGGATGGTGTGAGGCCTCCGACGGTTGCAACGAGCCCGATGATTGGAAGTGCTCTCCATACCGGTTGCTAGGCAGAAGAACAGCCGAGGCTATGACCTGTACCGCGGAGCGAAACGGTCGCCGGAAGAACGAGGAGCCGGTCACGATCGTCCGCGACGTTCACGATGCTGGTTCCGCCGGCGATCGCTGCAGCCGTCGCGTCCAGGTCACGAGGCTCTCCAGCAGCCGACGGATACGGTCCCTCGTCGCCTCGTCGGTCAGGTTCCCCGCGGCGTCGAACCGCGTGGCGGCGTTGCCGATCATCACCTCGGGCTGGTTGAGCGGGAACATATTCAGAAAGACGAACGTCTGCCGCAGATGGTACTGGGCCCGCGCGGTGCCGACGGCGCCGATCGACGCCCCCATGATCGCCGCCGGCTTCCCGGACCACGCGCTGTCCCCGTACGGCCGGGAGGCCCAGTCGATCGCGTTCTTCAGCACTCCGGGCACGGAGTAGTTGTACTCCGGCGTCACGATCAGGACGGCATCCGCCTCCCGGACGCGGCGCTTCAACTCCACGACCTTGGGCGGTGGATGCCGTTCCTCGTCCTCGTTGAATCCAGGGATGCCATCGAGCTCGAGAATGTCGACGGCGGCTGTTCCCGCGGGTGCCAACTCCGCCGCCGCCCGCAGGGCAGCGCGATTGAACGACTCGCGGCGCAAACTACCGGCGATGCCGAGGATGCGAACGGGTGTGCTCATGTGCTCGCCTTGCGAGGAAAGTCGGCGGCGTGGTGCCCTCCGCCGCTGCCGTCACGATAGCGCCGATGCCATGGCCCGTCCAGGCGAGCGCGGGACTGCCAGTTGAAGAGCCTTCGGGTAGGGGGAAAGTCCTTAGAGTTTCGGTCCAGCCTTCTTCCTTGGCCATCGCGCTTCGCATGGCGGGGGCCTCGGCAGCTGCGTGGTCCGGGCCGGGGCTGAGCAGTTTGGCGTTCGTCCGCCCCGAGACGCGATCTCCTCCGGGGTCGGTGCTGAGTCCCTCTGACGAATCGAGCCCGTGTTTGTGTCCAAAGTGTGCCCAACTCAGGCTCACTCGGGAGCATTCTGGTGTACTCGGGACTACGATCACCGAGTGAGACCGATGTTCGGTAGCAAGACTTTACGCGCACTTGCGACGATCGTGTTCCAGACCTGAGAACCTGGTGTCGGCGGTTCAATCCCGTCCCTGCCCACCATTTCTCTCAGGTAGTTGCCGCAGCACCGGTAGTTGCCGCAGCATCGACCACTGCCGAGGTGGTTTCGAAGCGGTGTGAACGTGTTCTTGACATCCGGGCGTTTCTGTCCCAGCGTTTCCGCACTCAGCCGCCGAGGAGGGTGCCATGGACCTCGATCGGTTCCGGAAGGGTGCCGCGCTCCGCTGCGTCCCGCTGCTGACCGTCCTCCTCCTGATCATCACCCCTGCGGTCGGGGGGTCGCAGTCGCCAGGCAAGCCCAAGGTGGACCGGCTCGTGATGGGGCTGATCACCCCGTACCTGGACTACGTGCGCCCGTGGATCAACGGGACGGCCGATCACAACATTCAGCACGATCCCATGCAGGAGTGGCTCATCGAGGTCGACCCGTCGGGCCAGTACAAGCCCTGGCTGGCGGATAGCTGGACGCTCGGCCCCGGGGGGCGATCGTGGCGGGTGAAGCTGCACAAGGGTGTGCAGTTCCACCATGGCTACGGCGAATTCACAGCCCAGGACGTGATTCACACCCATGCCCTCTGGTGCGACCCGAATTACCCCGGGCGCAAGGACATACCGGTCGCCGGTTACAAGGCCGGCATCTGCCAGGTCGCGAAGATCGAGATGGTCAATCCCCACGAGATCACCCTGCACTGCAAGGTCGTGTGTCTCGACATGCCGTTCTACTACTCGAGCGCCTCGAACGTCATGATCTTCAGCAAGAAGCAGTGGGACGCCGAAGGCGAGATGGGCTACGAGAAGAGGCCGGCGGGGACGGGCCCGTACATGTTCAAGGAGCGACAGCTCGGGCGGCACGTCCTGTACGAGCGGGTGCCGACGCCCCACTGGAAGCACGGCGTGGTGGACTGGAAAGAGATCAAGATGACGTGGGTTCGCGAAGAGGCGACGCGCTTCGCCCAGATCATGGCCAGCGAGACCCACCTGACCGAAGTCAATCGTGACCTCACGGACGAGCTGGTCGGGAAAGGCTACAAGCTCATCAAGAGCCGCGACACCGCGCAGCAGATGCAGGTGAACTTCGGCGGGCTCTACTTCGGCACCGAGGACAAGGCCACGGGGCGCTACACGGAGTACGGCGGCACCGCCGGGAAGCTGGACCCGAAGGTCCCCTGGACGAACGTCAAGGTTCGGCAGGCCATGAACAAGGCGATCAACCGGCCGGAGCTGCTCCGGGTGATCTACAAGGGCCGGGCGACCCCGATGTACGTGCACGGCTACTACCCCGGCCTGGAAGGCTGGGACCCGACCTGGGAGAAGCGGTTCCCGGCGATGTATGGCTACGACCCGGCCGCGGCGAAGCGCCTGCTCGCGGAGGCGGGGTATCCCAGCGGCTTCAAGGCCAAGGCGTGGCTCTATCCCTTCGCCGGCGCCCCGGAAATGATCGCCGTGATGGAAGCCGTGGCCCTTCAGCTGCGTGAGGTGGGGATCGACATCGCGCTCGAAGACGCCGACTGGGTGGCCGCCGTGCGGCCGAAGCTGCAGAAGCGTGAGGCGCACGGATACCTCTGGGCCATTCCGCCCTCGAAGAAGGCCGTCGAGCCGCAGCTCGCGGTCTTCAATGTCGGCAAGGGCATCGCCCACATGTTCCAGACCGATGAGATCTACAAGATGTGGGAAGAGCTCCTACAGATCACCGATGCGAAGGCGAGGGATGCCCAGCTCCGGAAGATCGGCAACTACAAGTTCGAGAGCTTCGAGACAATCCCCTTGTTCGACGTCAGTATCGAGGTCATCGTGGACCCGAAGATCGTCGCGGACTGGCCGTTTTCCGGCTGGGACGGGGGAGACATCGGGCACACGTGGCTGATCAAGGCGTGCAAGCAGGAGAAGCCCTGCAAGTAGGAGCCGCGGCGCCGAGCTCTTGAGCTCGCGCGGGCCGCTGCCGGGTCGCCCACCCGCCACCTCCGGCCGATCGGCGTGAGCCCGCGGGCGCTCTAGTCCGCGGGGAGCGACAGCAGGTCGGGGCTGCTGAGGCCGTCGTTGCTGCGCACGGCGATGGAGGCCCGGTAGTTGACCTTCTGTCCCGGCGCGATGAAACGGCAGTAGAACTGGCCGACCATGGACGAACCGCCACCACCGGCGCCGCCGATCCCGCCAGGAGCAATCGTGTTCGCGCCGCTGACTCGCACGGTTCCCGTGGAGTCGATGATCTCGAACTCGACGAACCGCGTCTGCGCGCTCACGTTGACGCCTCGGCGGCGCCCGCGACGAGCAGACAGCCCACGGCCAGCATCACGATCCCGAAGATCCTCACCCCTTTCGCGGCCCCGAAGTTGGCGGGTTTCCCTTTCAGCGTAGGTCGCGCCAGTAGGTCTCAGGGACCGTAGTAGCATTGTGGATATCAGCCCCCGCGCAACCATCGACCGCGAAGGGCGTCAAGGAAGTCGGGGAGGCATGGCGATGGTGAACCTCGGCAATGCGTGGCACATTCCGGGTAACCCCGAACCCGCCGGACGGGCAGGTATGCGCGACCCGGTTGACGCCATCGACCCGGCAACGGCCGTCACGATCTTCAGCGGAAATCAATTCCAGGGCGCCGGGAACCCAGGGAACCAGTGGCAGATCGGCAGCAGTCTCTTCGTGAGGCGGACAGCCGACGCCGCCTGGACTGAGTTCCCGCTGATCTTCCAAAGCGCAGCCGGCAATAACAAATACTACGCCGCGACGATCCCAGCGAACACGTTCCAGGCGGGTGACGTCGTCCAGTACTACCTCCGCATCGCCTACGACGACCACGATACGACTTTCGTGCATGTCAGCGACGACCAAGCGGTCACCGCCGCTGACGAGGCCGCGGCCCGACTCGCGCCGTTCACGTACTTTCTCGACGCGCGAACCGTGAAGGGCCAGTGGGGACCGGTTTTCAAGTTCCCCAACGTGGCGATTCACGCGAGTGTGTTACCAAACGGTCTCGTTCTGATGTGGGGCCGGCGGGACGGCTGGGACCAATCGCTCGATGTCCACGAGTGCACGCCCTTTCTCTGGGATCCCGCAAATCGGGGAGTGAGCAACACGCCTCAGCCAACGCTGGCGGATGGCACCAAGGTCAACCTGTTTTGCTCGGGACACGCGTTCCTTCCGGATGGCCGTCTCCTGGTGGTCGGAGGGCACAAGGCCGACGGCGACGGACTGAGCCAGGCGACGCTTTATGAGTGGGCCACCAATACGTGGACTCCTACCACCCCCATGACCACCGCGGCGGGAGAGCCAGTGGGGCGCTGGTACCCGACGGCGACGACGTTACCCGACGGCACGGTGCTTGTTCTTTCCGGTACCTACATTGATCTGACCCGGCCCGCCGGCAAACAGGTCGTTCTTGTTGATCTCTTGCAGGTGTGGGAAGAGGGAATCTGGAAAACGATCAAACAAGCCGACGGCACCCCTCTGAACTTCATCGGCTTGCCGCTCTATCCTCGCATGCACGTCGCTTCGGATGGCCGGGTCTTCATGTCGGGCACGAACGATCGGACCTTGCGGTTGAAGACCTCGGAGCCTGGCGAATGGACGGAGGTCGGCCTCCGCGCCAACGGCAACCGCGACTATTGCCCGGCTGTGCAGTACGACGGTGACAAGATCATCTATATTGGCGGCGGCAACGACAACGACACCCACACGCCAACGGCCGCCACTGAGATCATCGATCTCGAGGACCCCGTGCCCCGGTGGCGTCCAGCGGCAGCGATGACGTTTCGGCGCCGCCAGCATAACGCCACGGTGTTGCCGGACGGCACGGTGCTGGTGACCGGTGGCACGCAAGGTGGTGGTGGCCCCAACAACGGGTTCAACGACCTCGGACCAAACCAACCCGTCCATCTCGCCGAGCTCTGGGAACCGAAAGGAGGCCAGGGAGGAGTCTGGACAGCGCTGGCGGCGGAGGCGGTCGACCGGTGCTATCACGCGATCGCGGTACTCCTGCCGGATGCGACCGTGCTGAGTGCCGGCGGCGGTGAGTACCGCCCGGACAATGTTCACGCAAACGATCCGAAGGACAGCCACCGTGACGCCCAGGTCTTTTCTCCTCCGTATCTGTTCAAAGGAGGCCGGCCCGACATTACTGCGGCTCCGGCCTCGGTCAGCTATGGCGAGAGCTTCCAGGTGGGCACCTCTCTTCCAGATGACGTTGGCAAGGTGACCTGGATTCGTCTGCCTTCCGTCACCCACTCCTTCGACCAGAGCCAACGCATCAACGTCTTGTTGTTCGTCGCAGGTAGTGGCGCGCTGACGGTAACGGCTCCGAACTCGGCGAACGTCTGTCCGCCCGGACACTACATGATGTTCATTCTGAACAAGGCCGGGGTGCCCTCGATTGCACGAATCATTCAGATGCGAGCCGCCGTTGCGCCGGCCGCAGTGCCCGCTGCACCGGCGAGATTGCTACCGCTGCGCGCTGCCCTATCAGAACCCCGAGCATGTTTGCAGGTGTGGGCTCGCGAGACCGCAGTGCGCGAAGCGGCCACTGGAACGGCCGTTGTCGTAGGTATCACCGGGACGTGCCCGTACGGCATTGGTGCGTGCTGGGGAGGCGCGTACGAGGCGCTTGGCCGCCTGGAAGGTGTGGCGCTGGTCAGCCCCATTCCAAACACGGACGATTCAACAGCCGAAGTCTTTCTGAAGGACGAACGCTTGCCCGCGTTGGATCGGTGGGATGCGCAGTTCCGAAGCATCGTCAACGGGACGTATGTGGTGCGTGGTGTCGAGGTTGCCTTGCGGGGCATCATCGAAGAGCGGGATGGGAGATTGCTCCTGGGGGGTGCTGAACGGAGGCCACCGATCCAGTTGGCCCCAATGGCGGCGGCGGAGAGAATCCAGTGGAACCATACGGCCCAAACCCGCAAGCCGATGGAAGAGGGCGAAGCGCTCGCGTACGAGGAACTGGGCGCCGCTTTCAGGAGCCTCGCCGATGGCCAGCGGGTGACGGTAACCGGTCCTCTCATACAGACCGACATAGGATACCGATTGCACGTTCGTCTCGTTCGACTCTGAAGACCACCAACCAGTCACCCAGCGGTATCCTGGCGGTGTAGGGGTTTTCCCGATTGACATTTCTTCCGTCCCTCTTTACCAGGGAGTCAGGGATGACCAGACGGCCGGACGACACGACACCCGATCCTCCCGGCGGCCGAGCCGCCGAACGGCTTCGCATGTTCCAAGTGGCCCGGGGCTTGAACCCGGCACCGTCCCCACTGCCTCGACGTGCGAAGAAGAAGAAGAGGAAGACCAATGCGAAGCAAGCTCGACGCAAAGACTAAGCGTAGAGTCCCCGGTGGCAAGGCGCTGCAGCGCCTCTTCCAGTACCTGGCGACGCGTGATCCGGTTCTCACCGAAGAGGTCATGGCAGCGGTTCCGGTTCAGAAATCTGCTCGCCCGCAGTTCGCGCTGACCGCCAAGGCGAAGCGGACGCCGGTGGCGCCGGCCGCCAAGCGACGCAAGGCACGCCGCGCGCGAACGGCGGCCCGGCCGCTGGCGACGGCACTGGCCCGCGCCGCGACCGCCCTGTCGAAGGGCCGTCGGCGCGTTCAGGTCACCCGCACCGCGATGCGCGCGGCTGCCATCGCGGCGCCTCCCGCGCCGGTCGCCAGCGCCTGGACGTTCCTCGGTCCCACGCGCATTCCGAAGGGGCAGACGTACGGATCGAACCGAGTGGACGTCATCGGGCGCGTCGCGAGCATCGCGATCGATCCGGGCACCCCGGCGCACGTGTTGTGTGGCGCGGCGGGCGGGGGCATCTGGGAGAGCTTCAACCGGGGGACCACGTGGGCGCCGCGTACCGATCAGATGCCCTCGCTGGCGATCGGCGCCATCGCCTTCGACCCGAGGGATCCCAAGAACGTCTACGCGGGGTCGGGCGAGGGCAACTTCTACTTCAACCTCGGGGCCGGCATCTACAAGTCCACTGACGGCGGGACCACCTGGAGGGTCCTCGTTTCGGCACCGTTCGTCGGCGTCGGATTCTACGACCTCGTCATCGATCCGGCGAATCCAAAGGTGATGTACGCGGCGACCACAGTCGGATTTTTCGTCTCCAAGAACGGGGGATCGACCTGGAGTCTCAAGCGCCCCCAGCGCTGCTGGGACATCAGCCTGCACGGATCCGGTGGTCCGAGCGCAGAGATCCTGGCCACGTTCGACGACGGCCTCTTCGTCTCGACGTCGGCAGGCTCCTCTTTGACCGCGGTGACGCTGCCCTCGGCGCCGGCGGCGGCGTGGGTGCGGCTGGCTGTCGATCGAGTCGCCACTGCTCCGGACGTGGCCTATGTATTCGGCGCCGCCGGTCCGGATGCACATCTATGGCGCCGCACCGGAGCGGCGTGGACGAAGATCACCCCGCTGCCGAACCTGAACGTGAGTCAGGCCTGGTACGACTGGTACGTGGCGGCGACGCCCAACAACGCCCAGGAAGTCTTTCTCGGCGCCATCGACACCGTCCGCGGCAAGCTCACCGGCAGCACGTGGACATGGAAGAACATCACCACTCAGGGCGCCAAGAGCATTCACCCCGATCAGCATTGCCTGGCCTTCGCGCCCAACGCGCCGAAGACCATCTATCTCGGCAATGACGGCGGGGTCTACCGATCGGTGAACGGCGGCGCCAGTTGGACAGCGCGAAACCGCGGGCTCGGAATCACCGAGATCGAGTACCTCGCTATGGACCCCACAAGCGCCAAGTGGTTGATGGCGGGCACGCAAGACAACGGAACGATCCGCTACCGAAACTCTCTGGTCTGGGACCACATCGCCGACGGCGACGGAGGCGACTGCGGAGTCAACCAGTTCTTGCCGAGCGAGGTGTACCACTCCTTCTACCGCGTGAGCCTGGAGCGCTCTACCAACAAGGGGAACACTTGGACACGACTCGCCCCACCCGGCGTGCCGTCCCTTTTCTATCCACCGATCGAGGTGTTCGGCACCACGGTCGGGATCGGTGGGGCGTCGCTCGTCGTCTCGCAGAACAGCGGCAGCTCCTGGACCACGGTATCGCTCGCGCTGCCTGCCGATGACGCCGCGTCGGCGATGGACATCCCGGACGTGAACACCATCTTCGTCGGCACACTGCGCGGACGCGTGCTGCGGATCGTCTGGAACGGCTCGTCGTGGACCCGCACGGCGCTAACCTCGCCGACGCCTCGCTACATCAGCTGCATCGTCGTGGATCCGGGCACGCCGAAACGGCTCTGGGTCACGATCTCCCAGGTTGGAGGCGGCTTGGTCTACCGCTCGGACGACATCGGCAGCACGTGGGTCAACTGCACGTCGGGGCTTCCGGCCATCCCGATGAACTCCGTGGCCGTCGATCCGGCCAACGGTCAGCATTTGTGGGTGTCGGGCGACGTGGGGGTCTACGAATCCTTGGACCTAGGCTCGACCTGGACGAGCTTCTCGAACGGCCTGCCCAACGCCATGGCCGCCGACCTCGTGTTCCACCGGGCTGACCGCGTCCTCATCTGCGGGATGCGTAACCGGGGCGCCTGGGCGATATCCGTGCCTTAACTCCCCGCCACATGAGCTCGCGCGAATCGCTGCCAGCCTGTGATCGCTCGCCATGCCGAGGACTCCGTCATTCTGCTCCCATGTTGCAATCGACGCCGGCATAGAGCCCGAAGAGCAATGGCCTCGGCGAGGCGTTTGTCGGGACCTTCAAGCGCGACTATGTGGCTGGCGCCGAGCTCCGGGACGCCGAGATCGCCCTGGCGCAGGTCGGCGGCTGGTTCACCGACTACACACTCAGGCGCGCACTCGGCGCTCGGGATGCGGAGCCTGGTGGAGTACCGGGCTAGCGCTACTCTAGCTCCGGGCGGCGAGCAGGGGATTCGGGAGCATTCCAGGGTGACGTCGCCCGCATCGACGCGCGCACGACCTGCGTGAAGCCCGACGGGCAGCCGGGCGCCGGCCGCTACACCTACGTCTGGGCCCGCCGCGGTAGCCGGTGGCTGGCCGTCTCGGCCCACGTTACGTGCTGCTGAAGCTGCGCTGAGGGCGTCAGTGCTCGCCCACGACAAAGTGCAGGCCGGCCAGCTTGAGGCGCAGGGCGTCGCGCTCGGGCGAGGTGACGGCCCCGGGGTGTGCCGTCGTCAGCTCCAGCGCGGCTTGCAGATGCGTGATGGCCTCGAGGTTGGCGCCCATCGCCACGGCGCCGTCGGCAGCGGTTTTCAGATAAGGCAGAGCGGCTACCGGCCGGTCGCTGCGGACCCAGTGGTGGGCGAGCTGATCGCAGACCTCCTCGGTTCGGCCCCGATAAAGCGACTCGAACGTCTCGGCGGCGCGGCGGTGGCGGCTCTTGCGGTCGGCCTGGAGCAGCGCGCCGTAGGCGACCTCCTGGGTGAGAACGTGGTGGAAGCCAACCCCGGCGATGCCGCCGCCGGCCTGCCGGTCGAGAAGCCCGCGGCTCTCGAGCTGGGCCAAGTCCTCGTCGAACCGCTCGTCCGGTGTCAGCGCCCGGAGATGGGCCAGGGGGAAGCGCTTGCCGAGCACGGCGGCGTCGGCGATCAGCTCGCGCGCGGCCGGGGGCAGTCGATCGATGCGCGCCGCGATCAGGGCGTGCAGGCTGGGGGGAACGACGGCGGTGGCCTCCGCATCCAAATCGTAGGCGCCGTCGGTCAGCCGCAGATCGCCGTGCTCCCGGAGTGCGCGGATCAACTCCTCGACGTAGAAGGGATTGCCCTCTGCCCGCTCGGCCACGGCCCGGTGCAGGGACTCGCGGGCCGGGTAGGGATCCAGCTGGGCGTCCACGAGCGCCCCGATGTCCGCCGCCCCTAGTGACTGGAGCCGGACCTCGCGCACGCCGGCCACCTCGAGCCGGGTGCCGGCGACGGGGAGTCGTGACGTCATGAGCAGGAGCAGCGGGAGCTCGCGCGCGGCAGTGGCCAGCCGTCGGCACAGGTCCTCGGAGGACGGGTCGAGCCAGTGGACGTCCTCGATCAGCAGCAGGCGCGGCGTGCGCTGGCACTCGGCGGCGACCCACGCCAGCACCGCGTCCTGTACGCGGTCACGGCGCCCGTCGGCCGGCGCGTCCTTGTGCATGGCGAGGGTCTCGCAGGACGTGCCGAGGATTGGCAGGACGTCCGGTACGAACGACGCGAGCTCGGGTGAGAGGTCCCACAGGCGACGGTGCAGCGCCTCGCGCGCGGTCGCGAGGTCGTCGTCCGGAGCGAGCGCGGCCAGCTGCCGCAGAAGCGGGCGGAAGGCAAAGTAGGCGGCCCCCCGGGCATACGCCTGGGCCGCGCCCTCTGTCAGTTCGGGCAGGCCGAGGTGGTGCCGGAGCTCGAAGGCCAGCCGGGACTTGCCGATCCCGGGCTCGCCCACCAGGCAGACGGCCTCGCCGCCTCCGCCGCTGGCGCGCTCCCAGGCCTCGCCGAGCCGCTCGAGCTCGGCCTCGCGCCCGCGGAAGGGCGACACGCCCCGGCGCAGCGAGGCCTGCAGGCGTGACACCACCGTGCCCTCGCCCTCGAGGGCGACCGCCTCGACGGGCTCGGGGACGCCGCGCAGGCGGAGGGCCCCGAGCGGCCGGACCCGGAAGTAGCCCTCCACCAGCCGGTGTGTCGCCGGCGCCAGCAGGATCGAGCCCGGGTCGGCGGCCTGCTGCATGCGGGCGGCCAGGTTCGTCGTCAGCCCCTGCGCGGTGTAGTCCATGCGCAGGTCGTCGCCGATCGCGCCGACGATGACCGGCCCGCTGTTCAGGCCGAGCCGGACCTGGATGCCGAAGCCCCGGTCGCGTCGCAGGCGCGCCGCCTGCTCCGCGAAGCCTCGCTGGATCTCCAGCGCCGCGTGGCAGGCGCGGCGAGCGTGATCCTCGTGCGCGATCGGCGCGCCGAAGAGCGCCATGATCCCGTCGCCGGTGAACTGGTTGACGGTGCCCTCCCAGCGGTGGACAGCGTCGAGCATGATCTCGAACGCGCCGTCCATCACCGCGTGGAACTCCTCGGGATCGAGCGCCCCGGCCAGCTCCGTCGAGCCCTGCACATCCACGAACAGAACGGTCACTTCCTTGCGCTCACCCCGGAGCGCCCGCCCCTCGGTCAGGATGCGCTCGGCGAGGTGGCGCGGCGTGTAGGCGGCGGTCGTGCGCGCGACAGCCGGGGCGACGGGGGTGGGCGGCGCGGACGCGGTGGCGCCAAGCGGCGTGCCGCAGGCGTCGCAGAATCGCGCCTGCGGGCGCTGGCCCTTGCCGCAGGCCGGGCATCGCGCCTCGACGGCGGCGCCGCAACCGTCACAGAAGCGGGCCCCCGGGCGGAGGTCCTGGCCGCAGGCGGGACAGCTCACGTCGGCGAGGCGACGCTCACTCGTCGCGCAGCGCCGTGTTGGCCAGGGTCGTGAAGATGGTGTTGAACATGCAGAATGCCGCGAAGCCGATCATCTCGCGAACGTCGTCGGGCGTGAGGCCCTGGGCCCCCATCTCGCGGAAGTCCTTCGGCTGGACGTCCATAGCGTTGAGCGCGAAGCGCAGCACGTTCCGCACGAAGGCCTGCTCCCGCTCCGGGAGCGGCAGCGAGATAGGGTTGGCACAGATGCCATCCAGCGCGACCTCGTCGAAGCCGAGGGCGAGCAGGCCCTTGCGCGAGGAGCCGAAGCAACCGGTGCACCGCCGGGCGTGGGCCACCAGCATGAACGCGAACATCCGGGCCTCCCAGGAGAACCTCGAGCGCCCGGAGACTTGGTTGAACAGATTCGCTTCGGCGGTCACCTGAGCCTCGAGGAGCCAGGGGGTGGACACGTAGGCGAGCCGGCTCGCGGGTATCGTCGGGATGCCCCGCAGCCGCTTCAACTCGTCCAGCCAGTGGCGCGCCGCGGGCGGGATATCCTCATCCTTCGGAAGCTCGAAGAAGGCCATCGGTCAATCCTCTTGCAGCCCGGTGTTGGCCACCGTGGTGAAGATCGTGTTCATGACAGCCCAGGCCGCGAACCCGGCGATGTCCCGGACGTCGTCCGCGGACAGGCCCTGAGCCTGCATCTCGTGGAAATCCTTGGGCTGCAGCTCGCTGGGATCGGTGGCTATGCGCAGGACGTACTTCACGAAGGCGCGCTCGCGCTCGGGCAGGGGGAGTACGGCCGGATTGGCGCAGAAGCCGTCGAGCGCCGGCTCGTCGAAGCCGAGGGAGGTGAGCTGGATGCGCGAGGCGCCGAAGCAGCCGTCACACCGCCGGGCCTCGAGGATCCTCGGGGTGCCTGCGTACGCCATCCAGCTCCTCGGGATGGTGTCGATGCCGCGCAGACGCTTGAGCTCGTCGAGCCACTGGCGCGCCTCGGGCGTGATGTCCTCGTCCCTGGGAACGTCGAAGAAGGCCATTGAGACTCCTTCCGGGGGTGCCCCTGACGATAGATCACGCCTCCCGAGCTTGCAAGGCTGGGCCCGGCGCTGAGGCGCGGTACCAGCCGTCGATCTGAGCCTGGGCGCCGGCGACTCCGGGGTACGCCCCCTCTGTGCCGGGGGCGGGCAGAGGGGCTGAAGAGCTCTCCTGGGCCAAACCCGTTTGGCCACGTCGCCCTGGGGTCAGGTCGAGCGTAACGCCTTGCCGTCGCGCGTCCGATCGGTCCCCGCTGGTCGCGGGAGGGATCTGGGCAGTGGTACCCGGAATACGGCCGCGACCATGTCGAGGAAGGCGTTCACGATGGGTGACGTGTCGGATCGGCGGTAGGCGACCCCCAACCCCACCTTTGGCAGGGGAGGCCGGACTGGCCGGAAGACGACGCCCTGCCGTCCAAGGCCTCTGGCGGACGACGGCACGAGCGACACCCCGCGCCGCATCGCGATCAAGCTCAGGATGGTCTGTATCCGCATGGCCTCCTCCAGCACCTTGGGCTTCAAGCCGGCCGCCCTCCAGACCCCCATGATGATGTCGTAGTTCCCTGGGGCGAACGGCCGCCGGAACATCACGAAGGTGGAGGCGGCGAGCTCCCGAAGGGTGACGGAGCGACATCGCGCGAGCGGATGCCGCACGGGGAGTGCGGCCACCAGCGCCTCGCTCAGGATCGGGACGACGACCAAAGCCGGGGCCCGCACGGGCAGACGGACGAACCCCACGTCGATCCGGCCATCCCGCAACATCGCGACCTGCTCCAGGGGCGGGATGGGCGTCTGCAGCATGACGTCGACGCCGGGATACCGCTTCAGAAAGCGGGGCAACAGCCGGGGAAACACACTCACATCGGCCGCGCCCTGAGCGCCGATGACGATGCGGCCGGCCTGGGGTTTCCGAGCCCGCCGCGCCACGTCGACGGCGCGATCCGCCTGGGCCAGCGTGAGCTTCGCCTCCGTCAGAAACGCGCGCCCGACCTCGGTCAGCTGCACCCGACGATTGGTGCGGTCGAACAGTCGCACCCCCAGGTCGTGCTCGAGCCGCCGGACCTGCTGACTCAGGGGTGGCTGGGCGATTCCGAGTCCCGCGGCCGCTCGCGTGAAGTGCAGCTTGTCGGCCACCGCCACGAAGTACCGGAGCTGGCGCAACTCCATGCCGCGAATCATATCAATCCAGTCTCATTCAAAAGTCGCCGAGATATTGGACACCCCGGGAATCGCACGCTGATCATGACAGCTGCGGTCCGGTGTGTTGTCCGGCCCGCCGGATCGGAGCGATCCGTGGGGTCGGAGGGTATCAATGCCGTTGCTCCAGGACGTGCACGTGCTGGTGGTCGACGATGAGCAGGAGGTGCGCGACGTCATCGGCGAAGTCTTGGAGATGTTCGGAGCCACGGTGTCGTCGGCGAGGTCGGGCGAGGAGGCGATGGGACTCGTGGCGGCTCGAGTGCCGGATGTCATTGTCACGGACATCGCGATGCTCAACGGGGACGGATTCTGGCTGCTCCGGGAGGTAAGGAGCCGGGGGTTGCTCACCGTGCCGGTTATCGCGATCAGCGGGCACCTCGATGAGAGTGAGCAGAAACACCTGTTGGCCGCGGGGTTCGCCTATTTGTTTCCCAAACCGATTCTCTTTGACGATCTCGTGCGGATCATCGCTCGCTCGATTGGGCGGGGGGAGGGGGCCCCTTGATAGCCACGCCCGCGAAGCCAGCGACCGGAGGTGATTGATCGGGTCGGAGGATTTGGAGCGGCGGGGCGCCTCGGCCCCGCCGCTGCCCTGCTCGCGTCCCGGGCTAGGCCGCTCTCGGCAGGAACTGGCCGAAGTGGCCCTGGTAGCTGCGGCTTTGGACCAGCGAGGCCACGAGCGGCGTGATCGTGCTCACGATCTGTGCGACCTCATGGGGCTGCACCCCCAGGCCCATCCCGCCCTGGAACGCCGCGAAGGGCGACTGACCGGCGAACGGTGACTGACCCGCAAACGGCTGCTGGGCCGAGAAGTACGGCTGCAGCCCCGGCAGGTGCGGCTGCTGCAGATAGGGCTGCTGGAACGCACGGCCCTGGAGGCTCGCGAGCACCGCTGGCAGCACGGCGGCGACGATCGGCCCGATCTCCTCGAGCCCCGCGCGCTGGCCGAAGTTACCGGACAGGCCAGGCTGGCCGAAGCCCCCCGGCCAGCCCTGCTGCCCGAAGCTACCGGCCCAGCCCTGCGGGCCAGGCCAGCCCTGCGAGCCCGACCAGCCCTGCGCGCCGAGCCCCGGCGAGCCGAACCCGCCGTGCGGCTGGCGGCTCTGAAGGATCGACGCCACGATCGGGGTCACGGTGTTGACGATCGTGCCGTACTCTTCGCCGAACGTGGTGGGAGTGTTCATCGTTGCGTGCATCGTTCGTCCCTCCTTCATGCTGATGAGCGTGTTTCGCACGGTCTCGGCGACGGAGCGGGTGAGTTCATCCTCGCTCCCCCGGCCGGACATGGACGACGGGACGAAGAGCGCCGGCTGGAGCGTCAGGAACGTCCGCAGCCCCAGGTGCTCGGGCTGGATCGGCTCCTTGACCAGGGGGGTCTGCCCGAGCCCCAGCCGCCTCAGCTCCTGTCCCGTCTCGTGAACGATCTCGATCGCGGCGCGTGCCGGACCGAGACGCTTGATCTCGTTGAGCAGGCAGTACGTGAACGCTGAGAGACCGTCGGTCTGCACCGTGGATGCGGGTGTGGTCTCGTCCTCCAGGCAGGGCAGGACGAGCAACGCCTTGGCGTGCGGCTCGGCCAAGGTGATGAGCCGGAACGGGTAGGTATCGACGCGGCCGCCGCTGCGCAGGTGTGCTGCCGTCGTCTCGAGCTGCGTCGGCTTCACGTGACCGAAGGGCGTGAAGGCCTTGGCGCCCGCTGTGACGGTCCGCTCGTGGCGGCCGCGGCTCTGGTCGAGGGCGATCCAGCGCTTGGCGCGGGCGATCTCCACCTGGCCGCCGGCGTGGACGAGGATCTCGTCCAGCCCGCCGAAGCAGCAATCGAGCACCACCGTGAGGATGCCGGGCGGCAGGCTCTCCATCCGCTCGGCCAGGTCGTGGTCGCCGAGCAGCCGGCCATCCTGGAGCACCAGCGCCTCCTCAATGACGCCGCTCCTCTCGACGCGGGCGCCGAGCCCAGAGAAATAGAAGACGAGGCGATCGTCGGCGCTCGCATCCTGCACGAGCCACACGAGCCCACGGTCGACGGCCTCGCGTGTCGCCTCGGCGTCGTGCACGATGCGCACCTCGTCGAAGCGGTAGATCGTTTCGAGCGCGTTGCCAAACGCGTCGGCGTCTCGCGCGCAGTTCGGCAGCTCGTTGGGGAACCCGTAGGCGTTGATGCCGACGGCCAGTGCTTTCTTCACCACCTTGCCCTCCTTGCTTGGCCTCGACAGACCGGCGGCGGCCTTCTTGGTCCTCGATGGGGTCTGTGCGATGCGGGACTTCCGAGCGCTCACAACGGCGGACGAAGTCTAGCAAGGGGCGTGCACATCCGTGCGCGAGTTCCACGCCGATGTTTCACGCAACACCAGCGCATCAAAGATCAGCGGTGAGGTGCCGCGACGCGAACGCAACGCGCGGGCGTCTGGCGAATCGCGCCGTGCGTGTCGCGAACGTTGCGCGAGCGCGAAGAGTGAAGCGCCGCTCATGCTCAGCTCCGGCGCGCCGCGAGGAGGGTCAACCTCATGTCGCTATGTAGAACCTGCCGGCAGGCCTTTCAACTCGGGGGACCCTGCCAGCGAGGCGAACGCTGCCTCAGCGCCCCAGCTCGTACAGGATCGCCCGGTGCGGGCGCTGGCGGGCGCAGCGTACCGCTCCCCGCGAAGCGGCGGTCGCATTCTCGATCACTCCTGATCACTCCAGAGCACGGTTCGAACCTGCATGCGCAGAGGGGCTTCTATCAAGGCACACCGACGTGGAGGCTGCGGGCGCGATGTATCGCCGGATGCGTCGATCGTGCAGGTCGACCAAGTCCACGACTGCACAAGGTAGCCCGCGCAGTAGCTGATCATGGGTCCGTTAGGCGCGGACGGTCGATGTGACACCGCCGAGTAGCGAACGTTGTGACGGCTCGAACGCTCCCGGCTGGTCTTAGTTGCAAGACCTTCAAAACGAGTCCCTCACGAAGCCGACGGTATGGGCTGCTGGCACCCCGCTGGCATCGTCACGAGGCTTGCGCCCAGCACGGGGCGGGAATGGAGGAGGAGATATGGCCAAGCGGAAAGCCACGGCAAGAGAGGGCGCCAAGAGCCAAGTGAAGGACGTCATGATCGACGAGGTGATGACGATCGAGGCGTCGGCGACCCTGCTCGACGCCGCCCAGCAGATGCGCGACGCCAACATCGGGATGCTGCCGGTGGTGGAGGACGGCACGCTGCGCGGCATCATCACCGATCGGGACCTGGTCGTGCGCGCCATGAGCCGGGATGCCCGGGCCTCGGAGATGAAGGTGTCCGAGTGTCTTAGCGAGCCCCCACGCTACGCCGAGCCCGACTGGGACGTGGACGATGCGATGGTGGAAATGGCCCGACACCACGTCGGCCGCCTGCCCGTCGTCGACGACGCAGGGGCCATCGTCGGCGTCGTCACGCTCAGCTCGCTGGCGCTGCGCTCCCCGCAGCAGGAGGAGACGCTACAGACCGCGCGCGAGGTCTCGCGACGATCCGCGCGCATCGCCTAGGACCGCGACGATGATCCGCAAGCTGGCGTCCGGACAGTACCGTCTCTACTCGCGCAAGCAGAACCCGAAGACCGGCCACCGCCGCAACCTCGGCACATTCGCGACGCGGGCCGCCGCCGAGCGCCACGAGCGTGCCGTGCAGTACTTCAAGCGCGCGAGCTGAGCCTCAAGCTGGCGGTAGCGCGGAGTCGCTCCAAGGCAATCGTCAGCAGGCCCGGGAGCACGACGACTGGCCAGGGAAGGGTTGGAGGTCGGGGCTCCCGAAATGGGTGCGGTGTGCTGCCCGAGTGCTAGCCTTTCAGGCAGGCTAGGGGCTCGGGGCACCAGCGCGGCCCTTGTCGACGTGGACGTGGCACTGTTCGAGCAACTCGTCACGCCGGCAGTCCGGAGGCGCTCACCCAGGCCGACGCCCTCTAGCGCCGGCGCCTCGGCCGTTCGGCCCTTCGAATGTGGTGCTCGGTACCGATGAGCGTAGACCGCCTCCCGGGTAATCACTTGAACTTTCGCGACTCCCGCTGGACCCTCTCGGCATGACGACCAAGGGATGGGATTTCGATGTGGCTGTCGTGGGCGGCGGGCCGGGCGGCTCCAGCGCGGCCACCGCGCTGACACAGCGCGGGAGGAGCGTCGTCCTGCTGGAGCGAGAGCGGTTCCCCCGCTTCCACATCGGCGAATCGCAGCTGCCGTGGAGCAACGAGGTCATCCGCACGCTCGGCGCGGAAGAGGCGATCGCGGCCGCCGGATTCGTCAGGAAGTGGGGCGCCAGCTTCCGTCGGCCCGACGGCGGCACCGAGCAGTATGCCGATTTCCAGGCCGCGGTGGAGACGCCGACTCCCCAGACGTTCCAGGTCTTGCGGGAGCGATTCGACGAGATCCTCCTGCGCCATGCCGAGCGATGCGGAGTCACCGTGCGCGAGGAGCAGCGCTTTCTCGAGGCCGCCTTCGACATAGAAGGCGTGACCCTCCGCTTCGCGGGCACGGATGGCATCGAGCGCACCGCGCGGGTCGGGGCCGTCGTCGACGCCTCGGGGCGCGCCGGGGTCCTGGTGAAGCGCTTCGGGCGTCATGAGTACGACCCGGTCCTGCTCAACATCGCCGTCCACGCCCAGTACGAGGGGGTCCCGTGCGCGGAGGGGCGCCGCGCCGGCGACATCCGGATGTTCACGCGCCCCGACATGGGCTGGTTGTGGTTGATCCCGCTGTCCGACACGGTGATGAGCGTGGGGGCCGTGATCCCGAGAGCGATTCATCGACAGCAGGTGTCGGCGACGGCCGAGGCCAGCCTGGCCCACTATGTTGCGGACACGCCGGCCGTTGTACCGCTGCTCGAGCAGGCACGGCGCATCTCTCCGGCGCGCTTCGATGCCGACTACTCCTACCTGGCCACCCGAATGGCCGGGGACCGTTGGGTGGCGGTGGGCGACGCGGCCGCCTTCCTGGACCCCATCTTCTCGACCGGCGTGTTGCTCGCCATGCAGGGAGGCCTGGAAGCTGCGGAGGCGGTCGATGTCGGGCTGCGGGCCGGGGACCTGTCGGCGCGGGCGTTCACCCGGTACGAGCGTATCGTCCGGAAGCGCTATCACCACTTCCGGCGGTTCGCCGTCGGGTTCTATGACCCGGCGTTCCGTGAACTGTGGTTCACGCCCCGGAAGCGATTCAACATCTACCCCGCGATCGTGGCCGTCCTCGCCGGGAACTGGCGGCCTTCACCGCTGACCCGGGCGAAGATCGAGGTGTTCTTCGCCCTGGTCGCCTTGCAACGGCTCGCCCAGCGGGTCGGGCGGGCTGGACGTCGTGATACCGCCCGCTGATTTGGACCGAACGTCAACCAGACCCAGAATCGGTGCCACCACCAGGGGCGGCTCAGTCCGATGCGTTCGAACCCTGGGGAATCGGCTTCGCGAGGCGTCTCCCGCGCAGCAGCCGTACGAGTGGCGGCCCGAAGAGCGCGGCGGCGGCGAGGATCAGGATCGCCGCCGACAGCGGGCGCGCCACGAGATCGACGACGCTGCCGCGCGTGAGGAAGAGTGACTGGCGCAGCGTCTTCTCCATCATCGGGCCCAGCACCAGCGCCACCACCATCGGCGACGGGTCCACGCGGAGCTTCCGCAACGCGTAGCCGAACACGCCGAAGATGACGAGCACCCACAGGTCCAGGAAGCTATTGCTCAGGCTGAAGGCGCCGACGAGACAGAGGAGCAGCACGAGCGTCGCGAGGATGTGTTGCGGCAGGCGCAGCACGGTCACGAAGACACTGACCATGGGCAGGTTCAGGATCAGCAACATGAGGTTGCCGATGTACATGCTGGCGACGAAGCCCCAGAAGACCTCCGGCCGCTGGCTGATCATGAGCGGCCCGGGCTGCAGGCCGTGGACCACCAGGGCGCCGAGCAGGATGGCCGTGGCGGGCGAGAAGGGGATGCCGAGCGACAGGAGCGGCACCATGGCGCCGGCGGTGGCCCCGTTGTTGGCGGCCTCCGGTCCCGCCACGCCCTCGATCATGCCGGTGCCGAACTTCTCGGGCGTCTTCGACATCTTCTTTTCGAGGGTGTACGAGATGAACGTCGACAGCACGGAGGCGGGGCCGGGGACGAGCCCGGTGAGGAAGCCGACGACGGAGCCGCGGGCGATCGGCATCGTCGAGCGGCGCCATTCTTCGGGCGTGGGAAGGAGCTCGCGGAGCTTCACGCTGGCGATCTGCGTCTTCGCGATGCCCTCCTCGGCGAGGAGCAGGACCTCCGCCACCCCGTAGACTCCCATGATCACGGGCACGAGCTCGATCCCCTGCGCGAGCTGCACGGAGCCGAACGTGAAGCGCCGGAGGGCCGAGATCGAGTCCATCCCGACGGTGCCGAGGGCCAGGCCGAGCGCAACCATCACGAAGGCATTGAGGATCGAGCCGCCCGACAGGCGGGAGAGGAGCAGGATCCCCCCGAGGGTGATCGCGAAGTATTCCGGGGGCCCGAACTGAATGGCGACGTCGGCGAGCCAGCCGGCCGCCAGCATGATCCCGATGACCCCGACGGTGCCGGCGAAGAACGACCCGACGGCGGCGATCGTGAGGGCGGCGCCCGCCCGCCCCTTCCTCGTCATCTGGTAGCCGTCGAGCAGCGTGACGACGGAGCCGGCTTCGCCGGGCACGTTGACGAGGATGGACGTCGTCGAGCCTCCGTACATGGCGCCGTAATAGATGCCCGCGAGCATGATCAGCGCGGTGGCGGGCTGCATCGCGAAGGTGGACGGCAAGAGGAGGGCCATGGCGCCGACGGGCCCGATGCCCGGCAGCACGCCGACGATCGTTCCGACCAGGACGCCGACGAAGCACGCGAGCAGATTGCTGGGCAGCAGCGCGATCGAAAACCCGTAGGCGAGGCCGTCGAGCGGTCCCATCCGTCAGCTCACCAGAGCCCGCGCGGGAGGGGGACGTCGAGGAGCACGGCGAAGAGCACGTACGAGCCCGCCGCGCTCAGCGCGCCCGTGAGCAGCGCGGTCGTCCAGCGGCTGCCGAGGTACCGGAGGACGACGGTCACGAACGCGAACGCCGCCGCCGGATAACCGACCCAGGGCAGCGCGAGACAGAACGCGACCAGGGCCACCACCGAGATCACCACGCGGTGGCGGGCGGCGGCGGCCAGCTCGACGGCCACGGCCCCGGTGGCGCTGCGGAACGCGCTCGCCGTCGCCATCAGCGCGACGACGATCGCGAAGACGGCGACGATGACGGGATAGAAGCCCGCGCCCGGACGCGCGGCCGCCCCGAACGGCAGCCGGAGCGCCAGGGTGAGGTAGACGCCGGCCGCGACCAGCAGGACGAGTGGAACGGCCCGCGCGAGCACCTACTTCTTGATCATCCCGAGGCGCCTGAGCACGTCGTTCCACTCCTTCTGCTCACGCACGAGCTCCTGGCGGAGCTTGTCGCCGGTCTTGTAGTCGATGTCGACGCCGCGCGACTTCATGAGCGCGACGAACGAGGGCTCCTCGAGCGCGGCCTTGGCGGAATCGTGCAGGACCTTCAGGGCGGGCGCCGGCGTGCCCTTCGGGGCCGTGAGCACGAACCACGTCCCGATCCCGTCTCCGAGCCCCGCTTCCTTGCCGGTCGGCGCGTCCGGGAAGAACGGATGCCGCTGCGGGCTGGCGACCGCCAGCACGCGGAGCTTCTTGGCGTCGACGAGCGGCTTCACCTCGCCGGGCTGCGCCATCGCGGCGTCGATGTGGCCGCCGAGCAGGGCGGGGCTCGTCTCGCCCCAGCCCGAGAAGGGTACGTGGGTGGTCTTGAAGCCGCCGGGGATCTGCCACCGCTCGAGCGTGAGGTGGCTGATCGTGCCCTCACCGGGCGACCCGACGCGGATCTTGCCGGGATTCGCCTTGGCGGCGGCCATGAACTCCTGCATCGTCTTCCACGGCGCGTCCGCCTTCACGGTGAGGAGCGTGTAGAACGTGATCGTGTTCAGGATGGGCTCGTAGTCGTCCGGCGTCTTGTACGGCAGCTCGTTGAGCTGCGGATGGATCACCATGGTCGAGTTCGGCGAGAGGATGACGGTGTAGCCGTCCGGTTTCGCCTGCGCGACTTCCGCCATCCCGACGGAACCGCCGCCGCCCGGTCGGTTGAGGACGGCGACGCCCTTCGTGAACGTCTTCTTCATCGAATCGGCCATCGGGCGGGCCACGATGTCCACCATGCCGCCGGCCGGGTACGCGACGACGATCGTCAGGGGCCGCTCCGGATACTCGGCGGCCGCGGGCGCCACGAGCCCGAGGAACAGGACGGCGAGAAGCGCGAAACGAAGCATGCGTGTCCTCCCTCTCGAATGGAATCCCGGACCGCACAATACCTCAGAATCAGCGAGGAGCGTTCGGATACGGAGAGCGGCGGGTCCGGGTGAGCCGCATCCTAGGCCAGGCTCACCGCCGCCGTCAACCCTTGACGACCTCGGAGAGCCCAGCCTAAGCTTCTGCGGCATGCAGTGTCTGGGGTGCCAGCACGAGAATCCGCCGCAGCGAAGTTCTGCCTCGAGTGCGGCGGCCGGCTGGTGCACCTGCACGGGCTGCGGGGCCGAGCTGCCGGGCGGCGGCGAAGTTCTGCGTGGCCAGTGCGGGCATCCGGTCGGCTCGCCCGCCGCCGCCCGGCCGCTCGCTCGCGCCCCGGAGTCCTACACGCCGAAGCACCTCGCCGAGAAGATCCTGACCTCGCAAGGCGCGCGCTGGAAGGCGAGCGCAAGCAGGTCACCGTGCTCTTCGCCGACCTCAAGGGCTCGATGGAGCTGCTCGCCGACCGCGATCCCGAGGAGGCGCGGAAGCTCCTCGACCCCGTCCTCGAGCGCATGATGGAGGCCGTCCACCGCTACGAGGGCACCGTCAACCAGGTCATGGGCGACGGGATCATGGCCCTCTTCGGCGCGCCGCTCGCCCACGAGGACCACGCGGTGCGCGCCTGCTACGCCGCGCTCGCGATGCAGGAGGCGCGTGCAAGCGGTACGCCGAGGAGGTGCGGCGCACGCACGGCGTCGCGCGTCCAGATCCGCGTCGGGCTCAACTCGGGCGAGGTCGTGGTCCGCGCGATCGGCAGCGATCTGCACATGGACTACACCGCGGTCGGCCAGACGACCCACCTGGCCGCGCGCATGGAGCAGATGGCGCCGCCCGGCACCATCCTGCTCACCGCCGACACGCTGCGGCTGGCGGAGGGCTACGTCGCAGGTGAAGCCGCTCGGGCCCGGTGCCGGTCAAGGGCCTGGCCGAGCCCGGTCGAGGTGTACGAGCTGGTCGGGCGCGGGCGCGGTCGCGCTCGCGGCTGCAGGCCGCCGCCGCGCGCGGGCTGACCCGCTTCGTCGGGCGCGACGCCGAGCTGGACGCAGCTGCGCCAGGCGCTGGAGCAGGCGCGGGCCGGGCCACGGCCAGGTCGTCGCGATGGTCGGCGAGCCCGGGCGTCGGGCAAGTCGCGGCTCGTCTGGGAGTTCACCCACTCGCATCGGACCGCAGGGCTGGCTGGTCGCTGGAGAGCCGGCTCGGTCTCCTACGGCAAGGCGACCGCCTACCTGCCGGTGATCGATCTGCTCAAGGCGCTACTTCCGGATCGAGGACGCGCGACGACGCGCGGACGATCCGCGAGAAGGTGACCGGCAAGCTCCTGGCGCTGGACCGCGGCGCTCGAGCCGGCGCTGCCGGCGCTGCTGTGCGCTGCTCGACGTGCCGGTGGAGGACGCCGCCGTGGGAGCGCGCTCGACCCGCCGCAGCGCCGCCAGCGGACGCTCGACGGCGCTGAAGCGCCTGCTGCTGCGCGAGAGCCAGGTGCAGCCGCTCCTGCTGGTGTTCGAGGACCTGCACTGGATCGACGCCGAGACGCAGGCGCTGCTCGACGGCCTCGTCGAGAGCCTGCCGACCGCGCGCGCTGCTGCTGCTCGTGAACTACCGCCCGGAGTACCGGCACGGCTGGGGCAGCAAGACGCTACTACCGCAGCTGCGGCATCGACCCGCTGCCCGCCGGAGAGCGCCGAGGAGCTGCTCGACGGCGCTGCTCGGGCGACGACGCCGGCGCTCGCGCCGCTCAAGCGCGCTCCTGATCGAGCGGACCGAGGGCAACCCGTTCTTCCTCGAGGAGAGCGTGCGGACGCTGGTGGAGACCGGGGCGCTGGTCGGGCGAGCGCGGCGCCTACCGGCTGGCGCAGGCCGCTCGCACGGCCTCCAGGTGCCGGCCACCGTCCAGGCGATCCTGGCCGCGCGCATCGACCGCCTGCCGCCCGAGGACAAGCGGCTGCTCCAGGCGGCGGCGGTCATCGGCAAGGACGTGCCCTTCGCGCTGCTGCAGGCGATCGCCGAGCTGGCCGAGGACGACGCTGCGCCGCGGGCTCGGCCGCCTGCAGGCCGCCGAGTTCCTGTACGAGACGCGGCTGTTCCCCGACCTCGAGTACACCTTCAAGCACGCCCTCACCCACGAGGTCGCCTACGGCGGCCTGCTGCAGGAGCGGCGGCGCGCGCTGCACGCGCGGATCGTGGACGCGATCGAGACGCTGCACCGCGGACCGGCTCGGCGAGCAGGTCGAGCGGCTCGCCCATCACGCGCTCCGCGGCGAGGTGTGGGAGAAGGCGGTGCCCTACCTCCGGCAGGCCGGGGCGCAAGGCGGCGGCGCGCTCGGCGCTACCGGAGGCCGTGGCGTGGTTCGAGCAGGCGCTGGGCGTGCTCGCGGCGCTGCCGGAGAGCCCGGCCACGCTGGCGCAGGGCTTCGACATCCGCCTCGAGCTGCGGCCGCTGCTGGGCCAGCTCGGCGAGTACCGGCGGGTGATGGAGCGCCTGCGCGAGGCCGAGGCCATCGCCGAGACCTTGAACGACGACCGCCGCCGGGGCCGGGTCGTGCGCGGTCATGACCAACGCGCACTCGCAGCTCGGCGAGCTGGACGAGGCGCTCGCGTTCGGGACCGGGCCCTGACGGTCGCCCGGCGCGGCGCGGACTTGGGCTTCGCCTCCTGACCACGACCTATCTCGAGCAGGCGCACTACTTCCGCGGCGAGTATGGGCGCGTGGTCGAGCTGGCCACCGAGAACCTCGCCGCGCTGCCCGCCGACTCGAGGTACGAGTACGTTCGGGGCCGCCATGCCGATCGCGATCTACGATCGCTACCTCCTGGTCAGGAGCCTCGCGCAGCTCGGCCGCTTCTCTCGCGCCGCCCGGTACGAGGCCGAGGCGCTCCGCCTCGCCGAGCCCACGCGCCATGCCTATGCGGTCGGCATGGCCCACGTGGCCGCGAGCTGGCTGCACCTGCTCGAGGGGGACTGGGCCCGGGCGCGCCCCTGATCGAGCACGGGGTCGCGGCCTACCGGACCGGGAACATCGTCGCTCAACCTGCCCCACGCGGTGGCCTGCTCGGCGTGGGCCCTCGCCCAGGTCGACGAGGTCGACGTGGCGTGACCCGATTCCAGGAGGGCGAGCAGCTCCTCCAGCGGAGGCGGGGAGGGGAATCGTCGGGCTCCACGGCGAGGCCTGCCAGCGCTGGGTCGGGCCGCGCTGCTGCTCGGCCGGCTCGACGAGGCCCGTCGCCTGGCCGAGCGCGCCCTCTTCTATTCTCCCTCGCACCCCGGCTTCGCGGCCCACGCGCTGCACCTGCTCGGCGACGTCGCGGCCCATCCCGGACGGCCCCACGCCGAGCGGGACGAGGCCGAGGCCCACTATCGCAAGGCGCTCGCGCTCGCCGAGGGGCGCGGCATGCGTCCGCTCGTCGCCCACTGCTACCTCGGCCTCGGCCGGCTGGCCCGGCGCGAGGGCGAAGGCGCGCCGGCTCGGGAGCACCTGGCCATCGCGACGATGATGTACCGGGAGATGGACATGACGTACTGGCTCACGCATGCCGAGGAAGGGGCGAGGAGGGTCTGAGGCCATGCCGTCGCTATTCAACGCGCACGATGCGGACAGCTACGAGCAGACGATGGGGCGCTGGAGCCGTCGTCTGGCGCCGCTCTTCATCGAGCACGCCGGCGTCGCCGCGGGCGAGCGGTTGCTGGAGGTGGGCTGCGGCACCGGCAGCCTGGACCTTCGCCCTGGCCGGGGCGGTCTGCCTTCGGGGGAGCTGACCGCCATCGACTACGCCGACGTCTACGTCGCGGCGGCCCGCGCGCAGGAATCGAGACCCGCGCATCCACATCGAGCAGGGGGACGCGGGTGCGCGCTGCGCTTCCCCGACGCGCACTTCGATCGCGCGCTGTCGCTCCTGGTCCTGCACTTCGTCTCCGAGCCGGGGGCGGCGGTGGCGCAGATGCGCGAGTCACCCGGCCGGGGGGAGTGGTCGCCGCCGCGGTGTGGGATTCCGGCGGCGGGCTGATCGCGCAGCGGATGTTCTGGGATACCGCCGCGATGCTCGACCCCGCCGCGGTCGAGCATCGCGGCCGCACCATGTCGAAGCCGGTGGTCGCTCCCGGCGGGCTCGCCCCGGGTCTTCCGCGCGGCGGGCCTCGCCGACGTGGACGAGCGGCCCTTGCTGATCCGCATGGAGCACCCCGACTTCGCCGACTACTGGGAGCCGTTCCTCCGCGGCGAGGGGCCGATCGGCGGCTATGTCGTCGGGCTCGGCGAGGCGGAGCGGGCGCGCCTCGAGGCAGCAGCGTGCGGGTGGCGTACCTGGCCGGCGTCCCCCGACGGGCCCCGCTCCTTCGCGGCGGTCGCCTGGTCCTGCCGGGGGGTCGTGCCGCCCTCGTGAGTCAGCGCCACCCCATCTCGGCGAGGGCCAGGAGGAGGAGCACGGAAACGACGGCCACCCACCGCTCGAGCTTCATCGCGTGCTTCAACATGTCGGTTTCTCCAGGAGTGCTTCCCTGTCTATCTAGAAACGCGGCCGGGCGCTCGAAGGGTTCGCATGTCGGATTCTTGCTGGACCGACAGCCGTGCGCACCCGGCGCCCGGCCGGGACCATCTCAATCGCGCGGAGGAGACATATTGTTCAGACGATGGGTCGGGTGCGCAGCTCTGATGGGTTTGCTGGTCCTGTCTCCCGCGGGGGGCCAGGGCGAGGGAGCAGACGGCCCCGTGGGTCTGCAGGTACGGTGGGAGGTGGCCCCGGTGCGGAGTGGCCTGCAGGCGATTTGCGGGCACGTGTCCAACGACCGACCCATGACCGCCGCCCGCGTCCGGCTCGGGTCGAGGGCCTGAACGAGCAAGGGGGCGTGACCGGTCAGCGCGAGGCGGAGGTCCTCGGCCAGGTCCCGTCCGGGGGCAGCCCGCTGTATTGCATCAGCATGTTCGCCGGCGCCGCCACCTACCGCGTCACCGTGGTCGGCGTCCAGTGGACGGGGGGCTCGGACGGCCCCTCGCCGCCCCGGCGGGCGGGGGCGGTCGCCGCGAACAGGTAGCGCTCGAACCAGCCGGGAAACGCGCGAACCCACTCCCGCCGCCCTTCCAGCACCCGGCCGGCGGCGCCGCCTGGCGGAAGGACAGGTCGCCTCGCCACCAGCCGATCAAGGTGCGGCGGGTGGCGCGCAGACACAGCTCCTCCGGGAAGCCCGGGTTGACGGTGCAGAGCGACACCTCGCTCCGGCGGAGCAGGAGTGTGGCGCGCCGCGGCCCCGCGTAGGTCGGTCAGCTCGATCCGGACGACGAGCGGCTTGCCCGGGAGGGCGTCCCGGCGTACCCGGCGGTGGATGTCCCACATGAGCGCGCGCGCGTCCAGCTCGGTCGCGTGGAGCCGCGGGGAAGCCAGCGCTGGCCCCACGTGCCGAGCTCGCGGACGACCGCCGCGAGCTCCTGCCGGCGGCGGTCAAGCGGTACTCGGGCCCGCCGTCGCCGTCGAGCCGCTCGATCGCGCCGGCGTCGGCCAGCTCCCGCAGCGCGCCGCGAGCATGGTGCGCGAGATGCGCGGGATCCCGCGCTGGATCTCCCCGAAGCGGCGACTTCCGCACAGCAGCTCCCGCACGATCAGCAGCGTCCACCGCTCTCCCAGCAGATCGAGGGCCCGCGCCATCGAGCAGAACTGGCCGTAGCTCTTCATCCGCTCCGACGATAACCCCGGAGCCTTCCCGCCCGCGGAACGGATTCGTACCGACCCCATCGATGGCGCGGCCGTAGCCTGACCTCCAGCAGATCAACCCAGCGCGGCCGCGAACGGCCGCGACCGGAGGAGGGGCCATGAAGAAGGTGGAGATGGAGCGAGTGCTCCGCTGTGCCGATGTGTCGGGTACGTCCTGCCAGTTCGTCGCCCGGGCGCAGACGATGGAGGAGATCCTCGAGCTCGCGGGACAGCACGCAGTGGAAGGCCACGGGCTCGGCGGTGACCCCCGGAGCTGGTCGAGGCCGTCAAGGCGCGCGTCACCGAGGGCTGATCGACGGGGTCGGCGGGCGGCGCAGGCCGGCCGCCCGCCGGGATCGGCCAATCATGCTCACCCGCAACGTCCTCGCGCTGACGAGCGGCCTGCTGCTGTGGACGGCCGGCCATTTCGGCGTCCTCGCGGTACTGCCGTTGTTCCTGCACGACCAGGGCTACGACGCCTGGAGCATCGGGCTCACGCTCGGAGCCACCGGCGTCGCCCAGCTGGGCGTGCGTCCCTTCGCGGGGTGGATCGTGGACGCCTTCGGGCGGCGGGCGCCCCTCGCGCTCTCCCTGGTCCTGCTCTCCGGCGCGGCGGCCCTGCTGCTTGCCTCCGCCGCCTGGGCGGTGCTGGCGAACCGGGTGCTCACCGGGATCGCCTTCAGCCTCGGCACCACCGCGTTCTACGCCATGGCGATCGAGGTGGCCCCGGCCGGTCGTCGCAGCGAGGTGCAGGGCTACGTGGCGCTGGGGGTCACGCTGGGCATCGGGATCGGGCCGCCGGCGCGGTGGCGGCTCTACCGAGTGCCTCTCGCCGAGGGGGCCCTCCACCGGAGCACCGAGCCGCCGTCACGATGGGCGCGGTCGGATCGCGTGGTGAGCGGCGCCTGTTTCACCGCAACCGTCCGCACGTTTCGTCCCTGCGGGCTCACGTGACCTCGCTCACAAACTCCAGTGGGGAAAGGAAAGGCTTCTTCGGTATGTTTCACGATGCGCTATCAACCTGGCGCAGGTGCGACCGAGCAGGCTGCTGGGTTAGCTGCTGCGGCATTGGGGCGATGGCGGTAATGATGGGCGGTGGCTGGTTGGTTTTTGTTACCTGATCGGCTCAAA
>CAVTGC010000002.1:0-1162487 GCA_963734175.1 uncultured Candidatus Rokubacteria bacterium
CTCACCGACCTGGCCGCCCTCGCCCGCGTGGTCGGCCGCGCCCCCGCGTGGATCGCCAATCGGGAGGTGCTGCTGCAGCGGCGGACCGCGTACCGCCACGGCGACCTCAGCTACGCCGACGTCATGATGGATCCGAATGCGCCCGCGCCGCCCGACATGGACGCGCTGCGCGCCGCGCCGCGGTCGCCGAAGCCGTCACGCTCCCCGAGGGCTCGGCTTGGAAGCAGGACATGCTCGCCGAGGGGCATGCGATCGCCCGCGCCGAGCGCCGGCGTGACCGAGCACGCGATCAGCATCGGCACGATCGACGAGTGAAAGGGCCCGCGCCGCGATCATGACCCCGCCGGTCACCTGTCTCGTGGCCGCCTCGGGCGCCCAATGACGTCGTGCGGCACGACCAACCGGCGATCGTGCTCGCCGCCGACAAGCCGATCGAAGCACGCACTGAAACGGTTCAAGCGCCAAGTGGGTCGCCCGGCATGCTCTACGCGCTGCGCAAATGGAGGCGAGCGCTGACCCGGGCGGAGCGACGGTGGGCGAAGGACCCGGCACCGGATGAGCACGGAAATCAGTCCCTGCCGACCTCATCCAACCACTAGCGGCAGGAGATCTGACGCTCCTATGGGTGGTCTCTAAACTACTGACGCCTGCGCTGACGAGAATAGTCAACGTCGCCAAACTATGCAGTAGCAAATGGTCGGATCAGCGGCCAGTGGCATGCCGTTCGCACCTTCCAGATGCAACATGGCACATTCAGGACAGCGTTGGCCTCTTGAACTCGGCGTGCTGGTCCGTCGTCGCGAAAACCCCGGCGGCGTTGTCGGCGTGATTGTCGGCGCCGTCCTGCGTCCGTCGCACCTGGCGCTCGTACGATGGCGCGAGATGCCGCCGTCTTTCGAAAATCCCGACGAGCTGGTCGAGGTTCATAGCATCATCCTCTAGAGCCCGACGCCCCCAAATCGTCTTCGGGTTCCGGGGGCCGCGGATCTCTACGACGGTCTGGAAGATAGCCTGTTGTGCCGTCAGGCCACTGTCGTCGTCTGTGGGCATTGACCTCGCCCGCGGCCCGGTTCTAGGGTGCCTCCGATGAGAACCCGCTGGAATGGGCCTGGCTCTCGCCGGGGGCGCTCGCCGCGTACCTCTGGATCGCTCCCTGAGCGCCGAGGTTCTCTAGCCGCCCCCCATGATCCGCCCCGCAGACGCGCCAGCTCGCCTAGAGAGCGTACGTACGGAGGGCGGGCTACTATGCCCCCTCCTGCCGGCGGGTGCCGCTCCTGGGGCGTCGTAGGGTCTGCTCGCCGGCCTGTCGCGCGAGACGCCATCGGCAGAGCCAGGAGCAGGCGCGGCGGGACCGGGACACCCGTGTCGCCGCGTTGATGCGTGACGCTCTGCAACTCTTGGAGAAGGGGCAGACATGATGGACCGCCGCCGCTTCTTGCTGACCTCGGTGGCTGGGGCGCTCGCTCGGCCGCTTGCTGCCGAAGCGCAGGAGGCGGGCAAGGTGTACCGAGTCGGATTTCTCTGGGACGCACCGGCGGTGTGGCCACATGCGCTTAAAGCGTTCCGCGAGGGTCTACACGAGCTGGGGTGGGTGGAAGGTAGGAACATCGTCATCGAGTATCGCTGGACGGAAGGGCGGTTTGACCGCTTGCCCGGACTTGCAGACGAGCTTCTTCGGCTCAATGTCGATCTCATCGTCGCGCCGACATCGATCTACACCGAAGCCGCCAAGCGAGCGACTTCGACGGTTCCAATCGTCTTCGCGAGCCATGCCGACCCCATCGGCAGCGGCCACGTGCTGAGTCTCGCCCGGCCCGGCACTAACGCGACGGGGCTCACCATCGTCATGAGCGAATCCATGGCAAAGAGCCTCGAGCTACTCAAGGGCGCCATCCCTGGACTGACACGCGTTGCTGTCATTCTGGACCCGGCGACGCCATCGCACGTTCCAGCCCTGGCGGCCGTGGAGGCCACGAGCCGAGCGCTAGGGCTCCGGCTCCAAAGAATGGGCATAGGGAGCGCACCGGAAATCGAAGGCGCCTTTTCGGCTATCGTTCGTGAACGGGCGGGCGCTGTTCTGATCCTTTCAACTCCGCTCTTCATGGGCGTCGCGAAGCAGCTTGCCGCGGTCGCGCTGAGGCATAAGCTACCCACGATGTTCGGACCACGAGAGCACGTGGACGCCGGAGGTCTGATGAGCTATAGCCCAGATCGTGCCGATCTCTATCGCCGCGCCGCCGCCTACGTGGACAAGATCCTGAAGGGGGCGAATCCGGCCGGCCTCCCAGTGCAGCAAGCTTCGAAGTTCGAGCTCGTGATCAACCTGAAGACCGCCAAGGCGCTCGGCCTGACGATCCCGCCGTCGCTACTGCTGCGGGCGGATCAGGTGATCGATCCATGAGAACGGCCGGGGGGTCAAGGCACACCACGACTGTGCAGCCTGCGGTCACCGTCCACCAGCCATCCATTCGCGCACGCGAGGCGGCGCATGATGTCGTCTTCGATCGTCGACGATCGTGGGATCGTCGAGGGTGGGCGTCCCAATCAGTGAGTCGGTCACGGGCGACCATCAATCACCCCGAGAACACCCGCACTGGAACGGTAGCCGTGAGGCCGCCGGGTTCGTCGCGGCGGTCGCGCCCTCGGCTACACTGGAATGCGCGCCGGCTCGAGGCCCGGACGTTGGATCCGGCCTCGGCGGCAGAACTCGTCGTAGTCGATCTGATCGCGCAGCATGACGTAGAGCCGGACGAGGAGGCGCCGGGCCAAGGCCACCTTCGCTTTGGGCCGGCCCCGCCGCCGGAGGACGGCAAAGTAGATGCGCTTGAGCGCCGCATCGCCGCGGGTCGCGAGCGGCGCCGCCTGGCCGAGCACCCAGCGCAGGAGCGCGCTGCCTTGTTTGCTGATATGCCCCAGCCGGTACTTGTTCGCGGACGCGCTGACGGCGGGCGCCAACCCGATGTAGCTGACCACGTGCTTGCTGCCGGGGAAGCGGCCCACCGGGCCGAGCACCAGCACGGTCGCCAGCGCCGTCAGCGGCCCCACGCCGGGATGGGTCATGAGGCGACGGGCGGCCGGGTCGGCGGCCGCCGCGGTAGCCACTTGGAGATCGAGCTCGTCGATATGGCCGTTCAGCCATTGCAGCAGTTCGAGACTGTCATCGCGGCGCCGGCGAGTGTGAGGCGGAAGCACGAGCGCGTGCAGTTGGGCCAGGCCCGCGCGCGACCAGAGCGAAGGGCCGAGGGCCAGCCGTTGGTTCAGGGCGATCGCGTGCAGACCGTTTTTGACCATGGTGCGGATGCGGACGAGTCGGAGCCGGTGTTTGATGAGCGCGCGCAGGTCGCGCGTCGCCGGATCGGGAATCCAGACCACCGGAAAGCGGTCATCCTTCAGGAGGTCCCGGAGATGCCGGGCGTCGCGCCGATCGGTTTTGATCTTGCGGACGACCATCGCGCGGATCTTCGCGGCCTCGCCCACCAGGAGGGTGTGCCCCAGGCGCTGCAGGAGGGCGTGGAACCACAACGAATAGCCGGTGCTTTCGATGCCGACGGTCACGGGCGGAGGCAACGTGGCATAGAAGCGTTCGATGGCGTCGCCATCGTGGGACAGTTCCTGGTCCCAGAGCTCCCCCGTCTCCGTGTTCAGCAGCGCGACCTGCTGCTTCCGCGTGTGCAAGTCACATCCCACCAGGATCATGAGTCAGCCCTCCGTTGCTGTGACGTCGTGGTACTCGCCTTGACCGAGGCTACCAGCGACGTCTGGCTGTTCTCATGACATCAGTGATCGACCAGCGCCGGCTGAATCTCACCGCCGCCCTCGGCTTCCTTCAGGTCAAACCGACCGAGCCCGAGCTGCAGATGCTCCATCGCGTCTTCGACAACTGGCGCGGCATGGGATCTGGCCGTAGGGCTCCACCGCGTCGGCTATGACGTGGCGCTGATTCAGCAGGCCGACGAGGGGTGGAGCGCCACGTTCTACATCACTGGCCGGATGCACTCCATCGTCGGCGGCTGGGCGAACGACCCGAAGCCCTGGCGAGCCGTCCAGCGTGCCGGGTGGGACGCCGTGAACCATGCCGCGCGGTTTTTCTGACTGTGAGGGCTGTGCTCCCGAAGTACACCCCGATGCATCCTACCCAGGTGCGAGAGCCGTTTCACCGCGCAGGCTGGATCTATGAGGAGAAGGTCGACTCTGGCGGCGACCAGAACCTCAGTCTCTTACCCCTCCGCGACCGCCGCCCGCATCTCGAGGAGATCGTGGCCGGCCATGACGTCGTGCTTCCGGCCCGCCGTCTAGCCGTCAACGGTCTGGAGGCCTGGGCCCAGGTGCTTGAGCGCGGTTAGGAGGGGTATGTCGGAGGATGAGGCGAGCCAGTACCTCGGCGGTAAGACGACCTCATGGCTCAAGGTTCCCACTGGCAATTCACTGCGCCGCGCCCCTGGATCGCCCCCGTCGCGAGGGCCCGACGTCTGTGCCCTGCGCTGTGCCCACACCCGACCCGTACCCACCAGAACCCACCCCACGCCACCGGGCCAACGGACACAAACTTTGGGGCCGTTTTCCGACCTGGGGCAACGCCCCTTTGGAGGGCTACGGTCCCGGGGCTTATGTGTGCGAAACTCTACGCCGCAATGCTGAATTCCACCCTGAACGAGAGCCCGTCCACCATCGGTGCGTTACGGGTGTGGAAGGGGAGGCAACGTGCCGCGAGCTGAACGACCGCTGGCTGGGGTGCGCGTACTGGATCTCACGAGGGTGCTGGCCGGGCCGTTCTGCTCGATGATCCTCGGCGACATGGGGGCGGAAGTCATCAAGATCGAGGAGCCGGGCAAGGGTGACGACACGCGGTCGTGGCCGCCGTTCCTGGGCGGGGAGGCCACCTACTTCCTCTCCGTCAACCGCAACAAGCAGAGCCTCACGCTCAACCTCAAGGCGCCCGAGGGACGGGCCATCTTGCAGAAGCTCGCCCGCAAGAGCGATGTGGTCCTGGAGAACTTCCGCACGGGCACCATGGAGCGGCTCGGCCTCGGGTACAAGAGCCTGGCCAAGCTCAACCCGCGGCTCGTCTACTGCGCGATCTCGGGGTTCGGCGAGTCGGGGCCGGAGTCGGCCCGGGCCGGCTACGACCTCGTGGTGCAGGCCGAGTCGGGGATCATGGACATCACCGGCTTCGAGGACGGCCCCCCGGTCAAGGTGGGGACGTCGATCGCCGACCTCGTGGCCGGCATGTCGGCTGCCCATGGCATCACGCTGGCGCTGCTGGCCCGTCACCGGACGAAGCGCGGCCAGAAGGTCGAGATCTCGATGCAGGACGCCATGGCCGCGTTGCTGACCTACCAGGCCGGCATCTACTTCGGTACCGGCAACAAGCCCGGCCGGCGCGGCAACAAGCATCCTTCGATCGTGCCCTACGAGGTGTTCAAGGCGGCCGACGCCTATCTCACGCTCGGCGTCGCCAACAACTCACTGTGGGAGCGCTGCTGCGTGGCGCTCGAGCATCCCGAGCTCATGAAGGACCCGCGCTACGCGACCGTGGCCGCCCGCGTGCAGAATCGCGACGTGCTGGTGCCCCGCCTGAACGAGATCCTCGGCACCCGCTCGGCCGACGACTGGCTCAAGCGCTTCGAGGAGGTCGGGGTGCCGGCCGGCCGCATCCGCACGGTGGCCGAGGTGTGCGAGAGCGCGCACCTGAAGGCGCGGGGCATGATCGTCACGCTGCCCCACCCCAAGGCGGGCGCGCTGCGCGTGCTCGGGGTGCCGGTCCGGTTGCACGCCACCCCCGGCAAGGCCATCACGCCGCCCCCGCTGCTCGGCCAGCACACCGAGCGCGTGCTGACCAAGGTGCTGGGCGTCAAGAAGGCCGAGGTCGCGCGGCTGCGCAAGGCCGGCGTGCTCTGAGGTGGACCTGACGGCGGTCGTCCTGGCCGGTACCTACGTGACGCTGGAGCCGATCGAGGAGCGCCACGCCCCCGACCTCTTCGCGGCGATGCAGGACGAGGAGGTGTGCCGCTACCTGTCGTGGCCGCCGCCGACCAGGCTGGACGAGACGCTGGCCCTCGTCCGCGAGGCGCGCGAGGTCATGGCGCGCAACCAGTCGATCGTCTTCGCGCAGGTCTGGAACGAGACCGGCCGCGCCATCGGCTCCACCCGGCTGCTCGACGTCCGACCCAACGATCGCCAGGTCGAGATCGGCGCCACCTTCCTGGCGCGCTCCCACTGGCGCACGCCGGCCAACACCGAGTCCAAGCTCCTGTTCCTGACCCACTGCTTCGAGCGGCTGGGCTGCGTGCGGGTGGCGCTCAAGACCGACGGGCGCAACGTGCGCTCGCAGGAGGCGATCGCCCGTCTGGGCGCGGTGCGGGAGGGGACGCTGCGCCGCCACATGCAGGTGCGCGGCTACCAGCGCGACACGGTGTACTTCTCCATCCTCGACGACGAGTGGCCGGCGGTGAAGGCGCGCCTGGAGGCGCGCCTGGCCGACGTCAGCGCCGGCGACTGACCACGATCAGGAGCACGCCGCCGACCACGGCGGCCGCCCCCACGATCGGCGGTAGCGGGATCGTCCTCTCCCGCTTGGCCTCGACCTTGAGAGGGCCGAGGTCCACCACCTTTTCGCTGGAGGTATAGGTGATGCCCTGGTAGGCCAGGGCCACGATACCGATGACGATGAGGACCACGCCGAGGATCTTCATGGCGCCATCCTACCCGGTCTGGCCAATCTTGACACCTCGCGCCGCGGCAGCGCATGATGGCCTGACCTGCCGGGACATCGGTTGAGGAGCCTGAAATGCGCCGTTTGATCAGGATTTACGACACGACATTGCGTGACGGCACCCAGGGCGAGGGCGTGTCGTTCTCGATGGAGGACAAGGTCCGCCTGACCAGCCGGCTCGACGCCTTCGGCATCCACTACATCGAGGGCGGCTGGCCGGGCTCCAATCCCAAGGACCTGCGCTTCTTCCGGCGCATGCAGGACGTCACCCTCAAGCAGGCCAAGCTGGCCGCCTTCTCGATGACCCGGCGGGCCGGCGGCGCCACCGAGTCCGATCCCAACATGCGCGCCATCCTCGAGTCGGGGGCGCCGGTGGCCACGATCGTCGGCAAGTCGTGGGACTTCCACGTCACCGCCGCGCTCGAGACCACGCTGACCGAGAACGTGGCGATGATCCACGACTCCATCGCCTACCTGCGGCCGCGGCTGGACGAGGTGCTGTTCGACGCCGAGCACTTCTTCGACGGCTTCCGGGCCAACCGCGAGTACGCGCTGGCCACGCTGCGGGCGGCCGAGGAGGCCGGGGCCAGCTGGCTGGTGCTGTGCGACACCAACGGTGGCACGCTGCCCGCCGACCTCGCCGCCATCGTCCGCGTGGTGAAGGCTGCGCTGAAGACGCCGCTGGGTATCCACGTTCACAACGACGCCGACTGCGCGGCGGCCAACTCGCTGGCCGCGGTGGCGGAGGGCGTGGACCAGGTGCAGGGGACGATCAACGGCTACGGCGAGCGATGCGGCAACGCCAACCTCGTCTCGATCATCCCGAGCCTCGTGCTCAAGCTCGGCCTCGACTGCGTCCCCGCCCCGCACCTGCGCGAGCTGCGCGACCTCTCGCGGTTCGTCTCCGAGCTGGCCAACCGCACGCCGTGGTCGGCCCAGCCCTACGTCGGCGATTCCGCGTTCGCCCACAAGGGGGGCATGCACGTCTCCGCCGTGCAGAAGCACCCCGAGACCTACGAGCACGTCGATCCGGAGGCGGTCGGCAACCACCGGCGCGTGCTCGTCTCCGAGCTGTCCGGCAAGTCCAACATCCTCTGGAAGGCGCGTGAGTTCGGCATCGACCTCGACCGCGAGACCCCGGATTCCCGGCGGATCCTCGACCGCCTGAAGGCGCTGGAGGACGAGGGGTTCCAGTTCGAGGGCGCCGAGGCGTCGTTCGAGCTGCTGATGGAGCGCGCGCTCGGGCGCCACACGCCGTACTTCGAGCTGGAGGCCTACCGGGTCATCGTCGAGGAGCAGAGCGCGGCCGAGGAGCCGGTGGCCGAGGCCACCGTTCGCCTGCGCGTGAAGGGCATCCTCGAGCACACCGCCGCCGCCGGCAACGGTCCCGTCGACGCGCTCGACCACGCCCTCCGCAAGGCGCTGGAGGAGTTCTACCCCAACCTGAAGGAGCTTCGCCTGCTCGACTACAAGGTCCGCATCCTCGACGAGTCCAAGGGCACCGCGGCCAAGACGCGGGTGCTCATCACCTCCGGCGACGGCCGGGACACGTGGGGCACCGTCGGCGTCGCCGACAACATCATCGAGGCGTCGTGGCTGGCGCTGGTGGACGCGGTGGAGTACAAGCTGCGCGGCGATCAGCGGCGGAGCCGCGCATGAAGATCGTGGTCGTGGACGACGAGCCGACCATCGTGCTCATGTGCCGTCGCGTGCTGGAAGCCCAGGGCCACGTCGTGCAGGGCTTCACCGACGTGAAGTCCGCGCTGGCCCAGCTCGAGGCCGAGGACGCCGAGATGCTGGTGGTGGACTACAAGATGCCGGAGCTGAACGGTTTGGAGTTCGTGCAGCGGGCATGGGAGCTGCGCCCGGCCCTGCGGGTGGTGATGATCACCGCCCACGGCACCCGCGAGATCATGAATCGCGCGACCGAGACCGGCGTCAAGAGCGTCGTGCTCAAGCCGTTCACCCCGAGCGAGCTGGCCCGGGGCGTGGCAGCGGCGGCGGGCGCCGCCGACCCCGCCGGCGCCGAGCCCCCAGGCGGCGACCCCGCCCGCTGACTCAGCGCCGCCGCGCGGTGGCCTCCAGGCGGCGCTCCCACATCGACACCCCGTCGCACACGCTCGGGGTCGACCGGCAGATGAATCCCTCGACGTAGACGACGGTGAACGTCGTCGGCCGGTCGGGATCGCCGGTGAACTGATACTGGCCTCCCGAGAGGTGGGGCAGGGGCGGGGGGCCGGCCAGCGGCAGCGGGGACGGGAACTCGAACGACGTCGGACCGGCGGGGCCGATCAACCCGCGCCCGTCACCGTCGGGCCCCCGCCACTCCAGCTTCAGCACCGTCGGACTCACACGCAGGAGCCGCGCGACGCCCGTACCCGAGCGCTCGCCGGCCAGGACCGGGAGCGAGTCCTGGCCCTGCCATCCCCCCTGGCGCGCGAAGACGGTCCAGGCGAGGTCGTACTGGAGCGGACCCGGCACCGGCGCCGCCAGACCGACCCACAGCGCGACGGTTGCCACCCAGACGCGCATGGATTCCTCCGCGCCTGGAACGCCGCAAGTACGATGCCGTCGCCTCTGCTAGCGCGCGAAGCCGGCGCGGCGGGTGGGCGGCGGGGCGACCGGGTCCCCTGCGGTTCCGCGAGAGACGACCCCAGGGCGCGCAGGGATGGTCGGAGCCTGTCCTACTTGGTGGCCCTACACGATCGAAGCCAACGGAACCGCAGGAGATCCGGTTGCCCCGCCACCCGCCCGGCGCGCCGGGAACGCCGGCCGCCGAACGGACAAGTTCAGACTTTCACATCAACGACGCTCTGGATACGCAGTGGCTGTCGTGCGTCCGGTCGGTCGGCTAGAGGTCGCGGCTCTGGCGCCAGGCGCGGACTTGTTCGCCGTGCTCGCGGTAGTGATGGGCGCTGTTGCCGTCGACGATCTTCCACGCGGTCTTGCCGGGCTGGAAGCGCTCGGCCGGCACGGCGGCGGCCGCCTTCATGAAATGCTCGTGGCTCCGGTCGAGCTCGAGCAGCACGTCGGCGACCGGCATCGTGCGCCGGGCCGTGGCGAACCGCTCGTTCCAGCCGTCCACGTCGTCGTAGGACACGCCCTCGGGAATGGGCCGCTCCCCGCGGGCCAGTCGCTCCAGCGCCGGGCTCATCTCTCCGTGCCAGCCAGCGATGTGGGCGGCGATGTCCCGCACCGACCACGTCCCCAGCCACACCTCGGTCATCTGGGTCTCGTTCAGCCCCTGCCACGCCTCGTGCAGCGCCTTGTACTCGCGGGCGGCCTCGTTCAGCAGCTCGTCCTTGTTTGCGGCCACGTCAGTCCTCCTGCTCCGCCCGCCTAGTACGTGCCCGGCCGGATCTTCTTGAAGAGTTCCTTGAGCTTGTCGGCCGAGAAGTCACGCGACTGGCACACGCTGATGATCTGCCGCTCGTCGGCCTCGACCTTGGCGACCGCCTCGGGGATCTTGGCGGCGATGTCGGCGGGGATGGTGACGGCGCCGTGCTGGTCGGCGTGGATGAGGTCGCCCGGCTTCACCCACAGCCCGCCGACCTTGATCGGCAGGCCGAAGTCGACCATGTGGACGTAGGCGTGGGAGACCGACACGTGGGCGGCCGCGAACTGGAAGCCGAGCGCCTTGACCTCGTCGAGGTCGCGCACCGAGCCGTCGGTGATGACGCCGGCGCAGCCGAGCGCCTTGTGGATGTTGGCCTGCACCTCGCCCCACTGGGCGCCCTGGCCGCGCGGCTCGTCGAGGTCGTGCACCACGATGACGCGCGGGGCCGGGATCGTGAGCACGTAGTCCCACCAGCCGTAGGTGCTGGCCCGGTGGCCCTGGAGTGGCTGCGGCTCGGCGCGGATCACGCACGGCACCGCGTAGCCGACCAGCGGCCCCATCTCGGGGAAGAGCGTGCGGATCTCCGAGGACATGTTGCCCTCGTTGCGGGGACGGACGTTGAACGTCTCGATGGCGTTGGCCACGCTGGGGCTGGTGATCTTCTTGAGAGCGTCGATCACGGTGTCTCTCCTGGTTGGAGGTCAGATCATGTCGCGGCGGCGTTGCAGCAGCAACGTCTTCAGCACCTCGATCGTCTGCGCAACCTGGTCGAGGTTGGGGTTCACGGCCAGCGCCTTCTCGAGGTAGTCGATGGCCCGGGCGGGCTGGTCGAGCTGCATGTAGATCATGCCGTAGCCCGACAGCGCGCCCCAGTGGTACGGGTTGCGCGCCATCACCTCGTCGCAGTCGGCGAGCGAGCTCCGGTAGTCGCCGAGCAGGTAGTACACGGTGGCGCGCTTGTTCCACCCCTCGGCGAACTCCGGGCGTCGCTCGATGATCCGGCTGAACGTCTCGACGGCGGCCTCGAGCTGGCGCTGGCCCATCTGGGCCACGCCGATGGCGAAGAGCCGGTCGATCTCCTCGTCGCCGGTGCGGCTCCACACCGCCCACATCGCGGACTCGACGAAGCCGCGCACGAGCGGATCGGTGTCGCGCAGCGCCGTCGCCAGCGCAGGCAAGTCGGCCATGGTCCCGGTCTCGGCCAGCTGCTGGGCGGCCAGCCGCCGGGTGGCGGCGTCACCGCCGCCCCGAGGTCGGCCAGCGCACGCTCGCGGGTGGGCTGGGCGAGCGCCGGGCCAGCCGTGGCCAGAACGAGCAGGACGAGCAGGGCGGCAACGGCCGGCCGGCTCACGGCACGTACGCCTCGTTGGCCGAGGAGGGGGCGAGGCCGGGCTGGGTGCCGCCGGCCGGCACGAAAATCCGACCGTCGATCACGACGGCGCCGATGCCGTGGCGCGCCGTCGGCATCGGCTCCTTGGCGATCCACCGCTGGCCGCTCACCTCCCACATCTCGGTGGCGTTGAAGATCCGCAGCGGCGCCTCGCCGCCGAAGACCAGCACGCGGTCGTCGAGCGTGGCGGCGGCGAGGCCGCCGCGGCCGGCCGGCAGCGGGGCGCCGGTGCGCCAGGAGTCGGTGGCGGGATCGTAGATCTCGACGTTCGCGTACTGCTCGCCGATGAACGAGGCGCGGCCGCCCAGCGCCCACACGCGGCCCTGGAAGGCGACCGCGGCCAGGTGGTCGCGCGCCGTCGGCATCGCGTTGGCCGTCGTCCAGCGGTTGGTGGCGGGGTCGTAGATCTCGTGGGCGTTCACGACGCTGTCGCCGCTACCACCCAGCACGTGCACCCGGTCGCCGAGCACGGCCACGGCGAGCCCGCCGCGCGGCGTGGGCATCGGCGCCCGCGCCTCCCACGCCTCCCGGCTCGGCACGAACTCCTAGACGGTGTCGAGCGCCGTCCACCGGACGCGCCCGCCGCTGAAGCCGCCGAAGACGAACAGCCGGTCGCCGACGACGGCGGCCGCGGCGTGATGGGCGGGCTCCGGCAACGGCGCCCGCGTCTCCCAGATGTTGAGCTTGGGATCGAACATCTCCACGGTGGCCACCGGCTCGGCGTTGCCGCCGAAGCCGCCCATCACCCACACCCGGCCGCCGTAGGCCGCCACCGCCACCTCCTGGCGGGCGGTCGGCATCGGCGGGAGCTGCGTCCAGCGGCCCGGGGACCTCTGGTCGACGGGCGCTGGCGAATCGGTGAGCCGGCCGAAGCAGCCGGCCAGGCCCAGCACCGCCAGCAGAGCGACGGCCACACCTGGACGAGCGAGTCCCCTCATCGCGCCTCCTTGAGCTCGGGCCTATGATGCCCGACGCGTGAGATCGAGGAAAGCGGCTTCGTCGAGCACGGCGACGCCGAGGCGGCGGGCGTCGTCGGCCTTGCTGCCCGGCGCCTCGCCGACCACCACGTAGTCGGTCTTGCGCGTCACCGACGAGGTCACGCGGCCACCGAGCGACTCGACCAGCTCGCGCGCAGCCTCGCGGCTGAGCGCGGCCAGGGTTCCGGTGATGACGAGCGTCTTGCCGGCCAGCGGCTTGGGACCGTCGGCGGTGGTCGTGCGCTCGGTCAGGTCGACGCCGAGCCGCCCAAGCTCGTCCAGCACGCGGCGGTTCGACTCGTCGTCGAGGAACTTGCGGACGGAGGCGGCGATGCTGGGGCCGATGCCGTGGGTCTCGGCCAGCGCGTCCTCGGAGGCGGCGAGCAGGCGCTCGACGCTGCCGAAGCGTACGGCCAGCACGCGGGCCACGCGCTCGCCCACCATCCGGATGCCGAGCGCGTTGAGCAGCCGGGCCAGGCCGCGGCTCTTCGAGCCCTCGATGGCGGCGGCGAGGTTGCCGGCCGACTTCTCGGCCAGCCGCTCCAGCTCCACGAGCTGGGCCACGGTGAGCCGGTAGAGGTCGGCGAAGTCCTTCACGAGGCCGCGGTCGACGAGCTGCTCGACCACGGCCTCGCCCAGGTGCTCGATGTCCATCGCGCGGCGGGAGCCGAAGTGCTGCAGACGCTCCTTGAGCTGGGCCGGGCAGGCGGCGTTCATGCAGCGCCAGTAGGCCTCGCCCTCGGGCCGGAAGGCGACGCCGCCGCAGGCCGGGCAGCGGTCGGGAAAGTGGAACTCCACGGTGTCGTCCGGGCGCCGCGACAGCACGACCTGCACGACGTAGGGGATGACGTCGCCGGCCCGTTCGATCAGCACGGTGTCGCCGACCCGGACGTCCTTGCGGCGCAGCTCGTCCTCGTTGTGCAGGCTCACGTTGCTGATGGTCACGCCGGCCAGCGGGACCGGCGCCAGCTTGGCCACCGGCGTGAGCGCGCCGGTCTTGCCCACGTTGACCTCGATGGCCTGCACCAGGGTGGTCGCCTGGCGGGCGGTGAACTTGAACGCGATGGCCCAGCGCGGGTGATGGGTGGTGGAGCCGAGGCGCCGCTGCAGCTCGAGCCCGTCCACCTTCACCACCACGCCGTCGGCGTCGTAGCCGAGCTCGTCGCGCCCGGTCTCGAGCGCCGCACACGCCGCGATCACCTCGTCGATCGACTGCCCGCGCGTCGATCGTGGGTTCGTGCGGAACCCGGCGGCGCGCAGCGCCTCCAGGGCCTGCCAGTGGCTGGTGAAGACGAGCCCGGGCGACCACGAGACGTGATAGAGGAACGCGTCGAGGGGGCGGCGCGCGGAGACGGCGGGGTCCTTCTGGCGCACGGCGCCGGCGGCGGCGTTGCGCGGGTTGGCGAACGTCGCCTCGCCGGCCTCCTCGAGGCCGCGGTTGAGCTGCGCGAACTCCGCGCGCGGCATGAAGACCTCGCCCCGGACTTCCAGGTCCTCGACCTCGGCCAGGGCTCCCCGCAGGACCATGGGCAGGCTGCGGATCGTCCGGAGGTTCGCGGTGATGTCCTCGCCCACGCGCCCGTCGCCGCGGGTGGCGCCCCGCACGAAGCGCCCGCGCGCGTACACGAGCGCCACGCCGAGGCCGTCGATCTTCGGCTCGCACACGTAGGTGAAGCGCTGCCCCGGCAGCGCCCGCGTGATCCGCGCCTCGAACTCCCGCAGGTCCTCGGGCGAGGTCGAGTTGTCGAGCGACAACATCGCCACGCGATGCTCGACCGACTGGAACGCCTCGATCGGCGTCCCCCCGACCCGCTGGGTCGGGCTCTCCGGCGTGACCATCTCCGGGAACTCCGCCTCCAGCGCCTTCAGCTCGCGCATCAGCGCGTCGTACTCCGCGTCCGACACCTCCGGCCGCGCCTCGACGTAGTACAGATGGTCGTGCCGATGAATCTGCTCGCGCAGCTCCATCACCCGCTGCGCCGCATCCGCCGATTTCATGCCCGTCAGAATATCACCGCATATCAACGCGCCCCACGGCGCTCCCCTGGGCGGCGTGCGTGGGCGGGGTGGGCTTCGGCCGGGGCGTGTCTCACGGTCGCGCCTCTGGCGAGCCGTGCCGCCGAGCGTTCTTTCGGGGCGGGGCGAGCGAGCCACCGACGCTCGACTGGCCTCGCGCCAGCCCCCACTGGGGGATGGGGGGCCCGAAGCGAGCCTCGCCTGCGCTCTGCAGGCGAGCCAGCGGCGCGACCGGGGGACACGCCCCGGCCGAAGCCCACCCCGCCCGGGCACGCTGCCCGGGGGACGGCGGCGGCCGGAGTGCGTTCAGCGCGAGCGCGAGGACAGGCGGATGGCGAGGAAGACGGGGAGGAGGCCGGCGGCAACGATGGCGAGCGCGGGGATCGAGGCTTCGAGCCACTGCGATTCGGCGGTGCGTTCCCAGACAGCGACGGCGAGGGTGTCGAAGCCGAACGGACGCAGCAGGAGCGTGGCCGGCATCTCCTTCACGGTTTCGACGAAGACGAGCACCAGCGCGGTCAAGACGCCGCCGCGCATCAACGGCAGGTGAATGCGCGCCAGCGTGCGGCCGGTGCCGGCGCCGAGCGAGCGGGCGGCGTCGTCGAGGGACGGCGGGATCTTGAGCAGGCTCGCCTCCAGCGTCTGCAGGCTCACCGCGACGAACCGCACGGCGTAGGCGAAGACGAGCGCGGCGGCCGAGCCGGTCAGCACGAGCGCGGCCGGGCGGCCGAGCATCCACTCGGCAACGCCGGCCAGCGCGTGATCGAGGCGGGCCAAGGGAATCAGCACGCCCACGGCGATGACCGAGCCGGGCAGCGCGTAGCCCAGCCCGGCCAGACGCGTGGCCGCGCGCACGCTCGGGGAGGGGTGCAGGCGCGCGGCGTAGCCCAGGGTCAGGGCCAGGGCGCAGGTGACGGCGGCGGCGGCCGCGGCCAGCACCACCGTGTTGACCAGCACGGGGCCCAGCGCCGTGCCCATCGAGCGCCAGCCCCCGTCGGCGGCCCACACGAGCAAGCGGCCGACCGGCGCCACGAACGCCGCCGCCAGCACCAGCGCGCACGCGAAGCTGGCCAGCGCAGCGTGGCCGCCCGCGAGGGGCACGCGCTCGGCGCCGGGGCCGCGGCGCTGGCTCTGCGCGAAGCGCGCCCGGCCGCGCAGGGCTCGCTCGAGCACGAGCAGCGACAGCGCGAAGCCCAGGAGCAGCGTCGCGAGCTGGGCGGCCGCCACGCGGTCGAACATGCCGTACCAGACGCGGTAGATGGCCTCGGTGAGCGTGCGATAGCCGAAGGTGGCAACGGTGCCGAAATCCGCGAGGGCCTCCATCATCGCCAGCGAGGTGCCGGCCACCAGCGAGGGGCGGGCCAGCGGCAGCGAGACGTGACGGAACGCCTGCCAGCGTGTGCGGCCCAGCGTGCGCGCCGTCTCCAGCGTGGCCGCGCCCTGCTCGCGGAAGGCGGTGCGGGCCAGCAGATAGACGTACGGGTAGAACACGAGCGTCATCACCAGCACCACGCCCCCGTATGAGCGCGGGATTCGGCAGCGCGGCCCCCGGCCCCAGCGCCTGCCGCATCGCCGTCTGCACCGGCCCCGGATACTCGAGCAGCCCCAGCATCGCGAAGCCGATCACGTAGGCCGGCAGCGCCAGCGGCAGGATGAGCGCCCACTCGAAGAGGCGGCGGCCCGGGAACTCGTACGAGGTGACGAGCCAGCCGAGCGCGGTGCCGAGCACGAGGGTTCCGAGACCGACGCCGGCGACGAGGGCGACCGTGTTGAGCGTCAGCTCCAGGAGCTGGGTGCGCCAGAGGTGCGCCCACACGCCCCGGGCTGGTTGGGTGAGGGAGGACACGACGGCCAGCGAGGGGATCGCCAGGAGGGTCGCGACGGCGACCGCGGTGACGGTCCACGCCGACGGGGGCCGCGGCGATGACCGCCGCGGCCCCCGGGCGTGCGCGAGCGAGATGGCCAGGGTTACTTGTAGCCGGCGCGGTCGGCGAGCTTCACGGCCGCTGCCTGGAGCTCACCGGCGGCGGCGACGTTGATGTCGTCCTGCTTGAACTTGCCCCACTTGGCGACGATGGGGTTCACGCTCGCCTGCGGGTTGGCCGGATACTCGAACGCGATGTCGGCGAACATCTGCTGGGCTTCGGGGCTGGACAGGAACTCGAGGAACTTGACGGCGTTCGCGCGGTTCTTGGCGTGCGTCGTCACTCCGGCGCCCGACACGTTGATGTGCGTCCCCGTGGTGGCCTGATTCGCCCAGAACGGCGCCACCGGGAAGGCGGCGTCCTTGGCCACGAGCCGGGCCAGGTAGTAGTGGTTGGTGAGCCCGACGTCGCACTGGCCGGCGGCGATCGTCTCTAGGATCTTGGTGTCGCCGTTGATCAGCGTCGGCTGGTTGGCGACCCACGCGCGCGTGATCTCTTCGGTGCGCGGCTCGCCGTAGCGCTTGATCAGCGTGGCCAGCATCGACTGGTTGTAGATGTAGGACGAGGTCCGCAGGCAGATGCGCCCCTTCCACTTGGGGTCACCGAGCGCCTCGTAGGTCGACAGCTCGGCCGGGCGTGACCTTCTTGGTGTTGTACATGATCGTGCGCGCGCGCACGGTGAGGCCGAACCAGCGCTGCTCGGGATCGCGCAGGTTGGCGGGGATGTTCGAGGTCAGCTCGGGGGAGTCGACCTTGGCGAGGAGCCCGGCCCGGCCCGCGTTCCAGAGGTTGCCGGCGTCCACGGTGATGAGGACGTCGGCCGGCGTGCGCTCGCCCTCGGCCTTCAGCCGCTCGAAGAGCTCGCCGGTCTGCCCAGCCAGCAGCTTGAGGGTGATGCCGGTCTTCTTGGTGAAGGCCTCGAAGGCGGCCTCCTGGCCGTAGTGTCGGGCGGTGTAGACGACGACCTCGCCCCCCTGGGCGCTCGTCGGCGCCGAGGGCGCCACCACCAGAGTGAGGACGGCCCCCAGTGCGGCCGCCAGCGCACACAGCAGCGATGTCCGTCGCATACGCGTTCCTTTCTCGGGTATACTGCGCTCGGTCACGAACCGGAGACTTAGGTAACCCTAATATGGCAAAGTCGTCAATCCTAAAAAGTAAGGGCCAGCGCACCGCCCCCGAGCGGGCCAACCACACGACCGCGTCGGTCCAGGACTACCTGGCCGCCATCTACGACCTGGGCGGCAGCGACAAGCCGGTCATCGGGGCGCGTCTGGCCAAGCACATGGGCATCTCGGCGCCGGCGGTGACCGAGTCGATCCAGCGGATGACCCGGGGCGGCTACGTCAAGGTGGGACGCGGCAAGGAGCTGAACCTCACCACGAAGGGGCGCCAGATCGCCGAGGTCATGGCCCGGCGTCACCGCCTGCTCGAGCGCTGGCTCACCGATACCCTCGGGCTCAACTGGACCGACGCCCACGAGGAGGCCCACCGCCTGGAGCACGCACTGTCGCCGCGGGTCGAGGACCGCCTGGCCGAGATGCTCGGCATGCCCTCCACGTGCCCGCACGGCAACCCCATCCCCGGCATGCCTCGGCCGACCAACCGTCGAGCCGTTCCCGCTGGCCCAGGCCAGCGAGGGGGCCTCGGTGGTCGTGGAGCGCATCACCGAGGAGGCGGAGGCGGACAAGAACCTTCTCGAGTTCCTCTGGCGCCAGAACGTGCGGCCCGGCCGGAGGTTGCGCATCACCGAGGTGGCGCCGTGGGCGGGTACGGTGACGGCGTCCGGCGACGGCCAAACGATCACCCTGGGCCTGCCGGCCGCCGGCAAGATTTGGGTCTACCTCCCGAAAGATTGATAATCGTTCGGGGAGGGCGAGCCGCGCATGAAAGTGTTCATGTGGGGTCTGGTGATCGTGGGGCTCTGCTACGTCGCCTATTCCGGGATGATCGCCGCCTGGTCCTGGATCGCGGTCAACAACGCGGTCGACGAGATCATCACCAAGGACGGCATCGACGCCGTCCCCCCCGGGGAGATCAAGGCCCGGGTCATGAAGGCCACCAGCGAGGCCGGCATCCCCCTGTCCGAGCGCGACGTGGTCGTGACCAACGACGACAAGAAGGTGCAGGTCGAAGCGATCTGGACCGTGCCCGTGATCGTCGTGAAGGGCGAGTCGGTGCTGGCGATCCCCTTGTCGGTGAAGCGGGCCTCGGCCGGCGCGACCGCTCCGGCGGGCCTCGGCCGCCGCTGACGGTCTAGCGCTTCGGACCCGCGCCCGCCTGGGCGCGGGCGTCGGCCAGCATCTTCGCCACCCGCTCGCGGTCCTCCCCGGGCGGCGCCACCGCCACGAACTTCTCCCACGACGTGATCGCCCCCGGCACGTCCTTGCGGACCTCGAACAGCACCTGCCCGCGGTAGAGCAGGGCGGGCGGGTAGTTGGGGTCGATCGCCAGGGCCCGGTCGAAGAGATCGAGCGCGCGGTCGACCATCTCGGGCCCGTGCTCGCCCTGGGCCGCGATGGCGGCGATGAGCCCGAGGTGGGTGGTGGCGTCGACGTTGTTGGGATCGCGCTTGAGCACGGCCTGGTAGGCGGCGATGGCCTCGTTGTAGCGCCGTTCGAAGAGGCTGGCCCGGGCCGCCTGCAGCATGCCCTGCAGCATCTCGGGGGTGACCGGTCCCTTGGGCGCGTTGGCCGCGCTGGGCGCCTCCATGTCGGCCAGCGGGCGGCTGCCGGGCATGGGGGCGCCGGCGTTGGGGTCGGGCTCCGTGTAGCGCACGATGCCGACGCCGAGACCCACTCCGAAGACGACCAGGGCCACCGCCGCCACCCCGATCGCCAGCGGGTGACGCCAGCCCTGGCGGACGACCACGGGTGGGGCGGCCTCGGCCGGTGCCGCCGGCTCGGCGCTCGGCGTGGCCCCCAGCCGATCCAGCTCGATGAGGATCTCCGCCGTCTCGCCCTCGTAGCGCGCACGGAGGTCGGCGTAGTCGGCGTCGGAGACGTGGCCGGCGGCGTGCTCGAAGTCCAGCTCGCGCAGGGCGCGCAGCGCCGTCCGCCGGTCCTCGGCGAGCTGCTCGCGCGCGTCCGGAGGCAGCGGCAGCAGCGTGCCGCGGCCGGCGCCCGGGCGGCGCACCATCGGCCACACCGCGAAGGCGATGGCCGGCAGACCGATGGCGACCACGGCCAGGGTGACGCCGAGGGTGGAGGTCACGGCTCGCTCTCGAGCTCGCGCCGGATGCGCTCGCTCATCGCCGCGTCCACGGGCGGCGGTGTGGGGCGCGGCCGGCGCGTCCAGCGGCGCAGGAGGAACGCGACCAGGCCCAGACCGAGGACGACGGCGACCAGCGGCGCCACCCACACCAGCAGGGTGAAGCCGTGGCGCGGGGGCGAGAGCAGGATCCAGTCGCCGTAGCGCTCCACGAAGTACTGGCGAACCTGGGCGGGGCTGTCGCCGGCGGCCAGCCGCTCGCGGACGATCGCGCGCATCTGGTTGGCCATCTCCGAGGGCGAGTCGGCGACCGAGAGGTTCTGGCAGACGACGCAGCGCAGCTCGGAGGCGACGGCGTACAGCTCCTGCTCGTTGACCGGACGCGCCGGTTGCTGCGCGGGCGCCGGTGCCGCTGCCAGCAGCACCGCCAGGGTCGCCAGCAGTACGACCGCCCGTCGGAGCGGGGAGGTGGGCATCATCCCTCCGGGGCCGGCTCGGCCAGCAGCGTCTCCACGGTGTCGCGGAATACCTGCTCGGTCACCGCGCTGACGTGCTTGACGCGGATGCGGCCCTGCCGGTCGATGAAGAAGGTCTCGGGTACGCCGTAGACGCCGTAGTCGATCGAGACCTTGCCGGCCGGATCGGGGGCGTTGGGGAAGGTGAGGCTGAACTCACGGATGAACTTGCGGCCGGCCTCGTCCTTGTCCTGGATGTCGACACCGAGCACGACGACGCCGCGCTCGCGGTACGCCCGCCAGCCGCGCTCCAGCACCGGTGCCTCCTCGTAGCACGCCGGGTAGCACCACGACGCCCAGAAGTTGAGCACGACCACCTTGCCCCGGAGCTCGGCCAGCGTCACCGGCCTCCCCTCGAACGACGTCAGCGCGAAAGCTCGCCGCCGGCCGGCCGACCAGGGGCGACTTGATGTCGCGGGGGTTGAGCCGGAAGCCGTAGGCCAGCAGCGCCAGCAGCGGCACCGCCGTCAGCGGCAACAGCCATCGCCAGGCTCGTGTCACGCGGCCTTCCGCCGAGGCTCCGGCAGCACGGCGAGCAGCGTGCCGAGCGTGAGCACGAGGCCGCCGATCCAGATCCACGAGACCATGCGGTTGATCTGGAGCTTCACGGTGGCCGAGGTCCCGTCGCGGGCGAAGTCGCCCAGCACCACGTAGATGTCGTCGATCAGTCCGAGGCGGTAATCGACGTAGGCGATGGGCGACTGCTCCTGCGGATAGAACTTCTTGGCCGGCTGCAGCACGGTGCCGGCGGCCCGGCCGTTGACCACGGTAAAGGTCCCGGTGACCTTGCCGTGGTTGGACTCCTGGCTCTCCCGCAGCCCCTCGAAGCGGATGCGATAGCCACCCAGCTCGGCCTGCTCGCCGCGCTTGAGCGTGGTCTCGGTGTGCACCGACCACGTCTGGGAGCCGGTGACCCCGACGGCGACGACGAGGACGGCGAGGTGCACGATGAAGCCGCCGTAGCGCCGGTTGTGCCGGCGGAGCAGGCCGCCGAGGGCGGCCAGCCGGCTCTCGCCCATCGTGCGGCGGGCCCGGGTGGCGCGCACGAGATCCACCGTGATCGTCGCGGCGACGAACACCGTGAGGGCCAGCGAGACCAGCACCAGCACGGAGCCGACGCCGAGCAGGCGCAGCACGGCGGCGGCGACGAGGCCGATCACCACCGGCGCCAGGAAGTTGCGCTTGAGGTTCTCGGCCGAGGCCCGCCGCCAGGCAATGAGCGGCCCCACGCCCATGAGGAAGATCAGCGACAGGAAGAGCGGGACGTTCACCTGGTTGAAGAACGGCGCCCCCACGCTGACCTTGACGTCGCGCACCGCCTCCGACAGCAGCGGGAAGACGGTGCCGAAGAACACCGTGAAGGTGGCCGCGACCAGCAGCACGTTGTTGAGCAGGAAGGCCGACTCGCGGGAGACGACCGAGTCGAGCTGGCCCTGGGCTCCGAGGGTGTCCCAGCGCCAGGCGATGAGGGCCAGCGCCACCAGCACCACCAGCGACAGGAAGCTGAGGAAGAAGATGCCGATGGAGCCCTGGCTGAAGGCGTGCACGGAGGCGATCACGCCCGAGCGGGTGAGGAAGGTGCCGAACAGCGTGAGGCTGAAGGTGAGGATCACCAGCGCCACGTTCCACAGCCGCAGCATCCGCCGCCGCTCCTGGATCATCACCGAGTGCAGGAGCGCCGTGGCCGTGAGCCACGGCATGAAGGCGGCGTTCTCGACCGGGTCCCACGCCCAGTAGCCGCCCCAGCCGAGCACGTGGTAGCTCCACCAGCCGCCGATGAGGAGGCCGAGCGAGAGGAAGTACCAGGCCAGGATCGTCCATCGGCGTGTCGTGGTGATCCAGAAGTCGCCGACGCGGCCGGTGACGAGGGCGGCGATGGCGAACGCGAAGGGGACCGTGAAGCCGGTGAAGCCGAGGTAGAGGGCCACCGGGTGCGTGATCATGCCGGAGTCCTCGAGCAGCGGATTGAGGCCGCGGCCGTCGGCCGGGATCGGCGTCACCCGCGCGAACACCGGGGCCGCCACCGTCATCACGAGGAGGAAGAACGAGACCACGGCGAGCATCACGGTGAGGACCCAGGGATAGAGCTCGCGCGCGCTGGTGCGGTGGCGGAGGATCACGATCAGCGTGTAGAGGCCGACCATCCAGGCCCACAGGACGATCGAGCCCTCCAGCGCGCCCCACAGCGCCGTGATCCGGTAGTAGAAGGGCGTCCCCAGATTCGTGTTGATGGACACGTAGCGGACGGAGAAATCGAAGGTGAGGAACGCGTAGACGAGCAGCAGCATGGCCGCGGTCAGCAGCACGAAGACGCCGAGGGCGGCGTGCTGGGCCGACTCCACCAGCGCCACCCGCCCCCGCCGGGCCCCGAGGGCGGCCACGACCGCGCCGTACAGAGCCAGGGTCAGCGCCACCAGGAGGGCGCCGCTACCGATCTCCGGGATCATCGTTCCGCCTTGTCGAGGGTGTCGAGGAGGCGCTTGGACTGCGCCTCCTTCGTGTCGTGCGGCGCCTTGTACTCCTCGGAGTGCTTGGCCATGATGTGGGTCGCCTTGAAGTAGCCCTCCGGTGTCCACTGGCCCTCGACCACCGCGCCCCGCCCCTCGCCGAAGAGATCGGGCGCGGCGCCGTGGTGGCGAACGGGCACGGTGGTCTTGCCGTCGGAGATGGCGAACGTGAGGTTCAGCGTGGCCGGCTCCCAGACGAGGGAACCGCGGGCGACGAGTCCGCCCAGCCGGTAGGCCTTGCCCGCGACCGGGGCGGCCTGCAGCTCCGACGGGCGTCACGAAGTAGACGGCGGACTGGGTGACGCCGGCCCAGATCATGTAGCCGAGCGCCAGCGCGATCACGGCGCCGCCGACGAGGAATTTCGGTTTCATGGTAGCGGGGGCCGCTTGCCCGGATCGGGGCGTGGGTGGGCTGTCTCGGAAGGTCGGCGGCTCCGACTCGCCCGGTCATTGCGTACTGCGGCCCCGCCGAGGGCCGCGAGCTCGCGTTCCCTCCGGTTGAGCATGCGCCAGTAGCCGCCGAGGACGACGACGGCGACGGCGTAGGCGGCGGCGACGAATCCCCAGTTGTCCGGCATCAGGCCAGAGCCTCCTCCTCGGCCGCCAGCACGCGGGCGCGCCGGGCGACGAAGTACGCGCCGAGCAGCGCCAGCGCGGCGAAGTTGACGAGCAGCGCGGTCAGGATCACCCGCGGCATCGTGCTCGACCCCGGCCTGAGCAGGGACGGCGGCTGATGCAGCGTCCGCCACCAGTACACGGAGAAGTGCACGAGCGGGATGTTCAGCGCGGCCACGATGCCCACCACGGCGGCGTAGCGGGCGCCGCGCTCGCGGTCCTCGATCGCCGCCCGCAGCAGCAGGTAGGCGAGGAACATCACGAACACCACGGCCACGCTGGTGAGCCGCGCGTCCCACGTCCACCAGGTCCCCCACGTCGGCTTGCCCCAGATGGCGCCGGTGGCGATGTTGACGCCGAGGAAGAGCGTGCCCACCTCGCACGCCGCATGGGCGAACCGGTCGGCGCCGGGCTGCCGTCGCGCCAGGTAGGCGATCGAGCCGGCCAGCCCCGCCGTGAAGGCGAGGTAGGCCACCCACACCGCCGGCACGTGGACGTACATGATGCGCTGCACGTTGCCCTGGGTGACCTCGCGCGGCGCCACGCCGAAGCCCATGACGAGGCCGACGACGAGACCGAGACCGGCGAGCCAGCCGAGCACGGTGGTCAACGTTCCCTCACCCCTCCAGGATGACGTCGAAGGTGAGGACCCCGACGGCCAGGTACACGACGTCGGCCGCGGCCAGCAGCTTCAGCCAGTGGCTGACGGCGCCCAGGGGCTCCCGCAGCAGCAACGCCTCGGTGGCCTTCACGGTTCCCAGCAGCACCGGCACCAGCACCGGCAGCAGCAGCACCGGGAACAGCAGCTCGCGCGCGCGCACCTGGGCGGTCATGGCGGCGAAGAGCGTGCCGACGGCCGCGATGCCGACCGTGCCGAGGCCGATCACGAGGATGAGGCCGGGCAGGGCGGGGCCGAGGTCGACGTCGAAGAAGACGACGAAGAGCGCCAGCACGAGCGTCTCGACCACGGCCATGAGCAGGAGACTGCCGAGCAGCTTGCCGACGTAGATGGCCGACTTGTCGCCGGGGGCCAGGAGCAGCGCCTCCCAGCAGTCGTTCTCGCGCTCGACGAGGAAGGCGCGGCCCAGCCCGAGCACGCCGCTCAGGATGAAGCCGAGCCACAGCAGGCCCGGCAGCACCGCGGCCAGCCGCTCGCGGTCGGGGCCCAGCGCGAACTGGAAGATGAAGAGCAGCGCCAGCGAGAAGAACAGCAGCGCGTTGAGCGTCTCCTTGGAGCGGCGCTCGATCAGGAGATCTTTCCAGGCGACGGTGAGGGCGCGCCGCGCGTACGTCAGGAGAGATCCTCCGCGTGGGCCAGGTAGAGCCGCTGGACGTCCTGAGCGTCGAGCCCGGCCCGCGGCGTGTCCAGCGCGACGCGGCCGCCAGCGAGGATGGCCAGGCGGTCGGAGAGGCCGAGCTCGCGGCCGAAGCTGTGGGTGGCCATGAGCAAGGCGCCCCCGCCGGCCTTGAACGCCTCCAGCCGCCCCTCCAGCCACTTGCGCGCGCGCTGATCGAGGCCGGCGAAGGGCTCGTCGAGCAGCAGCACGCGCGGGGTCGTGAGCGACAGCCGGGCCAGGGCCAGCCGGCGCCGCATGCCGGCCGAGAACGTGCGCACGCGCGCGGTGGCGTGGCGGTCGAGGTCGACGTCGGCCAGCGCTCCGGTCAGCGTGTCGGTGTCGGCCGGCTGGCCGCGCAGCCGCGCCCAGAACGCCAGGTTCTCGCGGGCGGTGAGGTCCTCGTAGATGTGATTGCCGTGGGTCACCACGCCGAGGACGGCGCGCGCCGACTCGGCGTCGCGCACGCAGTCGTGCCCGGCCACCGCGGCGGTGCCGCGCGTGGGGCGCAGCAGCGTGGCGACGATCTTCAGCAGGGTGGTCTTGCCGGCGCCATTGGCCCCCAGCAGGGCGACCGCCTCGCCGGCGGCGACGTCGAGGTCGACGCCGTCGAGCACGCGGTGGGCTCCGAAGACGCGAACGAGACCGGCGATGTGGACGAGGGGTACGGCAACCATGCGTGGAACCGGCCCATTCTCGCCCACGGCCCCGGTCGGGTCAAGAAAGGCGCCTCCGCTCGCCACCGCCGATGACGCGGGCGACGACCGCGAGGATGGCGGCCATGTCGATCGCGCCGCCCACCGCCCACATGACGATGCCGCCCCACGCCTGGTCCTCGAGCGCACCGATCGCCGGAGCCCGGGTCGCGTACGCGTAGAGAGGGGCCGGGCTGGCCGCCAGCAGCACGCCGAGCGCGCCGCTCGAGAACGCCGCCAGCACGAGATAGACGACCCGCGCGACCGCCGCGGGCGGGGCCGCTGCTCGCGGCGCTGGTCCGATGACCGGCCACCAGAACACGACCGCGGCCAGGCCGAAGGTCACGTGCTCGAGGTCGTGCAGCCATGCGGAGGCCAGGGCGGCATCGTAGGCGGCGGGCAGATGCCAGACCCACAGGACGACCGCGTAGACCGTCCACGCCACCGGCATCCGGGTGAGGGCGTCCCACGCCCGGCGGGCGGGGGAGCGGCGTAGCAACAGCGTGCCGACGCGGGCCCGCCCGGCGGCCGGCAGCGCCCACAGCGCGGCCGGCAACGGATCGGCGAGCAGCAGCAACGGCACGCCCACCATCATGAGCAGGACGTGCTGGACCATGTGGGCGAGGAATCGCTCGTGGGCGGCGTCGTGCAGGCCGAGCAGGGCGATGGCGATGACGACCAGGCCGGCGAGGGCGAGCGCCAGCCGGGCCGTCGAGGCGGGCCGCCGGCCGGCGGGGCTGCGCAGGGCCAGCCGCGCCCAGCCGATCGCGTAGACGACGACGGCGATGGCCAGCGGCAGCGCGACCTCGGGTCGCCAGCGCCAGTCCATCGCCGTCAGGGCTGCCCGGGGGCGCGAGCGTCCCCGGCCGAGCGCGAGGCGACCGCTACCCGCCGAGTCGCATCGCGCGCAGCCGCGCGATGCGCTCTTCCATCGGCGGATGCGTGGAGAACAGCTTCATGAGCGTCCGCCCGCTGAGCGGGTTGACGATGAACAGGTGCGCCGTGGCCGGGCTGGCGTCCATGGGCACCGCGCGCGAGCCCATCTCGAGCTTCTCGAGCGCCTTGGACAGGCCCCAGGTGCGGCCGGCCAGGCGGGCGCCGGTGGCGTCGGCCTGGAACTCGCGCGAGCGCGACACCGCCATCTGCACGAGCAGCGCCGCCAGCGGCGCCACGATGGCCATCAGCATCATCGCGATCGGACTCGGCGAGTCCTCGTCGTCGGAGTGGCGGCCGCCACCGAAGATGGCCGCCCACTGCGCCATGTGGGCCAGGTAGGTGATCGCGCCGGCCAGCGTGGCGGCGATCGTCGAGATCAGGATGTCGCGATTGACCACGTGGGCCAGCTCGTGGGCCAGCACGCCTTCCAGCTCGTCGTCGTCGAGGATCCGCATGATGCCCTCGGTGACGGCGACCACGGCGTGCTCGGGGTTGCGGCCGGTGGCAAAGGCGTTGGGCTGCTCGGTCGGGATGAGGTAGACCCGCGGCATGGGCACGCCGGCCTTGCTCGCCAGCCGGCGAACCATGTTGTAGAGACCGGGAGCCTGGGCCTCGGTGATCGGCTGCGCGCGGTACATGGCGAGCACGATCTTGTCGGACCACCAGTAGCTGGCGAAGTTCATCGCCAGCGCCAGGATGAACGCGAGCATCATGCCCTGACGCCCGCCGATCGCTCCGCCCAGCAGCACGAGCATCACGGTCAGGACCGCCAGGAGAAGGCCGGTCTTCAAGACGTTGGACATGGGGTGATTCCCTCCTCGGGAAATGACGCAATCGAAGGGTACCAAACGGCTGCAGAGTGGTCAAACACCTTGACTTGCCGAGACCCCGTCGTTATACTGAGCCGGTTTACTTGAAAACATCTTTAATGACAGAGACTTACGAGGTCCCGGCGCACCGGGCGCCCACCCCGTCGAGGGATGCAGCAGTCATGATCATCCGCGTCTCCGAGCTCGAGGAGCAAGGGCTCCAGTTCGACGACGTTGCGGCGTTTCCGTCCGCGTTCAGCGACCCCGCCTGGCGGCTCGAATCGATCGCGCTCGCGGTCGAGCCCGACGAGGGCGAGGTGCTGGTCCGCGGCCGGCTGTCGGCGACGGGGCCGCTCACGTGCGGCCGCTGTCTCGAGACCTTCGCGGGCCGGCTCGACTCCGAGATCGACGTCCGAGTGTTGCCGCGGCCGGCCGGCGCCGACAGCGTCGAGCTGGGCGCCGACGACCTCGACGTCGACTTCTACGTCAACGATGAGCTCGACCTGGCCCGGGTGGTGGAGAACGAGGCAATGCTGGCCCTGCCGATGAAGCCCCTGTGCCAGCCCGAGTGCCGGGGGCTGTGCGCCTCCTGCGGAGCCAACCGCAACGTCGCGGCGTGTACGTGCGCGCAGCGCCCGCCCGACCCGCGGCTGGCCGCCCTGCGCGACCTGGCTGCCCGGCTCACCAACTGAGATCCTCCAGGCCGAAAGAAAGGATATTCCGTCATGCCGCTGCCGAAACGACGCCACTCCCGCGCGCGCGGGCGCAAGCGCCGCACGCATTACAAGCTGGCGCCGCCCACCCGCGCGGTGTGTCCCCAGTGCCGGGAGAGCAAGATGCCGCACCGCATCTGCGCGCACTGCGGGTACTACAAGGGGCGCGAAGTCCTGACCGTCGAGACGGCGTAGCGCCGCCCCGCCCGTCACGGGTGGCCGCGCGCGGCCGGAGCCGGTGAACATGAAGATCGCCGTCGATGCGATGGGCGGCGACCACGGCCCCGCTGTCGTCGTCGAGGGCGCGGTCGCCGCGGTCCGGGAGTTCGGGGCCTCCGTCGTCCTGGTCGGTGACCGTCACGCCGTCGAGGTCGAGCTCCAGCGCCTGGGCGCTCACTCGCTCGGCCTCGAGGTCCGCCACGCCTCCGAGGTGGTGGGCATGGCCGAGAGCCCCTCGCTGGCCCTGCGCCGCAAGCGCGACTCCTCGCTGCGCATCGCCGCCGAGCTGGTTCGCGACGGCAAGGCGGCCGCCTTCATCTCGGCCGGCAACACCGGGGCGGCCATGGCCATCTCGATGTTCGTCATCGGCGTCCTGCGCGGCATCGACCGGCCGGCCATCGCGGCGGTACTGCCCAGCCTGCGCGGCTTCACCGTGCTCATCGACGCCGGCGCCAACATCACCCCGAAGCCGTGGCACCTCTTCCAGTTCGCCATCATGGGCCACGTGTACGCCCGCGACATCCTGCGCCTGGAGCGGCCGCGAGTGGGGCTGCTGTCGGTGGGCGAGGAAGAGGGCAAGGGCAACGACCTCACGCGTGAGTCGTACGACCTGCTCAAGGAATCGCGGCTGAACTTCATCGGCAACATCGAGGGGCGCGACATCTACAACGGCAACTGCGACGTCATCGTCACCGACGGCTTCACCGGTAACGTCGCGCTCAAGATCTCCGAGAGCCTGGCCGAGATGGTCGGCTCCATGATCAAGGAAGAGCTCACGCGCGACCTGCGCTCCAAGGTGGGGGCGGCGCTGGCGGTGCCGGCCTTCACGCGGTTCCGCCGGCGCGTGGACTACACGGAGATGGGCGGGGCGCCGCTGCTCGGCATCGACGGCGCCGCCATCATCTGTCACGGGGCGTCGCCGGTGAAGGCCATCAAGAACGCCGTGCGGGTGGCGGCGGAGTGGGCCAGCGCCGGCCTCAACGAGCACATCAAGGCCGCGCTGGAGGCCGAGATCACGCGGGGCGGGCGAGAGGGGGGCCGGGAATGACGCGGGCCATGATCACCGGCGTCGGTGCCTACGCACCCAAGCGGGTGCTGACCAACGCCGAGCTCGAGAAGATGGTGGCGACCAGCGACGAGTGGATCGTGCAGCGCACGGGGATCCGGCAGCGGCACATCGCCGACGAGAGCGAGGCGACGTCCGACCTGGCCGTGAAGGCCGCCCAGCAGGCGATCGAGCGCGCCAACCTCGTGCCCGAGGACATCGAGTTCATCGCGGTCGGTACCACCACCCCCGACATGATCTTCCCGTCGGTCGGCAACATCGTGCAGCACCGCCTCGGCTGCCGGCGCGCGGGCTCGGTCGATCTCATGGCCGCCTGCGCGGGCTCGGTGTACAGCATGGTCACCGGGGCCCAGTTCATCCAGACCGGCAAGTACAAGCGCGTGCTGGTGATCGGCGCCGAGACCCTGTCGAAGATCACCGACTTCACCGATCGCGGCACCTGCATCCTGCTGGCCGACGCCGCCGGCGCCGCCGTGCTGGAGGCGACCGAGGAAGACCGCGGGATCATCGACGTCGACCTCTACTCGGACGGGCAGTACTGGGAGCTGCTCTACATGCCGGGCGGCGGCTCCCGCCATCCCGCCACCGCCGACACGGTCGCCCAGGGCATGCACTACGCGAAGATGAAGGGCAACGAGGTCTTCAAGGTGGCCGTGCGGATGTTCGCCGACTGCGCCGAGCGCATCCTGACGCGCAACGGCTTCACGGCCGACGACGTGACCCTGTTCATCCCCCATCAGGCCAATCTCCGGATCATCGAGGCGGCTTGCAAGCGGGTGAACCTGCCGATGGATCGCGTGTTCGTCAACGTCGACCGCTACGGCAACACCGGGGCGGCCTCCGTCTACGTCGCGCTCGAAGAAGCCCTGGCCGCCGGCCGCATCAAGCGCGGCGACCTCCTGCTGATGGCCGCCTTCGGCGGCGGTTTCGCCTGGGGCGCCGTCCTCATGCGGTGGTAGTGCGAGCCGGGGGCAAGGCGTACCAGTGAGCGCGCGCTCGTGACGATCGCCTTCATGTTCCCCGGGCAGGGCTCCCAGGCCGTCGGCATGGGCCGCGCGTTCTCGGAGGCCTCCGGGGCGGCCGGGCGCGTGTTCGAGGAGGCCAACGACGCGCTCGGGTTCGACCTGCGGCGCCTGATGTTCGAGGGGCCGGAGGCCGAGCTGGCCCTGACGGCCAACACGCAGCCGGCCGTGCTGACCGCCAGCGTGGCCGCCGCCGCCGTGTGCGCCGAGCGCGGACTCACGCCGGCGCTCGCGGCCGGCCACAGCCTCGGCGAGTACTCGGCGCTGGTCGTGGCCGGCGCCCTCCGCCTGGCCGACGCCGTCCGCGTCGTGCGCCGCCGCGGCGAGCTGATGCAGGTCGCGGTGCCGGTGGGCACCGGCGCCATGGCCGCCATCATGGGCGTGGGCGCCGACGTCGTGGAGAAGGTGTGCGGCGAGGTGGGGCAGGGCGAGGTAGTGGCGATCGCCAACGTGAACTCCGAGCAGCAGATCGTCATCGCCGGCCACCGGCCGGCCGTCGAGCGCGCGGTGGCGCTCGTCAAGGAGCGGGGCGGACGCAAGAGCGTGCTGCTGCCGGTGAGCGCGCCCTTCCACTGCTCGCTGATGGCGCCCGCCGCCGAGGGGCTGGCTGCCGAGCTGGCCCGGATCACCGTGAGCGATCCGACGTTCCCGGTCGTGCGTAACGTCGACGGCGGCGTCACCCGGCGCGCCGCCGACGTGGTGCCGTTCCTCCTGCGCCAGGTGGCGAGCCCGGTGCAGTGGACGGCGTGCGTGCAGCGCCTCGCCGCCGAGGGCGCCACCGCCTTCGTCGAGGTGGGCCCGGGCCGCGTGCTGAGCGGGCTGGCCAAGCGAATCGTCGAGGACGCCCGCACCGCCGCCATCGAGGATCCGGCCGGACTCGACAAGGCGCTCGCGGCGCTGGCGGCACCGTGACGGGGCGGCCGCTCGACGGCAAGGTCGCCGTCGTCACCGGTGGCAGCCGGGGAATCGGCAGCGCCATCGCGGCCTTGCTGGCCGAGCACGGAGCGGCCGTGGTAGTCTCTGGCCGCGACGCGGTCCGGCTGGACCGCGCGGTGCTGGAGCTGCAGGAGCGGGGGGCGTCGGTGCACGGCGTCGCCGCCGACGCGGCCAAGCGCGAGGACGTCGACCGGCTCGTGGAAGCGACCAAGGAGCGCTTCGGGCGTCTCGATATCCTCGTCAACAACGCCGGCATCACGCGCGACGGCCTCCTCATCCGCATGAAGGACGACGACTGGGACCGCGTCATGGAGACCAACCTGCGCGGCGCGTTCCTGACGACCCGGGCGGCCGCCAAGCTGATGGTCCGGCAGCGAAGCGGGCGCATCATCAACATCGCCTCCACCGCGGGAGCCATGGGCAGTGTCGGCCAGGCGAACTACTCGGCGGCCAAGGCGGGCCTCATCGGCTTCACGAAGTCGACCGCGCGCGAGCTGGCCCACTGGGGCATCCTCGTGAACGCGGTGGCGCCGGGGCTGATCGAGACGGACATGGCCGCGGCCATCCCGGCCGAGGCCCGGGAGGCGCTGCTCGCGCAGGTGCCGCTGAAGCGGATCGGCTCGGCCCGCGAGGTGGCCGAGATGGTAGGATTCCTGGCCGGTGACGGCGCCGCCTACGTGACGGGACAGGTGTTCCACGTCAACGGCGGCCTGTACATGTAAGACACCACTTCTTCGGGAGGTGACGGGTTCATGGCGAAGTCAGTCGAGGAGAAGGTGAAGGAGATCATCGTCGAGCAGCTCGGGGTCGACGAGGAAGACGTCAACCCCAACGCGAAGTTCATCGAGGACCTGGGCGCCGACTCCCTCGATACGGTCGAGCTCGTCATGGCCCTGGAGGAGCACTTCGACATCCAGATCCCCGACGAAGAAGCCGAGAAGATCGTGACCGTCGGCGACGCCATCCAGTACATCAAGGAGAACTCCTAACCTCGTGGAGCCGCGGCGGGTCGTCCTCACGGGGCTGGGCGCCCTGACGCCGGTGGGCAACACCACCGAGGAGTTCTGGGCCGCCCTCCAGCAAGGCAAGTCGGGTATCGGACCCATCACCCGGTTCGACACCACCGGCTACGCGACCCGCATCGCCGGCGAGCTCCGTGGCTTCGACGAGGGCAAGTACGTCGACAAGAAGGAAGCGCGCCGGCTGGATCCGTACCTCAAGTACGCCGTCGCCACCAGCGTCATGGCCGTCGAGGACTCCGCCCTCGACCAGGGCAAGGTCGACGCCACTCGCTTCGGCGTGTGCATCGGCTCCGGCATCGGCGGCATCACCACGCTGATCGAGGGCGAGGACGCTCGCCGCACCAAGGGCGCCGACCGGGTGTCGCCATTCGTGGTGCCGATGCTCATCATCAACATGGCCTCGGGGCTGGTCTCCATGCGCTTCGGCGCCAAGGGGCCCAACTCGTCCGTCGTCACCGCCTGCGCGACCGGCAACCATGCGATCGGCGACGCCTTCAAGATCATCGAGCGAGGTGACGCCGACGTCATGATCGCCGGCGGGGCCGAGGCCATGATCGTGCCGCTGACGATCGCCGGCTTCTGCTCCATGAAGGCGATGTCCACGCGGAACGAGGAGCCCGAGAAGGCCTCGCGGCCGTTCGACGCCGGGCGCGACGGGTTCGTGTGCGGTGAGGGGGCCGGCATCGTCGTGCTGGAGGCGCTCGAGCACGCCGTCCGCCGCGACGCCCGCATCTACGCCGAGATCGTCGGCTACGGGATGACGAGCGACGCCCATCACATGACCGCGCCCGATCCCGACGGCGACGGCGCCGCCCGCGCCATGCAGCTGGCCCTTCGCGACGGCGATGTCGATCCGGGCTCGGTCGGCTACATCAATGCCCACGGGACCTCCACGCCCTACAACGACAAGTTCGAGACCATCGCCATCAAGCGGGTGTTCGGCGACCACGCGCGCCGGCTGGCGGTGTCGTCGACCAAGTCGATGACCGGCCACCTGCTCGGCGCCGCCGGCGGGGTCGAGGCCGTCGCCACCGCGCTGGCCCTGCACCACGGGGTGCTGCCGCCCACGATCAACTACGAGACGCCCGATCCCGATTGCGATCTCGACTACGTGCCCAACCAGGCCCGCAAGGTCGACGTCGAGTACGCGCTGTCCAACGCGTTCGGCTTCGGCGGCACCAACGCGACGCTGGCCTTCCGGCGCTATCGCGGCTGATCCGCTCGCCCCGCTCGAGGCCCGCCTCGGTCATCGCTTCGCCGATCGCCCGCTGCTGCTGCGCGCCCTGACCCACGCCTCCTACGCCGCCGAGCATCCGCCCGCCGATTCGCAGGAGGCGCTGGCCTTCCTGGGTGACGCCGCGCTGGGGCTGGTCGTGGCCGAGGATCTCGTGCGGGCGGAGCCGACGGCGCCGGTCGGGCGGCTCACGCCGCGCCGGGCCGCGCTGGTCGCCGACGAGACCCTGGCCCGGTGGGCGGTGACCCTCGACCTCGGGCCCCGGTTGCGGCTGGGGCGGGGCGCCGAGCAGACCGGCGGCCGCGCCACCGCCTCCATCCTGGCCACCACGCTCGAAGCCGTGCTCGGCGCCCTCTATCTGGACGGTGGCCTGGCGGCGGTGCGTCGCGTGGTGGCGAGGCTGGCGAGTCCGGGCGGGGTGTAGGCTGATCGCATGCGGCTCCTGACGCGTCTGTGGTCGCGGCGCCGGCGGCACGTGGTGCCGGCCGGGCTCGCCGCCGAGGATCTCCTGGCCACCGAGGAGCGGCTGCGCGTGGCCGCCGAGGACGTGATCGAGGTGCAGGAGCGCCAGATCCGAGGCGGCGTCATCCTGTTCCACGGCCGGCTCCGGACCAGCACCGCCCGCGCGCTGGAGACGCTGCTGGCGCGCTTCGCGCCCCACGGCTACACGCCGTTCGTGCGGGCCGAGGGCGACGGGGTCGTCGTGCAGGCCTGGCCTCTCGGCGACCTGACCCAGCCGGCGCGGCCGCTGCTGGCCCTCACGCTGTTCGCGGCGACCCTGCTCTCCACGTTCGTCGCCGGCGCCGCGTTCTTCGTGGGATCGGAGACGTTCGACGCCTACCGGGCGTTGCCGTTCCCGGGCTGGCTGGTCAGCGGCGCGCCGTTCGCGGTCACCCTGCTGGCCATCCTCGGCGTGCACGAGTTCGGTCACTACTTCACGGCCCGCTACCACGGGGCGGCGGTCAGCCTGCCGTACTTCATCCCGGCCCCCATGCTGTTCGGCACCTTCGGCGCCATCATTCGCATGCGGTCGCCCGCCCGCAGCCGCAACGCGCTCTTCGACATCGCCGCCGCCGGCCCCCTGGCCGGCCTGGTGGTCGCCGTGCCCGCGCTCATCCTCGGCCTCGCGTGGTCGCGCGTGGTCCCGGCCACCGGCAACGCCACCTTCGGCGGCTTCGGGTACTCACTGCTGACCCACCTGGTCGTCTACCTGCGCTTCGGCTCGCTCGACGGCATGGCCGTGATGACCCACCCGATCGCCGACGCCGCCTGGGTGGGCTGCTTCGTCACCGCGCTGAACCTGCTTCCGGTGGGCCAGCTCGACGGCGGCCGTATCGCCTACGCGCTGTCGGCCCGCCGTCACCGCGCACTCGGCATCACCACCTGGATGGTGCTGCTGGCCATGGGCGCGCTGACGAGCTCGGTGAACTGGTTCGTGTGGGCGGCGCTGCTGCTCTTCCTGGTCGGCTTCGACCACGGCCCGCCCCTCGACGACCTCACGCCGCTCACCTCCGGTCGCCGGCTGCTCGGCGTCTTCTGCCTGATCCTCGCCGTCGTGCTGATTCCGCCGATCCCGATCTAGCTCGCGAGCGGGCGGCGGGATGGCACCTGATGGCGCGTTGCGCTACTATCCGCCCCATGCCCGGCCGCCTCGATCGCAAGGCGCTCGAAGCGCTGGTCCGTCGGCGTGAGATCGACACCGTCCTGACCGTCTTCCCCGACGGCTATGCCCGACTCCTGGGCAAGCGCCTGACCGCCCGCCACTTCCTGGAGCAGGCCGTGGACGACGGCGTGCACGCCTGCATCTACCTCTTCACGGTCGACATGGAGATGGAGCCGCTGCCGGGGTTCACCCTCACCTCGTGGGAGCGCGGCTACGGCGACATGAAGATGGTCCCGGACCTGGGCACGCTGCGGCTCATCCCGTGGCTGCCGAAGACCGCGCTCGTCTTCTGCGACGTCTACACCGAGGCGGGGGACCCGGTCGAGGAAGCGCCGCGCTGGGTGCTCAAGCGGCAGCTGGCGCGGGCGGCCGCCCAGGGCTACACGGTGAAGACGGCAGCCGAGCTGGAGCTCTACTGCTTCCGGGAGACGTTCGAGGAGGCCCGCGCGAAGCGTTACCAGAACCTGACTCCGGTCTCGACCTACCTCGAGGACTATCACATCCTGCAGACCACGAAGGAGGAGCCGCTCGTCCGCGCCATCCGCAACGGCATGGAGGACGCCGACGTGCCCGTCGAGACCTCCAAGGGCGAGTGGGGGCGCGGCCAGGAGGAGATCAACCTGGTCTACGCCGAGGCGCTGGAGATGGCCGACCGCACCGTGCTCTACAAGCACGGCGCCAAGGAGATCGCCCACCTGCAGGGCTGCTCGCTGACCTTCATGGCCAAGTACGACATGGGCGCGGCCGGCTCCTCCTTCCACCTGCACTCCTCGCTGTGGGACCGCGGCGGCCGCAAGCCGCTCTTCGCGGCCGGCAAGGGGCACCGTCAGCCGCCGCCCGTCTTCGGCCAGTGGCTGGCCGGCCAGATGGCGATGGCCCGCGAGCTGGCGTACTTCTACGCGCCGAGCGTGAACTCGTACAAGCGCTACCAGGCGGGGTCCTTCGCGCCCACGCGCGTCGTCGCCGGCTGGGACAACCGTACCTGCGGCTTCCGCCTGTGCGGGGAGGGCGCCTCGTTCCGTGTCGAGAACCGCATCCCCGGGGCCGACGCCAATCCGTACCTGGCCTTCGCGGCGACCATCGCCGCCGGCCTGCACGGCATCGGCAGCCGGCTGAAGGCGCCCAAGCTCTACGAGGGCAACGCCTACGAGGACGCCACGCTGCCCCAGGTGCCGAAGACGCTGCGCGAGGCGATCGGCGAGCTGGAGCGCTCGAAGGTCGCGCGGTCGGCGCTGGGCGACCGCGTCGTCGACCACTACCTGCACACGGCCCGCCTGGAGCAACAGGCGTTCGATCAGTCGGTGACGGACTGGGAGCTCATGCGCAACTTCGAGAGGATCTGATGGCCGATCGACTGAAGGGGAAGGTGGCGTTCATCACCGGGGCCGGCATGGGCATGGGCCGCGAGGCCTCGGTGCTCTTCGCCGAGGAGGGCGCGCGCGTCGTCGTCGCCGACATCGACGGCAAGGCGGCGGCCGAGACGGTGGCCCTGATCGAGAAGGCCGGCGGGCAGGGGCTGGCCGTCACCGGCGACGTGGCCCTGGAGGCCGACGTCAAGCGGATGGTGGAGGAGGCGGTGCGGCGGTTCGGCGCGCTCCACGTCCTCTACAACAACGCCGGCGTGCTGTGGAAGGACCGGGACCGGTCGGTGCTGGAGACGGACGACAAGTGGTGGGACCGCGTCATGGCCATCAACCTCAAGAGCGTGTTCTGGGTGACGAAGTACGGCATCCCCCAGCTGCGCGCGGCTGGCGGCGGATCGATCGTCATGATGGGCTCGGTCTCGGCGCTGGCCGGCTTCACGCGCGCCCAGGACGCCTACACCTCCGCCAAGGGCGCGCTCATCTCCCTCACCAAGTCCCTGGCCATCCAGTTCGCGAAGGACCGGATCCGGTGCAACATCATCCACCCCGGCATCGTCGACACCCCGCTGCAGGCGCCCTACCTCACCGACGCCATCCGCAAGGAGTTCGAGACGGGCATCCCGCTCGGCCGCATCGCCCAGCCCCGGGAGATCGCCAACGTCGCCCTGTTCCTGGCCAGCGACGAGTCGTCCTTCGTCACCGGTGCCGAGATCGTGGCGGACGGTGGCTTCACGGCCGGCTGACGACATGGCGCCTCCGCTGGCGCTGAGCGCCTCCGTCCCGGCCGGCCCGATCGACCTCGTCCGCGCCGCGGGCGTGGCCCTGGTGCTGGCCGTGCTGGCGGTGTGCGTCGCGCTCCCGGTCGGGGCGGTCGTCGCCTACGGAATCCTCCCGCCCGTCGTTTGGCCGCTGCGAGCAGCGGTCACGACCATCGTCGTGACGGTCGGATCCACCGTCGCGGCGCTGGTGCCGGCCGCACTGCTCGCCGCGGCCCTGACCCGGGTCGACTTCCCAGGACGAGCGATGATATGGCAAGTAGTTAGAGTCGGCGTCTTCATTCCATCCTTCATGGTGCCGCTGGCGCTGCTCGCCCTCGGCGGTGATGGCCGGCCACAGGGCCTCGCCGCCATAGTCGCGGCGCAGGGGCTCGCGTTCCTGCCGGTCGCGGTGATGCTGGTGGTGCGGGCGCTCGGCACGGTCCCGGCCGATCTCGAGCAGGCCGCCGAGCTGCTGGGCGCACCGCGCGCCACCATCGTGTGGCGGATCACCCTCGGCGCGGCCGGACTCGACCTGGTCCGGGCCGCGCTCGCGGTTCTGGGGCTCTGCCTGGCCGACGTGGCGACGCCGCTCTTGCTGGGGGGCGGCGATCGGCTGCTGGCGAGCGCGATCGCCGGGTCGAGTGGCGCAGCGCCCGCGGCGCTGGTGCTGGCCGTCCTGTGCGCGACCGTCGCGCTGGCCGGCGTGAGCTGGCGGGCGACAGGAGGCCGGCCGACCCTGGTCCGGATCGATCGCCCGGCGCCGCCCGCGGTGCGGTGGGTGCTCGGGACCGCCGCGTGGCTGGTGGCCGCGACGCTCGCCGCGCTGTGGGCCGTGGTCCCGATCGCCTCACTCGGCCACTGGGGCGCGATCCTCGCCGTGGACAACGCCCGCGCGCTGAGCAACAGCGTGCTGCTGGCGCTCGGCGCGGCCGTGGGCGGCACCGTGCTGGCCCTGGCGACGGCGTGGATCGTCGAGCGCCGCCGCTCGGTGGCGGCCGTGCCCGTCGACGTCCTGGCCCGGGCGCCGGTCGCCGTCCCCGGCGTGGTGGCCGGCGCCGGCTCCGCCCTCGTGCTGGCGGCGGTGTCGGCGCCCGCCGGCCTCACGCTCCTGGCGTTGATCGCGATCGTGGCGTGCTGGGATCTGCCCACCACCGCCCGGGCTGCCCGCGCGGTCCTGGTCCGCGTGCATCGCTCGGCCGAGGAGGCGGCGGTCAGCCTGGGCGCGGGGCGGACCACCACGCTGGCCTGGGTCGTCGCGCCGACCTTGCGGCCCGTCGCCGGCTGGATCCTCGCCCACGTCTTCGCCGGTGGCCTCCTGGCCGTCGGCACCGTCGTCGTGCTCGCCGGGGCCGGCCCCGGCCTCGGCTCCGTCACCATGCTCACGCTCGCCGCTGCCGGCGCCACCGGTGCCGCCTGCGCGGTCGCCACCGTCCTGCTCGCACTCGCGGGCGGGGCACTGATCCTGGGCCGGGCAATCGCCGGCCGCCAACGCGGTTCCTCGTGGCTCGTCTGAAAGGAAAGGTCGACATGATTCGCTGGGCATCCCTCGTGCTCGCAGTGGTGCTGGTGGCCGGGCCGGTCCACGCCAAGGACACGGTCGTGATCTACACGGCGCTCGAGCCGGAGCAGATCACGGACTACATGAAGTCGGTGAACAAGGCGCTCCCCAATCTCGACGTCAAGATGCTGCGGCTGTCGACCGGGGACATCTCGGCCCGGTTCATGGCCGAGAAGGACAACATGCAGGCCGACCTCATCTGGGGCGTGGCGGCCACCAACGTGATGGTCTTCAAGAACGCCGGGTTGCTGGAGCCCTACGCGCCCAAGGGGCTGGAGCGCATCCAGCCGCTGTTCCGGGACAAGGACGCGGTGCCGTCGTGGGTCGCCATCGACATCTACATGTCGGCGTTCTGCTTCAACACGGAGGTCGCCAAGAAGAAGAACCTGCCGAAGCCGGAGTCGTGGGCCGACCTCACCAAGCCCGTCTACAAGGGTGAGATCGTCATGCCCAACCCGGCCAGCTCGGGCACCGGCTATCTCTCCGTCGCCTCCATCCTGCAGCGGATGAAGGAGGCCGAGGGGTGGAAGTATCTGGACGCCCTCGACAAGAACATGGCCGAGTACACGAAGTCCGGCTCCAAGCCGTGCAAGGACGCGGCGACCGGCGAGCGCGCCATCGGCGTGTCGTTCGAGTACGTCGCCGCCAAGATGAAGAAGGACGGCGCCCCCGTCGAGATGATCCTCCCCAAGGAGGGCTCGGGCTACGAGATCGAGGCCAACGGCCTGACGAAGAAGGGCAAGGGCAACGCCGCTGCCCGGCAGTTCCTCGACTGGGCCATCAGCGACGAGGCGATGGGCCTCTACGCCAAGTACTTCGCGGCGGTCGCCGTCCCCGGCTTCCCGGTTCCGGAGGGGCTGCCCAAGGACGTCAGCAAGGTCGTGTACCCGAACGACTTCGACTGGTCGGCGAAGAACCGCGACCGGATCCTCGCCGAATGGGCGAAGCGCTACCAGAAGTAGCCTCGCCGCGGCCGCCGGCCGTCGCGCTGGAGGGCATCGCCAAGAAGTTCGGGGTGGTGCCCGCCCTGCGCGACGTCTCGCTCACCGTGGCCGAGGGAGAGTTCGTCTGCTTCCTGGGGCCGAGCGGCTGTGGCAAGACGACGCTGCTGCGGATCGTGGCCGGGCTCGAGCAGCAGAACGCGGGGGTCGTGCGCATGGCCGGCCACGACGTCTCGCGGCTGCCGCCGAGCCGGCGTAACTACGGCATCGTCTTTCAGTCGTACGCCCTCTTTCCCAATCTCACGGTGGCTCGCAACGTGGCCTACGGCCTCGAGGCTCGCCGGGTCGCCCGCGATCGGATCGACGCCCGCGTCGACGAGCTGCTGGCGCTGGTCGACCTGCGGCACCACAAGCAGCGCTACCCCGCCCAGCTCTCGGGGGGCGAGCAGCAGCGGGTGGCGCTGGCCCGGGCGCTGGCGCCCTCGCCCTCGCTGCTGCTGCTCGACGAGCCGCTCTCGGCCCTCGACGCCCGCGTGCGTCTGGCCCTCCGGCAGGAGATGAAGGCGTTGCAGCGCCGGCTCGGCATCACGACCATCATGGTGACGCACGACCAGGAGGAGGCCCTCACCATGGCCGACCGCATCGTGGTGATGAACCACGGCGTGGTCGAGCAGATCGGCGCCCCGGGCGAGATCTACGGCGAGCCCTCCTCGCTCTTCGTCGCCCGCTTCGTCGGTGCCATGAACCTGCTCGAGGCGGTGGCCGATGTCCGGCCGGGGTGGGCGCGGGTGGGGGCCCTGGCGCTGCGCCACCGGCCCCCGCCGGCCGAGCGCCCGGGAGCGGCGGTCACGCTCGGCATCCGGCCCGAGCACGTGCGGGTCGCCGCCGACGCCCGTGAGGCCGACAATCGCCTGACCGCCCGGGTGACGAGTGTGCAGTTCCAGGGGGCGTTCACCCGGCTGGGGCTGCAGGTCGTGGGCGATGGCGGGCCGAGCCTGGAGTGTGATCTCGCCGCCACCGCGCTGGCCGAGCTCGGGGTCAAGGAGGGGGCCGAGGTGCCGGTGGCGCTGCCCCCGGCCGCCCTGCGGGCGTTCGCCGCGGCGGCGGGGTGAGCGTGTCGACCGGCCGCGCCGCCGACGCCGTCGCCATCCCCGACCGCGTCGTCCGCCAGCAGCTCGACGGCGGGCGAGTGGTCGGCTACGGGCTGCTGGCCCTCTTCGGCGCCTTCCTCTACGTGGTCCTGGTGTGGCCGATGGCCCAGGTGCTCTGGCGCAGCGTGCTCGACAACGACGGCCGCTTCGTCGGCCTCGCCAACTACGTGCGGTACTTCCGCACGCCGGCCATCGCCGCCTCCATCACCAACAGCCTGTTCGTGTCGCTGGTCGCGATGGTCCTGACCGTCGGGCTCGCCTTCGTCTACGCCTACGCGCTCACGCGCACGCGGATGCCGGGCCGGGGTGTCTTCCGCCTGGTGGCGATGCTGCCGATCTTCGCGCCCTCGCTGGTCTCGGCGATCGCCTTCGTCTACACCTTCGGCAACAACGGCATCGTGACCCGGCAGACCGGCGTGAACGTCGGCATCTACGGTGCCAAGGGCATCGTGCTGGCCGAGGTCTTCTACTGCTTTCCGCACGCCATGCTCATCCTGGTGGCGGCGCTCACGGCCGCCGATGCCCGCCTCTACGACGCCGCCTCCGCCCTGGGCGCTTCCCGGCTCAAGACGTTCCTGACCGTCACGCTGCCCGGCGTGAAGTACGGCCTGCTCAGCGCCTGCTTCGTCGTGTTCACGCTCGTCATCACCGACTTCGGCGTGCCCAAGGTGGTCGGCGGCAAGTTCTCGGTGATGGCCACCGAGATCTACAATCAGGTGATCGGCCAGCAGAACTTCACGATGGGGGCGACGGTGTCGGTGGTCCTGCTCGTCCCCGCCGTGCTGGCCTGCGTGGTCGACCGCCTGGTGCAGCGCCGCCAGTACGCGCTGGTCAGCTCCTCGGCCCGGCCGCTGCGCCCCGGCCACCGGCCCTGGGTGGGGGCGGTGATGTTCGCCTACTGCAGTCTGATCGCGGCGATCATCGTCGGCATCTGCCTGGTGGTCGTCGCCTCGTCGGTGGTGACCCGGTGGCCGTACAACCTCACGCTGACGCTCAAGCACTACCGCTTCGACAGCCTCGGCGGCTACACCGCGCTCGCCAACAGTGTGTGGGTGGCAGCGCTGACCGCGGTGGCTGGCACCGTCATCACGTTCGCCGGCGCCTACTTGGTCGAGAAGTGCCGTACCCGGGCCAACGGGCTGCTGGCCATGCTGGCCCTGCTGCCGGTCTCGGTGCCGGGGATGGTGCTGGGGCTGGCCTACATCTTCGCGTTCAACGCACCCGGCAGCCTGCTCAACCGGCTGTACGGCACGCTGGCCATCCTGGTCGTGGCCAACCTGGTCCACTACTTCACGGTGCCGTTCCTCACCGCCACCACCACGCTCAAGCAGATGGACGGCGAGTTCGAGAACGTCTCCGCCTCGCTGGGGGTGCCCTTCTACCGCACGTTCTGGCGGGTGACGGTGCCCATCGCGCTGCCCTCGATCGTCGGGATCAGCATGTACTTCTTCCTCAACGCGATGGTGACGCTCTCCGCCGTCGTGTTCCTGGTGGCGCCCGGCACCGAGCTGGCGGCGGTGGCGGTGCTCCTGCTCGACGACGCCGGCGAGAGTGCCCAGGCCACCGCGATGTCGGTGCTGATCATCGGCATCGGCCTGCTGGTACGGCTCGTGTACTGGGCGCTGATGCGCGGCGTGACCCGGCGCACGCAGGCGTGGACGGCGGCGACCGCCCAGCCGGCGGAGCGGGCGTGACCGAGCACGCGCGCGTGGTGGTCGTCGGCGGGGGGGTGATCGGAGCCAGCGTCGCCTACCACCTGGCTCGCCTCGGCTGGCGCGACGTCCAGCTGCTCGAGCGCCGCTCGCTGACCTGCGGCACCACCTGGCACGCCGCCGGGCTCGTCGGGCGGCTGCGCGGCTCGCGGACCGCGTGCCGGCTGGTCGACGACAGCGCCAGGCTCTATGCGCGGCTGCCGGCGGAGACGGGCCAGGCGACGGGCTGGCGTCAGTGCGGCAGCCTGGTGGTGGCGCGGACGGCCGAGCGGCTGGTGCAGCTGCGGCGGCAGGTCGCGCTGGGCCGGGCGGCCGGCATCGACGCTCACCTGATCGCCTCCGACGAGGTGAGCCGGCGGTGGCCCCTGTGCCGCACCGACGACCTCGCCGGCGCCATGGTCGTGCCCGGCGACGGGCGTGTGATCCCGGCCGACGTCACCCAGGCGCTGGCCGCCGGCGCCCGGGCCGGTGGCGTACGCGTGCGCGAGAACGTCGTCGTGCATGGCGCCCGAGTGCGCGACGGCGCGGTGAGCGGCGTCGACACCTCCGAGGGCGAGATCGCCTGCGAGGTCGTCGTGAACTGCGCGGGGATGTGGGCGCGGGCGCTCGCCGCCGCCAACGGCGTGGCGGTGCCGCTGTGGCCGGTCGAGCACTTCTACGCGGTGACGCGGCCCCTGGCCGGCGTCACGCCCGAGCTGCCGGTGCTGCGCGACCTCGACGGCTGCGTGTACGTGCGTGAGGAGGTCGGCGGCCTCCTCTTCGGCGGCTTCGAGCCGCAGGCCAAGCCGTGGCTGGCCGATCCCATCCCGGAGGACTTCGCCTTCACGCTCTTCAAGGAAGACTGGACGCAGTTCGAGGTGCTGATGCGGGGGGCGATGGAACGGCTGCCAGCACTGGAGTCGGCCGAGATCCAGCTGCTGCTCAACGGCCCCGAGAGCTTCACGCCCGACGGCAACTTCGTCCTGGGCGAGGCGCCGGGGCTGCGCGGCTACTACGTGGCGGCCGGCTTCAACTCGGGCGGCATCGCGGGGGCCGGCGGTGCCGGCCGTGCGCTCGCGGAGTGGATCGTCAACGGCGCCGCCACCATGGACCTGACCGCCTACGACCCGCGCCGCTTCCTGCCGCGCCACGCCGACCCCGCCTTCCTGGCCGCGCGCATGTGCGAGGCGCCGGGGCTGCACTACGCGACGGCGTGGCCAAACCGGGAGCCGCAGACCGGGCGCGACCTGCTCCGCTCGCCGCTGCACGCGCGGCTGGCCGCGCGCGGTGCCTGCTTCGGCGCCAAGATGGGGTGGGAGCGTGCGAACTGGCTGGCGCCGGCGGGCGTGGCACCGCGGACGGACTATGCGTTCGGCCGGCAGAACTGGTTCTCGCACGTGGCGCGCGAGCACCGGGCGGCGCGGGAGGCGGTGGCGCTGTTCGACCAGACCTCGTTCGGCAAGCTGCTGCTGGAGGGGGCCGACGCCGGGGCGCTGCTGAGCCGCCTGGCCGCCAACGACGTGGCGGTGCCGGTGGGACGTGCCGTCTACACGCCGCTGCTCAACGAGCGTGGCGGTTACGAGAGCGACCTGACCGTGTCGCGGGTGGGACCGGAGGCGTGGTTCCTCGTCACCGGCAGCGCTCAGCGGGTGCGCGACGCCGACTGGATCGGGCGCCATCTCGCCCCCGGGGTGCGGGCGACGCTGACCGACGTGACGGAGGCGTGGGCCACGCTGGGGCTCATGGGCCCCGGCGCGCGCGAGGTGCTGGCCCGCGTGAGCGGTGCCGCGCTCGACAACACCGCGTTCCCCTTCGGCGCCGTGCGCGATATCGAGGTGGCCGGGGTCGGCGTGCGCGCGATCCGCATCAGCTACGCGGGCGAGCTGGGCTGGGAGCTGTACGTGCCGACGACGGGGGCGGGGGCGGTGTGGGACGCGCTGATGGCGGCCGGCGACGTGACGCCGGCCGGCTACTACGCGCTCGACTCGCTGCGGCTCGAGAAGGGCTATCGCGCGTGGGGCCGCGAGCTGACGCCCGACGACACGCCCTGGGAGGCCGGACTCGGCTTCACGGTGCGGCTGGACAAGCCGGAGTTCGTCGGCCGCGCCGCGCTGCTCGCCCAGCGGGAGCGGGGGATCGCGCGGCGGCTGCTGCTGTTCGCGCTGCAGGACCCGGAAGCGGTGGCGTGGGGGGACGAGCCGATCCTGCGCGGTGGTCGCCTCGTCGGCACGCTGACCTCGGCCGCCCATGGCCACACCGTGGGCCGCCCGGTCGGCCTGGGCTACGTGGCGTGCGCGCCGGGCGCGCCGCCGGAGTCGCTGCTGAGCGGACGCTACGACATCGATGTGGCCGGCGTGCTGGTGCCCGCGACCGTCTCGGTCCGAGCGTGGCATGATCCGGCCGGCGCGCGCCTGCGCGCCTGAGGAGCCGACCATGAGGATCGAGACGCTTGCCGTCCACGCCGGCCTCCGAGTGGATCCGACCACCGGCGCCGTGGCGCCGCCGCTGCACACGGCGACGACCTTCGAGCACGAGCCCGACAGCAGCACGCCGCGCGGCTACATCTACAGCCGCAACGCCAATCCCAATCGCACCGCGCTCGAGGAGTGCCTGGCCGAGCTGGAGGGCGGGGCCGCCGCCGCGGCCTTCGGCTCCGCCTCGGCGGCCACCGCCGCGGTGTTCCAGGCGCTGGCGCCGGGCGACCACGTGGTGGCGCCGCTCGACGCGTACTTCGGCACCGGCAAGCTGCTGCGCGACGTCTTCGCGCCGTGGGGGCTGGCCGTGGATTTCGTGGACATGACCGACCGGGCGGCCGTGAAGGCCGCGCTGACGCCGCGCACGCGCGTGGTGTGGATCGAGACGCCGTCGAACCCGCTGTGGCGGGTGACCGACATCGCCGACGTGGCGGCGCTCGCCCACGGCACCGGCGCCCGCTGCGTCTGCGACAACACCGCGGCGACCTCGGTCCTGCAACGGCCGTTCGCCCACGGCGCCGACCTCGTGATCTATGCGACGACGAAGTACCTGGGCGGCCACGGCGACGTGATGGGCGGCGCTGTCGTGGCCCGCGCGAGCGAGCCGTTCTTCGAGCGCATCCGCGCTATCCAGGCCGCCGGGGGCGCGGTGCCCTCGCCCTTCGACTGCTGGCTCGTGCGGCGGGGTATCCGTACGCTGCCCTGGCGCATGCGCGCGCACTCCGACAACGCGCTGCGGGTGGCCACCGCGCTCGAGGCCCACCCACGCGTGGAGGCCGTGCACTACCCGGGCCTGGCCTCGCACCCCCAGCACGCGATCGCCAAGCGCCAGATGTCCGGCTTCGGCGGCATGCTGTCGGTGCAGGTGCGGGGTGGGCGACAGGCGGCCTTCGACGTCGAGGCCAAGGTGCGCATCTTCACCTGCGCGACGAGCTTTGGAGGCACCGAGAGCCTGCTCGAGCACCGCGCCTCCGTGGAGGGGGCGGCGACGCGCTCGCCCGACAATCTGCTGCGGCTGTCGATCGGCCTCGAGCACCCCGACGACCTGATCGACGATCTCACCCAGGCGCTCGGCTGATCGCGATGCGATTCGAGGGACGGACGGCGCTGATCACTGGGGGCGCGCGGGGGATCGGGCTGGCGATCGCGGAGCGGCTCCTGGGCGAGGGGGCGCGGGTGGCGCTGATCGACCGCGATCCCGAGGTGCAGGCCGTGGCCACGCGGCTCGGCGCCGCCGCGCGGGGACTGGTGGCCGACGTGACCGTGACCGCGGATGTCGAGCGCGCGGTGACCGCCGCGCACGCGTGGGCCGATCGCCTCGACGTGGTGGTCAACAACGCGGGCATCACCGGCCGCTCGTATCCGATCTGGGAGCTGACGGACGCCGACTGGCAGCAGGTGATCGCCGTCGACCTGACCAGCGTCTTCCTGGTCTGCCGGGCGGCAGTGCGGCTGATGCTACCCCGGCGGTACGGGCGCATCATCAACATCGCCTCGATTGCCGGCAAGGAGGGCAACCCGACGCTGGTGCCGTACTCGACCGCCAAGGCCGGAGTGATCGGTCTCACCAAGGCATTGGCGAAAGAAGTCGCAACCCAGGGCATTCTCGTTCACGCCGTTGCTCCCGCCGTCATCGGGACGGAGCTGCTCCAGCAGATGACGAAGGAGACGGTCGACATGCTGGTGGCCAAGATCCCGATGGGCCGCGTCGGCACGCCGGCCGAGGTCGCCGCCCTCGTCGCCTGGCTGGCCTCCGACGAGTGCACCTTCACCACCGGCGCCGTCCACGACCTCTCCGGCGGCCGCGCGACCTACTAGCTCCGCCGCGACCGCGCGTCCCCGCCCGACAGACAACGCCCGACTCCGACCGATCGAGGGGTGCCCAGATAGGCGCGCCCGTCGCCCACCAAACCAGAGGAGCGCCCCGGCTACGCCGGGGCGTGACGAACGTGTGGGGGCTTGGGGGCCATGTCGGGGCCCCCATCTAAGACAAGCGAGCGCCCCGGCTACGCCGGGGCGTGACGAACGCCTGGGGGTTTGGGGGGCCATGTCGGGGCCCCCATGTAAGACAAGCGAGCGCCCCGGCTACGCCGGGGCGTGACGAACGTTGGGGGGTTTGGGGGCCATTTCGTGGCCCCCATGTCAGACAGGCCGGCGGCCCTGGATGACGCGGAGCAGGACGACGACCAGGGCGATGACCAGCAGGATGTGGATGAAGCCGCCGATGGTATACGAGCTAACCATCCCGAGCGCCCACAGGATCAGCAGGATCACGAAGATCGTCCACAGCATGGTTGTCGCCCTCCTGGGTCGAGTCGAACAGATTGTTGATGTTGCTCGTTCCGTGCCAGGAAGGTGGGTACGAGATTGCCAGGTCAGCGACGGGCGGCGAGTGCGTACTGCAGGATCGCGACCTTGGAGAAGGACTCGGTGATCTCGCCGGCGAGCGTCATGCGCACGACCTCGTCGAGCGGGAAGATGGCACGCTCGAAGAACTCGTCGTCGTCGGAGGGCAGGGGATCGGGCGTCAGACCGCTGGCGACGTAGCAGAGCGCGGTTTCGTCGACGTAGGCCGCGGACGGGTAGAAGCGCGTGAGGAACTCGAGACGCTCGGCCCGGTAGCCGCCCTCCTCCCGCAGCTCGCGCTGGGCGGCCGCCACCGGATCCTCGCCCGGGAGGGCGCCGCCGCCCGGCAGCTCCCAGGCCGCGGCCCGCTGCAGGTGGCGATACTGGCGCACGAGGAGGACGCGGTCGGGCTCGACGAGCGGCAGCACCCCGACGGCGACGCCCACGACCAGTACGGGATAGACGCGCTCGGTGTCGTCGGGCAGCCGCCAGGTGTCCTCGCGCAGCGCCAGCTTGCCACGGGTGTAGCGCACGGTGGAGCCGAGGGGGGTCCAGGAGGCCATCGGGGCCGTATGGTATCGTAGTGTCCCATGCCGAAGGAACGCCACGTCGACGTGCTCATGAAGAAGCTCGTGCAGACGATCGAGTCGTCGCTGGCGGCGACCGAGGCCGCCCGCGACGCCGTGCAGGAGATCCTCAAGCGCGGCGCCGACACGGGCATCTTCTTCGCTGGTGCGAAGAGCCGCGGCGCCTTCTCCGCGGAATTGACACCGCAGGACAAGGAGTTTCTCCGGGCGGTCTCGATCAAGCCGGAGCGTTGAGCGCGTGCGGCTGGCCGTCCTGGCCGTCTGCATCATCGTCCTCGCCATCGCGCTGATCCCTCTCCTGCGCCGCGGCCGGCTGCCGACGCCGCCGGGCCGCATGTCGAGCGACGAGCTGGTGAAGGACCCGGTCTGCGGCACCTACGTCGTGCGCTCGCGTGCGGTGAGCGGCCCGGCCGGCGCGGCCGCCCGCTACTTCTGCAGCGCCGAGTGCGCCCGTCGCTTCGCCGGCTGAGCCGCCGCCGGCCGTGCTCTCGCCCGATCCCTGGCGCGCGCTCGACGCCCAGCCGAACGTCGCCGCGCTGATCGCCGGCCTCGAGGCCCGCGGTGGCACGCCGACCCAGATGCGCCTGCGCCGTCGCTTCCTCCGCTTCGTGCCCATCCGAGCCGGCGCCCGCGTGCTGGAGGTGGGCTGCGGCTCCGGCGTTGTCGTGCGCGACCTGGCGGCGATGGTGGGCCGGCGCGGCGAGGTGGTCGGCGTGGACACGAGCCGCACGATACTGGCCGCCGCCCGCCGGCTCTGCCGGCCCGTGGCTGGCCGCGGGCGGATCACGCTGCGCGTCGCCGACGGCGCCCGGCTGCCGTTCGCGGCCGACCGCTTCGATGCGACGCTCGGCATCACGGTCATCCTGCACGTGGCCGAGCCGGCCGTCGTCGTGGGTGAGATGGCGCGCGTGACCCGGCCGGGCGGCCGGGTCGGGCTGCAGGACCAGGACTTCGGCATGGTCGCCGTGACCCATCCGGATCCGGCTCTCACCGATCGGATCCTGGATGGCGTCGTGAAGCACATCTACGAGGAGCCCTATAGCGGCCGGCGGCTGCCCGGCCTGCTGCGCGCGGCCGGGCTCGACCACGTGCGGCTGCGCACCGACGTGTTCCAGGACACGACGCTGGAGCCGTGGACGAAGACGTTTCTGGAACGACGTGCCGAGTACGCGGTGCGCTTCGGGCTCGTCGACGCCGCCACCGCCCAGCGCTGGCTCGACGGCTTCACCGCGCTGGTCGCAGCCGGCGCCTTCGTGTTCACGATGAACTACTATGGCGCCGTCGCCATGAAGCCTCGATGAGACTCGTCCCCCGACTCGCCGTCCTGGCCGCGGTGCTGCTACTCGGCGCCACCGGCCTCGCCGCTCAGCCGTCGAAGTTCGACGGCGCGGCCGCCCTCCGGCACGTGGAGCGCCTGGTGGCCATCGGCCCGCGCGTGGCCGGCTCGCCCGGTGGCGCTCAGGCCCGCGCCTACATCGTGGGTGAGCTCAAGCGTCTCCCGACGGCTCAGGTCCAGGTGAAGTCGTTCGAGGCCGACACGCCGCACGGTCGGATGGCAATGGCCAACGTCGTGGCGGTGCTACCGGGTCGCCGGCCCGACGTGGTCATGGTGGCCGGTCACTACGACACGAAGCTCTTCAACGAGTTCCGGTTCGTCGGCGCCAACGACGGCGGCTCCAGCGCGGCCCTGCTGCTCGAGCTGGCCCGCCAGCTCGCAGCCGCGCCGCGCGACTACACATACTGGCTGGTGTGGTTCGACGGCGAGGAGGCGCGCGGCACGTGGACCGACCGCGACAGCCTCTACGGCTCCCGCCGGCTCGCCACCGACCTGGCCCGGGCCCGGCAGCTGCCCCGTGCGATGATCCTGGTGGACATGATCGGCGATCGCGACCTCTCGATCCGGCGCGAGGCGCACTCGGCGACGTGGCTGACCGACATCATCTGGGACGCCGCCGCCCGCCTCGGCCACGGCCGCCACTTCGTGCGTGACGCCATTCCGGTGGAGGACGATCACGTGCCGTTCCTGCGGCTCGGCGTCCCGGCGACGCTCCTCATCGACTTCGACTATCCGCCGTGGCACACCGCCGACGACACGCTCGACAAGATCTCGGCCGAGAGCCTCGGCGTGGTGGGACAGGTGCTGCTGGAGGCGCTGCCCTCGGTCGAGCTCTACCTGTCACGGCAGGGCCGACCCGTGAAATAATCCCGCCATGCCCCGCGTGCGCGAGATCGAGGACCCCGGCGACGATCCGATCCTGAAGGACCTGTGGGCCAAGGAGCAGCAGGCCTTCGGCGCCATCCTCAACACGACCAAGGTCCAGGCCCACACCCCCGGCATCCTGCGGGCCGCCAAGCAGCTCGCGGCCGCGATCGATCGCTCCGGGCTGCTGCCGCCCTCGCTCCTGCCGCTCGTCTACCTCCGCGTCTCGCTCATCAACGGCTGTCCGTTCTGAATTGACATCAACGCATCCCGTGGGATGCAGGCAGGCGCGGCCGAGGACAAGATCAGGGCGGTGGAGGAGGCGGCGACCAGCCCGCTGTTCGACGAGGCCGAGCGCACTGCCCTGGCCTTCGCGGAAGCGATGACGATCACCGGCCGCCGCGTGGACGACGCGCTCTTCGCCCGCGTGCGCACCCACTTCACCGAGGCTCAGGTGGTGGAACTGAGCGCTGCCGTCGCCCTGGAGAACTTCCGCAGCAAGTTCAACACCGCCCTCGGCATCGAGGCCCAGGGGTTCTGCGCCATCAGGTAGTTGCGGCGCCGTGGTACGGAGCGAAGGGAGGGCGTGCGGGAGGTTCGGGTTGCGCGGGGGTTGTGATTGGCTGCTCCTGAGGCATCCACCGCGCATACACCCGAAGCAGAACAGCGGCGCTGCGCCAGCCCCCCTGCTGCTGGACGCAATGGGCACCGCGGCGGCGCGATGCTCGACTGGGTCGATCAGGCACCGCCCGGTCCTCGGCGAGGACGATCAGTGCACCCCGGTACCTTCACCTTGAGCCACGAAGTCGACTTGCCGCCGACGTACGGGCTCGCCTCGTCCTTCGCGACGTAGCCCTCGTAGCCGCGCTCCAGTACCTGCGCCCATGCCTCCAGGCCGTTCGACGCGAGCCGACGCACCGGGAACACCAGCTCGCCGCCAGCGACTGCCTCCTCGAGCAAGGCGCGGCGCTCGCGGAGCGGTCGGGCGGTCAGCTTCTCTCCGCAGCTGTAGAGGGCGTCGAACCCGATGAACAGTGGCGGTGTCGCAATGGCCTCCGCGTTCGGCTTCCGCAGCCAGTTGAAGCGCGACCGAAGGTGCTGATCGTAGATCGCGACTTCGCCGTCAAGCACGAGCGTCTGGTCAGGTAGGGCAGCCACCGCCTTGGCGACTGCCGGGAAGCGGCGGGAAAGATCAACGCCATTTCGGCTGACCAGACGGACGCGGATACCGTTCTTGTAGGCAAGGATTCGCCAGCCGGCGACCTTCTCCTCATAGACCCAGCCTGGGCGGTGGAACGGCTCCCGGACCTGGGTAGGATGCATCGCGGTGTACGTCGGAAGCACGGTGTTCAGGGGCGAGCCACCCCGGCGCTAGTCCACCGCATAGTATCGGCCGTCGAGGGTGCGGCTAAGCCGATCGACGTCTGGGAGCGCGTCAAGGTGCGCTTCTGGCTCTCGGATCCCACCCGCTATGCGGTAGAGTGCCAACGCGCCGTCGTCGAGGTAGCACACGATGCCCGCATCGCGGTCGGTGTAGATTCTGGCGGGGCGCACTCGGACAATCTCGCCAGCCGTACGCTTGGCCGCGGCCGCGATGGTCCGCTCCGCCATCGCATCGCTGATCGCTTTCAGCATCCGTTCGTGCTCAACCGATGCTTCCCGCGCGCTGCCAGTGAGTCGGATGCGATACCAATGGCCGCCCTTGACAGCCATCTAGGGGCCAACTGCCGCCCACGCCGCCCGCTGCACCGCCTGCCACGGTGTCGCCGCCGCGCCATATCCGGCCGACGCCCACATGGGATGCGCGGAGAACTGCGCCCGCCACTCCCCTTCCGCGATGTGGCTCAGACTCAGCCGGTAGCCGAGGCGCTCAACGCCAACCGTGACCAGTCCCAGGCCCTCCCACGTGTCGAGCCAGCGGTGGAGCATCTGCAGCTCGGGCTCGGTCGGCTTAACCTGAAGGAAGCCGAGGGCGGCGCTGAGGTTACGACGGCTCTGGGGGGTCATCGTCACGACAGCGGCTCACCCGTCTCCGGGTCGATGCCGGTACTTCCCGTACGCTAACGAGGCTCTTTGCGGTCCAGCAGTCGGCGCACGTGGCCCTCCAGGTCTTCAGGGAGACAAGGCTTCGTCAGGAACACATCGACGCCGCCCTCCAGCGCACCTCCGGCAATAGCTTTGTACGGATAGCCCGTGAGGAGAATGACAGGAATGCCCCGCGTTCGCGGGTGGGCTCTGAGACGGTGCGTTGCCGAGATGCCGTCGAGCACGGGCATGGAAAGGTCCAGGACGATCACGTCGGGTCGCAGCCTGACGGCCGCGTCGACCGCGACGGCTCCGTCCGACGCCAGTTCAACGCTGAAGCCCTGGTGGCTCAGATAGAGCCCATAGAGTTCCCGCGCATCTCGGGTATCGTCCGCGATCAGCACGAGGCCGGCCCGACGCGAGCGTAGTTCTGGTCTCTTGCGCGGCAGTGGGCCTTGATGCCCGCGCGACGACGGGAGAAGGTTCGATGCCCAGTCGTCGCGCCTTCGCGCCGCGCCCGGCTCGGTCACCTGGGTCCCTGCTGTCCTGGGCTCATAGGTCAATGCCTAGGTCGAGTCAGCGTAGCATCGGAACCTGCCGCCGCTAGCATGCTTTGGTGGGCATGTTCACGGGCTTCGGCGCTCTGCTAGCGTGCCGCGATGTCGACCGCGAGACCCCTCACGAGGGTGCGAGTGCTCGTGGTCGAAGATGACGAAGCCAGTGACAACATCGCCCGCCGGAGAATTAGACATAACGATAGCCGCGGCCGCCACAGTCGGGACATATCTCTTCGCCGGTGGTCCGGCAGCGGGTGCACGGATCCGAGTAACGGCCATACGTCTGGTGACCTCTGCCGCAACCCTCACCGCCGAGGCGAGACCCGTGTCCGACGAGCAATGGGAGGCGATCCGGCCGAAGGGGAAGTGAGTCTCGTGACGTTCGGCGGTCGCGCTTCTAACTTCTAATTGCGCGCCTGATCGATTGAGGCGGCTGTCCGTAGATGCGGATGAATGCCCGCCTCATGTTTTCGGCGTCACCGAAGCCGACCGCGTCCGCGATGCGTTCGACAGGTTCGGCAGTCGTCTCTATGCGGCCTCGGGCCAGATCGGCGCGGAGCCGTTCCACCACACGCGCGGGTGTGGTGCCCGTCTGTGCCCGGAATGCGCGGCTGAACTGGCGCAGGCTCATGCCAACCGCCTCCGCCAAACGCTCGACGGTGAGCGCCTCGGCGATGTGATCACGGGCATGGCCAATGGCAGCGGCAATCCGGTCATTCTCTGGCGCCAGATCGACGGAAGCTGCGAATGGATTCCGCCATCCCCTCCCCCGGCTGCCTCGCTGCGATCGAGAATGACCTCTTCGTCAAAGAGATCGCCCGGCTCGGAGCAACCGCGCGCTATCTGACGTCGGTGTGCACCGGGTCGCTCATTTTGGGCGCTGCCGGCTTTCTCCGCGGCCGCCGTGCGGCCTGCCACTGGGCATGGCGGGAGTTGCTTCCTGTCTTCGGTGCCATCGTGGATGAGGGCCGCATCGTCAGGGACGGCAACATCCTGTCCGGGGGCGGCGTCACGGCAGGCATCGATTTCGTGCTGGCCCTTATCGCGGAGCTGCGCGGGCCGCGCGCGGCGGAAATGGTCCAGCTCGGCTTGGAATATGCTCCTGAACCGCCCTTCAACTCCGGCCGCCCAGATACGGCGCCGGCAGAAGTACTGGAGGCGGTGAACGCGCGCACGGCAACGAGCCGCGCTCAACGTCGTGTGCGTCTCGACGCCTGGGCCGCTGCTCATTGCGCTGGTCACCATGCCTGAGGCCCCAGCGATATGAGTGGAAGCGAAAGGCCTAGCTTCAGCGGTGCGCTGGCCGTCGGCCGGAAGTTGGATCTGACTCTACCCGACAGTCCCGCCGTTCGGGGCGCCTACGCCCACGCAGAAGCGGAATCGCGGCCGTGGCTTTTCAACCATGTGATGCGCTCGTGGCTCTATGGCGCGCAGCTGGCCCAGAGTCGCGGGCTTGCTCCGGATGCCGAACTGGTCGCGGTGGCGGTGCTTCTGCACGATCTCGGCCTTGCGCGCGGTGGCGCTCCCGATCGTCGCTTCGAGGTTGTGGGAGCGGACATCGGCCGCGCCTTTGCCCGTTCGCATGATATGGGGGAGCGCCGTGCAGAAGTAGTTTGGGACTCGATCGCGCTCCACACCACTCCGTCGATTGCGCAGCATAAGGGCGCCGACGTGGCCTGCTGTCAGAACGGTATCGCGTGTGACTACGGCGGACTTGGTTACCACGAGCTGAGTGATGACATCAAGAAAGTCATCCTGTCAGCCTATCCTCGTCTTGACATGAAGAACATGCTGACGACGTGCCTTTGCGGAATAGCCAAAAATCATCCGAGTACAACAAGGGACAACTTCATCGCAGACTTCGGCATCGAATACATTCCAGGATACACGCGCGTGTCCTCGGTTGACTTGCTACATCAAGCCCCCTTTGCCGAGTAGGCAATCAAGACGTGGGCGAGACGCAACGTTGACGGAGCGTCGAGACCGGTGGCTCGCCGAGAAGGCCCACCTCTCCTCGAGGCCCCGAACGGTTACGCACGCATGATGAGCGGCGCTGCTCGCTTCCGGATGGTGCTGGTCACGAGGCAGTAAAGGTGACCGCTACCAGTGGATCGCACGGACGCGGCGTTGAGTCCCGACCGCGGCGGTCGATGTTGCGATGCCGCCGTTGACTCATTGGAGGACGCGATGAAGAGACTCGTCGAACTCGTCGTTACCGCGGCGATGCTCACGATTCCGGCGGCAGCCTCGGCGCAAACACTCACTGAGGCCCAAGCGCGGGCAGCCATCGCTCCGTGGTATCAGCTGTTCAACCAGCCGGTTCAGGGCGACATGAAGACGCTGCAGGAGCAAATTCTGACGGCCGACTACGAGTCGTGCTCGGGCTACCTGCCCGGCGATTGCTGGGGTCGTGAGACATCGATCAAGGTTGTCGGAGGCTTTGCCAAGTCGATCCCGGACATGAAATTCGACATCAAGGAGATCCTTGTCGCGGGCGATCGGGTCGTCGTACGCGGCGAGGTCACCGGAACACCGGCGGGCGATCTCTTCGGTGTGCCCCATACGGGCAAGAGCTTTCGGGTCATGGCCATCGACATTCAAACCATTCGAGACGGTCGGATCGCTCGGACGTACCATCTGGAAAACTGGCTCAGTGCCCTGCGGCAGCTCCGCGACAAGTAGCGGGCTACTGCTCGCACGGACATTCAAGGCAACCATGGGCAGTGAGGCAGGGATGACCCGCGTGGGGCGAGAGCGAAGTGACCGGGCCGGACTATCTGGGCCAGATAGACCGATCGCTGGTTTCATTCCAGTTCATCGAAGAAGCGCTTCGCGTCTATCTTGATTGCGCTTACCAGCTCATACAGTTTCGAGTCGGCGGATCATGGGGGCGTACTTGGGCGGCACTTCGATCGTGTCGTGGCTCACTCCGGTGACAGCAGCTTGAGCCCGACGACTCCGACCAGGATGAGCGCGATGCAGAGAACGCGGGCCGCCGTGGCCGGCTCACCGAGCAGCACGATGCCGAGGATCACCGTGCCCATCGTGCCAATCCCCGTCCACACCGCGTAGGCCGTTCCCGCCGGTAGTGAGCGCATGGCCACACCCAGCAGCACTATGCTGACGACCATTGCCACGACCGTCCATATGCTGGGCCACAGACGGGTGAAGCCGTGTGTGTACTTGAGGCCGATGGCCCACACAATTTCGAGCAGTCCGGCTATGACGAGCAGTATCCAGTTCATCACTCCTCCTGCGCACAGTCCATTCGCCCTCAGTGATGTGACTCAGCGACAGACGCAGACCCTGGGCTCGACGCTCACGGTGATGAGCGCGATGCCGGTGCAGGTGTCGAGCCAGCGGTTGAGGAGTTGCAGCAGGGCGCCGCGGAGGATGGCGGGGCGGGGGTCGCGCGACGGCATCGAGGCAGTGTAGGCCAACGGGTGAACCTGGGGCGCGAGGGAGATCTGGGATGGTCGGCTACGTCACCAGTGGCGGCACGTAGGTCGAGCGAGCGGACCTACACCGCGCCCGCAGGCGGTCAGAGCCGCGTCGCAGGACCAGTGACGTGTAGTGCAGGCGCGCACTGCGCTGCCACGTCGACTCCAGCAAGACCGCCGCACCGACAGAGTTGCCGTGCATCGGCGGGGGCTTGAGCGAACAGCGCAGGTGGACGCTGCCCTCCGCGCCGTTCGCCGCCGTCGCTCCTCGAGAAGATCCACGTACCGACTGGTGTAGGGCAAGTGCGGGAGGAGGATCTGCTCCACATCGCCGGGGTCGAGAGGGCCGGTCAATCCGGTCGCACGCGTGGCCGTGGTGACATCACCGAGCGCCAGGACCGAGCAGCCGCCGTATGGCGGCGACGAGGGCTCCGGGCTCGAGCGGCTCAACGAGGTAGTCGTCAGCTCCCGCGGCGAGCCCCCGCTGCCGATGCTCGGCATCACGGTAGACCGCCGTCTTGTGGACTACGGGGATCATCTGGGTGAACGAGTCGGCCTTCAAGCGGCGGCACACCTCGAAGCCATCCATGTCCTGCAGCGCGACGTCGAGGATGATGGCATCGGGGTGAAGCCGCGCCATCCGCAGCGCATCACGCCCCGTCGCCGTCTCGCGCACGTCGAATCCGGCTGACGTCAGCGTCCGCACCATGGTGTAGCGCGCATCCGGTCGGTCATCCACCACCAGGATGGTGTTCATGCGCGGCGATGATAGGAAAGGTGGCTCACTCAGTCAAGGACCGGCCCGGACGGTTTGGCCCCTCGACTGATCTTGATCCTCACGTGGGCTGGCCACGTCATGTCGCGCTCGGTCTCGGGCAGGCCCGGGCGCTGTATCCGGGCGCGCAGACTTTTGCCGCCGTGCAGGGCAGCCGGATGCGTCACCACCTCCCACTCGAATTCGTGGTCAGTGAAGCGATCGCCCACCTGGATCTCCATGGGCAACATTGAGCCCGTCGCGGTGTCCGCGTCCTGCGCCACCGCCGCTTTGGCTCGCCGCGGCGCTGAACTTCCGCCCTTCCGCTTCACAGCGCGTCAGGGCACCAGGGTCGACCCACACCAGAGCGCGAGTCCCAGCGGAATCAGAGGGATGCCGGTCGGGGCGACGCCCACGGTCGCGAGGGCGAAGCAGATCGTCGCGGCGATGCGTAAGACCCTGCTGATGCCCATGATGACTCTCCTTTTTGGCGAGGAGGCCCGCGAGATGGTCGAGGGCCTCGCCTTGGCGATTCGGCATCGTAGCAGAACCCTTGGGTGAGCCCGGCTGTTGAACGTCGAGCAGGGGAGTGCTGCGGGAGAGCCGCGTGTTCGCGAGGGTAGGGGGCAAAAAGACGGGCCGACGCTAGGCCGGCCCGTCGCCTGACAACGCTATTTCTGCTTGGCGATGACCTGATCCTTGATCTTGTCGTAGGTCCCCTGCGGCACGATCTTCTTCTGCACCAGCTCGTCCTTCCGCTTGTACGGCCGGCCGTCGACGATCTTCTTGGCGGTGGCGTCGCCGATCCCCGGCAAGGTCTTGAGATCGTCGGCCGAGGCCGAGTTGAGATCGAGCGGCTCCTTCTTCATCGAGGTGCTGGACTTCGGGGCCGGGTCGCTCTTGGCCTGCGCCAGCGCGGGGCTGACGGACGCCAGGGCAAACGACAGAGCGATCAGACAGGCGATGATTCGCAGCATGGTGGCTCCTCCTCGGCACCGTCCGCGGTGCCCGACGTGACATTCGCATCAGTGAGAACCTCTGGTCAAGCCGACCAGTTCCCGCACCGCGGCTCGACGGTTGTAGCGGGGTTGCTGTCGTCGGCTCGGTCCGCCCCCATTGGCCACCCCAGCGAGCGCATCTCCAGCAGGGATCAGCAGCGGGTTGCCGCCAACCGCCAGCTCGACACCACGCTCGGCATCGAGACCCGGGGGCCCGGCCCGCTGCGCGAGTGACGTGCGGACGTACCAGCTCCCGGCCTGGCTCTGGCGGAGCGGCCGGTAGGCTTTGCGCAGCAGGCTCGTGACCTCCGATGAGTGGCTGACGAGATCGGCTTCGGCGTTGGCCACGAAGATGTAGGGCGGCCGGGCCGCATCCAGCTGCCTCGCGATCTGCCGCCACTGGCCAGCCAGCGCCATCTCCATGAACCACCCATTGAGGGGGATCGCCTGCCCTCGGCCCGAGAGGAAGTGATAGAGGGGATCGCCGAAGACGTAGATCCGGCCCGGCAGGCTGCCGGGGTCCCGCAGGAACCCCACGTCGCTCAGCACCGTGACATAGCCCTTGCTCACGTCCTGCTGGAATCGAAGCCTCGTCTCCGGGCTCCACGCCCCCCGCGCTTCGATCAGAGCCACGGCCTTTCGTGCCACCAGACCGATGGTGGGCGATGGGAGCAGGATCAGGGCGGCCAGCATCGCGGCCGCGCCTCCGCGCGTGGCCATGGACGCGTCCACCTGCCGTACCCACGTCCACAGGGTGTCGATGCCGATGGCAGCCAGCATGCCCACAGGGACGAACAGAAGAAGGAAGTGATATGGCCACCACGACTGCACCTGCGCAAGGATCACGACGCCGCCCAGCCCGCACCACCAGATGAGATTCCACACCATCGGGTCGGCCCGCCGTCGGGCGGAGGCCACGGCGCCGAGCACAGCCAGCGCGACCATCCAGGAGAACCGGGCGGTGAACCACTCGAGGGCTCCGACCAGCCTCCACGGACTCGGGGCCGGGATCTGCTCGAGCGCCAGCCTCGGGAAATCGAACCACGTCCACCAGGCCACGCCGAGGGCGTCGTGCCAGGCGAAGTACGCCAGGGTGGCGAGGAGCGGACTGAGCACCCCCGCGACGATCGTCGCCACGGCGACGACTGAACGTCGGCCGGGTGATTCCTGTCGCCTGATCGTGGTCACCAGCGCCGTGAGCCAGAAGGCCACGAGGATCGGCAGGAACATGAGCTTGAACAGGAGGACCACGCCGCCCATCACCCCCGACGCGTAGAGCCGCGTGGTTCGCGCGGGGGCGTCGGCGGTCGACGCGAGCCACAGGGCGAGGAGCATCGGCAGTCCGACCAGACCCTCCACTTGCGTGAGATGCCACGACTCGGAGACCGCGTAGTAATGACCCACGGTCAGCACGGGGGCGAGGACGGCGGCCAGCAACCCCGGCCGCCGCCCTCGCATCGCGAGCATCACCACCACCGCCAGCGCGAGCATCCACGCGAGCTCGAACGCGTGAATCCCCGTCTCGTCGAAGCCGAAGAGCCGCCCGGCGACGTAGTAGAAGGCGAAGATGCCCGGCTGCTTGAAGTCCCAGAAATCCTGGTAGAGGACGGCCCCCTGGCTCAGATCGAGAGCGCCAACCGCGAAGAGCGCCTGGTCGCCACCAAAGGGATAAGCGAGATGGCACAGCCCCAGCACGGCAACGACGACGAGCGCCGTCGCCCCCAGACACCAGGGGGTCCAATGCTGCGGGGAGCGCGTAGCTAGGCTGCCTTGCGCCGACCGGCGCGGGCGCGGCGCGGCCGCGCCGCCTTCCGCCCCTCCGCCTTCGCCACCGACCGCCGCTGCAGGCTCTGCTCGAGCGCCTGCATGAGGTTCACCACCTTCGACCGCTTCGGCAGCTCCGGTGTCGCCACCGCCTTACCCTTGGCCTTGGCCTCGATGATCTGGCGGAGAACCTCGGTGTAGGTGTCGCGGAACGCCTTCGGCTCCCACGTGTCGCTGAGGGTCTCGATCAACTGGCGGGCGAGCTTCATCTCCTTGTCCGTCCACCCGGAGTGGAGACCGGGGAGGTCGAGGCCCTTGGGCGAGCGGATCTCGTGCGCGAAGCGCATCGTCGTGAGAACGAGCGCCTGCCCGACCGGCTCCAGGGCGGCCAGGTGCTCGCGCTGGCGCAGGACGACGGTGCCGATGCCGACTTTGCCGGCCTCGGCCAGGGCATCGCGCAGCAGCGCGTAGGGCTTGCCGGCGCCCTTGCCGTCCGGCTGCACGTAGTACGGGTGATCGAAGTAAAGATCCTCGACATCGGCGCCGGGCACGAAGCGGCGGATCTCGAAGGTCTGGGTCGCCGGCACCCGCGCCCGCTCGAAATCCTCGTCGGTGAGCGCGACGTACTGGTCCTTCGAATACTGGTAGCCCTTGACGACGTGGTCCCACGAGACCTCGACGTCCTCGGCCTTGCAGAACCGCTTCTGCACGATGCGACTGCCATCCTTGTCGTGCAGCAGGTTGAAGGCGAGCTCCTCGCGCGCCTCCACCGCCGACAGCAGACCGATCGGGATCGTGACCAGGCCGAAGCTGATGGAACCCTTCCAGAGTGGTCGTGCCATGGGACGCCTGACGAGGCAAGGCAGGTGCCAGGGACTGTAGCTGCTCGCGACCCCGGCATGGCATCATGGGGTGCGGGAGGTCGTCCAACCATGAGGCGGACGCTGACGATCCTGGGGCTCGCGACGATCGTGGTGGGGGCGGCGTGTCCGGTGGTGGCGGCTGAGTTGCAGCCGCTCATGGCCGGCTGGGAGCGGGTGTTCACGGTCGACTGGCAGGCGGCGCAGTATCGCGGTCAGCCCGCGGTGGAAGGCTACGTCAACAATATCTCGCCCTACCACACGACCAAGATCCGGATCATCGTGGAAAGCCTCGATGCCGGCGGGCAGGTGACCAACCAGAAGATCGCCTGGTTGTCCGGCGACCTCCTCGGTGGCGGCCGGATGTTCTTTCAGGTGCCGACCGCGGCGGCTCCTGGCTACCGGGTACGCGTGTTCTCGTACGACCGCGGGGAGGTCGACAGCAACTTCCGGTGATCAGGTAAGGGTTTTCCCAGCGAGGATAAGCGGTTACCGTGTGCGATCGGAGGGCATGATGGGGTCGGGACCGCTTACCGGGTACCAGGTCCTCGTCGTCGAGGACGACGCGGATGCGCGCAACGCGATCCGGCTCACCCTCGAGGCCGCCGGCGCCAGCGTCGCCACCGCGGCCAGCGCCGGTGAAGCCCTGGCCGTGCTGGCCGCGCACCCCTGCGACGTGGTCGTCAGCGACCTCGCCATGCCCGAGCAGAGCGGCTTCTGGCTCATCGCGAAGATCCGTCAGCTCTTTCCCCGGCGCCACGTGCCCGTCATCGCGGTGACCGGCCATCCCTTTCCTCCCGAAGGTGTGCGTCGCGCCGGTTTCGACGACGTCATGCAGAAGCCCCCGGACCCCGACGCCCTCTGTGCCGCCGTGGCAGCGCTCCTGTCGAGCCGCGATACACCTCGCCCCGTCGAAGGCTGAGCTCCTGCCGGGCAGAGTGGCACGTGGTGTCGGCGCATCAGCCGCCGCCGCAACCCAGAACGTCATTGTGTCGGCGCGGGTTTTTCGTCATCATGATCCGCACGTAGCTTCGACCGGCGGGAGGTCTGCGGCATGAGCGAGATCGACGACGCGACGACGGCGGCTCTGCAGACGCTGGCCTACCGCACGCCTCTCGAGGATTCCCTCCTCGGCATCACGACCGCGATGAGCATCGAGGCCAACGTCGAGGCCTTGCTGGAGCGCATCCTCGAGGAGGCGCGCGCGTTCACGCGGGCCGAGGCCGGCACGATCTTGTTGATCGACGGCGATCACCTGAAGTTCTCGATCATCCAGAACGAGCCGATGGCGGCTCGCTACGGCACCCGCGACCTGCGCCGGCGCTTCCAGCTGCTGCCGCTGCCGCTCAGCCAGCCCAGCCTGGCCACCCACGTGGCGCTGACCGGCGCCACCCTCAACGTCGACGACGCCCACGCCAGCCACGTGGTGGGGCCGATCTTCAACCGGGCCATCGACCAGTTCAACGACTACCAGACACGCTCGCTGCTGGCGCTGCCGCTGCTGACGCCGGCCGGCACCGTGCTCGGCGTCATGGAGCTGATCAATGCCCGCCGGGAGTCGGACGTCATCGTTCCGTTCAGCGCCGTGACGGAGGAGCTGGGCCGGTCCTACGCGTCGCTGGCCTCGGTGGCCGTGCACCGGCAGATCCTCGACGAGGCGACGTTCAAGGACACGCTCACCGACCTCTACAACCGCCGCTACCTCGGCATGCGGGTGGACGAGGAGGCGGGCCGCTTCAAGCGCTTCGGCCATCCCGTCTCGGTCGTCTCCATGGATCTCGACAACTTCGAGCGCATCAACCGCAAGGCCGGCCACCCGGGTGGGGACGCCGTGCTGCGGGAGATCGGCGTGCTGCTGCGCCGTCACTCTCGGCGGTTCACGGTGGCCGCGCGCGACCACGGCGACGACTTCGCCATCGTCCTGCCCAACACGCCGCGAGCGGGCGCGGTGACCTACGCCGAGCGGATCAAGGCCGTCATCGAGACGCACCCCTTCGAGCACGGCACCGTAACGGCCAGCCTCGGGGTGGCCTCGCTCCCGGAGAGCGTCACGGTGCCGGAGGAGCTCATCGGCGGTGCCTACCAGTCGGTGTCGGACGCCAAGCGGAGCGGCGGCAACCGCGTCGCGGTGCTTTGATCCACCGGCCCTGAGCGGCGTCGGCCCGTCCGTGGACGACGTCTCGCGCCGGCTCCTCGCACGGTGATCCGCGGCCGGTGGCTCCGCGGGGCGCACGTGCTCCCGCTCGCGATGTTCTTCGGCACTTTCGCGTGGTCGTTCGTCTATGTGAGCCTGCCCTTCCACATCCAGCGCATCTCCACCTGGGACGCCACCTCCACGCTGCGCTGGACCGGCTGGATCCTCGGCATCTCGCCGCTGGCCACGGTGGTCACGGCGCCGCTGTGGGGGCGGCTGGCCAGCCGCGGCAACCCCGAGCGGTACTACGCGCTCGTGCAGCTGTTCCAGGGCGCGGCGTTCTTCGCCATGGCCGCGGCCCACACGCTGCCCGAGCTGTTCGTGAGCCGCCTGGTGCTCGGCGTCATCGGCGCCGCCTCCACGTTCGCGTTCGTCAGCGCCGGCCGGGCCGACGATCCGGGTGAGGTGCGCCGCCAGGTGGCGGCGATGCAGTCGGCCATGACCGTGGGGGCGGTGATCGGGCCGCTGTGCGGCGCCATCGCGGCCGCCCGCCTGGGCTTCGCGCCGTCCTTCGTGCTGGGCGGTGTCGTGCTGCTCGGCTGCGGAGCGCTCGTGCACTGGGGAGTGCCGGCCTCGGAGGCGCCGCCGCCGGCGGCGACGGCCCGGCCGGCCGGGCACTGGCGCGAGACCACGATCGTCTCGCTGCTCGTGCTCGGTGGCTCCACCCAGGTCTTCTTCCTGACCTCGATCCTGCCCCAGGTGATGGCCGACCTCGGCGTCACTGTCGACCGCACACTGGAGGTCGGCGGATTCATCGTGTTCGCCTCGGGCGCCGCCGCCGCGGTGGGCTCGCTGATGGCCCCCCGCCTGGCCGAGCTGTTGCCCGAGCGGCGGCTGGTGGCCGGGCTGCTGGTGGGCTCCTCGCTCACCGTGGGAGCGCTGGCACTGGCCTCGAGCGTGTGGACGTACGGCATCCTGCGCTTCCTGCAGGTGCTGTGCATCGCGCCGGTGTTCCCGATCGTCGTGGCGCGCATCGCCCAGACCCACGGCGGGGAGGCCATCGGTGTGATCAACGCCGCCCGCATCGGCGCCTCGTTCCTGGGGCCCGTGGTCGCCACCTCGCTGCTGGCGGCGGGCTCGCCGGTGCTCCTCTACGTCATCCTCGCGCTGGTCGGGCTGGCGTGCCTGCCGCTGTCCGGGATGCGCGCCCACGTCCCCGCCGTGGCCCGATGAGCCGCCCGCTCGTCGACATCCGTCTGGAGGGGCTGTCCACCCGGCAGGGGAGACCGCCCGGGCTCGATCGTGTCTCCGTCCACGTGCGCTACGGCGAGTTCTTCACGTTCCTGGGGCCGCCGCACTCCGGCAAGACCGACGTGCTCAAGGCCGTCGCCGGCTTCCTGCCGGTCACCAGCGGTCGCATCCTCGTCGACGGCCAGGACATCGGCGCGCTGCCGCCGGGCCGCCGCTCGACCGGCTACGTCTTCCAGGACGGCGCGCTGTGGCCGCACCTGACCGTGCGACAGCACGTGGCCTTCGGCCTCGAGCAGCAGGGGATGACGCCCGTCGACGTCGCCGGCCGCGTCGAGGTGGTGGTCGCCCGCCTGGGGCTGGCCGACGCGATCGACCGGCGCCCACCCGCGCTCACGCTGGCCGAGCGGCGCCGCCTGGCCCTGGCCCGCGCGCTGGCCGTCGAGCCGCACGTGCTGCTGCTCGACGAGCCGCTGGCCCACCTCGATCCGCTCGCCCGCAAGACGCTGCGCCTGGAGCTGGCCAAGCTGCACCGCGACCTGGCGGTGACGACGATCCACGTCACCCGCGACGCCGCCGACGCGCTGGCGCTGTCTGACCGCCTCGCCGTCCTCCACGGCGGCCACGTGCAGCAGGTGGGCGAGCCGGCCGACGTGTACCAGCATCCGATCAGCCGCGACGTCGCCGAAGCGCTGGGTCCGGCCAACTTCCTGCCGGTGCGAGTGATCGAGGTGCGCGATCTCGGCGTGGTGGTGGAGACCGACGGCGGCCACCGCATCCCGGTGGCCGGCGTCGGCGCCTACGGCAAGGGCAGCCGCGGCCTGCTCGTCCTGCGTCCCGAGCTGCTCGCGCTCACCGAGCCGGCCATGGCCCGCGGGCCCGGCCTGCCCGGCACCGTCACGCTGCGCGTCTTCGAGGGGGCCCGCCACCTCTACGAGGTCGACATCGGCGCCGGCCAGTTCGTCCGCGTGGAGCTGTCGTCGTCGCTCGGCGATCGCATCTTCCGGGTGGGAGACCGCGTCCGCGTCGAGACCTCCAGTGACACCGTCGTCATCGTGCCCGAGGCGTGAGCCTCAAAACACGTAGGTGCGGCCCTGCTCCACCATCGAGATACGCTCACCGCTGACCGCGCCCAGCTCCTCGCCGACCTCGTCGTGGAACTGCGGCTTGACGTGAAAGATCAGCACGGGCACGTCGTCGGGCATCTTGTCGAGCTCGCGGCGGATGAGCTCGGGGGTCATGTGACGGGCGACGTCGGCGAGGGCGGCCAGCCGGCTGGGGAACGCGCACTCCAGGATGATCGCGCGCAGCCCGCCGATCTCGCGGGCCGCCTTCCAGAGCGCGTCGGTGGGGCCGGTGTCGCCCGAGTACACCAGAGCGCTGTTTTGGTCGTGCACGATGAAGCCGCTGGTCGGCACCGTGTGGTGCACCGGCACCGGCGTCACCCACAAATCGCCGACACGCTGCTCGGCGTCCTCGGCCAGCGACTGAAACTGGAGCACGGCGGCGTCCGGCGTCGGCAGCTTGGTGAAGTCGGGCCACACGGTGTCGTTGAAGATCGACGTGCGCAGGGCGGCGACGACCGGAGCCAGGCTGGCGATGGTGAGCGGCGTGCGCGCCTCGCACAGGGCCAGCGTCTCGCTGAGGTAGGCGAGGCCGGCGATGTGGTCCAGGTGCGAGTGGGAGACGAGCGCGTGCTGGATCGCGAGCTGCTCGGGGCTGGTGAGGGCGCCGCCGACGGTGCCACCGTCGATGAGGACGGAGTCGTTGACGAGAAATGCGGACGGACGCTGCGCGAGTCCCTCGGCTCCATACGCGCCGAGCACTCGGATCTTCATTCCCCGGCGATAGTAACATAGAGTGACGATGATGCCCGGCGGCCCCGGATCGATCTCATGCTGACGCGAAGCCTCGGCGGTCTCGCCACCGCGGGGCCGGTCGCTCTCCTGGGGATGGCGCTCACCGCATTCGCCTCCCTCAGCTTCCTGCGCCAGCGGCGGGTGCGCCGCCGGCTGTCCGCGTACTTCCCGCCGGCGGTCCTCGACAAGCTCGGAGCCCGGGACGTGGCCTCGCTGGCGCCGTGCCGTCGCCTGGTGACCGTGCTCACCGCAGACCTGCGCGACTTCACCGGGCTGGCCGAGACCCTGCCGCCGGCCGCCGTGGCCGAGATGCTGCGGGAGTACCTCACCGAGATGTCCTCGGTCGTGCTGGGGCACGGCGGCAGCGTCATCACCTGCGCCGGCGACGCCCTCGTGGGTATCTACAACGCCCCCCTGGACGACCCCGACCACGCGGCCAACGCCGTTCGCACCGCGCTGGAGCTGCAGGAGCGCACGCTGCAGGTGTCGGCGCGGTGGCAGGGCCGGCTCGGCACGGTGATGCGCAGCGGCATCGGCATCGCCACCGGCGAGGCGGTGGTGGGGACGATGGGCCCCGAGGACCGCCTTGCGTACACCGCGCTCGGGGCCACCGTCGACCTCGGCGTGCACCTGCAGGCGCTGACCGCGGAGTACGGCGTCGCCATCCTCATCAGCGACGCCACCCGGCGCGGCGTGGGCGCCGACGTCCTCACGCGCCGGATGGGCGAGGTCCGCGGCCCCGGCGCGGCCCCGCCGGTCACGATCCACGGCGTCCTGCCGGCCGACATCCGCAAGCAGCCGCGGGCGGTGCTGGAGGTGGCGGCCACCCTGGTCCTGCTCGGCGCCGGCCAGACCTGCCTGGTGACGACGCGCGACGTCAGCGAGGGTGGCATGGCGCTCGGCGGCGTGCCGGCGGCATGGGTGCCGGGCACGCGCGTGGAGATCCGTTGCGAGGGAGGCCTGCTGCCCGAGCCGCTGCTGGCCGAGGGCGTGGTGGCGTGGCGACGCGGCAACGAGGCGGGCATCAGCTTCGCCGGGCTCGACCCCGGGACGGCACCGACGGTCGCCGAGTACGTGGCCGCGCGGAGCCGCCCCTGAGTTGCTGCCATCCCCGCGTCGTGTTAGAACTTTCGTGATCGCCACGCGGGTTCCAGGAGGACGATGAGCGCCGACGGCTTCGACTATCCGACCATGGCGCGAGCTCTCATCATCGGCGACAAGGACACCGTCGCGCGCAAGACGCGCGAGGGGCTCGATCTCTCGATGGACCCCAAGGATCTCATCTTCAAGGGCCTCATCCCCGGCATGGACGTGGTCGGCGAGAAGTTCCGCCGCAACGAGTACTACGTGCCCCAGGTGCTGCTCTCCGCCCGCGCCATGTACGCCGGGCTCGACCTGCTCAAGCCGCTCATCACCGCCGCCGCCAAGGCCGACGACTACTTCGGCATCGTCGTGATCGGCACCGCCCAGGGCGACCTGCACGACATCGGCAAGAACCTGGTGGCGATGATGCTGGAGGGCGCCGGCTTCAAGGTCCACAACCTCGGCCGCGACGTGGCCCCCGAGAAGTTCGTGGCGGCGGTGGAGGAGCACGGCGCCAACATCGTCGGCATCTCGGCGCTGATGACGACGACCATGCCGGCCATGAAGCGCACGATCGACGCGCTGACCAAGGCCGGCCTGCGCGAGCGGGTGAAGGTCATGATCGGCGGCGCCCCCGTCAGCCAGGCCTTCGCCGACGAGATCGGCGCCGACGGCTACGCCAAGGACTCCACGCTGGCGGTGGTCAGGGCCAAGCAGCTGGTCGGCGTCGCCGCCCCCGCCGCCACGTGAGCGCGCGCGGCCGCGAGGTCCTCGAGCGCGTCCGGGCCGGCGAGACGCTGGTCTTCGACGGCGGCTACGGCACCATGCTCTTCGCCGCCGGCCTGCTCAACGGCGCCTGCCCCGAGCTGTGGAACGACACCCACGCCGACGTCGTGGCCGGCATCCACAAGGGGTACTTCGACGCTGGCAGCGACATCGTCGAGACCAACACCTTCGGCGGCACCCGGCTCAAGCTCGACGAGTACAAGATCGGCGATCGCACGCGCGAGCTCAACGTCAAGGGCGCCCGGCTCGCGCGGGGGGTGGCTCCGGCCGGCCGCTGGGTGGCGGGCTCGATCGGGCCGACCAGCCGCTTGCCGCTCGACTACGCGCTCGACAACGGCGTCACCGACGAGGAGTACGAGGTCACCTTCCGGGAGCAGGCCGAGGCGCTGGCCGAGGGCGGCGTCGATCTCTTCGCGGTCGAGACCATGATGTTCCCGCAGGAGGCGACGGCGGCGATCCGCGCGTGCAAGGCGGTGGCGCCGGCGCTGCCGGTCATGGCCACCATGTTCTTCCAGTACGAGGAGGGCAACGACCGCGACCGCACGATGTGGGGCGAGAGCCCGGGCGACGTGGCCAAGAGCCTGCTCGAGGCCGGCGCCGACGTGGTCGGGATGAACTGCGGGCGCGGCCCCGATCGGGCCATCGTCATCATCCGTGAGATGCGCGCTGTCACCGACGCCCCGCTCATCGCCTATCCCAACGCCGGTCTGCCGGTGACCACCGGCGACAATGTCACCTACGAGCTGGGGCCGGAGGCGATGGCGCGCGATTACCCGGCCCTGCTGGAGGTCGGTTGCAACATCGTCGGCGCCTGCTGTGGCTCCGACCCCGAGCACATCCGGCTGATCTCCGAGGTCGTCCGGCGCCGCCGTCGTCGCCCGTGAGCCTGCCTCGCCAGCTCCAGGTCTTCGACGACCTGGCGCTCGCGATCGATCCGGCCGAGGTCCTCCGCTTCCAGGGCTACAAGAGGGGACGCGACGTGCCCACGCCGGAGGTCCGCGCGATCTTCGACGAGGCCCTGGCCGAGGGACGGCGTCTCATGGCGCCGCGGGCGGCGGCCCGATGGGCGCCGGTGACGCGGCGGGACGACGACACGCTGGTCGTGGAGGACGAGCCGCTGGCGCTCCCCGGCATCGGCGAGCGGTGGGGGGCGGTCGAGCACGTGGCCGTCGCGGTCTGCACGATCGGCGAGGCGCTCGAGGAGCGGGTCAGCGTCCTGTGGGAGGCGCGCGAGCTGGCGCTGGCCTCGATGCTCGACAGCGTGGGCTCGGGGGCGGTGGAGAGCCTGGCCGAGTACGTCAACGACCTGCTCTGCGCGCAGGGGCTGCCGGCCCTGCGGGTGACCAACCGCGTCAGCCCCGGCTACGGCGACTGGGACGTGGCCGAGCAGCGGCGGCTGTTCCGGCTGTGCGCCGCCGACGCCGTCGGCGTGACCCTGAACGCGGCGTGCATGATGACGCCCGGCAAATCGATCTCGCTGATGGTCGGGGCCGGGCCCCAGGCGCGCGTCGACCATTACTTCAGCCAGTGCGCGCGCTGCTGGATGCGTGACTGCGCGTACCGGAGGGCGCCCGCCCGGGCCTCGGTGCGCCACTCGTGATCCACGGACGGCTGCCGTGGCCGCTGGTGCTCCAGATCGTCGGCGTCATCGCCGCCGTCGGGCTGATCGTGGCCACCTGGCCGGTGTGGCTGCTGGCCTTCACGGCGCTGATCATCGCGGCCGCCATGCTGCCGGCGGCGGCGCTGGGCGAGCGCTACCGGGTGCCCCGCGCGGTGACCGTGCTGGTCGTGTACGTCGTGGTGGCGGGCGTCATGACGCTGATGGGACGGCTCTTGTGGCCGGCGCTCAGCGAGCAGTGGACGCAGTTCATGGATCAGCTGCCCCGGCTCATCGACAACGTCAAGGAGTGGGTGGGCGACCTGCAGGTCTTGTTCCTCCAGTACGGCGGCGGCAGCGTGACGGGGCCCCGGACCGACGATCTGAAGGCCGTGGCCGGCTCGCTGCTCGCCAGCACCGTGCGGCTGGGCGCCGGCACCGTCGGCGTCGTCTTCGAGCTGCTGGCGGTGCTGGTCATCGCGGCCTACCTCGTGATCGACGCCGGCGTGATCGGCCGCACGCTGCTCGCGCTGCTGCCGCCGAGCGCGCGGCCGGCCGCCACGGGGCTGGCCCCGTCGGTGCTGAGCCGCATCGGCGGCTACGTGCGAGGCCAGCTTCTGTCCAGCGTCTTCGTCGGCGTCCTCATCGCGGTTCTCCTGTCGGTGCTCGGCGTCCGTTACAGCCTGCTCATCGGCGCCATGGCCGCCGTGTTCAACATCGTGCCCTTCGTGGGCGCGTCGCTGGCGGCGGTCCTGGCCGTCCTGTCGGCGCTCAACGAGTCGCCGACGCGGGCCGCGCTGGCGCTGGCCGCGATGGTGGTGGCCCAGACCGTGGAGGGCAAGCTGCTGGCCCCGCACTTCGTCGGTCGGGCGACCGGCCTGCACCCGCTGGCGGTGCTCCTGGCGCTCCTGGCCGGTGCCCACATGGCCGGGCTGCTCGGGGCGCTGGTCGCCGTGCCGTTCCTGGCCGGTGTCTGGGAGATCGTCCGCGTGTTGTACGTCGAGCCCCGCCGCAGCGGCTAGGCCGCCGCCGCCCGGCCGGGGGCTGGGGCCCTGATGATAGGATGGCGGCTGTGCCGGCTGGCAACGTCGTTCTCGTGGGATTCATGGGGGCGGGCAAGTCCGTCTGCGGCCGCCTTCTCGCCCGACGTCTCGGCCACTGCTTCGTCGAGACCGACGACATGATCGTCTCCCGCGACGGCCGGCCGATTCCCGAGATCTTCCGCCAGGATGGCGAGGAGGCGTTCCGCCGGCTGGAGGCCGAGGCGCTGGCGGCGCTCACGCTCAAGTCGGGGGACGTCATCGCCACCGGCGGCGGCCTGCCGTGCCGCGAGGGCCGCATGGAGTCGCTGCGGGAGCTGGGCACCGTGGTGTGGCTGCGCGGCGACCTGGAGGAGCTGCTGGCCCGAGCCCGGCGCAGCGGTGCCCGCCCCATGCTCAGCGGCCGCACCCCGAGCCGAGATCGAGGCGCTGTACCGGACCCGCGAGCCCTTCTACGCGCACGCCCACCTCACGCTCGATACCGGCGGCCTCGGCGTCGACCAGGTCGTGGGCCGCCTCGTCGCCGCCCTGCGGGAGCGTGATGCCGCCCGCGTGTAACTCGCTTCGAAACCGTCGCCGAGGTGCCGGATGCCGTCGACCGTGTCGCTGACCGACCTGGGAGTGCGCGAGGCCGCCGATCACATCCGCCGCGGCGTCTGCTCGTCCGTGGCCCTGGTCGAGGCCTGCCTGGCCCGCGTGCGGGCGCTGGAGCCCCAGGTGCTGGCGTGGGCCCATCTCGACGCCGACGGCGCCCTGGCCGCCGCCCGCGAGCGCGACGCTGAGACCACGGCCGGCCGCTCGCGGGGTCCGCTGCACGGCGTGCCGGTCGGCATCAAGGACATCTTCGACGTGGCGGGGATGCCGACCACGGCGGGCGCCCGCGAGTTCGCCCACACGCGGCCCACGCGCGACTGCGGGGCGGTGGCGCGGCTGCGGGCGGCCGGCGCCGTCATCCTGGGCAAGACCCACACGACGCAGTTCGCGTTCCGCGACCCGTCGCCCGCCCGCAACCCGTGGAACCCGGCCCACACGCCGGGCGGCTCGTCGTCGGGCTCGGCCGCCGCGGTCGCCGCGCGCATGGTGCCCGGCGCCATCGGCTCGCAGACGGTCGGCTCGATCCTGCGGCCGGCGGCGTTCTGCGGCGTGGTCGGGCTCAAGGGGCCGCACGGGCTGGTGCCGGTCGACGGCGCCGTGCCGCTGGCGTGGTCGCTCGACCACGTGGGACCGTTCGCGCGCTCCGTCGAAGACGCCGCGCTCATGCTGAGCGTGCTGGCCGACCAGGTGATCGAGCCGGCTGCCGTGCAGGCGCCGCGACTGGCCATCGGTCGCCAGCTCTTCGATCGCGCCGAGCCCGAGCTGCGGCGCCACCTCGACGCCGTCGTCGGCCGGCTGGCCGCGGCCGGCGCGCGGCGTGAGCGAGGTCACCCTGCCACCCGCCTTCTCCGGGATCCTGGCGGCGGGCACGACGGTCCTGGAGGTCGAGGCCGCCACCTATCACGAGCCGACGTTCGCCAAGTTCGCCTCCGACTACGGCCCCGGCATGGCCGAGATGATCCCGCGCGGCCTGGCCCGCCCGGCCACCGAGTACGTGACCGCCAACCGCGCGCGGCTGGCCTTCCGCGAGGTGATGATCCCGCTGCTGCAGGCTCACGACGCGTTGCTGTCGCCGGCCGCGCCGGGGGCGGCGCCGGCCGGCCTGGGCTGGACGGGCGACGCCTCGCTGTGCGCGCCGTGGAGCTCGGCCGGCGTGCCCTCCATCTCGCATCCCGACCGGCGTCGACGACGCCGGCCTGCCGCTGGCGCTGCAGCTCGTGCAGGCGCCGGGCGAGCTCGCGCGCCTGCTCGGCACCGCGGCCTGGTGCGAGCGCGTGGCCGGCTTCACGGCGAGGCCGCGGGCATGAGCGACATGCTCGACCTCAAGATCGACGGCGCCATGGTCATCGACGGCACCGGCAGCGCGGGCAGCCGGGCCGACGTGGGCATCCGCGGCGAGACCATCGCCGCCATCGGCGACCTCTCGCGGGAGTCGGCCGGGCGCGTGCTCAACGCCTCCGGCCGCGTGCTGGCGCCCGGCTTCATCGACATGCACTCGCACTCCGACTGGCGTCTGTGGGGCAACCGCCGCGCCGAGTCCAAGATCCGCCAGGGCGTCACCACCGAGGTCGTCGGCAACTGCGGCTTCTCGCCGGCGCCGACCACGGCGGCGTTTCTCGACGACATGCGGCGCTTCGCCCTCTACATCCCGAGCGGGCATGGACTTCGCGTGGCGCTCGGTCGGCGAATACCTGCGCGCCTTCGACCGCGGCGGCACCGCCCTCAACGTCGTCCAGCTCGTGGGCCACGGCACCTTGCGGGTGGCCGCCATGGGCTTCGCCCGCCGGCCGCCGACCGCCACCGAGCTCACGGCCATGCAGCGGATGCTGGGCGACGCCATGGAGGAGGGCGCGTGGGGGATGTCCACCGGCCTCATCTACGCGCCCGGCTCCTACTCGACGACGGAGGAGATCATCGAGATCGCCCGGGCGGCCGTGCGCCAGCGCGGCTTCTACGCCAGCCACATCCGCGGCGAGGGCGCCACGCTGCTCGACGCCGTGCGGGAGGCGATCCGCATCGGGCGCGAGGCCGACCTGCCGGTGCAGATCAGCCACGTGAAGGCCTCGGGGCGGCCGAACTGGGGCAAGGTGGCCGACGCGCTGGCGCTCATCGACGAGGCGCGGGCCGAGGGGCTCGACGTCATGGGCGACGTCTATCCGTACACGGCCTCCAGCACGTCGCTGCGCACGCTGCTGCCGGACTGGGTGCTGGAGGGCGGCGTGGACGAGATGCTCAAGCGCATCGAGGACGCCGCGGTGCGCGGGCGGATCCGCAAGGAGCTGGAGGCGCCGGTCACCGGCCAGAGCCTGCTCGACCGCATCGGCTGGGACAACATCATGATCGCCTTCTGCGCGAACCGGAAGGACGCCGAGGGCCGGCGCCTCTCCGAGATCGCCGCCGCCCGCAAGCTCGACCCGCTCGACGCCGCCTTCGAGCTGCTGCGCGACGCCCACGGCGTGGCCTCGATGATCATGTTCCAGCTCGACGAGGCCGACCTGCGCCGGGCCCTGGTCCATCCGCACGTCATGATCGGCTCCGACGGCTCGGCGCTGGCGACGACCGGCGAGATGAGCGCGGGCAAGCCGCACCCCCGGAGCTACGGCACCTTCCCGCGTGTGCTGGGCGAGTACGTGCGCGAGCAGCGCCTGCTCTCGCTGCCGGAGGCCGTGCACAAGATGACCGGGATGCCGGCCCGCCGCCTCGGCCTGCGCGATCGGGGTCAGATCCGGGTGGGCGCCCGCGCCGACCTGGTGGTCTTCGATCCCCGGCGGGTCGCCGACCGCGCGACCTACGACGACCCGCACCGCTACGCGACCGGAGTCGAGCACGTGCTCGTGAACGGCAGCATCGTGATCAAGGACGGCGACCACACCGGCAGCCTGCCCGGGCGCGTGCTGACGCCGCCATGACGGTCGCGCGGGTCGTCCCCGACCTGCTCACCTCGCTGGCCACGGCCGTCTCGCTGGAGGCCGGCCTCGACCTCACGCTGCGCCGCCTGCTCCGTCTGACCGGTGCCGGCGCCGGCGCGCTCGGCTTCCAGCCTCCGCGCGGCGAGCCGGTGGTCGTGGTGGCCGGCGGCGCCGGGGCGGAGGCGCTGCGCGCCATCGTCAGCGAGCCGCCGGCCCGGGGCCGGAAGCCGGCCCGGACTCTCGGCCGGCGGCCCCTTTACCGCGCCCTGCTGGGGACGTTGCGCCGCCCCGTGGGCACGCTGGCGATGCTCGGCCGGGCCGGCGCCCGCGGCGCGGTGGCGTTGCCGGCCGGCTTCGGCCGCGAGCTGGGGGCGGCCATCGAGCAGGTGTGGCGGCTGCAGCAGCGCACGCGACGACTGGCCGTGCACGACGCCATCACGCGCCTGCTCGTCTCCGGCGACTCCGTCGACGACGTGCTGCGCGTGTTCGCCGACGGCCTCGGCGGGCAGGTGGCGTTCGACTCGCTGGCCGTGGCCCTGCTCGATCCCGAGCGCCCGGAGTTCGAGGTGATCGACGTGCTGGCCCGCTCGGTCCCCCACGTGGCGCCGCGGGATGCCCGCATGGCGCTGGATCGCACGCTGGTGGCGCAGGTCGTCGCCAGCGCCGCGCCCGTGCGGATCGACGACCTCGCGGCGCCGGCGGTGCCGGAGGTGAGTCGGCGGGTCCTCGGGGAGCGCGGCTTCCGCTCGGCCCTGCTGGTCCCGCTGGTGAGCCGGGGCGGCGTGTTCGGCGCCGTCACCCTGGCCGCGCGCCGGCGCGCCGCCTTCGACGACGGCGACGTGGAGATCGCCGTCGAGCTGGCCCGCCCGCTGGCCTCGGCGATCGAGCATCGCCGGCTGCTGGAGGAGAGCCGGCGGCGGACCGAGGAGCTGGCCGCGCTCTACAGCACGAGCCAGCTCATCACCGCCCGCCTCGACGTGCCCTCGGTGCTGGAGCGGATCAGCCGCTCGGTCACCGCGCTGATCGGCTCGACCGGCTGTGGGATCGGCCTGCTCGATCCTGTCCGCAACCGGCTCATCCACGCCGCCGCCCACGGCTTCAAGAGCGACGAGTGGCGGGCGCTGGCGCTGCCGGTGGGCGAGGGGATCATCGGCCGCTGCGCGGAGAGCGGCGTGGCCATCCGTGTCGACGACGTGCGCGCCGATCCGCGCTCGGCCCGCCGCGACGTGGACGAGCGGGAGGGCATCCGCTCGATGCTGTGCGTGCCGCTGCGGGTGGCCGGCGCCCTGCTGGGGGTGATCTCGGCGTTCTCCGCGCGGGTGGCGGCCTTCAGCAGTGACCACCAGCGGGTGCTGGAGGCCTTCGCCGAGCAGGCCGGGATCGCCGTGCAGAACGCCCGACTGTTCGAGGAGAGCCTCAAGCGCACCCGGGAGACCCGCGCGCTGTTCGAGGCCGGGCGCACCGTCACCGCCAGCCTCGATCCCGCGCGGACCGTGCGCGTCATCATGGAGCAGGCCCGGGCCGTGCTCGGCGTCGCCTCGTGCGGCATCATGACGCTCGACCCGGTCACCCACGAGCTGACGCTGGTGGCCAGCCTCGACCTGCCCGACGAGGTGCTGGCCGGCGTGCGCGTCTCGGCCGGGGAGGGCATCGCCGGCCGCGCCGTGCGCGATCTGCGCCCCCGGCAGAGCGCCGACCTCTTCAACGACCCGCGCGTGCGCTACCGGGAGCTGCCGCGCCAGAGCGGGCTGCGGGCGGCCATGGCGGCGCCGCTGCGCGTGGGCGATCGCGCCATCGGCGTCATCGAGGTCTTCCACCGAGAGGTCCACCAGTTCACGGCGGCCGAGGAGGAGCTGCTGGTGGCGCTGGCCGATCAGGCGGCCATCGCGCTCGAGCACGCCCGGCTGTACGAGGGACTGGAGACGATGGTCACCGAGCGCACGCGCGAGCTCGATCGGCAGAAGCGCTTCGTGGAGGTCGTGCTGGAGACGCTGCCCCTGGGCGTCTTCGTCCTCGACCCCGCCCTGCACATCGTCCGGGCCAACCGCGAGGGCGCGCGCACGCTGGGGTGCGACCCGGCCATCCGGGCCCACTTCAGCACCGTGGTGCCGCCGGAGCAGGCGGAGGACATCGAGGCCTTCCTGCGGAGTGCGTTCGCCGCCGGCGAGGTCGCGCGCCAGGAGGGGGAGATGGCCATCGCCGGTGAGCTGAAGCGCTTCCGGCTCACGACGGCGCCGCTGCCGGGCGGTGACGACGGCGCCCACCTCATCGTGCTGGTCGAGGACATCACGCTGGCCAAGCAGCTCGAGCGGCAGATGCTGCTGACCGAGCGCCTCACCACGGCCGGCCGGCTGGCCGCCGGCGTCGCCCACGAGCTGAACAACCCGCTGGCCACCATCGCCGGTTGTGCGGAGGCGCTGCAGGGACGACTCAAGGAGGGCGCCCTGTCCGGCCACGCCGAGCTGGCCGACTTCCCGACCTACCTCGGGCTGGTCGAGGAGGAGGCCTATCGCTGCAAGGACATCACGGGCAGCCTCCTGCAGTTCGTGCGGGACCCGGGCAGCCGCCGCACCCCCACCGACCTCAACGCGCTCGTGCTCAAGACGATCGAGCTGATCTCCCACCAGGCGCGCTACGCCGGGGGCGTGCTGACCACCGAGCTCGACGACGCCCTGGCCGAGCTGACCGTCAACGAGGGCCAGCTCCGCCAGGTGTTCCTCGGCCTGGCCTCCAACGCCCTCGACGCCATGGACGGCCAGGGACGGCTGACCATCCGCACCCGCCGCGCGCGGCGCGAGGTGGAGGTGGAGTTCGAGGACGAGGGCCCCGGCATCCCCGAGGAGATCGCCCCGCGTATCTGGGATCCGTTCTTCACCACGAAGCCGCCCGGGCAGGGTACCGGGCTGGGCCTGGCCATCGCCCAGGGCATCGTCACCGATCACGGAGGGCGCATCGAGATGCAGACGCACGTGGGGAAGGGCAGCATCTTCCGCGTGGTGTTGCCGGCATGAAGCGCACGATCCGCGTCCTGGTGGCCGACGACGAGACCAACCTGCGCGAGCTGATCGTCCGCGAGCTCACGCGGCGCGGCCTCGAGGCCGAGGGCGTGGGCGACGGCGAGAGCGCCCTGACGCGCCTGCGCGAGGGCCCCTACGACGTCGTCGTGCTCGACATGAAGATGCCCAAGAAGGAAGGGATCGAGGTCCTGCGCGAGCTGCAGGACTTTCCCGAGCATCCCCAGGTGATCGTCATGACGGGTTTTCAGGAGGTCGCCACTGCGGTGGAGGCCATGAAGCTCGGCGCCTACGACTACCTGACCAAGCCGACCAAGATCGAGGAGCTGGACGTCCTCGTCCGCAAGGCGGCCGAGAAGGGGCAGCTCCTGCGCGACAACGTGGCCCTGCGCGCCCACGCGCCCGGCGCCGGTCCCTTTGGCGGCATCATCACGCGCAGCCCGAAGATGCAGGAGATCCTGCGCATGGTCGACCGGGTGGCGCCGACCGAGTCCTCCGTCCTGCTGCTCGGTGAGAGCGGCACCGGCAAGGAGCTGGTGGCGCGGGCCATCCACGAGCGCTCGCCGCGGACGGAGCGGCCCTTCGTGCCGATCCACTGCGGCGCGCTGCCCCGCGAGGTCCTGGAGTCCGAGCTGTTCGGCCACGAGAAGGGCGCGTTCACCGGGGCCGTGGCGTCCAAGCCGGGGCTGATCGAGCTGGCCGACGGTGGCACCCTGCTGCTCGACGAGATCGGCGATATGGAGCCCGACAGTCAGGTGAAGCTGCTGCGGGTGCTCGAGACCGGGATGTTCTTCCGGGTCGGCGGCACCCGGCCCCGGCGTGTCGACGTCCGTCTCGTGGCCGCCACCAACCGCGACCTCGCCGCCGCCATGCGCAGCGGCCAGTTCCGTGAGGACCTCTTCTACCGGATCAACACGATCACCGTGCTGCTGCCGCCGCTGCGCGAGCGGCCCGAGGACGTGGGGCTCTTGGCCCAGCACTTCCTGGAGACGAACGCCAACTACGGGCTCAAGCGACTGAGCCCGGCGACCCTCGTCGCGCTGGAGGGCTACGGCTGGCCCGGCAACGTCCGCGAGCTGCTGCACGTGATCCAGCGCGGCGTCATCCTCTGCAAGGGCGACGAGATCACCCCGGCCGATCTGCCGCCCGAGATCGCGGGCCGGCCCGGCGGCGGCCCGACCATGGCGACGGCGACGACGCCGGCTCCCGCGACCGGGGCGCCGACGCTGGAGGCCATGGAACGGCAGCACATCGTGAGCACGCTGCGCCGGGTGGGCGGGCACCGCGGCAAGGCGGCGGCCGTGCTGGGCATCGACCCCAAGACCCTCTATCGAAAGATCCTCGGCTACCAGATCAACACGGCCGACCTCGGGTGAGGCCGGCGCGTTCCGTGCCGGACTGATCGGGCTTTCCGCCCGGTCGCCCGATCGTCCGCGCGGGAGCCCATCACGTTTTCAGCTACTTGCGGTGCCTCGCCTGTGGCATCGGCATTGCTCCGTCCTTAGCGGTTCCGCTGGGACCGAGATCGAGTCCGACAAGGAGACGTGATGAACCGTGTGCTGGTGATCGATCAGGATCGTGCGACGCGCGAGCGGATGGGCCTCGACTGCCTGGGCCACGACGTCGGTGTCGCGCTGGCCGAGAACGTGTGCGAGGGCGTGCGGGTGCTGCTCTCGCTGCCGGTGTCACTCGTCGTCGTCGGCGCCGCGACCATGCGGATGACCATGCGCGAGCACGCACTGCTGTTCGAGCGGGTGGCGCCGGGCGTGCCGGTGGTGGTGACGGTGGCGGCCGAGGCGCCCCTGGAGACGCGGGTCGCGCTGGAACTGGCTGGCTTTCGGGTCGTGGCCCAGTCGGTATCCGTCACCGAGCTCATGGAGAAGGCCGCCCTGTAAGCGGCGCCCATCGTTCACTTGCGCCTCGCGTGGGTGCGTGTACACTCAGTGAGTCCGACTGAACCGACGGCCGGGCCTCGCTTCCGACGTAACGTCTCTTCCGGTTCGCGGGGCGTGACCGATTAACGGAAGAGATCGGGGGTTTCTATGGCGTCCAAGCTCTACATCGGCGGCCTCTCGTACTCCACCACCAGCGATGGCCTGAGAGAGTTCTTCAGCCAGAGCGGTAACGTTCTCTCGGCGACCGTCATCACCGACCGGTTCTCGGGCCAGTCGCGTGGGTTTGGCTTCGTCGAGATGAACGCGGCCGAAGAGGCGCAGAACGCGATCTCGCAGCTGAACGGCCGCGAGCTCGACGGCCGGCGCATCACGGTCGAGATCTCGAACCCGCAGGCCCCCCGGTCCGGCGGCGGTGGCGGCGGTGGTGGCCGTCCCGGCGGTGGTCGTCCGGGCGGCGGTCGTCCCGGTGGTGGCCGTCCCGGCGGTGGTGGAGGGGGTCGCGAGAGCGGCTACGCCCATCGCCCGTCCAAGCCGGTCAAGTGGTAGCCCGCTAGACGGACGGCGACGCAGACCGAAGAGGGCCAGCCCCGCGGCTGGCCCTCTCGCATTTCAGGGTGTCCCTAGTCGAACAACCGGTCGTACCGCCCGTACTCGTGGGCAGCGTCCATGAACCACTTCACGATCTCCGGCTCCGAGCGCGGCGGGATCTCGCACGACGTCGACAGGATGAACCCCGACTGGCGGGCGGCGGTGTCCACGCAGCGCTTGACGTCACCGTACATCGCCTCCCGCGAGGACTTCTCGAACCGGGTGGCGTCGACGTTGCCGATGGCGACGGCGCGGCCCTTGGCCACCTCCACGAAGCGGGCGAGCTGGTCGACGTAGAGCGCGGGGTCGGACTGCTGGTCGAGGTCGAAGGACACCGTCGTGAAGCCGCACTTCAGCAGATCCTCGAAGATCGGATAGGTCGTGCCGCAGATGTGGGTGGTGACGCCGACCTTCCGGGCCTTGAAGTGCTCGACCAGCTCCGTGTGGTACGGCGCCACGAACTCCCGGTAGTTGTCGGGGGAGATCAGGCTGATCGATGCCGTCGGCTCCGAGAAGCTGAGGCCGATGCCGGTCTTCACGATGGCATCACCGTAGATCTTGCAGAAGTCCGTGGCCACCCGCATGACGTCGTGGATGAACTGCGGATCCTCGAAGGTGTCGAGCAGCATCGTCTCCGGATTGCGGAGCAGCATGGCGATCGTCCACGGCCCCACCGCCACCGCACCGATGGCGGCCGGCGGCTTGGCCTTGACCAGCGCCTCGCACTGCTCGAGGAAGCCCGGCAGCCGGCCGGTCTTGTAGGGGTCCGGCATCACCAGCTTGGCGAGGTCGGCCTTGTCCTCCTGCAGCACGTGCTGGTCGATGGAGGGGACGACGTAGTCGGAGTACTTCACCCGGCAGCCGAAGGCCTCGGCCTCCTTGGCCAGGTCGTTGTAGGCCAGCACGACGTCCGGCTGGTAACGCTCGTAGTAGTTCATCATCGCGGTGATCGCGCGTTGCGGGTTCGTGCAGTACTCCTCGATCGAGAGCCCGTCGAGGGTGCCGGCGAACGAGGCCACGATGGGGTAGACGGGCACCCGATCGGCGAACGAGCGCTTGTAGGCCGCCACCACCCGGTCCCGGTTCGTGTAGGAGGCGGTGCCCTTCTCGGTGTCCCACACGCGGTTGGCCTCCATGTAGCGCGGGGGGAGCTTGGCCTCGTACTCCATGAACTGCGTGATCGGGTACCGGATGCCGCCGTTGTGGGTGCCGCGCAGCCCCTCGACGATCTCCTCCATCTGGCCCCACGGGATGGTGAAGGCCATCTCGTGGTCCTGGGTCTGGCCGAAGATCCGGTCGCCCGAGCAGGGGAGGATGACCTGGGGCCGGTCGGTGCGCATGGTCGTCACGATGATCTCCGAGCAGTCGACCCGTCCGCCGAACGCCGAGGCGATCTTGCCGCCCCGCTTCCACAGCGCGGCCTGGGTGAGGCGCATGACCTGGGCCGGGTTGGCGTAGATGCAGACCAGGTGGGGCTCGAAGGTGGCGCGGTCGAGGGGCGCCACCAGCAGCGCGTAGTACTCGCCGGGACCGAACCGGTCGACGGCCGCCTCCGAGAGCTGGCCCGCCTCCTTGGTCTCCGTGTACATGCCCTCGCAGAGGGTGCCGGAGGAGTGCAGGTGGGTGGGCTTCTCGAAGCCCAGGGCGGCGATGCCGAGCGAGCAGATGTGGTCCTCGCGGGTGAGCGCGATCATCCACCCGTACCGGCGGGCCATGTCGATGACCTGGCAGTTCATCGAGAGCTTCTTGAAGTCCCGGGCGGGCCGCCGCGCCTTGTCGGGGATGGGCTCCCCGGGCGCCAGCATCCGGATCGCCACCGGGAACGTCTGCGGCCTGATGTACGTCTGCAGCTCCCGGTCCGCAGTCTTGACGTCGATCATGAGCCCTCCCCGCTCAGAGCGTACTACGCGTTCAGGAAACCGGGCAATGCAATGCACACCTCCCCGACCCTGCGCGCACCGAATCGTCTCACGCGGAACCGAAGGGGACCTATCGCCCTGCAGCGCGCCGCATTGCCCCCGTCGAAGCGTCGCCGGTACGAGGATTGCGTGCGGGAGGGTCCGTGCGGCGAATTCTCACGTTCGTGCTCGGCGTCGTCATCGGCCAGTGGCTGGCGTTCAGCTCCACCGTCTCCCCCGCCGACTACCACGCACGCGCCGAGCGGGCCATGCAGGATCGCGACTACGTGGAGGCGCTGCGCCTGTGGAGCCAGGCGGGTACCCTGCAGCCCGCCGATCCAGAGGTGCACTACCTCCGGGGGACGGCGCTGGCCCACCTCGGGTTGAGGCTCTCCGCGCTCGACGCCTTCCAGACGGCGCTCCGGCTGGACCCCTCGGCGGGCCTCGCCCGTCGCGTCCGCGACGACATCGACCGTCTGGCACCGTCGCCGGCCGCCGAAACCGCCGGGACGACGGTCCCGCTGGAGCCGGGGCTCGGCGTGTGGACCACCCAGGTGGTGTTGAACGACACGGTCCGGGGGCGCTTCCTGGTCGACACGGGCTCCAGCGTGACCCTCGTCTCCCCGAGGCTCGCCGCCGAGGTGGGCCTCACCGGCGCCGCCGGACCGCGGATCGAGCTGCACACCGTGGGCGGGCGCACCGCCGGCGCCGCGGCCACCGTGGCCTCGTTCAGGGTGGGCGACCTCGAGCTGCGCGACGCCCCCGTCGTGGTGCACGACCCCGGACCCGACTTCGATGGGATCCTCGGCAACAGCGTCCTCGGCCGCTACCGCGTGACCGTCGACGCCGACCGCCGGCAGTTGCTGCTCCGCCCCCTCGGCCGCGATTAACTCCCGGCCTCCCGTGGCGGCCGGGAGTAGAATACCGGCCACTTTCGGTCCCATAACGGGGGAGGCAGCATGATCAACGCTCCGACGGCGAGTCACAGTCTGACGGTCCGCCTCGAGATCCAGAACAAGCCCGGCATGCTGGGGAAGGTGACGTCCGCCCTCGGCAAGGCCGGTGCGGACATCGGCGCCATCGACCTGGTCGAGGTGGGGCGCAACACCATCACCCGCGACATCACCTTCAAGACGAGCGGCGAGCGCCACGGCCAGCAGGTGGTCGAGCGCCTCCGGGCGGTGGAGGGCGTGAGCGTCGGCAACGTCTCCGACCGGACCTTCCTCATGCACCTCGGGGGCAAGATCGAGGTGAAGGGCAAGATGGCGGTGAAGACGCGCGACGACCTGTCGATGGCGTACACGCCGGGCGTGGCCCGCATCTGCATGGCCATCCACCACGATCCCGAGAAGGCCTACACGCTCACGATCAAGCAGAACACGGTGGCCGTCGTCACCGACGGCTCGGCCGTGCTCGGCCTCGGCGACATCGGCCCCAGCGGTGCCCAGCCTGTCATGGAGGGCAAGGCGCTCATCTTCAAGGAGTTCGCCGGCGTCGATGCCTTTCCGATCTGCCTGGCCACCAAGGACGTCGACGAGATCGTGATGATCGTCAAGGCGCTGGCCCCGGTCTTCGGCGGGATCAATCTCGAAGATATTTCAGCGCCGCGGTGTTTCGAGATCGAAGAGCGGCTGCAGCGCGACCTCGACATTCCCGTGTTCCACGACGACCAGCACGGCACCGCGGTGGTGGTGCTGGCCGCCATGCTGAACGCGCTCAAGCTGGTGAAGAAGAAGATGTCGGAGGCGCGCTTCGTCTTCACCGGGGCCGGGGCCTCCGGCATCGCCACCGCCAAGCTCCTGATGAAGGCGGGCGCCAAGCACATCATCGGCTGCGACCGGGCCGGCGCCATCTACAAGGGGCGCACCGAGAACATGAACTCGATGAAGGAGTGGTTCGCCGATCACACCAACCCGCGGCGGATCAAGGGCTCGGCCGGTGACGCCCTGCAGGGCGCCGACGTCTTCATCGGCCTGTCCGGCCCCGGCGTGGTCTCGCTCAAGGACATCAAGTCCATGAACAGGGACGCGATCGTGTTCGCGATGGCGAACCCGATCCCGGAGATCCTGCCGGAGGAGGCGGGCAGCTCGGTGCGGGTCATGGCCACCGGCCGCTCGGACTATCCCAACCAGATCAACAACTCGTGTGGCTTCCCCGGCTTCTTCCGCGGCATGCTCGACGTGCGGGCGCGCCGGGTGAACGACGAGATGAAGCTGGCCGCCGCCCACGCCATCGCCGGCATCGTCGGCAAGAGCGAGCTCAGCGAGGAATACATCACGCCGTCGATGTTCGACTCCCGCCTGGTGCCCGCGGTCTCGGCGGCGGTCGCCGACGCCGCCATGCGCACCGGCGTGGCGCGCAAGAAGCGGTCCCGGCCGAGCTGACTCCGCCCCGGCAGGGCCCGGGGGCGGGCGAGGGCACCGGCCACGGTGCGCCTGGCTCGCTCCCGGCCCGGCGTCACGTCGGCGCCCGCTCTCGTGCCGACCCCACCGCCGCCGCGGTCTCCACGCGGCAGTGCTATGCTCGGCGCCAACCGGCGGCGCCGGCCAGACTCCCAGGACAGAGGACCAGACATGGCCCAGTCGAAAGCCAACGGCAACGTGCCGATCCAGGCCCTGCTTCGCGAGAACCGCAAGTTTCCGCCCCCGAAGGACTTCGTCAAGCGGGCCCTCGTCAACAAGGCGTCGGTGTACACGGAAGCTGCCCGCAACCCGGTGCGGTTCTGGGAAAGCCGGGCCCGCGAGCTGCGGTGGATGAAGCCGTGGAAGAAGGCGCTCGACTGGAAGCCGCCGTACGCCAAGTGGTTCGTGGGCGGCAAGCTCAACGTCTCCGACAACTGTCTCGATCGCCACGTCACCACGGCCCGCCGCACCAAGGCCGCGCTGATCTGGGAGGGTGAGCCTGGCGATACCCGCACCCTGACCTACTGGGACCTCTACCGCGAGGTGCAGCGCTTCGCGGCCGCGCTCAAGCAGCACGGCGTGCGCAAGGGCGATCGCATCACGATCTACATGCCGATGGTCCCCGAGGTCGCCATCGCCATGCTGGCCTGCACCCGCATCGGCGCCGCCCACTCGGTCATCTTCGGCGGCTTCTCCCCGGAATCCGTGCGCGACCGGATCCACGACGCCGACTCCAAGCTCGTCATCACCGCCGACGGCGGCTGGCGGCGCGGGACCATCGTGCCTCTCAAGAAGAACACCGACGAGGCGCTCAAGGAGTGCCCCGACGTTGGCACCGTCATCGTCCTCAAGCGCACCGGCCAGCCGATCGACATGCAGGCCGGGCGCGATGTCTGGTGGGACGACTTCGTCAAGGGCGTGGAGCCGAAGTGCCCGGCCGAGCCGATGGACGCCGAGGACCTGCTCTACCTGCTCTACACCTCCGGGTCGACCGGCAAGCCGAAGGGCATCATCCACACGACGGGCGGCTACCTCACCGGGGTCGCCGCCACCCACAAGTGGGTCTTCGACATCCACGAGGACGACGTGTACTGGTGCACGGCCGACGTCGGCTGGGTGACCGGCCACTCCTACGTCGTCTACGGGCCCCTGGCCAACGGCGCCACCACCGTGATGTACGAGGGCACCCCCGACTTCCCGGACAAGGACCGCTTCTGGCGGATCATCGAGAAGCACGGCATCACGATCTGCTACACGGCGCCGACCGCCATCCGCACCTTCATGCGGTGGGGCGATCAGTTCCCCAACCGGTGCGATCTCTCGAGCCTCCGGCTGCTCGGCAGCGTGGGCGAGCCGATCAATCCCGAGGCGTGGGTCTGGTACTGGAAGGTCATCGGCCGCGGCCGCTGCCCGGTCGTCGACACGTGGTGGCAGACGGAGACCGGTCACATTCTCATCACCCCGCTGCCGGGCATCACCGTGCTCAAGCCGGGCTCAGCTACCCGGCCGTTCCCCGGTATCGACGCCGAGGTGCTGGACGAGCAGGGCAAGCCTTCCGCGTCCGGCTATCTGGTCCTGCGCAAGCCGTGGCCGGGAATGCTGCGCGGGATCTGGGGCGACCCCGACCGGTTCGTGAAGCAGTACTGGGCAAAGTACGAGAACATCTACTTTACCGGCGACGGCGCCAAGCGCGACAAGGAGGGGTACTTCTGGCTCCTGGGGCGCGTCGACGACGTCATGAACGTCTCCGGGCACCGGGTCTCGACGATGGAGGTCGAGTCGGCGCTGGTCGATCACAAGCAGGTCGCCGAGGCGGCCGTCATCGGCAAGCCGCACGAGATCAAGGGCCAGGCGATCGCCGCCTTCGTGACGGTCAAGTCGGGCGTGGACGGGACCAAGGAGCTCCAGGACGAGCTCAAGCAGCACGTGGCGCGCAAGATCGGCGCCCTCGCCCGGCCGGACGACATCATCTTCTCGGCCGAGCTGCCCAAGACGCGCTCGGGAAAGATCATGCGCCGCCTGCTGCGCGACATCGCCGAGGGGCGTGCGCTTGGCGATACCACCACGCTGGCCGATCCCGCCGTGGTCGCCGCGCTCAAGAAGCAATACGAGGAGGAATAGCCCCGCACCCCGTGCGGGGAGGACCCGCACCGGAGGTGGTCAGCCCTCCCGGCGGAGTGGTCAGATGATCGGTCTGGGCGGGCGGTTTCGAGCCAGGCTCTGACAAGAATCGTCAATTCTTTAGCCGCCGGTGACTGTTTGGCGGGCATTGTGCCCGGGGGCGCGACGCCCGATCCCCTCCAAAACTGTAATCAGCGACGTGGGTTTCTCGTGAATTAGCCGTGAGGGTCATCCGTCTCAGGTTCGGCACACCCGTTGCACAAGGGGCGCGGCCAAGTACTAGGGAGGGAGACCATGGACGGCATCAGGAAGCGGCTGGAGCAGGATCTGAGGGTGGCAGTCGGGCGGCTTCGCCAGGTTGGGGGCGCCTCGGCTCTGGACGATCTGCTCGGGGCCAGTGGCGTGCACTGGGCCTTCGCCGACGAGGTCGATGAGATCCAGGCCAACGAGCGCCGGGAGATCGGCTTCGCCACGCGCGAGCTGCTGGTCGAGCGAGTGAACCGCATCGCCGCGGCGCTCGAGCGGCTGGACCAGGGCGAGTACGGGACGTGCGTGGAGTGCAGTGAGCCCATCGCGCCGGCTCGCCTGCGGGTGATGCCGGAGGTGACGACGTGTGTACGGTGCCAGGACCGGCTGGAGCGGATGGGCCGGCATCTGCAGGCCGTCGAGGTCGAAGTCGGCGCCGAAGACGAGTAGAAGACTCCGAGCGAAATTCCGCGGGGCCGGGAGCGATCCCGGCCCCGTTTTCGTCTCGTTGTAGTGTAGGGAGGTGCGGCCCCGCACCCCGGTCCTCGACCTCTTCCGCCCCGCCGTCTACGCGCTGTCGCGCGCCTACTTCGGTCTTCGCCTGCGCGGCACCGAGCACATCCCGCGCGAGGGCGGTCTGGTCATCGTCCCCAACCATCAGACCTACGCGGACCCGCCGCTGGTCTCGATCCCGGTGCGGCGTCCCGTCTACTACATGGCCTGGAGCCGCCTGTTCGACATCCCGGTCTTCAACCGCTTCATCCGGCTGCTCCGCGCTTTCCCCGTCGACATCGACGCTCGCGATGCCCGCGCCACCCGTGAGGCCGTCCGCCTCCTGCAGCGCGGCGCCGCCCTGATGATCTTCCCCGAGGGCGAGCGCACCGCCGACGGCCGCCTGCGCCGCTTCAAGCCCGGCGCCTTCCGTCTGGCCGTCTCGCTCGATGTCCCCGTGCTCCCCGTCACCATCGCCGGCGGCGACCACGCCTGGCCCCCGGGCCGCATCCTCCCGCGCCCCGGCCGCATCACGATCACCTACCACCCCCCACTTCGCGCCGACACCACCCTCGACCCCCGCGCCGCCGCCCACGACCTCTCCACCCGCACCCGCACCTCCATCCTCAGCGCCATGCCCAATCACACGGACTCACCCGAGACGCCTGAAGAATAGTAGTCGGCCGCCGACGCGGTGACGCCGAAGTCCCCAGACGCCCCGCGCTCGCCTGATCTTGCTCGATGACCTCTGCGCGCGGGAAGGGGCGGGCGGCGGGCCCGGGGCGGCATTTACGCGACCGGGTCTCCTGCGGTTCCGTTGGCTTCGATCGTGTAGGGCCACACCTAGGACGAGGCACCGACCATGCCTGGGCGCACCGGGTAGTCTCTCGCGGAACCGAAGGGGACCCGGTCGCGTAAATGCCGCCCCGGGCCCGCCGCCCGCCTGCTAGCTGAGCCCGCGCTCTTCGACCGCGTACCCGGCAGCCTCCAGCCGCGCGCGGAGCGCGTCGATCTGCTTGCGCCCCGGCGTCTCCAGCGTCAGCTCGACCTCGCTGGAGCCGATGGCCTGGCGCGAGAAGGCGCGGTCGTGCTCGATCTGCAGGATGTTCACCCGCTCCTCGGCAATGAGCGCCGTGAGCCGCGCCAGCGCGCCCGGCCGGTCCTGCAGCACGACGCCCAGCCGCACGAGCCGCCCGTCCTTCACGAGGCCGCGCTCGATGATGCGGGCCAGCATGGTGACGTCGATGTTGCCGCCGGTGAGCACCAGCGCCACCCGGCGGCCGGCCAGGTCGAGCGAGCGGTGCAGCAGTGCCGCCAGCGGCGCGGCCCCGGCGCCCTCGACGACCGTCTTCTCGATCTCGAGCAGCAGGAGGACCGCGTTGGCCAGCTCCTCCTCGTCGACGGTGACGATCTCGTCGACGAGGCGCGCGGCCAGCGCGAAGGTCGCCTCGCCGCACTGGCGCACGGCGATGCCGTCGGCGATGGTCGCGCCGGCCGGCACGCGCACGCGCGTCCGCGCCTGCAGGGCCTGCCGCATCGCCGCGATGGCCGCCGCCTGCACGCCGATCACCCGCACGCCCGGCCGGCGCGCCTTGAGCGCCACCGCCACGCCGGCGACGAGCCCGCCGCCGCCCACCGGCACGACGACCGCGTCGAGCCCCTCGACCTGCTCGAGCAGCTCGAGGCCGAGCGTGCCCTGGCCGGCGATGACCCGGGGATCGTCGAAGGGATGCACGAAGACGGCGCCGCGCTCGCCCTCCAGCGCCCGGGCCCGCTCGTAGGCCTCGTCGTAGTCGGTGCCGTGCAGGACCACCTCGGCTCCGTAGCGACGGGCCGAGGTGACCTTCACCAGCGGGGCGTAGGTCGGCATGACGATCGTGGCCGGTACCCCCAGGCGCGCGGCGTGGAAAGCGACGGCGAGGCCGTGGTTGCCGGCGCTGGCCGCCACCACGCCGCGCCGCCGCTCGGCCTCGTCGAGCTGGAGCAGGAGGTTGGCGGCGCCGCGCTCCTTGAAGGAGCCGGTCATCTGAAGGTTCTCGAGCTTGACGTGGCACTGGACGCCGGTGAGCTCGGACAGGGTCTGCGAGTACGGGCAGGGCGTCTGGTAGACGGCGCCACGCAGCCGGGACCGCGCGGCCTCGACGGCGGCGACGTCGACGGGCAGGGGCGGCGTCACCCTAGAAGGGCACCTGGGGCGCGTCGAGCGCGGGCGACATCCACGCCACCGGCATGAGCGGCGTGGACTGGGCGTAGCCGACGCGGCCGCGCCAGTCGACCAGGATGAGCCCGCCCTCGCCGCGGCCCTCCTCGACGAGCAGATCGACGGCGACCTTGGCCGCGTAGTCGGGATCGTCGGCTTCCTTCAGGAAGTCGAGCGCCCGCCGCGCCAGCACGACGCGGATGATCGCCTCGCCGCTGCCCGTGCAGGACACCGCGCCCAGCGTGCTGTCCGCGTAGGTGCCGCAGCCGATGAGTGCGCTGTCGCCGACGCGTCCGGGGTGCTTGCCCACCATGCCGCCCGTCGAGGTGGCCGCCGCCGCCGTGCCCTGGCGATCGAGCGCGACGGCGCCGACCGTTCCCCGGCTGTGCGCGGCCAGCCGGGCCCGCTGCCGCTCGGTGACGAGCGAGGCCGGATCGCACTCGGGCAGGCCGGCCGCGCGTGCGAAGGCGTGGGCGCCGTCGGCGACCAGCAGCACGTGGCGACCGTCGCCGAGGACGCGCCGGGCGAGAGTGATCGGGTTGGCGACGCGGTTGACGGTGGCGACGGCGCCGCAGGCCAGCCGATCGCCCTCCATGATGGAGGCGTCCATCTCGACGGTGCCGGCTGCGGTCAGCACCGAGCCGCGGCCGGCGTTGAAGCGGGGATGGTCCTCGAGCACGCGCACCGCCGCCTCGACGGCGTCGAGGGCGTGACCGTCGGCGGCCAGGACGCGCCAGCCGGCCAGCACCGCCTCGCGAACGCCGGCGCGCAGCTCCTCGCGGCCCTCGGCCGGATCGGCGCCGGCGCCGCCGTGGACGATCAGCGCCGGAACGCGGGCGGCGCGATCGCGCGGTGGCGCCATGGCCACCACTGTGTCACGGCACCCCTTGGTAACGCCAGCCCCGCGATAACCTTGCTCACCGTCCCCGGCCCTTCGAAGTCGTAGAAGCGAGCGCTGGCATAAAAACCTTGGGGGTCCTCGCGCCTCGGGGGTAGCTTTCTCACCACTGGAGGATTATCCATGGGTTACGGGACGCGGCTGCGGACTCTCGCGGCCGCCCTGTCGATCTTCGGTGCCGGCTGCGCCACGGCGGAGTGGACCGAGGACCTCTTCGCCAAGCGTCAGGTGGAAGTCGACGCCCGCTTCGTCAAGGTCGAGACCGGGGTGCGCGAACTGGGAGGGCGGATCGACCGCGTCGAGGTCCGGGTAGCGAATCTCGACACGCGCACTGCCCTTCCGCAGGCCCCGAGCACCGTGACCGCGCGGCCTGGCCCCTCCGAAGCGCGGCCGTCTCAGGTGACACCGGAGCGTGCGGTCCGCGGCGGCCGTACGCTCATCGGCGTAGTCCACGTGCCCTTCGGTTTCGACCGCGCCGACCTGGAGCCCGGCGCCGAGGCGGCCCTCGCTGCGATCGTGACGGAGTTGCACGAGCACCCGAATATGACGATCGATCTCGAGGGGACGACGGATCGCGTCGGCCGCCTCGACTACAACCTCCGACTCAGCCAGCGCCGGGTGGAGACGGTCACCCGCTGGCTGACCTCGAAGGGTGTGGACCGGAGTCGCATCGTCGAGGCGAAGGGGCGCGGTCCCCACGCCACTGTGTTTCTGAAGGACGACGTCAAGCGGCGCGTCTTGGTCAAGCTCATGATGTCCGCCGAATGACGCCCGCGGAGCCACCCGAGCCCCCACCGGAACCACAAGAATCGTCGGACCAGTACGCGCTGTTCCTGCAGTACCGGGCACGCGGACGGGCGCAGCGCGAGCGACGGCAGCGGCGGCTACGCATCGCCGGCGGCGCATTCGTGGCCGGCGCCGGACTGCTCGCAGCCGTCCTGTTCTGGACCCGGCACCAGCGACCCCCGGTGACCGCGAGAACCATCGAGCCACCCGCGGTGCTCTCTCGAGATAGCGCGACGTCCCCAGCCGTCCCATGGGACCCTCCGGCCGCACGGAAGGAGAGGGCAGGGGCAACCACGGAAGCGCCAGGCGAGCCCGGGTCGGCGCCGTCGTCACCCCCTCCGCAGTCGTCGACCCGGACGCCCGCTCCGGCTCCGACGGCGCGCGCCACTGGCGTGATGTATCACCCGCGCGGGCGGCTCACAACCATTCGCACGGGGGACGCCAAGGAAGCCGTATTCGAGCTTTTCGGGACCGCGGTCGAAAGCAGGAACGGTTCGCTGGTGCGGATAGAGGGCATGAGGCTGCGCGCGACCGGCCGCTCGCCGCACCACGCGCGGGTCGAGGTCGCCGACGTCAGGCTCGGCGAGACGGCGGCGGGGAGTCTGTACTGGTTCCTGTTCGGCGACGGCCGGCTTGTCGCGTGGGGCCGGCCCGAAGAGTGGGCGGCCGCAACCGGACGCTACCAGGTCGAGATCGAGTACCGGCCGAATCCACCGCCAACCCGCGCGCGGACCGCCGATCACTCCTGAGTCGAGGGTGAGCACGCCTTTGAAGCGGTAGCCACGATGCCCGGACTCCAGGAAGCCCTCGCACACGATTCCACGGACTTGCACCTTCCAAATGCGATCGGGACTCGACCGTGTCACAATCCGGGCGATTTGCAAGACCGGAGAGCGCTCGATCGCCTTCACGCCCGCATCGTCCGCTGCCGCCGCTGTCCCCGGCTCGTCGCCCACCGCGAGGCGGCCGGATCGCCGCCCCCGCCGCGCCACGCGGGCGAGCGGTACTGGGCGCGGCCGCTGCCCGGCTTCGGCGACCCCCGGGCCCGCGTGCTGCTGGTCGGTCTGGCGCCGGCCGCCCACGGGGGCAACCGGACGGGTCGCATGTTCACCGGAGATCGCAGCGGCGACTGGCTGTTCGAGGCGCTGCACCACGCCGGCTTTGCCAACCAGCCGACCTCGACCGACGCCGGCGACGGTTTGAAGCTGCTCGACGCCTACATCACGGCCACGATCCGGTGCGCGCCGCCGCTGAACAAGCCGCTGCCAGCCGAGATCGAGCGCTGCGAGCCGTACCTGCTGGAGGAGCTGCGCCTGCTCGACCGGGTGCGGGTCGTGGTCGGTCTGGGCCGGATCGGCTGGCAGGCATATCTGCGGACGCGCCGCCGGCTGGGGCTGCCGCGGCCGACGGCTTCGCCGCGCTTCGGCCACGGCGCCGCCACCGTGTTCGAGGACGGTCTCACGCTGCTCGCCTCCTATCACCCCAGCCAGCAGAACACGTTCACCGGCAAGCTGACCCGCCCGATGCTGCGCGGCGTCTTTCACCAGGCGCGGGCGCTCCTGGGGTCATGAGCGAGGCGCTCCCCAACGACGACGGCGGCCGCCTGGTCGGCTGCCGCGAGTGCGGCAACCGCGTGGCGCGCGGCGCCCGCCGCTGTCCGGCCTGCGGCGCCCGCGAGCCGACCAGTGCCGTCGCGCCAGTCGAGTCGGTGCCGACGCCGCCACCGGCCCGTCGCCGCTGGGTCGGCTTCCTGGCCCTCGTTGCCGCCATGCTGATCGGGGTCACCGTGAGCGCGGTGGTGTTCTCACTCAGGCCGGCGGCGCCACCGCCGGCGCTCGCCCCCGGGCCCGAGACGCCGGCGCCGCCGGTGCCCGACCCGGCGCGTTCGGCGCCGCCGACGGTGCTGGAGCCGTCGCGCTCGCGCGGTCGCGCTGACTGGCTCTTCTTCTTCAAGGCGGGCGATCAGCTCGTGCGCATGGCCGACGACGCGCCGCTGGGCGTGGTCATCCGGACCGTGCCGAAGCACACGTTCGCCGACGGCACGACTGGCCCCGCCTACCTGCTGCAGGTTCCCGACGCCGGCGGTCAGCGTTTCGTGGACGCCGACGAGCTCGAGCGAGGCGGCCGGCTGCAGTAGCGGCCCGCAACGGGAGGTCCGGTAGACTGACTCTCGGTCGGCGGGCGCCCCCGCGAGAGGCGGCCCGGCGCCGAGGTGAAGGATGGCCCAGCTGGTCGCTTCGCTCCGCCCAGGTGATCGAGCGCCCGGGTTCACGCTGGCCGCCGCCAATCGCGAGGGCACGGCCTCGCTGAGCGACTTCCTCCCGAAGGGCGCGGTGCTGCTCGGCCTGTTCCGTGGCCTGCACTGTCCGTTCTGCCGGCGCCAGATCTTCCAGCTGGGCTCGATGCAGCCAGCCCTGGCCGAGCTAGGCGTGCAGCCGGTGGCGATCCTCAACGCCCAGCCCGACCGGGCGCGGCTGTACTTCCGGTATCATCCGACCCCGGTCGTGGTGCTCGCCGATCCGGAGGCGCGAACGCATCGCAGCTTCGCGGTGCCGTCGTTCGAGCTCGACGGCGAGGTGGCCGAGGCGCTGGCCACGACCCGGATCAATCCCACCGGCGAGCTGGCGGAGCCGCTGCCGCCGCTCGAGGCCAACGTCGTCCTCAACGCGCGGGACGGCTTCGAGCTGACCGAGCCCGATGCCGCCATCTTCCAGGCGAACCCGGCCCAGCTTGCCGGGCACTTCCTGATCGATCGCGGCGGAATCATCCGCTTTGCCTGGGTCGAGGCCGAGCGGGGCGTGGCCGAGATCGGCCTGTTCCCGACCCCGGGCGAGATCGTGGGCGCGGCGCGGACCCTGGCCGGCGACCGGTAGCGGGCCGACGGGACAGACGGCGCGTGCTCGAGCCGTAGGTTCGGGCCCCTCGGGGCCCGGTCAGTCAATCTCCGAGGTCGGAGGGCAGGCGGGGGCGCTCGGTCACGGTCAGGGTGATCTCGCGCGGTTGCCCGTCGCGCATGAGCGTGAGCTTCACGCGCTGGCCGGGCTTGAGCGTCTTCACCCTGGAGACGTAGTCCGAGTGGGTGCGGATGGGCGCGCCCTGGATGGCGGTGAGGATGTCGCCGCCGAGCAGATACTCCTCGCCCTGCACGACCACCGCCAGGCTGCCGCCTCGCACACCGGCCTGTTCGGCCGGGCTCCCGTCGAAAACGACCTCGATGAGGTAGCCGGGCGTGATGGGCGCGCGCACCACCGCGCCGAGCGTGGCGTCGACGGCGCGGCCCTGCATGCCCAGCCACGGCCGCACCACGCGGCCCGACTCACGCAGCTCGCGCAGTACGCCCTTGGCGGCGTTGATGGGTACCGCGAAGCCGATCGATTGCGCGTCCTCGGAGATCAGCGTGTTGATGCCGATCACCGAACCGCAGCGGTCCACCAGAGGGCCGCCCGAGTTGCCGGGGTTGATCGGGGCGTCGGTCTGGATCATCGCCTCGTCGGAGACACCGGGCAGCACGCGATTGAGGCCGCTCACGATCCCGCGCGTCATCGTCTGGTCCAGGCCGATCGGGTTGCCGATGGCCACGACCTCGTCGCCGACCTTGATGGCGGCCGAGTCACCGAGCCGCGCCGCCGGCAGCGGGCCGCCGGTCTCCACGCGGACCAGCGCCACGTCGAGCACGGTATCGAGGCCGAGCACGCGGCCCGGGACCTTGCTGCCGGAGTCGAGGGTGACCGTGAGCGAGGCGGCGCCGTCCACGACGTGCGCGTTGGTGAGGACCTGCCCCTCCTTGTCGATGATGACGCCGGAGCCGACGATCGTCTCGAATCGCCGCTGAGGCTTGATCTTGTTGATCTTCATCACCTGGATCGACACCACGGCCGGCGACACGCGCTCGTAGATCTGGGCCAGGGGCTCGGTGCACGGCTGGGCGGAGGCGGCGAGGGGCACGGCGAGCGCGAGCAGCAGGACCGCGATGATCGAGAGCATACGCGAACGCATCACGCCGAATCATACACGGTCCGGCCAGGACGGCCCTCCAACTGGCTTCGGCGAGGGTGGCCCGGGCGGGGGCGAGTTGCTAGCATGGCGGCCATGGCCTGGCCGTGGAGCCGGATCGTCGCCGTGACGCTGCTCGTCGTCGCCTCACCCGCCGGCATCGAGGCCGCCGAGATCAAGGCGCTGACGGCGGCGGGGAGACGTTCGAGGTCATCAAGGCCAAGAGCATGAATCCGGAGTGAGCGAAAGGACGACGATGAGCACCGAATGGTTCGAGACGACGAGGACGGAGCTGCTCGCCCACAATCCCTTCCGGGAGTCGGAGTATTTCAAGCGCTTCGCGGCCGGCGCCCTGACCCGGGAGCAGGCCTGGGGGCATGTCTCCCAGTGGTTCTTCCTCATCTGCTGGTTCCCCCGCATGTTCAGCGGCATCCACTCGCGCTGCGACGAGCTGGACGTGCGCAAGGACTGTGCGCGCCACCTGCTCGTCGAGGACCTCGGGTACTTCCGCGGCCAGATCGGCGGTACCCCCGATCACGTGGAGCTCTACCAGCGGATCGGTGACGACATGGGCTTTCCGCGGCAGGCGTGGGGGCGGGTCCAGCCGATCCCCGAGATGAGCGAGATCCTGGCGTTCTTCCGGCGCCTCGCCCACGAGATCCCGTGGAGCGCCTCGCTCTGCACCACCGCCTTCATCGAGGCGGAGGTGGTGGAGGTCTCGCAGACCGTCGGCCACGCGCTCACGAAGTTTTACGGCTGCCGGCCGGACTGGGGCGCGATGAACTACCTCGTGCACGAGGAGGTCGAGCGCGAGGAAGCGGGCGAGACCGAAGGGGCCATCCTGAAGTACATCCGCACCGCCGACGACCGGCGGGCGGCCGAACAGTCGATGCGCGAGATGCATCGGCTCCTCGACGCCTACGCCAAGGGGCTGGCCCGCGAGTACCTGCCGGCTCGCTGACGGGTCAGCGCGGCCGGTGCCCGTAGCGGATCTCGAGCGTCGTGCAGCCCCGCGGCACCCGGTAGGGCCCGTGGACCATGCCGGGCGGGCGGCAGGCGTACATGCCGGCCCCGAAGGTCTGGCCCTTGCCGAGGTCGATCATCTCGCCATCCAGGATCCAGACTTCTTCCCAGAAATCGTGGACGATCGTCTCCGTCGTCTCCACGCCGGCGTCGAACTGCAGCAGCCGCGTCACGTCGCCGGTGTCGTCGTCGCGGCTGAGGATCTTCTGGCGCACGCCCGGACCGCCGGCGCCGGCGGTGGCGGAGCCGGCCATGGGCTCCCAGGGCAGGTGATCGGGGCGGAAGAACTCGTGCTCGGGCTTGGGCATCGCCGGGGCTCGATCATGACATACTCGCTCCATGAAACTCTCGCTCGCGCTCGTGCTGGCCGTGCTCACCGTCGGCGGCTGTGTGGTGGTCGAGCAGGATGGCCGGCTCCCGCCAACGCCGGGTCCGGTGGCGACGCCGCCGCCGGTCAAGATCCCGCCCGGGCACATGCCGCCGGCCGGCCTCTGTCGGGTCTGGATTCCCGGGCGTCCGCCCGGCCACCAGTCGCCGCCGGGGCGATGCGAGGATCTGCAGTATCAGGTCCCGCCCGGCGGCTATCTGATTCGCGGGTAGCGACGGGCGGCAGCGCCTGGGCGCCGATTCCGCCGAGCGTATAATCGAGCGTGATGCGTCACTTGCTCGTGCTCGTCGTGATCGCCGCCATCCTCACCGCGGGCCGTCCGGTGCCGGCGGCGGAGCCCCCACGCGCCGCCGTCGTCGCCGTCACGCTCGACAACGGCCTGCGGGTGCTGCTGCTCGAGGACCACCGCAGCCCGATCGTCACCGTGCAGACGTGGTACCGGGTCGGCTCCCGCAACGAGGCGCGCGGGGCGACCGGCATCGCCCACTTCCTCGAGCACCTGATGTTCCGCGGCACCGCGCGGTACGGCCCCGGCGAGTTCGCCCGCCTGGTCGAGCGCAACGGCGGCCAGGACAACGCCTTCACCTCCCAGGACGTGACGTCGTACTACGTCAACCTGGCGGCCGACCGGCTCGACCTCGTGCTCGATCTCGAGGCCGACCGCATGCACAACCTGTTGCTCGACGCCAAGATCATCACCTCCGAGCGCGAGGTCGTGATCGAGGAGCGGCGCACGCGCACCGAGGACGATCCGGGCGGCGCCCTGGGCGAGGAGGTGAGCGCGATCGCGTTCCGCGCGCATCCCTACGGGCAGCCGATCATCGGGTGGCCGACCGATCTGACGCGGATCACGCCCGAGGAGATCCGGGCGTTCTACCGCACGTACTACGTGCCGAACAACGCCCTGCTGGTCGTGGTCGGTGACTTCAAGGCCGCCGAGGTCCTCCCCAAGGTGCGGGCGACGTTCGGGGCGGTGCCGCGGGGGCCGGACCCGCCGCCGGTCCTGGCCGTGGAGCCGCCCCAGAGCAGCGAGCGCCGGCTGACGGTCCAGCGGCCGGCCGAGCTGCCGATCGTCTATCTCGGCTACCCGGTCCCCAACCAGAAGTCGCCCGACGCCGCCGCGCTGGAGCTGCTGTCGGTGATCCTCTCCGGGGGCCGCACCTCGCGGCTCTATCGCGATCTCGTCCACGAGCGGCAGCTCGCGCTGGAGGCCGGCGGCGACTACTCGTACTTCGCGCTCGATCCGAGCCTGTTCTGGTTCTGGGCCACACCGCTGCCCGGGCAGACGGCCGAGACGCTCGAGAAGGAGCTGCTCGGCCACATGGAGCGGCTCAAGCGCGAGCCCGTGAGCGACCTCGAGCTGACCCGGGCCAAGAACCAGATCGAGTCCGCCTTCGTCTTCCAGGAGGACTCGATCCACCGCCGCGCCTCCCTGCTGGCCCGCTTCGAGCTGATCGGCGGCTACGCCCGGCAGGACGACTACCTGGCCTCCATCCGCGCTGTCTCCGCCGCCGACCTGCAGCGCGTCGCCGGCGCCTACTTCCAGGACGACAAGAAGAACGTCGGCATCCTGCTGCCGAAGCCCTGATCGATCGTCTATACTCTAGCCATGCAGATCCGACTGGGGCGAAGTGTCGAGTCGTGTGCGGGATCGACCACGGCGGCCATGACGGTGGACGAGTTCCTCGCACGCTTCCCCGAGGTCCCGGCCGACCTGCGTCTCGAGCCGATCCTCGCCCAGTACGTCGCCGCCTTCGGGCCCCAGCTCCGGGTGGCCCAGAAGCCGACGCCGTGCATGGGACAAGGCGGAGACGCCCCTCATGTCTTCTACACGAAGCTCGTGAACGACCTCGCCATCTACGGCATCGGCCTCGCGAAGCGCGACCGCACGCTCACGCGCCTTCAGGCCACGATCGAGCAGTACCGCAAGCAGCCCGCGACCTTCGCCTGCTCGCTGGTGCCGTCCCGCGCTGCTGGCGCCCCGCGCGCCGGCTGCGCCTGATCCGACCGCGGATCGCGCAGACCTCGCGGCTCGACGTGGCACGAGGGCCACGTCGGCTGTCCCGCGCTTCCGGAAGCAGTTAGACTGAGCCCATGTCGCATCGCCGTCTGACTGCCCTCGTCCTCGGCATCGTGCTCGCGTTCGGTCTGGCGCCGACGCCCGCGCCCGCCGCACCCATCGCGCACCGCGAGGTGCTGCCCAACGGCATCGTGCTGCTGGTGGCCGAACGGCCGGGGGTGCCGATCGTGGCGGTGCGCACGTTCATGCGGGCCGGGTCGGTGTTCGAGCCGCCCGACCGGGCCGGCCTGGCCAACCTGACGGGCGCGCTGCTCACGCGCGGGACCGCCAAGCACAGCGGGCCCGAGATCGACGCGGCGATCGAGTTCGTCGGCGGGAGCCTCGAGGCCGGCGCCGGCCGCGACGGCCTCACCGCTTCCCTGGCCGTGCTCAAGCGCGACCTCGGCCTCGGCCTCGATCTCCTGAGCGAGGTCGTGCTGTCGCCGGCCTTCCCCGAGGCCGAGCTGAAGCGCAAGGTGTCGCAGATCCAGGCCGCCATCAAGCGCTCCGAGGAGGACCCGAACACGGTGGCGGCCCGCGCGCTGGGCCGGCTGCTCTTCCCCGGGCACCCCTATGGCGCGCCCATCGAGGGCACCATCGAGTCGGTCGGCAAGCTGACGCGCGACGACGTGGTCGCGTTCTATCGCGGCCACGTGCGGCCCGACACCGTGATCGTGGCCGTGGCTGGTGACGTCACCGTGGACGAGGCGCGCCGTGAGGTACTGGCGCGCTTCGGCGGTTGGCCGCGCCCGGCCGCGCCGCTGCCGGCCGGTCCGCTCGAGGCCGGGCCGGTGTCGCCGCGGACCGAGACGATTCCCAAGGAGCTGTCACAGGCCACGATGATGCTGGGTCGGCCGGCCATCCGGCAGATCGATCCCGACTATTTCCCGCTGGCGGTGGCCGCCTACGTCCTCGGCGGCGGGTCGGCCTCTCGCCTGTACGCCCGCGTGCGCGACGAGGGCGGCCTGGCCTACGCGGTCTACGCCTACGTCTCACCGGGCCGCTACGGGGCCTCGTTCGCGATCTCGGCGCAGACGCGCACCGCGGAGGTGCCGAAGGTCCTCGACATCGTGCGCGAGGAGCTGGTCCGGATGGCCCGTGACCCCGTGACCGACGCCGAGCTGGGACTGGCCCGGGACTACCTGATCGGAAGCTTTCCGCTTCGGCTCGACACCACGGCCAAGGTGGCGGACTTCATCGTGGCCGTCGAGGAGCAGGGCCTCGGCCTCGACTACGCTGACCGCTACAAGGCCGGCGTCGCCCGGGTGACCGCCGCCGACGTCCAGCGAGTGTCGGCGCGCTTCTTCGGGCCCGACGGCTTCAGCCGGGTCGTGGTAGGCGCGACGAAGTGACGCGGGCCCTGGTCCTGCTGGCCGCCGCCGCGCTGATCGCCACCGGCGAGGCGGCCGCGGCCTCGCTCGCGCTGACCGAGGCCGACCGACGGGCCGCGATCGTGGCCGGCGAGCGCAGCACCACCGCCGACGACTACGACCGCGAGTGGCGCGTGGGCGGCGAGGGCGGCGAGGCGCTGGTGCTCACGCCGTTCCACCGGCTGGCCGTGGCCGCCCGCCACGCTGCGTTCAAGAAGGAGCCGCTCAAGCCCGCCGAGATCGAGCGCTCCGTCAGGAAAGAGGCCGGCCGGCTCGTCGTATGGGTCCAGCTTCGCGGCCGCGGCGAGGACTTCGCGCGCCACTACGCGCCCCGCCTCATGTACGGCACCCGCGAGATCCGGCCGTCGTTCGTCCAGAACGAGCGCACGGCCATCCGCCAGGACGACGGCGCCTTCCTGGCCCGCTGCGCCTACGGCTTCCCGGTGCGCGACCTCGACGGGGGGGCCCGCGTCGTGCTCATCGTGGCCGATATCGAGGGTCGCGACGTGACCCGCTTCACCATTGACCTCGCGGCCATGCGCTAGCGGTTCGCGAACGCGCTCCGCGTGCCGGCGCGCCTGCCGCAGCACGACGCCGTGGCCGCCAGCGCGCCGGCATGGCTCGCCTGCCGCCGTAACTCGCGCCGGGCATGGCTCGCTCGACCCCCCATCCCCCACGGGGGGTCGGGCTCGGCCGAGTCGAGTCGTCGGTGGCTCGCTCGCCATGCCCGGCGCTCGAACGGCGGCGACGGCTCGCCATGATGGCGCGCTGGCGGCCACGGCGTCGTGCTACGGCAGGCGCGCCGGCACCGGAGCTCTCGCGGATCACAGGTTCCGGACTGAGGATCGATCGCTGCAGGTCGACCACCGAGGAGCGAGGATCTCCAATGGTCAGTCGGGAGCGGTTTGGGCAGGGGATGACGGTGCAGGAGTATTTGGGGCAGATGACGATGGGGAAGGGGCGGTTCGTGCAGGTGCTGGAGGGGCTGGGGGCGGTGGGTGGGGTGAAGGAAGGGCGGGTGCGGAACGTGCTGGTGATCACCGAGGACTGGTGCGGCACCGCGCTGGCCAGCTTTCCGGCGCTGGTGCGGCTGGTCGAGGGGCGGCCGGACATGCAGGTGCGCGTGTTCCTGCGTGACGAGAACCCCGACCTCATGGACCAGTTCCTGAAGGACGGCAAGTACCGCTCGATCCCCGTCATCGTGTTCTTCGACGCGGCGATGAACGAGGTCGCGCGCTTCACCGAGCGCGCCCCGGCCGGGACCGACGTGGTCGAGCACCTCAAGGGCCTGCTCGAGGCCTGACGGCCGGCGGTGCGGCCTCACGGCTGGCTCGGCCTCGTCATCGTTGTCGCCGCCGAGGGACTGCTGCTGGCCGGCCACCCGGTCGTGGGCCGCTGGTTCACGCCGATCGTGTGGACCGGCTACGTCCTGCTGGTCGACGGGCTGGTGGCCCGGCGCACCGGCCGCTCGTACCTGACTACCGCTCGCGCGGAACTGGTGCTGGTCGCGCTGGCCTCGATCGCGTGCTGGTGGCTGTTCGAGTGGTACAACGCGCCCCGCTTCTGGCGCGGCGGCGCCGACCGCGTCGGGCTGTGGTGGCAGTACCACGGTCTCGAGCCCGACCCCTGGCTGCGTCGCGTCGGCTACGACTGGGCGTTCGCGACGATCTTTCCCGCGCTCTTCCTCACCGCCGCCGCCCTGCGCCCGTGGCTGGCCGGGCGGCTACGCGTGCGACCCTGGCGGCCCCCGTCAGCGCTCCTGACCGCCGCGATCGCCGTGGGGGCGGTGAGCGTGGTGCTGCCGCTGATCGTGGTCTCGGCATGGCTGGTGCCGCTGGTGTGGACGGGGTTCGTCCTGCTGCTGGAGCCGATCAACTACCGTCGGGGGCGGCCCTCGTGGCTGGGCGCGCTCGAGCGCGGGGACGCCTCGCTCCTGGTCGCGCTCCTCGCCGCCGGCGCGGTGTGCGGCGGGCTGTGGGAATTCTGGAACTACTGGGCTCTGAGCCGATGGACGTACACGGTGCCGTACCTGGGCGAGGTGAAGCTCTTCGAGATGCCGGTGCTCGGCTATCTCGGCTTCCCGCCCTTCGCGCTCGAGTGCTACGCGATGTATCACTGGCTGCGCGGTGCCCTCGGGCCCGCCGCCCCCGAGGCGGTGCTATAATTCGGCCGCACGCCCTGTTCTCACGTCCCTGAGGAGGCCGCGATGAAAGCGATCCGCATCCATGCCCCCGGTGGCCCCGAAGTCATGCGCCTGGACGACGCGCCGGAGCCGACGCCGAAGGCCGGCGAGGCCGTCGTCAAGGTCGATGCGGCCGGGCTGAACTACATCGACGTGTACTTCCGTAGCGGCCTCTACAAGGCCGAGTACCCGCTCACGCTGGGCCTCGAGGCGGGCGGCACCGTCACCGCCGTCGGCCCCAACGTCAGCGAGGTGAAGGTGGGCGACAAGGTCGCCTACACGGGCGTGGCCGGAGCCTACGCGGAGTACGCTGCGGTACCGGCGGCGCGGCTGGTCGTGCTGCCGACGGGCGTGAGCACGCGGCAGGGCGCGGCGGCGATGCTGCAGGGCATCACCGCGCACTACCTGGCCACCAGCACGTACCCGCTCAAGAAGGGCGACACCTGCCTGGTGCACGCGGCGGCCGGCGGCGTGGGGCTGCTGCTCTGCCAGATGGCCAGGATGCGGGGCGCCCGCGTGCTCGGCACCGTCTCCACCGACGAGAAGGCCAAGCTCGCGCGCGAGGCCGGCGCCGACGAGACCATCATCTACACGCGCCAGGATTTCGAGGCCGAGGTCAAGCGCTTGACCGACGGCAAGGGCGTGCAGGTGGTCTACGACGCCGTGGGCAAGACCACGTGGGACAAGAGCCTCAACTCGCTGGCGCCGCGGGGGCTGATCGCGCTGTATGGCCAGTCGAGCGGACCGATCGGCCAGATCGATCCGCAGATCCTCAACGCCAAGGGCTCGCTGTTCCTCACCCGGCCCAGCCTGAACCACCACATCGGCAGCCGCGAGGAGCTGCAGTCGCGGGCCGGCGAGGTACTGGGATGGATCGCCAGCGGCAAGCTGAAGATGCGCATGGAGTTCGAGTTCCCGCTCAAGGACGCGGCCCAGGCGCACCGGGCGCTCGAGGGGCGACAGACCACTGGCAAAGTGCTGCTCGTACCATGAAAGGACGCGGTATGCCGATGACGCCGTCCCGCACCCTGATCGTACTGCTGACCGCCCTCCTGCTCGCCGGCGCCGCCGGCGAGGCGTGGGCTCGCGCGGGCAGCGGCGGCAGCCGCGGCTCGCGCTCGTATTCGTCCCCGGCCCGGCCGGCGCCGTCCAGCCCGAGCTCACCCACCTCACCCTCGCGCTCGCTCACCAGCCCGGCGCCGGCGCCGCGGCCGAGTCCCTTCGGCGGCATCATGGGCGCCGTTGGCGGCTTCATGCTGGGCGGCCTGCTCGGCGGGCTGCTCTTCGGTGGTCTCGGCGGGCTCGGCGGTGGCCTGGGCGGGTTCGGACTGCTCGACCTGCTGCTGATCGGCGGCGGCCTGTTCCTGCTCTTCAAGTTCATGCAGAGCCGCCGGCGCGAGCCGGCCTACGCCGGCGCGCCCGGCTACGCCGGGAACGCCAGCCCTCGCTCGTGGGACATGCCCGCCGGCGGCACCGCCGTGCAGGAGCGCGCGCCCGCGGTCGATGAGCTCGACCGCGGTCTCAGCCACGTTCGCCAGATGGACCCGGCCTTCGATGCCGCCGGGCTGGCCTCCGACGCGGCGGAGACGTTCCGGGCGGTGCAGATGGCGCTGGCCGCCGGCGACCTAAAGCCGCTGCACCCGCGGCTGTCGGCCGACATGCGCGCGCACCTGGAGGCACAGGTGGAGGCGCTCCGCCGGGCCGGGCATCGCAGTCACGTCGAGCGCATCCAGATCGAGCGTACCGAGGTGACCGAGGCGTGGCAGGAGCGCGGCCAGGACTTCGTCACCGTGCTGCTGGCCGGCAGCCTCATCGACTACACCGTCGACGCTGGCGGTGCAGTGGTGGCCGGCTCGCGCACCGGGCCGGAGCGGTTCGAGGACTTCTGGACGTTCACGCGACCCGTCGGCCCGAACGCCTGGACGCTGACGGCGATCCAGACGGGCTGAGCGGGCTCGCGGAGGCGCCATGCCGCGCTGGGTGAAGTGGCTGCTCGGCGTCGTCGCGGTGCTCGTCATCCTGGTGGTCGTCGCGGCCGCGGCCCTGCCGCGGCTCGTCGACACCCCGCGCATCCAGAGTTACATCGCCAGCAGTGCCACCCAGGCGCTGGGGCGTCCCGTGCGATTCAGCTCCGTCTCGATCCGGGTGTTGCCGCTGCCGGCCGTGGAGCTGCACGACCTGGAGGTCGCCGAGGACCCGAAGTTCGGTACCGAGCCGTTCCTCAAGCTCGACGTCGGCCGCGTCCGCCTGCGGCTGCTCCCCCTGCTGACGGGACGTGTCGAGCTGGGTGACATCCTCCTGCGCAAGCCGGTCGTCACGCTCATCCAGGGGGCCGACGGTCGCCTCAACATCGCCTCGCTCGGCGCCACCACGGAGTCGCCTCGCGCGCCGCCGCCCCGGCCGGGGCGCTCGGGCGGCGGGGCGGCGGCGGCCAGTCCGGCGGCAGTCGCCCGCGTCGTGGTGGACGGCGGCACCGTCGTGTATCTCGCCCGCGGAAAGGGCGAGGCGGCCTCGCAGTACCGGCTGACCGACGCTGACGTGACTCTCATCGGCAGCGGCACCCAGATCACGTTCAAGGGCACCACCCGCCTTCAGCCGGGCGACGTCCGGCTCACCCTCAGCGATGGCGTCGTCGCGCTCGTCAACGGCAAGCCACTGTCCGAGGCCTCGTTGCGGGGCAAGGTGGCGATCGACGGCAAGGACGTCGGCCCGCTGGCCGCGGCCTCGATCGGACCGGAGCCGGGGCTGGGCGGCGGGCTCAAGGGCGCGCTGGTGCTGGGCGGCACCGTGGCTGCGCCGACCGCGGCCGGCGAGGTGACGACCTCCGGACTCACGGTCACCCAGACGAATCCTCAGTGTCCGGAGCCCAAGCGGCGGACGCTCACCGTGTCCTCGCTGAAGGTGAACGCGGCGTGGCAAGAGCAGCGGCTCACCGGGCGGCCGGTCACCGCCGATGTCGCCGGTGGTGCCGTCACCACCCAGCTCACGGCGGCGCTCGATCGCGGCGTCCGCGTCCAGCTCGCCGACCTGGGGATCAAGACGCTGCCGCTCGAGAAGGTGCTGGTCGACTACCTCTGCCAGGGCTACGCGATCACGGGGCCGCTCGACCTCACCGGGGAACTGACGTTCGATGCTCACGACATGCTGAACACGTTGTCGGGACCGGGGCAGCTGCGCGTCGGCCGCGGCAAGGTGGTCGGTTCCCAGGCGCTGGCGCTGTTCGCCAGCCTCGTACGGGTCGGCGGCGCCGTCTCCGCGATCCTGGCCGCCGACATCCCCACGCGCGCCGTCGACTCGCCGCTGGAGTTCGATTCGATCACCGGGACCTACACGCTGACCAACGGCGTGGCGACGACGCGTGATCTGCTCTACACGAGCCGATCGATGAAGGTCTCGATCGCCGGTGACTACGCGCTGCCGACGGGACGGATGAACCTGGACATGATCGTGCAGCACGGCCGCGGCGAGCTGAAGGCCAAGGTGAGCGGCACCGCCGCCTCGCCCTCGATCAGCGTCTCGCCGAGCAGCGTGTTGCGGGACGTCGATCCGCAGAAGGCGGAAAAGGGGATACGCGACCTTCTCAAGCGGTTCGGCCGCTAGCTCCCGCTCGGCGGCGGCGCGTGGCGCGGGCGGGGCGGGGCGACAGGGTCCCCGGCGGTTCCGCGTGAGACGACCCGGGGCGCCCAGGCATGGTCGGAGCCTGTCCTGGGTGTGGCCTTACACGATCGAAGCCAACGGAACCGCCGGAGACCCTGTCGCCCCACCCCGCCCGCGCCACGCGCCGCCGGCCGTCATCCCGCGCGACCGACAGCACAAGCGCGTGCACCACGCGCTACTGACAATGTGGGCCATCGAGCGAGGACACAGACTCGGACAAGCCGGCGTCGCGGGGAGTCTGGCGCGTTCTCGAGGGGCGCCACGGCTTTGCCGGGGCGCCCCGAGCCGGCCGGGGGGTTTGGGGGGCCCTTCGAGGCCCCCATCCTCAGCGGATTTCGGGGTTGCGGGGGAACTTGAAGAAGGGGAGGCGGACGCCGCCGATGATGACGCGGTCGGCACGGATGTTCGGTGGGGCGACGAGGTCGGGAGTGACGCCGGCGGCGGTCACGAGGTCATCCTGCTCGACACCGTCGCCGCTGACGCCGAGACCACCGATCAGGCGGCCGCCCGAGTAGATCCCGATGCTGCCGGGGAAGAACACGATCCCGCTCTGGTTGCCGAGGTTGGTCGGGTCCTGGCCCTGGGAGCACGGGTTGTCCACATCGCGGCGGAAGTCGCCGAAGAAGGGGCCGGGTCGGGTGCCGTCGATGCCAGCCGGATAGAGCGGCATCGCGCCGAAGCCGATCGTGCGCGCCGTCATCGAGAAGCCGATCGGGAACCCCGGCATGTCGCCGGGGTTGCGAGCGCCGCCGCTGAAGTAGATGACGTTGCGCGCCTTGGTCGCGGCCACGTCGATGCTGAACACCGTGGCGTCCGGCATGCGGAACACCGCCAGCAGCGTGCCGTCGAGGCCGGCGACCGCGATCACCATCGCGGTCGGGCTGCCGAGCGGCAGGCGGATGGCGGCCCGGGTGCGCTGGGCCTGGGCGACCGCGCGCTGCACGATGGTGTTGACGCGGGCCTGGGTCAGGAAGCCGAGGGCGTCGGCGGTCGGCCCGACCAGGTAGCCGCTCGGCACGCCGGCCTCCACGGGGCTCGCGATGGGACCGAACGTGAAGCCGCCGGTCATCACACCGGGGCCCACGCCGGCCGGGCGGACGGTGTTGTTCACGAAGGGCAGTCGGATGCCTTCGAGGATGACGGCGCCCGGGAAGGGCACACGGGGGCCGAAGTTCGCGCCGGCGGCAACGCTGCCCATGAAGGCCGCGAACTCGGCCGCGTCGCGCGTCACCCCGGTCACGCCGATGCCGCCGGCGACGCGCCCGTCCTTGAAGATCGGCACTCCCCCGCCGTCCACCGCCGCCGGGTTGCTGTCGAAGATGTCGGCCTTGCCGGTGACGATCCCGGCCCCGCAGCCGACCGTGTTGGCCCGCTCCGCCGCCGGTACAGGCGCCGCCGGCCAGGCTGGTCGCGCGGGGCACCACGGCGTCGAGGGCTCCGAGCGCGCAGCCGCGATTGGTGTTCTCGATGCCGTAGAGCGCGGCCGGCGGCTTGTTGGTGGTGCCGGGCGGGAAGTGGATGCCGCTGATGAACCGCACCGTCCGGGACGAGAGCGGGGCCTGGTTGTTGCTGAAGAACGCTCCGGTGCGGGCCAGCCCGAGCGCCTGGTCGTTGGCGTCGACGGCCGCGCCGAAGTTGCCGATCACGGTCGCGGGCGCGCCCGCCTTGCGGAACACGGCCAGCGGCCTCCCCGCCCGATCGACCACCGCGACGACCATGGTGTCGGGGCTGATCGCGGTGAGCGCCCCTTGCACGGCGTTCGTCACGTCGGTCGCGGTCAGGCAGCCGACGGTGGTCGTCGTGCCGCAGGCCTGCGCGTGGACGGACAGGGGGTTCAGCAGGGTAACGGCAGCAACGAGCGTGGCGGCCGCGAGCAGTCGGAGCAGCATCGAGGGCGCTATCTTACTCGATCGGCCGGCCGGGACCCAATTCTGTCGAGCAGCTGGTGGACCTTGAAGGGCCCGTCCTGGCTCGCCTCCCTGGTCTTGTCGTGGTAGCGGTGGCACTCCACGCAGCCGGCCCGGGCGCCCGCGCGGGGCCGGTGGCACTCCCGGCAGGTCTCGGCCTTCGGCATCAGCACGTCCGTGGTCTTCTCGCTGGTTGTCGCCAGACCGTGGCATTCGACGCACGCCAGTGGCCGGTGGGGGGCGTGGTCGAAACGCGAGTGGGGGAGCCACCGGGCGGGAATCTTCGGAGGCACGACCTCGACGGACGCCGGGTCGTTGCCCTTGAGCGTATGGCACGACCCGCACACCTGCTTGCCGAAGAGGAGGCCCTGAGCGGCGGCGGTGTGCTCGGCGACCCAGCCCTTCGCGGCCGCCGGCGCGGCCTCGGCCGGGGCAGCACCGCCCCGCCGCATGCCCCGGGGGGTGTCCGCCGGCGCCTCGGCCTCGGCGGCAGCTCCGCCCCGCCGGAGCCCGCGGGGAGCATCGGCGGCCGGGGCTTCCGCCTCGGCTCCACCACCACGCCGCAGCCCACGGGGCGCGTCGCTCGGCGGCGCCTCGACCGCGGCCCCTCCTCCGCGTCGCAGGCCGCGCGGCGCATCGCTGGGCGGTGGCTCGGGGGCCTCGGAGGCGGCGCCGCCGCCGCGCCGCAGGCCGCGCGGGGCGTCGGCGGCGGGCGCCTCGCTCTCGGCGGCAGCCCCGCGCCGCCCGCGCGCGGCGGGCGGGGCCGACCCCTCGATCCCGGCGTCGCTGCAGCGGGTACGCTGGGCCTCGTCGGCGTTCGCGGGCAGCGCCCGGCACAGGTCGTAGAGGTCGGCCAGCGAGCCGCGCACGAAGGCGCGGACGATCACCGGGTTCTCGTGCGGCGCGGTGAAGCCCTCGAAGCCGAGCTCGTGGCAGGCGGCGCAGTGCTTCTCGTACACGATCTCCTTCATGTACTGGCCGCGCTCGTCCGGCTGGTGGCAGGCCGTGCACGTCAGCTTCAGCGCATCACGAGCGGGCGCGGCCGGATCGCTCTTGGACTGGACCTGCACCCTGGCGACACCGTCCGGGCCCCGTTGCTCCACGAACTTGTCGATGCCCTGCAGTCCGGCCTTGAGGTGCACCAGGTGGTTGAGCTTGATCGGGGTGTCGTCGGTCGGCGGCGGCGTGGCGTCGAGCGCCACCCGTCCGCGATCCTTCACGGTCACGGCGAACTGCGGGTGATGCTGGCCGTCGAAGGCGGTCACCGAGCGCTGGAAGTCGGTCTTGTGTGGCTTGCTCGGCTCCAGACTGCGGTGGCACTCCACGCAGTGCCGGTCGGCGATCTGGGCCAGTACCGCCCGACCCAGGTGCTCGACGTGGCAACTGGCGCAGCGCGGAGTGACCGACTTCGTGTTGTGGTCGGGGCCGGCGTGACAGGTCGTGCACGCGTTGTCGGAGACGGTCAGGAAGAACGTGCGCGGCGTCGCCGCCGCCGCCGCGGCCAGCGTGGCCTGGGTGACCGGCGCGCCCGGCGTGGGACCGGGGCCGTGGCAGACGCGGCAATCCGTCTCGAACATGGCGTGGGCGGTGGACACCGGACCGCCGAGGTAGAGCCGCTGATCGCCGCGGCCGGCCGCGATCAGGAGCCACACCGCGGCCAGGACGGGCGCGGCGATCGAGAGGATCAGCTTCCAGCGACGGAACGGGTGCAGCCGCCGGAAGTACTGCAGGGCGATCCGCTTGGCCCGGATCTTCGTCGAATAGCGCGCGGGGCCGGCCATCAATACCTGAGCGCGATCACGGCGTGGACGGCGCCGAGCAGGAGCAGGGCCATGGACAGGGGCACGTGGACCAGCAGCCAGCCGTGGAGGACGTGGTGCAGGCGCTTCTGGTCGGCGAGCTGGCGCCGCTCGTCACAGATGCCCTCCAGCTCGGTGACGGTGTCCTGCAACACGGAGGGCAGCGTGGTCCGGAGATTGCGGAACAGGGTGGCGGCCCGGCTGGAGGTGCCGAGCACGCCGTTGGCGGTGTCGCGGGGATCGAGGAACGGACGGATGTCGCGCAGATAGGTTTCCCGCAGCGCTCCGCTCTCCGGCACCGGCGCCAGCGCGGCGGGGGGCGTCCGCGGGCTCGAGCGCGGCTGGCCCGGCCGCATCGAGCCGCCGCCGGCCCTGCGCTCGTCGGGGGCGGTGACCGCGGCCACCGGCAGCGGGCCGCAGGCGGCGGCGACGAAGCCGTCGGACTCGGCCAGCAGCTGCAGCACGACCGAGTCGATCTGCTCGTACACGGTCTCGAGCGGCACCCGCGTCAGCATCAGTCGCGGCAGCGTCTGCTGCAGGATGACGCCCACGATGCCGCTCACGTACACGATGATGAACAGGATCATCAGCACGGTGGTCAGCGTCCCGCCGAAGTGGAAGCCCCCGTGGAACAGGATCAGCGGGAAGCTCACCAGGCCGAGCCAGATGTGCCCGCGCATCCACGCGGTGCCGCGCCCGATGCGCCAGGTCGGGACCTTGCGACGGGCGCCGAGCAGCCCGGCGAAGATCATGAACGCGAACCCCACGATGCCGAAGACGAGCCCGGGCAGGCTGCCGCCGCTGGGGCCGTTGAGGGCGGCCCGGACGTAGGGCACGTAGACGGCGGTGGCGACGACCAGCAGGAGGACGCTGGCCACGATCCAGCGGCGATGCCCCGAGTCGATCAGCATCGCGGGGCCGGGCTCAGGACTTGATCCCGAAGAACGTCACCGGCTCGATGCGCTTGAGCGCGTCGTGCGGACAGGCGTACACGCACGCCGGCTCGTGGTACTCCCGGCTCAGGTCGCAGGTCGTCGCCTTCTCCCGGATCTGGGCCTTCATCACGCCCGGGTGCTCGGGATCCTCGGCGACGACCTTGAACGGGTGCAGGTTGATGTTGCCGTAGGGGCACTGGGTGGCGCACAGGCCGCAGCCGATGCACCAGTCCTCGATGATGATCTCCAGCGAGTTGGGATGCCGGCGGATGGAGCCGACCGGGCAGCCGACCATGCAGAGCGGGTCCCGGCACGACCGGCACGAGGTCGCCACCAGGTACTTGTCGTAGCGCAGCCCGTCCCGGACCAGCCGGGTGACGCCCTCGTGGGCGTCGGCGCAGGCCCGCACGCACACGTCGCAGCGGGTGCACTTCTCGAGGTCGATGACCAGGAGGTTCTGGGCCTCCATCAGCCCCTGGCCGAGGAAGTCGTCGAGGGCGACCGGGCTCGGCGTGCCCTGGTGCTGGTCGTCGTTCTGCATCCGCGTGCGGGCCACCTGGGCCAGGCCGGCCTCGATCTCGGGGAACTCGTGGATCATGTCGCGGAAGTCGGCGGCGGCGATGCGCACGACCTCCACGTGGTCGAGCGCGGTGCAGGTGGCGGTGCGCACGCCTTCGCCGAGCAGGCCGATCTCGCCGAAGTAGTCGGGGCGGGTGAGGTAGCGCACCACCAGGTCGCCCCCGGGGAAGGCCTGGGTGACCTTCACGAAGCCGATCCGGAGCAGGAAGAAGCTGTCCGCGACCTCGCCCTGCTTGCAGATGGCCTGGCCCGGCTCGTAGCGGACGAGCTCGACCCGCTCGCGCAGGCGCGCCACGAAGGCCTCGCTGAGGCCGGCCAGCACCGGCACCGTGCGCAGATGGGTGTCGAGCGCGCGCTCGCGGTAGCGGCGGTCGAGGTCGGCCTTGAAGACCTTGTCCTTCTGCAGCATCTGGAGCACGTTGCGCAGCATCTCGAGGACGACGGTGTCCTCGGTGGCCCGCACGGTGGCCGAGCGCGGGTAGAAGCTGAGGCAGGTCATCTCGCCGAACAGGTCGCCGGGTCCGAGCTGCGCCACCGGGTTGTTGAGGTCGAGGTCGACGGTGGCGTCGATGGGAATGTAGCGCGGGGCCCGGTCGGGCGACGGGGCCACCGGCGGGCTCTTCACCAGCTCGGTCAGCATGCGGAAGAAGCCCTTGCGCCCGCTGGCCGCGCCCCGGCGGGCCGCGCTGTGGCCGAGGGGGGTGGCGATCGAGACCTGGACCTGGCCCTCCAGGATGTAGAAGGCCGTCGAGCCGAAGTCGCCCTCGCGGCAGATGACCTCGCCGGCCCGCACGTGCCGCCGCACGACGGCGCCCCGGTTGAGGTCGAGGAAGGTCCCCGACATCCGGGCGAAGATCGGCAGCGCCTGCAGGGCCTCCGAGCTCATCGCCTCGCCGGGCGGCATCTCGACGTCGAGCACCTTGCGATTGGTCAGGGCCCCGGTCGGGCAGGTGACCATGCACTCGCCGCAGCCGACGCAGGAGGAGGTGGCCATGGGCAGGTTGTTGTCGAACGAGATTCCCGCCCCGTACCCCTTGCCGGCCCGGCCGATGACGTTGTTGTGCTTGATCTCGGTGCAGGCCCGGATGCAGCGATCGCACAGGATGCAGGCGGTGTGGTCGACGCTGATGAACAGCGAGGACTCGTCGAGGCCGCGCGGCCACGTCCGGGCGCCGAAGCGCGGAGTGCCGACGCCGTAGGCCACCCCCAGTTTCTCCAGCTCGCAGTCGGCGGTGGTCTGCTGCCGCTCGCACGGGGAGGGATGATCGGCCAGCAGCAGCTCGGCCAGCGTCCGGCGCGCGCGGCGCACGTTGTCGGAGGCGGTGGCGACCACCATGCCCGCCTCGGCCGGGCGCACGCACGCCGCCGCCAGCACCCGGTTGTTCTTCACCTCGACCGTGCACACCCGGCACACGCCGACCGGCGTCTGGTGCTGGGCGTGGCAGAGCGTCGGGATGTCGATGCCCAGGCGGCGGGCGGCGTCGATGATCGTGGTGCCGGAGTCGACGGTGACCTCGCGGCCGTCGATCGTGAGCGTCACCGTCGTGGCCGGGCTCACGCGCCCACCATCGAGCAGACCCGGGCCGGACACCGCTGGCGCAGCAGGTGCTCGTCGACCTCGTCGCGGAAGTGGGTGAGGACCGAGCGGATCGGCATCGGCACCACCTGGCCGAGGCCGCAGATGGACGTCTGGATCAGCGCGTGCGACAGGTCGTCGATCATCGCCAGGTGCTCCGGCCGGCCGCGGCCGCGGGCGATCTCGGTGAGGACCTCGACCATCTTGGCCGAGCCGACCCGGCACGGCACGCACTTGCCGCACGACTCGTTGCGGAAGAACCGCACGGCGTTGAGCGCCATGTCGAGCATGCACGCCTCGTCGGACAGCGCCAGCAGCGCGCCCGAGCCCAGCATGGAGCCGGCCTTGGCCAGCGAGTCGAAGTCGAGCGGCGTGTCGACCAGGGCGGGCGGCAGGAAGCCCGACGACGGGCCCGAGGGCGCCCACGCCTTGAACGCGCGGCCGCCCACGATGCCGCCGGCCCGGTCGAAGATGACCTCGCGGGCCGGTGTACCCATGCTGATCTCGTAGACGCCCGGCCGCACCACGTCGCCGCTGATGCCGACGAACTTGAGGCCGGAGGCGCCCGACTTGCCCTGGGCCTTGAACCACTCGGGGCCGCGGGCCAGGATGACCGGCACCAGCGCGAACGTCTCGACGTTGTTGATGACGGTGGGCTTGCCGTGCAGGCCGTGGGTGACCGGGAACGGCGGCTTGTTGCGCGGCTCGCCCCGCTTGCCCTCCAGCGCCTCCAGCAGCGCCGACTCCTCACCGCAGATGTAGCCGCCCGGGCTCACGAACGTCTCCAGCTCGAACTCGCGGCCGGAGCCGAACACGCTCGGGCCCAGCGCGCCGGCCGTCCGGGCGGCGGCGATCTCGTGCTCGATGATCTCGAGCTGGGCCTCGTACTCGTGGCGGATGTAGACGATGCCGAGCCGGGCGCCGGTGACGAGGCCGGCCAGCAGCATCCCCTCCACGAGCAGGTGGGGCACGTTCTCGAGCAGGAAGCGGTCCTTGAAGGTACCGGGCTCGCTCTCGTCGGCATTGCACACGATGTACTTCTCGTCGCCGGCGACGTTGCGCACGAGCTCCCACTTGAGGCCGGCCCGGAAGCCGGCACCGCCCATGCCGCGCAGCTCGGCGGCCTTGAGGGCGGCGATGACGCCGGCGGCGTCGCCGGAGGTCGCCAGCGCGCGGGCGGCGGCGTAGCGGGGGCCGGTGCCGTAGGGATCGACGGCGAGGGGATCGGTGGTGCGGGTGACGTGCTCGTCGGGCACGCGCTGGCCGGCGGCGGCGCTCGCGATGTGCTCCATCACGCGGTCGGCGCTCACGCGGGACACGATCGACTCGTTGACGGCGCAGGCCGGCGCCCGGTCACAGCGGCCCAGGCACGACACCGCGCGGACCACGGTGCCCTCGGGACCCGACTGCGCCACCCGATCCTGCACGCTCGCCAGCAGGGCCGCACCGCCGCGCCGGTGGCACGACAGGTCGTCGCACACGAGCACCTCGACGGGGGGCGGCGGCTCCAGGCGGAAGTGCGGAAAGAAGCTGATGACGCCGTGCAGCTTGTAGAGATACTCGCCGGTGCGCTCGGAGAGCTCGCGCAATGCCGCCGCCGGGATGAACCCGTGCGCGCGCTGGATCTCCCGCAGCTGCCCGACGATCGGAGACCCGCCCACCATCACGGATGTATCTTCTGCCAGCGCCGGCTCGAATCGCGCATGAGATCTGCGACACTACGGAGCCGCCCGCTCCCTGTCAAGGACGCTCGGTCAGGCGAGCACGCCGCTGCGTACCATCAGGATGCCCACCAGCACGCTGGCGGCGCCGACCACGGTCTGCAGGCCGGTGGCCAGGCCGGCGGAGCCGCCCGCGGTCAGGGCGAACGGCACGCCGATCAGCCCGCTCAGGACCAGCATCCCGGCGGTCGAGCCCAGCCCGAACACGAGGATGTAGGCGAGGGCGGCGCCCGGCGACGGCATGCTGGCCAGGACCAGCAGGACGAGCGCGCCGCTGCCGGCCAGCCCGTGCAGCACGCCCATCAGCAGCGGCTGCGGCGCCCCCCGCCAGACGTGGAGGTGCCGGTGCTCGGCGGCATCGCCCACGTGCACGTGCAGGTGGCTGTGGGGCGCGCCGCCGTGCGAGTGCTGGTGGCGATGCAGGCTCACGGCGCTGAAGGCCCGGAGCAGCACGTGGGCGCCGAGCAGGATCAGCACCATGCCGACGACGGTCTCGACGCCCCGTTCCACCTCGGGCGAGATCTGCAGCTTGAACGCGAAGACGGCGATGCCGGCCACCAGCAGGGCGGCGGTGTGGCCGATGCCCCAGAAGGTGCCGCGCAGGCAGGAGCGCAGCACGCTGCGCTCCTGGCTCACGAAGGTCGAGACCGCGGCCACGTGATCGGCGTCGAGGGCGTGACGCAGGCCCAGCATGAAGCCGAGACCGAGGGCGGCGACTAGCGAGGTATCCACGGTGCCATCGCCTGGACGGCGATGCCCAGGCCGAGCAGGGTCATGACCGCCGAGGAGGTCAGGGGCAGCCAGCGATGGATCAGCGGGCCGTCCTCGCGGAAGCGGGTCATCAGCCGGCCGGCGTAGACCATCAGGATGCCGATGGCCACCAGCACGGCGGCCAGCCCCACGCTGAAGGCGACGATGAGGACGAGGCCGAAGCCGACCCGGTGGATCGACAGCGCGCTGAGCAGCACCACGAGCGCAGCCGGGCAGGGGATGATCCCGCCGCTGACGCCGAGGGCGACCAGCGCGCGGAGCGAGACCGGCTGGTCGTGATGGTGGTGGTCGTGCGCATGGGCGCCATCGTACACGGGCGCGTGGTCGGCCGGGTGGGCGTCGTCGTGGCCGTGGGCGTGATCGTGGTCGTGGGCGTGGTCATGGGTATGGTCGTGGTGATGGTGATGCCCGTGACCGTGTGTGTGGCCGTGGTTTGTGTCCGCACCGGTGAGGCGCCGCATGAAGAGGACCAGGCCCAGCCCGGCGATCGTCAGCCCCGAGCCGAGGCTGAGCCAGGGATAGAGCCGCTCGGGCACGACGTGCTGGGACGCATAGAAGGTGACGCCGCCCAGCAGGTAGACGCCGGCCGTGTGGGCCACGGTCACGACCAGGCCCAGGATGAGCGCGTGGCGGGCGGTGCCGCGCGAGCCCACGAGATACGCGGCGACCACGGTCTTGCCGTGGCCGGGCTCGAGCGCGTGAAAGGCGCCGAGGACGACGGCGACGAGCAGGGCGGTGGCGATCAGCCCGGCGCCGGGCTCGCGCCGGGTGACGAGGTCGGCGAGGGCGCCGGCGGAGGACGCGGCCCGGTCCGGCGCGAGCGACAGCGGGCGCTCCGGCGCTGGCGCGACCGCGGCCACGGCCGCCTCGCGCGTGAACGTCGCCCGCGCCTCGACGTCCTGGGGTGGGCTGTTCACCAGGTCGACCGGATAGTCGGCCAGCTCGTGGCTGCGGTCGGTGGCCGGCACGGTGCTGTGGGCCAGGGTCACACCGGGCCCGGCCCGCACGACGATCTCCTTCCAGCCCGTGCGCTCGGGGAAGTTCTCGTCGACGTAGCGCAGCTCGAGCGCGCCCCGCGCCTCGAGATCCAGGGGCGCCCGGTAGACGACGCCGAGCCGTAGCGTCGGCAGGTCGCCGGCGCCGGGCGGGAACACGATCTCCGTCGCGCCCGCCGTGAGCGGGAGCCGGCGGCCGTCCACCTCCAGTCGCAGCCCGCGGCCGAGCGCGAGCGCCGTGCGGGCCAGCCAGGGCGCGACGCTCGGGTGGCCGATCTGGGGGACGAGGTCGTCGTCCTGCATCGCCTGGAAGGTCGGGATCTCGGCCATGTCGATCAGGTAGCGGACCTGGACGGCGTCGGCCTGGATCTCGATCCCGGCGTAGTGGCTGATGCTGAAGTTGCCGAGCGGGTGCGCGAGGGCCGGGGCGGCGGTCAGCGCCAGCACGACCAGTACCGCGACGGCCACACGACGCGGCGTCACGGCCGTCCTCCGGCCGGGGCGGACGCGCGGCGGTTCAGCTCGGCCAGCGTGCGGGTGGCGACCTCGGCCTGCAGGACGTGAAAGGCGGGGTTGAGGGCCAGCGCGCGGCCGAGATGGTCACGCGCGGCGTCGGTCTCGCCGAGGGCGTGGTGAATCATGCCGGCGTGGAAGAACAGGCGCGCGTCCGGGGTGCCGAGGCGCAGGGCCTGGGTCATCGGCTCTACCGCCTCCCGCGCGCGCCCGCTGCGCAGCAGGGCCCAGGCGAGGACGTCGTAGGTGTACACGTCGCGCCGGGCCTGCAGCTCCAGGCGCGCCAGCGCCAGCGCGTCGGCCGGCCGGACGCCGCGATCGGCGTAGAAGAGGGCCAGCTCGCGGTTGTAGACGGTGCGGTTCAGCGCGCTCAACCGGCCGATGTACTCCACGAGCGCGTACTGCCGGCGCGCGTCCGCCTCACGCCCCAGGCGGGTGTAGACGTCACCGAGGGCGGCGGCGTACTCCGGCAGCGGGATCACCGCCAGCGCCTTCTGATAGCGCTCGACGGCGTCGCGGAACTGACCCCGGGCCGCGTGCACACGGGCGGCGCCGGCCAGGGCGCGGTGATAGCCGGGGGCGGCGGCCAGCGACTCGCGATAGGCGGCTTCGGCGCCGGGCAGGTCGCCGGCATGGAACAGCAGGTCGCCGAGCTGGGCGCGCGCCCACGCCGCCGGCTCGCCCGCCGGGCTCGTGGCCCGGATCACCTCGACCGCGCGGCGCATGCCGGCGATGGCACCGGCCGCGTCGCCGCGAAGGAACTGCAGATAGGCCAGACGGCTGTCGGGCCGGCGCGGCCCTTCGACGTTCGCGATGCGGCCGTACGCCTGGGCGGCGGCCTCGTACTCGCCGAGCTCGACCAGCGCGTCGCCGGCCACGGCGTGGGGCGCGGCCTCCTCGGGGCCGAGGTCGAGCGCCGCGCGCGCGCGGGCCAGGGCCTCGGTGAACTCGTGACGGGCCAGATGGACGAGGGCCAGCGTGGTCGTCGCGCTGGCCGCCGACGGACCGCGGGGCAGGAGCGCGACCGAGCGGAGGGCGGCGGTCTCGGCCAGGCCGTAGTAGGTGAGGTCGCCGCTCTCGCGGGCCTTCTGCACGTAGGCCGCGGCCAGTCGGTTGTGGGCGAGCGGATCGTCGGGATCGGCGAGCACCCGCGCCTGGTGGAATTTCAGCACCTGGTCGGTGGCCCGGTCCTGCGCCGGCGCCGCCAGGGCGAAGCCGAGGAGCACGGCGAGAGCGACCGTGGCTCTCGCCGTGCGCACCGCGCTCAGATGCCAGCCACCCACGCGGTCACTGCTGGGGCGGGAACCCCACGGTGCCCGGCGCCGGGGTGGCGCTGCCTGGCAGTGGGTGCGCCTCCCCGACGAACGGGAACGCGGCCCGGAACGGCCGGTCGTTGCCGCTCGTGCTCAGGTCACCGAGCTGATCGTCCGGCTTGATGAAGTCCGTGCCCTGCAGGACGGCCAGCACCCGCCGGTCGGGACAGGCGGGCAGCACCGAGCAGTCCAGCGCCCGCCGCTTGCCCAGCGCCCCGCTGCCCGGCACGCCGGCGCCGTCGGGGAACTTCACGTCGGCGAGCTGGCGCGACAGCCGCAGCAGGATGTCGATGACGTCATCGCCGAGGCGGCGCCCGTTCTGCAGCCCGTTGGTGGCGATGCCCACGTCGGTGGCCGGCAGCGCCAGGTTGATCCGCAGGACGTCGGGGATGAGGACCTTGCGGATCAGGTTGGGGTCGGTGTTGCCGAAGCTGGCCGGCAGCAGCAGGGGTACGCCGTTGGGCAGCGCGGTGACGCCGAGCGCCGTGAGCAGCGCCGCCCGCCCGGCGATGGTGTTGCCGGTGCCGTCGTTGTCGGTCGTGGTCAGCGCGTCCGGGATGTACTGGCTGACGTTGCGGGCGTCGTCGGCTGGCACCGTGCGGTTGAAGAAATCCTTGACCGCGGTGGGCAGGAAGATCGTCTTGAAGACCTGGTGGCCCATGCGCTGGCCCTGGATGTACGGGCCGAACTCGCGCGGCTCGTGGTGGGTGGACAGCCGGCGGATCTTCGAGCGGCTGGTCGTGCCCCACACGCCGATCGTGGTGTCGTTGCCGAGGTAGGTCCGGGTGCGGTGGCCCTTGCCCTGCACCAGCGCAATCGGCACCTCGACCACGATCACCGAGACGTTGAACCCGCCGAAGCTGTCCACGCCGCTGGTGTCGTCGTCACGGATCGGCCGGCCGCGCAGCGGGCCCAGGACCGGGCTGACCGCCTCGCGGAAGAGCTCCTGGGTGCCGCCCAGGATGCGGTTGAGCTGGCCGATGTCGACCACGAATGGATCCTCGGCGAGCCCGGCCCAGACCCGGATACCGTCGTCCGAGAGCACGGTGCTGGTGCAGCCGCTCACCTCGGGACCACCGCGCCGGACCAGGTAGTTGTCCGCCCCGACGTTGTACGGCCGCACGGGACCGATCAACGACAGGAACTGCCCGCCGCCCGGGCTCGGGCAGCGCGGGTCGCGCAGCGACTCGTAGCCGTCGAAGGTGGCCTGGATGACCAGGTCTTCCCGGCCGTCGCCGGTGTTGTCGATCTTGAACTGATAGAGGACGTCGTTGCCGAAGGCGTAGCTCGAGCGGACGGCCGGCACCGCGAAGCCGTTGACCGTCATCGCGAAGATGACCTTGGTCGAGTCGGTCGGACTGACGAACACGAACACGTCGTTGACGTCGGCCGCGGGGTCCTCGCTGCTCAGCGGGGCATCGCGGTGGTCGGCGCTGTGGACGTCCCCGCGCCAGGGCAGGGCAATGACGACGGTGAGCAGGAGCGCGGTGAGAAGCCAGGGCGCAGGGGCGGAACGAGACGGCGGGCGGCTCATGGGACGACCTCAGCGGGGAGGGAGTTGGCGGCCTCCGCCGCGCTCGGGGAACGGCGCGATTGACGAGGGGCTGACGCTAGCCCCCCTCTTCCTGGCTGTCAAGGCGCCGGCCGCCTTTGGTTCGTCCGGGGGGTCGGGGCGACCCGGTGCCGTGGATTTTGACAGTCCCACGTCATTCAAGCTAGGATTCGGGCGCTTCCCAGGTCTCGCATGCGAAAGAGCCTCGGCGTCTTTGGTCTTGCCATCGCCCTCTGGACCGGGTCTGCCTTCGCGCAGACGCCGCCGGCGGGCGAGTCCGAGCCCGATCGCCCGCCTGGCTTCGTGGGCCGCTCGATGGGTCATCCGCGGCCCATCGACACCAGCCCCGACTTCGTGCCCATCCCCGACCGCTGGCGCCTGGGCCTGCCCAACTGGAATCGCTACGAGCGTCCGCTGGAAGCGCCCTTCGTGCGCGGCCGGTGGTGGGATCCCTACAACCAGAACGTCCTCAAGGGCGACTTCCCGATCCTCGGGCAGAACATCTTCCTCAGCATCTCGGCCATCTCCGACACCCTGTTCGAGGCCCGCCGCCTGCCCACGCCGAGCAACGTCAGCTCGGCCGAGCCCGACAGCGCCGACGTGTTCGGTAACGGCGACCAGCTCCTCGTCAACCAGAACTTCATCGTCTCGCTGGAGCTGTTCAAGGGCGACACCGCCTTCAAGCCGCGGGACTGGGAGCTACGGCTGACCGGCGTCTTCAACTTCAACTACCTGAAGACGAACGAGAACGGTGTCGTCAACATCGACGTCCGCGAGGGGACCGACCGCTTCGAGGATCACGCGAGCCTGCAGGAGTTCTTCGTCGAGTACCACCTGGGCGACCTCACCCCCACCTACGACTTCCTGTCGACGCGCTCGGGCATCCAGGGGTTCACCAGCGACTTCCGCGGCTTCATCTTCAGCGACAACAACCTGGGCTTCCGGCTGTTCGGCAACCTGGGCTCCAACAAGGACCAGTTCAACGTCGCCTACTTCCGCCCGCTCGAGAAGGACACCAACAGCGGCCTGAACCGGCTGTTCGACACGCGCGGCCAGCACCTCGGCATCGTCAACTACTTCCGCCAGGACTTCCTGACGCTCGGCTACACGCTGCAGCTGAGCGCCCACTACCTGCACGACTCCGGCGGCGCCCACGTCGACGAGAACGGCTTCGTCGTGCGGCCGGCCGTCGTCGGCACCCCGGCCGTGCACGTCATCGACTCGGTGTACCTCGGATGGACGGGCGACGGCCACATCGGCCCCGTCAACATCACCCACGCCTTCTACCAGGTGGTCGGGCGCGACAGCCGCAACCCCATCTCGGCCCGGTCGGCCGAGATCAACGCGCAGATGGCCGCCCTCGAGCTCTCGATGGACTTCGACTGGGTGCGGCCGAAGTTCAGCTTCTTCTGGTCGTCCGGCGACGACAAGCCGTTCGACGACCGCAACCGCGGGTTCGACTCGATCTTCGACAACCCGAACTTCGCCGGCGGCGGCTTCAGCTACTGGGTGCGCCAGGGCATCGGGCTGCCGACCACCAGCGTGGAGCTGACCGGACGCAACAGCATCGTGCCGGCGCTGCGGAGCAGCAAGATCGAGGGGCAGCCGAACTACGTCAACCCCGGCCTGTTCCTGTTCGGCCTCGGCGCCGACTTCGAGGTGACGCCGAAGACGCGGGTGTCGTTCCAGGCCAACAAGATCCTGTTCCACAAGACCGAGGCGCTGCAGGCGCTGCTCTTCCAGGACCGCGTGCGCAACGACGTGGGCTGGGACCTGAGCCTGGGTCTGCGCTGGCGGCCGCTGCTGATCGACAACGCCATCGTCAGCGTCGGCGGCGCCACCTTCATCGGCGGCTCGGGATTCCGTGACATCTACCAGACGCAGGAGTTCCGGTTCGGCCCCAACGGCCTCGAGAAGGTGAAGAACGAGCGGAACACGATCCTCTACTCGGGCTTCGTCTCCCTCACCCTGACCTACTGAGCGATGCCGACGACGCAGCGATCGGCCGGAGCCGGGTGGCGTCTGGGGGTGCCCGCGGTCCTCATGGTGCTCTTCGCGCTGGTCGGCGTCTCGACGTGGTGGTCCGGCGATCCGGCGCCGGTAGCTCCGTCCGGCGCCCCGGTGGCCACCGTCATCGCGATCCCGCCCTCGGAGGATTCCGTCGTGGCCCCGGCGGCGCCGGCCTCCGGCGAGGAGGCCGCACCGGGGCCGACCACCGTCGAGGTGGCCATGCCCCACGATCCGACGGCGGAAGAGCCGCGCGATCCCGTCCTCCGGCTGCCCGAGGAGATCGCCCCGCTCGCGCCCGACGTGGTCGTCGCGCTGGAGCCGTGGTGGGCCGAAGCCGATGTCCTGGCCGTTCCGGTACACGCACATCTGGCGGACGGTGATGCCGCCGGAGGGCCGCTGCCGACAGCGGAGGGACTGGCCGTGCAGGCCGGTGACGACTTTCAGGGGCCGGAGCCGGGCGCGCTCTACTGGTTCGGGCCGCTCGGGCTCGAGCGCATCAGGCTCCTGGAGGAGGCGCGACGGTGAGGGGAGGCGGGAGCGGAGGCTGGCGGTGGCGACGGATCGCGCTGGCGGCGCTGATGCTGGCGCTCGGGCTGAGCGCGCTCGTGCCCTGGCCCGGCCCGCCGACGGCGCGACGGGCCCCGGCGGGCGTCGCGACCGCCGCCGCCGGCGAGCGCGGTCCCGTGCAGCTGGCCCAGCGCATTCGTCGCGGTCCCGCCGAGGAGGAGCCGGCCCCGCCGCCGGCGGCGCCGACCGAGCCCGCCAAGCCCGAGCCCGAGAAGTCGGAGGTGGCCAAGCAGAACCAGGCCGACGCCGACCGCAAGAGCGCCGGGTGCATGACCTGCCACACCAAGACCGACTCGCAGAGCATGCACACGGCCACCACGGTGAAGCTCGGCTGCACCGACTGCCACGGCGGCCGCGTCGAGGTGAAGGCGCCGGAGGGCGCCACCGCCGGCTCGCCAGCCTACGAGCAGGCCAAGACGCAGGCCCACGTGCTGCCGCGGCATCGCGACGTGTGGCGGACGTCGGCCAACCCCACTCACGCCTACACGGCCCTGCTGCACGAAAGCGCGGAGTTCGTGCAGTTCGTCAACCCGGGTGACCTGCGGGTGGCGCGCCGCACGTGCGGCGTGGGCGGCTGCCATCCGACCGAGGTCGCGACGGTCGAGAAGAGCATGATGAAGACCGGCGCCCATGCTGTGGGCCGCCGCCCTGTACAACAACGGCGGCTTCCCGATCAAGCGTCCGCGGTTCGGCGAGTCCTACGGCGCCGACGGCGTGCCCGAGCGCGTGCTGACGCTGCCGCCGCCGACGCTCGAGGAGACGCTCAAGAAGGGCGTGCTGGCCTGGCTCGACCCGCTGCCCCGGTTCGAGGTCGGCCAGCCCGGCAACGTGCTGCGCGTGTTCGAGCGGGGCCAGCAGCGGCCGCTGGAGATCGGCGTGCCCTTCGTCGACGAGGCGCCCGGCCGCCCGGCCAACCGGCTGAGCCAGCGCGGCCTCGGCACCCTCAACCGCACCGACCCGGTGTGGCTGAACCTCCAGAAGACCCGGCTGTTCGACCCCGCGCTGTCGTTCCTCGGCAACAACGAGCACCCCGGCGAGTTCCGCTCCAGCGGCTGCTCGGGCTGCCACGTGCTCTACGCCAACGACCGCTCGGCCGTGCACTCGGGCGAGGCCGCTCGCCACGGCCATCAGGGCAAGACGGCCACCGCCGACCCGACCATCCCCAAGGACGAGCCGGGCCACCCGATCCGCCACCAGTTCACGAACTCGATCCCGTCCAGCCAGTGCGTCGTCTGCCACCACCATCCCGGCACCACCGTGACGAACAGCTACCTCGGCACCATCTGGTGGGACAACGAGACCGACGGCCACCTGATGTACCCGGCCAAGGAGCGCAAGCTCACCCCGGACCAGCTCTTCGAGATCCAGCGGGCCAACCCGGAGGGGGCGGCCGCCCGCGGCCTGTGGGCGGACAAGAAGTTCCTCGACAACGTGACCGACCTCAACCCCAAGCTCACGCGCACCCAGTTCGCCGACTTCCACGGCCACGGCTGGGTGTTCCGCAACGTCTACAAGGTCGACCGCAAGGGGCACCTGCTCGACGGCGACGACAAGGTCGTGGCCGCCGAGGATCCCGACCGCTTCAAGAAGGCGGTGCACCTCAAGGACATCCACCTCGAGAAGGGGATGCACTGCTCGGACTGCCACTTCAAGCAGGACAACCACGGCAACGGCAAGCTGTACGGCGAGACGCGGGCCGCCGTCGAGATCACCTGCGTCGACTGCCACGGCACGCATCAAGGAGAAGGCGAACCTCAAGACCTCGGGCCCGGCCGCCCCGGCCGGCGGCACCGACCTGTCGCTGCTGACGACGCCGTTCGGGCAGCGCCGCTTCCAGTGGCGGGGCGACACGCTGATCCAGCGGTCGACCGTCACCAAGGATTTGCAGTGGGAGGTCGTGCAGGTCCTCGACTCGATCGATCCCGCCTCGGCGTGGGCGATCGCGAATCCCAAGCGGTCGGAGAAGTCGCGGCTGGCCAAGACGCTGCGCCGCGACGGCACCACCTGGGGCGACGCCCCGGAGAAGGACACCGAGCTGGCCCACGCCGACAGCAAGATGTCGTGCTTCACCTGCCACACCTCGTGGACGACCAGCTGCTTCGGCTGCCACCTGCCGATGAAGGCCAACGAGCGCAAGCCGCTCCTGCACAACGAGGGCACCGTTCTCCGGAACTGGACGCCGTACAACTTCCAGACGATCCGCGACGACGTCTTCATGCTGGCCCTCGACGGCACCACCGCCGGCGGCCGGCTCTCGCCGGCGCGCTCGACGTGCGCGGTGCTGGTCGGCTCCCAGAACGGCAACCGCGAATGGGTGTACTCCCAGCAGCAGACGGTGTCGGCCGAAGGGCTCAGCGGCCACTCGTTCAGCACCTTCGTGCCCCACACCGTGCGGGCCACCGAGACCAAGCGCTGCATGGACTGCCACGTGTCGAAGGCCAACGACAACAACGCCTGGATGGCCTCGGTGCTCATGCAGGGGACGAACTTCTACAACTTCATCGGCCGCTTCGCCTACGTGGCCGAGGGGGGACGGGGGCTGGAGGCGGTCGTCGTCACCGAGCGGGAGGAGCCGCAGGCCGTGATCGGCAGTTACCTGCACAAGGTGGCGTTCCCGACGGCGTACGAGAAGCACCGCGACGGCGGCGGCCTGCTCCACGACGCCGTCCACCACCGGGGCCGCGACGTGCTCGACGTCTTCGGCCGCGACGAGGTGCAATCGATCCTCATCCGGGGCGAGTACCTGTACACGGCCAACGGCGCCGGCGGCTTCCGGGCCTACGACGTCGCCCAGATCGACCAGAAGGGGTTCTCCGAGAAGATCGTCACGGCGCCGGTGTCGCCGCTCGGCCAGCGCCTCTACGTGAAGACCAAGTACGCGACCGCGGTGGCCTCGCCCTCCACCCTGGCCGTGGACCCCACCCGGCACCAGCGTCCCGAGAACCAGGAGCAGAAGATCCACCCGGTCTACGCCTACCTCTACGTCACCGACCGGGAGGAAGGGCTGGTGGTCATCGGCAATCCGCTCGACAGCCCCAATCGCCCCGGGGTGTCGACCCTGCTCGACGGCGATCCCACCAACAACTTCCTGGAGCGGGCGCTGGCCTTCAACCCCGACGGCCTGCTCACCGGCGCCGTCAACCTCACGATCGCCGGCCACTACGCCTACGTGCTGGCCCCCAAGGGCCTGTTCGTCGTCGACCTCGACAACCCGCTCAAGCCGCGCATCGTGGCCACCGTCGGCGCCCCCCACCTGACGGCGCCGCGCTCGGTGGCCGTGCAGTTCCGCTATGCCTTCGTCACCGACGCCGACGGGCTGAAGGTCGTGGACGTGACCGATCCCGCCAAGCCCCGGCCGGTGCCCAACGCGGGGGTGCGGCTGGCCAACGCCCACGGCGTCTACCTGGCGCGGACCTACGCGTACGTGGCGGCCGGGGCGCAGGGGGTGGCCATCGTGGACGTCGAACGGCCGGAGGCGCCGGTCCTCGATCGGCTGTACGATGCGGGTGGAGTCATCAACGACGCGCGCGACGTCAAGGTCGGCATGACGAACGCCAGCCTGTTCGCCTACGTGGCCGACGGCAAGAACGGTCTGCGCGTGCTGCAGCTCACGTCGCCCGAGGAGACGCCGACCTATCTCGGCTTCAGCCCGCGGCCGGAGCCGCGCCTGATCGCGACGTTCCGGACCCGCGGCCCCGCCCTGGCGGTGTCCAAGGGCACGGACCGCGACCGGGCCGTGGACGAGAGCGGCAACCAGATCGCGGTATTCAACCGGCTGGGCTCGCGGCCGCTGACGCTGGCGGAGATGCAGCGGCTGTACCTGAAGGACGGCCGCCTGTACACCGTCAGCGAGGAGCCACCGGGAGAGCCGCGCAAGCCGGCGGCGCCCAAGCGCGAGGAGCCGGCGACCGAACCGGAGGCAGGGCCGCGGCTGAGACGGCCGCGTTGATCCGATGACGGGCGAGGCTCGTCACCACAGGAGGATGCTCATGTCGCATCGTGCCGTGCTGGGCGCCGTCGTCGGCGCCGTGGTCGTCACTGCCGCGGTCATCGGGGGGGCTCGGCTGAACGCGCCGCTGGCTCCCGAGGCCGTCCACGCGCAGGGCAACCTGAAATACACGGGGGCCGCGTCCTGCGGGGCGTCGAACTGCCACGGCAACACGAAGCCCAAGGCCGATTATCCGAGGATGAACGAGAACATCGTCTGGTTCCAGAAGGACAAGCACGCCAAGGCCTTCGCGACCCTGACGAACGAGAAGCTGAAGTCGGGCGTGAGCCCCTCGAAGATCGCCACCAACCTCAAGCTCGGCAAGGCGGAGACGGCCAGCAAGTGCCTCGTCTGCCACGCGGTCGACGTCAAGCCCGAGCTGCGCGGGCCCAAGTTCGACGTCGCCGAGGGCGTGCACTGCGACGGCTGCCACGGCCCCGCCGAGAAGTGGCTGGAGCCCCACGCCGAGAAGGGCTGGACGCACGAGCAGTCGGTGAAGGTCGGCATGTACGACACCAAGAACTTCCTGCTGCGCGCCGAGAAGTGCGTGTCCTGCCACCTGCAGATCGAGCACGAGATGGTCGCCGCCGGTCATCCCGACCTGCTGGCGTTCGAGCTCGACACCTTCAGCGCGACGATGCCGCCCCACTGGCGCGACAAGGGCACGTGGGCGCCGACCAAGGCGTGGGCGACCGGGCAGGTGATCTCGCTGCGCGAGGCGGCCAAGCAGCTCGGCGACCGCGCGGCCGGCAACGCCTCGGGTGCGCTGCTGACCGACGCTCTCGGCAAGGTGCAGGGTCACGGCGCCGTGGTGCGAGTGCTGCTGGGCGTCGCCGCGCCGGACGCCCAGAAGTCGGTCGAGGCCGACGTGGCGGCGCTGGCCGAGGCGGTGGGTAAGGGTGACAAGGCCAAGGTGACGGCGACCGCGAAGAACCTGGTGGGCACCCTGAACGCGCAGGCGCCCAAGGTGGCCGCCCGCGAGTACGACCAGGCGAGCACCAAGAAGATCATGACCGACATCGCGGCCGCCGGCGACGCCATCGGTGCCCTGGGCGTGCGGGGCGGCGAGCAGGCGGCGATGGCGCTGGACCGTCTCTACAGCGCGTACTCCAAGGCCCCCGGCCAGAAGGCCGACAAGGCCGTCGGCGACGCGCTGGACCGGATGTTCGGCTCGCTCGAGGACCCCAAGAAGTTCGACGGCAAGAAGTTCGGGGCCGAGGCCAAGACCGTCGGCGACGCGATCAAGTAGGGCGGGTGAGGTGGGGGGCCGATCGGGCCCCCACCTCACCTGCTTGCGCTGAACCGGCCTCCGCTGAGCTTGCCCGCCTCGATCAACCCCACGAAGAAGCCGTAGAGCTGGTCGTACTCGCGATAGCGTGGCTCGCCCAGCCGCGCCACGGTCTGCTCCCGCATCGCCCGGAACATCTCCAGCCGTTGCCGCAGGATCGCCCGCCACTCGTCGGCGAGATCCTCGGCCGACACGGCGCGGAAGCCGGCGGCGCCGAGGAGCGCCCGATAGCCGGTGAGCGTCTGCAGGGTTGTCGCGGCCATCCAGTCCTGCAGCCGCCGCCGCTCGCCATCGCCGAGCGCAGCCCGGGCCACCCAGTCCGTGAAGACCAGGCGCCCACCCGGGGCCAGGACCCGGTGCGCCTCGCGGAGCACGGCCGCCTTGTCCGCGATGTGCAGCAGCGCTTCCTGGCTGAGGCACGCATCGAACCGGCCGCTCGCGAATGGCAGGGCGGTGGCGTCGGCGCGAACGACCCGGATCTGCCCGTGGAGCCGGACCAGCCGCGTGAGCCGGGCCGCGCCCACAGCCCGGCCGGCGTTCAGCTCGACGGCGACCACGCGGCAGCCGCGCCGGGTGGCCAGGAAGCGGGCGGGCCCCCCCAGGCCGGCGCAGACGTCGAGGACACGGGTGCGGGCGTCGATGCCGGCCAGGCGGGCGAGGGTGTCGACGGCGGCGAGGCCGCCGTAGTGATCCTGGTCGAACTCGAACAGGTCATCGGCGGTGAGTGGGGCCTCGGTGAGCGCGCCGCGGCGCCGGCGGACCGCGTCGAGCACCTGCAACTCGCTGATCGGATGGCGATCGTAGAAGTCGATGACGTCGGTCATGGGGCCGTTGAAGCGTGCGGTCACCTATGATACAAGCAAGGTCGTTCGCCACCCCATTCCGCGAGGGAGCGCCATGAGCACCGTAGGCAAGGCCGGCCTCGAAGACGTCGTCGTCTCGACGTCGGACATCTGTTTCATCGACGGGCACGAGGGACGTCTGGTCTACCGTGGCTACGACGTCGACGATCTCGCCGCCCGCTCGACGTTCGAGGAAGTCGCCTACCTGCTCTGGTATGGGGCGCTGCCGACCAAGAAGGAGTTCGACGCCTTCAACAAGGCGCTGTCGTCGACGGCCAACCGCAAGCTGCCGCCCAAGCTCCTGGCCCTGCTGCGCACGCTCCCGAAGAAGACGACGCCGATGGAGGTGCTGCGCACGGGCGTGTCGGCGCTGTCGTCGTGGGATCCCGATGCCAACGACAACTCGCGGGACGCCACGCTGCGCAAGTGCATCCGGCTCACCGCGCAGATGCCCACGCTGGTGGCGGCGTGGGAACGCCTGCGTCGCGGCAAGGCGCCGGTGGCGCCGAACCCCCGGCTGGGCCTCTCCGCCAACTTCCTCTACATGATGAGCGGCAAGAAGGCCACCGACCTCGCCGTGAAGACCTTCGACATCGCGCTCATCCTGCACGCCGACCACGAGTTCAACGCGTCCACGTTCGCCGCCCGCGTCACCGCCGCCACCCTGTCCGATCTGCACTCGGCGATCACCTCCGCCATCGGTGCCCTCAAGGGCCCGCTGCACGGCGGCGCCAACGAGCAGGTCATGCTCATGGTCGAGAAGATCAAGGACCCGGCCAAGGCCGACGCCTGGATCCGCAAGGCGCTGGCCGACAAGGCGCGCATCATGGGCTTCGGCCATCGGGTCTACCGGGTCGAGGACCCGCGGGCCAAGCACCTGCGGCGCCTGGCCACCGAGCTGGGCCAGCAGATCGGCAACACGGCCTACGTGCAGATCCTCAACACGATGGCCAAGGTCGTCACCGAGGACAAGCACATCTACCCGAACGTCGATCTCTTCTCGGGGGCGGCGTACGCGGCGATGGGCATCCCGACCGACCAGTTCACGCCGATCTTCGCGATGAGCCGGGTGGCTGGATGGGCGGCCCACGTCCTCGAGCAGCACGGCAACAACCGGCTGATCCGCCCGCGCGCGGAGTACACGGGCCCCACGCGCGTCAGCTACGTGCCCATCGCGCAACGCTGAGGACGCCGGCGTCGCGATGATCCCGTTCGCCAAGGGCCACGGCCTCGGCAACGACTACCTCGTCCTCCGCCGCGAGGACCTGCCCTTCGACCTGTCGGAGGCCTCGATCGTCCGCCTCTGCGATCGCAACTGGGGCATCGGCTCCGACGGCATCCTCATGCTGGTGGCGTCGAGCCGGGCCGACTTCGGGCTGCGCATCTTCAACCCCGACGGGAGCGAGGCCGAGAAGTCGGGCAACGGCCTGCGCATCTTCGCCAAGTGGCTGCGCGACCACGGCCACGCCAAGCAGGACCGGTTCACCGTCGACACCAAGGGTGGCGTCGTCGAGTGCCTGTGCCACGGCAAGGGCGGGCGCGTGAGCGACGTCACCGTGGAGATGGGCCGCGCCACGTTCCGGGCTCCCGACATCCCGATGAACGGGCCCGACCGCGACGTGGTCGGCGTGCCCCTGCAGCTCAGCGACGGCAGCGCCGTCAGTGCCACGGCGGTGTCGGTCGGCAACCCGCACTGCGTGGTGTTCGTCGACCACCTCGACACCGACGCCTGCAAGCGGGTGGGCCCGCTGATCGAGCGGCACCCGGCCTTTCCCCAGCGCACCAACGTGCAGTTCGCGCGCGCCGCCGACAAGCACACACTGGACATCCTCATCTGGGAGCGCGGGGCCGGCTACACGCTGGCCTCCGGCTCGTCCTCGTGCGCGGCGGCCTCGGCGGCGGTGCGCAACGGGCGGTGCGAGCACGGCCGCGTCACCGTCCGCATGCCCGGCGGCGACCTCGTCATCGACGTGCGCCCCGACTGGTCGCTCAAGCTCGAGGGGCCGGTGGAGGAGGTCTACACGGGCACCCTCAGCGCCGAGTACGCGGAGGCCTGGCTGACGCCCGCCACACCGTGAAGCGGCTCTGCGTCTTCTGCGGCTCGGCGGTCGGCGCCCGGGCCGGAGTACGCGGAAGCTGCGCGCGCCCTCGCCGTCGAGCTGGCCCGGCGCGGGCTGGGGCTCGTGTACGGCGGCGGCTCGGTCGGCATCATGGGCGTGCTGGCCGACGCGGCGCTGGCCGCCGGCGTCGAGGTCATCGGCGTCATTCCCCGCTCCCTGGCCACCCGCGAGCTCGCCCACAGCGGCCTCACCGAGCAGCGCCTGGTCGACAGCATGCACCAGCGCAAGGCCCTGATGGCCGAGCTCGTGGACGGCTTCGTGGCGTTGCCGGGCGGCCTGGGCACGCTCGAGGAGACGCTCGAGATGCTCACCTGGACCCAGCTCGGGATCCACGCCAAGCCGCTCGGCGTCCTCAACGTGGCCGGCTACTGGGACCGGTTGCTGGCCCTGTTCGACCACGCCGTCGCCGAGGGCTTCATGCACCGCGAGGCGCTCGGCCTGCTGGTCGCGGCCGATGTGCCGGCCGTCCTGCTCGACCGGCTCGCAGCGTGGGGGCCCCCGGCGCGGCCCCGGGTCTGGCTCTCGCCGTCCCAGACCTGAGCCCCACTCCCGCCCCGGTGCCGATGGCGGGTTATCCACAGATATCCACAATGCTTGGCCCGTCCAGGCTCGCTCCGGAAGTACCTGCCCTGGAGGGAAATTCCGGCCGCCAATCGGGGATTTTCGCCCCGCAATCCACAAGGGCCCCGAGCGGGTTACCGCCTGGCCCAGGCCAGCAGGTCTTCCAGGGGCCGCGTGTTGAGGACCTGGCCGGCCTCGAGCCAGGCCCGGCGCGCCACCCCGATGCCGAGGTCGACGTTGTCGAGCTCCCGGAGGTAGTGGGTGTCCGTGCTGACCGCCACCGGCACGCCCAGCGCCGCGGCCCGGCGGGCGTGGGTGTCGGTCAGGTCGAGCCGCTCGGGCGAGGCGTTGATCTCCACGGCCTTGCCATGGGCGCGGGCGGCGGCGAAGACCGCCTCGAGGTCGACGTCGTAGGGGTCGCGCGAGCCGAGCCGGCGGCCGGTGGGATGGGCGAGCACGTGCATCGAGGGGTGCCCCAGCGCGCGCACGAGGCGCGCGGTCATCTCCGCGCGCGACTGACCGAAGCGCGAGTGCACGGCCGCCAGCACGACGTCGAGCTCGGCCAGCACGTCGTCGGGAAAGTCGAGGGTGCCGTCGGCGAGGATGTCGCACTCGGTGCCGGCCAGGATGCGGATGCGGTGGCGCGGTTGCAGCGCCCGGATGGCCGCGCGCTGAGCGCGTAGCGTCTCCACGTCGAGGCCGCCGGCGATGGTGAGCGAGCGCGAGTGGTCGGAGACGATGATGTACTCGTAGCCGCGCGCCTCGGCGGCGGCGACGAGCTTGTCCAGCGGGTGATGGCCGTCCGACCAGTCGGTGTGAGCGTGCAGGTCGCCGCGCAGGTCGGCGGCGGTCACCAGCGCGGGCAGGCGGCCCTCGCGGGCGGCCTCGATCTCGCCCTGGTTCTCGCGCAGCTCGGGCGGGATCCACGGCAGCCCCACCGTGGCGTACACCTCGGCCTCGGTGGCGCCGGCCACGCGGGCGCCGGTCGCCTCGTCGAACACGCCGTACTCGCTGATGCGCAGCCCCCGTCGCACGGCCATCTCGCGGACGCGCACGTTGTGATCGCGGGAGCCGGTGAAGTACTGCAGGGCGGCGCCGAGGGCGGCCGGCTCGACGACGCGCAGATCGATGGCGAGGCCGTCCTGGTGACGGACCGTCGCCTTCGTCGGGCCCTGGGCCAGGACCTCGGCCACCGAGGGCAGGGTGGTGAAGGTGTGGATCACCCGCTCGGGCTCGGTGGAGGTGACCAGCAGGTCGACGTCCTTCACGGTGTCGCGCAGGCGGCGCAGCGAGCCGGCGATCTCCAGCGTCTCGACACCGCCGTGCGCGCGCAGGGCCTGGCCGATCTGCTCGGCGATCGCCCGGGCCACGGCCAGCGGCGTGCGCGTGCGTCCCTGGCGCCACTGCGCGATGGCCTTGAGGATCTTCTCGCAGCTCTTGTCGCGGATGCCGGCCACGCCGATGACCTGGCGGGAGCGGCACGCCGCCTCCAGGCGGTCGACCGAGTCCACGCCGAGCTGCTCCCACAGGGCCCGGGCCGTGCGGGGGCCGAGCCCGCGGATCTCCAGCAGCCCGAGGAACCCGGCCGGCAGCTCGGCGCGGAGCGTCTCGAGCTGGGCGATGCGACCGGTGGCCAGGTACTCCTCGATGCGGGCGGCCAGGTCGCGGCCGATGCCGGGCAGGGCGGTGAGGCCGCCGCGGGCGGCGACGGCCGCCACGTCCTCACCGAGCGTCTCCAGCGTCTGGGCCCCGCGCTGATAGGCGCGCACGCGGAACACGGACTCGTCGCGCGCCTCCAGCAGCGAGGCCATCTCGTAGAAGAGCCGGGCGAGGTCGAAGTTCGGCGTCGCGTCGGGGGCCACGGCCTCATGGTACACTCCGCAGCGACGTGATTGCCGCGTGGTGCTGGGATCTTTTGGAGCCGTATCTCACGCGCAACCTCCTCAACCGCGCCGTCGCTCGCCCGACCCGCAAGCAGATCCTCGAGGAGTTCGGCCGCGTATGGCCGGTCATCACGGCGACCATCGGCGTGCAGGAGCCGTTCGCCGGCACCATCCGCTTCAAGTGGCTCGTGCGGCTGCCCTCCGAGGACATGGCCCCGTTCCTCGATGACCCCGAGGGCTGGATCGCCGCCCGCTACGGCGGTGGCAAGTTCAAGATGAACCTGCACCACGGTCTGCACTTCGTGAACACGAAGAACTTCAAGCCGGCCGGCGAGCCCCTCTGGGCCGCGGTGCCGGCGCTGGACCTGGAGGGTTAGGATGCCCAGCGACGAGACGCGGCGGGTCCTCACGGAACTGGGCACGGCGGCGACCGGCCTCGAGGATGCCGTCGACCAGCGCCGACCGGTCGACGAGATCATGAGGCTGGACGCGACGCTGGCCGACTGCACCCGGGAGCTGATCGCTCTCGTCGACCGCCTGCGCAGCCGCCGGATCGGTTAATCGTGAAGGACGCGACTGGCTTCGCGCTGGCCCTGCCGCGGCCGCCGCGCCGGATCGTCTCGCTCATCCCCTCGATCACCGAGACGCTCTGCCACCTGGGGCTGGCCGACGCCCTCGTCGGCATCACCGCCTACTGCGTGGAGCCGCGCGCCGTCGTGCGCGACAAGACGCGCATCGGCGGCGAGAAGGATCCCGACCTCGCGGCCATCCGGGCCCTGCAGCCCGACCTCGTGATCGCCAACATCGAGGAGAACGTGCGCGAGCACGTGGAAACGCTGCGCGGCTGGGACATCCCGGTGTGGGTGACCTATCCGCGCACGGTGGCCCAGGGACTGGCCATGATCCGGGAGCTGGGCGAGCTCACGCACGCGGCGAGCCGGGCCGCGTCCATCCTGGCCGACCTGGAGCCGCTCTACGCGCGCGTGCGCGCCGCGACGGCCCGCCGGCGGCCGGTTCCGGTGTTCTACGCCATCTGGCGGACGCCGTGGATGACGATCAGCGCCGACACCTACATCCACGATCTGCTGGCCGTGTGCGGAGCGGTCAGCGTGTTCGGCGATCATCCCTCGCGCTACCCGACGGTGACGCTCGACGAGGTGGCGGCGCGGCGGCCGGAGGTCATCGTGCTGCCCGACGAGCCGTTCCGGTTCCGCCGCAGTCACGTCGCCGACTTCGCGCCGTACGTCGACGTGCCGGCCGTGCGGGCCGGCCGTATCCACCTGGTGGACGGCAAGCCGTTCTCGTGGCACGGCCCCCGGGTGGGCGAGGCGCTGCTCACGCTGCCGGCGCTGTTCGGCGCCATCGATGACTGACACCTGCCCGCGCTGCGGCGCCGACGATCCCGGGGACAAGTGCCGCCGGTGCGGCGTGATGGTGGCGCTCTTCCGCGCGTCCCTGGAGAAGCTGCGGCGCGGCCCGGTGACGGCCGCGGCGAGCGCCGCCGCGGCGCTGGCCGGCACCGCCGCCGCTCCGGTCGGCGCCACGGCCTCGGGGGCCGGCTCCGCGGTGGTGGGGGCCCGCCCCAGCGTGTTCCGACCACCGGCACCGCCGCCGAGCCGCGACGGCCGCGCCGCCGGCGGCGCCGGCCGAGAGCCGCGTCAGCTTCCACGGCTCGGCGGGCGGCCTGTTCGGGATCCAGGCCGTGAACGTCCTGTTCACGCTGCTCACGCTCGGCGTCTACTACTTCTGGGGCAAGACGCGGGTGCGCGGCTACCTGCTCGGCGGGGCGGAGCTCGACGGCGACCGCTTCGCGTATCACGGGACGGGCAAGGAGCTGCTGGTCGGCTTCGTCAAGGGCGTGGCGGTGTTCTTCGTTCCGGTCGCCCTGCTCAGCATCCTGCCCCAGGTCTACGGCGCCCCCGAGATGGTGGTGAACGCCCTGTCGGCGATGCTCTACCTGGCCGGGTTGCTGCTGGTCCCTCTGGCGATGGTCGGCTCCCGCCGCTACCGGCTCAGCCGCAGCTCGTGGCGCGGCGTACGCTTCTCGTTCCGGGGAGCGGCCCGCGAGTTCGTGGGGATCTTCGTCGTCGGCACCATCCTCACCTCGCTGACGCTCGGGATCTACTACCCGGTCTTCGCCACCCGCCGGCAGGCGTTCATGATCTCCAACGCCTACTTCGGCTCCGGCAAGTTCGACTTCGACGGCCAGGGCCGCGCGCTCATCGGGCCCTATCTGGTGATGGTGCTGCTCTTCATCCCGACGCTGGGCCTGTCGTGGTTCTGGTTCTCGGCCCGGCGCCACCGCTTCTTCACCGAGCACACGCGCTTCGGCGCCACCCGCTTTCGCTCGACGGTCACCGGCGGGCGGCTGGCCTGGCTGCAGATCAGCAACGTGGTGGCCATCGTGCTGACCCTGGGGCTGGCGTGGCCGTGGACCGTGGTGCGCAGCCTGCGCTTCACCTTCCGCTACCTCGCGCTGGGGCCGCTCGACGTCGCCGGCATCCGGCAGGATGCCCAGGCCGCCACCGCCACCGGCGAGGGGCTGGCCGGTCTGCTGGACGCCGACTTCGGCGTGAGCTGAGCCGGAGCCCGTGCCCCTCCCGGGCGGCCGCGGCTGGGACGCCCACTATCTCGACGGCCGCACGCCGGTGCGACGGCCGGCTCGCGTGCTGATCGGCCAGGCCGGCCTCGAGATCACCCTCACCGACGGCGACGGCACCAGCTTCCGCTGGCCGCTGGCCCAGGTGCGCCAGACCCAGGGCTTCCGCGCGGGCGAGCAGGTGCGCCTGGAGCGGGGTGGGGAGCTGGCCGAGGCGCTCCTCGTCGCCGACGCCGCCTTCCTCTCGGCGCTGCGGGCGGCGGCCCCCGACGCCGCCCGGGCGTTTCACGAGCCGCGGCGGCGACGGCTCCGGGCCGGCCTCGCCGGGGTGGCGGCGCTCGTCGCGGTGGCCCTGGGCGGGACGCTCTACGTCTGGGGCATCCCCGCCGTGGCCGAGATCGCGGCCACCCGGGTGCCCGTGGCCTGGGAGGTCGCGCTGGGCGAGACCGCGATCGCGCAGCTGGCGCCGGCCGGCAAGCGATGCGCGGATCCGGAGCGGCAGCGGCGCATCGACGAGATCACCGGCCGGCTCGTGCAGACGCTGGCGGAGCCGCGCTATCCCTTCCGGGTCACGGTCGTGGACAATGCCGCCGTCAACGCGTTCGCGACGCCGGGCGGCTTCATCATCGTCTTCCGCGGGCTGCTGGATCGCACCGACACCGCCGAGGAGCTGGCCGGTGTCCTCGCCCACGAGATCCAGCACGTGCTCCACCGCGACGCCACCCGGGCCATCCTCCGGCAGGCGTCCACCGGGATCCTGCTGGCCGCCCTGCTCGGTGACGTCGGCGGTGTGGTGGCCTTCGGCGTGGAGAGCGCGCGAGTGCTCGGCGACCTGCGGTACAGCCGCGAGGCCGAGCACGCCGCCGACCGCGACGGCATGCGCATGCTGCAGGCGGCGGCCGTCGATCCGGAGGGGATGCTGGCGTTCTTCCGGGGGATGCGGCAGCTGGAGGGCGCGACGCCGAAGGCGGTGCGCTACCTGTCGACCCACCCGGCCGCCGGCGACCGCCTGCAGGCGCTGGCCGCGCTCGCCACGCAGCCCACGCGGCCGCCGGTGAAGCTGCTGGCCGGCTACGACTGGGAGGACGTCAAGAAGATCTGCGCGAAATGAGCGCGTGCACCCGAGGCGGCAGGGCCGGGGTGGCGGTGATGCGCACGCCGAGCGGAGCCAGCGCGTCGTCGATCGCGTTGGCAATGGCCGCCGGCGGGGAGATGGCGCCGCCCTCGCCGAGCCCCTTCATGCCGAGCGGGTTGCGGGGCGAGGCGTACTCCAGGTGCACGGACTCGATCAGCGGCAGGTCGTCGGCGCGCGGCACCACGTAGTCCATCAGCGTCCCCGACAGCAGCTGGCCGTTGTCGTCGTAGGCGATCTCCTCGAACAGCGCGCCGCCGACTCCCTGGGCGACGCCGCCGTGGATCTGGCCCTCGACGATCATCGGGTTGATGACGGTGCCGCAGTCGTGGGCGACCACGTAGCGCAGCAGCCGCACGAAGCCCGTCTCCGGATCGACCTCCACCTGGGCCACGTGGACGGCGCTCGCGTAGGTGACGGTGGGCACGTGGTGGTAGGCGGTGGCATCGAAGTCGGCGGCGGCCACGCCGGGCCGGGCGAAGGTCGGGATGGCGGCCTGGACGACGCGGGCCAGCGGCACCGCCGTGGCCGGCGCCCCCCGCACGAACACGCGGCCGTCCTCGACCTCGATGTCGGCGGCGGCCGCCTCCAGCAGGGCGGCGGCCGCCGTGACCACCTTGGCCCGCACGGCGCCGGCGGCGTCCGCGATCGAGTTGCCGGCCGTCACGCCGCTGCGGCTGGCGAAGGTGCCGACGCCGAACGGCACGGCGGCGGTGTCGCCACCGACCACGGTGACGTGCTCGATCGGGATGCCGAGGACGTCGGCACAGATCTGCGCGAACGAGGTCTCGTGGCCCTGACCCGAGCTGACGGCGCCGGTGGCGACGACGGCCCGGCCGGCGAGGTCGAGCGTGACCCGGGCTCCCTCGAAGGGCCCGATGGCGGTGCCCTCGACGTAGCCGGACAGCCCGATGCCGCGCCAGACGCCGCGCGCGCGCAGCGCCGGCTGCTCGGCGCGGAACGCGTCGTAGCCGGACGCCTCCAGCGCCGCCTCGAGCACCGCACGATAGTCGCCGCTGTCGTAGACGAGCGGGTTGCCGTCGCGGTACGGCATGCCGAGATCCCACGGCAGGTCGGCGGCGGTCAGGTAGTTGCGGCGACGGATCTCGGCGGGGTCGAGGCCGAGCTGGCGGGCCAGGCCGTCCACCGCGCGGTCCATCGCGAACACCGTCTCCGGCCGGCCGGCGCCCCGGTACGGCGCGTTGGGCGTCTTGTGGGTGACCACACCCTGGACCTCGACGCGCAGGTCGCGCACGCGATGCGGGCCCAGGAGGTGGGCGACCGTGTTGTAGGGCAGCACGATGCCCCACACGTTGTAGGCGCCGAGGTCGAGCCAGATGTGGTCGCGCACGCCCAGGATGGTGCCGTCGCGCCGCGCGGCCAGGCTGATCCGGTGGGTCTGGTGACGCGCGTGGGCCGCGCTCACGAGGTGCTCGCGGCGGTCCTCGATCCACTTCACGGGGCGGCCGAGCGCGCGGGCGGCCAGCGGCACCAGCACGTCCTCGGCGTAGCCCGAGGCCTTGGTGCCGAAGCCGCCGCCGAGATCGGGCGCGATCACGCGGATACGGTGGGGCGGCAGCTCGAGGGCGGCGACCAGCCCCTGCTGGACGAAGTGCGAGACCTGGGTGCTGTTCCAGGTGGTGAGCGTCTCGTCCCGCCGGTCCCACTGCGCGACCACGCCGCGCGTCTCCAGCGGCATGCCCACGTAACGCTGGATGGCGAACGTCTCGGTGAAGACCGCGTCGGCCGCGGCGAAGGCCCGGTCGGTGTCGCCGATCGCGTGCGTGAAGCCGACGGCGACGTTGGTGCCCCACTCGTCGTGGACGAGTGGGCTCGCCGGCGCGGCGGCGGCGATCATGTCGGCGACCACCGGCAGCGGCTCCCACTCGACCTCGATCCCGGCCAGGGCGTCCTCGGCGCGGGCGGCGCTGTCGGCGACCACCATCGCCACCACCTCGCCCACGTAGCGCACGCGCTCGCGGCAGAGGGCGTACTGCGGGGCCTGGCGCAGGTCGAAGCGGATGGCCGCCGCCAGCCCCGGCGGCGGCGCCCCGAACAGGGGCAGGGGCTTGAGCCAGCGCGCGAGGTCCTCGAAGACGAACACGCCGGCCACCCCCGGCATCGCCCGCGCCCGCTCGACGCTCACCCGGGTCAGGCGCGCGTGCGCATGAGGCGAGCGCAGGAAGGCCGCGTGCAGCAGCCCCGGCAGCACCACGTCATCGACGAACCGTCCATCGCCGCGCAACAGACGCGGATCTTCCCGGCGGCGCACCGACGCGCCGAAGTACTTGGCGCCCATCAGGAAATGCTAGTGACGCTTGGGCAGGCCGGCGACCTCGAGGTCGCCAGCGTCCACGGGACGCATCAGGGCTTGGGCTTGTCTCGGGCGGGAAGGAGCCAGTCGAGCCAGGGGGCGGCGGCGGCCATGAAGAGGCCGGGGACGGCCACGCCGCTGATGATGCCGAGGATCGCGAGGAAGATCAGCGAGATGGCGGTGGCGATCGCGTCGAGCAGCAGGTCCATCGAGCCTCCCTGTCAGTCCGTGATGCTCAATTGTCGTCGCTGGAGCGCCGGATGTCGAGCATGGCCGGCACGCCCGGAAACGAGCCGGAGGCCTCCACGCGGGTGATCCGGGTCATCCGCGCGATGATCTCACGAATCCGCTGGGCGGACTCGATGGCGCGGTCGATCCACTTGCTCTCCGCCGTCTCCGGGCCGAGCTTGCGCTGCAGCAGCTCGATCGAGCCGACGATGACGGTGAGCGGGTTGTTGATCTCGTGGGCGGCCGCGTTGGCCACCAGGGTGATGGCCCGAAGGTCCAGCACCTCGCGGCGGGCCGCGTCGAGCGCCTCCCGGGGGCCGGCGTCGCGCATCATCACGATCTCGTAGGCGCGGCCGCCGTGCACGACCCGGCGCATGGTGAGGTCGACCGACCGGATGGCGCCGCCGTCCCCGCAGTAGGGCAGGCCGAAGCCGGCCGCCACCCCGACCGCCGCCGCCTCGGCCGCCAGCGTCTCCCAGCGCTCGCGCGCCTCCGGATCCTGGGGCCAGAAGTCGCGGGCGTCGCGCCCCAGCAGGTTCTCGCGCGACACCCCCGACAGCGCCGAGTCCGCCCGGTTCGTCTCGATGATGCGCCGGGTCGCGGGCTCGACGATGCGGATGGCCTCCGAGGCCTCGTCGAGCAGCGCCCGGAAGCGCCGCTGGGCGGCGTAGAGCTGCTCGCGCTCGGCGACGTCCTGGAAGAGCTGGGCGAGGATGCCGATGCCGCCCACGTAGGCGATCAGGAAGTGCGGCCACGTGCTCGCGAACTTGTCGAGCCCGCTCTGGCCCAGCAGCGCGTAGCCGAGCAGCGTGGCCAGGAAGGTGGCGATGCCCAGCGCGAAGGCGTGGTGGGTGCGCACGCGCCCGTGGCGAGTGGCCCACCAGTGCACGAGGCCGCCGACCACGCCCACCACCAGCACGCTGACCACGCCCGGAACCGTCCCGGTCCCGCCCAGCCACCACCAGCGATACACGGCCACGACCCCGGCGGCGAGGAGGCCGGCCGTCCAGCCCTCGAAGAGCGCCATCAGCGCGACCGGCACGTTGCGGGCGTCGAAGTAGACGTCGGGGGCGACCTGGATGCGGGCGATCGCCAGTCCCACGGCGAGGGCGCCGAAGGAGAGGCCGTTCAGGATGTGGCGGAAGTTCCGGCGGCGACCGTCGCGGAGATAGCGGAGGGTCGAGGAGTAGAACAGGACGCCGAAGGCGAGGACGCCGGTCGCCTCGACCAGGTGGTGAAGGTCGATCTCACTCCACCTCGAGGACCATCTCGATCTCGACCGGAATGCCCAGCGGCAGCCCGGCCATGCCCACGGCGGATCGTGCGTGCCTGCCGATCGCCTCGCCGAAGACCTCGACCATGAGATCCGAGAAGCCGTTGATGACCTTGGGGTGATCGCCGAAGCCATCGACGGCGTTCACCATGCCGAGCACCTTCACGACGCGCTTGACGCGGTCGAGGCTGCCGAGGGAGGCCTTGGCGGTGGCGAGCAGGTTGAGCCCCACCTCGCGCGCGACCGCGTAGCCCTGCTCGACGGTGAGCTCGCGACCGACCTTGCCGACGTGGGTGAACTTGCCCTGCGGGCGGAAGGGACCGTGGCCTGACAGGAAGAGCAGGTTGCCAGTCTGGACGGCGCCGACGTAGTTGGCCAGTGGCGTGGTCGGCGTCGGCAGCGTGATGCCCTTGTCCTTGAGCCTCGCCTCCGCGCTCATCGCGCCTCCCCCGTCGAGCATGACAACGGCGCGAGCATCGTGTCACACTACGTCGTGCCCGTCAAACCTCCGCCCGCCACGCCGGCTCCGGCAGCGACTCTGGTGCTCCTGCGCGATCGCCCCGGCGGCGGTGTCGAGTGCCTGCTCATGCGCCGCCACCTCAAGAGCAAGTTCGCGGCGGGCGACTTCGTGTTCCCGGGGGGCAAGATCGAGGTGGACGACAACCCCGAGGACGCCGCCGCCTGGTGCCGGGGCCTCGACGTGGGCGACGCCGCCCGCCGGCTGCGCCTGGAAGACGCGCCCCTGACCGCGCTCGGCTACTGGATCGGAGTCATCCGGGAGACGTTCGAGGAGGCCGGGCTGCTGCTGGCCGTCGATGCCCACGGCGGCGAGGTGGCCGTGGACGCCGCCCGCTTCGCCGACTACCGCCGGGCCTGCCACGCGGACAACCGGGCCTTCTGGGCGATGCTCCGCGCCGAGGGGCTCCGGCTCGCCACCGACCGGCTCGTGTACTTCGCCCACTGGATCACGCCGGAGGAGCAGCCGTTGCGCTTCGACACGCGCTTCTTCGCGGCGCCGGCCCCGGCCGGTCAGCGGCCGAGCGGTGACGACCACGAGATGACCGACCTCAAGTGGCTCACGCCGGCCGAGGCCGTCGACGCCCAGCGGCGGGGCGAGATCACGCTGCGCAATCCCACCGTCAAGAACCTGCTGCTCTTCGACGGGGCCCGCACGACGTCGGAGGCGCTCGACGGTGTGCGCGGCCGCGAGATCCGCACGATCCGTCCGCGCGTGATCACGGAGAACGGTGAGCGCCGGGTGCTGATGCCGGGCGACCCCGGCTACTTCTGAGGGAACGGGTCGGCGGTCAGGCGCGGGTGGCGACCGGGCCGAAGCGGCGGACGAACTCCTCGGGCTCCAGGTTTCCGGCCTTGGCGAGCGTGGCGACCATCTCCGGCCGCTCCAGATCCTCGGTCTTGAGGCGGATCATGTAGGCCCACAGCGTCTGGTACATCTCCGACTCCACGTCCACGTAGCGGACGCGGATGCGGCCGGTCTTGGGATCCATCATGAGCCCGAACGGCACCGGGACCAGCCGGCCGGCCTGGATGGTGACCATCGCGTTGCTGCCGCCCTCCAGCAGGAAGCGCGTGGCCCAGTAGCCGAGGCTGCGGCAGTACTGGATGTCGTGAGCGCCGGGCGGCGCGCAGCGCAGCTCGTACCCCATGTCCTTGGCCACGATGGTCACGTCCACGCCGCGCGCCTTGAGGCTGCCGCTCACGCGATCCTTGAGGATCTGGCCGAGGTCGAGCTCGGCCAGGCGGACGTTGCCGTAGGCGTCGCGCTCCACCGGCCCCAGCGTCTTGGGATCGAGCTTCTCGCCCAGCCCCTCGGAGAGGATGGCCACGCCGTGCTCGCGGCCGTGGGCGCGGCGCTTGATGATCGCTCCCTCCAGGACGTCGGCCAGTCGATCGAGGGTGATCTGTGGCTCCGGGAACTCCTCGGCGATGAGGGTGACGGTGGCGCCGGCGGCGCCGCCGATGCCGAGGGCCAGGTGACCGGCGTGTCGGCCCATGACCGTGACGAAGAACCACCGCTCGGTGGTGGCGGCGTCCTGCATCAGGTTACGGACCAGCTCCTTGCCGAGGTTGCACGCCGTCGTGAAGCCGAAGGTGACGATGTCGCTCGGCAACGGCAGGTCGTTGTCGATCGTCTTCGGCACGTGGGCGACGGTGAGACCCTCCAGCGCCTTGGCCAGGCGGGAGGCGCCGAACGCGGTGTCGTCGCCGCCGATGGTGAGCAGGTGATCGACGCCGAGGCGCTTGAGCGCGTCGGCGACCTTGGCGATGCCCTCCGGCGTCTTGGTCGGGTTGGTGCGCGAGGTGCGGATGATGGAGCCGCCGTCGAAGTGGATGCGCGAGGTGTCGTTGATCTCCAGGTCGATGACGTGATCGGTGTCGCCCTGGACCAGCCACTTGAAGCCGTCGTAGCAGCCGAGCACGCGGAGCCCGTGGTTACGGGCCTCGATCGTCGCGGCCGCGATGACCGCGTTGATGCCGGGGGCGGGGCCCCCTCCGACCAGGATGGCGAGCGTCTTCATACCCGCCTATTATGCAACCTCCCTTGAAAGATCACACCACTCCGACGTCGGTCTGCGCAGCGTGGGGGCACCCGTCGAGCGCCCGGAGTCGCCTAAAAGTATGCGAGCAGCCTGCCGCAGGCGATGACCCCGGTCCACAGGCAGAGCGACAGCGCCCCCGCCACCCGGGCCGCGCGAGGGGCCGGCACCTCGGTCTCCCAGTCGCCGACGGCGCGGAAGGGCCAGCGGTGGAAGATCGCGGCGTTGAGCAGGGCGGCGGCGATGAGCAGCAGCTTGAGCTGGAAGGCGGGGTTGAACGCGAACTCGGTGGCGTGGGCGGCGAACATGAGGAAGCCGGTCGGCGCCACCACGGCCAGGGCCAGCCGCGCCCATGGCAGCAGGTGCTCGGCCAGGGCGCTCGCCGGAATGCCGCGGGACACGCCGAGCAGGCGAAGGTCGAACATGACGGCGGAGCCGACCAGGACCACGAAGCCCAGGATGTGAGCGATCTCGACGGTCGGATAGAGCCACAGCCACTGCCGCATCGCGACCGCGATCCCGGAGGTCTCCAGCCAGACCGCCCAGGCCGGGCCGCTCGGCGGATGCATCAGCGCAGTTCGGTCGTCTTGCCTGCGACGGTGATGCGCTCGGCCCGCAGCTCGTCGGGCTCGGTCCGGTTCGGATAGCCGACGACCGTGGCGGTGGTGCCGGGCTTCAGCATCTCGCGCTTGAGCCCGCGGTTCTCCATCCGCGACGGCGGCGCCAGGACGACCACCCACGTCTTGCCGGGCGTCTCCAGCCGCACCGATCCGTGCGGGTGCTCGTACCCGGCTTCCTTGATGGTGCCGGTGAGCGTCAGCTCCTTGCTGGAGTCGTAGCCGCTCCAGCCGTGATGGGCGACGGCGACTCCGCCGCCGAGCAGCGAGGCCAGGCCGGCGAGGACGGCGACACGGGTGAGGCTTCCCATGGTGGCGTTACGGCGTGAGGACGATCTTGCCGAACTGCTTGCCCTCGGCCAGGCGTTGCTGGGCGGCGGCGCCGTCCTTGAGGGGCACGACCTCGTCGATGATGGCCTTCAGGCGGCCGGCGAAGAACTGGCCCATCACGTCGAGGAACTCCTTCCGGTTGGCCATCGTCGAGCCGATGATGTGCACCTGCTTCCAGAAGACGAGCGGGATCATCGTCTCGCCGATCGGGCCGGACGTGGATCCGCAGGTGACCAGGCGACCGCCGCCCTTGAGGCAGCGGATCGAGTCCTTCCAGGTGGCGGCGCCCACGTTCTCGATGACGAGATCCACGCCGCGCTTGCCGGTCGCCTCGAACACCTGCTTGGCCCAGTCGGGGTTCTTCTTGTAGTTGATCCCGACCTCGGCGCCCAGGCCCCTGGCCTTCTCCAGCTTGGCGTCGTCCGACGAGGTGACGATGACGCGGGCGCCGCCCAGGCGGGCGATCTGCACCGCCGTCGAGGACACCCCGCCGCCCACGCCGATGACCAGCACGTCCTGGCCCGGGCGGACCTGGCCCTGCGTGACCACCATCCGCCACGCCGTCATGTTGGTGAGGATGAAGGACGCCGCCGCCTCGAACGATACGGCCGCGGGCAGGGGCAGGACGTTGTCGCCGCGGACGGCGACCAGCTCGGCCAGGCCGCCGTGCGCGTGCTCGCCGAGGATGCCGTAGCGGATGCAGAGGCTGTCTTCGCCCTGCGCGCAGAACTCGCAGCGCCCGCAGGTGAGGTTGGGGTTGACGGCGACGCGGTCGCCGACCTTGACCCCGGTGACGCCGGCGCCGACCTCGGCGATCTCGCCGGCGATGTCGCAGCCCGTCCAGAAGGGCAGGGGCGTCTTGAGGGCCGGGATGCCCTCGCGCACGAAGAGGTCGAGATGGTTGAGGGCGCAGGCGCGGACGCGCACCAGGACCTCGCCGGCCTTGATCTTGGGGTCGGGCACGTCCTCGTAGCGGAGCTTGTCGGCGACCGCCGAACTCGTGGAAGGCGAGGGCTTTCATCGGCCGTTGAACTCCTTGATCAGGCGCGGCAGGCGCGGCTCGTCGAGGGCCTGCGGCTTCTGGGGCTGATAGAACGCCGTGCGATCGAGGAGACCGGCGTAGCGCTCCTCGAGGCGGGCGGCGATGGTCTCGTAGGTCCCGGTGACGGCGTAGGTCTCGAGCATCTCGTCGGTGATGAGGTCGGCCATGCCCTTCCAGTCGCCCTCGACCGACTTGCGGTGGAGCTGGGGCACGAGGTCCTGCCAGCCGTGGACGGCCAGCACCGGCTCGTAGGTCCGGGTCGAGGCGTAGAAGGCGATCTGCTGCTTGACGGCGGCCCGCTGCGGCGACAGCTCCGCCTCGGTGTCGCCGATGACCACGAAGCTCGAGGTGGCGTAGGTGAAGTCCTCGCGCCGCTTGCCGGCCGCCTTCAGCCCCTCGTTCACCGCCGGCTGCACGACTCGCGCAGGTACTTCGGGCTGTTGAACGGGTGCACGTGCAGGCCGTCGCAGACCTCGCCGGCCACGCGGCACATGTACGGGTTGACGCCGGCGATGTACACCGGGACCTCGGGATGCTCGATCGGGCCCGGGTTGAAGAACGGGGTCATGAGGTCGAAGCGGTAGAACTCGCCCTTGAAGTTGAGCTTGGTCCCGTTCTGCCAGCAGTCCCAGATGGCCCGCAGGGCCAGGACGACTTCACGCATGCGGGGCCCCGGCGAGTCGTACTTGACCGAGAAGCGTCGTTCGTTGTGCCCCTTCACCTGGGAGCCGAGGCCGAGGATGAAGCGCCCGCCCGAGGCCTTGGCGAGGTCCCACGAGATGTGGGCCAGCGACCATGGGGCTGCGGGGGAAGGCGACGGCGATCGAGGTGCCGAGCTTGATCCGGTCGGTGACGGTGGCGGCGGCGGCCAGCGGCAGGAACGGGTCGTGCTGCGTCTCGGCCGACCACAGGCAGTCGAAGCCCATGGCCTCGACCTTGCGCGCGTAGTCCGGCACCGAGCGGAGGTCGTGGGTGAGCATGGCAACGTCGAGCTTCACGGCGCTCTCCTTTGCCGCGCATTCTACCCCGGGCGCCACGGGCCTGCCCGCTTGACCTGGGCCGGTCGAGGCCCGATCATGCCGCCATGGCCGACGACAAGATCGAGACGATCGCCTCGTCCAGCAGCGGCACCATCGGACGCGCCCGCAACGAGGTGCGGGGCGTCACCGTCATGTTCGACTCCTCGGGGCGCCCGCAGCCCGATGCCTTCACGAACAGCGAGGCGTTCCTGGGCAGCGTCTCCTCGTGCGGGGTCACCCTCATCGAGATGCACGCCAAGGAGACCGGCGTGCCGCTGCATCGGCTGACGGTCACCATCGAGGGCCGGCGCCCGCCCACCCAGCCGCGCTTCTCCACGGTCACGATGACCTTCGAGATGACGGGCGTGAGCCAGGCGCAGGCCGAGGAGCTGGTCGCCACCTACCGAAGTCGCTGACCGCTCTACGGCACGGTCGCGGTCGCGACCGAGGTGAAGGTGCTGGTGAAGGCGGTGGGGGGCGCCGGGTGATGCCAGCAGAGTGCGTGTCCCGTGCTGTCCCGGTGCGCCCGGATCCCCGCCCGTAGCCGCCGCGCCTCGGCGACCAGCTGCTCGCGCGTCATCGCTTCGAGATCCTCGTCCACGACGCCTCCTTGTCAGGCCGAGGAGCGCCGGCGCGCCAGCGCGTCCAGTACCGAGCGCGCCTCGCGTACGATCGCGGCCACCACCTCGCCGGCGCCCGGCAGATCGTGGATCATGCCCGCGCTCTGCCCGGTGGCCATGGGCAGCCAGTCGGCGTCCTGCCGGCGCACGGCCTCCCGGAAGATGTCGGCGGCGGCGTGGTTCTGCACGAGGGCCGGCAGCACCGGCGCCCCGGAGGCGTCGTACTCGCGGACGAAGGTATTGCGCGTGTAGCGCGCCCACAGGCCGGTGACCGACTGGGTGAGGGTGGTGGCGTCGCTCTCGGCCTCCAGCACCGCCTTCTTCCTGAACTCCGGTACCGCCGACTCTCGCGTGGCGATGAACCGCGTGCCCAGCAGCACGCCGTGCGCGCCCAGCGCGAGCGCCGCCACCAGCCCCCGGCCGTCGGCGATGCCGCCGGCCGCAATCACCGGCATCCGCACGGCGTCCACCACCTGGGGAACGAGCGTCATCGTCGCGATGGCACCATCGTCGCGGGACGGCACGCGGGTCCAGGTGGAGCGGTGGCCGCCGGCCTCGGTTCCCTGCGCCACCAGCGCGTCGACGCCGGCGGCCGCCACCGTGCGGGCGTCCGCGACGCTGCCGACCATGGCGATCACGCGGGTGCCCCGCGCGTGACAGCGAGCCACCAGGTCGGCGCCCGGGTTGCCGAGCGCGATCGAGAAGACCGGTACGCGCTCCTCGAGGATGACCTCGATCCCGGCGTCGATCACGTCGGGCAGGCTGGGCGGCCGCTCGTGGCTGGCCGGCAGCCCCAGCCGCGCGCGGAAGCCGTTGAGCGTGTCCTGCACGGCGCGGACCTGGGCCTCCGGAATCGTGGCCATGTCGAGCGGTGGCCGCATCTCGGTGTGCAGCCAGAGGTTGACGCCGAACGGCCGATCGGTGAGGCGCCGCACCGCCCGGATGCCCTCGCGGATCTTCTCGGGTGGCAGCTCCAGCCCGGCCAGGATGCCGAGGCCTCCGGCGCGGCTCACCTCGGCCACCAGCTCGGGCCCGGCGACGCCGCCCATCCCGGACTGGAGAATCGGCACCTCGATGCCGAGGAGATCGCACAGCGGTGTGCGCAGCGTCATGGCGTGACCTCCCGCATGGCCTGCTCGCGCAGCTTGCCCCGCTGGACCTTGTCGCCGTGCGGCCCCGGCGTGCGCGGCACGTCGTTCACGAAGCGAACCCGCCGGGGGATCTTGTAGGAGGCGATCTTGCCGCGGCAGTACGCGCGCAGCGCCTCCTCGCTCAGCTGGGCGGCGGGGCGAGTGATCACGTAGGCGACCGGCGCCTCGTTGATCTCCGGGTCGGGAATGCCGACCACGAAGGCCTGCTCGACGTCGGGGTGGGTCTGCAGGAAGGCCTCGATCTCGCCGGGCGCCACCATGAAGTGGCTGATCCGCAGCGTTTCCTTGAGACGTCCCCTGAAGATGGTGTGGCCGCGGTCGTCCTGGACGGCGAGGTCCCCGGTGCGGAACCAGCCGTCCGCGGTGAAGGCCGCCCGTGTCTCCTCCGGCTTGTCGTGATAGCCGCGCGTGACGAGCGAGCCGCGAAACTGCAGCTCGCCCTCGCCGCCGGGTGGGCACCGCTGCCCGGTGTCCGGATGGGCCACCCGCACCTCGACGCCGGGGGCGGGGATGATGCCGGGCTGCAGGCGCAGCTCGCGCGGCTCGTCGAGGTCGTGGAAGAGGGCGAGCGCGTTCACCTCGGTCATGCCGTAGGGCTGGAAGGCCAGCGGCACCCCGAGGCGATCGACGACGGCCTCCAGCATGGCGGGCCCGCCGCCGCCCACCGAGGCAAAGCCGCCGGTGCGCAGCGACGAGCGGTCGTAGCGATCGAAGTCGGGATGCTCGAACAGCGGCTTGAGCATGGTGTCGACCGCGTTGAAGATCGTGCAGCGCTCGCGCTCGATCAGCACGAGCGCGCGCAGCGGGTCCCAGGCCTCCATGAGCACGAGGCAGGCGCCGTGGCTCCACGTCGACAGCGGCACGTTGAGGCCGCCCCACGTGCCCGGCGCCGGCAGCGCGTGCAGCACGCGATCGTCGGGCGTCAGCCGCAGCTGCTCGCCGCAGTGCCAGCCATGCGGCACGCAGTTGCGGTGCGAGATCATCGCCCCCTTGGGAAACGACGTCGTCCCCGACGTGTACAGCAAGGTGAAGACGTCATCCGGTCCCGGCGGTGAGGCGCCGGCGCCGACCGGCGTCACGCCGGCCACGTCGGAGGCGCGCAGGCAGCCGGGGTAGGGATCTTCCGCGTCCACGATGACGTGGCGTAGCTTCGGCACCGCGGCGCTGGCCAGCTCACCGGGGATGGCGGTGGCCAGCTCCGGCATCACCTCGTGCAGCGTCTCGAAGTAGTCGACGGGGCCGAGGTGGTCGGTCACCAGCAGGGCGGTCGCGCTCGACTGGGCGAGGATGTAGCCCAGCTCGTGGGCGCGGTAGCGCGGGTTGAGGGCCACCACCACCACGCCGAGGCGGGCGGCGGCGTGCTGGGCCACGAACCACAAGGGTCGGTTGGGCAGCCAGATCGCCAGGGCGTCGCCGCGGCCCAGCCCGAGGTCGGCGAGACCGGCGGCGAAGGTGTCGACGCGCGCCCGGAAGTCGGCGAAGGTGATCCGCTCCTCGCCGAAGACCATCGCCACGCGGTCGCCGTGGCGCTCGGCGACCGCGGCCAGCATCTGGTAGGCGGTCGCCTCGGCGAACGGATTCGCGGCCATCGCCTACTCCAGGCGGAACAGGGCGGTGGCGTTGCGATGGGCGACGCGCTCGGCTGCCTCCGGCGACAGCTCGCCCAGGATCCGCCGCGTCCAGCTCATGAGCCGGTCGAGCATCGCCGGCTCGAACAGGCGCGCCGCCCACACGTCCACGCCGATCAGGAATCGCTCGGGCCGCTTGTCGATGAGCGTCTTCCAGGCCGGATCGAGCGGGCCCTTCTCGGTGGCCAGCGCCGGCGTGCGCTGGAAGTGCATGCCCGACAGATCGATCATCAGATTGGCATGGCGGGTCAGGAGCCCGTCGAGGACGGCCGGGGTGGCCGAGCCGGCGTGGGCGAGCACGAGCGTGGCCGACGGCACCGCCTTGAGCGCGGCCTCGAGGGCCGTGGTCGCGCCGGCGTCGAGCTCCTGGTGGATGACGACCGGCACCTTCTGGCGGCCGGCGACTTCCAGCAGCTTCACGAACGCCGGATCGGCCGGGCTCCGGTCGATCTTGCGGCTGACCTGACGCACGTGGACCTCGCCGGCGACGCGGGCGTGGGTCTTGGCCAGCTCCGCCTCCAGCCGGGTCGCGGCCTGGGGCGAGGTCGGATCCGGTACCGGCTGGCCGGCGACGACGAGGTCCGGGTACTTCCGGGCCGCGGCCGCGATCCAGGCCGCGTCGTCCTTCTGCACGCCGCCGACGCCGAGCAGGACCACCTTGACGATCTTGTGGCGCTTCATCGCGGCCACGTAGGCGTCGATGGCGGTGGCGTTGGGCACGTGCGAATGGGCGTCGACGATGGGCCCGGCGTACTCGGCGTCCGCGGGCACGGCCGTCGCCACCAGCGCGGCCACGACCAGCGCGCAGATCGCGGAGCGGGGGATTATCATCAGGCGTGCCCCGAGCCTTGCGGCTTCCGCTTGAAGTGCTGGCCGAGGGCCTCCAGCAGCCGCGTCAGCGCCTCCTGCTCGGTGCGGCCGTTCACCGTGACGGCGTGCTCCACGGCCGTGGCCACCCATTCGCCCGTCTCGTTCTTGTACACCTCGACCTCGAATTGCATGGCCCCGCCTCCGGGTGGGCGGTCCCGATCCGGTCCGCCCGGGTCTTCGACAGGCGGCGCGGCGCCGATGCGCGGCCCCGCTGTCGTGGATCTGTAGCGGCGCTAGTATCGCACTCCGCCCGGGGGCTCCGGTGATCGTCATCGCGGCCAACCCCTACCGTGGGGCCGAGCGGCCCCGCGCGCGCGTCGAGGCGCTCGTCACCGCGCTCCAGGCCACCGGGGCGGCCGTGCAGGTGATATGGGACGCGGCCCATCGGGCAGCCCTGCTCGGCGATCCTGGCGCCATGGCGGATGTCCGCTGCGTGGTGGCGGCGGGCGGCGACGGCACCGTGGCCACGGTCATCAACGAGATGGTCGCCGACGTCCCGCTGGCCGTGCTCCCGATCGGCAACGAGAACCTGTTCGCCCGCGCTCTCGGGTTCAACGTCGCGCCGGCCCGGCTGGCCCGGGCCATCGGCATCGGCACCCGCCATCGCCTGGACCTGGGCCTGGCCCACACCTCCGCGGGGCCTCGGCGGTTCGGCCTGATGCTGAGCGCCGGCTTCGACGCCGACGTCATCCACCGGATCACGCACTGGCGGAGCGGCGGCGGATCGCCGCGCCGTGTCGGCCGCGCCAGCTACGTGCGGCCGCTCGGACAGGCGCTGTGGGCCTACCCGCATCCGCCCGTATCGATCACGGCCGACGGCGTCAGCGTGTCCGGCACGTACTGCGTGATCGGTAACCTGCCGGACTACGCGATGGCGTTGCGGCTCACGCCCGACGCGCGGGCGGACGACGGGCTGCTGAACTGGCTGATGTTCGAGCGCGGTGGGCGGGCGGCGCTGGCCCGGTACGCGTGGGCGGTCGTGTGCAGGCGCCACCGCGCCCTCTCGCACGTGCGGAGTGGACAGGCGCGGCGGATCCGGCTGACGAGCGAGGTGCCGGTCCCGGTGCAGCTCGACGGCGAGGCCGCCGGCTTCACGCCGGTCGAGGTCGAGGTGCTCCCCGCCGCGCTGATGGTCGTGGTGGTCTGACGCCGACGCCTACGCGGCGCGCCGGTCGGAGGTCTCCGCCGCGTGGCCTTGTCGCCGCCGCCTCGACACTGACATCGAGACGAGGACCACGACGAATCCGATGACCGACAGGATTCCGGCGACGGGTGCGCTGTGCGTGTCCAGCGCCAGGTGGGAAGACGCGTGCCACGCCTCGGCACCGGCGGACAGCAGGGCCCCGGCGAATGCGACCGGCAAGGCGCGCCCGCCGGCCGAGCGTCGACCGCCGGCGAGGAGGGCCACCGCGGTCGACACGAGCACGCCGGCAGCCCCGAGGTAGAGCGGCAAGTGCACCGTGATCAGATGCTGGGCCATCTCGGCCCTGGTGGCGGGCTCGAACCCGGTGTTCAGCAGACCGTGCCAGACCGCGTCGTAGATGTAGCCGACCAGCTGTACAGCGAGCGAGGCCCAGATGAATCGCATCGTCACCTCCAGGCGGACGTACCGTCTCCCTCTGGGCTGCATACGATTTGCCAGTGGCGCAGCGTTGCCCAGGACGCCTTCACCCCGCGGCGGCGCGGAACGGTCGGGTGGTGCCACCGGCGGGGAGTGCTACGATGGCGCATCCCGACCGCAAGTGATGAGGGACACATGACGACGACGTTCACGTCCCGCGATGCCAGCCTCCCGCCTGCCTACTCCGATGCGCTCGACGCCCTGGCCCTCGCCCCGCTGTGGACGGCGCTGCACGCCCTGCTGCCCCACGAACGCGCGACCAGCGCCGTGCCGGCGGTGTGGCACTGGCCGCAGGTACGGCCGCGGCTGCTGGAGGCCGCCCGGCTCGTGCCGATGGAGCAGGCCGAGCGGCGCGTGCTCGTCCTCCGCAATCCGGGGCTCGGCGGCGCCTACGCCATCACCTCGACGCTGTTCGCCGGATTCCAGATCATCCTGCCCGGCGAGACCGCGCCCAGCCACCACCACACGCCGGCGGCGCTGCGGCTGGTCGTCGAGGGCCGCGGTGCCTACACGACGGTCGAGGGCGTGAAGTGTCCGATGGAGGTCGGCGACCTGATCATCACGCCGCCCATGCGCTGGCACGATCACGGCCACGAGGGGACGGAGCCGGTCATCTGGCTCGACGGCCTCGACATCCCGCTCGTGCGTAGTCTCGACGCCGCCTGGGCCTCGAAGATGCGGCCGGCGCAGGCGCCGGTGACGGCCAGCGATCCCTCCGCCGACGAGTTCACAACCGCCGGGCTGGTGCCGCGCGCCTCCCGCTACCCACAGACCGGCTATCCACACGTCCGGTGGCCGTGGCGCACCGTACGGACGGCGCTGGAGCGGCTGGCCGCGACGGCGGCCCCCGGGGCGCCGGTGACGCTGCGCTACGTCGATCCGACCACGGGGCGGGCGCCGCTGCCGACGATGGGGGCGGAAGCCCAGTGGCTGCGCCCGGGCGAGCGCACCCGGGGCGACCGCCGCACGACCAGCCGCGTCTTCCACGTGATCGAGGGGCGTGGCCAGAGCCGGGTGGGCGAGCACGTGCTGGCGTGGGAGGCCGGCGATACCTTCGTGGCGCCGCCGTGGCACTGGCTGGAGCACGAGCAGCGCGGCGAGGCCCCCGCCGCCCTCTTCCAGTTCAACGACGAGCCGGTCCTGCAGGCCCTGGGTCTCTGGCAGGACGAGAGCCGGTGATGACATTGCGCGCCGCCGCCGGCGCGGCGAGCCCGTGAGCGAGCGCGTACCCGCGAGCGTGGGCGCCGAGCGGTACGAGGCGTTCATGGACGTCGTGCGCAATCGGATGACCAACCGCGCCTTCGCGCCGTTCGACGTCCCCCGCGAGCATTTCCACCTCATCCTGGAGGCCGCGCGGCACGCGCCGTCCGGCGCCAACGCCCAGCCTTGGCATTACGTGGTCGTGACGGATCCCGCCGTGAAGCAGACCATCGGCCAGTGCTTCGTGGACGAGCAGCAGCACCGAGCGAAGCTGCGCATGGGATTCCCGACGCCGAACTACAACGGGGTCAAGACCGCGCCCGGCCTCATCGTGGTCGCCGCCGACTTCCGCTTCGTCCGCGCCTTCCCCGTGCTCAACGACGGCTCCGATCTCGACCGCCGCTACCGCCAGAACGCCGAGCGCATCCTGCTGCAGTCGGTCGCCGCCTCCACCATGTCGGCCCACCTGGCCGCGGCCGCCCTGGGCTACGCGGTGTGGTGGATCACCGCGATCGGCCAGGAGGATATCCAGCGCAAGGTGCGTCCGCTGCTGGGGGTGCCGGACGAGCTCGCCGTCATCGACGTCATGTGCTTCGGGCCGCCGGCCAAGGCCTCGTACAAGCGATGGAAAAAGACGCTGCCCCAGATCATGAGCTGGGACCGCTTCGATCCCGCCAACCTCATGACCGACACCCAGATCGACGAATGGATCCGTACCCAGCGCCACAAGGTGATGTACCGGGACGAATCGAAGGTCGACTGAGGCCCGGCCGATCTGGCGGTCCTGCCTGAATCCTTGCCGTTTCCGGGTCGCGGTCATCGTAGTGTCGATAGTGGCGGCACTTGGCGTGGCGGCGGCCGCGCCCGGTGGCCGACCACTGACCAAGCTCGGGCCCGAGCTGGTCGCCCTCTACGACGCGTATCTCGCAGCCCAGGCCGGCGGCCGGCCGCTGGTCGTTCCCGATCGGGCGTTGCAGATCGTCGAGGATCGGGTGGTCGTGGAGGCGGTGGCGTCCGATGACGTCGGCGACCTGAAGGCCCAGCTCGTCGCACTCGGCATGCGGGAGGTGGTGACGGCGGGGCGGTTCGTGTCCGGCCAGCTGCCGATCGCGCAGATCCCGGCGATGGCCGCACTTCCAGGTCTCAGGTTTGTTCGCGCCGCGATGATCGCGCCCCATGGCGGCGCCGGGCAGGGGGCCCGATAGCTGCGGCGAGAGGTGAGGCACCGTGATGCGCACCATCGTGGCCTGGGTCGTGGTGGGACTCCTGCTGGCTGGCGGCGCTGGGTTGGCCGGCGCCGACGGATCGAAGCCGCCCACGCGCCTCTCGCGTGACCTCGCGACCCTGGCCGGCGCGGGACCCGCAGCCGCGGGGGCCGCCGCGGCAGTGCCCGGCGGTATCCCCGGCGCCTACCAGGAAGTGCCGTTGACCGTCGTCGGCGGCTGGGTGACGATCGACGCCGTCGCTGTGGCGGATCCGGCCGTGCTCGAGGCCGACCTCATCGCCCTCGGAGCGCTCGATACCGCGATCGCCGGACGTCTGGTGTCGGCGCGGCTGCCGGTCGTGGCGGTCCCCATGCTGGAAGGCGTCGCGTCACTGCAGTTCGCGCGCCCGGCGCACCTCAGGACCCACGTCGGACTCGTGACCAGCCAGGGCGACCATGTCCTGCGTGCCGACACGGCGCGCGCAACGTTCGGCCTCGACGGCGCCGGTGTCACGGTCGGTGTGCTGTCGGACAGTTATAGTTGCCTCCCCGGCGCTGCCGGCGACATCGCCAACAATGACCTGTCGCCGGTGGTGGTGTTGCAGGAGGACCCCGGGTGCAGCTCGGGCACCGACGAGGGGCGGGCGATGCTGCAGATCGTCCACGATATCGCCCCCGGCGCCAGCCTGGCGTTCGCCACTGCCCAGGGCGGTCAAGCCAACTTCGCGAACAACATCCGGGCGCTGCGAGACGCCGGGGCCTCGGTCATCGTGGACGATGCGATCTACCTCGCCGAGCCGATGTTCCAGGACGGGGTCGTCGCCCAGGCCGTGGACGACGTCGCGGCGTCGGGGGTCGCGTACTTCTCCGCCGCCGGGAACAGTGCGCGCAAGGCCTACGAGCATGCCTTCGTGCCGGGCACGTTCCTCCCGGCCGGGACGTTCGGCGCCGACTTCGATGGCGGCACGCCCCACAACTTCGGTGGGACCACGATGCAGCGCATCACCGGTCCGGGCGGCAGCTCGTTCACGCTGGTCCTGCAGTGGGATTCGCCGTTCCTCTCCGTGGGCAACGGCTCTCCCGGCACGTCCAACGACCTCGACGCCTATCTGCTGGCCTCGAACGGCCTGGGCGGGTTCTTCGTCGTATCGTTTGCCACGACCAACAACCTCGGGGGGGATCCGGTCGAGCTCCTCGCGGGCGCCTGTGGCTTCCCCGGCCCCTGCGTCGGGTTCATCATGATCGTCAACCACAGCGGCGCCAACCCGGGCCGGCTGAAGTACGTCCTCTACACGGCCGGCGGCACCCCGACGCTGTCGCCGGCCATCAGCAGCGGCACCATCTACGGCCACGCCAACGCGGAGGGCGCCGTGGCCGTCGGTGCGGCAAACTACAAGACTCCCACCACGCTCGAGACGTTCTCCTCGGGGGGCACGACGCCCGTGCTGTTCGATCCCTCCGGCACTCCCATCTCCGACCCCCGGCAGTTCAAGCCGGAGATCGTCGCGCCCGACGGCGCCGACACGACCTTCTTCGGCGTCGACACCGACGGAACCGGCTTCCCCAACTTCTTCGGCACCTCCGCGGCGGCGCCGCACGCCGCCGGGGTCGCGGCGCTGCTGGTGCAGGCGGTGCCGGGGCTGGCGCCCGACGACCTCCGAATGACGCTGAGGACCACCGCGCAGAACATGGGCCCGGCCGGCTTCGACATCAACACGGGCTTCGGCCTGATCCACGCCGACTCCGCCCTCAACGCGCTGCACGTCTTCAGCATCACGTCGGGGCCGACCGGCACCCCGAACCCGACGCTGCCGGGTGGGTCGGTGAACCTGAGTGTCAGCGCCAGCGACAGCTTCGGCCACACCCTGACCTACGCGTGGACGTCGACCTGCACGGGCGGGCTCCCGGCCGGCGGCTTCGACAACGCCACGCTGACGACGCCGACGTGGACGGCACCGATCAACACCACCGGCGCCTCGCAGACTTGCGCCCTCAAGGTGACGGTCAGCGATGCGTCACGGGTTCACCAAGTCCGGCACCCACACGGCGACCGTGCTCTCGGTGCCGCGCATCGTCTCGGTGGCGCCAGCGGCGGCCCCGGTCGGCGCGACGGTCGTGATCTCGGGCATGAGCGTGGTCGGGGCCAGCGGCGTGACCTTCAGCGGGCCGGTGACGGTGACGCCGACGGCGGTGACGGCCACCACGATCACGGCCACGGTGCCGGCGGGGGCGCGCACCGGCGTGTTCAGCGTCACGACGCCGGCGGGTATCGGGGCGAGCGCGACGATCTTCAAGGTGCTGCCGAAGATCGGCGGGTTCGGGCCGTCGAGCGCGGTGGCGGGGAGCGCGACGGTGGTCGTCGTCACCGGGACCAATCTGCGAGCGGTGACGGGCGAGCCCACGGTGAAGGTCGGGGCGTTTGCGGTGCCGCCGGGGTCGATCGTGTCGAGCACGCCGACGCAGCTGGAGTTCCGGGTGCCGCTGGGGGCGGTGACGGGGAAGATCGGTGTGACGACGGTGGATGGCACGGCGCTGAGCGCGACGGACCTGACGGTGGTCCAGCCGCCCCGGGCGACCGTGTTCGCGCCGGCGGCGGCCGCGGTCGGGAGCCTGGTGACCATGACCGGCACGAATCTCACCGGGGCGACGGCGGTGACGTTCACGGGGCCGGTGACGGTGACCGCGACGGCGGTGACGGCGACGTCGCTACGGGCCGTGGTGCCGGCCGGCGCGCTGACCGGGCCGGTGAGCATCACCAACGCTATCGGGACGGCGGCGAGTGCGACGAGCTTCAAGGTGCTGCCGAAGATCACGGGGTTCGCGCCCCCGACGGCGGTGGGAGGGAGCGCCACGGTCATCGTCGTGTCCGGGACGAACCTGCGGGCGGCGACCGGGCAGCCGACGGTGAAGATCGGCGCGTTCGTGGTGCCGCCGGGGTCGATCGTGTCGAGCACGCTGACTGATTTACAGTTCCGGGTGCCGCTGGGGGCGGTGTCGGGAAAGATCGGCGTGACGACGCTCGACGGGGCGGCCGTGAGCGCGACGGACCTGACGGTGGCTCAGCCGCCGCGGGCCACGACGTTCGCCCCGGCCGCGGCACCGGTGGGGACGACGGTGATGATCACCGGGACGAACCTGACCGGCGCGACGGCGGTGACGTTCACCGGCCCGGTGACGGTCACGCCGACGGCGGTGACGGCGACGTCGTTGCGGGCGGTGGTGCCGGCGGGGGCGCTGACGGGGCCGGTGAGCGTCACCAACGCGATCGGGACGGCGCCGAGCGCCGCCAGCTTCAAGGTGGCGCCGAAGATCACGAGCTTCACCCCGCCGAGCGCAGTGGGGGGCACCACGGTCATCGACGTGACGGGGACCAACCTGCGAGCGCCGACCGGCGAGCCCGCGGTGAAGGTCGGGGCGTTGGCCGTGCCGCCGGGGTCGATCGTGTCGAGCACGCTGACGCTCTTGCAGTTCCGGGTGCCGCTGGGCGCGGTGACGGGAAAGATCGGCGTGACGACGGTGGACGGCGCGGCGCTGAGCGCCACGGACCTGACGGTGGTGCAGCCGCCGCGGGCCACGGCCTTCACCCCGGCCGCGGCAACGGTCGGGACGACGGTGATGATCACGGGCACGAACCTGACCGGGGCGACGGACGTGACGTTCACTGGTCCGGTGACGGTGACGGCGACGGCGGTGACGGCGACGTCCCTGCGGGCGGTGGTGCCGGCCGGAGCGCTGACGGGACCGGTGAGCATCACCAACGGGGTCGGGAGCGGGACGAGCACCGTGATCTTCAAGGTGCTGCCGAAGATCACGGGGTTCACGCCGCCAGGCGCGGTGGGGGGAGCTCGACGGTCATCGACCTGACCGGGACGAACCTACGGGCGGCGACGGGGGAGCCCACCGTCAAGGTGGGCGCCTTCGCGGTGCCACCGGGGTCGATCGTGTCGAGCACGCTGACGCTCCTGCAGTTCCGGGTGCCGCTGGGGGCGGTGACGGGGAAGATCAGCGTGGTGACGCTGGACGGGACGGGGGTGAGCGCGACGGACCTCGCGGTCACTCAGCCGCCGCGGGCGACGATCTTCACCCCGGCGGCGGCGCCGGTGGGGACACTGGTGACGGTCGCCGGGACGAACCTGACCGGGGCGACGGCGGTGACGTTCACCGGCCCGGTCACGGTCACGCCGACGGCGGTGACGGCGACATCGCTGCGGGCGGTGGTGCCGGCCGGCGCGTTGACGGGACCGGTGAGCATCACCAATCCGATCGGGACGGGCGCCAGTGCGGGCAGCTTCAAGGTGCTGCCGAAGATCGCGGGATTCGCGCCGCCGAGCGCGGTCGGGGGCAGCGCCACGGTCATCGTCGTGTCCGGGACGAACCTGCGCGCGGCGACCGGGCAGCCGACGGTGAAGATCGGCGCGTTCGTGGTGCCGCCGGGGTCGATCGTGTCGAGCACGCTGACCGACCTACAGTTCCGGGTGCCGCTGGGGGCGGTGACGGGAAGGATCAGCGTGGCGACGCTGGACGGGACGGCGGTGAGCGCGACGGACCTGACGGTGGCTCAGCCGCCGCGGGCCACGACGTTCGCCCCGGCGGCGGCGACGGTGGGGACGACGGTGATGATCACCGGGACGAACCTGACTGGTGCGACCGCGGTGACGTTCACCGGCCCGGTGACGGTCACACCGACGGCGGTGACGGCAACGTCGTTGCGGGCGGTGGTGCCGGCGGGGGCGCTGACGGGGCCGGTGAGCGTCACCAACGCGATCGGGACGGCGCCGAGTGCAGCCAGCTTCAAGGTGCTGCCGAAGATCACGGGCGTCGCCCCGCCGGTGGCGTCGCTCGGCAGCATGGTCGTCGTGAGCGGCACCAATCTCAAGACGGGCGTCACCGACCCGGTCGTCAAGGTGGGGTCACTCGCGGCGGTCGTCGTCGCCTCGTCGCCGACCGAGGTGACGTTCACGGTTCCGGCGCTGGCGGTCACGGGGACGATCAGCATCACGACCGCCGACGGCACCGCGGTCACCGCGACGCCGCTCATCGTGACGCCCTAGCGGATGAGCCGGCGGAGATCCTTGCCGAGCGTCATGTCGTAGTCGGGCCCGCGCGGGTGGGGGCCCGCCGTCAGCGTCCGGTAGCCGAGATCCTCGTAGAAGCGAAGATTGCCGGGCAGGGACGCCCGCACCCCGATCCGGATCTCCGGATATCCGGCGGCGCGTCCCGCCTCCTCGATCGCGCGCATCAGCGCCGCGCCGACGCCGCGGCCCCGGGCGCCCGGGTCGACGGCGACGCGCTCGGCGTACACGTGGCCCGTCCGGAGCTGGTAGCGGGCGGAGCCCACCACCGCCTCACCGTCGCGGGCGACGAACGCCCCGCCCCTGGCCATCGCAGCCCGCACGTCCTCGATCGTCTCGTCCAGGGCGCTGCTGGGCGGGTTGAGCGAGCCGCGATATTGCTCGAACGCGCGGCGCATCGCCCCGAGCACCGCCTCGGCCTGCTCGACTCCGGCCGGCTCGATGCGGATGCCCACCGGCGCGCGGGGCGGTGGACGCCAGGCGAGCACGCGCTCGGGCGTCACGGCCACGACCGCCCCCTGCTGGCGGTCCAGCCCTAGCTGCTCGTACTGCGGGTACTTCTCGACGAGCAGGTCGATGGCCCGCGTGAAATCCGGGCCGGTCGTGAGGACCTCGGCCCGCCCCTCCACCATGACCCAGCAGAGGCGACTCCAGTCCTCGTCCCAGACGTCGACGACGAGCGAGACGTAGGGGTTGGCGGCGATGTTCCGCAGCCGGCGGAGATTGCGCGTCGACTTGGGCTTGGCGTCGACCGCGGAGTAGATGCGAGCCTCGTCGAAGGCGTAGCAGACGGGGACGGCGAGCGGGCGTCCGGCGCGGTCGGCGGTGGCGAGGCGACCGACACGGGCCTCCCGCAGGAGCGCGAGGGCCCACGCCGGGGTGTCGGCCACGCCCGTGGTCAACGCCCGGGGCCGCCCATCGCCAGCGGCTCGACGTCCTGGAAGACGAACGACATCCCCATGACGTCGTAGGTCCGGTTGACGATGCGGGCGGGACCGGCCGGCTCGGCGGTGGCCTTGACCACGTAGGTGTGGGCGAACTTGTCGCGGAGGGCTTGCTTGTGGCGGTCGGAGGGGATCCAGAGCACGTCGAGAATGAGGTTGAACGGCCCGATGAGTCCGAACGAGAGCCGGAGTGTCAGCGCCCCGAGCCCGGGCGGGCGGCCGAGGGAGTCGACGATCCGCACGCCGGCCAGCCGGTATCCCACGGTGGTGAAGCGTGAACGCTTGAGGAGGACGAAGTAGCCGTAGATGAGCAGCACCCAGCACGGGATGAGCCAGGCCAGCAGGGCATCGCTCAGCTCCTCGGCGGGGTCCAGCAGGACCACCATCGTCGTGACCACCAGCAGCACCACCACGATGACGGCGCTGTCGGCGATCTCGATGGCCAGGCGCCGCCAGAACCCCGCGTAGTCGCTCGGGAAGAACCAGACCGCCGGCCGCAGACTCTGTTGGTCGCCTGTCCGGAGCACGCGCGCACCGCCTTTCGCTTCACCCGGCGCCCCCGGCTCGGACCACGACCAGGAAGACGGAGGGTTGTCGGTGACTCGCGTTACTTCTTGATCAGCTTCGCCCACTGGTCGAGCAGCGGCAGGACCTTGTCGCGTCCCTCGGGGGGCAGGCGCAGGATGGCGCGGGTGATGCCGCCGGCCGCCCACTTGTCGAGCGTGGCCGGGTCGGGGCCGGCGCCGAAGACCGACGTCGTGATCGACTTCATGTCGCGGCCGGCCTTGGCCGCGCGCTCCTTCAGCTCGGCGAGGCCGGACAGCACGCGCTCGGCGTTGCGGGCACGCGGGAACCAGCCGTCGCAGAAGTCGACGACGCGCTGCAGGGTGTAGCTGCTCTCGCCGCCCAGCAGGACGGGCGGGTGCGGCTTCTGGGCCGGCTTGGGCCACGACCAGCTCGGCTCGAAGGCGACGTAGTCGCCGCGGTACTCGGCGACGTCCTTCGTCCACAGCTCCTTCATGGCCAGCACCTGCTCGCGCATCCGCTGGAAGCGGGACTTGAAGATCGTGCCGTGGTGCTCCATCTCTTCGGCGTTCCAGCCGCCGCCGATGCCGAACTCGAAGCGGCCGTTCGACAGCAGGTCGAGCGTGGCCACCGTCTTGGCGGTGGTGATGGTGTCGCGCTCGATGATCAGGCAGATGCCGGTGCCGATCCGGAGCTTCTTGGTCACCGCCGCCGCCGCCATCAGCGACACGAACGGGTCGAGCGTGTGCTTGTACTCCTCGGGGAGCTGGGCGCCGCCGGCGAAGGGGCTGCGGCGGCTGGTCGGGATGTGGGTGTGCTCGGGCACCCACAGCGACTCGAAGCCGCGGGCCTCGGCCTCGCGGGCCAGCTCGTCGATGCGGATCGCGTACTCGGTGGCGAAGATGCAGACGCCGATGTGCATGCGCTTCTCCTCTGTGCCGGGTGGGTTACCGAGAGCCGCCACGGCTACGCCGGGGTGGCTCGAGGGTCTGGGGGTTTGGGGCCATGTCGGTTACCGAGAGCCGCCCCGGCTACGCCGGGGTGGCTCGAGCGTTTGGGGGTTTGGGGGCCATGTCGGTTACCGAGAGCCGCCACGGCTACGCCGGGGTGGCTCGAGCGTTTGGGGGTTTGGGGCCATGTCGGTTACCGAGAGCCGCCACGGCTACGCCGGGGTGGCTCGAGCGTTTGGGGGTTTGGGGGCCATGTCGGGGCCCCCATGTATGAGAGTAAAGTGCGTGTGGACGGCCAGCCAGCGCCCGTCACGGCGGACGAGCGCGATGGTGGCGCGGCCCGGGCGCTTGAAGGTCGAGCCGTCGGGCCGGGTGCCGAGCGAGTCCCAGGTGGTCGCGACCCAGGCGTGATCACCGGCGATGGCGCCGCGGGCCCGGTCGTCGTGCATGGTGAAGTCGCGGATGTTGCCCCAGACCTTGTGCCACTGGGCCGGCATGACGTTGTCGATGCCCTCCACGAAGGGGGCGACGGTGCCGAAGGCGACGATCTCGGGCGCGCACATCGTCCGTCCCGCCTCGAAGTCGACGGCCCGGACGCAGGCCTGCCAGTCGCGGAGCCACGCGCGCAGCGGGGCGATCGCGTCGTCGGCGCTCACAGGAAGATGGACTCGGGCAGGAAGGCGGACACGATCCAGTTGGGGGCGTCCACGATCTCGCTGATCTTCAGGTCGGCGGCCACCGAGCACACGACGTACGCCTGCTCGCGGCTGAGCCCGCGTTCTTCCACGATCTGCTCGATCAGGTAGCGGATCGCCTGCTGGGCCGAGGCGTAGAGGTCGGGGCCGTTGGCGGTGGTGGCGATCCACGGCCCCTGGCGCCCGTGGCCGCTCGGCGGGTTCACCGTGCGCAGCCGCGGCTCGGCGATGCGACGCCCGGACTGCAGGCCGAACCGCAGCGTCACCCGCGCGCTCATCTCGACGGCGGTGATGCACACCTCGCCGTCGCCCTGGGCGGCGTGGGCGTCACCCGTGCTGAACAGCGCACCGTCGACGAGCACCGGCAGGTAGAGCGTCGAGCCGGCCGCGAGCTGGCGGATGTCCATGTTGCCGCCGCTGCGCCGGGGCGGCATCGTGCTGTGGGCGCCGGGCTCGTCGAGGGCCACGCCCATCACGCCGGGGAAGGCCTCGATGGGGACGGCCACCGCGTTGCCCATGCGCGCGTGGGTGCCGTCCGAGAGATCCCAGATGTTCAGGTAGGGCTTGGCGAAGTCGGCCTCGGGCAGCAGCCCGCGACCGGGACGGATCGCCGTCCAGCCCCAGTCGAGCGCCGGCCGGACGTCGAGCACCTCGATCACGAGGGTGTCGCCCGGCTGGGCGCCGCGGATCCGCACGGGGCCGGTGAGGGGATGGCCGCGGAAAGGCCCGCGCCCGATCACGTCGGCGTGGGTCGACGCCTTCGAGTAATAGCGATCAGCGGCGTCGCGCGTGTCGAAGACGACCGTGTCGCCGGGGTCGATCGTCAGCCGCGGCGGGATCGCGTTGTTCCATTCCTTGTGGACCTCGGTCGCGTCCAGATGGTGCTCGGCCATGGTCAGGCGGTCTCCCGTCGCGGCATGCGGGTCAGCCGGCGATCTCGTTCCAGACGACCATGCCGGTGCCCGAGCGCCAGGCGATGGCCGGCATGTAGGCGAGCACGTCGGCCGGCCCGGTGGTGAACGGCAGGGCGGCGATCCACGCCAGCAGCTCGGCGGTGCCGCCGGAGCCAGCCTCCTCCATGCGCTCCAGCGTGCAGTCACGCAGGAGGGCGGCGTGGTCGCCGTGCTTGAGCAGGTCGAGGAACCAGCGGTCGAATTCCTCGTCCACCCAGAAGTAGCGCGGCCCGCCCGGCTCGTGCGAGAGCCCCCCGGTGGCGACCACGGCCACACGCTCCGGCCCCGGGTACGCCCGGATGGCCTCACGCAGGACGGTGCCGACCTCGTAGGCGCGCTCCGGGGTCGGGATGGGCGGCACCGTGCAGTTCATCGTGATGGGTACCAGGCGAAAGCGGGCGTCGGGGTTCAGGTAGTGCGTCGGTACCGAGATGCCGTCGTCGAACTCCATCTCGCGCAGCCAGGCCAGCGAGAGCCGCCGGCGTCCGGCCTCGTTGACGATGAAGCGGGCCAGCCCGGAATGGCCGGGCACGCGGTACTTCTCCATGCCCAGCCACTCGTCGAACCAGTCGGCGGGGCCGACGTGCTCCTCCGCGATGCCGACCGTGTACTCCGGCACGTTGTTGATGGGCCAGTTGAGCAGGTGGTCGTTGCTGAGCATCACGATCACGTCGGGCCGGGCGGCCTCCAGCCGGCGCCGCATCTCGGCCGTGGCCTCCAGGGCCAGCCGCTGGTACTCCTCGGAGGCCCGCGTGAACCAGCCGGTGAGGCCGGGCGAGTGCGTCATGGCCATGGCCGCGACGATCTCAGCCACGGCGCGTCTCCAGCCGCTCCTGCAGGGCCATGGCCTGGGCCGTCTCCCGCGGGAAGGCGCGCTTGTAGCACTCGAGCGCCGCGCTGGCGTTGCTGTTCTGGGCGGCGCCGAAGAACAGCCGCAGGATCTGCGGCACGTAGTACTGATGGACGCCCAGGTCCATCAGGCGCCGCGGGTCCTGGTCGCGGATCGCCTCGTACTCCGCGCGGCTGAGGCCGAACTCCCGGGCGAGGCCCTCGAGATCGGTGAGCCAGCGGGCGCGCAGCGTCGCGTCCTTGCGCACGTGGTACATCATCGCGTTGGTCGGCAGGGTCTTGTCGCAGCGCTCGACGTTACCCACCAGCGGTGGCCTTCAGCACCTTGGGGTTGACCTTCAGGAACATGATCACGCACCGCTCGGTGCCCAGGTTGCGCACGTCGTGGGGCACGTTGAGCGGGAACTTCACGATCGCGCCCTGGGGCACCACGATCTCCTCGCCGTCGATGTTCATGTTGGCCGTGCCCTGGAGCACGAAGATCGCCTCCTCCTCGCGCGGGTGCGAGTGCATCACCGTCGACTGGCCGGGCTCGTAGCAGGCGATCTCCGACCACAGCTGGTCCGTCTTGAACAGCATCTTGCGCACGCGCTTGTCGGGGGCGAAGGCCTTCAGGGCGTGGAGGTCGAACACCTGAGCAACGCCGGCGGTGCGCGGGACTGCGGACTCGTCGTCCATGGTGTCTCCGTCCGTTTTCGCGCCTTAGTGTACTCGATCGGCCAACGACGGTCTGGTCTGGTCGATTTCACTCCATCGACGCTCGCGGCTGTCGGTCAGGAAGCGCCCGATGCGGGCCTCGCCATGGCCAAAGACGCCTTACACGACAGCTAGTTAGGGACATGGTACCGCCATTGCTCTACACCGCGGGCATGGTTGACATCATCCTCCGGCTGACGGTCGCAGCGGTGCTGATCCTGGCGGCGGTGAACACGATCCAGGGCGTGGCGCTGGTGGTGCGGCTCGCGCGGCACGTGGCGCGCCGGCAGCCGCAGTGGGGCCTCAACCTCTGGTTGCCGGCCTTCACCTCGGTGGACGACATTCGCAGCTGGCTCCGCGCCTGGCGCGAGGTGCTGCGCCCCGGCGACCCGGTGCTGGCCAAGATCCGCACCAACGCTCGTGTGGTGGTGGGGCGGCACCTCTTCCTGGCGCTGCTCTCGAACACGTGGGCGATGGCCCTGAGCGCGATCGCTCCCCGGCTGGTCTAGTCGACTCCGCCGGCCCCGGCCGGCTCTCGATCGCCTGAAGTCCCCGCCACACCCCGCCGCCTCTCCCGCTCCCTGGATCAGCATCGTGTCGGTTGACCACGCATCGCCCTCGGCATGATCCAGTGGCCGTTCCCGGCTGGCGCGTCGGTCACGAGATGGCCGTCTCTCTCGTTGGAAATCAGCGAACGCGGCTCGTGGGCCTGGGGCCTGTGCAGTACCTCGACGACCTCGGGCGCGAGGGCGGAGGGTTCTTCGAGGGGGGACGCTGTGGAGGGAAGCGCGCCGCGGGCGCGGGATGATGTCCCGCGCCCGCGGCGCTCCAGATTACTCGGCGGCGATCAGCATCTTGACGGTCACGCGGCGCTGCTTGGCGACTTCCTCGCCCTTGGCGCCGGTGAGCGGCCCGAGACCGACCGAGTTGACGCGTGGCATCTCGGCGCCCTGCTCGATCAGGTAGCGGCGCACCGCCTCGACCCGCCGCTGGCTGAGCCCGACGTTGTAGTCGCGCGGCCCGGTGGGGTCGGTGTAGCCCTCGAGATCCAGGGTGAGGGCGGGGTTCGCCTTCATCTCCTTCAGGATCGTCAGGAGCGCGGTCTGAGCGCCGTCGGTGAGGTCGGCCTTGTCGAAGGCGAACTGCACGTGCACCGTCTCGACGAGCTGCCGCTTGTGGCGATTGGTCCACAGGCGCGAGAGGCGGCTGTCGACCTCGTCGGCCCGATTGAACGCCGTGTCGGCCTTGGCCTGGGCCTCGCCCACCTTGGTCTCCACGCCGCCCAGCCGCTGGTTCGTCTCGCCCAGCTGACCCTCGACCTTCGTGACCCGCTGGGATTCCTCGCCCAGGCGACCCTCCACGGCCACGACGCGCTCGCCGACCTTGCCGACGCGCTGATCCAGTTCCGCCTCGCTCTTGCCCACGAGCTCGCGCACGAAACCCTTCGTCGCGCAGCCGCTCGCCAGCATCAACACCGCCGGCACCACCGCCACCCTCAGCACTCCCCGCATGATCCGCCTCCTGTCAGAGATCGACCTTTGTCCAGAATTGTCCAGAGGCGGCGTGGGGTGCAACGCACGAGCCAGGGACGGAAACGCGCGTGGTTACGAGCACTCCCGGGATAGACGGTGTCAGGCCATGACATATAGTTGACAGTGTCAGTCAGCCGGATGACGTTCACGATCACCCGGCCGGCCGGGGCGCGCGTCGCACGGGATCTATCGGCACACGACCAGGGGCCGGCCAGGCTGGGCCGTCCGCCACGTCTCGGCATCCACGCGGTACCACCGTCCCGCCTCGTCGCGGACCCAGTACTCGGAGACGATGACGTCGCGCCGTTGCTCCTTCACGCGGCCGAGCTCGTCGGTGCGCAGCCCGGTCGGCTCGCTTCGGAGCCGCGGGCGCTCGTCCGTCTCGGCGACGACGATGGTGGCGGGCGTGCACGCGAGCTCGGCGCAGCCGCCGAGGGCCGCGAACGCGACGGCGGCGAGGAGACGGTGGAGCGCGCGCATCGCGGGTCGATCTTGCCACGTTCGGGCCGCTTGACTTCGGACTCGTTTGAGACGACATTGACGCGCACCATGCCAGCCACAGTACGAGCGCCGCGGGTCTACGAGCAGATCGTCGGTCACATCGAGCGCGCGATCTACGAGGGACGCTTGCGCCAAGGGCAGAAGCTGCCGCCCGAGCGCCAGCTCGCGCGCGACCTCAAGGCGAGCCGTGTCGCGGTTCGCGAGGCCCTGCGCACGCTGGAGCTGCGCGGTCTCGTCGACGTCCGCCAGGGCTCGACCGGTGGTTACTTCGTCCGCGAGGTCGACGACCGGCCGCTGGTGCGCGACTTCGAGACGCTGTTCCGGCTCGGCCGCGTCTCCTGGGCGCAGCTCATCGAGGCCCGTCGCCTCATCGAGCCCGAGGTCGCGGCGCTGGCCGCCCAGCGCGCGACCGAGGTCGACATCAAGAACCTCGGGGTTGCGCTCGAGCAGCACTGGGAGCAGGGCGGGGCCGGGCTGCCCGTCCGCGCCTCGTATCTCGAGTTCCACCGGGTCCTGGCCGAGGCGGCGCGTAATCCGGTCCACGCCGTGATCACCCATGCGCTCATCGAGCTCGAGGCCGAGGTGCTGGTGCCGAGCCCGGACCTGACCGAGGCCGACAATCTCCAGGTCGACGCCGCCCACCGCCGCATCTTCGACGCCATCGTCGCCGGCAAGGCGGACGAGGCGCGGGCGGCGATGGTCGCGCACATGGACGACGTCCAGGCCCGGCTGGAGCGCGTGGCCGTCACCTTCTGAGTCGTCCGGGGGCCCGCGGCCCCCGGACGCTCGCGTCCCTCGCGGGCCCACGACGGGTGCCGCCAGTTGCGCTCTCGCAGCCGTTGCGCCACACTCAGCTCCCGCCATGAAGACGCTCATCCGCAACATCGGGGTGCTCGTGAGCGGTGACATCCGGCGCCCGCTGCTCGACGCCGACTCGCTCGTGGTGCGCGACGGCGTCATCACGGCGGTCGGTCGCGGCCTGGACGAGGACGCCGACACGGTGGTCGACGCCCGCGGGACGACCGTCATGCCGGGTCTCATCGACTCCCACGTGCATCCGGTCTTCGGCGACTTCACGCCCCGGCAGCGCACCGTCGACTTCATCGAGTCCGCGCTGAACGGCGGCGTGACCACCGCGATCTCGGCCGGCGAGGTCCATCTGCCGGGCCGGCCCAAGGACATCGTGGGGCTCAAGGCTCTGGCCATCGTCGCCGCCAAGGCCTACGCGAACTTCCGTCCCGGCGGCGTGAAGGTCGAGGCCGGCGCTCCCATCCTGGAGCTCGGCCTCACCGAAGCCGACTTCGCCGAGATGGCCGCGGCCGGCGTGAAGCTGGTGGGGGAGATCGGTCTCGGTTCGGTCCGGACCGGCCAGGACGCCGCTCCGATGGTCCGGTGGGCCAAGCAGCACGGCATGACGGTGACGATCCACACCGGCGGCCCCTCCATCGCCGGCTCCAGTCCGATCAGCGCCGAGGTGGTGCTGGAGGCGCGACCCCACGTGGTGGGCCACATCAACGGCGGCACGACCTCGATGGCCCCGGCCGAGATCGACCGCCTGGTCGCCACCGACATGGCGCTGGAGATCGTGCAGTGCGGCAACGCCCGCACGGCGCTGCACACGCTGCGGACGGCCGTCGACGCCGGCGCGACCGAGCGGATCATCGTCGGCAACGACGCGCCGTCGGGCACCGGCGTGATTCCGCTCGGCGTGCTGCGCACGCTGAGCCTGCTGGCCGCGCTCGGCGGGCTGCCGCCGGCCGAGGCGGTGGCGTGCGCGACCGGCAACACCGCGCGCGTGTACCGGCTCAACCGCGGCCTGATCGCCGCCGGGCGCGAGGCCGACCTCGTCGTCTGCGACGCGCCCATCGGCTCGATCGCTACCGACGCGCTGACCGCGCTGACCGCCGGCGACCTGCCGGGCATCTCGATGGTGCTCATCGACGGCCGGATCACCATCGGCCGCAGCCGCAACACGCCGCCGGCGGCGCGGGCGGCCGAGGTCGTGAAGGGCGTCGGCCCGGGCGCGGCGGGCCACTGACGATGCGGATCACGCCGCTGCGCGGCTATCGCCATGGCGTCGGGCGGGAGCGCGACCTGACGAAGGTGGTGGCGCCCCCCTACGATCAGATCACGCCGGCCATGCAGGAGCGGCTGTACGCGATGAGCCCGGCCAACATCGTGCGGGTGTCGTACCCGGCCGACGAGCCGCGTCCCGGCGAGACGGCCGACAAGTACGCGCGGGCCGGCGAGACGCTGGGGGCGTGGCTGCGCGAGGGCGTGTGGGGCCGGGAAGAGGCGCCGGCGATCTATCCCTACACGCAGACCTACCGCGTGGCCGGCCACGAGGTGACCCGCACGGGGTTCGTCGCCCTCGGCGAGGTCAGCGACTACGCCCGCGGCGTCGTCCTGCCCCACGAGCGCACCCACGCCGGGCCCAAGCAGGACCGGATGCGGTTGCTGGAGGCGACCGGTGCCGACATCGGGTTGCTGTTCATGCTGGTGGGCGACCCCGAGGGAAAGCTGCGCGCGGCCACGGCGCCCATGGGCGAGCCGATCGCCGAGGCCGACGACCTGCGGGGCGAGCGCCACCGGCTATGGCGCATCACCGACCCGGCCACGCTCGCGCTGGTGGCAGGCCCTGCTCGAGCCGGCCCCGGTGATCATCGCCGACGGCCACCACCGCTACGAGACGGCCGTGGAGTATTCGCGCCGCCATCCGGGTCGCGAGCGCAAGCTGATGGCGTTCTTCACGCTGGAGGCGCCGGGCCTGACGATCCTCGCCAACCATCGCCTCGTGCACGGCGTGAGTGGCTTCTCGCCGGCGACGCTCCGTGAGCGGGCCCGGCCCTGGTTCGACGTGACGCCGCTGCCCGAGCCGGCCGCGTTCCGTCCCACGCCGACCCGGATCGGCGTGATCGCCGGCGGCGAGGCCCACGTGTTCGAGCTGCGCGCGGAGGCGGCCGCCCGGATCGCCTGGCCGGCCGGCACCTCGGCCGCCTGGCGGCGTCTGGCCGTGTCGATCCTCCACGAGGGGCTGCTGCGGCCGCTGCTCGACATCGATGACGCCAAGCTCGACGCCGGCAGCCACGTCGACTACACGGCCGATCAGGACGAGGCGATCCGCGCCGCCCGCGAGGGCCGCTGCCAGGCGGCGTTCCTGATCGCGCCGACCACGCCCGCCGAGCTGCAGGCGGTGGTGCGGGGCGGGGAGCTGCTGCCGCAGAAGTCGACCCACTTCTATCCCAAGCTGCTCGACGGTATGGTCTTCGCGCGCGTAGGAGACGAGGCATGACGAGGATCCGCAAGCTGGTGACGATCGTCGAGGAGATCCGCAGCGACGGCGGCCGCGAGACCCGGCGCCCGGTGCGCAAGGTGGCGGCGGTGGCCGTGCTGGAGAACCCGTTCGCCGGGCGGTTCGTCGACGACCTCACGCCGCTGATCGAGGCCGGCGAGGAGCTGGGCGCGCTCCTGGCCAAGACGGCGACCGAGGCGCTGGGGGGCCCGGCCGAGTCGTACGGCAAGGCCGCCATCGTGGGCGAGCGCGGCGAGTACGAGCACGCGGCCGCGCTGCTGCACCCCAAGCTCGGCGCCCCCCTGCGGGCGGCGGTGGGTGGCGGCAAGGCCATCATCCCCTCGGCCAAGAAGCTGGGCGGGCCCGGCACCGCCATCGACGTCCCGCTGCACTTCAAGGATGCCGCGTTCGTGCGGACGCACTACGATGCGATGGAGGTGCGCCTGCCCGACGCCCCGCGCAGCGACGAGATCGTGCTGGCCATCGTCGTCACCGACGGCGGCCGGCCGCACCCGCGCATCGGCGGCTTGACGAAGGACGAGGCCAGGAAGGACGACGGGCTCCGCTGAGCCCGCAGGAGGACACCATGGATCGCCGAGAGTTTCTTGGAGGTGCCGCCGCCACCGCCGTGATCGCCGGCCTCACCAGCCCCGCTTCCGCGCAGGGCGTGAAGATCAAGCCGGGGGCCCAGGACGTCCTGCTCGTGGTCGACGTGCAGAACTGCTTCGTGCCGGGCGGCACGCTGCCGGTCGCCGGCGGCGACCAGATCGTCCCCCTCATCAACCGACTGGCCAAGGCCTTCGAGCACGTCGTGCTCACGCAGGACTGGCACACGGCCGGCCACGTGTCGTTCGCCTCCAGTCACCCGGGCAAGAAGCCGTTCGAGACGGTCTCGCTGCCCTACGGCACCCAGGTGCTCTGGCCCGATCACTGCGTGCAGGGCACGCCCGACGCCAACCTGCACGCGGCGCTGCAGATCCCCCACGCCGAGCTGATCATCCGCAAGGGCTACCGCCGGCACGTCGATTCCTACTCGGCGTTCTTCGAGGCCGACGGCAAGACGCCGACGGGCCTGGCCGGTTACCTGAAGGAACGCGGCCTGCAGCAGGTCTTCCTGGTCGGACTGGCCACCGACTTCTGCGTGGCGTGGTCGGCGCTCGACGCGCGCAAGGCCGGCTTCGCGGCGGCCGTCATCGAGGACGCCACCCGCGGCATCGACGCCGGCGGGTCGCTCGCCAAGTCGTGGCAGGACATGACGGGGGCCGGCGTGCGGCGGCTGCAGTCCTCGGGCATCGACTTCCCGGCGGCGTGAGCATGAAATACGGCCTGCGCATCCCGAGCTTTGCGCTGGGCCCGCGGACGGCGACGCTGGACACGATGGGCCGGTATCTCCGCCGGGCCGAGGATCTCGGCTTCGACTCCGCGGTCACCATCGACCACCTGTTGCTGACGCCGCCGGCCTACGCCTGCACCTGGCTGGAGGCGATGACCACGCTGGCCGCGCTGGCCGGCGTGACCCGCACCATCCGCCTTGGCACGATGGTGCTCGTGCTGCCGCTGCGCAACCCCGTGTACTTCGCCAAGGAGTGGGCGACGCTCGACCTGCTGTCGGGCGGCCGCTCGATCCTGGGCATCGGCGTCGGCTGGCACGAGGAGGAGTTCGGGCTCATGGGCGTGCCGTATCGCGAGCGGGGCGCCCGGACCAGCGAGGCCATCGAGGCGGTGAAGGCGTTGTGGGCCGGCGACGACGTGACGTACGAGGGCAAGTACTACGCGTTCCGCCACGTGACGGTCGACCCCAAGCCGGCCCAGCTACCACATCCGCCGATCTGGATCGGCGGCGGGACCCAGCCCTCGGAGAAGGTGTACGGGCAGACCGTGCCCAACATCGATCCCGTGCTCAAGCGGGTCGCCCGCTATGCCGACACCTGGGTGCCCCACTCCTCGGCCACTCCCGAGATGGTGAAGGCCGACTGGGCCAAGGTGCAGGGCTTCGCTCGCGAGTACGGGCGCGACCCCGCCCGCATCGGGCGCGTCTACTCCAACTTCGTCTGGGTGCTCAAGCCGGGCGAGCGGCCGGAGTCGGCGGCGCCCCACTTCAAGGTCTACTCCGGCATGGACCTCGACTACTGGAAGACCTACTACCTGCTCGGTACCGCCCAGGAGGTCGCCGACCGCATCAGCGCGCGCATCGCCGCCCTCGACGGCGGCGTCGACACCATCGTCCTCAACCCGCTGAACTGGGGACTCGAGCAGCTCGAGCTCATCGCGGGCGAGGTGCTCCCGAGAGTCAAGGCCTGAGCGCGCCGATCCGCTACACCGGGGAGCGGGTGCGCCGGCTCGAGGACCCGCGGCTGCTGCGCGGTCGCGGCCGCTACCTCGACGACGTCGTCCTGCCGCGGATGCTCGCGGTGGCCTTCGTGCGCAGTCCCCACGCTCACGCGGAGATCGTGGCCATCGACACCGCCGCCGCCCGGGCGCTGCCGGGGGTAGCGGCCGTCGTCACCGCCGCCGACCTCGACGGTGTCGCCCCGCTCGCGCCCCGGCTGGTGGGCGAGGGCTTCACGCCGACCGTCTCGCCGCCGCTGGCCGCGGGCGAGGTGCGCTTCGTGGGCGAGGCCGTCGCCGCCGTCGTGGCCGACACGGCCTACCTCGCCGCCGACGCCCGCGACCTGGTGGAGGTCGCCTGGGCGCCGCGCCCGGCCATCACCACGGTCGACGACGCGCTGGCCGCCGGCGGCGTGCTGTTCCGTCGCGCGTACCGCCGCGGCGACGTCGACGGCGTGTTCGCGGCGGCGGCCGTCGTGCTGCGCGAGCGATTCACGCACGGCCGCTGCGCGGCGGTGCCGCTGGAGCCGCGCGGCGTCGTCGCCGACTGGGACGGCGAGACCTTGACCGTGTGGGCCTCCACCCAGACGCCCTCGATCCTGCGCGGTGCGCTGGCGGCGTCGCTCGGCCTGGCCGCCACGCGCGTGCGGGTCGTCGTCCCCGACGTCGGCGGCGGCTTCGGTCTCAAGGTCCACGTGTTCCCCGAGGACGTCGCGGTGGCCGCGCTGGCCCGCCGGCTCGGCCGTCCGGTGAAGTGGGTCGAGGAGCGGCGCGAGAACCTCACGGCGGGCAGCCACGCCCGCGAGCAGCGGATGGACGTCGAGCTGGCCGCCGACGCCGACGGGGTTGTGCGGGGGCTGCGCGCGCGCGTCGTGTCCGACAACGGCGCCCACCACGTCTATCCGCTCACCGCCGCGCTGGAGCCGCTCGGCACGGCGTCGATCCTGCCGGGGCCCTACCGCACCGAGGTCTACGCCTACGAGGCGATCGCGGTGCAGACGCACAAGCCGCCGCTCGGGGCCTATCGCGGAGTGGGCATGACGATGGGCGCCTTCGTGATGGAGCGCCTGCTCGATCAGCTCGCCGAGCGGCTCGGCGTCGATCCCGTCGAGATCCGCCGGCGCAATCTCATCCCGCGCGAGGCCTACCCCTTCGACTCGGCCAGCGGGATGACCTACGACAGCGGCGACTTCCCCAAGGCGCTCGAGCAGGCGCTCAGCCTGGCCGGCTACGCGGCCCTGCGCGAGCGAGCAGGCGGCCGCCCGCGCCGAGGGCCGCCTGGTCGGCATCGGCGTGGCTTGCTACACGGAGTACACCGGAATGGGCTCCGACGTCTTTCGCCGGCGCGGGATGGAGGACGTGCCGGGCGTGGAGGCGGCCACCGTCACCATGGATCCGGACGGCAGCGTGCGCTGCGCGACCAGCTTCCCGACCCAGGGGCAGGGGCACGCGACGACGATCGCGCAGGTGGTGGCCGACCGGCTCGGCGTCGCCCTCGGGCAGGTGCGCGTCGTGCCGACCGACACCGCCGTCGGCCCCCTCGGCAGCGGCACCTTCGGCAGCCGCGGGGCGGTGTCGATCGGCGGCGGCGTGGGCGTGGCTGCCGACCGCGTCCGCGCGCGGCTCGCCGCCCTGGCCGGGTTCCGGCTGGAGGCCGCGCCGGCCGACATCGTGGTGGAGGCGGGGCGGGCGCACGTCCGCGGCTTCCCCGACCGTGCGGTGGCGGTCGAGGAGCTGGCGCGGCTCGCCTACTCGCCGCCCCGGGGTGGGCTACCGCCCGAGCTGGGCCCGGGGCTGTCGGCCACCGTCTACTTCGATCCGCCGGGCCCGACCTTCTCGGGCGCGGTGCACGTCGCCGTGGTCGAGGTCGACCGGGACACCGGCCGCCCGCGTGTCGGCCGGTACGTCGTCGTCGAGGACTGTGGCCCGGTCGTGAATCCGACGATCGTCGAGGGGCAGATCCACGGCGCGGTGGCCCAGGGGCTGGGCGAGGCGCTGCTGGAGTCGCTCGTCTACGACACGGGCGGCCAGCTCCTGACGGCCACCTTGATGGACTACGCACTGCCTCGAGCGGACGACCTGCCCGCGTTCGAGATCGGCCATCTCGAGACCCCCTCGCCGATCATGCCGGGGGGCGTGAAGGGGATGGGCGAGGGGGGGACCATCGGCGCGCCGGCGGCCCTCGCGAACGCCGTGGCCGACGCGGTCCGCCCCCTCGGCGTCCGCATCACGGCGCTGCCCATCCGGCCGGAGTCGCTGCGCCCGTCAGCCTCGATCGAGTGATCCGGACGGAGGACCATACCGAGAGCAATAAAGCGTCATATCTGGATGATAGATACGGATCGTAAGCTCAGCCTATACCTTCGGCTGGGCGGTGCTGAGGTGCGGGCCATCGAGGGCGCCGACGGTCGATCCGGGCCCGGGCGCACGTGAAGTATGATCGATGAATGGCACGCACGCTCGATCTCATCCGCCGTCTGGAAGGCAGCGTCGCCCAGGCGCTCGTCGGCAAGCCCGACGTCATCCGCCTGGCGATCATCGGGCTCCTCGCCCGGGGCCACCTGCTGATCGAGGACGTGCCGGGGGTCGGTAAGACCACGCTGGCGGCGGCGCTGGCCCGCTCGATCGGGGGCGGGTTCCAGCGCATCCAGTTCACCTCCGACATGCTGCCCTCCGACATCATCGGGATCACCGTGTACCAGCCCGACCGCGGCGACTTCGTGTTCAAGCCGGGACCGCTGTTCACCAACATCGTGCTGGCCGACGAGATCAACCGGACGACGCCGAAGACGCAGTCGAGCCTGCTGGAGGCCATGAACGAGGCGCAGGTCTCGCTGGACCACTCGACGTTCCCGCTGCCGCGCCCCTTCATGGTCCTGGCCACGCAGAACCCGCTCGAGTACGAGGGCACCCACCCGCTGCCGGAATCCCAGCTCGACCGCTTCCTGCTGCGCATCCGGATCGGCTATCCCGCCGCCTCCGACGAGAAGGCCATCCTGCGCGGGGGCGGGGCGGCGGCGGTGGAGTCCCTGGTGCCGGTGCTCACGAGCGGCGAGCTGCTCGAGCTGCAGGAGCAGGTGGAGAAGGTGCGGGCCGACGACTCCGTGCTCGACTATCTGATGGCGCTGGTGGCCGCTACCCGGTCGGCGCCGCTGCTGCGCCTGGGTGTGAGTCCGCGAGGGGCGCTGGCGCTGCTGCGGGCGGCGAGGGCCCGTGCGCTGACCGACGGCCGCGACTTCCTCGTGCCGGACGACCTCAAGACGCTGGCCGTCCCCGCCCTCGCTCACCGCGTGCTCCTGAAGTCGGCGCCAGGGTCGGACGTCGATGGTGACGCCGTGATGGCGGCCATCGCCGACGCGATCCCGGTTCCCCGGTGACCCTGCGCGCGCTGCTGGCCCTCCTCCAGCCCCGTCGCACCATCCGGCCCACCCGGGACGGCTGGTGGTGCCTGGGCGCCGCCCTCGGCCTCGGCTTCGCGGCAATGAACACCGGCAACAACCTGCTCTACCTGATGGCCTCGCTGCTCCTGGCCTTGATCATCGTCTCCGGCATCCTCTCCGAGCAGTCGATGCGCCGGCTGTCGCTGCGCGCCGTCGTGCCCGAGGAGATCTACGCCGGGCGGCCGGCCCCCCTGGGCGTGCGCGCGACGAACACCAAGCGGTGGCTGCCCTCCTACTCGGTGACGCTGGAGTCCGGCGTCAACCGTCTCTACCTGGACCGGCTCGGCGCCGGTGAAGAGCGGCTCCTGACCTGGGAGACGACGTTCGCCGCCCGCGGCCGCGCGCGGCTGCCCGGGGTGCGCGTGACCACGCGCTTTCCGTTCGGGCTGTTCCTCAAGGCGGGCCGGGCGATCCTCGACGGCGAGGCGATCGTCTTCCCGGCCGTGCGCCCCATCGATCCGGCGACCCGGCGGCGAGTGGCCAGCCACGGCGGACGGCCGCTGCACCGTCGCGGGCGTGGCCACGACCTCTACGACCTGCGCGAGTACCGGTCCGGCGACGACCACCGGCTCATCCACTGGCGCAGCAGCGCCCGGGTCGGCACGCTCGTGGTGCGAGAGATGGAGGCCGAGACCGCGGCCGCCACCCGGATCGTCCTCGTCGGCGACGGTACTCAGGACGCCGTCCGGCTGGAGCTGGCGATGTCGGAGGCGGCGTCGCTGGCCGTCCATCTGCTGGGTACCGGGGTCGCGGTCGAGCTGCTCGGGCCAGGCGTCCACGTGTCGCCGGGCCGCGGCCGCACGCAGCAGCGGCGGCTGCTGACCGCGCTGGCCCTGTACGAGCCGCGCGCGTCCGGGCCCCGGCCGCTGCGGCGGGCGGGCGGTGTCGGCGAGGTGGAGGTCGCGCTCGGATGAACGACCCCTCCTCTCGCTCGATCGCCGTCGCCGTCTACCTGCTGGTGGCCGACGGCGTCGCCGCCCTCTTCCTCGGTGGCCTCGTCGGTCCCGTGGGGCTCGTGGTGCTGGCCGGGCTGGCGGCCGGCTCCTGGTGGCAGGAGCCGCTGCGGCAGCGCGTGGAGCGAGTGCCCCGGCTGGGCGTGGCGATCCTGGCCCTGGGGGCCGCCGCCCTGGCCGCGGAAGTCGCCGTCACGGCGCCGAGCATGCTCGACGTCTTCACGCACCTGCTGGTCTTCCTGCTCCTGGTGAAGCTCTACACGCGCCGGACCCGGCGTGACGCCCGTGACGTGGCCTTCCTCACCTTCTTCATGCTGGTGGCGGCCTCGCCGGTCACGACCAGCGTGGTGTTCCTGGCCCTGTTCGTGACGTTCCTGGTCGTGGGGACGTGGCTGCTCATGCTGCGCCACGTCTCCAACGAGGCCGACGACGCGACGCCGACGGCGCTGCCGACGCCGCCGGCGCTCGGCTTCGGGCGGGACCTCTTCAACCTCTCGCTGGCCGCCTCGGGCGCCACCATCGCCGTGACCGCGCTGCTGTTCGTCATCATCCCGCGGCTCGGCCAGGCGGCGCTGCCGATGCAGCCGGGCGGCGCCCGCATGGTGTCGGGTTTCACCGAGCGGGTGCGGCTGGGGGCCTTCGGCGAGATCGAGGCGGACGCCGCGGTGGTCATGCGCGTGCAGCTCACGCAGTTCGCGGGCGGCCGGGGCGCGCCGGAGGCGCTGCCCACGCTCCGCTGGCGGGGCATCGCCTTCGACCACTTCGACGGGCGCGAGTGGACGGTGGGCCGCTCGACGCTCAAGCTCACGCTGCGCCGCGACCTGCCGGTGCCGTTCCCGATCCACGAGCACTACGGGGGCCCGGTGCTCACCCAGGAGGTCCACCTGGAGCCGCTCGGCTCGGCCATGATCTTCGGCGCGCCCCGGGTGGTCCGGCTGCAGGGGCGCTCCGACTTCGTCACCGTCGACGACCTCGGCAACATCGCGGTGGCGGCCCCGTCGGCCCGGCTGCAGTACACGGTGGAGTCGGAGCCGGAGATCGGCGACCCGCGCCGCCTGCGCATCGCCGACACGCTGCTCCCGCACGACGCCCGCTGGCAGGCGCGGTACACGCAGCTGCCCTCGCTGTCGCCGCGCATCGCCGCCCTCGCCCGCGAGGTGACGGCCGGCAGCACCGACGCCTACGATGCCGCCACGCGCCTGACCGCCTGGCTGAGCCGCGAGCTGACCTACACGCGCGTGCTGGAGGCGCCGACCACGGCGGACCCGCTGGAAGACTTCCTGTTCGTGCGACGCGCGGGCAACTGCGAGTATTTCGCGGCCGCGCTGGCCGTCATGCTCCGCTCGCTCGGCATTCCCTCCCGGGTGGTCAACGGCTTTCAGCGGGGCGAGTGGAATCCCTACGGCCGCTACTTCATGGTCCGCCTGCGCGACGCCCACTCCTGGGTAGAGGTCTTCATCGACGGCGCCGGCTGGGTCACCCTCGATCCCTCGCCGCGGGGCGTGGTGGAGCTGCCGCTCGCCGCCGCCCTCTGGCTCGACGCGCTGCGGATGTCCTGGCACCGCTACGTGGTCACCTACAGCTTTCACGACCAGCTCGCCGCCGTCGAGAGCGTGCGGCGGACGACGTGGTCGTTGAGTGCGGCGGCGCTGCGGCCGTCCGAGTGGCTGCCCGGCGTGCCCCGGCCGGTGCTGGCCGGGCTGGCGCTGGTGGTGACCGCCTTCGTCGTCGCCGCCGGCTGGCGGCGGCGCCGGAGCGTTGGCGCCGTCCGCGCGGCGCCCAGCTTCTACACGCGCGCGCTGCGCCTGCTCGCCCGCCGCGGGTTTGCGCCCGGCATCGGCGAGACCGCCCGGGAGTTCGTGGGGCGGGTCCCGGCCGCGGTCGGCGCCGCGCCACTCGCCCGCCTGACCGACGCCTACGAGCGCGTGCGCTTCGGCGAGGCCGTCCTCACGCCGGCCGAGCGCGCCGATGTCGCCGCCGCCCTGGCGGAGCTGGCCGTGACCGTGCGAGCCCGCCGACCGTCGTAGATGCACGCCGGCCACCTCCTCACGCGGGCGGCGCTGCGGTACGGCGAGCGCCCGGCGTGGATCGCCGGCGACACCCGGGTCACCTTCTGCCAGGCGGAGGCGCGCGTGAACCGGCTGGCCCACGCGCTGCTCGGGCTGGGCGCCCGGCCCGGCGACCGGATCGGCATGCTGATGCCCAACTGCTACCAGGGGCTGGAGACCATCCTGGCGCCGATGAAGGCCGGCATGGCCGTGGTGCCGATGAACATGCGCCTGCACCCCGACGAGCACGCCTACATGCTCGACGACGCCGGCGCCCGGGTGCTGGTCTACACCGAGGACTTCCGCGAGCACCTGGCCTCCGTGCGGGGCCGCCTGCGTACCGTCGAGCGTTTCATCTGCCTGGGCGCCGGCGCCCCCGGCGATCTCGAGTTCGAGTCGCTGCTGGCCGCCACGCCGCGCGAGGATCCGCCCGACGTGGCGATCGAGCCCGACGCGATGGCGTGGCTGTTCTACACCTCGGGGACGACCGGCCACCCCAAGGGAGCGATGCTCACGCACCGGGCCCTGCTGACGATGGCCCAGCAGTTCCTGATCCTCACGCCGCCGCGGGGGCCGGACGACGTGGTGCTGCACGCCGCCGCGATCACCCACGGCTCCGGCTGCCTGCTCTTCCACCACCTCGCGGCCGGCGCCGCCAACGCGTTCCCGGCCACGCGATCGTTCGATCCGCCGCGCATCTTCGAGGCCATCGCCCGCACGCGGGCCACCACGATGTTCCTGGTGCCGACGATGATCAACACACTGCTGGCCGCCCCCGAGCGGACCCGGTTCGACCTGTCGAGCCTGCACACCGTCATCTACGGCGGCGCCCCCATGTACGTCGAGCACCTCGAGGCTGCGCTGGCCGCCTTCGGCCCGGTCTTCGCGCAGATCTTCGGGCAGGGGGAGGCGCCGATGACGATGACGCTGCTGCCCCAGGCCGAGCACGTCACCGGTGGCGATCCGGTGGCGCGGCGCCGGCTGGCCTCGGCCGGGCGGGAGACGCCGGCCGTGCGCGTGCGGATCGTCGACGAGGAGGACCGGCCCTGCCCCGCCGGCGAGATGGGCGAGATCGTCGTGCGCGGCGACATCGTCATGAAGGGGTACTGGAACAAGCCGGAGGCGACCGCGGAGGCCTTGCGGGGTGGGTGGTTGCACACGGGCGACATCGGGTATATGGACGAGGACAGTTATCTCTTCATCACGGATCGGAAGAAAGACATGATCATCAGCGGCGGCTCCAACGTCTATCCGCGCGAGATCGAGGAAGTCATCTGCACCCATCCCGGCGTCTTCGAGGTGGCGGTCATCGGGGTGCCCGACGCCCGGTGGGGCGAGGCGACCAAGGCCATGGTCGTGGCCCGCCCGGGCGTGTCCCTCACGGAGGCCGAGATCGTCGAGCACTGCCGGCGGCACCTGGCCTCGTACAAGAAGCCGCAGTCCGTGGAATTCCTCCCCGCGTTGCCCAAGAACGCTTACGGCAAGGTGCTCAAGCGCGAGCTGCGCGACCGCTTCTGGGCCGCGCGCGATCGGAAGGTGTGAGGTGGGTGCTCAGGATCTCGAGATCGCTCGTTCGGTGAAGCTGCGCCCGATCCAGGAGATCGGCGAGGGGCTCGGCCTCGGCGCCGAGGACCTGGAGCCCTACGGGCGCTTCAAGGCCAAGGTCGGGGGGACGGCCATCGCCCGCGCGGCCGGCCGGCCCGACGGCGCGCTGGTGCTGGTCACGGCGATGACCCCGACGCCGGCCGGCGAGGGCAAGTCGACCACGACGGTCGGGCTGGCCGACGGCTTCCGCCGCCTGGGCCGTCGCGCGATCGTGGCGCTGCGCGAGCCCTCGCTCGGCCCCGTGTTCGGCGTCAAGGGCGGGGCCGCCGGCGGCGGCCGGGCCCAGATCGCCCCGATGGAGGACATCAACCTCCACTTCACCGGCGACATGCACGCCATCGGCGCCGCCCACAACCTGTTAGCCGCGATGCTCGACAACCATCTGACCCAGGGCAACGCGCTCGGCCTCGACGCCCGCCGCATCCTCTGGAAGCGCGTCATCGACATGAACGACCGCGCACTGCGCAACATCGTGCTCGGGCTCGGCGGCTCCGCCCACGGAGTACCGCGGGAGGGCGGCTTCGAGATCACCGTGGCCTCGGAGGTCATGGCCATCCTGTGCCTGTCGCGCGACCTGCAGGACTTCAAGACCCGCGTGGAGCGCATCATCGTCGGCGAGACGGCGGCCGGCGCCCTCGTCGAGGCCCGCCAGCTCAAGGCGGCCGGCGCCATGGCCGTGCTGATGAAGGATGCCGTCAAGCCCAACCTGGTGCAGACGCTCGAGGGCACGCCGGCCTTCGTGCACGGTGGACCGTTCGGCAACATCGCCCACGGCTGCAACAGCCTGATCGCCACCCGCCTGGCCCTGAAGCTCGGCGAGATCGTGGTGACCGAGGCGGGGTTCGCGAGCGACCTCGGCGCCGAGAAGTTCGTCGACATCAAGGCCCGCACCGGTGGACTGACGCCGGCGGCCGCGGTGATCGTGGCGACCGTGCGGGCACTGAAGCTGCACGGCGGCGTGGCGATGGCCGACCTCGGCCGCGAGGACGAGGGCGCGGTGCGGCGCGGCACCGAGAACCTGGCCAAGCACGTGGAGAACGTGCGGACGTTCGGGCTCACGCCGGTCGTGGCCCTCAACCACTTCACGAGCGACACCGAGGCCGAGGTCGCCGCCGTCCTCGACGTCTGCCGCGGCTGGGGCGTGCGGGCGGCGATCTCGCGCGGCTGGGAGCTGGGTGGCGCCGGCACCACCGAGCTGGCCCAGGCCGTCCTCGACGTGATGGCGTCGTCCGATCGCGGCACCTTCCGGCCGCTCTATCCCGACGAGTGGCCGCTGCTGCGAAAGATCGAGACGATCGTCACCCGGGTGTACGGCGGCGACGGCGTGGTCGTGGCGCCGGCCGCGGCCGCCAAGTTCGCGCGCTGGGAGGCGCTGGGGTACGGCCGGCTGCCCGTGTGCATGGCCAAGACGCAGAACTCGCTCTCCGACGACTCCAAGAAGCTCGGCCGGCCGCGGGGGTTCACGGTGACGGTGCGCGACGCCAAGCTGGCCGCCGGCGCCGGGTTCATCGTCGCCTACGCCGGCGACATCCTGACGATGCCGGGGCTGCCCAAGGTGCCCGGCGCCGAGACGATGGACGTCGACGCCGAGGGCAACATCACCGGCTTGTTCTAGTCGAGTCAGGCGCGTTCGCTGGTGTCGGGCTGGGTGACGACGCCGTTGATGCGCCACTGGCCGTTTTCCAGCAGCAGCTCGTAGACGGCCTCGATGGATTGGCCGTTGGCGCCGCGGACGCGGACCTGGAGGTAGAGGCGGCCGTTGGGTCCGCGGGTCGCGCGACCGATGAGAGCGGAGACCGAGCGGGCGATCTCCGGGTAGCCGCCGCGGACCATGGCCTCGAAGCGGGGCCGGTCGAAGAGATCGTGGATCTCGGCCGACGCGAAGGTGAAGGCGGCCTCGAAGTCGTCGCGGCGGAAGGCGTCGAGCTGCTGCATCACGATGCGGCCGGCGGCCTCGGCGTCGGGATCGGCCTGGGCCAGTGCGGTGCCGGTGCCGACCACCCACGCGATCAGGAGCATCGAGGCCAGGAGCCGTCGCGCGTGCGGGCGTGTCATGCCGCTACTTTACCGCCCCCGGGCCCGCTGGTAGTATCCCGTCGCCATGCGCACGATCCTGCTCGGTACCGGCTCGCCCCCGCCCAACCCGAAGCGGCGGGGGCCCGCGACGCTGATCGTCGCCGGCGACAGCGAGCGCTTCCTGGTCGACGCCGGCTCCGGCGTCGGCGGGCAGCTCATGCAGGCCGGTGTGCGCCCCTACGACTGGCCGCCGGTCTTCATCACGCATCACCATTCCGACCACACGATCGACCTCGGCCACCTGCTGATCACGCGCTGGATCGTCGGCCAGAACGCGCCGTTCGAGGTCTACGGCCCCGCCGGCACCCGCCGCCAGATGGACAAGCTGCTCGACTGGCTGCGGCTGGACATCGATCTCCGGCGCGAGCACATGCAGGAGCGCCAGCCGCCCGAGGTGCGCGTGACCGAGATCGAGGAGGGACCGGTGCTGGAGCGCGACGGGCTGCGCGTCTCCGCGTTCCTGGTCGAGCACGATCCCGTCAAGCCAGCCTTCGGCTACCGGTTCGACGCCGAGGGGCGCAGCGTGGTCGTCTCCGGCGACACCCGGCCGTGCGAGAACCTGATGCGCTGGAGCCGCGGCGTCGACGTGCTCGTGCACGAGTGCTGCGAGATGGCCAAGACGTCCTGGTACCCGGGCTGTGGCTGGGCCAGCATCGAGGAGAAGATCCGCGACCTCGCCTCGTATCACACGCAGCCCGAGGATCTCGGCCGCGTCGCCGAGGGGGCGGGACCAGGGCGGTTCGTGGTGAGCCACCTCATGCCGGGCTCTGATCCCGCCGAGCTCAAGGCCGCCGCCGAGAAGCGCTTCACCGGCCCGGTGACCGTCGGCGAGGATCTCCTCGAGGTGTGACGGCACCCCGCTTCGGCTTCTTCTTCTGGCCCTACGAGCCGGCGCTGGTGGCGCGGATGGTGCGGCTGGGGGACGAGCAAGGGTGGGATCTGGTCGGGATCGCCGACACACCCGGCAACGCGATGGACCTGTGGGTGGCGCTGGCCCAGGCCGCGCTCGCTACCCGCCGCGTCCGGCTCGCCAGCTGCGTCACCAATCTCGCCACCCGCGATCCCGCCATCACGGCCGGCGCCGCCGGCTCCGTCGATCGGCTCTCCAACGGCCGCTTCGTCCTCGGTGTGGGAGCCGGCCACAGCGGCGTGGCGAACGTCGGGCACCGGCCATCGCCGCCGGCAGTCTTGCGCGAGGGCTTGAGCCGGATCCGTGGCCTGCTCGACGGTGAGCGGCGCGTGCCGGTCTACGCGGCCGCCTCCGGCCCCGGCGCCCTGCGCGCGGCCGGCGCGGTCGCCGACGGCGCCTTCGTGAACTACGGCCTCGGCGCCGCCGAGACCGTGAGGGCCCGCGGCCTGCTGGCCGAGGGCGCCGCCGAGGCCGGGCGGGACGCGGCGGCGCTCGACACGTGGTTCATCGCCTGCCTGGACGTCGCCGAGCGCCGGGAGACGGCCCTGGCCCAGCTCGGCAACATCCTCGGCTTCGTGGCCGCCTACATCCTGGGGTCGGTGCCGGCCGCGCGCGGCGTGCCGGCCGAGCTGATTCCTGCCGTCGTCGAGCTGCGCCGGCAGTACACGACGCGACGCCGCGAGATGGATCCCGACCTCGTGCGGCGGCTGGGGCTGTTCGACTACCTGCGCGGCCGACTGGCGGTGGCGGGAACGCCTGACGACTGCATGGCCCAGACGCGGGCGGCGCTGGCGGCCGGGGCCACCAGCCTCATGTTCACGGTGAGCCTCGCCGCCGATCCGGTCCGCACCGTGGAGATGTTCGGGCGTGACGTGCTGCCCGCGCTGCGCGCGGTGGCGGTTGATTCCGCGCGGCCGGCGGGGTAGGGTGCCGACGACGATGGCGACCGGGCTGGCCCGCGGCCTCACCAACTACGGCGATCGCGACTTCGCGCTCTACCTGCGCCGCTCGTTCGCCCGCTCGATGGGCTACTCCAGCGCCGCGCTCGCCCGCCCGATCATCGGCATCGCCGACTCCGGCAGCGGCTTCAACAACTGCCATCGCCACTTCCCGGAGCTGATCGAGGCCGTGCGCCGCGGCGTGCTGTCCGCGGGCGGGCTGCCCATCGACTTCCCGACGATCTCGCTGGGCGAGGTGTTCCTGGAGCCGACCAGCATGCTGTACAGGAACCTCATGTCGATGGACGTCGAGGAGATGGTGCGGGCCCAGCCGATGGACGCGGTCGTGCTGGTCGGCGGCTGTGACAAGACGGTGCCGGCCCAGCTCATGGGTGCCGCCTCGGCCGGGGTGCCCGCGGTGCAGCTCGTGGCCGGGCCCATGATGGCCGGTCGCCATCACGGCGAGCGGCTCGGCGCCTGCACCGACTGCCGGCGCTTCTGGGCGAAATACCGGGCGGGCCAGATCACCAAGGACGAGATTGCGGGCATCGAGGGCAACCTGGCCACGACGGCGGGCACCTGCGCCGTGATGGGTACGGCCAGCACGATGGCGTGCCTGGCCGAGACGCTCGGCATGGCGCTGCCCGGCACCGCTGCCATCCCCGCCGTGCACGCCGACCGCCTGCGCGCCGCCGAGGCGACCGGCGAGACGGCGGTGGCGCTGGCGCGCTCGCGGCTGACGCCGGCCCAGATCCTGACGCCGAAGGCGATCGAGAACGCGCTGCGCGTGCTGCTGGCGATCGGCGGCTCCACCAACGCGATCATCCACCTCACGGCCGTGGCCGGGCGAGTGGGCGTCCCGATCGACCTGGTCGCGCTCAACCAGCTGAGCGACGACACGCCGGTGCTCGTCGACCTCAAGCCCTCCGGCCAGCACTACATGGAAGACTTCTTCGCCGCCGGCGGGGTCGGCGCGGTGCTTCGCGAGCTGCGCGACCGGCTGCACCTCGACTGCGTCGGCGTGACCGGCGAGACGCTGGGGGCGCGCCTGGACAGCGACGACGCCTGGGTCGACCGGGGCGTGATCCGCAGCGCGCGCGAGCCGTTCCAGCCGATGGGTGGTCTGGTGTCGCTGTTCGGCTCGCTGGCCCCGGGCGGGGCCATCCTCAAGCGCTCGGCGGCCGACGCCCGGCTGTTCGAGACCGAGGGGCGTGCGGTCGTGTTCGACTCGCTGGAAGACCTGGCGGCACGGATCGACGATCCGGCGCTGGACGTGACGCCCACCGATTTCCTCGTGCTGAAGAACGCCGGCCCCAAGGGCGCGCCGGGGATGCCCGAGGCCGGCTACCTGCCGATCCCCACCAAGCTCTCGCGGGCGGGCGTGACGGACATGGTGCGGATCTCGGACGCGCGCATGAGCGGGACCGCCTTCGGCACCATCGTGCTCCACGTGACGCCGGAGGCGGCCATCGGCGGCCCGCTGGCCCGCGTGCAGTCGGGCGACCGCATCCGGCTGTCGGTCAAGGAGCGTCGGCTGGATCTGCTCGTCGATCCCGCCGAGCTGGCGCGCCGGCCCACCGCGGCGCCCGAGCCGACGCCGGCCCGCGGCTACCGGCGCCTGTACGCCGAGCACGTCCTGCAGGCCGACGCCGGCTGCGACTTCGACTTCCTCCGCAGCCGCTGAGGCTCAGGCGCAGCCGCTGAGGCTCAGGGCAGGTCGAACAGCAGCGCCTCGCCCTCGGGAGCGCCGGCCAGCGTCACGCTCGCCTCGCCACTGACCGCCGCGCCATCGCCGGCGCCCAGAGGCTGGCCGTTCAACGTCAGCGACCCCCGCGCCACGTGCACCCAGGCGTGGCGGCCCGGCGCCAGGCGATGCGTCGCCGACTGCTCGGCGCCGAGCACGGTGGCGTACACGCGCGCGTCCTGGTGGATGGTCACCGATCCGTCGGCCGCGTCGGGCGAGGCGACGAGGCGCAGCCGCCCCCGCTTGTCCTCGTCGGGGAAGGCCTTCTGCTCGTAGCTGGGCGCGATGCCGGTCCTGGCCGGCTCGATCCAGATCTGGAGCAGGTGCACGCGCTCGGCGGGCGAGGGGTTGGCCTCGCTGTGGCGGACACCGGTACCCGCGCTCATCCGCTGGACGTCCCCGGGCCGGATGACGGATCCGGTGCCCAGGCTGTCACGGTGCTCCAGCGCCCCCTCCAGCACGTAGGTGATGATCTCCATGTCGCGATGGGGGTGGGTGGGGAAGCCGCGGCCCGGAGCCACGAAGTCCTCGTTGATCACACGCAGGACGCGGAAACCCATGAACCGCGGGTCGTAGTAGTCGGAGAACGAGAACGTGTGCCAGGTATCGAGCCAGCCGTGGTCGGCGTGGCCCCGTTCCTTTGCCGGCCGGATCAGGATAGCCATACCGGTTAGACTGCCGGCCCGATCCCGGCGATTCAATGACTCCCGGGGGGCAGGGGCTCCCGGCGCTCCCGGGGCGGCCCAGGGTCGGCTAAACTCGACCGGTAGGGTGCGCAGCAGACCAGAAACTTGTCAGGTCGTCTGCCCGTTTCACACGCGATGGGCGTGAGTCGTTCAGCATTCCCGAGGATTTCCGGGCCATCTATAATGGCAAGCCGTTTGCTGTCTATCGATGTCATGCAAATGGTACATCGCGCCCTGGGCCGCCTGAAGCGGCGGCCCGAACCCCGGCCCCGGCCGCGGTACGCGCTGGCCCTGGCCGGCGGCGGGGTCATCGGGGGCATGTACGAGGTGGGGGCGATGACGGCCCTCGAGGAGCGCCTCAACGGCAGCGGAACGGGGTTCGACGTCTACGTGGGCTGCAGCGCAGGCTCGGTGGTTGCCGCCCTGCTGGCCAGCGGCGTGCGGGCCAGCGAGATCTACCGGATCCTCGAACAGGACCTCGACGACCCGCTCAACTTCCGGCGCGGTGTCCTGTTCGCCGGCGACGCCTTCCGGATGGCCTGCACGCGATTCGGCCGGTTCGTGTGGGCGATCAGCAAGCACGTCCTGCGGGGCGGCCGGTGCCTGCCCGACGTGCTGGCCCGGGCCGAGCGCGAGCTGCCGGCCGGCTTCTTCACGCTGGCCGCGCTCGAGCGGTTCATGCGGCTGGGGCTGGCCTCGCGCGGCTACCGCAACTCGTTCGGCGACCTGCCGCGGCGGTTGCTCATCCCGGCGGTCGACCTCAACACGGCCGAGCGGGTCGTGTTCGGCATCGGCGAGCTGGCCTCGGTGCCCATCAGCGAGGCGGTCGCCGCGTCGTCGGCGATTCCCGGCTTCTTCGATCCGTACACCATCGGGGGGCACGACTACGTGGACGGGGGCGTCGGCTTCAGCGGCCACGCCGACCTGGCTGCCGAGGCGGGAGCCGACGTGGTGTTCGTGGTGAACCCGCTGGTGCCCAACCGGACGGCCAACGGCGGATCGATGCGGGCCCGCGGCGTCTACACGATCATGGAGCAGGCCGGCCGCATCTACAGCCAGAACCTGCTCCAGCTCGGCATGGGCTCGCTGGCGGTGAAATACCCGCGCACGACCTTCCACCTGCTGCAGCCCCCGCAAGATACCGAGCTGCTCTTCGGGCCCTCGATGGGATTCGAGGCCAGCCAGGCGGCGCTGCGGTTCGGCTACACCTCGACCCGCGCCTGGCTCGACGCGCAGGGGGCCGCGCTCCTGCGCCAGCTCACGCCCGCCGCGGTGTGAGCCCCCTGCCGGCTCCGGCCATCGCGGCGATGCCCGTCTGAGGAGCGCGGGGCGTCAGCTGCGGTTGTCGGTGGCGGCGCGGCGCTGGAGAGCGCCGAGGCCGTCGTAGGCCGCGTACTTGTAGGCGTCGCCGAGCGAGGGGTAGTTGAAGACCGTGTTGACGAACATGTCGATCGTGCACTCGGTCTGCAGCGCGATGAGACCGATGTGGACCAGCTCGGCGGCGATCTCCCCGATGACGTGCACCCCGAGCAGCAGCTTGTCGGGATAGCGGAAGACCAGCTTCACCTCGCCCGAGAGGTCGCCCACGATCTGCCCGCGCGCGTTCGTCCGGTAGAAGCCGCGCCCCACGCAGTAGTCGATCTTCTTCTGCCGGCAGCTCTCCTCGGTCTCGCCGGCCATGGCGATCTCGGGGATCGTGTAGACGGCCAGCGGGAAGACCGGCGCCACCCGCGTCTTGTACTTGGGCAGGTCGAAGGCCTGCACCATGGCCACGCGCGCCTGCTCCATGGAGGTCGAGGCCAGCGCCGGAAACCCGATGACGTCGCCCGCCGCGTAGATGTGGGGCACCGAGGTCTGGTAACGCTCGTTCACCGCCAGCAGCCCACGCTTGTTGACGGTGAGCCCGGCCCGCTCGATGGCCAGCGTGCTGACGTTGGCCACGCGGCCGGCCGCCACCAGCACCTGGTCGACGGTCAGGCTGCCCCCGCTCTGCAGCTCGAGCCGCACGCCCTCCGCCTCCGGGTGGTAGCTGGTGACGCCCTCCTTCAGCCGCAGGTCGATGCCGAGGAAGCCCATCTGCAGACGGAGCTGGTCAGCCATCTCGGCGTCGAGGAAGCCGAGCAGCCGGTCGCGGCCGTCGATGAGGCTGACCTTGATGCCCAGCGCGCCGAAGATCGTCGTGTACTCGCAGCCGATGACGCCGGCGCCCACCACGGCCAGCGTGCGCGGCAGCCGCTCCAGCTCCAGGATCTCGTCGCTGTCGTGCACGCGCGGATCCTCGAACGGGATGTCCTTGGGCCGGGTGGGCACCGACCCGGTGGCGATGAGGATCACGTCGGCCTGCAGCAGGCGCTCGGGCTGGCCCTCGGCGGTCACGCGGATCGTGTGCGGATCGACGAAGCTGCCGTGGCCCTGCAAATAGTCGATCCGGTGGCGCGCGATGTTCTCGGTGATGACCCCGCGCAGCGAGCGGACGACCTCCTGCTCGCGGTACATCAGGTCCTTGACGGTCAGCTCGCTCTTGACCTGGGAGGCGACGCCGTACAGCGCGTGCTGGTTGAGCCCCGAGAAGTAGAGCGCGGTCTCGCGCAGGGTCTTGGAGGGGACGGTGCCGGTGTTGGTGCCGGCCCCGCCCGGGAAGGGCTCCCGCTCGACCACCGCGACGCGCTTTCCGAAGTAGGCGGCCTGGGCGGCGCCCTTCTCACCGGCCGGGCCCGAGCCGATGACGATCAGGTCGTAGCGATCCATGGCCACCTACCGTATGCCGACGATGCCAGGGGATTCAAGTAGACCCGCGGGCATCAGCGGCGACCGCCCGCGAGGCCGCGCGCCTCGGGCAGCGCGCGCAAACGGGCCATCGCGACCACGCCCAGCGCGGGACCGAGCGCGAGCGTGGCGAAGGCCCAGCGCCAGCCGACGGCGGCGACGACCGGCGGGATGAGCCAGATCGTCAGCATCGTCAGCGCAAAGCCCGCGCAGGTCTGCGTCGTCAGGGCGGTGCCGACGTAGGCGGGCGGACAGAGCTCGGTGACGGCGGTCGAGAACTGCGCGGAGTCGGCGATGATCGTGACGCCCCACACGGCGGCCAGCACCAGCGTCACCACCGGCGGGCCGCCGAAGGTGAGACCGATGGCCAGGGCGCAGGCCCCGCTGGCCGCCATGGCCAGCATCGTCAGCGTCGTGCGTCCCCACCGGTCGGAGACGACGCCTCCCCCCAGCAGCCGAGCGCGCCGATCGCAATCACCACGAAGGTCGCGCCGCTGGCGTTGGCGCCCAGGTAGTCGCCGCCGCCACGCGCGCGCAGGCTCTCGGCCATGAACACACCGATCCACGCCCACATCGCGTACAGCTCCCACATGTGGCCGAGGTAGCCGAGGCAGGCCAGCCGCGGCGCCCGGTCCCGGAAGATGGCGGCGGCCATGCGCACGTCGAAGCGGGCGGCCGGGAAGGCGTACGGCCCCTCGCGCACGAAGACCAGCACGAGGCCGGCGCCCAGCAGCGCCAGCCCGGAGGCGACGAGCAGGGTCTGCCGCCACGGCAGATCGGTGACGCCGCGGATCAGGTGCGGCGCGGCCGAACCGACCGTGAGGGCGCCGACGAGGATCCCGAGAGCCAGCCCGCGTCCGGCCCGGAACCACGTGGCCATGATCTTCATCGCGGGCGGGTAGGCACCGGCCATGGCCACCCCGGTGACGAAGCGCAGCGCCAGCGCGGGGCCGAGGTCCTGCACGGTCAGCGCGAGCAGCCCGTTGGCGAGGGCGCCCAGGCCGGCCCCCGCCATCATGACGGAGCGGGCCGGCCACACGTCGGGCAGGTTGGCGAGGGCGGAGCCAAGGGTGCCGGCGATGAACCCGGCCTGCACGGCGATGGTCAGGGCGGCGGCGGCGCCGTCGCCGAGCGCCCACTCGCGCCGCAGCGCCGGCAACACCGCCGAGGCGCTGAACCACACGCAGAGGGCCAGCAGCTCAGCCAGCGAGAGGACGGCCAGCTGCCGCCAGCGCTCCACGCGGGCGGCGCTACTCGATGACCTTGCGCTCGCGAAGGCCGGCGATGTCGGTGGTGCCGAGACCGAGGTCCTTCAGGATGGCCTCGGTGTGCTCGCCGCCCAGCGGGGCGGCGGTGCGGATCGTGCCCGGCGTGTCGGACAGCTTGATGGCGATCCCGAACTGGCGCACGCGGCCGTGGGTCGGGTGCTCGACGTCGACGATCATGCCGCGGTGGTTGATCTGGGGGTCGGCCACCATCTCCTCGATGTCGTAGACCTTGCCCACGCACACGTCGTGCTTGACCAGGAACTCGTACCAGTCGTCGCGATCGCGAGTGCGGATGACCGCCTCGATGGCATCGCGGGCGGCCGCCTCTTCGGCGTTGGCAGCGCGCACGAGCTGGTCGGCCTGGCGGGCGAAGCGCGCGAAGTCCGGCCGGCCGATCGCCTTGCAGAAGTTCTCCCACAGCCACGGCTCGGTGCAGCCGATGGTCAGCAGCTTGTTGTCGCGCGTCTCGTAGATCGCGTAGTAGGGATAGGAGCCGCCCAGGAAGCCCTCGCCCCGCCGCGGGGCCAGGCCGTCCGAGAAGAAGTAGCGCATGTTGGGGGTGGCGGCCAGCAGGGACACCGTCGTGTCCAGGTAGGACACGTCCACGTGCTGGCCGCGGCCCGTCCGCTCGCGAGCGAACAGCGCCAGCACGATGCCAAGCGCGCCGTGCAGGCTGGCGCCGGCGTAGTCGGCGACCAGGTTGAGCGGGATGACCGGCTTCTTGCTGCCCGCATCCCCGATCAGGTTGAGCACGCCGCCCAGCGACAGGTAGTTCATGTCGTGGGCGGGGTAGTTCTTGTAGGGCCCGTCCTGGCCGAAGCCGGACAGCGAGCAGTAGATGATCCGTGGGTTGAGCGCCTTCAGCGCCTCGTAGCCGGCGCCGAGCCGGTCCATGACGCCGGGCCGGAAGCCCTCCACGATCACGTCGGCGCCGGCGGCGAGCTTGCGGAAGATGGCCTGGCCCTCGGGCGCCTTCATGTTGAGGGTCATCGACCGCTTGTTGCGGTTCACGAAGGTGTGGATGGTGCGGCGGATCGACTGCTCGTCCTCCTGGCGCCCCGGCTCCGGCGTCTCGATCTTGAGGACGTCGGCGCCCATGTCGGCCATGATCATGCCGGGCATCTCCGCCGGGGCCACGCGGGCCAGCTCCAGGACCTTGATTCCGTCGAGTGCAGCCATGGCTCAGTCCCTCGCCGTCACGAGCCGCGCGGTCAGCGCGCGGACATCGGGAATGTCTTCCAGGTGCGTGAGCTGCGTGGCGACGCCGTCCGCCTCGTCGGCGCCGATGACCGGTGCCGCGCAAGCCAGGAACTTGTCGCGAAGTTGCGCGTCGGTGAGCGGCTGCTCGGGATGGCCGGACGCCCCCCGGGGTGCTGCGTCGAGGGTGCGACCGTCGCGCAGGCGGACCGTGACACGGGTCCAGGCCTGTTCGCTGAGGCCGTCGGGCAACGTGGGATCGACCACCATTCGCACGCGGCCCATGAGCTCGCGGGTCCCGGCGTCAGCGACCGGACCGTCGTCGAACGAGCCCAGGTCGACGCGGCCGGTGGCCAGCGCCGCCGCTGCGCAGAACTGCATCGAGAACTTGCGCTCCAGCCCGGTGGTGGGGCGGTCGTGGCGCAGCACGTCGGGGACGACGTGGTTGACGCCGACCTCGACCTCGGCCACCTGCTCGGCGCCGAGGCCGTGCTGGGTGCGTATCGCCAGCAGCGCATCGATCGCCGAGTGAGTCAGCGCGCACGAGGGGTAGGGCTTCACCGCGATGCCGGAGGTGAGCACCTGCCAGCGCTGCCCGAGGTGGTCGAAGGCGTCGGGCGCCAGGGTGGCCTGGCTGAACGCCGCCGCGTACCCCTGGCGGCCCTCCAGCGCCGAGTCGGAGGCGGTGAGCCCCTCGCGGGCCACCAGCGCTGCGAACACGCCGTTGCGGGCGGCGTGACCGGCGTGGAACGGCTTGGTCATCGAGCCGAAGTTCTCCTTGAGGCCGGAGGCCAGAGAGGCGGCCAGCCCGAGCGCGTGCCGCGTCTGCACGAGGTCGAGGCCAAGCACGCTGGCCGCGGCCGCCGCGCAGCCCAGCGAGCCGATGGAGGCGGTGGCGTGCCAGCCCCGCGTGTAGTGCCCGGGGTTGAGCGCCGCGCCCAGCCCCGCGCTCACCTCGAAGCCGATCAGGTAGGCGAGGGTGATGGCGGCGCCATCGGCAGGCTCGGCCTCGCCGGCGGCCAGGCCGGCGGCCAGCAGCGGCACGCTCGGATGGCCCAGCAGCGCGAAGTTCGTGTCGTCGAAGTCGTGGGCGTGCCCGGCGGTCCCGTTGGCCAGCGCGGCCCACGTGGCCGAGGTCCGCAGCGAGGTTCCGAGCACGCTGCACAGCGGCGCGCCGCCCTCGGCCCGGGCCACCGCACGCACCCTGCGGGCCACCGGCTCGCTGGCGCCGGCCAGGACGACGCCGATCGAGTCGAGGGCAGCACGGCGCACCTGGGCGATGGCGGCGTCGGGGCAATCACGCAGCGTGGTCTTGACGACGAACTCGGCCAGACGCGTGGTCGCATGCATGGCCGCACGATAGCGGAGGGTTCGGGCGGTTGCAAGGTGGGTGGGGGTGGCGGACAATCCCGGCCGGGGAGGACCCAGCGTGCCAGCCACTACCAACCGCCGCGTGCTGCTCCGGAGCCGACCGGTCGGGGAGCCCAAGGCCACCGACTTCGAGATCGCGGACGCGCCACTGCCGGTGGCGGGCGAGGGCGAGGTCCTCTGCCGCACCATCTATCTCTCGCTCGATCCCTACATGCGCGGTCGCATGAGCGACCGCAAGTCGTACACGGCCTCGGTGGAGATCGGCCAGCCGATGGTCGGCGGCACGGTGAGCGAGGTGGTCGAGTCCCGACATCCGGGCTTCAAGGTGGGTGACGTCGTCCTCGGCTACGGCGGCTGGCAGGCCTACCACGTGGCCCGGGTGGGTGCGGCGCCGGGGCCGTTCGGCCCGCTCAAGCTCGATCCGAAGATCGCGCCCGTCTCGACGGCGCTCGGGGTGCTCGGCATGCCTGGCATGACCGCGTATGTCGGCTTGCTCGACCTCGGCCAGCCCAAGCCGGGCGAGACGGTTGTCGTCTCGGCCGCAGCCGGGGCGGTCGGGTCGATCGTGGGCCAGCTGGCCCGGATCAAGGGCTGTCGTGTGGTCGGGGTGGCCGGCCCGCAATCCAAGTGCGACTACGTCGTGAAGGAGCTCGGCTTCGACGCTTGCGTGAGCTATCGCTCACCGGATCTCTTCGCGGCGCTGAAGGACGCGTGCCCGAAGGGCATCGACGTCTACTTCGACAACGTCGGTGGCGAGGTCTTCAACACCGTGCTGCGGCTGGTCAACCCGTTCGCACGCATCCCGATCTGCGGGCTTATCTCGCAGTACAACGCCACCGACCTGCCGGCAGGACCGAACCTGGCGCCGGTACTCTTCAACCGGCTCACGGTGCGCGGGTTCATCGTGTCCGATCACGTCGATCGCATGCCGGCGTTCCTCGCCGACACCGCCGGCTGGTTGCGCGAGGGCCGTCTGAAGTACCGCGAGGACGTCGTGGAGGGACTCGACCAGGCTCCGCGCGCGTTCATCGGTCTCTTGCGCGGCGAGAACCTCGGCAAGATGCTGGTGAAAGTCGGGCCCGACCCCACGAACGTCTGAGCTGCCGGCGTGGGATGGAGCCCCCTCTTGCTGGGACTGTCCAGAGGGGCTCCAAATCATGTCTCTATTTACTATTTCCTAGTGGTCCGCAGGGCGATCACTTGGCAGATGACATCAACGTCTGTATAGTGATTGGCCATGGACGTCGAATACCGCGAGGAGCCCTGCCAGTCAGCGCTCAACCGCGTGAAGGGGATGGACTTCGGCTGGTCGCTCAACCCGTACATGGGCTGCGTCCACCGCTGCACGTTCTGCTACGTGCGCGCCTTCGAGCGCCGGGCCGATCGCCCCTCCGACGACCGCTACGGCCGCTCCATCCGCGTGAAGCTCAACGTGGCCGAGGTGCTGGCGCGCGAGCTGGCGCGGCCGTCGTGGAAGCGAGAGGCCGTGGCGATCGGCGCGGCGACCGATCCCTACCAGCCGGCCGAGGGTCGATACCGGCTCACGCGGCGCTGCCTGGAGGTGCTGGCGGCGGCGCGCAACCCATTCAGCATCGTCACGCGCGGACCCATGATCGTGCGCGACATCGACGTCCTGCAGGCGGGCGCCGTCCGGGCGGGTGTGCACGTGAGCTTCTCGGTGCCCACGCTGGACGTCGAGGTCTGGCGCCGGACCGAGCCGGGCACCGCCCCGCCGCGCCAGCGGCTGCGAGCGTTGCGACGGCTGGTCGACGCCGGCATCGACGCCGGGGTCGGGATGGCGCCGATCCTGCCGGGGATCTCGGACGCGCCGGCGCAGCTGGCCGAGGTCGTGCGGGCCGCCCGCGAGGCCGGGGCCACCGGTCTCTGGTGCAACATCCTCTACCTGCGCCCCGGCACGCGCGAGCACTTCCTCGAGGGTCTCGCGCGCCACTGGCCGGCCTTGCTGCCGCGTTACGAGCAGCTCTATCGCACCCCATACCCGGATCGGCGGGAGTTCGAGCCGATCAAGACGCGCGTGGCCGCGCTCCGGGCCGAGCACGCGATCGCCGATCGCCGGACACGGCCGCTGGAGCCGCCGCCCGAGCCCGAGCAGCTGTCACTTCTCGGTGCGTAGTCTGAGCGATCTGACCTGTGTCCGTCCGTACACTCTAGCCGGGCCGTGAGCCCTCGGCTATCATCGCGCCATCATCCAGACTGAGTTCCTGCACGAGACGGTCCGTCGCATCTGGGGTTACGATCGCTTTCTCCCGCTGCAGGAAGAGGCGGTCGGCTGCGTGCTCGAAGGCCGCGACTCGCTCGTCGTGTTGCCGACGGGCGGCGGCAAGTCGCTCTGCTACCAGGCGCCCGCCGCCCATCTCCGCCGCCTCGCCGTCGTCGTCTCTCCACTGATCGCGCTCATGAAGGACCAGGTCGACGGTCTGCGCCAGGCGGGGGTGCCGGCCGCCGTGCTCAACAGCAGCCAGACGCCGGCCGAGCGGGCCTCGGTCATGCGCGCCGTCGTTGGGGGCGGCGTGCAGCTGCTCTACCTGGCTCCCGAGCGGCTCGTCATGGACGGCTTCCTCGAACGGTTGCAGCGCGCCGCCCCCGCCTTCGTGGCCGTGGACGAGGCGCACTGCATCAGCCAGTGGGGCCACGACTTCCGTCCGGAGTACCGGCAGCTGCGGGCGCTGCGCCAGGCGCTTCCCGACGTCGCCGTGCACGCCTACACGGCCACGGCCACGCCCCAGGTGCGTGGCGACATCGTCACCGAGCTGCGTCTGAAAGATCCTCGCGTCCTCGTCGGCTCCTTCGACCGGCCCAACCTCATCTATCGCGTGCGGCCGCGAACGGACCGGCTGGGGCAGGTGGTGGCGGCCATCCAGCGCCACCGCGACCAGGCCGGCATCGTGTACTGCATCCGCCGCAGCGAGGTGGAGGAGCTGGCGGCCGCCCTGGTCCGCCGCGGCTTCCGGGCCGTGCGCTACCACGCTGGCCTGAGCGACGAGGAGCGCCGTGCCAACCAGGACGCCTTCGTCAACGAGCGCACCGACATCGTGGTCGCCACCGTCGCGTTCGGCATGGGCATCGATCGGTCCAACGTGCGCTACGTCATCCACACGGGCATGCCGAAATCGCTCGAGCACTACCAGCAGGAGGCCGGCCGGGCGGGCCGCGACGGCCTGGAGGCGGAGTGTCTGCTCCTGGTGAGCGGCAGCGACTACGGGCTCTGGAAGTCGGTGATGGCGCTCGACGGCGGCGAGCCCCCGCCGGGCGCGCTGCGCAAGCTCGGCGAGATGTACGCGTTCTGCCAGCAGGCCGTGTGCCGCCATCGTGCGCTCGTGACCTATTTCGGCCAGCAGTACGACCGCCCCGGCTGCGGCGCCTGCGACGTCTGTCTCGGCGAGACGGTGCAGGGCGAGGACACCTCCGGAGTGGCGGCGCGCATCCTGGAGGGCGTCGACGAGCTGCGCGGCCGCTTCGGCGCCACTCACGTGGCCGACGTGCTGGCCGGCGCCGGCACCAGTCGGATCACCCAGCTCCGCCACGATCGGCTCGCCGCCTACGGCCGGCTGCGCGGGGAGACGAAGGCGCGCGTGCGCGGCTGGATCGACCAGCTCCTGGCTCATGGCCTGCTCACCCGCACCGACGACGAGTATCCGACCGTCACCCTCACCGAGCAGGGGCGTGCGGTGCTCCGCGGGGAGGGAGCGGCCCCGGCCCTGACCAGCGCCGGCGCGGTGCGGGCGACGGCCGCCGATGCGGGCAGTCCGATCGAGCCGGAGGCGGCCGGCGCCCGGCCGTCCAGCGATCCCGGCGCCTACGATCGGGTGCTGTTCGAGGCCCTGCGCAGCCTGCGACGAAGCATCGCTGACGAGCGCGGTGTCCCGCCGTACCTGATCTTCAGCGACGCCTCGCTGCGCGACATGGCCCGCCTGCGGCCGTCGACGCGCGAGCAGCTCCGCGAGGTCAAGGGCGTGGGCGACTGGAAGCTCGAGACCTTCGGCGACCGCTTCCTCGCCGTGATCCGCCGGCCCGTCTAGAGCGCCGGCTCAGCGGTCCGCCCATGAGCGTGGGGCGCGCGGCGCGGGCGGCCGGGGTGCCTGGGCCCCCTTCGGTTCCGCGAGAGACGACCCGGGGGCGCGAAGGGTCGGTCGGAGCGTGGTCCTACGCGTGGCCCGACACGATCGAAGCCAACGGAATCTCAGGAGACCCAGGCACCCCGGCCGCCCGCGCCGCGCGCCCCACGTTCATCGGCGCGTCTCGGATTCGGGGCCGACGCCGGCCAGCATGTCTAGCGAGTCGGGCGCGGGGAGCGCGATCCACCCTTCGGCGGCGGCGGCCGCGGCGTGCTCGGCGGGGGGTGGGGCGCAGAGGTGCAGGGCGGCGGCGCGGGCGATGAGTGCGGCCACGAGCGCGTCGAGGGCGTCGTCGCTGCGCGCGCATAGCCGCCGGGTGGCGAGGTCAAGGTCCAGCCAGCCGCCGGTGCGCTTGCGCAGGGCGGAGAGCAGCCGCCCCAGGCTGGACTGGCCCTCGCGTCGCTTGTAGCCGGTGGACGCGAAGCCCCACAAGCGCAGCGCCGCCGCCGGATAGGTCTCGACCAGCCGCCCGCCGCCGGCGCGATCGACCTTCTCGCCCACCTCGGCCAGCCGCGACAGCAGGCGCGCGGCCCGGAAGGCCGGCACGCCGATGAGATCGGTAGACACGCTCAGTGGCCAGCGGCCCGTACGCGCTGCGACCACGCGGTCGGTCTCGCGGTAGCGCAGGGCCTGCACGGTGGCCGCTGGCCACGGGCCACCGGCGTGGAAGCGCGCGACCGCGTCCACGAAGGCTGCCGGCCAGCCGAACGGTGCGTCGATCCCCACCTTGTCGGCGCCGGCGATGCGTGCCAGCAGCGCCTCGTCGTCCTGGCCGCAGACGACGTCCATCACGCGGGCCCGGCCGTCCGCCCACTCGATCGCGCAGGCGGCGGTGCGCTCGGGCCGGGACGCGAGATCGACACCCAGCGTGATCACGCGGGCCGGCGGATGTAGCGGCCGAGGGCGGGACCGACCACCCGGCCGTGCTCCCAGGCCAGGCTCCCGCGCAGGAAGGTGGCGGTGACCCGGCCGGTGAGCTCCTGGCCCTCGAATGGCGTGTAGCCCTGGGCGGAGGGCGACTCGGCGGCGCGCACGGTGAAGCGGTGGTCGGGGTCGAGCAGGGCGAGGTCGGCGTCGAAGCCGACGGCGACGTCGCCCTTGTGCAGCAGGCCGTAGCGGCGCGCCGGGTTGAGCGCCAGCAGCTCGGCCATGCGGTGATAGGGCAGGCCGCGCTTGCGCCCCTCGCTGAACACGCCGGCCAGCAGGTACTCGGTGCCGCCGAAGCCGGCCTTGGCCAGCCAGACGTCGCCGCCGCCTCCGCCGGCGCCCTTCACCTCCTCGGCACAGCAGGCGTGGTCGCTGACGATCCAGTCCACCTTGCCGTCGAGCACCGCCCGCCACAGAAACTCGACGTCCTCGCGCGGGCGGATGGGTGGATTCACCTTGGCGTAGGCGCCGGTGGGGGTGTCGACGTCGAGCAGCAGGTGGCCGACGGTGATCTCGCGACGGAAGTCGATGTGGGGGAAGACCCCGGCCATGGTGAGGGCCGCCTCCAGCGCCTTGCGCGAGGACAGGTGCAGCAGGTTGACGTTGGCGCAGGCCGCCTCGTTGGCCAGATAGGCGGCGATCCACACCGCCAGCCCCTCGGAATGCGGCGGGCGCGCGGCACTGTAGGCCCGGAGCCCCGAGAGGCTCGGATCCTTCGCGACGAGGCGCGTGTAGGCGTTGAGGATGTCGGCGATCTCGCAGTGCAGGCTCACGCTCACGTGCGAAGCCAGCGCAGGATGGGCCGCCTGGATGCGTCCGGCCGCGCGCAGGATGAACTCGAAGTGGGCCAGGTCGTACGCGTCCTCGGGACCGACCATCAGGAAGCGGCGCTGCTCGTCCTGGCCGGCCTGGCCGTGCAGGCCGTAGCCGCCGTAGAACATGAAGATCTTGAACGAGGGGACGCCGTGCTGCACGGCCAGCGCCTCCATCTCGCCCACGTGGGAGGCGGCGATGGGAGCCAGGTGATAGCCGTAGTCGCAGTGGTAGCGTCCCTCGGACTGGCGCAGGACCTCGGGGAAGAACTCCGCGTAGGCGCCGCCGCGGTTGAGGTAGTACTGGCCGGTCCGGAAGTAGGTGAGCATCGTGGTGACGCCGCCGCTCACCGCGGCCCGGCTCTCACTCACGGCATCCTCGGCCAGCGGCCCGTAGATCCCCACGTGGGTGTGGGCGTCCACGACCCCCGGGAAGCCGAGACGGCCGTGGCCGTCGTAAACCTCCCGGGCCTCGGTGACGGCAATCTCGGGCGCGATGCGCACGAAGCGACCGTCGCGGACGCCGAGGTCGAGCTGTTCGACGTCCGACCGGCCGGGCCGGACGACGCGCACGTTCTTGATCACGAGGTCGAGGGCGGGGGCGTCGGGCATGTCGGCGGTCCTCAGCGCGCGTCGTGGAAGATGATGCCGAGCGTGTAGCGCCGCCCGCCGCGCACCCGGCTCACGCCGTGACGCATGGCCGCGCGGTACCAGCCACGCGCGCCCTGCACGGGGCGGTGGCGCGTCGGGAAGATCAGGATCTCGCCCTGCTCGGTCGCGATCGATTCGCCGCGCGACTGGGCGCGCGGCCGCTGCTCCAGCAGCAGGAAGTCGCCCCCCTCGTAGTCCACCCCGCGCCGGCTCAGGAAGCACGTGAGCTGCAGCGGGAACACGACGTCGCCGTAGACGTCCTGATGCAGGCAGTTGTAGCCGCCGGCCTCGTAGTGCAGGAGCAGCGGCGTCGGCTTGGTCTGCCCTCGGCGGTGACAGAGCGCGAGCAGCCCGTCCAGGTCGGGCGGGTGCAGCGTCGCCGTGTCCAGGGCCGCCTCGAACTGGTTGGCGATGGCGGCCAGCGGCGGGTAGGCGTGGCTGCGGAGCGCCTGCACGAGCGGGGGCAGCGGCTCGGCAAAGTACTTGTAGTCGCCGACGCCGAACCGGTAGCGCGCCATGTCGATGCGGCTGCGGAATCGGGCGTCGTCGTCGTAGGTCGCGATCAGCTCGGCGCATTCGTCGGGGGTGAGCAGGGGCGGGGTCTTCGCGTATCCCCAGTCCCACAGCGAGCGCTCGAGGGCCGCCCAGTCGAGCGCGGTCAGGCGAGAGACGATGTCGGCCATGGTGGCGAGTATCGCTTAGGACACGTGGCGGCGCTCGCGCTTGCGAGACGAGGAGTGGCGGTGAGCCTAGTTCAGGCCGCGATAGGCATCCATGAGGATTTCGAGTGCCTCGAGCTGGGCTTCGTTGACCCATGGCCACGCCTTGAGTTGACCGGTGGGTCCGTCGATCACTCCGCTCACTCGTGCCACGTCCGTGCCGAAGAGCAAGCCCAACACGTGCCCGAGCAGATGTTCCTTCACGAGGATCGGGTCGAAGCCATCGACGGCAATCCAGTAGAGTGGCGGATCGTAGTCGCCGCGGCGCAGGACATAGATCGCCTTTTCGACGATGTTCAGGCCACGCCCTCCTTGCTGGCCCTACGATCGCCCACGGCCCATCCAGATCCCTAATTTTTAGAGCGCGGGGTACTGCGGCCTCCACGAAGGTGTCGGCGATGCGGCTAACTCTCACGAATTGCAAACATGATGCGGCCATGGCGGGGAGTGTCGCATCCCCGCCATGGCCGGGTGGTGAGGCTCGATCAGGGGCAGGTCGTGCCGCCGTTGGAGTCAGCGGCCGTGCCGTCGCCGCTGCCGCAGACCAGGAACGTGCCGTTCGCGGCCAGCGAGTACTTGTACGAGGTGCCCGAGCCCGTCCAGGCGGCGGGAAGCGTCGGGGCGCTGTTCAGGAACGGACCGCCGACCTGCGCCTGCGCGTTCGTCTGCTGCGAGAACAGCACCACCGGGAGGTCACCCGCGGCGGCCGCGACGGACGTCGGGCAGTTGGTGGCAGCCGCACCGGCCGGAGCCGGCAGACCACCGCAGTGCGCCATGTAGATGCTGGCCGCCGACGAGACGGCGCGGGTGTCGGCCTGGCCCTTGGCGATGCGCGCGCGCTGCTGAACGTTGGCGTACAGCGGCACGGCAATCGCGGCGAGGATACCGATGATCGCCACGACGATGAGGAGCTCGATGAGGGTGAAGCCGCGCTGACCACGAAGCGAGAAGCGGAAGCCGTTACGCAGTCTGTTCATTGTTGAACCCTCCTATTGGGTCCGCGGGATCCCGCAAGTGCAGGAGGAGTGCCAGACGACAAAATCGCGGATGTACGGCGATTTCAGCGAGGGAGTGGCCTGGGGCCGGTTCGAAACTGGCCGGCCCATCGGGGCCGGCCGAGAGATTTTCGATCAGCGGTACGCGTCGGGCGAGCGGAGGACGGTCTTCCAGAACTCCGGATCGTGGCCCGGAAAGATGCGAGCGCCGAGCAGCCGGGCCAGCGTGGTGATCCGCTTGATGGAGTGCAGCGCCAGGGTGGGGTTCCAGACGACGCCGGGGACGCGGTGGCGCTGAGCGTGCTCCAGCCAGTAGCACGCGTCTCCGGTGAGGATGACCGGGCCCGTGCGCGGTAGCTGGACGAGCAGCGACTGATGGCCGGGCGTGTGGCCGTCGGTGCGCAGCACGGTCAGCCCCGGCGCCAGCTCGGTATCGCCGTCGAGCAGCCGCCAGCGATAACCCGGCAGGTCGAAGTTCTTCTTGTAGTAGAACGGCTCGAAGAACGAGGCCGGGTAGTGGGCGTAGGCGTACTCGTCCTTCTGCACGACCAGCTCGGCCTTGGGGAAGAGGTGGGCGCCGCCGGCGTGGTCGTAGTGCAGGTGGGACATCACCACCATGCTCACGTCGTCGGTCTCGAGGCCGAGGGCGTCGAGGCGATGGACGAGCAGGTCTTCCTCGGTGAAGCGCGCGAAGGGGTCGTTGCGCTTCAGGCCGGGCACCGCCCGGGGCGACACGCCGGTGTCGAACAGGACCAGGCCGTCGGTCGTCCGGATCAGCCAGCACGCGATCGGGATCTGCACGCGGGCTTCGGAGTACTCGCCGTAGAAGAGGAGCGACCGCTCGGCGCCCATGAAGCCGTTCTGCAGCGCGTAGAGGGCCTCGACCGCCATGCCGCCGGATTCTACCTCAGGTGGGCCGCGGCACGAGGGCGGTGACCAGGATGAGGATCACCACCTGTACGAGCCAGCCGATGATGCACACCCCGATCGCCCGGCCGGTGGACCGATAGTCCAGGGCGTGGCGGACGGCCACGACCATGGCCACCAGCGTCCACACGGCGGCGACGATGGTCACCAGGGGGCCGAGGACGGGCACGATCCCGACCACCCGGATAATGCCGGGTGTGGTGGCGAAACCCATGGTGCGCAGCAGCTCCCCGGCGTCGGCCTTGGTGTCCGGCTCGGGCAGCCAGCGGGTGCCGATGAAGTAGATCAGCCAGGCCCAGAGCGCCCAGCCGAGAAGGCCGAAGACCGTTCCCATCACCAGCCCGCGCACGCCCGCGCCCACACCGATGCCGCCGGCGACGGCGGCGAGCACGACGACGGCCAGCGCCTGGGGCGTGGCCGTGCGGTCGGCCTCGACCTCCTCGTAGGTGGCCGGGTCGAGCCGGGCGGCGCCGATCATCCGTTCGACAAAGGTCATTGCGTCCTCCAGTGACGGGCGTAGACGACAAAGGTCGGCCGCGGGGCCAGGTGGAGCTGGGCGAGCTGCAGTCGAGCGGCCAGGAAGCCGACGAAGATCAGCGTGCCGGACAGCACCTTGAGGCCGTCCTCGAGCGTCTTGGACCAGTGCAGGAAGTCGGCGGCGACCATCCCGGCAAAGAGCCCGAAGGCGCCGCCGAGGACGAGGTGCATCCAGGTCAGGCGCGCCAGCTCGACGCGGTAGCGATAGGCCAGGACCAGGGCGAAGACGCCGTAGCTGGCCACGATGAGGTCGTCCAGATGGTCGGTGATCGGGTCGTCGGGATCCCAGCCCAGCATGGCGTGGACGCCGCGGTCGATCTGCTCGTGAAGCGTGAACAGGTCGTCGCAGCCGAGCCAGACGAAGCCGATGGCGGCCAGCCGCCAGAAGCGCGCGAACGGCACCGACCCCAGCCGCCGGGCGATGACGCCCGCCATGGCGCCGGTGGCCACCAGGTTCAGGAACGACAGATACGTCCCGGCCTTCCGCTCGCCGAAGAAGCGGTGCGAGTTGTCGTGCCAGGCGTGGCCGAGCCACATCATCGCGAGGACGGCCACCAGGCAGCCGGTGACCAGTATGGCGGCGACGGCCACCAGCCCCGGGGGCGGCGGCCCCGGGCGGCGCAGGGCCTTCAGCGTGTCGATCCAGGAGAAGCGGGCCGGAGGTATCATCGAGCGCTATCGTATCGACGACGGGCCCAAAACCATTCAAGTAGAATCAGGGTCATCCTCGCCGAGGCAGGTGCCATGGACTTCATGCTGACCGAGCAGCACGAGCTGATTCGCAAGGAGGTCTCCGCGCTGGCCCGCTCCTTCCCCCCCGAGTACTGGCTGGAGAAGGATGGCAAGGCCGAGTACCCGTTCGAGTTCGTCAAGGCCTTTGCCCAGGCCGGCTGGCTCGGCGTGATCGTGCCCGAGGAGTACGGCGGCTCCGGACTGGGCGTCACCGAGGCCGCGCTGATGCTGCACGATATCGCCGCCTCCGGCGCCGGGACCAGCGGCTGCTCGCCGATCCACTTCTACTGCTTCCCGCCGATGCCGGTCATGAAGCACGGCACCGAGGCGCTCAAGCGCAAGTACCTGCCACGCATCGCCACCGGCGAGATCGTGATGGCCTTCGGCGTCACCGAGCCCAACGCCGGCACCGATACCTCGCGGATCCAGACGCGGGCCGAGCTCCACGGCGATCGCTTCGTCGTCAACGGCCGCAAGGTGTGGAACACCAACGCCCAGAACGCCACCCACATCCTGCTGCTGGCCCGGACGGCGCCGCGCGATCCGGCCAAGCCGTTCAAGGGCCTCACGCTGTTCTTCACGGAGTTCGACCGCAGCAAGATCACGGTGCAGGTGATCGAGAAGCTGGGCCGGGCCGCCGTCGACTCCAACGAGATCTACATCGACGGCCTCGAGGTGCCGGTCGAGAACGTGGTCGGCGAGGTGGGGTCGGGCTTCTACCACCTGCTGGACTCGCTCAACCCCGAGCGGATCTTCACCGGGATCGAGGCGGTGGGCATCGGCCGCGCCGCGCTGGCCCGCGCCGTCGACTACGCCAAGGAGCGCGTGGTGTTCGACCGGCCCATCGGCAAGAACCAGGCGATCGCCCACCCGCTGGCCATGGCCTGGGCCAAGCTGGAGACGGCCGAGCTGATGTGCCTCAAGGCCGCCTGGCTCTTCGACCAGGGCCGCCCGTGCGGCGCCGAGTCCAACGCCGCCAAGCTCCTGTCAGCCGAGGCGGGCTTCGAGGCCTGCGACGTCGCCCTCCAGACCCACGGCGGCTACGGCTACGCCAAGGAATTCCACGTCGAGCGGTTGTGGCGCGAGGTCCGCCTCTACAAGATCGCCCCGGTGTCGCAACAGATGGCCCTCAACTACATCAGCGAACACGTCCTGGGATTGCCGAAGAGCTACTGATCGGTCGCTGGTCACAGCGGCTGATCACTGCGTCAGCGCGGCTCGCCCGCGAACGACGGGGAGGCGGAAGCGCGCCGCCGTGCGCGACCCGTGAAGGGGGCGGCCCTCCGAGCAGTGCATGCGCGAGTCGTCGTACCCCGCCGAGCCCTTGATGCGCTCGTCGCTGCCGGGGATGTAGCGCTTCTCGAGCTCCTGGAACTCGCTGACCCGGGCCATCACGTGATGGCTCTCGGTCGGGTGCCCGGCCTTGGTCTTCTCCAGCCGCCACTGGGCCTGCTCCTGGTCCTTCACCAGCTCCTCCATCGCGTTCCACACCGCGTACATGCCGGCGTGAGCGGCGAAGAGCGTGATGAAGATGAACCGGTAGCCGAGCTCACCCAGCTCCGCGAACGTGAACGGATTGGGATCCTTGTGCCACTTGAACGACGAGGAGTAGTTGAAGGCCAGCGGCGTGTTCGGATGGGACTCGCGCATCGCCCGGGCGAAGGCGACGGCGGGCCCACGATCGGCGCTCGACAGCTCCGGCCACACCAGATCGACGCCGGCATCGGCGTAGGCCCGGCCGCGGCGGATGGTCTCCTCGAGGCTGCCGCCGACGGCGCCGAAGGCATCGGTGCGGGCGATGATGACGAAGTCCGGGTTCAGCCGGTCCCGGGTGTCGATGGCCGCGCGGTACTTGCCGACGGCCTGATCGAGCGGAATGATCGTCTTGCCGGCAATGTGGCCGCACCGCTTGGGGAACACCTGATCCTCGATGTGGATGCCGGCCACCCCGCTGCGCACGTATTCCTGCACGGTCCGGATGGTCGAGAGCGCGTTGCCATAGCCGTCGTCGGCATCCGCGATGACGGGGATCTCCACGGCGCTGGCCACCATGGCGCCGATGCGGGCCACCTCGGTCTGGGTCAGGAAGCCCATGTCGGGCCAGCCGTTGGCCAGGGCCATCGAGTAGCCGCTGAGATAGATGGACTTCATGCCCACCCGCTCGGCGATCTGGGCGTCGAGCGGTGAGTAGACGCCGCCCGTGAACAGGTAGGGCTCGGTGCGGAGCAGCTCGCGAAATGTCTTGCCCGGGTTGTGCATAGGGCTCCTCAGTGAAGGTCGAACGGCCCTCCGGGCCGCACGGTGGCCGACTCCAGCAGCGCGCCGGCGCAGGCCGGGCAGTAGGTGGCCGACTCCAGGGAGATCGCGCAGGCGGGGCAGCAGGCGGCCCCGCACTCCAGACATCCGAAGCTGTGAAACGCGTTGCGTATCTCGGTTCCGCATCGACACTGGCCTGGCATTGCCTCGTCCTCCTTGACGGTGAACCGACGCCCGGCTGACGTTGCAGTCAGTGTGCCGCCCGCTCGCGGAGGCCACAACCTCATTGTTTTTATCGGGGCGATAGAATTTCTCGATCGGAAAGATCTTTCACATGCCGCATAATGGACTCGTATCGGGGCCGGCCAGGTCATAAAGGAGTCGGATCAGTGGAGATCGCCCAGGTCGAAGCCTTCCTGGCCGTCGGCACCTTCGGCGGCTTCCGCCGCGCCGCCGACGCCCTCCGGGTGACCCAGCCCGCCATCAGCGCCCGTATCAAGGCGCTCGAGGAATCCCTCGGCGTGTCCCTGTTCGACCGCGCTCACACCGGGCTGGCGCTGTCCCCGGCCGGGCGCGCGCTGCGTCCGCACGCCGAGCAGCTGCTGCGGGCCGTCGCGCTGGCCCGCCAGGCCGTGCACGACCTGCGGCCGTCCAGCGGCGGGGCCATCACCATCGCCGCCGCCCTGTCCATCTGCACCTACCTGCTCCCCGACGTCCTCAAGCGGTTCCAGACCGCGCACCCCAAGACGCTCATCACCGTGCGGTCGGGCCACTCCAAGGAGGTGCTGGGCATGGTGCTGGCCGGCGAGGCCGAGCTGGGGCTGGCCCGTTCGCTCCACCACCCGGAGATCGAGACGGTGAGCCTGCGCGACGACCCGCTCGTCCTCGTGTCGGCGCCGGCCGGCGCCATGGCCCGGGCGGGGCGGGCGCGGCTCGAGGAGGTGGCCGCCCAGCCGCTGATCCTGTTCGACCGCGGCTCCAGCGACTGGACGCTGTCCCACGGGCTCTTCCGCCGGGCCGGGCTGGTGCCCAACGTGGTGCTGGAGGTCGAGTCGATCGAGGCGGCCAAGCGGATGGTGGAGCGGGGGATCGGACTGGCCTTCCTGCCCCAGATCGCGGTGCTGCACGAGATCCGTCGGCAACGCCTGCGCGCCATCGAGGTCCGCGACGCCGAGCCGCTCAGCCGCAGCCTCGACGTCATCCATCCGCGCCAGCGCCCGCTGAGCAGCGAGGCGCAGGCCCTGCTCAAGACGCTGCGGGCGGCGGTTGCGGACGTGCCCGCGGCCGCCAGCGTCCGCCGGAAGGCCCGGCGCGCCTAGAACGCGGGGCCGGGCCGCCGCCTAGCGGCCCAGCAGGAGGACGGTGCTCCGGCCGTTGGCGATGTAGTGATCGCCGGGGTCGAGCGGCACCTCGCGGCCGGCGTCGCGGAAATCCTCCCCGGCCGGCAGGCTGGTGTCGACGACGCGGTACCAGCGGCTGCCCGCCCGTGGTTCCGGAAGCCGCACCGTCTGGGTCTCCCAGTGCGCGTTGAGGATGACGAAGATCAGGTAGTCGCGCCGGGTCGCCGGCTCCTCGCCGCCGTCGAGCTGGTAGCAGAGTGTGCGCAGCTCGGGATCGTCCCATCGAGGCGAGCCGAGATCAGTCCCGAACCAGGTGACATCGGGGACCCGATCGACGTCGAGGTCGCGGCCGAGGAGGAAGCGACGCCGCTGCAGGATCGGGAAGCGGCGCGTGAGGGCGATCGCCTTCCGGAAGAAGACCTGCACGTCCGCCTGGCGGGCGGCGGCGTCCCAGTCGAACCAGCTGATCTCGTTGTCCTGGCAGTAGGCGTTGTTGTTTCCCCGCTGCGTGCGCAGGAACTCGTCGCCGCCCAGGATCATCGGCGTGCCGGCCGCGAAGAGCAGGAGGCAGGCGTGATTGCGGGCCAGCCGGCCGCGCAGCGCGAGGACCGCCGCATCGTCGGTCTCGCCCTCGACCCCGCAGTTCCACGAGCGGTTGTCGTTGGAGCCGTCGCGGTTGCCCTCGCCGTTGGCCTCGTTGTGCTTGGCGTCGTAGGCCACGAGATCGTGCAGGGTGAACCCGTCGTGGCAGGTGACGAAGTTGACGCCGTTGAAAGCCGAACGACCGTCGTCGCCGTAGAGATCGGCCGAGCCCGTGACCCGCCGGGCCAGATCGGGCACCTGGCCGGCGTCGCCCTTCACGAAGCGGCGCCCGGTGTCGCGGAAGCGGCCGTTCCACTCGCTCCACTCGATCGGGAAGTTGCCGACCTGCTCGGCCTCGACGTCCCAGGGCTCGGCAATCAGGATCGCCCGCGCCAGCACGGGATCCTGGGCGACGGCGTCGAAGAACGGCGCCCGGGCCTGGAAGCCGCCGCCGCCCCGCCGCCCCAGGACCGAGGCGAGATCGAAGCGGAAGCCGTCCACGTGCATCTGCTCGACCCAGTAGCGGAGCGAGTCCATGACCAGGCGGATCACGGCCGGGCTGTCGAAGTCGAGGCTGTTGCCGCACCCCGTCGGGTTGCGGTAGTAGCGTCCCGGCGCCTCCGGCGGTCCGGTCAGGGCGTAGTACGACGGATTGTCGATGCCCCGCAACGACAGGGTCGGGCCCAGCTCGTTGCCCTCACCGGTGTGGTTGTAGACAACGTCGAGGATGACCTTGAGCCCGGCCCGGTGCAGCGCCCGGACCAGGGTCTTGAACTCGCCGACCTGCGCGCCCGGCGCTCGGCCGGCCGCGTAGGACGACTCGGGGGCGAAGAAGCCGATCGAGTTGTAGCCCCAGTAGTTGGTGAGCCCGCGCGTCGTCAGGAAGTCCTCGACGTAGAACTCGTGGACGGGCAGCAGCTCCACCGCGTTGACGCCCAGCCGCGTGAGGTGAGGGATCTTCTCGATGAACCCGAGATACGTCCCGGGGTGCTGCGCCCGTGCCGAGGGGTGGGCGGTGAAGCCCTTCAGGTGCACCTCGTAGATGATCAGCGCCTCCAGCGGCACCGGAGCGGGAGGCGTCGCCCTGCCAGTCGAAGGCGTCGTCGATCACGATGCTCTTGGGCACCACCGCGGCGCTGTCCCGGCGATCCTGCGAGAGATCGCGGGCGTCGCTGCCGGCGTCGTAGGCGAGCAGGAGGTTGTCGGTATTCCGGAACTTGCCGGTGACGGCCTTCGCGTAGGGATCGAGCAGCAGCTTGGCGTCGTTGAAGCGACGACCGTGCTCGGGCCGGTGCTCGCCCTTCACCCGGTAGCCGTAGAGCTGCCCGGCCCCGATCCCCTCCACGAACGCGTGCCAGACGCGCCGGGTCGGGCCCTGGAGGGGGATGACGGCGCTGGGCGGGCTGTCGGGACGATCGAACAGGACGAGCGAGACCTCCGTCGCCGACGCGGAGTACAGCGCGAAGTTGGTGCCTTCGGGGGTCAGCGTCGCGCCGAGCGGATCGTGTCTCCCACTCTCGACCGTGTGCATGGCGGGCCCTTCCCTCCTGGAAGGTCGCACACGGCAGGCGGTGTGTCAGCGGGCTTCGTCGTCGGGGCGTGAGGCGAGCAGCCCGGCGGCCGCCGCCAGGGCCAGGCCGAGCGCGGTGCCGGCGAGGACGTCGGAGGGCCAGTGGGCGCGCAGCATCACGCGCGCCGTCCCCACCAGCAGGATCATCGCAACCGCCAGGACGCGCGCGGTCCGGCGCGCCGCCGGGGGCCAGGCGCCGGCCAGGAACACGACGGCGCCGAAGAAGGCGGCCGCTGCCGTCGCGTGGCCGCTGGGGAACCCGAGCGAGACGGCCTCGGGCCGCGGTCGCCCCACGAGCTGCTTGAACGTCCATTCCAGCAGGGGCGCGGCGATCATGACGCCGGCCCACAGCCACCAGCGCTCCCGGGCGCGGCGGAAGAGGGCGAAGAGGAGCAGGGTGCCGGGCAGCAGCACGCGCCAGTCGCCGGCGCGGTTCACGACACGCATGATGGTGATCACGGCCGGCGTGGCGGCGGCGAGCAGTGTCTCGCGCACGCCGACGTCGGCCGGCACCGCCCCGACGGCGAGGATGGCGACGGTCAGGGCCAGGAAGCAGACGGTTGCCACCGTCAGCACGCGGCGGGGGTGGCGCATCGCGAGCGCGCTCACTCCGGGCGGGCGTCGTCGCGCCGGGTCAGGATGGCGACGACGATGACGACGACGGCGCCGGCCAGCAGAGCGAGGCCGCCGAAGACGAGGGCCGCGGTGACGGGAGACCACCCCTCGCTGCGGAGCCCGCCGGGATGGTCGGCCCAGGCGGGGGCCGCGGCCAGCACGGTGGCGAGGGCGGCGGCGAGCCGCCGCACGTCAGCGGGGACGGAGCGCCATCCCGTGGGGCGCCTTCCCGACCGGGATGGTTCGAACCTGCGTGTGCGTCGTGAGGTCGATCACCGACACGAGGTCGGCCCAGCGATTGGTGACCAGCGCATAACGGCCGGCCGGCTCCATGGTGACGAGGTCGGGGAAGCCCTTCTGGGGGATCGTCGCCACGATCTTGTCGGTGGCGGTGTCGATGACCACGATCTTGTTGTTCTTGCGCAGCGTCGTGTAGAGGAAGCGGCCATCGAGCGTCAGCGTGGACTCGTGCACGATGCCGGGCAGCGCGATGGTGCCGACCGGCTTGCTCGTGGCCGTGTCGATCTTGAGGATCGTCTTGTTCTCGCCGGCGGCGGCGTAGAGCACCTTGCCGTCGGCGGCCATGGCGAGGCCCATGGCGTCGCCGCCGCCGTGGACGTGGCGGGCCAGGGTCGTCCGCGTGGTGACGTCGATTACCGTGAGGTCGCCGGCCGTCTCGCCGGAGACGTACAGGCGCTTGCCGTCGGGCGAGAACACACTGTGGGCCGGCCACGTGGAGACCTCGACACGGCCCTCGATCTTGTCGGCCCGCAGATCGTAGAAGATCACCTCGTCGCTGCTGGTGTCGCTCGACCAGTCCAGCACGAGCAGGTAGCGGCCGTCCGGCGTGAAGTTCAGGTTGTAGGGGTTGCCGCCGATCTTCACGCGCTTGACGAGCTTGCGGGCGTCGGCGTCGACCACGCCCAGGTCGTGGCTCTTGTCGTAGACGACCCAGGCCCACTTGCCGTCGGGATGGAAGACGATCCGGTTGGGCTTGCCCTTGCCCACCGGGATCGTGGCCACCACCTCGAAGGTGTTGGTGTCGATCACCGAGATCGAGTCCGATTTGGTGTTGGTGACGAACAGCGTGGCGGCGGTGGCCGGCCCCGCGACCAGGAGCAGGGCAGCGACGAGCAGACTGGGTAGCGACCTCACGACTCGCGTCCTCCCGGCGCCGTCAGGGCGCCGTCTTGTCGATCGAGGTGATCGCCAGGTTAGGTGGCGTCCCTCGCAACGTGAATCGTACCGCGTCTCCCGGCTTCACCGACTCCAGAATCTTCGGCTCGCTGGCCCGGAAACCCATCGTCATGGCGGGCATGTAGCCGGCAATGTCGCCGTGGGTGATGACGAGGATGCCGAGCTCGCCCAGCCCCGCCCGCACGACGCCGGTCCCTCGGTACTCCCGTTCACCGCCGGCCGAGACGGCCGCCGCCGCCCGTGCCGTGGCCAGCTCGGTCGCGAGCCGCCGCGCCTGCTGGCCCCACCACAGGTATCCGCTGCCGACGCCGACGGCCAGCGCCAGATCGACCAGCAGCACCACGCGCCAGACGCGCATCAGTGCACGTGCTCGGCCGGGGGTGGCGGCGTCACCGTCTCGTCGTTCAGGGTGCGTACCTCGTTCAGGAGCAGGTTGGGGTCGCGGCGGGGATCGCCGCGCGTGGCGACGACGGCGCGCAGGTAGCCCTGGCGATCGATGAGGAACTCGGCGTGGGGCGCCGGCGAGAACAGTCCGTAGGTATCGACGATCTCGCGGCCCCCGTCCGTCACGACCGGGTAGAGGATCGGCGGCCAGCCGGCCAGCCGGCGGATGGCCTCGGGGTCGGCGTCGGTCGGCACTGCGACGATCTCCACCTCGAGCGCGCCGAGGGTGCCGTAGGCCTCGGCCAGCTCCACCAGACGTGCGTGGGAGGTCGGCAGCGTGTAGAGCACGAGCAGCACGATCTTGCTGCCGCGGTAGTCCTTGAGCGAGCGCCCGTACTCGGGGCCCACCATGAACGCGAAGTCGGGGGCGACGATGCCCAGCGGCTCGGCGAGGACGCTGGGACCGAGCAGGCGCGAGACGTCGGCCGCCGCGAGCACCCGCAGGTAGTTCACCAGGTGCCAGCGGGCGTCGGCGTCCAGCCGATCGCCGAAGGCGGGCATGGGCGGCCGGCCGCGGGTGATCCACCAGAAGATGTCGCCGGCGGTGTGCAGGGTCACGTGGTGCGCGCGCAGGTCGGGCGGTCGCGGCTGCAGCGTCGGAGGCGGCCGGCCCGTCCCCGGCCCCGCGAGGGCCGTGACAAACGGCGCAGTGCTCTCCGAAGAGCGCCTTCCCCGTCGCGATCGACGCCGCCTGGTAGGCGACGTCGGGCCGTCGATAGGTCGTCGGGTAGGCGTCGCTCACCAGCGGCGGCACGGCGATGGCGCCGCCGGCCACCAGCACCACGACGCCGCCGGCGATCATCGGCAGCCGCAGCCGGCGGAGCGTCAGCGCGGCCAGGAGCGCGACGAGCCCGAGGATGGCCACCTGGCTGCCGACCAGCACCTGGCCGCGGATGTCCGGGGCGGCGACCAGGTTGTCGAGGGTCAGCCGGTAGGTGAGCGGCCAGGTGGGCTGCTCGTGGCGCGCCGGCGGGGTCACCGTCATCGCCGCCACCAGACCGAGGACGATCAGCGCCAGGGCCGCTTCGCCCGTGACCAGGCGGCCGAGCCGTCGCATGGCGGGCCGGCCGACGGTGACGGCCTCGCCGGCCAGCGCGGGGATCACGCGACGGTTGACCGCGGCCAGCAGCAGCATCGCGACGAACACCGCGAGCTTGGCCAGCAGCAGATGGCCGTGGCGCGTTCCGAGCAGACCCGCCACGCTGCCGATCTGTACCCACGCATTCCAGATTCCGGAGGCCGTCACCGCGCCGACCAGGGCCAGCGCCGCCCGCGAGAAGCGCCGGGCCGTCAGCACCGCGAACGGCCGCGCGTCGGCGCCGGCGTCGCGCCCGGCCAGCCACAGCAGCAGCGCCAGCGCAGGCAGGCCGCCGATCCAGACGCCAGCGGCCACCAGGTGGACGACGTCGGCGGCGATGGCCGCCGCCGCGCCCGGCTCCACCGCGGCCGCGTGGCTGGCCGCGGCCACCAGGCCGAGGGCGACGGCGCCGAGCAGTGCGACCTGGCCGCGCAGCGCTCGCCAGTCGGCGCGCGCTCGCAGCTCGACGCGGACCGCGAGGAAGGCGACGAGCAGCACGAGCAGCCCGGCCCGGACCAGCCACACGATGCCGCCCCGGGTCTGGGTGAGCACGCGGGCCAGGGCCGCCGGGTCCACGGCGGCGCCGGCGCGACCCTCCAGCACGGCCGTCTGGTAGGCCACGGCGCCGAGGGCGGCGGCGAGGGCGACGAGGGCGAGGGCGCGACCGCCGGCGATGATGTACGACTCCCAGCGACGCGCCGTCGGCCGGTCCGAGCGGCCCGCCAGGAGCAGCAGGGTCGCGCCGCCGACCAGGAAGACCGACGACGCCAGGTGCAGCCAGCGGGCCAGGAGCCCGGCTACTTCCCCCAATCGAAGCTCACTTCAGCGCCGCGACTGAACCGGGCCGCCGGTCCCGGCATCAGGCGGAGGGTCGGCTTGCCGAGGGCCACCGTGATCTTCTTGGTGGCCGCGGGCAGGGTGACGTCGGCGCCGTAGTGGAAGCCCTTGCCGCCGAGCATCGGGCTCAGGCGCACGACGCGCGGCGCGGCACGATCGGTGTGGATGGTGACCGTCACGGGCAGGTAGGGCAGCGGCTCGCCACCGGTGGCATCGCTCACGAACACCATCAGGTGAGCGGCCGGGGCCTTCGCCGCGGGGCCGCCGTGCTGGTGCTGCTCATGGCCGGCGCCGGCACCGGCGTAGGCCAGCCGCACGCGGTACTCGCCCACGACGTGCTCTCGGTCGGCCGCGGCCGCGGCATGGTGATCGTGGGCGCCGCCGCCGGTCAGGCTGCGGATGTAGGCGACGAGGTCGATCGTCTCCGCCAGCGTGAGGCTGTCGCGGAAGTCCGGCATGATCGACAGGCCGTCGGGGCCGGTGTGGCCGGGGCCGGTGACGATCACTGCGTTGGGGTTCACGATCGACTCGGCGAAGTACTCGGCGGGATGATGGCCTCCCATCCCGGCCAGCGCCGGCCCGCGCCGTGTCGGATCCGGGGTGACGGCGGGGAACGACTCGCCCGCCACCTCGTGACACTGGTAGCACTCGAACTTGACGAACGCCTCGCGGCCCTTGCGGGCGTCGCCGGCCGGCCACGAGAAGCGCCAGCCGGGCGGCACGCCGCCCGCGCGGTGCAGCTCGTCCATGCCGATGCGCAGCCGGCCGGGCGCGGCGCCGTCGGGACCGGCGTGATCGTGGCGTGGCTGCGCGAGCGCCGGCAGCGCGGCGAGCGCCAGGACGCCGAGGGCCGCGAGCAGCGACGTCCTCATCGAGCCCCCTCCTCTGCGCCGACGCGCAGCACGATCGTCTTCGTTGCGGGGAATTGTTCCTCGTGCCAGGCGACCAGGAACCCGCCCGGCGTGGCGGTGACGGCGGGCGCCCACGCCTTGATCGCCTGCGAGAGCGTGCGGACGGGGCCGAGACTGCGGCCGCCCTCCCCGATGGAGCGTAGCAGGATCCGCCGGCGCACCGCCGTCGAATCCTCCCACACCACCACGCCACGACCGGTGGGGTCGATGGCCAGCCGCGGCTGGTCGGGCACCGAGCCACTCGCCGTGTGCACGCGCCGGGGGGCGCCGAAGCGGCGGCCGTCGGGGGCGGTGGCGAACAGCACGTCGGGGCGTTCCCCCGCGCCTTCCGTGTACCAGACCGTGTAGAGACGGCCGCGTGCATCGGTCGCCACCTGGCCGCCGCGGTGCGGGCAGGCCGTGATCTTCCAGCGGTCGGCGTGGACAGTCGCGGCGGTGTCGAAGGTGCGCCCGCCGTCGCCCGAGCGCGAGACGACCATGTCGCGCACGTCACCAGGGAACACCTTGCGCCACAGCACGGCGGCGCCGTCGCCGGGACCGGCCGCCACGCTCACCCGACAGCACACGCACGTCTCGCCGCCCGCGAGCCGGGTGACGCGCTCCAGCCGCGACCCCCGCTCGATGACGCGCGCCACGTAGGTGGAGGTCTGGCGGGCGCCGTCGCGGCTGTCGATCCAGCCGATCAGCACGGTGCCGTCGGGGGTGACGGTCAGGTCCTCGAACGAGTGCGAGATCGGCCGGTCGTCGTTCACGCGCAGGGGCGGCTCGAACGTCCGGCCACCGTCGAGCGAGCGGGCCAGGTACAGATCGGACGCGAACAGCACGCCCTCGGGCTTCGGCTTGGGCGCCGACCAGGTGATGTACACCTCGCCGCCGGGGCCCACGGCGAGACCGGGGGCCTGGTGCAGCGAATCGACCGAGGTTCCCGACGGGCTCACGCGTACCGGCGGAGCCTCGTCGCCCGGCCGGGCCACGAGCACGGTGTTGCTGCCGTGGCCCCCGGCGATCCAGGCCACGATCGGCCGGCCGTCGCCGCCCACGGCGAGGGCCGGCGCCGAGACGTGGACCTCGTGGCCACCGGCCGGATGCGCGAGCTCGACGCGCGCGGCCGGGGCCGGCGCGCCGACCCCGGCGACCGGCAGCGCCAGGATGAGGAGCAGCAGCAGGACGAGTCGCGAGGGTGTCATCGCCATCTCCACTCGAGCCCACCGTAGAAGGCGCGGCCGTCGCCGGGCTCGAAGAATCGCTTGTCGGCGGCGTCCACGACCACCGACGAGGCGTAGGTCACGTCGGTCAGGTTGCGCGCCTCGAAGAACACCCCGAGCTTCCAGGGCTTGTAGTCGTAGCCGGCCCGCACGTTGAACAGCGCGTAGGCATCGGCGCGATCGCGGCTGACGTTCTCGCTGTTGACGTGGTAGCCGGTCGGCACCGCCTCCAGCCCGGGCGCGACCCACACGCCGGAGCGGTGATCGTAGCGGAGCTCGGCGCGCAGGAAGTGGCGAGGCGCCCCCGGCAGGTCGTTGTTGCCGAAGTTCACGTCGTCCACGAACTTGAAGCGCGACCACGTGTAGGCCGCCCGCGCCCGCAGGCTGTCGCCGGCGGTCCCCAGCCCGAGCCGCCGGGCCACGTCCTCGACCAGGAGCACGTCGACGCCGACCTCGGCGCCGGTATGGCGCGAGCGGTCGACGTTGCGGAAGCGCGGGATCGTGAACGGCGCCCCCACGAACGGCTGCACGTTCACGTTCTGGATCTCGTCCCACAGCTCGATGTCGTACACGGCCACGTCCCACGCCACCCGCGGCCCCCACGTGCCCCGCGTGCCGACCTCGAATTGCCAGGCCTTCTGGGCGGCGAGCTGGCCGAGGTCGCCACCGATCTGGCCGGGCGCCGTCAGCTCCAGCAGCAGCGGTGGCTCGTAGGCGTGCGAGGCGTTGGCGTAGACCTGCGCCTCCGGTGCGACCTTCCACACGAAGCCGGCCTTCGGCGACAGGGACAGGAAGTCGACCAGATCGGTGTCGTTGGTGCCAAACCGGTTGCGTACGCTGCGCACCGCATACTGGCCGCGGGCGCCGGCCACGAGCGTCAGCGCCGGCACCACGTCGAACTGCTCCTCGGCGTAGACGGCGTAGTTGCTGGCCGCGTTGATCCGGTCGACGGTCTGCGGCCCCCGATTGCCCAGGTTGTTGACGAACTGGGCGTCGTTCTGGCGGGTGCCGGCGTACTGCAGGCCGACCGTGAGCCGGTTGGCGTGGCCGGCCAGCGGGGCGGCGAGGATCCAGCGCAGCTCGCTCGACCAGCTGTACGTCGTGTCGTCGATCACCGCGAAGCTCAGCGGGTGGTCGAGGTCCTGGTAGTTGAGCTGGGTGGCCCACTCGAGCGTCTGGTTCTCGGTGAGCGGCGTCCGTACGGTGAAGGCGCCGCGCGTGTAGTCGTAGTTGCGCGCCTCGCGGAAGGCCACGCTGGTGGGGTTCGCGCGGCGGGGATCGCGGTCGAGCTCCGGCCGGGTGAGAGCGCCCGGCAGCCGCTCGTTGCTCGCCGTGAAGCCCAGGTCGAAGCGTAGCGTGGTGCCGTCGGTCAGCCGGTACCCGAGCGTAGCGTAGGCGCGGCGCCGGATCTGCTCGGCGTGATCGCGGAAGCCCTCGAGCTCGGTGTCGCTCAGCCCGACGTAGAGGTCGAGCGGGCCATAGACCTGGCCGGTGCCGAGGTAGTTCTTGGCGAAGCCGAACGAGCCGGCCTCGCTGCGCACCTCGAACAGACCGGCATCGTGGCCGGTCTTGGTGACGAGGTTGATGGCGCCGCCCAGCGTGTTGCCACCGAAGCGCAGCGCGCTGGCCCCGCGATAGACCTCGACCCGCTTGGTGGTCAGCAGCTCCAGCGATTCGAAGTCGCTGAAGCCGTCGGCGTTGCCGTAGGGGAAGCCGTCGATCAGCACGTTGAGGCCACGCAGGTGGAAGTTGTTGCGCAGGCCGGAGCCGCGGATCGAGATCTGGCTCTCGTCGCTGCCGAAGCGGGGCCGGATGAGCACGCCGGGAGTGAAGTCCAGCACGTCCTTGAGGTTGGCGGCCCGCGATTCGCGGATCTGCTCCTCGCCGATGATGGTCGCCGCCCCCGGCACCCGCTGGATCTCCTCGCGCGCCTCCTGCTCGGTGGCGGTGCGCTCGGGCGGCAACCGCGTGCCTTCCACGACGGCGGGCGGCAGCGTCGGGATCGGCGTCGTCTGGGCCAGGGCGGCCCCGGCGCCGAGCGCCACGGCGAGCGCCAGGAGGAGGGCGAGCGTCCACGATGCAGCCATGAGGTCTCCTTAGCGGAACCGGAACTCGAAGGGGAGCTGCACCCACATCTCCACCGGCTCCGTCCCGCGCCGCGCCGGCTCGAATCGCCAGCGGCGGACGGCATCGGTGGCGGCCTGGTCGAGATCGGGATGACCCGCGGACTGCTTGACGACGACCTGCGCCACGTGGCCCGAGCTGGCCACGAGCACGTGCAGGACCGTGGTGCCCTGAACGCCGAGCCGCCGGGCGGTCGAGGGATACGGGGGAAAGTACTGGTATCCGCCGCGCGGGATCGCGCGCTGGGTGATGCCGTCCGATGGGATGGCGGCGACGCTCACCTCGCGCTCCGACGATGACCGGACGCCGGTGGCGGAGCTCGTGGGCGCCGGCGCCGAAGCCGCGAACGCCCCCGGGCCGGGGTCGGCGGCGGCGATCTGGGGCGGTCCGGTCACCGCTCCGGATGGCGGCGTCCGCAGCGGTGGCGGCGCCTGGGCGGGGACGGGCTCGGGCGTGGCCGGTTTCGGTTCCGGCTCCGGCGTCGCCACCGGTGGTGGCGCCGGGACGACGGGTTGCGGCGGCTCGGGCTCGGGCCGGGCCGGCGGCGCGACGGGCAGGGGGGCGGCGATGGGCCGGGGAGGCGTGAGCGGGCGACGGTCGCGCACGATGGGCGGCGGCGCCGGCGGCTCGGGCTGAACCAGCTCGGCGATGAGGACCGGCATGCTGACCGGCGCCCAGCCGGGGCCGAGCACGATCGCCCCGACGATGCCGAGGTGGACGAGGACCGAGGCCGTCACCGGCATCAGTCGCTTGAACGCGATACGGACCATCATCTCGAGCGCGTGCACGCCTCCTTGCGTCGCCGGAGTCAGCAGGGATCCGAACGTGACGAGCGCGGGTCATGGGGCACCGGCGCAGTCGGCGGACGGATCGGGAACGGGAGCCGGGACGACCGGACTAGGCGGCGGGAGGAGCGCGCCCCTCGTCGGGGCGGAGCGGACGAGCGCCCGGCCGCTCGGGGGCGGGCGCGACAACGGTGTCGACCGGACCGCCGGTCCACGGGTCGTGGACGGCGGCCGGCGGCTCGGCGGTGGCGTGCACGTGAGCCGAGGCCAGGGCGACGACGCACTCCGCGCCGCCCTTCTGGTCGGTCAGGTGATGCACGGAGTGCACGCCGGTCTCGACGGCGAGGATGATCAGGACGAGGGCGAGCGCGACGACGAGCGCGCGCCGCCGGGCGGCCAGCGCGAGGCCCAGCCCCCCGATCAGCAGCCCGGCCAGGATCAGCGGAGACGCGGTCGTGCCGCCGGAGATCGGGCCGGGCAGCGGCTCGGGAGCCGCGACGGGGAGCGTGGGCGCCGGAGCGAGGGCGACCGCCTCGATGAGGCGGGGATGAGCCCAGACGGAGGCTGGCGAGGCCGCCAGCGCCACCGCTGCGACCACCAGGGCCGTGAGGACCGTGAGCACACGGGTCCGTCGGGTCATCGCCATTGGTTATACACTCTGGTCCACGCCATATTCAAACGCGCGACACGCGCGGGGCGATCCCCCGAGCGGAACCCTGCTTGAGCCCCCTCGATTCCGACGATAGAGTGACCTCCGTGCGTCGTGTCTTCCTCGCTGCGGCGTGTGTCGCCGCGCTCGGCCTGTGGCCGCCGGCGCCGGCCTGGTCGCACGCCTACCTGGTCCGTTCCACGCCGGCGGCCCGTTCCGCCGTCGCCCGCGCGCCCGAGCGGGTGCAGCTCTGGTTCAACGAGCGGCTGGAGCCGGCCTACTCCCGGGTGTCGGTGTGGAACCGCGACGCCGAGCGCGTGGATGCCGGCGACGCCCAGGTGGCGCCGGCCGAGCCCAGCCGGCTGTCGGTCGGCGTGCCGCCGCTGCCGGCCGGGGCGTACACCGTGAAGTACCGCGTGCTGTCGGTGGACGGCCACGTGGTCGAGGCGGAGTTCGTCTTCACCGTGCGGGGGGCCTCGTGAGCCCGCCGGCCCTGCGGGCGATCTTCTTCGACGCCGGCAACACGCTCATCCGGATGGACCTGGCCGCCATCGTCGCGGCGCTGGCGCGCGAGGGCGTCAGCGCCACCCTCGACGAGGTGCAGCGGGCCGAGTGGCGCGCGCGGGTGCGGCTCGACGCCACGCTGCGGCCCGGCGCCTCGACCGAGCACCCCGACACCGGAGCCCGGTACCTGGCCTTCGTGCTCGAGGAGCTCGGCATCCGCAGCGCCGCCACCGCGGCCGCGCTGGGCGGCTGGCGTCGCACCTACAACCTGCCGCGCGGGCTGTGGACGGCGATCGAGCCGGAGGCGGAGGCGGCCCTGCGGCTGGCGCGCCAGGCCGGCCTCGGCACCGCGGTGATCTCCAACTCCAACGGCACGGTGGCGGCCATCCTCGATTCGCTCGGCCTCGGCCCCCACCTGGACTTCGTCATCGATTCGCACGAGGTCGGCGTGGAGAAGCCCGACGCGCGCATCTTCCAGATCGCGCTCGAGCGCGCGGGACTCGCGCCGGCGCAGGCCGCCTACATCGGCGATCTCTATTCGATCGACGTCCTCGGCGCCCGCGCCGCCGGGCTCCGCGCGGTCCTGATGAATCCCGGCGGCTGCTGGCCGGCTCTGGATTGCCCCACCGCGGTCAGCGCGCAGGCCGCCGTCCGCCTGCTGCTCGACGGCGGCGCCTAGCGCTCGCCGCGCCGCTCAGGCGGGGAGGGTGACGAAGGGGTAGCGGCGGAGGAGGTCGTAGATCACGCGCTTCATGGCGTCGATCTGCGCCTCGGTCCGCGCCTCGAACCGCAGGGTGAGATAGGGGCTCGTGTTCGACGCGCGCACGAGGCCCCAGCCGCCGTCGGGGAAGAGCACGCGGGCGCCGTCGATGTCGATCGTCTGGTAGCGCTGCTTGAGCTCGCCCACCAGCTCGTCGATGAGGGCGAACTTCTTGTCGTCGGGACAGAGCGCCTTCAGCTCGGGGGTGGCGTGCAGGTGCTCGATCGAGTCGAACAGGCGCGAGGCCGGCCCCGGCTCCCGCGCGAGGATGTCGACGATCTTGCACGCGGCCAGGATCCCGTCGTCGACCCCGTAGTACCCCTCGCCGAAGAACATGTGACCGCTGACCTCGCCGCCGAGCAGGATCTTGTCGTCGCGCATCTTCCGCTTCAGGTGCGAATGGCCGGTCTTCCACATGACCGGCACGCCGCCGTGGCGGGTGATCTCGTCGACGAGCGACTGCGAGGACTTCACGTCGAAGATGATCTTGGCGCCGGGGTGGCGGCGGAGCAGGTCGCGGGCCAGCAGCACCAGGATGAGATCGGCCTCGTGGCGGCGCCCCCGCTCGTCGATGACGCCCACCCGGTCGGCGTCGCCGTCCCAGGCCAGGCCGAGGTCGGCGCCCAGCTCGAGCACCTTCTCCTGCAGGTCGACGACGTTCTCGGGGTCCTCGGGATCGGGCAGGTGGTTGGGGAAGCGGCCGTCCGACTCGCAGTGCAGCTCGGTCACCTCGCAGCCGATGCGGCGGAGCAGGGCCGGCGCGTACATGCCGGCCACGCCGTTGCCGGCGTCGGCCACGACGCGCAGCGGCCGCGCCAGGCGCACGAGCCCGGCCACCGTCGCGAAGTAGTTGTCGCGCGGGCTGCGCGAGGCCACGGTGCCGCTGCCGCTGGCCAGGTCGCCGGCCTCGATCAGGCGGCGCAGCGACTGGATCTCGTCCTCGCTGAGCGGAGCCGCCCCGGGGTGGACCATCTTGACGCCGTTGTAGTCGACGGGGTTGTGGCTGCCCGTGATGTTGGCGCCGCCGTCGAGTCCCCAGTGGGCGGTGGCGAAGTACAGCATCGGCGTGGTGACCTCGCCGATGTCGACGACGTGCACGCCGGTTGCCCGCACCCCCTCGATGAAGGCGGCCTTCAACCCGGCCGAGGACTCGCGGTTGTCCTGGCCGATGGCGACGGTGCGGCCGCCGTTGCGATGGATGAGCGTGGCGTAGGCCCGCCCCACCTGGCGGAAGACGTCGGGATTGATGTCGGGACCCACGCGACCGCGCACGTCGTAGGCGCGAAAGATGTGCGGATTGAGCATGACGGTCAGCGTATCACGGACCTCCTGTGCGATGATCTCGCCCATGCCGCGCGAGCTCCTCCGTGACGACGTGAGCCACCGGAAAGGACAGCCATGGGACTGATCGACGACGCCGCTGTTCGCGAGCGGACCAAGCGCACGAGCGCCACGCTGTTCAAGGGCGTGCGCAACGAGGTCGGGTTCGACCACTGGAAGCGCTTCGACAAGGGGCTGGCCCGGGACCTCTCGCTGTTCTTCACGGGCGTGCTGTACAGCCGCGAGGTGATCTCGCAGAAGCAGCGCGAGCTGTGCGCGGTGGCCTCGCTCACCGTGCTGCACCGGCCCAAGGAGCTGCACGTGCACATCCACGCCGCCCTCAACGTGGGCGCGACCCGCCAGGAGGTGGCCGAGGTCATCTTCCAGCAGGTCCACCTACGGCGGCATGCCGGTCGTGGTCGACGCCCTCGAGATCTACGGCAAGGTCCTCACCGAGCGCGGCGAGCCATTCCCCGGCGAGGAGCCGGCGTGACGCCAGCCGAGCTGGACCGGGCGCTGGCCGCCGCCACCGAGGCGGCCCGCGCCGCCGGCGAGGTCGCGCTGAAGTACTACCGCACGGGGTTCGACGTCACCCTCAAGGCCGATGCCACGCCGGTCACCCAGGCCGATCGCGGCGCCGAGCAGGCGATCCGCGAGGTGCTGGGCCGCGCCTTCCCCGCCGTGGGCTTCCTCGGCGAGGAGTTCGGCGCCGTCGGCGATCAGGGGCGGCGCTGGATCATCGATCCCATCGACGGCACCAAGAACTTCATCCGCCGGGTACCCGTGTGGGCCACGCTCATCGGGCTGGAAGAGGACGGCGAGGTCACGGTCGGCGTGATCTACAACCCGGTGACCGGCGAGCTCCTCGGCGCCCGCCGGGGCGGAGGCGCCTCCGCCAACGGCGAGCGCATCACGGTGTCGGACACGGCCGAGCTCGGCCGGGCCACGCTGCTGCACGCCGGACTGCGCCTGCTGCGCGAGGGCGGGCACTGGGAGGGCCTCGTGCGGCTGGTCGACGCCACCGACCGCCAGCGCGGCTTCGGCGACTACCTCGGCTACGCGCTCGTCGCCGAGGGCAAGGCCGAGATCTATCTCGAGAGCGACCTCAAGCCGTGGGACCTGGCGCCGTGCCAGGTCATCGTGGAGGAGGCGGGCGGTCGCTTCACCGACTTCGCGGGCAGGCCCACCATCCACAGTGGCACCGCCTTCGCCACCAACGGCCACCTGCACGAGGCCGCGCTCGCCCTCTTCCGGCGCTGAGGCCGCCCGGGTGGCCGCCGTGACGCTCGCGGTGCATCCGGGCGCGCTGGGCGATGTGCTCCTGGCCGTGCCGGCCCTCCGGGCATTGCGCGCGGCCGGGGCGTCGCTCGCGCTGGCCGCCCAGCCGCACATCGCCGCCCTGCTGGAGTCGCTGGCGATCGTCGATCGTGGGCTCGCCTTCGAGTCGCTCGGTCTCGATACGCTCTTCGTCGACGAGGCTGCCGGCCGCCCGCGGCTGCCGGCGCTGACGCGACTCGTCTGCTGGTTCGGGTCGCGCGATGCTGTGTTCGTGCGCCGCTTGCGAGAGATCGTGGCCGACGCGGTGGTGGCGCCGTCGGTCGGCGACGGCGATGCGGTCTGGCGGCATCTGCTGGAGACGATCGGCGCGCCGCCGGGGCAGTGGTGCGCGCCCGTCACGGTGGCGGACACACTGCGCGCCGGAGGCGCCCAGGCGCTGGCCGAGGCCGGGTGCGAGGGGCCGCCGCCGTGGTTGTTCGTGCACTCGGGGGCGGGGAGCCCGGCCAAGTGCTGGCCGGCCGAGGCCTTCGCCCAGGCGATCACGACGCTGGCCGCCTCGACGCGCGTGAACGTGGTGGTGCACGCCGGTCCCGCCGATGCCGAGGCGGCGGCCGCGCTGCGCCGTCACCTGGGAGCCGGCGTGGCCTGGCTCACGAATCCCTCGCTGCCGGTGCTGGCCGGCGCCCTCGCGCAGGCCACCGTCTATCTGGGCAACGACTCCGGCGTGAGCCACCTGGCCGCCGCCCTCGGCGTGCCCTCGCTGATCCTCTTCGACGCGCGGCACCTGGCGTGGCGGCCGTGGTGGCCGGGCGCGCGCATTCGCACGGTGACGCTCACGCGTGCGGAGCCGAAGGATGTGGGGGCGGTGATTGCCGAGCTGCAGGCGTTGCTGCGATGAGGCGCCGCCGCTCGACGTGGGCGCCACTCCTGGCCGGCGGCGTGGTCATCGCCGCCGGCTTCGGAGTGGCGCTCGTCGAGGTCGCGCGATGGCCGAAGGGCTCGATCTGGTTCGTGATCGGTGCCGCGGCGCTACTCGTCCTCCTCATCCGCATGCTGGGCGGGCGGAAGGGGTAGCGTCTCTTCGGCCTGGCGACGCAGCTCCGTCGCCTCCTCGTTCAGGTCGGCGAGCTCGCGCATCGCGCGGTCGTACCAGAAATCCATCGATGCCATGGCCGCTGTCTCCCGGCGCTCCCGCGCCGTCCGGTCGGTTCGCCATGCCCAAGCCGTCCCGGCTTTCGTGCCGCGCAGGAGAGAGCAGACGACGTGCCAGGCCGCGATCGCTTTCGGGACGCGGCGTTCGACCGGTGGGGCGGGCGGCCCGGACGGCGAAGCGCCCGAGCCGCCCCGGACATTTTGCCCGATCGGGCGCGGAGCTCAGCGATCCGGCTTCTTCCAGATTCCTCGATCGTGCATGAGCCGGATCTGACGCTTGATGACCTTCTCGCGATACTCGGCGTGCTTCATCGGCGCCCGCTTGAGGTAGAGGTTCTTGGGGTAGATGGGCTTCTCGTAGAGGAGCTGGTAAAGCTCGGTGCGGAGGTCCTTCATCCAGTTGTCCCACTGGGCGCGGGCTCGATGGTCGCGCAACGCCTCGACGTCGATGACGCCGCCCACGTAGGTCGATCCCGCGCCGTAGTCCTGACGGCCGACGATGCGCCCCTTGTAGTCGATGATGAACGAGCGCCCTCCGAAGGTGTCGATGGGCGTCGTCTCCTCCGGGAACAGGTAGTAGGTGCCCATGTTGGGCGCCACGATGTACATGTTGTTGTCGAGGGCGCGGGCCCGGCTCTGGATCTCGAAGATCTCGTTGCCGGTGGCCGGATGCGGGTAGGACGCGCGGTACACGACCTCGGCACCGTTGAGGGCGAGCGCCCGCGCGTTCTCGGGGTAGGAGCCCTCGTTGGCCATCATGATGCCGAGCCGGCCGATCTCGGTGTCGACGACGGGCCAGAACGCCTCGAGGGTGCGTCCGTACTTCTCGACCCACCAGTCGTAGACGTCGTGCGGGCAGACCGAGTGCTCGACCGGGAACAGCGGCGAGACCTTGTAATGCTTCAGGATCACCTTGCCGCGCGGGTTGATGATGAACCCCACGTTGAAGAAGCGATCCTTGAGGTCGGGGTGGCGGGCCTTGGCCTGGGCCACGACGAAGGCGTTGTACTCCTTGGCGATCTTGCCGAGGGCGTCGGTCTCCTCGCCCGGAATGTCGATGGCACACTCACGGGCGAAGGTGACGTGGTCGAGGTCGAGGACCTCGTCGTTGAACGCCTGCAGCGCCCCCTCGGGAAACGCGATGAGGCGGACCGGAATGTCCAGCGCCGACAGCCACGACGCGGCCTTCACCAGGTGCCGCAGGTGGTCGAGGTTGATCTGGATGTCCTGGCGCCGCCGGATGCCGCGCACGGTGGGGATGAGGCCGACTGCGGTGTAGGGCTTGATCATCGATGGGCTCCTGTGTGCTCGCCGTGGGCTCGGACGCAGAGAGACGTAGCACAGATGCCCGGACGCGTACAGGGTGCGCCCGCACCATGGCGTTGCGGCCGCGTCCGCCGGCGGGCATCCTGACGCCCATGGACATCGCCATTCCGATCTTCGACCGGATCACCGCCCTCGACGCCGTCGGCCCCTACGAGGTGCTGTCGCGGCTGCCCGGCGCTCGTGTCCGCTTCATCGCGCTGACGCCGGGCCCCTATCGCACCGACAATCGCCAGCTCACGCTGATGGCCGACGAGCCGCTGTCGGCGGTGCCGCACCCGGAGATCGTCATGGTGCCGGGCGGCTTCGGCACCCGCGCGCTGATGACGCCGAACCCGCTGCTGGACTGGATCCGGACCGCCCACGCGACCTCGCAGTGGACGACGTCGGTCTGTACCGGCTCGCTGCTGCTCGGCGCCGCCGGGGTGCTGAAAGGGCTGGAGGCCACGACCCACTGGGCGTCGCTGAACCAGCTCGCCGACCTCGGCGCCCGTCCCACGCTCAAGCGCGTGGTGTTCCAGGGCAAGGTCGTCACCGCCGCCGGCGTGTCCTCGGGCATCGACATGGCGCTGGCGCTGGCGGCGCGGATCGCCGGCGACGAGGTCGCCCAGTCGATCCAGCTCAGCATCGAGTACGACCCGCAGCCGCCGTTCACGGCGGGTTCGCCGGAGACGGCGCCCCCTCAGGTGGTGGCCCGCCTGCGCGAGCGGACGCGCGAGCGGCAAGCTGCGGCCGGCGGCTGACGCCGGCCCGGCGGACTCTCAGCCGGCGGAGCGCTGGCGGCGCACGCGCGACTGCACGGCGCTCACTCGGTCGCCGTCCAGCTCGATCTCCAGCTCGTGCTGCTCCTCCTCCCAGTGATGGACGGTGGCCAGCGGTCCGAGCGCCCGGCGCGGGCTCGGCACCCGCCGCGTCCCGCGGTACACGAGCGTGCGGCGCTGGCCCGAGCCCCGGCGGTGGTGCTCCTCGTCCGGCCGGCCGCACAGCGTGCGCACGTCGGACTCGGTGGTCGAGCCCGGCACGATGCGGTCGGCGACCGTGCGGGGCAGGGCGCCGCCGGCGAGCTGCGCGAACTCCGGCTCGACCCGGCGCCGCACGTGCAGACGCGCGCGCAGGAACTGGCTCACGTCGCGGCTGAGCAGGATGAACCCCGCCAGGTTACCGAGCGCGAGCAGCACCGCGGAGACCAGGATCGGCCGCCAGGCGATCATCCCGGCGAAGTAGCTGAACTGCACCCTGAGCATCTGGGCGGCGATGCCCTCGCTGGCGGCCAGCGGCATCGTGACGATCTCGGCGCCGGTGCGGATCCGGCTCGGCCGCCGGGTCGCGCTAGCCGGGCCGATCTCCTCGATGCGCAGGTGGTCGGAGTCGGCGAAGTTGGCCACCACCACCGCCAGCTCGCGGCCCAGGCGCACCACGCGGTCGCGGTACTCGAAGTACAGGGGGAAGAGCGGCAGCGCCGGTGGGCCAAGGTCGCCGAAGCCGGCCGACAGCACCCACCGGCGGCCCCAGAACGCCTCCTCGAACCAGGTGGCGGGCTTGGGCGTCAGCAGGCCGCGGGTCGGGAGCGAGAGCACGACGAGCGCGCGAGGGTCGGCCAGCTTCGCCGTCCACGGAATCTTGACGTAGGTGGAATACCCGAGCGAGGCGGCGGGCCCGGCGCGGCGGCCGAAGCTCACGAACGAGGCGGTCTCGGGGATCGGCGTGACGGGCGCGCCGGTGCCCATCTGCATCTGGTCGCGGGTGCCGAGGGCGAGCCGGCCGCCGGTGCCGATCGCGAAGCCCCGCGCCTCCAGCTCGCGCGCCAGCGCCGGGTCGAACGCGCCCGGCGCGGTCGCCTCGACGAGCTCGTTCGGCCACATCAGGAACAGATCCTGCCCGATGTCGATCGCGCGCTTGCCGGGCGCCGGGGTGAGCGACCACGAGATGGTGACGGTGATCGGGCCGAGGTCGGGACGCACGTTGGCGACGACGAACAGCGGCCCGATGGCGAACTCCGGGTGGGGTTGCGCGGCCAGGAACACCTGGGCGTGGCCGGCGTCCGGCCGGACGACGAGGAGCATCACGGCGCAGAGCAGCGCCCGCCCCGGATTGCGCATCCTGAACCTCTAGCACAGGCCGCGACCCCGCGCGAGGTCCGGGGGTAGAATACGCGGGCCGTGAACCGCCCCCGCGTCGCCGTCTCGCTCATGCCGCTCGAGAACCGGCGGGAGACCCTCCTGTCGCTGGCGACCACGGCCGACCGCCTCGGTTACGACGGCTACTTCCTGCCCGAGACGTGGGCGTACGACATCACCGTCCTGCTGGCCGAGGCCGCGGTCCGCACCCAGCGCATCACCCTCGGCACCGGCATCCTGGGCGTGTGGAACCGCAGCGCCGCCACGCTGGCCATGGCCGCGGCCACGCTGGCCTCGGTCTCGGGCGGTCGCTTCGTGCTCGGGTTGGGCGCCAGCACGCCGCAGCTGGCCGAGGGGCTCCACGACGTGCCCTATACGGCGCCGCTGGCGCGCATGCGGATGATGCTCGAGCAGGTCCGGGCCTTGCTGCGGGGCGAGCGCATCCCGCTGGCCGTCGCCACCGGTGCCCGGGCGCTCAAGCTCAACGTGCCCGCGGTGCCGGAGCTGCCCATCTACCTGGCCGCGCTGGGCGACGCCTCGGTGCGCCTGGCCGGCGAGCTGGCCGATGGCTGGGCGCCTTTCCTCTATCCGCGTCGCTGCCTGGCCGAGGGGATGCAGCGGCTGCGCGAGGGCGCTGCCCGCGCCGGCCAGCCCGACCGCGCGGTGGTGCTGGCACCCTCGCTGCCGACCGTCGTGTCCGAGGACCCGGCCCGGGCCCGGGAAGGAGCGGCGTGGTTCGTGGCCTTCTACCTGGTCAGCATGGGCACGCTCTACCGGCAGTCGCTGAGCCGCCAGGGGTTCGCCAAGGAGGTCGAGGCGGTGCTGGCCGCCAACGCGCCGAAGTTCGCCGGGGTGGTGCCGCCCGACGCCGAGGTCTTGCTGGACGAGCTGATCGTGTTCGGAACTCCGGCCGAGGCACGGCGGCGGCTGGCGCGCTGGCACGAGGCCGGAGCGGCGCTGCCGATCCTGCTCCTGCGCTCGGGCCTGTCCACCGCGGAGATGGAATTCACGCTGGACGCCCTGCGGCCGGGGGCGTGAGGAGGGGATCATGACGGGACGTGATCGCGTGGTCGCCGCCTACAAGGGGGAGTTCGCGGACTGCGTGCCGGCCTACCCCATCGCCGGCTCGTTCGCCGGCTGCCTCGACGGCCTGTCGATCGAGGAGTACTGCACCAACCCCAAGAAGGCCGTCAAGGCGATGCTCAATTACTACGAGCGATATCAGCCAGATATCATGATCGCCTTCAACGATCTCGCGAAGGAGGCCGAGGCCCTCGGCTGCCGGGTGAAGTACTCGGACTACGTGGTCCCCTCGATCGACCGGCACGTGCTGCAGGACGACAAGGGAATGCTGGCCAGGCTGGAGGTTCCGGATCCCAATCGCGACGGGCGGCTGCCGGCCTTCCTCGAGCAGTGCGAGGCGCTGTCGGCCGCGAAGTTCCCGAGCGGGCTCGGCGCCGTGCTCGTGGGCCCATGGACCATCGCCATGCTGCTGCGCAATCCCGAGATCATGTGCCTGGACACCATCGACGATCCCGAGTTCGTCCACGACCTCATGCGCTTCTCGACCGAGTACGCCAAGCGCTTCGGCGACGCCGTCCTCAAGACGAAGATCGGTCTCAGCTACACCGATCCGACCGCCTCCTGCTCGCTGGTCGGCCCCGACACCTACCGGGAGTTCATCAAGCCGTACCACCAGGACATGGTGAACTACTTCAAGGCCAAGAAGGTCGGGACCACCGTGCACATCTGCGGCACCACCCACCAGATCCACGAGGACCTGGTCGACGTCGGCTTCGTGGCCATCACCATCGACCTCGACCAGCAATCCGACCCCACGCTGCAGGTCGACCAGCTCGACAAGCTGGTGACGCTCGGCAACCAGCGGGGGGTGGTGGGGATCGGCAACGTGGACGTGACGATCTTCGAGCGGGCCACCCGGGCGGAGATCGAGGCCGAGGTGAAGCGCTGCATCGACACCGTCGGCAAGCGGTCGCGGTTCGTGCTGTCCACCTCCTGCGAGCTGCCACCGCGGGCGAATCCCGACTGCGTGAAGTGGTTCATGGACGCGGCCCGGGAGTACGGGCGGGTCGAGCGCATCCTGGGAGCCTGAGCCGCGGCCTCACGGCGCCGGGCGGGGTCGCAGCTGTCGGCCGGCGGTGCGGAGGACCTCGACGGCGGAGGTGCAGAACAGGAGCGCGATCGCCCCGCCGGCCACGATGTCGGGCCAGGGCGATCCGGTGACGGCGACGGCCCCGGCGGCCGCCAGCACGCCCACGTTGGCCACCACGTCGTTGCGCGAGCACAGCCAAGCCGACCGCATGTTGATGTCGTCGTCGCGCCGCCGCCACAGGCACGCGAGGACGACGCCGTTGGCGGCCAGGGCCAGCGCGCCGACGCCGGACATCACCGCCGCCACCGGCACCACGCCCCGGACGAGCTTCAGCACGACCTCGGCGAGGACTCCGACCCCGAACACGGCCATGACGCCGCCCTTGAGCAGGGCCCCGCGGGCCTGCCACTGCCGGCCGCGCCCCACGACGTACAGGCTGAAGCCGTACACGATGGCGTCTCCGAGCATGTCGACGGAGTCGGCGAGCAGCGCGGTCGAGTGGGCCAGCAGGCCGGCCGCGAGCTCCACGACGAACATGGCGGCGTTGATCGCGAGCACGACGGTCAGGATCCGCCGCTGGCGGGCCGGCACCTCGTCGGCGATCGCGCAGCACTCCGTCACGGCCACGTCGCTGGCCCTACAGGAAGGTCGTGTCGGGGGGCAGGCCGAGCAGGAACTTGCCGACCGATTCGAAGTGGTCGTCGCGGCCCTGGAGCTGCTGGGAGACGGTGTGGATGTCCCGGAAGCGGCGCTCGAAGGCGTTGGCGGTGAAGACGGCGGTGCCGCCGGCGGCGTGGTAGGCGAAGTCGGCCACCTCGCGGGCCTGGCGGATCGCGTGCGAGGCGGCCAGGCGGATGGCGACCCGCTGGTCGAGGCCGAGCGCGCCGGTGCGGCCCACCGCGCTCCAGATCTCGGTCAGCGCGGCCAGCAGGTACACGCGCGCCGCGCCCAGCTTGGCCTCGGCCTGGGCCACCTGCGACTGGGTCACCGCGCTCTCGCGCAGCGTCCGGCTGTAGCCCCGCGGCGTCTTGTCGGTGGCCAGCGCGACGAAGTCGTCGAGCAGGCTGCGCGCGATGCCCATGGCGACGCCGCCGAAGCCGGAGGCGTAGAGGCTCCCCTGGGGGAAGCAGTAGAGCGGCGCCTGGTAGTGGCGTTCGGCCGGGTTGTCACGGGCGAACGAGTGCTCGTGGGGGACGAACAGGTCGTTGACCACGAACGAGTCGCTGCCGGTGCCGCGCAGCCCGATGGTGTGCCACACGTCCTTCATGGTCACGTGCTCGGCCGGGAACAGCAGCGTGCGGCGCTCGGCGACACCGTCGGGCCGGCGGCGCGGGCTGCCGTCGGCCTCCACGATGGGGGCCTGGCCGCCGAGCCAGGTTGCGTGACGGCTGCCGCTGGCGAAGTTGAACGTGCCGGTCAGCCGGTAACCACCGTCCTCGGCGACCGCGCGCGAGCTGGTGGGCGGCCCCCACGCGAGCACGCCGACCGGCTGCCCGCCGAAGATCGTTCGGGCGACGTCCGGACGCAGGTAGGCCGCCGTCATCGAGCAGCCGTTGGTCTGGCAGATGACCCAGGCCGCGCTGGCGTCGGCCCGGGCGATCGTCTCCGTGACCTGCACGAACGTCGCCGGGTCGATCTCGGCGCCGCCGAGGGCCCGCGGCAGCAGCATGCGAAAGAGGCCGGCGTCGTGCAGGGCGCCGACGAGCGGGGCGGGCAATCGTCGCTGCCGCTCGATCTCGTCGGCCGCCGCCGCGATCGCCGGGGCGAGGGCCCGGGCGCGATCGAGCACGTCGTGCCGGGGCTCGGACATGGGTGCGATAGTAGCAGAGGAGAGTGAATGTGAAGCCCGAGGCCACCGTGCGCGTCGCCGAGGTATTTCGCTCGCTGCAGGGCGAGGGGCCGAGTCTGGGCACGCCGTCCACGTTCGTGCGCCTGCAGGGGTGCACCGTCGGCTGCGCGTGGTGCGACACGAAGTACTCGTGGCCCGCCGCCGGCGGCACCGCGATGAGCTGGTCGGCGCTCCTGGACACCGTCGCCGCCGGCCTCGCCCAGCACATCGGCAACGTCGTGATCACCGGCGGCGAGCCGCTCGAGCATCCCGACTTCGTGCGCCTGATGGGGGAGCTCAAGCGCCGGGGCCTGCGGCTCGAGGTGGAGACGAGCGGCGTCATGGCGCCCGACCCCGAGGCCGCCGCCGTCGTGGACCAGTGGAACGTCAGCCTCAAGCTCGCCCACAGTGGTGTGCCCGAGAGCCGTCGCCTCGCCCCCGCCGCCATCGAGGCCTTCCGGCGGCTCGGCGACCGCGTCTACTGGAAGTTCGTCGTCGGCGCCCCCGAGCACGTCGACGAGGCGGTCACCGTGGTCGCGCGCTTCGACCTGCCGCGCGAGCACGTATTACTGATGCCGCTCACGCTGGGTAGCGACCAGCGGAGGATCGACGAGACGGTGTGGAACGCCTGCCTGGCGCGCGGCTTCCGCTACACCCCGCGCGCCCACGCCGCCATCTTCGGCCTCCGCCGCGGAGTCTGAGAACGTCGCAGGGCTGAGCGACGCCGACCCTTATTGCTGTTGCGGCTTTGCATCGAGAAAGTCGTTCACCATCGGGACGATGACGGGCATGCGCTCCATCAGCGTGATGTGTGTTGTGTCGGGCAATATGGCTAGTCTCGATGCTGAGCGCGCCCCCAGGTCGCCGTGAATCTCGCCGCCCTTCAGGCGGAACATTTCCGCGATGTGCTCGAGCCGTACGCCGTCGGCATCGCCGTGGATGAAAAACATCGGCGCTTGGGTAGCCTTGAGCTTGTCGGCGCCAAAGTCGTACGGTTTCAATGCCATCGCGAGGACGCGCTTGACGAAATTCGGGAATGCGTCGGGCGTCGGACTCAGTTTCTTGTATTCGGTTTCGATGGGTGAGCCTTTGAATGTTTCCGCCGTGAGTCGCGGGAACATGTCGAGTGCTTCCTTGACCAGGCCATCGTGGCGGAACGCGGCCGAAATGCTGACAACCTTGCGCACTCGTTCCGGGTGGCGGATCGCACACTGCATCGCGACGCCGCCGCCCATGCTGTAACCGATGAGGTCCGCGCGGGGGATCTTGAGATGATCGAGCAGCCCCGCCACGTCGTCGGCGAGGTTTTCGTAGCCGAAATCGCGCTTGATGTCGGCCGTGCGCCCGTGGCCCTGCAATTCGACGGCAATCACTTTCCGGGTCTTGGAAAGTTCGCCGTCCACCCGGTCCAGTTGTTTGTAATGGTCATGAACGACCCGTGGAGCAACACCACAGGATCGCCGCTTCCGTGGATTTCGTAGTACATGTTGAGTCCTTTGACCGGCGCATAGCCCGTAGTTGGTTGTTGCTGGGCCGACGCGACAGCCCACAGGAGCATCGTCAGGATAAAAGCTGTCGTCTTCATGTTTGATTGTCGGTGGTCATCTTAGCGCGAGCGTTGCAGATGCCGCACTGCACAACCAATAGCCTGTGGCCGACGCCAACCTCACCCCGGCTGCGCCGGGGGGCGACGAACGGTTGGGGGTGTGGGGGCCATATCGGGGCGACGCCCACCTCATGCGAGGAGCACCCCGGCTGCGCCGGGGGGCGACGAACGGTTGGGGGTGTGGGGGCCATATCGGGGCGACGCCCACCTCGTGCGAGGAGCACCCCGGCTGCGCCGGGGGGCGACGAACGGTTGGGGGGTGTGGGGGCCATATCGGGGCGACGCCCACCTCATGCGAGGAGCACCCCGGCTGCGCCGGGGGGCGACGAACGGTTGGGGGGCGTGGGGGGGCCATATCGGGGCGACGCCCACTTCATGCGAGGAGCACCCCGGCTGCGCCGGGGGGCGACGAACGGTTGGGGGTGTGGGGGGCCATATCGGGGCGACGCCCACCTCGTGCGAGGAGCACCCCGGCTGCGCCGGGGGGCGACGAACGGTGGGGGGTGTGGGGGGCCATATCGGGGCGACGCCCACCTCGTGCGAGGAGCACCCCGGCTGCGCCGGGGGGCGACGAACGGTGGGGGGTGTGGGGGCCATATCGGGGCGACGCCCACCTCGTGCGAGGAGCACCCCGGCTGCGCCGGGGGGCGACGAACGGTTGGGGGTGTGGGGGGCCATATCGGGGCGACGCCCACCTCGTGCGAGGAGCACCCCGGCTGCGCCGGGGGGCGACGAACGGTTGGGGGGTGTGGGGGGCCATATCGGGGCGACGCCCACCTCGTGCGAGGAGCACCCCGGCTGCGCCGGGGGGCGACGAACGGTTGGGGGTGTGGGGGGCCATATCGGGGCGACGCCCACCTCGTGCGAGGAGCACCCCGGCTGCGCCGGGGGGCGACGAACGGTTGGGGGGTGTGGGGGGCCATATCGGGGCCCCCCACGTTTACAGATCGGCGACGCGCGTGACCACGCGGATGCGGACGCGACCGGCCCGGTTGCGCACGGCCAGCTCGTGGCCGGGGAACGCCGACAGGTCCAGCCCGGCGAGGCGCGCGACGTCCTCGGATAGGACCAGCTCGGCACCGTAGTCCTTGGTGGCCTGCTCGAGGCGGGCGGCGACGTGCACCGTGTCGCCGACGGCGGTGAGATAGAAGCTCTGGCCCCAGCCCATCTGGCCGACCACGGCGGGCCCCGCGTGCAGGCCGATGCCGATGTGCAGCGGCGTCGACAGATCGCCCGCCAGCTCGGCGCTCAGTGCGGCCATGCCGGCCACCATCGACTGCGCGGCCACCACGGCCTGGCGGGCGCCGCCGATGGCGCCGCCCTCGATGCCGAACAGCGCCATGACGCCGTCGCCGGTGAACTGATTGACCACGCCACCGGCCGTGGTGATCGCGGTGCCGACCGTTTCGAAGTAGCGGTTGAGGAAGAAGACGACGTCGTAGGGCAGCTTGTTCTCGGCCATGCGCGTGAAGCCGCGGAGGTCGGCGAACAGCACCACGATCTCGCTCTCGCGGCCCTGACGCACGTCGGCGCCCAGCGACTCGTCGGGCGCGGTCGAGGGCGCCAGCAGCGGCGTCACGCCGAGGGCCCGGGCGGGCCGGGTCTGGCAGGCCAGTCGCACGTCGGGCGCGGCGCCCACCCGGGCCAGCACGCGCTGCTCGGACTCGTGCGGCGGTGGCAGGTGCTCCAGACCGGGCGCCACGCGCACGCGGCAGGTCGAGCAGCGCCCGCGGCCGCCGCACACCGAGGCGTGCGGGATGCCGGCCGCGCGGCTGGCCTCGAGCACCGTGAAGCCGACCGGCACCGTCACCACGCGGCCGCCGGGGTAGGTGATGGGCACCGAGCGCCGCCGCTGCCAGAGCGCGCGGCCGCCGCGCGCCACGACCACCAGCACCAGCGCGGCCAGATAGGCGTCGAGGAAGCCGCTACGGATGCGGAGCAGCGCGGCCGTCTCGGCGCGGTCGGGCGGGTCGACGGCACGCCCCAGCGCCTCGGTCCAGCCCGGCGTGCGCGCCAGCGCCTGGACCTCGCGGCCGCCCGCGACGAAGCCGGCCAGCGCGGAGGCCGGCAGCAGCAGCGCGGCCGTCAGCAGCCAGGCCGCCGCCCGCGGATACCAGGGCCGGAAGCGGAGCCAGTAGTGGATGCCGATGCAGGCGTGCATCCACGCCGTGGTCAACGCCACCGCCTGCCAGACGCCGCGCTCGGGTGCCTGCACCCAGAACACCATCAGCACGCGGGCGTAGCGGTCGTCCGTCCCCGCCTGCCACCACGCGATCCGGGTGCCGACGACGTGGATGACGAGGAGCGCCGGCAGCACCAGGCCCAGGCCGTACTGCGCGGCCTCCCAGAGCGGCATACGCAGCGAGCGGCGCTGATAGAGCAGCCACAGCGCGAGTCCGCCGTGCACGGTGATCGCGCCGTAGAGCGCGAGGGTGCCGAGGTAGCTGCGCCAGAGGGCCAGGAACCACCAGCGCCCCGCCTCCATGGCGTCGAGCGAGATCAGCCCGAGGGCATGGTTGGTGAAGTGCAGGATCACGTAGGTGAGCAGGACGAAGGCGGCGCCCAGGCGGATCCGGCGAACGGCGGTCGCGCTCATTCGGCCGGAGGGCCGGCGCCCTGCTGGCGCTCGACCTCTTCCATGATCATCGTGTTGAGGTCGTCGATCAGCGTGGCCCGCGCCACGCGGCCGTCGTTGCGGATCGCCTCGCGCACGCGGGCGGGCCGGGCCGAGAGCATCACGAGCGTCGTGCCGATGGCCACCGCCTCCTCGATCGCGTGGGTGACGAAGACGATCGTGCGGCCGGTCTGGCGCCAGATCCGGCGCACCTCGTTCTGCATGATGCGCCGGTTCTGGGCGTCGAGGGCGCCGAACGGCTCGTCCATGAGCAACAGGTCGGGCTCGATGGCCAGCGCGCGGGCAATGGCGGCCCGCTGCCGCATGCCTCCGCTCACGCGCCCCGGGTAGTAGTCCTCGAAGCCTCCCAGCCCGACCAGCTTCAGGTAGCGCTCGGCCGTCGCCGCCCGCTCGGCCGGTGGCCGACCGAGCGGCGTGAGCACCAGCGCGACGTTGTCGCGCAGCGTGAGCCACGGCAGCAGCCGATCCTCCTGGAACACCACGCCCACCCGCCGCTCGTGCCGCTGCGCGAACACCACCGGCCGGCCGTCCAGCGTCACCCGTCCTCGACTCGCCGCCTCCAGCCCTCCGATGATCCTCAGCAATGTCGTCTTCCCGCACCCGTTCGGCCCCAGCAGGCACAGGAACTCGCCCGCCTCGACCGCGAACGACACCGAATCGATGACCGGAATCACGTAATCCTTCCCGACCCCGTCGACCTCGAGCTTCACGACCGCCCGCCTCGCCGCTGCCCACTCATCGCCAGCGCATGACCCGACGGGCGACGGTGTCGAAGACGAGCTTGTCGGTCAGGGTCATGACGCCGATCATGACGAACGCCCACGCGAAGACCATCTGGGTGGCGAGAATCTCGCGGCTGTAGTTCATGACGTAGCCGATGCCGGAGGTCACGCCGAAGATCTCGGCGACGACCGAGACCTTGAGGGCAAGGCCGAAGCCGACCTTCATCCCCGCTATCAGGTAAGGCACGGTGGACGGCACGACGATCGCGCGGAACTTCTGGCGGCCGGACAGCCGGTAGACGTCGCCCATCTCGAGCAGGCGACGATCGACGCCGGCGACGCCCTCCACCAGGTTGGAGGCGACGACGGGCAGCGTGATCATGAACGTGGTGAAGATGGGCGCCCAGTGGCTGAGCCCGAACCAGATGATCGCGATGACGATCCACACGAACACCGAGGTCGAGTTGAGGACAGCCAGCAGATCGTGGACGACGCCGCCGGCCAGTCGCGAGAGGAACGCCAGCAGGCCGAGCAGCACGGCGACGACGACGGCGCCGCCGAAGCCGACCACGATGCGGGAGAGCGAGGCGGCCGTGTGCCTCCAGATCTCGCCCGTCCCCACGATGTCGACGAGCCCACGGGCGACGTCGGCCGGCGAGGGGAGGACGTAGGCGCCGTACCGGCGGGACAGCAGCCACCAGCCGGCGACGACGACCGCCGCCACGGCCAGGGTCGGCAAGTGCAGCCGGGCCGTCCAGTCGCGCCATGGCGTGGCCGGGCCGGCTGGACGGCTCACGCCCGGTGGAAGAACTCCTTGCGGATCCGGTCGGGGTTGTCCCAGAGGTCCGACTTCAGGAAGCCGAACTCCTTGTTGATCTTGAGCTGGGCGATCAGGGTCTCGACCTGCTCGTCGGGCAGGCCGGACAGCATCTTCACGGTCTCCGTGTAGGCGACCTTGATGACGTCCGGCGGCAGCTTGGTGACGTCGGCGACGATCTCCATCGCGCGCTCGGGCTTGTTGTACCAGACGTCCACGGCGTCCTTCTGGGCGTCGTTGAGGTCCTTCGCGATCGACGGGTTCTTGGCCAGGAAGTCGCCGTGCACGAGATAGCAGACGTGGACGGGGAAGCCGGTCGGCCGCCCGGTGGCCTTGCGCCAGAGGTCGATCTGCTTGGCCAGGTACACCCCCTGACCGCGCAGGACGACCTGGTCGGTGATCGGCTGCCAGGCGATGATCGCGTCGACGTCGCCCTTGGCCAGCAAGGTCACCATGTCGGGCGGCGCCGTCGCCGTCACGATCTGGGCGTCCTTCTGCAGATCGAATCCGTAGCCCTTCAGGGTCAGGGCGCGAATGTCGAAGAACGTCGAGGTGCCGACCACGGCCGCAACCTTGCGGCCCTTCAGGTCCTCGACCTTGCTGACGCCGGCCCCCGGCCGGGCGACGATCGCGCCCAGCACGGCCGTGGCCACGCCGGTCACCTTCAGCGGGGCACCGTCCTCGAAGGCCTTGGCGGCGAGCGCGAACGACATGTCGATGGCGTCGACGTTCTTGGCCGTGAGCTGGTTGAGCAGCGGCACCGGCGAGCCCGGCACGATCGAGTACTCGGCCTGCCAGCCGCGCTTGCCCAGCAGGTCCTCCTTGTGGATGATCTCGGTCGCCGCCCACCCCAGCTGCAGGTAGGCCAGCCGCACCTTGCCCTTGGCGGCCTGCGCGTGCAGCATCGCCGGCCCGCCGGCGGCCACGACCGCGGCGGCGCCGGCCTTCAGGAACCCGCGACGGGTGAGCCGCATGCTCGGCGCCTCCTAGCCCTTCACCTGCGGCACGCTGCGCAGCGCCTCGGCGACCTTCTCGGTCGGGTACTCGTAGTCGGTGAGCTTGCCGGCCAGGTACGCCTCGTAGGCGCCGAGGTCGAAGTGGCCGTGGCCCGAGAGGTTGAACAGGATCGTCTTGCGCTTGCCTTCCTTCTTGCAGCGCAGCGCCTCGTCGATGGCCACGCGGATGGCGTGGGCCGACTCCGGCGCCGGGATGAGCCCCTCCGTGCGCGCGAACTGCATGGCGGCCTCGAAGGTGGCCAGCTGCGGGACCGCGACCGCCTCGATCACGCCCTCGTCGTAGAGCTTGCACACCAGCGGCGCCATGCCGTGGTAGCGCAGCCCGCCCGCGTGCAGCGGGGCCGGGATGAACGTGTGCCCGAGCGTGTGCATCTTGACCAGTGGCGTGAGTCCCACCGTGTCGCCGAAGTCGTAGACGTAGGAGCCCTTGGTGAGGCTGGGGCAGGCGGCCGGCTCCACGGCGATGATCCGGGTCTTCTTGTTCTTGCCGGTGAGCTTGTCGGCGGCGAAGGGAAAGGACAGCCCGGCGAAGTTCGAGCCGCCGCCGGCGCAGCCGATGACGATGTCGGCGGCGTCGTCAGCCTTGTCGAGTTGCTTCTTGGCCTCGAGGCCGATCACGGTTTGATGCATCAGCACGTGGTTGAGCACGCTGCCGAGCGAGTACTTGGTGTCGTCACGCGTGGCGGCGTCCTCGACGGCCTCGCTGATGGCGATGCCGAGCGAGCCGGGCGAGTTCGGGTCCTGCTCGAGGACCTTCTTGCCGGACTGGGTGTCGGGGCTGGGGCTGGCCACCACCTGAGCGCCCCAGGTCTCCATCATGATGCGGCGGTACGGCTTCTGCTGGTAGGAGACCTTGACCATGTAGACCTTGCACTGCAGGCCGAACATCTGGCACGCCAGCGACAGGGCGGAGCCCCACTGACCGGCGCCCGTCTCCGTGCTCAGCCGCGTGACCTTTTCCTTCTTGTTGTAGTACGCCTGCGCGATGGCCGTGTTCGGCTTGTGGCTGCCGGCCGGGCTCACGCCCTCGTACTTGTAGTAGATGTGCGCCGGCGTGCCGAGCGCCTTCTCGAGCCGCCGCGCGCGATAGAGCGGCGAGGGCCGCCACAGGCGATAGACGTTGCGGATCTCGTCGGGGATCTCGATCCAGCGCTCGCGGCTGACCTCCTGCTTGATCAGCTCCATCGGGAAGAGCGGGGCCAGGTCCGGGGGGCCGATCGGCTGCTTGGTGCCGGGGTGCAGGACCGGGGGCGCCGGCGTCTTGAGGTCGGCCTGGATGTTGTACCACTTGGTCGGGATGTCCTTCTCGTCGAGCAGGAACTTCGTGCGGTTGCGGTCGACCTTGGCTGCCATTACCGGCCTCCTTCGAGAGTTCGCTGAGGCGGGCTCCCCCGGGTGAAAAGTGTCGCAACCTTAGCGAGTCGACGTCGGGCTGTCAAATCGCGGGGGCAGGTGGCGGCCCCACAGCACGCCGGCCACCGCCACCGCGTCGAGCGCGGCCAGCACGCCGACCGCGACGCCGTAGCCGCCGGTGAGATCGCGGAGGACACCGACCAGGCCGGGGCCGAACGCCACGCCGATCTGCATCGCCGCGCTGGCCATGCCGAAGACGACGGCGAAGGAGCGGGCGCCGAACTCGGCGTGGGCCAGCAGCGGTGGCAGGGTGATGACGTTGCCGACGCCGAGGCCGAAGGCGACGCTGGCCGCGAAGAGCGCGGCGCGAGCGGGAGAGGCGGCGATCACCGCGAGCGCCACCGCCTGCACGGCGAAGATCGTCGCCGACAGCACCCGACGGTCCATGCGGTCGGACAGCCAGCCGGCGGCGACGCGGCCGACCAGCGCGCTCACGGTGGTGGCGCTCACCACCAGGGCCGCCTGCAGGTGGCCGAGCGCCGGCTCCAGCAGTGAGAGCTGGTGGACGAGGAAGCCGACCTGGGCGATGAGCACCAGTCCGAACGGTACCGCCAGCGTCCAGAACTGCAGGGCATGAAGCACCTGGCGCCGGGTCCAGACCGGCCCGCCGTCGCACTCGGCGCTCGACGCGGACCGCGCCGCCGCCGCGGCGCCCGGATGCCGCACGACGAAGGCGGCCAACGGCAGCGCGATGACGAAAAGTGCGGCCCCGCCGACCGCCGTCAGCGCCGTGAACCCCCAGGCCTGCCCGACGGCCACCAGTCCCGGCACCACCGCCATGCCGCCGACGCTGGCGCCGGTGAGCGCCAGCGTCACCGCCGGACCGCTGCGCTCGGGGAACCACGGCAGCAGCGCCGCGGCGATGCCGGTCGTGCTGAGACATGCCCACCCGGTGCCCATCACCGCGAGCACGAGGAACATCTGCCACGGCTCGCGGATCCAGCCCAGCCCGGCCACCGCGGCCCCCATGGCGACGGCGCCGTACATCATCACCGGGGCCGGGCCTCGTCGCTGGATGGCGCCGCTGACGAGCAGCAAGCCGAGCGCGCCGACCAGGTAGTACATGGTGATCGCCGCCGAGATGAGGCTGGTGGGCCAGCCGTGCAGCCGGTGCAGCGCCTCGAGATAGACGCCGAGACCATAGAAGCCCAGGCCCCACGAGCAGGCGGCGATGAGGCCGCACGCCGTCACGACCCGCCAGCCGCGCGAGAGCCAGGGCACGAGGGCGATTGTCTCCCGGCCCGCAACGCGGGGGCGGTGCGCTAAACTGAGGGCCATGCCACCCACGCTGATGCTCCCGCGCTCCGACGGAACGCTCGCCGCCTACACCGTCTCCGGCCGGCCGCCAGTCACCGCGCCGGCGGGCCCGATCACGAGCCGCGTCGGCATGGCAGCGGTCCACGTCGTCGCCGACCCCCGGGCGGCCATCAACCCCACGCTCGACGTCGCCCTCGACTGGGACGCCACGCTGCGCTTCCGCCACCACGTGTGGTCGCTGGGGCTGGCCGTGGCCGAGGCCATGGACACCGCGCAGCGCGGGATGGGTTTCGACTGGACGGCCGCTCGCGAGCTGATCAAGCGCTCGGTCGCCGAATCGAAGACGGTGCCGGGCGCGGTGCTCGCCTCCGGGGCCGGCACCGACCACCTGGAGCCGGGACCGCGGGTGACGCTGGCCGACGTCGAGGCCGCCTACGAGGAGCAGTGCGCGTGGATCGAGGGGTGCGGCGGCCGCATCATCCTGATGGCCAGCCGTGCGCTGGCCGCCTGCGCCAAGAGTTCCGACGACTACGTGAAGGTCTACGGCCGCATCCTCAGCCAGGCCCGCGAGCCTGTCATCGTGCACTGGCTGGGCGAGATGTTCGATCCCGCGCTGGCTGGCTACTGGGGTTCGGCCGACCGCGACCGCCAGGTGGAGACCCTGCTGGCCATCGTCAGTGAGTACGCCGCCAAGATCGACGGGGTGAAGATTTCACTTCTCGATCAAGCTCGGGAGATCGCGATGCGGCGGCGTTTCCCGAAGGGCGTCCGCATGTACACCGGCGACGACTTCGATTATCCAACAACGATCGGCGGCGATGGTCAGGGCCACAGCGACGCGCTGCTCGGCATCTTCGACGTCATCGCGCCGGCCGCCTCGGCCGCGCTGCACGCGCTCGACCGCGGCGACCGCGCGGAGTTCGAGCGGGTGCTGGCTCCGACACTGACGCTCTCGCGCCACGTCTTCGGCGCCCCCACGCGCTTCTACAAGACCGGCGTCGTCTTCGCCGCCTGGCTCAACGGCCACCAGTCGCACTTCCGCATGGTGGGCGGCCTGGAGAGCGCGCGCTCCATCGTGCACCTGGCCGAGCAGTTCCGGCTGATGGACGCTGCCGGGCTGCTGCGCGATCCCGAGCTGGCCGCCGCCCGCATGCGTCACGCCCTGGCCCTGGCCGGGATCGAGTAGCGGGCGGGCCCGCCGTGACGCTGGCCCCCAGCACCCACTTCAAGGCCGACCTCCGGGCCATTCGGTTCACGCTCTGGGACCAGCTCGGCACCGAGCGTCTCTTCGAGCTGGCCCGCTACCGGCACCTCTCGCGCGAGGAGTGCGACGCGGTCATCGACCAGGCGTATCGCTTCGCGACCGAGGTGAGCGGACCGCTCAACTCGCCGGGCGATCGCACCGGCTGCCGGATCGAGGGCGGGCGCGTCGTCACCCCACCGGGGTTCCAGGACGCGTGGCGGAAGCTGGCCGAGGTCGGCCTGATGCCGTTCACGATGCCCGTGGAGAGCGGGGGCTTCGGCGGCCCCGCCGCCGTGGGCGTGGTGCTGCAGGAGCTGCAGAGCGGCGCCAACACCGCCTTCCAGATGTACCCCGGGCTGACCCATGGTGCGGCCGACCTGCTCGAGCACTTCGCGCTCGACGAGGACCGCAAGCGCTTCCTGCCGCCGATGCTCGACGGCCGGTTCTCCGGCACGATGTGCCTGTCCGAGCCTCACGCCGGCTCCGACGTCGGCGCCACCCGCACGCGGGCCCGCCACCTCGAGGGCAACCTCTACGCGATCACCGGGACCAAGTGCTGGATCTCGGCGGGCGATCACGACCTGACCGAGAACATCGTGCACCTGGTGCTGGCTCGCATCGAGGGGGCGCCGGCCGGGACCAAGGGGCTGTCGCTGTTCATCGTGCCGAAGGTCTGGGTCAACGACGACGGCAGCCTCGGCGAGCCCAACGACGTCACGACCGCGTCGATCGAGCACAAGCTCGGCATCCGCGCCTCGGCGACGGCGGTGCTCAACTTCGGCGACCACGGGCGCTGCCGCGGCATCCTGGTGGGCGGGCGGCCCCACGAGGGGATGCGGCAGATGTTCCGCATGATGAACGGCGCCCGCATCGCCGTCGGTGTGCAGGGCATCGCCGTCGCCGCCACCGCCTACCTCAACGCGCTCGGCTACGCGCGGGAGCGGCAGCAGGGCTCCTCGGTGCGCAACTTCAAGGACCCCAACGCGCCGCGGGTGGCCATCCTCGAGCACGCCGACGTCCGGCGCATGCTGCTGGAGATGAAGGCCAAGGTCGAGGGCACCCGAGCGCTGGCCATCAAGCTGGCGCTGCACGCCGACCTGGCCAAGGCGCTGGCCGAAACCGACCCCGGGGCGGCCGCCCGGCACGAGGGGCAGGTCGACCTGCTCACGCCGGTGGTGAAGGCCTACGGCTCCGATCAGGCCTTCCGGGTGGCCGAGATGGCCATCCAGGTCTACGGCGGCGCCGGCTTCGTGGAGGATCATCCAGCCGAGCAGTACCTGCGCGACGCCAAGATCTTCTCGATCTACGAGGGCACCAACCACATCCAGGCCCTCGACCTCGTCTCCCGCAAGCTGGGCGCTCGGGGCGGCGAGAACTTCTCGGACTTCATCAAGGAGGTGGGCGGCTTCGTCGCCGAGCACACCACCCGGCCCGGCCTCGGCGCCGAGCTGGGCGCCCTGGGGGACGCGGCCTCGGCGCTGCAGCGCGCCGTCGCCGCGCTCATGGAGTTCTTCATGGGGGGCAAGCTCGACCAGGTCACGCTGGTCGCCAACCCGTTCCTCGAATCGCTGGCCGAGGTGGCCGTCGCGCACCTGCTGCTCGAGGCCGCGGTGGTGGCGGAAGCCCGACTGCGCCGCGAGGAGGACGACCTCGCCCACGAGGACGTCGAGTTCTACCGGGGCAAGGTGCTCGCCGCCAAGTACTTCGCCCACGCCATCCTGCCGCAGACCCACGCCCGCGTGAACGCCATCGTCGCCGGCGACCGCAGCCCGCTCGACATCCCCGACGGAGGGTTCGCCAGCACGCACTGAGCGGGCCGCTCGCTCAGAGCAGGTCCCGCAGTGGCAGGATGCTCAGCTCCTGCAGTCGCTCCTTCAGCCCGCGGTCCACCCACTCGGCGTAGGTCACGCGACGGCCGAGCGCGAGGTCGCGCTCGAACACGCCCTGCAGCCGCTCGGCCACGCCGGCGTCGTAGATCGCCACGTTGACCTCGTCGTTCAGCGCGAACGAGCGGTTGTCGAGGTTGGTGCTCCCTACCGTGGCCCAGGCTCCGTCGACGACCAGCGTCTTGGCGTGGAGCAGGGCGGCCTGGTACTCGACGATCTGCACACCGCCGCGCAGCAGGCGCCCGAAGTCGCGGCGGCTGGCCGAGCGGACCAGGGCGTGGTCGATCTTGCCCGGGGTGAGCACGACGACCCGGACGCCGCGGCCGGCCGCGGTCAGCAACACCTGGCTCATCCGTTCGTCCAGGACGAAGTACGGATTCGTCAACAGGATCGACCGCTGGGCCGAGGCCAGCGCGAGCAGGACCATGGTGTACATCGCGTAGCTCCCGGTGCTCGGCGCGCTGCGCACGATCTGGACACGGGCCCGGCCGGGAACGCGGTCCCACGCCGGGAAATACTCGGGGCCGGCCAGGAGCTCGTGCGTCGCCTCGCGCCAGTTCTCGACGAAGGCGGCCTGCAGCCAGGCCGCCGCCGGGCCCTCCACGCGGACGTCGGTGTCGCGCCAGTGGCCCTCCTGCCGACCGTCGCCCGTCCACTTGTCGCTGTCGCCCGAGCCCCCCGTGATGGCGACGCGCCCGTCGGCGACGAGGATGCGCCGGTGATTGCGCGCGTTGTGGCGGCGGACGCTCCAGCGGGCCAGTGGGCGAAACGTCTCCACCCGGCAGCCACCGTCACGCATCGCGGCCAGGTGTCGGGACGGCATGCCCAGGGTTCCGACGCCATCGAGCAGCACGTTGACGTGGACGCCCGCCCGGCACCGCCCGGCCAGAGCCTCGGCGATCTGGTCGGGCACGGCGCCGTCGGCCCAGAAGTACTGGGCATAGTTGATGGACGTCCGCGCGGCCCGGATGGCGGCCAGCTTGGCCGGGAAGATCTCGTCGCCGTTCAGCAGCAGGTCGACGCGATTGCCCCCGACGATCGGCGTACCGAGGTGCGCTTCGAGGGTCGTCGCGAACGTCCGGTCGTCGACGGCGAGCGAGGGGAGGCGCTCGACCTCGGGTGGTTCCGGGGCGAGGGCGCCGACGAGCAGGCCGGCCGCCACGACCACGGCGACGACGAGCAGCGCCCGGACACCCACCGTCCGGAGGCGCGATGGAAGCGCGGAACCGCCGCTGCGCGCACGCCGCATTCGCCTGAACCGTGGGTTGCAGGAACCCTGCCGCCGAGACGGAGTGCCCCGTCGGACCTCAGGCCACTTAGTTCAGGACGGGCCTGCGATGTCCCCGACGACCCGCACGCGGACCCTGAGCGAGTTGCCCGGCAGGTACGCCAGCGGCAGGTCCTCGACCTCGACCACCTGCAGGGTCGCCGCATCGGCGCCGCCGCTGACGGCGCGCCGCTCGGCCAGGCGGCGCGCCTCGGCGATGGCGGCCTCCCGGGTGAGATCGCGGAAGATCTGGTCCACCTCGCCGCTGACCTGCGCGATGGCGGCGCCGACGGCGTTGGCCACGGCCTGGTGGCGGACGTGGACGACCTCGGAGACGCCCGGCAGGCGATCCGGCACCAGGAAGCAGCCGCCGCCCACGGCGATCAGCGGCTCCTCCCGGGCATCGGTCTTCATGCGGTCCACGCCCTCCTCGATCGTCGCGTGCATGCGGGCCAGCGCCGCCTTGACGAGGTCGCCGGGCAGGTCGGCCACGCGGCGGCGGTCGCCGAGGTCGAGCAGGCCGGCGGCGACCGCCACGTCGGTGGCCGTGAGCGTGCCGCCGCCGAAGACGCGGCTGTCGTCCACCAGCCGGTAGCCGACGCTGCGCGGCCCCACCCGCAGCCCGTCGTCGGCCACCAGCGAGCCGCCGCCGAGGCCGAGCGACAGCAGATCCGGCATGCGGAACAGCGTACGCACGCCGCCGACCTCGACCACGTTGTTGGCCTCGCGCGGGAAGCCGTGGCGCAGGCTGCCGATGTCGGTGGTGGTGCCGCCGACGTCGATGACGAGCGCGTCGCTCCGGCCCGAGAGGAAGGCGGCGCCCCGCATGCTGTTGGTGGGGCCGGAGGCGAAGCTGTAGACGGGGAAGGCCTCGGCCGTCGATGCCAGCATCACGGTGCCGTCGTTCTGCGTCAGGTAGAGGGGCGCGGCCACGCCGCTGGCCCGCGAGCGCCTCGGTGAACGCGCGCGTGGTGCGCCGGGCCAGGGCCGCGAGCGCGGCGTTCAGCAGCGTCGCGTTCTCGCGCTCCAGCAGGCCGATGCGCCCGAGCTCGTGCGAGAGCGTGACCGCGGCATCGGGCAGCTCCTCGCGCAGGATCGCGGCCGCCCGCGTCTCGCACTCGGCGTTGAGGGGCGAGAAGACCGAGGCGATGCCGACCGAGGTGATGCCGGCCGCCCGGATCCGGCGCGCCGCCTCCCGCATGCCCGTCTCGTCGAAGGGCACGATCGGCCGGCCGTCGTACTCGTGGCCGCCCTCGAGCATGACGACCTCGCCCCGGACGAGGGCCGCGAGGTCCTCGGGCCAGTCGACGAAGGGCGGCAGCGAGGCGCTGGCCGGCAGGCCGATCCGGATCGCGGCCACCCGGGTCAGGTCGCGGCGCTGCACGACGGCGTTGGTGAAGTGCGTGGTACCGATCATGACGGCGTCGATCGGGCCGGCCGGGGCGACCCCCGCCAGCAAGCTCGCGCAGCGCCGCCGTGATCCCGCCCGTCACGTCGGCCGTGGTGGGCGTCTTGACGGCGTGGACGACGGCGGCGCCGTCGAGCAGCACGGCATCGGTGTTGGTGCCACCGACGTCGATGCCGATGACGCGTCGGAGCGCCTTCGCAGGGCGCCGGCGCTCGACGGTCGGGCGGCGGGCGCGCTTCACGAGAACACGGAGGTGAACTCGAGGTCGTAGCCGAACGCGCGGGGCCCCACGTGCTCCAGTCCCTTGGGCGTGAGCAGCACCGGCGGGGCGGGGAGGGCCACCACGCTGACGCGCTGACCGTAGCGCAGGGTCTCGGTGCCGATGGCGTCGCCCGACACGCTGTCCATGACGCAGATGAGGTCGGGCGTGGTGACGCGAGGGGCGCCGTCCAGCCAGCCCACCGCGAACTCGTTCTGGAAGGCCAGCTCGAAGCGGCGGCCGCGAAAGTCGCCCAGCCCGTCGAGCTTCGCGGTGCCCCGCAGGAACCCCTCGGTGGCCCGCCGCGCCACGTCGCCGATCTTGCCGGTGAAGAGCAGCTGGCCGTGCTCGGCCTCGATGAGCGCCTCGACCGGATCGCGGTGGGCCCGGCGCGCCCCCTGGACCGTCCGGCCGATCCGGATGGCCTTGCTGGTCGAGTACAGGATCGCGCACTCCTTCACTTCCTTGCCGGTCCGCGGCGCCTTGCAGGTTCCCGCGATGGAGCCGACGGCCACGCAGGCGGTGCGCGACAGGCGCTCCATCCACTTCCAGGAGGCGGCGCGGGCGACCACGATGGCGTTGTCGCGCACGTCGACCAGGGTGAGGGGATACATCGGCAGATCGTGAATGGCGAACGAGGTCATCTGGGCCTCGGGGAAGGCGCGGCCCATGCAGTCGGCGTCGACCACCGGCCGGTCGAGCAGGGCGGCCGCCATGAACGGCTGGATGGCGTTGCCGCCGCCGATCTCGAGCGACATGATGGCGCGGAAGCGGCGGCCGAGATACTCCTCCATCATGGTGACGGCGCGGGCGATCGTGCGAGGGTCGGTCAGCCGCTCCTGGCCGACGAGCGGGGCGCCCATGTTGGAGACCACCGCCACGTCGTCGTCGTCGGCCAGGTCCATCGGGTCCATGAGCGAGACGACGGCGCCCGCGCGGTAGAGCGCCCGCATGTTGAGCAGCGCCAGGTAGGGGCTGCCGCCGCCGCCGGTGCCGAGGATCCAGGCGCCGATCGCGAGCGATTCGATCTCCTCGGCGGAGACGGGGCGGAGCGAGGCCATCGGAGGCGTATGGTATCCTGCCGCCGTCGTCGCGCCAACGCACGTCGCCGACCCGGAGGCTGCCATGACATCTCGCCGACTCCTGCCGTGCCTGCTGACCCTCGCGCTCCTGACGACGCCGGCGGTGGCGTTCGAGCGCGTCGGCGACAAGAAGATCCTGGTCTTCGCCGGGCGCCAGGAGGTGCCGACGATCGACCCCAGCGTGAAGTACGACTGGTCGATCCGGATGATGCAGCAGGCGCTGTACGACGGCCTCGTGAAGTACGTGGGCAACCCGCCCGAGATCGTCCCCTGGCTGGCCGAGCGGTGGGAGTCGTCGCCGGACGCCAAGACGTGGACCTTCCACCTCGTCAAGCACGCCAAGTTCCACAACGGCGACCCGGTGACGGCGGAGGCGGTGCGGTGGTCGTTCGCGCGCACGCTCAAGCTCAACCAGGGGCCGGCCTGGATGCTGTCCGACTTCCTCAAGGAGGACGGCATCAAGGTGGTGAACGAGCACACCATCCAGTTCACGCTGACCCAGCCCTACGCGCCGTTCCTGTCGTTCGTGCCGTGGTGGTACGTGATGAACCCCAAGCAGGTGCTGGCCAACGAGCAGGCCGGCGACCTCGGGCAGAAGTGGCTGACCGACAACGAGGCGGGCAGCGGGCCCTTCAAGATCAAGCGCTGGCAGCAGGGCGTGCTCTACGAGATCGAGGCGGTCGAGAACTACTGGAAGGGCTGGCCGTCCAAGGATCACGTGGGCGGGGTCATCCTCAAGCTGGTGCGGGAGTCGGCGGCCCAGCGGGCGGCGCTGCTGCGCGGCGAGGCCGACATCGTCGAGGGGTTGTCGGCCGACGACTACGACCAGGTGGCCAAGACGCCGGGCATCGTGGTGCCGAACCTGCCCGGCATGACCACGTTCGGCCTCAAGATGAACACGCAGAAGGCGCCGACCAGCGATGCCAATCTCCGCAAGGCGATCGTCCACGCCTTCGACTACGACGCCCTGCTCAAGATCTACAACGGCAACGCGGTGCTGCAGACCAGCCCGTTTCCCAACGCGACGCGCGGCTACGTGGCCGTGCCCGGCATCGCCCGCCAGGACCTGGCCCGGGCCAAGGAGTTCCTGGCCAAGAGCGCCTACCCCAACGGCGGCATCGAGCTGGAGTACGTGTACGTCCAGGGGCTCGAGGAGGAGCGCAAGATGGGCCTCGTCCTCATCGACAACCTGGGCAAGCTGAACCTCAAGGTGAAGATGGTGCCGCTGACGTGGCCGAACATGGTCGGGCGCGGGGCCAAGGTGGAGTCGTCGCCCGATCTGATGGCGGTGTTCGCCACGCCGGTGTCGACCGACCCCGACGCGGTCGCCTACCAGTACCACAAGAGCTCCTGGGGCAAGTACTACGGCTCGTCCTTCTACAACAACGCCGACGTGTGGGGGCTGATCGAGCGGGCGCGGATGCTCGGCAAGTGGGAGGAGCGGGCGCCGCTCTACGCCGAGATCCAGAAGCGCATCGCCGCCGACGCCCCCGAGCTGTTCGGCATGCTGGCCAACCGCCGCTGGGGCCTGCGCGATCACGTCAAGGGCTTCGTGTTCAGCCCGGTGCGCTTCACCGGCGAGGTCGATCTGTACCCGCTGGCGATCGTGGCGAAGTGAGGACGCGCCGGTCCTGACGCCGTACCTGCTCGGGCGGCTGGCCTTCCTGGCCCTGATGCTGTTCGGGCTGCTGTGCCTGACGTTCGCGATCTCCCACGTGATGCCCGGCGATCCGGCCCGTCTGGCCGCCGGCCCCGACGCCAACCAGGCCATGGTCGACACCCTCCGGGCGAAGTACGGCCTCGATCAGTCGCTCGGCGTGCAGTTCACGCGCTACCTGCGGGGCCTCGCCGCCGGCGATCTCGGTGAGTCGCTGCGCAGCCGCAACGCGGTGCGCGACGACCTGGCCCGCTACTTCCCGAACACCTTCGAGCTGGTGACGCTGGCCCTGCTGCTGGCGGTCGCCGCCGGCATCCCGCTCGGGATGCTGTCGGCGGTGTACCGGGACACCTGGGTCGATCACGGAGCTCGGCTCGTCGCGGTGTCGGGGGTGGCGCTGCCCGCCTTCTGGCTGGGCCTGATGCTGCAGCTGCTCCTCGCCCTTCATCTCGGCTGGCTGCCGCTGGGCGGCCGGCTCGGCCTCACCGCCACGCCGCCGCTGCCCATCACGCATCTGCTGCTGCTCGACGCGCTGCTGCGCGGCGAGTGGCGGACGCTCGGCGACGCACTCCGGCACGCGGTGCTGCCCGTCGTCACGCTGAGCCTCCCGGCGCTGGCGTCGATCGTGCGCGTGAACCGGGCGGAGATGCTGGAGACGCTCCAGCAGGACTACATCAAGACGGCGCGGGCCCAGGGGTTCTCCGGCTTCCGCATCGTCACCCGCTACGCCCTTCGCAACGCCATGATCCCGACGCTGGCGATGATCGGCCTGCGCTATGGCTGGATGCTGGGCGGGACCATCCTGGTCGAGACGGTGTTCGACTGGCCCGGCATCGGCCTCTACGCCGTCAACGCCGCGGTGTCGTCGGACTTCCAGCCGATCATGGGCGTGACGCTGCTGATTGGCCTCAACTTCATGCTCGCCAACCTGCTCGTCGATCTCGCCTACGGCTGGCTCGACCCGCGGATTCGCCGCCCCGGCCTGACGTGAGCACGCCGGCGCTGTCGCTCGGCTGGCTGGAGCGCCGGGAGAGCTCGCGGCGGGAGCTGCGTCGCTACGCCCGATCGTTCGCGCGCAGCGCCTCGTCGATGGCGGGGCTGGCCATCGTCGCCGCCTTCCTGGCGATCGCCGCGGTGGGGCCGTGGATCGTGCCGTACCCGGAGGACGCGCGCGGCGCCGTTCACCTCGAGCGCAAGCTGCAGCCCCCGAGCGCGGCCCACTGGTTCGGCACCGACGAGGTTGGCAACGACGTCTACACGCGCGTGGTGCTGGGGGCGCGGGTGTCGCTGCAGATCGGCCTCGTCATCACCGTGATCGCCGCGCTGATCGGGGTGCCGCTCGGCATCGTGGCCGGTCACCTGGGCGGGACGGCGGGTGAGCTGATCATGCGGGTAACCGACGTCTTCCTGTCGGTGCCGGCGCTGATCCTGGCCCTGGCCGTGGTCGGCGCCCTGGGGCCCGGCATCCTGAACGCAATGCTGGCCCTGGCCCTCGTGTGGTGGCCGGGCTACGTCCGGCTGGTCCAGAGCAAGACGCTGGCGCTCACCCAGGCGACCTACGTCGAGGCGGCGCGCGCGATGGGCACGGGGCGGCTGCGCATCGTCTTCCGGCACATCCTGCCCAACTGCGTGTCGCCGATCGTGGTCAAGGCCAGCATGGACATGGGCATGGCCATCCTGGGCGCGGCCAGCCTCGGCTTCATCGGCCTCGGCGCCCAGCCGCCCTTCCCGGAGTGGGGCGCGATGATCAGCCACGGCCGCAACTATCTGCCGACCTGGTGGTGGTACTCGGCCTTCCCGGGCGTCGCGATCTACCTGACCGTGCTCGGCTTCAACCTGCTCGGCGACGGCCTGCGCGACCTGCTCGACCCCAAGAGCCGGACGAGCGTGTAGCTCGTCGCGCCGCTACGTCCCGCTGAGCTCGGCGATCACCCGCGCGACCAGCAGGTTGGCCAGGAGCACCGGCACGCCGGTGAGTCCGCGTAGCTCGTCTCGGGTCTTGCGGCGGAAGCCCATGCAGTCCATCGCGATCAGTCCGACGCCGGCGTCGCGGAAGGCCGTGGCCACCCGGGCCAGGGCGCCGGCGTCCTCCTCTTCGTAGGGCGACAGCGGGACGACGACCGGATCGAAGCCGTCGCGGCGCCAGCGCGCCTCGGTCTGCGGCACGTGCGGCACCGAGGGGGTGACGACCCCGAGCCGGCCCGGCCACCGCATCGCCCGCAGCGCGCCCAGCAGGAGCGGCTGCGGCTGCACCAGCGGGCGAGTGGAGACCAGCGGCGGGAACGCGCCCGTGCAGAGCAGGGCGGTGAGGGTGGCGCCGCCGCGCTCCAGGGCGGCGATCTGCGCCTCGACCCGCGTGACGATCTTCGGCTTGCCGACGAACACGGCGGTGCCGTCCTGCAGCCGGGTGACCAGGATCTCGTCGTCGCCGGTCGGCTTGAGCGCGTCGATCTGCGCGCGGGTGAGACCGTCGAGGGCGCCGGCCTCGCGCACGTCGACGCCGGGGCCGATCACCGCGGCCATCTCGGGGACGACGTCGGAGCGTGGCGATTGGCCGATCGTGATGAGCCCGACCACCGGTCGCAGGGGCGTCGTCATGGCTTCCTCCTACAGCACGTGCAGGAACGGCCGGGTGGTGAGGGCGTCGTTCGTCCAGAAGCCGGTGTCGGCGAACCAGGCGCGGGCCTCGGCGGCGTCCGCGGTCTTCGTGAGCGCCCACGTCCGGCCGTCCTCGAAGAAGCCGCCCAGGTGCAGGCGGCCCGCCCCGCGCATCTCGATCAGCGCGAACTGCGCCATGTCGTGCTGGGCCACCGGACCCTCCACGATGGTGGCCTGGCGGGAGCCGTCGAGGACCACCGGCACCATCTCCCACGGCTCCACGAACTGGGTGAACGGGCGCGGCTCGTACCCCGTCCAGGCGCCGCCGGTCCAGTACGGATCCTCCTCCATCGCGTGCTTGATCTGGCTGGGCTGCTGCAACCGGTAGATCAGATCGACGGCGGTGCCGTCGGGCGAGGGGCCGCCGCCCAGCAGGATGCCGGCCGCGCGCAGCCCCTGCAGCCGCTCGATGTGGGCGCGCCGGTGCGGCTCGCGCTTGGCGGCGTAGTCGGCGACGGTCTTGACGGCGATCTGGTAGACGATCACGCGGACGCTCCCCTCAGCGGCGGCTTTCGTAGCCCGGCGAGATCTCGACCTCCATCTCGGCCGGGGAGGCGGGGCGCCCGTCGAAGAACATGGCGATCTGCTCGCCGAGCGTCCGCTTGCGGTTGATCTTCACGAAGATGTTCCACTCGTCGTGGGCGCCCTTGCTGTAGGCGCTGCTGGCCCGGAGCGCATAGTAGCGCACGAACGCTGCCCGCCGCTCGGGGCGGCCGGCCACGTCGCGCTGCAGCCTCGCGTCGGTGGCCGCGCGGGTTTCCAGCCAGCGCTCCAGGCAGCCGGTGACGTCGTCGCGCCCGCAGCCGAAGAACGCCCGCATGTCGCCGGGGCCGGTGAAGTGCGCCATGTCGAAGTCGCGGCCGAGGCCGTCGTCACCGGCCAGCACCGCCGTCCACATGACCATGTACTCCTCGCCGCCGGGGCCCTTGCCGTCCACGGCGGCCATCTGGTACCGGCCGGGATCGAGCACCCAGGCGGCGGCGCCGAGCTCCTTTTCCAGCCGGGCCTTCACCGACGCCGCGATCTCCAGATTCACCGCCTCGTCGCCGCCGCCGCGGGGGCTGATCGGCGTGCTGGCGTAGACGACGAGCTTGCCGGCCCGGCGCTGGGCCTGGACGTCCGCGCGGATCTTCTGGACCTGCGCGGCCACGGTGGCGTCGAAGGCGGGACTGACGCAGTAGCGCATGCCGATCGCGGTATTCGCGAGGACGCGGGGCGCCGCGCACTCGGCGCCGTCGCCGAGCCTGGCCAGGCCGGCGACACCGCCGGCGACGACGAGCGCGAGCAGCCCGGACCGCAGGCTCAGGCGCGAGGCGGCCACAGCGCGTCGGGCACGAAGAAGAGATCGGCGAAGGGGGGCAGCGCCATCGACGTGTCGCCGTGAGCCCGGCTGGCGAGGCGGTAGCGCTGGTCGGCCAGCTCGTACGCCTCAACCTCGCGCGCGTCGGTGTCGGCGATCCAGTAGTACGGCACGCCGTAGCGCGCGTAGAGCCGGAGCTTCGCGCCCCGGTCGACGGCCGCCGTGCCGGGCGACAGGACCTCGACGACGAGCGACGGTGGTCCCTCGATGCCCCGGCGGCTGAGCAGGTGCGCGCGGTCGGTCGCGAGGTAGACGAGGTCGGGCTGCACGATCGTCGTGTCAGCGAGGATCACGTCGATCGGCGCGAAGTAGGCCCGGCCCAATCCTCGGCTCCTGACGTGCGCTCGCACGAGGTCGTTGAGGTTGGCGAGCACGTCCTGATGCTGCGGGCTGGGCGACGGCGTCACCTCGAGGACGCCGTCGAGCACCTGATAGCGCCGTCCGTCGTCCGGCAGCGCCTCGTAGTCCCGGTAGGTGAGGGCCGTGCGCTGGAGCGCCATCGCGGCAATTCTACCCTGGGCATGCCGGCGAGCATAGGCGCGGGCCCGCCGCCCGGGAATGTCCCGGGATGCAGACGGTCGCGGTGTCGGACGCGTGATACCGTGGAACGGATGGACCTGGTCGAACGCTTCCGTGCCCGTTATCCGTTCCCCCTGGACGACTTCCAGCTCGAGGCGATCCGGGCGATCCAGGCGGATCAATCGGTGATCGTGTCGGCGCCGACCGGCGCCGGCAAGACGCTGGTGGCCGAGTTCGCCATCCAGGCGGCGCTGGAGGGCGGGGCCCGGCTGGCCTACACCACGCCGCTCAAGGCGCTGAGCAACCAGAAGTTCGGCGACTTCCAGCGGGCCTACGGCGAGGACAAGGTGGGCATCCTCACCGGCGACGTCAAGGTCAACCCGCACGCGCCGATCGTCGTCATGACGACCGAGATCCTCCGCAATGCCCTCTACGGCAGCGGCTTCGAGAACCTCCGGTACATCGTCCTGGACGAGTGTCACTACATGGGCGACGAGGGCCGGGGCACCGTGTGGGAGGAAATCATCGTCGCGGCTCCCGACAACGTGCTGCTGGTCGGCCTGTCGGCGACCGTGGCCAACGTCAAGGAGATCGCCGACTGGATCTCGATCGTGCACCGGCCCATCGTGCCGATCTTCCACCCCCAGCGGCCGGTGCCGCTGCACTACGCGGTCGCCGACCTGGCCGGACAGATCCACGACTTCGCCGACGTCCGCCGGGGCCGGGCCCGGGTGATCGGCGACGAGCCGCGCGGCGACAACGACCGCACGCGCTGGTACACCCGGCGCGTCGTCGATCCCACCGTGCTGATCGAGGCGCTCGAGCAGCGCCACTGGCTGCCGGCCATCTACTTCATCTTCAGCCGGGCCGGCTGCGAGCGGGCCATGGAGGACGTGCTGACCGAGGGGCGGCCGCTGACCACGCGCGAGCAGCGACGCGAGGTGGACGAGGCCATCGCCCAGGCCGTGGCCGACCAGCCGGCCCTCGGCGAATCCCAGCTGAGCCAGGCAGTCTTCCGCGGTCTCCGCGTCGGCGTGGCCATGCACCACGCCGGCATCCTGCCCGGGCTCAAGCGGCTGATCGAGACGCTCTTCGAGCGCGGTCTCTGCAAGGTCGTCTTCGCCACCGAGACGATGTCGCTCGGCATCCACATGCCGGCCCGGGCGGTGGTGCTGCAGGGACTGACGAAGCGGACGGATCGCGGCTTCCGCTCGCTGACCCACAACGAGCTGACCCAGATGGCCGGTCGGGCCGGACGGCGCGGCATCGACCCCGAGGGCCAGTGCGTGATCGCGCTGGACGCCCGCGACGGGCTCGAGGACGTCGTTCGCGTGGTGGACGGCTCGCCGGAGCCGATCGAGAGCCGCTTCAAGCTCGGCTACGGCTCGGCCGCGGCCATGATCGGTACCGGCGCGGAGCCGGAGGTGATCCGCAAGCGGATCGAGTCCTCGTTCGGCCAGTACCAGAACCTCAAGCGCATCCGGGAGATGGAGACCGAGGTCCACGGGCTGGAGACGGCTCTGGCCGAGGCGCGCGCCTACGCGGCGCCGTGCGGCGACTTCCCTCGCATCGGCCGCTACCGCCGCGCTCGCCACGAGGTCGAGGCCCGGCGGCAGGCGACCGGGCGCGGAGGCCGGCGGGGCGAGCGCTCGCCGGTGGAGGCGGAGCCGGGACGGTTGGCGCTGGTGCGTCGCAAGGGGGCGCCGAGCCTGGCCCTCATCCTGCGCGTGCACGCCATCCGCGGCCACCGCGTGCTGTTCGATGCGTTGCTGCCCCACGGGGCGGTGGCCCGGCTCAAGAGCGGCGTCATCAAGCGCATCTTCTGGGCGACCCCGCCGCTCTACGTCCCCCGCGACGTCTACCGCGACGGCCGCCACGACGGCCGCGGCCTGCGCGTGCTGGCCGAGCAGCTCGCCCGGCTGGAAGTGCCGGAGCTGATTGATCGCGAGCGCACGCAGGGGCCGGAGGCGGCGCTGGCCGCGATCGAGTGCCACCGCTGCCCGTGGGACTCGACGGTGCCGTGCGACCGCGCCTGGAAAGAGATCGAGCGACTGGAGGAGCGGCTCCGGCAGAAGCGCGACGGGCTGGAGGCGTTCCGCGGCGCCTACTGGCAGGAGTTCCTGCGCGTGGTCGAGGTGCTCGAGCAGTTCGGGGCCGTGCGGGAGCGAGCCCTGGAGCCCAAGGGCCGCCTGATCGCCAGCCTGCGCCACGACAACGAGCTGCTGATGGCCGAGGCCGTCTGGCGGCGGATCTTCGACGACCTCACCCCGGCCGAGGCGGCGGCGGTGTGCTCGGCGCTGCTGGAGGAGTCGCGCTCGGGTGAGCCGATGATCGCGCGGACCTTCCTGCGCAAGCACGGCAAGCTCAAGCGCAAGGTCGACAGCCTGATCACGGTCGCCGATTCCGTCTTCCAGGCCCAGCGCGCGCGCCACCTGGCCATGCCGATCAGCGTGCAGCCGGGATTCATGCCGGCGGTGTACCGCTGGGCCTCCGGCGAGGACGACTGGTCGGGCATCGTGACCTCCGCCTTCGGCGGTCACGAGGGCGACCTGATCCGCGCCATGCGCCGCCTGATCGACCTGCTGCGGCAGCTGGCCGACAGCGACGAGGTGGCGCCGGCGGTGGTGCGGCTGCTGACGCAGGCGGCGCGTAGCATCGATCGCGGCATCGTGTACGACAGCGCGCTGATCTGAGACCGACCGCCCCGAGCCGATTGGCTGCCCGGGTGCCGTTCTTCTACGGCTGGGTCATCCTGGGCTGCGTGTGTCTGGCCGGCTTCGCCCGTCAGGGCCCGGCGGTCGCCACCCTGTCGATCTTCGTCGAGCCGATGACCCGCGAGTTCGGCTGGTCCCGCACCGCGCTCTCGGGGGCGGTCTCCCTCGGTGGAGTCCTGGCCGCGCTGGCCTCGCCGCTGATCGGCCCGGTGCTCGACCGCCGGGGGGCCCGGCTCATCCTGTGCATTGCCGTCTCCGTCACCGGGGTGTCGACGATGCTGCTGTCGGCGACCCAGTCACTGACGGCCTTCTACGTGCTCTTCTGCCTGGGCCGCATGAACTTCGCCGCCACCTTCGATCTCGGCATCTACGGCGCGCTGAACAGCTGGTTCGTCGCCCGCCGCGCGTTCGTCACCTCGATCGTCAACCTTGCGCAGATGGCGGGCCTCGTCGTCCTGCCGCTGCTCGCCCACCTGGCCATGCAGCACCGGGGCTGGCGGGCGGGCTGGCTGGCCGTGGGCGCCACCGTGCTCCTCGTCGGCCTGGTGCCCACGTGGCTGTTCATGGTGGCGCGCCCCGAGGACGTGGGCCTGCAGCCCGATGGACGGTCACCGGCGTCCGGCGCCATCCAGGGTGCGCACGCTCGCGGATCGCCAGCGCCCGCCGAGCCGGCGTTCTCGCGGCCGGAGGCGCTCCGGACCTCCACCTTCTGGCTTCTCTCGCTCTACACGCTGGTGGTCTATCCCGTGCAGGCGGGGGTCAGCCTGCACCAGGCGCCCTACCTGGTCGAGCGCGGGCTGAGCCAGGGAGTCGCGGCCGCCATCGTCAGCTCGTTCTCGCTCGCCTCGGGTGTGGCCAGCCTCGCCTTCGGTCTGCTGACCCGGCGGCTGGGCGCACGGGCGGGACTGGGCCTGACCGCGGCGTTCCTCGGTGTCAGCGCCGCCGCCATGCTCGGCATCACCACGCCGCTGCACGGCTACCTCGCGGCGGGCTGCTTCGGCCTGGGGATCGGCGGGCTGCTCACCGTCCTGCCGCTGGCCTGGGCCGATTACTTCGGGCGGGCGAGCTACGGCGCCATCCGCGGCGTCGCCCTCACGGTGCAGGTGAGCGCGCAGGCGTCGGGGCCGCTGCTGTCCGGCCTGCTGCGTGACCGGACCGGAGACTACGTCGCCTCCCTGAGCTGCTTCGCCGTGCTGTCCGTCGTGGGCGTCCTCGTGGCGTTGCTGATCCGCGCGCCGCGGCCGCCACGCCGGGCGGCGAAGCGTGAGCGCGCGGCGTCAATCTCGTAACTCGGTGAGGCGCCGCTCGAGAAAGCGGCGCTGCGGCTCCTGCCGCGTGAGGGCGAGCGCGCGCTCGTAGGAGGCGCGGGCGTCGCCGGTCTTGCCGAGCCTCCGGCACAGCTCCGCTCGCGCCGAGTGCGCCAGGGGATAATCGGCGAGGTCGCCGCGTTGCAGGATCGTGTCGATCAGGGCCAGGCCGGCGGCCGGCCCGTCGCGCATCGCGACGGCGGCGGCGCGGTTCAGCTCGACCACCGGGGAGGGCGCCGCCCGCACCAGCACATCGTAGAGGCCGACGATCTGCGACCAGTCGGTCGCGGCGGCGCCGGGGGCCTCGGCGTGGACTGCCGCGATCGCCGCCTGCAGGGTGTAGGGGCCGATCCGGCGCGAGGCGAGCGCATGCTCCACCAGCGCCCCGCCCTCGGCGATCTGCGCGCGATTCCAGCGCGAGCGGTCCTGGTCGTCCAGCAGGATGAGCTCGCCGTCGGCCGAGGTGCGGGCGGCGCGACGCGACTCGTGCAACAGCATCAGCGCCAGCAGGCCCTGCGCCTCGGGCTCCGGGAGCAGCTCGACCAGGAGCCGCCCCAGGCGGATGGCCTCGCCCGAGAGATCCGCCCGGGTCAGCGACTCGCCCGACGAGGCCGAGTACCCCTCGTTGAAGACCAGGTAGATCACGTGCAGGACCGTGTCCAGGCGATCCGGTAGCTCGGGCAGGGCGGGGACCTCGTAGGGGATGCCGGCGTCGCGGATCTTCGCCTTGGCGCGCACGATGCGCTGGGCGAGCGTGGGCGGCGCGGTGAGAAAGGCGCGCGCGATCTCCTCGGTCGTCAGGCCACACACCTCGCGGAGGGTCAGCGCCACCTGGGCGTCGGGCGGCAGGGCCGGATGGCAGCAGGTGAAGATCAGCCGGAGCCGATCGTCCTCGATGTCCTCGGCCTCGCCCGGCGTGAGGCGGATGGTCTCGGCTTCCAGGCGCTCGGCGAGCTCGGCCTGGGAGGCGTCGAACCGGGCGCGCCGGCGCATGGCGTCGATGGCCTTGAAGCGGCCGGTCGACACGAGCCAGGCCCGCGGATGGGCCGGCGTGCCCTCGCGAGGCCACTGCTCGACCGCGGCGGCGAAGGCCTCGTGCAGCGCCTCCTCCGCGAGATCGAAGCCGCCCAGCAGACGAATGAGGGTGGCGAGGACGCGGCGGGACTCGGACCGGTAGACCGCGTCCACCGCCGCGCGAGCGCGGTCGACGGTGGGCTCGCTCATGGTGGGGCGTCCTGGCTAGGAGTGCTCCAGCTCCTGGACCGGGCGGACCTCGATGATGCCCAGGCGCGCCGGCGGAAATCTCGCGGCGACCGCACACGCCTCGTCCATGTCCTTGGCCTCGATGAGGAAGAACCCGCCGAGCTGTTCCTTCGTCTCGGCGAAGGGCCCGTCGGTGGTGGAGACCTTGCCGCCGCGGACCCGGATGGTCCGGGCCGTGCGGGCGGGCTGCAGGGCATTCGAGACGATGTAGTGGCCGCTCTGCCGGATCTCCTCGTCGTAGTCGAGGGCCGAGTCGACGAGGGTCTGCATCTCCCCCTCGGGCAGCGCGTCCAGCACGTTCTCGTCGTGGTAGATCATGAACATGAACTTCATCACGTCCTCCTCACGGCCGGAGCTGCTTGATCGGTCGTACCTCGATGCTGCCACGCTGGGCCATCGGGATCTTCGCCGCCACCTGGATGGCCTCGTTCAGGTCCCGGGCCTCGATCAGCAGGAACCCGCCCAGCTGCTCCGTGGTCTCGGCGAAGGGGCCGTCGGTGGCCGACAGCTTGCCGCTCCGCACCCGGACGGTGGTGGCCGCCTCGACCGGCTGGAGCGCGTGGGCGACGACGAGGTGGCCGGCCTTCCGGAGCGTCTCGTCGTACGCCAGGCTCTCGTCGGTGCAGGTGTCGGCCTCCCTCTTGGTCATTGCGCGCATGTCCTTCTCGACAAGATAGACCAGGCAGACGTACTTCATGGGCCCTCCCCTCGCGGTCGTACGGCCGCGGACACCGTATGGTCGTGGCGAGGGAGCCGAAATCGACAGCGAGTCCGGCCGAATCCGCGAGCGCGGAGCATACGCGCGTTGACGAGCGGTTGGACGGCGAGGCCAGCCGCTCGAGCGGCGGCAGCGAAGCTCTGGCTAGGCCCGCCGCGGGGTCGATCCGGCCGCGTCGAGGCGGCGCTTGGCCTCGGTGTAGACCTCGGCCGGCAGCGGCCCTTGCTTCAGGATCTCGACGTTGTTCTTCAGGTGGGCGGGATTGATCGTCCCGACGATGTTCGTGTGCAGGTCGGGATGCGTGAACGTGAAGCGCAGGATGAACTCCATTGCCGTCATGCCGTCCAGCAGATCGTCGAGGTGCACCTTCTGCCACCGGTCCCACTGCACGCCCTCGTGCTTGCCCTCGGCGGGAGCGCCCTTGGCGGCGCCGCCCCGAACCACGATGCCGGCCCCGGCCCGGGCCGCCTCCGCGATCATCGCCTCGTGCTCCCGCTCCACGGCCGAGTAGGGGATCTGGAAGACGTCGAACACGCCCATGGCGATGTGATCGGCAAGGTTGGGCAGGGTTCCGGACATGCCGACGAATCGGGTGGTTCCCGCTCGCTTGAGCTCGAGCACGGTCTCCAGGGCGCCATCCTTTTCCAGCGTCTGCCGGGACGGGGAGATGTGGAACTGGAGGACGTCGAGGTAGTCCGTCCGCAGACGAGCGAGGCTCTGCTCCACACCCTTCAAGATGTTGTCGCGGGTGAAGACGTGGGGGCTGGTCTGGCCGCGCGGGGCGGGCGGCGCCCCCACCAGACAGCCGCACTTGCTGGCCAGGTAGTACTCGGAGCGCCGATCGCCGATGTAGCGGCCGATGCGCTCCTCGCTCACCCCGTAGTCGATCGAGGTGTCGATGTAGTTGATGCCGGCGTCGAGCACGGCGTGGAGAATCGTTTCAGCCTGCTGGTCGGTGACGTCCCGGCCTCGGGGGGCCCCCCGGATCTCCATGGCGCCGTAGCCCAGCATGGTGACCGGGAGTCCGGTCCGCCCCAGTTGCCGCCTGGGTAGCTCACTCATCTCGTTTTGTCCTCACGTCTCTCGGCGGTCACCGGCTGCTCGCGATAGTGGCCGGGGAAGACCTTCTTGAGGGTGCCGATCTTGGGGAGGTCGTGGACCACGATGTAGGGGTACGTCGGGTTCTTGACCAGGAAGTCCTGGTGATAGGCCTCGGCGGGATAGAACGCGCTGAGCGGATCCACCCGGGTGACGATCGGGCGAGCAAACGCCTTGGCCTTGTCCAGCTGGGCGATGTAGGCCTGGGCGATCCGCTTCTGCGACTCGTCGACGTAGAAGATGTTCGTTCGATACTGCGGGCCCATGTCGGGGCCCTGCCGATTGAGCTGGGTGGGATCGTGCACCACCGAGAAGAAGATCTTCAGGATCTCGCCGTAGCTCAGCTCCTGGGGATCGAAGCGGATCTCCACCGACTCGGCGTGACCGGTGGCGCCGCGACTGACGGCCTCGTACTCGGCCGTCGCCTTGGTGCCGCCCGAATAGCCGGAAAGCACTCGCTGGACGCCGCGCACGTGCTGGTAGACGCCGTGCACGCCCCAGAAGCAGCCACCCGCGATGACGGCGCTCTGCACCGGGCCCGGCGCCTTCGGATTGTCCAGGGCCGGAGCAGGAATGACGACCGGCGCCTCGGCGGCGACCGCCGCCGCCGGTACGCCGACGCCGAGACCCACCGCGGCGGCGATCATCACCGCGACGGCCATCCGCCACCGCTCCGTCCCGAGCATGACGACCTCCCCCGTTCGAAGCGCCGTGATCATCGCCACGGTGGCTAGCCTATCACCGCCGACGACCTCCCGGCCGTTACGCTCCTCATCGCCGCGATTTGACGACGCTTTACGTGACATAGTATTGTCCGACCAAGAATCAGCGGCACGGCGCGCCGGCCGAGCGCACCACCGATCGGAGAGAGCACAGCATGTCTCGCAGCTATCGCAGACTGACTCAACCACTGATCCGGGAAGGCGGCGTCCTTCGCCCCGCCACCTGGGACGAGGCGCTCGATCGCGCCGCGGCTGGCCTGCGGCAGGTCGTGGCCACGCACGGGCCGCGCGCGTTCGGTCTCTTCAGCTGCTCGAAGAGCACGAACGAGACGAACTTCGTCGCTCAGAAGTTCGCGCGCACGGTCATCGGCAGCAACAACATCGACAGTTGCAACCGAACGTGACACGCGCCCAGCGTCGCCGGACTGGCGACGGTATTCGGGGCGGGCGGGGGAACGAGCTCCTATCAGGAGATCGAGGAGACGGATCTCGTCCTGCTGTGGGGCTCGAACGCGCGGGACACGCACCCGATCTTCTTTCACCATCTGCTCAAGGGCCTCCGGAACGGGGCGCGGTTGTTCGCCATCGATCCGCGCCGGACCAGTTCCGTGCAGTGGGCTGAGCGATGGGCGGCGCTGGACGTCGGCTCGGACATCGCGCTGGCCAACGCCATGGGCCGCGAGATCATCGCGGCCGGGCTCGAGCACCGCGAGTTCATCGGTCGGGCGACGAGCGGGTTCGAGGCCTATCGCGCGGCGGTCGAGCCCTACACGCTCGCCTACGCGCAGCGCGAGAGCGGGGTGCCGGCCGAGCTGATCCGGGAGATGGCGCACGCCTATGCCCGGGCCGGCCGCGCCATGATCTGCTGGACGCTCGGGATCACCGAGCATCACAACGCGGTCGACAACGTGCTGGCGCTGGTAAACCTGGCCCTGCTGGCCGGCCACGTCGGTCGCTACGGCTCGGGCCTGAACCCGCTGCGCGGACAGAACAACGTGCAGGGCGGGGGCGACATGGGGGCCCTGCCGGACCGGCTCCCCGGCTTTCAGCACGTCGAGAACGACGCGATGCGGGCCAAGTTCGATCGCGCCTGGGGGGTGGCGGTGCCGCCCACGCGCGGCTGGCACCTCTCGCAGATGTTCGAGGCGATGGGGCGGGGCGATCTGCGGGCGCTGTACGTCATCGGCGAGAACCCGCTGCAGTCCGAGGCCGACCAGCACCACGCCCGGCTCCGGCTCGAGAGCCTGGACTGCCTGGTGGTGCAGGACCTGTTCTTGACCAAGACCGCGGAGCTGGCCCACGTCGTGCTCCCCGCCAGCGCGGCCTGGTGTGAGTCCGAGGGCACGGTGACCAACAGCGAGCGTCGTGTGCAGCGCGTCCGCAAGGCCATCGACGCCCCGGCCGGCAGCCGCGACGACGTGGCCATCGTCTTCGACCTGGCCCGGCGGCTGGGCCACGACTGGGGCCGGCCCGACGCCGAGACCATCTGGAACGAGGTGCGCGGGCTGTCGCCGATGCACGGCGGCATGAGCTACGCGCGACTCGAGAAGCTCGGCGGCCTGCAGTGGCCGTGCTACGACGACGAGCACCCGGGCGAGCTGTTCCTGCACAGCCGCCTGTGGGAGGAGCCGCTGCGGGGTCCGCGTGTCGAGTTCGTGCCCGTGGAGCATGACCCGCCGGTCGACAAGCTGGACGACGAGTTCCCGCTGCGCCTCACGACGGGCCGGCGGCTCGACGACTACAACACCGGCGTGCAGACGTCCGCGTATTCCTCGCCGCTCCGCCGGGGGGAGAGCCTCGACCTCTCGCCGGAGGACGCGGAGCGCTACGGTCTGCGGGAGGGCGAGATCGTCCGTGTGCGCTCGCGCCGGGGTGCGGTCGAGGTGCCCGTGCGGCGTGACGAGGGACTGCGAGCGGGGCTGGCATTCATGACGCTGCACTTCCAGGACGAGGTCGCCACCAACCTGCTGACCATCGACGCCACCGATCCCAAGTCCGGCACGGCCGAGTTCAAGGCCACGGCGATTCGCATCGAGCGGCTGGGGACCTGAGCCGATCGACCTCAAGATCGTCGGCCCGAACGCCAATGATGCCGAGCGCGCCGCGATCGATGCCGTCGTGGGCGAGGGCTCGCGACGGGATCTGTTGCTGCCGGCCCTGCACGCCGCCCAGGCGAGCGTGGGCTGGGTGAGCCGCGGCGCCCTCAACTACATCAGCCGCCGCCTCACGGTGCCGCCCGCCGAGATCTGGGGCGTCGTCACCTTCTACCACCTGCTGTTCACGAAACCGCACCCGCCGATCGTCGCCCACGTCTGCGACGACATCGCCTGCCGCGGCCGCGGCGGCGAGGCACTCTGCGAGGCGCTGGAGCAGGCGGGAGCGACGGGGTGGATGCGCAGTCCCTGTCTCGGCCAGTGCGAGCGGGCGCCCGCCGTCCTCGTCACCGTCGCCGGCGAATCGCCGCGCGCGGTCACGCTGGCGCCCACCACGGGTCTCGCTCAGGTCCTCGATGTGCTGCGCGATCCTCCCCGGACCGCCGACACGCGTCTCGGGAGCGGGACGCCGGTGGCGCGCTCGGTGCCGCAAGCAGGGCAGCCGGGCCTGCGGCTCCTGGGCCGCATCGGACGCGTGGATCCGACCAGCCTCGAGGCGTACCGGGCGAACGAGGGGTACCAGGCGCTCACCCGCGCCGTGGCGCTCGGAGCCGCCGCGGTCATCGAGGAGGTCACGGCCTCCAAGCTGGTCGGGCGCGGCGGCGCCGCCTTTCCGACCGGACGAAAGTGGGATGCCGTGGCCAAGGCGCCGGCTCGGCCGCACTACCTCGTCTGCAACGCCGACGAGTCCGAGCCGGGGACGTTCAAGGATCGGCTGCTCATGGAGGAGGATCCGTTCGCGCTCGTCGAGGGCATGACGATCGCCGGCTACGCGACCGGCTGCGAGCGCGGGTTCCTGTACCTGCGCGGTGAGTACCCGCTCGCGGCCGAGCGCATGGCGGGAGCCATCGCGGCGGCGCGCGCCGCCGGGCTGCTGGGCGCAAACGTGATGGGGGCGGGCTTCGCCTTCGACATCGAGATCCGCCGCGGCGCCGGCGCCTATATCTGCGGCGAGGAGACGGCGCTGTTCAACTCCATCGAGGGCAAGCGCGGCGAGCCGCGCAACAAGCCGCCGTTCCCGGTGGAGGTCGGGCTCTTCGGCCGACCGACCGTCGTGAACAACGTGGAGACGCTGGTGAACGTCCCGGCCCTGCTGCGCGAGGGCGGCGCCGCCTATGCCGGCATCGGTACCGCCGGCTCGGCGGGCCCCAAGCTCTTCTGCGTGTCCGGCGAGGTCGTGCATCCCGGCCTCTACGAGGCGCCGTTCGGGATCACGCTGCGCCAGCTCCTGGAGCTGGCCGGGGCGGCGCCGGTCAGGGCCGTGCTGCTGGGCGGCGCGGCCGGCGTGTTCGTGGGCCCGGGTGACCTCGACGTCCCGCTGACCTTCGAGGGCACGCGAGCGATCGGCGCCACGCTCGGCTCGGGCGTCGTCATGGTCTTCGGCGAGACGGTGGACCTGCTCGACGTCGTGCGCCGCATCGCCGCGTTCTTCCGCGACGAGTCGTGCGGGCAGTGCGTGCCGTGCCGGGTGGGAACCGTCCGGCAGGAAGAGCTGCTGGCGCGGCTGCAGGCCGGGCGACGGCTCGGCACCGACGCCCAGGAGATGGCCCTTCTCCGGGACCTCGGCCAGGTGATGCGGGATGCCTCCATCTGCGGCCTCGGCCAGACCGCCTCCAGCGCCGTGGAATCCGCCATCTTTCGACTCGCGCTCACGGGGCCGAGGCCATGACGCCCGTGCCGATCTGGTTCGAGGGACCGCCGCCGCCCAGCCGGCCGCCCGTGGCCCCCGAGCGCCCGACCAGTCCGCCCGTCGACGTCGTCATCGACGGGCAGCCGGCGAAGGCTCCGGCCGGGGCGACGATCCTCGAGGCCTGCCGGGCCCGTGGCCTCGACATCCCGACGCTGTGCTTCCTGGAGACGTTGACGCCGGTGAACGTCTGCCGTGTCTGCGTCGTCGAGGTCGCCGGCTCCCGGGTGCTCGTCCCCGCTTGCTCGCGGCGTGTCGAGCCCGGCATGACGATCCTCACGGAATCCGAGCGCGTGCGAGTGTCGCGCCGGATGGTCCTCGAGCTGCTGGCCTCGTCGGTCGATCTGTCGACGGCGCCCGGCGTCGACGGCCTCATCGCCCGCTACGGCGCCCGCCCGGACCGGTACGGCCCGGCCGCGGCGCCGGTCGCCGACGGCGAGCGGGACACGCGCGAGCCCGGGCACCACGCGGCGCCCGCCGGCGCCGAGGCCGAGACCGTCGCGCAGCCGGTGAAGATCGACAACGACCTCTACGTGCGCGACTACAGCAAGTGCATCCTCTGCTACAAGTGCGTCGAGGCCTGCGGCGTCGATGCCCAGAACACGTTCGCCATCGCAGTGGCCGGCCGCGGCTTCGACGCCCGCATCTCCACCGAGGACGACGTGCCGCTGCCCGATTCGGCCTGCGTCTACTGTGGCAACTGCATCGGCGTCTGCCCGACGGGCGCCCTCATGTTCAAGCGCGAGCACGACATGCGGGCGGCCGGCACCTGGGACGAGTCGCGGCAGCGGACGACCGACACCATCTGCTCCTACTGCGGGGTGGGCTGCACGCTGTCCCTCCACGTTCAGGACAACCGCATCGTGAAGGTGACCTCGCCGGCCGACGTCTCGGTGACTCACGGACACCTGTGCATCAAGGGGCGCTTCGGCTTCACCTTCGTCGAGCCGCCCTCCGTAACCGACGATCGTGGCTAGCGGAAATCCCGCTCCACCTGCTATGCTCCCCGCGTGATTCTGCGATCGGTCCGGGCGCTGACCATCCCGAGCTCGATCTCGTGCGCCATCTTCGTCCTGTGTGCGCTGATCGCCGGCGGCTGCGCGATGCGGCAGCAGGCGGTGGAGCAGCGGAGCACGCAGGGACCGACCTCGACGCAGATGCTCAACCTCCGGGTGCTGACGGAGAGTGGGCGGGAGCCGACGTTCGAGGAGCGGCGGCAGTGGGAGACGCAGGTCGAGGACAAGATCGGCGCCTACCTGCGCGCCAACCCCGAGAAGGCCAACGCCCTCGACGTGTCGACGTTCCGCTACCTGCGCCAGGTCACCGTGGGCATGGACAAGGAGCAAGTGCTGATCCTGCTCGGGGCGCCGGCGCTCGTGAGCGGGGACCAGGCCCACATGGAAAAGATCGCCCGGGGCTACTGGCCGGGCATCAAGGGCAACGCCACCGAGGTGTGGGTCTACCCGCTCGGCTGGAACATGTTCTTCGCCGGCCCGCGTCTGATCGACATCACCCAGTACCTGCCACCCAGCTGGACCCCGAGGATGAAATGATCCGCTCACGTCTCGTCGTCACCAAGCAGACCCCGCTCGCCCCCCACGGCATGGTCGCCGCCGAGCACTGGCGCGGTGCCGAGGTGGGGGCCGGCATCCTCGCCCGGGGCGGCAACGCCGTCGATGCCGCCGTGGCGACCGCGGTGGCCATGACCGTGGTCGAGCCCTTCATGTCCACCATTGCCGGCTCCGGCACCATGCTCGTGCACCTGGCCAAGCGCGGCGAGACCATCGCCCTGAACTTCAACGGCGTGGCGCCGCTGGCCGCCCACGAGTCGATCTACAAGGTCGTCGGTGGCGTGTCCGACGGGCTCTTCTCGTGGCCGCGCACCGAGGGCGCGGCCAACGAGTACGGCCACCGCGCCGTGGCCGTGCCCGGCACGCTGGCCGGGCTCTCGCTGGCGGTCGAGCGCTACGGGACCATGGACTGGCGCGACGTGCTGGCGCCGGCGATCACGCTGGCCCGCGAGGGGTTCGAGACCGACTGGTACCTGTCGCAGAACCACGCCAAGTTCATGCAGGAGCTGCAGGCCTTCCCCGCCACCGCGCGCAACTACCTGCGCGACGGCCGCTGGAGCCCGCGTCCGGCCGGCATGCTGCCGGGCGATCACTCGCTCTATCCCGATCTGGCCCGCAGCCTGGAGCTGGTGGCCAAGCAGGGCCCCGACGCCTTCTACCGGGGCGCGCTGGGCCAGGCCCTGGTCGAGGAGATGGCCGCCAACGGCGGGCTGATCCGGCAGCGAGGACCTGGAATCGTACCGGGTGATCGTCGAGCCGGCGCTGACCGCGCGCTACCGCGACACCGACCTGGCTTTCTCGCCCGGCCCCACCGGCGGCGCCACCGCGCTCGAGATGCTGAACATCCTCGCCGAGTTCCCCTCGGCGCGGGTGGGCTGGCAGACGGTCGAGGGGCTGCACCTGCGTGCCAGCGCCATCGCCCGCGCCTTCCGCGACCGCTTCGAGCACCTCGGCGATCCGGCCATGGTCAAGGCGCCGTGGGAGCGGCTGCTCTCGCGCGAGTACGCGCGCGAGGTGGCCGCCGAGATCCGGCGCGGCAAGCCGGCGCCGGCGCGGCGCCGCAAGGCCTCCGACGAATGCACCACGCACCTGGGCGTCATCGACAAGCAGCGCAACATGGTGGCGCTGACCAACACCGCGGTGTCGCTGTGGGGCTCGCGGGTGGTCGTGCCCGGCACCGGCATCCTGCTCAACAACGGCATGATCTGGTTCGACCCCGAGCCCGGCAAGGCCAACTCGGTCGGCCCCGGCAAGCGGGGGCTGGTCAACATGGTGCCCGTGCTCGGCTTCAAGCGCGGGGCGCCGTCCTTCACGCTGGGCGCGCCGGGCGGCCGCGGCATCGTCTCGGCCATCCCGCAGGTGCTGAGTAACATGATCGACCTCAAGGCCGCGCCGCAGGCGGCCATCGAGGCGCCGCGCGTGCACACCGAGGGCGCCGAGGTGCTGGTGAGCACGCGGGTCGGCGACAAGGCGCTGGCCGGGCTGGCCAAGAAGGGTCACAAGGTCGTGCCCAAGGAAGAGTCGTACTCGAGCCTGAACTTCTCCCGCCCGGTTGCGATCCGCGTCACGCCCAAGGGCCTCGAGGCCGGGCTCGAGCAGTACAGCGCCGCGGCCGCCGCCGGGCATTGACGAGGTAGCCGGATGGCGATCGGGACGTACGTGCTCGTTCACGGCGCGTGGCACGGGGGGTGGTGCTGGGCCAAGGTGGCCCGCCTCCTGCGCGACGCCGGCCACGAGGTCTACACACCCACGCTGACCGGCCTCGGCGAGCGCGCCCACCTGGCGCGGCCCGAGGTCGATCTCGAGACCCACATCCAGGACGTGGTCGCGATGCTGGAGGCCGAGGAGCTGCGCCAGGTCACGCTGGTCGGCCACTCCTACGGCGGCATGGTCATCAGCGGCGTGGCCGCCCGCACGACGGGACGTATCGGCCACCTGGTCTACCTGGACGCCTTCGTGCCGGAGAGCGGCAAGTCGCTCTTCGACTACCTCGGCGAGCGGGCGGCCGCGATGCGGGAGGCAGCGGCCGCCAACGGCGAGGGGTGGAAGCTGCCGTCGTTCCCGCCCGAGCGTTTCGGCGTCACCAGCCAGCGCGACACGGAGTGGCTGAACAAGCACCTGGTGGCGCAGCCGCTCAGGACGTTCGAGCAGCCGCTGGCGGCGGCCGGGGGCGACAAGCTCAAGCGCAGCTACGTCTACTGCTCGAAGCCGGCGATGGGGACGTTCGACCAGTTCGCCGAGCGCCTGCGCGACGACCGCAAGTGGACCTTCCACGACGTCAAGACCGGCCACGACGCGATGGTGACGGCGCCGGGCGAGATCGCCAAGATCCTGATGGCGAAGTAGGAGGGGCCGATGGCGCTCGAAGACAAGGTGATCGCTTCCTGGAAGTACAAGAAGGGCGCGCTCGACGCCAAGACGGCGTACCTGTGCTATCTCGCGGCCAATCTCGCCGTCGGCAACACCCACTGAGCCAAGCGCGACCTGGCGGGTGCCAGGGCCAGCGGCGCCACCGAGGACGAGGTGCGGGAGGCGATTTCCTTTGCCATCCGGGCCAACGCGGCCAAGGCGCACGCCGACATCCTGAGCGTGTACACGGAGCCGAAGGGCTGAGGACGGACACATGGCGGAGGTGACTCTCACGGCGGCGTTCTCGAGCGTGCCGGCCGGCGATGCCGAGGCGATCAAGCGGTTGCTGGTGGAGACGGTCGAGCAGATCGCCCGCGACGACGGCACGTTCCAGCGGGCCAAGCTGGTCTTCACCGAGTCCGACGAGCGGTGCGGGCTCACGGCCGAGCTGGACGGCGTGAAGAAGGAGGGCGTGCCGCTGGCCCTCGACCTCGACATCCTGGAGGACGCGCAGACCGCGGCCGGCGCCCGCGCCCAGCTCAAGGAGGCCATCCGCCTGTACTTCCGCAAAGTGCAGGGCAAGTGAGGACCCTCATCGTCAACGCCGACGACTTCGGCCTCACCCGGGGCGTCAGCGCCGGCATCCTGGCCGCCCACCGCCACGGCATCGTCACCAGCACCACCGTGCTCGTCACCGCGGACATCGATCGTGAGCAGCTGGCCCAGGCCCGGGCGGCCGGCCTCGGGCTGGGCCTGCACCTGAACCTCACGCTGGGCCGGCCGCTGACCCGAGGGCGCTCGCTGGTCGATGGCGGTGGCGCCTTCGTGCGCGACGTCCGCCGGGCCGCCGCCGGCGCCGAGGCGCGCGAGGTGCGGGCCGAGGCCGAGGCGCAGATCGCGCGCTTCGAGAAGCTGGTCGGGCGGCTGCCGACGCACATCGACACGCACCATCACGTGGGGCTCTACCCGCCGGTGCGCGACGTCGTGCTGGAGGTCGCCCGCGCGGCCGGGGTGGCGGTGCGCAGCCAGGACGAGGCGGCGCGGACGCGGGCCCGGAGCGCCCGGCTGCGCACGACCGACCACTTCTTCGGCGAGTCGGGGCCCGACGCTTACTGGTCGGCGGCCCGCACGCTGGCCCACCTGCGAGCGCTGCCGCCGGGCGTGTCGGAGTTCATGTGTCACCCCGGCCGGTTCGACGCCGACCTCGGCTACAGCCGTTACGGGCGCCAGCGCGAGATCGAGATGACCGGCCTCGGCACCGCGCTCGCGCGGGGGGCCGCCGCCGCCCTCGGCATCCAGCTCCGCCACTTCGGGCAGCTGTAGCCGTTCGCCCGACCCAGAGGAGCTTCGACCGCCGTCACCGCTGCGAGTAGGCAACCACCTAGAACTACAGGAGACACGCTCCATGCTACCGAGGACGTCGGTGCTGTTCCGTAAGGCGGCATGGATCGGCGTCACCGTCACGGCGGCGGCCCTGGTCCTCGCCACGCCGGCCCACGCGCGCGTCACCCGCATCGTCGTCGACACCGTCACGTCACCGGCCTTCGGCGGCCAGTCCAGCGGCAGCGCCGGCGCCTACGAGACCATCGCGGGGCGCGCGTTCGGCGAGCTCGATCCGCGCCACGACCGCAACCAGATCATCCAGGACATCGCGCTGGCCACGGACCCGGACGGCAAGGTCCGCTACGTCGCCACGTTCTTCATCGTCAAGCCGATCGACATGACGAAGGCCAGTGGCCTGATGTGGCACGACGTGCCCAACCGGGGCGGCCGCATCACGCTGGCCGAGGCGAGCCGTAACGAGGGCGACGTGGGGCTGAGCAGCGGCTGGCAGGGCGACAACGCCGGCGCCACCGACCAGACCCGGACCGGCAACGAGTGGGTGAAGGTGCCGATCGCCCGCAACAAGGACGGCTCGTCGATCACCGGCCAGGTGCTGGGCCGGATCGTGAACCGCAGCGGTCCCGGCTCGCAGCCGATCCTGGTGCAGAGCAACCCGTTGCCCTACAAGCCGGCCTCGCTCGACACGGCCAGCGCCCGGCTCGTGTCGCGCGTGCGCGAGACGATGGAGGGCGTGGTCACCGGCGAGACAGTCATCCCCGCCGGCGACTGGGCGTGGGCGAAGTGCGACGCCGCCACCCCGTTCCCGGGCACCCCCGACCCCACGCAGATCTGCCTGAAGCACGGCTTCGATCCGAACCTGCTCTACCAGGTGGTGTTCACGGCCAAGGACCCGCCCGTCCTCGGCGTGGGCTTTGCCGCCTTCCGCGACGTGGCGTCGTTCTTTCGCCACGCCGACAAGGACGACGCCGGCACGCCCAACCCGCTCGCCAACGGGGTGAAGTGGGTGATCGCCCGCGGTGTCTCGCAGTCCGGCAACTACCTGCGCGGCTTCCTGCACCTGGGCTTCAACCAGGACGAGGCGGGGCGGCAGGTGTACGACGGCCTGTGGCCGATCATCGCGGGGCGGCGCATCGCGCTGAACTTCCGGTGGGCCCAGCCGGACGGGGTGCTGGAGCTGTACCAGGCGGGCAGCGAGGGTCCGCAGTGGTGGGTCAAGCACGAGGACCGCAAGCGCGAGCTGCCGGCGCGCAGCATCCTGGACCGCTGCCAGGCCTCGCGCACCTGCCCGAGGATCATCGAGCACTTCGGCTCGGCGGAGATCTGGGCGCTCAAGCTCGGCGTCGAGTGGGTGGGCACCGGCGCCGATGCGGACATCGCGCTGCCCCCCACCGTGCGCCGCTACTACATCGCCAGCAGCAGTCACGGCGGCGGCGCCGGCGGCTTCGCCCCGAACCCGCCGGCCACCACGGTGAACTGCCCCGGCAACAACTACGGGCAGGGCCTCCTGCGCGCCAACCCGATGCCGCACGCGCAGACGGTGACCGCGCTACGCTTCCACTTCCGCCGGTGGGTCATGCAGGGCATCGAGCCGCCGCCCAGCGTGTGGCCGCTGCTGCGGCCGGGCGGAGGCACGGGCCCCGCGCAGCTGGTGGCCTCCACGAAGGCGGCCATGGGCTTCCCGACCATCCCGGGCCTGCGGCCCACGGCCCCCGAGCCCGGCTTCATCAATGCCGTGCTCGACTACGACTGGGGTCGCGACTTCGATCCCAACGACGGCACCGGGGTGCCCACGCGGATCCCCCCGCCCATCAAGCAGGTGATCGACACGCTGGTGCCTCGGGTGGACGCCGACGGCAACGAGGTGGGCGGGGTGCCGGTGGTGCTGGGGCTGGCCCCGCTGGGGACCTACCTCGGCTGGAACATCACCGCGGCCGGGTTCCACAAGGACCAGATCTGCAACTACGCCGGCGGTATGATCCCGTTCGCCCGGACCAAGGCCGAGCGGCAGGCGGCCGGGGATCCGCGGCAGTCACTGGAGGAGCGGTACGGTGACCACGCGGGGTACGTGACGGCGGTCCGGGCGGCGGCGGCGAAGGCGGTCGCGGCCGGGTTCCTCCTGCAGCCCGACGCGGACCTGCTCGTCCAGCAGGCCACCGAGAGCACGGTCCTCAAACCGTAGAGAGCATGCGCGCGGCGCGCTCGCGGCGTCGCGAGGAGGAGATGCAATGAAGGCGATCACGTTTCATGGCGTGGGCGACGTGCGGGCCACCGACGTGGCCGATCCCAAGCTGGTCGATCCGACCGACGTGGTGCTGCGCATCACCACCAGCGCGGTGTGCGGCTCCGACCTGCACCAGTACCACGGCCGGGGCGGGGGCGCCCTGGTGCAGACCGGCGCCACCATGGGCCACGAGTTCATGGGCGTGGTGGACGAGGTGGGGTCGGCCGTGCGCTCGGTGCGGGCGGGGGATCGGGTGATCGTGCCGTTCTCCGTCTCGTGCGGCGGCTGCGAGTGGTGCCGGCGGCGGATGCCGACCCAGTGCACGACGACCGGCAAGGCGGTCTTCGGTGGCCGCTTCGGCCACGTGTGGGGCGGCGGCCAGGCCGAGCGCATCCGGGTGCCGTTCGCCGATCATCTGTGCGAGAAGGTCCCGGCCGAGCTGACCGACGACGACGCGCTGTTCCTGGGCGACATCCTGTCGACCGGCTACGTGTGCGCCGAGAACGGCGGCATCAAGCCGGGCGACAGCGTGGCGGTGTTCGGCGCGGGACCAGTCGGGCTGCTGGCCATGCAGTCCGCCCAGCTCTTCGGCCCCGCCCGCGTGTTTGCCGTGGACCGTGTCGACTACCGGCTGGCGCTGGCCGCCGAGTTCGGCGCCGAGCCGGTGAACCTGGACAAGGGCGACCCGGCCGAGCAGCTCCGGAAGCTGACCGGCGGCCACGGCCCCGACGTGGTGCTGGAGTGCGTCGGCCACGAGGCGCCGTTCACGCAGGCCATCCAGTCGGTGCGGCCGGGCGGCACCGTGTCTTCCGTGGGCGTGTACGTCGAGCCGTCGATGGGCTTTCCGGCCCGTGAGGCGTTCTTCAAGGACCTGACGCTCAAGATGGGCATCTGCAACGCCCGTAACTACATGACGCCGCTGATGCCGCTGGTGCAGCGCAAGAAGCTGCAGCCGGCGCGCATCGTCACCCACACCATGCCGCTGAAGGACGCCCCGCGCGGCTATTCGATCTTCGACCAGAAGCAGGACCGCGCGATCAAGGTGATGCTCAAGCCGTGATCGACTGTCTGCGCATCATTCCTGCACGACCACGTGATAGGCGCCGTTCGATGGAGCGGCCACGGGCCCGGGCGCGAGCCCGGGTGGCAAGGCCGTCTCCGCCAGCGTGTCCAGCGTGTGGAAGTGGGTGCTGACGACGCCGTAGAGTCCCGAGGGTGGCAGCAGGGCGAACTGCGCGGTGATGTCGCCGGCGAAGGCGTGGAGCGTGCTCGTGCCCAGATCGGCCAGCAACGTCCGTACCTCTCCGTCGAAGTCCTCGACCCTCAGCAGCGCGGCATCCGGCGTGGCCGCTGCCAGGCGGTAGCGGCCGGGGTCGAGCTCGCCGGGGATCGCCAGCCGTGTCCCGATAGGGGATTGCGGATCCCAGCGCACCAGCACCGCGCGCGTATCGCGACTGCCCCGGGGCCGGTCGAACCGCAGTAGCACTTCCGTGGTCAGGCCCGAGCCGGGGCGCATCCGGGCGCCCTCGCGGAGCAGCGTCAGCGTGCCCGTGAGATGCGTCGCCGGGCTGGTGACCCGCACCGCCTTGTTGGTGCCGTTGGCGAAGGCGTAGACCAGCTCGAACTCTCCCGACGTGGACGCGATCCCGATCGGAGTGCCCGCGACGGCGTCGACGTCGGCCCGGTAGAGCCCGGGCAGCGCGAACTCCGTGGGGCCCACGGGCGGGAGCGTCACGGCGCCGGCTACCTCGATCGGAAGCTCCGGGTCGCCCCCGAAGAAGCTCTGGGTGCACTGCGTCCGGGTTCCTGGCGTCGGGCCGCCGACCAGGGTCATCACCAGGCGCTCTTCCAGGAGGGGAAAGACGTTGGCCTGCTCGGTCGAGGATGGCGCGAAGGCCGGCGTGCCGGTGGTGCCGATCACCGTGCCCCGCTCGACGTCGACCAGGGCGATCAGCCCGCCACCCGGGATGCCGCCCGCTACCGGATGGATGCCGCGGGCCTCGAATCCCGAGCAGTCCTCGTTCCGGGTCTTCAGCGCCACGGTGCGGTCCGCGTCGAGGGGGCGGGTGAACTGCACCTCCACGACGGCGAGCAGCCGCTCGCGCTCGTCCTGGCCGATCTCGAGCACGCGCCAGAAGTACGGGCGGGGCGTCGCCGCCGTGACCGCGAACAGGTGCTCGCGGTCCAGCACGACCGGGAAGCGCTCGGCGAACGTCACGGTCTCGTCGACCGGGACGTCCAGGCTGGGCGCGCCGAGGACCTCGGCGACCCCCTGGTACTCCTCGGCGTCGGCCTGCCAGACGAGCGTCGCGGCGCGCTGGTAGCTGACGAGCGGCTGGCGCACCCGCACGCGCTGCACGTAGTCCACCAGGGTGGGGAGCTGCAGACCGTAGGGGAACGGCACCGTCTTCACGAGGGTGGCCTGGACCGTGGGCGGATCGGAGCCCGCGACCACGGGGACGCTGCTCGACCGCAGCGGTCGCTCGATCCTGAACACCTTGACCTCGTCCGGCGCTGGCCGACCGGTCACCAGCCGAGTGCCCGTCACGCCGACGAAGTGGTTGTCGACGTCGCTCCACTGGATGAGCTCGAGCCCGGCGGTGGCGGCAGGGAGCTCGAACGTTCCAGCGACCGAGCGCAGGAGTCGCTGGTCGCCCTGCGGCACGATCGCCTCGACGCGGGGCCCGCCCAGGACCTGCGCCATCACGGCGCCGATGGCCCCGGCAGGCGGATCCTCGACCCGAGGGCCCAGTCGCTTGCCGTGATACACGACGACGTATTTCTCGGCCGGGAACGGCGGGCGGAACGCGACCTCGGGGAAGAGACCGCCGGCGAGGACGACTCCGGTGGGGACGGCGCCCAGGGGTTGAGGCGCGCCCGTCGGCGCCGAGACGCTTTGGCGATGCCGGGTGATCGTATCCTCCGCGTAGACGAGCAGGACGCCGTCCACCGCCTCCGGTGACGTGTTGCGCGCGACGAGCTTGAGGATGGTCGGGTCGGTTTCCCCCGCGGGCTGCACGCTGGCGTCGATCCGTCCCGCGAAGAAATGCTCGAGCAGGCCGGCCGCGTAGCCGGCGGCGCGCGGCAGGAGCACGTCGCTGATCGAGTCGTAGTTGAGGACATTCATCGTGTACACCGGCGCCAGGCCCCTCGATTCCAGGTGCTGATCCCAGACGGACACGCTGGTGAGGGCGACGTCGGGAATCGCCGCGAGGGTGATCGGGTCCTGGAGCGTCCGCCGAAGTAGCCGGACGGGCGCCTCCAGGCGGAGCCCCAGGACGGTGACGACCGAATGAGGGAGGTCGACAGCGGAGTACCCCTCGGGATTGCACGGCGGCTCGGGCCGGCCGCCACACGGGGGAAACGCGCCCAGGTTCGTGCCCGCGCTCAGGAAGTTGTGGCCGGTGAAGTCCGCCAGCCCCCGCCGCCGGTCGAAATCGGCGAAGTACGAGAAGAATGTCCCCAGCGACGGCGGCTCATACCGCGCGATCGCGAGCGGCCGGCTGGGGCGACCCCGAAAGGCATGGCCGAGCGCCCGCGTCTCGATGTAGTCCTCGTACCAGCTGTGCTCGGGAATCACTCGACCGCTGAGGGCGTTCTCACAGGCCGGATGGGCGTCGTTGCGCGCGTGTTGAGGCTGGCCCATATCTTCGACGAGATGGATGACCTGGCCCAGGGCACGGAAGAGCAGCGCGGTATAGCGTTCCCGGTCCTCGGGGGCGGCCTCGATGAGCGACCGCAGCTGGTAGAGCCGCGCGTCGAGCAGCGAGAACTGGTTCTGGTCCGGGCCGAAGCCGCGTCCCTGCTCGCCCAGGGCCCACGCCGGCGCCGGAAGCCCCAGCGGCACCGGACCGATGTGCAGGCCCCGGCGGTCGTCGGGATCGAAGAAGTGGTGGCGCACGCGATCGATGGCCGACGATGGATTGTCAGGCGGCGCGCACCCGAGGAGGGAGAAATCCGTCTGATAGTCGTCCTCGCGGATCGAGCCTTCGATCATCCAGCCTAGCGGGCTGCCGTCGTTCTGGAAGCCGGAGAGGGCAGACGGCGGTGTCCGCGAGGGGAGGGCAAAGGCGTCGGTGGCTTTCAGGCCGACGGTCTTGAGATAGTCGCCGATGGCCGGGGCATTCGTGAATGCGTGACGTGTTAGCTCGCCATGTGTGCGCCGGTCATAGGCTGCTCCATCCACTGCTGTCAGTACGAGCGCGGAAGTCATGAGATAGAGCGGTACGCGAGAGTTCATCTACGTCCCCCGGCGAAGTGTTTTCGCTCAAGCTCGAGTGACGATCGAAGGGAGGCAACCTCGGGCACCTGTGGAGGCAACTGCGTCAGTTGGGATTCGACGCGTTCGAGGCGCCTCAGATAGATGCCTCGAAATCGCTCCACGTCTGCCCCAGATCCGTAGGACAGCGCGGGGAACACGAGGTGTCGCAACTGTTCGACCCATTGCACTGGCGTGCCCCGGAACGGTTGCAGGCGGAGGGTTTCGCCGTTGCGGGACATGCCGCGGATGGCCGCGTGGTGATCGGCGCCGAGCGGCACGCCGTTCTGGACGAGGAGCGTCGCGTACGCCGGCTTGAACAGGATGACGGCGGGATCGTAGCCGAGCAGGACGCCTCCGGAGGAGCCGAGGCGGGGACCCCAGCGAGGGAAGACGAGCCGGCCGTCGGGGCCGCTGGTCGTGTCCTGCACCATGAGCGCTCCGCCGCGCCCGTGGGCGCCGTACTGTGTCCACTCGGCCCACCCGTACACGTCGGGCAACGGCTTGCCGGTCTCGGCGTCCACGACGGTGACGGCGAAGCCCGGGCTCAGGTACAGACAGAGGCCGATCCACCGGCACACCGGGTTGGCGTCGGCGGCGGGCGGGCTCGACAGACACAGGGCGACGAGGACGGAGAGGAGAATGCGCATGAGGGCCCCTTGACTCACATGTCCTGGATGAGCCACTGGCCCCGATTGTCGCGGCGGAAGTAGACGAAGTACAACCGCGTGACGCCGTCGCCCGCCTGTAGGATCGCGGCCTCCGCGAGGTGGCCGACCTGGTCGATCAGCTCGATCCCGCCCAGGCTGGCGGCGATGACCGGCAGGTCGGGGCCGAGCTGCTGGAGGACCGGCTCGAAGCGCGACCGTAGCGCCGGTGTGAGGTGGGCCAGCGCACCTGCCCGGTCGCTGGCCTGCAGGCGGGCGGTGAAGCCGGCCCAGAGCGCCTGGAAGCGGGAGGAAGCGCCCACGGCATCCTCCGCGAGGATCGCCGTGCGCGCGAGGTACACGTTGCCCTGGTCGTCGGTGGCCCGAACGGTGGGAAAACGGAGCCCGGGAGTCGTGTAGGTCGACCGAACGTCGTCCAGGGCGGAGACCGGCGGGCCGAAGACACCGAGGCCTTCCTCGTCGAGCTCGAGCGTGACGAGAGGGCGTGGGCCCCGACTCGAAACCCGCCACGCCACCGGCAGAGGCGTCACGCCGCTCGACGGCTCCGCACGCAGAAACAGGCCCGGGGACAGCCTCGACGCCGGTGACGGTGACGGTTGCGGTGACCTCGGTCCCGGCGAGCGTCCGAGCGACCGCGAGGATGGCGTTCGAACCTGACGACACCGACACCTCGGCGGCCCATTGCCGTCCGGCCACGAGCGCCGCGCGGCCGTTGACGCTGACCCCGAGGTCGGCGCCGCCACCATCGACGGTGCCGCGCACGATCACGACCCCGATTGGCACCGTCGTGCCGGTCGTCGGCTCGCTGATGGCCAAGGCGGGACTCGCGGTGCCGACCGTGAAGGCTCGTCGTGCCGGCGTCGGATCCTCGTTGCCGGCCAGGTCGCGCGCCCGGACCTCGAAGACATGCGGACCCGGCGCGAGCATGGTGAGCGTGACGGAGCTGTCGGAGCCGAAGCTGCTCCAGGCGCCCTCGTCCACACGCCAGGCGAACTGAAGGCTGGCCGGCGGCGTCAGGTTGTCGCTGCCGCGGAACGCGAAAGCGACATCAGGTGCACCGGGGAGGCCGCTCGGACCGCCGTCGATCTCCGTCTCCGGCGGCGTGTTGTCCACGATCACGACGCGAGTCAGCGTCGTGCTGTTGCCGGCGCCATCGACCGCGCGCGCCGTCAACGTCTGCGTGCCGTCGGCGACACCGCTCGTGGGCCACGTGGCCAAGACGGTAGCCGCGGCGGCCGGGAGCTCCGGCGCCGTCGTCACGCTCAGGGCCTGTCCACCCGCGCCGATGCCGACCTCAACGATGCGGCCGGTCGCATCGGCCGCATCCACGCGGACCTCGACGCTGCCACGCACGAAGGCGCCCCGGGCCGGTGTCCGAATCACGAGGGTGGGGGCGATCGTCTCGTGGGCGATGAGGCCCTCGCGCGGCGGTGAGGTCAGCCCGTTACCGCGGGCGCCGGTGGCGAACACGGCGAGGCTGCTGACGGTATTCGGTGGCGGGGCGAGGGTGACGCTGAATGCGCCGGTGACGGTTGCGATCGCTCTGGCGGGCAGCGCGACGTCGCCGAGGAACGCGTCGATGCGGGCATGCGGGACCGTCGTCCCCGTAAGCGTGAGGGCAGGCTGTCGCACGAACGAGGGCAACGCCGATCAGGTCGGGCGGCGGCGGCGCGGCGAAGCGGAGCACCCGGCCAGCGTTGCCGTCGGCGACACAGAGATGGCCGTGACTGTCGAAGGCGAGCCCACGGGGATGGCTCAGCCCGGCAGCGAAGGTGGTGGCGGCACCGTCTGGGTGCACCTTGACGATCGCCTGACGCGACCGCGGGGCGTCGAGGTCGGTCAGCGGTGTGCTGACGAAGAGAGCGCCGAGCCTGTCGAGGGCGAGGCCGACCGGACGTTCGAAGACGTCGCGCGGCCCCACCCGGTCGAGATTTCCGGCCTTGCCGCCGGCCGCTATCGGGATGCGATAGATCACGCCGCCTTGCCGGGGCGGCCCGCGCAGTCCGGTGGTGGCGGCATAGACCGCACCATGCTGAGCCACCAGCCCCTGGAGGTGCTCGAATCCGTCAGCGAACACGGAGAGCGCACCCTCGGGCGTGAGCCGCAGGATGACCTCGGGCTCGAGCGATTCGTCGTCGGGCTCGGGTTCGGCCCCCCGGGTCAGTCGCCGAGCCGAGACGTAGAGGGTGCCATCGTCACCGAGCGCCAGCCATCGCGGCTGCCGGATGCCCTGGGCCAGCACCGTGGGGCCACCGGGATCGAGCCGGACGATCCGGCCGGCGCGTTCCTCGGCGACGAGGACGCGGCCCCCGGGGTCGATCGCGAGCCCGATCGGTCGTTCGAGGCGTCGGGCGATGACGCGACGGTCGCCATCGGCCAGGCGGGTGACCGTGCCGGCCTCGCGGTCGGCGACGTAGACGTGATCGTCGTCGTCGACCGCGAGGCCGCGCAGGCTGGCGAAGCCGTCAGCGACGATCTCGAACGGAGCGAGCGCCGTGAGCGGCGAGGGTGGCGGCAGGGCGGCGCCGGCGGTGGCGACGAGCGTGAGTGCGAGGACGAGTGTGCGATGCATGCCCTCGTCCGGGGCAAGACGCACGCCACGCCGAACTCCGCGATTCGCCGCACGCGCGAGACGCGGGCTGCCCAGCGCGCGAGGCACCGTGCCCCGCGCGGCGGGCGCCGTCTACGCCGGATCGGCCTTGAGTAGCCCGTCCAGCGTGCGCGGCAGCCGGTTCACCGAGCCCTCGCCGTGCCGCTGGATCACCATCTCGCCCTTCTTGTCGATCACCACGGTGTAGGGCGCGCCCTTGAAGCCGAACCGGTTGCCGAGGTTCAGGCGAGGATCGAGCGCGACCGGGTAGGTGGCCTTGGTCGTCGCGATGAAGCGCTTGGTGTCGGCCGCCGTGTCCTGCACGTGGATGGCGATGATCTCCACCCCGCGGTCGCGGTAGCGCTCGGCCACCTTCGACAGCGCCGGGGCCTCCTTCACGCACGGCTTGCAGTAGGAGGTCTCGAAGCGCAGCACGATGATCTTCTGGCCCAGCAGGTCGCGCGAGTCGATCGTGCGGCCGTCCAGCGTCTTGACGCGGAAGCCGGGGGCAGAGGGGCCCGCGTGCGCGGCGGCGGCCAGGCCGAGCAGGACGGTGAGAACGAGGACGCCGCGGCGCATAGGCATATAGTAGATCATGGTTCGCGCGCTCTTCGCCGCCGCCCTGGCGCTGCTCGCCGTCGCCCCGGCCTCGGCCCAGAACTTCGCCCCCCAGCCGCCGCCGGTGGCGCGGCCGGGGTCGCCGGCGGCGACCATCTGCAGCACCGACTATGGCTGGTGCCCGATCCAGACGGTCACCCTGGGCGGCGGCCACTGCTACTGCTTCGTGCCGCCGAACACGTGGCTGCCCGGGCTGGCCCGCTACTGGCCCTACGAGGGGCCGGTGAGCCCTTACCTGAACCCGCACCAGGGGCCGCCGGCCACGCTACGCTGACGCGTATAATGGCGCGCGTGAACGACCTCGAGAACGCTCTCCGCCGCGTCGTCCGTGGCAGCGTCCGCTTCGATCAGGGCTCCAAGCTCCTCTACTCGACCGACGCCTCCATGTACCAGGTGGAGCCGATTGGCATCGTCATCCCACGCGACGCCGACGACGTCCGCGCCGCCGTGCAGGTGGCCAAGGAGCAGCAGGTGGCACTGCTGCCGCGCGGCGGCGGAACTTCGCTGACCGGTCAGACGGTCAACCGCGCGCTGATCGTCGACTTCACCCAGCACATGAACGAGGTGCTGGAGGTGAATCGCGAGGAGCTGTGGGCCCGCGTGCAGCCCGGCCTCGTCCAGGACGAGCTGAACCACCACGTGCGGCCGCTGGGCCTGGGCTTCGGGCCCGACACCTCCACGTCCAATCGCGCCACGCTCGGCGGCATGATGGGCAACAACTCCGGCGGCTCGCACTCGCTGGCCTATGGGCTGACGGTCGATCACGTCATCGAGATCCGCGCACTGCTGGTCGACGGCTCCGAGGTCGTCTTCGGCGAGCTGACGCCGGCCGAGTTCGAGGCCAAGACCCGCGCGCCCGGCCTGGAGGGCCAGATCTACCGCGAGGTAGCCGGCATCCGCGAGGACTACGCCGACGAGATCCGCGCCCGCTACCCCAAGCACTGGCGCCGCGTGGCCGGCTACAACCTCAACGAGCTGCTCGGCATCGGCATCCGCCCCCACTCCTATGCGGGCGGTGGCAACGGCAAGCCCCGTCCGCTCAGCATGGCCCGGCTGGTCGTCGGCTCCGAGGGCACGCTGCTCACCATCCTGGAGGCCAAGGTCCGGCTGGTGAAGCGGCCCAAGGCCACGGCCGTCGACGTCATCCACTACCACGACATGCAGGAGGCGCTGGAATCCTCGCAGGCCATCCTCGAGACCGGGCCCTATGCGGTCGAGGTGACCGACAAGCTCATACTGGATCTGGCCCGCAACAACATCGAGCAGGCGCGCCGGATGGGGTGGATCCAGGGCGACCCCGCCGCCATCATGATCGTGGAGTACACCGGCGAGAACGAGGCGGAGACGAAGTCGAAGATCGAGGCGCTGGAGGCCCGCCGCGCGCGCGACCGCTTCGGCTACGCCGCCCACGTGGCCTACGACGCGGGCGAGCAGCGCACCATCTGGAACCTCCGCAAGGCCGGCCTGGGCCTGCTGCTCGGCATGAAGGGCGACAAGAAGCCGATCGCCTTCGTCGAGGACACCTGCGTGGAGCCGCGCCACCTGGCCGCCTTCGTGCCGCGCTTCAAGGAGATCTTCGCCAAGCACGACACCGTCGGCGCCTACTACGGCCACTGCTCGGTCGGCTGCCTGCACATCCGGCCGGTCATCGACCTGAAGGTGCCGAGGGGGATGGAGCAGGTGCGGGCCATCGCCGACGAGATCACCGCGCTGGTCGTGGAGTTCGGCGGCACCATCTCCAGCGAGCACGGCGACGGCCGGGCCCGCAGCCCGTTCATCGAGCGCATGTACGGCCCGAAGTTGATGGAGGGCTTCCGCCGCCTCAAGCGCGCCTTCGACCCCGACAACCGGATGAACCCGGGCAACATCGTCGACTCGCCCGGCATCCTGGAAAACCTGCGCTACGGCGTGGGCTACAAGACGTGGTCGCCCGTCACCATGCTCGACTTCTCCAACGAGGGCGGGTTCGCGGCCGCCGTGGAGATGTGCAACGGCGTGGGCCAGTGCCGCAAGAAGCTGGAGGGCACCATGTGCCCCAGCTACATGGCCACCAAGGACGAGGAGCACTCGACGCGCGGCCGGGCCAACGCCCTGCGCGCGGTGCTGTCGGGCCGGCTGGAGCCCAAGGAGTTCACCGGCAAGCGGCTCTACGAGGTCATGGACCTGTGCCTGGAGTGCAAGGGCTGCAAGTCCGAGTGCCCGGCCAACGTCGACATGGCCAAGATGAAGTACGAGTTCCTGCACCACTACTACAAGGCCAACGGCCTGCCCCTGCGCAACCGTCTGTTCGGCCACATCGCCCGGCTCAACGCGCTGCTCTCCCGCATGCCCCGGCTCGCCAACTGGATCTCGGCGTTGTCGGTCAACCGCTGGCTCATGGAAAAGGTGGGTGGCATCGACCGGCGGCGCCCGCTGCCGGCCCTGGCCGAGCAGACCTTCACCGACTGGTTCGCCGAGCGGACGGCGCCGGCGGCGGCGCCCCGCGGCGAGGTGGTGCTGTTCCACGACACCTTCGTCACCTACAACACGCCGGAGATCGGCCGGGCGGCCGTCCAGCTCCTCGAGGCCGCCGGCTACAAGGTGGTGCTGGTCGACCGCAAGTGCTGCGGCCGTCCGCTCATCTCCAAGGGCATGCTGACCGAGGCGCGCGACCACGCGGCCTGGAACGTGGAGCGGCTGCTGCCGTACGCCAGGCGCGGCATCGCCATCGTGGGCCTCGAGCCCTCGTGCATCCTCACGGTGCGCGACGAGTGGGTGGACCTGCTGCGCACCGACGAGGCACGGCTGGTCGCCAAGCAGAGCGCGCTGCTCGAGCAGTTCCTGCTGCGCGAGAAGGAGCGGGGGCTGGAGCTGCGCTGGTCGTCGCACGGCCGCGAGGCGTTGCTGCACGGCCACTGCCACCAGAAGGCCATCGTGGGTACCGCGCCGACGGTCAACGCGCTCACGTGGGCCGGCTACAAGGTGAGCGAGATCGACTCCGGCTGCTGCGGCATGGCCGGCTCCTTCGGCTTCGAGCGCGAGCACTACGACGTCTCGGTCACCCTCGGCAACCGGCGGCTGGCGCCGGCGGTGAAGGCCGCCTCCGCGGCCACCGAGGTGGTGGCGCCCGGCATCTCGTGCCGACAGCAGATCCAGCACCTGGCCGGCCGGCGGGCCAAGCATCCGGCCGAGGTCCTGTGGGAGGCGCTCGCACGCTGATGGCGACCACCGAGGTCGAGTTCAACCCGTTCCTGCCCGAGTTCCACGCCGACCCGTACCCGTTCTATCGGCGTCTGCGCGAGCAGGATCCCGTGCACCGGACCGCGATGGGCTTCTGGGTGCTGACCCGCTACGAGGACTGCGTGGCCGTGCTGCGCGACCAGCGGTTCGGGCGCGAGGAGTTCCAGCAGATGCTGACGGCGGTGTACGGCGACGACACCGAGAAGCCGCAGCTGCCGCGCTCGATGCTGTTCCGCGACCCGCCCGACCACACGCGGCTGCGGGGGCTGGTGAGCAAGGCGTTCACCCCCCGCACCATCGAGGTGATGCGCGGCCACATCCAGGACATCGTCGACCGCCTGCTCGGCCGCGCCCTGGCCCAGGGCGGCATGGACGTGATGGAGGATCTCGCGTACCCGCTGCCGGTCACGGTCATCTGCGAGATGCTCGGCGTGCCGGTCGGCGACCACGCGTCGATCCGCGGCTGGTCGGCCGACATCGCCCGCAGCCTCGACGCCATCGGGCTGCCGTCGGACCAGGGCATCGTCGAGCGCGGCCGGGTCGCCCGCCGGCAACTGGCCGACTACTTCCGGGCGCTCGTCCCCGAGCGGCGCGCCCGGCCGCAGGCGGATCTGCTGTCGGGGCTGCTGGCCGCCGAGGAGCAAGGGGACAAGCTGACCGAGCCCGAGGTCATCGCGATGTGTCTGCTGCTGTTCATCGCCGGCCACGAGACGACCGTGAACCTGATCGGCAACGGACTGCTGGCGCTGCTGCGCCACCCCGAGCAGCTCGCCCGCGTGCAGGCCGACCCGGCGCTGGTTCCCAACGCCGTCGAGGAGCTGCTGCGCTACGACAGTCCCGTGCAGCGCACGGCCCGGATCACCACCGCGGAGGTCGACCTCGCCGGCCACCACCTCGCCAAGGGGGCCATGGTCGTCGTCGCCCTGGGCGCCGCCAATCGCGACCCCGCCCAGTTCACCGACCCCGATCGGCTCGATGTCACCCGCCGCGACGTGCGCCACATCTCGTTCGGCTTCGGCATCCACTTCTGCCTGGGCGCGCCGCTGGCCCGGGTCGAGGGGCAGATCGCGCTCGGTGCGCTGCTGCGCCGGGCGCCGGGGCTGACGCTGGACGAGCCCACGCCGGAGTGGCGCGAGTCGTCCGTCCTGCGCGGGCTCAAGCGCCTGCGTGTGAGGTTCTGAGCGCCGAATCGGCCGCGTGGCTGTTCGGGGCGGGGCTGGCCGGCGGCGTCGTCACCGCGATCGTGGGCGGGGCTTCCCTCATCGTGTTCCCGGCGATGCTGGCCGCGGGGCTGCCCGCCGTGATCGCCAACGCCTCCAGCGCGGTCGCCCTCACCCCCGCCAACCTCGTCGCCGGCCTCGCCGACCTCGGCCGCCGGCCGCCCTGGGACCGCGCGTTCGTCGGCCTGGCGCTCATCGCGATCGCCGGCGGGGTAGCCGGCGCCGTCCTCCTGTTGCTCACGCCCGAGAAAGCCTTCACGGCCATCGTGCCGGTGCTGATCGGCGCCGCCACGCTCCTGTTCGCTGCCGCGGGTCGCATCCGGGCCTGGCTCGCGCGTCGCGCCGCGGGTGGGTCGGCGGACGGCGTCGGGATGCTGCTCTTCGCGCCGGTGGCGGTGTACGGCGGCTACTTCGGGGCCGGCATGAGCGTGATGCTGCTGGCCATCCTGTCCGTCAGCCGAAGCGATGAGTTTCGCGCCAACAATGTCGTCAAGAACCTGCTCTCGGGGCTGACCGGCCTCGTCGCCGTGATCGTGTTCGTCTCCCAGGGCGTGGTGGCGTGGCTGCCGACGCTGGCCACGATGGCCGGAGGCCTGCTCGGCGGATTCGTCGGCGGCCGCCTGGCCGGTCGCCTGCCGGCCGCGCTGCTGCGCTGGATCGTCATCACGGTCGGCTCGGTCCTGACGGTCGTGTACGCCCGGCGTTACTGGTAGCTCAGGCCTTCTTCTTGGGCCGCTCCTCGGTCGGGAGGCCGGCCTTCTTCCAGGCCGTGAAGCCGCCGTCCATCTCGCTCACGTTGTCCACGCCCATCTGCTGGGCGGTGTCGGCGGCGAGCGCCGAGCGCCAGGAGGCGTTGCAGAAGAAGACCAGCTCCTTGCCGGGGGCGAAGACGTCCTTGTAGTAGGGGCTGTCGGGGTCGATCCAGAACTCCAGCATGCCGCGCGGGCAGTGAAAGGCGCCGGGGATCTGGCCCTCACGCTCCAGCTCGCGGACGTCGCGCAGGTCGACGAACAGCACGTCGGGCCGGCCGTGCTTGGCGCGCGCCTCGTCGAGCGTGAGCGTCTTGATCCGCGACTTCGCCTCGTCGACCAACTTCTGGAAGCCCTTCCGCAGCGCCATCGTGTCGATCCTCCTGGCGCCAGTATGCCAGGGTCGCGGTGATACGCTCGCCCGGTGATCGCACGATCCCACCTCGCCCTGGCGGTCGCGGCCGGCCTCGGCGCCATGCTGCTCTATGCCGGCCAGTTCGTGCTCTCGCGCTGGAGCATCCAGCGCTCGGTCACGCTGTGGGACCTGGCCGCGCTGCGCTTCGGCGCCGCCGGTCTCCTGCTGCTGCCGGTCGTGCTGCGACACGGACTCGCTGGCGCGGCCGGCGTCGGCTGGGGCCGCGCGGTGATGCTGACGATCACGGCCGGCGGTCCCTACACGCTCATCCTGTTCGCCGGGCTGTCGCTGGCCCCGGCGGGCCACGGTGCGGTCATCATTCCCGGGGCGACGCCGGTGGTGAGCACGCTGCTGGTCTGGTGGTGGTTCGGCGAGCGGGCGTCGCCGGGCCGACTCGCGGGGCTGGTGCTCGTCGTCACCGGACTCGCCCTGGTCGGCTGGCCCGGGCTGGCCGGTGGCGCCGGCGAGCGCACCTGGCTGGGAGACCTGTTGTTCGTCGTCGCCGGCGTGCTGTGGGGCTTCTTCACCGTGCTGGCCCGGCGCTGGCAGGTCGATCCACTGCGAGCGACCGCGATGATGTGGACGCTGGCGGCGGTGGCCTATCTGCCCGTCTACATCGTCGTGGCCGGGGCTCGGCTGCTGGCGGCGCCGCGCGGAGAGGTGATCTTCCAGGCGATCTACCAGGGCGTGGGCGTCGCCATCGTGGCGCTGGCGCTCTACTCGTGGGCGATCCGGGTGCTGGGCGCCTCGTTCGCGTCGCTCTTCATGCCGCTGGTCCCCGTGCTGGGCATGCTGCTGGCGGTGCCGGTGCTCGGCGAGATCCCGACGCCACTGCAGCTGGTGGGCGTCCTCGCGGTCAGTGCGGGAATGGCGCTGGCGGCGGTCGGCCGACCTCCCGGTCCGGCCGCACGACGGTGAGTCGAGGCTAGGAGCTCGGCGCCCGGCCGCTGACGCGGAGCACGTCGAGCAGCGATACCGGATTGACGGGCTTGACCAGGTGCAGGTCGAAGCCGGCCTCGAGCGCCCGCTCGCGGTCCTCGGCCTGACCGTATCCGGTGAGGGCGATCAGGATCATGCTGGCGAAGCCGGACTGGGCCCGGATGCGCCGGGCGACCTCGTACCCGTCGAGGTGCGGCAACCCGACGTCGACGAGCGCGACGTCGGGCTGCAGCCGCAGCGCCGCGTCCACGCCCTCGGGGCCGTCCGCCGCCTCGTGCACCTCGTGGCCGGCGCTCGTGAGGACGTAGTGCAACATCTCGCGGGAGTCCTGGTTGTCCTCGACGATGAGGATCCGGCGAGACGTCGAGCCCTCGCCGGCGTGCGGGACGTGCCGTCGCTCGTCGACCCTGGCGGGCGGCGGTGGAATGGCAGGCAGGCGGATCGTGAAGCGACTGCCGCACCCGGCGCCGCCGCTGGAGGCCTCGACCGATCCGCCGTGGAGCCCCACGAGCCGCTGGACGAGCGTGAGGCCGATACCCAACCCGCCTTGCGCTCGATCGAGGCCGCGCTCGCCCTGGACGAACAGGTCGAAGATGTGGGGCAGCAGGTTGGCGGCGATGCCGATCCCGGTGTCCTCCACGCGCAGCACCGCCTGCCGGTCCTCGGCAGTGACGCTGACGTGGATCGTGCCGTCGGCGGGCGTGTACTTGAGGGCGTTGGTCAAGAGGTTGCCGAGGATCTGCTCGATCCGTACGGCGTCGGCGTTGACCCACAGGGGAGTGGTCTCGAGGGTCACCCGGTGGTGCACGATCTTGCCGGCGGACGTGAAGGTCGCCACCGTCCGGCGCGTGACCTCGGCCAGATCGATCGGTTGGCGATCCAGCAAGATCTTGCCCGTCATGACGCGCCCGACGTCGAGCAGGTCGTCGACGAGCCGGCCCAGGTGGCTGGTCTGGCGCCCGATGACGTCGCAGGCGTGGGCGGCCCGGCCGCCGCCCGCGCGGACGTCTTCGAGGAGGTGGATCGCGTTGCTGATGGCCCCGAGGGGGTTGCGCAGCTCGTGGCCGAGCATCGCGAGGAACTCGTCCTTGGCCCGGTTGGCCTGACGGGCGTCCTCGTACAAGGCGGCGATCTGCTGCTCGGCGCGCTTGCGCTCCGTGACGTCCCGGGCAATCTTGGAGGCGCCGATGATCCGCCCCTGCTCGTCCCGCACCGGTGACACCGTCAGCGAGATCTGCACGTGGGTGCCGTCCTTGCGCCTCCGGATCGTGTCGAAGTGATCGACGGCGTCGCCGCGGCGAATCCGGGCCAGGACCTCCCGTTCCTCGTCGTGGCGATCGGGCGGGACGATGAGCATGATGGACTGCCCGACGGCCTCGGCGGCGGTGTAGCCGAAGAGCAGCTCGGCCGCCCGGTTCCACGAGGTGATGATGCCCTCGAGGGTCTTGCTCACGATGGCGTCGTCCGAGGAGTCGACGATGGCGGCCAGGCGGCCACGGATCTCCTCGAGGCGCCGGCTTTTGCGGACGTCGCGAGCGATTCGCAACACTCCGGTGATCTCGCCGGTGGCCGCCTTGATGGGGGACAGCGCCAGCGAGACCTCGATGCGCTCTCCGCGGCGAGCCAGCCGAACAGTCTCGAAGCGATCGACGAGCTCGCCCTGGCTGATGTGCCCCAGGGTAGTCGTCTCCTCGGCCACGCGGTCCTCCGGGACGATGACGGAGACGGATCGGCCGGTGATCTCGGCGGCCGTGTAGCCGAAGAGCCGCTCGGCGGCCTTGTTCCAGGAGGTGATACGACCGTCCAGCGTCGCGCCGATGACAGCGTCTTCGGATGAGTCGACGATGGCGCCGTGATCGGAGGGGTCGGTCGGGACCGTCATAGAGTCTTCTTCTGACGGTAACAGCGAATCTGTCGCGCAACAATCTCTGCGAGCGCGGGAGTGGGAAAAGGTTTTCCTAGGGGGTCATCGCGCCCCCTCGTACGAGATACGGTAGATCCGGCCGGCCTTGTCGTCGGAGACGAGCAGGGAGCCGTCGGCCATCACCAGCACATCGGCGGGGCGACCGGACGCGGCGGTGCGCTTGAGCCAGCCGGTGGTGAAGGGCTCGTAGGAGGTCGCCCGGGCGCCCTCGATCTTCACGAAGCTCACGCGGTAGCCGACGGGAGTGCTGCGATTCCAGGAGCCGTGCTCGGCGATGAAGACGCCGCCCCGGTACTTCTCGGGGAACATCGCGCCGGCGTAGAAGCGCATGCCGAGGGCGGCGACGTGGGGGTCCAGCAGGCGCGCGGGCGGGGCGAACTGGTCGCAGGCGCGGCCGGCATTGTGCTCGGGGTCGCGCAGGCCGTCGCCGTGACAGTAGGGAAAGCCGAAGTGTTGCGGGCCCGGCTGGCTCAGGCGGTTGAGCTCGTCGGGCGGCTGGTCGTCGCCGAGCCAGTCGCGGCCGTTGTCGGTGAACCACAGCTCGCCCGTGCCCGGCTGGAAGTCGAAGCCGACGGAGTTGCGAACGCCACGAGCCACGATCTCCGGCTTGCCACCGCTGTCGATGTCCAGGCGCGTGATCGTGGCGTGGAGCGGGCCCGGCAGCGCGCAGATGTTGCAGGGAGCGCCGACGGGGACGTACAGGCGGCCGTCGGGACCGAAGGCGATGAACTTCCAGCCGTGGTGGGCGTCCTTGGGGAACGCGTCGCTGGCGACCTCGGCGCCGGGGGGCTTGGTCAGGTCGCGGGCGACGTCGCGGAAGCGCAGGATGCGGCTGACGGCGGCGACGTAGAGGCTGCCGTCGCGGAACGCGACGCCGCTGGGATTGTTCAGGCCACTGGCCAGCACGTGAACGGCGTCGGCGCGGTGGTCACCGTCACGGTCCACGACCGCGTAGACCTTGCCCTCGGCCCGGGAGCCGACGAAGACGATGCCGCTCGGCCCCAGCGCCATCTGCCGCGCGTTCGGCACGTTGTCGGCGTAGACGGCGATGCGGAAGCCGGGCGGGACGGTCAGGTCGGCGGCCTCGGCGGCGGTGCTCGGCAGCAGGCCGGCCAGGTAGCCGCGGTACCGGCACCCGACGGCCACCGCCGCGGTGAGCACCGCCAGCAGGACGATCAGGATCACGCGAGAGCGGCGGCGCATCGTTGCCATTGTGCCCGATAATGACGCCATGTCGTCCTCGTCCTCGCGCTATGACGCCATCATCGTCGGCGCCGGCCACAACGGGCTGGTGACCGCGGCCTACCTGGCCCGCGCCGGCCTGCGCGTGCTGGTGCTGGAGCGCCGCCACATCGTGGGTGGCGCGTGCGTGACCGAGGAAACCTTCCCCGGCTTCAAGGTCTCCACGGCCGCCTACGTCAACAGCCTCTTTCACAAGGCGATCGTCCGCGATCTCGAGCTGGCCCGGCACGGCTACCAGGTGCTGGCCCGCGACCCGTCATCGTTCACGCCGCTGCCCGACGGCCGCTCGCTGCTGATGGGCCCCGACGCCGACCTGACGCGCAAGGAGATCGCCAAGTTCAGCGTGCGCGACGCCGAGCGCTACCCGCGCTACGAGGCCATGCTGGAGCGCGTGGCCGACGTCATCGAGCCGACGCTGACGATGAGCCCGCCCGATCTCCTGCGCCCCCGCCTGCGGGACCTGCGCACGCTGCTGGCGTTGGGCCGGTCGTTCCGCCGGCTCGGCGCCGGAGCGGGCGAGGCGATGGAGATCCTGACCGGACCGGCCCGGACCATCCTGGACCGCTGGTTCGAGTCGGAGGAGCTGAAGGCCACGCTGGCGACCGACGCCATCATCGGCGCCATGGCCAGCCCCTCGATGCCGGGCACGGCCTACGTGCTGTTCCACCACGTCATGGGCGAAACCAACGGCAAGCGCGGCGTGTGGGGCTACGTCCGCGGCGGCATGGGCGGCCTGACCCAGGCGCTGGCCGCGGCCGCGCGCGAGCGGGGGGCGGAGATCCGCTGCGAGGCCGAGGTGGCGCGCGTGCTGGTGCGCGACGGCGCGGCGGTGGGCGTGGCGCTGGCGAGCGGCGAGGAGTACCTGGCCCCCATCGTGGCCAGCAACGCCGACGCCCGTGTGACGTTCCTCCGTCTGCTCGAGCCCCGGATGCTGCCCGAGGACTTCGTGGCGGCGGTCGAGCGGATCAGCTACGAGAGCGCCTCGCTCAAGATCAACGTGGCGCTGAGCGAGCTGCCGAGCTTCCGGGCGCTGCCGGGCACGGCGCCGGGACCGCACCACCGGGGGACGATCCACATCTGCCCCGACCAGGACTACATCGAGCACGCGTACGACGACGCCAAGTACGGGCGGCCGTCGGCGCGGCCGGTGCTGGAGTGCACGATCCCCTCGGTGGTGGATCCGAGCGTGGCGCCGCCCGGCCGCCACTTGATGTCGATGTTCGTGCAGTACGCGCCCTACCGGCTGCGCGAGGGGAGCTGGGACGACCTGCGCGAGCCCTTCGCCGACCGCTGCTTCGACCTGCTCGACGAGTACGCGCCGAACTTCAAGCGCTCGGTGCTGGCCCGCCAGGTGCTCACGCCGCTCGATCTGGAGCGCACGTTCAACCTGACCGGCGGCAACATCTTCCAGGGCGCGATGACGCCGAGCCAGCTCTTCTCGTTCCGTCCGGTGCCGGGCTGGGCGCGCTACCGGACGCCGATCCGGGGGCTGTACCTGTGCGGTGCCGCGGCGCACCCGGGCGGGGGCGTGATGGGGACGCCGGGGCTGAACGCGGCCCGGGAGATCCTGGGGCGGCGGCTGCGGGCGTCCGTGTAGCGTGCGGGGTCGACCATCCGCGAGGTCACGAGGACGATGACGTACGAATCACACGAGCACTACATGGCCCGGGCGCTCGCGCTGGCCCGGAAGGGCTACGAGGACGGCGGCTGCCCCATCGGGGGCGTGCTGGTGGACAACGACACCGGCCGGGTGGTGGGCGAGGGCCACAACGCGCTCGTGCAGGAAGGCAACCCGATCATCCACGGGGAGATGGCGGCGCTACGACACGCCGGCCGCATGACCAATCGCCACCGTACGACCATGTACACCACGCTGCAGCCGTGCTTCATGTGCACGGGGGCGATCATCCAGTTCGGCATCCCACGCGTGGTCGTCGGGGACGTGACCAACGCGTCGAGCGACGAGACCATCCGGTTCATGCGCGGCCGCGGGATCGAGGTGGTCGTGCTGGATCCTGGCGTCAGCGCGGCGGCGCGTGGGTGCGTCGAGCTGGCCGCCCGGTTCAGGCGGGAGAAACCGGCCCTGTGGCGCGAGGACTGGGGCGGCGGCTGAGCGGTCAGAAGATCTCGGGGCACCACGGCGCCACGGCCGTGTGGAACAGCGCATCCGCCCGGGCCAGCGCGCCCGGTCGCGCCTCCTCCACCCGCAGGGCGGCGGCCAGCTGTGCCCACGTGAACCCGCCCAGGTAGACGGAGCCGAGCTCCACCACGTCGCACCGCAGGTCCGCCTCCTCGGTCGTGCGCTTCGCCGCGCCGTCGGCGATACGCCAGCGGCCGGCGTTCCACGGACAGAACTCGTCGGTGATCTCCACCACGATACTGCCCGGCCCCGCATAGGTACGGGCCGATAGCGCGGCGCCCACGTCGACCAGCCGCACCCAGAGGCCGTCACGGACGGCGAAGCGCAGGCGGCGCGGCTCGGCGGTGAGCAGGAAGAGCGGGGAGTCGATCGGCACCTGCTGCGCCACGATCCGCGCGGTCCAGTCCACGTCCAGCACGTACCGCCAGATAGCCCGGGTGGCGCGCGGGGAGTCGCCCATGATCTCCACCACCCTCACGGAGCCACTGGGCACGCCGTGATCGAAGGCGACGTTGACGCGGTAGAGCGCGTAGGCGGCCGGGGCGCCGGCGGCCTCGATGACCACGCACTGCAGCTCACCACCGCCGCCGCGGCGCCAGTCGGGATCTGTGAGCGCCCGCGCCTTCCACCACGCCTCCGTGCGCGCGAACATCCCGGGCACGGCCGCCGCCACGCGCTCCCACACCGGCGCCACCAGCGGCTCGGCCTCGGTCAGTCGGACCAGGCGCGCCTGACCGAAGGATTCCGGCGGCTCCCTGAACGCCACGTGCTCGCGGGCCACGTCGATCTCGCCGGTGAGCGAGGCCATGCCGTAGCCGAAGCGGCCGTAGATCCGGTCCTCCGAGGGCCAGAGATAGGCGACTGCCTCCCCCCGGGCGTGGCAGTCGTCGATCTGCGCGCGCATCATCGCCGTCAGCACGCCGCGGCGGCGATGCGTCGGCAGCACGCCCACGACGGTCACACCGGCCGCGCGCAGGCGGCCGCCCGGCACCGTCATCAGGAACGGGAAGACGCCGGCCCCGCCCACGATGCGGCCCTGGTCGCGGGCGGCGTGTACGCGCTCGGCCGGCAGGACCGGCGCCAGGCTCGCGACCTGATCGTCGCGCGGAGCCGTCCGGCCGAAGTAGTGCCAGATATTGCTCAGCGCGTCGCGAAACTCCTGGGTCGAGTCGCACGGACGGACGTCCCAGCTCACGGCGCGGCTCCGAACAGCGGGACGCGCGTGTTGCCCGACGGGCGGTAGCGCACGCTCTCGACCAGGCGCGCCGGCTCGACGCCGGCGGCCAGCAGCGCGGCGACGCCCGCCTCCGCAATCGTGCAGGCCAGCGCCTCGCCCGGGCAGGCGTGGACGCCGAGCCCGAACGTGTAGGCCTCGCGCTCCCGCCGGGCGGGATCGAAGCGGTCGGGCTCGGGGTTCACGGACGGATCGCGGTTGGCGGCGGCGAGGACGACCAGCACGGTGTCGCCGGTGCGGAGGGCCTGGCCCGCGACGACGGCGTCCTCGGCGAGGAATCGCCGCGTGTTCTGCACGGGCGAGTCGTGGCGGACGACCTCGCGCACGATCGCGCGCAGCAGCCCCGGCTCCACCCTGACCCGGGCGTGCAGGTCCGGCTGCCGACCGAGCGCGACGAGCGTGTTGCCGACGAGCCCGGCGGTGGCCTCGTAGGCCTGGGACAGGTAGCCGATGGTGTTGGCCACGCCCGCGTCGAGCATCTCGCGGCGCATGAGCGTGCAGAAGACCGTCGTCAGCTCGGCGGCGGCGGCGCCGCCGCGCACGATCTGCTCGGGCGTGGCGGCCGGGGCCAGGCCCGCCACGAACTCGCCCGCGCGGGCGGCCGTGGGCGCCAGCGCGTCGGGCGCCACGCCGAGCAGGCTGGCGATGACGTACGGCGACAGCCGGAACGCCACCTCCGCCACGCGCTCGGGATGGGTGGCGGGCTTCAGCTCGCCGGCCAGGTGACCCGCCCACGTGGCGGCCTGCTCGGCCACCTTGGCGGGGTCCAGCATGGCCACCTTCGCCGAGACTCCGGGCTTCAGCCGCAGGTGGGCGGCGCCGTCGTTCATCCGGACCAGGTGGCGGAAGATCTCGCCGGCCGGCGTGCCGACCAGCGCCCGAGGCACCGGCTCGGCGGCCGGGCGCACGCGCCCGGCCTCGCACTTCAGCACGCCGGCCACTGCGGCGGCGCCGGCGGCGACCCACAGGCCGAGGCTCTCGTCGCGGTGGAACGGACGCCTGGCGACCAGACTCGCGTAGTACGGGTAGGGGTCGGGGTGGGTGACGGCGGCGACCGGGTCGGGTGGGGTCTTCACCGCCGTCACGCTCCCACGGTCAGCGGAGTCCGCGGTTCGGCTCGATGAGGTACTTCTCGCCGGTCGCCTGCTTCGAGTAGACGGCGATCTCTTCCAGCTTCAGCGCCTCGGCGAGGGTGACCTTCTTGGTGTAGGTGCTCGCGAAGGTCGTCTTGATCTCGGCGGCGACCCGCTCGCGGAGCTTCTGCGCGGCCTCGAATCCGATCTTCTGGAGAAACGGCGTGAGCAGCCAGCCGCCCATGCCCCAGTACTGGCCGAAGCTGCGGGTGAACTCGGTGGGCCCGCGGTCGAGACCGCCGTAGATGTAGACCTGCTTGTGCGTGGTGGAGCCGTAGCGGCTGTATTCCTTGGCCGACCGGTTGATGGCGGCCTCCATGGCGGTGAGGATCTGGCCCGCCAGCTTTCCACCGCCGACGGCGTCGAAGGCCACCGTGGCGCCGGTCGCGACGAGCGCCTCGGTGAGGTCATCCATGAAGGACGGCGCGCTCGAGTTGCAGACGTGGCTGGCGCCGATCCCCTTGAGCAGGGCGGCATGCTCGGCCTTGCGCACGATGTTCACGAGCGGCACGTTGTCCTTGAGGCAGATCTTGTTGAGCATCTGCCCGAGGTTGGACGCGGCGGCCGTGTGCACCAGCGCCTTGTGGCCTTCCGCGCGCATGGTGGCGACCATGCCGAGCGCGGTGAGCGGGTTGACGAACCAGGAGGCGCCCTCGGCCGGCGTCGTTCCTTCCGGCAGCACCAGGCACGTCACGGCCTTGAGGCACCGATACTGGGTGTACATGCCGCCCCCCACGATGGCGACCGTCTTGCCGAGCAGGGCCTGGGCGGCTGGCGACGTCCCGGCGCCGACGACCACGCCGGCCGCCTCGTTGCCGACGGGCATCGGTTGATCGACGCGCCCGGCCAGGCCCTTGAGGGCAGCCGGCGGAATGGTCGCCGTGACCACGGGGCCGGCGGCGGTGCCGGAGGCCTTGGCCGTGCTCAGGTCGGCGCCGCCGAACAGGAGCCCCTGGTCGGACGGGTTGATGGGGGAGGCGTCGACGCGGACGACGACCTCCTCCGGCTTCGGCTCGGGGACCGGGACGGTCGCGAGCGACAGCTCGAGGGTGCCTTCCTTCTTCACGAGCGAGCGGAGCTGCAGACCGGTGGCCGGGCTGGTGGTAGTCATGGGTCGTAGGATCGACCGCCGATGCCGTCTATGCAACCGAGAAGAATGGCCGGGGAGCCTTGACGCCACGGGGGCCGCCGGTGCAGTCTCCTCCTCAGCGTCGGCGCACAGGAGCCTCGACATGAGCGATCGGAGCGGAGAGCTGGACGGCGTCCTCACCGGGGTGCGGGTACTCGACTTCGGACGCTACATCGCCGGGCCGTACTGCGCGGCCTTGCTGGCGGACCTCGGCGCCGACGTCATTCGCATCGAGCGCATCGGCGGCGGCGAGGACCGCTGGGTGGCGCCGATCGGCGACGACGGCGTGGGCGCCATGTACGTGGTCATGAACCGCAACAAGCGCGCGATGACCCTCGACCCCGGCTGCCCGGAGGGGCGCGAGATCGTCCGCAAGCTGGTGGCCACGGCCGACGTCGTCGTCGCCAACCTGCCGCCCGAGGTGCTGCGCTCGCTGGCCCTCGACCTCGACAGCCTGCGCCAGGTGAAGCCCGACATCATCCTGACCACGGTCACCGCGTTCGGGGCCGGCGGCCCGTGGAGCCACAAGCACGGCTTCGACGGCATCGGGCAGGTGATGGCCGGTGGGGCCTACCTGACCGGCACCCCCGAGCAGCCACTGCGCGCCTCGGTGGCCTGGGTCGATTTCGGCACCGCCTCCGTCTCCGCGTTCGGCACGCTGGCAGCGCTGATGGCCCGGAACAAGACCGGCCGCGGCCAGAAGGTGGAGGCCGCGCTGCTGCGTACGGCCGTCGCCTTCAACAACCCGGCCCTGGTCGAGCAGCAGGTGGTGAAGCCCGACCGCATCGCGACCGTCAACCGGGGCCAGACCTCGGCGCCGTCCGACCTGTTCCGCACGAAGGACGGCTGGATCATCGCCTACGCGATCGGCGGCCCCATGTACGCGCGCTGGGCCCGGCTGATGGGCGAGGACCACTGGTTGACCGACCCGCGCTTCAAGGACGACCTCGCCCGCGGCGACAACGGTGAGGCGATCTCCAAGCGCATGTCGGAGTGGACGGCCGTGCGCACCACCACCGAGGCGCTGGCCGAGCTGGAGAAGGCCAAGATCCCGGCCGGCCCGCTGTACTCGCCCCAGCAGGCGCTGGAGGACGCGCACATCCGCGCGGCCGGCCTGCTGGCCGATACCGACTATCCGGGCCTGCGGCGGGCGGTCCCGCTGGCGCCCACGCCCGTCGATCTCTCCGAGACGCCCGGCCGCTTCCGCCACCGTGCTCCGCAGCTGGGCGAGCACACCGACGCGATCCTCGCCGAGCTGGGCTACGACGGCCCGACCATCGCCGACCTGCGCGCGCGCAAGGTCGTCTGACCCGAAAGGACGCACGCATGAAGATCAGCGCGTTCCACCTGATGCCGCACCGCGAGCTGCCGGCCGACTTCGAGCAGAAGTACGAATCGGTGTGGGTGACGCCGCCGTGGTGGGAGGTCGCCGACGCCGCCCGGGTGGGCCAGTACTACAACTGGACGCTCGACGAGCTGATCCACGCCGCCCGAGCCGGCTTCGACGGCGTGTGCACCAACGAGCACCACCAGAACGCCTACGGCTTCATGCCGAGCCCGAACCTCATGGGCAGCGTGCTGGCCCGCGCCACCAACGGCACCAACGTGGCCATCGTCCAGATGGGCGCGACGCTGCCGACCTCGAACCCGCCGATCCGGGTGGCCGAGGAATACGCGATGCTCGACTGCATCAGCGGCGGCCGGCTGGTGGCGGGCCTGCCGCTGGGCAGCCCCATGGACGTCAACCTCTGCTACGGCATCACGCCCATGGAGCACCGCGAGCGCTACCGCGAGGCCTTCGCGCTCACGCTCAAGGCCTGGCAGTCGCGCGAGATGTTCGCGTGGAACGGCCGCTACATCCAGCTCGCCAACGTGAACCTGTGGCCGCGGCCCGTGCAGCAGCCGCACCCGCCGGTGTGGGTGCCGGGCTCGGGCAGCATCAGCACCTTCGACTTCGCCGTCGACAACGAGGCGTGCTACTGCTTCCTGAGCTACTCGGGGGCGCGCTCGGCCAAGACCATGATGGACGGCTACTGGCAGGTGGTCGAGAAGAAGGGGCGGCAGAAGAACCCGTACCGCGCCGGCTTCCTGCAGCTCGTCGCCGTCGGCAACAACGACGCCGACTGCGAGGCCAAGTACGCCCGGCACGTCGAATACTTCTATCACAAGTGCCTGCACGTGCCGGCGCCGTACTTCTCGCCGCCCGGCAACCAGGACTACCGAAGCCTCGTCGCCACCCTGAGCAACCCGGTCCGCCGGCCCGAGAATCCCAAGGACCTGCGCTACCGCGACTTCGTCGACAAGGGCTACGTCATCGCCGGCAGCGCGGCCACCGTGCGCGACCGCCTGAAGGAAGAGGTCATCAAGGGCCTGCGCGTGGGCAACCTCATGGTGCTGCCGCAGATCGGCTCCATGCCCCACGAGCTGACGATCGAGAACATCGACCGGTTCGCCGAGGGCGTGCTGCCCGACCTGCGCGGCGTGTGGGACGACGAGGGCTGGGTCAACCATTGGTGGCCCGAGAAGCTGCGAGGCCGGGTGCCGGTGCGGGCGGCGGCCGGCGTGGCGGCGGGTGGCGCATGACCCGCGAGCAGACGATCACCGTCTGGCAGGGGCAGGTGCGCATGCGCGTGCTGTCCAAGGGCAGCGGCCCCGCCCTCGTCTTCTTCCACGGCTCGTGGGGGCTGGCGTGGGATCCGTTCCTGGACGAGCTGGCCAAGCGCTTCACGGTGTACGCGCCCGAGCACCCCGGCACCTCGCCGGAGGTGCCCGACGACATCTACCATCTCGACGGGCTGTGGGACCTGGTGCTCTGCTACGACGAGCTGCTGCAGGCGCTTGAAGCTCGAGAGCGCAGCCCTGGTGGGGCACTCGTTCGGTGGGATGGTCGCGTGCGAGGTGGCGGCGGCGTACCCGGCGCGGGCCCGGCGGCTGGCATTGATCGATCCGCTCGGCTTCTGGCGCGAGACCGACCCGATCGTCAACTGGATGGTGCTCGACCCCGGCCAGATGCGGGCCCGCGTCTTCCGCGACCCCGACGGCGCCGCCGCCCGCGCGCTCTTCGGCGGCGGCGACGACCCGGAGGCGGCGATCCGCGCCCGCATCCGGCTCATGTGGTCGATGGGCACGACCGGCAAGTTCATCTGGCCCCTGCCGGACAAGGGGCTGAAGAAGCGCATCCACCGGGTGGCCGCGCCGACGCTGGTGGTGTGGGGCAAGGAGGATCGGCTGGTGCCGCCGGTCTATGCCGACGAGTTCGTGCGGCGCATCGCCGGCGCCCGCGTGCACACCGTCGGCGACGCCGGGCATGCGCCCCACCTGGAGCAGCCGGAGACGGTGGCCCGCGTGGTGGGTGATTTCGTGAGCCAGTAGTCGACAAGGAGCCGTTCGATGACGACCCCGACGCGCAGCCTCGTGGTGGACGCCGACGGTCACGTCCTGGAGCCGGCCGACACCTGGGTCAAGTACCTCGACCCCGCCTACCGCGACCGCGCGATCCGGATCGCGCAGGACGAGCACGGCTTCGAGGTGCTGCTGATCGACGGGCAGCCGCTCAAGACCCTGCGGGGCCAGCTCGGCGCCCTCGGCGGCATCGAGATGGACAGCGAGCGCCTGCTGACGCGAGGCCGCATGACCTACGCCGAGGGCAGTCCGGTCGGCGGTTACGATCCGGTCGAGCGGCTGCGCGTGATGGACGGCGAGGGCATCGACGCCGTGCTGCTCTATCCCACGATCGGCATCTGCTGGGAGGGGCACGTGACCGATGGCCGCCTGGCCACGGCCTACACGCGCGCCTACAACCGGTGGCTGGCCGAGTTCTGCCGGACCGATCCCAAGCGGCTCTATCCGGTCGCGCACATCTCGCTGCTGGATCCCGAGGGGGCGGTGGAGGAGACGATCCGGGCCCGCCGCGAGGGCTGCGTCGGGATCTTCCTGTCGCCCGACCTGGCCGCCCGCGGCGGCCGCCACTTCGACGATCCGGCCTTCGCGCGCTTCTGGGAGACCGCCCAGGAGCTCGAGATGCCCATCGCCTTCCACGTGGTGGTGCGGGATCGGCAGTGGTTCCGCCAGTGGCAGCGGCGTGATCCGAGCGACGGGCTGTTCGGCTTCGCGTTCCTGGCCATCGACGTCATGGCCGCCTTCACGCAGATGCTGGCCGCCGGCATGTTCGAGCGCTACCCGCGCCTGCAGTGCGCGGTGCTGGAGGCCGGCTCCAACTGGATCGCCGCCTGGCTCGACCGGCTCGATCACAAGTACCGGATCCTGGCCCACCAGACGCCGATCCGCATGGAGCCCAGCGCCTACTTCTATCGGCAGTGCCTGATCTCCGCCGATCCCGACGAGTCGGTGACCGCGCAGATGGTCGAGCACCTGGGGGCCGACTACTTCATCTGGGCCTCCGACTACCCGCACATCGACGCCTCGTTCGGCGTCGTCCGGGAGCTGCGGCAACGGCTGGCCCCGCTGTCGGAGGAGGCCCGCGGCAAGGTCCTGGGCGACAACGCGCGGCGATTCTACCGGCTGGCGGGCTGAGCATGGCCGCACCCGTCCACCTCGTCGTCGATGACCCTCGGCCGCGCGTGCGTCGACTGACCCTCAACCGACCGGAGAAGCGCAACGCGCTGAACAACCGGCTGCGCGGCGAGCTGCTGGAAGCGCTGCGCGCGGCCGACGCCGACCCCGAGGTGTCGGTCTCGATCGTGCGTGGCGCCGGGCCGTGCTTCTCGGCCGGCTACGATCTATCGGCCGACAACCGCGTCGACCAGCCGTACTACTCGCCCGGCGGTCCCGGCCAGTGGTCGCGCCACGTGGTCGAGGGCTGGTTCACCATCTGGGATCTCGCCAAGCCGGTCATCGCCCAGGTCCACGGCTATTGCCTGGCCGGCGGCTCGGAGCTGGCGACCGCGTGCGACGTCGTGTTCGCGGCGGAGGACGCGCAGATCGGCTACCCGGCGGTGCGGCTCATGAGTCCGCCCGACATGCAGTACCACCCGTGGCTGGTCGGCATGCGCCGGGCCATGGAGCTGATGCTGACGGGCGACGCGATGTCCGGACGCGAGGCCGCCGAGTGGGGCTTTGCCACCCGCGCGTTCCCGGCCGCCGAGCTGGAGGCGCGCACCCTGGAGTTCGCCGAGCGCACGGCCAAGATTCCCACCGAGCTGCAGCAACTGAACAAGCGGGCGGTTCACCGCGCGATGGAGATCATGGGGGCCCGGGCGGCGATGCGGGCCGGCACCGAGATCCAGGCGCTGGCCTTCACCACGGAGGCCAGCCGGGCCTACCTGGCCCAGTTCCGGCGCGACGGCGCCAGCGTTCGCGAGCAGCTCGACCGGCGCGATTCCACCTTCGGCGACTACCGCACGCGGCCTTCCTGAGGCCGCGCCCGCTCCGTGCTCGTCCTCGTCGCGCTGGCCGTGGCACTCTCGGCCTTTGTCAAGGGCTCCATCGGCTTCGGCTTCCCCACGCTCGGCACCCCGCTGCTGGCGCTGCTTGTCGACGTGAAGACCGCCTTCCTGCTGCTGATCGTCCCCAACATCGTGATGGACGGCTTGCAGTTCGTGCGGGCCGGCGCCCCCCGCGCGCTGGCGCGGCGGATGGCCCCGCTGGTGGCGTGCGGCGCCGTCGGGATGGTCGTCGGCACCTACTTGCTGGCCTTGCTCGCCTCCCGCTCGGTCATGCTCATCCTGGGATTGTTCATCCTGGGCTTCGTCGCGCTGAGCGTCACCAAGCTGTCGCCGCGGCTGCCGCCGCACTGGGAGCCGTGGGCGTCACCGGTGGTGGGGTTCGTGGCCGGCGTGGTGGGTGGCATCACCAACGTGCCGGGCACGCCCCTGGTGGTGTACTTCTACGCGCTGGGGCTCAGCAAGCGCGAGTTCGTGGGGGCGGTGGCCTTCACGTTCGTGCTCTACAAGCTCGTGCAGCTGGCCGCGGTGAGCTGGTACGGGCTCATGACGTGGACACTGCTCGGATGGTCGCTGCTGCTGACGGTGGCCGCGCTGGGCGCGTTTGCGCTGGGACTGCGCGTGCAGGACCGACTGGAGCCGCGCACGTTCAACCGGGTCGTCCTCGGCTTCCTCGCGGTCCTCGGCGCCTGGATCGTGATCCGCCACGTCTAGTATGTCCCTTGACCGGTGTCGCCGAAGTTCGTAGAGTCACCCCGACACCGCTCCGCCGTCCGTTGTCCCCGCTGACCCAGGAGGTCCATCGTGAAGCGCCAATTGCTGTGCGCGACCTTGTTCGCCGTCGCGGCCACCGGCCAGGTGGACGCGCAGCTTTCGAGCGACGCCAAGGCCGTCGACACGCGGGTGGCGCTCGTCATCGGCAACGCCGCCTATACGATCGGTCGCCTCAACAATCCCGTGCTCGACGCCCGCGCGATGGCGGAGTCGCTGCGCACGCTCGGCTTCGAGGTGCTCGCCCACGAGAACCTGACCTATCGCGACATGCGCCGGGCGGTGGCCGAGTTCGGCGAGCGCGTCACCGCCGGCGGCGTCGGCCTCTTCTACTACTCGGGCCATGGCGTCCAGGTGGGCGGCAAGAACTTCCTGGTGCCCGTGGATGCGGATATCAAGAACGAGCGGTACGTTGCCGCCGAGACCGTTGACGCCGACAGCGTGTTGCTGCAGCTACAGGAGGCCAAGACGCGCGTCAACGTCGTCATCCTCGACGCCTGCCGCGACAACCCGTTCGCCGCCCGGTTCCGCAGCCTCGCCCGGGGCCTGGCCTTCATGGAGGTCCCGGCCGGGACCTACGTCGCGTACGCGACTGCGCCCGGCAGCGTGGCCGAGGACGGCGAGCCCGGCCAGCACGGCATCTACACGAGCGAGCTGCTGAAGGCGCTGCGGGAGCCGGGGCTGCGCATCGAGGATGTGTTCATGCGGGTGCGGGTTGCCGTCCAGGCGCGGACCCAGCAGCGGCAGAGCCCCTGGGACGCCTCGTCGATGACCGGCGAGTTCTTCTTCCAGCCGCCGGCCCCGACCCGGACGGTGACGGCGGCCACGGGGCCGGCGCCACGCGTCCGCGAGGAGGCGCGCCCTGCCATGGGCACGCTGGCGGTGACCGTGCCGGTGGACGGCGTGGAGATCCTCCTCGACGACCGGCGCCTCGGCGACGCCCGTCGCGGCCACGCGCTCGTCGTCGAGAACCTCACCGCCGGCCTCCACCGCCTCCAGGCCCGCCGCCCCGGCTACCGCTCCTGGGAACAAGAAATCCGCGTCGCCCCCGACCAACGCCTCGACGTCACCATCAACCTCGAAACCCTCCGCCCACCCCCAACCCCCCCACCCAACCCCAAAACCTCCATCGACTAAAGAGAGAAGCCGTCGTTCGAGCAGTGTTCGAGCCTTGTCCGGCCGGCGTGTGGTCTCAGCGCGCGATCCCGGCGCGCAGCGCAGGGGGCGGGGCAACGGGGTCTCCTGCGGTTCCGTTGGCTTCGATCGCGTAACGCCACACGTAGGACAGGCTTCGACCATGCCTTCGCGCTCCGGGTGGTCTCACGCGGAACCGCAGGGGACCCTGTTGCCCCGCCCCCTCGCTGCGCGCCGAGGCCAGCGCGGGAGGCGAAGACTACGCGGTCAGTAGCAGGAAGATGCGACGAACGAGCTCTTCGTGATCCTCGATGTTATGCGGGAACAGCCCAAATTCCTTGACCTCGGTGAGGTCGACGGTGCGGAAGGGCTCGCCGGTGCGGAGGGTCTCGAAGGCGACGGCCTGGAAGCAGGAGCGGCCGGGCTCCGGGCGCTCGGTGACCAGGATGAAGTAGAGGGCGGGCCACTGGCGGCGAGCCAGCAGGAAGATCGACCGCTCGCCGCGCTGGTTCTCCACCGAGATGAACTGCTCGACCGAGGGGCGGTACTTCACCTCGATCAGGTACTCGCGATCACCGCCCTCCGGGCTCGCCTGGCTGACCCGGAAGTCGGGAGAGAAGTCCTCCCGGCCGAAGCGCAGCGGGGAGGCCGACGCCCGGAAGGGCGCCACGTCGTAGCGCGCCCGCCGGAAGATCGACTCCACCAGCGCTTCGGCGATGCGGCTCTTGACCTCGAGTAAATCCATTCCGCCTCCTGCGATGACGCGGAAGTCCTCGGAAGATCGTGACTTGTGGAAATAGTATTATCCAGCTTGCCCGACGGACGGGCACAAAACCTCGCAGGGAGGGGGCCATGGCAGCGGAAATCGAGACGGGTCTGACCCGTCGTCAGGTGTTGGTCGCCAGTGGTACGTTCGCGGGCTACGCCCTCAGTGTCGACACCGTTTTGGCTCAAGCAATCAAGACGGATACGGACGGTCTGGTCGCCGGCGATCAGCAGGTACCGGTGGCCGGTGTCAATGTGCCCGTCTATGAAGCACGGCCGGCGACGGGCAAGGATCATCCGATCATCCTGGTGATCTCCGAGATCTGGGGGGTTCACGAGTACATCCGAGACTGCACCCGGCGCTTCGCCAAGGCCGGCTTCTACGCCATTGCCCCCGAGCTCTTCGTGCGCGAGGGCGGGGTGGGCCAGATCCCGAACGTGCAGGACGTGCTGAAGATCGTCCTGGCCCAGAAGCGCGAGCAGACGCTCGGCGACCTCAAGGCCTCCGTGGACTGGGCCAAGACCCGGCCCAACGTGAAGGCCGACCGGGTCGGTGTCACCGGCTGGTGCTGGGGCGGCTCGACGGCCATGCAGGTGGCCGGCACCAACCCCGACGTGAAGGCGGCGGTCGCCTGGTACGGCCCGCCCTCGCGACCCTATCAGGGCGCCAGTGGCCCCGTGACCGGCTTCGATCTCGCCAAGGACGTCAAGGCGCCGTTCCTGGGGTTGTTCGGCGAGACCGACCAGAACCCCAAGCCCGAGGACGCCAAGAAGTTTGGCGAGATGGTGCGCGCGCAGAATCCCAACGTCGAGATCGTCGTCTATCCAGGAGCGGGCCACGGCTTCCACGCCGACTACCGGCCCTCGTACAACAAGGCGGTGGCCGACGACGCCTGGAACCGCTGCGTGGGCTGGTTCAACAAGAATCTGAGGGCGTGAAGGGTTCTCCGCGTATGACGACCCGACCCGCTCCCATCCTCGCGCTGCTCCTTCTGCTGCTCACGGCCGCGGTGGCCCACGCCGAGACGATCCGCTGGAACATGGCCAACGAGTACCCGGCCACGTCGATCCAGGGTGAAGCCGACGCGCGCTTCGCTCGCGAGGTCGGCGAGCGCACCGGTGGCCGCATCCAGATCGTTCACCAGTACGACGCCAGCAGCGGCATCCGGTCGAAGGACATGGTGACGGCGATCGCGCGCGGCACGCTGCTGATCGGCAACACGTTCATGGGTGCGCTCGGCGCGGTCGAGCCGGTCTTCGTGCTGCCGTCGCTGCCGTTCCTCGCCTCGTCCCGGGAGGAGGCGCGGGCCCTGGCGGAGGTGGCCCGGCCGGCCTACGAGCGCGCGCTGGCGCGGCACAACCAGCGGCTGCTCTTCCTCTCGCCGTGGCCGGCGGCGGGGCTGTGGGCGAAGAAGCCCATCGACAGCGCGGAGGCGCTCAAGGGCCTGCGGGTGCGCACCTCTGACGCGAGCGCGGTCCTCGTCTTCAAGGCGGCCGGGGCCTTGCCGGTCTTCATTTCCTTCACCGATGCGCTGCCCCTGCTCAAGACGGGCGAGATCGAGGCGGTGGTGTCGGCCGGCGACGGCGGGGCCGGCGAGCTCATCGCCCAGGTCCTCCGTCACTTCACGGCCATCGAGTACGCGTACACGATGAGCATGGTCACCATCAACGCGGACGCCTGGCGCGCCCTCGATCCCGCGCTACAGAAGACATTGCTGGCGGTGGCGGCCGAGGTCGAGGCGCAGCAGTGGGAGATCATGAAGACGCGCGTCGCCGCCAACGACGCGATGCGACGGGCGGCCGGGGTGACGATCACGACCGAGCTCTCGCCCGAGTACCGCCAGGTGCTGCGAGCGGCAGGGCAGGTCGCCGTCGACGACTGGGTGCAGAAGATGGGGGCGGAGGCCGCGCCCATCCTCGACGCCTACCGCAAACGCCTCTCGAAACCCTAGCCGCCCAGGCGGTCGACCAGGCCGCGCGCCCACGCCATCCGCGCCGGGTCCATCACCAGCTTCTCGGCGAACGGCTCGCCGAACGGGCGGGTGGCGTCGATGCCGAGCTTGGCCGTGATGCCGCGGTCGTCGGCGCTGGGATCGAGCAGGGCGCCCAGGCTGCCGGCGATCGTGACCAGGTCACGGTCGGCCTGCATCCGGGTGGCGACGGCCCACAGCACGTCGGCCTCGTCGAACACGTCGATGTCGTCGTCGACGACGATCACCAGCTTCAGGTAGTGATCGACGCCGAGCACGATCGGGATCACGTGCTTGGCCTCGCCGGGCCGGCTCTGCTTGATGGCGACGTACGCCGTGAACGACGAGGTGCCCGAGAGCGGCACGTGCACGCCGGTGACGTTGGGGATGACCCGGCTCACCGCGTTGTGGATCTCGGCCTCCCGGACCAGCCCCAGCGTGGTGATGTGGTCGCCGGCGCGGCCGGAGCCGATCGACTGGAACCACGGCCGCTCGCGCATGGCGATGGCCGTGGCCACGAACACGTGCTCGGTCGAGCGGCGCGAGAAGTAACCGGTGAACTCGCCGAACGGCCCCTCCGGCTCGCGCACTCCGGGCAGGATCTCGCCCTCGATCACGATCTCGGCGGCGGCCGGCACGTGGAGGTCGATCGACGTGCAGGGCGAGACCTCCAGCGGCTGGCCCAGCAGCCCGCCCACCACCTCGAACTTGCCGACGTCGGGCGGCGGGTAGGCGAGCGAGCCCATCGAGACGAGCGGGTGCACGCCGAGGACGACCGCGCACGGCAGCGGCTGCTTCAGTGCCTCGGCGCGGCGCTGGTACTCGAACATTCGCCGGCGCGAGTGCAGGCTCACGCCCATGCGATCGCGCCCCTTCACCTGGAAGCGGTGGTAGCCCTCCGTCTCCACGCCCGTCTCGGGGTCGCGGGCCACCAGGAGTCCCGCGGTGAGGTAGCGGCCGGCGTCGCCGGGGAAGTAGGTGGGGATGGGCAGCCGGGCCAGGTCGAGGTCGGGGCCGGTGAGCACGCGCTGGCGGAAGGGCGGGTCGGCGACGATCACCGGCTTGATCGGGTCCTTGATGCGCCGCGCGTACTCGAGGGCCAGCCGCGCCTCCGGCACGCCGAGGGCGAAGGCCAGCGCCCGGCGGCTCGCCACCACGTTGCAGACGATCGGCATGTCGGCGCCCTGCACGCGCTCGAGCAGCAGGATGGGGAAGCGCCGCCGACGCTCGTACTCCAGCACCAGCGCCATGACGTCGAAGTCGGTCGAGACCGGCTCGGTGACGCGCACGACCTCACCCGGAAACGCCCGCTCGTAGTCGGCGACGAAGCTGCGAAGGTCCTGGCGCATGCGGCCCCTCAGAAGTGGAAGTGGGCGCCGAGCCCGATGTACTCGATGCGGTCCTTGTAGAACTGGCCGTTGGGCGAGTGCCCCTTGAAGTACTCGATCAGGATCTGGAGATTGCGCGAGGCCAGCACGCCATCCACCTCGATGCCGGCCCGCAGCGAGAGGTCGAGCGACCAGCCGTTCTCCTCGCGATGCTGCAGATCGGCGGCGGCGATCGGCCGCCAGCCGACGGAGCGCCGCGGCCACGGGCTGATGAACTCGACGCCGTACTGGATGGACCACGGGTCCAGGCGGGACGGCTCCTGATCGAACAGGTAGCCGCCGCCCGCGTAGAGACGCAGGGCGTCGCCGAACTCCCGCGAGACCTTGAGGTCGACGCTCTCGTAGGAGAGGTTCACGCGCGCGGTATTGCTCCGCAGCAGGAACTCGTCGCCGAGATGGCTCGACTGATGGAAGAGGCGAAAGATCCCCGACCAGTCCTCGTAGCGCCAGCTGAGCGGGACGCCGACGAGATAGTCGGCGTTGACGAGATCCTTGGAGTCGGCGTCGATATCGAACACGGCGAAGACGCCGGCCTGGACACCGACCTCCCACGAGGCCCGGCCCAGGGCGCCGCGGTAGAGCGTCAACGACTCGCCGAAGGACACCGCGGCGACGTCGCCGAGCTGGCGGTCGTGCCGGTAGCGCTGGTACGACGCCGCGAAGTGGGGCCAGCGGGGGTCGGCAATGAGCGGCCGGAAGAGGGTCCCGCCCGGCAGGAGTCCCGTCAGCCACCCGGCCGAGAGTGCATCGTTCGGGAAGTCTGGACGCGGCGCCGGCGGGGGCGGCTCCAGGATCTGGACGTCGGTGACGCCGTGGATCGTCCGGAGGGCGGAGAGCACCCGGGCGCGGCTGGCCCCCGCGAGATCGGCGGCGCTCAGCGTGAGGACGCCCTGCTGGGCGCGCAGGGACGGCACCCTGATGCCGATGTCGCGCTCGAGCACGGCGGCCGCGTAGCCTTCCAGCCACGCGTCGGACGGCGAGGGCGCCGCCGCCACCGGCGGCGCCATCATGAACAGGGCGAGGAGCGCCAGGATGCGCGCAGCCCGCCGCACGGCTCAGTCCACCGTGGCGAAGAAGCGGGCCGGGGCGCCCTCGGTTCCCGCGATCTTGTAGAAGGGCGCCGCGAAGTCGACGCGCGGCCGCGGCAGCGCGCCCAGGTTGGTGAGCCCCTCCATGATGACGACGCCGGCGCCCAGGATCACACGATGCATGGGAAAGTCCTCCGACGAGAAGTCGGGCAGGCGGGCGCAGTACTCCTCGAAGAAGTCGAAGCCGATGTTCTTGGGGTCCTTGGCCACCAGCCACTCGGCGACCGCCGGCGGGAAGTACGGCGATTGCGTGAAGTAGTCCGGCCAGCGGCCGTACATCTTGTCCGTCCAGTCGGTGCGCAGGAGCACGATGTCGCCCCGCTTCACGGCATCGGCGCCGCCGCGCTTGAGGTCGTCGATGGTGATCTCGTGGTTGGCGCCGACGAACGAGAGGTCGACGACCACGGCCTCGCCCATCACCTGGTCGAGGCTGATCTCGGCGGTGGTGATGCCGTCCTTGAAGACGTGCAGCGGGGAGTCGATGTGGGCGCCGGTGTGCAGACTCTGGTGCACGCTCGAGACCTGCCAGAAGCCCGGCCCTCGCCGGTGGGGCGTGACCTCCAGCTTCATGTTCGTGGACGGCGGGCTCAGCGTGGTGTCGTCGACGGTCACGGACAGATCGATATAGCGCTTCATGGCGGCCCCTCCTGGGCCTCGCAGGGCAGCCTAGCCGTCCCGGTGCGATGGCGCAAGACGCTTACGCCTCGCCTGCGCGCCGGGCGGTGCGGGCGCGGACGACCAGCCGGCCGATGATGGCGGCCAGCTCGCCGGGCTCGACCGGCTTGGCGATGTAGGCGTCGAATCCGGCCGAGAGGATCTTGATCCGCTCGCCGACACCGCCATAGGCGGTGACCGCCACCGCCGGGATGCGCTCGCCGCCGGGGACGTGGCCGCCGCGCAGCTGGCTGATGAACACGTAGCCGTCCTGCTCGGGCATCTCGATGTCGGAGACGATGACGTCGGGTCCCCACTCCTCCAGCCGGGCCAGTGCCTCCCGGACCGAGCGGGCGGTCCGTACCTCGGCGCCGGTCTGGCGCAGCACGGTGGCGAAGAGGTCGAGCGCGTCGGTGTCGTCGTCGAGCAGGAGCAGGCCGACGCCGCTCAGCGCGGCGGCCGGCACCGGGAGGCCACCGGGCCCGCCCGGCTCCGCGGCCGGGTCGAGGTGCAGCATGCGGGGCAGCTTCACGGTGAACGCGGCGCCGTGATCGGGGCCGTCGCTGGCGGCGTGGACAGTGCCGCCGTGCAGCTCGACCAGGCTCTTGACCAGGGCCAGCCCGATACCGAGGCCACCGTGGGTGCGCTGGCTCGAGCTGTCGGCCTGGCGGAAGCGGTCGAAGACGTGGGGCAGGATCTCGGCCGCGATGCCCGTGCCGGAGTCGGTCACCACGATCTCGACGTGGGAGTTCACGCGCTCCAGCCGCACCTGCACGCGACCGCCGCGCGGCGTGAACTTCACGGCGTTGGACAGCAGGTTCCACACGATCTGCTGCAGGCGGTCGGGATCGCCCGAGACCGGCCCCGCCCGCGGGTCGAGGATCGGCTGCAGGCGGATGCCCTTGGCCTCGGCCGCCGGCCGGAGCGTGTCGATGGCGGCCTCGATCACGCTGGCCGGCGCCACCGGCTTGACGTCCAGGCGCAGCTTGCCCGTGATGATGCGGGAGACGTCGAGCAGATCCTCGATGAGCTGCAGCTGGGCGTTGGCGTTGCGCTCGATGACGTCGAGAGCCCGTTTGGCGGTGGCGTCATCGAGGGCCCCCGCCTTCAGCATGCGCGCCCAGCCGAGCACCGCGTTCAGCGGCGTGCGGAGCTCGTGCGAGAGGGTGGCGAGGAACTCGTCCTTCATCGTGTTGGCGGCCTCGGCCTCGGCCCGGGCCGCCTGCTGCCGCTCGTAGAGGCGGGCGTTGTCGATGGCGGTGGCGATCTGGGGGGTCAGTCCCTGCACGATCGCCGCCTCGCGGTCGGTGAAGACGCCGGGCTCGGGATGGCCGAAGAAGAGTCCGCCCACCACCTCGCCCGAGCGGGCGACGACGGCGACGGCCAGGTAGCTGCGCACGGGCAGGTGGTCGCCCGGCATCCCGGGGTGCGGCGGCCTCTGGCCGTAGCGGGGATCGCCGGTGACGTCGTCGATGCGGACCACGGCCTCGCCCCGGAAGGTGGGGTGGAAGTCGGCGAAGGCCTCGCGCGGCGCCCCCGAGACCGCGTAGAGCGTGTAGGTCTCCCCGCGCGGATCGGCGACGTTGTGGAAGAAGGCGCCGAAGGCGGCGTGGCTCAGCCGCATGCAGGCGTCGGTCACGCCCTGCACCAGGCGGTCGAGGCCGAGCTCACCGGCGAGCAGCTGGCCGGTGCGATTGATCGTCTCCCGCGTCGCCTGCTCCTCCACCACCTGCGCGGCCGCTTCCCGCATGGCCTGGCGGAGCGTGTTGACCTCCGTGATGGCGCTGATGGCCGGCGGCGGCGCGGTGCCGCGGCCGAGGTCGCGGGCGGCGACGGCCAGGGCGGTGATGGGCCCCGCGATACGGCGGGCGAAGACGATGGCGATGACCACGCCCACGCCGAGCGCGAGGGCGCCGGCCCCGGCGAGGCTCCACAGCGTGCGCCCCAGCGGGGCGTCGATGATCTCGGCCGGTACCCCGAGGGCAACCGTGATCCCGGTGGCGCCGGAGCGGCTGAAGGCCGAGTACGTCGCCGTGCCTTCCTTCGTGAGCCCGCGGTACCACCCCTCACTGGCGCGGGCGCTGGCCTGCAGCAGCGGGTTGGAGGCGAGCTGGCCCACGAACTGTTCCTCGCCCCGCGTGCGCGCGATGATCACCCGCCGGCGGTCGAGCAACGTGCCGATCCACTCCGGCGGCAGCCGCTGGCCCAGCAGCACCTCGCGCAGCTCGCGGGTGGCGACGTGGGCGGAGAGGACGGCACGGACGCTCTTCTCGCGGACGACCGGCACCCGCACGGCGATGAGCCAGGGGCCGGCCGGTGATTCCCGGAAGGCTTCGCTCACGGCGGGAGCGCCGGCGACCACGACCGCCTCGACGTCCTCGCGATCGTCCCCTCGCCCGGGCGGGGCAGGACCGAACGGGTGCCGCAGATCCAGGAGCGGGGCGCCGGTGCGGTCGGCGAGCGTGATCGTCGCCCAGCCCTCCTGCCGCGCCTTCAGCGACGCCGCCTGCGCATAGAACGCTCGGAGGTTGCCGTTCGCGAGGTCGCGGGAGGTGGCGAGCGATTGCAGGGCGGCCGCGATGGCCCCGATCTCTCCGTCGGCGGCGAGCGAGAGCGCCCGGGCGGTGGTGGTCAGCGAGCGCTCGGCCCGCGCGCGCTCCTCACGGTGCAGCCCGATGACGATCCAGGTGATGAAGAGAAGGAGCGGGAGGATGGCCAGCGCCGCCAGGATGATGAGGTGCCGGCGCAGAGCCATGGGACGAGGATCAGGCCAGGGCGGCGGCCATCCGCTGGAGGCCCTCGGCCAGCAGCGACCGTGGGCACCCGTAGTTCAGCCGCACGAACCCGGCGCCTCCCGGTCCGAACGCCACGCCGTCGTTGAGCGCGACCTTGGCCTGGGTGAGAAAGAACGTGTAGGGGTCGGCGCCGGCACGCGCGGCGCCGCGGCAGTCGAGCCAGGCCAGGTAGGTCGCCTCGGGGACCGCCATCGTCACGCCGGGCAGGGTGGCTTTCACCTGGCGCACCAGGAAGTCGCGGTTGTCCTTGAGATAGGCGAGCAGCGCCTCCAGCCAGGCGTCGCCCTCGCGGTAGGCGGCCACCGCCGCGGTGTAGCCGAGCACGTTGATCTTGGGCACGAGGTCGGCGGCGGCGGCCACGAAGCGCTCGCGCAGGCTCGCGTTGGGGATGACGGCCACCGCGCACTTGAGGCCGGGCAGGTTGAACGTCTTGCTGGGCGCCATGAGCGTGATCGTGCGCTGCTCGATCTCCGGCGCCAGCGCGGCGACGGGCACGTGCTGGCGGCCGTCGAGGGCGAGATCGCAGTGGATCTCGTCGGCCACGATCCACAGGTCGCGGCGCAGGCAGGCCGTCGCCATGCCCTCCAGCTCCGGCCGGCCGTAGAGACGGCCCACCGGGTTGTGCGGGTTGCAGAGCAGGAAGACCCGGGTGTCGCTCCGGATGGCGGCCGCGAACGCGGCGGGGTCGACGGCGTAGCGGCCGCCGCCGTTGCGCGTCAGGGCGTGCTCGTCGCGACGCAGGCCGTGGTTGCCGGCCGAGCGGAGGATGGGCGGGTAGACCGGGGTCTGTACGAGCAACCCCTGGCCCGGCGAGGTCAACGCCCGCAGGGCCTGGTTGAAGCCGGCGATCACCCCGGGCAGGGTGACGACCGCCTCCGGGCTCACCCGCCAGCCGTAGCGCTTGGCCAGCCGCTCGGCGACGACCTCGGGCAGGTCGTTGTGCTCGGTGAGGTAGCCGAAGAAGCCGTGCTCGACGCGGGCGTGCAGGGCGTTCACCACCGCCGGCGGCGAGGGAAAGTCCATGTCGGCGACCCACAGCGGGAGCACGTCGGCCGGGAACTTGCGCCACTTGTTGCTGTCGGTCGCACGCCGGTCGATCACACGGTCGAAGTCGAAGTCCGCCATGGCCGGTCCAGGCTAGCCGCCCGCCGGACAGGCGTCAAGGAATCCGTGTAGTATTTCGGGCGCCAGGGGGGCACCGATGGAACAGCGATCGCTGGGGCGGACGGGGCTGCGCGTCTCCGCGCTGGGCTTCGGGTGCGGGGACGTCGGCGGGCTGATCGTCAAGGGCACGCCGGCCGAGCGCGAGCGCGCGGTGGCGCGGGCGATCGAGGCCGGAATCAACTACTTCGACACCGCCTCCTCGTACGGCGGGGGCGAGTCGGAGCGCAACCTGGGTGCCACTCTCAAGGCGCTGGGCCTGCGGCCCTACGTGGGGACGAAGTTCCGGGTGGAGCCGGCCGAGCCGGACCTGGCCGGCGCCATCCGGCGCTCGCTGGAGGCGAGCCTGTCCCGGCTCGGCATGGACAGCGTGGACCTGTTGCAGCTCCACAACCTCATCGTGGCTCCCGACGGGTCGCCGGCGGCCGGGCGGGGGCTGCCCGCCCGCCGCGTCCTGGACGAGGTCGTCCCCGCCCTGGCCACGCTCCGGCAGCAGGGCAAGATTCGATTTGCCGGCGTCACCGCGCTGGGCGACACCGGGGCGGTTCACTCGGTGCTCGACGCCGGCGTCATCGACACCGCCCAGGTCTGCCTGAACATCCTCAACCCGAGCGCGGCCGCGGCCGTCCCCGCGGGCTTCCCGGCCCAGGACTTCGGGCGTCTGCTCGACCGGGCCCGCAATCGGCGAGTGGGGGTCATCAACATCCGGGTGCTGGCGGCCGGCGCGCTGACCGGCACCATGCAGCGGCACGAGAAGGCCATGCCCTCGGTGGCTCCGATCGCCTCCGGTCCCGACTACGCCACTGACGTCGCCAACGCGCAGCGGCTGCGGCCGCTCGTCGACAAGGGCTACGCCGAGGATCTCGTCGAGGCCTCGATCCGCTTCTCGCTCACCAGCGACGCCGTCTCCACCGTGCTGGTCGGCTACTCAACGCTGGAGCACCTGAACCAGGCGATCGCGGCGGTTGAGCGGGGGCCGCTGCCGGCGCCGGCCGTCGACCTGCTGCAGGGCCTGTGGGCCGGCTTTGCCGGCGGCGCGCGATGAGCCACCGGGGGCTCGCGGTCGCGCTGCTGGTGCTGCTGGCCTCGGCGGCCGAGGCCGCCGTCACGCGCGTGGAGATCACGCAGCGCGAGCCGTTCGCGGGCGGCCAGGCCTTCGGGGCCGTCGGCCCGTACGAGAAGGTCGCCGGTCGCTTCCACGGCGAGCTCGATCCCGGCCACCCGCTCAACCGCGTCATCGTCGACCTCGACCTGGCGCCGCGCAACGCCCGCGGGCGAGTCGAGTACTCGGCCGACTTCTACCTGCTGCGGCCGGTCGACCTCGCCCGTGGCAATGGCGCCCTCTTCTACGACGTCAACAACCGGGGCACCAAGCGGGCGCTGGTCCAGCACAACAGTGCGCGGCCGGCCGACGATCCGAGCACGCCCGAGGACGCCGGCAACGGCTTCCTGATGCGCCACGGCTTCAGCGTGGTCTGGAGCGGTTGGATTCCCGGCCCGGCGGCCAAGGCGCATGACCTGAAGTTGACGGTGCCGACCGCCCGCGGCCCGAACGGCCCGCTGGAACAGCTCGTGTGGGACGACATCAGCTTCAACAACGCCACCACCACTCAGGCCAAGCTCGCGTTCGCGGTCGCCGACCGGGCTACGGCGACGCTGCGCGTGCGGGAGCGGTCCGACGGCCCGTCGGTGACGGTGCCGGCCGGGCAGTGGGAACTCGTCGACGATCGCACGGTCCGGCTCCTGCCGGCGGGAACGCCGTTCCGTATAGGCACGCTCTACCAGCTCGTCTATCGCGCGGCGAATCCGCCGGTGTCGGGCATCAGCTTCGCCGCCACCCGCGATCTCGTCGCGTTCCTCCGCCACGAGCGTGTGGACGCGGCTGGCACCGCCAATCCGCTGGCCGGGGCCGGCGGTCCGGCGATCCGTCGGGCGCTCGCCCACGGCACGTCGCAGAGCGGCCGCTACCTGCGCGACCTCGTCTATCAGGGGTTCAACGAGGACGAGGCGGGGCGACGGGTGTTCGATGGCGTCAACCCCCACATCGCGACGGCGCGTATCTTCCTCAACCAGCGCTTCGCCCAGCCCGACCGCGGGGCCGGCGGGCTCTATCCCGACCAGTCCTTCCCGTTTGCGTACGAGACACAGAGCGATCCGCTGAGTGGCCGTTCGGACGGGATCCTGGCCCGCTGCGCGGCGCGGAGCACCTGTCCCAAGGTCCTGCACACCGTGAGCGCCAACGAGTACTGGAACGCCGCCCACTCGCTCGTCACCACCGACGCGCTCGGGCGCCGCGACGGCACCCCGCCCGCCGACGTGCGCATCTACCTGGTGGCGGGGACGCAGCACCTCGGCGGTCGCGGCGCCGCCATGCCGAAGGGCGTGTGCGCATTGCCGCCCAACCCGGTCGACGCCCGCCCGGTGCTACGCGCGATGACGCTGGCCCTCGATGCCTGGGTGAAGGACGGCACGGCGCCGCCGGCCAGCCGCCATCCGAGGCTGGACGACGGCTCGCTGGTCGCCATGGATCGCCTGGGCTTCCCGCGCGTACCCGGCATCGAGATCCCGTCCGCGCCGATGCCGCGGCGCCGGCTCGACTACGGGCCCGACTGGGCCAGGGGCATCCTGGGCCGCGTGCTGCCCGAGACGATCGATCCGCCGTACACGGTGCTGGTCCCGCGCGTGGATGCTGACGGCAACGACGTGGGTGGCATCCGCCTGCCCGACGTGGCCGTGCCGACCGCCACCGTGACCGGCTGGGCGCTGCGGGCGCCGGGCGCGGGGGCGGCCGGGACGATCTGCGGGCTCGACGGCTCCTTCGTGCCGTTCGCGCTCACCCGGGCCGAGCGAGACTCGAAGGGCGACCCCCGGCCGTCGCTGGCCGAGCGCTATTCCGATCGGGCCGACTACATGGGCAAGGTGCGCGCGGTGGCGACCGCGCTGGAGCGGGAGCGCTACCTGCTGGCCGAGGACGTCGAGCGGATCGCGGCCGAGGCCGCGGCCACGGCGAGGTGAGGGCTGCCCTGCCAGTGACCACCGTCGGCGTCGTCGGTCTCGGCCTGCTGGGCCATGTGGTCGCCACCCGGCTGCGCAGCGCCGGCCACGCCGTGGTCGGTTACGACATCGTGCCGGCGTGCGTCGATCGCCTCGTCGCGCTCGGCGGCACGGCCGCCAAGTCGGCGGCGGACGTGGCCCGCGGCTCGGAGCTCGTGTGCACGCTGCTGCCCTCGCTGCCGGCGGTCGAGGAGGCCATCCTGGGCGCCGACGGCGTGGCGGCCGGGGCGCGCCCCGGCCAGACCATTTGCCAGATGAGCACGATCTCGCCCACGCTCACCGAGCTGCTGGCTCACGAGACGACGGCGCGCGGGCTCACGTTCCTCGACTGCCCGATCAGCGGCACCAGCGGGATGGTGGCCAAGGGCAACGGCGTCATCTTCGTCGGCGGCGACCGCGCGGTCTACGACCGCTGGCGGCCGCTGCTGGAGTCGATCCTGCCGAGCGCCGTGCACATCGGGACCGCCGGCCAGGCCATGCTGCTCAAGCTGGTCGCCAACCTGCTGGTCGCGCTCAACAGTGCGGCCGCCGCCGAGGCCCTGGCGATGGCCCAGCGCGGAGGCCTCGATCCGGAGATGGTGCTCGACGTCCTGAAGACCGGCGCCGGCACCTCCCGGATGCTGGACGTGCGGGGGCCCATGATGGTCGCCGGCGAGTTCCCGGCCCAGATGAAGCTCGACCTGTTCATGAAGGACCTGCACCTGATCCAGGACGCGGCCAGTACCGTGGGGGCGCGGCTGCCGTTGACCGACGTGGCCGAGCGTCTCTACGCCGCCACCCAGGCCGCCGGCCACGGCGGCGAGGACCTGGCCGTCGTTGTCACCGAGCTGGCTCGCGGTTGAGCCGGTCGGCGTGGATCGTCGTCGCTTCCTTGTGATCTCGCTGGCCGGCGGGGCCATCTGGCCGCCCCCCGCCACGGCCCAGCAGAAGGTGTGGCGGATCGGCTTCCTCGGTACGACGACGCCGCGGACGCACGGAGCCTTCCTCGACGCGTTCCGCGCGGGAATGCGGGAACGAGGCTATGTCGAGGGCAAGGACGTCACCGTCGAGTCTCGCTGGGCGGAGAGTGACTATGAACGTCTTCCGGCGCTGGCCGCCGAGCTCGTCCGCCTGAATGTCGACGTCATCCTCACCCACGGCACTCCGGGCGGCCGGGCGGCCAAGGCGGCGACGAAGACCATTCCCATCGTCATGGCGGTGACGGGCGATGCCGTGGCCACCGGGCTGGTCCAGAGTCTGGCTCGGCCGGGGGGCAATCTGACGGGCTCATCCTTCTTCTTCCCCGAGCTGAATGCCAAGCGGGTCGAGATCCTCAAGGAAGCCCTGCCGCATCTGCGGCGCGCCGCGGTCCTGATGAACGACACCAATCCCGGGAACGTCGTGACATTCCAGGCGATGGCGCAGACGGCGCGAACCGTCGCTCTCGACGTCGTTCAGATCTTTGCCCGCGGTCCCGGCGACTTCGACGCGGCGTTCGACCGGATGACGAAGGCCCGCGCCGAAGCAGTGGTGCTGTACGAGGACCCGCTCTTCCTCGCGGAGGCGGCCCGGCTGGCGGCGCTGGCGGAGCGACACCGACTTCCCAGCGTCGGGTTCCCCGAGTATGCCGAGGCCGGCGGTCTCCTCGCGTTTGGCGTGAACTTTCCCGACGTCTGGCGCCGCGCCGCCGGCTTCGTCGATCGGATCTTCAAGGGCGCCCGGCCGTCGGAGCTGCCGATGGAGCAGCCGGGCAAGTTCGACATGGTCGTCAATCTTCGGACGGCCAAGGCGCTACGGCTGAGCATCCCGCCCAAGGTCTTGCACCGGGCCGACATGGTGATCGAGTGAGGCGCTCTCGGTGGTCCGTCGTCGCGCTGATCGTTGCAGTCCTGCCGGTGGCCGGCGTTGCCGTGGCCCAGCCACCGGGCCGTCAGGCCCGCGTTGGTCTCATCGTCACGACGCCGGCATTGAAGGACGCGTTCCTCGAGGGCATGCGGGAGGGCGGGTATGTCGAAGGTCAAGGCTTGGTCCTCGTGCACCGCCCGCTCGGGGACGAGGCGGTGGCCGAGATCCTGCGACAGAACGTCGACGTCATCTGCGCGACTTCTCAGCCCATGGTCAGGGCGGCGAAGCAGGCGACGACGACGGTACCTGTCATCGGAGTCGACCTGGAGAGCGATCCGGTGGCGAGCGGGCTCGTCAAGAGCCTGGCCCGGCCCGGGGGCAACGTGACGGGCACCTTCCTCGACCTGCCGGAACTGGGCGGCAAGCTCATCCAGCTGCTCCGGGAGAGCGTGCCGGGCCTCACCCAGATTGCGATCGTCTGGCACGCCGACGTCGGCAAGACGCAGTTCACTGCGACGGAGCAAGCGGCGCGCACCGCTCGGCTGGCGCTCGTCTCGTTACCGGTCCGCTCGGTGGAGGATCTTCGGCGCGCATTCGAGACGGCGCGCCTCAAGCGGGCGGGTGGGGTGGTGGTGCTCAGTGCGCCGCTCATGCTCCACGAGCGGGCGCTCATCGCGGACCTCGGCTCCAAGCACCGTCTGCCGACGATCGGGCTCTTCGCGGCGTTCCCCGAAGCCGGGGGCCTGTTGAGCTACGGCCCGAGCTTTCCGGAAATCATGCGCGGCGCGGCCGGGCAGGTGGCGCGGGTGCTGCGCGGCGCCCACCCAGCCGAGCTGCCCGTCCAGCGACCGACGAAGTTCGAGCTGGTGGCGAATCTCAAGACGGCCCGGGTGCTCGGGGTGACACTGCCTCCCTCGATCCTGCTGCAGGCCGATCGGGTGATCGACTAGGAAAAGTCTTTCATATCTTGCAGCGGCGGCCTCCGATGATACGGTGGCTCAGTTCATGATCCCCGTACAGGGCGTATCGAAGTGACCGGATCCCGCACGGCGCGAACGCGCGACGAGGACTGGGCATCGACACCGACCCCACTCGCGCGTCGGGCCGGCCTCGTGCTGATTGCGGACGACACGCGCGATGCGCGGGAACTCTATGGGCTCTACCTCAGTCACGTCGGCTTCGCCGTCCACCTGGTGGCCGACGGCCTCGAAGCGGTGGATGCCGCGATGAAGCTGAAACCCGACGTGATCGTGATGGATCTGTCGATGCCATTTCTGGACGGCATCGAGGCGACGCGACGCTTGAAATCGAACCGGAGCACACGAAGCATCCCGGTCATTCTCCTCACTGGCTACTTCCACAAAGCTATTGCCGGAGGCGCTCTGGAGGGGGGCGTGGACGTGTTCCTCACCAAGCCGTGCCTGCCTGAAGATCTGGAGGCGCACGTCCGCCGGCTGCTGGAGCGCCCGGGCGGCCCGCCGAACCCCTGACCTCGTCGATCTATCGTCATGTACCATCGGGCCGGCGCGATCTCGAGGAGGGCCCATGGGCACCAGTGAGCTGTGCTGGATGAGCGCGGTCGAGCTGGCGGCGGCGATCCGCGCGCGGCGTCTGTCTCCGGTCGAGATCACCCGGGCGGTGCTGGAACACATCGAGGCCGTCAATCCACGACTGAACGCCTATTGCACCGTCGCGGCCGAGCGCGCACTGGCCGAGGCGACCGCCGCCGAGGCGGCGGTGCTGCGCGGAGAGGCCACGGGCGCGCTGCACGGCCTGCCGATCTCGTTCAAGGACCTCACGGCGACCGCGGGCATCCGCACGACGATGGGATCTCGGATCTTCGAGCACCAGGTGCCTGAGGAGGACGCGATCGTCGTGGAGCGCGCCCGCCGCGCCGGAGCCGTCGTGCTGGGCAAGACGAACACGCCCGAGTTCGGGTGCAAGGGCGTGACCGACAACCTGATCTTCGGACACACGCGCAACCCGTGGAATCTCGACCGGATCGCCGGCGGCTCGAGCGGAGGTGCGGCTGCCGCCGTCGCCGCCGGGCTCGGCCCGCTGGCCGAGGGCAGCGACCTGGCGGGCTCGATCCGGATTCCAGCCGCCGTCTGCGGCGTGGTCGGCTTCAAGGCGAGCCTGGGCCGCGTGCCCCTGTGGCCGGCGCTGAACGGGTGGACCAGCTTCTCCCACACGGGGCCGATCACGCGCACGGTCGCCGACGCCGCGCTGCTGCTGTCGGCGTGGGTCGGCGCCGACGACCGTGATCCGCGCTCGCTGCCCGCCACCGGCGAGGACTTCGCCCGTGCGGTCGACGGCGGCGCCCGCGGATTGCGCGTGGCGTGGAGCCCGGACCTGGGCGGGGCGCCCGTCGACCCCGAGGTCCGGCGCGTGACCGAGGCCGCCGCCAAGGCATTCGCGGACCTCGGCTGCCGCCTCGAGGAGGAGCATCCGCCGCTGGGCGACGCCATGGAGCTTTTCATGGATCTGACCGCGCCCGTGCGAGCGGCGGGCATGGCCGCCCACCTGCCGAAGTGGCGGGAGCAGCTCGATCCGATGCTGCTGCTCCGGCTGGACCGCGCGGAAAAGATGAGCGCCATCGACGCGGAGCGCGCGACCCAGCGCCGCACGGCGCTGTGGCACGGGGTGCGCCGCTTCTTCGAGCGCCACGACGTCCTGGTGACGCCGACGACCTCGGTGGCGGCGTTCCCGATCGGGCAGACGTTCCCGGCCGAGATCGACGGGCGTCCGCTCACGAACCAGCTCGAGTGGTTTCCGTTCACGTACCCCTTTGCGATCACCGGCCAGCCGGCGATCTCGGTGCCGGCCGGGTTCACCGCCGAGGGGTTGCCGGTGGGGCTACAGATCGTCGGCCGGCGGTTCGCCGACGCGACCGTCCTGCGCGTGGCCGCCGCCTTCGAGACCGCGCGCCCGTGGGCGCACCGCCGCCCGGCGCTGGGGTGAGCCGCCGGGTCCTGCTCCTGCTGGTGTTGCTCCAGGGCATGATGACGCCGGGCGGCGGCATCGGCACCGGCGACATCAACAAGGACGACTTCAACTACCAGATCCCCACGCAGTCGCCCCACACGCTGGAGCGCGCGTGCACGACGAGGGTCGGCTACTGCCGGGTGGCCAACCTGACGCCGCCCGGCCAGCCCTGCTACTGCCTCACCGCGGCGGGCGCCCGCGTGGACGGCTACGTCATCGCCTACCGATTCACCGATGTGCCGCCGGTCGTGAAGTAACCCGCGTCACGCCACGCCGAGATGGCGGGACTTCACCGTCTCGTCCGCCATGAGCGCGACCGGCGTGCCCGAGTAGACGATCTCCCCCCGGGCCAGTACGTGCACCCGGTCGGCCACCGACACCGCCATCGGCAGGTTCTGCTCGACGAGCAGGATCGACAGCCCCTGCCCCTTCAGCTCGCCGATCACCCGGCCGACTTCCCGCACCAGCAACGGCGCCAGCCCCTCGGTCGGCTCGTCCATCAGCAGCACGGTGGGATTGCTCATCAGCGCCCGGCCGATGGCCAGCATCTGCTGCTCGCCACCCGAGAGCTTGTTGGCGCGATTGGCCGCGCGCTCGCGCAGGCGGGGGAAGAGGCCGTAGACGCGCTCGAGGTTCCAGCCGCCGCCGCCGGCGCGGGCGACGTCGAGGTTCTCGCGCACGCTCAGCGACGGGAAGACGCGGCGGCCCTGGGGCACCAGGGCCATCCCGCGCGCGATCCGCCGGAAGGGCGCCCACCCGGTGACGTCGTCGCCCTGCAGGTGCACGCGGCCGCGCCGGGGCGGCGTGAAGCCGACGACGGAGCGGATGAGCGTCGTCTTGCCCATGCCGTTGCGCCCGAGGATGGCCACGACCTCGCCGGGGGCGACGCCGAGCGACACCCCGCGCAGGATGTGGCTGTCGCCGTAGTAGGTGTGGACGTCGGTCACGGCGAGAACGACCTCAGGCACCGAGGTAGATCTCCCGCACGGTGGGATCGGCGCGCACGGCGTCCCGCGAGCCGTCGGCGATGACCCGGCCGTAGTGCAGCACGGTGACGTGGCGGGCGACCTCGAGCGCGATGTCCATATCGTGCTCGATGATGAGCAGCGTGATGGCGGGGTCGAGGCGGTGTAGCAGCGCCGTCATGAGCTGGGCCTCGGCCTGGGACAGCCCGGCCGCCGGCTCGTCGAGCAGGAGCACCCGCGGGCGGCCGGCCAGCGCCATGGCGATCTCCAGCTGGCGCTGCTCGCCATGCGAGAGCTGGCGTACGGGTGATCCCGCGCGGCTCTCGAGGCCGACGGCGGCCAGCGCCTCGTGCGCGCGGCCGTGCAGGTCGGTGAACCGGCTGACGGGGCGCAGCATCGCGAACCGGGCGGGCGTGTGGGCCTGGGCCGCCAGCAGCACGTTCTGCGCGACCGTGAGGGTGGGGAAGAGGTTGGTGATCTGGTAGGTGCGGGCCAGGCCGAGGGCGGCCCGCCGGTGCTGGGCCACGCGGGTGACGTCGGCGCCGAAGAGCGTGATGCGGCCCGAGGAGGCCGGCAGCACCCCGGCGATCAGGTTGAACAGCGTGGTCTTGCCGGCGCCGTTGGGCCCAATGAGCGCGCGCCGCTCCCCGGGCCGCACGGCGAGCTCCACGCCGTCCACGGCGCGCAGCCCGCCGAACGACTTCGACACCCCCTCCAGCCGCAGGGCGAACTCGCTCAGGGTCGGGCTCCGGTCACTGGCAGTGCTTGCAAGGCGGATAATCCCGGCTGTAGAGCGGCTGCTTGAGGTACTCCTCGGCGTTGTACTTCCAGAACTGGCTGACGGCGGGGATGGTCGCGATGACCGTGTTCTGCAGCTTGCCGCCCACCCGCTCGACCCGGCGAACGTAGATGTTCTGCACGGGGTTGCCGTAGGCGTCGACCGACAGCGGCCCCCGCGCGGTGTCCTTGATCTCGACCTTGCGCAGCGCGGCCAGCAGCCCCGGCCGGTCCTCGACCTTGCCGCCGACGGCCTTGATGGCCTCGGTGATCCACCGCATGTTCGTGTAGGTGGCCTCCGAGTAGTAGGACGAGATCTTGCCGGCCTTGCCCTCGAACGCCCGCGCGAAGCGCTGGTTCTGGGCGGTGTCGATGGCCTGCGAGTAGTGCAGCGCGGTGACGGTGCCGAGCGCCTCGTCGCCCATCTGCGGCAGCACCGACTCGTCCGTGGTGGTGCCGCCACCCAGCAGCGGCACCTTGCCGTGCAACCCGGCCTCCTGGTACTGCTTCATGAACTGCAGAGCCAGGCGGCCGACGAACAGCGCCAGCACGGCGTCGGCGTCGCGCTTGATCTGGGAGAGGAATGGCGCGAAGTCGTTGGTGTTGAGCGGCGTCCAGATCTTCTGCACGACCTGCCCGCCCTGCTCCTCGAACACGCGCTGGAAGCCCCCCACCGTCTCGTAGCCGAACGCGTAGTCCATCCCGATGGTGACCACCTTGCGGTACTTGGTGTTCTTCACCACCCACTCGGCGAACGGATGCATCGGCTGGCTGGTGGTCCACCCCGTGCGGACGATCCACTTGGCGGGCTTGCGCTGGGTGATGTCGTCGGCGGCGATGACCGGATAGGTGGCCGGGATCTGGGCGCCGTCGATGAAGGGCTGCAGGGCGTAGCCCACGTTGGCGAGCAGACCGCCGGTGAGGACATGGACCTTGTCCTGCTCGACCAGCTTGCGCGACTTGTTCAGGGCGGTGGCCGGCTGCCCCTCGGTGTCCTCGACGATCAGCTCTAGCTTGCGGCCACCGACCTGACGCCCGATCTCGTCCAGGAACAGCTCGGTGCCGTTCACCATGTCCTTGCCGATCTGGGCGAAGGGGCCAGTGAGCGGGGCCAGGAATCCGATCTTGATCGGCCCGGCCTGGGCGGTGGAGTCGGGTGGGGCGGCCAGGGGGAGCACGAAGGCCGCGAGCAGAAGCACGGTGAGCAGGCGAGTGCGGACGCGCGTCATGGGGGACCCTCCTTCATCTCAGCGGTGCTCGCGGCGGAACGCACCGAGCACGCCCCGCGGCGCGAACAAGATGACGCCGATGTAGACGGCGCCGAGGATGAGCAGCCAGCGCTTGGTATAGACGCTCACGAAGTTCTTCAGGAAGACGATGACGGCAGCGCCGAGGGCGGGGCCGGCCAGCGTCCCCGGCCCGCCGAGCGCGACCATCAGCAGGGTCTCGACGGAGGTCACCAGCTGGACGTCGACCGGGCTCACGAAGCCGTTGTAGTAGGCCCAGAACACGCCGGCGAACCCGGCGAAGGCGCCGGCGATGACGAAGGCCAGGTACTTGTGCAGCCACACGTTGTAGCCGAGGGCGCGCATCCGCGTCTCGCTCTCGCGGATGCCCATCAGGCCGAGGCCGAACGGCGAGCGTACGAGCAGTCCCAGCAGCACCCACGCCACCAGCGTGGCCGCCAGCGCGAAGTAGAAGAAGGGCAGGGGGGAGGCCAGGCTCCACGGCAGCGGCAGCTCCGGCCGCGGCACCCCCGCGATGCCGTTGTCGCCCTTGGTCATGGACACCCAGCGGAAGGCCAGCCCCCACACGACCATGCCGAGGGCCAGCGTGATCATCAGGAAGTAGGTGCCGCTGGCGCGGATGGCCAGCAGGCCGAAGACCGCGGCGAAGAGCGTGGCCAGCAGCAGCCCGGCCAGCAGGCAGGTCAGAAAGCCGCGCTGGTAGTCGGTGGCCAGGATGCCGACCGCGTAGGCGGCGACGCCGAAGTAGGCGGCGTGGCCGAGCGAGGGCAGGCCGGTGTAGCCGAGCAGGACGTCGAGGCTCATGGCCAGGATGGCGACGATCGCCGCCTGGGTCAGCAGGGTCAGCGGGTACGCCGACAGCAGCGGGGCCACGCCCGCGGCCACCGCGGCCGTGGCGAGGCCCGCGCCCAGCGCGCGCCCGCTCGTCACGAGCGGCCGAACAGCCCGGTCGGCCGCAGGGCCAGGATCAGCGCCATCGGCGCGAAGAGCGTGAAGTAGGCCAGCTCGGGGAACAGCGCCTTGCCGAAGTTGTCGAGCAGCCCCACCAGCAGGCTGCCGACCATGGCCCCGGGCAGGCTGCCGAGGCCGCCGACGATGACCACGACGAACGCGTAGGGGAGGATCTCGAAGTCGAGCCCGGGATAGACGCCGAGGAAGCCGCCGCCGATGACGCCGCCCAGCGCGGCCAGGAAGGCGCCGAGGGCGAACACGCCGAGCGAGACCGTCGGCACCCGGATGCCCACCCCCTGGGCCATCTCGGCGTCGTCGACGGCGGCCCGGATCATGGCGCCCGCCCGCGTGCGGTCGAGCGCCAGCCACAGGCTGGCGCCGATCACGACGGCCAGGGCCATGATGAAGATCCGGTAGCGTGGGAAGCGCAGACCGCCCGCCGTCACCACGCCCTGCAGCACCGGCGGCACCGGCAGCGAGTAGGGATCGCCGCCCCACAGCAGCAGGGCCACGTCCTGGAAGATCAGCGCGAACCCGATGGTCATGAGCACCTGCCCGAGCGTCTGGCCGGCCAGCCGACGCAGGAACAGCCGCTCCATGCCGGCGCCGATGAGCGCGATGGCCAGCGCCCCGGCCAGCAGGGCCAGCACGAAGCTGTGCGTGCGCCACGTGACCGACAGCCCCACGTAGCCGCCGAGCAGGAAGTAGGAGCCGTGGGCGAGGTTCACGATGCGCATGACGCCGAAGATCAGCGATAGCCCGCTGGCGAGCAGGAAGAGCAGCGCCCCGTAGGACAGCCCGTTGAAGGTCTGGGTGATCCAGAACTCGGCGGTCACGCGACCGGGTAGCTCTCGGCCATCGCGGCGAGATTGTACTATAGGCGCGCCACGCGCGACCGCGGCCGGCCGCCGCGGGCGTGGTCGAGGAGGATCCGTGAGACTGCCACCCGAGCGCTTCGACTACTCGGCCATCGTCGACCGACCCCGCTGGGCCCTGCCCCGCGGGGCGCGCGTCGCCGTGTGGACCATCGTCAACATCGAGGAGTGGGACATCGAGAAACCGATGGCCCGCCAGTACCTCACCACGCCACAGGGCGTGGCCGTCACCCCCGACGTCCCGAACTGGGCCTGGCACGACTACGGGATGCGAGTGGGGTTCTGGCGCATCCTCGAGGCGTTGCGCAAGCGCAAGCTGCGGGCGACGACCTCGATCAACGCCGGCGTCTGCCGCTCGTATCCGCGCGTGGCCCAGGCCATGCTCGAAGCGGGCTGGGAATTCATGGGGCACGGCGTGCGGCAGGGCGCCATGCACCTGCTGCCCGACCAGCGCTCGGCCATCCGCGAGGCGCTCGACATCCTCACCAAGTTCACCGGCACGAGGCCCAAGGGCTGGCTCGGCCCCGGCCTCACCGAGACGTGGGAAACGCTCGACTACCTGGCCGAGGCCGGCATCGAGTACGTCTCCGACTGGGTCAACGACGATCAGCCCTACGAGATCCGCACCGCCCACGGCCCGCTCGTCTCGGTGCCGTACACGCTCGAGCTGAACGACATCCCGGTGATGGTGATCCAGCACCACGAGTCGTCGGCGTGGGTGCAGCGCTGCCGCGACCAGTTCGACCGGCTGCACGCCGAGGGGGCAAAGAACCCGCGCGTGATGGCCATCGCCGTGCACCCCTACATTCACGGCGTGCCGCACCGCATCAAGTACTTCGAGGCGGTGTACGACTACATCCGGCGCCAGAAAGGCGTGTGGTTCACCACCGGCGCCGAGATCGCCGACTGGTACCGCGCCGGTCGTCGCTAGCGACCCCCGGCGCCTGATGCCCCGGCCGCCGTAACTGGCCTGCCGCCTTGACTTTACCGGCGGCGTGTGGGAACGTCCCCCCCACATTTCGTGTTCGGTCCGCTCGGGTCCGTAGTGTTTCTTTCCTTCGTCGCAAACGTCGAGATCGTAAGGGAAGGAGTACCCGATGACCGCTCCCCGTCGCTCCGTTTCTCGCCGGGATTTCGTCAAGGTTACTGGACTGGGAGCGGCCGCGCTCGTCGCGGGCGCTCGGCCACGCCGCGCCGCCGCGGCGGCGTCTCCGTACCCCGAGTGGATCGCCGCCAGCACCAAGCCCGGCAAGCGGGGCGGCTCCCTCACCCGCGCCTCGGCCTGGGATCCGCCGGTCATCGACCCGCGGCTGACCCAGTCGGTCGGCCTCTACCAGTTCGTCGGGCTCACCAGCAACCGCCTCGTGCGCTACCCGCTCTCCGACGAGGCCAGCGGGCCGAGCGACCTCACCCTCAAGGGTGACCTGGCCGAGTCCTGGACCGCCAGCCCCGACAGCCGCGTGTGGACCTTCAAGCTGCGGCAGGGCGTGAAGTGGCAGAACGTGGCGCCGCTCAACGGGCGCGAGTTCGTCGCCGCCGACGTGAAGTACTGCTTCGAGCAGTACGCCAAGGAGGGCGTGCAGGCGTTCACGTTCCAGGAAATCGAGGGGATGGAGACGCCGGACAAGCACACGGTCCGCATCCATCTGAAGACGCCGAACACGCTGTTCGCCCAGAACCTCGCGGAGCCGGTGGCGGTCCTCTTCTCCAAGGAAGTGCTGGAGGAGGACGGCGACCTCAAGAAGCGCCTCATCGGCACCGGCCCGTACATCATGAAGGAGCACACCCGCAAGGTCCGCATCGTGCTGCAGCGCAACCCCGACTACTGGGACAAGGGCCGTCCCCTCATCGACGAGTACACCATCCTGTCGACGCCGGACGACGCGACGCGGGTGGCGGCGTTCCGCACCGGCCAGAGCGACTTCATCTGGCGCGCCAGCCCCAGCGACGTGGAGACCATCCGCAAGACGAACCCCAACGCGGTCGTGCAGGCCTACCACAACACGCTGGCCCCGTTCGGGGTGGCGCTGGCCCAGGACAAGCCGCCCTTCAACGACGTGCGCGTACGCCGGGCCATCTCCATGGCCATCGACCGCCAGAAGATGGTCGACACGGTGTTCGAGGGGCACGGCATCCTCGGCTGGGGCGTACCGTACATCTACTACCAGGACACGCAGCCGACGGCCAAGGACCTGGGGCCGTGGTGGCAGTACAAGCCCGCCGAGGCCAAGAAGCTCCTGGCCGAGGCCGGTCACCCGAACGGCTTCGAGACGACCCTGTTCTACTACGAGTACTTCCCGCAGATGACCTCGCAGGTCCAGCTCGTCCAGCAGGACCTCCGGAAGAACCTCAACATCAACATCAAGATCACCAAGCTGGACTACACGGGCTACTACGGCCGTTACGTCGAGGGGAAGTGGGACGGCATGTCGTGGGGGTTCCAGTCGGGCCACGCCATCGGGCTCGACGAGCGGACCTACATGTACATGCACTCCAAGTCGACGAAGAACTTCTTCCGGGTGAACGACCCGGTCATCGACGAGCTGACGACGAAGCTGCGTCGGACGCCCGACAAGGCCGAGCAGCGCGTCGTCGCCAAGAAGATCGTCGACCGCGAGTACGACCAGGTGCTGCGCATGTGGATGCCGTACGACAACGGGTTCCTCGTCTTCCAGCCGCACATGCGTAACGCGGCGGCCGGGGCCCTGCGGCGCTCGGACGGATACGGGTCACCGACACTGGCCCGAGCCTGGATGGACAAGTAGCGGAGCGGGGGCGGCCATGTACAAGTACGTCCTCCGGCGGGTGTTCCTGGCCGTCCCCGTGCTGCTGCTCTCCTCGCTGATCGTGTTCGGCCTCATGCGCGTGATGCCCGGCGACGCGCTGACCGCGCTCATGGCCGAGTCGGGCAACGTGGGCGAGAAGGAGCTGAAGAAGCTCCGCAAGGACCTGGGCCTCGACAAGCCCTACCACGAGCAGTACGCGCTCTGGGTCTGGCAGATGGTGAGCTTCAACCCCGGAGACTCGATCTTCACCAACGAGCCCATCCCGGTGGCGCTGCGCAAGGCCATCCCGGTCACGCTGGAGCTGGCCACGCTGGCGATCATCCTCGGCCTCGTCATCGCCATCCCGGTCGGCGTGCTGTCGGCCACGCGCCAGGACACCCCCTCCGACTACGTGGGCCGGGTCGTGGCCGTCTCCGGCCTGTCGCTGCCCGACTTCTGGCTCGGCACGCTGGTCATCACCTTCGCGGCGATCTGGTTCAACTGGATCCCGCCCATCGGGTACAGCAGCCTGTGGACCGATCCCTGGCGGAACCTGCAGCAGTTCCTGCTGCCGGCGGCCGTCCTCGGCTTCCGGCTCTCGGCGGCCACCATGCGGATGACGCGCTCGACGGTCCTCGAGGTCCTGCGGGAGGACTACGTGCGCACCGCCTGGGCCAAGGGGCTGGCCGGCCGCCTCGTCGTCTACAAGCACGCACTGAAGAACGCGCTGATCCCGGTCGTCACCATCGTCGGCGGCCAGCTCGGTACGCTGCTGGCCGGCACCGTCGTCGTCGAGACGATCTTCGCGCTGCCCGGGATGGGCCGCCTCACGGTGGAGGCGATCCTGTTCCGGGACTATCCGGTGGTGCAGACCAACGTGATGCTGGTCGCCGCGACGCTGGTCACGATCAATCTCGTCGTCGACCTCACCTACGCGTGGCTCGACCCGCGCATCCGGTACAGCTGATGGCCACCGTCACCGCCCGCCCCACCGACTTCGCCGAGCCCGTCGGCGCCTGGGGCCGGGCCTATGCCCTGTGGACGACGATCCGCCGCAAGCCGCTCGGGGCCGTCTCGGCGGCCGTCATCGTGACGCTCGTGCTCACCGCGATCTTCGCCGACGTGCTGGCGCCGTTCGATCCGGTCGACACGCGCCCGGAGATCCGCCTGCAGGCACCGAGCTGGGCGCACCCGTTCGGCACCGACGACATCGGCCGCGACGTCCTCAGCCGCATCATCTTCGGGGCCCGCATCTCGCTGTGGGTGGGGCTACTGGCGGTGGGCATCGGGACCATGGCGGGCATGGTGATCGGGCTGCTCTGTGGCTACTGCGAGGGTCGGGTCGATCTGGTCATGCAGCGGGTCATGGACGCCATCCAGGCCATCCCGGGCCTGGTGCTGGCCCTGGCCATCGTGTCGGTGCTCAAGCCGAGCACGACCAACGCGATGCTGGCCATCGCCATCGTCATCATCCCCGGCAACTCGCGCATCGTCCGGGGCGCCGTGCTGTCGACCAAGCAGAACCGCTACGTCGAGGCCGCTCACGCCATCGGTTGCCGGCATCCGCGCATCATCCTGAGCCACATCCTGCCCAACGTGACGGCGCCGATCCTGGTCATCGCCTCGATCTGGCTGGGCAACGCGATCCTGATCGAGGCCACGCTGAGCTTCCTGGGGCTCGGCACCCAGCCGCCCACGCCCTCGTGGGGGCTGATGCTGAGCAGCACCGGCCGGGCGTTCATGGAGCAGGCGCCGTGGCTGGCCATCTTCCCGGGACTGGCCATCAGCCTGGCCGTGCTCGGCTTCAACATGTTCGGCGACACCCTCCGCGACGCCTGGGACCCCAAGCTGCGCCGGAGCTGAGGTATCCTCGGGGCCATGCCCCTGGTGGCGGCCTTCGCGTTACCGCACACGCCGCAGCTGCTCGTCCGGCCCCCGACCGAGGATCGTGATCTCGTCCTCCGGGTGCACGCCGCCTACGCCGAGGTGAAGCGCCGCCTGGGCGCAGTGGGCGCCGACGTCATCGCCGTCATCGGCGGCGACCATATCGAAGGGTTCTTCCTGAGCGCCGTGCCGGCGCTGGCGGTGTACGTGGGACGCACCGCCTCTGGGGAGTTCGGCAGCTACCGCTACACCTTCGAGGTTCACGAGCCGCTGGCGCGAGCCATCACGGAGCAGGGGATCGAGGCCGGCTTCGACCTCACGTATTCGCAGGAGGTGCGGCTGGACTATGCCTTCTACATCCCGCTGCACTTCACGATGCCGGAGCGCCGCCTGCCGATCGTCCCCCTCTACGTGAACGTCTATCTGCCGCCTCAGCCAGCGCCGCGCCGCTGCTACGCCTGGGGCCGGGCCCTGCGCCGGATCCTCGACGCCCGCCCGGAGCGGGTGGCGCTGATTGCCTCCGGCGGCCTCTCCCACTTCCCGGGCACCGACCGCTACAGCTCGCCCGACTACGACTTCGACCGCGCGCTGCTCGCCTCCCTGGCCGAGGGCCGCGGCGCCGAGACCGCCCGGCTGACCGGCGAGGAACTGGACAAGGCCGGCAACGTGGAGCTGCGCACGTGGATCACCCTGCTAGGCGCCGTGGGACCCGCGCGCGCCGAGGTCCTCTGCTACGAGCCGTCCTGGCACCACGGCAACGCCGCGGTCGCCTGGCCACTGTGAGCGACATGGAGAGCCACTACTTCTTCCCGCCCGCCTCGGCCTTCCCGCTCAACCGCTTCCTGTTCGCGCTGAAGTCCGACACCGCCGCCCGCGACCGCTACGTGGCCGATCCCCAGGCGGCGATGGCCGAGCACGGCCTGGACGCGGACACGCGCGCCGCGGTCGACGCCTTCGACCGCGATCGCCTCGTGGCTCTCGGCGCGCACCCGTACCTGGTGTTCATGGCCCAGGTCCGGCTGTCGATGGCGAAGGATCCGCAGACGTTCGAGCATTTCTGAGGGGACCATCGACGTCGAGCGCTCTACCCCGCCCGGGGATGTAGCACATCGATCGCATAGCCGACGTCTAGCGGCTCCCCGAGCCATCCAGGCATCGCGGTTCGCGCGTTCAGCGCGAGCCCATCCGCCTCGTTCCGCGCTCGGATGACTTCTGCGGGATCGCTGGCCACCGTCGGAAGCGGCGGGACGTCGGGCAACGGCCAGCCGTTCGGCTGACGGAACTGCAGCTCGCCGTCCGGTAGCCGCTCGACCTGGTAGCCCTCCTCGTGCACGGCGCGATGGTGGCGGCGACACAGCATGGCGAGGTTCGAGAGCGTGGTGGGACCGCCGTGAGCCCAGTGGCGAATGTGGTGGCCCTGGCCGAACGGGAGCCCGCAGCCCGGGAAGCGACATCCGTGGTCGCGGTGCTGAAGCGCTCGCCGTAACGCGGGTGGGATCGTGCGGGTGCGGGCGCCGATTTCCAGCAAGCGCCCGTCCGGATCGTGGCGCATCACGACCCGGCTCGCATCGCACGCCAGGCGTTGAGACGTTCCGCGGAAACGCGTAGCCCGTCCTCGAGAACCGACTGCCCGGCCTCGTCAGCGTCGGCGAGGACCGAGGCATCAACGTGGACCACGACCTGGTAGCGCTCTGCCGGGGTTCCCGGATCGATCCCATGGTGCAGTGCCGTCTCGGCGAGCAGCGCCAGCGCATCAGCCTGTTGCTGGGCCATCGTCGGTGGTTCCGCGGAAACGTCGGTGACACCGGCATCCGACTGGCACGCGCGAGCCTGCTGATAGAGGGTGTCGCGCGCCGCTCCGAGCGCCTTCAGGAGCAGGGCGCCGACTTCGGGTGCCAGACGTCCGCGCACGATCCACGGTGCCGTCTGCATCCGGATACACGTGCAATGCGCGGCTGGTGTGCTGGTGGGCAGCCTCTCGCCTCTCGGCCTTGCGGTCCATCCGCCGCCAGCCGCGTACGATACGCTCGACGTGCTCGGCAGTGCCGGCGCGCCCCACGGCCAGCAGGCGCTCTTCCGTCTCCGGGGTAGCCACACGGGTGAGTGCACGGACCTTGGCGTAGGACAGCTCACCGTGAGCGAGCGCCTGGGCCATCCGCGGTAGGATCCCCAGGGCGCGAGCAACGCGGACCTTCTGTCGCGCGGCGCCGAGATCGAGCCCGACACGCCAGGACAGCCATTCGGCGCACGAACGAAATCCATTGTTCCAGCCGCCCCGCGCGTCGAACTCACGGATGAGATCGAGCAGGCGGGCGGTGGCGGCCTCCAGGTGCACGGACAGCTCGGCGATCTCGTCGCCCAGTCGGTCCAGCTCGCGAAGATCCATGATGAGTCCCCCTCCAGCTGGCGTGACTCTATACCTGGATTTCGCGACCACCTGCGAGGCGCAGCAATGAACGATCGAGCGGCGAATTCGCAATCTCGCGGAATCTCGACCGACGGGACGCCTACGGGCCGTGGTGGCCCGCTGGTGGGAATTTGGCGCGAGACTTCGAGTCCGCGACGACGGGGCCGCGCGATCCTGTCAATGTCGAATTTTGGATACGCCGCCGACTCGCACGTCATGTCGAGGTGACGCTCGGGTCGATCGAGCTGGCCGCCTTGGCGAACATCCAGCAGCGGAGTACGGTGGCGGCGCTATGCGAACAAGCTGCTGTTGCGTCGATCGAGCCCTGCCGCCAGGCGGAGACGGCAATCGCCGCCTCCGCCCAGCTCGGAGACCCTCAGGCCGGCAGGCGCTCGTACATGTCGTGGACGTCGGTGCCGTGGAAGCGGGCGACGTGGTTGGTCGGGGGCAGCGACTCCGTGTAGAAGAACTCGGGTAGCTCGTCGTCCTTGGCGGTGAAGCCGGCTCGACGATTGAATTCGTGCTCCAGCCGCAGGGTCTCCCGGCCGAGCGCCATGAAGAAGTCGGTGGTCAGGCTGGTGCCGCAGGCAGCGTTGATGGCGTTGACGATGAACTCCGCGTTCGGCTCCGTCACGCTGCGCCCGAAGATGCACAGGCCCAGCGAATCGGTGGCTGCGCAGCTGGTCTGGGCGATCAGGCTCTGCTCGATCATCGTGCTCAGGTCCATCTCGCGCGTCTTCAGCCGGGGCAGGTTGCCGGCGGTGTGGTCGGCGCCTTGGGCCGTGGCCATCATGGCGATGCCGGTGGCCTCGACCACGCGCGGGTCGTAGGCGCTGATCGCCTGCTTCTTGATGACCGGGACCCGGCGCACCTTGTAGTGCTCGCCGACCCGGGCCGTGCCCTGGGCGAACACACGGCCCTTCTCGGTGCCGGCGCGGACCTCGCGCAGGCACTCGGCCATGAACTTCGGATCGCCGAAGCGGCCGAGGCCGGCCTCCATCAGGACGGCCAGCATGGCGCCGGTCTCGATGGTGTCGACACCGAGGTCGTTGCAGACGTGGTTGAGCTGGGCGAGGTCGTCGGGGTCGGTGAGGCCGCAGTTGGTGCCGAGCAGGCCGAGCGTCTCGTACTCGACCGGCGAGACGACTTCCTTGCCGGCGGCGTCCGCGTAGATGTTGCTGCACTGGATGACACAGCCAGGCATGCAGGCGTGCGTCTGCTCGCCGCCGCGCGAGTTGTTCAGCTCGGCGATGTAGGCGCCGCCCATCTTGAACTTCTCACCGGTGGAGATGTTCACCTGCTGGCCCACGCTGAAGTTGTTCACCGGCAGGCCGCCCATCTGGTTCTGGACGTCGGCCATGCCCATGGTGCCGAGCGGCTGGTAGAAGTTCTTCACGACCCCGTCGGCCAGCAGCATCTTCGAGTAGTCCTTGATGGCGGCGTTCACCTTCTTGGGCTCGCTGAACGGCGGGATCTTGTCGAGCTCGACCACGATGGCCTTGACCTTCTTGCTGCCCATGACGGCCCCCACGCCCCCGCGCGCGGCCAGCCGGGCCGGCCGACCGTCCTTGTCGCTGAACGCGATGCCGCCGATGAGCCCCTGGTACTCGCCGACGGGCCCGCACAGGGCCACCGCCACCTTCTTGCCGTACCGCTGCAGGAGCATCTCGTTCGCCTTGAAGTTGCCGTGGCCGAGGTAGGGGGTGGCGTCGTCGAAGGCGACGGTGCCGTCCTTCTTGAAGTGGATGACCACCCAGTTCGGCGAGGCCCCGTGCAGCGTGAAGCCGGCGATCTTCTGCTGGCCCAGCGCGTAGCCGAAGGAGCCGCCCCCGTTGGCCTCCTTGATGCCGCCGGTGAGCGGGCTCTTGCAGCCGACGCTGGTCCGGTTGGCGTTGGAGAAGCTGGTGCCGGCAAACGGCCCGGCCGAGAAGATTAGCGGGTTGGCCGGGGACAGCGGGTCGACGGTCGCCGCCCCCAGGTCGAGCAGGGTCCGCGCGATGAGGTATCGACCGGCCTTGGCGATCTCTTCGCCGTGCAGTTCGCGCGTACTGATCGTATGATCGGCCAGCTTGATGTCGTGGTAGCTACGCATCGAGTCGCTCCTCGTTGGTTCGGTGATGGGCTCGAAAGTCCGGCATAGTTTATCAGGCGTCAGGCGGGAGGGGACGATGAACGGCAAGCGGTGTCTCGGGGTGGTCCTGGCGCTGGTGCTGTGCGGGGGGCTCGTGGCCGGGCCGTCCCGGGAGACGGCCGCCCAGGCCAAGCCCGACGGGGAGATGCGCTGGGCCCTCTACGTGACGCTGTCCCCGCAGTGGTTCGACCCGGCCGAGGTCATCGGCGTCCTCACGCCGTTCTGGGTGATGTACGCCCTGCACGACGCGGTCGTGAAGCCGATGCCGGGCAATCACCTGGCCCCGAGCCTGGCCGAGTCGTGGACGGTCAGCCCCGACCTGCGGGTGTACGAGTTCAAGCTGCGCGAGGGGCTGAAGTTCCACAACGGCGATCCGTTCACGGCCGAGGACGTGCAGTTCAGCTTCCAGCGGGCCAAGGGCGCCAAGATCCTCCAGGAGAAGATCCGGGAGATCACCATCGTCGATCGCCATCGCATCCGCTTCCAGCTCCAGGACCCGTGGCCCGACTTCATGACGTTCTACGGCACCCTGGCCACCTCGGCCGCGTGGATCACCCCCAAGAAGTACTTCGAGCAGGTCGGCCCCGACGGCTTCAAGAAGGCGCCGGTCGGGCTCGGCCCCTACAAGTTCGTGAGCAACACCCCGGGCGTCGAGCTGGTGATGGAGGCCAACGAGAACTACTGGCGCAAGATGCCATCGGTCAAGCGCCTGGTCTTCAAGAGCGTGCCGGAGACGACGACCCGGCTGGCCATGCTCAAGCGGGGCGAGGTCGACGTCGCCTACCTGCTCGACGCGCCGATGGCCGCCGACATCAAGAAGGATCCCAACCTCAAGCTGGCGTTCTCGGGGGCCATCGGGACCTTCTACCTGGATTTCTTCGAACAGTGGGATCCGAAGTCGCCGTGGGCCGACCGGCGCGTACGGCTGGCGGCGAGCCTGGCGCTGGACCGTAAGGGCCTGAACGAGGCGGAGACGCTCGGCGCCTCCCGGCTCAACGGCAACATGGTGCCGCGCACCTTCGATTTCGCCCTGCCGCTGGAGCCGCACGCCTACGATCCGGCCAAGGCCAAGCAGCTCCTCGCCGAGGCCGGGTACCCGAACGGCTTCGACGCCGGCGATCTCCACCCGTGGCCGCCGTACAGCTCGCTGGGCGAGTCGGTGACGAACTATCTCAGCGCGGTCGGCATCCGGACCCGGGTCCGCACGATGGAGCGGGCGGCGTTCTACGGCGCGCTGGGCAGCAAGAAGCTCAAGGGCATCTGCGTCTGCATCAACGCCGTGTACGGCAACGCGCCGTCGCGGCTGGCCCAGATCATCCCGTCCGACGGTGCCTTCGCCTACGGGTCCGACCCCGACGTCGACGGGCTCTACCGGCAGCAGGCCCGCGAGACCGACCGCAAGAAGCGCGAGGCGATGCTCCGACAGATCCAGCAGCTCGTGTACGATCGCGTCCGCCAGCCGGCTCTCTACGACTACGTGTGGCCCAGCGGGCTGGGGCCGCGCGTGGAGGACGCCGCGCTCATGCAGATCGACCCGTACCCGTGGTCGGCGCCGCTGGAAGACGTCAAGCTCAGGAAGAAGTAGGAGGCTCCGATGGCGGGACGGAAGCCGGCGCCGCTGACGCGCTGGCGGCGGCAAGCGGTGCGCCGCATGGAGACCTCACGCGCCGAGATGCTGCGGCTGGTGGCGCGCCTGCCCGAGGCCGAGGTCCTGCGCCCGCGCACGCAGGACGCGTGGTCGATCAAGGACGTCCTCGCCCACCTGCTGGCCGGCGACGAGGAGACACTACATCGCTTCCAGCTCGTGGCCCGCGGCCAGGCCAATCGTATCCAGTGGTTCGACCTGGCCTACGCCCACCGGTTCAACGCGCGGGCGGTGGCTCGCGGCCGGCGGCTGAGCCTGAAGGCCATGCTGGGACGGATGAAGCGGGCCCGGGCGCGCCTGATCGCCGGCTTCCGGCGCCTGCCCGACGCGGCCCTGCGCGACCCCGCCCACGACTACACGGTGGTCTCGTGGCTGCCGGCGCCGGGCTGGAGCCACGAGCGGGAGCACGCGCGCGAGATCCGCGACTGGTGGCGCGCGCAGCGCGCGGTCCGGACCCGGGGCCGGTAGCCGCGCCTACCGCCAGAGCTGAGCCGAGGCCAGCCGCGCGCCCTCGGCCATCGAGCGGAGCTTCGCCCACGTGATCTCCGGCTCGACCTGCAGCGTCGAGCGCGCGAACGTCGCGAAGCCGCAGTCGGTGCCGGCCATCACGCGCTCGCGTCCCACCACCTCGGCGTAGCGCACCAGCCGCTGAGCCACCAGCTCGGGGTGCTCGATGAAGTTCGTGGTCGAGTCGAGCACGCCGGGGATGATCAGCCGGTCGTCGGGCAGCTTCACCTCGCGGAACACGACCCACTCGTGCTCGTGGCGGGGGTTGGCGCCCTCGAATGACAGCGCCTGGGGCCGAGCCTTGAGCGCGATCGGCAGGATCTCGCGCAGCGGGATGTCGCGGTGGTGCGGCCCCTCGTAGTTGCCCCAGCACAGATGCAGGCGCAGGCGGTCGGAGGGGATGTCGCGCAGGGCGTGGTTGAGCGCCTCCACGTTGGCCTCGGCGATCTTCAGGAACTCGGCGTTGCTCAGCTCGGCGAAGGCCAGGTGGCGGCTCATGGCCAGGTCGGGGCAGTCGACCTGGAGCACGAAGCCGGCGCGATGGATCGCGTCGTATTCCTCCTTCATGACGTCGACCAGCCGGGCCAGGTACGCCTCGCGGCTCGGGTAGTGCTGGTTGCGCAGGAAGTGGGCGATGACGCCGGGCGAGGCCGCCGTCATGAACGCCTCGGTCGGCTGCACGCCTTGCAGCGCGGCCTTCAGATTCGCGGTGTCCGTCTGCACCGCCGTGCGGTCCGTCCACTCGATCGGGCCGTCGCAGGCGGGGCGCGAGATGGTCGAGAGCCGCTCGGCGCGGGCGGCGGCTTCCGGGAAGTCGGCCCAGTCCGCCCGGCCGGCCACGCGGCTCTGCCCGCCGAACCCCGTGAGGCGATGGCGCACGTAGGTCGAGTAGCCGACCTTGCCCTGTTCGCCGTCGTTGACGACGTCCACGCCGGCCTCGACCTGCTGGCGGACCACATCGCCCACGGCCCGCCGCACGCGCGCCGCGAAGGCCGCGGGGTCGGGCAGGGTGCCGGCGTCGAGCGACTCCAGCAGGGCGGTGAGGTCGGTGGCCCGGGGCAGGCTGCCGGTATGGGTGGTGAGGATCCGGTCGCTGCTGCGTTTCATGGGCTCGGCGCCTCCTCGTGTGGCATGGACCCCGATGGTATCCTGCCCCCGCGATCCATGGTCAAGGTCCTCACGTTCATCAAGCGCAAGCCCGGCCTGGCGGTCGAGGAGTTCCAGCGCTACTGGCTCACGCGCCACCCGGCCGTCGTCACCCGGCTGCCCGGCGTGCGCCGGTACGTGCAGTCCCACACGCTGGCCTCGAGCTACGCCAAGCGGGAGCCGGCCTGGGACGGCATCGCGGAGGTGTGGGCCGACGACACCAACGCGCTGCGGGCGATGACGCACGGGGCCGAGCACGCGGCCGTGCAGGCCGACGAGGCGGAGTTCATCGACCGCGCCACGATGGGTCTCATCGTCACCGAGGAGCACGTCATCGTCTCGGGCCCGGTCGGCGCCGACGCCGTGAAGGCCGTCGAGTTCCTGAATCGCCGCCCTGGCACCTCGGTGGACGACTTCCAGGGCCACTGGCGCGAGCGCCACGCCCCGCACCTGGCCGCCGTCCCCGGACTGCGCCGGTGCGTGCTGAGCGCCACCCGGCGCTCCGCCTACACCGCGGGCCGGGCGCCCGTGTACGACGGCGTCACGCTCATGTGGTTCGACTCCGCCGACGCGCTGCGCGTCGCCGCCGGCTCGCCCGCCTACGTCGCGGCCGTCGCCGACCGCGAGCAGTTCCTGGCGCCCGGCTCACCCCCGTTCATCATGACCCGCGAGCACGTCATCGCAGGAGGAGACCCGTGAGCAACCGTGCGGTCGTCGTCGATCCGGAGGCGCCGGGCCGGCTCGTCATCCGTCCCGTTCCCGATCCCGCCCCCGACCGGGGCGAGGCGGTCGTGCGCGTGAAGGCCATCTCGCTCAACCGCGGTGAGGTACGCCGCTCCGGGATGGCGGCGGCCGGCTGGCGGCCGGGCTGGGACCTGGCCGGCACCGTGGAGCGCGCGGCCGCCGACGGCTCGGGCCCGCGGGCGGGCGCCCGCGTGGTCGGGTTGCTGCCGGAGGGCGCCTGGGCCGAACGCGTGGTGGTGCCCACGCATGCGCTCGCCGAGCTGCCCGACAAGGTGACCTTCTCGCAGGCCGCGACCTTCCCGGTGGCGGGGCTGACGGCGCTCTACGGCCTGGCCAAGCGCGGCCAGATCCTCGGCCGCCGCGTGCTCGTCACCGGCGCCACCGGTGGCGTGGGCGACTTCGCCGTGCAGCTCGCGCGGCTGAGCGGCGCCCACGTGACGGCGCTCGTGCGCCGGGCCGACCAGGTGGCCGCGGTGCGCCAGTGGGGCGCCCACGAGGTCGTGGTGGGCGAGGAGGTCCCGCCCGCGCCGAAGTACGACCTCGTGCTGGACTCGGTCGGCGGGCGCACGCTGGGCACGGCGCTGGTCGCGCTGGAGCGCGGCGGCGTGGCCGTCACCCTGGGCGTCTCGGCATCCGCCGAGGTGACCTTCGACGCCCGCACGTTCTTCGTCGGCGGCCACGCCACGCTGTACGGCTTCTACCTGTTCGTCGAGGTCGGCGCCGAGCCGGCCGGCGGGGGCCTGCGCCGACTGGCCGAGCTGGTCGCCGGCGGCCAGGTCTCGCCCCACGTCAGCCTGGAGCGCCCGTGGGCGGAGATCGCGCAGGTCGCCCAGGACCTGATCGCCCGTCGCTTCCCCGGCAAGGCGGTCCTCACGCTCGAGTAGGACCGTCGCCGTCGTGCTCAGCCGGTGTTGCGCAGGCCGGCGGCGATGCCGTTGACGGTGAGGACGATCACCTCGCGCAGCCGCTCGGCCTCGGGGCCCTCGGGGTCGGGCAGGGCGCGCAGGCGGCGCAGCATCTCCACCTGGAGGTAGTTCAGGGGGTCGACGTAGGGATTGCGGAGCTGGACGGAGCGCTGGATGACGGGATCGCCGTCCATCAGCTCGGCGTGGCCGGTCGTCTCGAGAATCGCCTCACGCGTGCGGGTGTATTCCGCTTCGACCGCAGCGAAAATCGCCGCAGCCAAGGTCCGGTCCGGCGCCAGCTCCGAATAGAGCGCGGCAATGCCGAGGTCGGCCTTGAGCAGCGACATCTCCGCGTTGTCGAGGAGCGCCCGGAAGAACGGCCAGCCCGCGTACATGGCCCGCAGTCGCCCGGGATCGGCCGCGCGCAGTCCCGTCCCCAGGCCGTACCAGCCGGGCAGGTTGAACCGGCTCTGCATCCACGAGAACACCCAGGGGATCGCCCGGACGTCGGTACGGTTGAGCGCACCCCGCCCCCGGGCCGCCGGCCGCGAGCCGAGCCGGAGCCGGCTGATCTCCTCGATCGGCGTGGTCGCGCGCCAGTACTCGAGGAAGCCGGGCGTGTGGTCGACCAGCTCCAGGAATCGCTCGCGGGCGGCCTCCGCCATGGTGTCCATCGCCGCTCGCCAGTCGGACGGCACCGCCGTCGCCGTCTCGGCCGAGGCGAGCAGCACCGCGCTCACGATCTGCTCGAGGTGGCGATGGGCAAGATCCTGATCCGAATAGCGTGAGGCGATGGTCTCGCCCTGCTCGGTGACGCGGAAGCGCCCCCGCACCGTGCCCGGCGGCTGGGCGCGAATGGCCCGGCCGGCCGGGCCGCCCCCGCGGGCGACGCTACCGCCCCGGCCGTGGAAGAGCGTGAGGGCGACACCGTGGGCGTCGCAGACCTGGGCGATCGACTCCTGGGCGCGGTAGAGCGCCCAGCTCGCCGCCAGGTAGCCGCAGTCCTTGTTGCTGTCGGAGTAGCCGATCATCACCATCTGCTCGCCGTCGGCGGCCCGCACGCCGGCCGCGTACACGGGGAGGGAGAGCAGCTCGGCCATGATGCGCGGCGCGGCGTCGAGATCGGCCAGCGTCTCGAACAGCGGCGCCACCATCAGCCCGGGCACGCCGCCCGCCCACCGGGCCAGCACGAGCACGGCGAGCACGTCGGCCGCCCCGCGGGTCATGGAGACGACCACTGGACCCAGCGAGGCCCGCCCGTAGAGGCGCGCGGCGCGGGCGAGCAGGCGGAACAGCCGCCACGTCTCCGCGCTCCGCTCGTCCAGCGCGTTCGTCATCCGCGACATGGCGGTCGGCCGGGGCGGGTCGTCCAGCAGGAGCCGGATCAGGACCTGCGCCCGCTCGCCGTCGTCGCGCCGCTCGAAGTCGTGCACGATCCCGAGGGCGGCCAGGGCCCGGCCCACGGCCGTGGCCAGGCGGCCGGAGTCCTCGCGCACGTCGAGGCGGGCGGCGTGCAGGCCGAACGTCTCCAGCTGCCGGCGGATGCCACGCAGCCGCTCGCCAGCCAGCGTCTCCGGGAGCGCGATCGCCACCAGGTCCAGCACCTGCGCCAGCTCGTCCACGGTGAGGCGCGCCCGGTGCGGCGTGTCCTCGAGCAGCCGCGTCGTCATGTCGTCCTGCGAGGCCGTGTCGAGATCGGCGGCCAGCAGGGCCAGCGCCAGCCGGTACGGTTCCTGGGCGTAGCGCTGCTCCAGGTAGGCGACGTGCGCGGGCAACGGGCGCCGGGCCTGCAGCCACGCCTCGAGCGAGGCCGGCGGGGGACAGCGTCGCCCGCTGACGCTGAGCCGGCGCGCCAGGTCTTGCAGGCTGCGGCGGTGCCGTTCGACCGCGAGGCCGCGGTGCAGCCGCAGAGTCTCCGCGGTCACGGCGGCGGTGACGGCCGGGTTACCGTCGCGGTCGCCGCCGATCCACGAGGCCAGTGTCAGCCAGCCGGGCCGCGCGGCCAGCGACGGGTAGTGCTCGCGGAGCGCCGCGTCCAGGTCGTCGAGCACGCGGGGTACGGTGTCCCAGAAGACGGCGTCGACGAAGTAGAGGCCGGTGCGCACCTCGTCGGTCACCGCCGGCCGTGTCGTGCGAGCGCGGTCGGTGAGCCACAGCTCCACGACCTCCGCCCGCAGCGCGGCCTCCAGCGCCTGCGACTCGCGGGGCAGGAGGCCGGGGTCGGCCAATCCCCGGAGCGCCGCGGCGATGCGCTGCAGCTTCGACAGCACGGTGCGGCGCTTGGCCTCGGTCGGATGCGCGGTGAGCACCAGCTCGACGCGCAGCGTGCGCAGCAGCTCGGCCATCCGGGCCGGCGTGGTCCCGTCCGCGGCCAGGGTCGCGACGGCGGCGCGGATCGACTCGGTGATGGGGGCCGGGTGCAGGCTGCGCTCGCGGTCGCGCAGCGCGAGGATGCGGTGAACCTCCTCGGCGAGGTTCACGAGGTCGAAGTAGACCGCGAACGCCGACGCCGTCGCCCGGGCGTCGTCGACGGGCAGGGCGGCGATCGCGGTGGCGAGCTGCTCGCCGGCGCGCTTGTCGTCGAGGCGCCGGGCCTTGGCGAGCGCGCGGATGCGCTCCTCGGTCTCGTAGAGCGCCACGGACTCCTGCGCGCGCAGCACCTCGCCGAGTGCCTCGCCCAGCCGATGGATGGTCGTCGAGAGGTCCAATGTAGGAGACCGGTACCAGACGGTTAGCGCCGGCCCGCGTCAAAGTCAACCCGACCGGTAGCCCCGAGCCGTCGTAGTATCCCCCTCGTGAGCTCCGGTCTGACGAGAGACGATCTGCTGGACCGCGCGACGAGCCTGTTGCCGGTGCTGCGCGAGCGCGCGGGCCGCGCCGAGCAGCTCCGACAGATTCCGCCCGAGACCGTCAAGGACCTGGTGTCGTCGGGCCTCGTCCGGGTGGGGACGCCCGATCGCTACGGCGGCCACGGGCTCGACCTCGACGCCGGTCACGCGGTCGGCTGGGAGCTGGGGCGAGCGTGTGGCTCGACGGCGTGGGTGTGCTCGCTGTGGATCGTGCACAACTGGTGGCTCGGCCACTTTCCCGCCGCCGCCCAGGACGAGTACTTCGCGGGCGGGCCCGACACGCTGTCGAGTACGTGCATCAACCCGGCGGGCGGGCGAGCCGAGCCGGCCCCGGGCGGCGTGCGCGTCTCCGGCCGCTGGAGCTTCTCGAGCGGCTGCGACGCCTCGGCATGGGTGATGGTCGCCGTGCCCGGCTCCGGACCCGGCGGTGTCCTGTGGCTGCTCGTCCCCCGGTCCGACTGCGAGATCGTCGATACCTGGTTTGCGTCGGGCATGCGGGGCACCGGCAGCAAGGACATCGTCGTGCGCGACGCGTTCGTGCCCGACCACCGGCGCCTGGATCCCGACCGGGCCGGCGACGCCGAGCTCACCGGCTGGGAGCTGCACGGGCGTCCGAGCTACCGGGTGCCGCTCCGGCTGCTGGTCGGGTGGGACCTCGCCGCGCCGCTCATCGGAATCGCCCAGGGCGCCGTCGACGAGTTCACGTCGCGCGTGCGGGCCGCCGCCGGCCGGGGTGCCGACGTCGCGGCGCTGCACCTGCGGCTGGCCGAGGCGGCGGCGGAGGTCGACGCGGCGCGCACGATCCACCGCACCGACGTCGCCGAGATGCTGGAGCGGGCGGCGGCGGGACGGCCGTTCACCGAGCTCGACCGCGTTCGCTACCGGCGCGACAAGGGCTTCCTCACCCGGCTCTGCGTGCAGGCGGTCAACCGGCTGTTCGAGGCGGCCGGGGCCCGGGCCATGATGGATGCCGAGCCGCTGCAGCGGTTCCACCGCGACGCCCACGGCGCCTCCCACCACACCGCGCTCGCGTGGGACGCCGCCGCCGAGGCCTTCGGCCGGGAGGCCGCGCGGCCGCAGCCCTGAACCTCGCTTGACAACGCCAGGGGCGGCCGTCTGTAATGGCCCGCCGAACATCCGTTCTGTGGTCGTCCAAAGGAGGATGCCCATGTCCCGCACCGGGCGGAGCCGTCTCGTCTGCGTCCTGATCGTCCTGGCCCTGGCGATGGGCGCGCTCGTCGCGTCGGAGGCGCCGGCCCAGGCCAAGAAGCTGAAGATCGGGGTCATCTTCGACTACACCGGTCCGCTGGCGGGCGGCGGCTCCGACCTGCACGCGCTCGGCGCCAAGATCATGATCGACCACTTCGCCAAGAAGGGCGGCGTCGAGGGCTACGCGATCGAGGCGCTCTACGCCGACGCCCAGAGCAAGCCCGAGATCGCCATCAACGAGGCCGTGCGCCTGATCGAGCAGGAGAAGGTCGACATGCTGCTCGGCTTCTACTCCTCGGCCCAGTGCGTGCCGGCGGCGGCCCGGGTGGAGCAGCTGAAGAAGTTCATGTGGATCACCACCTGCATCTCCTCGGCGGTCCTCGAGAACCGCAACCTCAAGTACGTGTTCCGGGTGCAGCCGAGCGGCCGGCAGTTCGGCCTGATGTCGACCGACTTCATCGCCCAGAACGCCAAGGGCAAGCTCGGCAAGGAGCCCAAGGACCTCCGGGTGGCGATCATCCACGAGGACGGTGCCTACGGTGTCGACGTCTCCAAGGGCAACGAGGAAGGCGCCAAGAAGGCCGGCTTCAACATCGTGCTGAAGGAAGGCTACGCGGCGACCGCGCCCGATCTGTCGCCGATGGTGACCAAGCTCAAGCGGGCCCGGCCCGACATCATCTTCCACACCGGCTACAACCCCGACATCTCGCTGTTCCTGCGCCAGGCCCGCGAGCTGGGGCTGCGCTTCAGCGCCCTGGTCGGCCACGGGGCCGGCTACGGCGTCTACGACAAGCTGAAGGAGTCGCTCGGCAAGGACGTCAACTACTTCTTCAACGTCGATCCCATCTCGGTGTGGCTGGCCAATGAAAAGGCCCTCCGGCCGCAGCTGCCGCCCCTGATCAAGATGGTGGGCGACGAGTACGAGAAGGCGCGGCCGGGCACGGTGGTCAAGTCGGCCCACGTCGGCATGGCGGCCAGCAACACCTACGTCTTCATGACCGAGGTGCTGCCGCGCGCGATCAAGAAGCACGGCGGCATCGACGCCGAGGCGCTCCGCAAGGCCGCGCTGGAGGTCGACCTGCCCGAGGGCGGGACGATGCTGGGCTTCGGCGTGAAGTTCGCCGGGGACGGCGCCATCGCCGGCCAGAACGAGCGGGCGTTCCCGGTCATCGTGCAGTACATCGACGACAAGGTGAGCGTGGTGTGGCCCAAGAGTCTGCAGCACCGCGAGCCCGTGCTGCCGCTGCCCGGGACGTCACCCTACTCGGCGAACTGAGCACGACCAGGACCATGCGGTGGAGGGGAGCGGCGCCCGCTCCCCTCCGCCCTCCTTGCCCATGCTGACCGTCTCCGGCCTCACCAAGCGTTTCGGGGGCTTCATCGCCGTCAACGACGTCTCCTTCGCGGTCGAGCAGGGCGAGCTGCTGGGGCTGATCGGCCCCAACGGCTCCGGCAAGAGCACCATCTTCAACATGCTGGCGGGAGCGCTGGTCCCCAACCGCGGCTCCATCACCTTCGAGGGGCGGGAGCTGGCCGGCCAGCCGCCCCACCGCATCATCAACCTCGGCATCGGCCGCACGTTCCAGATTCCCCGGCCGTTCCATCGCCTGTCGCTGCTGGAGAACGTGGTGCTGCCCGGGTTCTACGGCCAGGGGCGTCGATCGCGCGTCAAGGCGCTCGAGGCAGCCGAGCGCGCACTGGGGCTGGTGGGGCTGGCGAGCGACGCCGCCACCACGGTCGACGGGTTGGGCGCGGCCGCGCTGAAGAAGCTGGAGCTGGCCAAGGCGCTGGCCACCGGGCCCAAGCTCCTGCTCGCCGACGAGAGCCTGAGCGGCCTCGACGAGCACGAGATGGACCAGGCCGCCGACATGCTGCGACGGATCTGCAAGGAGCAGGGGATCACGATCATCTGGGTCGAGCACATCATGGGTGTGCTGATGCGCGTGGTCGACCGCGTCATGGTGCTGGACCACGGCGAGAAGATCGCCGAGGGGCTGCCGGCCGCGGTCGCCACCGACCCCCGCGTGATCGAGGTCTACCTCGGGACCGACGCCGCCGCCGTGCGGGTCGTGGCGACCGCCGCCCGTGGCTGACGATCGCCTGCTGGAGCTGAAGGCCGTCCGGGCCGGCTACGGCAGCTTCCAGGCTCTCTTCGACGTCTCGCTGGAGGTGCGGCGCGGCGAGGCGGTCAGTGTCATCGGACCCAACGGTGCCGGCAAGACCACGCTGATGCGCGTCATCTCCGGGCTGATCCGGCCGACCGCCGGCTCCATCACGATGGGCGCCACCGACCTGGTGGCGACGCCGGCTCACCGGATCGTCGAGCTCGGCATCGCCCACGTGCCGGAGAGCCGCCGGCTGTTCGCGCGCATGACCGTCGAGGACAACCTCAAGATGGGCGGCTTCGCGCCCTCGGCGCGGGTGAAGTTCCGGCAGCGGCTGGAGGTGGTCTACGGACTGTTCCCGCGGCTGGCCGAGCGGCGCACCCAGCTGGCCGGCAGCATGTCGGGCGGCGAGCAGCAGATGTGCGCGATCGGGCGCGCCCTGATGTCCGACCCCACGCTGCTCCTGCTCGACGAGCCGTCGGCCGGGCTGGCCCCGGTGATCGTGCAGCAGGTGTTCGACCTGGTCCGCCGCATCCGGGCCGGGGGCCTCACCGTGCTGATCGTCGAGCAGAACGTCCAGCAGGTGCTCAAGGTCGTCGATCGCGCCTACCTGCTCAAGGCGGGGAGCATCCGGGCCGCCGGCACCGCCGCCGAGCTGCTCGCGACCGACTCGATCCGCGAAGCCTACCTCGGGGTCTGAGCCAAGGAGGGACCCGGCCCGATGGACATCTTCCTGCTGGAGGCGCTGATCAACGGCGTCCTGCTGGGCGGCGTGCTGGCCCTGCTCTCGCTCGGCCTGAACCTCGTCTTCGGGGTCATCGACGTGGTGTGGATCTGCTACGCCGAGCTGATCATGCTGGGGATGTACGGGATGTACTTCGCCTACTCCGTCTACCACCTGCCGCTGGTGGTGGCGGCGGTCCTCTGCATCGCCGCCGTCGGCGTCCTCGGCGTGCTCCTGCACCTGCTGGTGATCGCGCCGCTGCTGGGGGCGGCCCCGATCAACCAGCTGCTGGCTACCGGAGGCGTGCTGTTCTTCCTGCAGTCGTCGGCGACCGTGCTCTTCGGCATCGAGTTCAAGAACCTGGGGCTGCGGCTGCCGGTGCTGAAGGCGGCCGGGATGTTCATCAGCTACTCGCGGCTGCTGGCCTTCGCGGCGGCGCTGATCGGCATGGTCGTCGTCTACCTGTTCCTGAGCCGGACCTACACGGGGGCGGCGATCCGCGCCATCGCCCAGGACCGGCAGATCATGCCGCTCATGGGTGTCGACAGCCGCCGCATCTACGTGATCACCTCGGCGCTGGGCGGGGGGCTGGCCGGGCTGGCCTCCTGCCTGCTGGTGCTGCAGTACGACGTGCACCCGTTCGTGGGGCTCTCGTTCGGGCCGATCACCTTCCTGATCTGCGTGCTGGGCAGCCTCGGCAACTTCGGGGGCGGCTTCGTGGCCGCGTTCGTCTTCGCCGAGATCATCGCGCTGGGCGGCCTCTACTCCGATCTGGAGTGGGGCTACGTGCTGGCCTTCGCCTTCTTCATCGTGATGATGTTCGTGCGGCCCCAGGGGCTGATGGCGCGGCGCTCGTGAGCCGCCTGCTGCCCTGGCTGGCCGGCGCCGCCCTGATCGGCCTGCCGTTCGTCTACACGTCGCCCTATCCGCTGCACATCATGGTCGTCATCCTCATCTGGTCGTTCGCCTACACCTCGTGGTCGGTGATGGGCCGGTTCGGCCTGACCTCGCTCGGCCACGGCGGCTTCATGGGCGTCGGCGCCTACGTGACGGCGCTGCTGTGGAACAAGGGCGGCGTCAGCCCGTGGATCGGCATCCCGCTGGCCCTCGTGGCCGCCGCCGCCCTGGCGTTGCTGGTGGCCTACCCGTGCTTCCGCTTCAAGATCACCGGCCACTACTTCGCGCTGGTCACGCTGGCGCTGAGCGGCATCGTGCTGCAGGTCATCACCGCCACCCGCGATCACACCGGCGGCTCCCTCGGCTACACGCCGGAGCGCTACCAGGGCGGCAGCTCGCTCTACGCGCTGCAGTTCGGCAGCAAGACCACGTGGTACCTGATCGCGCTCGGGGTGTGGGCGGCCGGGCTGTGGATCTGGTACCGGGTCGACCGGAGCATGCTGCGCTACGCGCTGGAGGCGATCTCCGAGGACGAGGACGCGGCGGCCGCCACCGGCGTGCACGTCACCGTCGAGAAGCTCAAGATCACCGTGCTGAGCGCGGCGATGACCGCGCTGGCGGGGGCGCTCTACTGCCAGTACCAGATGTTCATCTCGCCGGACACCGTCAGCGGGATCTCGATCTCGCTGCAGATGGTCTTCGCGGTGGTCGTGGGCGGGATCTACGTGTCGCTGGGGCCGACCGTCGGCGCCGTGATCACCATCCTGCTGGCCGAGGTGCTGCGGATCGGCTTCGGTACCCGCGCGGTCGGCTACGACAACCTCGTGTACGGCGTGCTGCTCGTGCTGTTCATCATCTTCCTGCCGAAGGGCATCCTGGGGAGCGTGCTGGCGCTGCGGCGGGCCTGACTCAGTGCTCGGCCGGAAGCCGGGTCGGGCCGCTGTTCGTGCGCAGGTGCTTGAGGTCGCCCAGCTCGCGCAGGGCGCTCAGCATCTCGGCCGGGATGGGGTGGGCCTTGAGGCTGCCGTCCTCGTTGATGCGCGCGTAGACCCGGGTGGCCCGGCCCTCGCTGACGGCGGCGCCGGTGACGGCGTTCTTGGCCTTGCAGTTCCAGTGCAGCGTGTGCTCGCCGACCTCGGCCAGCGTGATCGTGGTGACGATGCGGTCGCCGTAGGCGGCGGGGCCGATGAAGCGGAAGTGGATCTCGCCCATCACGAAGGTCGTGCGGTCGTTCTTGATCATCTGCTCGATCGGGTAGCCGATGATCCGGAACAGCTCGTGCTCGGTGTCGTTGAACCACGCCACGATGCGCGGGTAGTAGACGAGCCCGAAGGGGTCCGACTCCCCCCAGTTGACGGTGATCTCCTTCCAGTACATGGCCATGGGCCCAAGACTACCCCATTCACGGGGTGGAGGTCCGCGCTAGACTCTCGCGCGAGGACGGAGCCGCGATGACGATCCGCGAGATCCAGGCCGATCACTACCGCATCCCGCTGCCGGTGGCGCTGTCGGACAGCACGCACGGGACGATCCAGGGCTTCGAGCTGGTGACCGTCCGGGTCCGCGACGCCGACGGCGCCGAGGGCGTGGGCTACACGTACACCGTGGGCACCGGCGGCGCCGCCGTCCAGGCGCTGCTCGCGCGCGATCTGGCGCCGCTGCTGCGCGGCCGCGATCCCGATCGCATCGAGGAGCTGTGGCAGGCCATGTGGTGGGCGCTGCACTACGGCGGCCGCGGCGGCGCCCAGGTGCTGGCCATCTCGGCGGTGGATATTGCGCTGTGGGATCTGCGGGCGCGGCGGCTGGGCACGCCGCTGTGGCGGCTGCTGGGCGGCTTCGATCCGCGGGTGCCGTGCTACGCCGGCGGCATCGACCTCGACTTCACGCTGGACGCGCTGCTGCGCCAGACCGACGACAACCTCGCCCGCGGCTTCCGCGCGATCAAGATGAAGGTGGGACGGCCGGTGCTGGCCGAGGACGTCGAGCGCGTGCGGGCCATGCGCGCGCACCTCGGCGCCGGCTTCCCGCTGATGGTCGACGCCAACATGCGCTGGAGCGTGGACGACGCCATCCGGGCGGCCCGGGCGCTGCGCGAGCTGGAGCCGGTGTGGCTGGAGGAGCCGACCATCCCCGACGATGTGCCCGGCCACGTGCGCATCGTGCGCGAGGGCGGACTGCCGGTGGCGGCGGGCGAGAACCTGCACACGCTCCACGAGTTCCGCCAGCTCATCGCCGCCGGCGGCGTGACCTTCCCCGAGCCCGACGTCACCAACTGCGGCGGCGTGACGGTCTTCATGAAGGTCTGTCACCTGGCCGAGGCGTTCAACCTGCCGGTGACCTCGCACGGCGCTCACGACATCACCGTGCACCTGCTGGCAGCGGCGCCGAACCGCTCCTACCTGGAGGCCCACGGCTTCGGCCTCGACCGGTTCATCGCCGAGCCGCTCAGGATCGAGGCGGGGGCGGCGGTGGCGCCGGACCGGCCGGGGCATGGCGTCGAGTTCGACTGGAAGGCGTTGGACGCGATGCGGCTGGTCTAACCGTTCGAATGGTGGACAGTGGAGTGAGCCAATGGCCAATGGATTGATCATCAAGGAAATCGACGACTGGCAGAAGTTTCAGGAGGTTGTTGCCGGACCGGAGTATCGGAACTGGGCGTTCAGGGGCCACAGTGATGCAGCGTGGCCTCTCTACAGTTCCCTGTCTCGCTACCTCAAGGACTACTGCGTTCATCATGAGGCATGGGGGATTCAGGAGGAGAGAATCGGCCGAATCTTCAAGAGGAAGGCCCACCTGTTTCTGGAGCACGTGCCGGCCGAGACGGACGAGTTCCAGTGGCTGGCGTTGATGCAGCACCATGGAGCACCGACCCGGCTGCTCGACTTCACGTGGTCTCCCTTTGTTGCAGCGTTCTTTGCATTGGAGCGAGCGACCAAGGACGCCGCCGTCTGGGCCGTCTTCGTGCCGGCTATTTGGAAGAAGACGCATACGCTTCCTCAGCGACCACGCCCTGTGACCGTCGACGAACTCAGCCTGCGCAACGCAGGAGCCTACGATGAGTTCTATCTACGCAACGCGGTGCCGTTCGTGACGTCAGGTGAGCCGCGGGCTATGAACAAGCGATTGATTGCCCAATCCGGGACATTCATCGTGCCGGGGGTCCTGGACCAGCCGGTGGAGCAGATCCTCTCCGGATATCCAGAGCCGGGGAAAACGGTCGCCAAGTTCGTCCTGAGAACCCGACGGCTGCGGGACGAGGGAATGCTGGCGCTCTACACCATGAACATCACGAACGCGACCCTCTTTCCAGATCTGGATGGATTGGCAAAGTCGATGGCGTATGAGCTGGAGTTCCACTGGTCATACAATCCCAAGACTCTGGCAACCAATCCAGGCTATGAAACGAGCTGAGCGGGGGACGGGCAGGCGGCGGCAGACTAGCCGAGGCCTTTCAGGAACTCCAGCATGGCGGCGTCGACCTCGGCCGGGCGCTCCTGCTGGGTCCAGTGGCCGCAGCCCGGCAGGATGATGGTCTTGCGCAGATTCGGGATGAACTTCGGCAGCGCCGGCAGCAGCTGGTCCATCCCGCGGAAGGCCAGCACCAGATCGCGCTCGCCGGCCACGTAGAGCGCGGGCACCGTGACCTGGGCGCCCGTCCACGGCGCCATCAGCTCCCAGTTGCGATCGATGTTCCGGTACCAGTTCAGCCCGCCCCGGAACCCGACGCGCGCGAACTCGCCCGCGTAGAAGTCGACCTCGGCCGGGCCGAGCCAGGCCGGCATCGCGGCCGGGTCGGGATCGGGGCGACTGTTCACGAGACCGACGGCGCGCGGGACCATGCCGACGTCGGCCGGGTCCACCCGCTGGCTCCGGGCCTCGCCCGATCCCCAGTAGAGCACTCGGCGGATCGTCGCCTTCGGATCGCGCTCGAGGTCGGCTTCGGCGACGCCGGGCTCCTGGAAGTACAGCTGGTAGAAGATCGCCTCCGGCGTCTGGGCCATGACGCTGGTCGGGCGGATGGCGCCGCGCGGCCGGTACGGCACGCTCAGACCGATGACGGCGCGGAAGACGTCGGGACGCAGCAGCGCGGCGTGCCAGGCGACGGGCGCGCCCCAGTCGTGGCCCACGATCACTGTGGTCTTCTCCCCGAGAGCGGCGACGAGGCCCACCATGTCGCCGACCAGGTGGAGCAGCGTGTACTGCTCGATGGCCGCGGGGGCGTCGGTCTGGCCGTAGCCGCGCTGGTCGGGGGCGACGGCGTGGTAGCCGGCCGCAGCCAGCGCGGTGAGCTGGTGGCGCCACGAGTACCAGGACTCCGGGAAGCCGTGGCACAGAATCACCAGCGGGCCCTGGCCAGCCTCCGCCACGTGCATGCGGAGGCCGTTGGTCTCGACGAACCGGTGGCTGATCTCCATGCTCAGTCCGTGAGGCCGCTGGCGGTGCCGGCCGCCGTCTTCTCCCCGTGCTGGTTCTCGCACCAGACCTCGACGACCACGCGGGTGCGGCCGGCCTCCGGCTGCGTCTCCTTCACCACGCCGTGCACGGTGAGGGTGTCGCCGGCCAGGACGGGCTTGATGAAGGCCATCGACAGCGTGCCGCCCTTGACGAACCCGGCGCCGACGAAGCGGGTCATCAGCTCGGAGACGTAGGCGGTCGACATCATGGCCTGGGCCAGCGGGGCCGCGAAGCCCTTCTTGCGGGCGAACGCCTCGTCGCTGTGGATGTAGTTGGGACGAACGCCGGAATAGGCGTCGATCTTGCGCTGGGGGATGTGCTTCACCAGGTGCGGCAGCTCGTGGCCGATCGTGACGGGCTCGGTCGTGGTGGGGGCCATCGTTCGCCTCTCAGTCGCGGAAGAGCATCTGGGTGAAGCGGCCACGCACCAGCACGGTGCCGCGCTCGTCCTCGGTCGTGAACTCGGTGACCATGTACGGCTTGCCGCGCCGCTCGTACTTGTCGGTCACGCGCCCGCGGGAGCGGACGCGCATGCCGGGCCGGATCGGCTCGACGAACTCGAACTCCATCTTGGCGTGCAGCCCGCCGGGGACCGTGTAGCGGCTGTGACGCAGGTGGAGGGCCTGGTTGCCGAGCAGGGTGGGGTGGGCGACCGGCCCGCTGAAGGGCGAGTCCCCGGTGAACCACGAATGATGGTCGTCGACCGCCCAGGCGTAAGTCTCGATCACCTCCGGGGTGACGAGTAACGTGTCGGAGACGAACTCCTCGCCGACCTGCAGCCGCTCGTAGGTGAGCTTCGGAAATTCCACCGGAGGCTCCTTTCAGACTCGGGCGCAAGCGTAGTCCACGCGTGCGGGACGCGCAACCGGCCGGCCCCGTGGTATCGTCCTCGCGCGAGATGATGCTGGAGAACGATCCGCCGGTGCTGCCGGTCGCCTACGAGAAGATCTACGACGCCTGGCACAACAAGGTGCACGGCCAGAACCCCGCCGGCTACTTCGGGATCTACGACGTGGTCCGCTGGGACAACGGCTGGCTGGCGAGCTGAGGGGCCGATCATGAAAGTCGGATTCGTCGGACTGGGCATCATGGGCGCCAGCATGGCGTCCAACGTGCAGAAGGGCGGTCACGAGCTGATCGTCCACGACCTCCGGGCCGAGGCGGCCAAACCGCACCTGGCCGCCGGCGCCGTATGGGCGAGCACGCCGCGACAGGTGGCCGAGGCCAGCGACGTCGTGCTGACCTCGCTGCCCGGGCCGCCCGAGGTGGAGGCGGTGGCGCTCGGCGAGCAGGGCCTGCTGGCCGGGCTCACCGCCGGCAAGGCGTACTTCGACCTGTCGACGAACTCGCCGACGGTCGTACGGCGCATTCACGCGATGTTTGGGGCGCGCGGCGTGCCGATGCTGGACGCGCCGGTGAGCGGGGGACCGAAGGGCGCTCGCAGCCGGAAGCTGGCGATCTGGGTGGGCGGCGACGAGGCGGTCTTCCAGCGGTTCAAGCCGGTGCTCGACGCGATGGGCGACCAGGTCCGGCGCGTCGGCGCCATCGGCGCCGGCTCCATCGCCAAGCTGGTGCACAACATGACGACCTACTGCGTGCAGACCGCGCTGGCCGAGGTGTTCACGCTCGGCGTGAAGGCCGGCGTGGAGCCTGCCGAGCTGTGGCAGGCGGTGCGCTACGGCGCCACCGGCCGGCAGCGCACGTTCGACCGGCTCGCCGACGGGTTCCTGCTCGGCAAGTACGACCCGCCGAACTTCGCCCTGCGCCTGGCCCACAAGGACGTCACCCTCGCCGTCGGGCTGGGCCGCGAGCACAAGGTGCCGATGCGCGTGGCCAACATGGTGCTGGAGGAGATGACCGAGGCGCTCAACCGCGGCTGGGCTGATCGCGATTCGCGGTCGCCGATGCTGCTGCAAGAGGAGCGCGCCGGCGTCCAGGTGCGCGCCGACCAGGCCGCGATCGCGCGCGTCTTCGAGAACGATCCTCCCGCCAGCTGACCTAGCCGACGGGGAGCTACTTCACCGGGGCGACGACGACGTCGGTGGGCGCGCCCTTGAGGAAGTTCTCGACGTTGGCGACGGCGCGGAGCAGGCCGTCGCGGATGACCTCGGGCGTCTGGCCGGCGTTGTGGGGCGAGAGCACGACGTTGGGCAGCGCCAGGATCGGATCGTCGGGCTTCAGCGGTTCCTCGTGGAAGACGTCGAGGCCGGCGGCCGCGATGCGCCCTTGCCGGAGCGCCTCCAGCAGCCCCTCGCGCTCGACGAGGGCCCCGCGGCCGGTATTGATGAAGATGGCCGTCTTCTTCATGAGGCCGAGCTCCCGCCGGGTCAGGAAGCCGCGCGTCTCCGGCGTCAGCCGCAGGTGGAGCGAGACGAAGTCGGCCTCGCGCAGGATCTCTTCCTTGGTGGCCGGCCGCGCCCCGAGGCTGCGGATGCGCGCCTCGTCGCCCCGCGCACTCCAGGCCAGCACCTCCATGCCGAGCGCCTTGGCCAGCGTGATCACGCGGGCGCCGATGGTCCCGGTGCCGAAGACGCCGAGGGTCTTGCCCAGGCACTGCACGAGCATCTCGCGCGGCCAGGCGCCGGTGCGCATCTCCCGGTCGATGCGGGGGATCTTGCGTCCGACCGTCAGCATGAGCGCGATGGCATGCTCGGCCACCGCGAAGGCGTTGACGCCGGGCGTGTTGCACACGGTGACGCCGCGGCGGCCGGCTGCGTCCAGGTCGATGTTGTCGGTGCCGGTGCCCCACACCGAGACCAGCTTGAGGTCGCGGCAGGCGGCGAAGACGCCGTCGCTGAAGCGGGCGTGGGCCCGGATGTTGATGGCCACGCGGGCGCGGCCGATGCGCTTGATGAGCTCGGCCTCGTCGTCGGCACCGCGGGCGGTGACGACGGCGGTCTCGCCGAGCTTGCGCGACCGCTCGTGGGCGGCCGAGCCGTCGAACACGCTCGGGAAATCGTCGGGAACGGCGATGAGGGCGTCGGCCATGGCGCTCAGCTGCCGTTCGCGAAGGCGGCCTGGGCGGCGGCGACGCCGGCGCCCGGCTCGGCCTTGTAGCCGAGGTCGCGCAGGGCCAGCTCCAGCGCCGACAGCGCCGGCAGCACGTACTGGGGACTGGCCGTGATGCCCATGGTGCCGATGCGCAGCGTGCTCGTCCGGATCTTGTCGAGGCCGGTGCCGATCAGCGTGCCGTAGCGGTCGCGCATCGTGGCCACCACGGCGGCGGTATCGATGCTCTTGGGCACCTTGATCGACGACACCGTGTTCGACAGGATCGAGGGATCGGGGAACATCTCCATCCCCATCGCGGCCACGCCGGCCCGCAGCGCCCCGGCCGCCACGGCATGGCGCCGGAAGCGATGCTCGAGCCCTTCCTCCAGGATGAGCCGGACCGCCACCCGCATGGCCTCGGTGAGATGCGTGGGGATCGAGACCGGCTGCCGCCGGGCGGTGCCGTCCGGCACCTTGCCGCCGCGCGAGACCGGCACCCACTGCTCACGCCAGCGCAGCAGGTCGTAGGCGTAGGAGTGGGCCTTGCTCCGCCGCTGCTCCATGGCCTCCCACGCCCGCGCGCTCACGGAGACGAGGGCCAAGCCGAGCGGGGCGGCCAGGCACTTCTGCGAGCCCGTCATGTTCAGATCGACGCCCCACTCGTCGGTACGGACGTCGAGGCCGGCGATGGAGGAGACGGTGTCGAGCAGGAAGAGCGAGCCCGTCGCCCGGGCGATCCGGCCCACCTCGGCCGCTGGATACGTGGTGCCGGTCGAGGTCTCGTTGTGCACGAGCGTGATGGCCTTGGGCTTCAGCCGGTCGGCCTCGCGGGCCAGCCGGTCGAGGTCGAGGCGGGCGCCCCACTCGACCGGAAACTCCGTCATGTCGGCCCCGACCCGGCCCATGATCTCGCGCATGAGAGTGCCGAACACCCCGGCCCCCACGACCAGGACCTTGTCGCCCGGCTCGATGACCGACAGGGCCCCGGCCTCCAGAGCGGTGCGGCCCGAGCCCGGCATGATGAGAACCTCGCCCTTGGTCTGGAACACCTCGCGCAACGCCAGCGTGGTCGGCTCCAGCACCGTCTCGTCGAAGCCGCGGTCGTACTGGATGCTGGGCGGCTGGTTCATGGCCTGGATCACCGGCCACGGCAGCTCGGTGGGGCCGGGGATCATCAGGACGGGGCGGGTCTGCACCTGGGTCCAGTTCAGCGTCGGGGCCACAGTGATTCTCCTGTCGTCAAACGTTGCGTCATCTTATCACCCGGAGTGGCCGGCCAGGGGCCGCGGCGCCCGCCGGATGAAGTACAGGTTGCGCGCGTAGACGAACAGGCCGGCGCCCTGGCCCAGGATGAACACGGGATCGTGCCGGTAGATGGCGTAGGCCAGGAGCATGAGGCCGCCTCCGACCGAGAAGTACCAGAACTGGACGGGGACGACGCTCTCCTTCCGGCGCTCGGAGGCGATCCACTGGACCAGGAAGCGGGCGGAAAAGAATGCCTGCCCGAGCAGACCGAAGCCAAGCCACACGTGTTCCGTCGTCATGGTGAGGACACCTTCGCCGGGAAGTGGAAACGCGGAGGCGCGCCGCTTCCGCGGGCTACGAGGCGCGTCCGAACATCGCCTGCAGGACCTTGAAGGCCTTGCGGAGGTCCTCCGGCCGGCGGCGACCGGACACCAGCGCGAAGATCTTCTCGGCCTCCTCGGTCGGGACCGCGGCCGGCTTGTCGGCGCGGACGTCGGTCAGCTCACGCAGCGGGATGTCGAGGGCGACCGCCACGTGGTAGAGACTGTCGATCGAGATCGACTTCTCTCCCCGCTCGACCTCGCCGATGAACTTGCCGCTGAGCCCGGCCCGCTCACCCAGCCGTTCCTGGCTGAGGGCGTTCTGCTTGCGGAGTGCGCGAAGACGCTGCCCCAGGAACTTCCGGACGTGCTTGACGGCTCTTTCTCCCACGACTACCTCGCTGGGCCCTACAAATTCCGTGCCGGATAGACGGCCTTCGGGAACTTCAGCCTACCAGCGGCCTCCGTTTGTACAACCCCCCGAAGGTTGCTATCGACTCGGTTGGATGAACTATGGCACACGTTACGCCGAGGGCAAGGGTTCTGTGGCCCCCGTCAGGATGGCCACCACCAGCGCCCCGGTCTCGCTGTGGACGGCGTGTTCGCAGCCCGGCGGTCGCCGCACGTAGTTGCCGGCCGTGCAGGTGCCGGTGTCGTCGGACACGCTGCCCTCGAGGACGAACACCTGCTCGTCGCCGAGGTGACGATGGCGCGGGATGCGTGCACCCGGCGCGTAGCGTACGAGCAGCGCCTTGCGGTCGCCCTCGGTCCACAGCACCTTCCAGAACACGCCCGGCCGCTGCTCCGTCCAACTACGGTCGGCGACGTCGACGTACTGGCTCGTCACCGGCGCGCTCACGGCAGGTCGACCTCGACGACGCCGTCGGTCACCCGCACCGCGTACACGGGGACCGAGAGGTCGGGGTCGACGTTGCAGCGGCCAGTGGCCAGATCGAAGTCGAATCCGTGCCACGGGCACACCACGGTGCCAGACTCGATCCACCCTTCGCTGAGCGGGCCGTCCTCGTGCGGGCAGGTGGGGCCGGTGGCGTAGAAGCGGCCGGCGCCGGCGTTGAACACGGCCACCGGTGGCCCGTCGCGCTCGATGAAGGTGCCGTGCCCGACCGGAATCTCCTCCGCCCGCGCCACCGCCACGAAGGCCATCAGCGGGCCGCCCGCAGTGCGTCGTCGATCACGGTCCGGAACGTCTCGACCGGCTGGGCGCCGACGAGCGGGCGGCCGTTGATGAAGAAGGTGGGAGTGGAGCGCACGCCCAGCCCGCGCGCGTGGGCCACGTCGGCCTCGACCGCGGAGGCGAACCGGCGCTGGTCGAGGCAGCGCTCGAAGGCCTCGCGCGACAGCCCCACCTCGATCGCGTAGCGGACGAGGTCGTCGCGCTCGAACGCCGGCTGGGCCGCGAACAGACGGTCGTGGTACGGCCAGTAGCGACCGAGCGCCCCCGCGCAGCGCGCTGCCTCGTGGGCGGGACGGGCCAGGGGATGCGAGGGCAGGGGCAGGTCCCGGAACACGAGCCGCACGCGCCCGTCGTATTCCTTCATGATCTGCTCCAGCGACCGCTGGACGCGCGCGCAGTACGGTCACTGATAGTCGGAGAACTCCACGATGACGACCGGCGCGTTCGAGGCGCCCTTGATCATGACGGGGTCGGCGCCCGTCTCTGGCCCTGGCTGGGCGCTGGCCCCGACGGCCAGCGTGGCCACCGCGACGACGATGCACGCGCCCCAGAAGGTGTAGACTCGCGGCCGACGACTCGACGTGACGCGCACGCGGTTCACGACGCGGAGAATACCATGGACACCTGGCTGGATCTCCTCCTCGGGACGTACCCTTCGTGGTCGCGACTGGTGGTTCGTCTCGCGCTCGGCATCGTGATGTTCGCGCACGGCGCCCAGAAGGTGTTCGGCTGGTTCGGCGGTCACGGGTTGAAGGCGACCATCCAGGCCTTCCAGCAATATCTGAAGATTCCGCCGGCGGCCACCGTGCTGGCCGCCTTCGTCGAGTGCTTCGGCGGCCTGGCGCTGATCGTGGGATTCCTGGCCCGGCCGGCCGCGCTCGGGATCATCGTCGTCATGGTGGTCGCGGTCGCCACGGTGCACTGGAAGAATGGGTTCTTCCTGGCGACCCAGCCCGGCCAGTCCAACGGCTGGGAGTACAACTTCGCGCTGGCCGCCGTGGCGCTGGCCATCCTGATCGGTGGGGCCGGTGCGCTGTCGATCGACGGCCTGCTGCGGCCCTACGGAGACTAGGCAGCCGCGATGGGCTTCCTCGTCCGCGTGCTGATCAACGCCGCCACCATCGCGGTGGCGGCGGCGCTGGTGCCCGGCCTCCACCTGCGTGGGGCCCGGGCCGCCCTGCTCGCCGGCCTCGTCCTCGGCGTGATCAACGCGCTCGTCCGACCGGTGCTGGTGATTCTCACGTTCCCGCTCACGCTGCTGACCCTGGGGCTGTTCCTGCTGGTCCTCAACGGCGTGTGCCTGGCGCTGACGGCGCGGCTGGTGCCCGGCTTCGACGTCGACGGCTTCGTCCCGGCCCTGCTGGGCGCCCTCGTCGTCTCGGTAGTGAGCTGGCTACTGACCGCCTTCGTCAGCGACCGCGGCCGGGTAGAGCGCTACCGCTAGGCCGCGCGGCCGCCTTCCTCGGTGAGGGAGGTGATGATGTAGGTGCCGCTCTTCTCGTCCCGCTCGAGCGTGACGATCTTCTGCTTGGCGGCCTCCTCCAGCAATTTGCTGAACGTCGAATACCCGTAGTACGACTCGTTGAACGCGGGGTTCTTGCGGATCATCGTCTGCTTCACCATCGAGCCCCACAGCGTTTCCTTGTTCTCGCGCTCCAGGGCCTGGATGGCGTCGATGAGCTGGGCCATGGCCTCGGCCTTCTTGTCGGGCAGGCCGCTGAGCAGCCGGGTCTTCTTGGTGTCGCGGATCAGGTCCTCATAGAAGATGAACTCGTCGCAGTTGGCGACCAGCAGGTCGGAGGACGACGACTTCACCCCGAGTCCGATCACGTAGCGGTCGTTCTCCCGGAGCTTGGAGACGAGCGGGGAGAAGTCGGAGTCGCCGGAGACGAGCACGAACGAGTCGATGTGGGTCTTGCCGTAGGCGAGGTCGAGGGCGTCCACCACCATGCGGATGTCGGCCGAGTTCTTGCCGCTGTAGCGAGACTGGGGGACGTCGATCAGCTCGATGGCCCACTCGTGGAAGGGGCGCTTGTACTCGGTGAACCGGTTCCAGTCGGCGTAGGCCCGGCGGACGATGATCTTGCCCTTCTCGAGCAGCCGCTCCAGGACCAGCTTGAGCTCGAACTGCTTGTACTGCGCCTCCTTGACCCCGCGGGCGATGTTCTCGAAGTCCATGAACATGGCCAGCTTGCGTTCGCCGTTCAATCCGGCCCTCCCGGCCCGGCCGGGCCGGGCACGCAATGATTATATGTCCGTGGCTCGACCCGTTCGTGAAGGTTTATAGTGACCGGCATGGCCAAGGCCATCGATCCCGCCGTCGCCGCGCGCGTGCCGCCCGGGCAGCAGCTCACCACCAAGTGGCCGGTGCTCACCTACGGTCGCACGCCGAAGTTCGATCCCGCCCGGTGGACCTTCCGGTGCATCGGCCTGGTGGAGCGGGAGGTGACGTGGACGTGGGCCGAGTTCCTGCGCCTGCCCCGGGTGACCATCACCTCCGACATCCACTGCGTGACCCGGTGGTCGAAGCTGGACAACACGTGGGAGGGCGTGCACGTGCGGACCATCGTCGAGGCGTGCCGGCCGCGGCCGGAGGCGAAGTTCGTCCTGCAGCACGCCGACCCCGACTACACGACGAACACGGCGATCGAGGACCTGGTCGACGACGACGTGGTGCTCGCCCTCAAGCACAACGGGACCGACCTGGCGCCCGACCACGGCGGACCGATGCGGCTGGTGCTGCCCAAGCTCTACCTCTGGAAGTCGAGCAAGTGGCTGCGCGCCTTCGAGTTCCTCGACGTCAACCCGCCCGGCTTCTGGGAGCAGAACGGCTATCACATGCACGCCGACCCGTGGCCGGAGGAGCGCTACTCCGATCAGGAGACGCGCGCGATGCAGCAGATGCGCGCCGAGGCCGCGCGCAAGCTCCGCGACCGCTGATCCTTCGACTCGCGGCCGCCGCGCTCGTCTCTGTTCTCGCCGGGTGCGCGACGCTGCTGGCCGGCGGTGAGGCTCCGCTGGAGCAGACGTGGCGAGCGGCGCGCATCTTCCGGCCCGATCCCGCCGCCGTCAACGTGCCGGTGGTGATCTACGCGCACGATTGCGCCGGCCCCGACGACGAGCTGCGCCGCTGGGCCGACCTCCTCACCCGCCACGGCTACGCCGTGATCGCGCCCGACCATCGAGCCCGCGCCGGCCGCGCGCCTGCCTGCGGTGGCCCTCCACTCTACGGTCGCGGTGACGTCGAGATGCTGGCCACGCGCGAGGCCGAGATCGGCTACGCCATCCGGCAGGTGCAGACGCTGCCGTGGGTGCGTCGCCACGCGGTGTTCATGCTGGGCGTGGGGCAGGGGGCGGTGGTGGCCGGCGGGTACACTGGCCGCGACGTGATCGGCTACGTGCTCACGGCGTGGACGTGCACGTCGCCGCATGCGCGCGGCGGCCTGGCCACGTCGCCCACCCGGCCGGTGCTGGCGATCCGCTGGGCCGATGATCCATGGTTCACCGATCCCGCGTGGAACGGTGACTGCGAAGCGAGCCTGGGGTCGCGCCCCTCGTCTCGCTCGCTCATTCTGGACGGGCGCGGCCACTCGGTCATCGGCGACGAGCGGGCCGGGCGCGCCGTCGTCGATTTCCTGCGGCTGCATACGCCGCGCTGAGCCTCAGGCCGGGCGCGGTCGCGGGCCGCCCACGGCCAGGGCGACGCCGGCCAGAGCCACGACCGCGGTGGCCAGGAACGTCGCGGCGAAACCCCAGCGGGCCACCGCCAACCCGGAGGACATGGCACCAATCGCGATGGCCAGCTCGAGCGCGGTGAAGAAGGTGCCCATGGCGCGACCGCGGTCGGCCGGCGCCACGACGTCCACGCACCAGGCGATGAGCGCGGGCTGGGCGATGCCGCCGGCCAGGCCGTAGAGGGCGCCGACCACCGCCAGCGCGAGCGCGCCCTCGCTGAGCGCCAGCACGGCCAGCGCGAGTGCCGCCAGTCCAAGGCCGGCGGCGGCGGCCGGCGGGCGCCCCAAGCGGTCCGAGAGCCGGCCGGCCGGCCCTCGCGTGAGCGTGAGCACGAGCGCGTAGACGAGGAAGAAGACGCCGGGGTTCACGCCCATGGCCTGGGCGTGCAGCGGCAGGAACGTGACGAGGACGCCGTAGGTCAGCATCAGGCAGCCGATGATCATCGACGGGGTCAGCGCGGCCCGGCTCAGCGTGGAGGCCGCCGAGAACGGCGCCAGGCTCGGCGTGGTCAGCGTCTCCGGAGTGACAGTCGCCAGGGCGAGGGCCGCCAGGGCGGTCACCGCCGCCACGGCGAAGAGGCCGCCGAAGCCGAGCCGCTCGACCAGCGCCACGCCGGTAATCGGTCCCAGCGCCATCGCGATGCTCCCGGCCGCCCCGAACAGTCCCAGGAACTCGCCCCGCCGCGCCGGCGGCGCCACGTCGGCGACCAGCGCGGTGGCCGCGGTCGGATAGAGCGCCATGCCGCTGCCGTGCAGCAGGCGCACCAGGACCAGGGCCAGCACTCCGGTGCTGAGGGCGTAGCCGATCGGCGCCACGAGGAACACCAGCGCCCCGCCCAGCATGAACGGCCGCCGTCCCCACCGATCGGCGCCCCAGCCGGTGAACGGCCGCAGGAGCATCGAGGTGATGGCGAAGCAGCCCATGACGAGGCCGATCGCGCCGTCGGAGGCCCCGAGCCGCCGCAGGAAGAGCGGCAGCGTGGGCAGCATCAGGAAGAACGAGAAGAAGAACGCGAAGCTGGCCAGCCACAGCACGGTCAGGCGGCGGCGATCCACGGCGGCGGGGTCGCGACTCAGACGAGCCGGCGAGCCGCGCGCATCAGCCACCAGTGCACGAGCAGCGCCCCACCCAGCACGACGACGCCGAGCACGAGCCAGTGCAGCTCGCCGTGCGGCTCCGTCTCGCGGTAGCGCAGGAGGCCGACCAGCACCAGGACGCTGCCGACGGCCATGGCGGCGCCGCGCGCCACCCGCACGAAGCGCAGCCAGGCGGGCCGGCTCTCGCCCAGCACGACGCCGACGCCGAGCAGCACCATCGCCGCGATCACCAGGCAGGCGGCGCCGAACCCCAGCACGCCCAGGAGCGTGGCCTCGGCCGCCTCCTGCAGGGGCCCGACGTAGAGCACGTGGGCCACGAGCCACACGGCGACGACCACGAGCGCCACGGTGCTGACCGCGCGGCTCATGACATGAGGAACTCGCGCAGCAGGGCCTGGAATGCCGCCGGCTGGTCGCCGGGCACCGTGTGGCCGGCGTCCGGCACGACCACCAGCCGGGCTGCCGGCAACGCGTCGATCATCTGCTTGGCCGTATCCTCCGACAGCACGTCGGATTCGGCGCCGCGCACGAGCAGCGTCGGGCAGGTGATGGCCCGCCACTGCGGCCACAGGTCGGCCGGCACTCGCATGCGCCCCTGGCGGATGGCATCGCGCAGGGCCCGGTCGTACTTCCAGGTGAAGCCGCCGCCGGGCAGCGGGCGCACCGCGTGCTGGGCCCGGTGGCGCAGCATGGCGTCGGTGTAGCGCGGGGCGTTCGCGCGCATGTGCGAGATGACGTCCTCGATCGAGGCGAAGCGCTCGGGGGCCGTGGCCATGAGGGTCCCGACGCGCGCGCGGCCGGCCGGAGCGATCTCGGGGCCGATGTCGACCACGACGAGGCGCTCGACCCGCGCGGGATACCGGCCAGCGTAGTTGATCGCCACCCGGCCGCCCAGTGACAGCGCCAGCAGCGAGACCCGCCCGAGGCCGAGCGCATGGACGAACGCGTCGAGGTCACCCAGCAGCGCGTCGTCGCCGTAGTCGCCGTCGGGGGCGGGATCGGAATCTCCGTGGCCCCGCTGGTCGAGCACGAGCACGTGCCGGCGCTCGGCCAGCAGCCGCGCCTCGTCGTCCCAGGTGCGCGCGTGGCCGGTGATGCCGTGCAGGAGCACGACGGGGGGCGCCGCCGGTGCGCCCCACTCCGTGTAGTGGAAGCGCTGCCCGTGGAGGTTGACCGTGTGGTCCGTGTGCATGGCTCGATTCTACCTCCTCGGTCGGCGCCGGCACGACGGCACGGGAATGACGAGCTCGCCCGGCGAAGCTGCTAGGATCGGCTGATGGCGACGCCAGCGGGTCACGCGCACGCTCGGGCGACCGCTGCCGCCCGGTCCCGTCCGGTCCTGGTCCTCACGCTGACGCTCACGTGCGCGTTCATGCTCGTCGAGCTGGTCGCGGCGTTCTGGACCGGCAGCCTCGCCCTGCTCGCCGACGCCGGCCACATGCTGACCGACGCCGGCGCCCTCGGCCTGGCCCTGTTTGCGACGTGGATCGCCGCCCGCCCACCCACGCCCGCCAAGACCTACGGCTACTACCGGGCGGAGATCCTGGCCGCGCTCCTCAACGCGCTCGTGCTGCTGGTGGTGGCCGGCGCGATCCTGGTGGAGGCGTGGCGCCGCTGGCACGCGCCGGCGCCGGTGCAGGCGGGGCCGATGGCCGCCGTCGCCGCCGGCGGCCTCGGCGTCAACCTGGTGTGCGCGTGGCTGCTGCACCACGGCGCCGCCGAGAGCCTCAACGTGCGGGCGGCCTACCTGGAGGTGATGAGCGATGCGCTCAGCTCGCTGGCCACGCTGGTCGCCGCCGGCGTCGTGCTGCTGACCGGCTGGGTCGGCGCCGACCCGCTGGCCGGCGTCTCGATCGCGCTGCTGATCGTGCCGCGCACGTGGTCGCTGCTCAAGCAGGCGGTGAACGTCCTGCTGGAGGGCACGCCGCCCCACCTGGAGCTGGCCGAGATCGAGACGGCGATGTGCGCGGTGGCGGGCGTGCGGCGCGTGCACGACCTGCACGTGTGGACGCTGACCTCGGGCCGGGAGGCGATGAGCGCCCACGTCGTCGTCGACGACGTGCGGGAGAGCGAGCGCCTGCTGGCCGCCCTGCACGCGCTGCTGCATGCCCACTTCGGCATCGACCACACGACCATCCAGCTGGAGCCGGCGCCGCCGGCGGTGCTGCGGATCAAGACGCCCGGGGTCGGGTAGGACGCCGCGGTATAGTTGGCGCATTCCACGATCGGGGGACGGACCATGGCCACGTTTGCATTGACCGAGCGGGCGATCCTACTCAAGGCCGAGGACGATGTCGCCATCGCCAAGCGGGAGCTGGCGGCCGGCACGGTACTGGAGGACGGAGCCGCGCGCATCGAGGTGCGGGCGGACATCAAGCCCGGCCACAAGGTCGCCCGCCACGCCGTCCGGCGAGGTGGGCCGGTACGGCGGTACGGCCAGGTCATCGGCTTCGCCACCCAGGACATCGCGGTCGGCGACCACGTGCACACCCAGAACCTCGACATCGGCGAGCTGGCGGCCGATCGCTACGAGGTCGGCGTCGACGTCACCCCCGTCGACTTCTATCCGCCCGACCAGATGCGATACTTCGACGGCTTCAAGCGCGAGGATGGCCGGGTGGGGACGCGGAACTACGTCGCCATCATCTCGGGCGTGAATTGCTCGGCGAGCGTCAGCCAGTTCGTGAAGGACAAGTTCCGCGACGTCCAGCGGGACTTCCCCAACGTCGACGGCGTGCTGGCCATCACCCACAAGTCCGGCTGCGGCACCAAGCTGTTCGGCGAGGACCACATGGCCCTGCAGCGGGTGCTGGCCGGCTACGCCAAGCACCCCAACGTGGCGGCCTACATCGTGATCGGCCTCGGCTGCGAGGTGAACCAGGCCGCGGTCATGATCGACCGGCAGAAGATGTCGTTGCCCGGCCACGCCGAGCGCAAGCCGTTCCTGGTCAACATCCAGGAGGCGGGCGGCATCCGCAAGACGGTGGAGCGGGCGGCGGCCGAGGTCGCCAAGCTGCTGCCGATCGCCAACGAGGCGCGGCGCACGAAGCAGCCGGTCTCCGAGCTGACGCTGGCCACCAACTGCGGCGGCTCCGACGGCAACTCCGGCATCACCGCCAACCCGGCCCTGGGGTGGGCGGTGGACGAGCTGGTGCGCTACGGCGGCACCGGCGTGCTGGCCGAGACGCCGGAGATCTACGGCGCCGAGCACCTGCTGATCCGGCGGGCGATCAACGAGGGCGTGGCCAAGAAGCTCATCGATCGCTACAAGTGGTGGGAATGGTACTGCCGCGGCATCGAGGCGATGGACAACAACCCCGCCCCCGGTAACAAGGCCGGCGGCATCACCACCGTCTTCGAGAAGTCGCTGGGCGGCGTCACCAAGGGCGGCACCACCCCGATGATGGACGTCTTCCAGTACGGCGAGCCCATCAGCACGCGGGGCTTCGTGTTCATGGACACGCCCGGCCACGACCCGGTGTCGATCACCGGACTGGTGGCGGGGGGCTGCAACGTCATCTGCTTCACGACCGGGCGCGGATCGGTCTTCGGCTGCAAGCCGGTGCCGTCGATCAAGCTGGCGACGAACTCGCTGATGTACCGCCACATGCAGGACGACATGGACGTCAACTGTGGCGTGATCGTCGAGGGCACGCCGCTGGCCACGGTCGGCCGTCAGATCTTCGAAGAGGTGGTCGCCGTCGCCTCGGGCAAGCGCAGCAAGAGCGAGCTCAGCGGCGTGGGCGAGGAGGAGTTCGCGCCCTGGATCATCGGGCCGGTGATGTAGCGACCTGCCCGCCCGGCACGCCGACGCGCGGGCGCCGCGGTCGCAGCGCGTCGGCGAGCCGGCCGCCGAGGGCGGCGCCGGCCAGCGCGGCGACGACGGTGATCGCCAGCGCGCCGGCGGTCTCGCCGACCGAGGGGAGCGGGAACGCGGGGCTCTGGCTCGTGGACCACCCGTACAGCGCGAGGATCGCCACGCCGTAGGCCACGCAAGCCGCCGCTCGCCGCCGACGTACGTCCACCGCACCCATGACCGCCGCCGCGAGAATCGGCAGCAGCAGGCGAACCGGAAGGGGCACGCCCGCCCCCCGCGTTTTCTCGCGAATGGTGGCGGCCACGGCGATGGCCGAGGTCGGATCCGCGCGGATGGCCGCGTCGAGCACCGAGACCGGCTGCAGGGCCGCAAAGCCGGCCCGCGCGATCTGCTCGCCCACCATGGAGATCGCCAGCGACACCAGCACGATCCCGATCGGTGCCCATCGCCGGTCGAGCAGCTGCGAGCCTGGCACCAGGGCGAGCGGCAGCAGGATGGCCCCGAGCATGGCGAAGGTGTGGAAGGCGATGCCGCCGTGGCTGTAGGCCGTCAGCCACGAGGGCTCGAGCACGACGCGCACGCCGCCGTAGAGCAGGCCGGCGCCGAGCGCCAGCGCCGGCAGCCGGGCCCGGTGGCCGGACGGGTAGACCTCGGTGGCGATCAGCAAGGTGCCGAGTGTGTTCACCACCGAGCCGAGCAGGCCGAGCAGGTGGGGTGGGCTCCACAGCGTGACGTCGAGCCCGAATAGCCGGTGCCAGAGATCGTCGATGGGCGCGGCCAGCAGGAGCAGCAGCACGCCCCACGCCGCCAGGTGCACACCCCGCGTCGAGGTGAGCCCGGCGACGGTGATCGTCCCGGAGGGAGACGCGCCTCGTCGAGCCGCCCGGGTGTCGAGCAGCAGGACCGTCACCGCGGCGACGAAGCCGGCGGTGACGCCGGCGTACAGCATCAGGTGAGGAGCGATCCAGAAGCTATCGCGGCCGATCCGCAGGTGCCACTGGATGTCCCAGGTGAGACCCCACGCCGCCAGCAGCTTGCCGCCGAGCAACACCCACAGCGCGACGCGCCGGGTCCGGAGCGCCGCGGCCGGCACGCTCACGACTGCACGACCGTCACCACCAGGCCGATCTGGGCCAGGATGTTGCCCACGCGCACGCACTCGGCCTCGGGGCCGACCTTCACCACGGCCCGGCCGCTGTTGTGCACCTGCCAGGCGATCTCCCACCCCTCGGCCTCGCTGCACGAGATCGCTTTCTGGAGCTGCTTCACGACCTGCTCGAAGGTGTGGCAGTCACAGTTGTGGAGGACGGTCATCCAGGGAGGCGCGACTTCCGTCCTGGTCCCGGTGATCTCCTCGACGTCGGGGGTCGGCATGGACCGCTCGGGCATGTCCTCGATTCTACCGCCGCCGGGTCGGGATCAGGGTGGGGGTTGCCGGCCGGCCGCCGCGGCTTCGCCGAGGCCGCCGGCGGCGCGCAGTGCGGCGATGCGGGCGGGGTCATAGCCGAGCACATCGCGCAGGATGTGATCGGTGTGCTCGCCCAGGCGCGGGGCGGCGGCGGGGGCGACCTCGCCGGCCGTGCGGATCGGCGAGGCGACCTCGCGCAGGCGGCCCAGGGTCGGGTGCTCGACCTCCAGGATCATGCCCCGGGCTCGCACTTGCTCGTCCTCCAGCGCCTGGGCCAGCGTGTTGACGGGCGCGCACGGCACGCGCCCGCGCAGCCGCCCCAGCCACTCGGCGGTCGTCCGCTCGGCGAAGCGGCCCTTGAGGATCGGCACCAGCGCCTCCTTGTGGGCGAGCCGGGCCCCGAAGGTGGCGAAGCGTGGATCGCGGCCGATCTCGGGCAGCTCCATGGCGTCGAGCAGCGCCTGCCAGAACTTCTCCTTGTTGCAGAAGACGACGATCCAGCCGTCCCGGGTGGGGAAGTTCTGGGCCGGCACCAGCGACTGGTGGCCGGAATCGGCGACGCGGTCGGCCTGCCAGTCGCGGTTGAGCGCCCAGATCGCGAAGTAGGAGAGCATGCTGACCGCGGTGTCGAGCAGCGAGACGTCGATGTCGCGGCCGACGCCGGTGCGCTGGGCGTCCCACAGGCCGGCCAGCAGCGCGGCCATCGAGGCATAGCCGCCGGCGAAGTCGACCACCGAGACCCCGCACTTGCCGGGCGGCCCATCCGGCTCGCCGGTGACGGACATCCAGCCGGCGTAGCCCTGGATCAGGTAGTCGAAGGCCGGCTCCGCGGCCCGGGGCCCGGTGGCGCCGAAGCCGGAGAGCGAGCAGCAGACGATCGCCGGGTTCACGCGACCCAGGGCGGCGTAGGTGAGGCCGAGCTTGGCCGGCAGATCGCCGCGCAGGTTGTTGTAGACCGCGTGGCCGACGCGGACGAGGTCGTGGAGCACGGCCTGGCCGTCGGGGTGCTTGAGGTCGAGCGTCAGCGATTTCTTGCCGCGATTGAACGACTGGAAGTAGAGCGAGTCGCCGTCGGCAGCGTAGGGCCCGACCTGGCGGGAGACGTCGCCGCCGACCGCGGGATCCTCGATCTTGATCACCTCGGCGCCCAGGTCGGCCAGGAGCTGGGTGCCGAAGGGCCCGGCGCCGAACTGCGAGACCGTCACGATCCGCAGTCCGTCGAGCATCGGTCGCGTCATCCGGGATAGTGTCCTTCGCCCAGCGTGGCGTGATTGCGCTTGGGCACGAGCGCGGTGCGGCGGAAGGTCATGACGCGCTCGCCGCGCTGGTTGGTGACGCGCGTCTCGACGCTGACGATGCCGCGATCACCCTGCTTCGACTCCCGCGTGGCCAGCACGGTCGACTCCGAGTAGATCGTGTCGCCGATGAAGGTCGGCGCCTCGTGGACGATCCGCTCGATCTCGAGGTTGGCGATGGCCTTGCCGGAGACGTCGGCCACCGTCATGCCGATGCCGATGGAGAACACCAGCGGCCCCAGGACGAGACGCTGGCCGTGCTGGGTGTGGGTGGCGGCGTAGTGGGCGTCGCTGTGCACGGGGTGCTGGTTCATCGTCAGCAACGCGAACCACGTGCAGTCGGTTTCCGTGATCGTCCGGCCGGGCCAGTGCTTCATCACCTGGCCGACCGAGAACTCCTCGAAGTAGCGTCCGTAGGCCAACGCGTCAGCCCCTCGAGCCCAACGAATAGAGGAAGAGGAGGAGGGTGGCGGCGCCGAGGGCGGTGCGGATCGCGTGAAGTCTGCCCCAGCGGTGGAGAAGCTGGAGCACCTCGGTGTCTGGCAACGGGTCGGGGCTGAGCAGGCGGCGGTTGGTGGGCATGATGACGACGAGGGTGAGGGGGATGGCGGCGCCGAGGGCGAGGGCGCCGAGGAGCCAGGTCCAATGGTGCGTCAAGGCGGCCGCAGCCGCGCCGGCCACGAGAGCGATGGCGGCGAACGCGGCCTGCCAGGGGGCGGCGCGGCGGTAGCTGGGGCGGAACTGGGCGCGGCCGGCGGCCGCCCCGCTGTCGATCCGGGCGGGGTGCTCGACGAGCGAGACGTAGAGGGCCCACGCGGTGAAGACCGTGGCGCTGACCATCGCGGCGGTGCGGGCGAGGCCGAGGGCAGTCATCGGCCGGCGGCCAGCCGGGCGGCCAGATCGGCGCGCAGCGTGTCGTCGTCGACCGGGACGAACAGCAGGCGGGCGGCGTCGCGGTAAAAGCGCTCGACCGGGAACTCGCTGACGTAGCCGTAGCCGCCGTGGATTCGCATCGATTCCAGCGTTGCGCGGGTCGCCACCGAGGCGGCGTGCAGGCGCGCCATCGCCGCCGCGCCTTCGTCGAACCCGCCGGCCTCGGTCGCCGCCGCGCGATAGGTCAGCAGGCGGGCCGCCGTGATGCCGGTCGCCATGTCGGCCAGCTTGAGCTGGACGGCCTGATGCTGGCACAGCGGCTTGCCGAAGGTGGTGCGCTGCTGCGAGTAGCGCAGCGCCGCCTCGAACGCCGCCTGCGCGAGACCGACCGCGACGGCGGCGGCGGCCAGCGCGGCGAAGCCGCGCGTGCCGGCCGCGGCGCCGTCGGCGGTCAGCACCAGCGCCGGGCGCGCGTCCGCGAGCGTGAGCACGCACGGGTCCAGGCCGCGGGCGCCGAGCGTGGCCTCGGGCTCGCCGACGCGCGCGCCCGGAGCGTGCCGTTCGACGAACGCCAGCAGCGGCCGGCCGTCGGTGGCACGCGCCGTCACTGCCACCACGTCGGCCCGCGGGGCGTTGTCGGCCAGCCCGGTGGCGCCGGTGAGCGCCCATCCCTCGCCGTGCCGGCGCGCCTCGACGTCGCCGGTGAAGACGGCCGTGGCCAGCCGGTCGGCCCGGGCCAGCGCCGGCAGCCAGGCCTCGCGCTCGGCGGGCGAGGCGAAGCGGTCGATCGCCCACGTCGCCGACAGGTGCCCGGCCACGGCCGCTGCCACCGTCGTCCATCCGCGCCCCAGCTCCTCCAGGATCATCGCCGTCGTGACGAGGTCGAGGCCGAGGCCACCCTGACGAGGGTCGACGACGGCGCCGAGGACGCCCAGCTCGGCCAGCTCGTGAACGATCGCCGCCGGGTAGCGTCCGGCCGCCTCGTGCTCGGCGGCCACCGGGACCAGCGACTTGTCGACGAACTGCCGCACCGCCAGCACCAGGTGGCGTCGCTCCTCGGGCTCGGCCTCGCGGGAGGTGAGCGCGCCCAGCCGCTCGCCGTGGCGCTCGACCAGCTGGCGGGCGATGAGCGTGCGCTGGATCTCGTTGGTGCCCTCGCCGATGATCATCAGCGGCGTGTCGCGGTAGTGGCGCTCGACGGTGTGGCGCTGCAGCGTGCCCGCCTCACCGTGCAGGCGCAGCGCGGTCAGCGCGACCTCGTGGGCGGTCTCGGAGGCGAACAGCTTGGCCATGCCAGCCTCGAGATCGCAGCGCTCACGGCGGTCCTTCATGCCGGCCGCCCAGTAGGTGATGAGCCGCGCCGCCTCCACGCCGGTGGCCAGGTCGGCCAGCGCGGGCGGGGCGGGCCCGTCGCCGGCACGGACCAGCGCGTCCTCATAGGCGGCCTGGGCCACCCCGACGCAGCGGGCCGCGATGTTGATGCGGCCGGCCTCGAGCCCGCTCATCACCTGACCGAATCCCCGGCCCTCGACGCCGCCAACCAGGTTCGCCGCCGGTACCTCGCACCCCTCGAACAGCAGCTCGACCGTGTCCACGCCCTTGTAGCCGAGCTTGGTCAGCGACTTGGCCACGCGAAAGCCGGGGTGCCCCTTCTCCACGATGAAGCACGACATCCCGCGGTGGCGGGGCTGGGCGCGGGGATCGGTCAGCGCCAGCAGCGCGAAGGCGTGACCCTCGCGGCCGTTGGTGATGAACATCTTGCTGCCGTCGAGGACATAGTGGTCGCCCTCGCGGCGGGCGGTGGTGCGGATGGCCTGCACGTCGGAGCCCGCGTGCGGCTCGGTCAGGCACAGACCGCCGCGCGCCTCGCCGCTGGCGTAGCGGGGCAGGAAGCGCCGCCGCTGCTCCTCGGTGCCGTGGTGCAGCACGATCAGCGTGGCCATCGTGTGGCTGTTGACCACGCCGGCCAGTGACATCCAGCCGCGGCAGAGCTCCTCGATGATCCGTGCGTAGGTGGTGACGTCGAGGCCGAGGCCGCCGTACTCGGGGGGGACGAGGGTCCCGAACAGCCCGAGCGCGCGCATGCGGGCGACGAGCGCGTGCGGGTAGGCGTCGGCGTGCTCCAGCCCGGCGGCGACCGGACGCACCTCGTCGTCGACGAAGCGACGGACGGCGGCGACGATCGGCGGGGTCATGGTGAAGGCGATAGTACAATGAGGCCGGATGGCCGCGGTGGACGACCTGGTCTTACTCCTCCAGCGCTGGCTCGATCGAACCGTGCGTCGACTGCGACTGGGGCCCCCGCCCGTGCCGGGCCGGCGTCGCCTGCTCGTCGTGCAGATCGACGGGCTGTCGCGGGCGATACTGCAGCGGGGCCTCGACGAGGGGCGCATGCCGTTCCTGCGGCGGCTCCTCGCGCGGGGCGGCTGCCGCCTGCACCCGATGTCGGTGGGACTGCCCACCTCCACCCCCGCCTTCCAGATGGCCGCGATGTACGGCGTCCAGCCGGACATCCCGGGCTTCCACTACCACGACAAGCGCCGCCGGGCCGACGTGTACTTCCCGCGGGCCGGCGACGCCGCCTACATCGAGAAGGTGCAGGCGGCCGGCCGCCTCGGTATCGTCGCCGGCGGCAGCACCTACGGCTGCGTCTTCACGGGGGGCGCCGACAACAGCCTGCTGACCTTCGCGCAGCTCAAGCGGCCCTCGGCGCCGGGGCTTCTGCGCGCGCTGTCGGCCGCGGTGGTCCTGGTCTGGGTCGTCCTCAAGAGCGTGGCGATCTCGCTGGCCCAGATCGGCCTCGCCCTGCTCGCCTTCGTGGCTGACCCGCTGCGCGCGGCGCGGGGCTGGAAGCTGCTCGTGCTGAAGATCGGCGTATCGGTGTGGATCCGCGAGCTGTTCACGCTGTCGACGGCGCGCGACATCTACGCGGGGACCCCCGCCGTCTACGTGAACTACCTCGACTACGACATCTTCGCCCATGCCTGGGGGCCCGGCCACCGGCGAGCCCTGCGCTCGCTGCGCGCCGTCGACCACTCACTGCGGGTGCTGTGGGGCGCAGCCCGGCGGGTGCCCGAGCACCGCTACGACATCTACTTGCTGGCCGACCACGGCCAGGCCCACTGCACGCCGTTCGGGCGGCTGACCGGGGGGCGGCGCATCGAGCGCATGCTCTTCGAGGAGTTCCTGGACCCGGCCGGCGCCCACGAGGTGGCGCCCGGCCGGCCGCCGGGGCGCCGACTCACCAGCGGCATCAAGGCCGTGCGCAGTGGCCGGGTGATCGGCGTGGTCCAGCGCTTCATCAACTACCTCGAGCACGATTTCCCCTGGATGCTGGGCGAGGTGAAGGAGGCGCGGGAGGAGGGCGGTGTCCGGGTGATCGCCGCCGGGCCCAACGCCTTCGTCTACTTTCTCGACGATCCCAACCCGCTCACCCTCGAGCAGGTCGAGTCGCGCGTCCCCGGCCTCCCCGAGGCGATCTCGCGAACCCGCGGCTTCGGGTTCGTGCTGGCCCGGACCCCGACCGGTCCCGTGTGCTACTGGCGGGGCAAGCAGTATCGCGTCGATGAGCTGGGGGCGGGGCCCTTCAGCGGTCGCGCCGACCTCGACCTCGTGCAGGCCGGCATCCGCGACCTGATGGCCATGCCCAGCGCCGGCGACCTGGTGATCTACGGCCTGGAGTCGGCCGACGGCCACGTGTCGTTCATCACCGAGACGGGTGCCCACGCCGGCCCCACCGCCGAGGAGATGCAGACCTTCATCGTTACCCCGCCCGGCGTCGAGCTGACCACGCCGATCACGCACCCGATCCAGCTCTACCCGCACTTCGTGCGCTACCAGGTGGGGCCGTGACGCCGCTGGTCGCCGCCAGCTACAACATCCACCGCGGGATCGGGCTGGACCGGCGGCTCGACATCGACCGCATCGCCCGGGTCATCCAGGAGATCGATCCCGACGTCATCGGCCTGCAGGAGGTCGTGCGCGTCAACAATGCTGTCGCCTATGCCGATCAGGCTACGTACCTGGCCTCGGCCCTCGGGATGACGCTGGTGATGGGAGAGACGCGCTCGCACGGTGACGGGACGTACGGCAACGCCGTGCTCACCCGGCTGCCGGTGCTGGCCTCGACCCGGTGCGATCTGTCGTGCGATGGGCGGGAGCCGCGCGGCTGCCTGCGCGTCGACCTCGGTGTCGACGGCACCGCGGTGCACGTCTTCAACTGCCACTTCGGTCTCGGCTTCCGCGAGCGGCGCGCCCAGGTCGAGCTGCTGGCCTCCTTCCTGCGGGCCGCCGATTGCGCGGGGCCGCGCCTGCTGCTCGGCGACTTCAACGAATGGCACCGCGGTCCCGTCACCCGCGGTTTCCACCGGGAGTTCTCCTCGCCCATGCGGCGGATGCGGCGCACGCACCCGGCGGTGTTCCCGCTCTTCCGTCTGGACCGGATCTACTGGGACGTCGAGCTGCAGGGCGAGGCCTTCAACGCGCATCGCAGCCGGCTGGCCCGCGTCGCCTCCGACCACCTGCCGGTCGTCGCCCGCGTGCGCGTGCGCCCGCGGAATCGTGTCGTGCCCTACGTGACCGGCGACGCCCTGCCCCCCGCCGAGTAGCGCGGCCACGGACCTCACACCCGCCGAGCCGCTCCCGTCGCCTCCGGAGGCCCTGGTGGTCGTGCCGCCGCCACCGGTCCGCAGCGTGGCGGGTATCGTCGTCACGATCGTCTCCGTGCTCGTGCTGGCCGCGGCGATCGCCCTGCTGGTGGGCGCGCATCTCGGCGGCTCCCGCCTGGGCGTCGTGGAGTATCCCGAGCGCGCGCTCGCGCTGGTGGTGAGTCGCACCATGGACATGCGGGCCGCGCTGACAGGCGCGGCACCGTGGGAGCGTCGCCTCTACACGCTCGGCGTCAGCGATAGCGCCGCCGATCTCGGGCAGGCCATCACGTGGTACGACGAGCTGGCCGCCGAGTCGCTCGTGCCCGGCGTCGACCTGCGGCTGGCGGTGTTGCTCGGCGAGGCCGACCGCCGCGAGCGACTGGAGCGCGTGCTGGGCCAGTGGCCGGCGCGCGGCGAGCCGCTGGAGGACCACGCTGGCGTCATCGCGGCCGCGTACCTGGGCGCCGGCGACGTCGATCCCGAGCGCGTGAGGGAGACGCTCGCGGAGCTCGGCCCCGGCTGGTTCGCCGACGTCCTGGCGCTGCGCGTGACCGCGCACGGCGGCGACGACGCCGGGCTCGCCGAGGCGGCGCGTGCGGCCCTCGCCGCCCGGGCCCACCGACTTCTGTGGCGGCTGCGCGGCCTCGCCGCACTCGAGGCCGGGCTGCTCGCGGCCGGGCTCGTCGCGCTGCGGCGGTGGCGGCGGCGATCGATCGAGGCGCGGGTGGTGGCGACGGCGCCACTGCCGCCGCCGTGGTCGCTCGGTGTCGGGCTGGCCATGCTGGTGCGCGGTGGCGCCCTGGCCGCGCTCGCGCTGGCGGCGCTCCTGATCGTCAACCACTGGGTGGTCGACGGCCCGGTCCTGGGCGAGGCGCTCGATCAGCCGCTCATGTACCTGCCACTGCTGGGGCTCGCGTGGTGGACGCTGCTGGCGCCGGCCGGCCTGGCCTTCGTGGGCGCCTTCGGGCTGTGGCCGCGGGCAGGAGGTCGCCGGGCGGCGGTGGCGATGACGGGAATACTGATCGCCGCGGGCGTCCTGAGCGATCTCGCTCTCGGCCTGCTGGTCGATCCACTGGGACTGGCCTCGCACTGGACGGAGGGGTTCGACGCCGATCTGGCCTGGGGCGGGCCGGCGACGGTGGCCGTCTCGCTGCTGGGCTCGCTCGTCTTCGCGCCGGTGTTCGAGGAGCTGATCTTCCGCGGTCTGCTCTACGGCACCCTGCGCGTCCGTCTGGCGTGGCCGCTGGCCGCGCTCGGCAGCGCGCTCGTCTTCGCGCTGGCGCACGGCTACGGTGTGGCCGGCTTCGTGAGCGTCTTCCTGTCCGGGCTGCTGTGGGCGTGGAGCTACGAGCGCACCCGCAGCCTGCTGCCCGCGATGGCCGCCCACGCCGCCAACAATGCCGCGGTCGCCCTCACCCTGACCGCCCTGCTGCGCTGACGCGGACTTGGGGCGCGGCCGGCGGTTCCCCTTGGCCGGGTCCGCATCGCCTGGCTAGCCTGGGGAGGGAGGCCGTGCCGATGACCCTGCTCCTCCGACACGTGGCCCTGCCGTCGCTCGCTCCTGCCGCCGTGGTCGGTCTCTACTTCACGCCGGTGCTGCTGTTCGGCTGCGTCAATCGGGGCCTGCTGGCCCTGGCGATCGTGCTCGTCTCCGCGGTCGCGGCGTTCGCGACGATCGGCATGGGCTTCCGGGCCAGGGCCCAGGGTCGGCCATCGGCCCGCTGGATATGCTCGGCGCTGATCCTGACGCTGCCGCTCGTGTTGGTGCTCGGGCCGCTCGGCTGAGCGGCCAGGTCAGGCCCCCTGCGCCAGATCGAGCGCGGCGCCGAGCAGGGTGTTGGCCCCGTACTCGATGTCGTCCATCGCCGTGAACTCCTCCTCGCAGTGGCTACGGCCGTCGCGCGACGGCACGAAGACCATGCCGGCTGGCCCGATCGCCGCCATGTACTGGGCGTCGTGGCCGGCGCCCGATAGCAGCCGCCGGTAGCGCGCGCCCGAGCCTCGCGCGGCGCGCTCGACGGTGTCGACGACCTCACGGTCGAACGGGGTGAACGGCACCCGCCAGTAGTGGTCGAGCTCGTACCTCACGCCCTCGCGCCGGCACGCCTCGGCCACGATCCGGTCCAGCATCGGGCGGGCGCGGTCCAGGGTGGCGTCGCTGGGATCGCGCATGTCGATCGACAGCGCCACCCGCCCGGGGATGGCGTTCGGGATGTTGGGCGAGACGGTCAGGTTGCCGACGGTGGTGACGAGGTCGCCCCCCAGCTCGCGGGCGATGCCGCGGACGCCGGCCACGACCTCGGCGGCGGCCACCAGCGCGTCGTGGCGGATGCGCATGGGCGTGGGGCCGGCGTGGTCCTGCACGCCGTGGATCGTCAGCCGTGACCACGCGATCGCCACGATGCCCTCCACGACGCCGACCGAGAGCCCGTCCTCCTCGAGCTGCGGTCCCTGCTCGATGTGGAGCTCGAGATAGGCTCGCACGGGCCGCGGCACGCACGGCTCCGACCCGAGGTAGCCGATGCGCTCCAGCTCGTCGACCAGGCGCAGCCCGTCCTTGTCGCGCGCGTTGTACGCGTCCTCCAGCGGGATCTTGCCGGCCAGCACGCCGCTGGCGATCATCGCCGGCTGGAAGCGGGCGCCCTCCTCGTTGGTGAAGATGGCCAGCGTCACCGGATGGCGCGTGCGGACGCGATGATCGTCGAGAGTGCGGATCGCCTCCAGCGCGCACAGCACGCCGAGCTGGCCGTCGTACTTGCCTCCGGTCGGTACCGAATCGACGTGCGAGCCCATCATTACCGGCGGCCGGCCGGGATCGCCCGCGCGCTCGCCGAAGATGTTGCCCATCTGGTCGACGGTGACCCGCAGCCCGGCCCGGCGCATCCAGGTGACCATGAGGTCGCGCCCCTGCCGGTCCTCGTCGCTCAGGGCCAGCCGGGTCAGCCCGCCCCGCTCGGTGGCGCCGATGCGACCCAGCTCCTCGATGGTGCCCTCCAGCCGCGCCCGGTCGATCTTCATGTCTCCTCCCAGCGCGAATTGTAGAACCGTAGAACTTATTTGACCAATCCGCGCACGGGCCCCTATGCTGGTCGGGTGTCGGTCGACCGCGGCGGCCGGCGCTCGGAGCGTGGCGCGGTTCCCCACACGGAGGAAGACGTGACGCTTGGCGCGAGGCCGTGGTGTCGAATCCTGACAATCCCGTCGCTCCTGCTTCTCTTGCTGCCGTCGGCGGCCCTCGCGCAGAAGCCGCAGGCGGAGCGGCCGACCTATGCGGTCGGTGAGCGCTGGGTCCGCAACGACGGCGTCTACGAGCTGATCCGCATCGAGAAGGACCAGTACGTCTTCGCGGCCAGCGCCGAGCGGCAGGTGCGCCTCACGAAGGACCTCATGCTGGCCTTCGTGCAGAAGAACGCCGGCCTGCTCGAGCTCGATCCGCCGCCAGCGATCGCCTGGCCGCTCGAGGTCGGCAAGTCGGGGTCGAGCTGGGGCACGTTGCGCTGGGAGGGTAACAGCGCGGGCGTCTACTCGCGCTTCCTGTGGAACGTGGCGTCGTATGGCGAGACGCCGATCCCGGGCGGGACCATCAAGGCGTTTCGGATCGACCTCCGGATGGAGAGCCTTCGTGAAGGCGGCCGTGGCCGCGAGCAGCGGGTCTTCCAGCTGTCGATGTGGTACGCGCCGCAGGCGCGGCAGCTGGTGAAGATCAACGGCGTCAATCCGCGCGGCGAGCCGTGGGGGTTCCCCTCGTTCGTGATCGCGGCCGTGGACCGGCCCGAGCCCCTGCACATCGCGCTCGAGCCGACGCCGCCGGGGCCGGCGGGGGAGCGGGTGGTGGTCAAGGGGGTGGCACGGAGTGGCAGCGGCGTCGTCGACATCGTCGTCTCGCTCAACGGGACACAGGTGGCCCGCGAGGGCCCGCGCGCCACGCCGTCGCCCTCGCTGGAGTTCGACATCCCGGTGTCCCTTGGCGAGGGGCGGAACGTGCTGCTGGTCACCGCCGTCGACGCCGCCGGGGAGCGCCGCCAGGAGGCGCGTGTGGTCGTGCGGCCCCCGTCGCCGCCGGGCGGGCTCGTCGGAGTGCCCCCGGGCACACCGGGCCGCTTGCCCGGTCCCCGGCCTCCGACGGGCCGCGAGCCGGTCCCACCCGTGGCGGCCCGGCCGGGCCCGGCCAACCCGGAGCCCACCGGGCGAGCCACCGAGCCGCCGGCCCCGGTTGCCGAGCCGCCCGCGCGGGCGGCCGAGCGGGCGCCGCTGACCATCGCGCTGTCGTCGCCCATCGATCGCGCCCGGGTCGATCAGGAGGCCGCCGTGCTGGCCGGGATCGTCTCCGGCGCCAAGGGCGTGAGCCGGGTGATCGTCACGCTCAACGGCGTCGAGGTGAGCCGACAGGTCGAGAAGACGCCAGGCCCGGCGGTCGCGCTGAACGTGCCGCTGAAGCTCCAGGAGGGTGGCAACACGATCGTCGTGACCGCCGCCGACACCGACGGCCGCCTGAGTCAGGAGCTGCGCGCCGTTCAGTTCGAGCGGGTGGCGCCACTGACGCTGGCCTTTCGCTTTCCCGAGGACAGGGCCCGGGTGACGGACGCGACCAGCGTCGTGACCGCGCTCGTGACCTCGAGCAAGGGCGTGTCGAGCGCCAAGGTGGTGCTCAACGGCACCGAGGTGTGGGCGCAGGCCGAGAAGGCCGCGCCGAAGTCGCTGGCGGTGGCGGCGCCGCTCACGCTACGCCCCGGCCCCAACGCCGTCGTGCTGACCGCCACCGAGGCCGGTGGCACCGTGCGCCAGGAGGTGCGAACCGTCATCTTCGATCCGCCGACCGTGGCGGCCACGCCGCCCCTGCCGGCGCCGGCGGCGCCAGCGGCGCACGACCGGTGGGCGGTGATCATCGGCGTCGGCCAGTACGAGAGCGCGACGATTCCCCGCCTGCGCTTCACGGTGCCGGACGCCGAGGCCGTCTACCAGGCCCTGATCGGGCCGGCCGGCTTCAAGAAGGACAACGTGCTCCTGCTCACCGACCGCAGCGAGCGCAAGCCGACGCTGCGCAACATCAAGTGGGCGCTGGGGACCTTCCTGGGCCGCTCGGCCAAGAAGGACGACACGGTCGTGATCTTCTTCGCCGGCCATGGGGCGCCCGAGGTGGACACGCGCGGTCTGGAGCGCGACGGCCTCGCCAAGTACCTGATCCCGAGCGACGCCGACCCCGACGATCTCTACTCGACGGCGTTGCCCATGGACGAGCTGCAGACGATCTTCGCGCGGATCGAGGCGGAGCGAGTGGTCGCGTTCCTCGATGCCTGCTACAGCGGCGCGGCCGGCGGCCGCACGTTCTCGTCCAGGCGGACGCGGGCCGGCGCGGTGGACGACCTGTTCCTGGAGCGGCTGACGCGCTCCAAGGGCCGGGCGATCATCACGGCCTCGCGCACGAACGAGGTGTCGATCGAGCTGCCAGAGCTGGGGCACGGCATCTTCAGCTATTTCCTGGTGGACGGGCTCAAGGGCGCGGCCGATCTGAATCGCGACGGCATCGTGAGCCTGCAGGAGCTCTACGAGTTCGTCGAGCAGCAGGTGTCGACGAAGTCGCGGGCGGTGGGCGGCAACCAGCACCCGGTGATGAAGGGCGAGCTGGAAGGCGCGCTGCCGCTGGCCAAGGTGCGCAAGTGACGCGTCGGCTCCTCGCCCTCGTGCTCGCCGGGCTGGTCGTGCTGCCGACCGGGGCCGGGGCCCAGGCGCCGCGGGTCGAGCGTCCGACCTACGCCGTGGGCGACACCTGGGTCCTGCGCGACGCGACGTACCGCGTGACCCGGGTGGACAGGAACGCCTACGTCTTCACGGCCGGCGATCGGGAGATCTGGCTCACGCGCGATCTGGCGTTCACCTACGTCAAGCGCGGGGCCGAGACGCTGGAGATCCAGGAGCCGCCGCGGGTGACGTGGCCGCTGGAGCCGGGCAAGCGGGGCTTCAGCCGGGCGATCATCCGCCTGACCTCCGACAACATCGAGGTGCAGTCGAGCTGGCGGGTGGAGGCGGCCGAGCGGGTGGCCGTGGCCGGCGGCACCTTCGATACCCTGCGCGTTCGTTTCATCTTCGACCCCGAGATCCCCGGAGCCTTCGGAGCCCTGAGCCCGTACCAGCGCTATGGCCCCGCCGCCCGCCTGGCGGCGTTCGAGGTGACGTGGTGGTACGCGCCTCAGGTCCAGCGCATCGTCAAGTCAGTGTCGAGCAAGGAGATGCTCACGTTCGAGCTCGGGGGCGGTGCGCCGCCGGCCGTCGCCCAGACGCCGGCCCCGACGCCGCCGCCCGCCGAGCGGCCTCGACCGGAACCGCCGCCAGTGGCAGAAGTGCCCAAGCCGGCTCCGCGGGTGCCGCCGCCCGCCCCGGTGCCCACGCCGGCTCCGGCCGGAGCGCTGGCGGTCACGCTCTCGACGCCGGTAGACCAGGCGCGCGTGGACCGGGAGACGGTGCCGCTGGCCGGTCTCGTCACCGGCAGCCGCGGAGTGGCCCGCGTCGTGGTGACGCTGAACGGTGCGGAGGTGAGCAACATCGAGGAGCGGAGCCCCCGGCCGGCAGTGTCGCTCAACGCCTCCCTCAAGCTGCGCGAGGGGCCGAACCTGCTCGTCGTGGCCGCCACCGATGCCGATGGGGCGATCCGCCAGGAGCTGCGCACGATCCACTACGACCGGGCGACGCCGCTGACGATCGCCATGCGCAATCCCGCCGACGGGGCCCGCGTGAGCGAGGATCAGACGGTGGTGACGGCGGTGGTGACCTCGAGCCGGGGCGTGGGCAACGTCACGGTGACCCTCAACGGCGCCGAGGTGCATCGCCAGGCCGAGACCAAGCCCCAGGCCTCGATCGTGGTGACGGCCCCGGTGACGCTGCGCGAGGGGACCAACACGATCGTGCTGACCGCGCGCGAGAGCGACGGCACCCTGCGCCAGGAGGTCCGCACGGTCACGCTGGAGCGCCGGGCCGCGGCGGCGGGGACCCCGACCCCGGTGCCGGCGCCGGTCACCCGCGAGGCGTACGCCGTCGTCATCGGCGTCGGCCGCTACGAGAACGTCTCCATCCCCGCGCTGAAGTACACGGTCGCCGACGCCGAGGCGATGTATGGCGTGCTGACCGGCGCGGCCGGTTTCAAGAAGGACAACGTGCTGCTGCTGACCGACCGCACCGAGCGCAAGCCGACGCTGCGCAACATCAAGTACGCGCTGGGCACGTTCCTGGCCCGGGCCGCCCAGAAGGACGACACCGTCATCGTGTACTTCGCCGGCCACGGCGCCCCCGAGGTGGACCCGCGCGGACTGGAGCGGGACGGCCTGGCCAAGTACCTGATCCCGAGCGACGCCGACCCCGACGACCTCTACTCGACGGCGCTGCCGATGGACGAGCTGCAGACGATCTTCGGACGGATCGAGGCCGAGCGGGTGGTGATGTTCCTGGACGCCTGCTACACGGGCGGGGCCGGCGGCCGGACGTTCGCCTCGCGCAAGACCCGAGCCGGTGCCGTGGACGACCTGTTCCTGGACCGGCTGACCCGCTCCAAGGGGCGCGCGATCGTCACCGCCTCGCGGACGAGCGAGGTGTCGGTGGAGCTGCCCGAGCTGGGCCACGGAATCTTCACCTACTACCTGGCCGAGGGGCTGAAGGGGGCCGGCGATCTCAACCGGGACGGTATCGTGAGCCTGCAAGAGCTGTACGAGTATGTCGAGCAGCAGGTGGTGCGGAAGTCCCGGTCGGTCGGTGGCAACCAGCATCCCGTGATGAAGGGCGAGCTGGAAGGCATCCTGCCCCTCACCAAGGTGCGGAGCCGATGAGTCGTCGCCTCGGCGCCTGGTGGAAGCTGCGACGCGGACGCCTGCTCAAGCTGTGGGCGGTGGGGCTGGTGGCGGCACTGCTCGTCTCGGCCGGCTCCGCGCTCGGCTACTTCGAGCGGTGGCAGATCTGGGCCTTCGACGTCCTCCAGCAGTTGCAGGGCCGCCAGCCGCCGCATGACGTGGTGCTCATCGCGATCGACGAGGCGGCCTTCGAGGGACTGGGTCGCCGCAACCCGATCTCGCGCCGCTACCTGGCCCGGGTCGTCCAGGGGCTGCAGAAGAGCGGGGCCGCGGTGGTCGGCATCGACATCACGTTCTCGACGCCGACCGCCTCGCCCGAGGACGCGGCGCTGGCCGGCGCCATCCGCGCCTTCTCCGACAACGGCCTCAGCCGCGTGGTCCTGCTGGGACCGCTGGGGCCGGGGGCGGTGCCGCTGGGCACGGCGTCGCTGGGCCCGTCGGTTCTCCTGGCGTCGCCGGCCGTACCCGCCGATGCCGACGGCGTCATCCGCCGGATCGACGCGGTGCTGCCGGGCCCCGAGAATCGTCCGGCCCCGACGCTGGCACTGGCGGTCGCGGCGCGACTGGCGGGGATGGACTCGCGCGCGCTGGAGGACGCCATGGCGACGGGCGCGCCGCTGGCGCTGCCGCGTCTGCACGCCGGCACCGGGCTGGCGCCGTCCGGCGCGCCGCCGGTCGTCGCCCAGCTCGGCGTGGAGTGGCCGATCAACTACGTGGGGCCGGGCGGCACCTTCACCACGATCTCGAGCGACGCGGTGGCCGCCCTCGGGGACCCCGACGGCGATCCGGCTGCCGACAACCCGCTGCGCGGACGGATCGCGCTCGTCGGGGGCACCTTCGCGGACAGCCGCGATATCTATCCCACGCCGCACGGGCCGATGGCTGGCGTGGAGATTCACGCCAACGTGGTGCACATGCTGACGACGCGGCGGTTCATCCGGCCGTCCGGGTGGGGGGTGGGGCTGGCCATCAACGCCTTCGTCGTACTGGCGGCCGGCGTCGTCCTGGTCACGCTGCGGCCGCTGACCGGCACGCTGGTGTGCGTGGCCGGCGCCTTCGCGCTCGGCGTGCCGGCCGCCCTGCTGGCCTTCGATCGCGGCGGCTACTGGATCGACTTCGTGCTGCCGGTGCTGGCCACCTCGCTCATGGGCCTCGGCAGCGACGCGCTTGATCGGCGGCGCTTCCGCGACTCGTTCTCGCGCTACCTCTCGCGCGACGTGATGGCCAAGGTGCTGGCCGACGCGCCCAGCCTGCAGGGCGAGCACCGCGAGGTGTCCATCCTGTTCTCCGATCTGCGCGGGTTCACGACGCTGTCCGAGCAGATGACACCCGAGGCCATCGCCGCGCACCTCAACGAGTACTTCGAGGCGATGACGGCGGCGATCTTTGCGCATCGGGGTATGATCAACGACTTCGTGGGCGACGCGGTGATGGCCGTGTTCGGTGCCCCCGTCGACGATGCCGATCATGCCTGGAATGCCGTGCAGAGCGCGGTGGCGATGGACCAGGCGCTGGAGGCCCTCAACGTGCGCTGGCAGGCGGCCGGGCTGCCGAGCCTGCGCATGGGGATCGGCATCCACACCGGCTCCGTGTTCGCCGGCAACGTCGGCGGCCGCGAGCGCATCAAGTACACGGTCATCGGCGATCCGGTGAACGTGGCGTCGCGGGTGGAAGGACTGAACAAGGACCTGGGCACGACGATGCTGATCACCGAGGAGACGCTGGCGGCGATCGGCAATCGGGTCCGGGTGCGTGACTGTGGACCGGTGGCCGTCAAGGGACGGGTCGAAAAGGTCCGGGTCTTCGAAGTGCTGGTCCACGAGAGGAGCGAGGCATGAGGGTCGTAGGCGGGCTGATCGTCGCCGGAATGCTGGTGCTCGTGGCGGGGGTGGCGTGGGGGCAAGACCCGCTGGCGGTGCTGACCGAGATCCAGGTCAAGAAGGGCAAGGTCGAGGTCAAGGTGTCGGGTCAGGACTGGGGCGCGCCGAAGCCGTTGCTCTCGCTGCGGGCCGGCGACCAGGTGCGGGTGGCCGGCGAGGGGCGGGCGGTGGTGGTCTTCACCGGCGGCCGCGGCACCCAGGTGGTGACCGAGGCCAACTCGCCTTTCACGGTGGCGGCGTCGGCGGGGCCGGGCGGCTCCGATCGGGCCAGGGCCGTGCTGGGCAACGTCACCAACTTCCTGCTCGGCCAGCAGCGCGAGAAGACCTACCAGTCGTTGTCGGTGCGCAGCGTGCGCGCGCAGCCGCCGCTCATCCTGGCCCCCCGCGATACGCGCGTGCTGCCCGGCGCGCTCACCTTCGAGTGGGCGGGCTCCGACCGTCTCAAGTACCAGGTCCGGCTGCTGGGGGCGCAGAACGCCGTGGTGTGGGAGCAGGCCGACGTCGAGCGGCGACCGCTGGTCTACCCGTCGAGCGCGCCCAAGCTGACGCCCGGTCATCGCTACACGTGGGAGCTGTCGAGCCGCGAGCACGGCGTTCAACGGGCGTCGTTCGACGTCGCCTCGACCGCCGACGCCACCCGCGTGAACGAGGCGCTCGGCGTGCTCACGCCGTCCGGGGCGGCCGGTTACCCGCCGGCGACGCTGGCCCTGATGCGGGCCGGCCTGCTCTTCCAGGAGACGCTGTACGCCGACGCCCGGCGCGAGCTGCTGGCGGCGATCGGGGCGGCGCCCGAGGAGGCGACGCTGCACCTGCTGCTCGGGCACGTGTACGACCGGACGGGGCTCAAGCAACTCGCCGCCGGCGAGTTCGACGAGGCAGAAGCTCTGGCGGCACCGCGGCCTTAGCGCGGCGTCGCGGGGGGCGTGTGGGGCGCGCTCGGGGCGGCCGAGCGTCGGGTGCGCCGGCATGACTCGCCTGTATTGCGCAAGCGGGGCTCGGCTCGCCCCCCATCCCCCACTGGGGGCTGGGGGTGCGGCTGTCAGACGTCGGCGGCTCGCTCGCCCCGCCCCGAGAGAATCCGCGGGGCACGGCTCGCCATGATGGCGCACCCGACGCTCGGCCGCCCCGAGCGCGCCCCACACGCCCCACCCACGACGCCGCGCTGTAGCCACTGCTCGATCTGAGGGCATCGGGGTTGCGTCAGATGTAGGCCGCTCGCTCCGCCCGCCGCGAGAGAGCGCGCACGTCGCTATCCGAACCGCGGGCGGGGGTGACTACAGGCCGAGGTAGGCGCGCTTGAGGCGGTCGTCGCCTAGGAGGTCGCGGCCCTGGCCGGTGAGGACCAGGTGGCCGGATTCCAGGACGGCGGCGCGATCGGCCAGGGTCAGGGCCTGGCGGACGTTCTGTTCGACGAGCAGGACGGTCATGCCGTCGGCGTTGATCGTGCGGACGGTCTCGAAGATGCGCGCGACCAGGACCGGAGCCAGACCGAGCGTCGGCTCGTCCAGCATCAGCACGCGCGGCTTGGCCATGAGAGCGCGGCCGATGGCGCACATCTGCTGCTCGCCGCCGGACAGCGAGCCGGCCAGCTGCGCGCGGCGCTCCTCCAGCACCGGGAAGAGGCGATAGACGTAGCGCAGCGTCTCGTCGCGGCCGGTGCGCGCGCGCGGGGTGTGGGCGCCGAGCATCAGGTTCTCGGCCACGGTCATGAACGGGAACAGGCGACGGCCCTCCGGGACCTGCACGATGCCCCGGTCGACGCGCTGGTGAGCCGGCACCCGGGTGAGGTCCTGGCCGTCGAGCACGACACGGCCGCGGCGCGGCGTGACCAGGCCGGAGATCACCCGCAGCGTGGTCGACTTGCCGGCGGCGTTGGCGCCGACCAGGGCGAAGACCCGGCCCTGCTCGACCTCCAGCGAGACCTCGAACAGCGCCTGCAGATCGTCGTAGTAGGCGTCGACGCCCTCAAGCCTCAGCAAGCACGAACTCCTCGCCCAGGTAGGCGTCGATAACCCGCCGATCGCTGGTGATCTGCTGCGGGGTGCCCTCGGCGATCTTCTCGCCGTGGTGGAGCATGACGATGCGCTGGGCCAGCCGCATCATCGCGGCCATGATGTGCTCGATCACGATCAGCGTCAGCCCCTCGGCGTGCAGGCGGCGGATGAGGTCGATCATCCCGCCGAGCTCGGTCGGGTTGAGGCCGGCCATCACCTCGTCGAGGAGCAGCAGGCGGGGCTGGGTGGCCAGCGCGCGCGCCACCTCCAGCCGCTTGCGCAGAGCCAGCGGCAGCGCGCGAGCCCGGGCGGCGGCGTGGGGACCGAGGCCGCAGAGGTCGATCACCCGCTCGGCGTCGGCCCGCGCCTGGCGCGTGGAGGCCCGGCGGGTGAGGGCCCCGATCATCACGTTGTCGAGCACCGAGAGATTGCCGAACGGCTTGACGATCTGGAACGTGCGGGTCAGGCCGAGGCGAGAGATCGCGTGGGCCGGCTGGGCGGTGATGTCGTGGCCGTCGAAGACGACGCGCCCCTCGTCGGCCCGGTAGTAGCCGGAGATCACGTGGAAGAGCGTGGTCTTGCCGGCGCCGTTGGGGCCGATGATGCCGAGCAGGTCGCCGGCGCGGACCTCGAGGCCGACCTCGCGGACGGCGGTGAGGCCGCCGAAGCGCTTGGTGACGCGCTCCAGCGTGAGCAGGGCCGGCGCCGGCACGCTCACGCCTGGGCCCGCGTCCACCGGGCGCGCAGCCGGGTGGCGAGACCGGCCAGCCCCTCGGGGATGAAGCGCACGACGAGGATGAGGACCACGCCGTACACGATCAGGTAGATGCCGGTGAAGCCGGACTTCACGCCGGACAGCGTCGCCCGGAGATAGGTCTCGAGCGAGGTGATGAGGATCGAGCCCAGGAAGGGGCCGACGGCGGTGCCCATGCCGCCGATGATCGCGTTGAGGGCGAAGCGCACCGAGAGGTCGACGGAGAAGACGTAGAAGGGGTCGACGAAGCCGACGTACTGCGCCCACAGCGTCCCGCACACGCTGGTCAGGGCCGCGCTCGCGGTGACCGCGATCACCTTGAGCCGGCGAGCGGGGATGCCGAGGGCCTGGGCGGCGTCCTCGTCCTCGCGCACACCGGCCAGCCGGTAGCCGAAGCGGGAATGCTCGAGCCAGACCTGGATGCCCCAGTAGAGGACCGCCACCACCAGCGCCAGGTAGACCCAGGCCACGTGGCCGAGGCCGAGGGTGCCGAAGCCCGGCCGGAAGGGAACGGGGATGCCCTCGGAGCCGGAGGTGAAGGCTCGCCAGCGGCTGGCCACGATGAGCAGCACCTGGGAGAACGCGATGGTCGACAGCGCGAAGTACGGCCCCTTGAGCCGGTTGGACAGGTAGCCGATGGCACCGCCGGCCACGAGCGAGAGCGCGACGCCGACGAGCATGCCGAGCCACGGCGACTGGTGCCAGCGCGTGCCGAGCAGCGCCGCCGAGTAGGCGCCGATCCCGAAGAACGCCGCGTGGCCGATCGAGACCTGGCCGGCGTAGCCGCCGGCGACGTTCCAGGCCGCCGACAGCGCGCCCCACAACAAGATCAGGACGAGGCTGTCGAGGAAGTAGGCGTCGCGGACGAGGATCGGGGTGAGCGCGGCGATGCCGAAGATCAGGAACGCGCCCCAGTGGCGCGCCAGGACGGCGGTCATCACACGCCGATGTTCTCGGCGCCACGCTGGCCGAAGAGGCCGGCCGGCCGGAAGACGAGGACGCCGATGAACAGGACGAAGTAGAAGATCTCTTTCCAGGCGGTGCCGAAGAAGTAGGAGCCCGCCACCTCGACCGCGGCCACGATGAGGCTGCCAATCAGGGCGCCGATCATGTCGCCGAGCCCGCCCAGCACGACCACCACGTAGGAGAGCAGGACGAACTGCAGCCCGGCCGTCGGGTACACCGCGTAGAGGGGCGAGACGAGGACGCCGGCGGCGCCGACGGCGGCGATGCCCAGCGCGAAGGTGATGCGATAGACCTGGTCGGTGTCGATGCCCATCAGGATGGCGGCGTCGCGATCCTGGGCGGTGGCGCGCATGACCCGCCCGGTGTGCGTGAAGCGCATGAACGCCACCAGGGCGGCGGTCAGGGCCAGCGCGATGACGAAGGCCACGACCTGCGAGAGATTGAAGGCGGTGCCGGCCACGCGGATCGGCGTCAGGGCGTGCCAGGGCCGCACGGTGTGGAAGTCGCCCGACCACAGCACGAGGGCCAGGTTCTGCAGGGCCGTGGACAGCCCGACCGTGGTGAAGATCTGCACGTTGTGGGAGGCGTGGATCACGCCCTTCATGATCAGCACGTAGGTGACCAGGCCGATGCCGAAGAAGAGCGGGATGGACACGAAGAGCACGAACCAGGGGTCGAGCGAGAGCAGCGTGAACGCCCAGAACGCCAGGTACATGCCGAGCATCAGGAACTCGCCGTGGGCGAAGTTCACGACGCGCATGATGCCGAAGATCAGGGTGAGGCCCACCGCGATCAGGGCATAGATGCCCCCGAGCAGGACCGTGGAGACCCCGAGCTGCGCGAAGACGTCTATTTGCGCGCGTCCCAGGCGCCGAGCGGGATCCACTTCGCCCGGTTGGTCGTGAACTCCTCCGGCCACACGCTCACGAGCTGGCCGTTCTGCCACTGCAGCATGTAGTGCTGCACGCGGTCGTTGGAGTTCTGCCCGGTCTCGTTGAACTTCACACCCCAGCCGTTGATCATGGTGCCGACCGGCAGGTCGAGCGACAGCACGGCCGTGCGGAACTTCTCCGGATCGTCGCTCTGCGCCTTGTCGAGCACGACCTTGAGCAGCCACAGGCCGCCGCCGGCCAGCTGGTGAGCGCCGAACGGATAGGAGCCCGGTGCGCTTCTGCACGGCGTCGCGGAAGTCCTTCTCGATCTTCTGCCCCTCGGGCTTGAGCGAGTCGAGCTTGAAGCCCGGCCCCGGCTCCAGCAGGGCAAAGACCCCGTTGCCGTCGTTGCCCATGGCCTTGCCGAAGTCGGACCCGCCGTAGCCGGTGGCGCCGGCGTGCACGAGCGCCTTGAACAGGAAGTTCTGCTCGCGGGCCTGCCGCCAGAACAGCGGCGCGTCGTTGGTGTAGGCGATGTGGTGGACGACGTCGGGGTTGAGCTGCTTGAGCTTGACGATGATCGGCGTCATGTCGTTGATCGTCTGGAAGTTGTAGTACTCGACCGGGGCCACCACCTGCAGGCCGAGCTCCTTGGCCCGGGCCAGCGCCGACTCGGTCACGCCCTGGCCGTAGGAGGAGTCCTCCGAGATGAAGGCGATCTTGAGCTGGTTCGGCTTGAGGTTGAAGCGGGGCGCCAGGTGCTTGACGATGAACTCGATGTTGTACCAGCCGAACCCGGTGGCGTCGATCTCCGTCCGGTAGACGTTCTTGAGGCCGCGCTTGTTGAAGCGCGGATCGACGCAGGAGGTCTCCCAGTAGATGACGTTGTGGCGGGCGGCCGCCTCGCTGGCGGCGCCGCACAGGCGCGACGAGAAGGTGCCGGTGATGATCTTGACGTTCTCGCGGGTGATGAGCCGGTTGGCCTCGCTGGCCGCCGCGGTCGGATCGGGCACATCGGCCACGGCGAAGACGAGCTTCTTGCCCATCACGCCGCCCCGCTCGTTGATGAGGTCCCGCACGACCTCGAAGCCTTCCAGGTGACGCTTGCCCTCGCCGGCGAGCGGGCCGGTCAGCGGCTCCAGCACCCCGATCTTGTATTCGCCGCTGAGGGCCTGCCCCCAGGTGCTGGCGGTGAGCCCGGCGGCGAGCGCGACGAAGACGACGGCGATGGTGAGCGGGATACCTCGGCGCATGCGAAGCCTCCTGGCTTGGGCGAGCCTCATCGACGGCCGCGTTGTAGCACCGGGCCGCCGGAGGTGTCAAGGCGACACCGCCCGAGTGCGGTAGACTGCGACGCGTGAGCGACGACCACGGCCACAAGATTCTCGCCCCGAATACCGTGCGCTTCTGCCCGCTGTGCGCCACCAAGCTGGTGCGCGCGCCGGTGCCGCCCGACCAGCGCGAGCAGGCCCTGTGCCCGGGCTGCGAGTTCGTCTTCTACCTGAACCCCAAGGTCGTGGCCGGTACCATCCCCGAGCAGGACGGCCGACTGCTGCTCACGCGCCGCTCGATCAACCCCAGCCGTGGTCTGTGGACCTTCCCCGGCGGCTTCGTGGATTTCGGCGAGACGGTGACCGACGCCGCCATCCGCGAGACATGGGAGGAGACCGGCCTGTCCGTGAGTCTCGCGGGCCTGCTCAACGTGTACTCGTACCCCGGCTCGCCCGTGATCATCGTCTATCGCGCCCGCGTCACCGGCGGCACGCTCACCCCCTGCGTCGAGAACGACCTTCTGGAGTGGGTGACGCCCGCCGAGATCCCCTGGGACCAGCTCGCCTTTGACTCCACTCGCGAAGCCCTCCGCGAATGGGTCGGCGCCCACGGCTTGACCCCTCGCGGCTGAGCTCGCGCGGCGCGCGGGGTGCGGGCGCGGGGCGGGGGTGGCGGGGCGACGGGGTCCCCGGCGATTCCGCGTGAGACGACCCGGGGGCGCCCAGGCATGGTCGGAGCCTGTCCTAGGTGTGGCCTTACACGATCGAAGCCAACGGAATCGCCGGAAACCCCGTCGCCCCGCCACCCCCGCCCCGCGCCCGCACCGCCCACGCCAACGGCTCAGGCCCTTCGCATCAAGAGAGATGGGCTGAGGGAGCATCGAGGCCCGGGAGCTGTGGCGCGACGCTAGCGAATCGAGCACGGTCGCGCTCCGTGAGTCTGATCGCGGCCGTGAGCGGGGCGTGCGGGAGGTGGGGGGCGGGGGGACACGGTCCCCGGCGATTCCGCGTGAGACGACCCGGGGACGCCCAGGCATGGTCGGAGCCTGTCCTACGTGGTGGCGCTACACGATCGAAGCCAACGGAATCGCCGGAGACCATGTCCCCCCGCTACCCCCCCCGGCCCGCCCCGCTCACGCCAACGGCTCAGCCCCTTCGCATCAACAGAGATGGGCTGAGGGAGCATCGAGGCCCAGGAGCTGTGGCGCGACGCTAGCGAATCGAGCGCGGTCGCGCTCCGTGAGTCTGATCGCGGGCCGTGAGTGGGGCGGGTGGGAGGTGGGGTGGGCGGGGCGACCGGGTCTTCCGAGTTTCCGTTGGCTTCGATCGTGTAGGGCCCCGCGTAGGACAGGCTTCGACCATGCCTGGGCGTAACGGACAGTCTCTCGCGGAAACTCGGGGGACCCGGTCGCCCCGCCCGCCCCACCTCCCGCCCGCCCCGCTCACGAGCGTGAGGCTAGGCTCGTGATGGAAGCGAGACCGTAGCTTTGCCGGTGATGACTTTCTCGCCGCGCTGGTTCTCGGCCCAGAGCTCGAGGTCGACGAGGCCGCCGCCGGCGGCGAGGACGCGGCCGCGGCAGGTGATCGTGTCCTTGAGCCGCACGAGGCCGGCGAAGCGTACGGCGAGCTTGCGGACGGCGGCGGGCCCCGCCCAGTCGGTCACGGCCTGGCCGACGAAGCCCATCGAGAGCATGCCGTGGGCGAAGACGCCGCCCATGCCGGCGGCCTTGGCGAACTCGTCGTCCTGGTGGATCGGGTTGAAGTCGCCGGAGGCGCCGGCGTAGCGGGTGAGCTGGATCTGCTGGATCGGGCCCTTCACCAGCGGCGGTAGCTCGTCGCCGACCTTCACGTCGTCGAGGTAGACGCGGGCGTACTTCACAGACGCACCACGGTGATGTGACGGACGAAGGCGACGATCTCGTTGGTGGCGTCGGTCACGCTGGTCTCGCGGAGCACGAAGCCCATGGGGCCGCTGCGGCCCGTCTTCTCGTAGACGTCGAGCACCTTCGAGCGGCACACGAACGTCTCGCCGGGCCGGATGGGCCGGAACAGCTCGAACTCCTGCTCGCCGTGCAGGAGGCGAGAGATATCGGTGCCCAGCTCGCGCAAGAACGCGCCGCTGTCGGCGCCATCGCGGAAGGTCGTCATGAAGGTGGGCGGCGCGATGATGTCGCCCCACTCGGAGGCTTCGCCGACTCGATCATCCAGGTACAGGGGATTGTCGTCTCCGAGGGCCCGCGCGAACTCCTTGATCTTTCCGCGCTCCACGGTGACGACGAACGGCGGCGACTCCTTGCCGATGACGGCCTTGTTGAGCTGGGTGGGCATGGCCCGACCTTTTACCGCGGGAAGCAGAGGAATTGCAACCCCATGATCACGATCAGCACTTCGATGGCGGCCAGGAACACCCGGTCGCTCATGCGGTCGAGCAGCCGCCGGCCGATCCAGGAGCCGGCGAACATCACCGCGCCCAGCACGAGGCCGATTACCAGGACCTCCCAGGTGAGCAGCCGGTGCCGCGACAGGACGACGCCCCGGGTGACGTGCATGGAGAATGCGCAGACCGCCTCGGTGGCGATGTAGGCGCCCCGGCGCAGCCCGTAGGCCAGGTAGAACGGCGTCAGGGCGGCGCCGATGGCCACGACGGTGGAGGAAAGCAGGCCGAACACGACGCCGAGCAGCGGGAAGTGCTTGAGGCGGACCCGCCAGTGCCCCATCGTGAGCACCCGGCGCAGCGGCACCGAGGCCAGAAGGAAGGCGCCGATCACCCGGCTGAGCGAGTCGCTGGAGGCGGCGACGAAGATCGTGGTGCCGAGCGCGGTGCCGGGCACGGCGCCGAGGAGGAAGCGCAGGGTGACCTGGCGGTCAGTCTCCCCGCGGCTCCACCAGAGGCGCGACATGTTGCCGAGCAGCATGGTGACGGTCAGCACCGGCACCGCCATGCGGATGCCAAGCGTCCACGCCGCCACCGGGAGCAGGATGACGCCGGCGCCGAAGCCCGCCACGCCGCCGATGATCGAGCCGACGAAGGCGCTGCCGATCAGGATCATCCACGTGAGCGGATCGGGCATGCCGTGCCATCATACGCCGGTGATCCGCTGGGCCGCGGCGGTCGGCGCCTGCGTCGTCTCGCTCGACTCCACGATGAACATCGCGTTCCCCGCCATCGCCACGGCCTTCGCGGTGCCGCCGGAGCGCGTGCGCTGGGTCATCGTGTGCTACGTCCTCGTCTACGCGCTGACCTCGCTGGCCGGCGGCGCCCTCGGCGACCGCGTCGGCCACGGCCGCGTGTTCCGGGCGGGGCTGGCGCTCAGCGTGGTGGCCTACGCGATGGGCGCGCTGGCGCCGACCTTCGGCTGGTTGCTCATCGCGCGGGTGGTGCAGGGGCTGGGCGGCGGCTGCGTGTACGGCACCGCGCCCGGGCTGGTCACGCTTGGCGTGGCGCCCGACCGGCGCGGGCGCGCCCTCGGGTTCCTCGGCGCCATGATGGGGCTCGGGCTCAGCGTGGGGCCCCTCGTGGCCGGTGTGCTGGTCGACGCCTTCAGCTGGCGCGCGGTGTTCTACCTGCGGCTGCCGCTGGCGCTGGCGCTGCTGGCGTGGGCGTGGCGCGTGATGCCGGCGGCGCCGGCCCCGCGGGCGCCGCGACTGATCGCGCCCGGCGACCTGCTGCGCCGGCCCGCGCTCTTTGCCGGCGTGCTGTCGTTCGTCGCCAATGCCGGCATGTTCGCCATCTGGCTGCTGGCCCCGTTCTACCTCGTCGGCGCCCGCCACATGTCCACCTCCGCCGCCGGCCTGCTCTTCATGCTCACGCCGCTCGGTACCACGCTGGCCGCGCCGCTGGCGGGACGGCTGGCGGATCGCACCGGTGCCCGGGTGCCGGCCGTGGCCGGCCTGGCGCTCGAGGCGGCCGGGCTGGCGCTGCTGAGCCGTGCCGGGCCGGACGAGTCGGTGCTGCTGGTCGCGCTCGCGCTGTTCGCGGCCGGCTTCGGGCTCGGCACCTTCCAGGTGCCCAACATGGCCGTGATCATGGCGGCCTTTCCCGCCATCCAGCAGGGCGCGGCCGGCGGCTTCGCGTTCCTGACGCGCACGCTCGGCGTCGTCACCGGTGTCCTCGGGCTCGCCCATCTGTTCGCCGCGCGTCGCCTCGCGGTGGGGCTGGCTCCGGCGGCGGCCGAGGCCTTCCTGGTGGCGGCCGTCGCGGTGGCGGCCGCCGCCGCGCTGGCCGCCGCCCACCGGGGGCCGCGTGCGGTGAGCGGAGGCGCTATACTGCGCGAGCCATGAGAGTCCTCAGCCCGCTCGGCGTCATGTCCGACACGGTCAAGCCACTGTCCAAGCGCCACGCCCGCCTCGACGGCCTGCGCATCGGTGTGCTCGACAACTCCAAGCCCAACGCCGACGTGCTGCTCGGCCGGGTGGCCGAGGCCCTCGCCGCCCGCGCTCCCGGCGCCACCGTCCGCACGTGGACCAAGCCCGGCTCCTCGCGGCCCGCCGCGATGATCGAGGAGATCGCGGCCTCGGTCGACGTCCTCCTGACCGGAACCGCCGACTGAGGGTCGTGCACGTCGTGGAGTCTCCACGACGCCGCGCAGGTCGAAGGGCGAGGTATCCCCGCGGTCGTGCTCGGCACCGACGCCTTCCTGTCGCTGGCGCGCGCGCAGGCGGCCAAGCTCGGGCTGCCGCACCTGTCGGTGGCGCTCGTTCCCCATCCCGTCGGTGGCATCGATCCGGCCCTGGTGCGCGGCAAGGCCGAGACGATCGTCGACGAGGTTCTCGCCGCCCTCACGCGTGATCCGGTGGCGCCGACCCGGGTGCGGCCGTCCGGTGGCGCCGTGCTGATGGATGCGCCCGACGACCTGGACGCCTTCCAGGCCTGGGCGATGGATGCCCGCTGGTCGGACGGGCTGCCGGTCCTGCCGCCGACCGCCGAGCGCGTCGACCGCCTGCTCGGCTCGCGCGCGGGGCGCCGGAGCGAGCTGATCGCCACGCTGGCTCCGCTCGACGGCGCCGCCACCCTGGAGGCCATCGCGATCAACGCCGCCCTGGCCGGCGCCGGCCCCGAGCACATGCCGGTCATCATCGCCGCCGTGCGTGCGCTGGCCGAGCCGCGCTTCAACCTCAACGCGATCCAGACGACGACACACCCGTGCACGCCCCTGGTCATCGTGAACGGGCCGATCGCCGGGCGGCTGGGGATCAGCGGCGGGCCCAACGCGCTCGGCAACGGGTATCGAGCCAACGCGGTCATCGGCCGGGCGGTGCGGCTCATCTGTCAGAACGTCGGTGGGGCCCGGCCCGGCCTCGAGGACCGCGCCACGCTGGGCCACCCGGGGAAGTTCAGCTACTGCCTGGCCGAGAACGAGGCGGTCTCGCCGTGGGCGCCGCTGCACGTCGAGCGCGGCTTCGCGCCGGGGACGAGCTGCGTGACCGTGTGTGGCGCCGAGGCGCCCCACAACGTCAACGACCACGCCTCCACCACGCCGGAGGCGATGCTGATGGTGCTGATCGGCATCGCCGCCACCACCGCCAGCAACAACGTCTATCTGGGCGGGGAGCCGGTGTTCATCCTGGGGCCCGAGCACGCCCAGACGCTGGCCCTGACTGGCTGGTCGAAGGCCGAGGTGAAGCGACGGCTGTGGGAGCGCATCCGCGTTCGGCTCGACCGCTTCAGTCCCGAGAACCTCGTGCGCTTTGCGACGATCGATCCCGTCGCCTTCGCTCCCGATCGTCCCGGCCACGCCGAGGTTCCGCTGTGCGCGAGCCCCGACGACCTGATGATCATCGTGGCCGGCGGCCCCGGCAAGCACTCCTCGCTGGTCCCGACCTTCGGCGCCACGCGCTCGGTGACGGTCGCGATCGAGGAGTAGGGCGCCGGCGCGTCGTCAACGCAGCGGCAGCACGACGGCGAGGCCGCGACTGCGGAGCGCGTGGTCGACGGCCAGACGACGGCGGTCGGCGGCGCGACGCTCACCGGAGACGCCATCGAGACGCGACTCGCCCTGGCGGCGATCGAGCACCACCTGCACGTTGGGATCGCCCGCGAACTTCGCCTTCAGGTACTCGTAGAGATTCACGTTGGGTTTGGCCACGATCACCAGGTGGCCCAGCGCACGCAGCTCGGGCTCGGTGCGGTCGAGCCACGTGCGCATGCCGAGATCGGAGAAGAGGACGACCGCGGTGGCCAGGTGGGCCTCGGCCTCGGGGACCTGGCCGGCCCGGCGATGCAGCTGGCCCAGCCCCAGGTGCGCGCGGGCCAGCAGCGGGCGCAGCCCGAGCTCCTCGGCGATGGCGATGGCGGCGCCGAAGCGCTCGGCGGCGGTGGCCACCAGCGGCGGCGCCTGGGCGGCGGCGACGTCGCCGAGCAGCCGGAGGGCGGCGGCCTCGTGGCCGCGCTCGCCGTGGGCGCGAGCCAGGTCCAGCGCGCGCTCGCCGATCTCGGCCGCCCGCGTCGCATCACCCGAGCTCAGGAATCCCTCGCCGAGCAGCGTGGCCCACCGCGACAGATAGGCCTTCACGCCGACCTCATCGGAGAGCCGCACGCCCTCCTCCAGCAGCGCCAGCCCGTCCTCCTTGCGGTCGAGCGTCATCATGCAATGGCCGAGCAGCGCGGCCGGGATGGCCTGCCACACCGTGAGATGGGAGTCGCGGCAGATCGACAGCGCGCGGGCCAGCGGGCCCACCGCGCGCTCGAGCTGGCCGCGCAGCACCGTCACCTGGCCGGCCAGGGTGAGCGCGATCGCCTCGCTGTAGGGATGACGGCGGGTCTCCGCCTCCGCCCGCGCGCGGTCGGCCCACGTCTCCGCGGTGTCGAACTCGCCGAGGTCGGCCAGCGCGAAGGCCAGCCACGCGCAGGTGGCGACGTAGGCGGTGATGGCGGCCGCGGTGGGGTCGCGGGCGACGTCGCGGGCCAGCGCCTCGGCGGTGTCCTGTAGCGCGCGCACCGCCTCGCGGGTCTGGCCGAGCGCGTGGTAGGCGTGGCCCATGTACCGGCGCGCGATCGAGACGAGGAGGCGATCGCCCAGCCGCTCGGCGATGCCCATGCACCGCTCGCCGTACTCGAGCGCGCGCACCGGCTCGCCGCGCAGGTAGTGGTAGTTGATGAGATAGGCGTAGGCGCGGGCCTGCCGCGCCTCGTCGCCGATCTGCGCGGCCATCGTCGCCGCTTGCTCGGACAGCGTCTTGATCTCCTCCAGGCGCCCCAGCTGCAGCAGCGGCGGCCGCAGGTCGAGGCGGACGTCGATGGCCTGGGCGAAGGTCTCGCGGCTCTCGGGCAGGTGGCCGAGCGCGCCCAGCGCCTGCTCGAGGAAGGTCACCGCCTCCGGGTTGGCCGAGCGCGAGGCGGCCTTGGCGGCGGCCTCCTGCAGGTAGCCGACGGCCTCGAACCACAGCTCGGCGCCGAGCGCGTGGTGGGCCAGCCGCTCGACGTGCTCGGTGCGGCGGTCGGAGTAGAGCGCCTCCAGCGCGTCCACGATGCGGACGTGCAGGCTGCGCCGCTGCTCCTTGAGCAGCGTCGAGTAGACGACGTCGTGGGTGAGGCTGTGGCGGAAGGAGTAGGCCAGGTCGGGATAGAGACTGGTCGTGCGCAGGAACTGCTTCTCTTCCAGGTCGGCGAGGTTGCCCATGAGCTGGTCGGCCGGGACGCCGGCGACCGCCTGTAACAACGGGAAGGGCAGGTCCTTGCCGATGACCGAGCTGGCCTGCAGGAACGACTTCCGGTCATCGGGCAACCGGTCGATGCGCGCGGCCAGCACGGCCTGCACCCGATCGGGGATCTGCACGCTGGCCAGCGGCTTGGCCAGCCGGTAGGCGCCGGGATCGCCGACGAGCACCTCGTTCTCGATGAGCGTGCGCACGCTCTCCTCCAGGAAGAGGGCGTTGCCGCCGGTGCGCTCGACCAGCAGGCGGGCGACCGGCTGCAGCTCCGGGGTGGAGCCGAGCACGTCCTCCAGCAGGGCCTCGGCGCTGCCGATCGACAGCGGCTCCAGCCGCAGCTCGCCGGTGTGGGCCAGCTCGCGCCAGGCCGGGCTGAACTCCGAGCGATAGCTGGCCAGCACCAGGACGCGCGCGTCGTGGATCTCGCGCACGAGCGCGTCGACCAGCGCCTCCGTCTCCGAGTCCGCCCAGTGCAGGTTCTCGACGACCACCAGGACCGGGCGCCGCTCGGCCTCGCGCCGCACGAGCCGCGTCACCGCGGCGAAGATCCGTCGGCGGCGCTCGGTGGGCTCCTGCTCCTCCCACTCGCTGTCCTCGGTGGCGATGTTGCCCAGGGCCAGGAAGGCCGGCACCGCCCAGTGCATCTGGGCGTCGAGCTCGAGCGTGCGGGCCGTCACCTTGGCCCGGATGGCGAGCACGTCGTCGACGGTCTCGAGCTGGAAGTACGCCTGCAGCATGGTCGTGACGGGCGCGTAGGGCGTGCTCTGGGTATACGAGACCGAGGGTAGCTCCAGGAGCAACCAGCCCTCGGTGCGGTTGCCGCGCGTGAGCTCCCACATCAGCCGCGACTTGCCCACGCCGGCCTCGCCGACCACCCCGACCGCCTGGCCCTGGCCGCGGTCGGCGCGATCGAGCCGGGCCTGGAGCCGGCGGATCTCCTCGTCGCGGCCGAGGAACCGGGTGAGGGCGCCGGTCGTGGCCTGCAACCGCGAGGCGGGCGTGGCCCCGTGCAGCTCGAACACCTCGATCGGCTGCTTCAGTCCCTTGATGGGGACGGGGCCGTGGGCAATGACCTCGACGTAGCGATCGGCCAGGCGGCGCGTGGCCTCGGTGATCAGGGTGGTGCCGGGCCGGGCCAGCTGCTCCATGCGGGCGGCCAGGTGCGTGGTCTGGCCGACCGCGCTGTACTCGACGTTGAGGTCGTTGCCGATGGCGCGCACGACCACGTCGCCGGAGTTGATGCCGACCCGGATCTGCACGTCGACGCCCTGCTCGCGCCGCAGCTCCTCGGCGTGCTGGGCCACCGAGCGGTGCATGCGCAGGGCCGCGTAGCAGGCCCGCATGGCGTGATCCTCGTGAGCGACCGGCGCGCCGAACAGGGCCATGATGCCGTCGCCCATCACCTGGTTGACCGTGCCCTCGAAGCGATGGACGGCCTCCATCAGCAGCTCGAGCACGCCGTCGAGGAGCGCCCGGGCGTCCTCGGGATCGCGATCGGCCAGCAGCTCGAGCGAGCCCTTGAGGTCGGCGAACAGCACCGTGACCTTCTTGCGCTCGCCGGGCAGGGAGGTCCGCGCGGTGAGGATCTTGCGGGCCAGGTGGCTCGGCGTGTAGCTGTCGGGGGAGGCGAAGCGGGCGTCACCGCTGACGCCGCCGCCGAGCGCGGTGCCGCACTGGTGGCAGAACTTGTTACCGGGCGGGTTGAGGGTGCCGCAGGCCGCGCAGGCCGTCTCCAGCCGCGCCCCGCACTCGCCACAGAACCTGGCGCCGGCCGCGTTGTGGTGATGGCACCGCGCGCACTCCATTCAGGTGGTCTCCGGCCCAGCACCCGCGTGATTCGCCAAGGCGGACCAGCATATGGCGATGGAAGCGGGAGGGTCAAGCACCCCCGGGGCAGCGCCGGCGCCGTACTCTGCGTTCGTGAAGTCGGCCGCCGATATGCTCCAATGGAACGATGCGTGGTGGTGTACGGACGGCTCCGGCGATCGATCCGGTGATGGAGGGCGCCGGCGGCGCCCCCGACGTCACCGTCGTCATCCCCGCCTGGAACGAGCGCGACAACCTCGAGCTGCTCCTGCCGGCCGTCAAGGAAGTGCTGGCCGGTCTCGGGCTGCAGGCGCAGATCGTGGTGGCCGACGGTGGCTCGACGGACCAGACGCGGGAGACGGCCCGCCGGTGGGGCGCCCAGGTCGTCACCCAGACCGAACCCGGGTACGGCAACGCGCTCCTGGCCGGCTTCTCGGTCGCCGCCGCCCCCTACATCCTCACCATGGACGCCGACCTCTCGCATCGCCCGTCGTTCCTCGAGGCGTTCTGGCGCCACCGGCACGACGCCGAGATCCTGATCGCGTCGCGGTACGTGCCGGGTGCGCGCGCGGACATGAGCGCCGTCCGGCGCCTGCTGAGCATCGTCCTCAACCGGGTCTACGCGCGAGCACTCTCCACGCCCTTCCGGGACCTCTCGAGCGGGTTCCGCATGTATCGCCGCGACGTCCTGGCCGGCGTCCCGGTGGTCTCCCGCAGCTTCGACATGCTCCAGGAGATCCTGATCCGCGTCGACGCCGAGGGCTGGCGCATCCGGGAGATCCCGTTCCACTACATGTCGCGCGGCTCCGGGCGCTCGCACGTGCGGCTGCTGCGGTTCGGCTGGGCCTATCTCACCACGCTGGTACGGATGTGGCGGTTCCGGAACTCGATCGACGCGGCCGACTACGACTCCCGAGCCTACGACAGCCCGATCTGGCTGCAGCGCTACTGGCAGCGGGCGCGCCACCGGATCGTGCTGGACTTCGTCCGCGGCTGCGAGCAGGTGCTCGACGTCGGGTGCGGCTCCAGCCGGATGATCCTCGATCTCCCGAACGCCATCGGGCTGGACATCCGCCAGAACAAGCTGCGCTGGCTGTCGTGGCGGCGGTCGCGCCTGGTCCGCGCATCGTGCGAGCAGTTGCCGTTCGCCGATGGCAGCCTCGACGGTCTGATCCACTCGGAGGTCATCGAGCATCTCCCCGACGACCCCGCGATCCTCGGCGAGTGCCGTCGCGTGCTGCGGACCGGCGGCATCCTCGTGCTCGGCACGCCCGACTACGGGCGCGTGCTGTGGCCGGTGCTCGAATGGATCCACTCGCGCCTGCTGCCCGGCGGCTACGCGCACGAGCACATCACCCGCTTCACGCGCCGCTCGCTCGCCGACCGGCTGGACCGCGAGGGCTTCGAGGTCCTCGAGTGCCGTTACGTCGGCGGCTGCGAGATGATCTTCAAGGCGCGGAAGCGCTAGCGCTCGCCCACCACACCAGGGCGATCGCCGCGGCGGCGGCGAGCCCCAGCAACCCCACGGTCGCCGGCGCCAGCGCGGCGGCATCCGACTGACGCGGCGCGATCCGGAACCACGTGACCGCAGGGCGATAGCGCCACTCGGAGCGGGCCAGCGGCTCTCCTGACGGCGGTACCACGACGAGGCCGAGCGCATAGTCGCCGGCCGGCCACACCTTCGGCCACGGCCGGACGAGCGGCGGATCGGTCGTCGACACCGCGCGGGCGTAGGCGACGGGGCGCGGCGCCCACGTGCCTTCAGGGGTGAGGAAGGCGGCCTGCTCGACGGAGGCCAGCAGCACGTAGACGTCGTAGCGTTCGTCCCCCGTGGATCCCGGCCGGCCGGTCACGCGGACCGTGGCAGTGTCGCCCTCGATCAAGGACGTCGGCGAGAGCGCCAGCTCGAACGGGGGCGCCGGCAGCGCCGCCTCGACGGAGGTCGCCACGAGCATCAGGAGCCCGGCGAGCACGAGCCGGATCACGACCGGCCCGTCGCCAGCATGACGGCGACGCCCACGAGGCCCGCCCCCGAGATCGCCAGTCCGATCTTCAACCAGGCCGGCTCGTAACGGAACTCCACCAGGTGCTCGCCCGCCGGCACGCTCACGGCCCGGAAGGCGTGGTTGGCGCGCCAGAGGCGGGTGGCGCGGCCGTCCACGCGCGCCGTCCATCCGGGGTACCAGGTATCGGTGAGCACGAGGTAGGCGGGCCGGTCCGTCACCGCGCGGACCTGGACGGCATGGGGCCCCTGGCTGCTGATGCGGGCCGACGCCTCCGCCCCCGGCGGCTCCGCCGCCGGCGCCGGGCCGGCGCAGTCGGCGAGGAGCACCTCGCGGCGGAAGTCCACACCGCGCGCGGCGATGAGGCGGCGCGCCTCTCGATCGTCCGCGCACCGGCCGTGACCCACCAGGAACGCCCGGGGCAACGCCGCCTCGTTGCGGAAGATGCGTCCGTCGGGCGCGTCGTAGGCCACCGTGAACTCCGGGCGCGGTATCGGCGTGCCGGGCGGCAGGAGGACGTAGCGGACACCCACGAGATCGAAGACCGGCGAGACCCACAGCCGCGCGCCGCTCAGCGGCTCACTGCCGTGAAGGGCGAGAGTGTTCTCGAGGAGTCCGGCGTGCAGCGCCCGCCCGGTGCCGACCGCGCCCATCACCTCCTCGATCCGCCGGGGCGTCAATCCGTCGTAGCCGTGCGCCTCCAGCAACCCGTACACGAGGCCGACGTGGCCCGGCATCAGCACCCGGTTGCCGTCCGTGGCCGCGCGCTGCAGGTGGGCGATGGCCGGCGTGGACGGATAGAAGGACGCGCGGGCGATGGAGGGGTTGTACGTCGCGGCGAGGGGCATCAGGGTGGCGAGCTGGATCAGCGCGACCGCCAGCGTCGCCCGCGCGGGCGCGAGGCGGCCGGCCAGCACGAAGGCCACCAGGACCGTCACCAGCGTCAGCGCGGCCAGCGCCAGCGCATACTGCACCGTCAACGGCAGCGACAGCGCGCGGGCCCGGGGATCGCCCTCGTGGACGAGCACGGCGGCGCCGGTCGCCACGACGACGAGGATGAACCAGGCGCGCAGCGCCCGGCGCCACCCGCGGTGTGGCGCGGCGGGATCGCGGAGCGACTCCACCCCGATGGCCACCAGGGCGGCGAGCGCGAGCGCCACGAGCGGCATCAGCCGGAGATTCGTGCCCAGCGAGAGGCCCGGCAGCGCGGCCAGCGCGGCGAGGCCGGGGGCGCCGTAGTGCAGCGCGAGGGCGACGGCCGCCAGGCCGAGGAAGAACCGGCCCCCCGGCCAGCGCCACGCCGCCAGCACGGCGATCGGAAGGACGGCGACGGGGACGATCCCGACGTAGCCCGTGAGGATGTTGAACTGCCACCGGCCCCACGATTCCGCCCCCGTGCCGTAGAAGACGGGCATCACGAAGGTCACCGCGGAGGCCGCCGGCGCGTACAGCGGCAACGTCCATTGTCCGCGATACGCGAAGACCAGGCTCTCGCGCACGTACTCGGCGAACGGCAGGAGCTGGACGGCGGCGACGCTCAGCCCCAGCCCCACCGCGGCCGCGTAGGCCGCCACGAAGCGGAGGGCGGCGGGGCCGGCCGACCGGGACAGCCCCCACGCCGTCGTCACGATCAGCGCCTGGAGCGTCCCCTGCGGATAGCCGGCGAACACGTCGAGGGCGACGATGAGCGCCAGCACCGCCATCCACCGGCGGCCGGGCGCGCGCCGCAGACGCTCCGTCGCCGCCAGCAGCGCGGGCAGGAACATCAGGGTGGTGGCGAGCGTCCACTGCAGCCACCCGATCACGGTCGCGCTGAGCATGAACGTCCACGCCCCGGTGAGGGCGGCCACGGGCGAGAGGGCCAGCGTGCGCAGGAGCCAGTACGTCGCCAGCCCGATGCCGAAGAGCTTGAGACCGGAACCGACCGTCACGGCGATGGCGGCCGGCATGACGACCGGCAGCCACGTCAGCGGGAAGAGCAGCGCGCTCTGGCCGTTGCCGAAGAAGGGAGCCCCGGTGTACGCATACGGGTTCCAGAGCGGAACGATCCCGTGGCGCACCTGCTCGCCGATCCAGATCAGCCACGGATGGAACACCTGGGCGATGTCGGTGAGGGCGGCGTTGGGCGGTGGCCCGGGTGGCACCACGGCCCGCCACGGGAAGATATCGGCAAGGACGGCCATGGGCGTGACCGCCCGGCCGAGCAGGAGCGGGGGCACGAAGATGAGCGCGGCGGTCACCAGCAGGCACGCCGTCGCCGCCAGGTCCGGATGCGCCCGCCAGCGCGGCCTGTCCACCACGCGGTTCATTTCAGCGCATCCGCGCTCCGCCATCCTCACAAATTCGCGCCGGGCCGGACCGTTCAGCCCTGGCCGGTTGCACGGTCTCGGGGCGGGTGATAGCGTGGCGCGGAGCCGGGTTACGACGGCAAGGAGGCGGTATGGCTGCCACGCTCACATCGAAGCGATTCAGCGCCCGGGACGAGGCCGACGCCATCGAGATGGCCTTCGACAAGGGCTGGTCGGACGGGCTGCCCGTGGTGCCACCCACCGAGCCCCGGATCCGGGCCATGCTGGACGCCGCGGGGCTGACGCCCGATCAGCAGGTCGGCTTCGTCGCTCACCGGGCCGTGTCCATCACGGCCGAGAAGGTGGCGATCAACGCGGTGATGGCCGGGTGCAAGCCGGAGTACATGCCGGTGGTCGTGGCCGCGGTGGAGGGCATCGCCGATCCGCGCTGGAGCTACCACGGGCCCGGCACCTCGACGGGCGGCGCCGCCGTCCTCATGATCGTCAACGGCCCCATCGCCAAGGCGCTCGACGTCAACGCCGGCGACAACCTGTTCGGACCGGGCTGGCGCGCGAACCTCACGATCGGCCGGGCCGTGCGGCTGGTCATGCGCAATGTGTGCGGTTCGCTGCCGGGCCTGCTCGACCGGGGCACCCTCGGCCATCCCGGCAAGCTGTCGTACGTGATCGCCGAGAACGAGGCGGAGAGCCCGTGGACGCCGCTGCACGTCGAGCGGGGATTCCGGGCGGATCAGAGCACCGTCACCGTGATCGCCTCCGACGCGCCCCACCAGTTCTACAACCAGCTGTCGCCGACGGCCGAGGGCGTGCTGACCACCTGCGCCGACGACATGCGCATCTCCGGCAGCGTCATGGGCCAGTCCACCTACGTCGTGTGTCTGGCCGGCGAGCACATGCAGACGATCGCGCGCGACGGCTGGGACAAGAAGCGCATCCGGCAGTTCCTGTTCGAGAAGACGCACAACTCCCACGCCCACCTCAAGCGGACCGGGCGCATGGCCAACGAGGTCGCGGCCGGCGACGAGGAGCGGATGCGGCCGCTGGTCGCCTCGCCCGACGACATCGTGGTCGTCGCCGCCGGCGGCCGGGCCGGCGCCTTCTCCTGCTACATCCCCGGCTGGGGCAGCGCAAAGTCCTCGCAAGCAGTTACGAAGGAAGTGCGACGCCGCAGCCCCGCCGAGGGGCGAGGCTAGCCCGCAAAGGAGGTCAAGCGATGATCGAGATCTTCGATCCCACCACGGAGGCGGCCACGCAGACCATCGCGTACGCGCCTCGGCCGACGGCGCTGCAGGGCAAGCGCGTCGCCCTCATCCAGAACACGAAGTTCAACTCCGACCGGCTGCTGGAGAAGATCGGCGACATCCTGAAGGCCGAGTACGGGGTGGCCGAGTGGCGGATGTACAACAAGCACAACGCCAGCGTGCCCGCCCACGCCGAGATCGTCGAGGAGATCAAGAAGTCGGCGGACGTCGTCGTCGCCGGCATCGGCGACTGAGGGTCGTGCTCGTCGGGCAGTGTGCTCGACGGAATCCTGCTGGAGAAGCACGGCGTGCCCTCGGCCTCGATCATCACCGACGTCTTCCACGCCACCGGCCGCGCCATGGCCGAGCAGTGGGGGCAGCCCAACTACAAGTATCTGGCCATGCCCCATCCCATCGCGAACCTCTCTGAGGCGGAGCTGAACCAACGCGCGCGCGACATCGTGCCCGACATCGTGAAGCTGCTGCTGACGGGCCAGGAGTAGAGCCGCCGGCGTACGCGCCCCCCTGGTGGTGCCGCAATCGCCACGTCCAGACGCTGTGGGCGGTGGCGAGGCGGCGCCGCTTCGGGGGCACCACGCGCGAGCGGTTCGACACGCCCGACGGCGACTTCGTCGACGTCGACTGGCTCGGCGGCCCCGCCGGCTCGCCCCTGCTGCTGGTGCTGCACGGCCTCGAGGGCACCCTGCGCTCGCACTACATCGGTGGCCTGTTCCGGCTGGCGGCGGCCCGTGGCTGGCGCGCCGGGGTGATGTACTTCCGCTCCTGCAGCGGCGAGCTGAACCGGCTGCCGCGCTTCTACCACTCCGGCGAGACCGGCGACTTCGACCACGTGGTCCGGCGGCTGGCCGCGCGGGAGCCGGGCGTGCGGATCGGGGCGGTCGGTGTCTCCATCGGCGGCAACGTCCTGCTCAAGTGGCTGGGAGAGCAGGGGGAGGACGCGCCGGGCGCGCTGGCCGCCGCAGTGGCCATCTCGGTGCCCTTCGACCTCGCCGGCTGCGCGCGGCTCATGGACCGCGGGCTGCCGAAGGTCCTCTACACGACCAGCTTCATGCGCTCGCTGCGGCAGAAGACCCTGGCCAAGGCGCGGGCCTTTCCGGGCTTCGTCGATGTGCGCGCCGCCCTCCGGGCCCGCACCTTCGCCGCCTACGATCGCCTGGTGACGGCGCCGCTGCACGGCTTCGCCGACGAGGAGGACTACTGGCGGCGGGCGAGCAGCGGCCCCTACGTGGCACGCATCCGGCGTCCGACCCTGCTGATCAGCGCGCTCGACGACCCGTTCATCCCGCCCGCGAGCCTGCCCGATCCGCGCCTCCTGCCCCCGGCCGTGCGCGCGGAGTTCGTTCCCCGCGGCGGTCACGTGGGTTTCGTGGAGGGCCGGCCGTGGCGGGCGACCTCGTGGGCGGAGCGGCGCGCCGTCGACTTCCTCGCCTCCGTCCTCGACGGGGGCGTCTGCTAGCATGTCGGCCATGCGCCACGACGCCTACGACCTGCCGATCACCGCCGCCTCCGAGGCCGCCCTCACCACCTACGACCGCGCAGTGCGCGCGCTGCTGGGCTGGCGGGCCGAAGCGCTGGCGCTCTTCCAGGCGGCGACCGCGCAGGACCCGGGGCTGGCGCTGGCCCACGCCGGCGTCGCCGTGTGCATGTTCCTCGAGGAGCGCTTCGCCGAGACCAAGGCGGCCACCGAAGCCGCCCGCGCCGCCGCCGCCGGCCTGTCCGAGCGCGAGCGCGGCCACGTGGAGGCGCTCACGCTGTGGACCTCCGGGAAGGTCGACGAGGCCGCCGCGGCGATGCGCGCGCACCTGGAGCGCTTCCCCCGCGACGTGATGGTCTTCCAGCGGCTCTACTACGTGTACTTCTGGCAGGGCCGGTTCCCGGCCATGCTGGAGCTGACGACGGCCATGGTGCCGCACTACCCGGGCGAGTCGTTCGCGCTCGGCCTGCACGCCTTCGCGCTGGAGGAGGCCGATCGCTGCGCCGAGGCGGTGCGCACGGCCGACGCCGCGCTGGCCCTGAACCCGGCCGACGCCTGGGGCGTGCACGCCCTCGCCCACGCCCTCTACGAGTCGGCCGACTTCGACACCGGGGTGACGCGGCTGCCGCCGGCCATCCATCCGTGCCGGGGCCTCAACTGGTTCCGCAACCATCTGCTCTGGCACCTGGCCCTGCTGCACTTCGCCCGCGGCAACTACGCGCGCGCGGCCGTGATGTCGCGGGCGGTGTTCGAGCGGGCGCCGTCCTCGATCGCCGGCGACCTGCACGACTCGATCTCGCTGCTGTGGCGCATGGAGCTGGCCGGCCGGCCGATGGGCGAGCGCTGGCGGCCGTTCACGGAGATCGGCCGTGAGCGCATCAACCGACAGGGCCTCTACTTTCACGTCGCCCACATCGCCATGGCGCTGGCGGGGGGCGGAGACTGGGCGGTCGCCGAGCGACACCTGGCGATGGTGCGGGAGCGGGCGCCGAAGGACCGCACCGGCGTCGTCGGGGAGGTGCTGGTGCCGCTGGTCGAGGGGCTGCACGCCTTCGCGGGCGCCGACTACGCGCGCGCGGTGGCCAGGATCGAGCCGCTGCGCCCACGGATCGTCGAGCTGGGCGGCAGCCGCGCCCAGCGCGACGTCTTCCACGACACGCTGTTCGAGGCCGCCTTCCGCGCCGGCGACGCCGAGCGGGCCGGCCGCTTCCTGGCCGAGCGCGTCGCTCGCCGCCCCGATCACTTCTGGCGCGGCCGCGCCGCGTGATCCGGCCGCTCGACCGTCGTCCGGCCGCAGGGCCGCTCCGCCTCGTCCTCGTCGCGCTGCTGCTGGTCGCGGCGTGCGCCTCGCCGCTGCGGCCGGTCGGGCCCCTGGGCGAGCCCGAGGTCCGGATCACCCTGCTGCAGATCAACGACGTCTACACGCTGGAGCCGGTGGACGAGGGGCGGCGCGGCGGATTCGCGCGACTCGCGACGCTGGTCAAGCGCATCCGGCGCGAGAATCCCGCCACGCTGCTGGCGCTGGCCGGCGACGTCATCTCGCCGTCAGTCGCCTCCACGCTGCTCAAGGGCGAGCAGATGATCGCCGGCCTCAACGTGGTCGGCCTCGACGTGGCCACCTTCGGCAACCACGAGTTCGACTTCGGTCCCGCCGTGCTCCGTGAGCGCATGCGGGAGTCGGCCTTCACGTGGCTGTCTTCCAACGTGCTGGACCGACGCACCGGCCGGCCCTTCGGTGGCGCGCCGCCCGACCTGTTCCTGACGCTGGCCGGCGTGCGCGTCGGCGTGCTCGGCCTCACGACGCCCCAGACCGCGGCCACCTCGAGCCCGGGGCCGGACGTGGAGATCCGGGAGGCGATCGGCGTGGCCCGTGCGGTGACCGGCGATCTCCGCGCCCGCGGCGCCCAGCTCGTCGTGGCCGTCACCCACCAGGAGATGGCCGAGGACCGCGCCCTGGCGGCGGCCCCGGGGGTGGAGGTGGACGTCATCCTGGGCGGCCACGAGCACGAGCCGCTGGTGGCCGAGGAGGGGCGCACGCTCATCACCAAGGCCGGCTCCGACGCGCGCTACGTGGTGCAGGTCGATCTGTGGATCGGCAGCGATGGAAAGCTGCGGGAGCGCTCGTGGACGTTTCACGAGGTGGGCGCCCGGATCCCTCCCGATCCCGACGTCGAGAAGGTCGTGCGGACCTGGGGCGAGCGGGTAGGGCGTGAGCTGGACGTGGTGGTGGCGCAGACGGCGGTGCCGCTGGAGGGGCGGCGCGGGCGCCTGCGCACCGAGGAGACGAACCTCGGCGACTTCATCACCGACGCCATGCGAGCCCACCGGAAGACCGACGTGGCGCTCATCAACGGCGGCGGCATCCGCAGCGACCGGATCATCCCGCCGGGGCCGCTCACCCGGCGCGACCTGGCCGCGATGTCGCCGTTCGGCAACGTGGTCATGACGCTGGAGCTGACCGGCCAGACCCTGCGCGAGGTGCTGGAGCAGGCGCTGCCCCAGCGCGACCGCGAGGCGGGCGGCTTCGTGCAGGTGGCCGGGCTGACCGTCACCTACGATCCCGCCCAGCCGGTCGGTCAGCGCGTCGTGGCCATGACGGTGGGCGGCGCCCCGATCGATCCGGCCCGCCGCTACACCGCCGCCGTCATCGACTACATCGCCGCCGGCAAGGACGGCCTGACCGCGTTCCGCGACGGCCGCGTCCTCGTCGACGCCATGAACGCCCCGCTGCTGGCTGACGTCCTGCTGGCCGCCGTCACCGCCCACGGCAAGATCGCGCCCCAGACCGACGGTCGTATCCGCGCCGTCGCCCGCTGACGGCGACGCCCCGCCCGGAGCTCAGGCCGCCGGTGGTCGCAGGTGCGCCCACGGCGCGGCCTGCTCGAACGCCGCCGCCGCCCGGAGCACGCCGGCCTCGTCGTGCCAGCGGCCGGCGATCTGCAGACCCACCGGCAGCCCGTCGCGGGTGAAGCCACAGGGCACGGAGATGGCGGGCGCGTTGACCACGGTGAACGCGTAGGTGAGCAGCGCCCACTGGATGTAGTGCCGCATCTCCACGCCGTTGATCTGGCGCGGGCCCGAGGTCATCTCGACCGGGAAGGGGGGCACCGCCGCCGTCGGCGTGAGGATCAGGTCGTAGCGCTCCATGAACGTCCGCACGCGCTGGAAGAGATCCGTCCGCATGCGCTCGCCCTGGCCGATCTCGGCCGGGGTGAGGGCCAGGCCCTGCTCGATGTTGCGGACCAGGTTCTCCTGCATGACCGGCTTCCACTGCGCGAGCTTGTCGTGGTGACGGGCGGCCATGGAGGCGCCCCGGCTGGTGCGCACGATCTCACCGACCTCGCTGAAGTCGGGGTGGGCCGTCTCCACCCGCGCCCCGAGCTTGCGGAAGACGTCCAGCGTCGCCTCGCACACGCGCCGCACCTCGTGGTCGAGCGGCGTGATGCCGAGGTCACCGCCCCAGGCGATGCGGAGCCCCTTGACGCTCGGCGCGCGGACCGCCGCCAGCAGCGCCCGCCCGTCGACGGGATAGGAGATCGGCACCCGCGGATCCGGTCCCACCAGCGTCGACAGCATGAGGGCCACGTCGGCCACCGTCCGCGCCATCGGCCCCTGCACGCTCAGGTTGTCCCACGCGGTGGCAATCGGCCACACCGGCACGCACCCCGGCGAGGTGCGGAAGCCGACGACGCCGCAGAAGGCGGCCGGGAGCCGGAGCGAGCCGCCGAGGTCGGAGCCCTGGGCCAGGGGACCCAGGCCGGTGGCCAGCGCGACCGCGCCGCCGCCCGTCGAGCCGCCCGAGGTCAGCGCGGGGTTCCACGGGTTGCGGGTGGCTCCGAACACCGCGTTGAAGGTGTTCGCCCCCGCTCCGAACTCCGGCGTGTTCGTCTTGCCGATCACGATCGCCCCCGCCGCCTTCAACCGCTCGACGACGAGCGCATCCGCCTCCGGCACGTTGTGCTCGTAGATCTTCGAGCCGAACGTCGTCCGGATCCCCTTCGTCACCGTCAGGTCCTTGATCGACACCGGCACCCCGTGCAGGGCCCCCAGCTTCGCCCCCTTCTTGCCGAGCGCCGCCGTCGCCCGCCGCGCCGCCCCCACCGCCTGCTCCCCCGCCACCGTGCAATACGCGTTCAGCCGCGGATTCACCTTCTCGATCCGCCCCAGCACCGCCCGCACCACCTCCATCGGCGACACCTTCCGCCGCCGATACAGGGAAACCAACTCCGATGCCTGTGCGTAGCAAAGATCCTCGTCGTTCATGTCGTGTCCTGTCTCATTGATTGCTCGTCACGCGAGCGCTGGGGGTGGGCCGGGTCGGGGCGACCGGGTCTCCTGAGGTTCCGTTGGCTTCGATCGTGTAGGGCCGCCGCGTAGGACCAGGCTCCGACCATGCCTTCGCGCACCAGGTCGTCTCACGCGGAACCGAAGGGGACCCGGTCGCCCCGACCCGGCCCACCCCCAGCGCGGCGTTGCGGACAGCTCAGTGCGAGAGGACTTTGCGAGGATCGAGGGCGTCCCGCAATCCGTCACCCATGTAGTTGATCGACAACACCGTCAGGAAGATCGCGGTGCCCGGGAAGATCGCCCAGTGCGGCGCGAAGTCGAGGTTGTCCTTGGCGTCGTAGAGGATCCGTCCCCACGTCGGGATGTCGGGCGGGAAGCCAAGCCCCAGGAAGGACAGCGATGACTCGGCAATGATGGCCGCCGCCACGTCGATGGTGGCCGCCACGATCACCGGGCCCATCGCGTTGGGCAGGATGTGACGGACCACCTGGCGGAACGGCGGAGCCCCGAGGCCGCGGGCCGCCTCCACGAACTGCTGCTCGCGCAGCGACAGGAACTGGGCGCGGACCAGGCGGGCCACCGGCATCCAGCGCAGGCCGCCGATCACGGCGACGATCAGCACGAACACGCCAGTCTCGGGACCGAGCGCCTTCTTGAGGGCGTCGCGGAAGAGGTAGACAATCAGCAACAGCAGCGGGAGCTGGGGCAGGCAGATGAACAGGTCGGTGATCCGCATGAGCGTGTGGTCGAGGAAGCCGCCGAAGTGACCGGCGGCGGCGCCGATGGTGATCCCGATGGTGATCGCGATGAGCATGGCCGCGATGCCGACGGCCAGCGAGATCCGGCCCCCGTACAGCATGCGGGCCAGCACGTCCTGTCCGAGGTCGTCGGTCCCGAGCGGATGGGCAGCCGACGGCGCCTTCAGCTTGGCCTTGAAGTCGATCTCGTCGATGGGCACCCGGTACACGAGCGGACCCACCAGCACCGCCACCACCATGGTGAGGAGCACGACGGCGCCGAACGAGGCCAGGGTGTGCTTGCGGAAGCGGTGAAAGGCCTCGCCCCACAGCGAGGGCGCCGGCCGGCGGGTCGGGGCCGACCGGTCGGAGGCCAGGGTCTCGGACGGCAGGGCGCGGGCCATCGTCAGCGGTAGCTGATGCGGGGGTCGAGCCAGCCGTAGAGCATGTCGGCCACCAGGTTCAACGTCACCACCAGGCAGGAGAACACGAAGGTGATGGCCATGATCACCGGCGTGTCGTTGGCGAGGATCGCGCTGATCAGGAGCGAGCCGATGCCGGGGACCCGGAAGATCTGCTCGGTGATCACGGCCCCCGTGAAGATGGTGGGGATCTGCAGGGCCATGAGGGTGACGACGGGGATGAGGGCGTTGCGCACCGCGTGCTTGGCGATGGTGACCCGCTCGGACAGCCCCTTGGCGCGGGCGGTGTTGATGTAGTCCAGGCGGATGACGTCCAGCACGGCCGAGCGCACGAAGCGGGTGAGGGCGGCCCCCTGGAAGAGGCCGAGCACGGCCACCGGCATGATCGCCTGGCGGAGGTGCTCCCAGTAGAAGCGCCAGCCGGTGGCGCTGATGTCGGCCCGGTAGATGAACGGCAGCCAGTCGAGGTAGACCGAGAAGAACAGGATGAACAACAGCCCCGTGAAGAAGGTGGGCAGCGAGAAGCCGATGAAGGCCAGCGTCGTCGCGATCTGGTCGAAGATCGAGTACGGCCGGACGGCCGACATCGTGCCGATCGGCAGCGCGACCAGGATCGCCAGCAGCTGGGCCGAGCCGAGCACGATGAGCGTCGTGGGCAGCCGCTGCAGGATGAGCGTGTCGACGTTCACCCGGCTGGCGAACGAGAAGCCCCAGTCGCCCCGCATCATCGAGCTGAACCAGCGGATGTAGCGGACGCCGATGGGATCGTCGATGCCGAACTTGGCGCGCAGGTTCATGCGGACCTCGGCGGGGACGTTGGGATTGGTGGCGAGCTCCTCGAACGGATCGCCGGGCGCCATCGCGAGGATCGTGAACAGGATCAGGCTGATCCCGGCCAGGACGGGGATCAAGATCAGGAGGCGACGGAGCAGGTACTTCGACATGCCGGCCGCTCCGCCGCCCCTGGGAGTCCCCTAGGCCTCCTTGTACCAGTTCTGCAGGTTCCAGAAGTCGGAGTCCCAGCCGCTCTGCTCCACGTGGAGGCGGCTGCTGACCGCCGCCACCCGGGGCCGGAAGACGACGGGGATGACGACGATGTTCTGGATGACCATCTCGTTCATCTTGACGAACATCGCGGCCCGCTTGACCGGATCCAGCTCCGACTCGGCCTGGCGGTAGAGCTTGTCGTACTCCTCGTTCTTCCACCGCGTGATATTGCGACCCTGCCACTTGTTGTCCTTGGAGGCGATCTCCCACGACGTGAACTGGTTCATGAACAGCTCGGGGTCGGGCTGGGTCATGGTCGTCGTGTACATCTGGATGTCGGTGTAGAAGTGCGAGTAGGTGTCGGGGTTGGCCACGTCGGAGGAGAAGAACACCGAGGCCGTCACCGACTTCAGCTCGAGCTCGATCCCGGCCTTGGCCGCGGCCTGCTTGACGATGGCCTGCGTCTTCTGGCGGGGGGCGTTGATCGAGGTCTGGTACAGGAACTTGAGCTTCTTGCCGTCCTTGGCCCGGATGCCGTCGGCGCCCTTCTTCCAGCCGGCCGATTCCAGGATTTGGTTGGCCTTGTCGACGTTGAACTCCCACTTGGTGGCCTTGGAGACGAACTTCGAAGGCGCGTTCAGGAAGTTGGCGGTGGCGATGCCGGTGCGGCCGTAGATCTGCTCCTGCACGGAGCCCCGATCGACGAGCAGGTTCAGGGCCTGGCGGACGGCCGTGTCCGTGAGGATCGGATGCATCGTCTTGGCGCTCGAGCGCTCACCGTCCACCTCCTTGGTGGGGTCAGTGAAATTGCACTGGATGTGCTCGATGTTGCCGCCGGCCACGATGTCGGCCCGGCCCTTGCCACCCTGCTCCATGCGCTTGAGGATCTCGTCCTCGACCTGCATGTTCCAGGCGTAGTCGAACTCGCCGGTCTGGATGACGGCCCGGGCCGCCGAGACGGCGTCACCGCCGCCCTTCATCTCGATGGTGTCGAAGTAGGGGCGGTTGGGCATGTGGTAGTTCGGGTTCAGCTCGCCGCGTACGATGTCGCCCGGCTTGAAGTCGACGAAGCGGTAGGGGCCGGTGCCGACCGGCTTGAGGTTGGTCGGCGCCTCCCGCGACTTGTCGCCCTTGAAGGCGGCGAACAGGTGCTTGGGGATGACCATGCCGCGCACGCCCACGAAGGCGTCGGCCCAGAACGGCGTCGGCTTGGCGAAGATGACCTTGACCGTGTGGCTGTCGACCTTCTCGACCTTGACGTCCTTGTAGGTGGCGATGGACACCGAGGCGGTGGCCGGGTCGGCGCAGTACTCCCACGTGAAGACGCAGTCGTCGGCCGTGAACGGCTTGCCGTCGTGCCAGACCACGCCCTTCTTGAGCTTCCAGGTGACCGATCGCCCGTCCTTGGCGAGCCCCCCGTTCTGCATGGTGGGGACCTCGGCGGCCAGGGTGGGCGTGAGGTTGCCGTCGGGGTCCCACGAGGCCAGGGGCTCGTAGAAGATGCGGGAGCCGTCCTGGTCCTTGGTGCCGGTGGCGAAGTGCGGATTGAGCAGGGTGGCGCCCTGCCACCACAGCGTCTTGAGGGGGCCGCCGCCGCCGCGCTTGGTCGGCTTGTAGTTGAGCTTCGACTGCGCCTGGGCCACGCCGGCCGAGGCGAGCATCTGACCGGCCAGGGGCGCAGTTAGCCCCAGCCCGATCATGGTCTGGACGAAGCGCCGGCGGCTCAGGCGGCCGCTCTTCACCTCGTCGATCATCAGTCTCAGGTCGCGCTCGTCCATGTGGATGGTCCTCCGGGAGCAGTCCTTCATCAGCACCAACTTGTGGTGGTTCGTTATAGTTTCGCTGGTCCGACCTGTCAAGACCGGTCAGACCTTGTGCCAGTAGGGCAGGCGCCACAGGTTCGAGTCCCAGCCGGTCAGGTCGATGCCGCGCAGGCGGGTGGCGGCCGCGGCGACGCCGTTGCGCCAGTTCACCGGGATGACGACGCCGTTCTGGATGACCATGTCGTTCATCCGGACGAACTGGGCGGCGCGCTTGACCGGATCCATCTCGGTCTCGGCCGCCTTCCAGAGCCGGTCGTAGTCGTCGTTGCGCCAGCGGGTGATGTTCCGCCCCGACCACTTGTTGTCCTTGGTGGCCACCTCCTGCGAGATGAACACGCGCATGCCCCAGAGCGGATCGACGCCCGTCGACGTGTTGTACATCTGCAGATCCGCGTAGAAGTGCGGGTAGGTGTCGGGGTTGGCGGGGTCGGAGGCGAAGAACACCGAGGCCACGACCGACTTGATCTCGATCTCGATGCCGGCCTTCGCGCACGCCTGCTTGACGATGGCCTGGGTCTTCTGGCGCGGCGCATTGATGGACGTCTGGTACAGGAACTTGAGCTTCTTGCCGTCCTTGGCGCGAATGCCGTCGGCCCCGCGCTTCCAGCCGGCGGCGTCGAGGATCTGGTTGGCCTTGTCGACGTTGAACTCCCACCGGGTGTTGCGCGAGTAGTACCGCGACGGCGCGTTGAGGTAGTTGCCGGTCGCCTGGCCTCCGCGGCCGTAGATCTGCTCGCCGATCGACGCGCGGTCGACCAGCACGGCCAGGGCCTGGCGCACGGCCGGGTCGGCGAGCGTCGGGTGCGTGGTCTTCAGGCTGGCCCGCTCGCCGTCCACCTCGCGCCCGGGATCGGTGAAGTTGCACTGGATGTGCTCGATGCCGCCGGTCGGATAGATCTCGGCGCGGCCCTTGCCGCCCTGCTCGAGCCGGCGGAGGACGTCGTCCTCGATCTGCATGTTCCAGGCGAAGTCGTACTCGCCGGTCTGCAGCACCGCCCGCGCCGCCGAGGCGGCGTCGCCCCCGCCCTTCATCTCGAAGGTGTCGAAGAAGGGCCGGTTCGCCACGTGGTAGCTCGGGTTGAGCTCACCCCGCACGATGTCGCCCGGCTTGAAGTCGACGAAGCTTGTAGGGGCCGGTGCCGACCGGCTTGAGGTTGGTGGGCGCCTCGCGCGACTTGTCGCCCCGGAACGCGTTGAACAGGTGCTTGGGGATGAGCCCGCGGTTCTGGCAGAACGCCTCGTACCAGTACGGCGTCGGCTGCTTGAAGACGACCTTCACGCTGTGCTCGCCCAGGCGCTCGACGCGGTCGATGTCGCGGTACGCCCCGACCGTCACCGCGGCCGTGGCCGGATCGGCGGCGTACTCCCAGTTGAACACCACGTCGTCGGCGGTGAAGGGCTTGCCGTCGTGCCACTGCACGCCCTTCTTGAGGTTCCAGACCACCCAGGTGCCGTCGCGGCCGAGGCCGCCGTTGTCCACGGTCGGGATGTCGGCGGCGAGGACGGGGACCAGGCTGCCGTCAGGGTCGTAGCCGGCGAGCGGCTCGAAGAAGACCCGCGAGGCGTCCTGGTCCTTGGTGCCGGTGGCGAAGTGGGGGTTCAGCAGGGTGGGCGCCTGCCACCACAGAACCCTCAGTGGCCCGCCGCCCCCGCGGCGGGTGGGCGTGAAGACCGGCGCCTTCGGCTGGGCGGCCACGCCGGCGGCGGTGAGCATCTGCGCGGCCAGCGGCGCGGTGAGCCCCAGGCCCACCAGGGTCTGCACGAAGCGCCGGCGGCTGAGGCGGCCGGTCTTGACGTCGTCGACGAGGGCGCGAATCTCATGCTCGTCCATTGGACACTCCTGGCGAAAGTAGGACTACGAAGTCGCGCCGGCCCGGCCCCCGGCGCTTCGAGCCGACCGGACCGTGCTCGCCACCATCCGCGTGGCGACGTCGAGCGCCTCCACCATCGACTCGTGGTTGGCCACGCCCTTCCAGGCGCGATCGAAGGCGGTGCCGTGGTCGACGGAGACGCGCAGGAACGGCAGCCCGACGGTGACGTTCACCCCCGAGAGGCCGGTCCACTTCTTCGACGCCTCGTCGTACTCGAAGCCGAGCGTCTTCACCGGGATGTGGCCCTGGTCGTGATACATGGCGACGACGATATCAAACTCGCCGCCGCGCGCCCGCGAGAAGAGCGTGTCGGCGGGCAGTGGACCGGTGATGTGCATCCCCTCGGCCCGGCCGGCCTCGATGGCGGGCACGATCGCCAGCTTCTCCTCGTCGCCGAAGAGCCCGTCCTCGCCGGCGTGCGGATTGAGGCCGGCCACCGCGATGCGGCCGTGCGGCTGCCCGAGGTCGACGAGCGTCTTGTGGGCGAGGCGGAGCGTCTTGAGCACGCGCTCGCGCGTGACCAGGTCGGGCACGCGCCGCAGCGCCACGTGGGTGGTCACGTGGATGACCTTCAGCTCCTTGCCCATCAGCAGCATGGCGAAGTCGCGCGTGTTGCTCAGCTCGGCCAGGATCTCGGTGTGGCCGGAGTGGCGCACGCCGGCGGCGGCCAGCGCCTCCTTGTTGACGGGCGCGGTGACGATGGCGTCGATCTCGCCGGCCTGGGCCAGCCGCACGGCGCGCTCGATGTACTCGTAGGCGGCGCGGCCGGCGGCGGCGCTGACCTCGCAGCGGGGCAGGGTGGCCATGTCGACGTTGGCCAGGTCGAGCACCTCCAGCGTGCTCTCGGCCCAGAGGCAGTCGGCCACGCGGCTGACCGCGTGCAACCCCAGCGGGCTGCCGATCAGCCCGAGCGCCTCGCGCATGGGCCCGGCCGCACCGATCACCACCGGCCGGCAGCTCGCCCGCACGGCCGGCTCCGCCGCCGCCCGCGCGATGATCTCCGGACCCACCCCAGCCGCGTCGCCCATCGTCACGCCCAGTACCGGAAGCGTCATGCCACGGTCTCCTTTTGCAGCGACACCAGCAGGTCGGGCGGGCCGAACCCACCCGCCTTCGTGAGCAGCGGTACCGGATCGCGCCCGGGCACCCGGAGCTGGCCCAGCGCCAGGCCGGGAGCGGGGGCGCCGATCAGGTCGATGCGCTCGGCGCCGAGCGCGGTCCACAGCGCGACGGCCGTCTCGCCGCCGGTGACCACGACCAGATCCCAGCGCTCGCGCTGCAGCGCCACCACCGCCTGCTCGATCAGCCGCGCGATGGCCTCGGCGCCGTCGCCGGCGACGCGCTCGGCGGTGGCGAGCACGGTGAGCCCGGCCGCGCGCGCCTCGCGGAGCTGTCGGCGCGTGGCCGGATGCACGCTGCCGGCGACGACCAGCCAGCGCGTGCCCGCCGGCAGCTCGGCGCGCTCGGCCAGCAGGCCCACGCGCGTGGCCAGGGCATGGGCCAGGCCGGCGGCGCCGACCAGCAGCGGTGCCGGCTCGACCGTCAGCGCCGCCTCGACCAGCCCGTCGAGGTCGGCGTCGGTCTCGGCGTCGGCGACGATCACGGTGCCGTTCAGACGGCGCAGCCGGGCCGCCAGCGCGGTGGGGCCGGCCCGCAGCTGGTCGATGGGCACCCACGCCAGCGCGCGGTCGAGCTGTGGCCGCAGCAGGTCGATGACGCTCGACGAGCCGCCGGGGAAGCCGGGATCGCGGGCGATCGGCGTCTCGGCGACGGGGACGCCGCCGACCAGCAGCACGCGGTCGAGGACGACGCGGCGCTGGCCCGGGAAGGCCGGGCACACGACGGCGGTGGTGACGCCGAGCGCGCGCATGAGCGCGTCGACCTCGGCGCCGATCGGACCGCGCAGGGTGGAGTCGATCTTCTTGAACCACGAGCCGGAGCGGGCGCGGGCGGCCACGACGGTGACGCGGTCGGCCGCCTCCTCGGGCGTGACCGTGCGGCTCTCGGTGTCGACGACCCGCACCGGGGCCTCGACGGCCCGGCGCGGCCACACGGTGACGGGAACCGGCCCACGACCGGCGAAGAGCGCGCCGGTGTCGCAGGCGCCGGTGAGATCGTCGGCGACGATGGTCAGGGGCCTGGCGCGCGTCGGCCTCATCGGAAGTAGTTCAATATAGAGGTATACTGCGCGTGATTCAATGCGACCGCTGGTAGCCGTCGTGATCGTCCTGGCGCTCGTCATCGCGGCGGCGGCCGTCGGCTTCCTGACCGGCCCGCCTCGCCACGACGCCGCCGCCTCCGCCCCGGCGCCGGTGCCCGTGTCGGCCGCACCGCCGGCGGCCGGCCCCGGCAAGCCGCGCCCGGGCAAGGTGCTGCCGCTGGCGGAGGCGCTCAAGGAGCTCGACCTCATCCGACCCTCGCGCGCGAAGGCCGCCGAGGACTTCACCGTCACGATGCCGGGGGGCGGGAAGTTCCGGCTCTCCGACCACCGCGGCAAGGTCGTCATGGTGAACTTCTGGGCCACGTGGTGTCCGCCCTGCCTGGAGGAGATGCCGGCGATGGAGCGGCTGTACCGGCAGCACAAGGACGCCGGCTTCACTCTGGTCGCCGTCTCGGTGGACGCCGACGGTACCAAGATCGCCCCGTTCCTGACCGCCCACAAGCTGACGTTCCCGGTCGGGCTCGACCCGCGCATGGACCTGGCCAACGGCTACGCCGTCCGTGCGCTGCCGTCGAGCTTCATCGTCGGGCGTGACGGCAACCTGGCCGCGCTGGCCATCGGGCCTCGCCACTGGGACAACGACGCCGCCCACTCGCTGGTCGAGGGGATGGTGCGGTAGCGATGGCGCGCAGCCGATGACAGGCGCCTCCGTCGGGATCGTGGTCGCGTTCACCGCCGGGCTCTTCTCGTTCCTGTCCCCGTGCGTGTTGCCGCTGTTTCCCTCGTACCTGTCGTTCATCACCGGGATGTCGGTCGGCGACCTCACCGGCGACCTGACGGCGGCCGCCCGCCGGCGGGTGATGCTGCACGCGGTGACGTTCGTGCTGGGCTTCTCGGTGGTGTTCGTCGCGCTCGGCGCCTCGTTCAGCGCGGCCGGGCAGCTGCTGTTCCAGTACCGCACGGCCATCCGCATCATCGGCGGGCTGCTCATCATCGTCTTCGGCCTCTACATCGCCGGCCTGCTCAACGTGGGGTTCTTCGCCCGCACCCAGCAGTGGCAGATCCGCGAGAAGCCGGCCGGCTACGTCGGCTCGTTCCTGGTCGGCGTGACGTTCGCGATCGGCTGGACGCCGTGCGTGGGGCCGATCCTGGGGGCGATCCTGTCGCTGGCCGGCACCGCCGAGACCGTGGAGCGGGGGATCGGCCTGCTGATCGCCTACTCGGCCGGCCTCGGCCTGCCGTTCCTGCTCTCGGCGATCGCGCTCGGCTCGTTCTTGAAATTCTTCAAGCGCTACCGGCCGTTCATCCCGGTGGTGGAGCGTGGCGCCGGGGTGCTGCTGATCGCCGTCGGCCTCCTCGTCGTCACCAACTACTACATCGTCCTCAACTCCTGGGCGATCGCGCTCACCCCCGAGTGGCTGCTGCGGCGGCTCTGAGCGGGTCGGTGCGCGTCCACGTTCGCATTCCCGCCACCACCGCCAACCTCGGTCCCGGCTTCGACGCGCTCGGTCTGGCGCTGGCGCTGCACAACGAGGTCACGGCCGCGGAGGCCGACGCCGTCACGGTGGCCATCGAGGGCGAGGGCGCGGGGCGGCTGCCGTCCGGCGCCGACAACGTCGTGGCCCGCGGCGTGCGGCAGGCCTACGAGGCGGCCGGCCGGCCCTTCAAGGGCGTGGCCCTCACCTGCGTGAACCGCGTGCCGGCCGCGCGCGGCCTCGGCTCCAGCGCGGCGGCGTGGGTGGGCGGCCTGGTGGCGGGCAACGCGCTGCTGGGCCGGCCGCTGTCGCGCGAGGCGCTGCTGGCGCTGGCCGCGCGGGCCGAAGGCCATCCCGACAACGTGGCGGCCGCGCTGATGGGGGGGCTGACGGTGTCCTGCCCGCTGGCCGACGGTCGCATCGCGGCGGTGACGCTGCCGGTGCCGCGCGCCGTGCGATGGGTGGTGCTGGTGCCGGAGACGACCAGCTCCACCGCCGAGGCGCGGGCCGTGCTGCCGCCATCCGTGCCGCGCGGCGACGCCGTCTTCAACGTGCAGCGCGTGAGCCTGCTGCTGGCGGCGCTGCAGTCCGAGCGCGTCGACCTGCTGGAGGCCGCGCTCGACGACCGGCTCCACCAGCCCTACCGGCTCGCGCTGTTCCCGTGGATGCCGGCGGTGGCGGAGGCCGCGCGCGCAGCCGGCGCGCTCGGCTGCGTGCTCTCCGGCGCCGGCCCCTCGCTGCTCGCGGCCGTGCGCGACGACGGCGACGCCGTCGCGCGCGCCATGGGGGCGGCGCTGGCCGCCGCGGGCATCCGCGGCCAGGCGCGGGCGTTCGCCGTCGACATCGAGGGCGCCGTGAGCCGCGAGGTGTAGCGGGCCATCTCCGCGTCTCGTCCCGGCGCCGTCACGCTGGTCGTGGTCGTGTGGGTCACGCTCGCGGTGGCCTACGGCCTCTTCTTCTCCTTCTCGGTGTTCTTCGTCCCGCTGATCGCTGAGTTCCGCTGGTCGCGTGGGTTGACGGCGGGCGCCATGTCGCTCTCGGCGATCGTGCAAGGGCTGTGCGCGCCGCTGGCTGGCCTGGTCGCCGACCGCTTCGGGCCCCGGCCGGTGATCGTGGGCGGCGTGGTGGCGCTGGCGTCCGCCTCGATGCTGGCCGCGACCATTCACGCGCCCTGGCAGCTCTACCTCTACACGGGCGTCCTCGGCGCTATCGGCCTGGTCGCGGTCGGCTGGGTGCCGACGGGCCTGCTGCTGTCGCGCTGGTTCCACGCGCGCCGCGGCCGCATGGCCGGCATCGCGTTCTCCGGCATGGGCTTCGGCGTCTTCGTCATCGGCCCCGTCACCCAGTGGCTCATCACCATCTCCAGCTGGCGCACCGCCAGCCTCGTCCTCGGCCTCGCCACCCTGATCCTGCTGCTACCGCTAGTCCTCTGGGGCATCCGCGACCCCGTCGGGGTCGACGCCCCCAGCGGCCTGGACGACGCCAGAACTCGAACGACCCCGAGCGTCGCAGCCGGCGCGGTCACGGCCACGGGTAGGGCAGCGGAGTCGGCCGGAGCGGGGGAAGCTTCCCGAGCGAATGCTGTATTGAGCGAGGAAGCCTCCCCCGGGTCGCTCGACTCCGCTGCCCGGGCGCGTACCACCGGTCCGAGCGTGCGCGACGCGCTGAGGACGCGCGCGTTCTGGGGATTGTTCGCCGCGTACTTCTTCACGCCCCTGGCCGTGTTCCCGGTAGCCACGCACGCCGTGGCCTACACCGTCGATCACGGCTACCCGGCCATGTGGGCCGCCACCGCCTTCGGCGCCATGGGCCTCATGTCGAGCATCGGCCGCGTGAGCTTCGGCTTCGCCGCCGATCGGTTCGGTGGCCCCCCGACCGCGACGCTGTCCTACGCGTGCACCGCGGGCGGCACCGCCGCCCTGCTGGCCCTCGAGCTGGTGCCGGGGGCGGGCTGGCTCGTGGTCTTCGCCCTGCTGTTCGGGCTCGGCTTCGGCGCACGCGGCCCGATCATCACCGCGATGGCCAGCGAGTGGTTCGCCGGCCGCCGCTTCGGCGTGATCTACGGCGTCCTCAACCTCGGCAACGGCATCGCCGGCGCCATCGGTCCCTGGTTCGGCGGCGTCGTTCACGACATGACCGGCTCCTACCGCGTGGCCTTCCTGGCCGCGATCGCCTTCAGCGCGTGCGGAGCCGGGTGCTTCTGGCTCGCGCGGCGGCCCGCGGCTTGACGGCCGCGCGCGGGCGGTGCTAAGTGGGCGGGATGACCGACGCCTCCGCGGCGCCCGATCGCCAGGCCGGCGCCGGCGTGCTGCCCGATCACGAGCTGCGCGCGGCGACGGCGGACGGCTGGATCACCGCCCCGGTCCCGCTCGGCGACGAGCAGTTCCAGCCGGCCAGCCTCGATCTGCGCCTCGGCCCGGTCGCCTACCAGCTGCGCGCGAGCTTCTTGCCGTTCCGCGAATCGGTCCAGGACCGCCTGGACGGCGACGGGGACCTGGTCATCGACCGGCTCTCCCTGGCCGAGGGCGCGACGCTGCAGCGGGGCTCCGTCTACCTGGTCCCGCTACTGGAGTCCCTGGCGCTGCCGCCCGGCGTGCGGGGGCGCTCCAACCCCAAGAGCACCACCGGCCGCCTCGACATCTTCACGCGCGTCATCACCGACCGCACGCCGCGCTTCGACGAGATCGCCGCCGGCTATCGCGGCGGCCTGTACCTGGAGGTCTCGCCCCAGTCCTTTCCCGTGCGCGTCCACGCGGGGGCTTCGCTCAACCAGCTGCGCCTGCTGATGGGCGACGGCACCGTCGCCGACCGGCGGCTGCGCGAGCTCTACGAGGCCGAGCCGCTACTCTACGACGACGACGACCGGCCGATCCCATCCTCCCGGGTGGCGTTCAACGACGGGCTCTGCATGGGGGTGGATCTCTCGGGCCGGGCCACCGACGGGATCATCGGGTACCGGGCCCATCCCAATCCACCGGCCGTCGACCTCGCCCGCATCGGCCACTACGACCCGGCGGAGTTCTGGGAGCCGATCAAGCGGCCGAGCCGGGATGCCTACATCCTGGAGGCAAACCGGTTCTACATCCTGGTGTCCAAGGAACGGATCCGGGTGCCCCCGGAGTTCGCCGCCGAGATGGTGGTCTACGATGCCGGGGCGGGGGAGATCCGCACCCACTACGCGGGGTTCTTCGATCCCGGTTTCGGCTTCGGGGACGGGAGCGTGCGCGGGACCAAGGTGGTTATGGAGGTACGGGCCCGGGAGGTCCCGTTCCTGGTCTACGACGGCCAGACGTCCTTCAAGGTGTGGTTCGAGCGGCTGCGCAGCCGGCCGGCGCGGGTATACGGCGTGGGGCTGCGTTCCTCGTACCAGCACCAGACGTTGAGCTTGAGCAAGCATTTCAGGCGGTAGGCCGTCGGTGGCAAAGGTATTGCGGGATGCTCGGCTCTGTTAGAATCGTGAGTGGCGAGGTCACTGGTCGGTCGTGGACACCGTCCCGTGCCCCGATGGAGGGCCTCATGGCAGAACAGAAGAAGAAGGAAACCCGGCCGACGAAGCCGTCCGAGGGCGGGGGCGACGGCGCTGCCGCCAACCCCGAGCTGGCCAAGAAGGGCAAGAAGATCAAGGAAGACATCGACAAGCTGCTGGACGAGATCGACGATATCCTCGAGGAAAACGCCGAGGAGTTCGTCAAGAGCTACGTGCAGCGGGGGGGCCAGTAGTCGATGCCGATCTACGAGTACCGCTGCCGCAGCTGCGAGAAGGACTTCGAGAAGTACGTGTCCGGCCCGGCCGTCAAGGTCGCGTGCCCCGCGTGCGCCGCCAGCGACGTCACCCGCAAACTCTCGGTGTTCGGTGTCGGCGTCAATGCCGGCGCCGTCGCCTCGAGCATGTCGGGCGGCGGGGGCTGCTGTGGCGGCGGCGGGTGCGGCTGCCACTGATCGCCCCGTTCCGACCGTGAAACCTTGCCGTCGCGAAGGGCCCGCCGGGGCCCTTCGCGCTTTGTAGGCTCGTCATGGACCTGCGTCGGCTCGAGATCTTCGTGAAGGTTGCCGAGCTGGGCAGCTTTTCCCGCGCCGCCGAGGCGCTCTTCCTGACCCAGCCGACGGTTTCCGAGCACGTGCGCGGTCTCGAGGACGAGCTCGGCGTGCAGCTGCTGGACCGGCTCGGCCGCGGCACCACGCCGACCCGGGCGGGCGCGCTCCTGCTCGGTTACGCGCGCCGCTTGCTGACGCTGGCCCGCGAGGCCGGGCAGGCCATCGAGCAGTTCCAGGGGCGAGTCAGCGGCGAGCTGACGATCGGCGGCTCCAGCATCCCGGGCGAGTACGTCGTGCCCGCGCTCATCGGCGCCTTCCGCGGTAAACACCCCGACGTCCGGATCTCGCTGCTCATCGGCTCCAGTCGCGAGGTCGAGCAGTGGGTCGAGGAGGGTCGGGTGGAGATCGGCGTCGTCGGCGCGCAGCCCTCGGGCCGCACGCTCGAGGGCCGTCAGCTCATGGCCGACGAGATCGTCGTGGTGGTGGGGGCGGAGCACCCGTGGGCCGCCCGGCAGGCGGTGTCGCTGGAGGAGCTGAAGGCCGAGCCCATGATCGTGCGCGAGCGAGGGTCGGGCTCGCGCGAGACCTTCGAGCGGGCGCTGGAGGGCGTGGGGCTCGACCTGGGGGCCTTCCGCATCGTTGGTGAGATGGCCTCCACCCAGGCGATCAAGCAGGCCCTCCGCGCGGGCGTCGGCATCTCCCTGATCTCCAGCCGGGCGGTCCAGGACGAATGCCGCGCCGGGCTGCTCTTCTGCGTGACCATCAGCGACCTGCGGATCTCGCGCTCCTTCCACCTGGTGACGCACCGCGATCGCAGTCGCTCGCCACTCGCCCAGGCCTTCCTGGCGTTCCTCGAAGAATCCTCGTCCACCGCCGGCGCCTGATCGGGGTTTCCGATCGGGACGGATGGCGTCATCGTCGCTACCAATTTGTGTTGTGGGCGAATCCCGATACGCTGAGGCCCAATCGAAATGCCAAACCAGCCTGTCTGCCGCACGGAGGATCCATGGATCGACGCACCTTCCTGAAGCAAGGACTCGGACTCTCGGCGGGCGCGCTCGTTGCCGGCTTGCCGAGGTCCCCCCGGATCGCGCTGGCCGCCGACGCGCCCTGGCGCACCTTCGAGGTCATCACTCGGATCGAGCCGGCGGCGCCCTCGGGCGTGATCAGGGCCTGGGTTCCGGTGCCCCTCATGAGCGAGACGGACTACTTCCGACGCCTGGGCGACACCTGGAAGGGCAACGCGCCCGTCACCCGCGCCGTCCGTGACGACAAGTACGATGCCGGATTCGTGTACGCCGAGTGGCCGGGCACCGAGAAGGGCCCGGTGGTGGAGATCACCAGCCGGTTCTCGACGCGCGACCGGTTCGTCGACGTCACCCGGCCCCCGAGCGGGGCGGCTCGCGAGGATGCCGCCGTGCTGCGCCGGTACCTGGAGCCCACGACCCTCATCCCGACCGACGGGATCGTGCTGGAGACCGCGCAGCAGATCGTCAAGGGACACACCACGGAAGTCGCCAAGGCCCGGGCCATCTACGAGTGGATCGTGGACAACACCTTCCGCGATCCCAAGGTGAAGGGCTGCGGCCTCGGCGACGTGAAGACCATGCTGGAGACGCGTTATCTCGGCGGCAAGTGCGCCGACCTCAACGCCCTCTATGTGGGGTTGGCGCGGTCGGTGGGGCTGCCGGCCCGCGACGTCTACGGTGTCCGGGTGGCCGATTCGGCGGAGTTCAAGAGCCTCGGCAAGAGTGGCGACATCAGCAAGGCGCAGCACTGCCGGGCCGAGGTCTACCTGACCGGGTACGGCTGGGTGCCCGTCGATCCCGCCGACGTCCGCAAGGTGGTCCTGGAGGAGCGGCCGGGCGGCACCATCCCGCTGACCGACCCCGCGGTGCTGAAGGCGCGGGCCAAGCTGTTCGGCACCTGGGAGATGAACTGGCTGGCGTACAACTACGCGCACGACCTCAAGCTGCCCGGCGCGACCGGCAAGGCCATCCCGTTCCTGATGTATCCGCAGAGCGAGACCGACGAGGGGCGCAAGGACAGCCTTGACCCGGCCACCTTCCGCTACACGATCACGTCACGAGAGGTCAGCGGCTGAGAGATCCGGGGGTCCCCACGGGGACCCCCAGCCCCCTCAGGACACTAGGTCCGGGGCTGGAACTTGGAGCTCTTGAGGACGTTCAGGAGGCGGTTCTTGAGCTCGGGCGGGATGGGGACGTCCGGCAGGCGCCGCGTGGCGTCCATCGTGCCCTTGTACGTGTTCAGGAATGCGACACAGGGAGGGCAGCCGTCGATGTGGAAGTCGATCAGCTCGCGGGTCTCACGGGGCAGCGAGCCCTCGAAGTAGTCGCCGAGCAGGTCGGCGATCTGCCGGCACTCCAAATCGGTCGGGCTCCCCGAGCCACAGTCTGGCATTGGCACTCATTATAGATGGATGCCCGGCCGGCTGTCGTCGATTCAAGGCCGCCACCATTCTCGGCACTTCGCCGCCCCTCGCGGGTATCCTGGCCGCATGATCGTCTGGCCGTGGGCACGCGAAACGGTATTGAAGGTGCTCGTGCCGATTTCGCGAGCGGTGCCGACGCAGCTGCCGGGTTGCCGGGCATCGAGCCACGCCGCGCGTGCGCTCTGCGTGGCGTGGCGCAGTCGACCAGTGGCGTCCACCTTGCACGGCCGGACAGGTTTTCCGCGAGCCCTCTGGAAGGGGCTTCCCGGGGTCCTTATAATGGCGGCGTCGCGCTGCTGCGACGTCACCTCAGGAGAGGAGTCTCGATGACCCAGGACGCACGTGTACAGGACTTCGTCGCCTCGTTCGAAGGTTTGCGGGCCGAGGTCGAGAAGGTCATCGTGGGTCACCGCGAGATCATCGACCACGTGCTCGTCGGGCTGTTTGCCGGCGGCCACGTGCTGCTGGAGGGTGTCCCCGGGCTCGGCAAGACGCTGCTGATCAAGACCCTGGCCGAAGGGCTGGAGCTGTCGTTCTCGCGGGTGCAGTTCACGCCCGACCTGATGCCGGCTGACATCATCGGCACCAACATCATCGTGGAGGACGCCGGGGGCCGGAAACACTTCCAGTTCCAGCAGGGGCCGATCTTCGCCCACATCGTCCTCGCCGACGAGATCAACCGGGCCACCCCCAAGACCCAGTCGGCGCTGCTGGAGGGCATGCAGGAGGCGTCCGTTACCGTGGGCGGCGTCTCGCGGCCACTGCCGGGGCCCTTCTTCGTCCTGGCCACACAGAATCCCATCGAGATGGAGGGCACCTACCCGCTGCCGGAGGCCCAGCTCGACCGGTTCATGCTGAAGCTGCGCGTGCAGTATCCCGCCATCGAGGAGCTCAACGCGATCATCGACCGCACGACCCAGGCGCGGCCGGTGACGGTCGAGCGGGTGATGAGCGGGGAGCGCGTGCTGGGCTTCCGTGAGTTGATCCGTGAGGTGCCCATCGCCGACCACGTGCGCGCGCTGGCCTCGACCATCATCATGGCGACCCACCCACAGTGGGAGCAGGCCCCCGACTCGGCGCGCCGGTTCATCCGGTACGGCGCCAGTCCCCGCGGGGCCCAGGCGCTCGTGCTGGGCGCCAAGGTGCGCGCGCTGACCCAGGGCCGCTTCAACGTCAGCGTCGACGATCTGCGCGCGCTGGCCACGCCCGCGCTGCGCCATCGCATCATCCTCAACTTCGAGGGTGAGGCCGAGGGGGTCGACACCGACACCCTGATCAAGCAGATCGTCGACAGCGCCGAGGCCATCACCGCGCAGGGCAAGGAAGCCTTCGTCAGATGAGCGGGGAGGGATCGATGGCGAATCCCGAGATGCTGGACCGGCTGGTCCGGCGCGTCACCACGCAGGTGCGTCGTCGCCGCATCGAGCACTTCGCCCTGCGCGGCGCCTTCTGGGCGAGCATGCTGGCGGTGCTGCTGCTCCTGGGCAAGGCGCTCCTGGGCGGCTGGGCGCTGCCGGCGGCGGGGGGCGTGGTGCTCCTGGGCGTCCTCGGCGGCGCGCTGTGGGGCGCGCTCAAGCGCACCTCGGTGGCGGATGCCGCGCGCCTGGCCGATCGGGCGTGGGGGCTCGAGGACCGCGTGGCCACCGCGATGGACTGGATCGGGCGCGCCGACCGACCGCCGATGGTGGATGCGCTCATCGCCGACACGCTGCAGCGCATCGAGCGGCTGGAGCCGCGGTCGGCCGCGCGCCGGGTGATTCCCCGCGACGGCCGTCTGCTGCCGATCCCGGTGGCGCTCGCGGTCGTGCTGGCGCTGGCGCCGGCGATCCCGGTTCCGTCGGGGCGGTTGCCCGACTTCTCGTCCGGCTCCGAGGAGGAGCAGCCCGAGCAGCGCGCGGGCTCGGTGCTGACCGACGAGCGCTCGCGCCCGGCCACCAAGGATCGGCTCAAGCCCCCCTCCTTCGAGGAGCGTGAGTTCGCCGCCCGGGCGGGCGGGACGGGCGCGGCGATGAGCGGTGACCTGTCGGCCGTCTTCAAGGACACGGCGCTGTCGGCCCAGCGGCCGGACTTCCAGAGCTTCCTGAAGAAGGGTGACGAGCGGCTGAAGATGCTCGAGCAGGCCGACCGGCTGCCGGATCTGCAGTCCGACTTCACGGCCAGCCAGTACAAGATGATGTTCCGCAAGTCCAAGGAGCTGTCGGGCGGGCTGCGGCCCGACCAGATCTCGCCGCAGAAGCTCAAGGAGCTGCTCGAGGAGATGGAGCGGCTGGGGCGCAAGGGCGGCGCCAACTGGCAGGGCGATGCGGCCGAGGGCATGGAAGCCATGGAGGGCGGCCAGCCCGATCGGGCGCTGGAGGCCATGCAGCGGGCGCTGGACAAGATGCGCGCGCAGGAAGAGGGCTCGCGCTCGGGCAAGAATCTCAAGGGCGGCCGCGAGAACAACCGGGGGGCTCGGCCTCGCGCGATCGGCGCGGTGGCGAGGGCGGCGGGCCCGACGACCAGGACTTCGGCGAGGGCGAGGGGATGATGCCCGGCAAGGGCCGGAGCAACTCGCCGAAGGGTGAGGCGACCCAGCGGCTGCGCGGCAACCCCTACGACGTTGGCGTCGAGGGCGAGTCGCGGCGCGGGCGCAAGGACGGGTACGACACGAACATGACCGGACGGGCCGGACAGATGGGCTCGCGGCTGCAGTACCTCGGGGTCATCGGGCAGTACCGCAAGATGATGGAGGACTCGATCGCCCGGGAGTCGATCCCGCGAGACTTCCACTCGCAGATCAAGGACTACTTCCAGGCGCTGGACGAGCGGTAGCGCCGTGCCTACGGCCACGCGCGCGAGCTTCTTCACGCCCGAGTTCCTTGCCCAGCTCGAGCGGCTGTCCCTGCTGTCGCGCCGGGCCTTCCGCGGCAGCGTCAAGGGGGAGCGGCGCAGCCCCCGGCGCGGCCACAGCGTGGAGTTCGCCGACTACCGTGCCTACGGCCACGGCGACGACCTGCGCTACGTCGACTGGAACATCTACGGCCGGCTCGATCGCCTGCACGTCAAGCTCTTCGTCGACGAGGAGGATCTCTGCCTGCACCTGCTCGTCGACGCCTCGGCGTCGATGGGCTTCGGCGCGCCCTCCAAGCTCGACTATGCCGTGCGACTGGCCGCCGCTCTCGGCTTCGTGGGGCTGGCCAACCACGAGCGGGTGGGCCTCGGCATCCTGCGCGAGCGAGTGTCGGAGGGGTGGCCGCCCACGCGCGGGCGGCGCCAGGTGCTGCCCATGATGGACTTCCTGGCCGACGTGCGGCCGGGGGGCGGCACCAGCCTCGACGACGGACTCGGCAACTACGCCAAGCGGGCCCGCGAGGCGGGGCTGGTCATCATCATCTCCGACCTGCTCGACCCGGCCGGCTACGAGCGCGGCGTGCGGGCGCTGCTGGAGCGGCGCTTCGACGTGCACGTGGTGCACCTGCTCGATCCCCAGGAGATGAATCCCACGCTCGGCGGCGATCTCCGGCTGATCGACAGCGAGACCGATGAGGTCCGCGATCTCACCGTCGACGCCGAGGCCGTGCGCAACTACAAGGAGCGCCTGCGCGGCTTCCTCGAGCAGGCCGAGACGTTCTGCCGCTCCCAGGAGATCGGCTACCACCGGGTCGTGACCGACACGGCGGTGGAGGCCTTCGTGGTGGCCCAGCTGCGCGGGCGGGTGCTCGGATGAGCTTCCTCAGCCCGCTCGCCTTCGCGGTCTTCGCGCTGTCGCTGCCGCTGGTGCTGCTGTACTTCCTCAAGGTGCGGCGGCGCGAGCGCCGGATCTCGAGCCTGCTGCTGTGGCAAGCCGTGGTGCGCGACCGCGAGGCCTCCACGTTCTTCCAGCGGCTGCAGCGCGACCCGCTGCTGATCCTCCAGATCCTGGCCCTGCTGGCCCTGACGGTGGCGCTGGCCAAGCCGGTGGCGACGGTGATGGGCGAGGGCTCCCGCAAGGTCGTCGTCGTCCTCGACACCTCGGCCTCGATGAAGGCGCGCGACGTCGGCTCGTCGCGCTTCGACGTCGCCCGCGGCGAGGCGGCCGGCCTCGTCCGGCGCCTGGGCGAGGGCGCCGAGGTCATGGTGCTGGAGGCGGGCGTGCAGCCCACGGTGACGGCGGCGCTCTCGCGCGACCGTGACCGCGCGCTGTCAGCCATCCGCGGCGCCGTCGCCCACGACCTGCCGACGCGCCTGGCCGAGGCCGTGCGCACGGCCCGGGCCCTGGTCGGCAGCGATCCGCGCGCCGAGATCCACGTCTTCACCGACGGGGCCTACCCGATGGCCCGCCTCGGTGACACCAGCGACCCCCGCGTGCGCTGGGTCGGCGTGGGGCGGCGCGGCCACAACGTGGGCATCACCAACCTGTCGGTCCGCAAGAGCTACGCCGGCTCGTTCGACTACCAGGCCTACGTCTCGCTGGTGAACCACACGCCCGAGGCCCAGACCTTCGCCTTCACGCTGGAGCTGGATGGCAAGCCGCTGGCCGAGAAGTCGGTGACGCTGGAGCCCAGCGTGCGGCGCTCGGTCGTGCTGCCCTTCAGCCACACCGGCGGCGGCGCCGTGGCGGCTCGGCTGCAGATCAACGACGATCTCGCCGCCGACAACGTGGCGTGGGCGGTGCTGCCGCCGCCCCGGAAAATCGCGGTCACCCTCGTCAGCCCCGGCAACCTGTTCCTGGAAAAGGTCCTCAAGACCGACCCCCAGGTGGCGCTGGACGTGAAGACGCTCGATCAGTACCAGGGCGGCATGGGCGAGGCCGACGTGGTCGTGCTGGACTCGGTGTCGCCCCCCCGGGTGGGCGCCGGCCGGTTCGTCTTCGTCAACACGGTGCCGCCCGACGTCCCCATGGAGGTCCTCGGCCGGCTGGAGCAGCCGACGATCATGGACTGGGATCGGGCCCATCCTGTGATGCGCCACGTCGAGTTCGCCAAGGTGGCCATCGAGGACGCCATGCGCATGCGGCCGCTGTCGGCCGGGCGAGCGCTGGTGGAGGCGGTGGGCGGCCCGCTGATCTACGCGCTGGAGGAGCAGGACCGCAAGGCGATCATCGTCGGCTTCGATCTGTTCAAGACCGACTTCCCGCTGCGGATCGCCTTCCCGCTGATCCTGTCGAACACGCTGCGGTGGCTGCACCCGGCCGCGCTCGACCAGTCGAGTCTGCAGCTGGCGGCCGGCCAGCCCATCCTGCTCCCGGTCGCCCACGGCATCACCACGGCCACCGTCACCACTCCCAGCGGTCGCACCGTGAAGGCGCCGGTGACCCGGGGCGCGGTGAGCTTCACGGAGACCGACGAGGTCGGCCTCTACACGCTGTCGACGGCGCGGGGCGACTTGCGGGTGGCCGTCAATCTCATGGACGCCGAGGAGTCGAACCTGGAGCCGCACGCGCTGCCAGCCCGGACCGGGCCCACGGCGGAGGCGATCGCGCCGGTGCCCCTGCAGCGCGAGCTGTGGCCGCTGTTCGTGCTCCTGGCCGTCGGGCTGCTGGCGCTCGAGGGACTGCTCTACTGGCGCCGGCAGAGTGGCGGCCGGGCGGTGCTCCCGTCCGGCCCCGGCGATCGCTGGGCGCTGGCGGTGCGCGGCGCGCTGGTCGTGATGCTGGCGCTGACGCTGCTGCGGCCCACGCTGCCGCGGTGGGTCGATCGCCAGAACGTCGTATTCCTGCTCGACCTCTCCGACAGCGTCAGCCTGGCGGCCCGCGAGCGCGCGTATCGCTTCATCGCCGACGCCACCCGGACGATGAAGTCGTCCGATCGCCAGAGCGTGATCGTGTTCGGCGAGGAGGCGGTCGTCGACCAGGCGCTGTCCACGAAGAACACGGTCGACCGGCCCAAGGCCCAGGTGGCCGGCCGGGGCACCAACATCTTCCAGGGGCTGCAGCTGGCCCTGGCCACGCTGCCCCCCGGCCACGCCAACCGCATCGTCATGCTGAGCGACGGCCGTCAGAACGCCGGCAACGCGCTGGCCGGGGCCCAGGCCGCCAAGAACGCGGGGGCCGACATCTACTACGTGGCCGCCCCGCTGACCTTCACGCAGGAAGTCGTCGCCGAGGCGATGGTCCTGCCGCAGGAGGTCAAGTACGGCGAGCCCTTCCAGGCCAAGGTGGTGGCGTGGAGCCACAAGGACACGCAGGGGCGCGTCTCGCTCTTCCGCAACGGCGAGTTCCTCGGCTCGCAGATCGTCCGGTTCGTCGCCGGCAAGAACGTCTTCTCCTACCGCCAGTCGCTCGACAACAGCGGGATCCACGTCTACCAGGCCGCGATCGAGGTCGACGGCGACACCATCGAGGACAACAACCGCGCGGTGGGCACGGTGGTCGTTCGGGGCCGTCCCCAGGTGCTCCTGGCCGAGAAGGACCGGACGCACGCGCAGTCGCTGGCCGCCGCCCTGCGCTCGCAGAACATCGACGTCACCGTCGTGGAGCCAGCGGGGATTCCGAAGGACATCGCCGGGCTCCAGAAGTACGACGGCGTGGTCCTCTCGAACGTGTCGTCGCTGAAGCTCACGCGGCCGCAGATGGCGCAGATCCGCGACTATGTCCGCGATCACGGCGGCGGCCTCATGATGCTGGGCGGCGAGGAGAGCTTCGGCCTCGGCGGCTATTACCGCACGCCGATCGAGGAAGCGCTGCCCGTCACCATGGACGTCAAGCAGAAGGTGGAGATCCCCAGCCTGGCCGTGGTGCTGTCGATCGATCGCTCGGGCTCGATGGCGATGTCCACCGACGAGAAGGTCACCAAGCTCGACCTGGCCAAGGAGGCCGCCCACCTCGTCGTCGACCTGCTCGACGAGCGCAACGAGGTCGGCGTGATGTCGTGGGACACCGAGTTCATCTGGGACGCGACGGTGCGCTCGGCCAAGGACAAGTCGGCCATCCACCACGCCATCGCCACGATCAAGGCCGGCGGCGGCACCGACGGGTATCCGGCCCTGAAGGAGTCCTACGCCGTCCTGTTCGACCGGCCGGCCCTGCTCAAGCACGTCATCTTCCTGTCGGACGGCCAGATGACCCGGGGCGACTTCCAGGGGCTGCTGCGCCGGATGGCCAAGGACAAGATCACGGTGTCCACGGTGGCCATCGGCAAGGACGCCGACGTCCAGCTCATGGTCGACATCGCCAAGTGGGGGCGGGGCCGCTTCTACTACACCGAGGACTCCCAGACGATCCCCCGGATCTTCACGCTCGAGACCCAGCTGGCCTCCAAGGCGTCGCTCATCGAGCAGCCGTTCAAGCCGCAGCTCACGGCGCCGTCCCACGAGGCGATGCAGGAGATCGACTGGAAGCAGGTTCCGCCCCTCGGCGGCTACGTGGCGACCAGCCTCAAGCCGACCGCCGAGCTGGCGCTGATGAGCCACCAGGAGGATCCGATCCTGGCCACCTGGCGGTTCGGGCTGGGCCGCTCGGTCGCGTTCACCTCCGACGCCAAGGCCAAGTGGGGCACGCTGTGGCTGCGCTGGCGGGACTTCAACAAGTTCTGGGCCCAGCTGACCCGGTGGACCCTGCGGAGCAGCGCCAAGGGCGACACCACTGCGCTGGTGCAGCGCATCGACCAGACCGGCGAGGTGGTCGTCGACGCCGTCGATCCCAAGGGCGAGTTCATCAACTTCCTGGACTCCCAGATCGGGGTCGTCGCGCCCAACCGGGAGCGCAGCGTGGTCGACCTCGAGCAGATCGGCCCCGGCCGCTACCGGGGCCGCTTCCCGGCGCCGCAGGAGGGCGTGTACCTGGTCGGCATGTCGCAGCGCAAGGGCGAGCGCGTGATCGGCTCTCAGCTGGCCGGACTGGTGGTACCGTATGCTCAGGAGTTGCGCGATCTCGGTGTCGACGAGACGTTGTTGCGTGAGCTGGCCGAGCTGACCGGCGGCGGCGCGCTCGAGAATCCGGGCGACGCGTTCCTCAAGGGACGCCGGCAGTCGCGCATCGCGGTCGACATCTGGCCGTGGCTGGTGGGGCTCGTAGCGTTCTTGCTGATCCCGGACGTGGCGCTGCGGCGCCTGGGCCCGGGCGGCTTCTCGCGACTGGGCGGCTGGCTGTCGCCGACCCGGTGGCGTCGCCGCCGCGGGGTGGCCGCAGCGGGGGAGGCGAACACATGATGCGTGCAGCGGGACGGTCCGCGCGATTGACGCTCCTGCTCCTGGCCGGGACGCTGCTGGCCGCTGCCGGAGCCCAGGCCGCCGTGAAGCCGCGCGTCGTGTTGCTGGTGCCGTTCGACGCCACCGGCCTCGAGCGCGATGAGCAGTGGGTGGGGCAGGGCATCGCCGAGGTGGTGGGGCTCGGCCTCGACCAGCATCCCGCGTTCGTGCAGATCGAGGACGCGCGCGTGCGCGCGACCGGTCGTCCGGACGTCTGGAGCGAGAGCGTGGTGGCCCAGGCGGCTCGCACGCTGCGCGCCGACGCAGCCCTGTTCGGTCAGGTCACCCGGGCGGCGGGCGGCGATCTCGTCGTGCAGCCGCGTCTGCTGGAGATCAAGGCGGGGGGACTCGAGGCGGTGGCCCTGGAGCCCATCACCGTTCCCGCGGGAGAGCTGCTGGCGCGACTGGCTCCCCTGGCCGCCACCTACGCCCGCACCCTGAAGATCCCGGTCACCGACGCCGAGGCCCGGCGGATGGAGAAGGCCGTCCAGCTCACGCGATCGCTCAAGGCCTTCGAGCTGTTCTCCCGGGCGCAGGCGTCGGTGAACCAGCGCCCCGGCCAGGAGGGCAACGAGCAGGCTGTCGATCTGCTCGCCCGCGCGATCGAGGCCGATCCCAACTTCGTGGTGGCCCAGTACACGCTCGGGACCGTGCACCAGGCGCTGGGCAATCGCTGGAAGGCGGCGGCCCAGTTCCGCGCCTCGACGCAGCTCGACGCGACGTACCCCGAGCCCTACAAGGCGCTCGGTGATCTCCTCATGGCTGCGCCGCGCCGGCTGTTCGACCAGGCCGTGGAGGCGTACAACAAGGCCATCGACCTGCGCCCGTTCTACGCCGAAGCCCACGTCGGCCTGGGCGACGCCAAGGCGGCCAAGGGCGAGGTGGACGGCGCCGTCGCGGCCTACACCAAGGCACTCGCCTACAACCCCGTCAACCCGCGCGTGCACATGGCCCTCGGCAAGATCTATTACGCCGAGAAGGGCCTCTACTACGAGTCCGTCAACGCCTACAAGAAGGCGATCGAGCTCGACCCCGGGGCCGTGGAGGCACGCATGGGCCTGGGCGAGGTGTACGAGGACAAGGGGCTCTACAAGGAAGCCATCGAGGAGTACCGGCGCGTGGTCGAGCTGGACGGCAAGCACACGGGCGCCCTGTACAACCTGGCCCTCGTGTACGAGAAGACCGACCCGCGGGAGTCGATCGCCCAGTGGGAGCGCTACATCGCGCTGGCCTCCCAGCTGCCCTCGGAGAAGGACTGGGTCGACGTCGCTCGCCAGCACCTCAAGAAGCTCAAGAGCCAGGTCAAGGACTAGCTACCGGACCGCCCGGGCCCGATCGTGGACGAGCTTCGCAAGGATCCGACCCGGGGACACTGGGTGCTCATCAGGCCCAAGGGAGACCTCCCTCCCGAGGGCCCGTGCCCCTTCTGTCCCGGCTCCGAGCAGCTCACTGGCGGCGAGATCACCGCCTATCGCAAGGAAGGGTCGCCGGCTAACAGCCCGGACTGGTCGGTGCGGGTGGTGCCCGAGCCCGACGCCTACTTCCGGGTCGAGCGGGAGCTGGTGCGCGAGGGCGTGGGCATGTTCGACATGATCACCTCGCGCGGCGCCAGCGAGCTCATCATCGAATCGCCGCGGCACGAGGACACCCCCGCCACCATGTCGCTGGAGCAGATGGAGGGCGTGCTGTGGATGTACCGCGATCGCCTCCTCGACCTCAAGCGCGACGGGCAGATCCGGGACATCCTGATCTCACGCCGCCATCGCAAGCCAGGTGTGCCGCTGCATCACCCGTACTCCCGCGTGACGGCGATCCCCATCGTGTTCGACGAGACGCGGCGCGAGCTGCGGGAGGCGCGCGAGTACTACCAGTACAAGCGCCGCTGCCTGTACTGCGACATCCTGCGCCAGGAGACGACGGCCGGCGAGCGCATCGCCAAGCTGACGGGGCGGTTCGCCGCGCTGGTGCCGTACGCGCCCCGGAGCCCGCTCGAGCTGTGGATCGTGCCGCGCCAGCACGCGTGCTCCTTCGAGGACTCTCTGAGCGCCGATTCGGCGCGGGACCTGGCTCGCGTGCTCCTGGATGGGTTCTCGGCCATCGCCCGGGCGTTCGGCGACCCGCCCTACGAGATGGCGCTGCACACGGCGCCCAACCTCAGGTCACGGATCCTTCAAGGCGACTGGGCGACCATCCGGGACGACTACCACTGGCACATCGAGATCGTCGCCCAACCCGAGCGGATCAACCGGCTCGGCGGGATCTTCGTCAACGAGACGGCGCCCGAGACGACCGCCCGCGCCCTTCGCGACATCTGGAGCCCCGCCTGAGCACCTGATCGGCATCACGGATACAAGCCCCGGACCCGGTAGCCCTCCGCCACGCGCCGGATCCCTTCCATGAGGGCAGCCGTCCTCAGGTCCGTGCCCTCCTTGGTGGCCAGCGCCCACACCCGGTTGAAGGCGCGGGTCATGACCTCCTGTAGCCGCGAGGTGATCTCGCTCTCCCGCCAGAAGTAGTACTGCAGCCCCTGCACCCACTCGAAGTACGAGACGACGACGCCGCCGGCGTTGGCGAGGATGTCGGGGATCACGGTCACCCCGCGCTCGCGCAGGATGACGTCACCCTCGGGCGTCGTCGGCCCATTGGCGCCCTCGGCCACGATGCTGGCCTTGATGCGGTCGGCGTTGTCGCCGCGGATCACCGAGCCCACCGCGGCCGGGATCAGGACGTCGCACGGCTGACAGAGCAGGTCCATGTTGTCGACGGCGTCGGCGCCGGGGAACCCCATCACGGTGCCGGCCTCGGCCACGTGAGCCTCGAGCTGGCGGATGTCGAGCCCGGTGGGGTTCCAGATCCCGCCGCGGACGTCGCTGACGCCGGCGATCACGCAGCCCTCGCGCCAGAGGAGCCGGGCGGCCACCGAGCCCACGTTGCCGAATCCCTGGACGACCACGCGCCGCCCGCGCAGCTCCTGGCCCAGCCGGCGGGCAGCCTGGTACAGCGTGTACACGATGCCGCGGCCGGTCGCCTCGCGGCGGCCGACCGAGCCGCCGATGATCAGCGGCTTGCCGGTCACCACCCCGGGAACGGTCCGCCCCTGGGTCATCGAGTAGGTGTCCATCATCCAGGCCATCGTCTGCTCGTCCGTCCCCATGTCGGGGGCGGGGATGTCCAGGTCGGGCCCGATGAGCAGGATGATCTCGGCCGTGTACCGGCGGGTCAGCCCCTCCAGCTCCCGGCGGGAGAGCGAACGGGGATTGCAGCGGACGCCGCCCTTGGCGCCGCCGTAGGGCAGGTTCATCAGGGCGCACTTCCAGGACATCAGCATGGCCAGCGCGCTGACCTCCCCGAGGCTGACCTCGGAGTCGTAGCGGAGGCCGCCCTTCGTGGGTCCAAGGACGGAGTTATGGTGGACTCTGTAACCAGTGAAAACTGCTGTGTTTCCATCGTCCATCCGGACCGGGATCGAGACCACCAGGGCCCGTCGAGGGTGGCGGAGCCGCTCCCGGATGTCCTGCTCGAGCTGGAGTCGGCCGGCCACCTCGTCGAACTGGGCCAGGGCGGTCCGGAGCATCGGGGAGTCGAAGTCGGATTTCTCTGTCATGAGGGGCCTTTCCTTGACAACCCGGGTGCTCGTTGTAGACTACGACTGAAACGGTCGGCGACCGAAAGTGTCGGTAACGCCGGAGGGGATAGAGGATGCTGCGTTTCACCAAGCGCGCTGACTACGGCTTGATGGCGATCCACTACATCGCCATTCACGACGATCTGGGCGCCGTCAGCGTCAAGCGTATCGCGGAGGAGTTTGCGATTCCACAGCAGTTGCTGGCCAAGATCCTCCAGCGCCTGGCCAAGCAGCGACTGATCGTGAGCCAGAACGGCCCCAAGGGGGGCTACGTGCTGACGCGGCGCGCGAGTGAGATCAGCATCGGCGAGGTGATCCGGGCGCTGGAGGGGCCGATCAGCATCGTCTCCTGCATCGAGGACAGCGACTGCCCCCAGATGGAACGCTGCAGCCTGCGCCGGCCGATCACGAAGCTGCAGGCGGCGATCACGCAGATGCTCGACTCGATGAGCCTGGCCGAGCTCACGAGCGACGACATCCCCGAGCTGTTGACCATCAAGGCCTAGGCGCGAGGAGATCAGACAACGATGGCGCTGAAGTTCCCGATCTTCATGGACGCTCAGTCGACGACGCCCTGCGATCCGAGGGTCGTCGAGGCGATGCTGCCGTACTTCACCGAGAAGTTCGGTCATCCGGCCAGCCGTAACCACCCGTTCGGGTGGGAGGCGGAGGCGGCGGTCGACTCGGCCCGGGCCAAGCTGGCCCGGCTGATCGGCGCCCGCGACCCCAAGGAGCTGGTGTTCACCTCCGGCGGCACGGAGTCGATCAACCTCGCCCTCAAGGGCGTGGCCGAGATGTACCGCGAGAAGGGCAACCACATCGTCACGACCGTCATCGAGCAGCGGGCCAGCCTGGACGTCTGCAAGCGGCTCGAGCGACAGGGGTTCGAGGTGACGACCGTCCCCGTCCAGCCCGACGGGCTGATCGACGTGGAGGAGATCCGTCGCGCGATCACCGACAAGACCATCCTGATCTCGGTCATGTTCGCCAACAACGAGATCGGCACGATCCAGGATATCGCGGCGATGGGCAAGCTGGCCAAGGAGAAGGGGATCATCTTCCACACCGACGCCACTCAGGCGCTGGGGAAGGTCCCGATCGACGTCGAGGCCATGGGGATCGACGTGCTGTCCTGCACCGCCCATCTGATCTACGGGCCCAAGGGTGTCGGCGCGCTCTACGTGCGGCGCAAGGGGCCGCGGGTGCGCATTGCGCCGCAGATGGACGGCGGCGGTCACGAGCGCGGCATGCGCTCGGGCACGCTGCCGGTCCCGCTCATCGTGGGCTTCGGCCGCGCCGCGGAGATCTGCCAGGCCGGCATGGCCGAGGAGTCGGCCCGGCTGGCCAAGCTGCGCGACCGGCTGCAGGACATGATCCTGTCGAGCGTCGATGAGGCGTTCCTGAACGGCCGGCCCGACCGGCGGCTGGCCGGCAACCTCAACATCTCGTTTGCCTACGTCGAGGGCGAGTCGGTGCTGATGGGACTCAACAAGGAGACCGCCCTGTCGTCGGGCTCGGCCTGCACCTCGTCCACGCTGGAGCCGTCCTACGTGATCGCGGCCCTCGGCGCCAGCGCCGAGCTGGCCCATTCGTCGATCCGCTTCAGCCTGCACCGCTTCAACACCGAGGAAGAGGTGGAGTACGTGGGGCAGCGCACGATCGAGGTCATCAAGCGGCTGCGCGACATGTCGCCGCTCTACGAGCTGGCCAAAGAAGGTGTGGACCTCAAGTCGATCAAGTGGAAGGCTGAGTAAGGGGGAGAGCCGATGGCTTACAGTGACAAGGTCGTCGACCACTACAACAATCCGCGCAACGTCGGGTCCTTCGGCAAGGACATCGCCGGGGTGGGGACGGGTCTGGTCGGCGCGCCGGAATGCGGCGACGTCATGAAGCTGCAGATCAAGGTGAACCTCGAGACGGGTGTGATCGAGGACGCCAAGTTCAAGACCTTCGGCTGCGGCAGCGCCATCGCCTCGTCCAGCCTGGCCACCGAGTGGCTCAAGGGCAAGACGGTCGACGAGGCGGCCAAGATCAAGAACACCGACATCGTCAACGAGCTCAAGCTGCCGCCCGTGAAGATCCACTGCTCGGTGCTGGCCGAGGACGCCATCAAGGCGGCCCTGGCCGACTACAAGGACAAGCATGGATCCGCGGCCGTGACGGCCGCATCGAAATAAGGAAAGGGCGAAGGAGGACAGGACGCCATGGCCGTCGCGCTGTCGGAGAACGCAAGCAAGCAGGTGAAGCAGCTCAAGGAGAGCCAGAACCTCCCGGAGACGGTCTTCCTCCGCATGGGCGTCAAGGGCGGGGGCTGCTCGGGGATGAGCTACAACCTGGAGTTCGACTCCGAGATGGGTCCCCACGACAAGGTCTTCGAGATCGACGGCATCAAGGTGGTCGTCGACAAGAAGAGCTACATCTACCTGAACGGCACCACGCTCGACTACGTCACCCAGGGGTTGACCGGAGGGTTCACCTTCGTCAACCCCCAGGCGAAATCGAGCTGCGGGTGTGGGACCTCGTTCTCGGCGTAGCCGGCGGGCCAGCGCAGCCGCGAACGGGCCCGGCCGAGGGCCCGTTCGTGTTTTGGGGCGCGGGCCCGCGAGCCGAGGTTGATCGAGCGGAATGAACGACTTCTTCACGGTGTTCGGACTGGAGCGGCGGCTGGCCGTCGACACGGCGGCGCTGCAGCGCCGGTTCTACGAGCTGTCGCGGCGCTGGCACCCCGACTTTCACCAGGCCGCCCCGGCCGAGGAGCAGGCCCGGGCGCTCGAGGAGTCGGCCCGCGTCAACGCCGCCTACCGCGCGCTGCGCGACCCGCTGGCCCGCGTCGAGTACCTGATCCGGCTCGAGGAGGGCCGCGACACCAAGGAGGGCGCCACCGTCAAGCCCAAGGCGCCGCCCGCGCTGCTCGCCGAGATGTTCGAGATCCAGGAGGCCCTGGAGGAGGCGCGCGCCGGCGCCCTCGACGACGCCGCCCGCGCCGCGCTGATCGAGCAGCGGGATGGGCTGCGGAGCCGCATGGCCGAGGTGGAAGCGCAGGTGGTCGGGCCGCTGAGCCGGGCGTGGGACGCCGCGCCGGCCGGCGAGCGACCGGCGGCGCTGGCGGCCTTGAAGGAGGCGCTGGCCACGCGCGCGTACCTGAGAACCGTGATCGACGACCTGGGGGGCGCCCTGGGCGAGGGAACAGAGGAGACGCATGTCGCGCATCGTCGGGATTGACCTGGGGACGACCAACAGCCTGGTCGCCTATGTGGACGAGGGCACCGGGCTGCCGGTGGTGATCCCCGACCGGGACGGCCGCCGCCTGCTGCCCTCGATCGTGGGCTTCACGCCGGACGGGATCGTGGTGGGCGAGGCCGCCCGTCGCCAGCTCGCTCGCCGGCCCACCGACACGGTGTACTCCGTGAAGCGGTTGATGGGCCGTGGCTGGGAGGACGTGAAGGACGAGCTGCGCTATCTGCCCTTCCGGGTGCTCCCCGGCGAGGGGATCGTGAAGCTGGCCGTCGGCGGTCGGGAGGTCACCCCGCCCGAGGTCTCGGCCGTCGTGCTGCGGGCGCTGAAGGAGCGGGCCGAGGCGCACTTCGGCGAGCCGATCGAGCGCGCGGTCATCACCGTGCCGGCCTACTTCAACGACAGCCAGCGTCAGGCCACCAAGGACGCCGGCCGCATCGCCGGTCTCGAGGTGTTGCGCATCGTCAACGAGCCGACCGCCGCCTCGCTCGCCTACGGCCTGCACCGGCTGGGGCAGGGGCTCGTCGCGGTCTACGACCTCGGGGGCGGCACCTTCGACATCTCGCTCCTGCGCGTGAAGGAGGGCATCTTCGAGGTCCTCGCCACCAACGGCGACACCCACCTCGGAGGCGACGACTTCGACCGCGTGCTCATGCTGTGGCTGCTGGAGGACGTGCAGTCCCGGCACCACGCCGAGCTGGACCGCGATTGCGTGGACCTCGCCCGCGACAACGAGGCCATGCAGGAGCTGCGGCTGGCCGCCGAGGCCGCCAAGATCCGGCTGTCGACCGACGACCGGACGACGCTGACGATTCCCTTCGCGAGCTTCACGTACCGGCGCGAGATCACGCGGGCCGACGTCGAGCGGCTCATCGAGCCGCTCGTGGCCAAGACGCTGGGGCCGTGTCGCCAGGCGCTGGCCGACGCCGGTCTCACGCCGGCTGACGTCGACGAGGTCGTGCTGGTCGGCGGCTCCACCCGGGTGCCACTGGTGCGGCGGCGGGTGCAGGAGCTGTTCGGCAAGGCGCCCCACAGCCAGCTCAACCCCGACGAGGTGGTGGCGATGGGGGCGGCGGTCCAGGCCCAGATCCTGGCCGGCGGCATCAAGGACATGCTGCTGCTGGACGTCACGCCGCTGTCGCTCGGTATCGAGACGCTGGGGGGCATCGTGTCGATCCTCATCGCCCGCAACACGACCATTCCCACCAGCGCCCGCGAGATGTACACGACCTCGGTCGACGGCCAGACGGTGGTCGACCTCCACGTGGTCCAGGGCGAGCGGGAGCTGGCCAAGGACTGCCGCTCGCTGGCCCGCTTCGAGCTGCGCGGGATCGACCCGATGCCGGCCGGCCTGCCGAAGATCGAGATGACGTTCCTCATCGACGCCAACGGCATCCTGCAGGTGCAGGCCAAGGAGCAGCGCACCGGCAAGGCGGCGTCGATCGAGGTCAAGCCGACCTACGGTCTCACCGATGCCGACGTCGAGCGGATGGTCGAGGATTCGTTCACGTACGCCGAGGCCGACGTGGAGACGCGGATGCTCATCGAGGCGCGCAACGAGGCCGACACCGTCCTCACCCACGTCGAGCGGGCCCTGCGCCAGGCGGGGCCGCTGGTCGGTGCCGAGGAGCGGAGCGCGATCGACGCCGCGGTGGCGGCCCTGCGGGCGGCCCGGGCCGCCGAGGACCGCGACGCCATCCGCGACGCGGACCACCGAGCTGAACCACACGACCGAGGGGCTGGCCGAGCGGATGATGGACGCCGCCCTCAAGGGCGCCCTCGGCACCAAGCGCGCCGATCAGATCATGGAGTCTTCGTGATGGCGGTGCACAAGGTGACGTTCCTGCCGCTGAACAAGACGGTGGAGGTCGACGACGCCAAGTACCCGCTGGCCGACCACGGCAAGCCGGGCTCGCTGCTCGACATCGCCCTGGCCAACGACATCCACCTGGAGCACAACTGCGGCGGCTCCTGCGCGTGCACGACCTGCCACGTGATCGTCAAGGACGGCGCCGACAACCTGAGCGAGATGGAAGGCGACGAGGAGGACCGGCTCGACATGGCCGAGGGGCTGACGATCCGGTCCCGCCTGGGCTGCCAGGCCGTGGTCCGCGGCGACGTGACGGTGGAGATCCCCAAGTGAGCTTCGGGTGGCGGGACGCCGAGGACATCGGGATCGCGCTCAGCGAGCAGCACCCGGACGTCGATCCGCTGACCGTACGCTTCACCGACCTCCACCGCTGGGTCACCGAGCTTCCCGACTTCTCCGACGACCCCAAGGCCTCCAGCGAATCCACCCTGGAAAAGATCCAGATGGCGTGGCTCGATGAGTACCGCAATCGATAGGAAGGCGCTGGTCCCCTCCGAGGGTCTACCAGGTGATGACCTGGTCGGCCTCGAAGATGCGCTCGAGCAGGGTCTCCCACGAGAGCTGGTCGGGGACGCGCTGGGAGGGGACGGCGGGCGGCAGCGCGGTGGCCGAGGCGCCCGGCAGCAGGGCGACGGCGACCTCGTCGCCGGCCGCCTGCTGCTGAGCGATGACCACGAGGGCCAGCGAGGCGTCGTCGCCCTTGAGCAGGTGGAGCACGCGGGCCATCAGAAGACGATGAACCGCCGGCCCTGCCGCACCAGCTCGGCGACGCGGTCGCGCGAGACCCGCACGACCGGATGGCCGTCGGCGTTCCAGTCGGGATCGGCCGGGATGGCGTCCTCCTCGACGTGGAACGGCACCTCGAGCCGCTTGAGGCTCTCGCGGAACCGGGCGATGTCGTCACCGTCGACGAGGTCGTCGGTGTCGGCGTCGAGCAGGTGGACGGCGGGCCCGCGCAGCACGAACGTGACCTCGTTCTCGCCGGCCACGACGCCGACGCCGATGCGCATGGCCTCGAAGGCGCGATGGGACGACCGCGGGTCGGCCGCGATCACCACCAGGACGGGTTGCTCCTCGGCCACGCGCGGCCGGTCAGTTCAGCGCGACGAAGCGGTCGGTGCCGTTGATCAGGTCGGTCAGCACGACCAGGCCGCAATAGGTCACGCGCTCGGCGTCGCCCAGCGGCAGCTTGCGCTTCTGGCAGCCGTAGGCGCACACGAACACCTTGGCGCCGCGGTCGGGCAGGGCGTGCACCCGCGGGTCGTCGAGCACGCGCACACCGTCGTCGATCAGGTACAGGTAGAGCTGGGCGCCGCGCGCGAGGGCGGCCTCGGACAGGCCGACCGCGGTCTCGAGATTCGCGTGATCGGGACCGGTGGAGAGCAGCAGACCGAATTTCTTCCGGGCGAGATCCATCGCGGCCGAGCGTAGCATCGGCCTGCAGGGAGAGCAAGGCATGAGCCGTCGCGTCTATCTCGATCACAACGCATCCACGCCGGTGCACCCCGAGGTGCTGGCCGAGATGCTGCCGTTCTTCTCGGAGACCTTCGGCAATCCATCGAGCGTGCACGGCTTCGGCCGGGAGGCACGGGCCGGGCTCGACACCGCGCGCGAGCGCGTGGCCCGCTTCCTCGGCGTCGCCCCCGAAGAGATCGTCTTCACCTCGGGCGGCACCGAGTCCGACAACCTCGGGGTCAAGGGGCTGGCCTGGGCCCGCGGGCGCGGGCACCTCATCACCTCGAAGATCGAGCACCATGCGGTCCTGCGCGCCTGCCAGTGGCTGGAGGGTCAGGGCTTCACGGTGACCTATCTCGACGTGGACGGCCACGGCATGATCGATCCCGACGACGTCAAGCGCGCGCTCCGGCCCGATACGATCGGGGTGTCGATCATGCACGCCAACAGCGAGGTGGGGACGATCCAGCCGGTGGCCGCCGTCGGCGCCATCACTCGCGGGGCGGGGGTGCCCTTCCACGTCGACGCCGTGCAGACCTTCGGCAAGATCGACCTCGACCTGACCAACATCGACGCGCTGTCGTTCTCCGGCCACAAGATCTACGGTCCCAAGGGCATCGCGGGGTTGTGGGTCCGCAAGGGCACCAAGATGGTCTCCGTGCAGCATGGCGGCGAGCACGAGCGCCGGCGCCGGGCCGGCACCGAGAACGTCCCCGGCATCGTCGGCCTCGGCAAGGCCGTGGAGGTCCGGGCCCGCGACATGCGCGAGGAGCGGCGCCGGGTCACGGCGCTGCGGGACCGCCTGTGGGAGGGCATCCGGGCCCGGGTGCCGGAGGCGCGGCTGAACGGTCACCCGACCGAGCGGCTGCCGGGCACCGCCAACATCTCCTACCGGGGGGTGGAGTCGGAATCCGTCGTCCTCGGATTGGATCTGAAGGGGATCGGTGTGTCGGCGGGGTCGGCCTGCACCTCCGGCAACGTCGAGCCGTCGTACGTGCTGGTGGCGATGGGGGTGCCGCTCGAGTGGGCGATGGGGGCCGTGCGTCATTCGCTCGGCCGCACGACCACGGCCGAGGACGTCGACTACGTGGTGGAGTCGGTCGAGCCCACCGTCCGCAAGCTGCGGGCGACGATGCCGGTGAGTGCTGCGTGAGATATAGCGCGACGCTGCTGGACCACTTCCTCAACCCGCGCAACGCCGGGTTGATGCGGGAGCCGGACGGCGTCGGGGTGGACGAGTACGAGGGGTGCGGCGACCTGGCGCGCTTCTTCCTGCGCGCGCGGGACGGTCGGGTCGGCGAGGTGCGCTTCCAGACGTACGGCTGCGGTCCCACGATCGCGGCGGCCAGCGCCGCCAGCGAGCTCGTGGCGGGGCGTGTGGTGGAGGAGCTGCTGAACCTGAAGCCCCAGGAGGTCGAGGAGGCCGTGGACGGGCTGCCGGACGACCGCAAGCACGCCGCCGACGTGGTCGCCGGCGCCCTGCGGGCCGCTGCCCTCGACGCGCTCCGGCGGAGCCGGGGAGGAGCCGAGTGATGTTCGACGCGATCCGCAGCGACGTGCGCACCGTGATGGAGCGTGACCCGGCGGCCCGCTCGGTGGCCGAGGTCCTGCTCTGCTACCCCGGCGTCCACGCCCTGGCCTTCCACCGGGTCGGCCACCGCCTGTGGCGGCGTGGCTGGTTCAGCACCGCGCGGTTCGTGTCCCACGTGGGCCGCTTCGTGACCGGCATCGAGATCCACCCGGCGGCCCGGATGGGGCGGGGGCTGTTCATCGATCACGGCATGGGCATCGTGATCGGCGAGACGGCCGAGCTGGGCGACAACGTGAGCCTGCTGCAGGGGGTGACGCTGGGCGGGACCAGCACCCGCCGCGAGAAGCGCCATCCCACGCTGCGCGACAACGTCACCGTCGGCGCCGGCGCCAAGATCATCGGCGCCATCACCATCGGTGAGAACAGCCGCGTCGGGGCGGGCTCGGTGGTGGTCCGCGACGTCCCGCCCAACGCCGTCGTCGTCGGCGTGCCGGGCCGCGTCACCTACAAGGACGGCCAGCGCGTGAGCGGCATCGACATGGACATGACCGACCTGCCCGACCCCGTGAGCCGCGCCATCGAGCAGCTCGTCGATCGGATCCGCTCGCTCGAGGCCGACCTCGACAGCCTGCGCAAGACGGTCGATCGGGAGGGGCTGCACAACGAGGAGGCCCCGTGACACGGGCGGAGGCGTGGGCGCTGCTCGCCGAGTTCACCAAGGGTGACAGCCTGCGCAAGCACGCCCGGGCGGTGGAAACCTCGATGCGAGCCTACGCCGGCCGCTTCGGCGAGGATGCCGAGCGATGGGGCATGGCCGGGATGCTGCACGACTTCGACTACGAGATGCATCCGCGGGCGCCCCACCACCCGGTCAAGGGCGCCGAGATCCTGCTGGCCCGCGGCGTCGAGCGCGACATCGTCTACGCGATCCTGGCCCACGCCGACTACTCCGGGATGCCGCGGGTGTCGCGCCTGGACAAGGCGCTGTACGCCTGCGACGAGCTGACGGGCTTCGTTCACGCCTGCGCGCTCGTCCGCCCGGGCAAGGTGATCAGCGGGCTGGAGCCCGCCTCGGTGCGCAAGAAGCTCAAGGACAAGGGGTTCGCCCGCACGGTGAACCGCGACGACGTCTACCGCGGCGCCGATGAGCTGGGGGTCGAGCTCGACGCCCACATCGCCTTCGTCGTCGACGCGCTCACTGTGGTCGCCCCCGAGATCGGTCTGGCCCGGGCCTGAGGCGACTCCCACGCGCGTCTACCCCGTCACGGTCGGCGGTGGCCGCACCACCGAGGAACTGGTGGCGGCGGGCGAGTATGGCTATGCGCAGGCTGCCGTCACCTCCGACAATTTCCCCGCCGACCGGGCCGCGCCCGTCCGGGTGCGCCGGATCATGCTGCTGGGGTTCGATCGCGCGGTGAGCTTCGAGGACGTGGTCGCCGCCGCCGCCTCGCGGGGGCTGGAGCGGCCGACCTACGAGGACGCGCTGGCCTTCGGCATCGACCACCCCGAGGCCCAGCGGGAGACGCCCATCATCTTCCTGCACGAGCCATGGCTGGGCGCCTTCGGCCGCCGCGACGTCGTGTGCCTGTGGCACAACGCCGGCCGGCGCGAGCTGGGACTGGAGGGGTTCGACGACACCTGGACCCCGCCGTGCCGGTTCGCCTTCGTCGTCCCCGGGTGAGCCATGCCGACGGCACCGCGCGCCATCACCCACGTCGACATGGACGCGTTCTACGCCGCGGTCGAGCAGCGCGACCGTCCCGAGCTGCGCGGCCAGCCGGTCATCGTGGGCGCCGATCCCCGCGGCCGGGGCGTCGTGTCGGCGTGCTCGTACGAGGCGCGGGTGTTCGGAGTGCGCTCCGCGATGCCGATCTCGCGCGCGTACCGCCTCTGTCCGCACGGCGTGTACCTGCCGGTCGATATGGCCAAGTACGCGCGCGTGTCGGGCGAGATCATGGCGATCCTGGGCACGTTCTCGCCGCTGGTGGAGCCGGTGTCGGTGGACGAGGCGTTCCTCGATCTCACGGGCACGGAGACGCTGTGGGGGCCGCCGGTGGAGGCGGTGCGACGGATCAAGGCGCGCATCCGCGGGGAGACCGGCCTCACCGCTTCGGCCGGACTGGCCGCCAACAAGTTCGTGGCCAAGGTCGCCTCCGATCTGAAGAAGCCCGACGGCCTCGTCGTGGTGCCGGCCGGCGGCGAGTCGGCCTTCCTGGCGCCGCTGCCCATCGAGCGGCTGTGGGGGGTCGGCAAGGCCACCGCCAAGGAGCTGCAGGCGCTCGGCGTGGCGACGATCGGCCAGCTGCAGGTCCTGACGCCGGCCGTGCTGGCCGCGCGCCTGGGTCCGCACGGCCCCGACCTGCTCGACCTCGCGCACGGCCGTGACGAGCGGGCCGTCGAGCCGTTCTCGCCGCCGAAGTCGATGGGGGCGGAGAACACGTTCGGGCGGGACTGCCGCGACCCCGCTCGGCTGGAGGAGACGCTGCGCGGGCAGGCCGAGCGCGTCGCCCGCGAGCTACGCGCCGAGCACCTGGCGGCGTGCCGCGTCACTCTCAAGCTGCGCTGGGCCGACTTCACCACGCTCACGCGCAGCCACACCGGCGATCCCACCCAGGATGGCCTGGAGATCTACCGCCGCGCCACCCTGCTCCTCTCGCGCGAGCGGCTGATCCAGCCCGTGCGGTTGATCGGCGTGTCCGCCTCGACCTTCCGTCCCGAGGCCCGCGGCCAGCTCCCGCTCCTCGACCCCTCCGCCGTCCGCCGCGAGAACCTCGCGCGCGCCGTCGATCGCATCACCGGACGTTACGGCCGCTCCGCCATCCTCCCCGCTCGCCTCATCGGCCGCGACGACGAGTAGTCGTGCCCGCGGAGGGCGTGGGGACGGCACGGGCGCTGGCGAGGCGCGCGTTGCCCGGGGAGCGGGCATCGTTTAGACTCGATGAACAGGCGTTCAGTCGCTGCCTCGGGAGACTTGATGGAACGGCCAATCGCGTACGACAAGCTGGCCCGCGAGGATCGCTTCGTGCGCATGCGCACGCGGGACGTCGGCAACCTGAAGGTGGAGCAGGGGATGCCGCCGTTCCCCGACATCGCCAGCCGCGAGTCGATGTGCGACCGCGTGCACGGCATCCTGGTCGGCGAGCTGCAAGCCATGGAGGGCGCCGGCCGCACCGTCTTCGACTTCCCCGAGGCGCCGTGGGAGTTCACCCTCGACATGGCCCGTCAGGTCTGGGACGAGTCGCGCCACGTCGAGACGTACCTGGGGCTGCTCGAGCACCTGGACGGCTACGTCGGTGAGTTCCCGGAGACGACCCTGCTGTGGCGGTGCGCCTGTGCCGAGGACGCTGCCGCCCGCGTGGCCGGCGTGAACCGGGGGCTGGAGGGGCTGGCCTGCGACGTGTTCAACCAGCTCATCCACATCGCCAAGAAGATCGACGACCCGATCCTGGAGCGCTCGGTCGATTACGTGCTGGCCGACGAGATCACCCACGTCCGCATGGGCTCGCGCTGGCTCAACGAGCTGACCCGGGGCGACCCCGAGCGCCGCCGCCGGGCCATCGAGTTCCAGGATTCGATCGACGATCGCTTCAACCTGGGCGGCACCCGCCAGGACGGCCACCACGACGTGGTGCCGATCTCGATCGCCAAGGACGCGCGGCGCCTGGCCGGCTTCACCGACGAGGAGATCGAGCGGCTCGTCAAGAGCACGCAGCGCTCCCAGGTGTACTAGCTGACCGCTCATCCGCTCGCCGGCCACTTCGCCGTGGACGTCGCCGCCCGGCGCATCCGCCACTACCGCTACGTCGAGGAACGGATGATGCGGATGCTGGGCGGGTGGATCGCCCTCACGCCCGAGCTCGACGCCAAGCTCCTGTTCGGCCGCCACGTGTGGGACTGCGCCCAGCACGCGGACCTGTGGGGCCGGCGGCTACCCGAGCTGCGGGCGCCGGCCCAGCAGTCGGAGCCGGCCAGCGACGCCGTCGCGGCGCTGCTGGACGTGGTGCAGAGGCTCGAGAGCCCCACCCAGACGCTCGAGCGGGTCACCGCCGTCTACAGCGTGCTGAAGCCGCACCTGGCCACCGTGTACGAGCGGCACCTGAGCCTCGCCAATCCGGTCTACGAGCCGCCGACCCGGCGCATCCTCGACCGCTGCCTGACCGAGGAGCGTCGGCATGCCGCCGCCGGGGCCCACGTCCTCGAGCGGCTGCTTGCCACCGACCCCGCGTTGCCGGCGCGGGCGCGGGCGTGGGAGCAGCGCCTGCTCGACCTGCTCACGGCGGCCGGCGGCATCACGGGTGACATCGAGGCGCCGATGATCGTGGCGCCGGCGCGGGTGCCCGACCCCGCCGTCGTCGCCCAGGACCTGGTGCCGCTGCCGCCGCCGTTCGACCCGCGGATCGCGCTGGGCGACCTCGCCGCCCCGATCGAGGCGCACTGCCGGGCGCTCGTCCGCGGCGATCTCATCGCCGTGCTCGCGGACCTGGCGCCGGAGACGGGACCGGAGGCCGCCGCCGCCTACGCGGCGCTGCCGGCGGCGGTGGCGCGAGTGGAGGCGGTGGGCTGCGCGCGGCTGGGCCGTCACCGCGTCGTCAAGCTGCGACTGGACGCGCCGACCGCGCGAGTCGTGCTGCAGGAGCGGTGGGTGCCGTCGACGGGCGGCTGGCGGATCGCGGCGGTCGAGACCACCGTCGTCGAGCGGGCCTAGTGCTCCGCGCCGTCCTGATCGCCAACCGGGGGGAGATCGCCCGCCGTGTCATCCGCGCGTGTCGCCGGGCCGGCGTTGCCACCGTGGCCGTCTACTCGGAGGCGGATCGCGACGCCCTCCACGTGCGCGAGGCCGACCAGGCCGTCCTGCTGGGCCCCGCCCCTGCGCGCGAGAGCTACCTGGACGCCGAGCGCATCCTGGACGCCGCCCGCCGCAGCGGCGCCGACGCGGTTCACCCCGGCTACGGCTTCCTCTCCGAGAACTGGCAGTTCGCCGAGGCGTGCGGGCGGGCGGGGCTGACGTTCGTCGGCCCGCCGGCCGAGGCGATCCACGCCATGGGTGACAAGGCGGGCGCGCGCCGCCTGATGGCGGCGGTGGGCGTGCCGACGGTGCCGGGTAGCCCCGGCCCCGTCGCCGACGTGGCCGCCGCCGAGGCGGCGGCGGCCGGCATCGGCTTCCCGCTCATCCTCAAGGCCACCGGCGGCGGCGGCGGCATCGGCATGGCGCGCGTGGAGCGGCCGGCCGACCTGGCGGCGGCGTTCGCGAGCGCCACGCGGCGGGCCCAGTCGGCGTTCGGCAACGCGGCGCTCTACCTGGAGCGCTACCTGGAGCGGCCCCGCCACGTCGAGGTGCAGGTCTTCGCCGATGCCCACGGTGGCGTCGTGCACCTGCACGAGCGGGAGTGCTCGATCCAGCGGCGCCACCAGAAGCTGATCGAGGAGTCGCCGGCGCCGGGACTCGCGCCGGCGATCAAGCGCGGCCTCACCGAGGCGGCCGTGGCGGGCACGCGGACGATCGGCTACACCAACGCGGGGACGTTCGAGTTCCTGGTGGACGCCGCCGGCGGCTTCTACTTCATCGAGATGAACACGCGGATCCAGGTCGAGCACCCGGTGACCGAGGAGGTGACCGGGCTGGACCTGGTCGTCGAGCAGCTGCGGGTGGCCGCCGGCGAGCGCCTGACCTGGCGCCAGGACGACATCGTTCAGCGCGGCGCCGCCGTCGAGTGCCGCGTCTACGCCGAGGACCCCGACAAGAACTTCCTGCCGTCGCCGGGAACGATCGCCCGGCTGGTGCTGCCGGCCGGCGAGGGGATCCGGGTCGAGTCCGGTGTGGAGACGGGCAGCGTCGTCTCGGTGCACTACGATCCGCTGCTGCTGAAGCTGGTCGCGCGGGGCGGTGACCGCGACGCGGCGCTGGCCCGCATGCGCGCCGCGCTGGACGCGACAGTGGTGGAAGGTGTGCGCACCACCATCCCGTTCCTGCGGCGAGTCCTCGACCATCCCGACGTCCGGCGCGGCGCGCTCCACACCCAGATGGTGGATCAGGGCGCCTTCCGCTAAACTCACGGTCCGACAAAGGAGCGTTGCCCATGCCGGAGCAGATCAAGGCGCACATCACGGGTGTCGTCTTCCAGGTCGCGGCCAAGAGCGGCGACCGGGTGGCGGCCGGCGACCCCGTCGTCGTGCTGGAGTCCATGAAGATGGAGATCCCCGTGGAGGCCCCGCGGGCGGGCGTCGTGAAGGAGATCAAGGTTCAGGAAGGCCAGACCGTGCAGGAAGGCGACATCGTCGCCGTCCTGGAGTGAGGAGGTCGCGATGAGCGTGGCGATGGTGCGCGATCTCTACGACTATCACCGCTGGGCCAACCGCCGCCTGTTCGACGTCGCCCTCGGGTTGGGCGAGGCCGCCTGCGCGCAGGAGGTCGGCAAGCAGTTCAGCGTGCCGACGCTGCGGCAGATGTTCGCCCACATCTACATGGCCGACGCCAACTGGCTGCAGCGCTGGAAGGGCGTGTCGCCCCCCGGCAGCCCGTTCGTCGACATGGCCTCGATGGCCGAGGTCCGCGCCAAGTGGGACGCGCTCGAGGCCGAGCAGAAGGTCTTCATCGACGCCCAGTCCGAGGCCGGGCTGGGCCGGGTGGTCGAGTACAAGAACTCGCAGGGGCAGGCGTTCCGGATGGCGCTGAGCGTGCTGCTGCAGCACGTGGCCAACCACGCGACCCACCACCGCAGCGAGATCGCCACGATGCTGACGATCCTCAGCAGCTCGCCCCCCGACACCGGCATCAATACCTGGGAGCTCATCCGCACGGGCCAGATGCGCTGACGATGGGCATGCAGGAGCACGCCGAGGACCTCGCCCGGCGGCCGCTCTTCGACACCGGCACGGTGTAGGCCGGATCCCAACCCGGACGACGTGATCGCTTCCCCCGCCGGCAACGTCGCCGGCCGGCTGACCGTGATCGAGGTGTTTCGCGAGCCGAGCTATCGGCGGCTCTGGGCCTCGGGTCTCTGCGTGAGCGTGGCCCGCTGGATGGATCTCGTCACGCTGGGATGGCTGGCCTTGCAGCTCACCGGCTCGCCGTTCATGGTCGGCCTGGCCGCCTTCGCCCGGGCCGCGCCCATGATGGCGATCGGGCCGTTCACCGGCATCGTGGCCGACCGTGTCCCCCGCGGCCGCATCCTGCTCGTGGCCCAGTCGACCGGCGTGGCGACCGCGCTGGCTCTGGCGATCATCTTCGCGAGTGGGGCGGGGGGCTACTGGCCGCTCGTCGCCCTGGAGGTCGTGTTCGGGGCCATGTGGGCGCTCGACTTCCCGGCCCGGCGGACGGCGCTGTATGCCCTGCTGGGAGCCTCGCGGGTGGCGCACGCGGTCTCGCTCGAGACCGTCTCGATGCAGCTCGCCAAGATGCTGGGGCCGCTGGCGGCGGGCGTGCTGCTCGCGCGGGTGGGCCCGACCGCCTGCTTCGCGGCGATGGCGCTCGTCTACGCCACCGGGCTGGCGTTCTCGATCGGCCTCGGCCGACGGCTCGGCGGCCCCGGCGTGGCCGCGCCGGCCTCGATCGCGGCCAGCATGCGAGCCGGGCTGCAGGCGGCCTGGAGCAGCCCCACCGTCCGTGCGGTGCTGCTCGTGACGATTGCCATGAACACGCTGTTCTTTCCCTACCAGCACATGCTGCCGGTCTTCGTCCGCGACGTGCTGGCCCTGGGCCCCGCCGGCCTCGGCGCCCTCGTCGCCGCCGATGGGTGCGGCGCGCTGCTGGGCGCGCTGGCCATCGCCTCCCGGCGCGGCCACCTCTCGCACCGGGTGCTCTTCGGCGGGGCGGTACTGGTCGCCCCCGTCCTGCTCGTCGCGCTCTCCGCCTCGCGGTGGCTGCCGATGTGCGTCGCCCTGCTGGTGGTGATGGGAGCCGCCGAGTCGTCGTTCGCGGCGATGCAGAGCACGCTGGTGCTCCTGGCCGCGCCGGAGCGGGTGCGCGGGGGGGCCATGGGCATCCTGTCGGCGTGCATCGGCACCCAGCCCCTGGGGACGCTGGCCATCGGCCTGCTCGCCGCGAGCCTGGGCGCGCCGCTCGCGTTCACCGTCAACGCGCTGGCCGCCCTGGTGGTCATCGTCCCTCTGGCCGTGCCCCTCGTCCGAAACCGTCCCGGATGATCCAGCTCGGGGGGAACTGCGGCGCGAGATCGTTGTCGGGCACCGGACAGGCCACGGCCGACGATGGTGAACGGGGTTGTTACGAAGTCCGGCCCGGTGGTCGAGCGACCCTCACAGGGTCGCCCGCCCCGGGCCGGCTACAGCTAGTTCTCGATGAACGCGCGCAGGTTGCGCCCGCGCAGCGGGTGACGCAGCTTGCGGAGCGCCTTGGCCTCGATCTGGCGAATCCGCTCCCGGGTGACGGCGAACCGCTTGCCGACCTCCTCGAGCGTGTGCTCGCCCTCCTCGCCGATGCCGAAGCGCAGTCGCAGGATCTCCTTCTCCTTGGGAGAGAGGGTGGCCAGCGCTCGCTCGACCTGGCTGGTCAGGTCCTGGCTGAGCAGCGAGTCGTTGGGCGACCCGGCACTCTTGTCCTCCAGGAAATCGCCCAGCTCGGAGTCCTCGCCGATCGGGGTCTCCAGCGACAGCGGCTTCCTCGAAGACTCGAGGATCAGCCGCACCTTCTTGGCCGGCACGCCGGTACGCTGGGCCAGCTCCTCCGGCGTGGGCTCCCGGCCCATCTCGTTGATCATGTTCCGGTTCACGCGGGAGATGCGGTTGAGCGTCTCCACCATGTGCACCGGGATCCGGATCGTCCGCGAGTGATCGGCGATCGCCCGGGTGATGGCCTGGCGGATCCACCACGTGGCGTAGGTCGAGAACTTGAACCCGCGCCGGTACTGGAACCGGTCGACGGCCTTCATGAGGCCGATGTTGCCCTCCTGCACCAGGTCCAGCAGTGACAGGTCACTGCCCAGGTAGCGCTTGGCCACCGAGACCACCAGTCGCAGGTTGGCCTCCATGAGCTCGCGCTTGGCCTGCCGCACCGTGCGGTCGCTCTCCTCGATCTGCTTGAGCAGCAGGGCGAGCGCCTTGCGGGTCAGCCCGGCCTCGGTCTCCAGTTGCTTGACCTCGCGGGTACCGGCCGCCGTACGGTTGCGCCGGACCTCGTTGGTCAGCTCGTTCAGACGCTTGCAGTGACGGCGGACCTTGCCGACCAGGTCGTCGATGAGGGCCGGCTTGAGGGGCATCTCGGCGACAGTCTTCTGGATGGACTCCCGCTGACCGTCGATGGCACGCAGCACGGTGGCCCGCGAGGAGGCCGTGCGCCGACGGTCGTCGAGCGACTCCTCCAGCCGGACGATCTTGCGCTCGAGCCGGCGGACCCGGGCGAACGCCAGCAGGACCGGCCGGATCTCCTTGGCCTCGAGCTCGCCGCCCTCGGGCAGGACGATGACGTCGTCGGCGGCAGTGTCGCCCCGCCGCAGACGGTCGCCGACGTCGAGCAGCGCCCGGACGGACATCGGAATGCCGGCCAGCGCCCGCCGCAGCGCGATCTGACCGACCTCGATGCGCCGGCCGATCTGGACCTCCTGCTGGGCGGTCAGCAGCGGAACCTTGCCGATCTCCTTCAAGTACAGCCGGACCGGGTCCTCACCCTTGGCCGGCAGCGGAGTGAGCATCTCCTCGGAGACGGGAGGCAGATCCTCCTCGTCGTGGATGACAGCCGCCGTCGGCTCCTCTTCGGTTGCGAGGGCCGTCGGCACCGCCTCCGTTGCGTCCATCGTCGTCTCGCGCGCGCTCTCTCGAAATGTCATCGTGTCACCGGGGTGCGGTCTTTTGCTTTGTTTGATGCACCGAAAGTCCTGATCGTTTCACCTGAAAGTTGGTTCAAGAAATAAGCCATGCTCTCTGGTTTTCCTAACCGGTTGTAAGATCTGCGGGGTGCACGTGAGACGGACCTCGCCGCGCGACGATGAGATGGGTATTCCCGTTCATCTATTCACTCCCGTTTTGTCCTGCTATCATGGCCGCCCTCTGGGAGGTCATGTGGTTCGAGTCCTCCGAAACGATCGCGCCCGGCCGCGGGTTCCTCGCTAATGGCCGTCACTCCAAGTGCCTCCTACAGCGTCACCGTGCGGCTGGCGATCGCCAACCGACCGGGCATGCTGGGCCGCGTGGCGATGTCCATCGGTGATGCCGGAGGCGATATCGGTGCCGTCGACCTGGTCGAGTCCACGCGCGACCGCATCGTCCGGGACATCACCATCAGCTCGCGCGACAGTGGCCATGGTCAGCAAATCGTCAATCGTCTCAAGCACCTGACCGGGGTGCGGGTCGTCAACACCTCCGACCGGACGTTTCTCATGCACCTGGGCGGCAAGATCGAGATCCACAACAAGGTGCCCATCCGTACCCGCGACGACCTCTCCATGGCTTATACCCCCGGCGTTGCCCGGGTCTGCCTGGCCATCAAGGAGGACCGCCAGCGTGCCTTCGCCTTGACCATCAAGCACAATGCCGTCGCCGTCGTCACCGACGGCACGGCCGTGCTCGGCCTGGGGGACATCGGCCCTGAGGCAGCCCTTCCGGTCATGGAAGGCAAAGCCATGCTGTTCAAGGAATTTGCCGGGGTCGACGCGTTCCCGATCTGCCTGGCGACCAAGGACCCGGCCAAGATCGTGGAGACGGTCAAGCACATCGCCCCCGCTTTCGGCGGGATCAACCTGGAGGACATCGGAGCCCCCCGCTGCTTCGAGGTGGAGGAACGGCTGCGCAAGGAGCTCGATATCCCCGTTTTCCACGACGATCAGCACGGCACGGCCGTGGTGGTCCTGGCGGCGCTGCTCAACGCCCTGCGGATCGTCAAGAAGCCGCTGCGCTCGCTGCGCGTCGTGGTGACCGGGGTCGGGGCCGCGGGAACCGCGACCATCAAGATCCTCCAGTCCAGCGGCGTGCGCGACATCATCGGGGTGGACGAGCACGGGACGATTCACCGTGGTCGGACCGCCGGCATGGACTTCATGAAGCGCTGGGTGGCGTCCGCCACCAACCCCCGTCGTGTGAAGGGGGGCCTGCCCGAGGCCTTGCAGAAGGCCGACGTCTTCATCGGGCTGTCGGTCCCCGGCATCCTGTCCGTCCGCGACGTCAAGCGCATGGCCCGAGATCCCATCGTCTTTGCGATGGCCAACCCCGTGCCGGAGATCCAGCCGGAGGAGGCCGAGCGGCACGTACGGGTCATGGCGACCGGCCGCTCGGACTACCCGAACCAGATCAACAACGTGCTCTGCTTTCCCGGGTTCTTCCGCGGCCTGCTCGACAGCCGGGCTCGCACCGTCAACGACGAGATGAAGCTGGCGGCAGCCCGTGCCCTGGCCGCGTGCGTGTCGCGCGGGGAGCTGAGCGCGGAGTACATCATCCCCAGCGTGTTCAACAAGTCCGTCGCCCCCGCGGTGGCCGAGGGCGTGGCCCGGGCCGCCTGGAACACGGGGGCGGCGCGGCGCCGGCGCCGCTTCGACGTCTCTATCGTGCAGTGACGGCCGCTCCACGGCTGTCGGTCGTCATCCCCGCCTTCAACGAGGCCGCCCGCCTGCCGCCCTATCTGGAAGAGGTTGTCGGGTTCCTGGAGGGGCGAGGGGAGGACTGGGAGGTCGTGGTGGTCGACGACGGCTCGACCGACGGCACGGCGGCGGTGGTACGGGCGGTCGGCGTCCGCCATCCGCACGTGCGGCTCTTGCCGTTCGGGCGCAACCGCGGCAAGGGCGCGGCGGTGCGAGCCGGGATGCTGGCCGCGACCGGGGCCGCGCGACTCTTCACCGATGCGGACGGCGCCACCCCGATCGCCGAGCTGAAGCGGCTGGAGCCGGTGCTGGCCGCGGGCGCCGACGTCGTCATCGGCTCACGCGTGCTGCTCGACCCGGCCGTGTCGGTGCGGGCGCGCTCGCACCGGGTGGCGGCCGGGCGCGTCTTCAACTGGCTGGTCGCTCGGCTGATCATGCGGGGAGTGGCCGACTCGCAGTGCGGCTTCAAGCTCTTCACCGCCGAGGCGGCCGAGACCCTGTTCGGCGCGCTCGAGACCGGCGGCTTCGCGTTCGACGTCGAGCTGCTGCTCCGGGCCCAGGCACGCGGCTATCGTGTCGTGGAGGTGCCCGTGAACTGGGCTGACCAGGAGGGAAGCAAGGTCGGCGTGCTGGCCAACGGTCCCGGCATGCTCGTGCAGATCCTGCGAGCGCGATGGCGGATGGGGCGGCGATGAGCCTCGCCCGGCGACTGCAGGAGATCGAGCCCTTCCTGGCCGTGGAGGTGGCCGAGCGCGCCCAGCTCCTGGAGCAGCAGGGGGTGGACGTGGTGCATCTGGGCTATGGCGAGCCCGACTTCGCGCCCCCGGCGGTGGTCCAGCAGGCGCTGACTCGCGCCATCGAGCAGGGACAGATGCGGTACACGCACAGCCTGGGCATCCTGCCGCTCCGCGAGGCCATCGCGGACCACTACCAGGCCACCTACGGGGTGAAGGTCTCACCCGATCAGATCCTGGTCACGCCCGGGACCTCGCCAGCCATGTTGCTGCTCTTCGGCGCCCTGCTCGACCCCGGCGACGAGGTGGTGCTGAGCGATCCCTACTACGCGTGCTATCCGAACTTCATCCGGTACGCCGAGGGCGCCCCGGTCTTCGTCGACACGACCGAGGAGGACGGCTTTCAGTACCGGCCGGAGGCCATCGCGCCTCGCCTGGGCCCGCGCACGCGCGCGATCATGGTGAACTCGCCGGCCAACCCCACCGGCGCCGTCCTCGCCCCCGACCGGATGGCCGCAGTGGCCGCCCTGGCCGAGCGGCACGGGTCCTTCGTCGTCGCCGACGAGATCTATCACGGGCTGACGGAGGGGGAGCGGGACCGGTCGATCCTGGAATACACCGACCGGGCGTTCGTGCTGAACGGCTTCTCCAAGGCCTTCGCGATGACGGGCTGGCGGCTCGGCTACGTGATCGCCCCGCCAAGCCACGTCCGCGCCCTGCAGCGCCTGTACGGTAACTTCTTCATTTCGACCAACGAGTTCGTGCAATGGGCGGGGGTGGCGGCACTGCGGGAGGCTGCCGCCGAGCCGGCCCGGTTCGCCCGGATCTTCGCCGAGCGGCGGCGCATCATGATCGACGGCCTGCGCGAGCTGGGGTTCGGCGTGGGGTTCGAGCCGACCGGTGCCTTTTACATTCTCGCCAACGCCCGCCACCTCTGCGCCGACTCCCTCGCTTTCGCCTACGAGATCCTCGAGCACAGCCACGTTGCCGTGACCCCCGGTGTCGCCTTCGGCCGCAACGCCGAGGGCTACCTGCGCTTCTCCTACTCGGCGTCGGTCGAGCGGATCCGCGAGGGCCTGCGGCGGCTCGGCGCGTTCCTGGCGACCCGGCGGTGACCGCGGAGGCGTGTCCGGGCTGCGACGGCCGGTGGCCCGCGCCCGAGCAGCGCATCGCCGATTGCGGCTCGACCGTCGCCTACCTGCACGACGACCAGTTCTTCGCGGGCTGGGTGTTCCTGCTGCTCAAGCGTCACGCCACCGAGCTGTGGCAGCTGGACGCGGTCGAGCGGGCAGCGCTGATCGAGGAGGTCGCGCGGGTGAGCCGCGCGGTGGCCATGGCCTTCGGAGCGGTGAAGGTGAACTACGAGCTGCTCGGCAACCAGATCGCGCACATCCACTGGCATCTCATTCCCCGCAGCGCCGCCGACCCGGCGCCTCGGGACCCGGTGTGGACGGTTGCCCACGAGCCCCGGCCCCTGACCGACGCCGAGCGGGGCGCCCGCATCGCGCTCATCCGCTCCCATCTCGGCGCCTGACGCGTGGACCGCGCCTACGTCGCCGCCCACCTCGAGGAGGATCGCGGCCACTGGTGGTTCCGCGGACGCCGGGCCGTGCTGCTGGCGACGCTGGGCCGGACGCTGCCGCCGGGCCCGCACCGGCTGCTGGAGCTCGGCTGCGGCAGCGGCAACGTGCTGGAGGCGCTGGGCCGGTTCGGTGAGGCCGTCGGAATGGAAGCCGACGAGGCGCTGGCCTCGGTCGGCCGGGCGGCCGGCCTCGACATCCGCAGCGGAGCGTTGCCGGACGGCCGCGTGGTGCCCGCCGGGTGGCCGGACGTGGTGCTGCTGCTGGACGTGCTCGAGCACGTCGACGACGATGGCGCGGCCCTGCGGGCCGCCCACGAGATGCTGGCGATCGGCGGCACGCTGGTCGTCGCCGTGCCGGCGTACGACTGGCTGTGGAGCGGGCACGACGTCGTCCTCGGTCATCGCCGGCGCTACACCGCCGCGCGGCTACGAGCGGTCGTGACGACGGCGGGATTCAGCGTGTCCTACCTGACGCACTTCAACACGCTCTTGCTGCCCGCCATCGCGCTGGCCCGCGCCTGGAAACGGTGGCGCCACGACGCCAGTCACGACCTGGCGCGCCCCCGGTGGCCGCTGAATGGCGTGCTGGGGACGTTGTTCGCCTTCGAATCGGCCCTCGTTCCGCGCTGGCCGATGCCCGGCGGCGCCTCGCTGCTGCTGATCGGGCGGCGGTGATGTCGCCCGGCCGCCGCTGGCTCCTGCCGGCCGGCGTCTTCGCGGCGCTGGTCGGGGTGGCGGCGGTGTGGGTGGCGATCGACCGCCGCCCGCCGGAGTGGGATCACGCCAACCACCTGGAGCGCGCGATCCAGTGCGCCCAGGATCTGCGGTCGGGCGACGTCCGCGCGATGCTCGAGCGGTCCTCGTTCTATCCGCCGCTCGTGCTGTGCCTGGCCGGCGCGGTGTCGCTGGTGCTGCCGGTCGAGGCGGCGGCGGTGGCCGTGCTGCTCGCGTTCCTCGGGCTCGGAATGTTCGCGACCGCTCGCCTCGGTGAGCAGCTCGGCGGCGATGGCGTCGGCCGGGCGGCGGGGCTGATCTTCGCGACAGCGCCGTTCGTCGTCTACTCCTCGCTGCGGCTGCAGCTCGACCTGCCCCTGGCCGCGATGGTCGCGCTGGCCCTCGTCGCCCTGCTTGCCACGGAGGACTTCACGCGCCGCCGGGCCTCGCTGGCGCTCGGGGTGATCTGCGGCCTCGGCATGCTCACCAAGCCCACGTTCGCGCTGTACGTCGTGCCGCCCGCGCTGTGGCTGCTGCTGCGGGGACGTCGCCGGGGCCTGGTCGGGGCGTCGCTGGCCTTGCTCGTCGCGATCGTGTTGAGCCTGCCGTGGTTCGGGCCGCGGCTGCTCGGCCTCGGTGCCCAGGTCGACGCCCGCGCCTTCGCCCAGGCCGCCGAGGCCGGTCAGCCCTCGCCGTTCACGCTGACCGGGCTCCTGTTCTATCCGCGGTACCTCGGCTACGAGATCGGTCTGGGTGCGGCCGTGCTGGTGGCGATCGGGCTCGGCGTGGCGGTCGTCCGCCGCCGGTGGTTCCTGCTCGTCGCGACCGTGGCGCCGTTCGTCGTGCTCGAGCTGATCCAGAACAAGAACCTGCGCTACGCGCTGCCCCTGTTCGGCGCCCTCGCCGTCGCTCGCCGCGCTCGGGCTCGCCGCACTGCCGGCGGGGCCGCGGCGGCTCGTGGGAGCCGGCCTGGCGGTGCTGGCGCTCGTGCAGGTGAGCGCGGTGTCCGCCGGCCTGCCGCGCAACGTGTGGATCCCCGGGCTGGCCGCGTGGTGGGTGCCGGCCTCGCCACCGGAGCGGGTGGACTGGCGGCATCGGGAGATCCTGGCCCTGCTGGAGCGCGATCGGGCCGGCGCCGCCGTCACGGTCAGCGTGGTGCCGAACTTCGCGGTGTTCTCGGTGAGCAACTTCCGCTTCTACGCCGTGCGCGACGGCCTTTCGCTGCGCTTCGTCCGGGCGTGGGACGACCCGCCGCTCGGCATCGACTACATGATTCTCAAGACGGGCGATCAGGGGCCGGCGTGGACGGCCGACAAGTCGCGCCGCGTGGGCGAGCGGCTGGCCGCCGATCCGTACCTGGCCCGCGTGTTCCCGGTGATCGGCGAGTTCCCGCTGCCCGACGGCTCCACGGCGAGCGTGCGCGCACGCCGGGTGCCGGCAGTGGCGGACGTCGGTGCGGCCGCGCTGGCCGCCGCGGTGGAGGCGGGGCTGCGCCGGCGGCTGGGCGACGTCGCCCGCGACATCGAGCAGCTGGAGATCCGGCTCGGGCACGACGAGGGGATCCGCGAGGGCCGGATCCGGCGCGCCGAGGTCCGCGCGGCCGCCGCCACGCTCGGGGAGTTCGCACGCCCGGGCACCGCAAGCCTGCGCGTGCACGACCTCACCCTGGTCTTCGAGGACCTGCTGGTGAATCCGTGGAGCGCGCTGGCCGAGCATCGCTTCGACCCGCTCGACGCTGGCCGCGTGCGCCTGGAGACGGCGACCGTGCGGATGGCAGATCTACAGGCCTTCGTGGCCGGCCTCAAGCGCTTCCGGCGCTCCACCGTGACGGCGGCCGGCGACGCGCTGGCCGTCACCATCCGCCAGAGCGGTCCCGACGTCAGCGCCCGGGTGCGGATGCTCGCTGCCGTCGACCGCCCGTTCACACTGGCGGCCGAGCAGGTGCGTGTGGGTGGCGTGCCGATCCCGGCCGTGCTGGTGAACTGGGTGATCCGCAACTTCGATCCGTCGCCTCGCATCGCGAGCCGCCTGCCGTTCCCGGTGGAGATCGGGCGGGTGTCGGTGCGCGACGAGGCGCTGCGGATCTCCCGCGAGGGCGGGTAAGGAGACGGGGATGCGAGAGACGGTGGTCGCGAAGCGGGCCCGGGCTCGCAAGATCCTCAAGGCGCTGGGCCGGGCGTATCCGGACGCCAAGATCGCGCTGAACTTCGGCTCGCCGTACGAGCTGCTGGTGGCCACGATCCTGTCGGCCCAGTGCACCGACGAGCGCGTGAACATGGTGACGCCCGAGCTGTTCCGCCGCTATCCCACCGCCCGCGAGCTGGCCCGGGCGGAACCGGGCCGGCTGGAGGGCGAGATCCGCTCCACCGGGTTCTATCGCGCCAAGACGCGCTCGCTGCTCGGCATGGCCAGGGCCGTCATGGAGCGGCACGCGGGCGAAGTGCCGAGTGCGCGGGAGGCGCTGACGGAGCTGCCCGGCGTCGGCCTCAAGACCGCCAACGTGGTGATCGGCAACGCGTTCGGCGGCGACGCGCTGGCCGTCGACACCCACGTCTTCCGCGTGTCCCAGCGTCTGGGCCTGGCCCGCGGTGATGATCCCGACGAGATCCACGATCAGCTGGTGGCGGTGCTGCCGCGCGGACAGTTGACCCAGGCCACGCATCTCCTGATCATCCACGGCCGCCGCACGTGCACCGCCCGCAAGCCGGCCTGTCCGGTGTGCCCGGTGCGTGCGCTGTGCCCGTGGCGGGACAAGACGCGGCCGTGACGCCGGCCGGCGAGCCGGGCTTCCGCCCGCTGTTCGAGGCGCGAGTCGAGCTCGCCCCCGTTCTCGCCGTGGGCCGGACGCCGCTCGGCGAGCGACGGATCATCAACATTCTGGGCGGCTCGTTCCGGGGCGAGCGGCCGGCGGGCACGGTGCTGGCGGGTGGCGCCGACTGGCAGATCATCCGGGCCGACGGAGCCGCCGACCTCGACGCGCGCTACACACTGGAGACCACCGGCGGCGCGCTGATCCAGGTCCGCAGCCAGGGGCTGCGGCACGGCCCCGCCGACGTGCTGGCCCGGCTGGCGGCGGGCGAGCCGGTCGACGCCAGCGCCTACTACTTCCGCACCGCCCTCCGCTTCGAGACCGCCGCCCCCGACCTCGACTGGCTCAACCGCACAATCGCCATCGGCCTCGGCGCCCGCCACCCCACCGCCGTCACCCTCCGCGTCTTCGAGCTGCTGTGAGCGACATCGAGTGACGCGCGCCTCGGCGGTATGCCTCGCGCCCTCGGCGGCTCGGGGCTCGCTCTGGCGTCTGAGTCAAGCTCACCGTCGGGCAGTACGTGATACCGGCGCGCGGGGCGGGCGGCGGGGCGACCGGGTCTCCTGCGGTTCCGTTGGCTTCGATCGTGTAAGGCCACACGCAGGACCAGGCTCCGACCATCCCTGGGCGTACCGGGTAGTCTCTCGCGGAACCGCAGGGGACCCGGTCGCCCCGCCGCCTGCCCCGCGCGGCGCCGCCGACTAGAGCCCGCCGGTGACGTCGATCGTGACGCCGGTGACGAAGTCGGCGTCACGCGAGGCGAGGAAGCAGATGACGCGCGCCTGGTCGCCCGCCTCGGCCATGCGCCGCAGCGGCGTGCGGCCGATCTCGCGCGCCTGCTGCTCGGCCGTGCGCCGGTCCCAGTGCGGCCGGATGCGCTCGGTCAGCGTCATGCTCGGCGCGATCGCGTTGACGTTGATGCCGTCGGGCCCGAGCTCGTGAGCCAGCTTGCGGGTGAGCGCGATGATCCCGCCCTTGGCGGCGGCGTAGGCGCTGCTGCTGCTGGCGCTCAGTCCGTGGCCGGCGATGGACGACAGGTTGATGATCTTGCCGCCGCGCTGGCGGCGCATCACCGGCGCCACCGCATGGCAGAACAGGAAGGTTCCGGTCAGGTTGAAGTCGAGCAGGCGCTGCCAGTCGGCCAGGCTGAGGGCGTCGATCTGGGCGGCCGGCTCATTGATGATCGTGCTGCCGCCCACCGCGTTGACCAGGATGTCGATCCGGCCGTGATCGCGGACGACACCGTCCACCACGCCCTGGACCTGGGTGGCGTCGAGGGCGTCGGCGCGCAGGCCGTGGGCACGGCCGCCGGCGTCCCGGAGGGCGGCGACCATCTTCTCCAGCCGGCCCTGGTCCGTGTCCACCGCGACGACGATGCCCCCCTCGGCCGCGACGATCTCGGCCGTCGCCTTGCCGATCCCGCTCGCCGCCGCCGTGATGAGCGCCACCCGGTCCTTGAATCGCATGGTCACGTCCTCCCCGCGGGACACTACACCCGCTCGCCGCCTTGACACCCCCCGGCTTTTACCGTAAAGTTGTGCGTTGCAAAATTGCTATCGCTGACAGACATTTACGACGCGAGCACCAGAGAACGCCCGTGAAAGGGACATGATGCCGACGCCAGTACCGAAGGAGCGCGAGATCGAGCGCAAGTGGTTCGTCGTCGACGCGGACGGCCAGGTGCTGGGACGCCTGGCGACCCGGGTCGCCTCGATCCTGCGTGGCAAGCACAAGAGCACCTTCACGCCCCACCTGGACGTCGGCGACCACGTCGTCGTGGTCAACGCGGAGAAGATCCACGTCACCGGTCGCAAGCGCACCGACAAGATGTATCGCTGGCACTCCGGCTACATCGGCGGCCTGCGCGAGGTGCCGTTCGAGAAGATGGTGAAGTCGCACCCGGAGCGGGTGATCGAGTGGGCGGTGCAGGGGATGCTGCCCAAGAACCGGCTCGGACGCGCGATGGCGAAGAAGCTCAAGGTCTACCGGGGCGCCGAGCATCCGCACGAGGCCCAGCAGCCTCAAGCTCTGCCGGCCGTGGCCCGCGGCGGGGAGGGGCGCTAGATGGCGACCGTGGTCGACAGGTTCTATGGCACCGGACGGCGCAAGACGTCGGTAGCGCGCGTATGGATCCGGCCCGGCTCGGGTCGCGTCAGCGTCAATCGGCGGGGGTTCGAGGACTACTTCCCGCGCGAGACGCTGCGCATGATCATCGCGCAGCCCTTCCAGGTCACCAGCACCGAGGGGCAGTTCGACCTGACCTGCACGGTCACCGGTGGCGGGCCCACGGGCCAGGCCGGTGCCGTGCGCCACGGGCTGGCCCGGGCGCTGGCCCGGTTCGACGAGAAGCTGCGCTCCCCGCTCAAGAAGGCCGGCCTCCTCACCCGTGACCCGCGCATGCGCGAGCGCAAGAAGTACGGCCAGCCGGGCGCCCGGCAGAAGTTCCAGTACTCCAAGCGCTGAGCGACGTGGCGACCTCCGACCGGATCCGCGTTGCCGTCGCCGGCGCCAGCGGCTACATGGGCGCCGAGCTGCTGCGCCTGCTGCTCACGCATCCCCGCGTGACGCTCACCGGCATCACCTCCGAGCGCCTGGCCGGCGAGGCGCTCTCGCAGTCGTACCCGCACCTGCGGGGGCTGAGCGATCTGCAGTTCCACGACCTCGATACGAGCTGGCTGGCCGAGGTCGCCGACGTGGTGTTCCTGGCGCTGCCGCACATGGAGTCGCAGCGCACGGTCCCCGTGCTGCGGGCGCACGGCCGCAAGGTCATCGACCTCTCGGCCGACTACCGGCTGCGCGATGCTCAGGACTACGTCACCTGGTACAAGGCGCCCCACATCGACCCGGCCGGCCTGGCCGAGGCGGTGTACGGCTTGCCCGAATTGCATCGCAAGGCGATCGCCGGCGCCTCGCTGGTGGCCTCGCCGGGCTGTTACCCGATGGGCGCGATCCTGGCCACCGCCCCGCTGCTCAAGAACGGGCTGGCTCGCCTGGAGGGCATCGTCATCGACGGCAAGTCGGGCGTGACCGGGGCCGGCGCCCAGGGGCGCAAGATCGATCCGATGTACCTCTACACGGAGGCCAACGAGAACGTTCAGGCCTACGCGCTCGCCTCGCATCGCCACACGCCGGAGATCGAGCAGGAGCTCTCGGGGCTGGCCGGCAGCCCGGTGCGGGTGAGCTTCACGCCGCACCTGGTCCCGCTCAACCGGGGGCTGCTGACGACGGCCTCGGTGCCGCTGGCGGGCGCGCTGACCACCGCCGACCTGCTGCGCGTCTATCGCGACTTCTACGCCGGCGAGTCGTTCGTGCGGGTCGTTGGTGAGGGCGAGCGGCCGACCACGCGCCACGTGACCGGCTCGAACTACTGCGACGTCACCGTGGTGGCCGATCCGCGGACCGGCCGGGCCGTGTGCGTGTCGGCCATCGACAACCTGGGCAAGGGCGGCTCGGCCAACGGTGTCCAGAACCTCAACGTCCTCTTCGGGTGGAACGAGCGCACCGGCCTCGACGCCGCCCCGGTGTACCCCTGAGCGGCATGGCTGAGCTCGAGTGGCTCGACGGCGGTATCACCGCGGTGCCGGGGTTCCTGGCCAGCGGCATCGTGGCCGGCATCAAGCCCAGCGGCAAGAAGGACATGGCGCTGATCCACTCGCCGACGCCGGCGAGGTCGGCGGCGGTGTTCACCTCCAACCAGGTCAAGGGCGCGCCGGTGCTGGTCTCCATGGAGCACGCGCGCGGCGGGGCCGCCCAGGCCATCCTGGCCTCGGCCGGCTGCGCCAACGTGTGCACCGGTGAGCGCGGGTTGAAGGACGCCCGCGAGATGACCCGGACCGTGGCCGACCTGCTGCGCATCCCGCCCAACCACGTCCTCATTGCCGCCACCGGGGTCATCGGCGTGCCGCTGCCCATGGACCGGGTGCGGGCCGCGCTGCCCAAGGTCGTCAAGGCGCTCTCGCCCCAGGGCGGCCGGGCCGCCGCCGAGGCGATCATGACCACCGACACGCGGCCCAAGGAGGCCGCCCTGCGGGTGGACGTCAACGGCCGTTCGGTGACGATGGGTGGCATCGCCAAGGGTGTGGGGATGATCGAGCCGCACCTGGCCACGATGTTCTGCTTCATCGCGACCGACGCCGCCGTGGCCCGGGGCGCGCTGGCCGGCGTGGTCCGGCGCTCGGTCGACCGGTCCTTCAACCGGGCCACGGTCGACTCCGACACCTCGACCAGCGACACGGTGGCCGTGCTGGCCAACGGGCTGGCCGAGAACCGGCCGGTCGAGGTCGGCGGGCGGGGGCTGCGGCAGTTCGCGGCCGGCGTCGAGGCCCTCATGACCCGCCTGACCAAGATGCTGGTGGCCGACGGCGAGGGGGCGACCAAGCTGGTGGCCGTCAACGTCCGCGGCGCGGCCAGCCGGCGCGATGCGCTGGCGGCGGCGCGCAGCGTGGCCAACTCCCCGCTGGTCAAGACGGCCGTGAACGGGGCCGACCCCAACTGGGGCCGGATCATGATGGCCCTGGGCAAGTCGGCGGCCCGGATCGATCAGGACAAGGTCTCGATTGCCTTCGGCGAGGAGTCCCTGGTCGAGCGCGGCGTGCTCAGAGAAGGCGTGCGCCTGGAGCGCATCCGCGAGATCATGGGAGGCCAGGAGTACGAGATCACCATCGATCTCGGGCTGGGCCGGGGCGAAGACCGCATGTGGACGTGTGACCTCAGCGAGGAGTACGTCCGGATCAACGGCAAGTACACGACTTAGCTTCACCACTACGCACGCCGCGCTTCCTCGGTGGGCACCGACAAGGGTCGGGGCCGTCGCGCGGCGGAGGATGAACCGCAGGAGGACAGATGGCAGCACTGACTATGAAGGAACTGCTCGAGGCCGGAGTTCATTTCGGTCATCAGACCAAGCGCTGGAACCCCAAGATGCAGAAGTACATTTTCGGCGAGCGCAACGGCATTTACATCATCGATCTGCAGAAGACCCTGAAGAAGTTCCGCGAGGCCTACGGATTCGTGCGCGATCTGGCCGCCGGTGGCGGGACAATGCTGTTCATTGGGACCAAGAAGCAGGCCCAGGAGACGGTATTCGAGGAGGCTGGCCGCTGCGGTATGTACTACGTCAACCAGCGGTGGCTGGGCGGCACGCTCACCAACTTCACGACCATCCGCAAGTCGATCGGCCGGCTCAAGAAGCTCGAAGAGATGAAGGAGACCGGGGAGTTCGATCGGGTGAACAAGAAGGAAGCGCTCGAGCTGGACCGCGAGCGCGAGAAGCTCGAGAAGGCCCTGATCGGAATCAAGGTGATGGACTCGCTGCCGTCCTCGGTGTTCATCATCGACCCCCGCAAGGAGAACATCGCCGTGGCCGAGGCCCGGCGGCTCGGGATCCCCATCGTCGCCATCGTAGACACGAACTGCGATCCGACCGGCATCGACTATCCGATCCCCGGCAACGACGACGCTATCCGGGCGGTGCGCCTGATCACCTCGCGGATGGCCGACGCCATCCTGGAGGGGCGCGGCACCCTGGCCAAGGACGAGGGCGAGGCCGAGGCCGAGGTGGTCGAGGGCGGGGACATGGCCGAAGCCGCTGCCGAGGCGGAGGTGTCCTAGATGCCGGCTGACGCGAAGACGGTGATGGAGCTGCGTGATCGTACCGGCGCTGGCGTGATGGACTGCAAGGCGGCGCTGCAGGCGAGCGACGGCGACCTCGACGCGGCCGTCGAGTTCCTCCGCAAGAAGGGGCTGGCCGATGCCAAGAAGCGCGAGGGGCGTGACGCCAAGGACGGCCTCGTGCACGCCTACATCCACGCCGGCGGCAAGCTGGGCGCCCTCGTGGAGGTGAACTGCGAGACCGACTTCGTGGCCAAGACCGACGCCTTCCAGAACCTGGTGCGCGACCTCGCCATGCAGGTGGCCGCCGCCAACCCCACCTACGTCTCCCGCGAGGACGTGCCGGCGACCGTGCTCGAAAAGGAGCGCGAGATCTACCGGGGGCAGATGGCCGAGCAGAAGAAGCCGGCCCAGGTGATCGACAAGATCGTGGAGGGCAAGCTCGAGAAGTTCTTCAGTGATCAGTGCCTGCTGGAGCAGCCGTTCATCAAGGACGGCACCGGCAAGACCTCGATCAAGGACCTCGTGGACCTCGTGAACGCCGCTACCAAGGAGAAGATCGTCGTGAAGCGGTTTGCCCGCTTCCAGGTGGGCGGAGGCGGTTAGTCGTGGCGGCGGAGGCGGGCAGCAGGCGCCCGGCGTACCGCCGCATAGTCCTCAAGCTCTCCGGAGAGGCATTGGCCGGGGGCCAGGGCTACGGGCTGGATCCTTCCATGCTCGTGCGGATCGGGGCCGAGGTACGCGACGTCACCAAGCTTGGTGTGCAGATCGCCATCGTCATCGGGGGCGGCAACATCTTCCGGGGCGTGGCGGCCAGCGCGGGCGGCATGGAGCGTGCGACGGCCGACTACATGGGCATGCTGGCCACGATCATCAACGCCCTCGCCCTGCAGGACGCCCTCGAGAAGGCCGGCTGCCAGACCCGCGTGCTGTCGGCCATCGAGATGCGGGCGGTGGCCGAGCCCTACATCCGCCGGCGGGCCATCCGCCACCTGGAGAAGGGGCGGGTCGTCATCTTCGCGGCCGGGACCGGCAACCCGTTCTTCACGACCGACACCGCCGGCGCGCTCCGCGCGGTGGAGATCGGCGCCGACGCCATCATGAAGGCGACCAAGGTCGACGGCATCTACTCCGCCGACCCCGCCCGCGACGCCAACGCCGTGCGGCTGCCGACGGTGACCTACATCGAGGTGCTCACCCGGCACCTGGAAGTCATGGACACCACCGCGATCTCGCTCTGCATGGACAACAAGCTGCCGATCGTCGTGTTCGACCTCACCCGGCCGGGCAACATCGCGCGGATCGTCTGCGGCGAGCCGGTGGGCTCGATCGTCACCTCGTCGGCGTGAGGCAGGCGTCGGCGGCGAGGGCGGAGCCGGACGCTCCGTCAGTCAGGAGGCTGTCATGCAGACGGTGCTGAAGGACGTGGATGCGCGCATGAACGCGGCGCTGGAGGTGCTGAGCCGGGAGTTCGCCTCGGTGCGGACCGGCCGCGCCTCGACCGCGTTGCTCGACCCGATCCGCGTCGACTACTACGGCAACCCGACCCCGATCAGCCAGATGGCCTCGGTGTCCACCCCCGATGCCCGCACGGTGGTCATCCAGCCGTGGGAGGCCGCCCAGATCGCGGCGATCGAGAAGGCGATCCAGAAGTCCGACCTCGGGCTCACGCCGGTGAACGACGGCAAGCTGATCCGCCTGGCCATGCCGACGCCCACCGAGGAGCGGCGCAAGCAGCTCGTCAAGAACGTCGCCAAGATGGCCGAGGACGCCCGGGTCGCCGTGCGCAACGTCCGTCGCGAGGCCAACGAGAAGCTCAAGAGCGTGGCCAAGGACAAGAAGGCCTCCGAGGACGAGGAGCGCCGCGCCCACGACCAGGTCCAGAAGACGACCGACCGGTTCATCGCCAGGGTCGACGAGCTGCTGAAGAAGAAGGAGCAGGAGATCCTCACATTCTGAGGCGCGCGGCCGCGCCGGCCGCACTGGACGGGCTCGGCGAGCAGGAGCTGCTGTCCCTGGCCCGCACCCAGCCGGTGCCGGCCCACGTGGCGGTGATCATGGACGGCAACGGCCGCTGGGCGACGCGGCGGGGACTGCCGCGGGTCGCCGGCCACCGGGAGGGCGTCAAGGCGGCCCGGGCGCTGGTGCGGGCCGCGGATGCCGTGGGCCTGCGGTTCCTCACTCTCTACGCCTTCTCGACCGAGAACTGGAGCCGGCCCGAGGACGAGGTCACCACGCTCATGCGGCTGCTGGAGGAGTCGATCTACCGCGAGCTCCCCGAGCTGATGGAGCGCAACGTGCGACTGCGGGTGATCGGGCGACCCACGGGCGTGCCGCTGCCGCTGCGCCGGGGCATCGACCACGTCGTGCGCGAGACGCGCGCCAACACGGGGCTGACGCTGCTGATGGCGTTCAACTACGGCGGCCGCGACGAGCTGCTCGACGCCTTCCGCGCGCTGGCCGAGCGCGTGCGGGTCGGCGAGCTCACCCCCGCCGACATCTCCGAGGCCCACGTCAACCAGGCCCTCTACACCGACGGGGTGCCCGATCCGGATCTCCTGATCCGCACCAGCGGCGAGATGCGCATCTCCAACTTCCTGCTGTGGCAGATCGCCTACACCGAGCTGTGGATGACGCCGACCCTGTGGCCGGACTTCGGCGCCAGCGACCTCTACCGCGCGGTGGCCGAGTTCCAGCGGCGGACGCGCCGCTTTGGTGGGGTGTGACGTGGCCACGGTGGCGCCGGCGGGAGTCCTCGTCGCCGGCCCGCGGAGACCGGCGTTGCTGAAGCGGCTGGCCAGCGCCCTGGTGCTGCTGCCGGTCTTCCTGCTCATCGTCATCAAGGCGCCCGACTGGATGTTCAACGTGGTGGTGGTGCTGGCGAGCTGGGCGGCCCTGTGGGAGCTGACCCGCATGCTGGAGCAGGGGGGCCGGCCCGTGCACCGGCGGCTCGGGATCGTGGCCGGCGTGGCGGTGACGGCGGCGTTCGGCGCCTCCCGCATGCTCGAGCCGCTCATGCTGCCCGGGCTGATCCTCACGGTGGCGACCGGCGTGATCCTGTCCGCGCCCCTGTGGCGGTCGGGCACGCCCACGGTGGAGCCGGCCGCCAACACGCTGCTGGCCGTGATGTACGTGGGCTGGCTGCTGGGCTACGGGATCCTGCTGCACCAGACCTCGTCCCTCGGCGACGAGCTGATCCTCTTCGTCGTCGGCGTGACGTGGGTGGGCGAGACCGCGGCCTACCTCGTGGGCTCGACCCTGGGCCGGCGGCCGCTGGCGGCGGTCATCAGCCCGCGCAAGACGCTGGAGGGTGCGGCCGCGCAGGTGATCGCCTCGGTGGCGATGGGCGCGGTGCTGGGCGCCTGGTTCCTGCCGGCCTGCGGCAGCATCGTCGCCCTCGTGGGCGGGGGTGTGCTCGGCGTGGTGGGTCAGGCCGGTGACCTGGCCGAGTCCGTGATCAAGCGCAGCGTGGGCACCAAGGACACCGGCGGCCTCATCCCCGGCCACGGCGGGGTCCTGGACCGGATCGACAGCCTCCTGTTCAACCTCCCGGCCTTCTACTACATCTCCGTGCTGGCGGGTTGCCGGTGAAGCGCGTCACGATCCTCGGCGCCACCGGCTCGATCGGCCTGCGCACCCTCGAGCTCGTGTCGAGCTTTCCCGACGAGTTCAGCGTGGCCGGGCTGGCCGCCCGCGGCTCCAACGTGGAGCTCGTCGCCGAGCTCTGCCAGAAGTACGCGCCGACGGCGGTCGCGCTGCTCGACACCGACGCCCGCGATCGCCTGGCCCGGCTGCTGCCGGCGCCGCAGCCGGAGCTGCTGGCCGGCGTCGACGGGCTGGTCACGCTGGCCCGCGAGGTCGATGCCGACGTCGTCGTGTCCGCGCTGGTGGGCGGTGTGGGCCTGCTGCCGACGATGGCCGCCATCGAGGCGGGCCGCACGATGGCGCTGGCCAACAAGGAGACGCTGGTGATGGCCGGCCGGCTGATGACCGCCGCCGCCCGCGCCCGCGGGGTGGCCCTGCTGCCGGTCGACTCCGAGCACAGCGCGATCTTCCAGTGCCTGGTCGGCCACAACCGGGCCGACGTGCATCGCATCTTGTTGACGGCTTCCGGCGGCCCCTTCCGCGAGTGGGCGCCCGAGAAGTTCGGCGCCATCACCGTGGAGGACGCGCTCAAGCATCCCACCTGGAAGATGGGGGCGAAGATCACGATCGACTCTGCGACCCTGATGAACAAGGGGCTGGAGATCATCGAGGCGCGCTGGCTGTTCGACCTCGCCCCCGAGCAGGTGCAGGTGATCGTGCACCCGCAGTCGATCGTGCACTCGATGGTCGAGTACGTCGACGGCTGCGTGATCGCCCAGCTGGGGGTCGCCGACATGGGCATCCCGATCCTGTACGCGCTCACGTATCCGGAGCGGCGGCCCACGCCGGCCGCCCGGCTCGACCTCACGCGGGTGAGCGCGCTCACGTTCTTCGAGCCGGATCCCGGCAAGTTCCCGTGCCTGCGGCTGGCCCGGGAGGCGCTCGAGGCCGGCGGGGCGGCGCCGATCGCCCTGAACGCGGCCAACGAGCTGGCCAACGCCGCGTTCCTGGATCGCCGCATTGGTTTCGTGGACATCCCGCAGCTCATCGAACGCGCGATGGAGGCCGAGGGGGCGGGCGCCATCGCGTCGATCGAGGACTGCATCGAGGTCGACGCCCGCACACGCCGCCGGGTCGAGGACTGGCTCGGCGCCGCCGGAGGAGTCTCGCAGTGGAGGTGATCACGCCGTTCCTGCTGGTCGTCGTGCGCTTCGTGGTGGTGATCGGTATCCTCATCCTCGTCCACGAGCTGGGTCACTTCTTCGTGGCCCGCTGGACGGGCGTGGGCGTCGAGCGCTTCTCCATCGGCTTCGGCCCGGTGCTCTTCCGCTGGCGGGGCCGGGAGACCGAGTACGTGCTGTCGGCCATTCCCATGGGCGGCTACGTGAAGATGGTGGGCGAGGAGAACCCGCTCGAGGGCGGGGGCGGTCCCACCGTCGACTCGACCAAGGCCTTCGCGCTCAAGCCGCTGTGGGCGCGGTTCCTGATCGTCTTCGCGGGCCCGGCCATGAACCTGGTCCTGGCCGTCGCCATCTTCGCCGTCGCCTTCGCCACGGTCGGCCGGCCGGTGTGGCCAGCCGTCGTCGGCAAGGTCGCCGACGGCAGCCCGGCCACCGCGGCCGGCCTCCGCACCGGCGACACCATCCTGACCGTCGACAGCCGACCGGTCTCGTACTGGGAGGATCTCGATCGCGCGCTGGCCCGGTCCAACGGGCGGCCGCTGGAGCTGCGTGTGCGCAGCGCCGACGGGGCCGAGAAGCCGGTGACGGTGACGCCGCGCCTGCGCTCCGTTCCCGACGAGTTCCGGCAGCCGCGCGAGATCTGGGACATCGGCGCCGGCCCCCACCTGTTGCCGATGATCACCTCGATCGGCCCCAGCTCGCCCGCCGAGAAGGCCGGGCTCAAGGCCGGCGACGTGGTGGTGGCGGTGGCGGGCCAGCCGCTGTACACGCACGAGGATCTGCTGGAGGCCATCCGGACCCGCCCGAGCCAGTCGTTCGCGCTCACGGTCGAGCGCGACGGCAAGCGGCTGGAGCTGACGGTGACGCCGGACCCGGTGAAGGAGAAGCTGCCGACCGGCGAGGAGGTCACGGTCGGCAAGATCCAGGCCGGGCTGGCGCCCAAGGCGGTGCGGTTCGAGCCCTACTCGCCGCTGACGGCGCTGTCGCAGGGGGCGGTGCGGACGTGGGACGTGACGGTGCTCATCAGCAAGGGGCTGTGGAAGCTCGTCACCCGGCAGATCGATCTCTCCAACATCGGGGGGCCGATCCAGATCGCGACGGAGACGACCCGGCAGGCCAGCGAGGGGCTGCTGTCGGTGGCGGTGTTCGTGGCCGTCATCAGCGTGAACCTGGCCGTGCTCAACCTGCTGCCGATCCCCATGCTGGACGGCGGCCACCTGCTGTTCTTCGTGATCGAGGCGATCCTGGGCCGGCCGCTGTCGCTGCGCAAGCGCGAGGTCGCCCAGCAGGTGGGCTTCGTGCTGCTCATGATGATCATGGTCTTCGCGCTCTACAACGACCTGACCCGACTCAACGTGTTCAAATTCTTCCGATAGGAAAGGGCGCATGATCACTCGGCGCAAGACGCGGCAGATCACCCTCGGCAACCTCAAGGTCGGCGGCGACGCGCCGCTCACCGTCCAGTCGATGACGAAGACCGACACCCGCGACGTCCAGGCGACCCTGCTGGAGATCTGGGCGCTGGAGGCGGCGGGGTGCGACATCGTCCGCTGCGCGGTGCCGGTGCGGGAGGCGGCCGAGAAGCTCGGCGAGATCAAGCGGCAGATCCGCATCCCCCTCGTGGCCGACATCCACTTCAACTACAAGCTGGCCCTCATCGCGCTCGAGCAGGGCGTGGACGGCCTGCGGTTGAACCCCGGCAACATCGGGGGTAAGAAGTTCGTGATGGAGGTCGTGACCCTGGCCAAGGATCGCAAGATCCCCATCCGGATCGGCGTCAACGCCGGCTCGCTCGAGAAGGACCTGCTGGAGAAGTACGGGGGCCCGACCGCCCAGGGCATGGTGGAGTCGGCGCTGCGCCACATCCACATCCTCGAGGAGTGCAATTATCCGGAGATGAAGGTCTCCCTCAAGGCCTCGGACCCGCTGATGATGATCGAGGCCTATCGCCTGCTGGCCGACCAGGTCGACTACGCGTTCCACCTCGGCGTCACCGAGGCCGGCACCCCGGGCGTGGGCACCATCAAGTCGGCGGTCGGGCTGGGCGCCCTCCTCAGCCAGGGCATCGGCGACACCATCCGGGTGTCGCTGTCGGCCGATCCCACCGAGGAGGTCCGGGTCGGCATCGACATCCTCAAGTCGCTCGGGCTGCGCAAGGGCGGGCTCACGTTCGTGTCGTGCCCGTCGTGCGGGCGCGCCGACGTCGACCTGGTCAAGCTCGCCAAGGGCGTCGAGGACGAGTTCCGCGGCCTCAACGAGGAGATCCACATCGCGGTGATGGGGTGCGAGGTCAACGGTCCTGGCGAGGCGCGCGCGGCCGACATCGGGGTGGCCGGCGGGAAGGGGATCGGCCTCATCTTCAAGGGCGGCGAGGTGATCCGCAAGGTACCCGAGAAGGAGATCGTGACGGCGATGCGCGAGGAGGTCGACAAGTTCCTGGCCGAGCGACGGGCCGCCAAGGACGCGGCGGGAGCGACCGCCTGATGGGCCAGTACGAGACCCACGTCTTCGTGTGCACCAGCGGCGACGACTGTCCCCAGGACGGCGACGTCGAGGGGTTCGTGAAGTACCTGCGGGGGGAGATCGTCAAGGCCGGCCGCCAGCAGGAGGTCCGGATCAACAAGGCCGGCTGCTTCTCGCAGTGCGGCCACGGCCCCATGATCGTGGTCTACCCCGAGAACGTCTGGTACGCCGGCGTGCAGCAGGCGGATCTCGCCGAGATCGTGCAGTCCCACATCCTCGGCGGCAAGCCGGTCGAGCGCCTGGTGTACGCACCGGGCGTCAAGGGCGCCAACAAGAAGAAAGACGCGCACTAGATGCGGCTCGCGAAGTCGCTCGTCCCCACGCTGCGGGAGGAGCCCGCCGACGCCGAGGCCCTGTCCCACAAGCTGATGCTGCGGGCCGGGCTGGTCCGGCAGCTCGGCGCCGGCATCTACGTCTACCTTCCGATCGGGCAGCGGGTCATGGACCGCATCACCGCGATCATCCGCGAGGAGATGAACGCCATCGGCGGGCAGGAGATCACGATGCCGGTGATCCACCCCGCCGAGATCTGGCAGAAGTCGGGGCGCTGGGACGGCATCCCCGAGATGTTCAAGCTGAAGGACCGGTGGGGCCGCGACATGGTCCTCGGCATGACGCACGAGGAGGTCATCGCGTGGCTGGCCGCCCGCGAGATCCGCTCCTACCGGGACCTGCCCCAGATCTGGTACCAGATCCAGACCAAGGAGCGGGACGAGGCCCGCCCGCGCTCGGGGGTCCTGCGCACGCGCGAGTTCGTGATGAAGGACTCCTACACGCTCGATCCCGACACCGCCGCCCTCGATCGCTCCTACGCCGCCCACGAGGGCGCGTACCGGACGATCTTCGAGCGGTGCGGGCTACGCTTCCACGTCGCCCACTCCGACACCGGCATGATGGGCGGTCTCGGCGCCCACGAGTTCCTGGCGCCGTGCGCGGCCGGCGAGGACGAGATCGCGCTGTGCGCGGCCTGCGGTTACGCGGCCAATGTCGAGATCGCCCGCGGGGTGCCGGCGGCGCCCGCCTTCCCGGCCGGGGGCCGGGAGGAGGTCGCCACGCCGAACGCGCGGACGATCGCCCAGGTCAGCGAGCTGCTGAAGATCGATCCCCGGCTGACGATCAAGTCGCTGCTCTACGCCACGCCGTCGGGGTTCGTGCTGGCCCTCGTGCGCGGCGATCACGCGATCCACGAGCGCAAGCTGACCCGAGCCCTGGGGGCCGAGCCCCGCGCCGCCCATCCCGAGGAGGTCGCCGCCGCAGCTGGGCGCGCCGGTCGGGTCGGTGGGGCCGGTCGGGGCCCGGGTGCCGATCGTCGCCGACGAGGCGCTGCGCGAGGGCGCCTACGTGGTGGGCGCCAACCGTGAGGGCGTGCACCTGCGGGGCGTGGTCCCCGGTCGCGACTTCGAGGCCCGCTTCGCCGACCTGCACACGGTGGGGGCGGGCGAGGCGTGCCCGCAGTGCGGCCAGCCGCTGGCGGTCGAGAAGGTCATCGAGATCGGCAACATCTTCAAGCTCGGCACCAAGTACTCGGAGGCGCTCGGCGCCATGTACCTGGACGAGTCGGGCAAGGAACAGCCCATCGTCATGGGCAGCTACGGCATCGGGCCGGCCCGCATCGCCGCCACCGCCATCGAGCAGAATGCCGACGCCGACGGCATCGTGTGGCCGGCGGCCATCGCCCCCTTCCAGGTCCACATCGTCGTGGTGAGCCTGCGTGATGCCGGCCAGGTGGCCGCGGCCGAGGAGATCTACGCCGGCTGCCGGGCGGCCGGCCTCGACGCGCTCCTGGACGACCGTGACGAGCGGCCCGGCGTCAAGTTCAAGGACGCCGACCTCCTCGGCATGCCGGTACGGGTGACGGTCGGCAACGCCCTGGCCAAGGAGGGCGTGGTCGAGATCAAGGAGCGGCGCGCCCCGCGCCGCGAGAGCCGGGTCCCCAAGGCCCAGGTGGTCGACACCGTGCGCAGTCTCGAGGTCCTCCGACCCCGTTCCTGACCGCGGGCGGCGGCTGTCAAGGACTGGGCATAGCTTGCCTCCGCCCGAAACACGTGCTAAATTCTCGAAAAAGTGGGCGTTGCCCACTTTTTTACTTTTGCGAGCGGTATGCAAGAAGACGAACGGGAGCTCCGAATCGAGGAGGCGCTGCAGCCCGTACTCCGCGATCACGGGCTCACCCTCGTAGACCTCGAGTGGCGCGGGCACCGGCCACGCGGGGTGCTGAAGGTGTTCGTCGACAAGCCGGGAGGCGTGCGCGTCGAGGATTGCCAGCGCGCCAGCCGTGAGCTGGGCGATGTGCTCGACGCCGCCGGCCTGGTCCAGGAGGCGTACGATCTGGAAGTGTCGTCGCCGGGGCTGGATCGCCAGCTCCGGAAGGACCGCGAGCTCCGGTGGGCGGTCGGGAAGCGCGTGCGGTGCTGGTTGGCCGGTGGCGAGGAGCATCACGGACGCCTCGTCGACGTCGCCGACAGCGTGCTCACCCTGGATCGCGATGGAACGCGCGTGGAGCTGCCACGGGGGCGGGTCACGAAGGCCCGCCTGGACGTGGAAGTTCCGTGGCCACGACGGCCGTCAGGATTATGAACCGCGAACTGATCATGGTCATCGAGCAGCTGGGCCGGGAGAAGGGGATCGACAAAGAGGTCCTCTTCGAGGCGCTGGAGTCTGCCCTGCTGTCGGCCTCGCGGAAGTCACTGCCCGGCGACAACATGCGCATCCAGATCGACCGCAAGACCGGCGAGATGCGCGCCTACGCCCGCCGCAAGGTCGTCGCCGAGGTCACTGATCCCAAGCTCGAGATCAGCCTCGACGAGGCCAAGGCGCTCAATCCGGAGGCAGAGCTCGACGACGAGCTCGATCAGGAGCAGGAGCGCCCGCCCCAGGACTTCGGCCGCATCGCGGCCCAGACGGCCAAGCAGGTCATCCTCCAGAAGGTCCGGGACGCCGAGCGCGAGGGCATCTACTCGGAGTTCGCCGGCAAGGAAGGACAGATCCTGCGCGCGGTCGTGCACCGCATCGAGAAGCGCAACGTGATCCTCGAGGTCGGCAAGGCCGAGGCGATCCTGCCCGAGCGCGAGCAGATCCCGGGCGAGCGCTACAATCCCGGCGACCGCATCCGGGCCTTCGTGCTCGAGGTGCGCCGCTCGACCAAGGGGCCGCAGATCACGCTGTCGCGGACCCACCCCGGCTACCTCGCGCGGCTGTTCGAGACCGAGATCCCCGAGATCCAGGAGGGGATCGTGGTCGTGAAGGCGACGGCGCGGGAAGCGGGCGAGCGGGCCAAGGTGGCGGTGGCCTCGACCAAGCGCGACGTCGACCCGATCGGCGCCTGCGTGGGGCTGCGCGGCACCCGCATCCAGGTCATCAGCCGCGAGCTGCGGGGCGAGAAGATCGACATCATCGAGTGGTCGCACGACCCGGCCACCTTCGTGTCGCGGGCGCTGTCGCCGGCCAAGGTCTCGTCGGTGACGATCGCCGAGGAGCGCGAGGGCGAGGGGCAGCCGGCCGCGCTGGTCATCGTGCCCGACAACCAGCTCTCGCTGGCCATCGGCAAGAAGGGGCAGAACGCGCGCCTGGCCGCCAAGCTGACCGGGATGCGCATCGACATCAAGAGCGAGTCCGAGGTCGAGAGCGACCGGGCGGACGCCGAGGAGGCGCGCTCGGCGCTGGCGCGGGTGGCCGGTGGCACACCCGAGGTGGTCGAGGCGCTGGAGGCGGCCGGACTCGGCTCCCCGCGGGCGATCGTGGACGCCGGCCGCGAGGCGCTGCATGCGCTGCCCGCGGTCGGCGATCAGGCCGACAAGATCTACGCGGCGGCCGAGGAGTGGATCGCGGCCCATGCGCAGGCGGCCGCCGAGGCCGCCGCCGCGGCGGCGGCGCCCGCAGCCGGCGCGGAGCCGGCGGGGGCCGAGCCGGAGCCGCCGTCGAGGGAGGCGTGAGCCATGTGCCGACCCGCACGTGTCTGGGGTGCCGGCAGCGCCGTCCGAAGGGCGCGCTGGTGCGGCTCGTACGGGGCGCGGACGGCGTCGTGGTTGTGGATCAGGAAGCAGTCCGGCCGGGCCGCGGCGCCTACGTGTGCGCCGTGCCCGACTGCGTGGAGCGAGCATTGAAGACGGGGCGGCTCGGGCACGCGTTCCGGGCGGCGTGCCGGGTGGGTGCGGGACTGGAGTCGATCGTGCTGGCCGGGAGTCACTCGACGGCCGTGGCCGGTCTCGACACTGGCTCGTAGGAGGTGAGGGGGACGTGGCAGCGACGAAGATCAAGGTGATCGAGCTCGCGAAGGAGCTCGGCGTGACCAGCAAGGACCTCATGGTCGCCGCCGAGGAGATGGGGCACAAGGGCGTTCGCGCCATGACTCCCCTTGACCAGAAGCTCGCCAACGAGCTGCGGGTGAAGCTCGGCAAGGGTCGAGAGTTGCCGGAAGAGACGGCAGCGAAGCCCAAGCGCGTGGCCAAGCCGCGCGCGCCCGGTGTGGACGGCGCCGTCAAGCCGGCAACCCGGACGAAGAAGACGACCGAGGAGGGGGGCGAGGACGCGGTCGAGCTGCGCCCAGCGGCGACCATCGTCAAGCCCAAGCCCGCCGCGCCGGTCGAGATGACCCCCGAGCCGCCGCTGGTCGCCAAGCCGGCCGCCGAGATCGCTCCGGAGCCCCCGCGGGTGGCGCCGGTCGCTCCGGTCGCTCCGGCCGCACCGCCGGTCACCCCGGTGGCGCCGCCGCCGCTCGCGGACCCGTTGAAGCCTGCCGCCACGGCACCCCCCGCGTCGCCGCCGGCGCCCACCGTGCGCCGGCCGGAGCCGAAGATCGTGCCGTTCCGGCCGCTCGAGCGGCCGGCGGGCCCGTCGCAGCGTCCGTCGCCGCGCGGGCCGGTCGGGCCGTTCTCGCAGCCGCGCATCACGCAGGGACCACCGCGGCCCTTCGTGCCGCCGCCCCCGCCGCGGCCAGCGCAGCCGGCCGCTCCCCCGGCCGCGGCGACCGGCGCGCCGACGCGCCCGGCCTCGCCGGTGTCGCCGGCCCCGGCGGCGCCGGCCGAAGTGCTGCGGCCCGCCGCCGCGGCCGCCGTCGCCGTTGTCGAGCCGCCGCCCCCGCCGGCGGTCGAGGTCAAGCGCGAGACCGTGCGCGTGGGCGAGTCGGTCACGGTCGCCGAGCTGGCCGAGAAGATGCGCCGCAAGTCCGGTGAGGTCATCAAGGCCCTCATCGAGCTGGGCGTGATGAAGATGGTCAACGACCTGCTCGATCCCACCGAGGCCAAGCTGGTCGCCGACAAGTTCCACTTCGACCTCGAGATCCGCTCGGTCGAGGGCGACGTCATCGAGGAGGAGGAGTCGGATCCAGCCCAGCTGGTGCTGCGACCGCCGGTCGTCACCGTCATGGGCCACGTCGACCACGGCAAGACCTCGCTCCTCGACGCCATCCGCCGGACCAAGGTGGCCGAGAAGGAGTTCGGCGGCATCACGCAGCACATCGGCGCCTACCAGGTGGTGACCAGCCACGGCAAGGTCACGTTCCTGGACACGCCGGGTCACGAGGCGTTCACGGCCATGCGGGCCCGCGGCGCCCAGGCCACCGACATCGTCATCCTGGTGGTGGCGGCCGACGATGGCGTGATGCCCCAGACGGTGGAGGCGATCAACCACGCGCGGGCCGCCGAGCGTGCCGATCATCGTGGCCGTGAACAAGATCGACAAGCCGGAGTCCGACCCCGACCGGGTCAAGCGCGAGCTGTCCAACCACAACCTCATGCCCGAGGAGTGGGGCGGCCAGACGATCTTCGTGCCCACCTCGGCCAAGAAGGGCACCGGCATCGAGCAGCTGCTGGAGATGACGGCGCTGCAGTCGGAGGTCCTCGAGCTCAAGGCCAACCCGAGCCGGGCCGCCGAAGGGCGTCATCATCGAGGGCCGGCTCGATCGCGGTCGCGGCCCGGTGGCCACGGTCCTCATCCAGAACGGAACGCTGCACGAGGGCGACGCCGTGGTCGTGGGCTCGCACTCCGGCCGCATTCGCGCGCTCATCGATCCGGCCGGCCGCAAGGTCAAGCAGGCCGGTCCCTCGGATCCGGTCGAGCTCCTCGGCCTGTCGGGGGTGCCGGCGGCCGGCGACGTGCTGGTGTCGGTCTCCGACGAGCGCAAGGCCCGGCAGATCGCCGGCATGCGCGCCGACCGCGACAAGCTCAAGATCAAGGCGGCCACCCGCATCACGCTGGAGGGCCTGCAGAAGCAGATCCAGATCGGGCGAGGTCAAGGAGCTGCGGCTCATCCTCCGAGGCCGACGTGCAGGGCTCGGTGGAGGCGGTGGCGGAGTCGCTCGAGCGGCTCTCGACCGACGAGGTCAAGCTGAAGGTCATCCACAGCTCGGTCGGCGCCATCAACGAGAGCGACGTCATGCTGGCCTCGGCGTCCAACGCGATCGTGCTCGGCTTCAACGTGAAGGCCGAGCCCAAGGCGGCGGCCCAGGCCCAGGCCAACGGCGTCGACCTGCGCTTCTACAACGTCATCTACGAGGCGGTCAACGACGTGAAGGCCGCCCTCGAGGGGCTGCTGGCGCCGGAGATCCGCGAGACGATCCTGGGCCGGGCCCAGATCCGGCAGATGTTCGTCATCTCCAAGCTCGGACCGGTGTGCGGCTCGATGGTGCTGGACGGCAAGATCGTCCGGGGCGCCAAGGTGCGCGTGCGCCGTGGCAACAACGTCACCGCCGAGGGCACCATCACCTCGGTCCGGCGCTTCAAGGACGACGTGCGCGAGGTGCTGGCCGGGCTCGAGTGCGGTATCGGCGTCGACATCAGGGACACCCAGGCCGGAGACATCCTCGAGGCGTTCTCCACCGAGGAAGTCGCGCGCACGCTGTAGCGCGACGGGGTCCGGAGAGGGCACCGTGTCGACGGCGCGGGTCGCGCTGGGGATGGTGGAGCTGCACCTGCCGGACGTCGACTCGCTCAAGGGCAAGCGACACGTCCTGAAGGGGCTCAAGCAACGGGTGCGCGCCCGCTTCGAGTGCTCGGTGGCCGAGGTCGACCACCAGGACTCCTGGCAGCGCGCCACGCTGGCCGTCGCCTACGTCTCCGGCGATGCGCGCCACGCCAACGAGGTCGTCTCCAAGGCCATGGACTTCATCGAGGACCACGTGGAAGGTCGCGTCATCGAGACCTTCCTGGAGATCTTGTAATGCAGGGCAAGCGGCTCGACCGCGTGAACCAGCTCATCAAGGAGGAGATCTCGACGCTCCTGCAGCGGGAGCTGAAGGATCCCCGCCTGGGCTTCGTCACGGTCACCGAGGTGGAGACCGCCAAGGACCTGCGGGTGGCCAAGGTCTTCGTCTCCGTGCTGGGCGACGAGCGCCAGTGGGCCTCCTCGCTGGCCGCGCTCACCAGCGCCCGGGGCTTCGTCCGCAACTGGCTGCGCCAGCACCTCGACCTGCGCGTCACGCCCGACGCTCGACTTCCGGGCCGACCGCTCGATGGAGCACGCGGCCAAGATCCAGTCGCTCCTCAAGCAGGTCCAGGGCGACCGGTGAGCGGGACGGTAGGTCCGGCCCCGCCGGACGTGCTGGCCGCCCTGCGGCGGCCGCCCGGCCGGGCGCTGATGCTGGGGCACGTCCACCCCGACGCCGACGTCCTCGGCACCCTGATGGCGCTCGGCCTGGCCCTGGAGGCCCGCGGCTGGCAGGTGGTGTACGGAGGCCCTCACCCGGCCCCCGGCGCGCTCGGCTTCCTGCCCGGCATCGAGCGGTACCGAGTCCTGCCGGCGATCGACGGGCGCTTCGACGTCGCGGTACTGACCGACTGCCCGAACCCCGGCCGCACCGAGGGGCTCATCGACCAGGCCCGCGCCGCCGCCTCGGTGGTGGTGAACATCGACCACCATCCCGACAACCGGCGCTACGGGCACGTCAACTGGATCGACACCGACCGCCGCCGCCACCGGTGAGATGGTCTACCGGCTGCTGATCGACCTGGGGCTGCCGTTGACGCCGGCCATCGCCACCAACCTCTTCACCGCCATCCACACGGACACCGGGTCGTTCCGCTACTCGAACGTGACGCCGGCCACCTTCCAGATCGCCGCCGAGCTGGTGACGGCGGGCGCCGAGCCGGCCGTCGTGTCGGCGGCCATCTACGAGCGGCGCCCCACCGACGCCCTCCGCTGGCTGGGCGAGAGCCTGGCCCGCGTGCAGGTGAGCGAGGACGGCCGCGTGGCCTGGCTGGCCCTGCCGGGCGGCGCGGTGCCGGAGACCTTCGTCGAGTCCGAGGAGCTCGTGAACTACCCGCGCTCGATCGCCTCCGTCCGCGTCGCCTGCCTGCTGCGGGCGCGCGGCGAGCAGGTGAAGGTGAGCCTGCGCGGCAAGGGCGACGTCGACGTGCAGCGGATCGCCGCCAAGTTCGGCGGCGGCGGCCATCCCAACGCCGCCGGCTTCACCGTGGCGGGCGGCCTGGAGGCGGTGACGCGCGACGTTCTCGCCGCGGTGCGCGCGGCGGTCGACGCGTGAGCACGACCGGCATCCTGGTCGTCGACAAGACGGCCGGGGTCACCTCCTTCGACGCCGTGGCCCTCGTCCGGCGCCGGCTCGGGCTCAAGCGTGTCGGCCACGCCGGCACCCTCGACCCCGACGCCACCGGGGTGCTGCCCATGCTGCTCGACGAGGCGACGAAGCTGATGGCCTACCTCGCCGATCAGGACAAGGAATACGTGGCGACCTTGCGTCTGGGCGTCACCACCGACACCGGTGACATGAGCGGCCGCGTGGTCGCCGAGGCGCCGGTCGGGAACGTCGACCGGGCGCAGGTGGAGGCGGCCTGCCAGCCCTTCCTGGGCCGCATCAAGCAGGTGCCCCCGATGTACTCGGCCGTCCACCACGGCGGCCGCCGCCTCTACGAGCTGGCTCGCGAGGGCGTCGAGGTGGTGCGCGAGCCCCGCGAGGTGGTGATCCACGCCATCGAGGTGCAGGAGGTCGCGCCGCCCGACATCGGTCTCCGGGTGGTGTGCGGCAAGGGAACCTACCTCCGGACGCCTGGCCGCCGATCTCGGCGCGTCGCTCGGCTGCGGGGCCGCCGTGCAACGGCTGGTGCGCACGCGCGTCGGTCCGTTCAGGCTGGCGGACGCCGTGTCGTGGGAGGCGCTGACCGTCGGGGAGACGGCCGCGCTGTGGGCGCGTGTGCAGCCGCCCGCCGCTGCGCTGGCCGACTGGCCGGCCATCCGGCTCGACGCGCGGGCGCATGAGCCGCTTCGAGCACGGCCAGCCGGTGGAGCTGGCGCCGGCGCGCACGCCGGCCGGCACGCTGGTGCGTGTGCACGCCGGCGACGGGCGGCTGCTGGGCGTGGGCGAGGTGGTGGAGGGGATGCGCACGCGGCCGGTGCGGATGCTTCATGCGGATCGACCGGGGACTCGAGTCCGTCCGGCCTGACGCCCGGCCGAGCGCGGTCGCCCTCGGAATCTTCGACGGCGTCCACCTCGGTCACCGCGCCATCCTCGGCACCGCCCTCACCCTGGCCCGCGCGGGCGGGATGGAGGCGGTGGCGTGCACGTTCGATCCGCATCCGGCGGAGATCCTCCACCCCGACAAGGCCCCGCGCGCCATCACGACGCTGGACGAGCGGCTGGCCCTGATCGCCGAGGTCGGCATCGACGCCGTCGTGGTCCTGGCCTTCAGCCGTGAGCTGGCCGCCATCGAGCCCGAGGCCTTCGTCAAGGACGTGGTGCTCGAGCGGCTGCGCGCGCGTGAGGTCGTCGTGGGCTACAACCATCGCTTCGGCCGGGGCGCCCGCGGTGACGCGCGCCTCCTGGAGGATCTGGCCAGTCGCGGTGGCTTTCAGGCTCACGTGGTCCCACCAATGACGGTCGACGGGGTGGCGGTGTCGTCGACGGAGATCCGCGCGACGCTGCAGCGGGGCGACGTCGCGACGGCGGCGCGACACCTCGGGCGCCCGTACTCGATCGCGGGGCCGGTAACGTCGGGCGCGGGAAGGGGGCGGACGCTCGGCTTTCCGACGGCGAACATCGAGCCGACGCGCCCGGTGCTGGTGGCGCTCGGCGTCTATCGGGGACTCGTCGAGGTGGACGGCCGGTCCCACCCCGCCGTGGTCAACGTCGGGGTCCGGCCGACGTTCGGAGAAACCACTGTAGCGGTGGAGGCGCATCTGCTCGACTTTTCAGGTGATCTGTACGGCCGGCGGGTGCGGCTGGACTTCCTCGAGCGCCTGCGTGAGGAGATGCGCTTTCCCTCGGTCGACGACCTCAAGGCCCAGGTCATGCGCGACATCGCCTCGGCCCGGGCGCGGTCCTGAGGCGTTAACTTTACTTCCGGTTGACCCCGTGTTACCCTCCCTGCGTATCTGCTGACAAAACATAGTTTTTTTGAACCCTCCCTGGGGACCGATCTCCGGGGTGAGGCGATTGGAGGAGGCCTTCCGATGCCGCTTGCCCTCGACCGCAAGAAGAGCCTGATCGAGCAGTTCAAGACGCACGAAGGGGACACGGGGTCGCCCGAGGTGCAGATCGCGTTGTTGACCGAGCGAGTCAACAGCCTGACCGAACACTTCAAGCTGCACGCGAAGGACCACCACTCGCGCCGGGGGCTCCTGATGCTGATCGGCAAGCGGCGCGGCCTCCTCGACTACTTGAAGGCGAAGAACGTCGAGCGCTACCAGGCGATCATCGACAAGTTGGGCATCCGCCGCTGACGGCGGGCCCGCAGGTGTACATGACCGGTCCTCGGACGGAACGACCCCGGGGGCCCTTTGTGGGCGCGGCGCATGGACGCCGGCGCCCCTCACACTAGGTGTTCGCCGGGCGACCGCCGAACCGAGGACAAATGCTCGTATGAGTCACAAAACGCAGATCGATATTCAGGGCCAAGCCTTCTCCATCGAGACCGGGAAGGTCGCCAAGCAGGCCGACGGCAGCGTGGTCGTCCGGTTCGGCGACACGATGGTGCTGGCGACCGTGGTCGCCGCCAAGACGGCCAAGGAGAGCCAGGACTTCTTCCCGCTGACGGTGGAATACCGTGAGCGCGCGTACGCCGGAGGCCGTATCCCCGGTGGGTATTTCAAGCGCGAGGGCGCGCCGGTCAAGAAGGAGACCCTGACCTGCCGTCTCATCGACCGCCCCGTCCGGCCGCTGTTCCCGGACGGCTTCCGCAACGAGGTCCAGATCGTGTGCCTGGTCATCTCCGGCGATCCCAGCAACGATCCCGACGTGCTGGCCATCAACGGGGCCTCGGCCGCCCTCTGCCTGTCCGGCATCCCCTTCGCGGGGCCGGTGGGCGCGGTGCGGGTCGGCCTGGTCGACGGGCAGTTCGTGGCGAATCCGACCACGGCCCAGCAGGAGGCCTCGCAGCTCGAGCTGGTCGTGGCGGGTACCGAGGATGGCGTGCTGATGGTGGAGGCGGGGGCCAAGGAAGTCTCCGAGGACAAGATGCTGGAGGCCATCGCCTTCGGCCACGAGCAGTGCAAGCAGCTGGCTCGCATGCAGAAGGAGCTGGTGGCGAAGGCCGGCAAGCCGCGCTGGACCTTCGATCCGACCGCCGGCCGCGACCAGGAGCTGGCCACCCGCGTGCGGAGCCTGGCTGCGCCCAAGCTGGCGGCCGCGCTGGCGACCCACGACAAGCACGCCCGCGCCGAGGCCGTGCACCGCGTGTTCGACGAGGTGTGGGCGGCGGCCGGCGTCGAGGACAGCAAGAGGGGCGCGGTGCGGGCGGCCTTCGAAGAGGCCGAGAGCGCGGAAGTGCGCAAGATGATCGTGGAGCGCGGCATCCGGGTGGACGGCCGCAAGGTCGACGAGATCCGGCCGATCACCATCGAGATGTCCTACCTGCCGCGCGCCCACGGCTCGTCGCTGTTCACTCGCGGCGAGACCCAGGCCCTGGTCACCGCCACGCTCGGCACCAAGGCCGACGAGCAGAAGATCGAGGCGCTGGAGGGCGAGTCGTATCGTCACTTCATGCTGCACTACAACTTCCCGCCCTTCTCGGTCGGTGAAGTCCGGCGCTTCGGCTCGCCGAGCCGCCGCGACATCGGCCACGGCGCCCTCGCCGAGCGCGCGGTCGAGGCCGTGATGCCGCCCAAGGAGGAGTTCCCGTACACGGTGCGGGTGGTCTCCGACATCATGGAGTCCAACGGCTCCTCCTCGATGGCCAGCGTGTGCGGCGCCTCGCTCGCCCTCATGGACGCCGGCGCTCCCCTCAAGTCGCACGTGGCCGGCATCGCCATGGGCCTCGTGAAGGAAGGGGAGAAGTTCGGGATCCTGACCGACATCATGGGCACCGAGGACCACTACGGCGACATGGACTTCAAGGTCGCCGGCACCGAGAAGGGCGTCACCGCGCTGCAGATGGACATCAAGATCACCGGGGTCTCGGTCGAGATCATGCGCCAGGCCCTCAAGCAGGCGCGGGAGGCCCGGATGATCGTGCTCGGCAAGATGCGGGAGGCGCTGGAGAAGCCACGGGCCGAGCTGAGCCCGTACGCGCCGCGCTTCGTGACGATCAAGATCCGGACGGAGAAGATCCGCGAGATCATCGGCCCCGGCGGCAAGGTGGTGCGCGGCATCCAGGACGCCACCGGCGCCAAGATCGACATCGAGGACGACGGGCGGGTGACGGTCTTCTCGCCCGACAACGCCTCGGTCCAGAAGGCGCTCGGCATGATCCAGGACATCTGCCGCGAGGTGGAGCTGGACCGGATCTACCTGGGCAAGGTGAAGAAGATCGTCGAGTTCGGCGCCTTCGTGGAGGTCATCCCCAACACCGAGGGGCTGCTGCACATCTCGCAGATCGCCGAGAGCCGCATCCGGGCCGTCCAGGATGTGCTGAGCGAGGGCGACGAGGTGCTGGTCAAGGTGATCGAGGTCGACGGCAACGGCAAGATGCGGTTGAGCCGGAAGATGGCGCTGCGCGATCAGCCCGCGCTCGCCGACAAGGAGCGGCTGAAGAACCCGCAGGCGGCCAACCCCCCACGTGACTGAAGAGTATCGCAAGAGCGTTCTGCCCAACGGCATCCGCATCCTGACGGAGCGGATGCCGCACGTCCGCTCGGTCGCCGTCGGCGTCTGGGTGGAGACGGGGTCCCGCCACGAGCCGGAGCCCCGGGGCGGCGTCTCTCATCTGATCGAGCACCTGGTGTTCAAGGGCACGGCCACCCGGAGTGCCGAGACCATCGCCCGCACCATGGACTCGGTGGGCGGGCAGATGGACGCGTTCACGACGAAGGAGAACACCTGCTTCTACGTGCAGGTCCTCGACGAGCACCTGCCGCTCGCCGTCGACCTGCTCACCGATATCCTGCTGCACCCCCTGTTCGACGCCGAGGAGCTCGAGCGCGAGAAGTCGGTCGTCCTGCAGGAGATCCGGATGGTGGAGGACACCCCGGACGACGTCATCCACGACCTGTTCGCGGCCCAGGTGTGGGTGGACCACCCGCTGGGGCGGCCCATCCTCGGCACCCGCGACCTGGTCACCGGCTTCAGCCGGGAGGCGATCGCCGACTGGTTCGCCGCCGAGTACGTGCCGCCGCGGATCATCATCGCGGTGGCCGGCAACGTCACCCACGAGCAGGTCGTCGAGCTGTTCGGCAACGGCTTCAACGGCTTCCGCCACGAGGCCCGGACGCGCGGCGCCGAGCCGGTGAGCCTCACGCCCGGCGTGAACATCGTGCACAAGGCGCTCGAGCAGGTGCACGTGGTGATGGGCTTCCCCGGCCTGTCCCACGCCGCCCCCGAGCGCTACGCGATGTTCCTGCTCAACGACGTGATCGGCGGCAGCATGTCCTCGCGGCTGTTCCAGGAGATCCGGGAGCGCCAGGGGCTCGTCTACTCGATCCACTCCGGGGCCCAGGCCTTCGCCGACACCGGCCTGCTGTACGTCTACGCCGCGACCGACGCCCAGAACTTCGCCAAGGTCCTGAAGTCGACCCTCAAGGAGCTGCGCGACCTCAAGAAGAACGGCATCACCGCCGAGGAGCTCAAGCGGGCCAAGGACCACCTCAAGGGCAGCCTGATGCTGTCCCTGGAGTCGACGTCCAGCCGCATGAACCGCCTGGCCAAGCACGAGCTGCACCTGGGCTCGTTCCTGACCATCGACGAGATGCTCGCCTCGATCGACGGCGTCAAGCACGCCGAGGTCCAGGCGCTCATCAGCGAGGTCCTCGACGAGGATCGCCTCGCCCTGACCACGCTCGGCCCGCTCGACCGCCGTAACCTGCCCGCCGAATTCCGCAGCTAGCCCGACCGCCCCGGCCACCCTCCCGGCGCTGCGCGCGTGGTGGCGATCTCTGGCCCGCGCATCGCCGGTGGTCGTGGCGGCGATTCGCGCGTGGGTGTCTTTCGCTGCGGCCGGTTTTGCATTATGGTGGGGGCGTGATCGAGCGGTACACCCGGCCCGCCATGGGGAGTATCTGGAGCGAGGCCGCGAAGTATCAGGCGTGGCTGCGCGTGGAAGTGGCGGTGTGTGGCGCCTACGCACGCCGCGGTCGCATCCCCCTCGATGTCATGACCCGCATCCAGGCCGCCCGGGTCGACATCGACCGCATCCTCGACATTCAGCGCCGGGTCAAGCACGAGATGATCGCGCTGCTCACCAGCCTCGAGGAGCAGCTCGGCGCCGACTCGCGCTTCGTGCACGTCGGGCTCACCACCAACGACGTCTGGGACACCGCCACCGGGCTGCAGCTCCGCGACGCCGCCGACCTGCTCATCGCCGGGCAGGAGCGACTGCGGGCCGCCCTCCGCACGCTGGCCCTGCGCTACCGCGACACCCTGACCATCGCCCGCACCCACGGCGTGCACGCCGAGCCGACCACGTTCGGCCTCAAGGTGGCGGTGTGGTACGTCGAGGCCGGTCGCAACCTGGAGCGGCTGCGGCGGGCCCGGGAGGCGGTCGCCGTCGGCAAGCTGTCGGGGGCGGTCGGCAACTTCGCCCACGTCGAGCCGGAGATCGAGGAAGAGGTGTGCCGCGAGCTCGGCCTCGGCGTGGAGCCCGTCTCCACCCAGATCGTGCAGCGCGACCGGCACGCGGAGTTCTGTGCGGCCCTCGCCATCGCCGGCGCCTCGCTGGAGAAGATCGGCCTGGAGATCCGCGGCCTGCAGCGCACCGAGGTGCTGGAGGCCCAGGAGCCGTTCGGCGAGGGACAGAAGGGCTCCAGCGCGATGCCGCACAAGCGCAACCCGGAGCTGGCCGAGCGCATCTGCGGGCTGGCCCGGCTGCTGCGCAGCAACGCCCTGGCCGCCGTCGAGAACGTCGCGCTGTGGCACGAGCGGGACATCAGCCACTCGTCGGTCGAGCGGGTGATCCTGCCCGACTCCACGATCCTGCTCGACTACGTGCTCGATCTGACCACCTTCATCGTGGAGGGGCTCGACGTCGATCCCGCCCGCATGGCCGAGAACCTCGAGGCCAGCCACGGCAACATCTACTCCCAGCGCGTGCTGCTCAAGCTCACCGAGTCCGGCCTGGCCCGCCAGGTGGCCTACGAGCTGGTGCAGCGCCATGCCATGCGCGCGTGGAAGGAGCGGCGGCCGCTGCTGGAGCTGCTGGCCGCCGACCCCGCCGTGACCGAGCGGCTCAGCCCGCCCGACCTCAAGGCGTGCTTCGACCCCGCCTGGTACGTTCGCAACGTCGACACGATCTTCCGTCGGGCGGGGCTGGTGGCCGGATGAAGGTCCGCGTCCTCGTTCGCCTCAAGCCCGGCATCCTCGACGTGCAGGGGGCGGCGGTGCAGCGCGCGCTGTCCGGACTCGGCTTCGGTGACGTCCGCGGGCTGCGCGTCGGAAAGCTGGTCGAGGTCGACGTCGACGCCGCCGACGCCGCGCAGGCGCGGGCGCGCGTGGACGAGATGTGCCGTCGCCTGCTCGCCAACACGGTGCTCGAGGACTACACGATCGAGGCCGAACCGGCCGAGCGCCTTGCCCCACCCGGAGCGGTCCGGTAAGATGACCAGTGCCGCGGCGCCAATGGCGGTCCCCGAGAGGAGAGACGCGATCTCATGAGATTCGGTGTCGTCGTATTCCCGGGAACCTGGAGCGACTGCGACTTCCACTACGTCATCTCGGAGGTGATGAAGCAGCCGGTCAAGTACGTGTGGCACCGGGATCGAAACCTCGCGGACCTCGACTGCGTGGTCCTGCCGGGCGGCTTCTCCTACGGTGACTATCTGAGGGCGGGGGCCGTGGCCGGACGCTCGCCCGTGGTCGAGGCGTTGCCGGCGTTCCTGGCGGGCGGCGGTCTCGTGCTCGGCTCCTGCAACGGCTTCCAGATCCTCTGCGAGGCCGGGCTGCTGCCGGGCGCCCTCATGCGCAACGAGTGTCTGCAGTACCGGTGTCAGTCCACCCAGCTGCTCGTCGACAACGCGGAGACCCCGTTCACCCGCGCGCTGCGCCCGGGCCAGGTCCTCACGATGCCGATCTCGCACGGCGAGGGCAAGTACCACGCCGACCCCGAGACGCTGCGCAGCCTGCGCCGGCACAACCAGGTGGTGTTCCGGTACGCGACGGCGGATGGCCAGGTGACCCGGGCCGCGAATCCCAACGGCTCGGTGGAGAACATCGCGGGCATCGTGAACGAGGAGGGGACGGTGCTCGGGCTCATGCCGCACCCCGAGCGGGCCGCCGAGTCCGCCCTGGGCGGTACCGACGGCCTGCAGATCTTCCACTCACTCCTCGGCAGCCTCGTCGAGGATGGCACGTTCCTGAAGCGATAGTGACGGGACGCGCGCCCGCCGCGGTGAGGCGAGCCTGAGAATGGTCGTGGCGCTTGGCGCTGGCTGAGCCGAAGGTCACGCTCGAGCTGGCGCGTGGCCTGGGGTTGACGGCCGACGAGTACGACCGGATCATCGAGCGGCTCGGCCGCGAACCCTCCTACACCGAGCTCGGCCTCTTCTCGGCGCTGTGGTCCGAGCACTGCGCGTACAAGCACTCGCAAGGTCTTCCTCAAGCGGCTGCCCCAGACCGGCCGCGGCGTGCTGCAGGGGCCGGGGGAGAACGCCGGCGCCATCGACATCGGGGACGGCTGGGCGGTCGTGTTCAAGGTCGAGAGTCACAACCACCCCTCGTTCATCGAGCCCTTCCAGGGCGCGGCCACCGGCGTCGGCGGCATCCTGCGCGACATCTTCACGATGGGAGCGCGTCCGATCGCGCTCCTCGACTCGCTGCGCTTCGGCGATCCCACCGATCCGCGCACGCGGCGGCTCATCGAGGGCGTCGTCTCCGGGATCTCGTGGTACGGCAACTGCTTCGGCTGCCCCACGGTCGGCGGCGAGATCGCCTTCGCGCCGGAGTACGCCGGCAACCCGCTGGTCAACGTCATGTGCGTCGGCCTCGTGCGGGCCGATCGCATCTTCCGGGCTCGCGCCGAGGGCACCGGCAACCCCGTCTTCTACGTCGGCAACAAGACCGGGCGCGACGGCATTCACGGCGCCACCATGGCCTCCGCCACCTTCGACGAGCACGCCGAGGAGCGGCGGCCGACCGTGCAGGTGGGCGATCCCTTCACCGAGAAGCTGCTGCTGGAGGCGTGCCTGGAGGCGATGGCCACCGGCGCGGTGGTCGGGATCCAGGACATGGGCGCCGCCGGCCTGGCCTGCTGCACCTCGGAGATGCCGGCCCGCAGCGGCACCGGGATGGACGTGGAGCTGTCGGCGGTGCCGCAGCGCGAGGAGGGCATGACGCCCTACGAGCTGCTGCTCTCGGAATCGCAGGAGCGCATGCTCCTCGTCGGCGCTCGCGGGCGCGAGGAAGAGCTGCGCGGGGTCTTCGCCCGCTGGGAGCTCGACGCCGTGCAGATCGGCGCGGTGACGACAGCCGAGGCGCTGGTGGTTCGCCACCGGGGCGACGAGGTGGCGCGGGTGCCGGTGGCGGCCCTGGCCGAGGCGCCGGTCTACGAGAAGCCCTACGCGCCGCCCGCGTGGTTGGCCGAGCGACAGGCCCTCGACCCGCTCGCGTTGCCGGCTCCGGCCGACCACGGCGCGGCCCTGCTCGAGCTGGTCGGCTCGGCGGCGCTGGCCTCCAAGGAGTGGGCGTTCCGGCAGTACGACCAGCAGGTGGGCATCAACACGCTCGTGCTGCCCGGCTCCGATGCCAGCGTGCTACGGGTGAAGGGCACGCGGCGGGCCATCGCGATCGCCATCGACGGCAACGGGCGGCAGGTGTTCCTCGATCCCCGGAGGGGAGCCGCCCTGGCCGTGTGCGAGGCCGCGCGCAACGTCTCCTGCGCCGGCGGCCGACCGCTCGGGGTCACCGACTGCCTGAACTTCGGCTCGCCCGAGCGGCCGGAGATCCTGTGGCAGCTCGCCGAGGCGGTCGAGGGGATCGGCGAGGCCTGTCGTGCGCTCGAGCTCCCGGTAGTGGGCGGCAACGTTTCCCTCTACAATGAGACCCTCGGCCAGGCCATCCTGCCCACACCGATCGTCGGCGTGGTCGGTCTCCTGGACGACGCGACGCTCCTGAGCACCCAGTGGTTCAAGGCGGCCGGCCAGCGGGTGGCGCTGCTGGGACCGGAGACAGTGAGCCTGGGCGGTTCGGAATACCTGAAGGTACGCCACGATCAGGTGGGCGGGCGGCTGGCCCCGCTGGATCTCGAAGTCGAGCGCCGGGTGCAGGCCGCGGTGCGGGCGGCGATCGGGGCCGGGCTGACGACCGCCACCCACGACTGCTCGGAGGGCGGCGTGGCCGTCGCGCTGGCCGAGGCGTGCGTGAGCGGCCGGACGTCGATCGGGTGCGAGGTGACGCTGGCGGCGGGGGCGCGGGCCGACCACGTGCTGTTCGGCGAGGGGCCCTCGCGGATCGTGGTGAGCGTCGAGCCGGAGCGGGCGCGGGAGTTCGAGGCGCTGATGGCGGAGTCGGCCATCCCGTGGCGCTGGATCGGGACGACGGGGGGAGACCGGTTGCGCCTGCGGGTGGGCGCGACGACGGTCGTGGACGTGGGACTGGACCAGATCGAGCACGCGTGGAGGAACGGCTTTGAACGCCACATGGCGTGACGACAAGTTCCACGACGAGTGCGGGTTGTTCGGCATCTGGAATCATGCCGAGGCCGCCAACGTCACCTACCTCGGCCTCTACGCGCTCCAGCACCGGGGCCAGGAGTCGGCCGGCATCGTGGCGACCGACGGCCACAACTTCCATCTCGAGAAGGCGATGGGATGGGTGGCCGACGTCTTCAGTCCGGAACGCCTGCGGCGGCTGCCCGGCCACCGGGCCATCGGCCACGTGCGCTACTCGACCGCGGGCTCGTCCAACCTGCGCAACGCCCAGCCGATCACGGCGACGTTCGCGCGGGGGCCGATCGCGATCGCCCACAACGGCAACCTGACCAACGCGGATGCGCTCCGCAAGGACATGGAGCGCGACGGGGCGATCTTCCAGTCGAACTCCGACACCGAGGTGATCCTGCACCTGCTCGCCCGGGCCCCGGCCGGTCCGCTGGAGGAGCAGATCCCGTGGGCGCTGGGCCAGGTCAAGGGCGCCTACGCCCTGCTCATCCTCACGCGCGACGCCATCTACGCGGTGCGCGACCGCTACGGGTTCCGTCCGCTCACGCTCGGCCGGCTGGGCGAGTCCTGGATCGTCGCCTCGGAGACGTGCGCGCTCGATCTGATGGAGGCGCGCACCGAGCGCGACGTCGAGCCGGGCGAGCTGGTCGTGATCAGCGACGCCGGGCTGCACTCCTACCGGGCCGCCCCCGCCGGCGAGCGGCTGCAGTGCGTGTTCGAGTACGTCTACTTCGCGCGGCCCGACTCGGTGCTGTGGGGCAAGAACGTGCACACGGCCCGCAAGGAGCTGGGGCGGCAGCTGGCCCGCGAGCACCCGGCCGAGGCCGACATCGTCATCCCGGTGCCGGACTCCGGGCACCAGCGCGGCCCTCGGCTACTCCGAGGAGTCGGGCACGCCCTTCGACCTCGGGCTGATCCGCAACCACTACGTGGGCCGCACCTTCATCGAGCCCAAGCAGGGGATCCGCCACTTCGGCGTGAAGGTGAAGCTCAACCCCATGAAGCGAGATGCTGGAGAACCGGCGGGTGGTCGTGGTGGACGACTCGATCGTGCGCGGCACCACCAGCCGCAAGATCGTGAAGATGATCCGCAGCGCCGGCGCCAAGTCCGTGCACGTGCGCATCTCCTCGCCGCCGATCCAGTGGCCCTGCTACTACGGCATCGACACCCCGACCCGCAAGGAGCTGATCGGCTCCAGCCACACGGTCGAGGAGATCTGCCGCTACCTCGGCGCCGACTCACTCGGCTATCTCTCGCTCGACGGCATGCTGAAGTCGACCGGCTCCGACCCGGCTCACTTCTGCCACGCCTGCTTCACCGGCGCCTACCGCGTCGGCATCGACGCCGAGCCGACGCCCCAGCTCCGCTTGTTCCAGTAGGTGGGGGTTCCCGGATCGACCCGTACGGGATTACACCCGATGCGGGCGGCGTTCACCGGGTCTGTCGCCTCGAAGTAGGCCTTACCCGTCAGACGGCGGTGCCCGAGGCCGCCGCCCTCTACACGTCCAGCGTCTTCGGGGTGTCGTGAGCGTCACCTTGCCGATGGTGAGACGGATCACGACGGGTTCGGGGTTGAGCGTGTAGGTGCCCGGCTTGGCGTTCAACACGCGCTTCCCGGGCGTTGCCGGCCCGGACCACAGCTGCTTCGTCATCTCCCCCGCGATGGTGGTCGCGACAGCAGTCGCGATCGTCTTCATGAAGTCGCGGCGGTCCGCCTGCTTCACGACCACGACGATCTTCGGCTTCTTCGTAGACCGCTTGCGGTTGCCCCGCTTCTTCGCTCGCCCCATTCGCGGCCCCCTTTCATCAGATCAGCGGCGCACGTTGAGCTCTCAGCTAGACGGCGGTGCTCGCGGCCGTTGACTCCCACGAGATCGTCATCGACGCCACGACGGGTACTGGCACCGGGGCTGGCGTCGGGCGCCACGACCACAGCTCCTTCAGGAGGGCCAAGACGCCACCGACAACCGAGAGCCGCGTCAGCAGCGAGCGCGCGGCAGTAAGCAACACAGCAACGCGGCGCCTCGGGTAGGCCTTCTTCTAGTTGTAGTTACACGCGTTAGGATAAGGCATAGTAGTAGCCTCACACGTTAGACGGTAACACGCGGCAAGTGCAATCGCGGCAATTGTAGGGATAGTGGCGCAAACAAGGCCGCTGCGCGGACTACTTCATGAGAGGGGTTGTAAAAACAAGAGCGGCGCGGACTAGCCTTTGTAGAGGTAGACGCAACAGAACACGACGGCGGCGTCTACTCCTTGAGGGGATGAGACAGAAAAAGACCTGCGGCGTTACTTACTGAAGGCGGTTGTTAGTAGGCAGAATGAGGAGTATACTTAAAGAGGAAACAGACAGGGAGATACTCAAATCTTAGCGCAAACAAAGAGAGGTGGAGTATACTCTCTGAAGGTAATAAGATAAAGCACAGAGCGGTGGAGTATACTGAGTAGGAGAAGGCGAGGATATTGGGAAAAAACAAAGAGCAGCGCGGATACTAAATGAGGGGATAAGATAAAATAAAAGAGCAGAGAGGACTACTCTCTGAGGGAGGTTATTAAAAGGCAGAGCAGAGGAGTATACTCTATGAGGGAGAGGTGAAAGAGAATACTCTGGCGCTGGAGAGGAAGGCTGTAGTGAGTAAAGGGCACAGTGGTGCAATTGAATGGAATAAGCATGTTAAGAGAGAGGTTGTTAAAACAAAGAGAGGAGTAGACTACTCTCTGAGTACTGATGCAGTAAAAAGTTAGCTAGTGACTGATAGAGAAAAAGTTAGGGGGGAGAGAGATAGAGTAGGAAGCAGTAAAAAACAAAGAACTGAGGAGTATACTTACTGAGGGGAAGCATTAAATAAAAGAACTGAGTAGACTACTAAATGAGAGCACAAGATAGGAGAGGCAACGCAGCTAAAAATTTTTACCTGAAAGAGTGACACAAGTTTATTGAGGAGGTGATAAAATGAAGGAGTTATACAAAAAGCAGAAGTAGAGAAGACACTAGGAGTGTAGATAGACAGAGTAAAGCAGTGGAGAGCTAGAGGAGTGATAAGGTAAGAGTTAGAGTAAGGGAAGCTAGAGTACAAGAGAGCTGAAGTAGCTAGAGCAGCGATGGTAGAGGAGGTAGTAGAAGTATTAGGTGAAGAGGGGAAGTTAGCAGACAAGATATACTAAGATGAGCTAGAGAGAGTAAGAGGAGTGCTAGATGGAGTGCAGACTCTAGGCAAGATAGAGGTTAACGGAGCTGAAAAAAAAAGATGGAGGAAGGCTGAAGTAGCAGAGATAAGGGAGAGGCTGGCAGAGGTAGGGAGATGAGCACAGCTAGCATCAGAAGATGCACTGGGAAAAGACATAGGTAAGGGTAGGGTTAGGAAGCAGCAGCTAGACTGATCTGAAACGGTAAAGAGATAGAGAGAGTAGTAAAGCAAGATGAAGGAAAGATAAAGATTAAGTTAAAGTAGAGAGCAGCAGTGATAGAGGAAGTAGCTAGCTAAAAGAAGGTAATAGACAACATAAAGGCGAGAGCAGATAGCGCAGCTAAAGCTCTGTAGAAAGCAGCGAGTAGCGCAGACAAACAGATAAAGACTCACTAACACGCTTAAGCTGGGGAAAACAGCGCTAGAAGGAGGGCCTAATAATGGTAGAAGAGCTACTCGCACTAGTTAGCGCAGCAATAGTCGCAGTAGTAAGCGGTGTGCAGTAAGGTAAAAGCAGCGCAGTGACTGAGGCTGTAGTAAAGTAGCTTAAAGAGGCTCTGAAGGATGACTGGGAGGAAGCATAGGAGCGCAGGAAGAAGCGCTAAAACTACTGGCAAGAGGTAGGCTAATAGCTAGCAGGAGAGTAACTCAAGACAGAGATAAAAGGATAAAAGGAGATAAGCACAGAGGATGGTAAAGTAGTGATATTAAGAGGCTAGGAGAAGCAGCTTGTAGAGAAGCTAGCAGCGGTGAAAGCTGGCGCGCAAGTAGCGATTAAGTTACTCGCAGCAACTCAGAGAAAGAAGAAGCAGTTAGAAGTGAGGGTTAGGTGATGAAAAAAGTGAAAAGAAAGACACTGAAAGCAGTGGCAAAACGGCAGAAGAAGCTCTCAATAAAGGAGGAAGAGATGATGAACAAAGAGAAGAAAGCAGGGCAGCACATAAAAGGATTAGAAAAACTGAGCAAGCTCAAGGGAGGAATTGGAGGTTTGTGGATAGAAGGAGGCAGAGTGTAAGAGGGGAAGACTTAACTGGCGATGGGGCTGAAAGCAGCAGTGGAGTAAAAAGACTTAAAGGTGCTGTATCTAGACATGGAGAAAGGGAAGGCTAAAGAGGAGGGAGTAAACCTAGATGAGTGGATAGTAGAGGAGTAAGGGGCAGAAAACAAGGAAAGTGAAAAAGTTATAGGCTAAAGGAAGCTGGAGGATATGGAGGAAGAAAGAAGGCGCTGGTTAAAGGCAAAAGAGATGATAGTAGTAGATGAAGTGCAGGAGTTAGCTGAGGGGGAAGAGCAGGGGCAGAGAAGTGAGGCACTTGAAGAGAAGCTGAAAGGCACTTAAAGGCACTGAAGCTAGAAGGCTACAAGGTAGTACTGCTCTAGCAGTTAAAAAGAGGGGAGTAAAAAGGAAGGCAGTAACTGAAGGACTTAAAGGAGTAGTAAAAGATAGAGGAGGTAGCTGAAGCTGAGATAGGCATCTGGGAGAAAGCAGAGTAGGCAGAAAAAAGGCTGAAAGTACTCAAGGCAAGAGGCAAGAAGAAGAAGGCTGCAGAAATACTCTTGAGTAGTGCAGGAAAGCGCTGTTAGAGTAGCAGCTGGTGCAGATAAGAGGAGGGGAAGGTGAGAAGAGGGCACAGAAGCTGTCTGAGGTAACAAGAGAGGTTAAGAAGCTGGGCGGAGAGGCTGAAGAAACGAGACTGCAACGAGTACTCAGGTACTCAAGCGCAACGCTGAAGAGGAGTATAGAAGTGGAGATGGTAGCAGAAGAGCTAGACAGAGTAGGGAAGGGGAAGGCGAGCGGCTCAGATTGGCTCAAAAATTGGCTCACGCGTGAGCCGTTAATGAGAAGATTAGAGGGCGCATATGCACGCTGAATAACGCACTTGGCGCACAGACTCAAATTGGCTCACTACCTATAAATACAGAAACTAAATAACGGAGATAGAAATATTTAAGGCTGTAAAAGAGGCTAGTGCTCAAGATAGGGACTGAGGTTAACAGTAAGTGACTGAGTGGTGATAGGAGCTGGAGGGAAGAGAGAGCTAAAAGCTCTAGCGAGTAAAAGATGCTCACATAAGTTAAACACTATCACTTAACGATAGGGAAACAAAGTGGAGAATGGGTAGAGAGATAAGATAGAAATGAAGAGAGATAAGAAATAAAGTAAATAAGTAAATAGGTGAAGTATAAGTAAAAAATAGGTGAAGAAAAAGATAAAGATAAAAAGTAAAAAGAAAAAGATAAAAGAAAAAGATAAAAGAAAGATAAATAATAGATGAAAGAATGGGAGTAAAAAGATAAGAGATGAAGAAAAGTGATAATAGAAAAGATAAAGAAGAAGTGATAGAAAGAAGGATAAGAGAATGTATAATGTAAATGAATATGGGAATAGATGAAATGAAAGAGAGATGAGTAATAAAAGTAGAAGAAAGGGAGAAATAAGAAAGAGAGATGGATAAAATAATAGAAGAAGAGAGAGAGAAAAAGGAGGAAGATAAAGGTAGGATGAAGATATAAAAGTAGAAAGAGAGAGAAGATGAGGAGAAATGAGAAGAGAGATGAGAGAGAAGAATGGATAGAGTAGAGTAAAAAAAAGAGGATGGATAAGAGATAAAGGGAGAAGAAAGAGAGAGAAGGTGGGGAAATAGAGAGAGAGATAGAGAGATAGATAGGAAAGAGATAAAGATAGAGAAATAGGAAAAGGAAAAAGAAGTAGGATGAAAGAGAAAGAAAGAGAGATAAAGAGGAATGAAGAAGGAGAAATGGAGAAGAGAAAGGTGAAAAGATAAAGGAAAATAGAAAAGAGAAGTAAAGTGAGTAAAAGTAAGGAGTAAAGAAAGAAGAGAGAAAGAAAGAAGAGAAAGTATAAGAGATAGTTAATATATGAAAAAATAGGAGTAAAGGAAGATGAATATGGAGGAATAAAGGTGTAAATGAGATGTAAAGAGAAGAGAAAAGTAAAGAAAAGAGAGGAATGGAAGAGATGAAGATAAGAGAGGGAAAGGGAGAGAGATAGAAATAATGATGTAAGAGAAATGGAAGGGGGTAGGGGAAAAGAAGAGCGGAAGAAGTAAAAATAGTAGGGAAATAATAGGAGAGAAAAGAGATATAAAATAGATAGAAAAGAGAAAAAAAAAAATAAAATGTAAAAGAGATGTAAAAGAGAAAAAAGAAAAAAGGAGAGAGAAAAGATAAAGAAAAAGATTAGTAAGTTAGTTAAATGAGAAGAAAAGAAGAAATAGGGAGGAGAATGAAATAAGGAAAGGATGATGGGAAGAGAGAGATGTATAAGAAAATAGGATAGAAAAAAGGAGATAGAAGAAGAAGGAAGGAGAGGAAAAATGGTAATAAAGGAAGAAAAGGAGAAAGATGAAGAAGAAGATGAAGATAATGAAGAAATAGGAGAGATAGAATAAAGAAAAGAAGAATAGAAGAGAGAATAAATAGAAAAGGTGTAAAAGGAAGTAGTAGATAGGAAGATGGAGAAGAGAAAGGAGGAGGATATAAAAAGAATGGAAAAGAAGGAAGTAAAGAGAGAAGAGATAGAAGTGAAGAAGAAGATAGAAGAGATAGAAAAGATAGAAAAGAGAAAAGGAAAAGAGATAAAAGTGATATTGTAAAAAAGAAAGGATGGAAAAGAAAAGAGAAAATAGGTGAAGAAGTGAGAGAAAAAAGAAGATAAAAGGAGAAGAAGAGGAAGGTGAAGGGAGACAGGCAGTCATTGCCTCGCGCGACCTGGAAGCCGCAGAGCACGGATCCCGTCCACGCGGCCTCTCGCACGTACGGGCAGCAACTTCGTGAGCGTGACCGCATGCAAGCAAGGAGTTCGCCGACAACCGATAGACGTCAACAACCACTACATGAAGGAGCCTGATGCATAGCAAAAGATAAAATATTCAGAGTAACGGCTGCGGATGCGACGACGGCGACGCTGGCGCCGCTGACCAGCAAGGAACATGTGACTGCAACGCAGATCGTCCTCACGTTCGCGGCGACGCCGCCGGAGTTCATGGTGGGCAAGCCTGTACGGCTGCGTCTCGAAGTCAGCTGAAGTCCCAGCACCTCTACCGCCCGGCATCACGCCGGGCGTGACCAGCGGCTAGTATCGGCCGCAACACACCTCTCACCACGTGAGCCCCGCAAAGAGGCTCCGCACCCTTGGAGGGTGACATGGTACCGAAAATAGGCCGTTCTGTAGCGACCGAGAAGTCAGACATACGTAAGATCGCCGACGACCTCGCGGCGAAGACGCGCATACTGCACCGCGCAGCCGACGAGCACGCCGCCGTTGTCGACATGCTCCGCGCAATCGGTGAGGAGGAGGTCGTCGCAGCGGACCAGCGGCGACGTGTGGAGCTCGATGCGGATGTCGCTCGCTTGGCTCCGCTGCTGGAGCAAGCTCGCGTCATCCTCGCTGACGCGGATGCAGCGCGAGCGGAAGACAGCTGCTTCCTCACCGCCTTCGACGGTCTGGAGTGGGAAGCAGTCAAGACTCGGTTCACTGGCGACCACGGCACGTCGCCCAATTCGATGGAGTCCACGCGGACGCGCGTCGATGCGCTCCGCACCGCCGTCGAGGAGCTTCGGCAACACCTCAAGGCCAACGACGGTGACATGCGGGTCTACATCCAGGTGGCCGCCAAGCTCGTCGAGAAAGAGGACGGCGCGCTGGACCCCGACGCCCGCTCGCGCAGCATCCGATACGCGGCCGACAACCTTCGCCAGGTCATCGCGCTGAGACGTGACGGGGGCGCGGCGATCCGTACCCAGATCGGCGGCATCAGGCGGCGCCTCGACGCAATCGGCGACGTCCTGCCTGGCGACGCGCCAGCTGAGGAGGCCAAGTGATGACCCAGTACACCGCCTCTGCTGGAGAGCCGAACCTGCCTGAAGGCTACAAGCCTGACGCCGGCCAGGGGACCGGCTCATACGATCCCCGTTGGGGAGAGGAGCCGGGCGAGGCAGAAGCAGCCGCCTCGAAGCCTGCGGCGTGAAGGACGGCCGACTCGGTGCTGCTGGCCAGCGTACCTCGCCACCGCCGGCGAAGAAGCCGATGACCCACGGTGAGTTCATGGCACGGCAGCGCGCGGCGCTGCCGCCCGCGGCGGAAGCTGGCAGCGAACCGGAGGCTGCTGACGACGGTCTGGCTTACCGCGATCCTCACGACGAGAGCGGCGCGCCGCCGCCCGAGGCGGAGGTCGAGGGCTTCGAGAAATACAGCTATGCGAGGGGCCACGAGCTCGCGATACCGCCGCTCTTGGCGACAGACACGAGGTTCACTGAGGTGGAAATCTCTTAGGCGGTTCGAGATGTCTCCATCGCGGCTCACCAGTCGGGCATCTCGCAGGAAGCGGCGCAAGCGATGCTCGAAATCGTAGGCGAGGGTTTTACACCACCGACGTCGGAGGGAGGGTTCGAGCTCGATCGCGGGCTGTCTGAGGTGCGTTTGATCATGGGCAAGCAAACAGACGCCCTGATCGAGAAAGTGCAGCGCTACGTTGCTGCTCGGCCAGCGCTTGCCGCATATCTGGACGAGACGACTCTGGGTAATCATCCGAAAGTTCTGCTCTCGCTCGCGGCGATCGCGACGTGTCCTGCGCTCCAGACGAAAGCGGGTGCAGAGAAGTACCTCGCCGAGCTGAAGAATCCGCAGTCGGCAGTATCGAAGGCGTACTTCGCCGGTGATCAGTTCGAGATCGCGGTAGCGAAAGTCGCGTTTGCGGTCGCTAGTGGCGGGAGAAAGACGTGAAGAACGAAATCGGTCGAAGTCTGTACGGCAGACTCCAGAAGACGCTCGGCGGCAACGTCATCACGCTTGGTGGCCGACCCGCGAAGCTCGGCGGCCAGATCAAGCTGCTCGGCGACAAGCAACTCGATGAGAACGGACTCATCAAGATCGCGCAGCCGGCGCAAGTATCAGCGCTGGACGTCTTGAGAACAGCAGCGACGTCGGCCTCGCTGCCGACGACGCTCGCCCCCGACAGCGGTACAGCGGCGGCGACGGGTCGTCGTCGAGCAGTGGTCCTGGCCCTGGCGACGGTGAGAGTGACGGCGGCGGCGACGGCGCTGGCGACGCTGGTGACTAGTAGAACGCAGTAGTCCACACGAACTACAACCCCCAACCGCGACGCTGATCGGCGCCGCTCTCACGGTGCCCGGCCGGCGCGAACTTCAACAGAGGACGACTCATGGCTATCTCAGGAACGACACTACTGATCGCCGCGCTCGTCGCGGCAGCCGCCGCGGGCGCTGGCGCGTACATCGCGTCGAGGAACAAGCGCGGCAGCGGCGCCAGCAGGCGAAGATGGCGCAGCTGCAAGAACAGGCGGAGCTCGCGAACGCTGAGGCGCAGCGCAAGAACTCGAAGCTGAAGTCTCAGCGCTTTCTCAACTCGCAAGCGTCGAAGGCCGCCAAGTCGGGCGTGGTCGCCGGCGAGGGCTCGCTGTTCGAGAACCAGATGGAAGCCGCCTCGATGTCGCAGTACGAGGCCGACCTCGCCGCGTACGGCCACGAGATCAGCTCGAACCTCTACGGCTACCAAGCGAAGCTCTTCAAGAGCGACGCGAGAAGCACGATGCAGATGGCCCATACACAGTTTACTCGCGGCGGACAGGCGGGCCAGGCACTGACATGAGCGGTGGCGGCTCTTCGGCGCGAGCGGTAACACGGTGCGACCGATCGCAGCGACACACGGGCGGCGACCCGGTCGAGCCGCTGATGATCTTCACGCTGGGTCTCCTGGCGATTGCCGCTCTCGGCCAGTTCTACGTGGCGCGGCGGTTGTCGCCAGCGCTGCGCGCGGATGGCGGGGACGCGCGGCTGAGTGCTTGTTCTGGGCGTCATCGCTGCGAGCGCCGTCGCGCTCGCGCTCGCGAACCGGTAGCCGCTGATGGTTGACTACTCGGACGACTAGGCTGCTCTTCTGCCGACTTCCGTATGCGCGAGCCGCCGCAGAGGCGGTCGAGGCTGGTGTGTTCCGCACGAGGATCCTGGAGCAAGAGGGCGAGCGGCTGGTGGTTTACGCCGTGGGCGACCAGGGAAGCACGCCGATGGTGTGAGCGCGAGGCGCAGCACTTCGGGGGCGTCCATCCCCACCGTGGCATCGCGCCTTGATCCACCCCGCTGCCGGCTTCAACACGAAGGTCCGCGCGTACCGCAATCGCGCCAAGGAGAACTCTGATGGCAGAGTCTGCCCTCTTCAAGTCTTACCGCGACACTGAGAAGAAGCGCCTCCGGCAACAGGCTGATGAGGCGCTCGCGCAGGTAGCAGCAGAGGAAGCGGCGCACACCGGTGAGAAGTTCGGCCCTCCGTCGCCGCAGCCCGGCCAGACCCGCAGCCGGCGCAGCCTCGTGGCTTCGTCGAGGGCATCGCCGACACGCTGCTCCCCGGCGATCCGCGACCCGAGAAGAGCTCTACAGGCGTGATGGGCTCGATCGCCCGCGGCTTGCGCGCGATCCCCGATCGATTCCTCGAAGGCTTCCACGGATGTCGCCTCCAGGAGATACGGCGCCCCAGAACCCGTCGAAACGCACCTGCAAGCAGCGACTCACTCAAAGCCGATTCAGGTCGCTCTCGGTGCGCTCAACGCATTGTTTCCCTTCTCGTCCTTCGCTGGCGAAACCGGTGGCGATCTCGATGAGTGGCTGGACCGATACACTGGAGAGCTCACCGACGATCGGCTGACGCAGGCGCGAGCTCAAGCGATCGAGCGCGAGTCCAAGCACGGCACCGACCCAGCGCGCCAGACGTTCGCGAACGCTCGACGCGCTTCTCGCAGTCTCCGAAAAGCAACGCGTAGCTCAAGCTAGCATGGCTGCATCGGTGAGCGCGGAGATGCTGTCCGGTACGGTGCCTGGCTACACGTCGACCGACAAGCCGCCCAAGCGGTCGAGTCGATGAGCCTCGTAGTCGCAGTCAACGGCCCGGAAGGCATCGCTCTCGCGACAGACAGCCGTCGCGTACTGCGATGGGCGAATCTACTGACGAACGACGACGACCGAAAGTTTGGGCTTCGCGGCGCAGCCGCACGTCGGGGCGCTGATCTACGGGTACGGTCGACAGATTCACTTGACGCCACTGCACGCCTCCTTCGCGGCCGAGCACGGGCAGAGCGCTGTCAGTCGACGAGGTTGCCGTAGCCTGTCGACATCCTCGGCCGGCACGGCTCACGACTGATCGCGATCGTCGCCGGCTACGATCCAGACGCAACGTCGCGCGTTTTCGTCTCGGACATGCCAGAGCGCCCGGAACTGGTCGAGCACCACGCGGGCAGCTTTGGCATCGTTGGGCCGGCAGCGCGAGCTCGTCGACCGCCTGCTACACGGCTACGACGCCCGCCTCGACGGCGTCGAGGAGCTCGACGAGGTTCAGATGCGGATCCATCTCGATCGAATCAACTTGACCGGGTCGGTGAGCTGGCTCGCTTCTTCGTCGACACAACGATCAGGCCCAGCGCTTCGTCGAGGGCCTCGGTGGGGTTGGCGGGCCGATGGAGATGGCGACGATCACCGCCGACAGGGGCTCAATGGCTCAGCGGCTAGATCCAGCGACAGCGTCCGAGTGGCATGAGATCGTCGAGGTGGCGCCGGCGGTCACCGAGGCGCACCCGGATGGCGTGAGGGCGGCGACGTACGCGGTTCCTCGCGAACTCAGGAACAGTAGGTTATCCTCCCGCCGATGAGGCTGCTAAGCTCCGGTAGGACGTGCTGACGCCGCGATGGCACGGACGCGACTCTTTTACTGGGAAGCGAAGCGGGCGCATGATGTCTTGGTCCAGATGCGCACCAACGTGAAGGAGTACTTCGAGACTGCAAAATGGTCGGTTCATTCCGACTGGAACGCGCCACCGCGAGCGCAGGCATTGCGTGAGTCCATCAACTTGAACCTACACGAGGCGAACGCCGCGTTGGCCCACGTCGGGCTCGGAACGATCACCTACCAGCCTCCAGTGATCACGGGCGGGCTGGCGGGCGACGTGAGCCTGCTCGACAACATTTTCCTCCTGCCTCAGCTTCAAGTGCCTCATGCCCAACTCCTGGACCAGATCGATCGGGCGCTCGGCATCGACAGGGCTGGCTCCCAGGCTTGTGGTGGCGGCTCTTCAACCCGTTCTACTGGATCGGGCCGGCATCGCGAGGATCGCTGACCTCCCGTTCCGCATCCTCGACGCGCTGGTATCGACACGGAGCCAGCCGAGGCTTCCACACTGGGCAAGCTGCTGAAGGCGATTCTGGAGATCGCCACATGGGCGGGGAGCATCATCGGCTTCTTGAACATGGAGTTCCTGGGCCAAGCTTCAGGGCGCTCGGCGCGATCTTCGGCTACTGAGCAAGGAAGGCAACCGATGAAGCATGTTACTCGCTACGCTTCAGTGTTCGTGTTGCTTCTCCTCGTAACGGTCAGCACGCGTCTGCCGAATGCGCGTGGGTGTTGTGGGTGAGCGAATGGTTTGACGCGAGCCTGGACCGTCCGCCGTCCGACGTTCAGGCCTTCGAGACACGCTCGGATTGTCTCGCCGCAATGGAACAGACGGCTCAGACGTTCAAGACAGGCATGGGCAGCAAGGCCCAATCGGCCGGGATACTCGAAGCGGAAGCGGATCGATCGCCGTAACTACGAAGGGCCATACGGCATCAATCCGCTGCCTCCCCGACACCATCGACCCGCGCGGGCCGAAGGGGAAGTGATGGACGCAGGCCTACTAGTCCCGGATGAAACGTAGGTCGTACGTGTACGACGTCTGAAGCTGCCCTTCGAGTCTGTCGCGCTCACGTTTCAGTTGAAACGAGATCGGCCCTCTGGGAACCGCCTGGCCGGTCGGGGTTGTTCCCTCGCGCGAGCCGTGTAGCACGAGCTGGCCGTCGCGCACCTCACCACGGCCACTCCCGCGCCAGCGCCCTTGGTGAGTCGATGTCCAGGTCCAATCGAGATCGTTCGCGATGACGAGTTCGTTGGTCCCGCCGTCTGAGCGCCATCGGCCCGGAGCGAAGCGCGGCAGCGTCCGTTTCGCTCTCGCGCGCTGGTATCGCGCGGCGATCTTGTCCCAGAAGTACGCGAGCGCGGCGAGTCCACCGAGGATCGTGGCGACTATCGCGACGGTTTCAATCGTCGGCATCGGCATTGACTAGTCATCGTACCACTCGCGCGTTTGACGACCGGGTGACGACTATGCGAGGATCGACCCAGCGTCCAGAGTCCAGTCATCGACTGGCGCCAACCTCGGCACCGCCGGTACGGAGTGCAGAAGGTGGCAACCCCTCCTGGGGGTGACGCGGGCCGCAAGGCCAAGGGACGGACGACATGGTCGACATCAGCATCGCGAACCACGGCTCGATCTTTCTGCTGCACCCGCTGACGGACGCCGCACGTGACTGGATCGAGGAGCACGTCAGCCGAGACGGCTTCCATCCCGACTGGCCGACGCTCGTCGTCGAACCTCGGTACGTGGCCGGCATCGTCCACGGGGCGCTCGAAGACGGGCTGCGGGTTCGGTGATGACGACCGACATCCTCGGCGTCCCACTCGTCGTCGGCCAGCGCGTGCTGTACGCCTTCGCCTGGAACCTGCTCGCCGAGCTCCGCGTCGGGACCCTCGTGAGGGTCGACCCCGTGCCTGTCATCCGCGCCGACAGCACCGGGCAGCTGAACACCCGGCCGGCTTGCGCGGTTGTCGTTCTCACCGAGGACGGCGTGATCCTGCGCGCGGAGGCTGAGGCGTGGCTACGACGCCAGATGCCGGGCTGATTGCTGCTTTGGATGCCTGCGCGCATCGCGGTCGCCGCCGGGTGCTGAACGACCTCAGTCCGCGCTGTATCGGCGAAACAGGTTCGCCAGCTCCTCGAAAATGTCAGGGCGCTCGATGCCGTGGTACCGACAAAAGTAGTCGAGGACTGTAGCCATTACTTCAGCACTGTGCATCAAGACAGGCGACACGTGGCTATCGCTCGGACCGCTTTCTATCCTTGGCCCAATCTCGTTCCAGCCCCCGAGGTAACCGGAGAGAGCGAGCGCGTCTGAGTGTTCAATGCCGGAGTAGAACTTGTACCGCGTTTTGTAGTGGTGGTCGGGCAGGTTCTTGGCGCGATCCGCGATGGTCACCTTCCACCACTTCGCGGCTAGTGCCTCAAGGTCGTCGCGCGAGAGCGGAATCGGACTGTCATCGGGGCTGACCTCCTGGTGAAACGCGCCCTTCATGAACTTCGTGAACCTGATCCACGAGTCGGCGACAAACTCCTTCGTTCGTTCATTAGGGTCAGGGTCACTAACGATGTAGGCAAGATTCACTAGCAGGTTGACGTTGCTCCGTAACAGCACGGCAGCATCCTCGCCGTAGCCGAGGATACACAGGCGCTCGACGGCCTGAAACGTCTTCATCGTCTTGCCGAGTAGTGGCCCGATGATCGAGGAGAGAAGGCGATCCGCCCCGTCTCGAACCTTGATCTTGTCGGCTTCCTCGGTTAGGACGCGGTTTACTTGGTCACCGACATCGCCCTGAAGGCGCAATAGCCGAGCGTGCCGGGCGCACCGCTCTCGTGCACCTTCTAGGAACGAGTCAGCGAAGGGATCGGGCGTCACTTGGCGCGGGTCTTCGACCAGCGTGCAGCCGCTGCTTTCTTCGCCAGGGCGCTGCGTTGCTCGGCCGTTAGCTTCGCCATTCGCGACTTGCCGCCCTTCGGTCCGCCGACCTTACCGCCGGCCTTGCCGCCGATTCTGCCGCCTTCCGCGCCCCAAGCGCGGAAGAGGGCCAGCGTCGCATCTGGGATCACGGTCCGACGACGGCGGGATGGCTTCGGCACAAGTAGATCGTATCAGTGTTTCACGCTCCGGCATTACGCCTCGAACGGGACCCGACCGACCAGAACTGGCCCCTTGCGTGTGTAGGGGGTCTTCTGGCATAGTCTCGACAAGGGGGTAACAGGCAATGGCGAAGAGTACGAAGGTGACGAAGACGGATGTGGTTCTCGACGACATCAACGTCGGGCTGCAGCGCGCCGGGTGGCTGCTGGAAGAGGCGAACCAGCACGGCGGGAAGAGTGAGCGTGACCACGTCATCCGGTGCGCGCTGAACGGCGCTGCCGCCGAAGAGGTCCGTGGCCTCATCGCGACCGCGGGCCGGTAGAGGCGACGAGGTCACGCGCGTGCTGAAGTCTTCGAGACAGCGGGATAGGCTGGCCGGCCGACAAGCGACGTTCCTGGCGTCGTTTCCCGCTTCACCCCTCCAGGCGCTTCACCCAGGAGATGACCGATGATCGCTGCAGCCTACCTGAGGAAGTCGAACGACGAGGGCGACAAGAGCGAAGACGCCAAGAGCGTCACGCGCCAGCTTGATCGGTGCCGGGAGTATGCGGCGTCGAAAGGCTGGACTCTCGACGACCGATACGTCTGGGTCGACGATGGCGTGTCAGGATTCGAGTTCAAGAAGCGGCCCGGGCTCCAGGCTCTGCGCGCGGCGTTGGAGCCGATGGCACCCTTCGGCGTCCTGATAGTGTCCGAGCAGTCGCGTCTGGGCCGTGACGCCATCCGCACCCTCGGCGTCCTGCAGGAGATCATCGAGGCTGACGTCCAGGTCTACTCGTACCTGGATGACAAGCCAATCACCCTCGACGGGTCCAGCAAGATCATCAGCATGGTCACGTCCTACAGCGACGAAGACCACGGCGTGCAGACCGGCAAGCGGATCACCGACACGTTGCGGAAGCGGGCCGAGAACGGCCAGGTCGCTGGCGGCAAGGTCTTCGGATACGCCAACCATCGGCCGGCGCCGAAGGCGCCAGCCGTTCGAGTGATCGACGAGGTTCAAGGCGCCGTCGTTCGCCGAATCTTCGAGATGACCCGCGACGGCAACGGCCTCCGCAGGATCGCCGCCCAGCTCAACGCTGAGGGGATCGCCGGCCCTCGGTCGACGTGGTCTAACACGGGCGTCCGTGAAGTTCTGCACCGCGACCTGTACCGCGGCGTTGCGGCCTACGGACGCCGCTCCCGCATCCGGCGCAAGGGCGTCAAGATCCGCATTGCCGGCGACCCGGCCCGGCTCATCACACGAGAGGCGCCCGAGCTGCGGATCGTCGACGACGCCCTCTGGCAGGCCGCTCACGCCAGCATCGCCGAGAAGGCGGGTGCCTTCCTTCGCCGGAACGGGCGCCTCGCCGGCCAGGTGGAGAGCCTCCTCGGGAAGTACCTCCTGTCTGGCTTCCTCGCCTGCGGCATCTGCAGCTCGCCCCTGATCGCCACCCAGCGGGGCCGGAACCTGACGCCGGTGTACGTGTGCCGGGACCACCGGGACCGTGGCGCGGCCGTCTGCGCGAACACCACGGCAGTCCCGAGAGATCGGCTGCACGCGGCCGTTATCGCGTCTCTTCGCGACACCCTGTCACCTGAGGCGTTCGAGCGCCACTTGGCCGAGACGGCGGCCGATGAAGGCGCGCGGGCATCGCGGCAGGCCGAACGGGCGGCGCTCCTGGCGCGCATCCCGGTCTTGAACGCGGAGATCGAGCGGCTGGCGGATGCTGTCGCCGCTGGGAGCGGGACGTTCGACGTCTTGCTGCCCGCTATCAAGAGCCGTCAGGCGGAGCGGGAAACGGCTGAGGCGCGCGTCGCCGAGCTGGAAGGAATCGAGCGGGATCTCCGGGCTGATGCCGATGCGGTCGAGCGGCTGCGGGGCGCCTGGCGGGGTTGGGGTGGCGCGCTGGACGCCGACCCGGCACTGGCCCGGCAGCTCCTGCGGAAGGTGATCGACGGGCCGATCCTCGTGTTCCCCCGGGGCAAGGGATCGTGGACATTCGGCGGCTACAGCCGATTCGACGGCCTGCTCACCGGGCGGGTCGCACCGGGTCGGACGATCATCGCCAAGTGGGCGGACCGCGAGGAGATCGACGCGTTGATCCGGTCGCACCCGGGATACGTTGATCCCGGTCAGAGCGCGTGGGCGGCTGCGCCGATCGCCGGCGGTAGCGCCGTGGAGTGCAGTGTCGTACGATCCACCGGTATGGCCCCCCACACCCCCCGACGCTCGTCGTCCGGCTTGACCTACCGGGAGGCCGGCGTCGACATCGAGGCGGGTGACGAGGCGGTGCGCCGCATCGGGCCGCTGGCCGGCGCCACCCATCGGCCCGAGGTGCTCGGTGGCATCGGCGCCTTCGCCTCGTTCGTGCGGGTGCCCGCCGGGTACACCGAGCCGGTCCTGGTCTCCTCCACCGATGGCGTCGGCACCAAGCTCAAGGTCGCCTTCGCGGCCGATCGCCACGACACGGTCGGCATCGACCTGGTGGCCATGAGCGTCAACGACGTGCTCGTGCACGGCGCCGAGCCGCTCTACTTCCTCGACTACATCGGCATCCCGCGGGTGGATCCGGCCCGCGTGGAGCAGCTGGTCGCCGGAGTGGCCGAGGGGTGCCGGCAGGCCGGCTGTGCGCTCGTCGGCGGCGAGACCGCCGAGCTTCCCGGCCTCTACGCGCCCGGCGAGTACGATCTGGCCGGCTTCGCCGTCGGCGTCGTCGAGCGCGCGCGCATCATCGACGGCGCCGCCGTGAAGCCGGGCGACGTCGTCCTCGGCCTGGCCTCCTCGGGGCTGCACTCCAACGGCTTCACCCTGGCCCGGCGCATCGTCTTCGACGTGATGGGGCTCGGCCTCGACGCCCTGCTGCCCGGCACCGGGCGCGCCGTCGCCGACGTCCTGCTGGAGCCCACGCGGATCTACGTCCGCGCCGTCCTGCCCGTGCGCGACGACGTCACCGCGATGGCCCACGTCACCGGCGGCGGGATCACCGGCAACCTGCCCCGCGTGCTGCCGGAGGGCTGCCGGGCCCTGGTGCGGACGGGCGCGTGGGCCGAGCGGCGGCCGCCGGTGTTCCGCACGCTGCAGGAGGCCGGGCACGTCGACGACGCCGAGATGTTCCGCACGTTCAACATGGGCATCGGCTACGTGATCGTCGTGCGGCCCGCCGCCGCCGACGGCGTGCGGGCGCGGCTGACGGCGGCCGGCGAGGAGGTCTTCGTGCTCGGCGAGGTCGTCGCCGGCGAGCGCGGCGTGGAGCTGATCGCGTGACGCGCATCGTCGTCCTCGGGGGCGGCTTCGGCGGCATGGAGGTGATCCGGGGACTCGAGCGGCGCCTGGGGGGCCGGCGCGACGTCGAGCTGCTGCTGATCAGCGACCAGAACTACCTGCTGTTCACCCCGCTGCTGCCCCAGGTGGCGTCCTCGCTGGTGGAGCCGCGCCACATCATCCAGCCGATCCGCGACATCCGGGGCCACCGGCGCTTCCGCTTCCGTCGCGACCGCGTGGAGCGCATCGATCTCGACGCCCGGCGCGTGCACCTGGTCGAGGGGACCGTCGACTACGACCGGCTCGTGGTGGCGCTGGGCGGTACCACTCCCACCTTCGGCATTCCCGGGGTCGAGGCCCACGCGCTGAACTACAAGTCGCTGGAGGACGGGATCCTGCTGCGCGACCACGTCATCGACCTCGCCGAGCACGCCGATCACGAGCCCGATCCGGCCGTGCGCCGGCGCCTGCTGACGCTGTGCGTGGTGGGGGGCGGTTACACCGGGGTGGAGCTGATCGCCGAGCTGCGGGACTTCTTCGGCTCCTACGTGGTGCCCCGCTATCGGGGCATCGAGCCCGGCGACTACACGCTCCTGCTGCTGGAGGCCGGCGGCGAGATCCTGCGCGGCGTGCATCCCACGCTGGCCGCCCGCGCGCAGGCGAGTCTCCAGCGCGACGGCATCGAGGTCCGGACGTCCACCCGGGTCACCCGCGTGCTGGCGGGGGCGGTGGAGATCGACGGCGAGAGCATCCCGGTCGGTCTCACGATCTGGGCGGCCGGCGTGAAGGGGCACCCCCAGCTGGCCGACCTGCCCGTCGAGCACGACCGGCTCGGACGGATCGTGGTCGACACCCACCTGCAGGTGCCCGGTCACCCCGAGGTCTACGGTGTCGGCGACGCCATCACGATCCAGGATCGGCCCCAGGCCTCGATCCCGATCATCCCGGCGGCGCTCGCCCACGCCCGGCTCGTCGTCGACAACGTCGTGGCCGAGCTCGAGGGGCGCCCGCTGGAGGAAATCGAGTTCAAGCCGCAGGGGATGCTGGTCTCGCTGGGCGAGCGCCACGCCGTGGTCGAGATCATGGGACTGCGGTTCTCCGGCTATCTCGCCTGGCTCTTCTGGAACGCGCTGCATCTCTACAAGCTGGTGGGCTTGCGCAAGCAGGTGCAGGTGGCCCTCGACTGGTCGCTGGCGCGCGTCTTTCCGCGCGACTCCGCCATCATGCGGCGGCCGCCATCCTGCGCCATCTGCGCACGGGTTCCGCCCTCCCGGCGGCAGGACGCCGCGTGAGCCTCGCGGTCGGCGTCCTCGCCTCGGGCCGCGGATCCAACCTGCAGGCGATCCTGGATGCGTGCGCGGGGCCGGGCTTCCCGGCGCACGTGGCTGTCGTCATCTCCGATCGCGAGCGGGCGCCGGCCCTCGATCGAGCGCGGGTGGCCGGCGTCGAGGCGCTCTGGGTGAATCCCAAGGACTTCGGCGATCGCGAGGCGTACGACCTGGCGCTGGTGCGCGAGCTGGAGCGCCGCCGGGTCGGCCTCGTCTGCCACGCCGGCTGGATGCGGATCCTGTCGCCGGTCTACGTCCGCGCGTTCGCCGGGCGGGCGCTGAACGTCCACCCCTCGCTGCTGCCGGCGTTCCCCGGCCTGCACGCCCAGCGGCAGGCCCTCGACCACGGCGCCAAGGTGGCGGGCGCCACCGTGCACTTCGTCGACGAGGGCGTCGACACCGGCCCCATCGTGCTGCAGGCGGCGGTGGCGGTGGAGCCGACCGATACCGAGGACACCCTGGCCGCCCGCATCCTGACCGAGGAGCACCGGATCTATCCCGAGGCGGTCCGGCTGTTCGCGCAAGGCCGCTTGCGCATCGAGGGCAGGCGGGTCATGGTGTTGCCGGAGGTCCCGGCATGAAGGTCCGGCGCGCGCTGCTGTCGGTGCACGACAAGACCGGCGTGGTCGACTTCGCCCGCGGCCTCGCCGGCCTCGGCGTGGAGATCGTGTCGACCGGCGGCACCGCCCGGCTGCTGCGCGAGTCCGGGGTGCCGGTCCGCGACGTCTCGGAGGTGACCGGCTTCCCGGAGATGCTCGATGGGCGGGTGAAGACGCTGCACCCGCGCATCCACGGCGGCATCCTGGCCCGGCGCGACGTGCCGGCCCACCTGGAAGCGCTGGCCAGCCACGGCATCCCGCCCATCGACCTCGTCGTGGTGGCGCTCTATCCCTTCGAGGCCACGGTGGCCCGCCCCGACGTCGCGCTGGCCGAGGCGATCGAGCAGATCGACGTCGGCGGCCCCACGATGATCCGCGCGGCCGCCAAGAACCACGCGAGCGTCGCCGTGGTGACCGATCCCGGCCAGTACGCCGCCGTGCTCGAGGAGCTGCGCGCCACCGGCGTGCTGGGCGAGGCGACCCGCTTCCGGCTGGCCCGCGAGGCGTTCGGCCGGACCGCGCAGTACGATGCCGCCATCGCCGCCTACCTGGCCGGGCTGGGCGGAGCCGACGCGGCGGCCGCCTCCCCGTTCCCGGCCGCGCTCACACTGGAGGCCCAGCGCGAATCGGCCTTGCGCTACGGCGAGAATCCGCACCAGGCGGCCGCGTTCTACCGGATCGCGGGGGCAGCGCCGGTGGGGCTGACGGGCATGAAGCAGCTGCACGGCCCCGAGCTCGGCTACAACAACGTGCTCGACTTCTCGGCGGCGCTCGGGCTGCTCCTCGAGTTCGAGGAGCCGGCGGCGGTCGTGATCAAGCACACCAACCCGTGCGGCGCCGCGCTGGGCCGGACGGTGGGCGAGGCGATGGCGCGGGCCAAGGCCTGCGACCCGGTCTCGATCTATGGCGGTATCGTCGGCGTCAACCGCACCCTCGACCTGGCGGTCGTCCACGAGCTGGCCGGTATCTTCGTCGAGATCCTGTTCGCGCCGGCCTTCGCCTCCGACGCGCTGGAGGAGCTGCGCCGCACCAAGAAGAAATGCCGCGTGTTCGAGGTGCCGACCGAGCGGGCCGGCCGGCCCGGCCGTCAGGCCGAGTACCGCAGCGTCCTCGGCGGCCTCCTCGCGCAGACGACCGACCTCGCCGACCTCGATCCGGCTGCACTGGAGACGGTGACACGGCGGGCGCCGACCGAGGCCGAGACCCGGGCGCTGCGCTTCGCCTGGCGCGTCGCCAAGCACGCCAAGTCCAACGCCATCGTGCTGGCGACTGCCGAGCAGGTGGTGGGGGTGGGTGCGGGCCAGATGAATCGCCTGGACTCGGCGCGGCTGGCGGTCATGCGAGCGCGCGAGGTCGGCCTCGTGACAGAGGGCGCCGTGTGCGCCTCCGACGCGTTCTTTCCGTTCCGCGACGGGCTCGACGTGGTGGGCGCGGCGGGCGCGACCGCGGTGATCCAGCCGGGCGGCTCGCTGCGCGACGCCGAGGTGATCGCCGCCGCCGACGAGCGGGACATGGCCATGGTGTTCACCGGCCTCCGCCATTTCCGGCATTAGGATGGGGGGCCCCGATATGGCCCCCCATACCCCCCGCCGGCTCGGAGCGCCCCGGGGGACCCGTGGCGCTCCTCGAACGCGCGCGAGCTCCTGGCGGCTTCCCGGTGTCGGTGAACCGCGTGCAGGCCGAGCGCATCTACGGCATGCGGGAGCTGACCCGCATCCTGACGCTGACCCCGCGGCGTACCGCCCAGCTTCGGCGGCTCCTGCTGCTGCACGGCGACAGCGGCTACACCTTCCGCGATCTGCTCGCTCTTCGCGCGGCCGGCGCGCTGCTCGACGCCGGCGCCTCCGTGCGCCAGATCCGCCAGGCGCTCGACGCGCTCCGCATTCGCAATCCCGGCCTCCAGCAGCCCCTGGCCGAGGTGCGGCTGGTACTGGAGGGGGGCCGGCTGCTCGCCCAGTCCGACCGTGTGAAGTTCGAGCCACGCACCGGCCAGACCGTGCTCGACCTCGACACACCCAGTCTCGAGAAGGAAGCCGCGGCCACACTGGTGACCGGCCTGGTGCGTCCACTGGCCCCGCCGATCGAGCAGGCGGAGACGTGGTTCGAGCGCGCCAGCGAGTGGGATAGCGACCCGGCCCAGTGGGAAGACGCCGTCGCCGCGTACCGGCGCGTCGTCGCCATCGATCCCACCTACGCTGCCGCCTGGAACAACCTGGGGCTGCTGCTGCATCGCATGGGACGGTACGACGAGGCGCGCGGCGCCTACACGGCGGCGCTCGAGCAGGACAAGCAGTGCTGCGAGGCGGTCTACAACCTGGGCTCGCTGGCCGAGGACCGCGCGGACCTCGACGAGGCGGTGCGCTGCTACCGGCACGCGCTGGAGCTGTCCCCCGACTACGCCGACGCGCACTTCAACCTGGCCGGTGCCCTGGCCCGCGCGGGCCGATCGGACGAGGCCGTCGGTCACTGGCAGCGCTACCTGGAGCTCGACGCCGGCAGCCCGTGGGCCCGGATCGCGCGCGCCCACCTGGAGGTCCTCGAGCCGCCGGGGGATCCGCAGGAGTGAGAATCCTCCTGGTCGGCGGCGGCGGGCGCGAGCATGCGCTCGCCTGGAAGATGGCGCAGAGCCCGCTCGTCGAGCACGTGTGGGCCGCGCCCGGCAATCCCGGTATCGCCCGCCACGCCCGCTGCCTGGATGTGACGGTCGACGACGCCGAGGGGCTGGCTGGCTTCGCCGCCGGCCACGACGTCGACCTGGTCGTCGTCGGCCCCGAGGCGCCGCTGGTGGCGGGACTGGCCGATCAGCTGCGCGATCGGGGCCTCGCCGTCTTCGGTCCCGGCCGGCGGGCCGCGGCGATCGAGGGCTCCAAGGCCTTCGCCAAGCGGCTGATGGCCGAGCACGGCATCCCGACCGCCCGCTTCGGCACGTTCACCGAGCCCGCGGCGGCCCGCCGCTTCGCCCGTGACCTCGGCGGGGCGTGCGTGGTGAAGACCGACGGCCTGGCCGCCGGCAAGGGCGCGATCGTGTGTGCCACGGTGGACGAGGCCGACGCCGCCATCGCCCAGTGCCTGGAGCGTCACGAGTTCGGGGCGGCCGGCGCCACCGTGGTGGTCGAGGAGTTCATGCACGGCGAGGAGGCCTCGTTCTTCGTGCTGGCCGGCGCCGGCGGGGTGCGACCGCTGGCGGCGGCGCAGGACCACAAGACCGTCTTCGACGGGGACCGCGGGCCCAACACCGGCGGCATGGGCGCGTTCACGCCGGTGGCGGCCGTCGACGCCGCGATGCAGGCGCGCGTCATGCGCGAGATCGTCGAGCCCACGCTGGCCGCGCTGGCCGGCGAGGGCGCATCGTACACGGGTGTGCTCTACGTCGGCCTCATGCTGACGGCGACGGGACCGAGGGTGGTCGAGTTCAACTGCCGCTTCGGCGACCCCGAGTGCCAGTCGATCATGATGGCGATGGACGAGGACCTGGTGCCGCTGCTGGTCGCCGTCGCCCGCGGCGACCGGCTGCCGGCCCCGCCGGCGGGGACGGCCGAGGAACGGGCAGCCGTGTGCGTGGCGATCGCCTCCGGCGGCTATCCCGGTCGCTACACGACGGGCCAGGAGATCAGCGGCATCGAGGCGGCCGAGGCCGGCGCCGGCGTGCAGGTGTTCCAGGCGGGCACGGCGAAGCGGCAGGGCCGCCTGGTGACGAACGGTGGCCGCGTGCTCGGCGTGACCGCCGTCGCCGCCGACCTCACGGCCGCCATCGGGGCGGCCTACGAGGGCGTGAGCCGCATCCAGTTCGAGGGCATGCATTTCCGGACCGACATCGGCCGCAAGGCGCTGGAGGTGAGGGCGCGGTGACCCATCCCGTGGTCGTCGGCATCGTGATCGGCAGTGACTCCGACCTCGACACCATGCTGGAGACGGTCAAGGTGCTCGACGCGCTCGACGTGGGCAGCGAGGTGGTCGTGGCCTCCGCTCACCGCACGCCCCGGCGCACGGAGGAGTGGGCGAGCGGCGCGGCCGCCCGCGGCCTGCGCGTGCTCATCGCGGCCGCCGGCGGCGCCGCCGCGCTGCCGGGCGTGGTCGCGGCCTTCTCGTCGCTGCCGGTCATCGGCGTGCCGCTGGCCGCCACGCCGCTCAACGGCATGGACGCGCTGCTGTCGATCGTGCAGATGCCCAAGGGGGTCCCGGTGGCCACGGTCGCCATCGGCTCGTGGGGCGCCGTCAACGCCGGCCTGCTGGCCGCCCAGATCCTGGCGCTCGGCGACATCGCGCTGGCCGAGCGGCTGGCCGCCTACCGCAAGCGCCTGGCCGCCGAGGTCGACGAGCGGGCGCAGCGCGTGGCCGAGAAGCTTCGCGCGCGACCGGCAGCCCGCTGACGCGCCTCATCCTCGTCGATCCCGTCACGCCGCCCGCGCCCGCCCTCGCCGAGGCCGCCGCCGTGCTGCGCGCCGGTGGTCTGGTGGCGTTCCCGACCGAGACGTTCTACGGCCTCGGGGCCGCCGCCATGGACGCCGCCGCCGCGCGGCGGGTCGTCGCGGTGAAGGGGCGCCCGGACGGCAAGCCGCTGCTCGTACTCGTCGACTCGCCGGCCATGGTCGGCGTCGTGGCCCGCGAGATCCCGGCCCGGGCGCGCGAGCTCATGGCCCGGCACTGGCCAGGGCCGCTCACCCTCGTGCTGCCCGCCCGACCCGAGGTCCCCGACGAGGTGACGGCGGGGTCGGGCACGGTCGGCGTCCGGCTGTCGCCGCATCCGGTGGCGAGTGGGCTGGTGCGCGCGCTCGGCGCGCCGATCACGGCGCCGAGCGCGAACCTCTCGGGGCGGCCGGCGCCGACCACCGCTGCCGCCGTCTTCGCCGACTTTCGCGACCGCATCGAGCTGGTGCTCGACGGTGGCGCCACCGCCGGCGGCGAGCCGTCCACCGTGCTCGACGTCACCGTCGATCCGCCCCGCGTGATCCGCGCCGGGGCGCTCGGGAGGCCCGCGTGCGGGTGACCGGCGTCATCCAGGCCGGCGGCAAGAGCACCCGCATGGGCGGACAGCCCAAGGCGCTGCTCGAGCTGGGCGGCCGCCGCATCATCGAGCGGGTGGTGGACGCGATCGGTCCCGTGGTGGACGATGTCCTGATCGTGACCAACACCCCCGAGCTCTACGGATTCCTGGGACTGCCGATGGTGGGCGACGTCTATCCCGACCACGGCTCGCTCGGAGGGATCTTCACGGGGCTGAGCTCCGCCGCCGGCGACGCCGCGTTCACGGTCGCCTGCGACATGCCGTTCCTGCACCGTGAGGTCGCGAGGCTGACGGTGGCGCGGGCGGGGGATGGCGACGTCGTGATCCCGCGGGTGGGCGAGCAGCTCGAGACGATGCACGCCGTCTACGCCAAGGCGTGCCTGCCCCACATCGAGGCGCAGCTGCGCGAGGGGCGGTTCAAGATCACGGGGTTCTTCGATCGGGTCCGGGTCGTGGAGATCGAGGAGGCCGAGGTCGGGCGCCACCGGGCCCCCGAGACGGTCTTCATGAACGTCAACACGCCCGAGGAGCTGGCCCGGGCCCGCGCGCTCGTCGCGGAGCTGGGCTGAGCCGGTGACGCGTCTGCGCCCGGTCGTGGTCGTGCGCTACCACGAGATCAGCCTCAAGCGCGGCAACCGGCCGCTCTTCCTGCGCCACCTGGCCCGCAACCTGACCCGGGCGGTGGCCGACGTCGGCCCGGTCACGGTGCGCCAGCGGCCGGGGCGCATCGTGCTCGACCTCGCCGAGCACCCGCAGCCGGAGGTCGTGGTCGAGCGCGCCCGGCGCGTATGCGGCGTGGCCAGTGTCTCCCTCGGCTACCGCACGCCCTCGACGCTGGAGGGGATGCAGGGCGTGATCGGTCGGCTCGTCGAAGGGCGCGAGTTCCGGACGTTCCGGATCAGCGCCCGCCGGGCCTTCAAGACGTACCCGCTGACCAGCGTCGAGCTGAACCGCGCCCTCGGGGCCTTCGTGCTCGAGCGCGTGGCGACCCGCGTCGACCTCGAGCATCCCGAGGTGGAGATCGTGGTGGAGGTGCTCCCGGACGAGGCATTCGTCTCGCTCGAGCGGCGGCCCGGCCCCGGCGGGCTGCCGGTGGGCTCGGGGGGCACCGTGGCGGCGCTCCTGTCGGGCGGCATCGACTCGCCGGTGGCGGCGTGGCGGATGCTCAAGCGCGGCTGCCGGGCGGTGTTCGTGCACTTCCACAGCGTGCCGTACCTGCCGCCGACCTCGCAGGCCAAGGCCCGGGCGCTCGTCGAGCGGCTGACCGAGTGGCAGTACGACTCGCGCCTGTACCTGGTGCCGTTCGGCGAGATCCAGCGCGAGGTCGTTCTCGCAGTGCCGGGGCCGGCCCGCGTCGTCGTCTATCGCCGCCTGATGATCCGCATCGCCGAGGCGATCGGCCGGCGCGAGGGCGCCCTGGCGCTGGCCACCGGCGAGAGCCTGGGCCAGGTCGCCTCGCAGACGCTCGAGAACATCGCCGCCATCGACGCCGCCGCCGAGGGGCCGGTGCTGCGGCCGCTCATCGGCACCGACAAGATCGAGATCATCCAGGAGGCCAAGCAGCTCGGCACCTTCGAGATCTCGATCGAGCCCGACGCCGACTGCTGCACCCTGTTCGTGCCCGCCCACCCGCTCACGCGCATGACGCCGGCCCAGGCCGAGGCCGTCGAGTCGCGGCTGGAGGTGGCCCGGCTGGTCGCCGCCGGCGTCGAGGGGGCCGTGCTGGAGCGCTTCGAGTTCCCGGCCAGGGTCGCCGCCCCCAGCATCTAGGTTCCTTGACGGCCGGGGCCCACAACCGGTATGGTCTCGGTATGCTCCGGCGGCTGTCCGACGTCGATCCCGAGGTTGCCAAGGCCCTCCACCAGGAGGCTCAGCGCCAGCATCGCAACCTGGAGCTGATCGCCTCCGAGAACTTCGTCTCCGAGGCGGTGCTGGAGGCGACGGGCTCGGTCCTCACCAACAAGTACGCGGAGGGCTATCCGGGCCGGCGGTACTACGGCGGCTGCGAGGTCGTGGACGTGGTCGAGGAGCTGGCCATCGCCCGGGCCAAGGAGCTGTTCGGCTGCGAGCACGCCAACGTGCAGCCCCACTCGGGGGCCCAGGCCAACATGGCTGTCTACTTCACGCTGCTCAAGCCGGGCGACGTCGTGCTGGGCCCCAACCTCTCCCACGGCGGCCACCTCACCGCCGGCAGCCCGGTGAACTACTCGGGGAAGTTTTACTCGATCGTCGCCTACGGGGTGCGGCACGATACCGAGCGCGTCGACCTCGACCAGGTTCGCGACCTCGCCCACCAGCACCGGCCCAAGCTGATCATCGCCGGCGGGTCGGCGTTCCCGCGGGCGATCGACTTCGTGCCGTTCGGGGAGATCGCGCGCGAGGTCGGCGCCACCCTCATGGCCGACATCGCGCACCCGGCCGGTCTCGTCGCCGCCGGACTGCACCCCTCACCGATCGGGGTAGCCGACTTCGTGACGACCACCACCCACAAGACACTGCGGGGGCCGCGTGGGGGCATGGTGATGTGCCGGGCCGCCCACGCCGCCGGCCTCGACAAGACCGTGATGCCGGGGGTGCAGGGGGGACCCCTCATGCACGTGATCGCCGCCAAGGCCGTCGCCCTCCGGGAGGCGCTGACGCCGGCGTGGCGGGCCTACCAGCAGCAGATCGTCCGCAACGCCAAGGCCCTGGCCGACGCGCTGCTGGCCCGCGGTCACCGGCTGGTGACGGGCGGCACCGACACCCACCTGCTGCTGCTGGACCTGTCGCCCAAGAGCATCACGGGCAAGGACGCCCAGGAGGCGCTCGACCGGGCGTGGATCACCGTCAACAAGAACACGATCCCGTTCGAGACGAGGAGCCCGATGGTGACGAGCGGGATCCGCATCGGGACCCCGGCCGTGACCACGCGGGGGATGAAGGAGCCGGAGATGGTCGTCATCGCCGAGCTCATCGATCGGGTGCTGGCGGATCTCGGCGCCTCGGCCGTCGAGGCGCGCGTGCGTGGCGAGGTGCAGGAGCTCACCAACCGTTTCCCGCTTTATCCGGACCGGGTGAAGTGAGCGGTTCCGCCCCAGGAGGGGAGCACCGATGAGATGCCCGTTCTGCGGCCACACCGAGGATCGCGTCGTCGACTCGCGCGTGGGCCGGGACGGCGAGTTCATCCGCCGCCGGCGCGAGTGCCTGAAGTGCCACCGGCGCTACACGACCTACGAGTACATCGAGGACGTGCTGCCCCATGTCGTCAAGCGGGACGGACGACGAGAGCCGTTCGACCGCCAGAAGCTGCGCGGCTCGCTGCTCAAGGCGTGCGAGAAGCGCTCGATCGCCATCCAGGCGGTCGACAACGTGGTCGGCGACCTCGAGGCCAAGCTCCACGAGCGGGCCGAGAAGGAGATCTCCAGCCAGGAGCTGGGCGACATGGTCATGGAGCAGTTGCAGCGGCTGGACCAGGTGGCCTATGTCCGCTTCGCCTCCGTCTATCGCCAGTTCAAGGACATCAACCAGTTCATGGACGAGGTGAAGGGGCTGCTCAAGGACGACAAGAGCAAGCCGGCGCCGCCCGCCAAGCCGCGGATTCAGGTGGGCCGCGTGGCCAGGTAGACGCCGGCCGCCACCAGCGCGGCGCCAGCCAGGTGATAGAGGTGGACCGTCTCGCCGAGCAGGAGCCAGGATAGGGCCAGCACGGCGAACGGCATCAGGTTCAGGAACGTCACGGTGGGTCCGGCGCCCAGCACGCGGATGACCTGATAGAACCACAGGTGCCCGAGCGTGATGGGCACCGCCCCGTACAGCACCACCAGCCATCCGGTCCACGCCCGCCAGTGCTCCCACGGCCGGTCCACCAGCAGCGCGAGCGGCACCAGCACGATCCCACCCACCACATTGGCGCCGGCCATGACCCACACCGGCGGCAGGGTGGAGGGCGCCGCGCGGCTGTAGAGCGAGTACACGACCCAGGCCGACTGCGAGGCCAGGATCAGCAGGTCGCCGCGGTTGGCCTCGAGGCGGAACAGGACGGCCGGTGATCCCTTCGCCACCGTGACGAGGACGGCCAGGACGCTCAGGCCGATGCCCAGCCAGTTGCGCCGGGTCAGCCGGTCGCCGAGCACGAGCGCGGCGGCCACGCCGACGAAGATCGGTGACGAGGCGCCCACGATGCCCGCGTTCAGCGCCGTCGTATGCTTGAGCCCCAGGTACCAGACGGTCGTGTTGGCCACCAGTCCGCTCAACCCCAGGACCAGGAAGGCGGCGTAGTCGTCGCGCGCCAGGGCCCGCGGCAGCGGCGCGGTGAGCCGAGCGAGCAGGATCAGCAGGGGGGCGGCGAGCAGGGTGCGGGCGCCGGTGAGCGTGAGCGGCCCGAGGTCTTGCAGCCCCAGCTTGCCGAGCGGGTAGTTGCCGGCCCAGAAGACGATGACCACAACCAGCAGGAGATAGGCGCGCCGCGTGTCCATCAGGACGAGCGTGTCATTGGCGCCGACCATGCTACGGGGAAAGCGCGGGGGCAGACAACCGGCGGTTCGGTGCCGGCGTCGGGGCCCGGATCGTTGACTTGCCCGGCCCTGCGCGGTAGCGTGTGATCGAAGTCCGGCCGCACACCCACCGCTGCGCACGATCGAGGGGCGGCCCCCGCGCCGAGGAGACCAACCGATGAAGCGACCACTGAAGAAGCTGGTATTCGTCGAGCCCAAGTCCACCCATCTGCACATCTACACACGCGTGTGCATTCCCCGCTTGGGCTCCGTCCTCCTCGGCACCATCATGCGCGCCAAGGGCTACGACGTCCGCGTCTACATCGAGGACATCCAGGCCATCGACATGAACGAGGTCCTCTCGGCCGACCTCGTCGCCGTGTCGGCGATCACCTCCACGGCGCCGCAGTCCTACAAGCTGGCCGACGTCGCCCGCCGGGCCGGCGCCGTCGTGGTCATGGGCGGGACGCACACCAGCTTCATGCCCGACGAGGGGCTGCAGCACGCCGACTTCATCGTGCGCGGCGAGGGGGAGTTCGCCTTCCAGGAGCTGGTCGACGCCATCCAGCGCGGCGACGGGTTCGACAAGATCCAGAACCTGAGCTACCGGGACGACGACGGCCGGATCCTCAGCAATCCCGAGCGGCCCAAGATTCCCAACCTCGACGTCAACCCGATCCCCGACTACCACCTCATCGAGGGCTGGAAGCCGGGCGGGGTCATCTCGGTGGCGACCTCGCGCGGCTGCCCGTTCTCCTGCACCTTCTGCTCGGTGCCGGGCATGTACGGCCACGCCTTCCGCACCCACTCCATCGACCGTGTGCTGCAGGAGCTCGAGATCCACAAGGGCAACATGTACACGTTCTTCGCCGACGACATCTTCACGGCCAACAAGAAGCGGGTGAAGGAGCTGCTGCGGCAGATGATCGCCCGCGAGCTGACGCCGCCGTGGGGGGCCCAGGTGCGGACGGAGACGGTGGACGACCCCGAGCTGCTGGCCATGATGCGCGACTCCAACTGCTTCAACGTCTACGTGGGGTTCGAGTCGATCAACCCCCGCACGCTGAAGCTGTTCCAGAAGAAGCAGGACCTGGCCAAGATCGAGCGCTCCATCGAGCGCTTCCACGCCAACAAGATCCGCATTCACGGCATGTTCGTCGTCGGCTCCGACGAGGACGACGTGGAGACGATCGACGCCACCGCGGAGTTCGCCCTCAAGCACGACATCGACTCCGTGCAGTTCATGATCCTCACGCCGATCCCCGGCTCGCCCGACTGGGACACGCTGTACGACAAGGGCGACAAGTACGTGATCAACCGGAACTGGACCTTCTACGACGGCCACCACGCCGTCCACCAGCCGCGCCGGATGAGCCCCTGGGAGCTGCAGACGGCGGCCATCGGCGCCATGGAGAAGTTCTACTCGTGGCGGGGCATCGCCAAGAAGCTGCTCAAGCGGGACTTCTACTACGCGACCATCCGCTACTGGGGCAAGAAGATGCTGCGCGAGTGGTGGAAGGACGAGGAGAACCGGGCCTACGTGGGCTGGCTACGCGACCAGCTCTACGCCGAGGCGCGCGAGATCGGCCACGCCTCGGTGAAGACGGTCGGGGTGCCGGCGGCGCTGCTGCAGGACAAGGTCGGACTGCTCCTGCAGCGCTTCCTCGGCGAGCTCGGCGTGACGGTGGTGCCGCTGGCCGAGGCGGCGGTGGAAGAGGCGACCACGCGCGCGCGCCAGACGATGGACTGCCTGATCACGCCGATCGTCAAGCGGGCCGAGCAGGGACGCGAGGAGTTCTACGCCCACCTGGCCTCGGTGAGCGAAACCCTGCACGGCCAGTGGGACAAGCTGCCGAAGGTCGCCTTCCCGCTCATCGGCGGGCAAGGGCCGGTATTCGAGCCGTTCGCCAAGATCGGCCTGCTGGTGACCCAGAACCTCGACCGCATCCGCGAGGCCTACAAGACCGCCGGCGTCGCCGAAGGCCTCTGGGAAGCCGCCTAGCCGACGCGGCCAGCCAGCTGCGTCTGGGCTGACTTCTACCGAGCTGACGACCCCGCCGAGTCGGGGGAAAGTCTGGCGAGATCTCGAGGGGCGCCACGGCTTCGCCGGGGCGCCGCTCGCCTCCGTGGGGGTCTTAGGGGGCCCTTCGAGGCCCCCTAACTCCAATCAATCCGCCAGATGGGGCCCATGAAGTAGAGGGGGCCCTCGAAGCGGAGGAAGGCGGGGGCATCACCGCCGACGATCCAGCACTTCACGTCCGGGATGTCCGCCACCAGGAGCGAGGCGAACAGGCCGAGCTGCGGGCGGATCAGGAAGCGGGTGGCGATGACGGCGGCGTCGTTCACCCGCATGGGGTCCTCGGCGGCCGGCGTCAGCAGCATCTTGATCATCCGCGGCTTCGGGGTGAACGCCACGACCTGGACCACCTTGGAGTCGCCGGCCGGCAGGTTCTTCATCAGCGTCGACAGCAGGCCGTTGTAGACGTCCAGCGGAAGATCGACCTCGCCGGTCAGCGTCTCCTCCGGGCTGTCGTCGTCGGCCCGGTAGCGGACGGTGTAGCGGCCGGTGGCCCGATCGACGGTGGCCTCCAGCGTCTCCGGGAAGGACGGGCCGCGCTGCACGATGCGGTAGCTGAGCAGGGTGAAGACGTCACGCTGCGAGAACACGACCCGCTCATCGTAGAGCGAGCCGTCGGCAAAGCGGAAGGTCAGGCGGTTCTCGACCACGTCCCCGCCCCGGGGGATCTGGGCCAGCTCGCCCTGGGCGAGCTTCTCGCCAGTGAGCGAGCGGAGCACGGGAAAGCCACGGGTGAGTCCTTCGGTGTACTTCACCTGGATCGGATCGGCGGCTGCGGGGTGCGCGACCAGGACCATCAGCAAGGCCAGGAGGGCGGGGAGGGTCGTCCGGATCATGGGCGGACTCCTTTTCAAATCTTGCCTCAGCAAGCTCTGTGCCCAGGAACCGGCGGGATTTTCGGACGGCCGGCGTTGGGAGCCGGCGTGGCTGATTCGGACGATTCTACGGGCTGTTAGTCTCGTGAACCGAAGACGGCCGTCGATGTCCGGCCCGTCGCACGAACTCCTCGTTCAGAGCGACACCTTTACGACAGAGGGGACAATCGGCTGGGTCATAGGTCGGAAAGTCCCTACTCACCAGACTGAAGACGGGCTTGCCGTCGACCTCGACCGACGTCCGGCGCCACAGGCACCCGACGCCGACCACCTGCGCCCCCAGCTGCTCGACCAGCTCGATGAGCAGGTTCAGGGTGGTGCCGCTGGAGACGAGATCCTCGATCAGCAGGACGCGCGTACCGGGCCGGAGCAGCCGCTGGAACTCGGCCGGCAGCGTCACCCGCCGCTTGCCGCGTGCCAACCCCTTGGCGCCGTACACCACGACGGGCCGCGAGGGATGGGCCCGCGCCACGCAGTGCGAGAGGATGAGGGCGCCGGGACCGGTCGAGAGCACCACATCGACCGGCCACGGAGCGAAGTGCTTGGCGATGACGCCGCCGAGCCCTTCGGTGAACGATGGTTCGGTGGTGACCAGGGTCTTCTCGATGTACTCGCTCGTGTGCTGGCCGGACGGCAGCAACACGTGATCGTTGGCGTGGTAGGCGCCGGTGCGCTTGAGAATTTCGAGGTGGATCTTCTCTCGGACCTCAGCCTCGACGGCGACGGGGTCGTTCTTCTGGGGGGCCGCGCTCATCCGTGCCTCCTGCCCGGCATTATCGCACGGGCGCGTGCTAGACTCCCGTCGTATGCGGGTTCTGGCGGTGGAAACCTCCTCGCTCGCTGGCGGGGTGGCGCTGCTCGACGACGAGCGGCTCGTCGCCGAATACCTGCTCGACGTCAGCATCACCCATTCCGAGCGATTGATGGCCACCATCGATCGCGTCCTGGCCGACGCCCGCTGGGCACCGCGTGACCTGGAGGGCCTGGCCGTCGCGGTTGGGCCCGGGTCGTTCACGGGCCTGCGCGTCGCCGTGAGCACCATCAAGGGGCTGGCCGTCGCGCTCGACCGTCCCATCGCCGCCGTGCCGACGCTCGATGCCATGGCCGCCGCGCTCCCGTGGGCGGCTCTGCCCGTGTGTCCCATGCTCGACGCCCGCAAGGGCGAGGTGTACACCTCGCTCTACCGCTGGGACGGCAGTGTGATGCGGCGCGAGTGGGACTACCTGGCGCTGTCGCCGGCGGCGCTGGCCGAGCGCCTGACCGAGCCGGTGATCGTGGCCGGTGACGGCGCCCCGGCCATCCGATCTCCCCACGCCCGGCTGGTGCCGTCGCCTCGCCGGCTGCCCTCGCCGGCCTGTGTGGGAGCGCTCGGGCTCGACCGGCTGCGCCGCGGCGATACCGTGACGGCTGCCGCCCTGGTCCCGCTCTATCTCCGGCCATCCGAGGCCGAGCTCAAGCGTCGTGTCCTCGCTGACGCTTGACCGGATGCGTCCGGAGGACCTCGAGGAGGTCCTCGCCATCGAGCGGGCCTCGTTCACCATGCCGTGGTCGCGGGGCGCCTTCCTGTACGAGATCCAGCAGAACCGAGTCGCCCGCTGCTGGGTGGCCCGCGACGACGACAGTCGCATCGCCGGCTACCTCTGCCTGTGGGAGGTCGCCGACGAGGTCCACATCACCAACGTGGCCGTGCGGCCGGACGCGCGGCGGCAGGGGATCGCGCGGGCCCTGCTGACCAGCGTGATCGACAATGCCCGCGCCCGGGCCTTCAAGGTGGTCGTGCTGGAGGTCAGACCAAGCAACGACCACGCCCGGCTGCTCTACGAGTCGTTCGGCTTCCGGGTGGTCGGCCGGCGCCATGGCTACTACTACGACACCGGCGAGGACGCCCTCGTCATGGAGATCACGCTGAGCGCTCAGTCGACGTCGCGCGGGAACCAGGCGGCGAGGTGACGCGTTAATCCGAAAATGTGGCGCGGATCTCTGCTCGGGGCGGTGCTGGCAGCGTGGGCGACGGTCCTGGCGACCTCAGGGCCCGTCCACGCCCAGGGCACGCCGGCCTCCGCGGCCGAGGTCGCCCGTGGCAAGTACGTCTTCGGCGCGACCGGCGGCTGTGGCTGTCACACGGTGCCGAAGGGGCCCATCAACGCCGGCGGGCGCCGATACGACGGGCCGTTCGGCACCGTCTACTCGACGAACATCACGCCCGACCGTCAGAGCGGCATCGGTGGCTGGACGGACGAGCAGATCATCACCGCCATCCGGCTGGGCCGCCGGCCGAACGGCGAGCGGCTACTGCCGGTGCACCCGTTCCCGACCTTCAACGGGATGGCCGAGGAAGATCTCCGGGCCATCGTCGCGTTTCTGAGAACGACGCCGCCGGTGAACCGGACCAACCAGCCGAAGAAGATCGCGGTGCCGCTGTTCGAGTCGGTCTTCCTGCCGGCGTGGCTGGCCGCCTTCGCCCCGCGGGAGACGCCGCCGCCCAAGGCGCCCACGGCCGGCCCGGCGCGCGGTGAGTATCTGGTGAAGGCCGTAGGTCACTGCGGCGAGTGCCACACCCCTCGTACGATGACGATGGCCAGCGACAACAGCCGATTCCTGGCCGGGACCCCCAAGGGCCCCGAGGACCAACCGATGCCCAACATCACGCCCGACCCGGACACCGGGATCGGCAAGTGGACGGTGGAGGAGATCGCCGACTACCTCGGCACCGGTAACAAGCCGGACGGTGACGTGGCGGGCGGCCTCATGGGCGAAGTGATCGACGGCACCCTGGCCGGCTACAAGCACATGACGCAGGCCGACCGGGTGGCGATCGCCCAGTTTCTCAAGAGCATCCCCCCGGTCCGCAACAAGATCGGCAAGTAGTGCACCCGCGGGCCGCCCAACGGCCCGCGCATTACAAGGAGGCGTGATGAATCCTCGAGCGATGCTGCGGGCGACGGTGGTGGTGGGCGGCCTGACGGCCCTGGCGGTGACCGGCTGTGCCACCGGCAGCGACATGCCGAAGATGACGGCCGACCAGGCGATCGAGAAGCGCAAGGCGTTGATGAAGGAGCAGGGCGCGGCGTGGCGCAGCATCCAGGACAAGGCCAAGGCGGGCCAGGTGGCGGCGATCGCCCCCGACGCCCAGAAGCTCGCGACCACGGCCAAGGAGATCCCCGCCCTGTTCCCCGAGGGCTCGCTGGCGCCCGACAAGTCGGCGGCCAAGCCCGAGATCTGGCAGAAGCGCGCCGAGTTCGACGCGGCCGCCAAGAACCTCGAGACGTGGGCGGTCCGGCTGCGCGACGCCTCCACGACCAACAACGCCGAGCAGACCCAGGCCATCATGAAGGACTTCGGCCGCCAGGCGTGCGGGACGTGCCACACGCCGTTCCGCGTACCGCCCAAGCAGTGACCGGCGAACCGGGAGGACGATGATGCGACGACCGATCGGGATCGCCGCGATTGCCGTGCTGGCGACGACGGCGCTGCCGCTGGCGGCGATGGCGGAGACCATCACCTTCAAGCTGCTGCCGCGTTACTCGTACGCCACGTTCAAGACCGATGCCCCGCTGGAGACGGTGGTCGGCCACACGGCGGACGCCGGCCTGCAGGGCGACCTCGCCGTCGACCCCGCCAAGCCGCAGGGCGCCAAGGGTAGCGTCAAAGTCGACATGAACACCGTCCGCACCGGCATCGACAAGCGCGATGCCGACATGCGGGCCAAGTCGTACCTCGATACCGAGACCGAGGCCAACCGGTGGGTCACCTTCACGGTGCAGAACGTGGAGATCGCCGGCCCGCTCGAGCCGGGCAAGGTGACGCCGGCCAAGATCCGTGGCCTGCTCACCGTCAAGCAGAAGCCCGTCGAGCGCGTGTCGGACGGCACCGTGACCTACATCAAGCTGTCGCCGGAGCAGGTCGAGGCCCAGAAGCGCTTCGGCTTCACCTCCGACAACATCAAGGTGCGCACGAAGCTGGCCACGACCTTCACCGACCACGCCATGCAGGTCCCGCAGCTCCTCATCCTCAAGCTCTCCAACGACATCGCAATCGAAACCGACCTGACCTTCATCCGGCAGTAGCCCAAGCGGCGGGGGCTGGCGCCCCCGCCGCTTCCCGCGGTCCCTGCCCGTGAACGGCGGCGTCGACGCCGCCGTTCGACACCCCGATTCCGCGCGGGGTGAATCTCCACGGCCTTGATCGTTGAAGCAAAGGGGGGGCGCGCGACGCGCCCCCCCTTTGAACTCCCCGTTTGCGCGGGGTGAGACACGCGCTCATCCAACTCGTGCGACCGTGCCAGGGAGCCGGCAAGGGCGGATGCTACAATTCCGGGGTTTGGCGTTCATGGCCGAGAATTCGTCGTCGCGGCGGGTGGATCCGGGGGCGCTCGTCGAGCGGATGCTCGGCGGGGATCGGCTCGCGCTGGCGCGGCTGATCACGCACGTCGAGAACCGGACCGTGCACGTGCCGGAGATCATGAAGGCCGTGTATCCGCGGGCGCGCCGCGGCTACGTCGTGGGGCTCACGGGACCGCCGGGGGCGGGGAAGTCGACCGTGGTCGACCGCCTGACCGCCCACCTGCGCGCGGAGGGGGCCACCGTCGGCATCGTCGCCGTCGATCCCTCGAGCCCATTCACGGGCGGCGCCGTGCTCGGTGACCGCATCCGGATGCAGTCGCACGCGCTCGACCCCGGCGTGTTCATCCGCTCGATGGCCACGCGCGGCTCTCTGGGCGGCCTCTCCCGCGCGACCGCCGAGGTCCTCACGCTGCTGCGGGCCTTCGGCCACGACTGGGTGCTCGTGGAGACGGTGGGCGTGGGTCAGACCGAGCTCGACATCATGCGGCTGGCCGATACCACCGTGGTGGTGCTGGTGCCGGAGTCCGGCGACGCCATCCAGACGATGAAGGCGGGGCTGATGGAGGCCGCCGACCTCTTCCTGGTGAACAAGGCCGATCGGTCGGGCGCCCCCGCGCTGATGGCCGAGCTGAAGTTCGCGGCGCACCTGCACTACAGCAGCACGACCACACCGAAGGACGTCGACTGGGAGACGCCGGTGCTGGCGTGTCAGGCCCAGGCCGACGTCGGCGTCGTCGAGCTGCTGGCCGACATCCGCCGCCACCGCGCGGTGCTGGAGGCGGGTGGCGCCTTCGAGGCGCGCCGCCGGAAGCGCCGGCGCTCGGAGCTCGAGGCCCTGCTGGTGGAGGAGTTCCGCGCCCGGCTCGCGCGCGGGCTCGCGGGCGGCCCGCTGCGCGCGAAGGTCGACGAGGTCGAAGCGGGCGACATCGACCCGTACTCGGCGATGACCGCCCTGTTGCCCATGATATCGTTGGAGCCCTCATGACGACGGCGACCGTGCCATTCCGCGATACCTTCTGGAACATTCCCGGCTGGGCGCACGTGCTGCTCTACGTCGGCGGCGCCGTGGCCGTCGCGCTGTTCGCGTGGGGAGTGTGGCAGCGCGTGCAGCTGTGGCGCGCCGGCGGTCCCGAGCAGCGCTTCGACCAGATCCCGCGGCGGCTGGGGCTGGTGGCGACCCACGCGCTGGGCCAGGTGCGCGTGCTCTCGCAGGCCTACCCCGGCGTGATGCACGCCATCATGTTCTGGGGCTTCCTCGCCCTGTTCATCGGCACCGCGCTGGCCACGATCGACTACGACATCACGCTCCCGCTGTTCAACTACAAGCTGCTCAAGGGCGACTTCTACCTCTACTACGAGACCGTCCTCGACCTGTTCGGCCTGTTCTTCGTGATCGGGCTCGGCATGGCCGTGTGGCGCCGCTTCGTGCTCCGGCCGGCCCGCATCGATCCCACCGCCCGCTTCGCCAACGTCCTCGCCCTCCTGTTCGTGATCAACGCCACCGGGTTCGTGATGGAGGCCTGCCGGCTGGCCGTCGTCAAGCCGTGGTGGGCGGGGTGGTCACCGGTCGGATATGCGCTGGGCCAGGCCATGCTGGGCGTGGGCATGGGCGAGGGGGCCCTGCGGGCGACGCACCTGGGCGTGTGGCTGTTCCACGCGGCGATCTCGCTGGTCTTCATCGCGATCATCCCGCGCTCGTACTTCATGCACCTGGTCACGACGCCGCTCAACATCTTCTTCTCCAAGCTGACGTCGCGCGGGGCCATCGCCAAGATCGAGAACATCGAGGAGGCCGAGAGCCTCGGCATCTCGAAGCTCGAGGAGTTCTCGTGGAAGCGGCGGCTCGACTTCGACGCCTGCGTGGAGTGCGGCCGCTGCCAGGCGGTGTGCCCCGCGTACCTGGCCGGGACCGCGCTCAGTCCGAAGCAGATCATCGTCAAGCTCAAGCGCCACCTGCACGGCGAGCTGCCGGGGCCGATCCACGGCGAGCTGATCAAGGCCGACGAGCTGTGGGCGTGCACCACCTGCATGGCCTGCGTGCAGGAGTGCCCGGCCTTCATCGACATCGTCGACACCATCATCGACCTCCGTCGCTACCTCACGCTCTCCGAGGGCGCGCTGCCCTCCACGGCCCCGCAGTCGCTGCAGAACATCCAGCGCGCCGGCAACCCGTGGGGGCTGCCGGCCGCCGAGCGGCTGGCGTGGGCGCAGGGACTCGATGTCCCCGTGCTGGAGGCGGGCAAGGAGGTCGAGTACCTCTACTGGGTCGGTTGCTCGGCCTCCTACGACCGGCGCAACCAGGCCATCGCCCGCTCGGTGGTGGCGATCTTGAAGAAGGCGGGCGTGATCGTATCGCGGTCATGCAGGAGGAGCGCTGCCACGGCGAGGTGGCCCGGCGGCTCGGCGAGGAGTACCTCTACCAGACGCTGCAGGCCGAGAACGTCGAGGCGATGAAGCAGTACAGCTTCAAGAAGGTCATCACGCACTGCCCGCACTGCTTCAACACGATCAAGAACGAGTTCCCGCAGTTCGGCGGCACCTACGAGGTGCTCCATCACTCGCAGGTCATCGACGAGCTGATCCAGGCCGGTCGCATCAAGCCCATCAAGCCGCTGGCCGCCACCGTGACCTTCCACGACTCCTGCTACCTCGGCCGCTACAACGGCATCATGGAGGCGCCCCGCCGGGTGGCGCGGGCGGTGCCGGGACTGACGGTCGTCGATCCGCCCCGCGCGCGCGAGCGTGGTCTGTGCTGCGGTGGCGGCGGCGGCCACATGTGGATGGAGGTCAAGTCCGAGAAGCGCGTGAACATCATCCGCACCGAGGAGCTGCTGGAGACGGGGGCCAGTGTCGCCGCCACCGCCTGTCCGTTCTGCCTGGCCATGGTCGACCTCGGCCGCAAGGTGACGGAGGCCGAGGAGCGCCTGGCCGTGAAGGACGTCAGCGAGCTGGTGGCGGAGAGCCTCGAGTGACGCAATTGCTCCGCGCGCTGCCGGACCTGGTCCGCCTCATCGCCAAGCTGGTGCGCGATCCGATGCTGCCGCGCGCGGCCAAGGTCGCGCTCGCGGCGGTCATGGTCTACCTGGCCAGCCCGATCGACCTGATCCCCGATTTCGTCCCGCTCGTCGGCTATCTCGACGATCTCCTGCTGGCCTCGGTCCTCGTGGACGGGCTGCTGAACTGGGTGGATCGCGGGCTGATCCTGAAATACTGGCCGGGCTCGGCCGACTCGCTCGAGCGCCTCGCCCGCGCGGCCCGCATGCTGGCCGTGTGGGTGCCGCGGCGCCTCAAGGCGCGCATCTTCGCCGCCGGCGCCTGACCCCGCCCCGCCGTCCCGCTGACTCCCGCCGGCTACGGCCGGGGCCGGCGTTGTAGACACGACATTCTCGTGAGGGCGAATCAACTCGCCGTCCGAACAAATCCGCCGACGTAGCCGTCAGACTCGATGTGAATGAGATAGCGCGCGGCGACATCGATCATCGATCAGGCGCTCCCCGGCTCACCACGCGGTGGCGAGGAGTCCGGCAGCTCATCGAGGATGGTGCGCTCCCGAGCATGATTCCGGGTCGCCTGTGGGGTGGCCGTGGTCGCGGCGAACCCTGTACGGCGTGCGGAAGCCCCATCACCCCCGACGAGTGCGCCTTCGAAGTCCCGGTCGGCGGAACTCTCGTCACGCTCGACCGCGGCTGCCTCAACCTCTGGATGACCTCCATCTCACGAAGCCCGTAGACGCTCAGGCTCGAGAGAAGGAATCGGAGAACGACTCGCCAAGCCGTGGGTCCCGGCCGGCGTGCTCCCGGTGGGCCACGTGAGGCACGGGGCCACAGGGTCTCCTGAGGTTCCGTTGGCTTCGATCGTGTAGAGCCACACGTAGGACAGGCTCCGACCATCCCCTCGCGCACCGGGTAGTCTCTCGCGGAACCGAAGGGGACCCTGTGGCCCCGCTGCCCACGTGGCCCACCGGGAGCGCGCGCGGGTGGACCGGGCGGGTCGGGCCAGTTGCATCCGACGCGCGCGCTCTGCCAATCTCTGCGTCATGCCGGCTCTGACTGCCCAGCAAGCTGCCGAGGTACGTGAGCGTTTCGGGACCCCGTGCTACGTCTACGATCGGGCGGAGCTGGAGGGCGCGGCCCGCCGGGCGCTGGCCTTCCCGGCGCCGTTCGGGTTCACGCTGCGCTACGCCATGAAGGCCAACCCGAGTCGCGGCATCCTCACGCTGTTCCGCGAGCTCGGGCTGCACGTCGACGCCTCCAGCGATCACGAGGTCGAGCGCGCACTGCGGGCCGGCTTTCCGCCGGCCGCCATCCAGCTCACCTCGCAGATGCCCTCGCCGCGGCTGGCCGAGCACCTGGCCCGGGGCATCCTCTACAACGCCTGCTCGCTGGCTCAGCTCGACGCCGTCGGGCGGCTCGCCGCCGGCCGCGAGGTCTCGGTCCGCATGAACCCCGGCCTCGGCACCGGCGCGACCAACCGCACCAACACCGGTGGCCCCGCCTCCAGCTTCGGCATCTGGCACGAGTACCTGGAGGACGTGACGACGCTGGCCAAGCGCTACGACCTGCGCCTCACGCGGCTGCACAGCCACGTCGGCTCCGGCACCGATCCCGAGGTGTGGAAGCGCTGTACCCGGATGACGCTCGATCTCGTGGCCCGGCTGCCCGACGTGCGGACGGTGAATCTGGGCGGCGGCTTCAAGGTGGGTCGCATGCCCGGCGAGCCGTCGGTCGACATGGCCGACGTCGGCGCCCACGTGCGGGCCGAGCTGCAGGCCTTCCGCGAGCGCGACGGCCGCGCCCTGCACCTGGAGATCGAGCCGGGGACCTATCTCGTCGCCAATGCCGGCACCATCGTCGCCACCTGCGTGGACGTCGTCGACACCGGGCGCGCCGGCTACCTGTTCGCCAAGCTCGACACCGGCATGCCCGAGGTGACGCGGCCCTCGCTCTACGGCGCCCAGCATCCGATCGACGTCCTCGCCGACGAGCGGGACGAGGCCGACGTGGTCTTCGTGGGGCCGTGCTGCGAGTCGGGGGACATCCTCACCCCGGCGCCGGGCGATCCCGAGGCGCTGGCCCCGCGCCGGGTGCGCCGGCCCCGCGTCGGCGACCTGGTGATCGTCGGCGGCGCCGGCGCCTATTGCGCGGCGATGGCGACGATCAACTACAACTCTTATCCGCAGGCACCCGAGGTTCTCCGCGAGCCCGACGGGACGCTGCAATTGCTCCGGCGCCGCCAGCGCCTCGATCAGGTCTGGGAGAACGAAGTCTAGCGGTTTGGCCAGGGCAGCACTCCTCGCCGCGATCGGCATCACGTACTTCCTGGCCGGCAAGATCGGCCTGCACTACTTCGCCTCCCTGCACGCCAGCGCCAGCCCGGTGTGGCCTCCGGCCGGCATCGCCCTGGCGGCCTTCCTCCTGGTCGGCCCCCGCGCGTGGCCGGCGGTCTTCGCGGCGGCCTTCCTCGTCAACCTGACCACGGCCGGCTCGGTCCTCACCTCGCTGGCGATTGGGATCGGCAACACCCTGGAGGGGCTGGCCGGGGCCCTGCTCGTCGAGCGGTTCCTGGGCGGCTCCCGCGTATTCGAGCGCGCCTCCGACGCGTTCCGCTTCCTCGTGGTGGCGGCGGTGCCGAGCGCAGCACTCAGCGCGACCATCGGCGTGACGGCGCTGGCCGCGGCCGGGTACGCCCCGTGGTCGAGCTACTCGGTGATCTGGGCCACCTGGTGGCTGGGCGACGTGGCGGGCGACGTCGTGGTCGTGCCGGCCGTGCTGCTCTGGTACCGCCACCGCGATCTCGGTCGGCTCCGGGAGCGCCCCGCCGAGGCGCTGCTCCTGTTGCTCAGCCTGATCGGCGTCTCCCGGATGGTCTTTGCTGGCGCGGTGCCCTTCGCCCGCAAGACGTACGCCCTGGAGTTCCTGCTGATCCCCGTCCTCCTGTGGGCGGCCTTCCGGTTCGGGCCGCGCGAGGCGGCGACCTCCGTCCTGGTCGTCTTCGGCCTGGCCATCGCCGGCACCTTGCGTGGCCTCGGCCCCTTCGCGACCGGTACGCCCAACGAGTCGCTCCTGCTGCTGCAGGCCTTCATGGTGACGACGGCGGTGACGATCCTGCCCGTCGCCACCCTGGTGTGGGAGCGCGCCCGGGCCGAGCGCGAGCGCGCCGGCCTGCTGGCCGGCGAGCAGAGCGCCCGCGCCGAGGCCGAGGAGCGCCGCCGGGTGGCCGAGGAGCTGGCGGCGACGGCGCGCTCCTTCACGGAGACGCTCGAGGTCGCCGACGTGGGGGCGCGCGTCGTCAGCGTCGTGCTCGGCACCTTCACCGTGCGCGCGGCCGGACTCCGCTTGCGAGCGAGCGACGGAGCGCTGGTCGGGGTGGCCTTCAGCGGCGGGATGGCCCGCGCGTTCAAGCCAGGCCACGTCGTGCCCACCGGCAACGTCTCGGTCTCCGGCCTGGCCGTGGCCGAGGGGGTCGCCGTCTGGAGCGAGGACGTGTTCACCGACCCCCGGCTGGCCGTGGCCGAGGACCTGCGGCGGGGCATGGCCGAGGCCGGCGATGCGGCCGTGCTGGCCGTTCCGTTGCGCGTGAAGGGACAGGTCATCGGCGCGCTGTCGGTGGCCGACCGCCGCGGGCGTCGGTTCACCCCGGCCGAGGTCGACACGCTGCAGGCGTTCGCCGACCAGGCGGCGGTGGCGGTCGAGAACGCGCGGCTGTTCGAGGAGGCCACGCGCCAGCGGCGGGAGTCGGAGGTCGTCGCCGCGCTGGCGGCGGAGATGAATCGCTCGCTCGATCTCGACCGGGTGCTGCAGCAGGTGGCCGAGGCGGCCCAGACGCTGTGCGGCGGCGACATCACCTACATCGTGCTCGGGGACCCGGACTCCGACATGCTGCGCCTTCGCCTGTCGGTGGGCAGCGGCCTGCGACCGGATCACGAGCCGCGGCTGGCCCCCGGCAAGGGCCTCGGCGGCGTGGTGCTGGCCACGGGGCGGTCGTACCGAACCGTCGATGCCCGCCACGATCCCCACGTCCACGCCGATCACCTTGCCGTCATCGAGGCGGAGGGTATCCGCTCGGGGCTGATCGTGCCGATCCGCGGCGAGGATGCGATGGAGGGGCTCGTCTATGTAAGCCGCCGGACCGTGGCCCCCTTCAGCGAGCGTGACGAGGCCGTGGGCCAGCGGCTGGCCGATCACGCGGCCATCGCCATCCGCAATAGCCGGCTCTTCGCGGCCGAGCGCGCCGCCCGGGCCGAGGCCACCGCGGCCAACCGCGCCAAGGACCACTTCCTGGCGACGCTGTCGCACGAGCTGCGCACGCCGCTCAACGCCATGCTCGGCTGGCTACGGATGCTGCGGGATCCGCGGATGGAGGAGTCCCGGAAGGCGCACGCCATCGACGTGATCGAGCGCAACGCCCGCCTGCAGGCCCAGCTGATCAACGACCTGCTCGACGTCTCCCGCATCATCGCCGGCAAGCTGGAGCTGGAGCGCTTTGCGCTCGACCTCGTCCCGGTCGTGCAGGAGGCGGTCGACACCATCCGCGGCGACGTCGAGGCCAAGGCGCTGGCGCTGACGGTGAGCCTCGACCCCGACACCGGCGAGGTGCTGGGTGACCCCACCCGCCTGCAGCAGATCGTCGCCAACCTCCTGTCCAACGCCGTCAAGTTCACGCCGCCGGGCGGTGCCGTCGAGGTCCGCCTGATCCGGGTCGACGGGCAGGCGCGGCTCACCGTGGCCGACAGTGGGGAGGGGATTGACGGCCGCGTGCTGCCGCACGTCTTCGAGCCGTTTCAGCAGGCCGACGTCACCACCACACGCGCGCACCAGGGACTCGGCCTCGGCCTGGCCATCGTGCGCCAGCTCGTGGAGGCGCACGGCGGCCGTGTCCGGGCCGAGAGCGCGGGCCGCGGGGCGGGTGCCACCTTCGTGGTCGAGCTGCCCATCGTGACCGTGCGGACGCCGCCCGTCCGCACGGCCGAGCGGAGAGGCCCCGGTACCCGGCTCGACGGCCTTCGGCTCCTGGTCGTCGACGATCACGGTGACGCGCGCGAGCTGCTGGGGGTGGTGCTGCGCGAGCGGGGCGCCGAGGTTCACCTGGCCGGCGGCGTGGCCGAGGCCCTGGAGATCATGACGCGCGCGGCCGTCGACGTCCTCGTCAGCGACCTGGCGATGCCGGGCGCCGACGGCTACGAGCTGATCACGGCCGTGCGCGCGGCTGGGGGCGTCGTCCCCGCAGTGGCGCTGACGGCCTACGTTGGCGACGAGGTGCGCGAGCGGGCGTTGCGGGCCGGGTTCGCGGCCCACGCGACCAAGCCCGTCGACCCCGAGGACCTCGTGGAGCTGATCGCCGCGCTAGGCCGGGCCTGACGGGCTCGACTTCCGGATGTCGAGCATGGGCGGGATGTTGGGGGTGCCGCCGTGCACCTCCAGGCGAGTGATGCGGCCCATGTGGGCGATGATGTCGGCGATGCGCCGGACGCTCTCGATGGCGGCGTCGAGCTTGGCGGCGTCGGCGGGCTCGGTCAGACGGCGGCGCAGCAGCTCCAGCCGCGCGGTGATGACCGAGAGCGGGTTGTTGATCTCGTGGGCGGCGGCGTTGGCGAGGTGGGCGACGTAGCGGAGTGCCTCGGCTTGCCGCTCGGCCTCCTCGAGCCGGCGGCGGTCGCTGACGTCCTCCATGACGCCCTCGAAGACCATCCGGCCGTCGTCCACGGTGGCCCGCACCTGCATGCGCGCCCACAGCGTGCTGCCGTCGGCGCGGCGGAGCTGGGCGGTGAAGTCAGCCACCCCGTTGGCGGCCAGGGCCACGCGCAGGCGGCCGCGGTCGTCGGGATCAACGTACAGGTCGGTCACGTGGGTCGCCAGCAGCGTGCTGCGGTCGCGGTAGCCGAGCATCTGCACCACGGCCGGGTTGGCATCGACGATCTGCCCGGCCTGGCTGGTTCGCCACACGCCGGCCGGGACCCGCTCGAGCAGGCTGCGGTAGCGGGCTTCGGCGGCCTCGGCCTCGGCGCGCTGCTGCTGGGCCTCGGCCAGCAGGCGCGAATTTCTCAGCAGGAGGCCGACCTGGTGTCCGATCGCCTGCAGCGTGGCCACCTCGGCGGTCTCGAAGCGGCGAGCCGTCTCCCACCACACCAGGTAGAAGGCGCCCACGACGCCCGTGGCTTCCTCGCTCTCGTGCAGCGGGATGACGAGGCCGGAGCGGTGTGAGAACCGACGAAAGAGCGGGAAGGTGAAGCGTGGGTCGTTCTGCACGTCGTCCGACCAGGCGACATTGCCGGCGAGGACGGAGTCGCGGAAGCCCTGGGCTTCGACCGGCAGCGCCTCGCCCGCCAGCACGGGCAGGGCCTCCTTGGGAACCCGGTAGGCAGCGATCGGGAATAGCCGGGTGCGGGCAGGGTTGAGCACGTGAGCGGCAACGGTGTCGGCGCCGGTGAAGTGGGCGAGACGGCGGCAGGTCTGGCGGAGGGCCTCCGTGAAGTCGAGGCCGCCGGCCAGAGTGCCGGCGATCGCCAGCAGCGTCTCGGCCTCGCTCGGTCCCGCGCCTTCGCCGCTCAACGCAGCATTAGTACTGTGTCGCGACGACCGACGCAAGGGTCCGGTGGACTCATTGACAGTCGCCCGACCCCCGCATAGGATGAGCCTATCCAGAGCCATGAAAACCATCCTCGTCGTCGATGATCGTCCTGACGCGCGCTATGCTCTGGTGAGGACCCTCACCGGCGCCGGCTACGATGTCCGCGAGACCGCCACCGGCCGCGACGCCCTGCGTCTGGCCCGCATGGCCCCCGACCTCATCGTCCTCGACATCGCCCTGCAGGACATGGACGGCTTCGAGGTGTGCCGCCGGCTCAAGGCCGACACCGTGACCAGTGCGATTCCCATCGTGCACAAGACGGCAGTCTTTTCCGACGGCGAGCACCGGCGCCGGGGGCTCGATGCCGGCGCCGACGAGTACCTGACGGAACCGGTCGAACCGCAGCTGCTGGTGGACACGGTCAAGCGACTCCTGGCCCGTCGCGCACCGTAGCTCCTCACCGTCGGCGGCATCAACGTTGCTCTCACCGCCTGCCGAGGCCCGCGTGGTGCCATGAGCCCTGATCAACCGAGCCGGATCGCCCAGTTCCTGGAGCAGCACGACAAGGAACTGCTCGTCGCCTGGACGGACCGCCAGCTGCAGTCCGTCACCAGCCGCCGGGACCTCATCGATGAGACGGAGCTGCGCGAGCAGTCGCGCCAGTTCCTGCGCCTGCTACGGGAGGGGGCCGCGTCGGGCAACGCCGACATCACCGGACCACGATGGGAATCGATGCGGGAGCTGCTGGGCACTCTGTCCGAGTCGCGGGTGCGCCTGGGCTTCTCGCCCTCCGAGACCGCGCAGTTCGTGTTCTCGCTCAAGGAGCCGCTGTTCGGCCTCCTGCGCCGCCACCTCGGCGGCGACGCCCGGGCCATCGCCGAGGAATCGACGCACACCATGGCCCTCCTCGACAACCTGGGGCTCTACACGACCGAGGTCTACCAGAAGAGCCGCGAGGAGGTCATCGTCAGCCAGCGTCAGGAGATGATGGAGCTGTCCACTCCGGTCGTGCAGCTCTGGGACGGCATCCTGGGGTTGCCGCTCATCGGCACGCTGGACAGCGCCCGCACCCAGGTCGTCATGGAGAACTTGCTCCAGCGTATCGTCGATACCGGCGCCCGCATCGCCGTCATCGACATCACCGGCGTGGCCACCGTCGACACCCTGGTCGCGCAGCACCTGCTGAAGACGGTGGCGGCGGCCCGGCTCATGGGCGCCGACTGCATCATCAGCGGCATCCGTCCCCAGATCGCCCAGACGGTCGTGCACCTCGGGCTCGACCTCACGACCGTGATTACCAAGGCCACGCTGGCCGACGCGTTCGCGGTGGCGCTGCAGCGGGTCGGGCTGGCGGTCGTTCGTTCCGCCGCTCCGCGCTGAGGCGATCGTGGAGCGGATCCCGATCCTCAAAATGGGCCCCGTGCTGCTCGTGTCGATCCAGGTCGACATGCACGACCAGCTCGCCCTGACCCTGCAGGACGACCTGACCGATCGGATCGTGACGGCCCGCGCCCGGGGCGTGCTCATCGACATCTCCTCGCTCGAGGTGGTCGACTCGTTCATCGGCCGCATGCTGGGCAACATCGCGGCCATGTCGCGGGTGCTCGACGCCGAGACCGTCGTGGTCGGCATGCGTCCGGCCGTCGCCATCACGCTGGTCGAGCTCGGCATGTCGCTGAGCGGGGTGCGGACTGCGCTGAACGTCGAGCGCGCCATGGAGATCCTGAAGATTTCGACGACCGACGATCACGCGACGGCCGACGGACACGCGGGCGCGGGCGAGGACACGGATGCCCGTCGCCCGGACTGAGAAGCTGCCGATCCAGAGCTCGGAGGACGTCGTCCGCGTCCGGCAGGCGGTCCGTGCGCTGGCGGTGGCCTCCGGCTTCACCCTCGTGGACCAGACCAAGTTCGTCACCGCGGCCAGCGAGCTCGCCCGCAACACGCTCGTCCACGGAGGCGGCGGCACCGTCGAGCTGGAGAGCCTCACCGAGGGGCGGCGGAAAGGTATCCGCCTGACCTTCGCCGACCAGGGCCCCGGCATCGCCGACCTCGACCAGGCGCTGCGGGACGGCTTCACGACCGGCAACGGGCTCGGCCTGGGGCTGGGCGGGGCCAAGCGGCTGTCCAACGAGTTCGACGTCCGCTCCCAGCCGGGAGCCGGCACCACCGTGAGGATCACCCGATGGACGTGACCCTCCGCGGCCTCCGGACCACGGCGATGGTCACGGTGGCGGACGCCAGCCACGTGGCATCCGCCCGCCGCATGGCCAGCGACCTGGCCCGTGGGCTGGGCTTCGACGAGCCCACGACGGGACGGGTGGCGCTTGCGGTCACCGAGATGGCCACGAACCTGGTCAAGCACGCCGGCCGCGGCGAGGTGCTGGTCGCCGCCGGTGGCGGCGACGAAGTGGAGATCCTGGCGCTCGACCGAGGCCCCGGGATGGCGAACGTCGACCGCTGCTTCGAGGACGGCCACTCCACCGTGGGTAGCCCCGGCACGGGCCTGGGAGCGCTGCGGCGACTCGCCACCACGCTCGACGTGTACTCGCGTTCCGGCGGTACCGCGTTGCTGGTCCGGGTCGGACCGGTGGGGGGGCGGCCACCGATGGGTGCACTCGCGGTCGGTGGCGTGAGCGTGGCGGTCGCGGGCGAGGAGCGGTGCGGGGATGCCTGGGACCAGGAGCCGCGCCGCGATGGGGTCGCGGTGCTCGTCGTCGACGGGCTCGGGCACGGCCCCGGCGCCGCCGACGCGGCCCGGGAGTGCGTCCACGCTTTTCGCCGGCACCCCGGCCTGCCCCCGGCGGCGCGGCTGACGGCATTGCACGAGGCGCTGCGGGCGACCCGCGGCGCCGCCCTCGGCGTCGCCGACGTCGACGCGGCCCGCCGCGTGGTGCGCTTCGCCGGCCTGGGCAACGTCGCCGCCTCGGTGTACGAGCCGGGACCGGTGCGGCACCTCGTCTCCCACCACGGGACGGCCGGCCACAACGCTTCCAAGATCGCCGAGTACAGCTACCCGTGGCCCGAGCACGCCGTGCTGGTCATGCACTCCGACGGCGTGGCGTCGCTTCGCGATCTCGATCCGTACCCCGGGCTGCTGCAGCGCGACCCCAGCCTCGTGGCCGGTGTCCTCTACCGGGATTTTGTCCGCCGACGCGACGACGCCACCGTGGTGGTGGCGCGATGACGGCCGTGGGAAAGCTCGACATCCTCGTCGTCAACATCGGCGGGCAGAACGACGTCGTCAATGCGCGCCAGCGAGCCCGGCAGGTCGCCGAGCTGCTCGGCTTCGACATCCGGGCCCAGACGCGGATCGCCACCGCCGTCTCCGAGATCGCACGCAACGCCGTCCGCTATGCGGGTGGGGGACGGGTGGAGTTCGTGGTCGAGGGGAGGACCGCCCCCCAGCTGCTGGCCATCGCGGTGCGCGACCACGGCCCCGGCATCACCGAGCTGCCGACGATCCTCGGCGGCGAGTACCGCTCGCGCACCGGTCTCGGGCTGGGCCTGATCGGCGCCAAGCGGCTGATGGACGCTCTCGAGGTCGAGACGTCGCCGACCGGGGGCACCGTGGTCACCATGCGCAAGGTGATCCCGTGGCGAGGCGCGCCGATCATGCCGGCCGGCGTCGCCGCCATCGCGGAGGATCTGGCTCGCTACCGTCCGCCCGAGCCGCTGGCCGAGGTCATGGAGCAGAACCAGGAGCTGCTGCGGACTCTGGAGGAGCTGCGGCACCGGCAGGAGGAGCTGGAGCGGCTCAGCCGGGAGCTCGAGGACACCAACCGCGGCGTGGTTGCGCTCTACGCCGAGCTGGACGATCGGGCCGACCACCTCCGCCGCGCCGACGAGCTGAAGTCGAAGTTCCTGTCGAACATGAGTCACGAGTTCCGCACGCCGCTCAACTCGATCCTGGCGCTCTCGCGGCTGCTCCTGGATCACGTCGACGGCCCGCTGAGCGAGGAGCAGACGCGCCAGGTCGCCTTCGTGCGCAAGGCCGCCGAGGACCTGTCCGACCTGGTGAACGACCTGCTCGACCTCGCCAAGGTGGAGGCGGGCAAGATCGTCATCCGGCCGGTCGAGTTCGACGTCCCCCACCTGTTCGGCGCCTTGCGGGGCATGCTGCGCCCGCTGCTCCTGACCTCCTCGCTCACGCTCGTCTTCGAGGACGCCCCCGAGGTGCCGACGATCCAGAGCGACGAGGCGAAGGTCTCGCAGATCCTGCGCAACTTCATCTCCAACGCGCTCAAGTTCACGGAGGCCGGCGAGATTCGGGTGAGCGCGCGGCTGGACGGGCCCGACCGTGTCGTGTTCTCGGTGAGCGACACCGGCATCGGCATCGCGGCCGCGGACCAGGAGCGGATCTTCGAGGAGTTCAGCCAGATCGACAGCCCCGCGCAGCGCCGCGTGCGCGGCACCGGCCTGGGACTGCCGCTGACTCGCAAGCTGGCCGCCCTGCTCGGCGGTCGGGTGACGGTGGAGAGCACGCCGGGCCAGGGCTCGACCTTCTCGCTGCTGCTGCCGCTCGTCTACCACCCCAGCGACACCGAGGCCCTTCCCCGGGTCCCCGACGTGCCCGTGCAGTGGGAGGTCGATCCGGCCCGCCTGCCGATCCTGGTCGTCGAGGACGACCCCGGCATGATCGTCGTGTACCAGCGGCTGCTGCGCGGCACCGCGTTTCAGATGGTCCCGGCCCGGAGCCTGGCCGAGGCTCGCCAGCTCCTGCGCACCCTGCGGCCCCGTGTGATGATCCTCGACGTCATGCTCGGCGGCGAGCCGTCCTGGGACTTCCTGAGCGAGGTGAAGCGCGGCGAGGCGACGCAGCAGGTGCCGGTCCTGGTCGTCACCCAGATGGACGAGGCCCATCGGGCGCTCGCGCTGGGGGCCGACGGCTACGCCCGCAAGCCGATCGAGCGGCAGTGGCTGCTCGGCCAGCTCCGCGACCTCGGTGGGGCCAGCGATCTGCGGCGGGCGCTCATCATCGACGACGATGAGATCGCCCGTTACCTGATGAGGGGGCTGTTCCGCGACATGCCGTTCGTGGTGAGCGAGGCCCCCGACGGCGTCACTGGCCTGGAGCTGGCCCGGACCCAGCAGCCCAGTGTGATCGTCTGTGACATGCACCTGCCCGGCATGACCGGCATCGAGGTCGTCGCCGCGCTGGAGGCGGACCCGACGACCCGGGACGTCCCCATCATCATCAGCACCGTGCGCGGCCTCACCCGCGATGAGCGCGACGACCTGCAGCGGCGCGGGATCACCGTGATGTCCAAGGAGACGCTCACCCATCGCGATGCCGCCGTCGAGCTCCGGCGCGCGCTCGTGCAGTCGGGGGCGGAGCGATGAGCGGCGGCGAGCGCCTGCGCGTCCTCAACGCCGACGATTACGGGCCCGCCCGCTACGCCCGCACCAAGCTCCTGCAGCAGGCCGGGTTCGAGGTCGCGGAAGCGCAGACCGGCCGGGAGACCCTCGAGCAGGCGGTGGCGACCCGGCCGCACGTGGTGCTGCTCGACGTGAAGCTCCCCGACCTCGACGGCTACGAGGTGTGCCGGCGGCTCAAGGCCCACCCGGTCACCGGGGTCATCCCCGTGCTGCACCTGAGCGCGGCTCACCGCACCCCCGACGATCACGCGCGCGGCCTCGACGCCGGCGCCGACGGCTTCCTGGTGGAGCCGGTGGCGCCGGAGGTCCTGCTGGCCACGGTCCGCTCGGTGGCGCGGGCCCGCCAGGCCGAGGAGGCGCTGCGGGCGGCGGCGCGCCAGTGGCAGCGCACGTTCGACGCCATCTCCGACGCCGTGTGCGTCCTCGATCGCGAGGGGCGGATCCTGCGCCACAATGCGGTATTCGGCCGGCTGGTCGGGGAGGGCGAGGAGCTGGCCGGCGCCGATGGCGCCGAGGTGACCGGCCGGGTGCTGGGCCAGCCCGCCACCGAGCTGCGCAGCCTGCTCGCCCCCGAGACGCGGGCGGTGCGCGAGTTCGCGATCGGGGGCCGCTGGCTGCAGCTCGTCAGCGAGAGGGTCAGGGACGAGGCCGGGCGCGCCGAGGGCGGGCTGGTGATCCTCACCGACATCTCCGAGCGCAAGCGCGTGGAGACCATGGGCGCCGAGCTGCTGCGCATGGAGCAGCGCGCCCGGCTGGGGGCGGAAGCGTCCAACCGGGCCAAGGACGAGTTCCTGGCCGTCCTCTCCCACGAGCTGAGGACCCCGCTGACGGCGATGCTCGGCTGGATCCGCATGCTCGCCGGCAACCGGCTCGACCGCGAGGCTACCGCTCACGCCGTCGAGGTGATCGAGCGCAACACGCGGCTGCAGGCGCAGATCGTCGAGGACCTGCTCGACGTCTCCCGGATCATCTCGGGCAAGATGGTGCTGGAGATCAGCGACGTGACGCCAGCGGCGGTGCTGCGCACGGCCGTGGAAGGCGTGGCGGCGGCTGCCGCCGTCAAGGACGTCTCGATCGAGCTCGACGTGGACGCCACCGACGCCAGCGTGCGCGGCGATGGTGGCCGGCTGCAGCAGGTGTTCTCCAACCTGCTCTCCAACGCTGTGAAATTCACGGCGGCCGGCGGGCGGGTCACGGTCACCGCCGGCCCCGAGGGCGGCGGGCTCCGGGTGGCCGTCACCGACACGGGGCGGGGCATCGACGCCACCCTGCTGCCTCACGTGTTCGAGCCCTTCCGTCAGGCCGAGGGGGCCAGCCGCCGCACGCACACCGGCCTGGGGCTCGGCCTCGCGATCGTACGGCACCTCATCGAGCTGCACGGCGGGCGGGTGGAGGCCTTCAGCCCCGGCCTCGGCCGCGGGGCAACGTTCACTGTATGGCTGCCGGCCGAACCCCCGAGCGAGAACGAGCTCGACACCGTCGCCGAGCCAGTCCCGCTGGCGGCAAGAACTCGCTCGCTGCGGGGCGTGCGCCTGCTGGTCGTCGAGGACGACGCCGATACCCGTGAGGTCGTGGGCGTGATCCTGCGCGAGTCCGGCGCCGAGGTGGTAGGCGTGGGGAGCGCCGACGCCGCGCTGGACGCTTTCCGGTCGGCGCCACCCGATATGCTGATCAGCGACATCGGCATGGCAGGACGAGACGGCTACGACCTGATCCGGGCTGTCCGCCGGCTGCCCGGCGGCGGTGTGCCGGCCATCGCGCTGTCGGCATTCGCGCGCGAGTCGGACCGCCAGGACGCACTCCGTGCCGGCTACGATCGGCACGTGGCCAAGCCGATCGAGCCCGGCTCCCTCCGCTCGGCCGTGACCGAATTGCTCGACGCCCGCTCTCGCTGACTCACCCCTGCCTGGTACGGTTCTTGGAGGTCTTCGGGCCCTGAATCGGAGGCCGACGACGCACTGCCGCGTTGTTGCTCCGGCGCCGTGGGGCCGACTCAGACCTCGCCGGCATGGCCCGCCACCTCAACATCGACGCGCAGGGCGTCGGTCGCAGTCAGGAGCCACACATGGGGGTGCTGTCCGATCTTCGCAAGTTCGTTCGTCAACACGGCTCGTGCGGGGTGCTCGCGATCCACCTCGATCCACCGCAGGAGACGAGCTACTGCATCGAGATCACATGCCGCCGCTGCGCGACCGCGCTCTGCCGCACCGTGGATGCCGACGCCGCCGCCTGGGACCTCGTGCACACCGATCTCCTGCTGGCGATGAACTGACGAGCGCCGACAATCTACCAACGGTCGTGTAGTCTTTACACGATGCGTGTGGGAAAAATCTTTCCCACTTCCCCCGCGCACCGCGCCCTACGTATACTCCCTCAGCGCCGTGATCGACCGGCGCCGCAACACCGCCCCACACCCCAATGAATATACGGACGGATCTGCCCTCGACGAACGGCCGGGCCAGCGGGCTCGTGGACGTGCTCGACCGTGTCCTCGACAAGGGCCTCGTCGTGGCCGGAGACATCAAGGTGTCCCTGGCCGAGGTCGAGCTGCTGACGATTCGCATCCGGCTGATCGTCTGCTCGATCGACAAGGCCGAGCAGATCGGGCTGGACTGGTGGCGGTACGATACGCACTTGGCGCCGGGCCGCGATCGCCTGGCCGTGGAGAACGAAGCGCTGAAGAAGCAGATCCGTAGTCTCGAACGGCGCGTCGCCGCGCTGGCTGCCAAGCCAGCCGGGCGACCCCGGCGGGCCGAATGAGGGGACGACGAACGTCCCCGGGGAGATTCAACGATGCCTGTTGAACGCACGACTGGCGGAAGCAGCCTCATCGACGTGCTCGATCGGGTGCTCGATAAAGGCATCGTCATCGACGCGTGGGTGCGTGTCTCCCTCGTCGGCATCGACCTGATCACCGTCGAGGCGCGCGTGGTCGTGGCCTCGATCGACACCTACCTCAAGTACTCGGAGGCCGTGGGCTCGGTCGCGTCGGTGTCCAAGCCCGCGCTGTCGACCGGCGACGGCCGGGCCAGCGAGGCCGTGCTGGCCGAGAACGCCTCACTGCGGGCGCGTCTTGCCGCGGCCGGCCGCAACGGCGCTCGCCGGCGTCGCGCGTCTCCGCTCAAGACGCCATAGCCCATGCCGTCCGTCCGGACCACGGCCGTGCGAGCGCTCGGCCGAGCCCGCGATTCGCGCGGCGCCGCCCATCTCGAGTTGCTGGAGGCCCTGCTGGTGGCGGGTACGGCGGCCCAGTGCGGCCAGCGCACGCTCGCGTGGCTGCAACGACGCGCCGGGCTGCGCTGGGGCGCATGCCTGGCGGCGCACGCGGGGACGGGCCCGCGCCTGGTCCCGGTGGCCAGTGTCGGGGTGCCGGCCGAACGCATCGAGGACTTCACGGTCGATCTCGAGGTCGGCGAGCACCCGTTGACGCGGGCCCTGCTGGCCGCCGCGCCCGTGATGATCGCTTCCAACGGCAGCCGGGCGCCCGTCACCCCGCTGGGCCGCCGCGATGTCCTGGCCATCGCGCTGGCGCCACTGCATCCGCGCGACCTGCCGGCCGGCTTGCTTCTGGCCTCACCGCCGACCCCCGCGCTGCTCCGGCACGCGCGCTGGCTGGGCCGCGTCGTGGGGCCGCGGCTGGCCACGCTCATCGCGACGCTGCGGATCGAGGAGTCCGAGCGACGCCTGCAGCGCGAGCGAGGCTTGCTGTCGAGCATCATCAACGCGGTGACCGATCCCATCTTGTTGACCGACGGTGAGGGCCGGATCATCATCGCCAACGCCCGGGCCGAGGCGTTGCTCGCCACCGACGACGACCAGAGCGAGGGGCGCCGGCGGGCGGTGGCCCTCAACAACATGCTCTTCTCGGCCGCGCTCACCCGGCACGCCATCGAGGGCGCCGAGGCGCCCCGGCACGAGGTGCCGCTGGTCGATCCGGTCGACGGCTCCGACCTGCTGTTCGAGCTGCTCAGCACGATGACCTCCGATGCCCGCGAGGGCACCGGCATCGTGTCGATCCTCCGGAACGTCACCGACCTGCAGCGGGCCACCGCCGAGCTCGAGGACAACTACCGCAAGCTGCGCGAGACCGAGGCCGGGGCCCGGGCCGAGCGCGACCGCCTCGACCTCGTCATCGACTCCGTGGCCGACCCGATCATGGTCACCGATCCCGGCGGCAACACGGTCATGATGAACGCGCCGGCCGAGCATCTGTTCACCGCCGCCGAGGCCAGCAGCGGCGACGCCCAGCGCATCGTGCGGGCCAACGACGCCCACTTCTCCTCGTTCGTGTCGAACCTGTTCTTCGAGGGCGGCACGCTGCGGCGCAGCGGCCGCATCAGCCTGGTCGACCCGGGGACGGGCGCCGGGCTGCCGATGGAGGCCATCTCCGGGAAGATCGTCTCCGAGCACGGCGAGGTCACGGCCGTGGTGACGATCCTGCACGACCGCACCGAGGAGCTCGAGCGAGCTCGCCTCTACGAGGAGCTGAAGCGGGCCTCGGCCGAGCTGGAGTTGAAGGTCCGGGAGGCCACCTCGGAGCTGGTCCGCCAGAACGAGCTCTTGCGGCGCTCGCACATCGCACTGGAGCAGGCCTCGGCGCTGAAGTCGCAGTTCCTGGCCAACATGTCCCACGAGTTCCGGACGCCCCTCAACGCCATCCTCGGCTACACCAGCATGCTGCTCAAGGGCGTGTCGGGCGAGCTGGCGGCCAATCAGCGCCGCAATCTCGAGCGCATCGACTCGAACTCGCAGCACCTGCTGTCGATCATCAACGACATCCTCGACATCAGCCGCATCGAGGCGGGGAAGATGCCGCTGACGCTCGCCGACTTCCCGATCCCCGACCTCGTGCGCGAGGTGCTGGCCGAGGTGGAGCCGCTCATCGCCCGCGCCCAGCTGAGCGTCACGACCCAGGTGGACGGCTCGCTGCGGCCGCTGCGCAGCGACCGCCAGAAGGTCAAGCAGATCGTCATCAACCTGCTCACGAACGCGCTGAAGTTCACGCCGCAAGGATGGGTCACGGTGACGGCGGCCGTCGACCCGGCCGACCGGGTGGCCATCGCGGTGTCCGACAGCGGCATCGGCATCTCGCCCAAGGACCAGGCCGTGATCTTCGAGGACTTTCGTCAGGCCGACGACTCGCCCACTCGCCAGTACACCGGCGCCGGCCTGGGCCTGGCCATCTGCCGTCGGCTGGCCTCGATGCTGGGCGGCGACCTCACCGTACGGAGCGCGCTGGGCGAGGGGTCGACCTTCACCCTGGCCTTGCCGCGCACCCCCAAGGACGACCCGTGATGACGTCGGCGCCATCCACGCTGGTGCTGCTGGTCGACGACTATCCGGACAACCGGGACATCTACGTGCAGTTCCTCACGTACTCCGGCCTGCGGGTGGAGGAGGCCGAGAACGGCCACCAGGCGCTCGACAAGGCGTTCGCGTTGCGCCCCGACGTGATCGTCATGGACCTGTCGCTGCCCGGCCTCGACGGGTGGGAGGCGACCCGGCGACTGAAGGGCGATCCGCGCACGCGCGACATCCCCGTCATCGCCCTCACCGGTCACGCGCTGGCCGGCCATTCCAAGGGCGCGTTCGACGCCGGGTGCGACGCGTTCATCACCAAGCCATGCCTGCCCGAGCGGCTGCTGGAGGAGATCCACACGATCCTCGGCGCCGCCCGGCCGCGCTCGGGAGAGCCCACATCATGAGCCGTACGGCCAAGCGGCCCGTCCGTCAACGTCCGCCTGCGGGCGGAACCCGGCCGTCCCGGCCGACCGCTCCGGTGGAGTCGCGCGTCATCCGCGAGGCCACCCCCGGCTCGCACCTGCCGGCCGGCGCTACCCGCACGCCCGGAGGCCCGCCCGCCTCCTCGGACCGGCGCGGCAAGTACGTCTACTGCATCGTCCGCGCGGACGAGTCGCTGCGGTTCGGTCCCATCGGCTTCGGGGCGCCGCCCGGCGAGGTCTACACCGTGCTCTACGAGGACATCGCCGCGGTCGTGTCGGATGCCCCCATCGAGGTGCTGGACGCCACCCGCGAGAACGTCCTCGCCCACGAGCGGGTGAACGAGGCCGTGATGAAGTACCAGACGGTCATCCCCATGTCGTTCGGCACCGTGTTCAAGACGCGCGACGACATCGTGGAGCTGCTGCGCGGGGCCCACGGGGCCTTCCAGGACGTGCTCGCCAAGATGGACAACAAGGTCGAGTTCGGCCTGAAAGTCCTGTGGGACCGGGACGCGATGATCCGCCACATCGAGCACGAGGACGAGGACATCCGCCGCCTCAAGAACGAGATCGCCACCCAGAAGGGGTCGACCTACTTCGCTCGCGTTCAGTACGGCCGTCTGGTCGACGGCGCCCTGCAGAGCCGCTCCGAGCAGTACGTCAGCGAGATCTTCGAGGCCCTGCGCGACGTGTGCGTGGCCTCGCGGGCCAACAAGCCCATCGGCGACAAGATGATCATGAACGCCGCCTTCCTGGTCGAGCGCGCGCGGGAACCCGCCTTCGACGCGCGCGTGAAGGCCCTGGGCGCCCGCTACGAGACGCTGACGTTCCGCTACACGGGGCCGTGGCCGCCCTACAACTTCGTCAACATCCGGCTGAAGCTGGAGCGGGCCAAGTAGTCGGCGGGGCCGGATGATCATCCTCGACACGCTCCTCATCGGCGGGATCCAGTTCGTCCTGCGGCGGATCGCCGAGGCCGTCGACACCGAGATGAACGACGTCGACGTGCTCCGCGAGGAGCTGCTGGCCGCCCAGATGCGGCTGGAGCTCGGCGAGCTGAGCGCCGAGGAGTTCGCGACGGTCGAGCGCGGGCTGCTGGCGCGCCTGCGCGAGGTCCGGGCGGAGGCGGCCGGGGAGGACGCCGGCCCTCTGCGCATCTCCGGGATCGACGTCAGCGTCGCCGACGACGTCGACGACGCCTCGCCTGGCGGACCGCAGGCGCGGTGAGCGGGCGCCCCGCCCCCGCGCCGGGGCTGCACGTCTTCGGCGGCAAGGGGGGCGTGGGCAAGACCACCTGCGCGGCGGCGACGGCGGTGGCCGCGGCCGAGCGCGGCCGCCGGGTCGGCCTCGTCTCCACCGATCCCGCGCACTCCCTCGGCGATGCCGTCGGCCGGCGGCTCGGGGCCGGCGCCCGGCGGCTGCCGGTCCGGCGCGGCACGCTGGAGGCGGTCGAGCTCGACGCCGACCGCGCGCTGGCGCGCTGGCTGGCCCGCCGCCGATCGACGCTGCGGACGATCGCCGAGCGCGGCACCTACCTGGACGACGAGGACCTGGAGCGGTTGCTCCGCCTGTCCTTTCCCGGCGTCGACGAGCTGATGGCGCTGGTGGAGGTCGCCCGGCTGGCCGCGCGCCGGCGATGGGAGCTGGTCGTGGTCGACACCGCGCCGACCGGCCATACCCTGCGGCTACTCGACACGCCCCGTGTGCTCCAGCGGCTGGCCGCCGTGCTGGATGACATGCACGCCAAGCATCGCTACCTGACCGACAGCTTCGGTCGCGGCTATCGGGCCGGGGCCCCCGATCGGCTGATCGCCGAGCTCGACGCCGACGGTCGCGAGCTGGCCGCCCGCCTGCGCGACCCCGCCCGGTGTCGCTTCACCTGGCTGCTGCTCCCCGAGCGCCTGGCGCTCGAAGAGACGGGCGACGGCGTCGCCGCGCTGGCCGCCGCCGGCCTCGAGGTCGGCGAGCTGGTCGTCAACCGATGCACGCCGGCGGCGCCGGCCTGCCCGCTCTGTGACGGGCGCCGCGCCGAGGAGGCGCGCGTGGTGGCCGAGACGCGGCGTGCGTTTCCGACGCGCCGCTTGCGCGTACTGCCCGCGCTCGATCCCGAGCCCCGCGGCCTGGCCGCGCTTCGTCGCATCGGCCGCCTGCTGGAGGCTCGCCCCGCTGTCCGCGACGTCTCCGCGCGCGCCGGCCGCCGCTCGGCCCCGGTCCGGCCGGTGGTTTCGTCAGCGGGCTCGGAGCCGGCCTGGCTCGACCGTCTCGTGCCACCTGGCGTGCGGCTGATCGTCTTCGCGGGCAAGGGGGGTGTGGGCAAGAGCACGTGCGCCGCGGCGACGGCCCTGGCCCTCGCCCGGCGCCGACCCGACGAGCCCGTGCTGCTTCTGTCGGCCGATCCCGCGCACTCGCTCGGCGACGTGCTGGAGACCGCCCTGACCGACGACGAGCGCCCGGTGCCGCGCGCGCCCGCCGGCCTGCGCGCCCGGGAGCTGGACGCCGATGGGGCGCTCGGCCGGATGCGAGCCCGCTATCGAGACGCCGTCGAGGAGACGTTCGACGCGCTGCTGCGCGGCTCGCGGTTCGACGTCGCCTACGACCGGCAGGCCCTGCACGGGCTGATGGACCTGGCGCCGCCGGGGCTCGACGAGCTGTTTGCGGTGCTCGCGGTCGTCGAGGCGCTGCTGGAGCGGCAGCCGCCGTACGCCGTCGTCGTGCTGGACGCCGCTCCCACCGGCCACGCCCTGCGGTTGCTGGAGATGCCGGAGACAGCGCTGGGGTGGGTGCACGCGCTGCTGGCCATCTTGCTGAAGTATCGCGAGGTGGTCGGCCTGGGCGAGGTCGCGGCCGAGCTGGTCGCCACCGCGCGCCGCCTGCGCGAGCTGCGCGCGCTGCTGGCCGACCCCGGCCGCGCCGGCGTCGTCGCCGTCACGCGCGCCGCCGAGCTGCCGCGGCGCGAGACCGACCGGCTGCTCGCCCGGCTGCGGCGGCTCGGGATCGCGGTACCGGCCGTGGTCGTCAACGCGCTGACCTCCGGCACCTGCGCGCGGTGCCGGCGGGCGCGGGCGACCGAGCGGCGGTCCGTGGCCGCGCTCCGCCGCCGGTCGGGGACGCAGCGGCGCCCGTGGAGTATGATTTCCACGCTGGCCCTGGCGCCGCCGCCGCGAGGCGTGACCGCGCTCGAGCGATGGATGCGCACGTGGGAGCTCGAACGATGACCCCGATCCCGGACACCGCGACCTACCTCTACTGCCTGGTCCAGGCTGAGCGCCGGCCCGCGCTGACCCGGGCCCCGCGCGGTCTGCCCGGCCTCGGTCCGCTGCGCGTGGTGCCGGCCGGCGACGGTCTGTGGCTGGTCGCCGCCGAGGCGCCGCTGGCCCAGTACGGCGAGGCCCCGATCGAGCAGCACCTGCGCGATCTGGAGTGGGTGGCGCTGCGGGGCGCCGCCCACGCCCGCGTGGTCGAGCACTTCGCGCGCCGGCTCACGACCCTGCCCATGAAGCTCTTCACGCTGTTCACCGGCGAGGAGCGAGCGGTCGCGCACGTGCGCGGCTCCGAGGCACAGGTGCGGCGTGTCCTGGCCCGCGTGGACGGCTGCCGGGAGTGGGGGGTGCGCGTGCGCCTGGATCCGGCCCTGGCGCGCCGCCGGGCCGCGCGAGTGCCAAGGCCGGCCGCGACGCGACGCTCGGGGACACGCTTCCTGCTGGCCAAGAAGCGCGAGCTCGACGTGGCCCGCGCGGTGCTCCAGGAGGGGCGGGCGGCCGTCGAGGACGCGTTCGAGGCGCTGGCCGGGATCGTCGAGGCCACCAGGCGGCGGCCGGGCGCCGAGCTCGACGGCAGCCGCGTGGTGCTCGACGCCGCACTGCTGGTGCCGGCGCGCGGGCTCGCCGGCTTCAAGCGCGCCGTGCGTCGTCACGCGATGGAGCTGGCCGGGCAGGGCTACCGCCTCACGCTGACTGGCCCGTGGCCGCCCTACAACTTCGTGGGGGACGGCCGGTGACGGCGCCCACCCGCGCGGGCGCCCGCGAGATCCTCGAGACCTCCGACGATTCGTTGCTGGACCTCGTCGACAACCTGCTGAACCGCGGGGTGATGATCTCCGGGGAGGTGATGCTGGGGCTGGCCGGCGTGGACCTGGTCTACCTGCGGCTGCAGGCGATGCTCTGCGCCGCCGACCGCGTGACGAGACGGGAGGATCCATGAGCCGCGTGTATCTCTACGCGCTGCTGAGTGCGGCGCCGTCGTGCGAGACCGGCGTGGGGGTGTGCGCCGAGCGGCTGCGGGTCGTTACCGCCGGTGGCCTGGTGGCGCTGGTCGGCGACGTCGCCGAGCCGCCCGAGGCCACCGCCGTGGTCCTGCGCGCCCAGGACGCCATCCTGCGCCGACTGGCCTCGGCGGTCGAGGCGCTGCTGCCCGTGCGGTTCGGCACCCTCGTGGACGACGACGCCGCCCTCGCCGAGTCGCTGGCCGGCCGCCGCCCGCAGCTGGCCCGCGCGCTCGGCCGGGTGGCTGGCTGCGAGCAGATGACGCTGCGCGTGTGGGGCGAGTCCGCGCCGGCGGCGCCGTCCGCCGAGGTCGACGGCGGCCCCGGCACGCGCTACCTGACGGGCCGTCGCCACGCGCAGGCGTGGGCCCGACGTGTGCCGGAGCTGGACCCGGTCCGCGGCCAGCTCCAGGCCCTCGTGCGCGAGGAGCGGGCCGAGCGCCACGACCGGCCGCCCCTGCTGGCGACCGTGCAGCACCTCATCCCGCGCGGCGCCGGCGCTCGTTACATCGACGCGATCGACGCCGCCCGCGCGGAGCTGCGACCGTGGCGCGTCAGCGTGACGGGGCCGTGGCCGCCCTACGCGTTCGCCGAGGACGCGGCGTGAGCGAGGCACGTCCTCCCATCGAGGTGCGCGAGCTGGAGTCTCTCCGCGCCGAGCTCGAGCGGCAGGCGGGGCTGGCCGATACTCCGCGCTGGAACGCGAATCCCGAGGACGTGCAGCGCTCGGTCGCACGGCTGGTGCTGACGCTGGTGGAGTTCGTGCGCCAGCTCCTCGAGCGCCAGGCCATCCGCCGGCTCGAGGGCGGGACGCTGACGCCCGACGAGACCGAGGCGGTGGGCGTGGCGCTCATGCGGCTGGAGGAAACGGTGCGCGACATCGCCGCGCGCTTCGGCCTCGAGCCGGACGACCTCAACCTCGAGCTGGGACCGCTGGGCCGCCTGCTCTGAGGGCGGCGTCCTCGATGAGGCTGCCGTCCGCCGTGCTCGCCGTCGCCCGGTGGCTGCTGGGCCTCGTGGCTCCCGCCGCCGCGCTCGGGCTCACGCTGCTCCTGCAGCCCCTGCTCGACCAGGCCCCGAGCCCGCCGTTCGGGGCGGCGGTTCTGGTGGTGGCGTGGTTGGGTGGCTTCGGGCCGGCCCTGCTCGCCACCGCCGTCAGCACGGTGGCGCTCGACTACTACTTCCTGGCGCCGGCCCAGTCGCTGTCGGTGACGCCGGGTGACCTCGTCTGGCTGGTGCTGTTCGCAGCGGTCTCCGTGGGCACGGCCTGGCTCGTGGCCAGCCGCGGGCGGGCCCGCACCCGGCTGGCCTCGAGCGAGCAGCAGCTCCGGCTCGTCACCGACACCGCACCGCAGCTCATCTGCTACGTGGACACGAACCGCCGCTTCCGCTTCGCCAACCGGCCCTACGCGGAGCGCTACGGCCGCACCCCGGCCGACCTCGTGGGCCGTCGCGTGGCCGAGGTCCTGGGCACGGAGGGCTTTGCGAGCATCCGCCGGCCGCTGGCCGAGGCCCTCGCCGGCCGCCGCGTCGTCGCCGAGATCACGCAGCCCGCCGCCGACGGCGCCCGGGTGTTCCAGGCCACCTATCTTCCCGACCTCGCCGCCACCGGCCGCTCGCGTGGTGTCGTGATGGTCGTGGACGACGTCACCGATCGCAAGCGGACCGACGACGAGCGCGTGCGGTTGCTGACCCTCGAGCAAGCACGCCGGCGCGAGGCCGAGGCCATCGCCGAGCTGGGAAGGATCCTCACCGAGGGCCTCGACCTCGACACCGTGGCCCAGCGGATTGCCGAGCTGTCGCGCGGGCTGCTGCGCGCCAGCGCCACGACGGTCTACCGCGTCGAGCCCGTCTCGCGCGACTTCGTCTGCCTGGCGGTATCGGGCGACCTCGGGCCGCTGAGCCCGGGGGACGTGCTGCCGCGCGGAACGGGGGCCGTCGGGCTGGCGGTGGAGTACGGCCACCCGGTGACCACGACCGACGTGCTCGGGGATCCGCAGATCGACGCGTCGTCCCCGGGGAGCCGCGCACTCGTCGAGTCGGCCTCCTTCCGCGCCGTGCTGGCGGTGCCGCTGCGGGTCAAGGGGCGGATCATCGGGGCCTTCGCTGTGGGCGATCACCTCGGGCGGACCTTCACGCCCGACGAGCTGCGGCTGGCCGAGGCGATGGCCGATCACGCCGCCGCCGCCCTGGAGAACGCCCGGCTCTACACCGAGGCCGGTGACCGCTGGCGGGAGGCCGAGCTGCTCGGCGAGCTGGCTCGGGCCGTGAACGCCTCGCTCGATCTCGACACCGTGCTGGGCCGCGTCACCGCTGCGGCCCGCGAGCTGTGCGACGCCGGTCTGGCGCGCATCGCGCTGCGCGAGAGTGGCGGCGAGGCGATGGTCTTCCGCTACGCCGCCGGCCCGGGGTCGGACGCGCCCGAGCCGGGGCCGGTGACGCCGGGCGAGGGACCGGCCGGCGAGGCGCTGGCCGCCGGTCACGCCGTCCGCCGGGGGCCGGTGCTGGTGGCGCCCATTCGCACCGGGGAGGGAGTCGAGGGGCTGATCTACGTGGACCACCGAGACGCCCGGCCCTTCGGTGAGGGGGACGAGGCGGTCCTGATGCGCCTGGCTGACCACGCCGCCGTGGCGCTGCGCAACGCGCGGCTCTTCGCCGGCGAGCAGGCGGCCCGCGGCGGGGCCGAGGCGCGGGCTCGCCGCACGCGCCTGCTGGCCGACGTCAGCCGCGTGCTGGCCTCGTCACCGGACTACGAGTCGACGCTCGACCGGGTCGCTCGCCTGCTGGTCCCGGCCGAAGCCGACTGGTGCATCGTTCACCTGGCCCGGCGTGACGGCAGCGTGCGGCGAGTCGTGGTGGCCCACGCCGATCCCGCCCACGCCGCGCTGGCAGCCGAGATGCGGGCCTTGCCGCCCACGCGCGAACACGGTGACGGCGCCGCGCTGCAGGCGGCGCGTGCGGGCCGATCCCTGCTGGTGGCCGACATGAAGGCCGAGCGGCTCGAGGAGATCGTGACGGACGCGGGCGATCACCGCGTGCTCCAGGCGCTGCAGCCGCACTCGATGCTGGTGGTCCCGCTGATGGCCCGCGGGCGGCCGCTCGGCGTCCTCACGTGGCTGCGGATCGCCCGCCCCGAGCCGTTCACCACCGACGACCTCGGCCTCGCCGAGGACGTGGCGGCCCGGGCGGCGGTGGCGATCGACGGCGCCCGGCTCTACCGGCGGGCCGAACGCGCGCGCGTGGATGCCGAGACCGCCAACCAGGCCAAGGACGAGTTCCTGGCCGTGCTCTCCCACGAGCTGCGCACGCCGCTGACCTCGATGCTGGGCTGGCTGCGGCTGCTTCGCACCGGACACCTCGAGCCCGGCCGCACGGCCCAGGCGCTCGAGGTGGTGGAGCGGAACACGCGCACGCAGGCCCAGCTCATCAACGACCTGCTCGACGTCTCCCGCATCGTGACGGGCAAGCTGCAGCTCGACATCTTTCCCGTGGAGCTGGCGCCGACCGTGGACGAGGCCGTGCAGTCTGCTCGAGGGGCCGCCGAGGCCAAGGGCGTCGCCCTCGAGCTGACCGTGGCGGAGGCGCCGGGCCGCGTGATGGGCGATCCGCTCCGTCTCGGCCAGATCGTGTCCAACCTGGTCGCCAATGCGATCAAGTTCACCGCCGCCGGTGGCCAGGTGCGGGTGGGGCTCGGCCGCGAGGGCGGGGAAGCCGTCGTCACCGTGGCCGACACCGGCATCGGTATCGCGCCCGAGGTGCTGGCCCACATCTTCGACCGCTTCCGCCAGGCCGACAGCACGATCACGCGTCGTCACGGCGGCCTCGGCCTCGGCCTGGCGATCGCGCGCCACCTGGCCGAGCTGCACGCCGGCCACGTGGCCGCCGAGAGCGCGGGCCTCGGCCACGGCGCGACGTTCACCCTGCGGCTGCCGCTGGCCACGGGCACGGCCGAGCCGGCCGCGGCCGTCGCCGTGCCTGACGGCGCCGCCCGCCTGCACGGGGTGCGCGTGCTCCTGGTGGAGGACCACCGCGACACCGCCGAGCTGCTGCGCACGGTGCTCGGCGAGCAGGGAGCGGGTGTGCACGTGGCGGGGTCACTGGCCGAGGCGCTCGCCACGCTGGCCGCGCGGGAGTTCGACGTGCTGGTCAGCGACATCGCCATGCCGGACGGCACCGGCTACGAGCTGATGGAGCACATGCGCGACGGCGCCCGCGCGACCGGCCGGGCGCCCCTGCCGGCCGTGGCCGTCACCGCCTTCGTGGGCGGCGAGGATCGCGCACGCGCGCTGGCCGCCGGCTTCGTCGACTACGCGGCCAAGCCGATCGAGCCCGCGCATCTCGTCGACAGCGTGGCCCGGGCGGTCGCCCGCCGCTGACCGCCGGGGCCGAGGTCGCTGGCCCTTTTCTCACGCCGTGGGGTATCTTCGAGCACGGTACACAGTCTCGGGACGATTGAGGATGATCCATGAGCGGAAAGCCTGGCATCAGCGTCAACGGCAGGTCGTACCGGTGGCCGGACGGCCCCGTGGTCGTCGTGTGCGTGGACGGATGCGAGCCGGACTACGTGACCCGGGCGGTGCAGGCGGGCGTGGCGCCGTGGTTCGGGGACGTGATGGCCAAGGGGACGTCGCTCGTGGTCGACGCGGTGGTGCCGACCTTCACCAACCCCAACAACCTCTCGATCGTCACCGGCGCTCCCCCGGCCGTGCACGGGATCAGCGGCAACTACTTCTACGACCGTGACGCGGGCGCCGAGGTGATGATGAACGACCCCAAGTACCTGAGGTCGGACAGCATCCTGGCCGCGTTCTCGCGGGCGGGCGCCTCGCTGGCCGTCGTCACCGCCAAGGACAAGCTGCGGCGGCTGCTGGGCCACGGCATGCAGGGCGTGTGCTTTTCCTCCGAGCAGGCCGACCGCACGACGGTGGCCGAGCACGGCCTCGACGACGCGCTGGGGCTGGTGGGGCTGCCGCTGCCCTCGGTGTACAGCGCCGCGCTGAGCGAGTTCGTCTTCGCGGCCGGCGTGAAGCTGATGGAGTCGCGCCGGCCCGACGTCATGTACCTGTCGACGACGGACTACGTGCAGCACAAGCACGCGCCCGGCACGCCCGAGGCCAACGCCTTCTACCGGATGATGGATGGCTACCTGTCCCGGCTGCAGGAGCTGGGCGCCACCATCGGCGTCACCGCCGACCACGGCATGAACGCCAAGACCGACGGTGCCGGCGCCCCCGCCGTCGTCTACCTGCAAGACGTGCTCGACGGCTGGCTCGGCGCCGGTCAGGCCCGGGTGATCCTGCCCATCACGGACCCCTACGTCGTCCACCACGGTGCGCTCGGCTCCTTCGCGACCGTGTACCTGCCGGCTGCCGCCGACGTCGCCGCGCTCACCCGGCGGCTGGCGGCCGTGCCCGGCGTCGAGGTGGTGCTGGACCGGGCGGGGGCGTGCGCCCGCTTCGGGCTGCCGCCGGACCGGGTCGGCGACCTCGTCGTGATCTCCACGCGCCACGTCGTGCTCGGCACCGCCGCCGCTCGCCACGATCTCTCCGGCCTCGACGCCCCGCTGCGCTCGCACGGCGGGCTCAGCGAGCAGGCCGTGCCCCTGCTGGTCAATCGCCGCACGCGGGCGCCGGGCCCCGGCGTCCGGCTGCGCAACTTCGACGTCTTCGACGTCGTCCTCAACGGGGTGGAGGGCTGATGCGCGAGTGGGTTCTGCTCAACCCGGGGCCGGCCAACACGAGCCCGCGGGTGCGCCAGGCGCTGCTCACGCCCGATCTCTGCCACCGCGAGCCGGAGTTCTTCGAGGTCATGCGCGAGTGCCGGGAACGGCTACCGCGACTGCTCGGGGTGGCGCCCGCGGTCGGGGCCGTGCTGTTCACCGGCTCCGGCACCGCCGCGGTGGAGGCCACGCTGGCCTCGGCGGTGCCGGAGGGTCGCGCGCTGCTCATCGTCGACAACGGCGTGTACGGCGACCGCATGCGCCGCATCGCCGCCGCCCATCGCATCCCGGCCGAGGTGCTGCGCTACGACTTCACGACCCCGGTGCCGCCGGCCGACGTGGCCCGGGTGCTGCGCGAGCATCCGGAGATCAGCCACGTCGCGCTCGTGCACCACGAGACGACCACCGGGTTGCTGAACCCGGTGGAGGCGGTGGCCGACGTGGCGGCCGCGGCCGGCCGGCGGGTCGTCGTGGACGCGATGAGCAGCCTGTTCGGCGAGCCGCTCGACGTCGCGCGCGAGGGCATCGACTTCGTCACCGCCAGCGCGAACAAGTGCCTGCAGGGCATCCCCGGCGTGTCGTTCGTGCTGGCCCGCCGCGCCGCACTGGAGGCCCTGAAGGGCCGCGCGCCCCGCAGCGTCTACCTGGACCTGCTCGGCCACTGGACGAGCCAGGAACAGGACAACACGCCGTTCACGCCGGCCGTGCAGGTGCTGCACGCCATGCGCGAGGCGCTGCTGGAGCTGGAGGAGGAGGGCGTGGCGGCGCGGATCGCGCGCTACGCCGAGAACTGCCGGGTGCTGCGGCGCGGGATGGCCGGCCTGGGGTTCGAGATCCTCGTACCGGAGGGGGCCCGCTCGAACATCCTCACGACCTTCCGGCTCATCCGTGGCGTCACCTACGACGCCCTGCACGACGCCATGAAGCAGCGCGGCTACATCATCTACGCCGGCCAGGGCGAGATCCGCACCTACGCGTTCCGCGTCTCCAACATGGGGACGCTGACGCCCAAGGACATGCAGGGCGTGGTGGCCGCCTTCGCGGAGTGCCTCGCCGAGCTGACGGCCTGACCGGCGCGTGAGCCTCGCCGCGCTCGGGCTGGTGCTGTGCGCGGCGGGCCTGCACGCGGGGTGGAACGCGCTGGCCAAGCGCGGGGGCGACCAGGTCGTCTTCCTGTGGCTGGCCACCCTCGCCTCGACCATCGTCCTGCTGCCCTTCGGCCTGTGGTCGCTGGCCACGGCGGGACTGCCGGCGGCCGCCGTCCCCTTCGTGCTGGCCACGATCGTCCTCCACGCCCTCTACTTCTACGCGCTGGGGCGCGCCTACGCCGCCGGCGCCTACTCGCTCGTGTATCCGGTCGCCCGGGGGCTCGGCGTGGCGCTGGTGCCGATCGTCGCCCTCGGTGTGTTCGACGAGCGGCTATCGGCACTGGGCACGCTGGGCATCGCCCTGGTGCTGGCCGGCATCGTCACGCTGCACGCGGTCCGCGCCGGGGGACCGCCGCGGGGAGCCGTGGCCGGCACCGGTCTGGCGTGGGCGATCGCCACCGGCCTGACGATCGCCAGCTACTCCATCGTCGACAAGGCGGGCGTGGCCCGTCTGCATCCCGTGCCGTACATGCTGCTGCTCGAGGGCGGGTGCGCGCTGGTGGGCCTGCCGCTGCTCCGTCTGCGTCCCGACGCCGTGCGGCGCGAGGCCCGTGGGTGGCCGACGATCGTGCTGGCGGCCGTGATGAGCGCGCTCGCCTACACGCTCGTGCTCTTCGCCTTCCGGCTGTCGAAGACCGGCTACGTGGTCGCCGCGCGCGAGCTGTCGATCGTGCTCTCGGCGGTGATCGGCAGCCTGTGGCTGCGCGAGGGGCGCCTGGCCCCCCGGCTGGCCGGTGCCGCGATCGTCCTGGCCGGCGTCGCCTGCATCGGCCTGGCCCGTTAGCGAGCCGCGGTGTTGCTCAGAAGAAGCCGCGTCGCGCGCCCGGGGCGGGCAGTCGCTCCGAGCACGCCGGGCAGAGATCGGGGGAGAGGTCGGCCTCGGACTCGCGGCGGACGTAGTCCTCGAGCGGCATCCAGGCGCCCGCCTCGTCGCGGGCCTTGCGGCACCAGGCGCAGATCGGGATGACGCCGGAGATGATGCGCAGCTCGCGCCGGGCCGCCTGCAGCTCACGCCAGCGGCGCCAGGAAAAGTACGCGAAGCCGCCGACGCAGACCAGCCCCAGCCCCAGCAGGTCGTCGACCAGCTCCTGGTCGTGCAGCCACTGAGCCAGGTGTCCGAAGACCCCGAGGGTGGTGAACGCGAGGAACAGCAGCGCGCCCACGATCGTCACCAGGAGCACGTCCTCGGTCGAGCGGCTCAGCGGCCCCCGGTGCATGGCCTTGATCGTGCGCGCGGTCCGGCCCGAGATCAAGCGCTCGCCGGCGATGCTAGAATCCGAGCCGTCATGACCGAGCCCGACCCCTCCACCCGCCGGCAGGTCCAGGCCGACGTGGCCGCGCTGGCCGGTACCATCGAGCGCGCCGCCGGCGACCTGGCGATGGCCGAGGAGCCGTCGGGCTTCGCCGCCGTGCTGGAGGCCGCGGCCCCGCGTGACTGACCTCTCGCTGAGCGAGCTGGTCGTCGCCCTCGCCGCTCGCAAGGTCTCCGCCGAGGAGGCCACGCGTGCGTGCCTGGACCGCATCGCCCGGCTCGACGGCCGGCTGCACGCGTTCATCACGCTCGACGCCGCCGGCGCGCTGACCCGCGCCCGAGCGCTCGACGCCGACCTCGCCGCCGGGCACCGCCGGGGCCCTCTGCACGGCGTCCCGCTCGCCTACAAGGACCTTTGCCGGGTGCCCGAGCTACCGACGTCGTGCGGCACCCGCACGGCCGACTACTTCACCAGCCCGGTCGCGTGCACGGCGGTGGCGCGGCTGCACGCCGCCGGGGCCGTCACGCTCGGCAAGCTCAACATGACCGAGCTCGCGCTCGGCCCCTTCGGCGACAATCCCCACCACGGCGACGTCGACAACCCGTGGCGCGCGGGCCACGTCTCCGGCGGCTCGTCGAGCGGCTCGGGGGCCGCCGTGGCCGCCCGCCTCGCCTACGGGGCGCTCGGCTCGGACACCGGTGGCTCCATCCGGCTGCCGGCGGCCTGCTGCGGCATCGTGGGGATCAAGCCGACCTACGGGCGCGTGAGCCGGGCCGGCGCGATGCCGCTGTCGTGGTCGCTCGATCACCTGGGCCCGATGGCCCGCACGGTCCGCGACGCCGCGCTGATGCTGGAGATCGTCGCCGGCCACGATCCCCACGACGCCACCACCAGCCCGCGTCCGGTCGGCGCGCTGGTGGCCGGGCTGGACCGGGGACCCGCGGGGCTGCGGGTGGCGCTGCCGGAGAACTACTACTTCGACGGCGTGGCGCCCGAGGTCCGGGCGGCGGTGGAGACGGCGGCCGCGGTGCTCGCCGGACTTGGCGCGCGCGTGCAGACGCTGCGGCTGCCCGATCCGGCCACCGCGACCGACGTGGCCAACATCCTGGCCCGCTCGGAGAGTGCGGCCATCCACACGCGCGTGCTGCGGGAGCGTCCCCACGAGCTGGGCGCGGCCGTGCGCAGCCGGCTCGAGGTGGGGCTGCACGTGTCGGCGCACGACTACCTGCAGGCCGGCCGCCTGCGGGCCCGCCTCACGCGCGAGTTCGTTGCCGAGGTCTTCGCCGAGACGGACGTGGTGCTGGCGCCCGCCATCCCGGAGCCGGCCCCGGCCCTGGCCGCGGTGACGGCGGGCCCGGTCGACGAGGTCGTGCGCCGCATGGGCCGCTTCTCGCGGCTCACGCGACCGTTCAACGTGCTTGGTCTGCCGGTGGTGGCGCTGCCGTGCGGCGCGGCCGCTGACGGTCGCCCGCTCGGCCTCCAGGTGGTCGGCCGCCCGTTCGACGAGGCGACCGTCCTGCGCGTGGCCCACGCGTACGAGCAGGCCACCGACTGGCACCGGCGCCGCGCCCCCGTCGAGTGAGCGAGGAACGACCGCCGCGAGCCTGGCACGTCTTCGCGACCTACGTCGCGGCGGTGGCCGCCATCCTCGCGACCACCGGGCTGGCCATCGAGACGCTGCACTCGATGTACCCGGACGTTCCCGAGACGACGGTGGTGCGCACGCTGCCGGGGCTGCTGGCCGGGAGCCTGGCGGCATCGTCGGGCCTGCTCCTCACGCTGCTGGTCGTCATCCGGCCGCTCGACCCGGCGCGGCTGCGTTTGTTGCCCGGCTGGGAGACCGGCCCCACGCTGCTGGCCATGGTGCTGGGGCTCCTGGCGCTGGGGCAGGCCCTCGACTCGGCCACCGCGCTGCTCGGGTTCAACGAGCGCGGCTCCCTCGTGCTGATCCGCCAGGTCCTGGAGCGCACCGGCGGCCCCGACCTCTTCGCGGCCGTGGTGGTGCTGGGCCTCGGCGCCGGGGCGGCCGAGGAGATCTTCTTCCGGGGCTACATGCAGTCGCGGCTGCGCGAGCACTGGTCGCCGCGGGCGGCGGTGCTGGCGACGGCGGCGGCCTTCGCGCTGCTGCACGTCGACGTCTCGGCCGTGCACATGGTGCTGGCCCTGGCCCTCGGCCTCTATCTCGGCTACGTCGCCGAGGTCTCGGGCAGCACGCTGCCGGCGATCGTCTGCCACGTGGTCAACAACGTCGTGTACACGCTGCAAACGGCGCTGGGCTTCGGCGTGCTGGGCCGCGAGGCCAACCTCCTCGCCGTCACCCTGGGGCCCATGCTGGTCGTCGCCTGCGTGCTGTGGGTCCGGCGCGCGGCGCCGGGGCCGGCACCGGTCTGAGCCATGCGACGTCTCGGCGGCCGCTACCGGTATCCGGCGATTCGGGGAGGGCGCGCGTGACTGGCGTCAGCCGTCTGGCGGCCCTCTTCGCCGAGGCTCGCCGGCCGGTGGCCTTCACCGGCGCCGGCGTCAGCACCGAGTCCGGCATCCCGGATTTCCGCAGCCCCGGCGGTGTGTGGGCCCGGTTCGACCCCAGCGAGTTCACGTACCAGAACTTCGTCGGCAGCGACGAGGGCCGGCGGCGGTACTGGGCGCTCGGGCGTGTCATGTATCCGGTCATTCGCGCGGCCACGCCCGGCGCCGCCCACCTGGCGCTGGCCGAGCTGCACCGGCGCGGCCGCCTGGATTGCTGCATCACCCAGAACATCGACGACCTGCACCAGCGCGCCGGGCTGCCGCCCGCCGCCGTCCTCGAGCTGCACGGCAACGCCACCCGGGCCAGGTGCCTGGACTGCGGCGAGGCCTGCTCGCGCGACGAGCTGCACGCCCGGCTCGAGCAAGGTGTGGACGTGCCCAGCTGCCCGGCGTGCGGCGGCCTCGTGAAGCCGCACACGATCCTGTTCGGCGAGGCGATGCCGAGGGCGGTGGTGGAGGAGGCCGAGCGCCGGGCCGCCGCCGCCGATCTGTTCGTGGTGCTCGGATCCTCACTTGCGGTCTACCCGGCCGCCTACATGCCGCTTCACGCCCGGCGCGCGGGCGCCACCCTGGCCATCGTGAACCTCGAACCGACGCGCCTCGACGACCAGGCCGACCTGGTCGTCCGGGCGCCGGCGGGCGAGGTGATGTCCGCGGTGGTCGACGAGGTGCGCGCGCGCCTTCTCCAGAGAGGATGAACGCCCCGTGGCTTCCGACGACCGTGCGCTGATCGACGAGTTCATCGAGGCGCGGACCGTACCGCGCCCCCACACGCCCCCCAGCGAGCAGGGCCGCGCGCTCGACCTGGCCGAGGCCTACCGTCTGCAAGATCTCCTGCGGGAGGCGCTCCTGGCCCGCGGCGAGCGGCTGGCCGGGTGGAAGGCGGCGTTCACCACGCCGGCCGCCCAGGCGGCCAACCAGCTCGCCGAGCCCGGCTGCGCGTTCCTGCTCGCCTCCGGCGTGCTGGCCAGCGGCGCCGAGATCCCGTTCGCGCGGTTCAGCGGCCTGGCCGTGGAGGCCGAGGTCGCCTTCGTCATGCGCCACGATCTGGCCGGCCCCGGGGTGACGGCGGCGCGCGCCGCCACCGCGGTGGAGGGCGCGCTGCCGGCGCTCGAGCTCGTGGACTTTCGCTACCGGGGTAAGCCCGTCGGCACCGATGTCGTCGCCGAGGGGGTCTACGCGGTGGCCATCGTGCTCGGCGGCGCGCTCACGCCGATCACCGGGCTCGACCTCGCGCTGGAGGGACTGGTCTACGAGCACAGCGGCACCATCGCGGCGACTGCCACCGCGGCCGAGGTGATGGGCAATCCGCTCAACTCGCTGGCGTGGGTGGCCAACCATCTCGGAGGGCGCGGCCTCGGCCTGCGGGCCGGGGACATCGTCATGACCGGCTCGGTGTCCAAGCTGCTCCGGCCGCGGGCGGGCGACACCGTGCGGGCGACCTACACGCGGCTGGGCTCGGCCTCGGTGCGCTTTGCCTGAGGCGGCCGGGTCGGCGCTCACCGTCGAGACGCTCGTCGCCCGCACGCGCGCGCGGCTGCCCGGGCGCACGCGCCGGGTGGTGCCGCCGGGGCCGCTGATCCGGGCCGCGGTCCTCGTGCCCATCGTCGACCACGGCGAGCCGTACCTGGTCTTCGCCCAGCGCAGCGAGCGGGTGGGCCAGCACGCGGGCCAGATCTCCTTCCCGGGTGGCCGCATCGACCCCGACGATCCCGACGACCTGCACGCGGCCCTGCGCGAGGCGGAGGAGGAGATCGGGCTGGCTCGCTCGGCGGTCGAGCCGCTCGGCATGCTGGACGACACGGAGACGTTCGCCACCCAGTTCGTCATCACGCCGTGGGTCGGCGTGGTCCGCCAGCCGGTGGTGTGGCAGCCCGACGGCCACGAGATCGAGAAGGTGATCGAGGTGCCGGTGGCCGCTCTGCTGGCCCACGGCTGCTTCCGCGTCGAGCGATGGGAGCGCGGTGGCGTGACGCGCGACGTCTACTTCTACGACTACCAGGGCACCACGATCTGGGGGGCGACGGCCCGCATCCTCAAGCAGTACCTGGACATCGTGGAGAGCGCGTGAGCAAGCCAAGGTGCCAGCAACGGTAGGTCTCTGCGCTCACTGCGCCCACGCGCGCGCCATCGTCTCCGCCCGCGGCTCCACGTTCTGGCGCTGCGCCCTCAGCGACCACGACCCCCGCTTCCCGAAGTACCCCCCGCTACCGGTCCTCCGCTGCGACGGCTACATCCTCGCCGACGCCGACGAACCGAGCGACCCGTCTTCGCCGCCTGAGCACCCGACGGACTCTCGTTAGTCTTCTGAGTCAGGACTGCTGCACCCCAATGTGGGTCGCCGGCGCGCGACGCCTCCGGCGGGGCGAAAGGGTCTTGGGTCGTGGGGGCTCCGACCGGCTCTTCGCGCACCGGGTAGTCTCTCGCGGAACCTCAGGGGACCCTTTCGCCCCGCCGGGGTGGCGCGCGTCGGCGACCCACGCTGCCGGTCGCCGACGAGCGCCGACTTGCGAGGCTAGCGGGGGAGCGCGGACGGCGCAGGAGCGCCGAAGGTCATGTCGATCGCGACGGGATCGCCGCGCGCGCACGACCGTCCCGACCGGCGGCCGGAACTCGAAGGCGTGGCCGTCAGGCAGCCGTACCTTCACGGTCCCATTGGCCTCGACGTCGGTGACGCGACCGTACACGCGCGCCATGCTGGCGCTCGGAACGGCCACGGCCGTCGTGGTGCCAGGCGCCACCGCGACGTACTGGCCGTTCTGGTAGACCACCGGGGTGCCGGAGACGATCGTGACGGGCGTGCCGGGCTGCACCCGCTCCAGGATGACCGGCTGGCCGTTGACCGTCACGGCCTGCTCGCCCACTACCCGATACGTCCGGCCGTCGTCCAGCACGATGACCCGCTGCGTGGGATCGACGCCGACGACGGTGCCCTGGTACGACTGGTAGGGCGGGTCTGTCGAGGTGGTCCGGTTGATGGGCTCGTCCCGGTTGCGATACGCGGAGGGGCTCGTGGCGCACCCCCCGACGATCAACATCAGGCCGGCTGTTGCAAACACCGCGGTTCTTGCTGAGCGCATGGGATGCTCCTCCACTCGATGATCTCTATGGAGGATCAGTACAAGAGGCTTGCCAGCGACTTCGGGGGACCGTCGGGCGGGGTGGCGGGCCCGCCGCCCCGGCTCAGGGGGACCAGAGAAACAGGAACTTCGGTCCCGCGCCCGCGAACCCGGCGGCCTGCGCCAGCGTCTGGAGCGCGCTGGCGTCCGCCTCGGCGCGGGCGTAGTAGGTGGCCCGGTACTCGCGCGGGCGCTTGTAGACGATCACGCGCGCCTCGTCGAGACCGGCGGCCCGGCGGGCGACGTCGATGGCGTCGGGCAGGTACCCGACGCGGTCGATCAGCTTGTGGCCCAGCGCCTGCTCGGCCGTGTAGACGCGGCCGTCGGCGAGCGTCGCCGCCGTGGCCGGCGGCAGCTGGCGGCGCTCGATGACCTTGGCGAGAAACTGACGGTGCAGGTCGTCGATGACCGTCTGGAAGATCGCCCGCTCCTCGGGGGTGAGCTGGCGGAAGGGGCTGCCCATGTCCTTGCGCTCGCCCGACTTGATCGCCGCCGCCGCCACCCCCACCTTCTGCATGAGCCCCTCGGCGTTGAGGCTGAGCATGATGACGCCGATGGACCCGGTGACGGTGGTCGGATGCGCCACGATCGTGTCGGCGGCCAGCGCGACGTAGTAGCCGCCGGAGGCGGCGACGTCCATCATCACGGCCACCACCGGCACGCCGCGCGCGCGCTTGAAGATGTCCAGCTCGCGGAAGATGATGTCGGAGGCGGTGACGGTGCCGCCCGGGCTGTTGATCCGCAGGACGACGGCCCGCACGCGCGAGTCATCGGTGGCCTTCTTCAGCTCCTCGCGCAGCCGCACCAGCATCGGCACCCGCGCCGGCGGGTTGCCGATCGTGAGCACGCCGCTCGGCGTCTCGTCGGAGATGAACCCGGAGACGTCCATCAAGAGGATCTTGGCGTCGCCCTTCCCCTCGACGGTCTCTTCCTCGAGCGGCCGCACGCGCGGCGTGAGATCCACCGAGATGACCGAGCACCCGCCCCACAGCAGCACACTCATGAGCACGACGAGCCAACGCATGCCGCCCAGTATACGCGGCCCCCTCACGACAGCGTGCGAGTCCGGGCGACAATCACCTGCGCGCGCGGGTCTAGCGGCGATGGAAGTCGGGGATGACGTCGGTGGCGAGCTGGCCGAGCTGGTCGAGCATGCGGTCGGGCGGGCACATCGGGCGCACGATGAACTTGGAGGCGCCTACGGCCGCGTACTCCTCGAGCCGCTCGCGCACGAGGGCGGGCGGGCCGAACGCGGTGCAGCGCGCCAGCGCGGCGTCGTCGATCCGACCCCGAGGAACGAACGGCGCCGCCATGGCCTGGGCGACCGCCGGGTCGGGGTCGAGACAGCAGTAGAAGAGCACGCCGAAGTGGTCGGCGGGCACCTCGCGCCCGGCCTCGGCGGCGAAGGCCTGGGTCTTCTGCACGCCGACCCGGAGCTGCTCGGGCGTGATGAACGAGGGGATCCACCCGTCGCCGAGGCGGCCGGCCCGGCGCATGGCCGGCTCGCTGTTGCCGCCGATCCACAGGGGCAGGGGTTGCTGCACGGGCTTGGGCAGTACCGTGATGCGGTCGAGCTTCCAGAACTCGCCGGCGAAGGTCACCTCGTCCTCGGCCCAGCAGCGGCGCATGATGGCGATCGCCTCGTCGGTGCGACGACCGCGCTCGCGGAACGGCACGCCGGCGGCCAGGAACTCGCGCTCCTGCTCGGCACCGATGCCGAAGGCCGGCAGCAGCCGTCCGCCCGACAGGTAGTCGACCATGGCGATCTCGCGGGCGGCGAGGACCGGCGTGCGGAACGGCGTGACGAACACGCTGGGGCCGAACTTGAGCCGGGTGGTGCGGGCGGCGATGGCCGCCATCGCGGTCATGGGCTCCGGGATCGGCAGCGGAGAGGACAGCCGCTCGGAGAACCACAGCGAGTCGATCTCGCTCTTCTCGCACAGCTCGACGAACCGCCAGAAGAAGTCGCGGCCGGCGGGGCCGGACGGCCACGGGCCGGGCATGACGCCGACGCGGTACTTGATCTGCATGGGCGCGACTTTACCACGTCGCCGACTCCTTCGAGGACGCCCCGGCCCCGGCCGGGTCACGTGGCGGCGGAAAGACCAGCGAGGCGACCACCGCGGCGGCCAGGGCCACGGCGATGATGGCCAGTGACCACACGATCGGGAACTTCCCGCCGAAGGCGCCGTCGAGCCAGACCATCTTGAGACCGACGAAGACCAGCACCACGGCCAGGCCGTAGCGCAGCAGGTGGAAGCGGTCGACGGCGCCGCCCAGCATGAAGTACATCGAGCGCAGGCCGAGGATCGCGAAGATGTTGGACGTGAAGACGATGAAGGGCTCCCGGGTGAGCGCGAAGATGGCCGGCACCGAGTCGACGGCGAAGACGATGTCCGTCGCCTCCAGGCACAGCAGCGCAACCATCAGGGGCGTGCCGGACAGCCGGCCGTCCTCGCGCACGAGGAAGCGAGGGCCGCGGAAGCCCGGCGTGATCGGTAGCCAGCGCCGGACCAGGCGGATGAGCAGGTTGCGGTCCGGCTCGACCTTCTCCTCGGAGCCGAGGGCCAGCTTGATGCCGGTGATGACGAGAAAGACGCCGAACAGCCAGACGACCCAGTGGAACTGCAGCAGCACTGCTCCCAGCGCGATGAACACCGCCCGGAAGACGAGGGCGCCGAGGATGCCGTAGAAGAGGACGCTGTACTGGTAACGAGGCGGGACGGCGAAGTACCGGAGCACCAGGACGAAGACGAAGATGTTGTCGACCGAGAGCGAGTACTCGACGACGTACCCGGTGAGGAACTCCAGGGCGACCTGCCAGGCCGCCGCCTCCGGGTCGAATCCCGGCAGGGCGGCCAGCCGCGCGTCTCGGGGGAAGCGCCAGGACGCGTAGACGTAGAGCGCGGCGTTGAAGGCGAGGGCCAGGCTCACCCAGACGGCGCACCAGCCCACCGCCTCGCGGAAGCCCATCTCGCGCGCCTCACGGCGGAACACGCCCAGGTCGAGGGCGAGCAGGGCCAGCACGCCCGTCACGAAGACCGCATACAGCCACCAGTACTCGGCAAAGGGAAACAGCTCGGCCATCGGCTCAGGCCTCGCGGCCGGCGCCGGGCGCCGGGGTGATCAGCACGGGGCAGCGCGCGTGGCGGACCACGCGATCGTGCACGGCGCCGAGCCAGAGCCCGGGTGACGGTGTCACCGCCATCAGCAGCACGTCGGCCGCCCACACGCGGGCGTGCTCGGCGATGGCGCGGCCGGGATCGCCATAGGACACGAGCGTCCACGCGATGTCGGGCTCGCCGGGCAGGGCCGGCATGAGCTCGTCGATCACGCGTTGCACGCGCTTCTCCTCGGCGTCCTGCCAGGCCGCGCGGGCCGCGCGGTACCGTCGGGCCGCGGGCGGGATGAGCGAGGTGAACGGTGGACAGGGGACGGCGAGGACGGCCAGGATGCGGATCCAGGGTTGGGACCACATGGCCAGGGCCTGGCGGGTCTCGGCTCCCCAGCCGGCGGGCTCGCCGCCGTGAACGGCAAGCAGGATACGAGTCGGGACAGCGCTCATGCGTAGTCCTCCGCGCACAGAGTGGTGGTGTCAACGACGCGAGCGGGCGCGGACGCGGAGGGCTAGTGGTCGTCGGAGGCGGACGCGGACTCGGGCAGGGGCGGCGGCAGCTTCCGGACGGGCGTGCGGCGCGCCGAGGGGCGATGGCGTGCGGGACGGGGGGCCGCCAGCGCGACCTTGCGCACGGGCGCGGGGACGGGGGCCTCGACGTGGACGAGGCGCAGCACCCGGCGCCGGGCGTGCGCGGCCTCCTCGAACTCCTCGGAGGCCTCGGCCGCCTGGGGCAGGACGGGGCTGCCGAGGTCGACGGCGGCGACGAGCATCAGGATCAGGAGGAGGCGAAATCGGCCCATGTGGATGCCATGGTACCCGGCCGGGATCACCCGGTCCACCTGGTTCGCGGCGATCCACGGCTGACGTTGACGGTGCGGGGGAGCCTCCGTAGAATGAATCGCGGTTCAGCCCGGTGGGACGAGGCCGCCCCCAATGAAAGATCCCGACAAGCCCCAGCAGATCATCGAGGCCGCCATCCGCGTCTTCGCGCGGAACGGCTACTACAACTCGCGCGTGTCCGACATCGCGCGCGAGGCCGGCATCGCCAGCGGCACGATCTACCTCTACTTCAAGACGAAGGAGGAGATCCTCGTCACGCTCTTCCGGGAGAAGATGGCGGCCTTCGTCGCCCAGCTGCGCCGGGAGATCGCCGGGGAGCCGGACCCGGTGGCCAAGATCCGGCGGCTGGTCGGCGTGCACTTCTCGGTGCTCGAGCAGAGCCCCGCGCTGGCCGAGGTGGTGCAGGTCGAGCTGCGCCAGGGCCACAAGTTCTTCCGCGGCGCCTCCGCCCACGAGGTCTCCGCCTACTTCGAGCTGATCGCCTCCATCCTGGAGGAGGGCGTGGCGGCCGGTGCCTTCCGTGCCGACCTGCCGGTGAAGGTGGCCACCAAGGTGCTGTTCGGCGCCATGGACCAGATGGCGACGTCGTGGGTGCTCGGCAAGCGGGGCTACCGCCTCGTCGACGCCGCCGACGCGGTGGCCACGATCTTCCTCAAAGGAGTGACTCGCGATGGCGTATGAGACGCTGCTCCTGAGCCGCGAGGAGGCGATCGCGGTCGTCACGCTCAACCGGCCGCCCGCCAACGCGATCAGCGAGGAGCTGATCCGCGAGCTGAACGCCGCCCTCAACGAGCTGCAGGGCGACGCCGCCGTGCGGGCCGTGGTCATCACGGGCAGCGGCGACCGGATCTTCTGCGGCGGCGCCGACCTCGGCGTCGGCCTTCGCCGGCGGCGACGTCGAGGGGTTCATCCGCTTCGGCAACAGCGTGATGCGCAAGATGGAGCGGTTCCCCAAGCCGATCATCGCGGCCATCAACGGCCACGCGATGGGCGGGGGATGCGAGATCGCCATGGCCTGCCATCTGCGGCTGCTGAAGGAGACGGCGCGCATGGGGCAGACCGAGTCGAACCTCGGCATCATCCCCGGCTACGGCGGCACCCAGCGGCTGCCGCGGCTCATCGGCCGCACCAAGGCGCTCGAGTTCCTCCTGCTGGGCACCCAGATTCCCGCCGCCGAATGCCTGAGCCTCGGCCTGGTGAACCGGCTGTGCAAGGACGGCGAGACCCTCAACGACGCCAGGGCGCTGGCCCGTCAGCTCGCCAAGCGGGCGCCGCTGGCCCTGGCGCGGCATCATCAAGGCGGTGGACGAGGGGCTGGAGTCGCCGATGGCGCGCTCGATCGACGTCGAGATCGATGCCTTCATGCCGACCCTGCGCAGCGAGGATGCGGCCGAGGGCATCCAGGCCTTCTTCGCCAAGCGCGAGCCCGAGTTCAAGGGACGCTGACGGCGGCGATGGATCTCGGGATCGCCGGCAAGGTCGCGCTGGTCACGGGCGGTGCCCGCAGCCTCGGCAAGGCCGACGCCACCGTGCTGGCCGGCGAGGGTTGCAAGGTGGCCATCGTCGATCTCAACGCCGAGGGGGCCGAGGAGGCCGCCAAGGAGCTGACGACCGCCGGCGGTGTCGCCCGCGGCTACGCGTGCGACATCCGGGACACGGCGCAGGTGCAGGACACCGTGGGACGCATCGAGCGCGACCTGGGGCCCGTGGACATCTGCGTGAACAACGCCGGCATGATCTACACGGTCGGGCAGCTCAAGGACATGCGCGACGAGGACTGGGAGTTCAACCTGGCCGTGAACCTGACCGGGACGATGAAGATCACGCGGGCGGTGTTCCCCGGAATGCGGGAGCGCCGCTGGGGGCGCATCGTCTGCATGGCCTCCATCGCCGGCCTGATGGGCGGCTTCGGGCAGACGGCGTACTCGACGAGCAAGATCGGCGTGGTCGGCTTCGCCAAGTCGGTCGCGCTGGAGGGGGCCCGCTACCAGGTCACGTGCAACGCCGTCGCGCCCGGCATCGTCGCGCCCAACGCCAGCCTGAGCCCGCTCTATGATCGAATGGTCAAGCGCGTGGCGATGCAGCAGGAGGGGCAGCCGGAGGACGTGGCGTGGACGATCGCGTTCCTCTGCTCCGAGCGCGCCCGCTACATCACGGGCGCGGTGGTGCCCGTCACCGGCGGGATGGACCTGTTCACGTTCTGAGAACCACTACCAAGGAGGTGTCAGTCAAATGGCCACAGTGAAGGAATCCTTCGACGCGATGCCGAGCCGGTTCCGCCCCGACAAGGCCGCCGGCGCCAGCGCCGTCATCCAGTACGACGTGAGCGGCGAGGGCGGCGGCACCTGGAACGCCGTCATCAAGGACGGCGCCTGCACGGTGACCTCCGGCGCCGCCCCGGCCCCCAACCTGACCCTGCAGATCGCGGCCCAGGACTGGCTCGACATGCTGTCGGGCAAGCAGTCCGGCCAGATGCTGTTCATGTCGGGCAAGCTCAAGGTCAAGGGCGACATGGGCCTGGCCATGAAGCTGCGCTCGATGTTCGCGATGTGAGGACCCGCCGGCGTGCCGCGGTGCGAGAAGGGCGTTGACGCACCGCGGTAACGCCGTGCGATACTGAGGGCACGACACAGCAGGAGGAGCCCTCGATGGGTCAGGAGCGGTTCGCTGACGTGGTCGATCGGTTCACCAACGGGTTCGCGGCGGCGGCCGGGGCCGCGGCCTCCCCGGAGACGATCAAGCAGTGGCAGGAGGAGCTGGACCGCAACGTCCGCCGCCTGACGAACCTGGCCCGCCTGTCCACCGCCGCCGAGCCCCGCACGGGCCAGACCCCGCGCGAGGAGATCTACAAGCGCAACAAGTCGCGCCTGTACCGGTACGCCTCCAGCCGGCGCCATCGCACGCCGGTGCTGTTCGTGCCGAACCTCGGGATCAGCCGCCCCTACATCTTCGACCTGCTGCCAGGCGGCTCCTTCATCGAGCACATGACCCGCGAGGGCTTCGACTTCTACCTGCTCGACTGGGGCGTCTTCGGCCCCGAGGACAACGACCTCACCTTCGAGGACTGCGTGGTGAAGATCCTGCCCCGCATGGCCCGCAAGGTGCTGGAATCCTCCGGCGCCTCCGAGCTGACCGTGCTCGGCTACTGCATGGGCGCGCCGCTGTCGGCCTCGTTCGTGGCCTCGCATCCCGAGATTCCCGTGAAGAACTTCGTCAACATGGCGGGGCCGATCGACTTCTCGCAGATCGGCATGTTCGGGCTGTGGCTGGATCGCAAGTACTTCGACGTCGACCGCTTCGTCGACACCCTCGGCAGCGTGCCGGCCGACCTCGTCAAGGCCGGCTTCAAGCTGCTCAAGCCCACCATGGACCTCTCCACCAACCTCAACCTCTGGTGGAACGCGTGGAACGACAAGTACGTCGAGGGCTTCACAGCGCTCAACAAGTGGGCGAACGAGTACGTGGCCTTCCCCGGCGAGTTCTTCCGCCAGTGGGTGCGCGACTTCTACCAGGGCAACAAGCTGGTGCGGGGCGAGCTGATCTTCGGCGGGCGGCCGGTGCGGCTCGGCGACATCCGGTGTCCGGTGTTCGTGGTCGGCGCCAAGGAGGACTACATCGCGCCGCCGGCCTGCGTGCGGGCGCTCATCGACGCCGTGAGCAGCCAGCGAGAAGGACTACATCGAGCTGCCGGGTGGCCACATCTCACTGATCGCCGGCCGCGGCGCGGCCGCGCACTGCTGGCCCAAGGTCTCGGGCTGGCTGGCCTCGCGGTCCTGAGGGGACGACCATGACCGACTCCACCCAGTTCTTCGACATGTGGCGCCGTCAGCTCGAGGAGTCCACCCAGGCGTGGACTCGCATGGTGACCCAGGCGACGGCGCCGCCGGCCCCGCCCCCGGATCCGATGGCGTTCTGGCGGCCGGTGCTCAACCAGGGGCTCGAGCAGTGGGCGCGGATGTTCGCCCAGTCGCCGGCCTCGCCGGACCTCATGAGCCAGTGGAAGCAGTTCCTCGATCAGTGGATCGAGGCGTGGTCGCGCGTGCTGGGGCAGACGATGAACACCGAGGGGTTCGCCCAGCAGATGGGGCGGTCGCTGGAGGGGTTCCTGGCCGCCCAGGCGCCGATGAAGAAGGCGGCCGAGCAGGCGCTGGAGCAGAATCTGCAGACGCTCAACCTGGCCTCGCGCAGCCAGCTCACGGCGGTCGCCAAGCAGATCGTCGAGCTCGAGGAGCGGCTCGAGCGGGTCGAGGACGGGATCCAGGCCATCCTCAAGCGGCTGGAGTCCAGGGAGCGCGCATGATCGGCAAGACGATCGGCGAGTTGACGCCCGGTGACCGCGCGGAGCTCACCCGCGAGGTGGGGCCGGGCGACGTCGCCTCCTTCGTGGAGGCGGTGGGCGACTTCAACCCCGTGCACAGCGATCGCGCCTACGCGGCCGCCACGCCGTTCAAGGTGCCGATCGCCCCGGGCATCTACACGGCCGGCCTCATCTCGGCCGTCATCGGCACCCAGCTGCCTGGCCCCGGCGCCATCTACCTGTCGCAGTCGCTGAAGTTCGTCAAGCCGGTGAAGGTCGGCGACCGCATCACGGCGCGGGTGGAGATCGTGGAGGTCATCCGCGAGCGCAATCGCCTGCGGCTGCAGACGGTGTGCGTGAACCAGGACGGTGAGGAAGTCCTCTCGGGCGAGGCGTGGGTCATGCCCTCGCGCACGCGCGTGGTCTACGAGGGGCGACCGGCCCCGGCCCCCGCCCTGGCCGCGCTGGCGCTGTCGCCGTGGGCGTGGGCGGCCCAGGCCGTGACCCTGTGGAGCATGCTGTCGCTGTCGATGCTGGCCGGCGCGACGCCCCGGCGGAGCTGACCGCTCCCGCCGGCTACGCGTCCGGGTCGGGAACGCCGTAGACGCGGACGGCCTGGGCCTTGCCCTTCACGTACTCCTCGCCGAGGAGCACGCACGCGAACTGATCCTTGACCTGCTCGTAGATCCGATCGTTGATCAGGATCTTGTACGGGTGGTTCTTGGTGAGACCCTCCAGCCGCGAGGCCAGGTTCACGCTGTCCCCGATGACCGTGTACTCCATCCGCTGCTCGGAGCCGATGTTGCCGGAGATCGACTCCCCGTGGCTGATGCCGATGCCGATGTCGATCTCGAGGCCGCCCCGCTCCCGCTGCCGCTCGTTGAAGGCCCGCAGGCTGCGCCGCATGCCGCGGGCCGAGCGGACGGCCCGGACCGGGTCGTCGGGGCGGCTGATGGGGGCGCCGAACACCGCCATGATGCCGTCGCCCATGAACTTGTCGAGCGTGCCCTGCTCGGCGAAGATCTCGTGCACCATCGCCGCGAAGTAGTCGTTGAGGAATTCCACGATCTGCTCGGGTTCCATCTGCTCGCTGATCGTCGTGAAGCTGCGGATGTCGGAGAAGAGGATCGAGACGGGCTGGCGGGTGCCGCCCAGCCGCATCTGCCCCTTCTGCTTCATGACCTCCTCGGCGATCTCTCGCGTCACGTAGCGGCACAGGGTGGACATCAGCCGCTGCTCCTGGGTGATGTCCTCGGCCACCACCACCACGCCGAGCGGCTGCCGCTTGCTGTCGAGCAGCGGCACCACGCTGACGTTGACGTTGACCGACTCCTCCTCGGTCAGCACGTACTTCAGCTCGTACTCGGCGTGGGCCTCGCCGATCCGCGCGCAGGCGTCGAGGCGCACCACGAAGGGCTCGTTGTGCTTGGCGTCGAGAAGATCGCGCACGGCGTCGCCGGCGGCGGCGCGGTCGGCCACGCCGAAGATCCGGCGCAGCGCCGGGTTGAGGCTGGTCACCACGCCCTCCCGGTCGAGGGTCATGACCCCGGTGGCCATGCAGGACAGGATGCTCTCGTTGTAGTTCTTCATCGTGACCACCGACTCGAACAGCCGGGCGTTGTCGAGCGCGATGAAGGCCTGGGCCGAGAGCGCGGCCAGCAGCTCCTCGTCGTCGCGGGTGAAGGCCCCGCCCGCCTTGTTGAGCACCTGGGCCACCCCCACGACCTCGCCCTGGCCGTCCCGGATCGGCGCGCACAGGATGGTGCGGGTGCGGTAGCCGGTGCGGCGGTCGACCTCCTGGTTGAAGCGGGGATCGGCGTAGGCGTCGGCGATGTTGATGGTCTGGCCGGTGGCCGCCACGGTGCCGGCGATGCCGCGCCCGATCGGTACCCGGATTTCCACGAGGCCGCTGCCCTGGGCGACCTTGGACCAGATCTCCCGGGTCTTGCGGTCCACCAGGAACAGCGTGGAGCGGTCGGCCTGCAGCACGGCCGAGGTCCGCTCCATGATCTTGCGCAGCAGGGCGTCGATCTCCAGCTCCGAGGAGAACGACTTCATGACATCGAGCAGCAGCTCGGAGGTCCGCCGGCGTTCCTCGATCAGCTCCATCTGCTGGGCGTTGCGCAGCGCGATGGCGACCTGGCCCACGAAGGCGTCGAGCAGCCGCTCGTCGTCGGCGTCGAAGGGGGCGCCGTCGCGGCGATTGAGGAGCTGGAGCACCGCCACCACACGACCGCCGACGTCGCGCACGGGCGCGCACAGGATCCCGCGGGTGCGGTAGCCGGTGCGCCGATCGACGTCCCGATTGAAGCGGGGGTCGTCGTAGGCGTCGCCGAGGTTCACGCGCTCGCCGGTGGCAGCCACGCGGCCGGCGATACCCTGGCCGATCGGCACCCGGATCTCCCGGACCTCCAACCCCTGCGCGATCTTCGACCACAGCTCCCCACGCTCCTCGTCGACGACGAACAGCGACGAGCGGTCGGCGTTCAGCAGGCGCGAGGCCCTGTCCATGATGATCTGCAGCAGGCGGGTGAGGTCGAGCTCACGGCTGAGCGTCTGGATGGCGTCGAGCAGCTCGGCGATCTTGCCGGGGTCGGTGCGCGACAGCAGGACGAGCGTCGGCGGGGGCGGCTCGGAGCCGGCGACGGCATCGGCCAGCGTCCAGCCCTCGGCGGCCAGCCGGGCGGGGGCGAGCGCCGCCGTGCGGCGGTCGCTCCGACGTCGCTCGGTGCCGCCGGCCCCGGCGCCGCCCCGCCGCTGCTTGACGCGCCGGTCGGCGACGACCGTGATCCCCTGGACGCCGGCGAATTCCTTGGTGAGGCGCGCCAGCAGCTCGGGGGCGTCGCGCGACACCACGAGCAGAACGTGGGCCATCGACCCTCCGCGAGAATTCGACGACTCGACCGGTCTACGAGAACGTCCGATGGCGCGGAGCGGCGGCGCCTCGCTACATCAGCAAGCCGCCGTTGATCGAGAGCTCGGCCCCCGTGATGTAGTCGCCGTCGGAGGACACGATGTAGACGACCGCGCGGGCGACCTCCTCGGCCGTCCCGAAGCGGTGCAGGGGGATCTGGGCGAGGAGCCGCTCCTTCACCTTGTCGGGGATGTTGGTGACCATCTCGGTCTCGATGAAGCCGGGCGCGACGGCGTTGACGGTGACGCCCTTGCCGGCCAGCTCCTTGGCCAGCGACTTGGTGAAGGCGGCGACGCCGGCCTTGGAGGCGGCGTAGTTGGCCTGGCCGAAGTTGCCGATCTGGCCGATGACCGAGGTCATGTTGACGACGCGACCGTAACCCTGGCGCAGCATCTGATCGACGAAGACCTTGGTGCAGTTGAACACGCCGTCGAGGTTGGTGCCGAGCACCTTGCGCCAGGAGGCGTGGTCCATCTTGGTGAAGGTCTTGTCGGAGTTGATGCCGGCATTGTTCACGAGGATGTCGAGGTGCCCGAAGGCGCCGAGGACGTCCTGGGCCATGCGGAAGGTGTCGGGATAGTCGCTGACGTCGGCCTGGGCGAGCACGGCCTTGCGACCGATCTTGTGGGTGATGTGCTCGACGACGTCGCGCGCGGCCACCTCGCTGGAGACGTAGTTGACCGCGACGTCGGCGCCTTCCTCGGCCAGCGCGATTGCCACCGCCCGCCCGATCCCGCGAGAGCCACCGGTGACCAGCGCCGTGCGCCCTTTCAACTTCATGAGCCACTTCCTTCCTGCGCGCGCGTTGGAGAGTGTCAGTCTAGCACGCCGGGTTCTTGTGAGGGTTGACGCGCGGTGTTAGACTCCCGGCACGATGGCGTACGTCATCAAGCGGTACTCGAATCGCAAGCTCTACGACACCCAGGAGAGCCGGTACGTCACCCTCGAAGAGATCGAGGAGATGATCCGCACGGGCCGCGAGATCTCCGTCGTGGACGCCGCCTCCGGTGAGGACCTCACCTCGGTCACGCTCACCCAGATCATCCTCGAGAACGAGCGCACGCGACGGGCCAGCCTGCCGTCGGCGTTCCTGCACCAGCTCATCAAGCACGGAGAGAGCTGGCAGGATTTCGTGCAGAAGTCGATGCGGGCGAGCCTGGAGGGCATGGTCACGAGCCAGCGCGACATGGAGCGGATTTTCCGCGACTGGTCGGTGCGGGCGGGCTGGGGCGGGATGGGCACGCCACCGGCGGCGGCGGCCGAGGCCAAGCGAGATGGCGCCGGTGACGACGCCGACAAGCTACGCGAGGAGGTCACGGCCTTGCGCGACCGGCTCCGATCGCTGGAGGAGCGGCTCCAGAAGCGCAAGGCCGAGTCCAAGTAGCGGCCGCCGTCAGGCGGCGTAGACGTCCTTCAGCTTCGTCACCGTCTCCGAGAACGACTCCTGGATCCCCTTGCCGGCCTGCTCGGCCGTGGTCTGCAGCCGCTCGGCCGTGCGGGTCATCGCCTGGGTGTTGCTCTCGAGGATCCGGAACCACGTCTGCGCGCTCTCGACCCCGTCGGTCAGCGCCCGCTGGTACCAGGCGAGGGGATCGCGGGCGGCCTCCGGCCAGCTCGACTGCCAGCGCAGCGCGGCGGCCTGGGTGTCGCGCAGCACCTCGACGCCGGCCTGCTGCATCTCGGCGTACAGTCGGACGCCTTCCTTGGCGGTGGCAGCGGACAGCTCGGCCAGCTCGCGGAAGACCCGCTGATTGGCGTCGGCCCACAGTGTCATCGCCTCGACGGCGCGGTTCGAACCCTGGGCGAACATTTCCTGTGCCTTCTTCGCGTCCTGCATGACTACCCCCTTCGTGGTGTCGTCGGTCTCGACCGACCGGCCCTTGCGTGCGGTGTTCTTGGCCATGAGTCGTGCTCCTTGGTGCGTACGCTGAACTCTAACGCGACGCGTTAGATCGGGCAAGCGATTTCTCGCGTCGCGTCAAAACGGCGGTGATAGCGTCACGAAACCCCCTGATTTTTCATCTTTGTGGCATGCTGACGGGGGCCGATCCCCAGGTCGATCGTGGAGGAGGCGTATGGCGGAAGACACGCTGGCGAAGATGTTCTGGAGTCGGGTCGAGCGCAGCGGCGACCGTCCCGCCCAGCAGTTCAAGCGGGCCGGGGTCTGGCAGACCCTGACCTGGCGCGAGGTCGGCGACAGCGTTCGCGAGCTGGCGCTGGGGCTGATCGCGCTCGGCCGTTCCAAGGGCGAGAGCATCGCCCTGCTGTCGGCGAGTCGCGCGGAGTGGGTGCAGGCCGACTTCGCCATCTTCAGCGCCGGTTGCATCACGGTGCCGGTGTACCCGAGCTATCCGCCCGACCTCGTCGCCTACGTGATCAACGACTCGGGCGCGCGCACGGTCTTCGTGGAGGACGCCGGCCAGCTGGCCAAGGTGCTGGAGGCGCGCGAGCACATGCCCCAGCTCGAGCAGATCGTCGTGATGAGTGGGTACGAGGCCCCGCAGCCGCCCAAGTCGGTGATGACGTGGGAGACGCTGCGGCGCCTGGGGCGCGACCACGCCGAGGCGCACAAGTCCACGCTGGCCGAGCGGGTCACCACCTCCAGCCCCAGCGATGTGGCGTCGATCGTCTACACCTCCGGCACCACCGGCCCGCCCAAGGGCGTCGTGCAGACGCACGGTAACCACGTGGCCGCCCTGGCCGCGTCCAAGACGGCGACGCCGGTGGAGGAGGGGTGGGTCCACCTGTTGTTCCTGCCGCTCGCGCACTCGTTCGCGCGGCTGGAGTCCTTCCTGGGCGTGGCCCATGGCCTCACGACGGCGTTCGCCGAGAACCTCGACAAGCTCCGCGACAACCTGCCGGAGACGCGGCCGCACTTCATCTGCAGCGTGCCGCGCGTGTTCGAGAAGGTCTACGCGGGGGTGCTGGCCACGGCCCAGTCCGGCTCGCCGCTCAAGCGCAAGATCTTCCAGTGGGCGGTGGGCGTCGGCCGCGACGTCAGCCGTCACCAGCAGCGGGGCCAGCCGATCCCGGCCGGTCTCGAGCTGAAGCGGCGCGTGGCCCACGCGCTGGTCTTCTCCAAGCTCCACGCGCGGCTGGGCGGCCGCCTGCAGTGGGCGGTGTCGGGCGGAGCGCCGCTGGCCCGCGACATCGCCGAGTTCTTCCACGCGGCGGGCATCCTGCTGCTGGAGGGCTACGGCCTGACCGAGACGTGCCCGGCTCTGACCTTCAACCGGCCGGATCGCTACAAGTTCGGCTCGGTCGGGCAGGCGCTGCCCGGCGTCGAGCTGAAGATCGCGCCCGACGGCGAGATCCTGGCCCGCGGCGCCAACGTCGCCACCCGCGGCTACTTCAAGCAGCCCGAGGCGACCCGGGAGGTGTTCGAGCCCGACGGGTGGTTCCACACGGGGGACATCGGCCGCATCGACGAGGACGGCTTCCTGTTCATCACGGATCGCAAGAAGGACCTGATCGTCACCGCCGGCGGCATGAACATCGCGCCGCAGAACATCGAGAATCTCCTGAAGGCCGATCCGTTCATCAGCCAGGTGATGGTCCACGGCGACCGCAAGCCGTACCCGGTGGCCCTGATCACGCTCAACCCCGAGGAGCTGGCCAAGTTCGCGCGCGAGCAGGGCGTGCTCACCACCGATCCCGGGGCCCTGGTCCGCCACCCCAAGATCGTCGAGCGCGTGGCCCGCACGGTCGAGGAGAAGAACACGAACTTGCAGTCGTACGCCAAGATCAAGAAGTTCTCGATCCTCGCCGTGGACTTCTCGCTCGAGGGTGGCGAGCTGACCCCGACCCTGAAGGTCAAGCGCAAGGTCGTCTCCGAGAAGTACAAGAAAGATCTGGAGGGGCTCTACGGGTAGGGCCGCGTGACGCGTCCGCTGTCCGGCAAGGTGGCGGTCGTCACCGGGGCCAGTCGCGGGCTCGGGCGGGCGATCGCGGTGGCGCTGGCCGAGGCCGGCGCCGACGTCGCGGTGGCGGCCCGAGCCAAGACCGAGCTGGAGGAGACCGCGCAGCAGGCGGCCCGCCACGGTGCGCGCACGGTGGCGGTCATCACCGACGTGGCGTCGTACCCGTCGGTCGAGCGGCTGATGACGCAGACGGTGGGTGAGCTGGGGCGGGTCGACATCCTCGTCAACAACGCCGGCATCGCCCGGGTGGCGCCGCTGGCCGAGGCGTCGCTGGAGGACTGGCAGGCCATCGTCGACGTCAACCTCTCGGGGGTCTTCCACGGGTGTCGGGCCGCCGCGCCGTACCTCATCGGTCAGCAGGCCGGCAAGGTGATCAACCTGGCCTCGGTCCTGGCGGCGGTGGCGCTGCCCGGGTACACGATGTACGCGGCGACCAAGGGCGCGGTGATCGCGCTCACCCGGACGCTGGCAGTCGAGTGGGCCCGCCACAACATCCAGGTCAACGCCATGGCGCCCGGCTGGTTCGTCACCGACATGAACGAGGCCGCCTTCGCCGATCCCCGGATCCACGCCCGGCTGACCCGCGACGTCCCGGCCCGGCGTACCGGCCGTCTGGAAGAGATCGGCCCGCTGGCGGTCTACCTGGCCTCGTCCGGCTCGGACTTCATGACGGGTCAGACCATTTTCCTCGACGGCGGGCAGACCGTTGCATGAGCCTGTTCGAGCCATGGATGAGGCAATCGACGGCAAACGGCCGCCTGGCAACGATTGATCTCCGTGCTCGCACTCCAGATTTTCAGGGCCGCCCCGTCGATTCCGAGCAAGTCCGGTCCGACTGGGGTAGATTCTCCCGCGTGAAGGCGGCGGTGCTCCGCGGTCCGCGCGATCTCCGGGTCGAGACGACGCACCCGCCCGGACCCCGGGCGGGCGAGGTACTCGTGCGGGTCGCCATGGCCGGCCTGTGCGGCACGGACTACGCGATCTGGAGTGGCGAGCGGCCGGTGCGGTATCCACTCGTGCTCGGCCACGAGTTCGTCGGCCACGTCGACGCGATCGGCGAGGGCGTGAGCCGGGTCCGGGTCGGCGACCGCGTGGCCATCGAGCCCAACTACTCCTGCGGCGCCTGCCCCCTCTGCCGCGAAGGCAACCGGAACCTGTGCCTGTCCCGCACCGCCGTCGGCATCGACGTCGACGGCTGCTTCGCGGAGATCGCGCGCGTGCCGGAGCGCTGCTGCTGGCCGGCGCCGCCCGGCGTGGCCGACGAGGACCTTCTCATGACCGAGCCCCTGGCCGTCGTCGTCCGCGCCGTCGCCCGCGCGACGGTGCGGCCGGGCGAGAGCGCGGCCGTGGTGGGCGGCGGCACGCTGGGGCTGCTCGCGGCCCAGGTGCTGCGGGGCCGAGGCGCGCGCGTGCTGGTGGTGAGCCGCACCGCCCGCCGGTTCGCGCTGGCCCGCGAGCTGGGGGCCGACGCCACCCACATGGTCGGCGACGGCCCGCTGGCGGCGGCGGCCCAGGCCTTCTCGGGGCGGGAGGGTGTCGACGTCGTCGTCGAGACGGCCGGCACGCCGGAGGCCGTCGCCCACGCCCTGGCGCTCGTGCGGCCGGGCGGCCGCGTCGTGTTGACCGGGCTGCCGCACGAGCCGACCCCGGTGGTCTTCTTCTCGGTCGTGCGGCGCGAGGTCACGCTGACCGGCTCGATGATTTATCAGGACGAGTTCCCGGAGGCGATGCAGCTCGTCGCCGCCGGCATCGTGCGCACGCGGCCGCTGGTGACCCACCGCTTCGGCCTCGACGCCATCGGTGAGGCGTTCGCCGCCCATCGACAGCCGGACTCGATCAAGGTCGCGGTGTTCACCCCAACGCGCTGAGAGGACAACGACCCTGAGAATCATCGTCACCGGAGGTGCCGGGTTCATCGGTTCGCACGTCGTCGATCGGCTGATCGGGCAGGGCCACGAGGTGGCCATCGTCGACGACCTCAGCACCGGCAGCCGCGCCAACGTCAACCCCGCCGCGCGGCTGCACGTGGCCGATCTGCGGGCCCCCGAGATGCTGCGCATCGTCGACGCCACCCGGCCCGACGCCGTCGTGCACCTCGCGGCCCAGGCCGCGGTGTCGCGCTCGGTCGCCGATCCGACCTTCGACGCTTCGGTGAACATCCTCGGCATGCTCAACCTCCTGGAGGGGTGCCGGGCAGCCGGGGTGCGCAACGTCGTCTACATCTCCACCGGGGGGGCCGCCTATGGTGACACCGAGGTGGTGCCGACGTCGGAGACGCACCTGACCCGGCCCCAGTCGCCCTACGGGGTGTCCAAGGTCGCCGCCGAGATGTACCTCGACTGCTGGGCGGGCCTGCACGCCGCCCGCGGGGTGTCGCTGCGGCTGGCCAATGTGTACGGGCCGCGCCAGAACCCCGAGGGCGAGGCCGGCGTCGTCGCCATCTTCACCCGCCGATTGCTGAGCGGCCGCTCGTGCGTGATCAACGGTGACGGCGAGCAGACGCGTGACTACGTCTACGTGGGTGACGTTGCCGACGCGGTGACGCGCGCGGTGACGCGCGCCGGCGCTACCGGCGCCATCAACGTGGGCACCAGCCGGGAGACGACCGTCAACGAGATCTACACCACGCTGGCCCGCGCGGCCGGCGTGGACCGGCCGGCCGAGTACGGCCCGGCCCGGCCCGGCGAGCAGCGCCGCAGTGCGCTCGGCTGGGAGCGGGCCCGGCGCCTGCTCGAGTGGTCGCCCCAGACGGCGCTGGCCCACGGGCTGACCGAGACGGTGACGTGGGCCAAGGCCCACGACGGGCGCTGAGCGGTGAATCGAAAAGAATTCGTGGCTTAGGACGCACTCGGATAGACTGAGGCCGTGACGCAACGACGAGCGCTCATCACCGGCATCACCGGTCAGGATGGCTCCTATCTCGCGGAGTTCCTCCTCGAGAAGGGGTACGCCGTCCACGGCATGGTCCGCCGCGCCTCCAGCGACCACTTCGCGCGGATCGCGCACCTTCAAGACCGCATCCAGCTGCGCGAGGGGGATCTGCTCGACCAGCTCTCGCTCATCACCCTGCTGCACGACGTCGCCCCCCACGAGGTCTACAACCTGGCCGCCCAGTCCTTCGTGCCGACCTCGTGGGCGCAGCCGATCCTCACCAGCGAGGCGACCGCGCTCGGCGTGACGCGCATGCTGGAGGCGATCCGCGTGGTGGACCGCAGCATCAAGTTCTACCAGGCCTCGTCCTCGGAGATGTTCGGCAAGGTCCGTGAGAGCCCCCAGGATGAGAAGACGCCGTTCTACCCGCGCAGCCCCTACGGGGTGGCCAAGGTCTACGGTCACTACCTGACGGTGAACTACCGCGAGTCGTACGGCCTGTTCGCGGTCTCGGGCATCCTCTTCAACCACGAGTCGCCGCGGCGGGGACGGCAGTTCGTCACCCGCAAGATCACGCACGGTGCCGCCGCCATCAAGCTGGGGCTGGCCACCGACCTGCGCCTGGGCAACCTCGAAGCCAAGCGCGACTGGGGCTATGCCGGTGACTACGTCGAGGCGATGTGGCTCATGCTCCAGCAGCCGACGCCCGACGACTACGTGATCGCCACCGGCGAGACCCACAGCGTGCGGGAGCTGTGCGAGGTGGCCTTCGCGCGGGCCGGGCTGGACTGGGAGCGGCACGTCGTCGTCGACAAGTCCCACGTGCGCCCGGCCGAGGTCGACACCCTCATCGGCAACGCCGCCAAGGCGCGCCGGGTGCTCGGCTGGCAGCCCAAGGTCAGCTTCCGGAACCTGGTCGAGATGATGGTCGACGCGGACGTCAAGGCCGGCGCCTCAGCCACGACCTGAGATTTTCCCCGTGGCCGTGCTCACGCCCCTCGCGAGCGACCGCGCCGGCGAGGTCACGCACGACCGGCCGCCGTCCTCCTCGATGCTACGATCGGGCCTCTCCTCGGTCGCGCTCTCTGTGCTCGGCCTGCTCCTCGGCTTCATCTCGGTGCCCGTCCTCGTCGCCGGCCTCGGCTATGCCGGCTACGGCGTGTACAGCCTGGCCTTCAGCATCGCCGGTTATGGAGCCTTCCTCGACCTGGGGCTGGGCTGGGCCGGCATGAAGTTCGCCGCCGACGCCCACGCCCGCCGTGACCGCGACGCGGTCGCGAGCGTGCTGTGGGCCCTGACGCTCTACCAGCTCCTGATCGGCGTCGTGGTCGCCGTCGGCCTCTGGGCCGGCGCCGCCGGCCTCGGCCGCTGGCTGCTGGCGAGCGGTGGTGACGAGGCCGCGCGCGTGGCCGAGATCCTGCCGACGGCGGGCGTGTGGTTCGCGCTCTCGAGCCTCGCCGCCGTGCTCGTCGGCATCCTGCGCGGCGTGGACCGCGCGGGGACCGCCGCGCTGGCGGCCGGCTCTGCGCTGGTCATCGGCGTGGGCGGTGCCGCCCTCGTCGTCGGACACGGGTACGGCGTGCCGGCCGCCGCCGGCTGCCAGGTCCTCGGCGCGCTCGTCGCGCTCGTCATCGCGACCGCCGCCCTGCGCGAGTTCCTGCTGCCGGTGCCGGGTGGCCAGCTTGTCGCCGCCTCGGCCGGCCAGCTGCGCCGGATGCTCGGCTTCTCGCTGTGGAGCCTGCTGGGCCGGCTCGTGCAGGTCGCAATGCTCCAGGGCGACAAGGTGATCGCGGCGCGCGTGGCCGGCGCCGCTGGCCTGGCCGCCTACGTGGTGCCGTTCAACCTGGCCCAGCGGCTCAACGCCCTCGGCGCGGCGGCGGTGACGGCGGTCTATCCCGTCGCCGCCGGGCGGGCGGGCACGCCCGCCGAGTTCCGGGAGAGCTACTTCCGCGCCGCTCGCGTCGTGCACCTGCTGACGGCGGCGCCGGCGCTCACGCTCATCGCCCTGGCCCCGCTGTTCCTGCACTCGTGGATCGGCCCCGAGATGGCCACGACCGCGAGCGGCTTCCTGCGCGCGCTCGCGCTCGGCTACTGGATCGTCTCGGTGGGCTCGGTCGAGGCCGGATGCCTGGAGGGGTGGGGACATCCGCGGCTGACGGCCCTGGCCGCCGCCGGAAGCGTCGCCGTCGCCGCGCTCGTGGCCGGCCTCCTGCTGCCCACGGCGGGCGGCTTGTGGGCGGTCGCCGGCGGCGTCGCGGCGTGGATGACCGCCACCGGCCTGGCCACCACGATCGCGTGGCATCGCGTCTGCGGCTTCCCGGCGGCGCGGTTGTGGCGTGAGCTGCTCCGCCCGGTGGCCGAGATGGCCGTGATCGCCGCGGTCGCGGCCGCGCTCGTGGACAGCTGGGTCGCGCCTGGTCCGGCGGGGCTCCTGGCCTGCGCGGCGCTCGGCGTGCTGCTGCTCGGTTACGGCTTTCTCCGCCTCTTTCCCGCTGAAGAACGGCGGATGCTGCTGACCCGGGCGGCGGGGCTGGCCAGCCGATGAACGACCTCGGACGCCACTACCGCCACTACTGGCGACGCCTGGAGCTGCGCGAGCAGGCGCAAGGCTACCGGGCGCCGTGCCTGCACTGGCACCATGCCGAGGGACTCAACCCGACCGAGCGGGTGGTGTTCGAGCGCGTGCGCGGCGCCGGCCGGCTGCTCGACTTCGGCGCCGGTGACCTGCGGCTCAAGCGCAAGTTCCTGGCGGCCGGGTTCGCGGGCCGGTACGAGTCGCTCGATCTCTCACCGGAGTTCGCCCACGAGTACGCCGACCTCGCGGAGGTGTCCGGACGCTTCGGCGCGATCCTCTGCCTGGAGGTCCTCGAGCACCTGCCGCTGGCCGCGTTCGATCCGACCGTCGACCGGCTGGTCGAGCTGCTGGAGCCCGGCGGCGTCCTGGTCGTGTCCACGCCCAACCCGCTCTGTGTGGTGCCGATGTGGGCGCGCGACGCCGGACACATCCAGCAGTACCCGCTGGCCGACCTCGTCGCCGCGCTGCTGGCCCGGGGGTTCGTCGTCGATCCGTTCCGCGTCCGCCTCGTGCCCGCGCGGCCCACCGTGAGCCAGCGGCTGCGCCTGCTGAGCCAGCGCGTGCTGTGCTACCTCCTCGCCGTGGACTACGCCGACGGCCTGCTCGTGATCGGCACCCGCGCGTGAGCGGTGCTGCGTGAGCCGCATCCGCCTGTGCGTGCTGGCCGATGCGCTGTGCGAGCCGCGCCCGCGCGGCCTGGCCCGCTACACGCGTGGCCTGTGCACCGCGCTGCGGGAATCCGGCGAGGTCGACCTCGAGCTGGTCACGCAGCTGGATCCGGCCGGCGCCCTGCTCCCGCCGGGGCGACGCTCGCGGCTGACGGCCGGGCGCGAGATCGTGCGCGAGCAGCTCGAGCTGCCGCGGCTGCTGGCCCGCCACCGCGTCGACGTACTGCACGCGCCAGCCAACCGAGGACTGCCGGCGTGGTCGCCGTGTCCGACGGTCGTGACCCGCCACGACGTGATCGAGCGGATGTTCCCGCCCGCGCGGGCCGGCCGCGGCCGCGATCGCCTGCGCCTGCTCTACGCCGACGCCATCGCCATGCGACGGGCGACGGTAGTGGCCACGGTGTCGGCGACCTCGGCACGCGACATCGGCCGTCTTTGGCCGGGGTGCGCCGCCCGCACGCTGGTCGCCGGCCAGGGCGTCGAGGCGCGGTTCTTCCGGCCGCCCCCGGCCGCCACGCTGGAAGCGCTGCGGCAGCGTCACCGGCTTCCGCCCGTCTTCGTCCTCTACGTCGGCGGCTTCGAGCCGCGCAAGGACGTGGCCACGCTCGTGGCGGCGATGGCGGCGTGCGGGGCCCGCGACGCGGGGCTCGTCCTGGCCGGCGCCGCCGGCGAATGGCGTCCGGCGATCGAGGCGGCGGTGGTGGCGGCGGGGATCGCCGAGCGGACCCGGGTGCTCGACTTCGTGGACGACGCCGACCTGCCGGCACTGTACGCGGCGGCCGCCTGCCTGGCGTGTCCGTCGCGCTACGAGGGGTTCGGCCTGCCCGTCGTCGAGGCGCTCGCGGCGGGCACGCCGACGGTCGTCTCCAACGGCGGCGCCTTGCCGGAGATCGTGGGCGATGCGGCGAGCGTGGTCCCGGTCGGGGACGCGGTGGCGCTGGCGACGGCGATCGAGCAGATTCTCACCGACGCCGGCCTGGCCGCCCGGCTGGCCGAGCAGGGTCGCCGCCGCGCCGAGGACTTCCGATGGGAGCGCGTCGTCCCGCGCTACCTCGGCCTCTATCGCCGGCTCGCGGGGACCGGCGCGGTGCCGCCGGCCCCCGCGCCCGTGTACGCGTGAAGGTCGTCGTCGTGAGTCCGGCCGTCCCGCACCCCTTCGGCGAGACCGCCGCCCGCGGGCTCTACGTCCTCGTGGCCGGTCTGCTGGACCGGGGTGTACACGTCGCCTGCCTGGTCGTCACCGAAGAGGACGCTGCCCGCGTCGAGGACGCGCGGGCGCGGCTGGCGACCGCGGCCGGAGCCGGACAGCTCGAGCTGACCGTCTTCGCCCCCCGCGTGCGGCCCGTGCTCGCGCGCAAGCTGCGCAGCCTGCTCCGGCCGTTCAGTGAAACCCTGCACGCCGACGGGCTGGTGGCGGCCCTCGGGCGCCACGCGGACACCGGCTACGACGCCCTGCATCTGGATCAGCTCTGGAGCGGCTGGGTCGGACTCGGGCGGCCCCGCGCCCTGCTGAACGTCTACCAGTTCGAGGTGGTCGACTGGGAGGGGCGGCGGTTGCGCACGCTGGCCGAGGGCAAGGCCCTGCTGCAGATGCGCCGGGCCACGCGCCGCATCCTGAAGGGCTCGCGCCACGTGCGTGTCGTCACCCGCCGGCTTCTCGAGCGCGCCCGCGCGATCAACGCCGAGGCCGACTGCGCGCTCATTCCCTTCGCGCTGGACCTCTCGCTCTATCCGGTGCAGCCGCTCGTGCGCGAGCCCGTGGTGGGCCTGCTCGGCTCCATGCATTGGCTGCCCAGCCGCTCGGCCGCCGAGCGGCTGATCACCCGGATCTGGCCGCACGTCCGGCGGGCGATGCCGCAGGCGCGCCTGCTCGTCGGCGGCTGGAACGCGCGGCGGTACCTGGCCCGCTTCGCGGGTCCCGACGTCACCATCGTGGAGAACCTCGCGCACCCGACCGAGTTCTTCTCGCGGGTGGCGGTGCTCGCCTACGCCCCCGTACGCGGCACCGGGGTGAAGGTGAAGGTGCTGGAGTCACTGGCCTACGGCGTCCCCGTCGTCACGACCGGCGAGGGGATGGAAGGCGTGGACGGCGAGGACGGCGTGCACTGCTGGATCCGCGAGGACGACGACGCGCTGGCCGCCCGCATCGTCGATGCGCTGGGCGACGAGGCCCAGCGGGTCCGCATGCGGGAGGCCGGCCGCGCGCTCGTGGAGGCCCGGCACGCGCCGGCGCCGGTGGTCGAGCAGATGCTCGACGCCTATGCGCGGGTGAGCCGCGGATGAACGGGCGGCGCGCCGTCCTCGTCGTACCCGAGATCCCCACGCCGCCGCGGTGTGGCAACGCCTGGCGCGATCTCCAGCAGATTGACGTGCTGCGGCGGCTGGGCTTCGCCGCCCACGTGGTGGCCGCGCGTCCACGGTGGGACCTGACCGAGGCCGAGGAGACCGCCGCCGCCGGCGCCTTGCCGGGGCCGGTCAGCTACCTGTCGCGCGAGCGCGGGGAGTCGGCCGAGCCGTTGCTGGCGACGCTGGCGCGCAAGGTCTCGTACCTGGCGCGGCCGACCGTCCATCCGTTCGGCTGGTGGCTGCCGCGCACGCTGACCCCGGCCATCGCCCGGCTCGGCGGCGGTGCGGGCGATGTCCTGGTGCTGCGCTCGATCCTCGTGCACGAGATCCCGGCCCTGCGCGGTGTGTGGCCGGGGCGTATCGTCGTCGACTGCCACGACTCCGACGTGGACCTGGCGCGAGAGCTGCTGCGGACCGTGCGGGGTGCCGCGCGGCTGGGGCCGTGGGCGAACCTGGTCGGCGTCCGGCGCGCGATGCGGCACGGGCTACCGCTGGCCGACGAGGTGTGGGCGGTGAGTCCCGAGGACGTCGCGCGGTTGATCGCGACCGCGCCCGGCGCCCGCGTGCTGATGGTGCCGAGTGGGATGGACCCGGCGGGCGCGGCGCCGGCGGCCCAGCCCGGTGTCGACGGCCGGGCGCTGCTCGTGGCCAACTTCGGTTACGGCCCCAACGCCCGCGGGGCCGAGTGGCTGCTGCGCGCCGTCTGGCCGGCGCTGCGGGCCACTGTACCGACCGCCACGCTGGCGTGCGTGGGCGCGCGGATGCCGCTCGATCTCGCGCGGGCGGCCGCCGCGTCGCCCGGGGTGGAGGTGTGCGGTCAGCTCGCTGACCTGGCGCCGCGCCTGCGCGAGGCGGCGGTGGTGCTGGCGCCGATCCTCGAGGGGGGCGGCACCCGGCTCAAGGTCGTCGAGGCGTGGAGCCAGGGCAAGGCCGTCGTCGCCACGTCGAAGGCGGTCGAGGGGCTGCCGGCATCGACCGGCGCGGTCGCGATCGCCGACGAGCCCGAGGTGTTCGCAGCGCGGCTCGGTGCCCTGCTGACCGACGCCGCCGCTCGGCGGGCGATGGGCAGCCGTGCGCTCGCACTGTTCGGTGCGCAGCTCACCTGGGACGTCGCCATGCGAGCGGTCGGGGCCGGCTCGGTGATCGCCGGTGCGCCATCGGCGCCGGCGGTGGCGACGCGATGAGCGTGTCACCGGGGCGGGTGCTGATCGTGGGGGAGTTCGAGGAGGGCGCCCTGGCCCTGGCCTACGCGCGGGCGTTCGAGGCGCTGGGCTGGCAGACGACGCGCTACGACATGCACGCCGGCTACACGCGCGGCGGGGTGCTGGCGCGCGCCCGCGGCCTGCGGCGAGCGCTGCGCCCGCTCCTGTGGTCGGTCATGGCGCGCGAGACGGCGGCGCTGGCGGCCCGGTCCGAGCTCGACCTGGTGCTGGCGATCAAGGCACCGTACCTCGGCCCGGCCGGGCTGACGCGGCTGCGCGGCGCCACGCCGGCGCCGCTGGCCATGCTCTATCCCGACAGCCCGTATGGCGCGTACGTGCAGCGGCGCGGGCTGCCGGCGGTCCTGGCGCGCTTCGATCGCGTCTACATCTGGAGCCGGCATCTGCTCGCACGCCTGCGCGCCGACGGTGTCACCGCCGCCACGTACCTGCCGTTCGGGTACGACCCCGCCGACTACACGGCGGCGGGAGCGGTGGCCCGGCCGGAGTGTGGGCACCGCCACGCGATCGCCTTCATCGGTCAGCGCTACGACAAGCGGGCGCGCTGGCTCGCCGCGCTCCGCGGGCTCGACGTGGGCGTCTGGGGCCTCGGGTGGCAGGGCGACCCCTCACTGCGCGAGAGCGGCGCCTGCGTGCACCGCGCCGCCGCGCACGGTGCGGCGGCGGCGGCGATCTACCGAGGCGCGACGGTCGCGGTGAACGTCCTGCACCCCGATAACCTGCCCGCCCACAACATGCGGACGTTCGAGATTCCGGCCTGCCGCACGGTGATGCTCACCGAGGCCACCGAGGAGATCGACGCGTTCTTCGAGCCCGGCCGCGCCTGCCTGACGGCGGCGACGCCGGAGGCGCTGCGAGCCCAGGCCGAGCGTGCCCTGGGCGACGCCACGCAGGCGCGCGCGGTGGCCGCGGAGGGCGCGCGCGTGGTGGCGCCCCACACCTACGAGGCGCGCGCCCGCGCGATCGTCGCCGACGCCGGCGCCGGTCGGCGTGTGCTGGCGGTCGGGCGGGATCGATGACGGCGCTGCTGCCTCGGGCCACGCTGGGCGCCGGCGCGATCGTCCGCTGGCACGTGGTCACCGGGTGGCTACGGGAGCTGGCCCTCCCGGTCTCCCCGCTGCGCGTGCTCGACGCCGGCTGTGGCCGGGGCGAGTACGCGGTGCGGCTCGCCCGCGAGTTTCCCTCGGCCCGGCTGGTGGTCGGCGTGGACCAGGCCGGCCGCGACGGCGTGACCGGGTTCGGGGCGGTGCCGGCCGATCTCACCTCGCGTGTGCTCCTGCGCCAGGCGGCCTTCTGCCGCGCGGCTGTCGAGGATCTGGCGCCGTTCGACGCGCTGGTGTGCGTGGACGTCCTCGAGCACGTCGCCGACGACGGCCGGTTCCTGCGCGACCTGGCGGCGGTGATGCGGCCGGGTGGGCGGGGATTGCTGCACGTGCCGGCCACGCCGCAGCGCCATCCGCTGGCGTGGACGCGGGGTGAGCTGGCCCGGATGCTCGCCGACGGCACCGGCGAGCACGTGCGCGAGGGCTACACGCTGCCCGGCATCTCGACGCTCCTGCGCGAGAGCGGCTGGCTGGTGCAGCGCGCGCGGGCGACGTTCGGCCGCCTCGCCGCCTGGTGGTGCGACGCCGACTTCTACCTGGCCCGGCGGGGCGCGCACCTCGTCCGGGCGACGGCGCTACCGATCACCGTGGCCGGGGCGCGGCTAGGCCGGGCCATACGGCCGCGCGAGGGCAACGGCTGGCTGCTGTTGATCGAGCACCGATGAGGGTGCTGATCACCGGCGGCGCGGGCTTCATTGGCTCCCACCTGGGCGAGGCGTTGCTCGCCGAGGGCCACGCGGTGACCGCGCTCGACGACCTGAGCACCGGCCGCCGGGCCAACGTCGCGGCCGTGGTCGAGCACCCGAACTTCCGGCTGGAGGTGGGATCGGTGCTCGATCGGGCGTGCTGTGAGCGCACGGTCGCAGACACCGATGTCGTCGTGCACCTGGCGGCGGCGGTTGGCGTGAAGCTGGTGTTCGAACGGCCGATCGAGACGATCGACCGCAATGTCCGCGGCACCGAGCACGTGCTGGAGGCGGCGGTGCGCCACGGACGCAAGGTGTTCCTGGCCTCGACCTCCGAGGTGTACGGCAAGGAGGCGCGAGTCGACGGCATGCCGTTCCGGGAGGCCGACGACCTCACGCTGGGCGCCTCCATGCGGTGGTCGTACGCGTGCTCGAAGGCGCTCGACGAGTACCTGGCCCGTGCGTATCACCAGACGCGAGGGCTGCCGGTGGTCATCGGCCGGCTCTTCAACACCGTGGGTCCGCGGCAGACGGGCGCCTACGGCATGGTCATCCCGCGCTTCGTCGACGCAGCGCTGGCCGGCCGGCCCATCCAGGTGTACGGCGACGGGCGCCAGGTCCGGGTCTTCGCCCACGTACGCGACACCGTGCGAGACCTGTGGGCCCTGGTCAACGAGCCGCGGGCCGAGGGCGAGGTCGTCAACATCGGCGGGACAGAGCCGATCACGATGCTCGACCTCGCGTGGCACATCAAGGCGTTGACCGGTGGCGCCTCGGAGGTGGTGCTGCTGCCGTACGAGCAGGCCTACGGGCCGGGCTTCGAGGACATCCGGGTCCGGGTGCCCGATCTCGGCAAGCTCCAGGCGCTCATCGGCAAGCGCCCGACAATCCCGCTCGAGACGATCCTGCACGACATGGTCGAGGATGGACGCCGGCGCCTGGACGGCTGACCGCGCCCGCCGGCCGCCCACGCTGCGCGGGGCCGGCGTCGTCGTCCTCGTGAACGGCGCCGGGGACAGCGCGCTCGGCGAGCGTGCGCGCTGGATCGCCCGGACCGCGGGCCCGGGGGCGTCGATCGAGTACCGTGCGGGCGGCCGGGCCCAGGCGCTCGGGCGCTTCGTGCGCCGCGTGCGCGCGGCCCGGCCCCGCACCGTCTATCTGGTCGACACCGCCATCGCCACCGTGGTGGCGGGGGCGTGGGCCCGCCGGCGCGGCGCGCGGGTCGTCCTCGATACCGGCGATGCCACCGCGGCGCTCACGCGCACCACCGGCCGCCTGGGGCCGCTAGGACGCGCCGGCGCGCCGCTGTTCGAGCGGCTGGCTTACGCGCTGGCCGCCACCGTCGTGGTGCGGTCCGAGGAGCTCGGGCGTCACGTACAGTCGCTGGTCCAGCGGCCCGTCGTCGTGGTGCCCGACGGCTTCGACCCCGACCTCGTCGACACCGCGGGCGGCGCCGGGCATCGTGACCGCTGGGGAGTCAGTGAGGCGCAGACCGTGATCGGCGTGCTCGGCTCCGCGCACTGGAACGCGCGTCGAGGCTGGTGCTACGGGCGAGACGTCATCGAGGCGGTGGCGGGGGCTCGCCGCCCCGACGTGATCGGCGCCGTGCTGGTCCGCGGCGACGGTGTTCCCCACCTGCGCGCGCTGGCCGCCCGGCTGGGCGTCACCGATCGCGTCGTGTTCGCCGATCCCGCCGACGCCCGCGAGGCGTGGCGGCAGCTCGCCGCCATCGACGTCGGACTGTCCACGCAGACCGACGACGTGGTGGGGCGGGTGCGGACCACGGGCAAGCTCGTGCAGTACATGGCGGCGGGTCGGTTCGTCCTCGCCAGCCGCGTCGGCGCCGCCGCCGCGCTCCTGCCCGAGCCGATGCTCGTCGACTATCATGGGGCCTGGGATGAGGGGTACTTCGCGCGACTGGCCGAGCGCGTGGCCGCGCTGCCCGGACGGGTGCGCCTGGCCGAGCAGGGCGCGCGGTTGCGCGAGCAGGCCGAGCGGTTCGCGTATCCCCGACTGGTGCCGGCGCTGAGCGCCGTCCTCGAGGCCGAGGCGTGACGAGCTGGCTCGTCGGCGGCTCCTCCGGCCTGAGCGCTGATGTGTGGACGCCACTCCTCGGCCTCGGCATGACGGGGTTGTGGGCGGCCACGCTGCTGGTGCTCGGCGTCCGGCGACACGGGTGGCGCGCCATCCCGGAATCGCTGCTCGGCTGGTCGTGGATCGGCTTCGGCCTGGCCTTCGTGGCCCGCTTCTGGGTGCTGTCGATCGACGCCGTCACCTTCGGCGACATGTCCGAGCGCCTGCTCGCCGTGCCGGCCGGCGTCGTGAACGAGGCGCTCGCGCTGGCCATGCTGTACTGGGCGGCCGTGATGCTGGCCTACCGTATCGTGCCGGCGCCGCGACTCAATCCGCTGGCCGCGGTGGGTCGCATGGTGCGGCCCGGCGCCGTCGGCGCCTACGACGCGCTGGCCGTGCTGGCCGTGAGCGCCATGGTGCTGAGCACCGACGTGGAGCGGGTGCCGCCCGCGCTCGTGCGCCCGCTGGCCCTCGTCGGCTCGCTGTGGGTCTGCGCGGCCGCCGCCGCCTGGTTCGCCTCGCTCGACGCCGCCGGCGGTCGCCGCCTCCTGGTGCGCCGCTGGGCGTACCTCCTGCCGGGCGTCGTCAGCTTCGCCTACGAGCCGTTCCGCGAGCGCCTCCTGGTGATGCTGCTGGTGCCGTTCATCGCCGCGCTGTTCGCGGGCCGCCGCCCGCGCCTGGGCGGCGTCGTCGCCGCGTTCGTGGTGTTTGCCCTCGTCAGCACGGTGGCGGTCAGCTGGTACCGGCAGGTGGCGTGGGAACGGCAGACCGTGGCCGTCTCCAGCGAGAGCCTCGATCCCGAGCTGTGGCTGAAGGATCCCTACCACGCGCCGTGGACGGCGCTCCTGCGGCGCTTCCACTCGTTCGACTCGCTCGTGTTCTACGCGCACCTCGTCCCCGACGTGCTGCCGTTCGAGGGCGACCGCAACCCGCTGCTCGACCTGCTCCTGGAGGGATTCGTGCCCCGCGCGCTCTATCCCGACAAGCCCGAGTCGCGACGGGCCGCGCTGTTCTCCGTCACGCTGTGGTCCTACGGGGACGAGGAGCGTGACGAGGCGAACATCGCGCCGTCGATGGCCGGCGACCTCTACGGCGTGGGCGGGTGGCCGTGGGTGGTGCTCGGCGGCGCCTGCTGGGGTGTGCTGCTCGGCGTGCTCGATGGCTGGCGGGCACGGCTGGCGCCCGGCGGCCAGGCGGTGGTCATCACCGTCCTCGCGCTGCTGGCGGCCGGCGGCATCGAGCGCGACTTCCCGCGCGCGGCCGCCACGCTGATCCAGACGGCGATCGTGCTCATCGGCCTGGCGCTGACCCTGTCGCGCGCCATCGGGGTCGGCCCTCCGCGGCTGGCCGGCGCCCGCCCGGAGGCGTCCACCGCCTGGGGTCGGGAGCCGGCGCCGCTGCCGTAGCCGCCCATGTGCGGCATCGTCGGGCTGGCCGGCCTCGAGGACGGCGCGCTCGTCCGCCGGATGGCGGCGGCGGTCGCCCACCGCGGCCCCGACGGCGAGGGGTTCTTCGTCGGCGACGGGGTGTCGCTCGGCGTGCGGCGGCTCGCCATCATCGACGTGGCCGGGAGCGATCAACCGATCGCCGGCGAGGACGGCGGCGTGCTCACCGTCTTCAACGGCGAGGTCTACAACTACCGTGAGCTGCGCCCGCTGCTCGAGAAGCGCGGCCACAGCTTCCGCACGGCCGGCGATACCGAGACCGTCGTGCACCTGTACGAGGAGTACGGCGACGCCGGCGTCCACCTGCTGCGGGGGATGTTCGCCTTCGCGATCTGGGACCGGCGCCGGCGGCGGCTGCTGCTCGTCCGCGACCGCCTCGGCATCAAGCCCCTCTACTACGCGCAGGTCGGTCGCACGCTGGCCTTTGCCTCGGAGCTGGCCCCGCTGCTGGCCGTGCCCGGGGTGGCGCCGACACTCGATCCCGACGCCCTCGCGCAGTTCCTGACCCTGCAGTACGTGCCCGGCCCCGCCACGCTGGTGCGTTCGGTGCGCAAGGTGCCGCCCGGGCATTGCCTGGCGTGGGAGGACGGCCGGGTCGAGATCCGCCGCTACTGGGACCTCGTCCTGGATGCCGGCGAGCGACGGCTCGACGCCGAGGCGACCGCTATCGAGCTGCGCGCGTTGCTCGAGGAGTCGGTGGCGCTGCACCGGATCAGCGACGTGCCGCTGGGCGTCCTGCTCTCGGGCGGGCTCGACTCGGCCGCGGTCACCGCGCTGCTGGCGCGGGGTGGGGGCCCCGTGAAGACCTTCACCGTCGGCTTCGCGGGCGACGAGGCCGCGGGCGAGCTGCCGGCGGCACGGGCGGTCGCGCGCCACCTCGGGACCGAGCACCACGAGGTCGTGATGGGCCCCGGTCTGGCGGCCGCGCTGCCGGAGATCGTGCGGATGCAGGACGAGCCGGTGGCCGATCCGGCCGCGGTCCCGACCTTCTACGTGTGTCGGCTGGCGGCGCGCTCGGTCAAGGTCGTGTTGACCGGCGAGGGCGGGGACGAGCTGCTCGGTGGCTACCCGCGCTACGCCTGGCTGCGGCGCGGCGAGCGGCTGCGCGGCCGGCCCGGAGTGGCCGCCGCTGCCGCGCTCCTGCGCGGGCTGCCCCGCGCTGTCCGCGAGGGGAGAGTTGGTCGCCGCCTCGGCGCGCTCGTGGGTGGCGCGTCCCTGGCGGACCGGCACCTGACGTGGGTCGCCACCCTGAGCGACGACGTGCAGCGGGCGCTGACCGGCGCCGACGGCTGGGGGCCGGCCAGTGCGCGGCTGGCGCAGCTGCTCGACGCGACGGGCGCCGCCGATCCGGTCCACGCGCTGATGGCGCTCGACTTCCGCACGTGGCTGCCCGACGACGTGCTGGTGAAGACCGACCGGATGAGCATGGCCGCGTCGATCGAGGCGCGCGTGCCGCTGCTCGACCATCGCCTGGTCGAGTTCGCCGCCGGGCTACCCGCCTCGCTGAAGGTGCGGACGCTGGGAACGAAGGGACTGCTGCGGCGGGCGCTCGCGCCCGACCTGCCCGCGGCCACGCTGGCCCGGCCCAAGCGTGCGTTCCTGGTCCCGCTCGGCGCCTGGCTCGGCGGGGAGGTGCGCGAGCTGCTGCACGACACGCTCGGCTCGTCCGTGGCCCGCACGCGCGGGCTCGTGCGACCGAAGGCGGTGGCCCGACTGCTCGAGGAGCAGGGGCGCGGCCACGATCATGGGCGCGCGCTGTGGACGCTGCTGTGGCTGGAGCTCTGGTTGCGGAACGTGCTGGATGCGACTGCTGCTCCTCACGATTGATTTCCCGCCCGCGCGGGGCGGGGTGCAGGGCCTGCTGGCCCGACTCGCGGATGGGCTGGCCACGACGGCGGAGGTCACGGTGGTGACCGGCGCCGCGGCGGGCACGGCGGCCTGGGATCGTGGGCGGCGCTACACCGTGGTCCGCGCCGGACCGGCGGCCGGGGGGCGCGCGGCGATCGTCGCCTTGCAGCTCCGCGCGCTGGTGGAGATCCTCCGCCGGCGACCGGACGTCGTGGTATGCGGCCACGTCCTGCTCGGACCTGTCTGTCGCGTGGCGTGCGCCCTGCGGCGCGTGCCGTACGTCGCCATCGTGTACGCGTACGAGATCCAGGCGCCGCGCATGCGCCGGCTGGCGCGCCTGGCGCTCGGCGGCGCCCGCCGTGTGATCGCGCTCAGCGACTTCGGCCGCCGTGCGGTGCAGGCGCACGGCGTCGCGCTCGAGCGTGTCGCCGTGATCCGGCCGGGGGCGGTGCTCGACGAGGTCGGCGCGGGCGCCGTCACGGCGGAGCCGGGCGCGCGCGTCGTGCTGTCGGTGGGCCGACTCGTCGACGCCTACAAGGGCCACGACGTGGCGATCCGGGCCATGCCGCTGATCCTGGCGCGCGTTCCCGCCGCCCGCTACGTGATCGTTGGCGACGGCCCCCGCCGGTCGTATCTCGAGCGGCTCGCCGTCGCCCTCGGGGTGGCCGGGGCCGTCCGCTTCGTCGGCGAGATCGCCGACGAGGAGGTGGATCGCTGGTACCGGCGCTGCGACGTCTTCCTGTTGCCGGCCCGGGAAGATCGGGCCACCGGCGGTGCCGAGGGCTACGGCATCGTCTGCGTGGAGGCCGGGCTGCGCGGCAAGCCCGTGGTCGCGGGGCGCAGCGGCGGGATTCCCGACGCGGTGATCGACGGCGAGACCGGACTCCTCGTCGACCCGCTCGACCCTGCCGACGTCGCCGACGCGGTCACGCGATTGCTCACCGAGCCGGATCTGGCCGCCCGGCTCGGCGGCGGCGGGCAGCGGCGCGCGCGCGAGGAGCTGGCGTGGCCGCGCGCCACCGAGCAGCTCGGGCGGCTGCTCTCCGAGGTCGCCGCCCGGTGACCGCACCGCGGCGCGTCCTCTATCTGAGCCCCACCGCCCAGCTCGGGGGGGCCGAGCACAGCCTGCTCGATCTGGCCGCGGGGCTCGACCGGAGCCGCGACGAGCCGCGACTGCTGTGTCTGGGCGAGGGCCCGCTGCTCGGCGCCGCGACCCGGCGCGGCGTCGCGGCCGAGCACGCGGCAGCCCCGGCCGCGTTCGCGCGCACGAGCCTGCGGGGCGATCGCACCGGTGCCGTCCCGCTGCTGGCGGGCGTCGTGCGGGCGGTGCCCACCTTCGCGGCGGTCCGGCGCGTCGCTCGCCGGGTACGGCCGACGCTGGTGCACAGCAACGGCAACAAGACGCACCTGCTCTCCGTCCCGCTGGCTCTCGGCGGTGTTCCGCTGGTGTGGCACGTGCGCGACTTCCTGCGCGATCGCGGGCCGGAGCGCATGCTCGTGCGCCTCGCCGGCCGGTTCGCGGGCGCGGTGATCGCCAACTCGGCGGCCGTGGCCGCGCACCTCGAGCACCTGGGGGCGCGCGCCGGCCTGGTGCACGCCATCCCCAACGGGATCGACCTCGCGCGGTTCACCGCCGACGGTCCGCGGGCCGATCTACGAGCGGCGTTCGGCTGGCCGCCGGCGACGCGCGTGGTCGGGATGGTCGGCGTGCTGGCGCGCTGGAAGGGGCAGGAGGTGTTCCTGAGAGCGGCGGGCGAGCTGGCCGCGCGCCGGCGGGACCTGCGCTTCGTCGTCGTGGGCGGGGAGCTCTACACCACGCGCGGGCATGGCGACTTCGAGCGCCATCTGCGGGACCTCGGCCACGCGCTGGCACTGGACGGCACGCTCGCCTTCGCGGGGCAGCGTGAGGATGTGCCCGAGATCCTGCGCGGGCTGGACGTCGTCGTCCACGCCTCGGTCGAGCCGGAGCCGTTCGGGCGGGTCATCGCCGAGGCGATGGCGTGCGAGCGGCCGATCGTGTGGGCGCGAGGCGGCGGCGCCGACGAGATCGTCGGTACCGGCGGGCTGGCGGCCCTGGGCGTGCGCGGCGGCGACGTCAGCGGGCTGGCCGCGGCGATCGAGCGCGCGCTGCTCGAGCCCGAGCGCGTGCGCGGCTGGGCGGTCGAGGCCCGGTGCCGCGTGGTCGAGCGCTTCGACGTGCGCGATCACGTGGCCCGTGTGCAGGAGCTGTACACGCAGGTCGCGGGCCGCCACCCGTGAGGGTCCTGCACGTCGGCAAGTTCTATCCGCCGGTGCGCGGGGGCATGGAGACGGTGCTGGGCGCGTTGTGCGAGGGCACGGCCTCCCGCTGGGATGTGCGGGCTGTCGTCGCCCACGAGGGCCGGCGGACCATCCGCGAGCGGCGGGCCGGCGTGGACGTGGTGCGCGTCGGCACGCTGGCCCGCGCACTGTCGGTCTCGCTGAGCCCGGGGCTGGCCCGCGAGCTGTGGCGCGAGCGGGTCGACGTGGTCGTGCTGCACGAGCCCAATCCGCCGGCGGGCGTGCTGCTGGCGCTCCGGACCCCGGCGCCGCGGCTCATCGTGTGGCATCACAGCGACATCGTGCGGCCGAGCTGGGCCGACGCGACGTACGGGCGCCTGCAGCGCGCGCTCTACCGACGGGCGGCGTGCGTGATCGTGGCGGCGCCGCCGATGGCGCGGAGCGGTAGCGTCACGGCCGCCCGGCGGGTGGAGGTCGTGCCGTATGGCCTGTCCCTGGAGCCGCTGCTGGCGCCGGCGACGGCGCCGAACGGGCGCGTGGCTGCCGCGCTGAGCGTCGTGCCGGCACCTCGCGTGCTGTTCGTCGGCCGGCTCGTCTACTACAAGGGGCTCGACGTCTTGCTGCGGGCGGTGGCCGCCACGACCGCGGGGCTGGTGATCGCCGGCGACGGCCCGCTCGGCCCCACGCTGCGGGCGCAGGCCACGGCTCTGGGCCTGGCCGGCCGCGTGGTGTTCCTCCCCGGCCTCGCCGACGAGGAGGTGCGCGCTCTCTATCGCACGTGCGACGTGCTCGCGCTGCCGTCGACCGAGCGGACCGAGGCATTCGGTCTCGTGCAGGTCGAGGCGATGGCCAGCGGCCTGGCGGTGGTGAGCACGGACCTGCCGACCGGCGTGCCTTGGGTGAACGAGCACGGCGTGACCGGCGTCGTCGTCCGCCCCGACGACGCCGACGCGCTCGCCGCCGGCCTGGCCCCGCTCCTCGCCGACGCGGTGCTGCGGGCCAGGCTGGGGCAGGCCGGCCGTCGACGGGCCGTGGAGCGGTTCGCGCTCGACCGGATGCTGGAAGAGTTCGTGCGGATCGTGGAGTCGGTCGCGCGTGTCGGCGGCTAAGCGCGTCTTCGACGTCGCATTGGCCGCGGCCGGGCTGGGGCTGGCGTGGCCGCTCGGCGCCGTGATCGCCGTGCTGGTGAAGCTCGAGGACGGTGGCCCCGTCTTCTACGCGCAGCCGCGCGTCGGTCGCGGCGGCGAACGCTTCCAGAGCTGGAAGTTCCGGTCGATGCGGCCGGACGCCGACGCGCAGTTCGGCCCCCGCCAGGCGGCGGCCGGCGACGTCCGCGTGACCCGGATCGGCCACCTGCTGCGCGCCACCGCCATGGACGAGCTGCCGCAGCTGTGGAACATCCTGCGCGGGGACATGAGCTTCGTGGGCCCCCGGCCGCTGATGCCGGACGAGATCGAGGTCGGCGCCGGCGGTATCAGCGTGCCGCTGCACGCGATCGCCGGCTATGCCGCGCGTCATCGGGTGCGACCGGGGCTGACCGGGCTGGCCCAGGTCTACGCTGACCGCGACGTCCCGCGGCGTCGGAAGTTCCGTTACGACCTGCTCTACATCCGGCGGCGGAGTCTGGCGCTCGATCTGCGGCTCATCGCGCTGTCGTTCTGGATCACGCTGCGCGGGACGTGGGAGCGCCGCGGCACCAAGTTCTGAGCGCGCCCGGTGAGAAACTTGGGAGGCCATCCGGGCGGCCCGTATAATCGCGCCGTGATCGACGTGGCCGTCGTCGGTGGGGGCCCGGCCGGGCTGCTGGCGGCGGCGCGTCTCGCCGATGCCGGCCTGGACGTCGCCCTCTTCGAGGAGCACGCGGAGATCGGCACGCCCACCCACTGCACCGGCATCGTCTCGCTGGAAACGGCCGAGCTCGCCAAGATCCCCGACGACCTGGTGCTGGCGCGTCTGCGCCGCGCGCGCGTGCTGGGCCCGCGCGGCGGCGAGGCCTGGCACGAGTGGACGCGGAGCGAGGACCCCATCGTCGCCCTTGATCGCGGCGGCTTCGACCGGAGCCTCGCCGCCCAGGCCCGGGCGGCGGGCGTCGCCGTGCGAACCGCGACGCCGGTGCGAGACCTCGAGGTGGGCGGCGACGCGGTGACGGTGCGGCTCGACGACGAGCGGGTGCGGGCCCGCGCGTGCGTGCTGGCCTGCGGCGTGTCGTACCGCTTCCAGCGGCGCCTCGGGCTCGGGCTGCCGGGGCTCGCCGTGCACACGGCGCAGACCGAGGTCGACGCCGGGGCCGGGGATGCGGTGGAGCTGCACGTCGGTCGGCACGTCGCCCCCGGTGGCTTCGTGTGGACGGTGCCGATCGTGCGCGAGGGCCGCGCGCGGTTGAAGGTGGGCGTGATGGCGACCGGCGACGCCGGCGCCCGCCTGCGCGCGTTCCTGGAGCGGCCGGAGATCGGCGCGCGGCTCTGCGGCGCTCCGGATCCGACGATCCGTCGCCTGCTCCCGCTGCGGCCGATCGCACGCACCCACGGCGAGCGGCTGCTGGTCGTCGGCGACGCCGGCGGCTTCACCAAGCCGACGACGGGGGGCGGCATCTTCTACAGTCTGCTCACGGGGACGCTGGCCGCCGAGGTCCTCGTCGAGGGCTTCGCCGCCGGCCGGCTCGACGCGTCGTTCCTGGCCCGCTACGAGGGGCGGTGGCAGGCGCGGCTGGGCGGCGACCTGCGCGCCGGCCACTGGCTACGCCAGCTCGTGAACCGATGCACCGATGCCGAGGTCGATCGCCTCGTCCGCGCCTTCGCCTCCGAGGAACTGTGCCGGGTCGTTCGCCGCACCGCCCGGTTCAACTGGCATCGCCAGGTCATCGTGGCGCTCGGTCGCCAGCCCGCGGTCGCCACGCTGCTCGTCCGCGCGCTGTTCAGGTAGGGGCGAGCCATGGCGTCGTGGTCGCACCGGCCCGGTGTCATCCTCGGCACGCTGACCGCGCTCAACGGGCTCAACTACCTCGACCGCTACGTCATCGCCGCCACGCTGCCGCTCATCCTCACCGGACTCGGGATCTCCGATGCGCAGGGCGGCCTGCTGCAGTCGTTGTTCATCGTCAGCTACTCCTTGGTCTGCCCGCTGGCCGGGTGGGTGGGCGATCGCCAGCCCCGCCTGCGCCTGGCCGCGATCGGCGTCTTCGTCTGGAGCGCGGCCACCGTGGCCTCGGGGCTGGCGCCGACGTACGCGTGGCTGCTGCTGGCCCGCGCGGTCATCGGCGCCGGCGAGGCCAGCTACGCCGTCGTCACGCCCTCGCTGCTCTCGGATTGCTACGCGGCCGCGCAGCGTGCGCGCGTGCTGGGCGTCTTCTACGCGGCGATCCCGGTCGGCAGCGCACTCGGCTACATGGTCGGCGGGGTGGTCGGCGAAGCGTACGGCTGGCGGGCGGCGTTCTTCGTCGCCGGGGCGCCCGGGGCCGTTCTGGCCTTCGTGCTGCTGTTGTTGACCGAGCCGCGGCGCGGCGCGATGGAGCCCCCGGGCGCGGCCGTCTCGGCCGTCGCCGGCGTCCGCGCCTCGCTGCGGGAGCTGGCGCGGCGCCGGAGCTACCTGGTCAACACCACGGCTCAGGTCATCTACACATTCGCCATGGGCGGGCTGGCGGCGTGGATGCCGACCTACTTCGTGCGGGTGCGCGGCATCCCTCTGGCGACCGCCAGCGGGACCTTCGGCCTGCTCCTGGTGGTCGCGGGATTCGCCGGCACGCTGCTCGGCGGTCGCATCGCCACTCGGGTGGCCCAGCGCCGGCCGGGGGCCGACTTCGTGGTGTCGGGCTGGTCGCTGGTGGCCTCGATCCTGTTCACGCTGCCGGCCGTGCTGGCGCCGCAGCCGTGGATCTTCTGGCCCGCGATGTTCGTGACGCTGCTCCTGCTCTTCGTCAACATCGGGCCCCTCAACGCCGCCATGGCCAACGTGCTGCCGGCCGAGCTGCGGGCGCGCGGCTTCGCCGTCACCACGATGCTGATTCACTTGCTGGGGGACGCGGCCTCCCCGTGGCTGATCGGCGAGGCGTCTGATCGGATCGGGCTGGAGATCCCGGTGCTGGCGACCGGCTGCCTGCTGGCGGTGGCGGGGGTCGTCCTGCTGTGGGGTCAGCGCACGCTGGTCGCCGACCTACGGCGCTAGCCGGCCCGTCTGCCCGCGGTAGCGGGCGGGGACCTTCTCGAGGCTGTCGGTCCACGTCGTGACTCCCTGCTCGTCGGTCCACCGGTAGATCGAGGCCACCTGCGCTGCGGGCCGGCGCGGAGCGGGCTCGGCGGCCGGCGGAGGTGGTGCCGACGTCGGCGGCGCGGGGGGCGGGGGCGCCGCCGGAGGGTTCGGGACCCAGACCCACTGATAGGGCGAGTAGACGCCGTCGCCGCGAAGCTCGTAGCGTCCGGTGGAGAACTCGACCACCCGGGGGACCGGCGGCAGGGCCGGTGACCCGTACGCGGCCGGCGGGGCGTAGCTGGGCGGCGGGTAGTAGCTCGGAGGCGGGGCATAGACCACCGGGGGCGCCGCGATCACGGCCGAGTCGACGATGAGGGATGGGCCCACGAAAAAGGGGAATGCGGGCCGGTGGACGAAGCCGTGGTGGCGGCGGTGGTGGTCGAAGTGTCGAGGGCCCCGGGAATCGCCCCGGAACTCGCGGCGACGACCGTCGGCACCCGCTGGAACAGCCGTGGCGAGGCTCAACCCGATGACCAGCGCGACGCCAAAGACCCTCATGGTGAGGCCCCTTCGCGGGCAGCATAGGCGCCGTGAGGTGACAATCGCAAGCGTCAGTCAGACACGGTCGTGTCAATCTGCCGCTGCCGGCCTCTGGGTAGACATTCCAGCGCGTTACAGATTGCGATTTTTCGACACTTCTGACGTCTGGTCCAGAATTTGCCACTGGCCCGCGCGGGGAGATCAACGGCGTGATTGAAGAAACGTCAGTTCCAGGTATCGAGGACTCGGTCCGCGTCTATCTGCGGCAGATGGGGAAGGTGCCCTTGCTGACGCCGCAGCGCGAGGTCGAGCTGGCGCGGCGGATCGAGGTAGGGCGCGAGCAGGTGATCCTGTCGGTGCTCGGCACCGAGGCTGGCCGCTCGGCGCTCCGGGAGCTGGGGGCGAAGGTCGCCCGCAACGAGATCGCGGTCGACGCGGTGGTGGACCTCATGAACCCAGAGATCGGCGAGACCGAGCGCCGTGCGCTGGCCAAGCAGGTGGGCCGGGGCGTCACGACGGTCCTCCGGTGGCTGGTGGATGGTGATACCCGTCGCCGGCCGACCCGGCGCACGCCCGGCCGGACCCGTGCGCAGCGCGAGAGCGAGGCGCGCCGCCGGCAGGAGCAGGTGCTCTCGCGCCTGCGCACCCTGCGGGTCCGCTACGAAGTATTCGACAGCGAGGGTGAGCAGCCGGGCTTCGCACAGGCCCTGGCCGCCGCCGCTACGAACGGTCACGCCGGCCGCCTCCGCCCGGTGCTCGAGCGCATCCAGCGAGCGCGCGACGAGGCCGCCGAGGCCAAGAACCGGATGGCCGAGGCCAACCTCCGCCTCGTCGTCTCCATCGCCAAGCGCCACGTCAGCCGCGGGCTGCCGTTGCTGGACCTCATCCAGGAGGGCAACATCGGCCTCCTGCGCGCCGTCGACAAGTTCGAGTACCGGCGCGGCTACAAGTTCTCGACGTACGCCACGTGGTGGGTCCGCCAGTCGATCAGCCGAGCGCTGGCCGACCAGGCGCGCACCATCCGCCTGCCGGTGCACATGATCGAGCGTATCAACCGGCTGCTCAAGGCCTCGCGTCAGCTCGTCCAGGAGCTGGGACGTGAGCCCTCGGTCGAGGAAGTCGCCACCCGCGTGCAGATGCCGGTCGAGATGGTCCGGGCCGCGCTGTCGGCGGTGGTCGAGCCCATCTCGCTGGAAACGCCGGTCGGTGACGACGAGGACTGCGCGATCGGCGACTTCATCGAGGACCGCCAGGCGCCCTCGCCGTACGAGACGGCGCTGGGCTCCGAGCGTCGTGACCGCACGCTGGCCCTGCTGGACACGCTCAAGCCCCGAGAGGCGCGCGTGCTGCGCCTGCGCTACGGCCTGGGCGACGGCTACGACTGGACCCTCGAGGAAGTTGGCCAGGAGTTCCGTGTAACTCGCGAGCGGATCAGGCAGATCGAGGCCAAGGCCCTCAAGCGGATGCGTCACCCCTCCCGGACCGAGAAGCTGCGAATCTTCGCTGACGCCTGAGCGTTTCGTCCGTGGGGCGGCCCCGGCCGCCCCACGGGCCCCTGCTCGGCAGTCCCGCACTTGAATTCCCGGTCCGTTCTGCGCTAGACGTGGGCTCCGTGCCCACGGCGCTCGCCGGCCTCTCCGTGCTCGACCTCGCGACCTTCGTGGCCGCACCCTTCTGCTGCACTCTGCTGGGCGAGTTCGGAGCCGAGGTGATCAAGGTCGAGCAGCCAGGCCGTGGTGACGACCTGCGCCGCCTGGGGACCGCCGCCCGCGAGGGCCTCTCGTACTGGTGGCTCGTCGAGTCGCGCAACAAGAAGTCGATCACGTGCAACCTGCGCGAGCCGGATGGGCAGGCGCTCGTCAAGCGGCTGGCCGGCGGCGTGGACGTGCTGGCCGAGAACTTCCGGCCGGGCACCATGGAGCGGTGGGGACTCGGCTGGGACGAGCTGCGGGCGGTGAACCCGCGGCTCGTGATGGTGCGCATCTCGGCCTTCGGCCAGACGGGCCCTTACCGTGAGCGGCCGGGGTTCGGCCGCATCGCGGCGGCGATGGGCGGCCTCTCCTACCTGTCCGGCTATCCCGACCGGCCTCCGGTGACACCGGGCACCCCGACGATTCCCGACTACCTGGCCGGCGCGCTCGCCGCCTTCGGTGCCCTGGTGGCTGTGCAGCACCGCCACGCCTCGGGTGAGGGGCAGGTGGTGGACGTCGGGCTCTACGAGCCGATGCTGCGGATGCTCGACGAGCTGATCCCGGTGTACGCGGCCACCGGCTACGTGCGCGAGCGGATCGGCTCCGGGACCGAGTACGTGGTACCGCACAACCACTACCGCGCGCGCGACGGCCGCTGGGTGGCGATCGCCTGCACCAACGACCGGATGTTCGAGCGGCTGGCCACCGCCATGGGGCGGCCGGGGCTGGCCGCCGAGTTCCCGACTATGGCGGCCCGGCTGGAGCGGCGCACCGAGCTCGATGGGCTGGTGCAGGCGTGGGTGGCCGACGCCGACGCTCGCGAGGTGCTGGCCCGGCTCGACGCCGCCGAGGTCCCGTGCGGCCCGGTGGCCAGCGCCCGCGACCTGTTCGCGGATCCGCAGATACGGGCACGGGAGAACATCGTGGAGATGCCGAGCCCGCTCGGTGGCCTGCTCGCCATGGTCGGCATCGTGCCGCGTCTGACCGCCAGCCCGGGCCGCGTGAAGAGCACGGGGCCGGTCGCCGTCGGCGCTCACAACGAGGAGGTCTACTGCGGGCGACTTGGCCTCAGCCGCGACGACCTGCGCGCGCTGGCCGCTCGCGGCATCGTCTGAGGCCACACCACGCGATGGCGATCACGTCGAGCGAGGTGCGATTGCACTACACGGTCACGGGCTCGGCCGGCCCCCCGGTCGTGCTGCTCCACGGGCTCGGCTCGTCGTCGGCCGACTGGCCCGAGCAGCGGGCGGCGCTGGAGCCGCGCTACCGGGTCGTCGCGATCGACCTGCCCGGCCACGGCGGCTCGCCGCTGCCGGCGGGACCGCTGACGATCGAGAGCATGGCGGGCGACGTGGCCGCGGTCCTGGCCCACGTCGGCGCGCCCGCCCACGTGGTAGGGCTGTCGCTGGGAGCCTGCGTCGCGCTCCGGCTGGCCCTGGCGAGGCCCGCGAGCGTGCGCTCGCTCGTCCTCGTCAATGCGTTCGCGCGAGTGTCGGCGACCGGCCCCGGCGATCTGGCGCGACTGGCCGTGCGCATGTTCCTGCTCGGCACGGCGCCGATGGACCGGGCGGCCGCCCACGTGGCGCGGCGGCTCTTCCCGTGGCCCGAGCAGCGCGCGCTCTACGACTCGGCCGTGGCCAGTCTCGCCGCCACCTCGCGCCGGGCGTACTTCGCGGCCCTCGGAGCCCTGGCCCGCTTCGACGCGCGCGGCCAGGTGGCGGCGATCCGGCGACCGACGCTGATCGTGGCCGGCGACCGCGACACCTCGGTGTCGCTCACCGCCAAGGTGGCGCTCGCCGCGGCCATTCCCGGCGCCCGCCTGCTCGTGGTGCCGGCCTCCGGCCACGCCACGCCGCACGACCAGCCGTCGGTGTTCAACCGGGCCTTGCTCGAGTTCCTGGCCGCCCGCTGAACGCCGCAGCGTAGAATCGCGACCCATGTGGCTCGTCCTGGCGCTGGCGGCGGCGCTGTTCCAGGTGCTCCGCAACACGGCGATGAAGCGCCTGGGCCACGCGCTCGACGAGTACATCAACGTCTGGGGCCGCTTCACCTTCCTGTTGCCGTTCGCGCTGCTGGGGTGCGTGATCGGCGGCTTCCCGACGCTGCAGCCCGGCTTCGTCGGCTGGTGCGCGCTGTTCGGCGTCTCCCAGACGCTGTCGACGCTGGCGCTGTCCAAGGCGCTCAAGCTCTCACAGATCTCGCTGGTGACGGCGCTGTGGAAGGTGAGCCTGCTGGTGCTGCTCGGCCTGGCCTGGGTGTGGATCGGCGAGCAGCCGACCCCGCTCGGCATCGCCGGCGTGCTGCTGAGCGCCGCCGGCGTCTACCTGCTGAACGTCACCCGGGCCCGCGTCGGCCTGTGGCAGCCGCTGATCGTGCTGTTCACGGACCGTGGCCAGCGCTACACGCTGCTGGCCGCGCTCTTCTACGCGCCCTCCGTCATCACGATCAAGCAGGCGACGCTGGCCTCCAACGCCTCGATGGGGACGCTCGGCGGCTACCTGGCGGCCAGCCTCATCATGACGCCGATCGTCCTGCGCACCTCGGCGACGCAGTTCGTCCGGCTGCCACGCCACTGGAAGGAATTCGTCGCGCTGGGGCTGTTCGCCGCGCTCACGACGATCAGCCAGGCCCAGGCCTACACGCTGACGCTGTCGTCCTACGTGGAGGCGGTCAAGCAGGTCGAGATCCTCTTCGCCATGGCCATCGGAGTGCTCGCGTTCGGCGAGGCGCAGCGCGTGCGCGAGTCCGCGCTGGGCGCGGCGGTCATGCTGCTCGGCATGGTCCTGCTGGCGCTCGCTGCTCGATAGTCGAGGAGCGCCACGGCTTCGCCGGGGCGCTGAGCGTCGGGGGGTGTGGGGGGCCATATCGGGGCCCCCCACCCACCTAATCCGTGAGTGGGGCCTCGGCCTGGCGGACGCGCTGGGAGAGCGTGGCGAGGAGGCTCTGGGTGAGCTCGGGGGCCTCGCGGAGCAGGGTGGTGAAGTCGCGGCGCTTGATGACGAGCAGGCGCAGCGGCGTCTCGGCGGTGACGCTGGCCGAGCGGGGCCCGCCGTCGAGCAGGCTCATCTCGCCGAAGTACTGGCCGGGCTCCAGCCGGGAGCGCTTGCGCGCGGAGACCTCGACGCGGGCGCTGCCGTCGAGGATCAGGAAGAACTCGTCGCCGGGCTGGCCGGCCCGGGCCAGCACGCTGGCCGCGGGCACCTCGATCACCTCGCTGATCCGTGCGATGGCGCGCAGCTGGCGGCGCGAGCAGCCCGAGAGCAGGTTGACCTCTTCCAGGCGGTCGATCCTGTCGTCCTGGCTGATCCGGCCCCCGAAGAAGCTCCGGCCCCGCGGCTCGCCCCGCGGGGTGTAGGTGATCGAGCCGTCGAGAATCCGGGTGACCAGTTCCATGGGAGCGCCTCCGCGCCGTGCCTCAGCCGTCGAGGGAGGGGCGCTTGCCGTAGGTTGCGCGGATCTCGGTCTTGATGCCGCCGCGGACGTTGAAGTCGCCGATGACCTCGGCCCAGCGCGGCCGGGCGGCGCCGACGAGGTCATCCAGGATCCGGTTGGTCACGTCCTCGTGGAAGGCGCCCTCCTGCCGGTACGACCACAGGTAGAGCTTGAGCGACTTCAGCTCGACGAGGTGCTGGTCGGGAACGTAGCGGATGCGGATGGTGGCGAAGTCGGGCTGGCCCGTCATCGGGACACAGGCAGGTGAACTCCGGCACCGCCATCGTGATCTCGTAGTCGCGATCGGCGTGCGGGTTCGGGACCACCTCCAGGCGCTTGGACGGCTGCGTGGGCACGGGGCAATTATACCGTTTCGCCTCGGCTGCGCTCGCTACCCCGGCGCTACCGGCGGCTGAGGCCGATCCCGAGCGCGACGGCCAGGCAGGCGAGGAGGAGCTGCACCGTCAGCGGGTCGCCGGCGAGGAGGGCGGCAACGAGCACGCCGAAGACCGGCTGGGTGAGGAAGACGGTGGCCAGGGCGCTCGGGCGGTAGCGCTGGAGCAGCCAGAGATTGACGATGAAGCAGAAGCCGGCGATGAGGGCACCCTGGTAGGCGAGCGAGACGCCGAGGCCGACCGTCCACTGGGTGGGCTCCCGCTCGAACACCGCCGACAGCGCGATGAAGAGCGCGCTGCCGACCGTGGCCTGGGCCAGGAGCAGCTTGACGGGGTCCAGCCGCTGCACGGCGCGGGCGAGGTACACCTGGCGCTCGGCGAGCAGGAGCGCGGACACGAACAGCAGCGCGTCGCCGGCCAGCGAGGCGCCGGCACTGGCCCGGTCGCCCGCGAAGAGGAGCACGATGCCGCTGTACGCCACGAGGGCGCCGGCCAGCCGGCGCACGGTGAGGCGATCGCCCGGGATCAGGAAATGCGCGAGGACCACGGTGTGGACCGCGTAGAGGTTCAGCACCAGGCTGCCGTGGGCGGCGCTGGTGAGCCCGGTGCCGATGTTCATGAGACCGATCTGGGCGGTGAAGATCAGACCCAGCACGAGCAGCGGGCGCCACTCGTGGCGGGCGATGGTGAACCCGGCCAGCCGGCCGGTGGCCCACCCCCACACGGCGATGACGAGCCCGCCGAGCAGGAAGCGCATCCAGGCCAGCCGCAACGGCGGAGCATGGAGCAACCCGAACTTGATGGCGACGGTGTTGCCGGCCCAGAACGCGGAGACGAGCAGGGCCAGGGCGGCGCCTGGCGCGTCGAGATCACGGGCCGGGTGGGTCAGAGCGACGGGCGGTCCGGCGGGGGCTCGGGAGCCATGGATCGGCGTCGACTATACTCGATCCATGAAGATCGGTCTGGTAGGCCTGCCCAAGAGCGGCAAGACGACGCTGTTCAATCTCCTCACCGGCTCCAGCGTGGCGACCTCGCGCTACGACGCCGGGCGCGCCGAGCTGCACACCGGCATCGCCCGTGTGCCCGACCCCCGCGTGGATCGGCTGACCGCGCTGTTCACCCCGAAGAAGACGACCTACGCCACTCTTTCAAGGTCGTTGCAACACCATGGCGGAGGGGTTGCGATGAAGGCTCGGAAGACGGCGCTCGGACCGGGCTTGCGAGGGGTGTTGCGGTCGCCGGGCCGGCCAGGGGTGGCGCCGCGAGGATCGGCGTCGGTTCTGGGCGGCGATTGCGCTGGGTCTGGCAAGTGAGGCGGCCGCGGCCGGTGTAGGGGTGTCACCAGCGGTGGGGGCACGCTGGTTCCGGGAGGCAGGCGGGATGCCGCCATCGACGCTTGCGCCGTCGTCAAAGCCGTTGTCGGGGCGGTATTTGTCGCTGGCGGAACGGGAGGAGATCGCGCTGTGGCGGGTGCAGGGCCATGGAGTGCGCGAGATCGCCCGCCGGCTGGGGCGGGCCGGATCGACGATCTCCCGCGAGCTGCGGCGCAACGCGGCCACGCGCGGTGGCGACCTGGCGTATCGGGCCAGCACCGCGCAGTGGCATGCCGAGCGGGCGGCGCGTCGTCCGAAGCCGGCGAGGCTTGCTCTCAATGCAGCGCTGCGGACCTACGTGCAGGACCGGCTGGCCGGCGCGGTCGCTACCCCGGGCGGGGCCGCGGTCGCCGGGCCGGTCGTGCCCTGGAAGGGCCGCCGGCATGGGCGTCGGCAGGATCGGCGCTGGGCCAGGGCGTGGAGCCCGCAGCAGATCGCCCAGCGGCTGCGGCGCGACTTCCCGGGCGACGAGACCATGCGCATCAGCCACGAGGCCATCTACCAGGCGCTTTACGTGCAGGGCCGAGGGGCGCTGCGCCGCGAGCTGACCGCCTGTCTGCGGACGGGGCGGGCGCTGCGTGTGCCGCGGGCGCGCAGCTGCGGCCGGGGCAAGTCGTTCATCGCTCCGGAGATCATGATCAGCCAACGCCCGGCGGAGGCGGCCGATCGGGCGGTGCCGGGCCACTGGGAGGGGGACCTCATCCTGGGGCTGGGCAGCTCGGCCATCGGCACCCTGGTGGAGCGCGCGACGCGCTTCACGATGCTGCTTCACCTGCCGCGCATGGTGGGGCATGGCGACGCCCGCGAGAAGAACGGGCCCGCACTCGCCGGGCATGGTGCTGAGGCGGTGCGCGACGCCATCGCGGGCATGATCACCACCCTGCCGGAGCAGCTCCGACGGTCGCTGACCTGGGATCAAGGGGCGGAGATGAGCCAGCACGCCCGGCTACGGATCGACACTGGCGTGCAGGTCTACTTCTGCGATCCGCACAGTCCATGGCAGCGCGGCACGAACGAGAACACCAACGGGCTGCTGCGGCAGTACTTCCCCAAAGGCACCGACCTGAGCACGCACAGCGCGGACGCGCTCGCAGCCGTGGCCGCGACGCTCAATGCCAGACCGCGAAAGACCCTTGGCTGGAGAACGCCCGCCGAAGCCTTTGACGAGGTGCTACGATCGACGCCACGGCAAGCGTTGCGACGACCCCTTGAACCACCTATACTCGATCCATGAAGATCGGTCTGGTAGGCCTGCCCAAGAGCGGCAAGACGACGCTGTTCAATCTCCTCACCGGCTCCAGCGTGGCGACCTCGCGCTACGACGCCGGGCGCGCCGAGCTGCACACCGGCGTCGCCCGTGTGCCCGACCCCCGCGTGGATCGGCTGACCGCGCTGTTCACCCCGAAGAAGACGACCTACGCCACCTTCGAGGTCGTGGACCTGGCCGGCGTCGAGAAAGAGGATCGCGGCGGCCTCGAGGCCAAGGAGGTCCGCAGCGCCGACGCGCTGCTGCACGTCGTGCGGGCGTTCCCCGACGACACCCGCGGTGCGGCCGATCCCCGGCGCGACGTGCTCGACCTCGAGCTCACGCTCGTGCTGGCCGATCTCGAGGTCGTGGAGAAGCGCCTGGAGCGGCTGGAGGTGTCGATCAAGAAGCAGCGCAAGGAGACAGAGGTGCGTGAGCACGAGCTGCTCGGCCGGCTCAAGATTGCGCTGGAGGCGGAGACTCCCCTGCGGGCGGTGACGCTGACGGTGGACGAGGAGCGGCTGATCCGTGGCTTCACCTTCATGTCGCAGAAGCCGATCCTGCACCTCATCAACGTCGAGGAGGGGGCGATCGCCGAGGGAGCGAAGGTGAGCGAGCAGTACGGCCTCGCCGACGTGGCGGCGCGGGCGCAGACCCGCGTCGGCTGGGTATCGGCGGTGATCGAGGCGGAGATCGCCCTACTGGCGGGCGACGAGCAGCAGGCGTTCCTGGCCGACCTCGGCCTGGCCGAGCCGGCGATCAACCGGGTACTGCGCGAGTGCTTCGCGCTCCTGGGGCTGATCAGTTTCTTCACGACGGGCGAGGACGAGGTCCGAGCGTGGCCAATTCCGGCCGGGACCCGTGCCCAGGACGCGGCCGGCGCCGTGCACTCCGACATTGCGCGCGGCTTCATCCGGGCGGAGGTGAACGGCTACGACGAGCTGGTGGCCGCCGGCGGCTCGTTCGCCGACCTGCGCTCCCGTGGCCAGCTCCGGCTGGAGGGCAAGGACTACGTGGTGCTCGACGGAGAGATCTGCCATTTCCGGTTCAACGTCGCCAAGTAAGTAAGACAGCGACAGGGGACACGGGAAGCGCAGTGACCCCGCGAGCGTCAGGCGCTCGGCTGGGTGTCGGGGCGCGCCAGCGCCTGGACCGTCCGCGAGAGCAGGTGGGGATCGACGGGCTTGCGAAGATAGGCGTCGAAGCCGGCGTGCTGCACCTGCTGGGGCGTCATGAGGAGTGCGGTGACTACCAGGGTGGCGACCCCGTTCAGCCGGCCGAGCTTCCGGGCCTCAGTCGCCAGCCACGCGCCGTCCCGCTCGGGCATGGTCATGTCGGATACCAGGACATCGGGCTGCATCCGGCCCAGCAGGTCCAGCGCCGACTGCGCCCCTGGGGCGGACATCACCAGCGCCCCCTCGTACTCCAAGATGACCCGGAACAGAGCGAGGGCGTCCGGGTCATCCTCGACCACCGCCACAACGATGCCCAGTAGTGGCGCCGGCATGCGCTCGGTCGGGGCAATCCCGTTTTTGAGATGGGGATGTACTCTTGCTTGGATTCGATATGTAAGTTCGTGGGTTGGTGTGGGTGGTAAGAGGAGGTATTTTTGTGGATTTTATAATATGGGTTTCGTAGTGTATAAGTTAGAAGTTTGATGAGTTGTTGATGTATGGTGTCGTTGTGGGTGACGCGGAGTGAATTTATTAAGTTTGTGTTTTGTAAGATAGTTGAGGAAGTGTTGGAAGTTGATGTGGTTGAGGTTGTGTGGTGTGTTTATTATGAGAGTGTTGTTGTTTTGGGTGTTGTTTATTGTAATGTTTATTGTTGTGTATGTTTGTGTATGGTGTATGTTGTGATAGATTATGTTGTGTTGTATGTGGTTGATTGTGTTGAGTTGTTTGTTTCGTGATTGTGTGTTGGTTTGGTTGGGTGTATGTTGTATTTGTAGTATTTGGTTGTTGATATGTATGTGTGTGTGTTTAGTATGTGATATATTGAAGTGTTTTTTTGTGATGTGAGGGTTGTGAGTGTGTTTATTTGTATTGTTGTTATTTATGTGATTGAGTGTTTGTGGTATGAATATGAGGTTTTTGTATGGTGTTATTTTATTGATTTTGTGATTGTTTATTTTTTTGTTGATGTTGTGGTTGAATGTTTGTATGTGTGTATGTTATGTGAGGTTGTGTTTTGTGTTTGGTGTATTATTGAAGATGGTTGTAAGTTTTTGTTGTATTTGGTGTTGGGTATGAAGGAGGATATGTTGATTTGTATGTTGTTTTTTGAGTATTTTAAATGTTGTGTTTTGGTTGATTTGTTTTTTGTTGTGATTGATGTGTTGTTGGGTTTTATTTGTGTTGTTGATATTTGTTTTTTGTGTGTGTTTTGTTAGTGTTGTTTCGTTTATCGTATGTGTATTTTTTATAGTAAAGTTTTGTATAGTTATTGGTTTGATATCGTTTTGTGAGTTTGTGGCTGTTACGAGAGAAGTCGCCCAGAAAGACGCTGTGTTCGGAGATGACTTCGTGGTAGCGTAAGAGCGAGAGTTGACAGCGGTAGTGAAATGCTTAAGAGAAGACTAAGAAGAAAGAATAAAAAAAAAAAGCTATGCCGGCGAGTTCATCAGCGGCAGGCGTACGTCGAGCGAACGGGACCTACACCGTGGCTCTCAGACTGCGGAGCGCCTGGACCGAGCAGTCGGCGCACGGAAGCGATGAGGGCGTCAGGTTCGAACGGCTCAACAAGGAGTAGTCAGCTCCGGGCTGCGAGCCCACGCCGCTTATCATGGCGCAGTCTCGCGCACGTCGAAGCCTGCGGCCGACAGCACGCGAACCAGCGCATAGCGCGCGTCTGGGCAGTCGTCCACTCCCTGGCACGCCTCCTGCTCCGGCCCTTTGGTGAGGGAGCGGCTATGACCGACTGGATCCGGGTGTCCACCGCGTTCGTGCTGGCTGCGCTGATCGGGCTCGGCTTCGTCCTGTGGGAGCGCTACGAGGATCGGCGCCTGGCGCGGGAGCGTCTGCGGCGACCGTTCCCCGGCCGCAACCGGCGGCGCTTCGAGAGCGTCGACACCCACCACCGCCGAGCGGCCTGATCGGGCAAGATCGCCGGCCCCGGGACCGAGGGGCGCCACGGCCTAGCCGGGGCGTCCCGAGCCACCCGGGGGGTTTGGGGGGCCCGTTCGGGGCCCCCCATCAAAGTCGAATGCCGGGGACGGGCTTGAGCGGTCCGCCCAGTGCGCGGATCACCGCGGCGACGTTGGCGTCCGGCGTGTTCATCGCCAGCACGCACCCCGGCCCCACGATGAGCCCGGTACCCCCGGTCTGGGCGACCGCGTCCTGGGCCTGAGCCACCGCGGCCTCCGGGGTACCGTCCCGTAGCGTCGCCCACTGGTCGAGCCCGCCGATCACGGCGCCCGGTACCTTCGCCCGCGCCTCGGCCAGGCTCGGTGCCGTCCGACGGTCGTCCCAGTTCCAGGCGTGGCCCGGCAGGCCGGCCAGCCGGTCGAACATCAGGTCGTCGCCGTGGCAGTGGACGATGGTCAGGATCGATCGCCCGGCGACCGATTCGAGGATCCGCCGGTCATGGGGCTCCCCGAACTCGGCGTACGTCTCCTCGCTGTGGACACTCCGACTGGCTGCCTGAATCGAGTAAAAAATTCCCGAGACCCCTTCGGTGAGGGCGGCGTCCGCGAACCGGATGAGCGTCTCCGTGATCGCCTCCAGGGCGTCCCGGACCAGGCCCGGGTGCTCGCGCAGGTCGGCGGCCAGCCGGCCGACCGCGAGCTTGTGGGCCAGCGAAAGCGGCGAGAACAGCGTGGGCATGACGGGGGCGTCGCCGATGCGCCGGTCGAACCCCATGCGGACGATGGTCTCGATCTGCTGGGCATACCCCTCGGCGCTCATCGGATCGAGCGGCCGGATCCGCTTCCAGTCCTCGGGCGATTTGATGGCGCACGACGCGCACGCGCGATGACCGTCGGGCAATACCTCCTCGGCCTCGACGCAGCCCCAGGCCTCCACGGCGTACCCGCCGTGCGGCGTGATCTTGATGAAGTCGGAGCCGTAGTGATCGTGGAACCGCAAGGTGGTCTGGGCCAGGCCGGCCGGCGAACGGTCCACGGTCGGGAAGTGGCGCCACACGGCATAGGGCACGCGATCGACCGGCTGGCGACTGATCGCGGCCTGGAGGCGTTCGCGTCGACTCATCTGTTGCATGGGATCAGCACTCCCTGGCTGAGGACCGGCTGCCCGTCGGGGCCGATCGCGTCGAAGGCCACGCCGCCGCTCTCGAGGCGCCGGCCGCGCACGGTGAAGGTCGAGGGCAGCGGGACCATGCCGGTGAAGCGCGCGCGGATCTCGGCGACGCGGCCGGGCTCACCGCCGAGCTCGCGGGTCACGGCGCGCGAGACGGCCAGCGCCAGCGTGGCGGTGCCGTGCAGGATCGGAGCGGCCAGGCCCGCGCCTCGGGCGACGGCGAGGTCGGTATGGATCGGGTTCCAGATACGCGCGCACTCCGTGTACACGAGGGCCAGGTTCGCGGAGACGTCGACGACCTCCTGCCAGCCACCGGCCACGGTGAGCTCCGGTCGGGAAGTCTCCCCGTCACCCGCCGCTGCCGGGGCGCCAGACGGAGGCTCGCCGAGATCCGCCGGCGTGACGCCTCGATACACGGAGCCGTAGTCGGTTGTCGTCACCCGAGCGCCGGCGCTGTCGACGGTCTCGAAGCGCGTGACGATGAGCGTCCCGGCCCGGCGGGCGCGGACGCCCACGACGCGGGCGGTCGTGTGCAGCGTATCGCCGGCGCGTGGGGGGCGATGGATCACCAGGTGGTGGGTGGCGTGGACGCTGCGCGTCTGGAGAGCGGCGGGGATCGTCCGGTCTCGCATGGCGACGGCGACGGGCCATTCGTAGCAGACCGGGAAGAGCGGGTGGACGAGCGGGCCGCGCGGATCGAGGGTGTCGTAGTAGCGCGGGTCGGGCTCGGCGAGACCGGCGGCGTAGGCCATGAGCCAGCGGGCGTCGAGGTCGTGGCGGATCGGGCCGAGCTCGGCGCCGCCGACGGCCGGCGTCATGGGCGCGGGAAGTTCATGCAGTCGACGAAGATCTGCTCGAAGTCCGGATGAGCGGCGAGCGAGACGTGCTCGATGCGGCGGGCGATCGTCTCCGCGCGGGCGCGCTCCGGCTCCGAGAGCAGGCAGAGCTGGGCGCCCAGCGAGGCCGCGTTGCCCACGTAACGGATACGGCCGGCGCCGAGGTCGGGGATGAGGCCGATGCGCACGGCGCTGGCGATCGACAGGTAGTTGCCGAAGCCGCCGGCCAGCATCAGCTCGCCCACGTCCTCGGCGGCCACGCCCGCCACGTGCTGTAGCATCGCGATGCCGGAGGCGATCGCGCCCTTGGCGAGCTGTAGCTGCCGCACGTCGTCCTGGGTGAGGACGATCTCGCGGGGGGCGCCGGCCTCGCCCTCGCGTAGCACGATCACCTGGCGCTCCTCGCCCCGCATCACCACCCGGTCGCGCAGCCGCGGCGGCAGGGCGTCGCGCTGCTCGACCTGGATCAGCCCCGTCCAGTCGATCACGCCCGCCTGGAGGAGCCCCGCCACCAGGTCGAGCAGGCCGGAGCCGCAGATGCCCAGCGCGTCGCCCTCGCCGATCGTGTGCGGATGCAGGTCGTCGTCGACCGTCACGCGGTCGATGGCCCCGTGGGCGCCGCGCATGCCGTGGCGGATCTGTCCGCCCTCGAACGCGGGACCGGCCGGCGCCGAGCATGCCCACAACCGCGCCGCCGAACCGAGGAGCACCTCGCCGTTGGTGCCGATGTCCACCGCGATACGGAGCGGCTCGCCCTCGTAGATCCGGGTGGCCAGCGCCACCGCCACCGCGTCGGCGCCGACGAAGCCGGCCACCAGCGGCAGCAGGCACACGCGCGCCTCCGGCGCGACCTTGAGGAACAGCTCGCGGGCGCTCAGCGTCAGCGCGTGGCGCATCACCGGCGCGTAGGGGGCGAGGCCGACGTGGGAGGGATCGATGCCGAGCAGCACGTGGTGCATGCACGTGTTGCCCACGACGACGACCTTGTAGATCCACTTGGGCAGCACGCCGGAGGCCCGGCACACCTCGGCCACGTGCTGGTTGAGGAGGCCGAGGATCCGCGTGTGGAGCTTGCGCAGGTTGCCGGGGTTGAACTGCGCGAAGGCGATGCGCGACATGAGGTCGCCCCCGAACACCGCCTGTGGGTTGAGGCTCGACACCGAGCCGAGCTGCTCGCCGGAGGTCAGCTCCAGCAAGGTGGTGACGACGCTGGTGGTGCCGACGTCGATGGCGAGGCCGAAGCGCATCGAGGTCGTATCGCCCCGCTCGACGGCGAGGATGCGCCCGGCGAAGGTGGTGACGGTGGCCCCGGCCGGATCGTCACGCAGCGCCTGGGGCAGGCCGGCCAGCACGCCTGGTGGCACTTCGGTGGCGACCATGCCCACCGCGGCGGCGAGCTGCTCGACATCCGAGGTCTGGTGATGCTCCTCGCGCGGAAGGGCGACCTTCACGAGTTGCTTGTCGACCCCGGAGGCGATCGTCGTCCGCCCCGCCACGCCGGCGCCGGCTCCGAGGATCTGGAACGCCGTCTCTTCCAGCGGCGGCGCCACCTGGACGGTGACGGCCTCGGTCGGTACGCACTGGCAGGCGAGGCGATAGCCCTCGCGCACGAGCAGATCGCCGAGCTGGACCTCGTCGCCGATCGTGGGTGGCGGTACCGAGCCGGCGACGAACTTCACGCGGCACGAGGTGCAGCGGCCGCGCCCGCCGCAGGTGGCGGTGAGATCGATGCCGGCGGCGTGGGCGGCGGCCAGGATGCTCGTGCCCGCCGACAGCGACAGCTCGCGCCGCGGTTCGGCGCGGCGCGGGTCGGTCAGGATGGTGAGCGCCACCGCCATGCGGCGCCATTGTAGCGGGGTCAGCGGACGATTTCGAACTCGACGCGCGGATCGCCCTCACCCTCGACCGCCGCCCGCGCCTCGGCCGGCTGCAGGCGATCGGCGGCGACGCCGCCCTGCACGAGGGCATCGCGCACGGTCCCCGCGCGCGCGGTGACCAGGGTGCGCAGCGCCCCCTGCGGCGTCGGCGTCTCCTTGGTGAGCTCCTCCAGCAGGGCCGCGTCCGTGGGCGGCGGCTGTCGGCGGGGGAACAGCTCCGCGTAGATGGCCACCGCCGCCTGACGGCGGGCGGCGGGGTCGTCGCCGGCGGTGGCCAGCCGCGCGGTGAGCGCGTCCCGCCGCAGCGCCGTCACGTCGGCGACCGTCGTCACCGGGCGCAGGCGCAGACGGATGGCCGGCTGCTCCTTCAGGAACGCGGCGAGCCGCTGCAGCTGGTCGCGACCGAACGAGGTCGGCGCCGGCCGGGCGGTCTCGAACGGCACTGGGTAGACCTGGACCGACTCGATCCGGGCGTCCTCCGTGTAGCCGATCCGGCCGATCCAGCTGAACGGGAGCGACACCAGCTTGATGGCGAGGCCGCGCAGCGCGGTCCACACGGCGTCGCCGTAGTCGAACTCCGGCGAGGAGAGCTGGCCGCGTATGGGGACGTCGAGATGGATGACCCCCTGCGCGTTCTTCAGGAGCGACACCAGGAGGCCGAGCGGCAGGCCGATCCGCCGCTGGACCGCGGTGCCCCGTCCCCCTTCGTCGAGCTCGAGGCCGACGACGGTGACGTCGTTGCTGGCCTCCAGCGCGTCGCCGTCGAGCTTGTAGCGCATCGCCGCCGTCAGGACGCCCTGGCGTGCGACCCAGGAGGAGAGCTGGTCGAGATACGGATTGAGCCGGGGGACGGGGAAGTCCTTCACGTCCACGGTGAGGTCGAGGAAGCGCCGCTCCGTGAACGCGCTGATCTGACCGCGCACTCCTACCGCTGTCCCCGACGCCAGCTTGCCGCGCAGGTCGATCGTGCCGTTGCGCCGCGGGTTGGTGCCCAGCCCCTCGGCCGTCATCGTGATCCCGCCCAGCTCCTCGGCGTAGTCGGGGTCGGTCGTGCGGTCGACGAAGCGCAGGAACCCATCGTCCAGCGTCAGCTTGTCGACGGCGAAGCGGACACGGGGCGGCGCCGGCGGGGCGGGCGTGGTGGCCGCCGGGGCGGCGGGTGCGGGTGCGGTCGACCCCGGCGCTGGCGCGCGCCGCCGCCCCAGCAGCGAGACGAGCTCGAGCTCGCCGCTGGCGTTGCGCTCGACGAGTGCCCACGGCTTGCGCAGCGTGAACTGGCGGACCCGCACGGTCGTCGGGTAGCGGTAACGGACACCGCTCAGCTCGACGCGCTGGGCCGTGGCCAGCCGGCGGTCGGGGTCGCCCAGGGCCAGGCGATCGACGGCAGCGTCGCCGTCGACGACGAGGGTGATCGTGTCGCCGAACTCACCGCTGATCTTCGCGCGCCCCGTGACCTTGCCGGCGATCCGCGCGTCGAACGGGAGGTAGGGCCGGCCCGGAGCGAGGTCGACCTGGTCGATCTCGGCGTCGAGGTTCAGGCGCGTGGGCTCGATGCTGAAGGTGCCGTTGGCCTTGAGCACGCCGCCACCGGGCATCGGGGTGCTGATCTGGACGGTGGAGGCGCCGGTGGCGGGCCAGGTGAGGTTGCGCAGGGCCAGGCGCGAGCCGCGGATCTCGAAGCGCGCGGCCGGTTCGACCGCGTCGTCCACGATGTTCGTCCCCCCGTTCTCGAAGAGGGCCTCGCGGACGCTGAGCTCCAGGCCGGCCACGAGGCCGGCTGCCGGCGGAGACACGACCGGGGCCGGAGGTCCCGGCCGCTCCGGACGACGGCGGAAGAGCGCACGGAGCGACAGCTCGCCCTCGGGGGTGCGGTCGATCTGGGCCCACGGTGTGTTCACGCGCAGCCGGTCGATGGCCAGGCGCCCGGGCCATTGCAGGTCGATGCCGGTCGCCTCCACGCGCGTCACCGTGAGCAGCGGCCGGGTGGCCTCGTGGAAGGCGAGGTTGCTGGTACCGACGCTGCCGCGCGCGGTCAGCGAGAAGGGCTCCAGGCCCACGACGGCGGTGAGATCGGCGTCCGCGGCACCGGCCACGCGCCCGTTGATCGGCACCCAGGACTGTAGCGTCGCCAGGTCGGCGCCGCGCAGCGTCAGCGCGATCTCCGCGCGCCGCTGGGCGCCGTCGACCGTGCCCCGGGCGGTGAGGCGGCCTCCGGCCACCGTCGCGGTGAGGTCGACCGGCGCGGAGCCGCGTGCGGGCCAGGTCACGTCGCGGCCCGTGAGCCCCACGCCGGTGATCTCGGCGGTGCCGCCCAGCGCCGCATCGGCGATCGTGGCGTGGCCCTCGTCGATCCGCAGCCGGCCGATCGTGATGTCCGGAGCGGGGCCGGGCGGACCCGAGGTCGCGGCGTCACCCGACGGTGGCGCGGGGCGGGGGCCCAGCGCCAGGAGGCTCACGGCGCCGGCGGCGTCGCGCTCGACGGTCACGGACGGCCGGCTGACGGTGAGGTCGTCGACGCGCACCGTGGCCGGCCACGTGTACGCGAGGCCGCCCAGAGTGACCCGGGCGGCGCCGGCCAGCGATCGCCGGGCGTCGGCCAGCGCGAGCCGCTCGAGCGTGGCCTGCCCGGTCACGGCCAGAACCAGCGTGTCGTCGGAGCGCCCGCTCACGTGGAGGTCGGCGCGGCTGAGCGCGCCGCGCACCCGACCGGTGATCGGTAGCCACGGCTGCAGGAGCGCCAGGTCGAGGCCACCCACCCCGAGATCGAGATCGGTCTGGCGGCGGGCGATGTCGACGGTGCCGCGCGCGGAGACGTCGGCACCGGCGACGGCGGCGGTCAGCTCGACCGCGGACGGGCCCCGTCCCGGCCAGGTGAGGTCGCGCGCGCTCAGCGCCAGCCGGGTGACGTCCACGCGACCGCCGCTCGCCGCGTCGGTCACCACGGCCCGGCCGTCGTCGAGTCGGAGGCTGGTGATCCGGACGTCGGGTGCGGCGGCTACCGGCGGCGGAGAGGCCGGAGCCGCGGCGTCGGCCGCCGGGGGCGGGCGCAGCAGGGCGGTCAGGGAGAACGTGCCGTCGGCGGCCCGCTCGATCGTGGCCGCGGGCTGCGTGAGCGTGAGCTGGCCCAGCGCGAGACTCGCCGGCCACGTGTACTCGAGGCCGCGGGCGGACACCCGCGTGGCCGCGAGCAGCGTGCGCGCGCCGTCGCCGAGCGTGACGCGATCCACGGTGGCGTCGCCGGCGACCGTGAGACCGAACCCTCGCTCGTGGGTGGCCGTCACCCGTAGCTCGGCGGTGCCGGTTCCGGCCACGCGCGCGGTCAGCGGCAGGTAGCTGGCCAGCGCCGCCAGCTCGAGGCCACGGGCGCGCACGCGCAGGTCGGCGCGGCGCGGCGCCACGCCAACGGTGCCGGTGACGTCGACCTCACCGCCGCCGGGAACGTTGGCGTGCACGGCCACCTGGGCCGGATCCTTCATGGGCTGCTCGAGGTTGCTGGCGGTGACGGTGAGATCGGTGAACGTGAGCGGGCGCGGCGGCGTCTGGGTGGGATCGAGCACGGTGAGGTTGCCGCCCACGCTCGCGTAGCGCAGCGCCGTGCGCGCAGGCTGCTGGTGCAGCTCGCGCACGAGGATGTCCAGGCGCGGCGCCGTCACCGTGTCCTCGGCCACGCCGGGCCGCCGCAGCGCGAGACCCTCGATCACGGCGTCGGCGTCCAGGTGGGTGCCGTCGCGGGCGTCGACCACGACACGCAGCCCGGCGTCCAGGCTGCCGCGCTCCAGGCGAAGGGCACCGTCGCCGGGCAGGTAGAGCGCGGCCAGCCGCAGGTCGAGGTCGCGCACGTTGACGTTCGCGCGCGCGTGGAGGGGACCGAGCTGGACGTCGTCGGCCTGCACGGTCACGAGAGCGCCGGCGACGTTCGCGAAGGCGACGGCGGTACCGCCGCGGCCGCGGGTGGTGAGACGGCGACCGTCGAACCGGATGTCGTCGGCGCGCCACGTCCGCGCCGGCTGCAGCAACCGATCCTCGAAGATCATCCGGCTGTCGTCGAGGACGAGATGATCGATCGTCACGTCGAGCCACGAGCCGGAGGACGCCGGCCGGTCGAGCAGGTCGGAGATGTTGTAGCGGCCGGGGCCGGTGCGGACGATGCGCGTTTGAACGCCGCTCACGGCGAGATCCTGGATCCACAGCTCGCCGTGCAGCAGCGACCACGGGCGGAAGCTGGCCTCGAGGCGACCGACCTCGGCGAGCACGCCGCCGTCGCGGTCGGCGACGCGCAGGCCACCCAGGCTGAGGCGGCCGTCGGCCAGGCGAAGGTCCAGCGACGCGATCGTCACCGGGCGCCCGGTGGCCGACTGCAGCTGCCACAGCGCCACCCGACGCACCAGGGGGGAAAGCTGGAGCAGCGCGGCCGTCGTCAGCGCCGCGACGACGAGGAGCAGGACGGCCAGGGCGAGCCAGAGAGCACGGCGCCGGGTCACTGTCCCCAGCATGCCAAGGCGCCGGGCAGAGTGCGAGCGACTTGCTCGCCGCCCCTCGCCCCCGGTATCCTCGCCGCCATGACCAACGATCCCATCGATCTCGAGACCCTCCGCCGCGGTGCCCGACTGGCCGGCTTCGCCTGGAGCGACGCCGAACTGGAAGAGATCCGGCCCCAGGTCGAGGCGACGCTGCGCATGCTGCGCGCCCTCGACACCGTGGCCGTCGGCGATGCCGAGCCGACGACACTCTATCGGACGGTGTGACGTGGCCGAACTATTCTGGACATCCATGACCGAGCTGGCGCGGATGATCGCGACCAAGGCGATCTCGCCGGTCGAGGTGGTCCGCGCGCACCTGGATCGCATCACGGCCCTCGACCCCGGCCTGCGGTCGTACATCACCGTGTGCGACGAGGCGGCGCTGGCGGCGGCGCGGGCGGCCGAGACCGCGCTGATGGCCGGGCAGCCGCTGGGGGCGCTGCACGGTGTGCCCTACGCGCTCAAGGACCTCTACGACACCGCCGGGGTGCGGACCACCGGGGGCTCGCGCGTGCTGGGGGATCGGGTGCCCGGCCGGGATGCCACCGTGGCCGCGCGGCTGGCCGGCGCCGGCGCCATCCTGCTGGGCAAGCTCAACATGGTGGAGTTCGCCTACGGCCCGGAGGGACTGAACCCGCACTACGGGCATGCCCGCAACCCGTGGGACCGCGACGTACACCGCATGGCGGGAGGCTCCTCGTCGGGGTCCGGCGTTGCGGTGGCGGCCGGGCTGGCGCCGGGGGCGCTCGGTTCCGACACCGGCGGCTCCATCCGCATCCCGGCCTCGCTGTGCGGTATCACCGGCCTCAAGCCCACCTACGGCCGGGTGAGCCGGGCCGGGGTGCTGCCGCTGGCGTGGTCGATGGACCACGTGGGGCCGATGACCCGCACCGCCGCCGACTGCGCGCTCATGCTGGGCGCGATGGCCGGCTACGATCCCGCCGACCCCAGCAGCAGCGTGCTGCCGGTGCCCGACTACACGGCCGCGCTCACCGGCGAGGTCAAGGGGTTGCGCGTGGGGCTCCTGCGCGGCTTCTTCCTGGACGGCGCCGCGCCAGCGGTGCGGGCCGCCGTCGAGGCGGCGGCCGCCACGCTGACCCGGGCTGGCGCCGTGGTGGACGAGGTGAGCCTGGAGCAGATGAAGGTCGTGGCGGCGGCCTCGACCGCCATCGTCGGCGCCGAGGCGCTGGCCTACCACGCCGAGCTGCTGCGCACCCGCGCGGCCGAATACGATCCGGAGGTCGCCCGTCGCCTGCGGTTGAGCGCGTTCATCAGCGGCGCCCACTACGTCCGCGGCCAGCAGGTGCGCGGGCTCGTCCGCGCCGACGTCGACGCCGCGCTCGCCCGCCGCGACGTGCTGCTGGCGCCGAGCACGCCGATCGTCGCGCCCGGCATCGAGGAGCGGCAGGCGACGCTGGGGGACGGTGCCGCCGACGTCCGCTCGGCGCTGATCCGTTTCACGCGGCCGTTCAACCTCTCGGGCCACCCGGCGTGCGCGGTGCCGTGCGGCTTCACCGACGGCGGGCTGCCGATCGGTCTGCAGCTGGTGGGACGCCCGTTCGACGAAGCCACCGTGCTGCGCGCGGCCGACGCCTTCCAGCGGCTCACCGATTTTCACGTCCGACGCCCCGTGCTAGCATGACCGCCGGAGGGACGCGATGAGCGAGCGCGAGGTGAGCGAGCGGCTGGGCGGCCTCGAGGCGCGGCTGGCTCGGCTCGAGACGCTGCTGGGCACGCTGCACGACAAGCTCGATCGCTCGAGCGGTGGCGGGCTCGAGGACGCCAAGGCCGGCATCCAGGCCTGGGTGACCGACTACGTCTCGCTGCGCTTGCAGCAGCTCGTGCCGGAGACGTGCGAGCACGAGCCCGACGAGGCGATCGCTACCGACGGCCCCGTCCTGCCCGGCACCCGCCTGCGCTGTACCGACGAGGTCCTGCATCGCCTCGGCCGCATCCCGATCCCGTTCGTCCGGCAGATGGTGACCGAGAAGGTGGCCGAGACAGCGCGCGCCGAGAACGTGCCGGTGATCGACGTGCCGTTCTTCGAGCGGGCCGCCACCTTCTGACAGTGCAAGCTCTCGGGGGAGGATCTCTCGAGTTTCCAGCACTGGTCACAGCACCTGGCGGCCGGCCCCCGGATCTGACCTGACCGAGGAGGAGCCGGTCCGCATCCCCATCGAGGATGCGCTCGACCTGCACGCCTTCGCCCCGCGCGACATCCCCTCCGTGGTCGACGAGTACCTGCGCGAGTGCGTGACCCGCGGCTTCACGGAGGTGCGGCTGATCCACGGCCGGGGCATCGGCGTGCAGCGCACGATCGTGCAGTCGCTGCTGGGTCGTCACCCGCTGGTGGCCGGCTTCGCCGACGCCCCGCCCGAGCGCGGCGGCCGCGGCGCGACCCTGGTGAGGTTGAGGTCCGCCTGATCCCGGTGGCATCCCCGTTGCTCCTCACCAGGGCGGGGAGGTCCGCCATGAAGAGGATCCCGCTGGGGCTCGCCGGCGCGGCGCTCACCATGCTGCTCTGGGGTTGCGGCGGTCACGCCGCGCGGCTGACCGGTGACCTCGGCTCGCCGTCCGCGTCGGTCGGAGACGAGATGCGGTCGCTCGCCGGGCGCTGGCAAGGCGCCCTCACGGAGACCGGGGCCTTCTACTATTCCGGCTATGCGCCGCTCGACCTCGTGATCGAGCCCGATGGGACGTGGACGGGCACGATCGGGAAGGCCCAGGCCCGGGGAACGGCGCGGATGAAGGGGGATCGTCTCGTGCTGACGGGGTCCGCGCGCGGCGCCGACGGCCACGAGGATCCGGTGCACGCGACCCTGGCCGGCGACGATGCGCGCCGCTGGGGCGAGACGCTGGGGCGGTTCGGAGGGCGCCAGGAGCGGGCCAGCATCGCGCTGAAGAAGGTCGGCTGAGGCTCAGTCGCGGTCGGCGCGCAGCAGCAGCATCCGGTCGGTGAAGGACTCGATCCGATCGCCGACGAGCCGGAAGTCGAACGCCGCCCGGCACCGCTCGGGCGCGGCCCGCACGAAGGCGTCCAGCTCGCGGCGACTGTCGGGGGTCATGCGCGTGCGGGTCGTCCACTCCTCCCACGGCCGGCCCTTGGTGACGACCGTGCTGTCCATCGTGGTCAGTCCCGCCGCTCTCAGGAAGGCCTTCCACTCGCTGGCCCGATAGGCCCGCACGTGCGAGGGGTCGCGTCGCCGCTCGACCTCGGTGACGAAGGCCGCGGCCTCGGCGTCGTCGTGACCGAGGATGTCCTGCAGCAGGAACGACCCGCCGGCCCGCAGCACCCGTCGGACCTCGCGCACGGCGGTGGCGACGTCGCCGAAGTGGTGGGCGGCGATCCGGCAGGTCACCACGTCGAAGGCGCCGTCGCGGAAGGGCAGGGCGTGGACGTCGCCGGCCACGAAGCCGGCGGCGGCGCCCCGCTCGCGCAGGAAGCCGCGGGCGGCGCGCAGCATCGGCTCCGTCACATCGTAGGCGGTCACGTGGCGGGCCACCGGGGTCAGCCCGAGCGCCGTATGACCGCCGCCGGTGGCCAGGTCGAGGACGCGGGCCGGGGCGAGGGCGCGGCCCCAGGCCAGGATCTGGGCCAGATCGTCGCCGGCGGCGTGCCCCGCGCTGGCGACGTAGGCCTCCGCGATCGCGCCGAACTGCTCCTGGACCTTCCGGGCCTGCTCGCTCACGCCGAGGCCCGCCGCGTGGCCAGGTGCCGCGTCAGGAACTCGGTGTCGAGCGGCGACAGATCGTAGCGCTGCGCCGCCTCGTCGACGAGCCGGAGCCGATCGGCGCCCGGCTCGTCCCGCAGCCGCTCGTCGATCCAGGCCACCGCTTGCTTGATCGGAGCCTCACCCGTCGCCATCGCCCGGATTATACGCCGCCGCCGCCAATGGCCCGGTCGACCATGCCAATTGGCTCTTGACTCGGTCAATTCCATCGCCAGAATGGCTGGTCAGGAGAACCGTGGTGGACATCCCACTCGACCGCGACCGGCCGGTGCCGCTGGCCCGCCAGATCCAGGGCCACCTGGAACGGCTCATTGCCGACGGGCTACTGGCGCCCGGCGTGAAGCTGCCGGCCACCCGGGAGCTGGCCCAGAGCCTGCGCGTCAACCGGGCGACCGTCGCCCTGGCCTACGAGGAGCTGGTGGCGGCGGGGCTGGCCCGTGCTCACGTCGGGCAGGGGACGTTCGTCGCGGGCGAGCCGCCGACGCGGCCGGCGGCCCGGACCCTGGCCCTGGCCCCGGCGCCCATCGACTGGACGTCGCTGCTCTCGCGCAGCGCGCGCACGGCCGCCGCCGACGAGGAGCGCCGGCGGGCGCTGGGCACACCGTCCGACGCCGGGGCGTCGGTGATCTCGTTCGCGGGCGGCATGCCGGACAGTGCGCTGTTTCCCACCGACGCCTTTCGCCGCGTCCTCAACCAGGTCGTCCGCGAGGAAGGCGACGCGCTCCTGCAGTACTCGGCCGCCGGCGGCTACGCGCCGTTGCGTCGCTATCTGGCCGGCTACCTGCTCCGGTTCGGCGTCGAGGCGCGGGCCGAGGAGATCCTCATCGTCAACGGCTCGCAGCAGGGCTTCGACCTCATCGCCCGCACGCTGGTCGACCCCGGCGACCTGGTGGCGATCGAGCAACCCACCTATCCGGGGGCCATGCAGGCGTTTCGATCGTTCGGGGCCCGGCTGCTGCCGGTCGAGTGGGACGCCGCCGGTCCCCGCCCCGACGTCTTCGAGCGCCTGTGCGAGCGGCAGGCGCCGAAGCTCTTCTACTGTCAGCCGAACGCTCACAATCCGAGCGGGCTGGCGCTGGAGCCGGAGGTGGGGCGCCGCTTGCTGGCGGCGGCCGCCCGCCACCAGGTACCGATCGTGGAGGACGGCTTCGACGGCAGCCTCTACTACGGTCCCCGCCCGGGCCTGCCGCTCAAGGCCGCGGATCGGGCCGGCCTCGTGCTCTACATCGGGACGTTCTCGAAGATCCTGTTCCCCGGGCTGCGGCTGGGCTGGCTGGTGGCGCCCTCGCCCGTGATGGAGCGGCTGCAGGCGGCCAAGCAGCTGGCCGACCTGCACACGAGCGCGCTGCTGCAGGCGGCCGTGCACCGGTTCTGCGAGCGGCGGCTGCTCGATCGGCACGTGACGCGGGTGACCGCCGAGTACGCGCGGCGCCGCGCGCTGCTGCTCACGGCGCTGCGGCGGCGGATGCCGGAGGGGGTGACGTGGACCGAGCCGCAGGGCGGGTTCTCCCTGCTGCTGACGCTGCCGCCCGGGCTGGAGTCGACGGCGTTGCTGCCGACGGCCTTCGAGCGGGGCGTGGCGTTCACGCCGGGGCCGGCGTTCTTCCTGGAGGGCGGCGGTGAGCGGACGTTGCGGCTGGCCTTCTCGTCGGTGGCGGCCGGGCGCATCGACGAGGGCGTGCGGCGGCTGGCGGAGGTGATCAGGACGGCGCAGCGGCAGCCGCGTGTGCGGCGGGCCGAGCGCGAGATGGTGCCGGTAGTCTAAGCGGTTTCCAAGGAGAGGGGACAGACATGGACGAGCTGAACGGGCTGCGGATCGCGGATCGCAAGCACATCGGACTGGCCGAGATGATCAAGGGCGGCGTCATCATGGACGTCACCAACGCCGAGCAGGCCAAGATCGCCGAGGACGCGGGGGCGGCCTCGGTCATGGCGCTCGAGCGCGTGCCCTCGGACATCCGCCGCGACGGCGGGGTGGCGCGCATGTCGCCGGTGAAGAAGATCCAGGAGATCCAGAAGGCGGTCACCATCCCGGTGATGGCCAAGGCGCGCATCGGGCACTTCGTCGAGGCGCAGATGCTGGAATCCCTCGGCGTCGACTACATCGACGAGTCCGAGGTGCTGACGCCGGCCGACGAGCACTACCACATCGACAAGTTCGCCTTCCGCATCCCGTTCGTGTGCGGCTGCCGCGACCTCGGCGAGGCGCTGCGGCGCATCGGCGAGGGCGCGGCCATGATCCGCACCAAGGGCGAGGCGGGCTCCGGCAACATCGTGGAGGCCGTGCGCCACATGCGCGCGGTCATCTCCGGCGTCAAGCGGCTGACCACCCTCGGCCCCGAGGAGCTGATGACCGAGGCCAAGAACCTCGGCGCGCCCTACGAGCTGGTGCGGTGGATCGCCCGCACCGGCAAGCTGCCGGTGCCGAACTTCTCGGCGGGCGGCATCGCGACGCCGGCCGACGCCGCGCTCATGATGCAGCTCGGCGCCGAGGCGGTCTTCGTCGGCTCCGGCATCTTCAAGTCGGCCGACCCGGCCAAGCGGGCCAAGGCCATCGTGCAGGCCACCACGCACTTCAAGGACGCCGACGTCCTCGTGCGGGTCAGCGAGGACCTGGGCGAGGCGATGGTCGGCCTGGAGATCTCCAAGCTGGCCGAGAAGGACCTGCTGCAGACCCGCGGCTGGTAGGCGATGGCCGCGGACGTTTACACCCTGCCGGCGGGGTTGCCGGTCCCGGTCGACGACGGCGCCGCGGATCACCTCCGCGGCGTCGTCGTACCCTCGCTGACGCTGCCGGCGACCTCGGGAGAGGTGGTGGACCTGGCGGTGGTGGCGACCGGCCCGGCCGTGCTCTTCTTCTATCCGCGCACCGGCGAGCAGGGAAAGTCCGCCGGCCCCGACTGGGACCTGATCCCCGGCGCGCGCGGCTGCACCCCGCAGAGCTGCGGCTTCCGCGACCTCCACGCCGAGTTCCGGACGCTCGGCGTGCGCGTGGCCGGCGTCAGCACCCAGACGACGGCCTACCAGCGGGAGTTCGTCGAGCGCAACCACGTGCCGTTCGCGCTCCTGAGCGACGCCGATCTCCGGCTGACCCGCGCGCTGCGGCTGCCGACCTTCGAGTTTCCGGTCGCCGGCGGCGGCCCCACCACGCTGATCAGGCGGATGGCCTGGTATCTCGAGGGTGGGCGCGTCGCGCGCGTCTGGTACCCGGTCTTTCCACCCGACCGGAACGCCGAGACGGTGCTGGCGTGGCTGCGGGCGGAGGGCCGCCGATGAAGATCGGGGTGCTGGCCCTCCAGGGCGACTTCGCCATGCACGTGCGGGCGCTGGCGCGGTGCGGGGCCGGCGTCGAGGTGGTGGAGGTCCGCAAGCCCGAGCAGCTCGAGGGCCTCGACGGTCTCGTCATGCCGGGTGGCGAGAGCACCACGCTGCTCAAGCTGATGGACGCCTGGGGCTTCGTGCCGGCGCTCGAGAAGTTCCACGCCGGCCGCAAGCCCATCTTCGGCACCTGCGCCGGGCTCATCCTGCTGGCTCGCGAGGTGACCGGTCCGGCCCAGTTCTCGCTCGGCCTCATCGACGTCGGCGTCGAGCGCAACGCGTACGGCCGGCAGCGCGAGTCGTTCGAGGCGGCCGGCACCGCCGAGCTGGACGATGGGCCGGCGCCGGTCGAGATGGTGTTCATCCGGGCGCCCCGGATCCGCCGGGTCGGCGAGGGTGTCCAGACGCTGGCCCGGCACGCCGGTGAGGCGGTGATGGCGCGGCAGGGCACGATCCTGGTCGCGACGTTCCATCCCGAGCTCACCGACGATCCCACCGTGCACCGGTACTTCTGCCGGATGGTGGCCGAGGCGCAGCGGGCGCAATAACGCCCCTTGACAGGGGCCCAGGCCCGGGGAGTATCTTCACTCTGGTCGGACCACCCGACCAGGAGCCTGATGCCCGCTCAGGAGGAGTACGTATGGCAGCGCTGATCTGCGAGATCGTCTACCGCGGCATCTTCCAGAAAAACCTCGCCGCTCGCATCGCGCGCGGCATCGTCCTGTCGTCGCGGAAGTCGGGGCGCTGGGGCATCGCCTTCGGCCGGTACGGCGACAGTCCGCAGCGCAACGGCATCCCGGCCAAGGACTTCGCCATCGTGGCCGATACGAAGGAAGAGCTCGAGCAGAACATGGCCCGCTACGAGCCCAAGCACACGGACGTCAGCATCGTGCTCGACGACACGCTCTCCAAGGGCGTGGAGTCGTGGGCGTGGTACGGCCTGCAGCCCATCAACCGGCTGACCATGCCCGGCGGCACCGTGCTCATGACCTCGCTGCAGAGCTTCGAGTCGCTCCTGAAGGACATCCACAAGAAGGACAGCCCCTACAAGCTTTCCCTCCTGCGCGCCAAGGCGAGTTTCTCCGGCCTCTGGGTGCACAAGGAGGACCACACCGAGGCCCGGATCCTCGGCGCCCTGGCCAAGATCGCCCCGTCGTTCCTGACCATCGATGCGGTCGCCCAGGCCATCCAGGAGATCGAGTGGGGCTCCGACCTCAAGGTCGCCTCCGCGCGCAAGGCCTTCGACCGGATGGAGACCCGCGAGGTCAAGATCACCGAGGGCAACACCGAGATCCCGTACTCGTTCGAGATGCCGAAGTGGTGGGAGATGCGGGAGGGCGTCACCATCCCGGCCATCCCGATCGGCAAGCCGAAGGAGGGCGGCCAGGGCTACGTGCCCGAGCGCAACCCGTACTTCAAGAAGTACACGACCCGCACGATGCGCCCGGTGGTCGACTTCGACACCTGCGTGAAGTGCAACCTGTGCTGGATCTCCTGCCCGGACTCCTGCTTCGACGTGATGCCCGACGCCACCTTCGATGCCAACATGGAGGCGTGCTGTGGCTGCGGCGTCTGCGAGGCGGTGTGCCCGGTCGAGCACTGCATCACGATGGTCAACGAGTCGGCCTTCGAGGACAACGCCAGCCAGTGGGAGATGTGGCGCAAGGACAAGGGCGCCTACAAGACCTGGCTGCTCGCCAAGATCGGTGACAAGCCGACCACGGCCCGCTCGCACGGGTTCCGCTTCCGCGGCCAGTACGAGGAGGAGCTCAAGCAGGACCTCGACCGCGGCGGCGTGGAGATCACCGCCGGCATCCCGGGCGAGAACGCGCAGCACAAGACGGTCTAAGGAGACAACGATGGCAGTCGCCAGCACGACCGCACCCGCCGCAGCCGACGAGAAAGAGCTCCTCATCTCGGGGAGCGAAGCGGTGGCCGAGGGGCTGACCCTCGCCGACATCGACGTCGTCACCGGCTACCCGATCCGGCCCTACGACACCGTCATCCAGGCCATCGCCAAGAAGATCTCGGGCGGCCAGCTGGTCGCCGAGTACATCGTGGCCGAGGGCGAGCACAGCCAGTTCGAGATCGTGAAGCACGCCTCCACCGTCGGCGCCCGCGTCTTCTGCGGCTCCTCCGGCGTGGGATGGGCGTACGCCATGGAGTGCCTGGTGGTCACCCCGCCGCTGCGGGTGCCGATGGTCTGCCTGGTCGGCAACCGCGCGCTCGATGACCCCGGCGCCTTCGGCGTCGAGCACAACGACGCCCTGTTCGTGCGCGACCTGGGCTGGATGCTCTGCTGGATCGACACCTCCCAGGAGGCCATCGACACCACGCTCATCGCGTATCGAGTGGCGGAAGACCGACGCGTGTTCCTACCTCTGGCGATCTCGGCGGACGGCGCCTTTCTGACCCACTCGCAGGCGCTGACCCTCGTTCCCTCCAAGGCGAAAGTCGACAAGTTCCTGCCGCGCTACGACCGCGGCGACCTGCTCCTGCATCCCGACAACCCGATCACGGTGGCCCCGCAGGCCAACGAGGACTGGGTCATCGAGATCCGTCGCCAGAACGACGAGGCGATGAAGCGGGCCGTCGGGGTCATCGAGGAGGCCTACGCCGACTTCCGCAAGGTCTTCGGCCGTGGTCCCGAGAACCCGTGGTTCGAGGAGTACATGACCGACGACGCCGAGATCATCCTGGTCGGCATGGGCACGATCTCGCTGCCCATGAAGGTCGGCATCCGGAACATGCGGGCCCAGGGCAAGAAGGTCGGCCTGGTGCGGCTGCGCTGGTTCCGGCCGTTCCCGACCGAGAAGTTGGTCGCCGTCCTGTCGAAGGCGAAGGCGATCGGCGTCGTCGACCGCGATTACTCGTTCGGCTCGCCGTTCCACTCGGGCGTGGTGGCCACCGAGATCCGAGCCGCCCTCTACAACTCGGACAAGCGCCCGCCGCTGCTGGCATTCATCTGCGGCCTCGGGGGTCGCGAAGTGACCCTGGAGGACGTCTACAAGGCGACTGACCTGTGCTACGCTGCCGCGACTTCCGGCAAGGCCGATGCCAAGACCCTCTGGCTCGGCGTCCGCGAATAGGAGACCACGCGCATGGCTGAGGCAACCACGTTCAGCAACGCGACGCAGATCCTGGAGCCGTTCCGGGGCATCAAGCGCGTCACCATCGAGGAGTACTTCACCTCGGGGCACCGGACGTGCCAGGGCTGCGAATCGGCGCTGGTCATGAAGCTGATGGTGAAGGCGTCGGGGCCGCGCACGATCGTGCTCGGCTCGACCGGCTGCATGTACGTCGCCAACACGACCTACTACACGACGCCGTGGGTGGTGCCGTGGATGCACACGCAGCTCGGGTCGTCGGGCTCGGCCGCGCTGGGCACGGCGGCGGGGCTGAAGGCGCTCATGACGAAGGGCAAGATGAAGTCGGAGCCCATCAACGTCATCGCGTTCTGCGGCGACGGCGGCGGCGCCGACATGGGTCTCAACGGCATCTCGGCGACGCTGACCCACAAGGACTACAACTGCCTGATCCTGCTGTACGACAACGAGTCGTATGCGAATACCGATATCCAGCTGTCGGGGATGACGCCGTACGGCGCCAACACCACGTTCAGCCCGCCCGGCAAGGTCCACCGCATCATCCACAAGCGGTGGAAGAAGAACATGGCCGGCATGATGGCGGCGGGCCATCCCGAGTGCCGCTACGTGGCCACGGTGTGCGCGTCGTACGCCGTCGAGATGATGAACAAGGTCCGGCGCGCGCTCACTATCGGCGGCCCCACGTTCATCCACTCGCTGGACCCCTGCCCGAAGGGGTGGGACTACGATCCGATGCTGAGCCACGAGCTCGGCGAGCTGGCCATCGAGACCGGCATCTTCCCGCTCTACGAGGTCGAGGACGGCGAGCTCCGCTACTACGGCAAGACCAAGGCGATCGTCGAGGGCCGCGCACGCAAGCCGGTCCGCGAGTACCTGCTCAAGCAGGGCCGGTTCGCGCACTTCACCGAGGAGGATCTCGCGTACTTCCAGGCCAAGGTCGACGAGACCTGGACCAAGTGGGAGGTCCCGGGGGTGGTGCCCTTCAAGCGACTCGACGCTGCCAAGGCGGTGCCGGCGCCGTCCTGATCGAGAATGGCTAGGTGGCCCCAGGTCACCCTCGGCGGGGTCGGGCGGGAACGTCGCCCGGCCCCGCCGTGTTGTTTCAGCAACGTTCGGTGAGGAGGCCCAGGTTCCTATGAGACACCCCCGTCTCGTGACCGCTCTACTGACCGCCGCTCTCGCGCTGATGGCCGTGCCGGCCGCCCAGGCCGCCTGGGAGCCGTCGAAGCCGATCGAGTTCGTCATCCCGGCCGGGACCGGCGGCGGCGCCGATCAGATGGCCCGGCTCATCGCGGGCCTGGTCGAGAAGTACAAGCTGGCTCCCCGGCCCATCATCGTGGTCAACAAGTCGGGCGGGGCCGGCGCCGAGGGCTTCCTGCACGTCAAGGGCAAGAAGGCCGACGCCCACACCATCATCATCACGCTCTCCAACGTGTTCACCACGCCGCTGGCCCAGGCGACACCGTTCAACTGGAAGGACCTCACGCCGCTGGCCCGCCTCGCGCTCGACCAGTTCATCCTGTGGGTCAACGCCGAGACGCCCTACAAGACGGCCAAGGAGTATTTGGCCGCGGTCAAGGAGCGGAGCGGCAAGAGCACCCAGATGAAGATGGGCGGCACCGGCTCCAAGCAGGAAGACCAGATCCTCACCGTGCAGCTCGAGCAGGCGCTCGGGGTGAAGTTCACCTACGTGCCGTTCAAGGGCGGCGGCGAGGTGTGTGTGAACCTGGTGGGCAAGCACGTGGACTCCACGGTCAACAACCCGATCGAGTGCGTCAGCCACTGGAAGGCCGGACGGGTGCGCCCGCTGGCCGTGTTCGACACCGAGCGGATCCCGGTCAACGAGTGGAAGGACGTCGCCACCGCCAAGGACGCCCTCGGCGCCGACATCCACTATCTGATGCTGCGCGGCATCTTCGGCCCGCCCGACATGCCCAAGGACGCCGCCGAGTGGTACGTCGACATGCTCCGGAAGGTGACCGAGACGGCGGAGTGGCGCAAGTACATGGACGACGGCGCCCTCAAGCCCGCCTTCGCCACCGGCGTCGAGTACGTCAAGTGGCTGGAAGAGGCCGAGGCGCTGCACCGGGATCTGATGACGAAGGGCGGGCTGATCAAGAAGTAGCGCGATGCGCGCCGCCGACCTCGTCACCGCTCTGGCGCTGATCGTGGTGGGTGCCGTCGTCATCGCCGACGCCCTTCGCCTCGGCATCGGCTGGGGCGTCGAGGGGCCGCAGAGCGGCTTCTTCCCCTTCTGGCTGGCCGCCCTCATGGTGCTCACCGCCGTCGCGATCGCCGGCCAGAGCCTGTGGCGGGCCTCCGCGAAGCCGTTCGTCACCGCCGCTCAGCTCCGGCCCGTCCTGGTGGTGCTGGGGCCGGCGGTGGGCCTGGTCATCCTGACCGAGGGGGTCGGCCTCTACGTGGCCTCCGCACTCTACCTGGCCATCTACATGCGCTGGGTGGGGCGCCACGCCTGGCCCACGATCGCGGTGCTGGGTGTCGGCATCCCCCTCGTCACCTTCGTGATCTTCGAGCGATGGTTCCTGGTCCCGATGCCGAAGGGACCGCTCGAGGCGTGGCTGGGCTTCTGAGCGATGGGCTTCGACAACCTCCTGCTCGGCTTCTCCATCGCCCTGACGCCGTTCAACATCTTCGTGGCGGTGATGGGCATCATGCTCGGCACGATCATCGGCGTCCTGCCCGGTCTGGGCGGTGCCAACGGCGTGGCCATCCTGTTGCCGCTCACCTTCACGATGCCGCCGACCTCGGCCATCATCCTGCTGACCTCGATCTACTGGGGCGCCCTGTTCGGCGGCGCCATCACGTCCATCCTGTTCAACATTCCCGGCGAGCCGTGGTCGGTGGCGACGACGTTCGACGGCTACCCGCTGGCCCGGCAGGGGCAGGGGGGCCAGGCGCTCACCGCCGCCTTCACCTCGTCGTTCGTCGGCGCCCTCTTCTCGATCGTGCTGATCACGCTCTTCGCGCCGCTGCTGGCCGAGATCGCGCTCAAGTTCGGGCCGCCGGAGTTCTTCGCGATCCAGCTGCTGACCTTCTCGTCGTTCGTCGGCCTCGGCGGCGGCAACCCGCTCAAGTCGCTCGTCTCCATCCTGCTCGGCTTCATCCTGGCCGCGGTGGGGCTGGACATCGTCACCGGCCAGCTCCGGATGACCTTCGGCTCCACCGAGCTCATGAAGGGCTTCGACTTCATCGTGGCCGTCATCGGGCTGTTCGGGATCGGCGAGATCTTGCTGTCGATGGAGGAGGGGCTGAAGTTCCACGGCGCCCGCACCGGCATGAACCTGGCGGTGGTGCTGGAGACCTGGCGGGTACTGCCCCGCTACTGGCGGACGTTCGTGCGGGGCTCGTTCATCGGCTTCTGGATGGGCTTCAAGCCGGGCGGTGCCACCCCCGCCTCGTTCATGAGCTACGCATTCGCCAAGCGCTTCTCGGGGCGGGCCGAGCACTTCGGCAAGGGTGAGCTGGAGGGCGTGGTGGCGCCGGAGACGGCGGCCCACGCGGCCGGCGTGGCCGCCATGCTGCCCATGATCACGCTGGGCATCCCCGGCTCGCCGACGGCGGCGGTCATGCTCGGGGGCTTGATCATCTGGGGGCTGCAGCCGGGCCCCATGCTCTTCCAGGAGAAGCCCGACTTCGTGTGGGGCCTGATCGCCTCCATGTACACCGGCAACGTCATCGGGGTGTTGATGGTCCTGGCCTTCGTGCCGCTGTTCGCGGCGATCCTGCGAATTCCCTTCGCGATCCTCACGCCGCTCATCGTGGTCGTGTGCGCGATCGGCGCCTACGCCGTGCACAACAGCATGATGGACATGTGGTACATGCTGATGTTCGGAGTCATGGGCTACGCCTTCAAGAAGCTCGACTACCCGCTGGCCCCCTGGTCCTCGCCCTCGTGCTGGGCGACCTCGCCGAGAACGCCCTGCGCCAGAGCCTCATCATGTCCCAGGGCTCGCTCGGCATCTTCTTCACGCGGCCGATCTCCGGTGTCATCATGGTGGTCGCGGTGGCGTTCTTCCTGCTGCCCGTCGTCACCCCCTGGTGGCGGGGCCGGCGGGGCGCCCCGCCGCGCGTGGTCTCCGCCACGACCGGTCACTGAGCGCGCGACGAGCGTCGCGGCCGAGCGCGAAGGAGGGGGCATGGAGCTGGCGCCCATCAAGTCGACCCGGATCTACGAGGAGATCGTGCGGCAGGTGAAGGCGATGATCGCCGAGGGCCGCCTCAAGGGCGGCGACCGGCTCCCGCCCGAGCGCGACCTCGCCGAGAAGTTCGTGGTGAGCCGCACCTCGGTGCGCGAGGCGCTGCGCGCTCTCGAGAGCCTGGGCTTGGTCGAGATCCGCGCCGGCGAGGGCACCTTCATCCGTCAGGTGTCGGTCGAGGCCCTGGTCGAGCCGCTGGCGTTGCTGATGGTCTCGCAGCGCGAGGCGACGGGCGAGCTGTTCGAGGCCCGCCGGCTGCTCGAGCCGGCCCTGGCGGCGCTGGCCGCCAGCCGGGCCACGCCCGAGGAGATCCAGGAGATGGAGCGCATCCTCGAGGAGCAGGCTCGCGAGGTGGCGGGCGGGCGCACGGGGCTGGCCCAGGACGCGCAGTTCCACGCCGCCATCGGCACGGCGTCCCACAACCGCGCCATGACGCGCATCGCCCACGCGATCATCGACCTGCTCTCCCAGAGCCGAGAGGACTCGCTGAACACGCCGGGCCGGCCGACGCACTCGCACCAGAGCCACCGACGCATCCTGGCCGCCATCAGCGGCCGCGACGCCGAGGCGGCCCGGCAGGCGATGGTCGAGCACATCGAGGCGGTGGAGTCGCTGGTGCTCGGGGCCGAGGGTGCCGACGCCCGCCGGACCCGGCCGCGGCCTTGACCACGATGGGGGGCCTCCGTATACTGCGGCTCACCATGAAGCTCTCGATTCCGCGCGTGCTCGTACCGGGGGTCATTACCCTGGTACTGCCGGGCCTGCCCGGAGCATCCGCGGCGTAGCGCTTCGCCGGATGCCACGGGCAGGACGCAAGCCCGTGGCGATCGATGCATCGATCGAGGGGCCACGGGGGAGCGACCCGTGGCCCCTTTTGCTTTGTGCTGATGCCGTCAACGGGGTGAGGGACATTTGAGCCAGGGATCGATCGCGGCGCGCCGCCCGGGTGGTTTGGGGGTCATCTCGGGTCCCCCATGCTATAGTCAGCCGCATCCTATGGTGTTGAAAGACTTTTTCGTCCGTCCCCGGATGGACGCGAGGCGGCCATGACGAAATACGTCTACTCCTTCGGGCGCGGCAAGGCAGAAGGCTCCTCGGTGATGCGCAACCTGCTCGGCGGCAAGGGCTGCGAGCTGGCCGAGATGACCAACCTCGGCATCCCCGTTCCTCCCGGCTTCACGATCACCACCCAGGCCTGGGCCGCACTACAACCGCTCGGCCGTCAGTTGCCGGACGGGCTGTGGGAGCAGGTGCCTGCGAGCACTCGAGAAGCTCGAGCAGGACGCCGACGCTCGTGCTCGGCGATCCCAAGCGGCCGCTGCTGGTCTCGGTGCGCTCGGGCGCCCGCGTGTCGATGCCGGGGATGATGGAGACGGTCCTCAACCTGGGTCTCAACGACGCCACCGTCGAGGGGCTGGCCGCCTGGACGGGCAACGAGCGCTTCGCCTGGGACTGCTACCGCCGCTTCATCACGATGTTCGGCGACGTGGTGCTGGGCATCCGGCGCGAGGCCTTCGACGAGCAGCTCGACGGGCTCAAGAAGCGGCTCGGCGTGGCGACCGACCCCGAGGTGCCGGCCGCCGAGCTGCAAGAAGCTCGCGCAAGGCTTCAAGGACATCGTGAGCGCGCGGACCGGGGCCGACTTTCCCCAGGACCCGCGCGAGCAGCTGCGGCTGGCCGTTCGCGCCGTGTTCGACTCCTGGTTCGCCAAGAAGGCCACCGAGTACCGCCGCATCAACGACATCCCGGCCGACTGGGGCACGGCGGTGACCGTGATGTCGATGGTCTTCGGCAACCTCGGCGAGACCTCCGGCACCGGCGTCGGCTTCACCCGCGATCCGCGCACGGGCGAGCAGCGCTTCTACGCCGAGTTCCTCGCCAACGCCCAGGGCGAGGACGTGGTGGCCGGCATCCGCACGCCCGAGCACATCGACGATCTCAAGCGCCGCATGCCGGAGATCTACGACGAGCTGCTGACGATCGCCGGCCGCCTCGAGCGCCACTACAAGGACATGCAGGACATCGAGTTCACGATCCAGGAGGGCAACGCTCTACCTCCTGCAGACCCGCGCCGGCAAGCGGTCGGCGGCGGCCGCGGTCCAGGTGGCCGTCGATCTCGTGCACGAGCACGGTGATCGATCAGCACACGGCGCTGCTCCGCGTGCGGCCCCAGGACCTGAACCAGGTGCTGCACCCGGGCTTCGACGCCGCCGACAAGGCGCAGGCCATCGAGCAGGGGCGGCTGCTCGCCCGCGGGCTGCCGGCGGCCCCGGGGGCGGCCGTGGGCGAGGTCGTCTTCGACGCCGACCGAGCGGTGGAGTGGGCCAAGGCCGGGCAGCCGCGTGATCCTGGTGCGCGCGGAGACCTCGCCCGAGGACATCGCGGGCATGTACGCCGCCGAGGGGATCGTGACCTCGCGCGGCGGCCGGACCTCGCACGCGGCGGTGGTGGCGGTGGGCATGGGCAAGCCGTGCGTGGTCGGGGCCGGCGACGTCGTCGGTCGACGAGGAGCGCCGGACGTTCGAGGCGGGCGGCCGCACGGTGCGGGAGGGCGACATCGTCTCCGTCGACGGCAGCGACCGGCGAGGTGATCCTCGACAGCCGTGGCCACCGTGGAGCCGGGGCTGCAGGACTCCTTCAAGGAGCTGCTGACGTGGGCCGACCGCTACCGGACGATGGGCGTGCGGGCCAATGCCGACACGCCGGAGGACGCCCGCAAGGCCCGCGAGTTCGGGGCCGAGGGAATCGGGCTGGTGCGCACCGAGCACATGTTCTTCGCCCCCGACCGCATCGCCATCGTGCGCGACATGATCATGGCCTCCGATCACGTCAGCCGCCGGGCCGCCGTGCAGAAGCTGCTGCCCTTCCAGCGCGACGACTTCCTGGGAATCTTCCGGGCCATGGACGGACTGCCGGTGACGATCCGCCTGCTCGATCCGCCCCTGCACGAGTTCCTGGCCAATCCCAAGGAGTACCGGGAGATGCTGGAGGAGCGGGCCCGCCTGGACGCCCTCAACATGAACCCGGCCCGCAAGGCCGCGCTCGACGAGAAGCTGGCCAAGATCGACTCGCTGCGGGAGGCCAACCCGATGCTGGGTCACCGCGGCTGCCGGCTCGGCATCACCTCGCCGGAGATCTACGCCATGCAGGTGCGGGCCATCATGGAGGCGGCCTGCACGGCGGCCGAGCAGGGGGTGAAGGTCGAGCCCGAGATCATGATCCCGCTCACCGGCACGGTCGGCGAGATGAAGCTCACCTGCGAGAACACCCGGAAGGTGGCCGAGTCGGCGCTGGTCGAGATGGGGGTGCCGGTGAAGTACACGATCGGCACCATGATCGAGGTGCCCCGGGCCGCGCTCATCGCCGACAAGATCGCCCAGGACGCCGAGTTCTTCTCGTTCGGGACCAACGACCTCACCCAGATGACGTTCGGCTACAGCCGGGACGACGTCGCCAAGTTCCTGCCCGACTATCTGCAGAAGGGGCTCTTGCAGCACGATCCCTTCTCGGTCCTCGACCAGGAGGGCGTCGGCGAGCTCATCAAGATCGGCATCGAGCGCGGCCGCCGGACCCGACCGGACCTCAAGATCGGCATCTGCGGCGAGCACGGCGGCGAGCCGTCCTCGGTCGAGTTCTGTCACAAGGTGGGCATGACTTACGTGTCGTGCTCTCCATTCATGATTCCCATCGCGCGCCTCAGCGCCGCCCAGGCTCGCATCAAGTTGCGCGAGGCCTCGGCCGAAGGCGCGCCCAGCACATAGGAGATTGTCGAGTGAAACTGCCAGGGGCGAGAGTCGTGCTGGAGTGTCTGAAGCGCGAGGGCGTCGATCTCATCTTCGGCCTGCCCGGGGGCGCCGTCCTGCCCATCTATGACGCACTGTACGACTTCGAGGGACTGCGCCACATCCTCGTCCGCCAGGAGGCGGCCGCCGGTCACGCCGCCGAGGGCTACGCGCGCGCGACCGGCAAGGTCGGCGTGTGCCTGGTGACGTCGGGGCCTGCCTGCACCAATCTGGTGACCGCCCTGCAGGACGCCCTCATGGACTCGATCCCGATCGTCGCGCTCACCGGGCAGGTGCCCACGCACTGGATCGGCAGCGACGCCTTCCAGGAGGCCGACAATGTCGGCATCACGCGCTCGGCCACCAAGCACAACTTCCTGGTCAAGGACGGCAAGGACCTGGGGCCGATCATCCGGGAGGCGTTTCACATCGCCTCCACCGGCCGGCCGGGGCCGGTGCACGTCGACCTGCCCAAGGACATCCTGGTGAAGGAGACCGAGCTCATCTGGCCCGAGAAGGTCACGATGCGCTCCTACAATCCGAACTACGACGGCCATCCAGGCCAGATCAAGCGGGCGGCGCGGGCCATGGTGCGGGCCAAGCGGCCGGTGCTCTACGTGGGTGGCGGCGTCATCTCCTCCGACGCCCACGCCGAGCTGCGGGAGCTGGCCGAGCTGACCCAGATCCCTGTCACCACGACCCTGATGGGCCTGGGCGCCTTTCCCTCCGCCCATCCGCTCAGCCTCGAGATGCTCGGCATGCACGGCACCTACTACGCCAACATGGCCGTGCATCACTCCGACGTGCTGGTGGCCGTGGGTGCCCGCTTCGACGACCGGGTGACCGGCAAGGTCGACGTCTTCGCCCCTCACGCCGAGATCATCCACGTCGACATCGATCCCTCGTCGATCGCCAAGAACATCAAGGTCGACGTGCCAATCGTGGGCGATTGCCGGCGCGTGCTCAAGGCGCTCATCGAGGCCGTCAAGCAGGAGAAGGACGACGGCGGCGCCCGTGCGGAGCGCAAGGCCTGGCACGACCAGATTGCCGACTGGAAGCGCGACCAGCCACTCCGCTACGAGTGGAGCGACGACGTCATCAAGCCCCAGTACGTGATCCAGGAGATCTCCAACCTGACCCGCGGCGAGGCCATGATCGTCACCGGCGTCGGCCAGCACCAGATGTGGGCGGCCCAGTACTACAAGTTCACCCAGCCGCGGGCGTGGTTCACCTCGGGCGGACTGGGCACCATGGGCTACGGGCTGCCGACGGCCATGGGCGTGCAGGCGGCCCACCCGAACAAGCAGGTCATCAACATCGACGGCGACGGCTCCTTCCAGATGAACAGCCAGGAGATGGCCACCTGCTTTGCCGAGCACTTGCCGGTGAAGACCGTCATCATCAACAACGCCGGCCACGGCATGGTTCGCCAGTGGCAGCGCATCATCTACAAGGAGCGCTACTGCGCGATCGACCTGCCCCAGATCCCCGACTGGGTGAAGCTGGCCGAGGCCTACGGCTGCGTCGGTCTCCGGGTCACCAAGCCGAGCGAGGTGGTGCCGGCCCTCGAGAAGATGCTGAGCACCCCGGCTCCGGTCATCCTCGACGTGATCGTCGACAAGGACGAGTGCGTGTTTCCGATGGTGCCGGCGGGCGGCGCCAACACCGACATGATCCTGGCCCCGCCGTCCCGCGAAACGCGCGAGAAGGCGGAGAAGTCGCAGACGGGCTTCTGAGATGAGCGGCAACGGCGGCGAGCCCCGGAGGCACACCATCTCGGTGCTGGTCGAGAACAAGTTCGGCGTCCTCTCGCGGGTGGCCGGGCTCTTCTCGGCCCGGGGCTACAACATCGAGAGCCTGTCGGTGGGGGAGACGCTCGACCCCAGCGTCTCCCGCATGACCCTCGTGGTCACCGGTGACGCGTTCGTCATCGAGCAGGTGATGAAGCAGCTGCACAAGCTGATCGACGTCATCAAGGTCAACGACATGACCGAGGACAGCCACGTGGAGCGCGAGCTGATCCTGATCCGGGTCAACGCCGAGCCCCACCACCGGGCCGAGGTCCTGCGCACGGCCGATATCTTCCGGGCGCGGGTGATCGACGTGACGCCGGTGTCGTTCGTGCTGGAGGCCACCGGCGACGACGGCAAGCTGGAGGCGCTGATCGAGCTGCTGCGGCCCATCGGTATTCAAGAGGTCGTGCGCACCGGCAAGGTGGCCATCACCCGCGGTCCCAAGACGCGGGTGAAGCGGGCGCCGACGAGCCGGCCCCGCGTCTCCGATGACCCCCGGGTCGTCGGCTTCGCGGACTGACAATTTCCACGGAAAGGACCACACCAGCATGCCGGCGAAGATCTATTACGACCAGGACGCCGACCTCGGCCTCCTCAAGGGCAAGAAGATCGCGATCATGGGCTACGGCAGCCAGGGCCACGCCCACGCGCTGAACCTGCGCGACTCCGGCCAGGACGTCGTGATCGGCCTCTACAAGGGCAGCAAGTCGTGGAGCGTGGCCGAGAAGGACGGGCTGAAAGTGGCCCCCGTCGCCGACGCCGCCAAGATGGGCGACGTGGTGATGATCCTGCTGCCCGACCAGACCCAGCGCCAGGTCTTCGAGGACGCCATCCGGGGTGGGCTCACCAAGGGCAAGATGCTGATGTTCGCCCACGGCTTCAACATCCACTTCAACCAGGTGGTGCCGCCGCCCGACGTCGACGTCACCATGATCGCGCCCAAGGCCCCCGGCCACGTGATGCGCGATCTGTTCACACAGGGACCGGGGGTGCCGGCCCTGGTGGCCGTCCAGCAGGACGTGACCGGCAAGGCCCGCGACATGGCCCTGGCCTACGGCAAGGGCGTGGGCTGCACCCGGGCCGGCGTCATCGAGACCACGTTCAAGGAAGAGACCGAGACCGACCTGTTCGGCGAGCAGACCACGCTGTGCGGCGGCATCTCGCACCTGATCAAGGCGGCCTTCGAGACGCTGGTCGAGGCCGGTTACCAGCCCGAGGTGGCCTACTTCGAGTGCATGCACGAGATGAAGCTGATCGTCGACCTGTTCTACCAGGGCGGCCTGGCCTACATGCGCTACTCGGTGTCGGATACCGCCGAGTACGGCGACTACACGCGGGGCCCGCGCATCGTCAACGACGAGACGAAGGCCGAGATGAAGAAGATCCTGGGCGAGATCCAGTCGGGAGCGTTCGCCCGCGACTGGGTGCTGGAGAACCAGGCCAACCGGGCCTCGTTCCTGGCCACCCGCAAGCGCGACGCCGACCACCAGATCGAGGAGGTCGGCAAGCGGCTGCGGGCCATGATGTCCTGGATCCAGCCGCCCCGCATCCGGTGAGCCGGCGGCCATGAGCAAGGTACCCATCGCGCGCGAGGGCTGGCCGTTCATCGCGATTCCCGGCGCCATCGCGCTGGGGCTCTCGCTGCTCGGCCGCCGGCGGCTGGCCCTGCCCTTCGCGGCGGCGGCGGCCGCCTCGGCCGGGTTCTTCCGCGACCCCGAGCGAGCCATCCCCGCCGTCGCCAACGGAGTGCTGGCCCCGGCCGACGGCCGCGTGATGTCGATCGAGGACGCCGTCGACCCGTTCGTGGGGTCGGCGGTGCGCGTGGCCATCTTCCTGTCACCGCTCGACGTGCACGTCAACCGGGCGCCCATCGCCGGCGTGGTGGTCGACACCGTGTACACGCCGGGTCGCTTCGTGGCCGCCTACGACCCCGCCGCCGAGTCCAACGAGCGGTGCGCGGTGCGGCTGCAGGGCGAGCACGTCCGCATCACCGCGGTCCAGATCGCCGGCGTGGTGGCCCGGCGCATCGTGTGCCGCGTGGGCGCCGGCGACAAGCTGGCCGCCGGCGAGCGCTTCGGCATGATCCGCTTCGGTTCCCGGACCGACTGCTACATGCCGCGCGGCACCGAGGTGACGGTCCGGGTGGGTGAGCGCGTCCGCGGCGGCCAGACCGTGATCGGGGTGCTGAAGTGATCAACCGCCGCGGCCGGCGGCTACGGCGGCATCCCTGGCAGCAGGAGCTGCGGGACCGGCGGCGTCAGGGCATCTTCCTGTTCCCCAGTCTGCTGACCACCGGCAACCTCTTCTGCGGTTTCTTCTCGCTGCTGCTGGCGGTCGACCACCGTTACGTCGAGGCGGCGCTGATCATCTTCCTGGCCATGATCATGGACCTGCTGGACGGCCGGGTGGCGCGCCTCATGAAGGCGACCAGCCAGTTCGGGGTCGAGTACGACTCGCTGGCCGACGTCGTGTCCTTCTGCGTGGCGCCGGCCTTCCTCCTCTACTCCTTCGCGCTCCACCCGCTGGGCCGGGCGGCCTGGTTCGGCGCCTTCCTGTTCCTGGTGTGCGGGGCCCTCCGGCTGGCCCGCTTCAACGTGCAGACGGCCAGCGTCGATCGTCGGTTCTTCGTCGGGCTGTCGACGCCGGCGGCGGCGGGGGTGGCGGCCTCGATCGTCATCTTGCTCCAGGGCGAGGAGCCGAGCCGCGTGGTCCGGGTGGCGATCGCGATCGTGACCTACGTGCTGGCCCTGCTGATGGTGTCGACCTTCCGCTACTGGTCGTTCAAGGAGATCGACTTCGCCCGGCGGCGGCCGGTCGAGACGCTGCTGGTCGTCGTGCTGGCCGCGATGATCGTGGCCACCATGCACGACGTCTTCCTGTTCCTCGTCTTCGGCGGCTACGCGTTCTCGGGACCGGTGCGCCGTCTGGTGGTCGGCCGCCCGCCCGCCCCCGCGCCCGCCGCCGAGCCCGCCACCACCAAGGACCCGCATTGAATCGTCGCGCCACCAAGGAGATCGCAGCCTGATGAGCACGTTCAAGATCGCGGTGCTGCCCGGGGACGGGATCGGGCAGGAGGTGACCGCCGAGGCCGTTCGCGTCCTGAAGGCGGTGGCCAAGGGGTCGGGCGCCTCGTTCGAGTTCGAGTCGGCCCTGGTCGGGGGCGGGGCCATCGACGCCGCCGGCACGCCGCTGCCGGCCGAGACCCTGAAGCTCTGCAAGGCCTCGCACGCGATCCTCTTCGGCTCGGTCGGCGGCCCCAAGTGGGACCATCTGCCCCAGGAGCAGCGGGCCGAGCGCGGCCTGCTGGCCCTGCGCAAGGAGCTCGACCTCTACGCCAACTTGCGGCCGGCCACGTGCTTTCCAATGCTGGTCGACGCCTCGCCGCTCAAGCGCTCGGTCGTCGAGGGCACCGACATCATGGTGATCCGCGAGCTGACCGGGGGGCTCTACTTCGGCGAGCCGCGCGGTCGCACGCCGCTGGCCGGCGGCGGCGAGCGGGGCGTCAACACGATGGTCTACACGACGCCCGAGATCGAGCGGGTGGCCCGCGTGGGCTTCGAGGTCGCGCGCAAGCGCCGCAAGCGCCTGGCCTCGGTCGACAAGGCCAACGTCCTGACCGTGTCCCAGCTGTGGCGGGAGGTCGTCACCCGGGTCGCCCGGGACTATCCCGACGTGACGCTGGAGCACGTCCTGGTCGACAACTGCGCCATGGCCCTGGTGCGCAAGCCCACCCACTTCGACACGATCGTGACCGAGAACACGTTCGGGGACATCCTGTCGGACGAGGCGGCGATTCTGGCCGGCTCCATGGGTATGCTGCCGTCCGCGTCCCTGGGGCTGGCCGGGGCCGGGGGCGGCAACGTCGGCCTGTACGAGCCCGTCCACGGCACCGCGCCCGACATCGCGGGGCAGGGGATCGCCAACCCCATCGCGGCGGTTTTGTCGGCGGCGATGCTCCTAAGGTATTCTCTGAACATGGGTCCCCACGCCGATCGCATCGAGGCGGCCGTGAGCCGGGTGCTGGAGCAGGGCCACCGCACCCGCGACATCGCGGCCAAGGGCGAGAAGGTCCTCGGCACCACGGCCATGGGCGATCTGATCGTTCGCGGCGTGGAGGAGAGCGCCTGATGGCCTCCGGGGTGATCGTGGCCGTGGTGGGCGCCACCGGCGCCGCCGGCCAGACCACCCTGCGCATCCTCGAGGAGCGCAAATTCCCGGTGCGCGAGCTGCGCTGCTTCGCCTCCGAGCGCTCGGTCGGCAAGACGGTGACCTTCGCCGGCGAGGCCGTCCCGATCCGCCGGGTGGAGGCCGCCGAGTTCGCGGGGGTCGACGTGGCGATCTGCTCGGCGGGCAGCGCGCAGTCCCGGGAGTACGCGCCGATGATCGCCCGGGCCGGCGCCGTCGTCGTCGACAAGTCCAACGCGTGGCGGATGGATCCCACCGTTCCGCTCGTCGTGCCGGAGATCAACCCGCACGCGGTGCGCCAGCACCGGGGCATCATCGCCAGCCCGAACTGCACGACGATCGTCACCGTCATGCCGCTCAAGCCGCTGCACGACGCCGGCCGGCTCCGGCGGGTGGTGGCCACCTCGTACCAGGCGGTGTCGGGTGCCGGCGTGAATGGCATCGAGGAGCTGCGCGCGCAGACGCTGGCGTGGGCGCGGGGCGAGTCGGTCGCGCCCCGACACTTCGCGCATCCGATCGCCTTCAACCTGATCCCGGCCATCGACGCCTTCGGCGCCGACGGCTACACGGGCGAGGAGCTGAAGCTGATCAACGAGGCGCGCAAGATCCTCGAGCTGCCCGATCTCCTGGTGGCGCCGACCACCGTCCGGGTGCCGGTGTTCACCTGTCACTCGATCGCGGTGAACGCCGAGACCGAGGAGAAGATCACGGCCGACCGGGCCCGCGAGCTGTTTGCGCGCTTCCCGGGGCTGCGGGTGTGGGACGACCCGGCCCAGCAGAAGTACCCCATGCCGGTCGACGTCGAGGGGCAGGACGACTGCGTCGTGGGCCGCGTGCGGGACGACCTCTCCCATCCGCGAGCACTCAACTTCTGGGTCGTTGGAGACCAGCTACGCAAGGGGGCCGCGACAAACGCGGTACAGATCGCCGAGCTCGTGCTCCGGACCTAGTTCTCCATGTCCCTCCAGGGCAGCCTTCGCCGTGCGCGACGCAAGGCCCGCTTCAATCTCGCCGTCCTCCTCACCATCGTCGTCGTGGCCTACGTCGGGGGCCCGCTGGTGGCCCGGGTGGTGGAGTCGGTCGGGGGGTACAATCCCGGGCACTACGAGCCGAAGGACTTCGAGCGAGGCCAGTGGATCCAGCACGCCGAGGACAGCGTGCTCTTCACCCGCGTGCCGTGGGACACGCTGGTCAGCATCGCGCTCTTCCTGCTGGTGGCGGTCGTGTGGCTCACGCTGATCCCGTCCCGCTCCGTCCGCCGACCGCCCTCGCGCTGAGCGCCCGCCGCACCTACCGGCTGGTGCTCGCGTACGACGGCACCGGCTTCCACGGCTGGCAGACCCAGCCGAACGTTCCCACCGTGCAGGGCGCGCTGCTGGAGGCTTCGCGCCGGCTGTTCCAGGGCGAGCCACGGGTGATGGGCGCCAGCCGCACCGACGCCGGTGTCCACGCCCTGGGCCAGACCGTGGCGCTGGCCGCCGACTCGCCCTGGCCGGCCGCCACCGTCCTCGCCGCGCTGAACGCGCACCTGCCCCGGGAGATCCGCGTGGTCTCCGCGGCCGACGCAACCGCCGGCTTCGACGCCCGCCGCTCGGCCCGGGGCAAGCGCTACCTCTACCTCGTCGACAACGGGCCGGTGCCGTCGCCGCTGCTGCTGCGCTACGCCTGGCACGTCCCCGGGCGCCTCGACCCGGCCGTCCTGCGCCAGGCCCTGGTGATGCTGCACGGACGCCACGACTTCAGCGCGTTCTGCGCGGCGCCCGGCCGCGACGTCGAGCCGACCTGCCTGGTCCGGGCGCTGCACGTGCGACAGCGGAAGTCGCTGCTGGCGATCCTGATCTCGGCCGACCGGTTCCTGCACCACATGGTCCGCAACGTCGTCGGCAGCGCCCTCGAGGTGGCCCGCGGAGCCCGGCCGCCAGCGTGGCTGGGCGAGGTGCTCGATTCGAGGGACCGGACGCGCGGCGGCCCCACGGCCGCTGCCCACGGACTGACGCTGCTCCGCGTGATGTACTGAGCGGCTGGAATTGCCCCGCATGCGAACGCACTTGAAGGTGTCGGTCGAGGGCACCCTGTTCTTCCGTTCGCCCATCGGAAATGTGGTAATATCGCGCCGGCATTGACGTTTCCGGCATGCACGCAAACCTGATCAACGCCGCCATCATCGGCTACGTCGTGGCGACGGGCCTGGCCCTGGCGTACCTCGTCCAGCGCCACGACCTGGTGCACCGGCTGTCGCGGCTGGCCGCCCTCGCCGGCTGGGTCACGCACACCGTCGCCCTGGTCGCCCGAGCGCTCGAGCTCGGCGCCCCGCCGCTCGGTAGCTTGCCCGACGCCATCTCGGTGGCGGTGTGGGTGATCGTGCTGCTGGAGATGCTGCTCGAGCAGCGCACCGGCGTACGCGTCCTCGGCGCCTTCGTCCTGCCGGTGGCCGTGATGCTGAGCCTGAAGGCCACCACCACGCGACCCGGCACGCTGGCCCCCGCGCTGGCCGGGGCCTGGGTGTGGGTCCACATCGCGCTGGCGATGGTCGGCATCGCCGCCTTCGTCTTCAACTTCGCGGGTGCGCTCATGTACCTGCTGCAGGAGCGCCAGCTCAAGCTCAAGCGCCCCGGTGCCTTCTACTATCGGCTGCCGTCGCTGCAGACACTCGACCGGCTCACGTTCCGCACGCTCGCCCTCGGCTTTCCCTTCCTCACGACCGGCATCGTCCTCGGCGTGATGTGGGCACGGGCGGCGTGGGGCACCACGTTTCCCATCGATCCGCTGGCGTTCTTCTCGGTCGTGGCCTGGATGATCTACGCAGGCACGCTGGCCGGGCGGGCCATCGGCGGCTGGCACGGCCGGCGGGCGGCCTACTTCGCCATCGTGGGCTTCGCCGCGCTCGTGCTCACGCTGGGGGCGGGGCTGTTCCTGCCCGGGCGGCACGGCTCCTGATGGCGCTGTTCGTCGCCGGCCTCAGCCACAAGAACGCGCCGGTCGGGGTGCGCGAGCGCCTGGCCGTCGAGGAGGACAAGCTGCGCGAGCTGCTCGGCGATTTGCAGGCCAGCGACGTGCTGCGCGAGGTCGTCGTGCTCTCGACCTGCAACCGGGTGGAGGTGTACGGCGTGGCCGAGGCGCCGGGCGAGGCGCGGGCGCTGGCCTTCCGCCACCTGTGCCGGCAGCGCGGCGTGGATCTGACCGAGGTCGAGTCGATGCTGTACACCCACCTGGACGCGGACGCCGTCCGCCACGCCTTCCGCGTCGCCGCCAGCCTGGACTCGATGATGATCGGCGAGCCGCAGATCCTCGGCCAGGTCAAGGACGCCTTCGCCCTCGCGCAGGCCTGCGAGTCGGTCGGGCCGCACCTGCATCCGCTGTTCAGCCAGGCCTTCAACGTCGCCAAGCGCGTGCGCACCGAGACCGAGATCGCCCGGCACGCCGTCTCCGTCTCCTTCGCCGCGGTGGAGCTGGCCAAGAAGATCTTCGACGGCCTCGGCGGTCGCGCGGTGCTGCTGGTCGGCGCCGGCAAGATGAGCGAGCTGGCCGCCAAGCACCTGGTCGAGCAGGGCGCCTTCCCCATCTACGTGGCCAACCGCACGTGGGCGCGGGCCCAGGAGCTGGCGCGGGCGCTGGCCGGCACCGCGGTGCCGTGGGAGGAGCTGCCGACCGCGCTGGCCAGCGTGGACATCGTGGTGACTTCGACCGGCGCCCCCGAGCCGGTCATCAGGCGGGCCACGGTGATGCAGGTCATGCACGGCCGCCGCGGGCGCCCGCTGTTCTTCATCGACATCGCGGTGCCGCGCGACGTGGAGGCCGGCGTGGACGGCCTCGACGACGTGTACCGCTACGACGTCGACGACCTCAAGCAGGTGGTCGACGCCAACCTGCGCGAGCGGGCCCGCGAGGCCCAGCGGGCGGAGACGCTGGTCGAGCGCGAGGTCGCCAAGTTCCTGGCGCGCCAGGGCGAAGTGGAGGTCATCCCCACCATCGTCTCGCTGCGCGGACGGCTCGAGGAGATCCGTCAGGGCGAGGTGCGCAAGACCCTGGCCCGCTTGCCCGACGCCACCCCGGAGACACGGGCGGCCATCGACGCGCTGTCCACGGCGATGATCAACAAGATCCTGCACGCGCCGATCACCAAGCTGCGCGAGTCCTCGCGGGCCGGGGCCAGCCGCTCGTGGCTGGAGCTGGTCCACGAGCTGTTCGCGCTGGGCCGGCGCGGGTGATCCGGCTGGGCACGCGCGCGAGCACGCTGGCCCTCGCCCAGGCCCGGAGCGTGGCCGCCGGCCTCGAGGGCGAGGTCGAGATCGTGGCGATGCGAACCGAGGGCGACCGTCTCGCGGAGGCCCGGCTGGCCGTCGTGGGCGGCAAGGGGCTGTTCGTGCGGGAGATCGAGGAGGCGCTGCTGCGGCGCGAGATCGACCTCGCCGCCCACAGCCTCAAGGACCTGCCGGCGGAGGCGCCGCCGGGACTCACGCTGGCGGCGTTCCCGCCCCGCGAGGACCCGCGTGACGTGCTGGTGGCGCGGACTCCGGTGACGGTGGCCACCCTCCCGGCGGGGGCCCGCGTGGGCACTTCCAGCCCGCGCCGGCGGGCCCTGCTGCTAGCGCTGCGGCCCGACCTGCGCGTGGAACCGATCCGCGGCAACGTCGACACACGGTTGCGCAAGCTGGGCGCCGGCGACTTCGACGCCATCGTCCTCGCCGCCGCCGGCCTGCGGCGGCTGGGACTGAGCCCCGAGCACGTCGAGGAGCTCGACCCCGAGGAGTTCGTCCCCGCCGTGGGGCAGGGGATCATCGCGGTGGAGGCGCGCGGCGACGACCTGGCGACGCTGGCCCTCGTGGGCCGGATCGACGACAGCGCCACCCGGATCTGCGCGGTGGCCGAGCGCGCGTATCTGACCCGGCTGGGCGCCTCCTGCAACACGCCGATGGCGGCCCACGCGCGGCTGGACGGCACCACCGTGCGGATGACGGCGATCGTGGCCGGCGAGGACGGCCGCCGCGTGCTGCGCGCGGCGGCGGCCGCCCCGGCCGTGGAGGCGGCCCGGCTGGGCCGGGAGCTGGCCGACACCCTCCTCGCCCGCGGAGCCGCCGACATCGCGCCGCTCAGCCCGATCGGGACGTCCACGCGATAATGGCTCGCGTACCGATGAACGACCAGCGCCCGCTCGATGGCCGCACGATCGTGGTGACGCGCGCGGCCGCCCAGGCCCAGCGCTTCACCGCGCTGCTGGAAGCCGCCGGCGCCCGCGTGCTCGAGGCGCCCGCGATCGTCATCGGCCCGCCACCGTCGTGGGAGCCGCTCGACACCGCGCTGGGAGCGCTGGAGACCTTCACCTGGGTCATCTTCACCTCGGTGAACGGCGTGGCCGCGGTCGATCGCCGGCTGGGGCCGCGCGGGCTGACGTGGGCGGCGCTGGGCGGACGGCGGGTGGCGGCCATCGGACCGGCCACGGCCGACGCGCTCGCCGAGCACGGCGTGCGGGTCGACCTCGTGCCCGGCGAGTATCGGGCCGAGGGGCTGCTCGACCGCCTGCGCGCGCGCGTGACGCCCGCCGATCGCGTGCTCCTGCCGCGCGCCGCCCAGACCCGCGACGTCCTGGTGACCGGGCTGCGACGACTGGGCGTGCCGGTGACCGAGGTGCCGGCCTACGCGACCCGGCGGGCCGACGCCGGTGCTGCCCGCGTGCGGGAGGCGCTGGCGGCGGGGACGATCGACGCCGTGACGTTCACCTCGTCGTCGACCGCCCGGAACTTCGCCGAGATGTTCAGCGAGGACGAGCGCCGCGACTGGCTGGGCCGGGTGACGGTCGCCTCGATCGGCCCCATCACCGCCGCCACCGCGGCCGAGTACGGGCTCACGACCGACGTGATGCCGAGCGAGTACACGATCCCCGCGCTGGCGCGGGCCGTGGCCGACCACTTCGCGCGGGCTCCGCGTGAGGGCGGCCGCCGGGCCAGGAGGAGTGTGTGATGCCGCATCCGATGTTCCGTCCCCGCCGTCTCCGCGAGAAGCCCCTGCTGCGGAAGATGGTCCGCGAGACCGCGCTGGCCGTCGACGATTTCGTCTACCCGCTCTTCGTCGTGCACGGCCGCGGCGTGCGCGAGCCCATCGCGCCGATGCCCGGCCAGTACCGCTTCTCCGTCGATGAGCTCATCAAGGAGTGCAAGGACGCCGCCGGCATGGGCATCCCGGCCGTGCTGCTGTTCGGGATCCCCGAGGAGAAGGACCCGCGCGGTTCCGAGGCCTACGCCGACGACGGGATCGTGCAGCAGGCGGTGCGCGCGGTGAAGGACACCGTGCCCGACCTGCTCGTCATCACCGACGTGTGCCTGTGCGAGTACACGAGCCACGGCCACTGCGGCGTGGTGGAGGACGGCACCGTCCGCAACGATCCCACCCTCGACCTGCTGGCCCGCACCGCCGTCTCCCACGTCGAGGCCGGCGCCGACCTGGTCGCGCCCTCCGACATGATGGACGGGCGGGTGGGCGCCATCCGGGAGGCGCTCGACGAGGCCTCGTTCGCGGAGACGCCGATCATGGCCTACTCGGCCAAGTACGCCTCCTGCTTCTTCGAGCCGTTCCGGGCCGCCGCCGAGTCCACGCCGCAGTTCGGCGATCGCCGCTCGTACCAGATGGACCCGGCCAACAGCCAGGAGGCCATGCGGGAGATCGCCCTCGATCTCGACGAGGGCGCCGACATCGTGATGGTGAAGCCGGCCCTGCCCTATCTCGACATCATCTCGCGGGCCAAGGCGGAGTTCGGCGTCCCGCTCGCCGCCTACTCGGTGTCGGGCGAGTACGCCATGATCCGGGCGGCCGGCCAGCTCGGCTGGCTCGACGAGTCGCGCGCGATCATGGAGGCGCTGGTCGGCATCCGGCGGGCCGGCGCCGACATCGTGATCACCTACTTCGCCAAGGAAGCCGCCCGGCTGCTCGAGCGCGGCACCCACCTGCGCTGACGGGCCGCCCATGCGCATCTCGGCCAAGGGGGAGTACGCGATCAAGGCGATGCTGGACCTCGCCATGCATCGCGAGCGGCCCCTGGTGCCGATCCAGGAAATCGCCGCCCGCCAGGCCATCCCCCAGCGCTATCTCGAGCAGGTGCTGCTGGCCTTGAAGCGCGCCGACCTGCTGACCTCCAAGCGCGGCTCGACCGGCGGCTATCATCTGAGCAAGGCGCCCGAGGAGATCACGGTGGGCGCGGTGCTGCGGGCGGTCGAGGGGAGCAGCGCGCCGTTCGAAGGTGGGCCCCAGCGGGGGCGAGGCGCCTACGCGCACGACCTCGGGGAGCTGTGGGAGGAGATCGGGGACGCGGTGGCTGGCGTGGTCGATCGCTGGACGCTCGAGGATCTGGTGGCGCGGACGGCCGAGCGCCGTGGATCCGCGCGGCCCATGTACCACATTTGATGGGATGGGGGGCCACGAGATGGCCCCCCATGCCCCCCAACGTTCGGCGCGCCCCGGCGGAGCCGGGGCGCACCTCTGGAAGGGATGGATCTGATGGTCGTGCCGGACGCATCCAAGAGGATGACGAGACGGTGAACAAGGTGGCGGAGTCGGTGCTGGACCTGATCGGAGAGACGCCGCTGGTACGGCTGCGTCGGTTGCCGGACCCGGCCGGCGCGCGCGTGCTGGCCAAGCTCGAGTCCCGCAACCCCGGCGGCAGCGTGAAGGACCGGATCGCGGCGGCGATGGTCGACGACGCCGAGCGACGAGGCGTGTTGCGGCCGGGGGCGACCATCGTGGAGCCGACCAGCGGTAACACCGGCATCGGGCTGGCGATGGTGGCCGCCGTGAAGGGCTACCGGCTCATCCTCACGATGCCCGAGGACATGAGCGTCGAGCGCCAGCGGCTGTTCGCGCGGTTCGGCGCCGAGATCCACCTGACCCCCGCCATCGAGGGGATGAGCGGCGCGGTGTTCGCGGCCGAGGAGCTGGGTCGGCAGCACCCCGAGTACTTCATCCCCCAGCAGTTCCTGAACCCCGCCAACCCCGAGGTGCATCGCCGCACGACCGCGCTGGAGATCCTCGACGCGGTGGGCGGCCGGCTCGACGCCTTCGTGGCCGGCGTCGGCACCGGCGGCACCATCACCGGCGTGGGCGAGGTGCTCAAGGCCAAGGTGCCGGGAGTGCAGGTGGTGGCGGTGGAGCCGGCCAAGTCGCCGGTGCTGTCGGGCGGCCGGTTCCGGCCCCACGGCATCCACGGCATCGGCGCCTCCTTCGTGCCGGGCGTGCTGAATCGCGAGGTCCTCGACCGGATCGTCACGGTGAGCGACGAGGACGCGGTGTCGTGGTCCAAGCGGCTCGGGCGCGAGGAAGGCGTGCTGGCCGGCATCTCCTCGGGGGCGGCCGCCTTCGCCGCCTGCCGCGTCGCCGCCGAGCTGCGCGCGGAGCAGACCGTGGTGACGATCCTGCCCGATACCGGCGAGCGCTACCTGAGCCTGAGCTAGCCAGAAGGGACGAAGCGACCAGCGATGGCGGTGACCGTCTATATTCCCACCCCGTTCCGGCGGGCCACCGGCAACCGCGACCGGGTGGACGTGAGTGCGCCCGACGTGGGCGCCCTGCTCGACGAGCTGGAGCGCGAGCACGGCGGCCTCAAGGGGCTGGTGCGCGGCGAGTCGGGCGAGGTGCACCAGCACGTCGCCGTCTACGTCAATGGAGAGCCCATCGACGGGCTCGGCGGGCTGGGCACCCCACTGCGGGACGGCGACGAGGTCGCCATCATCCCCGCGCTGGCCGGGGGCGCATGGTCCTGACGGCGGCCGAGCAGGAGGCGATCCGCGTCCAGGCGGTGGAGGAGTACCCGTTCGAATCGTGCGGGGTCATCCTGAGCCGCGGCGCCGAGCGGCAGCTGCTGCGTTGCCGCAACGCCCAGAACGAGCTGCACGCGCGCGATCCCGTGCGCCATCCTCGAGACGCCCGCACCGCGTACTACATCGACCCCAAGGACCTGCTGCGCATCGGCGACCTCGAGCGCCAGGGCTTCGACGTGGCCGTGATCTACCACTCCCACGTCGATGCCGGCGCCTACTTCTCTGAAACCGATCGCCGGCAGGCCGTCGTGGCCGGCGAGCCCGCGTACCCGGGCGCCGTCTACGTCGTCACCTCGGTCGTCCGCGGGGTGGTCGACGCGATCGCGGCGTTTCGCTGGGACGCCGGCCGCCGCGACTTCCTGCCCATGGAGCTTGCCTCATGACCGAGTCCCGCCGCCTGATGGACGCCGCCGGTCGCGTGATTCCCGGCGGGGTCAACAGCCCCGTCCGCGCCTTCCGCGCGGTCGGCGGCGCCCCCGTCTTCATCGATCGCGGCGAGGGGGCGCGGCTGTGGGACGTGGACGGCCGCTCCTACATCGACTTCGTCGGCTCCTGGGGGCCGCTCATCCTCGGCCACGCCGCCCCCGCGGTGGTCGAGGCGGTGACCGAGGCCGCCCGCCGCGGTACCAGCTACGGTGCCCCGACCGCCCTCGAGGTCGAGATGGCGGAGACGATCGCGGCCGCCTATCCGTCGATGGAGCTGGTGCGACTGGTCAGCTCCGGCACCGAGGCCGCCATGAGCGCGATCCGGGTGGCGCGCGGCGCCACCGGCCGCGACGTCCTCGTGAAGTTCGACGGCTGCTACCACGGCCACGCCGACAGCCTGCTGGTCAAGGCCGGCTCGGGCGGCGCCACCTTCGGGATCCCCGACAGCAAGGGCGTGCCGGCGGCGCTGGCCGAGCTCACCCTCACCGTGGCCTTCAACGACCTCGACGCCGTCCGTGACCTGTTCCGCCGTCGCGGCGAGCACATCGCGGCCGTCATCGTGGAGCCGGTGGCCGGCAACATGGGCGTGGTGCCGCCGGCCCCGGGCTTCCTGGCCGGCCTGCGCGAGATCACCCGCGAGCACGGCGCGCTGCTGATCTTCGACGAGGTGATCACGGGATTCCGCGTCGCCTACGGCGGCGCCCAGGCGCTGTACGGGGTGCGGCCGGACCTCACGTGCCTCGGCAAGATCATCGGCGGCGGCCTGCCGGTCGGCGCCTACGGCGGCAGCCGCGCCGTCATGAGCGAGGTGGCGCCGCTGGGCGGCGTCTACCAGGCCGGCACGCTGTCGGGCAATCCGCTGGCGGTGGCGGCGGGTCTGGCGGCCATTCGCGCGCTGACGGATCGCCGGGGCTACGAGCGCCTGGAGGCGCTCGGCGCCCGACTGGAGGCGGGGCTGCGCGACGGGGCCCGCAAGGCCGGCGTCCCCCTCACCGTCAATCGGGTCGGCTCGATGCTGACCGCGTTCTTCTGTGCGGAGCCCGTCCACGACTACGCCTCGGCGCGCCGCGCCGACACCACGGCCTACGCGCGCTTCTTCCAGGCCATGCTCGGGCGGGGCGTGTACCTGGCCCCCTCGCAGTTCGAGGCCGCGTTCGTCTCGCTCGCCCACTCCGAGGCGGACCTCGCCGCCGCGGCGCAGGCCGCGCTGGAATCCTTCGCGGCCATCGCCTGAAATCTGAGTCGAGTTGTATTGACGCCCGAAGGCGGCAAGTGATATGGTTCACGAGCACTTGCCAAGGAGGGCACGCGACTGTCGATGAGGAAGGCGGGCGTTGGAACAGCGGCCGTCGTGCTCCTCGCGGTGCTGATGTTCTTCGCCGTGTCTTCCTGGAGCCGTCAACCCGCCGTGGCCAAGGCCTCGGTGCAGCCGATCAACTTCCCGCACACCGTGCACGTGCAGACCTACAAGATCGACTGCCAGTACTGCCACAGCGACGCCCGCCGCTCGGAGTACGCGGGGATCCCGTCGGTCGAGCGGTGCATGGGCTGCCACAAGATCACGGCCGCCGACAAGCCGGAGATCAAGAAGCTGGCCGAGTTCGCCGCCAAGCAGGAGTCGATCCCGTGGACGCGGGTGTACAAGCTGCCCGAGTTCACCTACTTTCCGCACAAGGCGCACATCCGGGCCGAGGTCCGCTGCCAGACCTGCCACGGACCGGTCGAGACGATGACGACCGTCGGCGCCACCACCGGGCCGAACCTCGTCAACGACCTGCTCCACGTCGTGGGAATGCGCCCGGCGCCGCCGCCGCTCACCATGGGCTGGTGCGTCGACTGCCACCGCCAGCAGAACGCCACTCGCAAGACGCAGGCGCCGCTGGACTGCGTGACGTGCCACCATTGACCGGCAGCCGACGCGGGCGGGGCGACGCGTGAGAGAGGGCGCATGAACCGGCGCGACTTCTTCAAGATCGTGGCGACGACGGGTGCGACGGCGGCGGCGGCCGGTTGCCAGCAGGCGACCGAGCAGATCCTGCCCCTCGTGGTCCCCAACGAGCAGCTCGTGCCGGGCGTCGCCTCGTGGTTCGCCACGGTGTGCCGCGAGTGCCCGGCCGGCTGCGGCGTCCTCGCCCGCAATCGCGAGGGGCGCGTGGTGAAGCTCGAGGGCAATCCCGATCACCCGGTCAGCCGCGGCGCGCTGTGCGGGCGGGGCCAGGCCGCGCTGCAGGGGCTCTACCATCCCGATCGCTTCGCCGGCCCTCAGCGACGCGAGGGCGACGCGTTGAAGTCTCTGTCGTGGGACGACGCCCTCAAGCTCTTCGGCGACAAGCTCGGCGCCGTGCGCGGCAAGAAGCAGGCGCTGGCCGTGGTCAGCCAGCTCGAGAGCGGCAGCCTGGGCACGCTGCTCGATCGCTTCAGCCAGGCCCTGGGCGGGCGGCCGCGGGTGGCGCTGGAGCCCTTCGGCTACGAGGCGATCCGTGCCGCCAACCGGCTCACCTTCGGCCGCGACGCGGTGCCGTATCACGCTTTCGAGGACGCCGAGGTCATCCTCTCGTTCGGCGCCGACCTGCTGGAGACGTGGGTCTCCAACGTGCAGTCCGCGCGCGGCTACGCACGCATGCACGCCTTCCGTGAGGGCAAGGCGGGAACGTTCATCCACGTCGAGCCGCGCCAGTCGCTGACGGCGTCCAACGCCGACGAGTGGGTGCGCAACGCGCCCGGCACCGAGGCTGCCGTCGCGCTGGCCGTGCTCAGGCTCATGCTCGAGGGCGGCATGGTCGCCGACAAGCGCTACGGCGAGGCGGTGGCCGGCGTCGATCCCCGGAAGGTTGCCGAGGAGAGCGGCGTGCCGCTGGAGACGCTGCAGCACGTGGCCCGGACCTTCGCGGAGGCGCGGCCGGGGCTGGCGGTGGGCGGCGGAGTGTCGGTGACGGGCAGCCAGGCCACGGCGCTGCAGGTGGCGGTCAACCTCCTCAATGCCGCGGCCGGCAACCTCGGCAAGACGGTCCGCTTCGGCCCCGATCACGCCTACGGCCGGGTCACCCCGTACGGTGACGTGGTCAAGCTGGTCCAGGCGATGGCGGCCGGCGAGATCGAGGTGCTCGTGCTCGGCACGGCGGTGAACCCGGCCTTCACGCTGCCGGGTGGGCTCAAGGTCGCCGAGGCGATCCGCAAGGTGCCGTTCGTCGTCAGCTTCGCGAACCTGCCCGACGAGACGACGGCGCTCGCGCACCTGGTGCTGCCCGACACGCACTGGCTGGAGTCGTGGGGCGACTACGCGCCGCACGAGGGCGTGCTCGGCCTGATGCAGCCCACCATGAAGCCGATCCGCGACGCCCGGCCGATGGGCGACGTGCTGCTCACGGTCGGCCGCGCCGCCCTCGGCACCGAGGAAGGCAAGGGGCCGCTGCCGTGGACGACCTTCGAGCAATTCCTGAAGGCGACCTGGGAGCCGGTGGTGAAGGGGCAGTGGGAGGCCGCGCTGCAGCAGGGGGGTGTCTGGCGCGACACGCCGGCGGCCGCGGTGGCGGTGACGCCGAAGCTCGAGCGGGTCGAGGCCGCGACGGCCAAGCTCGACGGACCCGCCGACGGCCTCGCGCTCCTGCCCTATCCCTCGCTGCGCTTCTACGACGGCCGCGGCGCCACCCGGTCCTGGCTCCAGGAAGTGCCCGACCCGGTCACGCAGGTGGCCTGGGACGCCTGGGCGGAGATCAACACCCAGACCGCGGCGCGGCTGGGCATCCGCCAGGGTGACGTCGTGAAGCTGACCTCACCCCACGGGGCCATCGAGGTACCGGCGTACCTGTCGGCCTCGATCCACCCCGGCGCCGTTGCCGTACCCATCGGCCATCACTACGCGCCCTACCACGTGCGGATGAAGTACGTGTCGGCGACACCGGCCACCAACCCGATGGCGCTGCTGCCGGCCGCGGCCGACGCGACCTCCGGCGCGCCCGCCTTCCTCTCGGTGAAGGTCTCGCTGGCCAAGACGGGCGCGCGGCGGCCGCTGGCCGTGCTGCAGGCGACCCACGACCAGGACCACCGCGAGATCGCCCAGCACGTCGAGCTCACCCGGGCCCGCGAGGAGGCGCTGCGCGGCCGGAAGCTGGAGCCGGGGTCGGTCAGCATGTACCCCCCGCAGCAGTACAAGGGGTATCGCTGGGGCATGTCGGTCGACGTCGATGCTTGCATCGGCTGCCAGGCGTGCGCGGTGGCCTGCCAGGCCGAGAACAACGTGCCCGTCGTCGGCAAGGCCGAGGCGGCCTACGGGCGCCAGGTGCACTGGCTGCGGCTGGAGCGGTGGGCCGAGGGTGATCCCGCGCATCCGCACAACATGTTCCTGCCCATGTTCTGCCAGCACTGCGAGGTGGCGCCGTGCGAGCCGGTGTGCCCGGTGTTCGCGGCGTACCGGACCGAGGAAGGGCTCAACGGGCAGGTCTACAACCGTTGCGTCGGGACCCGGTACTGCGGCAACAACTGCCCCTATCACGTCCGCCGCTTCAACTGGTGGAACTACGAGTTCCCGGCCCCGCTCGAGGTGCAGCTCAACCCCGACGTCACCGTGCGGCAGCTCGGCGTGATGGAGAAGTGCACGATGTGCATCCAGCGCATCGTGGCCGGCAAGGATCACGCGCGGGACGAGAAGCGCGCGGTCCGCGACGGCGACATCCAGACGGCCTGCCAGCAGACGTGTCCGACCCAGGCCATCAGCTTCGGCAACCTCAAGGACGAGGGCAGCACGGTCGCCAAGCTCGCCCACTCGCCGCGCGCCTATCACGTGCTGGAGGAGCTCGGCACCCACCCCGGCGTGACCTACCTGCGCAAGGTGGTGCGGGCGGAGCCGGCGCCGGCGCCCAAGGCCGGGAAGGGCCACGCATGAGCGAGCCGCAGGGGCCGCGCCCTCCCATCGCCGGCGGCGCCCACGTTGCCGAGCCGACGTTCGCCGACGTCAACCGCGACGTGCTCGCCACGCTGCGGCCGCCCGGCAACCTGTACTTCGCCTGGATGTGCGTGATCGGGCTCATCCTGACCTGCGGCATCCTGGCCTGGACGTACCAGATCTTCTTCGGCATGGGCGCGGCCGGCAAGCGCACGCCCCAGATGTGGGCGATGTACATCACCACCTTCGTGTTCTGGATCGGTATCGGCCACGCGGGGACGCTGATCTCGGCCGTGCTCTACCTGTTCCGGGCCCGCTGGCGGACGTCCATCTACCGCGCGGCCGAGGCGATGACGATCTTCGCGGTCCTCACCGCCGGCCTGTTCCCGCTGATCCACGCCGGCCGGATGTGGTTCGCGTACTTCCTGCTGCCGTACCCGAACCAGCGCTACCTGTGGCCCAACTTCAAGTCGCCGCTGGTGTGGGACGTGTTCGCCATCTCCACGTACCTGTCGATCAGCACCGTGTTCTTCATCGTGGGGCTCGTGCCCGACATCGCCGCCCTCCGCGACGCCTCCACCGGCTGGCGCCGGCGGATCTACGGGATGCTGGCGCTGGGGTGGGAGGGCTCGGACCGGCAGTGGCGCCACTACCGGCGCGCCTACGGCCTCTTCGCCGCGCTGGCCACCCCGCTCGTTCTCTCCGTGCACAGCGTGGTGTCCTGGGACTTCGCGATGGCGCTGGTCCCCGGCTGGCACTCGACGCTGTTCGCCCCGTTCTTCGTCGACGGCGCCATCTTCTCGGGCTTCGCCATGGTCCTGGTGCTGGTGCTCCCCATGCGTCACTTCTTCCACCTGCACGCCTACATCCGGGACCGGCACCTCGACATGATGGCCAAGCTCATCCTGGTCACCGGCCTCGTGCTGACCTACTTCTACATCTGCGAGCTGTTCACCTCCTGGTACAGCGGTGACCACTTCGAGAAGGCCTCGCTGTTCTGGCGGCTGACCGGGACGTACTGGTGGGCGCTGAGCACGATGTACTTCTGCAACTGCGTGGCCCCACTGATCCTGTTCTGGAAGCGGGCCCGGACGAATCCGGTGATCCTGTACGTGGTGTCGATCCTGGTCCTCATCGGCATGTGGTTCGAGCGCTTCAACATCATCGTTCCCTCGCTCGGCCACGACTTCTACCCGGCCACCTGGGGCATCTACGTGCCGACGATCACCGACTCCACCATCATCGTGGGCAGCTTCGCGTGGTTCTTCATCCTGTTCCTCGGCTTCATCAAGGTCATGCCGTCGCTGTCGATCGTCGAGGTCAAGGAGACGATCCCGGCGCCGATGAAGGACCCCAGGCATGCCGGCCACCACTGAGACGATCCTCGGCGTCTTCGCCCACGTCGACACGACGGTGCGGGCCCTGGAGGAGCTCAAGGCCAAGGGCTATCACGACTTCACCGTCTACACGCCGGTGCCCGTGCACGAGATCGAGGACGTGCTGGAGCGTGACCGGCCGGTGAGCAAGGTGCGGCTCTTCACGCTCCTGGGGGGGCTGACCGGCCTGGCCTCGGGCTGGATCCTGACCGCCTGGACCTCGCTCAAATGGTCGCTGATCGTCGGCGGCAAGCCGCCCATGAGCCTGCCGGTGAGCCCGCCGTACGTGGTCATCATGTTCGAGCTGATGATCCTGTTCGGGGGCATCGCCACCTTGATCGGGATGGTGACCCTGGGCCGGCTGCCCCAGTTCAAGACGTCGCCGGCCTACGATCCGCGGTTCACCCACGATCGCTTCGGCGTGGCCGTGCACTGTCCGCCCGAGCGGGGCGCCTCCGTACGCGAGATCCTCCGGACCGCCGGCGCCGAGGAGATCCGGCCGTGAAGTACGTGTTCATCCTCGTGCTCCTCGTCATCGCCGGGGCCGGCGCGATCCTGGGCGGCGTGGTGGCCTTTCGCTGGGTGAACAACATGAGCCAGACGGCCCGGGTGCTGCCGGGCGAGCGGGTCTTCTCCATGCCGCGCGGGGTGGTGGCGCGGGGCGGTTCGCTCACCATCCCCAAGGAGCAGCGCGAGGTCGCCACCAAGATGCCGAACCCGGTGAAGGCGACGGAGTCGTCGCTGGCGCTCGGCCGCCAGCACTACCAGACGTTCTGCACGCCCTGCCACGGTCCCGAGGCCAAGGGCGGTACCACCGGGCCCGTGGCCACGAAGTTCATCCCGACGCCGGACCTCACGAACGCCGAGCTGCAGCGGCAGCGGACCGACGGCTACTGGCACAGCTACATCGTGGCCGGTGGCGCGGTCATGCCGGCGTACGGCGAGGCGCTGTCCTCCCAGGAGGCGTGGCACATCGTGAACTACCTGCGCACGCTGGCCCAGAAATGACAGCGTTCTGGGGTGTGCTGGCCGCCCTCGGCGCCCTGGCGTTCGTGACGGCGAGCGACTGGCCGCGCGCGTGGTCGATCTACCTCATCAACCTCGTGTTCTGGGCGGGGCTGGCGGTGACGGGGCCGGCCATCGCGGCCATGATGCAGCTCACCGAGGCGCGGTGGTCGCCCAGCGTGCGGCGGCTGGCGGTGACGACCATCGGCTTCCTGCCGGTGGCGTTCATCCTCCTCATCGTCCTCTACGGGGGGCGGACGGTGCTCTATCCCTGGGTCCTGCATCCGATCCCGGTGAAGGCCGCCTGGCTCAACGTGCCCTTCTTCTTCGGACGCAACCTCGCCCTGGCCCTGGTGCTGTTCGTCACCTGCTTTGCGTTCGCCCGGGCGCTGCTGCGGGACGCGGTGCCGCCCGACGACGAGCGCGAGCGGGCTCAGCGCAACCGGCTGGCCGTGGTCGTCTTGATGCTGTGGCTGGTCACCGTCTCGCTGTGGGGCTTCGACCTCGTCATGTCGCTCGACCCGGTCTGGTACAGCGGTCTGTTCGGAGGCTACTTCGCGGTCAGCACCCTCTACACCGCGTTCTGCCTCCTGGCGATCCTGACCATCCGGGCCAACACGCGCGGCGTGGCCTCGATCCCGCCGGCCGCCGTGCAAGACGTGGCCAAGCTGCAGTTCGCGATGTCGATCATGTGGATGTACTTCTTCTGGTCGCAGTACCTCGTGATCTGGTACGGCAACGTGCCGGTCGAGACGCGCTTCGTCTTCCAGCGCTTCTTCACTCAGCCGTGGAGCACGCTGGCCTGGGTGGTGTTCGTGGTGGGCTGGCTGATCCCGTTCGCCTACCTGCTCAAGCGGCTGACGGGCCGGCCGCCCCAGCGGCACGCGCCGCTCTTCGTCATGGCCGTGTTCGGGCTGGTGGCGATTTTCCTCGAGCGGGTGCTGGTCGTGGTCCCCTCGGTTTCCGCCCACGCCCCGATCCCGGTCGGGCTGCGTGACGTCACCATCACGGTCGGCTTCCTCGCGCTGTTCGCCCTGACCCGCCGCTGGTTCATGGGCCGCTACAAACCCGTCCTCAACCTTCCGCACACCGGTCATTGACGGCAAGGGGCCGGCGCGCCCCGGCTCCGGATGCCCGGTGTAGAGTAGGGCCCGCATGCTGACCGTGGAAGAGGCCCTCGACGCGATCCTGGCCCGGATCCCGGTGCTGGGCAGCGAGCGGATCGACGTGCTCGGCTCGCTGGGGCGGGTGCTCGCCGAGCCCGTGACGTCACGCCGCGAGATCCCGCCGTGGCCCAACTCCTCGATGGACGGCTACGCGGTGCGCGCCGAGGACACCGGCCGGGGCGCCGCCCTGGCGATCGTCGGCCGCGTGGAGGCCGGCTCGGTGCCGGCGCGGGCGGTGGGCCGGGGCGAGGCCATGCGCATCTTCACGGGAGCCCCGCTGCCCGAGGGCGCCGACACGGTGGTACCCCAGGAAGACGTCGACGCGGGCGGGGACCGTATCGCTCTGCGGGCCGCCGTCGAGCGCGCGGCGTTCGTCCGTCACCGTGGTGAGGACGTGCGAGTCGGCGATCGCGTGCTCGAGGCGGGCACCGTCCTCACGGCCGCCGAGATCGGGCTGCTCGCGACGCTCGGCTTCAGCCAGGTGCCGGTGTATCGGCGGCCGCGCGTGGCCATCCTCTCCACCGGCAACGAGCTCGCCGATCTGGGTACCGAGCCGGGTCCCGGACAGATCCCCAACACGAACACCTACACGCTGATGGCCCAGGTGCTCGAGGCCGGCGCCGAGCCGATCAGCCTCGGGGTGGCGGTGGACCGGCTGGATGTCATCGAGGCGCGCGTACGCGCGGGCCGCGACGCCGACGTCCTCGTCTCCTCGGCCGGCGTCTCCGTCGGCGACCTCGACCTCGTCCGCGAGGCCCTCACCCGGGCGGGTGCCGAGCTGCACCTGTGGCAGGTCTCGATGCGGCCGGGCAAGCCGATCACGTTCGGGACACTCGGCGGCCGGCCGATGTTCGGGCTCCCGGGCAACCCGGTCTCGGCGATGGTGACGTTCGAGCTGTTCGTGCGCCCCGCGCTGCTCAAGATGAGCGGCCGCCGTCGCCTGACTCGACCGCGGGTGCGGGCGCGGGCCCTGGAGCCGATCCCCAACGCGGGCTCGCGCCGCGGGTACCTGCGCGTACACCTCGAGGCTACGGGGCAGGGGCTGGGCGCGCGGCTCACCGGCGAGCAGGGCTCGGCGATCCTGCGGTCGATGGTCGCCGCCGACGGACTCGCGGTCGTTCCACCCGACACCGTGGTGCCACCCGGAGGAGAGCTTGAAGTCATTCAATTACGGGAGCTTCCGTGATAGGAGCTTCGACGTAGCTTCAGGCCGATACCGGGCGCTCTCGACCTTCCTTCTAATGACCCTTGCGCTCGTCAGCGCGGGGTGCGCGAGCCGTTCCTCCCTCGACCGCCTCCAGGCCGACGTCGCCAATCTTCGTGTGGAGCTCGCCGAGCTGCGGCAGACCCAGCAGGCGACGGCCGCCGAGCTGGCGCGCACGCGCGCCGAGCACAGCGCGCTGGAGGCGCGGACCACCGAGCTGACCGCGGCGCTCACCCGGAGCGCGAGCGAGGCGGCCGGCCTGCGCGCCCGGCTGGACGCCGTCGAGGCCGAGGCGCGAGACGCGCGCGCCAAGGCGGCGGCGCCGGCTCCGGCGCCCGCTCCGGTGCCGACGCCGGCCCAGGTCCCGGCTCCCACGCCGCCCCCCGCCGTCGCTCCGAGGCGGCCGGCGCCGCCTCCGGCCGAGCGGCCGCGCGAGCCGGTGGGGCGAGTGCAGAGCCCCGAGCAGACGTACAGCGCGGCACTCGCGACCTTCCGCACGCGCGAGCACGGCCAGGCCGTGCTCGACTTCCTCGACTTCATCGCCAAGTACCCGCGTCATCCGCTGGTCGCCAACGCGTTGTACTGGATCGGCGAGGCGTACTACGTGCAGCGCGACTACCGACAGGCGATGGTCGAGTTCCAGAAGGTGCTCGAGAGCGCGCCGGGCTCGGCCAAGGCCGGCGACGCGCTGCTGAAGATCGGCCTCTGCCAGCGCAACCTTCGCGACGAGGCGCGCGCCCGCGAGGCGTGGCAGCGCGTCGTCCACGACTTCCCGCGCAGCGAGGCGGCTGGCAAGGCGCGCGCGTTCCTGGGCACGGAGGCGGGCGCCACGCGGCACTGAGGCGTATCGAGCTGGACACGTTGGCGCCTGGCCGCGCGCCTCCTATACTGAAGCACCCGTCGGTCTGCTCACCATGGACACGTCGATCACCCATCTGGCTCCGAGCGATCCGCGCTACCCGCCGCTGCTGGCGGCGATCCCGTCACCGCCGAGCCTCGACGTGCGCGGTGCCCTGCGGCCGGCCGACGCCCTGGCGATCGCCATCGTCGGCGCCCGCGAGGCGACGGCGTACGGCGTGGAGGTCGCCGGCACCCTCGCCGCCGAGCTGGCCGCGCGCGGGGTGACGATCGTCAGCGGGCTGGCGCGCGGCATCGACACCGCCGCTCACCAGGGGCGCGCTGCAGGCGGGCGGGTCGCACGCTGGCCGTGCTCGGCCACGGCATCGCGCACGTGTACCCGCCGGAGAACCGCCGGCTGGCCGACGCCATCGCCGAGCACGGCGCGCTGCTCTCGCAATTTCCGGCCACGATCGGGCCGCTCGCCCACCACTTTCCGCTGCGCAATCGGACCCTCGCCGGGCTCGCGCTCGGCGTGGTGGTGGTGGAGGCGGCCGAGCGCAGCGGGGCTCTCATCACGGCGGGACTGGCCGGCGAGCTGGGCCGCGAAGTGTTCGCCGTTCCAGGCCGAATTACCTCGCCGGCGAGCCGGGGAACGAATGGCCTCATCCGGGACGGTGCTATGCTAGTTGGGCACTGGACCGATATCGTGACCGAGTTGGGCGAGCCGTGGCGCAGCATGATCGAGAGTGCCGCGATCGGCGAGGGCGCGTCGGCGAAGCCGGCGGCGGGGAGTGACGAAGCGAGCATGCTGGAGCTGTTGAGCGTGGACGAGGCGCAGCACATCGAGCGATTGATCGCTCGGGCGGGTGTCGACGCCGCGCGTGCGGGCACGGCGCTGATCGCTCTCGAGCTGGCGGGCCACGCCCGGCAACTCGCGGGTCAGCGCTGGGTGGCGACCGCGGCACGGGCGAGGAGAGCGTAGTGGCCAAGCGTCCCCTGGTGGTGGTCGAGTCCCCGACCAAGGTGAAGACGATCGCGAAGTACCTGGATGGCAAGTACGTCGTCAAGGCTTCGATGGGCCACGTCCGCGACCTCCCGAAGTCGCAGCTCGGCGTGGATCCCAAGAAGAACTTCAAGCCGAAGTACGTCGTCACGCCGACCAAGAAGAAGATCCTCGACGACCTCGACAAGGCCGCCGAGAAGGCCGACACGCTGTACGTCGCCACCGACCCCGACCGCGAGGGGGAGGCGATCGGCTGGCACCTGGCCCAGGAGCTGCCGATCCTCAAGAAGAACGTCTATCGCATCACCTTCAACGAGATCACCGAGCGGGCGGTGAAGGCGGCGTTCATCAAGCCCGGGCCGCATCGATCTCAAGAAGGTCGACGCCCAGCAGGCGCGGCGCGTGCTCGACCGGCTCGTCGGCTACAGCCTGTCGCCGCTGCTGTGGGACAAGGTCCAGCGCGGGCTGTCGGCCGGCCGCGTGCAGTCGGTGGCGGTGCGGCTCATCGTCGACCGCGAGCGCGAGATCCAGGCCTTCGTCCCGGTCGAGTACTGGTCGCTCCACGCCAACCTCAAGGCCAAGCTGCCCGCCGGAGTTCACCGCCACCCTCCGCGAGGTCGACGGCGAGAAGGCGGCGCTGGCCACGCGGCGAGGCGACGCAGGCGCGTGGTCGACTCGCTGGAGGGCGCGCGGTTCGTCGTGCGCAGCGTCACCCGGGGCGAGCGCAAGCGGAATCCGGCGCCGCCGTTCATCACCTCGACGCTGCAGCAGGACGCCGGCCGCAAGCTCGGCTTCTCGGCCAAGAAGACGATGACCGTCGCCCAGCAGCTCTACGAGGGCATCGACGCTCGGGGGCGAGGGCGCCGGTCGGCCTCATCACCTACATGCGGACGGACTCCGTGCGGGTCGCGCGCCGAGGCCCAGCAGGAGGCGCGGCAGTGGGCGATCGAGCGGATCGGCGCGCGAGTACCTGCCGGAGACGCCGCCCGTCTACAAGTCGCGCGGCAGCGCCCAGGAGGCCCACGAGGCCATCCGGCCCTCCGACGTCGCGCCGCGATCCCGCGCAGCGTGGCCAGCTTCCTCACCAAGGACCAGCTCGCGCTCTATCGCCTGATCTGGGAGCGCTTCATGGCCAGCCAGATGAGCCGGCCGTGTACGACACCGTGGCGGCCGACATCACGGCCGGCAACACCGTGTTCCGCGCCCAGGGCCAGACCATGAAGTTCAAGGGCTTCACCGCGGTCTACGTGGAGAGCCGCGAGGAGGAAGACGCGGCCGCCGACGAGGACGCCGAGAGCGCGGTGCCGCCGCTGGAGGAGGGCGAGGTGCTGACGCTGCTGGGCCTCGATCCCAAGCAGCACTTCACCCAGCCGCCGCCGCGCTTCACCGAGGCCTCGCTCATCAAGGCGCTGGAGGAGCTGGGGATCGGCCGGCCGTCCACCTACGCCTCGATCCTGGGCACGATCATCAACGACCGCGGCTACGTCCACCGCGAGCGCCGCACGCTGTTCCCGACCGAGCTCGGCATCGAGCGTGACCGACAAGCTGATGCCGTTCTTCGGCGACATCATGGACGTCGAGTTCACCGCCCAGATGGAGGACCACCTCGACAAGGTCGAGGAGGGCGAGCTCGGCTGGGTCGAGACGGTGAAGGAGTTCTACGAGCCGTTCAAGCGCGACCTGGCCCGGGCCAAGAAGGAGATGGGCAGCGAGAAGGCCGGCGTCGCCCACCGGTGAGGCGTGCCCGGAAGACGGCGGCGAGCCCTCATCGAGCGTCGCGGGCGCTTCGGCAAGTTCATCGCGTGCTCGAACTACCCCGACTGCAAGTACAAGCGCAACCTGCCGGGCAGCGAGCGGGCCGAGGACCAGCCCACCGACGAGATCTGCCCGACCTGCGGGAAGCCCATGGTCATCAAGCACGGCCGCTTCGGCAAGTTCATCGCGTGCTCCGGCTACCCGGAGTGCAAGACGACCAAGCCGGTCACGCTGGGGATCGCCTGTCCGGAGTGCAACAAGGGGCAGATTGCCGAGCGGCGCTCGCGCAAGGGCCGCGTGTTCTTCGGCTGTTCGGCCTATCCCGACTGCAAGTTCGTGCTGTGGCAGCGCCCGGTGGCGGAGCCGTGCCCGAAATGCGCGGCGCCGTTCCTGACCGAGCGGGTGGCGCGCGGCCGGCGCGTGCAGCGCTGCTGGCGCGAGGGCTGCGACTTCAGTCGCGAGGTCGAGATGACCGTGGCATGAAGGATCCGCTGGCGGCGTTCCTGCGCCACCTGGCCGTCGAGCGCAACGCCTCGCCGCACACCCTGCGCAGCTACCGGAGCGACCTCACCGACTTCCAGCGCTTCCTGGCCGACCGCGGTATCGCGGGCGTGGCCGCCGCCGACAGTCGCGCGGTGCGGGCGTGGCTGGCCGACCTCCACGCGCGCGGGCTCGATCCCGCCTCGATCGGCCGCAAGCTGGCCGCGCTCCGGAGCTGCGCTGCGCTTCCTGGTGCGCCGCGGGCGTGATCGAGCGCAACCACGCCCGCGAGGTGCGGGGCCCGCGGCCGCCCCGCAAGCTGGTCTCGTTCCTGCCGATCGACGAGGCGACGCAGCTCGTGGAGGGCCGGGCGGTGGCGGGGGCCAGCCGGCCGCGCGACGTGGCCATCCTGGAGCTGCTCTACGCGAGCGGGCTGCGCGTCTCCGAGCTCAGCGGCCTCGACCTCGACGACGCTGGACCGGACGGACCGCGCCGTGCGCGTGCTCGGCAAGGGACGCAAGGAGCGGATCGTCCCCTACGGCGACAAGGCGCGCCCTGGCGCTGGACGCGTGGCTGGCCGAACGGGGCCCGCAGCCGGGCCCGCTGTTCGTGAACACGCGGGGACGGCGGCTCGGCGTGCGGTCGATCTACACGATCGTGCGGCGCTCGGCCCGGGCGGCCGGCATCACGCGGCCCGTGAGCCCGCACACGCTGCGCCACACCTTCGCCACGCACCTGCTCGACCGCGGCGCCGACCTCCGGATGATCCAGGAGCTGCTCGGCCACAGCCGCCTGTCCACCACCCAGCGCTACACCCACGTCGGCCTCCGACCAGCTGATGAAGACCTACGACGCGCCCACCCCCGGGCGACATCGAAGGGAGTCTCGACGGCCCCCCCACAGCCTCCCCCCGACCCGGATCGCGCCGGCCGCGCCGGCGCTCGAACGGCGTAGTGAGCGTCGGCTTCCACGCGACGACGGTGCTGTGCGTGCGGCACCGCGGCCAGGTCGCCATCGCCGGCGACGGGCAGGTGACGATCGGGCAGCACGGTGGTGAAGGCCGGCGCCCGCAAGGTGCGCAAGCTGCACCACGGACCGGGTGGTCGCGGGCTTCGCCGGCACGGCCGCCGACGCCTTCACGCTGTTCGAGCGGTTCGAGGCCAAGCTGGAGGAGCACCGCGGCAACCTCCCCCGCGCCGCCGTCGAGCTGGCCAAGGACTGGCGCACCGACCGCGTGCTGCGGCGGCTGGAGGCGCTGCTGGCGGTCGCCGACCGCGACCACTCGCTGATCGTCTCCGGCACCGGCGACGTGATCGAGCCCGACGACGGCCTCATCGGCATCGGCTCCGGCGGCCCCTACGCGCTGGCCGCCGCCCGCGCGCTCGTCGCTCACGCCGACCTCGACGCCAAGGCGGTGGTGACCGAGGCGATGAAGATCGCCGCCGGCATCTGCATCTACACCAACGACCAGATCACCGTCGAGGTGCTGTGAGCACGCCGGGCCCGAACAGCCTGACCCCGGCCCAGATCGTCGCCGAGCTGGACCGCTACATCGTCGGCCAGCGGCGGGCCAAGCGGGCGGTCGCCATCGCGCTGCGCAACCGCTGGCGGCGCCAGAAGCTGCCGGCCGAGCTGCGCGACGAGGTGGCGCCCAAGAACATCATCATGATCGGCCCCACCGGCGTCGGGAAGACCGAGGTCGCGCGCCGGCTGGCCAAGCTGGCCCAGGCGCCCTTCCTGAAGGTGGAGGCCTCCAAGTACACCGAGGTCGGCTACGTCGGCCGCGACGTCGAGTCGATGGTGCGCGACCTCACCGAGCTGTCGGTCACCATGGTGAAGGGCGAGCTGATGGCCGAGGTGCGGGACAAGGCCGAGCGCCTCGCCGAGGACCGCCTGCTCGACCTGCTGCTGCCCCGCCGCAGCGCCGAGCCCTTCAGCAGCGGCAGCGCTCGAGCAGGTCTCGCCCGATGCCTCCCGGGAGGGGACGCTGGAGAAGCTGCGGGCCCAGCTGCGGGCCGGCCGGCTCGACGAGCGCATGGTCGAGCTCGAGACCCAGCAGCAGTCCATGCCGATGGTCGAGGTCTTCTCCGACCAGGGCATGGAGGAGATGGGCATCCACCTCAAGGACATGCTGTCCAACGTCCTGCCCAGCCGCACCAAGCGCCGCCGGGTCAGCGTGGCCGAGGCCCGCCGCCTGCTGGCCCAGGAGGAGGCCCAGAAGCTCGTCGACATGGAGGAGGTCGTCAGCCAGGCCATCCGGCGGGTGGAGGACTCCGGCATCATCTTCCTGGACGAGCTGGACAAGATCGCCGGGGGCCGGGAGGGCGGCGGGCGGGGCCCGGACGTCTCCCGGGAGGGGGTCCAGCGCGACCTCCTGCCCATCGTCGAGGGGTCCACGGTGACCACCAAGTACGGGGCGGTCCGCACCGACCACGTCCTCTTCATCGCGGCCGGCGCCTTCCACGTGGCCAAGCCCTCCGACCTCATCCCCGAGCTGCAGGGGCGCTTCCCGATCCGGGTCGAGCTGGAGCCCTTGACGAAGGAGGATTTCGTCCGCATCCTGACCGAGCCCGAAAACGCCCTGATCCGCCAGTACGTGGAGCTGCTGGGGACGGAGCGGGTGACCCTGCGCTTCCTGCCGGAGGCGGTGGAGGCGATCGCCGAGATCGCCATGCAGGTGAACACGAGCACCGAGAACATCGGCGCCCGGCGGCTGTACACGATCATGGAGCGGCTGCTGGACGAGATCTCGTTCGACGCCCCGGACCTGCCGGGCAAGGAGCTGACGATCGACGCCGAGTACGTCCGGATGCGCCTGAGCGACGTCGTCCGCGACCAGGACCTGTCGAGGTACATCCTGTGAGTGGGACCCCGGCCCCGACGCGGCCGGTCGAGGTCCTGCTGGAGGCGCTCCCGTACATCCGGGAGTTCCGCGGCAAGTCGATCGTCATCAAGTACGGCGGCTCCGCCATGGAGTCGACCGAGCTCAAGGCGCCGTTCGCCCTCGACGTCATCCTGCTCCACCTGGTCGGCATCAACCCGGTCATCGTCCACGGCGGCGGACCTCAGATCGGCGCCCTCATGAAGCGCCTGGGCAAGGAGCCGAAGTTCGTGGGCGGCATGCGGGTGACCGACGCCGAGACGGTCGAGATCGTGGAGATGGTGCTGGTCGGCAAGATCAACAAGGAGATCGTCGGCCTCATCAACCTGCACGGCGGCCGGGCGGTGGGGCTGTCGGGCAAGGACGGCGACCTCATCCGGGCCCGCAAGCGGCTGCACCGCATGGCCGACGGCGAGCTCGTCGACATCGGCCTCGTCGGCGAGGTGGAGACGGTCAACATCGAGCCGATCCGCCTGCTGGAAGACCGCGGCTTCATCCCGGTGATCGCGCCGGTGGGCGTGGGGGCCCGCGGCGAGACCTACAACATCAACGCCGACCTCGTGGCCGGCGAGGTGGCGGCCGCGCTCGGCGCCGAGAAGCTGATCCACCTGACCGACGTGCAGGGGATCAAGGGCGCCGACGGCCAGTTCGTCAGCACGCTGTCCCGCAAGGAGGCCGAGCGGCTCGTGCAGGCCGGCGTGATCGACGGCGGCATGCTCCCCAAGGTGGAGTCCTCCCTGCGAGCGCTGGAGGGGGCGACCGCCAAGGCCCACATCATCGACGGGCGGGTGCCCCACGCGATCCTGCTCGAGCTGTTCACGCGCGAAGGAGTCGGAACGGAGATCGTGCTCTAGGAGCCAGCCATGGACACCAAGACGCTGATGGAGTGGTCGGCGAAGTACCACACCCCCAACTACGGCCGCACGCCGCTGGTGCTCGTGCGCGGCGAGGGCACGCGGGTGTGGGACAGCGACGGCAAGGAGTACCTGGACTTCACCACCGGCATCGCGGTCACCGGGCTGGGCCACTGCCATCCGGTCATCACCGGCGCCATCCGGGAGGCGGCCGCCACCCTCCTGCACGTCTCCAACATCTTCCACACCGCGCCCCAGGTGCACCTGGCCAAGCTGCTGGTCGAGCACTCGTTCGCCGACCGGGTCTTCTTCTGCAACTCGGGGGCGGAGGCCAACGAGGCCGCGCTCAAGGTCGTGCGCAAGTACGCCAAGGAGCGGCTGTCAACCGACCGCTACGAGGTCGTCGCCACCAACAACTCGTTCCACGGACGCACGCTGGCCACGGTGAGCGCCACCGGCCAGCCCAAGTACCACCACGGCTTCGAGCCGCTCATGCCGGGCTTCAAGCACGTGCCCTACAACGACCTGCGCGCCATGCAGCGCGCCGTCGACGGCCGCACCGCCGCCATCCTGGTGGAGCCGATCCAGGGCGAGGGCGGCGTGAACATCCCCGACGACGGCTACCTGCCGGGGCTGCGCAAGCTGTGTGACGACACCGGCGCCCTGCTGATCTTCGACGAGGTGCAGACCGGTGTCGGCCGGACCGGCAAGCTGTGGGCCTACGAGCACACGGGCGTCGAGCCCGACGTGATGACGCTGGCCAAGGCGCTCGCCAACGGGATCCCCATCGGCGCCATGCTGTGCCGGGAGGATGTCGCCACCGCCCTGACCGCCGGCAGCCACGGCTCGACCTTCGCCGGCTCGGCCTTCGTCACCTCGGTGGCGCTGGCCACCCTGACGACCGTGATCGGCGACAAGCTGCCCGAGCGCGCCGACCAGCGGGGGCGTGAGCTGATGGACGGTCTCAAGGCGCTGCAGCGCACCCAGCCGGCCATCAAGGAAGTGCGTGGTCGCGGCCTGCTGATCGGCGTGGAGCTGACGCGCGCGGCCGGGCCCGTCGTGGACGCCTGCCGCGAGGCCGGCCTGCTGGTCCTCTCGGCGGGCGAGAAGGTCGTGCGGCTGGCGCCCCCGCTCATCGTCGAGTCGGCCGAGTGCAAGCGGGCCCTCGACATCCTGGGCGGGGCGTTCGCCGCCGACGCCAAGTGAGCAAGGACGTCCTCTCGATCGCCGACCTCTCGCGCGAGCGGCTGCTCAAGCTCTTCGCGCTGGCGGCCGAGCTGAAAGGGCGCTGGAAGGCCGGCCGCCGCGCCACCCCCCTGGCCGGGCGCTCGCTGGCCCTCATCTTCGAGAAGCAGTCGCTCCGCACCCGGGTGACGTTCGAGGTCGGCATCGTGCAGCTGGGCGGTCGGGCCGTCTACCTGTCCGGTCACGAGATCGGGCTCGGCACCCGGGAGTCGGTCCCCGACGTGGCGCGCAACCTCTCGCGGTGGGTGGACGGCATCGCGGCCCGCGTGTACTCGCACGCCACCGTGGAGGGGCTGGCCCGCCACGCCACGGTGCCGGTCATCAACGGCCTCAGCGACTTCGAGCACCCCTGCCAGGCCCTGGCCGACTACTTCACGCTGTGGGAGCGGGGGATCGACCTGACCACGATGCGACTGGCCTGGATCGGTGACGGCAACAACGTCTGCCACTCGGTGCTGCTGGCCGGCGCCCTGCTCGGCGCCTCCATGGTGGTGGCGTGCCCGCCCGGCTACGAGCCGAACGCCGGCGTGCAGGCCACCGTGCGGAAGCTGGGCGGCCGGCTGGACATGACCTACGACGCCCGGGAGGCGGCCACCGGCGCCGACGTGCTCTACACCGACGTGTGGGTCAGCATGGGCCAGGAGGCCGAGCGGGTGCAGCGGACGGAGGCGTTCAGCCGCTACCAGATCAACGACACGCTGTTCGGCTTCGCCAAGCCCTCGGCGCTGCTGATGCACTGCCTGCCCGCCCACCGCGGGGAGGAGATCACCGAGACCGTGCTGGACGGCCCCCGCTCGATCGTGCTCGAGCAGTCGGAGAACCGGCTGCACGCGCAGAAGGCCGTGATCTTCGAGCTGCTGGGAGGCTCCCTCGACGATGCCTGACGTGAAGAAGGTCGTGCTCGCGTACTCCGGCGGCCTCGACACCTCCGTGATCCTGCGCTGGCTCATCGAGCACTACCGGTGCGAGGTGGTGGCGTTCTGCGCCGACCTCGGGCAGGGCGAGGAGCTGATCACGGTGCGTGACAAGGCCCGCAAGACCGGGGCCGGGGCCGTGCACATCGTCGACCTCCGCGAGACCTTCGTGCGCGACTTCCTGTTCCCGATGCTGCGCGGCGCCGCCGTCTACGAGGGGTCGTACCTGCTCGGCACCTCGATCGCGCGGCCGCTGATCGCCCAGGCCCAGGTCGAGGTCGCGCTGAAGGAGGGAGCCGACGCGGTGGCCCACGGCGCCACCGGCAAGGGCAACGATCAGGTCCGCTTCGAGCTGACCTACGCCGCCCTGGCCCCCCAGCTGCGGGTGATCGCACCCTGGCGCGAGTGGGAGCTGAACTCGCGCACCTCGCTGATCGAGTTCGCCCGCGCCCACGACATCCCGGTGCCGGTCACGGCCGAGCGGCCGTACAGCATGGATCGCAACATCTTCCACGTCTCCTACGAGGGCGGCATCCTCGAAGACCCGTGGGCGGAGCCGCCGGCCAAGATGTACCTGCTCACGCAGTCGCCGGAGGAGGCGCCCGACGTTCCGATCTACACGGAGATCGAGTTCGAGCACGGCGACCCGGTGGCGGTGGACGGCCGCCGGCTGGCGCCGGTGGCGCTGCTGGAGGCGGTGAACCGGCTCGGCGCCGAGCACGGCATCGGCCGCGTCGACCTCGTCGAGAACCGCTTCGTCGGGATGAAATCGCGCGGCTGCTACGAGACGCCGGGCGGCACCATCCTGACGACGGCGCGGCGGGCGCTGGAGTCGATCACCCTCGATCGCGAGGTGCTCCATCTGCGCGACTCGCTGGTGCCGCGCTATGCCGAGATGATCTACTACGGCTTCTGGTTCTCACCCGAGCGCCAGGCCCTGCAGGGCTTCCTCGACGAGTGCGTGAAGGACGTGACGGGCACCGTGCGTCTCAAGCTCTACAAGGGCAACGTCCAGGTGGCCGGGCGCCGCTCGCCGCGCTCGCTCTACCGGACCGACTTCGCCACCTTCGAGGCCGACTCCGTCTACCGCCAGCGCGACGCCGAGGGCTTCATCAACCTCAACGCGCTGCGCCTGAAGATCCGCTCGCTGCGCGACCGCCGGTCCTGAGCGTGCGCGTCGACGTCGCGCACACCCCCACCGCGCTGCCGGCGGCCGCGCTCACCGGCGCCGTCGCGCTGGTGATCGACGTCCTCCGCGCCTCCACCACGATGGTGACGGCCGTGGCCCACGGCTGCCAGGCGTTGCTGCCGGTGGCCGAGGTCGAGGAGGCTCGACGCCGCGCCCGGGACCTGCCCGGCTCGCTGCTGGCCGGCGAGCGGGGGGGCGATCCGCCGGCCGGCTTCGATCTCGGCAACTCGCCGCTGGAGTTCACGGCCGAGCGGGTGGCGGGCCGCGCGATCGTGTTCACGACCAGCAACGGCACGCGGGCGCTGCTGGCCGCCCGGCCGGCCGCCGCGATCGCGGTGGCCTCGTTCGTCAATCTGGGTGCGGCCGCCGACTGGGCCCTGGCCCAACGCCGCGACGTCATCGTCGTGTGCGCCGGCGAGCGCGGCGACCGCTCGCTCGAGGACGAGACCTGTGCCGGCCTGCTGGTTGACCGCATCCTGGGCAGTGAGCCGGGCGCGGTGGCGAGCCCGGCGGCGGCCGAGGCCGCCGGCGCCGCCCGGTCCTACGCCAAGGACCTGGCCCGGCTGGCCCAGGACGCGCCGCACGCCCGGAAGCTGACGGCCCAGGGCCGGGGCCCCGACGTCACCGCCTGCCTCACGCTCGACGGTTTCACGCTGGTGCCGATCTATCGCGCCGACGTTGACAAGGTCGTTTCACCGTACCGATAATGGCGCGACTCATGCGGGACGGTAGAGCGGCGTGAACCTGCCCATTGGCCTGACGCTGACGCGAATCGTCGCGGTGCCGCTGCTCATCCTGTTCCTCATCTCCTCGTCCCGCGTCCACGCGCTCATCGCCGCGGCCATCTTCGTGGCCGCCTCGATCACCGACTGGCTCGACGGCGTCATCGCGCGCCGCCGCAACCAGGTCACCACGCTGGGCACCTTGCTCGACCCCATCGCCGACAAGCTGCTGGTGGCCGCCGCCCTCGTCTCGCTGCTGGCCATCGACAAGGTGGCGGCGTGGATGGTGGTGATCATCATCGGGCGCGAGCTCGCGGTGACCGGCCTGCGGGCGGTGGCGGCCGGCGTCGGCGTCATCGTGCCCGCCTCCCGGCTGGCCAAGTGGAAGACGGTGGGCCAGTACGTGGCGGTGACGATGCTGATCTTCGAGAAGGGGTTGGTGTCCCCCACCTTCCACGTGGCGGCGATCGGCGTGCTGTGGGCCGCGCTGGCGCTGACGATCGTGTCGGCCGTGGACTACTTCTACCGGTTCTTCCGCAAGGCGGACTACCGCGCCATCGTCCCCGAAGAAGAACGCTGGTCGTGAGCGTGCTCGCGGTCCTGGCGGCCTACCTGGTCGGCGCGGTGCCGATCGGGTGGCTGGTGGCGAGGGCCTTCGGCGTCGGCGACATCCGCCGCCACGGCAGTGGAACCATCGGCGCCACCAACGTCCTGCGTACGCTGGGCTGGGTGCCCGCCGTCGTGACGCTTCTCGCCGACGTCGGCAAGGGCTACCTGGCGGTCGTCGTGGGCGGACTGCTCGGCGGTGGCGACCCCACCGTCGTCGCGGCGTCCACGGTGGCCGCGGTGGCCGGCAACTGCTGGTCGGTCTTCCTCGGCTTCCGCGGCGGCAAGGGCGTGGCGACCGGACTGGGCGCCCTGCTGCGCACGGTTCCGTGGGCCACGGTGGCCGCGCTGCCCGTGTTCGTGGCGGTGGTCGCCACGACGCGCTACGTCTCGCTCGGCTCGCTGCTCGCCGCGGCCTGCGTGCCGCTTGGCGCCGTCCTCCTCGGCTATCCCTCGGTGTACGCGGTGGCGGCCCTGGCGGTGGCCGTCATCGTGATCGCGCGCCATCACGCCAACATCGCACGCCTCCGGGCCGGCACCGAGTCTCGGCTCGGTCAGCGCAGCGGCGGAGCCAGCCCCGCGTGAGGCCACCGGCCGCTCCCCGCGGCCCGGCCGGCCGGTCGGAGTCGCCACGATGATCGCGGTGATCGGAGCCGGGAGCTGGGGCACGGCCCTGGCCGCCCATCTGGCCCGGGCCGGCGAGCGGGTGACGCTGTGGGCGCGCAACCCGGAGGTCGCCACGACGATCCGGACCCGGCGCCGGAACCCCTGGTATCTGGCCGAGGTTGAGCTGCCGAGGGGCGTCGAGCCGACCGGCGACACGGCGGCCGCGATCGAGGGGGCCAGCCTGGTGATCGTCGCGGTCCCCTCGGAGTTCTTCGCGACGACGCTGCAGCGCCTGGGGCCGGTCCGCGCGCCGGTGATATCGGCCACCAAGGGCTTCGAGCCGGGCCGCCACCGCCGCATGAGCGAGGTGGTGGCCGACCACTGGCCGGGCGCCGCGGTGGCCGTGCTCTCGGGGCCCACGTTCGCGCGCGAGGTCGCCCTGGCCCAGCCGACGGCGGCGGTCATCGCCTCCCGCGACGACGCGCTGGCCGCCGACCTGCAGCGGCGCCTCGGCTCGCGCGAGTTCCGGCTCTACACCAACCGCGACGTGGTGGGCGTCGAGGTTGGCGGCGCGACCAAGAACGTGATCGCGCTGGCGACGGGACTCGCCGATGGCCTCGGTCTCGGCGAGAACGCGCGGGCCGGGTTGGTGACACGTGGGCTGGCCGAGATCACGCGGCTGGCAGTGGCGCTCGGCGGGGAGGCGGCGACGCTGGCCGGTCTGGCCGGGCTCGGCGACCTGGTGCTGACGGCCACGGGCACGCTGTCGCGCAACCGGGCGTTCGGCATGGCGCTGGCGCGCGGCGAGTCGCGCGTCGAGGCCCAGCGGGCCACGCGCATGGTGGCCGAGGGCGTGCCGACCGTCGCCTCGGCCCTGGCGCTGGCCGCGCGGCACGGAGTGGCGCTGCCGATTGCGGCCGAGGTGGCGGCCGTGCTGTTCGAGGGAAAGTCGCCGGCCGACGCGCTCGCCTCGTTGCTGGGGCGCGCGGCGACACGGGAGGATGCACGGGTGGGGGAGCGTCGTGCCTGAGCTGAGGAAGGACCCCGTGGTGGGGCGATGGGTCATCATCTCCACCGAGCGCGGTCGGCGGCCGTCCGACTTTCCGCGGCAGCCGGTGGAGGCGCAAGGCGGCAACTGCGTCTTCTGCCCGAACAACGAGGCGAAGACGCCGCCGGAGATCCTGGCCAACCGCGGCCCCGACTCCGACGCCAACGGGCCCGGGTGGTCGATGCGGGTGGTGCCCAACAAGTTCCCGGCGCTCCGCATCGAGGGCGAGCTGGAGCCCTCCGGCGAGGGGCTCTACGATCGGATGAGCGGCGTGGGCGCCCACGAGGTCGTGATCGAGACGCCGGATCACATGGCCACGCTGGCCACGCTGCCGACCGAGGCGGTGGCCGACGTGCTGGCCGCCTACCGCGAGCGCGTGCTCGACCTCAAGAAGGACCCGCGCTTCGCCTACATCCTCGTCTTCAAGAACCACGGCGCCGCCGCCGGGGCCTCGCTCGAGCACCCGCACTCCCAGCTCATCGCCAGCCCGATCATCCCGATCATGGTCTCGGAGGAGCTGAAGGGCGCGGCCGAGTACTACGAGATGAAGGAGCGCTGCGTCTGGTGCGACGTCGTCCTGCAGGAGCGGCGCACCCGGCGGCGGGTCGTCATGGAGGCCAACGGCTTCGTGGCGCTGGCTCCGTTCGCCCCTCGCTTTCCCTTCGAGACGTGGATCCTGCCGACCAACCACCGGTCGGCGTTCGAGGAGACGGGGGTGGAGGAGCTGCGCGGCCTGGCCGAGGTCCTCGGTGAGTTCCTCCGCCGGATGGACCGCGTGCTGCACCGCCCGCCCTTCAACTTCATGCTGCACACCGCGCCCCTGCGGGACGGTCCGCTCGATCACTTCCACTGGCACCTGGAGATCATTCCCAAGCTGACCAACGTGGCGGGTTACGAGTGGGGGAGCGGCTTCTTCATCAACCCGGTGCCCCCGGAGGATGCGGCCGCCGCCCTCCGCGAGGAGGGGGACTGACGCTGGGAGAGGCCGCGCCGGGCCGTGGTACAATTCGGCGCGCTGGCGTGCGGGAATAGCTCAGTGGTAGAGCACGACCTTGCCAAGGTCGGGGTCGCGGGTTCGAATCCCGTTTCCCGCTCCAGCATTTTTTTTGCCCCGGCTCGTGGCGCCGTAGCCAAGTGGTAAGGCAGCGGACTGCAAATCCGTTATTCGGCGGTTCGAATCCGCCCGGCGCCTCCAGTCGATATCCCTGATCGTGGGGGCGTGGCGAAACGGGAGACGCAGGGGACTTAAAATCCTCTGTCCGCAAGGACGTGCAGGTTCGAGTCCTGCCGCCCCTACCAACCAACCCTCGCACCTCACACGCCCACCGCCATCCCGTCCTCGCTGAGGAACACCTCCACCCCGGGGGCGTGACGGCGCGCCTCGGCGAGCAGATCGGCCGGCGCGACCCACTCCGACGCCGGCGCGTGGAAGAGGGCGAGGGCGCGGACACCGGCGCGGGCGGCGATGCGCCCGGCCTCGCCGGCCGTCGAGTGCCCCACCGCGTGCAGGGTCTCGGCGCGGACGTCGAGCCCGCCGACCTCGTGGATCAGCAGGTCGGCGCCGCGGGCGGCGTCGGTCAGCGTCTCGCACGGCCGGGTGTCGCCGCTGTACACGACCCGCGCGCCTCCACACTCGACCACGCAGCCGGCCGCGTCACCGCCCACGGGCAGGTGATCGACGGCGGTCAGGGCGAGGCTGACGCCGGCGGCGATGGTCAACGGCGCTCCCGGCATCGGCGTCACCCAGGTGAGCTGTCCCGCCAGACGCCGCTCGCCGGCGGCGTCGGCCGCCGCCAGCGTCGCGCGGATCGCGGCGGCGCTGCCCGGCAACGCGTAGAGGCTGACCGCGGCCGGCGTGACGCCGGCGCGCAGGGCGCTGAAGGACTGGGTGAGCAGCAGCGGTTCCAGCCCGCCCATGTGGTCGAGATGGCGATGACTGAGGAAGACGTGGCCGACGGTGCAGGGATCGACCTCGACGGCGAGCAGGCGCCGCACCAGGCCGAGGCCGCCGCCGGTGTCGAGGAGCACGCGCGTGTCCCCGCACTCGACGAGGACGGAGGCCTGGTAGCGCGCTGGGTTGAGTGCGCCGCCGGTGCCGAGAAACACGACGCGCGGGCGCGTCATCGGGGCAGAGCATAGCATCGGCCCCCGAGGCACGTGTTATCCTCACCCGGTGATGAGCTCGCCGGGTGCCATCGCTTTCCAGATCGGCCCCCTCGTGATCCGCTGGTACGGGATCCTCATGGCGACGTCGATCGTCGTCGCTCTCTGGCTGGCCCACCGGCAAGCCAAGCGCGAGGGTCTTCCCGCCGAGGACATCGTCACGGCGGCCCAGTGGGCTGTCCTGGCCGGCTTGCTCGGTGCCCGCATGTACGAGGTCGCCTTCAACTGGGATTACTACGGGCAGTACCCGCGCAAGATCCTCGCGGTGTGGGAGGGCGGCCTGGCCATTCACGGCGGGCTCATCGTGGGGCCGCTGGTCGGCATCTGGCTCGCGTGGAAGTGGGGGCTGCCGATCCTGCGCGGGCTCGACGTGACGGCGCCCTCGTGGGCCATCGGCCAGGCCATCGGGCGGTGGGGGAACTTCTTCAACGAGGAGGCGTTCGGACGACCGACCGACCTGCCCTGGAAGCTCTACATCTCGCCGCCGCACCGCCCGCCGGGGTTCACGCAGTTCGACTACTTTCACCCGACGTTCCTGTACGAGTCGCTGTGGGACCTGCTGGTGTTCGCGGTGCTCATCCTCGTGCTGCGGCCGCGGCTGCGCGAGCAGCCGGGTGCGCTGTTCTTCGCGTACATCGGCCTGTACTCGATCGGCCGCTTCGCGATCGAGGCGATCCGGCTCGACAGCTTCTGGGTGGGGCCGTTCCGGGTGGCGCAGCTGGCCAGCCTGCTCGGCGTGGCGGTCGCCGTCGCTGGTCTGGCGTGGACGCGACGGCGGGCCTCGTCCACTCTGCCCGGCCGGGTGGGCCCCGCGAGGTCCTGATTGGACTGGGGGCCCCGAGATGGCCCCCAGACCCCCCCGGGCGCTCGGGGCGCCCCGGCGGAGCCGTGGCCCAGACCCCCCCGGGCGCTCGGAGCCGTGGCGACCCCTCGACTGCGCGTGAGCGACTGACGTCGTGAGCCTGCAGCCTGAGCGCGTCGGTCCCTTCCTCTGGCGTATTCCCGTGGGAGCCCGGCCTGGAATGCGGGTGCCTGCGCTCATCGTCGCCGACGAGGCGTTGATGGCGGCGATTCGCACCGACGCCTCCCTGGAGCAGATCGCCAACGGCGCCACGCTGCCGGGGATCGTGCGGGCGGCGCTGGCCATGCCGGACATCCACCAGGGTTACGGGCTGCCGGTCGGCGGCGTGGTGGCGACCGACGCCGCGCACGGCGTGGTCAGTCCCGGCGCCATCGGCTTCGACATCAACTGCGGCGTGCGGCTGCTCCGGACCGGCCTCGAGGCCGCCGACGTGGTCCCGCGCATGCGGGAGCTGGTGGACGGTCTGCACGCGCGGATCCCGACCGGCGTGGGCGTGCGCGGTAGCGCGACGCTCACCCCCCGCGACCTGACGAGCGTGCTGGAAGACGGCGCGGCGTGGGCGGCGGGGAGCGGCTACGGCGACCGCGACGACCTCGAGCGTATCGAGTCGGGGGGACGGCTGGCGGGCGCGCGGCCCGACGCGGTGTCGGCCCACGCGCGCGAGCGCGGGCTGCGCCAGCTCGGCTCGCTCGGCTCCGGTAACCACTTCCTGGAGCTGCAGGTCGTCGACGAGATCCACGACGCCGCCACCGCGGCGCGGCTCGGCGTGCGACTGGGCCAGCTCACCGTGATGATCCACACCGGCTCCCGCGGCATCGGCCACCAGGTCTGCACCGACTACCTCAAGGTGACGGGGGCGGCGCTGCGGCGGTACGGCATCGAGGTCCCCGATCGCCAGCTCGCCTGCGCGCCCGTCGATTCGGTGGAGGCCATCGACTATCTCGGCGCCATGCGGGCCGCCGCCAACTTCGCCTTCGCCAACCGCCAGGTGCTCGCCCACGCGACCGGCGAGGTCCTCGCGCGCGTGCTCGGCGTCTCGCCCGGCGACCTCGGTCTGGCCGTCGTCTACGACGTCGCCCACAACATCGCCAAGGAAGAGGAGCACGAGGTCGACGGCCGTCGCCGGCGCCTGCTGGTGCACCGCAAGGGGGCCACCCGGGCCTTTCCCGGCCAGCCCGTCATCGTGCCCGGCGACATGGGCCGCTATTCCTACCTGCTCGTCGGTACCGAGGTGGCGATGCGGGAGACGTTCGGCTCGACGTGCCACGGCGCCGGTCGCCGGCTGAGCCGCACGGCGGCGGTGAAGGCCGCGCGCGGGCGCCGCATCGACGCCGAGCTGGCGGCCCAGGGCGTGGTGGCGCGGGCGAGCGGCCGCGAGGCGCTGGCCGAGGAGATGCCGGAGGCGTACAAGGACGTGCGCGAGGTCGTCGACGTCGTGCACCGCTTCGGCATCTCCACGCGCGTGGCGCGGCTGCGCCCGCTGGGCGTCATCAAGGGCTGAGCGGCGGCCGGGGGCCTCGGGGAGCGTGTGGTAGACTGACCCGGATGTCTTGGTCACTAAAGAAAAAAGCTCAGGCCCTGCTCGCCGCTGAGGAGGGGACGGTCCGCAAGGACTGGGGCGGTAAGATCGCCTTCGCGCTCGTCTATCCCAACACCTACTCGGTCGGAATGTCGAACCTCGGCTTCCAGACCATCTACCGGCACCTCAACGCCCGCCCCGACGTGGTGTGCGAGCGCGTGTTCCTGCCCGACCCCGCCGACATCACCGAGATGCAGCGTACCCAGGCGCCGCCCTTCTCGCTGGAGTCGCAGCGGCCGCTCACCGACTTCCACCTGATCGGCTTCTCGGTCACCTACGAGGGTGACTACATCAACGTGGTCCGCCTGCTCGACCTGGCCGGCATCCCGGTCCGGGCCGCCGCCCGGCGCTCCCACGATCCGCTGGTGCTCATGGGCGGCGTCTGCGCCTTCTCCAACCCGGAGCCGGTGGCGCCCTTCATGGACTTCATCGTGGTGGGCGAGGGCGAGGAGCTGGTCGGCGAGCTGATCGAGGCCTACCGCGAGCGATACCGCGACCGCGAGAGCTTCCTGGACCTGCTGCTGTCGGTCCCCGGGGTGTACGTGCCGGAGCGCTACGAGATCCGCCACGCCCCCGACGGCACCCTGGCCGACGTCACCGCCGGCCCCGGCGCCCCGCCCATCGTCATCAAGCGCCGGCTGCGCGACGTCAACGCGTTCCGGACGATCGCCGCCGTGAAGACCCCCAACGCCGAGTACGGCCACATGGCGCTGCTCGAGGTGGGCAAGGGGTGCGGGCGCGGCTGCCGCTTCTGCCTGGAGGGCCAGGTGTACCGTCCGGTGCGGCATCGCAGCGTGGACGCCCTGCGCCAGACCATCGAGCAGCTGGCCGCGGAGGGCGAGAAGCGGATCGGGCTGGTGGGCGCCTGCGTGTCGGACTACCCGTGGATCGGCGATCTCCTGAAGATCGTCGAGGACAACGGCATGGAGCTGTCGATCTCCTCGCTGCGGGCCGACAGCCTCACCGAGGAGCTGGCCGCCTCGCTGGCCCGGGGCGGGCACCGCACGCTCACGATCGCCCCCGAGGCCGGCACCGAGCGGCTGCGCCGGGCCATCCGCAAGGCGATCACCGACGAGCAGATCCTGGGTGCCTGCGACCTCGTACGGGCGCAGGGCATCCCGAACCTCAAGACCTATTTCATGATCGGCCAGCCGACCGAGACCGACGAGGACGTGGTCGCCATCGTCGACCTCGCCCGGCGCATGCTCGAGCGGCTGCGCGCGCTCGACCCCAAGGGCCGCCCGTTCGGACGGCTCACGCTGTCGATCTCGTCGTTCGTGCCCAAGCCGTGGACGCCGTTCCAGTGGGCGCCGTTCGCCGGCGCCGGTGCGCTGGCCGACAAGCTGGAGACGATCAAGAGCGGCGTGCGCCCTCTCGGCACCGTGCGGGTGCTGCACGAGAATCCGCGCGAGGCGGCGCTGCAGGCGCTGCTGGCCCGCGGCGACCGCCGGGTGGCCGACCTCGTGGAGGCGGCTGCGCGCCTGGGCGGTGACTGGCGGCGGGCGCTGCGCGAGTGGGACGGCGACCTCGACCACGAGACGACGCGGCCGCGGGCGCTCGACGAGCGGCTGCCCTGGGACCACTTCGAGGTCGGCGTGAAGAAGACCGGCCTCGTGCGCGAGTGGGAGCGGGCTCTGGTTGCCGACGTCGCACCGGTGGGTGTCGCCCCGTGACGCCGCCGGTCACCGACGTGCACGGTCGCTTCCTGCGCAACCTGCGCGTCTCCGTCACCGACCGCTGCAACCTGCGCTGCGGCTACTGCATGCCGGAGGAAGAGTACGTCTGGCTGCCGCGCGAGGACATCCTGCACTTCGGCGAGATGGCGGCGCTGACCGACGTGTTCCTCGACCTCGGCGTGGACAAGGTACGTCTCACCGGCGGCGAGCCGCTGCTGCGGCGCGACCTGCCGCGCCTGATCCGCATGCTCGCGGCCAAGCCGCGCATCCGCGACCTGGCGATGACCACCAACGGCGTGCTGCTGGCCGAGCACGCGCCGGCGCTGAAGGCGGCCGGCCTGCACCGGGTGACGGTGAGCCTCGACACGCTCGATCCGCAGCGGTTCGCCCGGCTCACCAACCGCTCGACGCACGCCCAGGTCCTGGAGGGCATCGCCAGCCTGCCGCGGGCCGGCTTCACCGGGACCAAGCTCGACACGGTCGTGATCCGCGACGTGAACGACGACGAGCTGGCCGGCCTGATCGAGTTCGGGCGGGGCGTGCCGGCCGAGGTGCGGTTCATCGAGTACATGGACGTGGGCGGCGCCACCCGGTGGTCGGCCAACCAGGTCGTCAGCCGGGCCGAGATGCTCGAGCGGCTCGGGCGCCGCTACGGTCTCATCGAGCCGGTGGTGGAGACCACGACCGCTCCCGCCGACCGCTTCCGGCTGCCCGACGGCACGACGTTCGGCATCATCTCGTCGACGACGGCGCCGTTCTGCGCCGACTGCGACCGCAGCCGGTTGACCGCCGACGGCGTCTGGTACCTCTGTCTCTACGCCACCCGTGGCATCGACCTGCGCGGGCCCTTCCGGGGTGGGGCCGGGCCCGAGGAGCTGAAGGCGCTGATCACCGGGGGCTGGCGGGCCCGCACCGATCGCGGGGCCGAGGACCGGCTGGCCGTGGGCAACCGGCAGCCGCTCGTGCAGATCGGCGGGCTCAAGCGCGATCCGCACCTCGAGATGCATACCCGGGGAGGCTGAGCGTGAGCACCGGCGACGAGGCCAAGGTGGACGTCCGGGAGCGCGGCGCCAACCAGCAGAGCGCCGACACGCGGCTGTTCATGCAGCTGCAGGCCTTCGGCGGCTGCACCGACGTCAAGCCGCTGGTGCGCATCCTCGAGGCGAGCCGGCTGGAGGTCGTGCTCTACCAGGACGTGAACGACCCCCGCGGGGTCGCCGTGGTCGGCATGAGCGAGGACCCGACCTTCTTCGTCGGCCCCTTCCGCGAGGTGCTCAACACCGGGGCCTTCGGCGAGCTGATGCTCAAACCCGAGCTGACGATGATCGGCCGCACCTACGCCTCCGGCTTCGAGGCCGACCTCGACGAGTGGCTGCTGCGCCGCCCGCGGCGCACCGCGCTGAATCCGGCGTGGCCGTGGGGCATCTGGTATCCGCTGCGCCGCACCGGCGGCTTCGCCCGGCTCTCGCCCCAGGAGCAGGGGACGATCATCCGCGAGCACAGCGTGCTCGGCCGGGCCTACGGCGAGGCCGACCTCGCCCACGACGTGCGGCTGGCCTGTCAGGGCCTCGATGCCCACGACAACGACTTCGTGATCGGTCTCGTCGGCCGCGAGCTGCACCCGCTCTCGCACCTGGTCCAGGCCATGCGCAAGACCGTCCAGACCTCGCAGTATCTCCAGACGCTGGGCCCCTTCTTCGTGGGGCACGCGCTCTGGCAGAGCCCGCTGCGTTAGCGAATTCTCGAGTCGCGTTCCCGCCTCCGGGCGCTGAAGGAGACGTTCGATGGCCAGACGCCGTCCGGCCCGCCAGCTCACCAAGACGCTCGCCGACTTCGTCGCCCTGGAGCGCGTGAGCCGCGTGGCGACCGCCGGCGCTGGCGGCATGCCTCACCTGGTGCCGGTGTGCCATGTGCTGACCGGCGGCAAGGTGTACTTCGCCTCCGGCGACAAGGGCCGAAAGGTCAAGAACGTGCGCCAGAACCCGCTCGTCACGGTCACGGTCGACGTGTACTCCGACCACTGGGCGACGCTCAAGGGCGTCATGATCCAGGGCCGCGCCCGGCTCATCGAACGGGGGCCGCGCTTTCATCGGGTCCGTGAGCTTCTCTACCGCAAGTACTGGCAGTACCGACGCGAGGCCGCGATCAGTCCCTCGGACTCCGTCGTGGTCGAAGTCACGCCCATCCGGGTCTTCTCGTGGGGGTTCGACTAGCCCGAGGGGCACATGATCACCGGCGCGTCGGTTCCTCCGGCCTCGCGCCTGCCGTTCCTGGACGGGCTGCGCGGGGCGGCGCTGATCTTCATGGCCGTCAACCACACCGCGCGGTGGTGGATCGACACCCACATGACCGTGAGCCGCTATGCGCTCATCTACATCACCCTCACGCTGGCGGCGCCGATCTTCCTGTTCCTCGTCGGCTTCTGCCTGCCGCTCGGCGGCCGCCCGGGCGGCGCCGCCGAGAGCCTCGGCGCGATCGCCCGCCGGCTCGTGCCCCGGGGCGTGCGCACCGTCGGCGCCGGCCTCCTCCTGAACCTCGTCGTCTTCCCGGGCGAGCCGGTCCTCAGCGGCGGGGTGCTCCAGACCATCGGGCTGGCGATGATCGCGATGGTGCCGGCGCTGTGGCTGCTGCGCTTCCCCGGCGCCGGCTGGGGACTGCTGGCCGTGGCCGTCGCGAGCTACGTCGCCTTCCTCGCCGCTGCCCCCGCGCTCGCGCGCTTCGTGGAGGCGCATCCCATGCTCGGCCTCGTGCTGTTCTACGACTTCCCGCCGTGGCCGTGGCTGAGCCTCGTCCTGCTCGGCCTGGTCCTCGGCTGGACGTGGCTCGGGATCCACCGCCGCAGTCCGGAGGCGGGCGCGCGCTGGGTCGCGGTGGCGGCGATCGCGGGCGCGCTCCTGGTCGCCGCGTTCTTCGTGCACGACTGGTGGGCCGCCGCCCCGATGCGCTTCGGCATGCGGCGAGATCTGATCCTCAACCACCACTGGACGCCCCGGCCCGTCGCGCTGCTGTGGATCCTGGGCATGGTGCTGCTGCTGCTGGCGGCGGCCTACTGGACGATGGAGCAGCGGCGGTGGCGGCTGCCGTGGCTGGTGGTGCTGGGCCAGACCGCGCTGGTCCTCTACTTCATCCACCAGGTCATCGCCTTCACGCTCGTGAAGGACTGGCTCGGCTGGCGCTTCAACGCCTGGCCGCGCTACTGGGCCGCCAACGCCGTGTTCGTGGCCCTGCTGATCGGTTGTGGGTGGCTGTGGCGCGAGATCAGAGGCCGGGTGGGCGGGGCGCGGCGGTCTGTCCCGGCGTCGTCCGGATGATCCAGGCCAGCACGCCTTTCGCGAGGACGGCGCGGACCGAGAGCACGGCGCGATTGTAGCGCCGCCAGCCTGGCCCGGCGTGGCAGGATGGCGGGCGCGATGAGCCACGGGGAGACGGTGGTGGCCCGGGGGACGCCGGCGCGGACGCTGGGGCTCGCCGTGGCCGTCGGCGCTCTGGGGCTCGCGCTCGCGCTGCCACCGGTGGCCGACGGGCTGCCGCCCGCGGGGCAGCGGGCGCTGCTCGTCACGCTGATCACGATCGTGCTGTGGACGACCGAGGCGCTCGAGCCCGGGGTGACCGCATTGCTGAGCGTGACGCTGCTGGCGCTGACCGGCGCCGCCGGCGACGTGCGGGGCGCGCTGCAGGGGTTCGCAAACCCGGTGCCGTACTTCCTGATCGGCGTGCTCACGATGGGTGCGGCCGTCGTGCGCAGCGGCCTGGCCGAGCGACTGGCCCGCGCCATCCTGGAGCGCGCCCGCGGGCGGAGCCTGGCCGTCTACCTGCAGCTCGTGCTGGCGTTCCCCGCCCTCACCTTCGTGCTGCCGTCGGCCACGACGCGCTCGGGCATCCTCATTCACATCTACGACGAGGTGTTCACGCTGGCCGGGGTGCGCCGCGGGGCCGACATGGCCAAGGCCGTGATGCTGGCGCTGTCCTCGATCAACCGGCTGGCCTCGACCACGCTGCTGACCGGCGGCATCACGCCGGTGATGAGCGCGGCCATCATCGGCGGCATGTCGTGGACGGGCTGGTTCGCGCTGATGGCCGTGCCGTACTACGTCATGCTGTTCCTCGGCGGGGTGCTGACGTGGGCGCTCTACCGGCGCGGCTTTCGCCAGGGGCTGCCCACACCGGCGCCCGGCCATCGCCGGCCGCTGTCGGGCGTGGAGTGGCGCACGCTGGCCGTCATCCTGGGCGCCTCCGCACTGTGGCTGACCGACGCGGTCCATCATCTCGACCCCGCGATCCCGGCGCTGCTGGCCTTCGTGGTCCTGCTGGTTCCCCGCGTGGGGCCGCTGGTGTGGGCCGATCTCGAGCGAGGGGTGGGCTGGGCCAACTTCTTCGTGATCGCGGCGTCCATCTCGCTGGCTCACGTGCTCGGCACCAGCGGGGCGGCCGCGTGGCTGGCCCGTCTGCTGGTCGGAGGCCTGCCCGCGCTCGGGGACCGGCCGCTGGTGACGGTGGGGCTGCTGATGCTGGGAGCCACCGCGCTCCGGGCGCTCGTGCCCAACATCTCCGGGTTCCTGGCTCTGGCGCTGCCGCTGGCCATGTCGGTCGGCCGCGAGGCCGGCCTCAACCCGCTGGTGTGCGCGCTGGTCGTGATGATGACGGGCGACGCCGTCGTCTACTACCCGGCCCAGAGCTCCTCGGCCCTGGTCATCTACGAGCGGGGCCACGTGTCGGCCGGCGAGATGCTGCGCTTCGGCCTGTGGATGACCCTGGTGGCGTGGGTGGCGATCCTGGCCGTGGCCCTGCCGTGGTGGGGGCTCGTCGGCGAGCCTCTGACGGGCCGCTGAGCGGGTCTTTTTGAGTTCCTGCCCTCGGCCGAATCTGGGGGATGATAGGCGGCGATGAACACCACGCGCGGGATCCAGGCCATCGTGTTGCTGGCGCTGATCGTCGTCGCGAGCCCGGCCGTCGCCCAGCAGGCCTACCGCTGGTACGACGAGCAGGGGAACGTTCACTACGCGGGCCGCCGCGATCAGGTGCCGGAGCGGTATCGCGAACAGCTCGGCCCCGAACGCCCCGGCGATTCACGGCCGGTGATCGGCCCGCGGTCGACGCGGCCACCCGTACCCGGCGAGTGCGTGCTGCGCTTCCGGGGCACGGAGCGCCGGGCGGGGTCCTCGGTTTCCTACCCGAGCTGCGAGGCGTGCTGGAAGGCGCTGAGGGCCATGCGCGGCGAGGACGCCACCCGCGCCGAGTGCATCGCCGCCTCGGTCGAGAGCTACCGCTAGAACCTACAGCGGGGCGGGCAGGTCGGTCTTGCCCATCAGCCAGCGGTCGACGCCGGCCGCGCACGAGCGTCCCTCGGCGATCGCCCACACGATCAAGCGACTGGCCCCGCTGCATGTCCCCGCAGGTGAAGACGCCGGGCACGCTCGTCATCCAGGTCGCGTCGCGGGCGACGTTGCCGCGCTCGGTCAGCTTCAGCCCCAGCTCCTCGATCGGCCCGGCACGCTCGGGGCCGACGAATCCCATGGCGAGCAGGACCAGATCGACGTCGAGCGTGAAGGCGCTGTCGGGGACCGGCGTGAATTGCAGGCGGCCGCCCTCGCCGCGCGTCATCTCGACCTTCTCGGCGTGGAGCTGGCGAAGCCGGCCGTCGGCGTCGCCGGTGAAGCGCTGGGTCGACACCGCGTAGACCCGATCGCCGCCCTCCTCGTGGGCCGACGACACGCGGTAGACGTTGGGCCACTGCGGCCACGGATTGTCGGCGGCACGCTGATCGGGTGGGCGCGGGAGCAGCTCGAACTGGTGCACGGCGACGGCGCCCTGGCGGTGCACGGTGCCCAGGCAGTCGGCGCCGGTGTCGCCGCCGCCGATGATGACGACGCGCTTGCCCTGCGCGCTGATGAAGCGCTCGTCGGGCACCGCATCACCCTCGCAGCGCCGGTTCGAGAGGGTCAGATACTCCATCGCGAAGTGCACGCCCGCGAGCTCACGGCCGGGGATCGGCAGGTCGCGGGGGGCGCCGGCGCCGCAGGCCAGCACGAGGGCGTCGTGCTCGCGTCGCAGGTCGGCCACGGGCAGCCCGCCGCCGACGTCGGCGTTGGGCCGGAACGTCACGCCGGCCTTCTCCATCAGCGCCAGCCGCCGGTCGAGGACCCGCTTCTCCATCTTGAACTCGGGGATGCCGTAGCGCAGGAGTCCCCCGATGCGATCGCTGCGCTCCAGCACGGTGACCCAGTGGCCGGCCCGGTTGAGCTGCTCGGCGGCGGCCAGCCCGGCCGGCCCCGAGCCCACCACGGCCACCTTCTTGCCGGTGCGCATCACCGGCGGCTCCGGCGCCACCCATCCCTCGTCGAAGGCCCGCTCGATGATCGAGACCTCGACCGCCTTGATCGTCACCGGGTCGTCGTTGATGCCGAGCACGCACGAGCCCTCGCACGGGGCCGGGCACAGGCGGCCGGTGAACTCCGGGAAGTTGTTGGTCGCGTGCAGGCGGTCGATGGCGTCCCGCCAGTGGTCGCGGTACACGAGGTCGTTCCAGTCGGGCACGATGTTGCCGAGCGGGCAGCCCTGGTGGCAGAACGGGATGCCGCAGTCCATGCACCGGGCCGCCTGCTTCTTGAGCTCGTCGACCGGGAAGGGGAGGTAGACCTCCTTCCAGTCGTGCAGGCGCTCGTCGACGGGCCGGGTCGGCCACTTCTTGCGCTTGATCTCGAGGAAGCCGGTGACCTTGCCCATCGCGCTACCCGCTGGTGGTGCCGACGAGCTCGGCGAAGGTCGGCTCGCGGCCCTCGGTGCGGGCGTGCGCCTCGGCCGCCAGCACCCGCTTGTAGTCGCGCGGCATCACCCGGACGAACCGCGGCTGCACGTCGATCCAGTCGGCGAGGATGTCCCGTGCGTAGGTCGACCCGGTGACCTCGACGTGGCGGCGGATGAGGCCACGCACGAGCTCGACCTCCGCGGCCGCGTCGAGCGGACCGAGATCGACCATGCCGAGGTTGCAGCGCTGCTTGAAGTCGCCGTCGACGTCGAGCACGTAGGCGATGCCGCCCGACATGCCGGCCGCGAAGTTGCGTCCGCTGTGGCCGAGGACCACGACCCGGCCCCCGGTCATGTACTCGCAGCCGTGGTCGCCGATGCCCTCCACGACCGCGTGCACGCCGCTGTTGCGCACGGCGAAGCGCTCACCGGCGACGCCGCGCACGAAGGCCTCGCCGCTGGTCGCTCCGTAGAGGGCGACGTTGCCGATGACGATGTTGCGCTCGGGCACGAAGGTCGCTTCGCGGGGCGGGAAGACGACGAGGCGGCCGCCCGAGAGCCCCTTGCCCCAGTAGTCGTTGGCATCGCCCTCGAGCGTGAAGGTGACCCCGCGCGGCACGAAGGCCCCGAACGACTGCCCGGCCGAGCCGCGGAAGTGGACCTTGATGGTGCCGTCGGGCAATCCGTCGCCGCCCCACCGCGTGGTGATCTCGCAGCCGAGCATCGTGCCGACGGTGCGGTTGACGTTGCGGATCGGCAGGCTCAGCTCCACCGGCTTGGCCTGCTCGATCGCCTCCCGGCAGGCCGGGATCAGCGTGGTCCGGTCGAGCGCGCGGTCGAGGCCGTGGTCCTGCACGGTCACGCAGCGGCGGGCGACCTCGGGCGGCATGGCGGGGGCGTGCAGGATCGACGCGAGGTCGAGTCCCTTGGCCTTCCAGTGCTCGACGGCGGGCTTGAAGTCCAGGCGGTCGACCCGCCCGATCATCTCCTCCATGGTCCGGAAGCCCATCGCCGCCATGTACTCGCGGATCTCCTCGGCGATGAACCGGAAGAAGGTCGTGACGAACTCCGGCTTGCCGGCGAAGCGCTGGCGCAGCTCGGGGTCCTGGGTGGCCACGCCGACCGGACACGTGTTCAGGTGGCAGACCCGCATCATGATGCAGCCCATGACCACCAGCGGCGCCGTCGAGAAGCCGAACTCCTCGGCGCCGAGCAGGGCGGCGATGACGACGTCGCGGCCGGTCTTCATCTGGCCGTCGACCTGCACCACGATGCGGTCGCGCAGCTTGTTGAGCACGAGCACCTGCTGGGTCTCGGCCAGCCCCAGCTCCCACGGCACGCCGCCGTGCTTGATGGACGTGAGCGGCGAGGCCCCGGTGCCGCCGTCGTGGCCGGAGATGAGCACGACGTCGGCGTGGGCCTTGGCCACCCCGGCGGCGACGGTCCCGACTCCGACCTCGGCCACCAGCTTCACGTGGATCCGCGCCTTCGGATTCGAGTTCTTCAGATCGTGGATGAGCTGGGCGAGGTCCTCGATCGAGTAGATGTCGTGGTGCGGGGGCGGGGAGATCAGCCCCACGCCCGGCGTCGCGAAGCGGACCTTGGCGATCCACGGGTAGACCTTGTGGCCGGGCAGCTGGCCGCCTTCGCCGGGCTTGGCGCCCTGGGCCATCTTGATCTGCAGATCGTCGGCGTTGACGAGGTACTCGCTGGTCACGCCGAAGCGGGCCGAGGCCACTTGCTTGATGGCGCTGCGGCGCCAGTCGCCGTTGGCATCGCGCCGGTAGCGGGCGGGATCCTCGCCGCCCTCGCCGGTGTTCGACTTGCCGCCGATGCGGTTCATCGCGATGGCGAGGGTCTCGTGGGCCTCCTGGCCGATGGAGCCGTAGGACATGGCGCCCGTCGCGAACCGCTTGAAGATGGTCTCGACGGACTCCACCTCGTCCAGCGGCACCGGCTGCCCGGCCGGCTTGAGCTCGATGAGCCCGCGCAGGGTGGCGAGCTGTCGGCTCTGATCGTCGACCAGCGTCGTGTAGTCGCGGAAGATCCGGTACTGGCCGGATCGCGTCGCGTGCTGCAGCTTGAAGACGGTGTCGGGGTTGAACAGGTGGTACTCGCCGTCGCGCCGCCACTGGTACTCGCCGCCCCAGTCGAGGTCGGCGCGGCCGGTCGGCCGGGCCGGGAAGGCGGCGTCGTGGCAGCGGCGGACCTCCTCGGCGATCACCTCGATGCCGATGCCGCCCACCCGCGAGGGCGTCCCCGTGAAGTAGCGCTCGACGACGTCGCGATTCAGACCGATGGCCTCGAAGATCTGGGCGCCGCAGTAGCTCTGCAGCGTCGAGATGCCCATCTTGGCCATGACCTTGAGGATGCCCTTGTTGAGGGCCTTGATGTAGTTGCGGACCGCCTTGGCCCGGTCGACGCCCGTCAGCAGCCCCTGGCCGATCATGTCGTCGAGCGTCTCGAAGGCCACCCAGGGGTTCACGGCGCCGGCGCCGTAGCCGATGAGCAGGCACACGTGGTGGACCTCGCGGGCGTCGCCCGTCTCCACGACGAGGCCGCAGCGCGTGCGCTCGCCCCGGCGCACGAGGTGATGGTGGACGGCCGCGGTGGCCAGCAGGCTCGGGATCGCCGCCCGCTCCCGCGTCACCCCGCGGTCGGACAGGATGACGATGTCGTGGCCGTCGGCGATGGCCTCGCTGGCCTGCCGCTGCAGCGCGACGAGCGCGCGCTCGAGGCCGTCGGCACCGGCGGCGACCGGGTACAGCATGGGTAACGTCACCGAGCGGAACCACGGGTGCTCGACGTGGCGCAGCTTGGCGACCTCCTCGTTGGTCAGCACGGGGTCGGGGATGATGATCTGCCGGCACGACTCCGGCAACGGCCGCAGCAGGTTGCCCTCGGGGCCGATCGTCGACTCCATGGAGGTGACCAGCTCCTCCCGGATCTGGTCGAGCGGCGGGTTGGTGACCTGCGCGAAGAGCTGCTTGAAGTAGTCGAAGAGCGGCCGGGGCCGGTCCGACAGCACGGCCAGCGCGGTGTCGGTGCCCATGGACCCGATCGGCTCCTCGCCGTTCTTGGCCATGGGGCCCAGCAACAGGCGGAGGTCCTCGTGCGTGTAGCCGAAGGCGATCTGGCGGGCCAGCACCGTGTCGTGGTCGGCCGCCGGCGCCGGCTGGTCGGGGAGGCTGGCCAGCCGCACCACGTTGTCCCGCAGCCAGTCCGCGTAGGGGTGCTCGGCGGCCAGGGCGGTCTTGATCTCCTCGTCGTCGATGATCCGGCCCTGGGCGGTGTCGACGAGGAAGATCTTGCCCGGGTGCAGCCGCTCCTTGAGCGCGATCTGCTCGGCCGGGATGTCGAGCACGCCGACCTCGGAGGCCATCACGACCATGCCGTCGGTGGTCACGTAGTACCGCGAGGGCCGCAGGCCGTTGCGGTCGAGCACGGCCCCGATGACGGTACCGTCGGTGAAGGCGATCGAGGCGGGGCCGTCCCACGGCTCCATCAGCGAGGCGTGGAACTCGTAGAAGGCCCGGCGGTCGTGGCTCATCGACTCGTGGTTCTGCCACGGCTCCGGGATCATCATGAGGATCGCGTGGGGCAGCGACCGGCCGTTCATGACGAGGAACTCGAGGACGTTGTCGAACGTCGCGGTGTCGCTGAGCCCGTCCCGGGTCACCGGCAGCACCTTGGCGAGATCGCCGCCGAGCACCTCCGACCGGCACAGCGCCTCCCGCGCCCGCATCCAGTTGATGTTGCCGCGCAGCGTGTTGATCTCGCCGTTGTGGGCCACGTAGCGGTAGGGATGGGCCAGCGGCCACGAGGGGAACGTGTTCGTGCTGAACCGCTGGTGGACCAGAGCCAGGGCGGACTCGAAGTCGGGATCGACCAGGTCCGGGTACATCGGCTCCATCTGGTCGGCGCTCAGCATGCCCTTGTAGATGAACGTGTTGCACGACAGGCTCGGCACGTAGGCGAACGTGCGGTCGGGGATGTCGAGGCCGATGATGGCCTTCTCGAACAGGCGGCGGATCACGTAGAGCTTGCGCTCGAACTGGGCGCGGTCGCGCACGGCGGGGCCGCGGCCGATGAACACCTGCTTGATCGTCGGCTCGACCGATCGGGCGCTGGCGCCCAGCTGGCCGTCGTCGGTCGGCACGTCGCGCCAGCCGAGCAGGGTCTGCCCCTCCTCGTCGACGATCGAGTGCAGGAGGGCGCGGACCTTGTCGGCCTCCCTGGGCTCCCGGGGCAGGAAGACGAGGCCGGCCCCGTACTCGCCGGCCGGCGGCAAGCTCACGCCCAGGCGGGCGCACTCGCGGCGCAGGAAGCGGTCGGGCATCTGCACGAGGATGCCGGCGCCGTCGCCCGTGTTGGGCTCGCACCCGCAAGCGCCCCGGTGGAGCAGGTTCATCAGGACCTGGAGCGCCTTGCGCACGATGCCGTGCGAGGCCCGACCCTTGACGTCCACGACGAAGCCGACGCCACAGGAGTCGTGCTCGTGAGCGGGATCGTAGAGGCCCTGCTGCTCCATCGGTGCATCCCCTTTGATGAGGGTCCGGCACTGCGTCGGCGCGTGTTCTTGTGAAGAGTTGCACGATACTACTCGCCGGGTCAGCATTAGTCATTACGGAAAATTCATATTCCGGGTATCAGCGTGGCTAATAGAGTAGACTCACGCTCGTGCACCTCGAAACGCTCCGGCTCTACTGCGACGTCGTGCGACTCCGGTCCTTCTCGCGCGGAGCCGAGCAGAACTTCGTCTCCCAGTCGGCGGCCAGCCAGGCCGTGCAGCAGCTCGAGGCGCAGCTCGGCGCGGTGCTGATCGACCGCACCAAGCGGCCCTTCGTGGTCACCCGGGAAGGCGAGGCCTTCTACGTGGCCGCCCGCGGCATCCTCGAGGCCTGGGAGAAGGCCAAGACCGAGGTGGCCGCCGTCAAGGCGCGCGTCGACGGCACCGTGCGGGTGGCGGCCATCTACTCGGTCGGCCTGCACGACATGAGCCGCCCGATGCAGCAGTTCATGTCGCTCTACCCCCAGGCCCGCGTCCAGCTCGAGTGCCTGCATCCCCACAAGGTCGTCGAGGCGGTGCTGGCCGGCGAGGCCGACCTCGGCATCATGTCCTATCCGCCGGCCGATCGCGCGCTCAGCGTGGTGACGCTGCGCGAGGAGCCCATGGCCCTCGTCTGCCATCCCAACCACCGACTGGCCCGGCGGCCTCTGGTCGAGCCGGCCGACCTGGGCGGGGAGCCGTTCGTGGCCTTCGACCCCGGGCTCACGATCCGCAAGGCGATCGATCGGGCATTGCGCCAGCACAACGTGCGCGCGAACATCGTGATGGAGTTCGACAACATCGAGACGATCAAGCAGGCGATCATCATCGACGCGGGCCTCAGCATCCTGCCCCGGCACGCGGTGCAGAAGGAGGCCTCGATCAAGACGCTGGCCGTGGTCGATCTCGCGATGCCGGATCTGGTGCGGCCGGTGGGCATCGTGCACCGCCGCCACAAGCCGCTGACGCCCACGGCCGCGCGGTTCGTGCAGATGCTGCAAGAGGCGAGCGAGGCGCCGGCCCCGGCGACCCGAGAGCGGGCGCGCCGGGCGCCGGCGCCGGCGTAGGAGAGACACCGATGACAGAGTTCGACGAGATCGATCCCGCCACGATCGAGAGCGAGCTGCAGGAGATCCGCGGGGCGCTGCTCAACGACCAGATCGCGGTCCTGGGTCCGGCCGAGCCCGTGTGCCTGCGCGAGAGCGCCAGCGTGCAGGAGGCCATCGAGCGAATGCTCGCGCACCGCCAGGCCGGCGTGCTGGTCGTCGATGCCGGGGGCCGGCTGATCGGTATCTTCACCGAGCGCGACGTCCTGACCCGGGTGGCCGGGCTCGGCCGCGCCCCGCGCGAGACGACGCTGGGCGAGGTGATGACGCGGGAGCCCGAGGCCCTGCGGCCGGGTGACCGGGTGGCGTACGCGGTGCACTGCATGAGCGTGGCCGGCTACCGCACCGTGCCCCTGGTCGACGCCGCCGGGGTGCCGCTCGGCGTGGTCACCGTGAGCGACGTGATCCGCTGGCTGGCCGGCCTGTTTCCCGAGGCGGTGCTCAATCTGCCGCCCGGCGGCGTGCTCAAGCGGCCCCACGAGATGGACGCCGGCTAAGCTGGCGATATACCTTGCCCCGGCCCACCCCGTCCGATAAGATCAGTTACGCCCTGCCGACGCTGCGCCGGTACTCCGCCGGTCGGCCGACTCAGCGGTCATCCCGATGCCCCACGGTGCCGGGAGGCGGTATGTGCAAGAGGCGGAGCGGACCGGTCGGACTGCTGCGGATGCGCGGCTTACAACTGCGAGAGAGGGATAAGCAATGAGCGAGACGGCCACGCCCGTCAAAGGAGCCGGGAAGGCGCGCAAGGAGCTGGATCGTGCCGTGATCCGGTTTGCCGGCGACTCCGGGGACGGGATGCAGCTGACGGGCGAGCAGTTCACGACCGAGTCCGCCTGGGCCGGCAACGACCTCGCCACGCTGCCGAACTTCCCGGCCGAGATCCGGGCCCCGGCCGGCACGCTGTTCGGCGTGTCGAGCTTCCAGCTGCAGTTCGGCAGCCAGCGCGTCTACACGCCGGGCGACCGGCTGGACTGCCTGGTCGCCATGAACCCGGCCGCGCTCAAGGTGCACCTCAGCGACCTCAAGCCCGGCGGTCTGCTCATCGTCAACACCGCCGCCTACGAGAAGCGCAACCTCGACAAGGCCGGCTACGCGTCGAACCCTCTCGACGACGCCGCGCTGGGCGAGCGCTACCGCCTGCACAAGGTCGACATGAGCGGGCTCACCCACAAGGCGATTGCCGATCTGAAGCTCGACACCAAGGAGAAGGACCGCACCAAGAACTTCTTCGCGCTCGGGCTCGTCTCCTGGATCTACACGCGTCCGCTGGAGCCGACGCTCGACTGGATCACCAAGAAGTTCTCCAAGAGCGAGGCCATCGCCGAGGCCAACACGCGCGTGCTGAAGGCGGGCCACGCCTTCGGCGAGACGGCGGAGTTCTTCGAGGAGTCCTACACGGTGGAGCGGGCCGAGATGGCCCCGGGCCTCTACCGGGCCATGACCGGCAACCGCGCCCTGGCCTGGGGCCTGCTGGCCGCCAGCCAGCGCTCGACCTTGCCGATCGTCTATGGCGCCTATCCGATCACGCCGGCCTCGAGCGTCCTCGAGGAGCTGGCGATGCACAAGCGCTTCCGCGTTCGCACCATCCAGGCCGAGGACGAGATCGCGGCGGCCACGGCGGCCATCGGCGCCGCCTTCGGCGGCGCCATCGCGGTGACGTGCTCGAGCGGCCCCGGCATCGCGCTCAAGGGCGAGGCGATCGGCCTGGCCGTGACCGCCGAGCTGCCGCTGGTCATCCTGAACATCCAGCGGGCCGGCCCCTCGACCGGCATGCCGACCAAGACCGAGCAGGCCGACCTGATGCAGGCGCTGTACGGCCGCAACAGCGAGTCGCCGATCGTCGTGCTGGCGCCGGCCACGCCGGGCGACTGCTTCTACATCGCCTACGAGGCCGTGCGGATCGCGCTGAAGTACATGGTCCCGGTCATGGTCCTGTCCGACGGGTTCCTGGCCAACGGCTCCGAGCCGTGGCTCATCCCCGATCCGGCCACCCTGCCGCCCATCGACGTCCACTTCCGGACGGAGGCGGAGGGCTTCTTCCCGTATCTGCGCGATCCCGCCACGCTGGCCCGTCCGTGGGTGCGGCCGGGCACGCCCGGGCTCGAGCACCGCATCGGCGGCATCGAGAAGCAGGACGTCACCGGCAACATCTCCTACGATCCCGAGAACCACGACCACATGGTCCGCACCCGGGCCGAGAAGGTCCGGCGGGTGGGCCAGGAGATCCCGCCCACCTCGATCAACGGTCCCGCCACCGGCGACCTGCTGGTCGTCGGCTGGGGCGGAACGTACGGATCGATCACCGCCGCCGTCGAGCGCGCGCAGGCGGCGGGCACGTCGGTCGCCTCCATCCACCTGCGCCACCTCAACCCGCTGCCGCCCGACCTTGGCCACATCCTGCGTGAGTACCGCAAGGTGCTGGTGCCGGAGATCAACAGCGGCCAGCTGGTCCGGGTGCTGCGGGCCGAATATCTCGTCGACGCCGTCGGGTTCAATCGGGTGCGGGGGCTGCCGCTGGCGAGCGAGGAGATCCTGGACGCCATCACCCAACTCAGTGGGAGCACGAAATGAGCACGACGGGGGCGGCGGCGCCCAAGTACACGAAGAAGGACTTCGAGTCCGATCAGGACGTGCGGTGGTGCCCCGGCTGCGGGGACTACGCCATCCTGAGCGCCATCCAGAAGTCGATGCCGGACCTCGGCATCCCGCGCGAGAACATCGTGTTCATCTCGGGGATCGGCTGCTCCAGCCGGTTCCCGTACTACATGAACACCTACGGCTTTCACACGATCCACGGCCGGGCCCCCGCGCTGGCCACCGGCCTCAAGGTGGCGCGCCCGGAGCTGAAGATCTTCGTGGTGACCGGCGACGGCGATGGGCTGTCGATCGGCGGCAACCACATGCTGCACGTGCTGCGCCGCAACGTGGACGTGACCGTGCTGCTCTTCAACAACCGGATCTACGGGCTCACCAAGGGCCAGTACTCGCCGACCAGCGAGCTCGGCAAGGTGACCAAGTCGACCCCGCTCGGCTCGGCCGACCGCCCGGTCAACCCGCTGGCGTTCGCGCTGGGCTGCGGCGCCACCTTCGTGGGTCGCACGGTCGACCGCAACATCCCCCACATGGACGAGATGCTGAAGCGGGCGGCCGCACACCGGGGGACCGCGTTCCTGGAGATCCTCCAGAACTGCAACGTGTACAACGACCTGGCCTGGAAGGTCCTCTACGACAAGGAGTCGAAGGTGATGTACGAGCTTCGACTCCAGCACGGCAAGCCGCTGCTGTTCGGACCGCCCGACGCGCGCAAGGCCGTCATCATGGACGGCGTCACGCCGAAGGTCGTCGATCCCGCCAGCGTGCCCGAGAGCGCGCTCTGGGTGCACGACGAGAAGAACGTCAACGCCGCCAAGCTGCTGGCCGACCTCTTCGCGCCCGACTTCCCGGTGCCGATCGGGGTGCTGGTCGACATCGAGGCGCCGATCTACGAGGACGTGATCGTGGAGCAGGAGCGCCACGCGCTCTCCGAGCGCGGCCCCGGCGACATCGCCAAGCTGCTGACGTCGGGAGATACCTGGAAGATATCCCCGGAGGGGGGCTAGCGTCCCTCGGAGGGGGGCTTCGCCCCCCTTCCGACGCTCGTCGCGGGCCTGACGGCCCGCTCCTGCTGCCTCCCCCCAGGGCCCGAACGGCGGCGGCAAAGCCGCCGCTCGAAGCGTTCATTCTCACGGTCACTGTCCCTCCCACTCATCCCTCTTCTCGTTAGTCCGATTGGGTGCTCCGGTGGAGGGGCGAGTCCCCGGGTCGCTCGGCGGCGTGAGGGGGTAAACTGCTGGCTGCGATGGGATTGAGTGCGGAGGTCGTTGCGGAGCTGCGGCGGATCGTGGGGGTGGACGGGCTCGTGCTCACCGCCGAGGGGCGGATGGTGTACGAGTGCGACATGCACACGTTCTACAAGGGGGCGCCGGATGCGGTGGCGCTGCCGGTGCGGACGGACCAGGTGCAGGGGATCGTCCGCGCGTGCCGGGCCGCGCGGGTGCCGATCGTGCCGCGGGGATCGGGCACCGGGCTGATCGGTGGCGCCATGGCGCCGCAGGGCGGCGTGATGGTGTCGATGAACCGCATGAACGCCATCCTCGAGATCGACCCGCCCAACCGCTGCGCGGTCGTGCAGCCCGGGCTGATCAACCTGTGGCTGTCCAACGCGGTGCGGGAGCGCGGCTGGTTCTTCGCACCCGACCCCTCCAGCCAGATGGTCTCCTCCATCGGCGGCAACGTCTCGACGAACGCGGGCGGACCGCACTGCCTGAAGTACGGGATCACCACCAATCACGTGCTCGGCCTCGAGATGGTCACCGGCGACGGCGAGGTCGTGCAGCTCGGCGGCAAGACGGTGGATCGTCCGGGCTACGACCTCACCGGCGTCGCCGTCGGCTCCGAGGGCACCTTCGGCCTGGTGACCGCGGTCACCGTGCGCCTCACGCATCTGCCGGAGGCGGTGAAGACGGTGCTGGCGGCCTTCCGCACCGTCGTCGAGGCCTCGGAGACGGTGTCGGCCATCATCGCCTCCGGCATGATCCCGGCCGCGCTCGAGATGCTGGACGAGGCGATCATCATGGCGATCAACGCCGGCACCGGCGCCGGCTACCCGGAGGGCGCGGGCGCCGTGCTGCTGATCGAGCTGGACGGTCCGCGCGCCGAGGTCGAGACGCAGGGGGAGCGGGCGGCCGCGCTCTGTCGCGCCCACGGCGCGCTCTCGGTGAGCGTCGCCCGCGACGAGGCCGAGCGCGCGCTGCTGTGGAAGGGACGCAAGGAGGCGGCCGGCGCCGTGGGCCGGCTCACGTCCGCCTACCTGCTGCAGGACGCCGTGGTGCCGCGCTCGAAGCTGCCGCAGATCATGCGCGAGATGGTGGCGATCGGCGAGCGCTATCGGCTGCGCATCGCCAACGTGTTCCACGCCGGCGACGGCAACCTGCATCCGATGATCTGCTACGACGATCGCCTGCCCGACGAGCTGGAGCGCGCGAAGGAGGCCAACGAGGAGCTGCTGCGGGCCTGCATCGCGCTGGGCGGCAGCGTCACCGGCGAGCACGGCAACGGCCTCGACAAGGGCAAGAACCTGCCGCTGCAGTACGCCGAGGCCGATCTCAACTTCATGTACCGTCTCCGGCGCGTCTTCGATCCCGATCACCTCATGAACCCCGGCAAGCTGCTGCCCACGCACCCGGCGTGCGGCGAGGGGTTCCGGCCCCAGCGGCCGGTGCTGCCGGCCGGGACCTGGGTGTGAGCGTCACCGCGCGGGCGCTGGGCGGCGCGCTGGCGGCGATCGTCGGCCCCGCCGGGGTGGCGGAGCCGGCGGCCGCGGTCGACGGCCGCCCGGCGCGGTGGGTCGTGCGGCCGCGCACGCTCGACGAGGCGGCGGGGATCGTCGCGCTCGCTCACGACGAGGCGCTGGCCGTGGTGCCGCGCGGGGCCGGCACCGCCCAGGCGCTCGGCTCGCCCCCCGAGCGGGTCGACGTCGTGCTCGATCTCGGCGGCCTCGACGCGATCCTCGAGCACAACCCCGAGGACATGACGGCGACGGTGCAGGCCGGTGTCACCGCCGGCGCCCTCGCCGCCCGGCTGGCCGCGCACCGGCAGACGCTGCCGCTCGACCCGCCCGGCTGGCCATCGCGCACGGTGGGTGGCATCGCCGCCACCGCGGCCAGCGGGCCCCTGCGTGCCCGCTACGGCACGATGCGCGACCTCCTGCTCGGCGTGCGCTTCATCCAGGCCGACGGCGTGGTGACGTGGGGCGGGGCCAAGGTCGTGAAGTCGGTGACCGGCTACGACATCCCCAAGCTGCTCGTCGGCTCGCTCGGAACCCTGGCCGTGCTCGGCGAGCTGACGCTGCGGCTGCACCCGCTGCCGGAGGTCGAGGCCACCGCATTCGTGCCGCTGGCCAGCGTGGAGGCGGCGCTCGACCTGGCCGCGAGCGTCGTCGACTCCACCCTTCAGCCGCGCCGGCTCGAGTTGCTGGACGCCGCCGCGCTGGCGGCCAGCGGCTTGCCGACGGCCACCGCCGGTCTCGTCGTGTCGTTCGGCAGCGTGGAGCCCGCCGTGCGGGCGCAGCAGGCGGTGATCGCCGCCGCGGCCGGGCGACGGGGCGCCCGCGTCGAGACGATGGGCCCCGGGTTCTGGACGACGTACGATCGGATGCTGGCCCGGACCGGCATCACCGTGCTGCGCGTGAGCACGGCGGCGGCGCGGATGACGGCGACGCTCGGCCAGGCGCGGGCGGCGCTGGGCGGCGTTCGTGACGTCGTCGTCACGGCGTGCGCGCCGCTCGGCCTGCTGCGCGTCGCCGTCGGCGCCGTGGAGCCCGCCCTGATGGCCGGCGTCGTCGAGCGGCTGCGTGACATTGTCGCCGCCGATGACGGCAGCGTCGTGATCGAGCGCGGCCCCACCGAGCTCCGGGCGCGCGTCGATCCGTGGGGACCGGTGCCGCGGCCGGCGCTGGCGCTCATGCGCGGGCTCAAGCAGGAGTTCGATCCGCAGCGCACACTCAATCCCGGCCGCTTCGTCGGCGGTATCTGAGCCGGTGTCGGCGCCCTCGCCCGCCGTCCCCCGCCTCGCCGATCCGGCGACGACCGCGATGCTCCGCACGTGCGTGCACTGCGGCATCTGCCTGCCGCAATGCCCGACCTATCGCGTCCTCGGCGAGGAGATGGACTCGCCGCGCGGTCGCCTCTACCTGATGCGGGCGGTGGCGGAGGGACGGCTGCAGCCGACGCCGACCTACAGGCGTCATCTCGATCTCTGTCTCGGCTGCCGGGCGTGCGAGACGGCGTGCCCGGCGGGGGTGCAGTTCGGAACCCTGCTCGAGATCGCGCGAGGCGAGGTGGAGCGGCACGGGCGACCGATCCGCGAGCGGTGGCTGCCGGCGCTTCTCTTCCGGATCTTGCCGCACCCCGATCGGCTCGGTCCCATGCTGGGCCTGGCCCGTCGCTACCGGCGCTGGGGCCTGCAGGCCCTGGTCCGGCGTCGCGGCCTGCTGGCGCGCTTTCCTCGCCTGGCCGCGATGGACGCGCTGCTGGAGGGCGTCCCCGACGAGGCCAGCCTGCCGGAGTACCTGCCGGCTCGCGGCAAGTCGCGGGGCCGCGTGGCCGTCATCACCGGTTGCGTGCAGCGCTACCTGTTCCACGACGTCAACCGCGACACCGTGCGCCTGCTGTCGCTGGCGGGATGGGACGTCGTCGTCCCCCGGGGTCAAGGGTGTTGCGGGGCGCTGGAGCTGCACGCCGGCCGGCTCGACGATTTCCAGGCACGGGCCGGCGCGCTGGCAGAGTCGCTGCCCGATGACGTGGACTGGGTCGTGACGAACGCGGCGGGCTGCGGCTCGGCCGTGCGCGACTACGGCCACTGGCTGCCCGGGACACCGGCCGCGCGCCTGGGCGCACGCGTGCGCGACGTCACCGAGCTGCTCGTCGACGCCGACCTGCCGCTGGGCCGGCTGCCGATCACGGTCACCTACCACGACGCCTGCCACCTGGCCCACGGCCAGCGGGTCCGCAGCGCGCCCCGCGCGCTCCTGCAGCGCATCCCGGGCCTCCGGCTGGTCGAGCTGCGCGATAGCGACCTCTGCTGCGGCAGCGCCGGCGTCTACAATATCGTCGAACCCGACATGGCCGACCGCCTGCTCGACCTCAAGCTCGCCTGCATTGCCGAGACCGGCGCCACCGTGGTGGCCGCCGGCAATCCGGGTTGCCTGATGCAGATCGCCAAGGGCGCCCGCGCGGCCGGCCGTCGGCTCGAGGTCGTGCACCCGGTGACGCTGCTGGCCCGGGCGGCCGGGGTGGGGAAGCCGTGAAGATCCGGCTGCGCGAGCACGCGCGCTTCTCGCCCGAGAAGATGGCCAAGATCACCCTCGGCGCCACCGCCCGCGTCCACCTGGACCTGTACGCGCTCGAGCCCGGCCAGGCCCAGAAGGTTCACACGCACGACGACCAGGACAAGGTGTACGTGGTGCTCGACGGGCGTGGGCGGTTCACGGTGGGCGCCGTCGAGGAGACGCTGGAGGCGGGCGAGGCCATCGTAGCCGCGGCCGGCGCACCCCACGGCGTCACCAACGACTCCGGCGCCCGGCTCCTGCTGCTGGTGCTCGTCTCGCCGCCGCCGCCCCACGCGTGACCGCCCCCGCCCGCGCCGCCTTCATGGTCACCTGCCTGGGGGACGTGTTCTATCCCGAGGTCGGCGAGCGGATCGTGCGCCTGCTCCGCGGTCTCGGCGTGGCCGTCGACTTCCCGGCCGGCCAGACGTGCTGCGGCCTGCCGCTGTTCAACTCCGGCTACCACGCCGAGGCCGCCGCCGTGGCCCGGCGCACGGTGGCGCTCTTCGCCGACGCCGAGGCCGTCGTGGTCCCGTCGGGGTCGTGCGCGTGGATGGTCAAGCACGAGTATCCCGGGCTGCTGACCAACCCGGCCGAGCGAACCGCCGCCGAGCGCCTGGCCGGCCGCACCCACGAGCTGTCCCAGTTCCTGGTCAAGCAGCTGGGCCGGCGCCGCTTCCGCAGCGCGGTGGTCGGCCGGTTGACGTATCACGACTCCTGCCACCTGCTGCGAGGGCTGCACGAGTCGGAGAGTCCGCGCGCGCTGCTGCGGGGGCTGGGCGGCGCCGAGTTCGTCGAGTTGCCGGGCAGCGACGAGTGCTGCGGCTTCGGCGGCTCGTTCTCGGTGCGTCTGCCCGAGGTCTCGTCGGCCATCCTCGACAAGAAGCTCGCCAGCGTCGAGGCGACCGGCGCCGATTGCGTCGTGGCCTGCGACGCCGGTTGTCTCATGCAGATGCGGGGCGGGCTGTCGCGGCGCGGCTCCCGGGTGCGCGCTCTGCACCTGGCCGAGGTGCTCGGCCCCGAGGAGACGTCGCCGTGAGCGAGCCGGCTCCGGCCACGCCGCTGCGCGAGCGCGCCGGCCAGGCCCTGCGGGACGGCTTCCTGCAGGAGGCGCTGGGCATCGCGACGACCAAGTTCATCGGGCTGCGCCGCGAGGCCTTCGACGAGTTCCCGGAGGGCGAGGCGCTGCGCGACCGGGCCCGCGCCATCAAGGAGGCGACCCTCCAGCACCTCGACCAGCACCTGGAGCGGCTCATCGACAACGTCGAGCGGCGGGGCGGCCACGTCCACTACGCCACCACCGCCGAGGACGCGCGCCGCATCGTGCTGGACATCGCCGGCCGGACCGGCGCCCGCATGGCGGTGAAGTCGAAGTCGATGGCCACGGAGGAGATCCACCTCAACGAGGCGCTCGAGGCCGCCGGGGTGACGCCGATCGAGACCGACCTCGGCGAGTACATCATCCAGCTCGCCCACGAGCGTCCCTCGCACATCATCGCGCCGGCCATCCACAAGACGAAGGGGCAGGTGGCCGAGCTCTTCACGCGCGAGCTGGGACGCCCGGCCGAGGCCGACCCCGAGGTGCTCACGCGCATCGCCCGGGTCGAGCTGCGCCAGAAATTCCTGGACGCCGACCTGGGGATCACCGGCGCCAACTTCGGCGTGGCCGACACCGGCACCGTCGTCCTCGTCACCAACGAGGGCAACGGCCGCATGGTGACCTCGCTGCCGCGCGTGCACGTGGCGGTGATGGGGGTCGAGAAGGTCATCCCCTCGATGACCGACCTCGCGGTGTTCCTGGCCATCCTGGCCAAGAGCGCCACCGGCCAGAAGCTGTCGGTCTACACCTCGCTCGTGAACGGCCCCCGCCGCGGCGGCGAGCTGGAGGGGCCGGAGGAGTTCCATCTGGTCCTGCTCGACAACGGGCGGATCGGCCAGATCGCCGGGCCGTTGCGGGAGGCGCTGTCGTGCCTGCGCTGCGGCGCCTGCCTCAACGTGTGTCCCGTCTACCGCCAGATCGGCGGCCACGCCTACGGCTACACCTATCCGGGGCCGATCGGCATCCTGCTGACAGCGATGCTCGAGGGGCCAGCAGCCGTGAAGGACCTGGCCCACGCCTCCTCGCTGTGCGGGGCGTGCGCCGATGCCTGTCCGGTGCGCATCGACATTCCGAGGATGCTGATCGAGCTGCGCCGGGAGGTCGACGAGCGCCGCATCGCCCCGTGGCCGGAGCGCGTCGTCTTCGGCGCGCTCGGCCGCCTGCTGCAACGGCCCGCGCTCTATCGCCTCTCGGTCCGGGTCGGCCGGCTGTTCCAGCGCCCGTTCGCGCGCGGCGGGGTCATCCGCCGGCTGCCGCTGGTCTTCGGGGAGTGGACGCGCACGCGCGACCTGCCCCCGATCGCGACCCGGACCTTCCAGGAGCGGTGGGCGGACCTCGAGCGCGAGGGCCGCCGGTGACAACGCGGGCCGAGTTCCTGGGACGCATCCGTGCCCAGATGGAACGGACGCCGGGCCTCTTCACGGCCGAGACCTCCGCGCGGCTGGCTCGCCCGGCCGAGCGGCTCGAGGTGCTGCGCCGTGAGCTGTCGGAGCGCTGGCGCGAGAACCTCGAGCGCTTCCGCCACGAGTTCGAGCGCGTGGGCGGCGTGCTCCACCAGGTGGCGGGTCCGAGCGCGGTGCCCGATGCCATCGCGCGCATCGCCGGTGAGCGGGGGATGCATCGAGTGGTGGCCTGGCACGGCGAGGCGATCGGCCTCGACGTCGCCGCGCCACTGGTGGCGCGCGGCCTGGAGGCGATCGCGGCGCCGGCCGGCGAGGTTCCCGCCGCCGAGCGGCAGCGACGGCGGGCGGTGGCCGCCGCGGCGGATCTCGGGGTGACCGGCGTCGACCTCGCGATCGCCGAGACCGGCACCCTCGTCGTCATCTCCGGCGCCGGCCGCCCGCGCTCGGCCTCGCTGCTGCCGGCCTGCCACGTGGCGGTGTTCGGTCGAGAGGCGCTCGTCGAGTCGCTGCTCCAGGCCGGGCTCGCGCTGGAGGCCTGGCACGACGGCGTGGCCCCGGCCGAGCGGGGCGCCTCGATCAACTTCATCACGGGCCCGAGCCGCACCGCCGATATCGAGCTGACGCTGACGCGGGGCGTGCACGGTCCCAAGGAGATCCACGCCGTGTTCGTCGAGCAGGGACTGGCCCCGCGCCATGGCTGAGCGGTATTTCGCGCCGGACGAGGTCGAGCGGCTGATCCCCCAGCTCACCGAGTGCATGCGGCGCGTGATGACGGCCCAGACGGCGGCCCGCGAGGCCCAGGAGTGGCTGGAGGCCGAGCAGCAGCGGATCACGACCTCGGGCGGGGGGGTCCTCGACCAGGCGGCGTGGCGGCAGCGCCGTGATCGAGTGGAGACGGGCACGCGCGAGCTGCAGCAGGGGATCGAGGAAATCCAGGGGCTGGGCGGCGTGATCAAGGATCTCGGCCTCGGGCTCGTCGACTTCGCCCACCTGCGGGACGGGCGTGTCGTCAACCTGTGCTGGCGCTACGGAGAGCGACGCATCACGCACTGGCACGGGCTCGACGAGGGCTATGCGGCCCGGAAGCCGCTCTGATGGCCTACGGCGCCGTCTTCTTCGATCTGTTCGACACGCTCGTGCACTTCCAGCGCGACCGGCTGCCCGAGATCGAGATCGGCGGCAAGCGCGTACGCTCGACGGCGGGCCACCTGCACGCGGTGCTGGCCGCGCAGGTACCCGGCATGACGCTGGAGCGGACGTACGCCGCGCTGCTCACCTCGTGGCAGGAGGCCGAGCGGCGGCGCGCGATCGACCACCGCGAGGTCGCCGCCCAGGAGCGCTTCGCCGAGTTCTTCCGCGCCCTGGCCCTCGATCCGGGCGAGGTGCCGGTCGGGCTGGACGTGGCCCTCATCGACGCCCACCGCCACCAGCTGGCCAGGGCCGCGCGGTTCCCGGACCACTACGGCCCGCTCTTGCGGCGCCTGGCGGGACGCTATCAGCTGGCCGTCGTCTCCAACTTCGACTACACACCGACGGCCCTGGCCATCCTCGACGCCGCCGGCGTGCGCGACCTGTTCGCTGCCATCGTGGTGTCCGACGAGGTCGGCTGGCGCAAGCCCCGGGCGGACATCTTTCGGGAGGCCATCCGCCGTACCGGTGCCGAGCCAAGGGCGACGCTGTTCGTCGGCGACCGCGCGGACATCGACGTGGTCGGCGCCCACGGCGTCGGCATGGACGCGGCGTGGATCAACCCCGACTGCGATCCGTTGCCGCCTGGAATCCTGCCCCCCCTCTACGAAATCCGGGATCTGGCCGAGCTGGAGCCCATCGTCGATCGCTGAGGATCGCCTGGCCTGTCTCGTGCATCTGAAGACGTGAGGAGGACTGGGGGCGCATGGCTACGACGCGCAAGGTGATCATCATCGGCTCGGGTCCCGCCGGCTACACGGCGGCGATCTACGCGGCCCGGGCGAACCTGGCCCCGCTCATGTTCACGGGTATCCAGGCGGGCGGGCAGCTGGTGCTCACGACCATGGTCGAGAACTACCCCGGCTTCGTCGACGGGATCATGGGCCCGGAGCTGATGGAGACCATGCGCAAGCAGGCCGAGCGTTTCGGTACCGACATGATCGCCGAGGACGTGACGGCCGTGGACTTCTCGCGGCGGCCCTTCGTGGTGAGCGCGGGCGACACGGCCTACGAGGCGGACACCGTGATCGTGGCCACCGGCGCCACCTCCAAGCTGCTCGGCTTGCCCGGCGAGCGCGAGCTGATGGGGCGCGGGGTGTCGACCTGTGCGACCTGCGACGGCTTCTTCTTCCGTGACCAGAACATCATGGTGGTGGGCGGCGGCGACTCCGCGCTGGAGGAGGCGCTCTACCTGTCCCGGCTGGGCCGCAAGGTCGAGGTCGTGCACCGGCGCGACGTGATGCGGGCCTCGAAGATCATGCAGGAGCGCGCTCTCAAGAATCCCAAGATCAGCTTCGTCTGGGACAGCGTGGTCGAGCGGATCGCCGACCCCGCGAGTGGCAAGGTGACCGCCGTCAGCCTGCGCAACGTCAAGACCGGGGCGATCAGCGAGCACCCGGTCGACGGCCTGTTCGTGGCGATCGGGCACGAGCCCAGCACCCGGGTCTTCCGTGACCAGCTCGAGCTGCTGCCCAACGGCTACGTGAAGGTCGTGCCGGGCACGACGCAGACCTCGGTGCCCGGCGTCTTCGCCGCCGGTGACGTGGCCGACTACGCGTGGCGGCAGGCGGTGACGGCGGCCGGCACCGGGTGCATGGCCGCTCTGGAAGCCGAGCGCTACCTCGAGGCCCGGCAAGGGTAGCCGCCCATCGCGCGGCGCGGCCCGCGGCAGAACCGCGTCACGCCGTTCGGCGAGATCGTCGCCACCCCGCAGCGCGGCACGCTCATGGGCAACCGCGGCTGCCTGCACGACGCCGCTGGAGACATCCGCCACCCCTTCACCCTGCGCGCGCTGGATCCACTGCGTGTTGCAGTTCAAGGGACGCCGGCGAGCGGTCATGACGCCGGGGCGCTACACCGAGCTCTTCTTCCTCGACGAGGCGACCGCGCTCGCCGCTGGACACCGGCCGTGCGCCGAGTGCCAGCGCGATCGCTATCGCCTCTTCCGCGAGCACTGGGCCGCGGCCCGCGGTGTCGGCGGCCAGCCGTCGGCGGAGGTCCTCGACGCCGTCCTCCACGACGAGCGGCTCGAGACGGGGGCGGCCAAGCGGACGTACCTCGCCGAGCTGGTCCGGCTGCCGCCGGGTGCGATGATCGCGGGCCCGGACGACCGGGCGTGGCTGGTTCTCGCTGACCGCGTGCTGGAGTGGACGCCGGCCGGCTACCGGTCGGCGAGGCGACCGTCACTGCCGCCGCGAGTGCGGGTCCTCACGCCGCGCTCGATCGTGGCGGCGATCGCTCACGGCTACGCCCTCGGCATCCATCCCTCGGCCGGCGCCTGACGACGCGGCCAGGGCGGTGTGGTCAGGTCCCCACCCGCAGCGTGGCGCCGAGGTCACGCAGCAGCGCGATGGTCGAGAGGTACGACAGCCGGCCGGTGCGCGGGTTCTCGGAGGGAACGTTGCGCACCTCGAGCTGGAAGGAGCCGAACTCGCCCTCGACGCTGATGCGATGGGTGTTGCGGGTGAGGCCGGGCACCGCGAAGATGCGCGTGGTCGTGCGCTCCGGCCCGATGCCGGCCAGCGACAGCGCGGCCAGCACGTTGACGTTGGCGGGAAATGCCGGGCAGGCGGCCGTGGCCGGTCCCTCGAAGATCAGCGTCTCCTCGCGGATGGCGTCGAGGTCGATCTTCTGCTGGAGCACCCACGGCGCCCCCGCCCACCCGGCCGGCGCCTTGCGGCTCTCCATCGTGACCGAGGTGATCGGCCCCACGGCGCCGCCCTTGACCGCGTCGAGACCGCCGATGGCGCCCGACGGGACCAGGATGCGGGCGCCCGTCGTCTCGGCCAGCGCCACCCAGTCGGCGCGGCCGAGGAGGGCGCCGCAGGAGAGCACGACCAGGTCGCGGCCGGCGCCGAGCGCCTTCGGTGCGATCTCCTGCAGATGCGCCTGCGTGGAGGCCTCGACGACGATCTCGCTGGCGCCGATGAGCTCGTCGAGCGAGAGGAACGGGGCCGGGACGTCGAGCGATTTCAGGAATGCCTCGGCGCGATCGCGGGTGCGCGCGGTGGCCCCGGCGAAGCGCAGGCCGGGCAGGCCGGCGTCGAGCGCCTGGCAGACGCGTCGGCCGATGGCCCCCAGACCGACCACGCCGACCGTGAGCGGATGCGCGCGCGAGGGGATGCGACTCATCGGATGACGAGTCGCATGGTATCATGCCGCTCACTCGGGATTTCCGGCGGCGGCCGGCCCGGCGCCGTGTCCTCGGTCAACATTCGAGACCCCGCGCCACGAGGAGAGTAGCGTGCAGTTCCCAGTTGCGCGTCACGCACCATGCTCGCGCGCCGCGCCGCGCTGGTCGTCGCCGTGCTCGGCCTGGCCGGCTGCGCGTCGATGTCGCGCGCGCCCGAGACGGGTCCGATGTGGGCGTTCTTCACCGAGACGGACCTCGCGCTCGGTGCCCGAGGCGTCGTCTACACCTCGAGTCAGATCGAGTGCGAGACCGAGCGTCGCCAGCGCGTGAACTTCGGTACACCGTGCGTGGCCGTCATCGTCACCCCCGGCGAGGGTTACTACGCCATCTCTCTGGGGGGCAGCGTCGATCTCTCGCGACCGATCGGCATCACGTTCGGTGCCGCCGACCTCGAGCGCTGCGAGTGGCTGCGATCCGATCTCTTCCGTGCCTTCCACGCCAGAGGCGACTGTGGCTCGGTAGCCGTGAAGCGGCTCCCGTGAGCGCGGTCCAGCCCACGCCCGGATATCGACACTCGTTGCCGGAGTCTTGCAGTACGCTGAGGCCTGGCGTGGACATCCGCAGCATCGGCTGGACCGCGCAGGCCGCCGCATGAGATCCGCCGGCGCCCTCCGGGAGCCGCTCGAACGGCTCTACCGCGAGTTCGACTACGGCGCGCGGATCGCGCGCGATGCCATCGAGTTTCCCCTTCGCTACGCCGCTCCCGACGACCGCGAGGTGGTCGCGCTGCTGACCACGTGCCTGGCCTACGGACGGGTGGACCTGTTCGGGCGCGCGCTGGAGGGGGTGCTGGGCGCGATGGGCGCCTCGCCGGCCGCCTTCGTGCGCGACTTCGACCCCGGTCGCGACGCCGGCGCCTTCACCGGCTTCGTCTACCGCTTCAACCGCCCGCGCGACCTGGTGGCGTTCTGCGTGGCCGCGCGCGACCTGCTGGCCCGGCATGGCTCGCTCGAGAAGTGCTTCGTGGCCGGCGATGACGACCCGGCCGGTCCCATCGGTCCGCCGCTCGAGCGCTTCGCCCGCGCCTTCTGGGAGGCCGACGTACGGGACCTCTTCCCGCGCGGGCGCCTGTCGCGCGGCTATCGGCACCTGTTCCCGCTGCCCTCGGCTGGCGGTCCGTGCAAGCGGCTGCATCTGTTCCTGCGCTGGATGGTCCGCCGCGAGGCGCCCGACCTGGGCCTGTGGACCACGCTGTCGCCGGCGCGCCTGCTGATGCCGGTCGACACGCACATCGAGAACATGAGCCGGGCCATCGGCCTCACGCGACGGCGCTCGCGCAACTGGAAGATGGCCGAGGAGATCACCGCGCGCCTGGCCCTGGTCGATCCCGCCGATCCCGTGAAGTACGACTTCGCGCTCTGCCACAAGCGGATGTCCGGCGACTGCCGCGATCGCCGCGACGAGATCGTCTGCGCGCCGTGCGGGCTGCGCGTCGTGTGCCGCCACTGGCGCGGTCGGAGGCCGGCGCGTGGTTGAGCTGGCCCTGCTGGCCGCCGGCCTCGTCCTGGGCGGTGCCCTGGCGTGGGCGGTGGCCCGGGTGCGGCTGGCCGGCGACGCCCACGCCGAGCGAGCCGCGCTGCAGGCGCGGGTGGCGGGGCTCGAGTCGCTCGCCGACGAGCTACGCAAGCAGCTCACCCAGCGCGATCTCGAGACGGGCGACCTGCGTGGCGCGCTGGAGAGCGAGCGATCCGCGCGGACCCAGGCGGAAGCGCGCTGGGAGGGCGCCCGTCAGTCTCTGGACGAGCAGAAGCGCCTGCTCGACGACGCCCGCGACCGGCTGACCGACACGTTCAAGGCGCTGTCGGCCGATGCCCTCCGGCAGAACCAGTCGAGCTTCCTCGAGATGGCCTCGAGCCAGCTCGGCCGCCGACAGGAGGCGATCGACGCCGCCGTGCGCCCGTTGCAGGAGGCGCTGACCCGCTACGAGGGGCACGTGCGAGCGCTGGAGGCCACGCGCCAGCACGCCTACGGCAGCCTCGAGGAGCAGCTGCGCTCGCTGGCCGCCGCCCACGCCGACCTCCAGCGCGAGACGGGTCAGCTGGCCACCGCGCTGCGCGCCCCCAACGTGCGCGGGCGGTGGGGCGAGATCACGCTGCACCGCGTGGTCGAGCTGGCCGGCCTCACCGAGCACTGCGACTACGGCGAGCAGGTGACGGTGGAGGGGCAGGGCGGCCGCCTGCGCCCGGACATGGTCGTGCACCTGCCGGGCGGGCGGGAGATCGTCGTCGACGCCAAGGTGCCGCTGGCCGCCTACCTGGAGGCCATCGGCGCGGCCACGCCGGAGGAGCGCGCCGGTGGTTATGCGCGCCACGCCGCCCAGGTGCGGCAGCACATGACGACGCTGTCGGGCAAGGCGTACTGGGAGCAGTTCACGACCGCGCCCGAGCTGGTGGTCATGTTCATCCCGGGCGAGGCCTTCGTCGGCGCTGCCGTCGAGGCCGATCCCGCGCTGCTCGAAGACGGCATGGCCCGGCGCATCGTGGTGGCCACGCCGACCACCCTGGTGGCCCTGCTGCGGGCCATCGGCTACGGCTGGCGACAGGAGCGTGTGGCCACCAACGCGGCGCAGATCAGCGAGCTCGGGCGTCAGCTCTACGAGCGACTGCGCACGCTGGGCGGCCACGTGGAGGAGGTCGGCGGCGCGCTGGGCCGGGCGGTGCGCGCCTACAACAACGCCGTCGGCTCGCTGGAGACGCGGGTGCTGCCGGCCGCCCGCAAGTTCCGCGACCTCGGGGCGGCTGGCGGCGACGACATCGAGGCGCTCACCACGCTCGACCAGACGCCGCGCGCGCTCACCGCCCCCGAGTACCCGCAGCAGCTCACCACCGGCGAGCCCGAGTCACCGCCGGATCCGGCGGCGGTGTGACCGGCCGCTCCGGGACCGCGTGGTATCATGACGGTGAAGTAACGGGTTCGAGGAGGGACATGACGACCATTCCCATCAAGGTATACGGCATCAACCTTCTTGTCCGCATGATGGCCGAAGCGCCGGCCGACGTTCGCGTGAACTGCCCCAAGGGCTCACCGATCCGCTACGGCGAGGTGGTGGCGCGCGGCGACGGCTTCGACGAGGGCGCCAACGCCTTCCGCGAGATGCCCGACGCCAAGACCATCGTCGCCTTCGAGGAGAGCCCCGAGGAGGTCGAGGGGCACTACTTCTACATCGCGCTCGAGGAGTATCGGGTCATCCGGCTGGACTCGGTGATCCTGTCCTTTCCCCAGCAGTAGGCCCGGTCGTCCCGGGCCCGCCCGTGCGCGTCGCCGACGTCCTCTCCCGCATCGATCCCGACGAGCTGATCGCGCTCACGCGCGACCTGGTGCGCATTCCCAGCGTCGTGAGACCGGGCGACCCCAGCGCGACCGAGGCGGCGGTGGCCGCGCACGTCGAGCGCTGGCTGCGCGCCGAGGGATTCGCCGTCGAGGTCCACGAGGTCGCCCCCGGCCGGCCCAACGTCCTCGCCTCGCTCGGTGACGCCGCCGCCGGACCCACGCTCCTGCTCGAGGGTCACACCGACGTCGTGACCGAGGGCAACGCGGCCGAGTGGAGCCACGCGCCGTTCAGCGGCGATCTCGTCGACGGCCGGATCTACGGCCGCGGCAGCGCCGACATGAAGAGCGGCCTTGCCGCGGCCATGATCGCGGCGGCGGCCATCAAGCGGAGCGGGGCCCGTCTGGGTGGCCGCCTCGTCGTGGGCGCGCTGGTCGACGAGGAGGGCGACATGATCGGCGCCCGCCACCTGTGCACGACCGACCTGGGCCGCGCGCTGTCGGCGGCGATCATCTGCGAGCCCGAGCAGAACGAGCTGTGCCTCGAGCAGCGCGGCGTCGTGTGGGCCCGGGTGACGGTACGCGGCCGCATGGCCCACGGCGCCATGCCGGAGGCCGGCGTGAACCCGATCACCGCGCTGGGAGCGCTGCTCCGCGAGGCGCCCGCGCTGGAGCGGCGGCTGCGCCGCCTCTGCCGTCGCAGTCCCCACCTGCGCCCGCCCACGGTCACGCCGACGGTGGTGCTGGCCCCGGTGCAGGGGGTCCCGCAGTCGAACGTGATCCCCTCGGCCGCCCAGGCCACGCTCGACGTGCGACTGACCCCCGGCCCCGACGCCGAGGCTGTCGGCAAGGAGATCGACGTGGCGTGCCAGCGGGCGATGCAGGCCTGCCCCGGCGCGACCATCGAGTGGCAGCCGGTGAACGGATTCCGGCTGGCCACGCGCGTGGAGCGTAGCGAGCCGCTGGTGCGCGCCATGGTGCGGGGGGTGCGTCAGGCCACCGGCCGGGCGCCGCGCTTCGGCGGCGTCCCCGGCTCCACCGACGGGACGATCTTGAGGATGACGCTCGGCATCCCGATCGTCACCTGCGGGCCCGGCCACCGGCTCATCCCGCACCAGGTCGACGAGCACGTCGAAGTCGCCGAACTGGTAGAGGCCGCGAAGATTTACGTGGCCTCGGCTCTGAACTATCTCAAGCCATGAGCGGTCCCGCCCCACGCCTGCGAAACCTCGAGACGTTCCCCGTCGAGCAGGACGGCGAACGGTACCTGGCCCTCCGCGACCCCGCCGGCTACACCCCGGCCGTCGTGCTGGTGCCGCTCGGACTACTGGAGGTGCTGGCGCTGTTCGACGGTGAGCGGGACGTGGCCGCCATCCAGGCCGAGGTCGCTCGCAGTGCGGGGGAGCCGGTCCAGCGCGAGCACATCGAGAGCCTCGTCGTCTGCCCTGGACGAGCAGGGCTTCCTCGACAGCGAAGCGTTCGCGCGACGCCGGCACGAGGTCGACCGGGGGTTCCTGGACGCCCCGAGCCGCCCGGCCAGCCACGCGGGTGGCGCGTACCCCGACGACCCGGTTCGCCTGCGCGCGATGATGGACGGCTTCTTCACGCCGCCGGCCGGCCCCGGCTCCGCCGCGCCGTTCCGGGGTGGCGGGATCGGGGGCCTGATCGCGCCGCACATCGACTTCCACCGGGGCGGTCCGGCCTACGCGTGGGCGTACCGCGACCTGGCCGAGCGGGGCGAGGCCGACCTCTTCGTGGTCTTCGGCACCTGCCACGCGGGCATGGCCGATCCCTTCGCGTTGACCCGCAAGGACTACGACACCCCGCTGGGCCCGGCCCGGGTCGATCGCGACTTCGTCGAGGCGCTGGCCGGGCGGGCTCGCCAGGACTGCTTCGGCTCGGAGCTGGCCCACCGCAACGAGCACTCGATCGAGTTCCAGGCCGTCTTCCTGCAATACCTCTACGCGGGCCGTCGCGAGATGGCCATCGTTCCCGTGCTGACGAGCTTCGTGCACGAGGCGCTGGCCCGCGGACAGGGCCCCGAGGACGACCGGCGGGTGCGCGCCTTCCTCGACGCGCTCGCCGAGACGGCGGCGGCCTCCGGCCGGCGGGTGGCGTTCATCGCCGGAGCCGACCTGGCGCACGTGGGGCCGCGCTTCGGTGACCCGGCTCCGATCTCGCCCGCCGAGCTGTCGGTGATCGATCGCGAGGACCGGCAGATGCTGGCCGCCGTCGAGGCGGGCGATGCCGCCGGCTTCTTCGAATCGGCCCGGCGCGACGGCGACCGCCGGCGCATCTGCGGCCTGTCGCCGATCTACACGCTGCTGCGTGCCCTCGGCGGCGCGCCCGGGACGCTGCGGCGCTACGGCCAGTGGCCCGATCCTCAGGGCGTCGTCACCTTCGCCAGCGTGGTCTTCTGATGGCCGCGGTGCCGCCGGCCGAGTGGACGCTGCCCGCCCTGCGCGTGGACGTGGAGGGCGAGTGGTGGGACGGCGACGTGCAGATCACCCATCCCGGGGTGCTGGCCAACCTGCGCGGCAACCTGCGGCGCGACGGCGACGGCTACTTCATCCAGACGCGCGTGCGCATCCCGGTCACCGTGGACGACGTGCCATTCGTCGTCACGCGGGTGGAGCCACGCGAGCGCGCGCTGCACGCCTGGCTCAACGACGGCGCCGAGGACGATCTCGATCCGGCCACGCTGCGGATCGGGACCGGCGATGTGCCCTACGCCGCGGTCAAGGCCGGCGCCTTCGAGGCGCGCCTGAGCCGCGCGGCCGCCTATCAGCTCCTGGCCCTGGCCGAGTACGACGAGCGGACCGGGCGCGGTGTCCTCCGCGTGGGCGGCCGCGAGTACGCGCTGACGCGCCCGGACTGACCACGGAGGAGCCACGCATGCCGCCTCGCCGCCTCTCGACCGCGCTGACGTTCGTGCTCGGTGTCGTCGTCGCCGTGGCCGTCGTCGGCGGAGTGGCCTGGTGGGCGCAGTCGGCCGACGACCCGGTGACGACCGACGCCATCGGGGATCAGGTCCAGACCCGCGGCGGCGGGGCCCTGCCGGTCTTCGCGAGCGGAGCGGACACCGCCGAGCTGTACCGGTTTGCCCGCGACCGCGGCGACGTGCTGAGGTGGATGCCGTGCACGTGCGGGTGCGCGCAGCTCGGCCACGACTCCAACCGCGCCTGCTACATCAAGAACGCGAGCGGTGACCAGACGACGTGGACCAGCCACGCGGCGACCTGAAGCCTGTGTCTGGACATCACGCGTGACGTGATGCGGGCGACTGGCGAGGGCAAGACCCCGGCCCAGGTCCGGGCGGCGATCGACGCGCGCTACGTGCGGGGCGCTCCGGTATCGACGCCGCGGCCCCCGGGGCCGTGAGCGAGCCGGTGCGCCGACAGCGAACGTAGACCCTCGACGTCGTTCGCGAGCAGGCGCGTGTGCAGGGGACCGTCCTCGCGCCACGCCTGGCACGTGTTCACGAACGCTCATGTCCGGCGGATCTCCCTCAGCACGCCCAGGATCTCGTCGTGGATGCGGCCGTTGCTGGCGACGACGGCGGGCGCGTCGAGGTCGACCGGCCCTCCGGTGAGGGAGGTGAGCCGCCCGCCCGCCTCCTCCACCATGAGCCCGCCCGCCGCGACATCCCACGGCCCCAGTCGCAGCTCCCAGAAGCCGTCGAAGCGGCCGGCCGCCACCCAGGCCAGGTCGATCACCGCCGAGCCCATCCGGCGCACGCCACGCGTCCGCACGGCGAAGGCGGGGTACTCGGTGAGGTTGTTGTCGGGGTTCACGCGGATGTCGTAGGGAAATCCGGTGGCCAGCAGGCTCGTGTCGAGCGTCGTCGCACTCGACACGGCCAGTCGCGTGTCGTTGCAGAAGGCTCCGGCCCCGCGCTCGGCCACGAACATCTCGCGCTGGCTCGGGTCGTACACCACGCCGAGCAGCACCTGGCCCCGCTCCTCGAGCGCGATCGACACGCCGAAGACTGGCAGGCCGTGCGCGTAGTTGGTGGTGCCGTCGAGCGGATCGATGATCCACCGGCGCCCGGAGCGCCCCGAGCGGGCGCCGCGCTCCTCGGCCAGGATCGCGTCCTCGGGAAACTTGGCGAGCAGACCGTCGACGACGAGCGCCTCGGCCCGGGCGTCCATCTCGGTGACCAGATTGGTGGGGAAGCCCTTGAAGACGATGCTGCGGGGGCCGAGCAGCTCGTTGCGCAGGAGATCACCGGCGGCGCGGGCCAGCTCGATCGCGAGGCCACGCTCGGCGCCGAGGGCGGACGTCATGCTGAATTCGGACTCTACCACAGCGGTGCCTTGACAACCCCGCGGGGCTCCCCGAGCATGAAGCGCTGATGAGCTTGACACGACGCCAGCAACACCTGCGTGCCGCCCTCGGCGTGCGACGCCCGCGATCGGCCCGCATCCGGCCGGGGGCGCCGCCGGGCACGCTGGTGGCGTCGGAGACGGCGGCGCCGCCGGTCATCGACGTCACGAGCCTCGGCGGCGGCGCCCTCGAGGTGGTGCGGGTCCCGACGATCGACGACGCGCTCGCGCGGCTGACGCCGGGGAGCGTGACGTGGATCAACATCGACGGCCTCGGCGATCCCGCCGTCCTCGCGCGGTTGGGCGAACGGCTGGGCCTGCACCCCCTCGCCCTCGAGGACGTGCTCAACGTCCCCCAGCGGCCCAAGGCAGAGCGGTTCGAGAAGCACATCTTCGTGGTCATGCGCACCATGCGCCTGGAGCGGCCGCGGGAGGCGGCGGCGGGGGCGCCACTGGCCGGCCCCATCCTCGACGAGCAGATCAGCCTCTTCTTCGGCGCCGACTGGGTCGTCACCATCCAGGAGCGCGCCGACGGCGATTGCTTCGGCAGCGTGCGGGAGGCGATCCGCCAGAGCCGGGGCCGCGCCCGCGAGGCAGGCGCCGACTACCTGGCCTACCTGCTGATCGACGCCGTGGTCGACGCCTACTTCCCGGTGCTCGACTCCGTGGCCGAGCGGATGCACACCCTCGAGGAGGAGGCCCTCGGCGCTCCCACCTCGGCCGTGCATACGCTGCTGCGCCTCACCAACCTGCGGCACGACCTCGTGGCGATCCGGCGGGCGGTGTGGCCGATGCGGGAGGTCGCCACCGTGCTCCAGCGTGAAGAGTCGGTGCTGATCAGCCCGGAGACGCGGGTGTTCGTGCGCGACGTCTACGACCACGCGGTGCAGGCGCTGGAGATCGTCGAGTCCCTGCGGGAGACGGCCGTCTCGGTGATGGAGGTCTTCCTGTCCGTGCAGAACCAGCGACTCAACGAGGTGATGAAGGTCCTCACCGTCATCTCGACGATCTTCATCCCGCTCACGTTCATCGCCTCCATCTACGGGATGAACTTCAAGCACATGCCGGAGCTCGACGCCTGGTGGGGGTACCCGGTGGTGCTGGGCGTCATGCTGCTGACCGGGGCCGGCCTGATCGCCTTCTTCCGGCGGCGAGGGTGGTGGTGATGCGCGTGCTCGTGGTCGGGGCGGGCGGGGTCGGCGGCTACTTCGGCGCCAAGCTGGTCCGGGCCGGCACCCCGGTGACGTTCCTGGCCCGCGGCGCCCATCTGGAGGCGATGCGCCGGGACGGGCTGCGCGTCCGCTCGGCCGTGGACGGCGAGTGGGTCGTGAAGGCCGACGCGGTCGGCGACGTGAGCGGCGGACCGGTCGCCGACGTCGTCCTGTTCTGCGTGAAGTCGTTCGACACCGAGTCGGCGGCGGAGGCCATCCGGCCGGCCGTGGGTCCCGACACCGCCGTGGTGTCGCTGCAGAACGGCGTCGACAACGAGGAGACGCTCGACCGGGTGCTGGGCGCCGGACGCGCGGTCGGCGGCGTCGCCTACGTGTTCGCGGCGATCGCCGCCCCCGGCGTCATCGCCCACAGCCTGGGCGGCCGCGTGGCCTTCGGCGAGCTCGACGGTCGGGAGAGCCCTCGTCTCGAGCGGCTGCGGGCGGCGTTCGCCGCCGCCGGCGTGCCGGCCGAGGTCCGGCCCGATATCCGGCGCGGCCTCTGGGAGAAGTACCTCATGATCAGCGCCCAGGCCGGAACGACCGCGCTGACCCGGGCGCCGATCGGCGTGATCCGGTCGGTGCCGGAGACGTGGGCGATGTACCGCACGCTCGTGGCCGAGCTCGCCGCCGTGGCCGGCGCGGCCGGGGTGTCCCTGGCCACCGACGTCGTTGACGCTGTCGTGAAAGCGGCCGAGGGGCTGGCGCCGGAGGCGCTGTCCTCGCTCCATCACGACCTGGTCAACGGCCGGCGGCTGGAGCTGGAGGCGCTGCACGGCCACGCCGCCCGCCTCGGCCAGCGGCTGGGGGTGCCGACGCCGACGGTGCTCACCGTCTACGCCGCGCTGAAGCCCCACCTGAACGGGCGCGCCTGTCTGACTTCTCCGGTTCGCGAAGTCTGGCGGTACGTTGCCCGATATCGTGCTCGCTACGCAGTGGGGATCGTCTGCCTGGCGATCGGCACCGCGCTCTCGCTGGCGATCCCGTGGACGGTCAAGCAGGCGATCGACGCGCTGCAGGCGCAGGGGACGGAGGCGCGGCTCGGCCGCTACGTCGGCGTGATCCTGCTGTGCGCGGTCGGCAACGGCGTGGCCCGGCTCATCTCGCGCTTCACGATCGCCGGCGGCTCGCAGCGGGTGGCGGCCGACATCCTGGGCCGTCTCTACGCCGCCGTGCAGACCTTCCCCCCGGGGCTCTTCGCCCGCTACTCCACGGGTGACCTGATGGCGCGCGCGACCAGCGACGTGAGCACGCTCCGCTCGCTCGTGGGCTTCGGCATGATCTCCGGGGTGTCGACGGCGCTGGCCTTCGTCGGGGCCCTGGCCGCGATGCTCGCCGTCGATCCCTGGCTGACCATGTGGGCGATGGCGCCGGTCCCGGTCCTGGTCCTGCTCGTGCGACGCTACAACGCCACCGTCACCGCGCGTACCCACGCGATGCAGGGGCAACTGGACGGGCTGTCCACGCTCGTGCAGGAGCGGCTGGCCGGCATCGGCGTGGTACGCGCCTACACGATGGAGGCGCGGGCCACGGCGGAGTTCGCCGCGGCCAACGGCGCCCTGCGCGACGCCAGCACCGAGCTGGCCCGCACCCAGGCGCACTTCACCCCGCTGATGGGGCTCGTCACCGGCGTCGGCACCCTGGTCATCCTGTGGGCGGGTGGCAGCGCGGTGGCAGCCGGCCGGCTCTCGCTGGGCGCGCTGGTGGCGTTCACGGGCTATCTCGGCTACCTGGCGTGGCCGACGGTGGCCCTCGGCTTCACGCTGGCGCTCGGACGGCGTGGTCTGGCGTCGATGGAGCGCGTGCAGGAGGTGATCGCCGAGGCGCGACCGGCGCCGGTGATCTCCGCCGGTGCCCGCGGTGCGCTGGCGCCGTCGCTGCGCTTCGAGCGGCTGACGTTCGCCTACGCGGAGTCACGGGCGCCGGTGCTGCGCGACGTCAGCTTCGCGGTGGGAGCGGGAGAGATGGTCGCCGTGGTGGGACCGACAGGAAGCGGCAAGACGACCCTCGGCCTGCTGCTGGCGCGCCTGTGGGAGCCGCCGCCCGGGCACCGTCTTCATCGGCGACGTCGACGTCACCACGCTGCCGCTCGAGCGGGTGCGGGCGGCGCTGGCGTGGGTGCCGCAGGACGCCTTCCTGTTCTCGCGAGCGCTGGTCGACAACGCTACCCTCGGCCGGGAGGGGATCGACGCCGCCACTGTCGCTCGGGCCGGGGTCGCGGCCGGGATCGCCGCCGAGATCGAGGCCTTTCCTCGCGGGTGGGACACGGTGGTGGGCGAGCGGGGACTGACCCTGTCGGGCGGCCAGCGCCAGCGCGTGGCCCTGGCCCGGGCCTTCGTCGGCGCTCCCTCGATCCTGATCCTCGACGACGTCTTCGCCAACGTCGACTCCGGCAAGGAGCTGGAGATCCTGGCCGGGTTGCGGGCGGCGGCGTCGACCATCCTGCTGATGACGCACCGGCTGCGCGCGGCCCAGGGTGCCGACCGGATCGTCGTGCTGGACGACGGCCGCGTCGTGGAGGCGGGGACCCACGCCGTGCTGCTGGCCCGGGGCGGCCTCTACGCGCGGCTGTGGCGGACGCAGCGGCTGGAGGAGGAGATCGCGCGTGCCTGAGGCCGTCGCCGAGGCCGACAGCGCCGACGAGATCCTCGGCCGCGCCTTCGACCGGCGGCTGACCGCGCGGCTGTGGGCGATGGCACGGCCGCACCACCGGCTCGTGTGGTCCTCGATCGCGCTCTTCCCGCTGGTGGCGCTCGTCGAGCTCGCCCAGCCCTATCTCCTCAAGGTCGCGATCGACGACTACATCCTGGCCGCCGACTGGACGGGGCTGGCCACGGTGGCCGGCCTGTACGCCGGTACCCTGGTCGCGCTCTACGGCCTGCGCATGCTGGAGGCCTATCTCATGGCCCTGACCGGCCAGCGGGTGATCCACGACCTGCGGGCGTCGCTCTTCGGCCACCTGCTCCGGCTGGAGGCGGGCTTCTTCGACCGCACGCCGGTGGGCAGGCTCATGACCCGCGTCCTCAACGACGTGGAGGCGGTGAGCGAGGCGTTCACCAGCGGGCTCTTCGCGATCGTCGCCGACGTGGTGACGGTGGCCGGCGTGGTGGCCGTGATGCTCTGGCTCGACTGGCGGCTGGCCGCTGGTCACCTACGCCATCGTGCCCGTGCTGTTCGCGGTCGCCGGGTACTTCCGCATCCGCGCCCGCGACGCCTATCGCGAGGTGCGCCGCCGGCTGGCCCGGCTCAACGCCTTCCTGCAGGAGTCGCTGCAGGGCATGGCCGTGATCCAGCTGTTCACCCGCGAGGCGCACGAGCGGCGGAGCTTCGAGCGGCTGAACCAGGACTACCGGCGGGCGCTGTTCGGCTCGACCCTCTTCGAGTCCTCGCTCTACGCCGTGGTGGAGGCGCTGGGGTCCGTGGCGCTGGCGCTGCTGCTCTGGTACGGCGGCGGTCGCATCCTGGACGGCGCGCTGTCCTTCGGCGTGCTGGTCGCCTTCATCCAGTACACGAACCGCTTCTTCCTGCCCATCCGCGACCTGGGCGCCAAGTACACGGTGATGCAGTCGGCGATGGCCTCGGCCGAGCGCATCTTCGGGCTGCTCGATCGGCCGCCGGCCATCGTGGCGCCGCCGGCCCCGCGGGCGCCGACCACCGTGGCTGGCCGGGCGGCGTTCGAGGGCGTGTGGTTCGCGTACGAGGGCGAGCGGTGGATTCTCGCCGACTGCCGGTTCACCGTCGCTCCCGGCGAGCACGTGGCGCTCGTCGGCACCACCGGCGAGGGCAAGTCGACCTGCGTGCGGCTGCTCAACCGGACGTGGGACGTCGGGCGGGGCCGGGTGCTCGTCGACGACGTGGACGTGCGCGAGTGGGACCTCGAGCGGCTGCGCCGTCACGTCGGGGTCATCTTCCAGGACCCCGTGCTGTTCACCGGCACGATCGAGGCCAACCTCGCGGTCGACGGCGCCGGCGCCGTCGGTCGGGCTGCGCTCGCCCGCGCGCTGGAGACTGCCAACGCCGCGGCGCTCATCCGTCGCCTGCCCGATGGTCTCGGCACCCGCCTGGTCGAGCGCGCCGCGAATCTCTCGCACGGCGAGCGCCAGCTCTTGGCCATCGCCCGCGCGCTCGTGTACAATCCCGCAATCCTGGTGCTGGACGAGGCGACGTCCAGCGTCGACCCCGAGTCGGAGCGACTGATCCGGGAGGCGATGGCCCAGCTCATGACGGGCCGCACGACGATCACCATCGCGCACCGGCTGTCGACCGTTCAGAACGCCGATCGTATCCTGGTGCTCCATCGCGGACGGATCCACGAGGAGGGTACGCACGCCGAGCTCGTGCGCCAGGGCGGGCTCTACGCACGGCTGTACGAGCTGAGCGCGGGCGGCACGCTGGGATGAGCTTCGAGGTCGAGGTGTACGCGCTGGTGCGTCGGATCCCGCCGGGCCAGGTGGTGACCTACGGCCAGGTCGCCGCGCTCGTCGGCCGGGAGCGGGCGGCGCGCGCGGTAGGCGGGGCCATGCGGCACTGCCCGGACGGCGTGCCCTGGCACCGCGTCGTGAACGCGCAGGGCGGCATCAGCCGCCGCCGGCAAGGCAGTGGGATGCTGACCCAGCGTATCCGCCTCGAGCAGGAGGGTGTGCACCTGCGCCGCGGTCGGGTCTGGCTCGCGCGCTATCAATGGGAGCCTCCGATGGCCGGGGCTCGGCGGGCTTCGCGCCCCACGAGCCGCGATCGTTCGAGGCCGTCCGCGCGGATCGCCGCGATCGTCGGCGGCCCGCCGCGATCGCCCCGATCGAAACGATCGCCACACCCCGCACCAAGCGGGAGTCCGAATCGGTCGGGCGAGAGTCCGAAACGGTCGGCCAGGAGTCCGAAACGGACGAGCGAGAGTACGAAACGGTCGTCGCACCCCGCGCAAATGGGGGGCAGACGGGGGGGCCGGAACGGCCCCCCCGTCGCTGAAAGACACGCCGCATGCGACTGGCGCTGAACCTGAATTACTCGGGCGCGTCGATGGCGCTCGACATGGCCAAGATCCTGGAAGCCGAACGGCTGGGCTACGCCTCGGTGTGGTCGGCCGAGGCGTACGGCTCCGACGCGGTCACGCCGGCCGCCTGGATCGCCGCCCGCACCGAGCGGATCGACGTCGGGCACCGCGATCATGCAGATCCCGGCCCGGACGCCGGCCATGACCGCGATGACGGCCATGACACTGGACGCGCTGTCCGGCGGTCGCTTTCGCCTCGGCCTCGGCGTGTCGGGACCGCAGGTGGCGGAGGGCTGGCACGGCCAGGCCTTCGGCAAGCCGCTCGGCAAGACGCGCGAATACGTTGAGATCGTCCGCGCGATCCTGCGGCGCGACAAGCCGCTCGAGTTTCGCGGCGACTACTACCAGGTGCCGTACACCGGTGCCGACGCGACCGGCCTCGGCAAGCCGCTGCGCTCCATCCTGCACGGCCGCCCGGACCTGCCGATCTACCTGGCCGCCGTCGGACCGCGCAACGTCGCCCTCGCCGCCGAGATCGCCGATGGTTGGATCCCGGTCTTCTTCTCGGCGCGGCGGATGACGATGTTCCGTGAGTGGCTGGGCGAGGGCTTCCGGGCTGCCGGCCGGGGCCCCGCCGCCGCGGCGGCGTTCGACGTGATGCCGATGGTGCCGGTGGTGATCGGCGACGATGTCGCCGCCTGCCGGGCGGCGGTGAAGCCGCGCCTGGCCCTGTACGTCGGCGGCATGGGCGCCCGGGGCCGGAACTTCTACAACGACATCGCGCGCCGCTACGGCTACGAGGACGCGGCCGGCCGCATTCAGGAGCTGTTCCTGGGCGGGCGCAAGGACGAGGCCGCCGCCGCCGTCCCCGACGCGCTGGTGGACGAGGTCGCCCTGTGCGGACCGCGCGAGCGCGTGCGCGAGCAGCTGACCGAGTGGACGGGAGCCGGCGTGACGACGATCATGGTGTCCGGCGACCTCGCGGCCGTCCGGACGATGGCCGAGCTGGCGCTGTAATCGAGGAGACGGGCATGCGCTTGAAAGACCGGGTGGCGATCGTGACGGGCGCGGCGTCGGGCATCGGAGCGGCCACGGCGCTGGCGATGGCGCGCGAGGGCGCGCGGGTGCTGGTGGTCGACCTCAACGAGGGCGGCGCCAAGAAGACGGTCGAGCAGATCGAGAAGGCGGGCGGCCAGGCCGCGGCGGCCCGCGCCGACGTGACCCGCGCGGCGGACAACCAGGCCATCGTCGAGCAGGCCGTGACCCGCTGGGGCCGGCTGGACGTCTTCTACGCCAACGCCGGCGTGCCGCAGTGGAAGACCGACGTCGAGGACGTGGAGGAGAAGGTCTTCGACCAGATCTTCGCCGTCAACGTCAAGGGCGTGTGGCTGGCCGCCAAGTACGCGCTGCCGGTGATGAAGCGGCAGCGGCGCGGCGTGTTCCTCATCACGGCCTCGACCTCGGCCATCCGGCCCCGGCCGGGCGGCCAGACCTACGCGGCGTCCAAGGGCGCGGTGGTCGTGCTGGCCAAGGCGCTGGCGCTGGAGACGGCGCCCCACGGCGTGCGCGTGGTGGCCATCGCGCCGGTCGCGACCCACACGCCGATGCTGCCCACCTTCATGAACAAGCGCGAGGTCGACGAGGAAGGGCTCAAGGCCTACATCGCCACGGTGCCGCTGGGGCGGCTCAACGAGCCGGCCGACATCGCCGCCACCGCGGTGTTCCTGGCCTCGGACGACGCCGGCATGATCACGGGGACGTGCGTCGAAGTCGACGGCGGGCGCTGCATTTGAAGATCGTACCGCTCGCCGCCGACTCACTGGGCGTGCGCTCGATGGCGACCTACGTGGAGGCCGGCTCGACCGGCCTGCTGATCGATCCCGGGGCCACCCTGGCGCCGGCGCGCTACGGCCTGCCGCCGAGCCAGGAGGAGTGGGAGGCGCTCAAGCGCGCCAACGACCGCATCTCGGCGTACGCCACGCGGGCCCACTACGTCTTCGTGAGCCACTATCACGAGGATCACTTTCGCTCGGACCCGGCCTGCTACGTGGGCCGGGTGGTGCTCGCCAAGGATCCCCGGCGCCTGGTGGTCGGCGCCCAGGCCCGCCGCGCCCAGGCGCTGTGGGGCATCCTCCAGGGACAGGCGAGCCTCCTGGCGGCCGACGGCGCCGGGCTGCGCACGCTCGACCTCGAGCTGAAGGTATCGCCGCCGCTGCCCCACGGCCCCGAAGGCACCCCGCTCGGCTACGTCCTGGCCCTCACCGTGGCCGACCCCCGCGAGGGCGAGCGGTTCGTCTTCGCCTCCGACGTGCAGGGCCCGCTGTCCTCGGTGGCGGCGGCGTGGCTCATCCAGCAGCGGCCGACGACGCTCTACCTGTCGGGGCCGCCGTCCTACGTCGAGCGGGATCTGGGCACGGCGGCGATCGACCGGGCCATCGACAATCTGCGGCGCGTCCTGGACGCCACCGGGTGCCGTGTCATCATGGATCACCACGCGGTACGCGACCCGCGCTTCTCCACGCGCTTCGAGCGGCTGTGGGAGACGGGACGCGTCGTCACCGCGGCGGCGCATCTGGGGCTCGCCGCCCAGCCCCTGGAGGCGCGACGCGATCGGCTGTGGGCGGCGGTGCGCAAGCCGCCGGTGAAGGCGGCGCCGTCACGCTTCGTACCCCGCGAGGTCCGGCGCGCGGCGAAGGGAGGTCGAGCGCAGTGAGCGACACCAACGAGACGACCATCGCCATCGGGGATCCCGCGCCCGACTTCTCGCTGAAGGCGATCGGGCTCAAGGAGCACAGCCTGCGTGAGTATCGGGGCAAGAACGTCGTCCTGCTCTTCTATCCGCTCGACTGGACGCCGGGCTGAAGCGCCTGCATGCCCGCCTTCGACCGGCGGATCGCCGACTTCGAAGCGGCCAATACCCAGGTGCTGGGTATCTCCACCGACAGCCCCTTCAGCCATGAAAATTGGGCGAAGGCGGTCGGGATCAGCCACTACCCGCTGCTCGCGGATCTGCACCGCAGCGCGGCCCGGGACTACGGCGTCTACTGGCCGGAGTGGAACGCCAACACCCGCGCGACCTTCATCGTGGATCCGCAGGGCGTCGTCCGCTTCATCGAGCGCTACGGCCGCGGCCAGCTTCCCGACCCCGACCGCATCCTCGCCGAGGTGAAGAAGCTGTAGACGGCCCCTCACGTCGTCCGGGGTGGCGTCGCGGTCGTCAACGCGACGCCGCCCAGCACCAGCAGCGTGCCCAGCACCTCCCACAGGCCGATGGGTTCGGCCAGCAGCAGGCCGGCCAGGGCGATGCCCACCACCGGCGTCACGTTCATGAACACCGCCGCCCGGCTGGCGCCCACGCGTTCGACGGCGCGGTACCACCAGATGTGCGCCACGGCGCCGAAGAGTGCGTGGTAGACGACCACGCTCCACGCCAGGACCGAGCCGAGCGCCGGCCGTGGGAACAGCGGCGCCGTGAGCACCGCCTCGACGATGAGCACGCCGGTGCCGGCCACGTAGGCGGCGGTGGTGGTCAGGGCGGGTGAGTGGATCGTGACGACGCGCTTGCCGTAGAGCGTGTAGGTGGTCCAGGCGACGAGACCGACCATCGTGATGAAGTCGCCCACCCGGAGCTGGTCGAGGCGCAGCAGGAACAGCCGGCCGTCGGTGACGACCACCAGCACGCCGAGCGCGGACAGGGCCACGCCCGCCTGCTGCCGACGGCGGAGCCGCTCGCCCAGGTACGCGCGGGCGCCCAGGGCGACCAGCACCGGCGTCGCCGCCTGGAGGATCGCCGCGTTGGCGGCGGTCGTGTAGGCGTAGCCGATGTAGGAGAGCTGGGTGGACAGCACCAGCCCGCACACGCCGAGGGTGACGAAGGCCCGCACGGCGGTGGCGTCGAGCCCGCGCATCGACTCGGCGCCGGAGCGGGCCAGCAGGACGACCAGGAAGCTGGAGGCGATGACCCCGCGGAGAGCCGTGAGGAACACGGGCGGGAAGTCGGCCACGGCCAGCTTGCCGGTCGCCGGGAACGTGCCCCACAGGATCGCGATGAGCAGCAGCGCCCCGTAGGCGCGCGTTTGACTGAGTGCGGGCACCTGCCTATGATAGCCCGCGCTGCCGGGGGCGGCGGCGCGCCATGGCCGATCACGTCCTGGAATCTCGCGTCTGGCTGGCTCGCCCACGCCCGCAGGTGTTCGCGTTCCTCGCCGATCCCGACAACCTTGCGCGGGTGAGCGCGCCCGCGCTGCGCGTGCGACTCCTGTCGCCGCCGGGGCCGCTCCGGGCCGGCGCCGTGCTCGACTTCCGGGTGGCCTGGCTCGGCGTGGTGCCACTGCGCTGGCGCGCCTACGTGCGAGAGTACGATCCGCCCTACCGATTCGTCGACGTGCAGGTGCGCGGGCCGTGGGCGCGATGGGAGCACCGCCACGTCTTCCTCGAGGCCGACGGCGGCACCTGGATGGAGGATCGCGTGACCTACCGGCTACCGTTCGGACCGCTCGGCCACGCGGTGCACACCGTGCTCGTTCATCGCCAGCTCCGCCGCGCCTGGGCGTTTCGCCAGGCGCGACTGTCCGAGCTGCTCGGCAGCAGCGTCAGCCGGTGAGCCGCGCGCGCGTCCGTCTTGCTGGAGGCGGGGGACAATGACAGGCTCGCGGCCACGTGTCCGGCCGTCGCGCCGGCGGCTCGCCTGCATCGCGCGAGCGGGGCTCGCTCGACCCCCCATCCCCCAGGGGGGGCTGGGGTGTGGCCACTCGATCGTCGGCGGCTCGCTCGCCCCGCCCTGTACAGAGCGGCCGGCGGCACGGCTCGCCGCAAGGCGCGACATCCGGACACGTGGCCGCGGGCCTGTCATTGTCCCCCGCCTCCAGCGTCACGGACGGCGGCCGGGGTCACCAGTCTAGTGGTGGTGCGGCCGGACGAGCTGGGCGCGCACATGTCGATTGCGGGGGGGCTGCCGCTGGCGCTGGAGCGGGGGCGCGCGCTGGGATGCTTTGCGGTGCAGATCTTCGTCAAGAACCAGCGCCAGTGGGCGGCGCGCCCGCTGGCCGACTCCGAGGCCCGCGCGTTCCGGGCGGCGCGACGGGCGACCGCCATCACGTCGGTCTTCGCCCACGGCAGCTACCTCGTCAACCTGGCGTGCCCCGATCCCGTCGCGTGGTCGCGGGCCGTGGACGCGTTCACCGACGAGCTGGAGCGGGCCGAGGCACTGGGGCTGTCCTGCGTGGCGATCCACCCCGGCTCGCATCTCGGCACCGGCGTCGAGGCGGGAGTCGACCGGGTGGCGGCGGCGGTCACCGAGGCGCTGCGGCGCACGCGCGGCTATCGGATCCGCATCGCGCTCGAGAACACCGCCGGCGGCGGCGGCACGCTCGGGCGGAGCTTCGCCGAGCTGGGAGCAATGCTCGATCGCGTCGACCGGGCCCGGCGCGTGGGCGTGTGCGTTGACACCTGCCATCTCTTCGCGGCCGGCTACGACCTCCGCACCGCCGAGGGCTACCGGCGGGCCATGGCCGAGTGCGAGGCGCTGGTGGGGATCGAGCGGGTGCTCGCCTTTCACCTCAACGACGCCCGGGCACCGCTCGGCTCCGGCCTCGACCGCCACGAGCACATCGGGCGGGGGCGGCTGGGGTTGCCGGCGTTCCGGCTCCTGCTCAACGACGACCGCTTCCGAGCCGTGCCCAAGGTGCTGGAGACGCCCAAGGACCCCGAGCCCACCGCCGACCTGCGCAACCTGGCCGCGCTGCGCCGGCTGCGCGGGCTCAGCGCGCCGAGGTCACGCCCACCCGCGCGCAGCGCGCGCTGACCGGACACGTCGAGCAGCGCGGCGAGATCGGCGCACACACGTTCTGGCCGAAGGCGACCAGCAGGTCGTTGTAGCCGATCCAGTAGCGCCGGGGCAGCCGCGCCCGCAGAGCCATCTCGGTCTCCTCCGGGTTCTTGGTCCGCACGTAGCCCAGGCGGTTGGAGATCCGGTGCACGTGGGTGTCCACGCAGATCCCCGGCTTGTTGAACCCCATCGTCACGACCAGGTTGGCGGTCTTGCGACCGACGCCGTTGAGCGTCAGCAGCTCGTCGAGCGTGTCGGGCACCTTCCCGTCGAAGCGCTCGAGGAGATCGCGGCAGATGCCGAGGATGACGCCGGCCTTGGTGCGGTAGAAGCCGACCGGATAGATGAGCTCCTGGATACGGCTGGCCCGCAGCCGCAGCATCGTCGCCGGGGTGTCGGCCACCGCGAAGAGCCGGGCGGCGGCCGGGCCGGTGGTGGTGTCCTGCGTGCGCAGCGACAGGATGCAGGCGATGAGGACGCGGAACGGATCGCCCTGGTCGGCGAACTCGGCCAGCGCGGTCGGGTTCCAGGCCGGCCGCGTGCGTCGCAGCCCCCGGATCACCGCCGCGATGTCTACTTGCCCTTGATGGACTCGAGCAGCTCGCGGGCTCGTGGCAGGTCCTTGGCGGTCCAGTCGGCCAGGCTGTTGGGGGTGCGCTCGTCCACGACGCGCTGCAGCTCGCGCCGGGCGTCACCGGCGCGACCCTTGGCGATCAGCACGCGGGCCAGGTCGACGCGGGCCACGGTGAAATGAGGGTCGATCTCCAGCGCCCGGCGGAACTGCGCCTCGGCCTTCTCGCGGTCGCCACCGAAGAGCCCCGGCACCTCGAGGTAGACGTTGCCCGACAGGGCCAGCGCCCGGAGGTTGCGGGGATCGAGGGCCAGGGTCGCGTCCACCTCCTCGCGCACCGTGGGCAGCAGGAACAGCGAGCGCATCACGCCCTTGGTGAGGCCCCAGCGGCCGGTGTTGATCCCGTACCAGACGTGGGCCTCGGGGTTGCGCGGGGCCAGCTCGACGGCGCGCTTGCCGACCTCGCGCCCGCGGTCGTAGGCCGCCAGCTTGTCGTCGACGGTGGTGGCGCGCACGTCGCCGTACAGGAAGTGGACGTAGGAGAGCATCACCAGCGTGTCCGCCTGGCGGTCGCGGGCGACGGCGGCCTCCAGCAGATCGCGGGCGCGGTCGATCACGGTCGGGTCTTCGTGATACCGGGCGACCAGGGTCCGGGCCGCCTCGACGGGGCTCTGGGCCGGCGCCATCGAGGGCGCGAGCAGGAAGAGCAGGGCCGCGAGCGCGAGGGACAGGCGGGCCGACATGACGCTCCACTCTAGCGGGGGCCGGCCGCGGCCGTCAAACGCTGCGCCGTCGGTTGACACACGCGGGCGCCACGCTCCATCCTCGGCGCCGTGATCGCCGTCGGCGTGCAGACGTGGTCGACCGACGCCCCCGCGGTGCAGCGCTTCTGGCGCGCGGCCGACGAGCTCGGCTACGCCCGCATCACTTACGGCGATGGGCTCTGGGACTTCACCCACGACGGCTGGACGATGCTCGGCGCGCTCGCCGCCGCCACCCGGCAGGCGCGCCTCGGACCGGCCGTGACCTACGCCTTCGATCCCGCCGCGCATCACCCCTCGTGGCTCGCCAAGCGCGCCGCCACCGTCGATCACCTCTCGGGCGGCCGGCTCGACCTCCGCCTGGCCGTCGGGGCCGGCGATGCTGCGACGGGGGCGGCGTGGGAGCGCCACGGCATCCGTTACCCCGGTGGGGCCGAGCGCGTGGCCGCGCTCGAGGAGGCGATCGTCATCGTGCGGGCGCTCTGGCGTGGGGACAGCGTCGACGCCGCCGGGCCTGTCTTCCATCTGCGCGGGGCGCGGGTGGCGCCGGCGCCGTGCCAGCGGCCGGGGCCGCCGATCTGGGTGGCGGCCATGGGACCTCGGGCGCTGGCGCTGACGGCACGGCGGGCGGACGGCTGGGAGGCGTCGTACGTGACTCCGGAGGGCTTCGCCGCGCTCTCGGCGCGGCTGGACGGTCTACTGGCGACGGCGGGGCGCACGGGCCGCGAGCTCCGCCGCTCGGTCGAGGCCGACGTGTGGCTGGGCGGCTCGACGGCCGAGTGCCAGGCCTGGACGCGGCAGTTCTGTGCCGAGCGCGGTGTCGAGCCTGGCCACGCGCTGCTCGACACGGTGCTGGCCGGGGACGCCGACGCGGTGGCGGCTCGCGCGCTCGCGTACGCGACGGCGGGTGCGACCGACCTCATGCTCGGCTTCGCCGACTTCCCGGCCACGGCGATGCTGGAGCGCTTCGCGCGCGACGTGCTGCCGCGCCTGAGCGGGCCGGCGCTGGGGCCATGATCCGCGCGCTGGCGCTGGCCTGCGTGGCGGCGTGGGTCGGGATCGTCGCCTTCTTCTCGTTCGTCGTCGCGCCGCTCGTCTTCCGCACGGTGGACCGCGCCGCGGCCGGTCTCGCGGTGTCGGCGGTGCTACCGCTCTATTACCGGTGGGGCGTGGTACTGACCACAGTGGCACTCGTCGGCTACCTGGTCGCGGCCGCCCGTGAGGCTGGCCGGCGCCTGACCGCGGGCGTGGCCGCCGCCCTGTGCGCCGCGATGGTCGCGACGCTCATGTGGGCATGGCTGGTGGTATTGCCGAGCGCCGAGGCCGCCCGGCAGGCGGGGAGCGACACCGCATTCGCGCATGCTCACCGGCTCGCGGTCCAGCTCAACGGGTTCACGCTGGTGGCGGGCGTCGCCGTGCTCGCGCTGGAGGCGCTCAGGCGGGATCGGCGGCGTGACCGGTGAGCTCGAGGAGCACCCGCAGGCGATCGGCGACGGCGGAGGGCGGCTCGAGGGCCATCGCCTCGCACGCCGCCAGGAGCAGCCACGACCGGGTGTCGGCGCTGCCGGGCAGCGTGCCGCGGGCGGGCGCTCGCACCAGCAGCTCCTCGAGCGCGAGGCGCACGCGCTCCCGGGCCCACGCCAGCGCCAGCACCGAGATCTTGTCGACGCTGCGCAGCGAGGCCTGGGCCATGGCCCGGGGCAGGGGCGCTCCCGGCGCGTAAGCGGCGGCCAGAGCCCGCAGCGCCTGGGCCACGACGTCACCCGCGGGAAGCGCGGCGAGCTCGCCGGCCAGGGCGAGCAGGCGCGTCTCGGCCTCCATCGGCCTGGGGGCGCGCGGAGCAGCGGCGCGGACCGGCCGCGGCGCCGAGCTGGGGGCCGAAGCGCGTGCGACGCGCGTGGTACGCGGAGCGAGCTTGACGCGCGGGGCGGACCGCGGGCGCGATGCGGGCTGGGCGTGCCGTGAAGACCTGGTACGGGCCGGGGGCTTGGCGCGGACGGCGGATTTGGCGCGGGGTGCGGACGTGGTGCGCCGGGTGGACGTTGGCGCGCGATGCTGACTTTGCACGCGGAGCGGACCGGTTCCGGGGGGCGGGCTTGCCGCGGGGTGCTGGCCGCGGCCGCGATGGCCGGGCCGCGACGGCGCGCCGCGGGCGGGTGGGGCGTTTGCCGGGACGCCGCTTCGGACGAGGCTTCGGCCTACTCGTAGCGGAGCGCTTCGATCGGATCCAGCCGCGCCGCCTTGCGCGCGGGATAGAAGCCGAAGAAGACGCCGACGGCGGCCGCGAAGCCGAACGCCAGCGCGATGGCCTGGGGCGCCACCAGCGTGCGCCACTCGGCGAAGTAGCTGAGCGCCTCGGCGCCGCCGAGTCCAGCCGCGATGCCGATCACGCCGCCGATCAGCGAGAGCGTGACGGCCTCGATGAGGAACTGGCCGAGGATGTCGCGGCCGCGGGCGCCCACCGCCATCCGCAGCCCGATCTCCCGCGTCCGCTCGGTGACCGAGACCAGCATGATGTTCATGATGCCGATGCCGCCGACCAGGAGCGAGACCGACGCGATCGCGGCCAGCAGGTACGTCATCACCTTCGAGGACTCCTCCTGGGTCTGGAGGATCTCGGAGAGGTTGCGCACGGTGAAGTCGTCGTCCTGGTAGGGCTGCAGGCGGTGGCGCTGGCGCAGCAGCTCGCGCATCTGCGCCTCCGCCTCGGCCATGTCCTCGCCCGGCCAGCACCTTGACCGAGATGGCGTGCACCGCCCGTGGGTTGGAGTTGCTCTTGCCGAGCACCTTCTTCTTGGCGGTCGACAGCGGGATCAGGATGATGTCGTCCTGGTCCTGGCCCCACGAGTTCTGGCCCTTGCGATCCAGCAGGCCGATCACCGTGAACGGGACCTTCTTGATCCGGATGATCTGGCCGAGCGGGTCGGCGTCGCCGAACAGGTTGAGGGCCGTGGTCTGGCCCAGCAGCGCCACCTTGGTGGCGCCATCGACGTCCTCGGGGCCGACGGGTCGCCCGGACAGCACGACCCAGTCGCGCGCCTCGAAGTAGTCGCCGGTGACGCCCTGGATGCCGGTGGCCCAGTTGAGGTTGCCGAACACGACCTGAGCGTTACCCCGCACCGAGGCGGCGGCCACCTGAATGGCCGGGACCTCGCGGGCGATGGCGGCCGCGTCGTCCTCGGTGATCGTGAGCTGCGAGCCCTGCCCGATGCGCACCCCGCTCGTCGTCACCGAGCCCGACAGCACGATGATGAGGTTGGAGCCCAGGCTCTGGATCTGCTCGGCCACCCGGGCGGTGGCGCCGGCCCCGACCGCCACCATGGCGATGACCGCGCCGACGCCGATGATGATGCCGAGCATGGTGAGCGCGCTCCGCAGCTTGTTCACGCGCAGTGAGCGCAGCGCGATCCGTACGGACTGCAAGACGGCGCTCACGCCAGCGCCTCCTCGTCGGCCGGCAGCGCGGCCAGCGCGGCGGCGGCGTCCAGGGGTGCTGGGTTGCGCTCGTCGCTCATCAGCCGGCCGTCGCGGAAGACGAGCACGCGGCTCGCGTAGGCGGCGATGTCGGGCTCGTGGGTCACGAGCACGATCGTGAGCCCCTCGCGGTTGAGGCGCTGGAGCAGGGCCAGGATCTCGATGCTGGTCCGGGTGTCGAGGTTGCCGGTCGGCTCGTCGGCCAGGATCACCGCCGGCTCGTTGACGAGCGAACGGGCGATGGCCACCCGCTGCTGCTGGCCGCCCGAGAGCTGGCTGGGATGGTGGTGCTCGCGATCGGCCAGGCCCACGGCGGCCAGCCGCTCGCGCGCGCGGCGGCGGCGGTCGCGCACCGGCAGGCTCGAGTAGAGCAGGGGCAGCTCCACGTTCTCCAGCGCACTGGTACGCGGCAGCAGGTTGAACTGCTGGAAGACGAAGCCGATCTTGGCGTTGCGCATGCGGGCCAGCTCGTCGCGATCGAGCCCGGCCACGTCGCGCCCGTCGAGGAAGTAGCGGCCGGCGGTCGGCGTGTCCAGACAGCCCAGCAGGTTCATGAAGGTCGACTTGCCGGAGCCGGAGGGACCCATGACGGCGACGAACTCGCCGGGCTCGATGGCCACGGTGACGCCGCGCAGGGCGTGCACGACGTGCGGTCCCAGGACGTAGTCCTTCGCCACGTGGTCGGTGGCGATGATCGGGGACGGGCTCACGGCCGGGGCCGGCTACAGGCGCAGGCGCGGGGCGCCGCCGCCGCTGCCACTGCCGCTCGCGGGGGCCCGGCCGCCCGGCGTCCCCACGGTGCCGATGACGATCTCCTGGCCTTCCTTGACCTCGCCGCGGAGCACCTCGGTGGCCGACCCGTCGCTGATGCCGAGCGTGAGCGCGACGGGCTTGAGCTTGTCGCCGTCGAGGACCCACACGCGTCCAGCCGCGCCGCTGCGCGGGTCGCCGGTGCCGCGCCCCTCGCCGGCCCCGGCCGACTCGTCGTACTTCGCGCGCTGCTCGGGCGTGAGGATCTCGCGGATGCGCACGCGCGTGGCCTCGCGGATCTTGCGCCCCTGGTCGCGCCGCTCCTGCTCGCCCAACCCCTGCAGCGCCATCATCTGCTGGCGGCTGTCGGCCAGGATCGGATCGAGCTTCTTCTGCTGCTCGTCGGAGAGACCGAGCCCCTTCACCAGCCGCTCGCGGATCTGCTCGGGCGAGGGACGCCCGCCGCCCTGACGTCCGCCGCCGGCCGGAGGCTCAGCGGCGGCGGCGCCCGGAGGCGGGGGCGGTGGCAGCCGCGGCGTCGCTGCCGGCGGGCCGGAAGCGAAGCGCGGCGTTCGGCACCTTCAGGACGCTCGGCTTCTCGGCCACGATCATCTTCACGTTGGCCGTCATGCCCGGCAGCAGACGACCGCCCGGGTTGTCGACGGCCACGACGACGGTGTAGGTGACGACGTTCTGGACCACCAGGGCCGCCTTGCGGATCTGCACGACGGTCCCGCCGAACTGCTGGCCCGGGAACGAGTCGACCGTGAACGACGAGCGGTCCTCGAGCTTGATGCGCCCGATGTCGGCCTCGTCCACGCTGGCCTCGACCTGCATCTTGGTCAGATCCTCGGCGATGGTGAACAGGGTCGGGGCCTGCAGGCTGGCGGCGACGGTCTGGCCGACGTCGACCGCGCGCGAGACGACCACGCCGTTGACGGGGGCCCGGATGGTCGTGTGATCGAGGTCGGCCTGGGCCTGGACGAGCGCGGCCTTCTTCTGGTCGACTCCGGCCCGGGCGGACTGCAGCTGGGCGTCGGTGACCCGGAGCTGGGCGGAGGCCGACTGGATGCCGGCGGCCAGCGACTGCTCCTTGGCCCGGGCCGCTTCCAGCAGCGCCAGCGCCGAGTCGTGAACGGCCTGCGAGCTGTCGAGGTCGCTGTTGGCGATCAGCTCCCGGCGGAACAGCTCGCTCTTGCGGTCGAAGTCGCGCTTGGCGTCGACGACGGCCACCTGGGCCTTGGCGGTGTTGGCCTTGGCCTCGGCCAGGGCGGCCCGGGCGTTCTCGACGTCGGCCTTGGCCTTCTGGACCTGGGCCTCCTGGTTGAGCACCGTGGCGTGGGCGGAGGCGACGTCGGCCCGTGCCTGGTTGACCTTGGCGTCGAAGATCTCGGGGTCGATGCGGGCGATGACCTGGTTCTTCTTCACCAGCGTGTTGAAGTCGGCCAGCAGCTCCTTGATCTGGCCCGAGACCTGGCTGCCGACCTGGACGGTGGTGACGGCGTTGAGGTTGCCGGTGGCGGAGACGGCGGCGGTGAGGGCACCCTGCTCGACGCGGGCGGTGCGGTATTTCGGGGTGTTGCCCCGGCCCTGGGTATAGGTATAGCCCCAGGCCCCGCCGGCCACGACCACCGCCACCATCAGGACCCAGAGTATTCGTTTCATCGCCACTTAGACGAGCCTCGCGGGTCGCCTATTTAGGCGACTCTACCGCCGACCGATGGCCCGCTCCAGCCGAGCCACGGCGATCCGGTAGTCCGCCAGGGCCTGGGCCTCGGTGTTCTGAGCCTGGGTGAGGAAGAGCTGGGCGTCGGTCAGCTCCAGGATGGTCCCGACGCCGGCGTCGAACCGGCCCTGGGCCAGGCGAAAGTTCTCCTGGGCCGAGGCCACGGCCGTCTGGGCGGCACCGATGCGCTCCTCGGCCTCGCCCACGTTGAGCTGGGCCTGCTCGACCTCGCGCGAGATGTCGAGCTCGGTGGCCTTGACCCGTGCCTTCTGGGCGTCGACGGAGACCTTCGTCTCGCGGAAGCGGGCGATGCGGTTGCCGCCGTCGAAGATCGTCCACGACAGCGAGACGGCCACCTCCCAGATCTCGTTGAGATCCTGCCGGCGGCCGCCGTAGAAGCCGGAGCCGGTGACGTCCGGGAAGAAGTCACGGAAGGCGCGGCGCATCCGGGCGTCCGCCTCGTCCACGCGGAGCTTGGCCTGCTTGTATTCCGGGCGCTGGGCCAGGGCCTGGCCGAGCAGCTGCGCCCGATCGATGCTCATCGCCTGGTAGACGAGGTTGTCCTGGACCTCGGTGGCGACGTCGGCGGGGATGCCCATCGCCGTGTTGAGCGCCACCCGGGCCAGCCGCTCGCGCGTTCCGGGCGCGGATCAGGTCGACGCGGGCGTTGGCCACGTCGACCTCGGCGCGGGCCACGTCCGACTTGGGACGGGTGCCGACCTCGAAGAAGCCCCGGGCCGAGCGCAGGTTCAGGTCGGCGCGCTCGAGGGCCTGCTCCTGCACGAGGATGAGCCGCCGGGCGAAGTTGATGTTGATGAACGACTCCTTGACCGTGAGCGTGATGAGCTGGCGCTGCAGCTCGACGTCTTCCTGGGCCTGCTCGGCGAGCCGCCGGGCTGCCTCGGTGGAGGCGAAGGTCTTGCCGAAGTCGAAGAGGACCTGTGAAAGGCTGACGCGAGCCACCGTCTGCTCGTCGCTGAGGATCTCGGTGTTAGTCATCCTGTTGCGCCGCGGGTCCGCAACCGGAAAGTCGGTGCGTGTCGCGCGCTGAGTCCGGGCCAGGTCGATCCCGCCGGTGAGCTGGGGCAAGAGTGGCGCGAACGCCTGGTCCACCCGGTGAGCGGCCGCCATGTAGTCGTAGATGCGGGCCTGGATCAGCGGCTGCGTCTCGAGGGCGATGCCGATCGCCTCGTCGAGGCTCAGCACACGGCCGATGACGCGAGAGACGGCCGGCGTACCGGCGAGCGGCGATGCCGGAGGCGCCGGCGAGGTCGGAGGGGCCGTGCCCGGTGTGGTGGCCGGGGCGGCGGGCGGTGGAGTCTGCGCGGAACTCGGCGGCGCTGACGCCAGCAGACACGACACGACGACCACCGCGGCCAGAGCGACCCGCATCCGAGGTCTCCTTCGACGAGTGAAATTCGTTGTGACGCGCGTCACGAGCGTATCGAGCACGCCCGAGAATAGCACGCGGTCCCGCGCGGAACGGCAGTCCGGGGTGCGCGTCCAGCGCCCCCGCCGGCGGGGCTGTGGACCGAGCGGTGCACAACCTGTGGACTGTCGGTGGGCGGCTGTGGATACCTTTTTTGTTGACGCCTGCTACATGCTGGGTGTTAGATCGCGGGCACCACAAGATCTAGGAGGTAGCCAATGCTGTCTGAGATTCGCCCGGCCAAGGTCGGCACGTGGACCGAGCCCGCCCTGCGTGTCCTCCGGGAGCGTTACCTGCTGCGCGACGAGCGCGGGGAGGTGATCGAGACTCCGGAAGAGATGTGCTGGAGGGTGGCCCTGTCCATTGCGGCGGGCGAGGCGCGCTACGGCCGCAGCCCGGCGGCGGTGCGCGAGGTCGCGGCAGCCTTCTACGACATGATGGTCGACGCCTACTTCGTGCCGAACTCGCCGACCCTCATGAACGCCGGCAAGGGCAACGGCCTGCAGTACTCGGCCTGCTACGTCCTGCCGGTGGGCGATTCGATGGAGGAGATCTTCGACTCCGTCAAGGCCGCGGCCATCATCCACAAGTCGGGGGGTGGCACCGGGCTTCGCGTTCTCGCGGCTGCGGCCCAAGGACGACCTCGTCGCCTCCACCGGGGGCCGGGCGTCGGGTCCGGTGTCGTTCCTGCGCGTGTTCAACAGCGCCACGGAGGCGGTCAAGCAGGGCGGCACCCGCCGGGGCGCCAACATGGGCATCCTGCGCGTCGACCATCCGGACGTCCTGGAGTTCATCGACTGCAAGCTCGACGGCGGGATCACCAACTTCAACATCTCGGTCGCCATCACCGACACCTTCATGGACGCGCTGGCCCGGGGCGAGGACTACGACCTCGTCAACCCCCACAACCAGGTGGTGACGGAGCGGCTCAGCGCGCGTGAGGTCTTCGAGCGCATGGTGCGGGCGGCCTGGCGGACCGGCGACCCCGGCATGGTCTTCATCGACCGGATCAACGCCAGCCCGGCCAACCCCACGCCCGATCTCGGCGTGGTGGAGGCGACCAACCCGTGCGGCGAGCAGCCGCTGCTGCCGAACGAGGCCTGCAACCTGGGCTCGCTCAACGTCTCGCGGTTCGCCCGGCAGGGTGCCAACGGCGAATGGTCGATCGACTGGGAGGAGATGGACCGGGTCATCCGGCTGGCCGTGCGGTTCCTCGACGACGTGATCGAGATGAACCCGTATCCGCTGGCGGTGATCGACGAGACGGTGAAGTCCAACCGTCGGATCGGGCTCGGCATCATGGGCTGGGCCGACCTGCTGTTCATCATGGGGATCCCCTACGACAGCCAGGAGGCCATCGACCTGGCCGACCAGCTCATGGCCTTCGTGAAGGACAAGTCGCACGATCAGTGCGGCAAGCTGGCCGAGGAGCGGGGGCCGTTCCCGAACTGGAGCCAGTCGATCTACCGCGACGTACGGCCGATGCGGAACTCGACGGTGACGACGATCGCGCCGACCGGGACCATCTCGATGATCGCCGGCTGCTCGTCGGGCATCGAGCCCATCTTCGCGCTGGCCTTCCAGCACCGTGTGAAGAACCCGGACGGGGAGCGGGTGCTGACGTTCGTGAACGAGACCTTCGAGCGTATCGCCAAGGACCGCGGCCTATACTCCGATGCCCTCAAGGAAGAAATCGCCAAGCGCGGCTCGCTGCACGGCATCCCCGGCGTGCCCGAGGAGGCCGCCCGGGTCTTCAAGACCTCGCACGAGATCGGCTACGAGTGGCACGTGCGGCACCAGGCGGCGTTCCAGCGCTACACCGACAACGGCGTGAGCAAGACCATCAACCTGCCCAATGACGCGACCGAGGAGGACGTGGCGAGCGCCTACCGGCTGGCCTGGCAGCTCGGCTGCATCGGCATCACGGTGTTCCGTGACGGCTGCAAGGGCGAGCAGGTGCTCAACATCGGAGTGAAGGACAAGGCCCCGGCGGCCGTCCCGGCGGTCGGGCCCTCGGTCGTCAAGCCGCGCCCGCACAGCCTGTCGGGCCGGACGTACCGGGCGGAGACGCCGATCGGCACCGCGTTCATCACGGTCAACGAGACCGACGACCACGAGCCCTTCGAGGTCTTCGTGCAGGTCGGCAAGGGTGGCTCGGACACCATGGCGGTGGCGGAGGCGCTCGGCCGCCTGATCTCGCTCACGCTCCGGCTGCCGTCCCCGATGTCGCCGCAGCGGCGGCTCGAGGAGGTCATCAGCCAGCTCTCGCGCATCGGCGGGGCTCAGCCGCTCGGCTTCGGCAAGGGCAAGGTGCTCTCGCTGCCCGACGCTCTGGCCCGCACGCTGGCCGAGCACACCGGGCAGCTCAAGCCGCTATCCGAGGGGCCGCCGATGGCCCGCACGGTGGAGCAGCGCCGCATTGGTGATCTCTGCAAGGAGTGCGGCCAGGCGACGTTCGTCTACGAGGAGGGGTGCAAGAAGTGCCTCTCCTGCGGATACAACGAATGCTGATCCGACTCCTCCGCCGCATCCGGGTCGCCCGCGCCGCCCGCCAGCGCGGCCGCCGCCGCGCCCGCCCAAGACGGCGGTAAGACGACGACGGGACGGATCATGATCGTAGGGGCACTTGGCGCTGAACGTCGAAGCGGCGCCAACTCGCCAGCTATTGTCGGGCGATCGAAACGGTCCGGCAGCTGATGCGAGATCCCGTTGGGGGGTCGGAGGGGGGAGCGGCGGTCGCTCCCCCCTTCCAATAACGAGGTAGACTGCACGACGTGTTCTCCGGTGGCTCCTACGACGAGGTCGCGCGGTGGCTACGCGTGTTCCTCACCTCGCACGCCAAGCGCGAGCATCCCCGGGTCGAGGTCGTGCTCGACGAGGACGACGCGCTCCAGGGTCGCGCTTACCGGGCCTGGCTGCGCCTCGGTGACCGGGTGAGCGGGGTGATCGACCTCGACTACAAGGACGTCGCCGACCACCGGGGTGAGCTCGCCTGGTGCGCGGCGCTGGCCGCCCGCACGCGGGGGGTAGTGCGCGACCTCCTTCCAGCCGGGAGCCCCGGCAACGCCCGCGTCCGCTAGCGCCTCGCGCCCCCGCTGGCTGGCGGCGGGGGACCTCAACGGATTTCTCGGTCTCGCCCTCGATAACACCACCAACCTTGTCATTCTCGCGAGCCTCCTCATCGGGGTCTTCGGCTTTCCCGCCGACCTCGTGCTGGGCCGGATGGTGCCGGGCACGGCGCTCGGCGTCCTGGCGGGCGATCTCGCCTACACGATGATGGCCGTGCGGCTGGGACGCCGCACCGGCCGCGACGACGTCACCGCGATGCCGTTCGGCATCGACACGCCGACCTTGTTCGCCATGGTGTTCGGGGTGCTGGGGCCGGTGAAGGTCGCCACCGGCGATCCCGTGCTGGCCTGGCAGGTCGGGATGGCGATCACGATCGCCATCGGGGTCGTCAAGATCGGGCTGTCGTTCGCGGGCGACTGGGTGCGCCGCGTCGTCCCCCGCGCCGCGCTGCTCGGCTCGATCGCCGGCGTGGCCATCCTGCTGATCGCCTTCCTGCCGATGCTCAAGATCGTGTACGACCCGCTGGTGGGGCTGGTGGCCCTGGCGGTCCTGTTACTGGCCCTGCTCGGCCAGGTGCGGATGCCGTTCGGCCTGCCCGGCGCCTTCGCCGCGGTGCTGGCCGGGACGCTGGTCTACTGGCTGCGGGCCGGCCTGGGTGGCACCGGGTCGCCGCCGCCCGCCGTCGGGACCGGCCTGGCGCTGATGATCCCGTGGCCGACGCTGGCGTGGGCGACGGCAATCGACGCAGCGCTGCCCTACCTGTCCATCGCCCTGCCGTTCGCCCTGGTGACGATCGTGGGGGGCATCGACAACACCGAGAGCGCGGCGGCCGCCGGCGACGAGTACCGCACGCGCGACATCCTGCTGGTCGAGGCGGGGGCGACAGTGCTGGCCGGGCTGGGCGGCGGGGTCATCCAGAACACGCCCTACATCGGCCATCCGGCCTACAAGGCGATGGGCGCCCGCGCGGGCTACACGCTGGCGACCGGGCTCGTCATCGGCGTCTGCGCCTCCGTCGGCGCGCTCGGGGCGCTCGTCAGCCTGCTGCCGGTGGCCGCGGTGGCCCCGATCCTCGTCTTCATCGGGCTCGAGATCACGGCCCAGGCGTTCCTGGCCTCGCCCGCGCGCCACGGGGCAGCGGTGGCGCTGGCCTTCGTGCCGGTCGCTGCCGCCGTCGTGCTCATCGAGGTCGGCGCCGTGCTCGGCGCCCTCGGGCGCTCGGCCGCCGACCTCACCGGAGAGGCCGCAGCCACCTACCGTGCGCTGCTCGTCCTCGGTAATGGCTTCATTCTCACGGCCGTGCTGTGGGCCACCGCGCTGGTGTTCATCGTCGAGCGGCGGCTTCCCGGTGCCGCCGTCGTGTTCGGCCTCTGCAGCCTCGCCACCCTGTGCGGCCTCGTGCACTCGCCGCTGACGAGCGGGGCGGTGTTCTGGCCGTGGTCGGCGTCGGCACCGCTGGCCACGGCCGCGCCGCTGGCCGGCGCCTACGCGGTCCTGGCCGCGGTGATGCTGCTGGCGGTGGCCCGGACGCGCTAAGATCGATGCGGAGGAGAGTGCCATGAACATCGCCAGCATCCTCGCCACCAAGGGTGACAAGGTCGTCACCGTGCGCGCGGACCAGACCATCCGCGAGGCGCTCGGTGTTCTCGCCCAGCACAACATCGGCGCACTCGTGGTCGTCGATGGGCCGATGCAGCCCATCGGCATCCTCTCGGAGCGCGACATCGTCCGGGCGGCCGCCAAGGACGAGAAGGTGTTTCCGCTCCTGGTGAGCCAGCTCATGACCCGGGACCTGGTGCTGGGATCCCCCTCCGACGACCTCGGCGCCGCCGGCCAGACCATGGTCCGGCGGCACATCCGACACCTGCCGATCGTGGAAGCCGGGAAGCTCATCGGCATGGTCTCGATCGGCGACATCGTGAAGGCCCAGCGCGATCAGTTCCAGGGTGAGGTCGACACCCTGCAGACGATTGTCATGGGGCAGGGCGCCTGATGAGCATCGGTACCGTGGATCGCCCGCTCCGCGTCGCCGTCGTCGGCGCCGGCCCGGCGGGCTTCTACACCGTCGAGCACCTGCTGCGGCGCCCGGACCTCGTCGTCGAGGTCGACCTGTTCGACCGGCTCCCGACGCCGTACGGCCTCGTCCGGGCCGGCGTGGCGCCCGATCACCAGAAGATCAAGGCGGTGACGGCGGCCTTCGACAAGGTGGCCGCCCACCCGGGCTTCCGGTTCTACGGCGGCGTGGAGCTCGGCAAGGACATCACCGTGTCGGACCTCCGGACCCACTATCACCAGATCGTCTACTGCACGGGGGCCCAGACCGATCGGCGCATGGGGATTCCGGGCGAGGACCTGCCGGGCAGTCACCCGGCGACCGAGTTCGTCGCCTGGTACAACGGCCACCCGGACTACCGCGACTGCCAGTTCGATCTCTCGCAGGAACGCGTGGCGGTCGTGGGCGTCGGCAACGTGGCCGTCGACGTGGCCCGCATCCTGTGCCGCACTCCCGAGGAGCTGGCGGTGACCGACATCGCCGAGCACGCGCTGGAGGCCCTGCGGGGTAGCCGGGTTCGCGAGGTCTACCTGCTCGGCCGGCGCGGCGCCGCCCAGGCCGCGTTCACCAACCCGGAGATCAAGGAGCTGGGCGAGATGCAGGACGCCGACATCAGCGTCCTGCCCGACGAGGTCGAGCTGGACCCGCTGAGCCGGACCTCGCTCGAGCAGACCAACGATCGGGTGGGGCTCAAGAAGGTCGAGATCCTCCAGGCCTATGCCCGACGGGCCCCGTCCGGCAAGCGGCGCCGCCTCATCCTGCGCTTCCTCGTCTCGCCGGTGGCGGTTCTCGACGGCGGCGGCGCCGTCGGTGGGCTCCGCCTGGTGCGCAACCGTCTGGTCGCCTCTGCGGCCGGCACCATCCAGGCGCAGCCGACGGACCAGGTCGAAGACTTGACGGCCGGCCTCGTCTTCCGCTCGGTCGGCTACCGCGGCGTGCCGCTGCCCGGGGTGCCGTTCGACGAGAAGTGGAGCGTCGTCCTCAACGAGAAGGGGCGTGTCCTCGATGCCGACACCAAGCAGCCGCTACCCGGCGAGTACACGGCGGGGTGGATCAAGCGCGGCCCGAGCGGTGTCATCGGCACCAACAAGCCCGACGCCGGCGAGACGGTCACGGCGATGGTCGAGGATCTCGCCGCCGGGCAGACGCTGCAGCCGGCCGAGCCGGATGCTGCTGCCGCCGAGCGGCTGGTGCGCCAGCGCCAGCCCGCCTACATCTCCTACGCCGACTGGCTGCGCCTCAACGAGCTGGAGATCGCCCGCGGCCGGGCGCGGGGAGCTCCGCGCGCCAAGTTCACCCGCGTCGACGAGATGCTGGCCGCCCTCGGGAACCGTGGGCGGTCCTGAGTCGATTACCTCGGTGGAGACTCCGGCTCGCGGGGGAATAACCGCTTGACCGTGTTCGTCAGAGGAGTGTTAAATGAGTTCACGTTTTGTGAATCTCATCACGAACCTCAAGGAGGGGGCGCCATGAAGGCGTTTCTCAGGTCGGTCACGGTCGGGGCCGCCGTCGCCACCCTCGTCGCGGGGGCTGCGCTGACGAGTGCGTGGGCCCAGGGCGAGTGGAAGGCTCCGGCCGATGCCAAGGCCACGAAGAACCCGGTGAAGGGCGTCGGCAACGCCAAGAAGAACATCGAGACCAACTGCGTGACGTGCCACGGCGCCAGCGGTAAGGGCGACGGTGCCGCCGCCGCCGCGCTGCCCCCGCCCAAGCCCGCGGACTGGACCTCGGCCAAGCTAGCCGCCGAGACCGACGGCGAGCTCTTCTGGAAGATCTCCAACGGTCGGGGCGCGATGCCGCCGTGGAAGCATCTGCCCGACAAGGACCGCTGGGAGATCGTCAACTACATCCGGACGCTCCAGCCGAAGAAGTAGCGCCCGGCCCAGGCGAGCCTCGACGCGCCCCGCCGGCCATGGCCGGTGGGGCGTTCGTCTATCTACCTCATGCGCGTCGCCACGATCGACCTCGGGAGCAACACCGTCCGGCTGCTCGTCGCCGATGTCGAGCCCGGCACGCGCCGGTGGCGCGCGGTGGACGCCGATCAGCGGGTGACCCGGCTGGGCGAGGGGCTCGCCGCCACCGGCCGGCTCGGGGAGGCCCCGGCCCAGCGGACGGCCGCGGTCGTCGGCGAGTACGCGGTGCGTGCCCGCCGCGCGGGCGCCGAGCGGGTATCGATCGTCGCCACCAGCGCGGTCCGCGAGGCGGCCAACGGCTCCGACTTCACCGCCGCGCTCGAGCGCTCCACCGGGGAGCGGGTGACGGTGGTGAGCGGGGAGCAGGAAGCCGCCCTCACGCTGGCCGGCGTGCTAAGCGGGCTGGGCGATTGCGCTCCCGCCGGCGACACCGTCGTGTTCGACATCGGGGGCGGCAGCACCGAGTACATCCTGGCGCGAGGCGGCCAGGCCACCGCGGCGGTGAGCCTTCGACTGGGCGTGGTCGATCTGGCCGAGCGCTATCCGTTCCCGGGCCCGGTCGACTGGATGCGCTACGGGGTTCTGCAGGCGGAGATCGCCGGGCGGCTGGCTCAGGAGGTTCCCGGGGTGGTTCGCGTCGCGCCGCCGGGACGCCTGGTCGGGACTGCCGGCACCGCCACCACGCTGGCAGCTCTGGACCTCGGCCTGCGCGCCTACGATGCCGAGCGCGTCCAGGGCCATGTGCTCAGCAGGGGCGCCATCGACCGGCAACTGGCTCGGCTGGGCGCGCTCACCGTGGCCGAGCGCGGCGCGCTGCCGTGCCTGGAGCCGGGACGCGCCGACCTCATCGTGGTGGGCACCGCCATCGTGCTGGCGACTCTGGACCTCACGGGTGAGGACCGGATGACCGTCAGCGATTGGGGCCTGCGCGAGGGGATCCTGGTCGGGCTCGGCGTCTGAGGAGCGATCGGACAACCACCTGTTCTTGCAGGCGAATCGGCCTCGGCTCGGCGTGTCCCTGATTTGACAGTGCCCGGCCCGGCGTCTATGCTAGTTCGGCAATATGGATGAGATTGCAGTACTCGTGCTCAATGCCACGTACGAGCCGCTGCATTTCACCAACGCCCGCCGTGCGGTCACCCTGCTCCTGTCCGGCAAGGCCGAGGCGGTCGAGGCCTCGCCCCGCGTGATTCGATCGCCGTCCCGGGCCTTTGCGCTGCCGGCGGTCATCCGGCTGGCCGTCTTCATCCGCAAGCCGTTCCTCGACCGGGTGGCCTTCAACAAGAAGAACATCCTGCGGCGCGACGGCTACACGTGTCAGTACTGCAACCGGCGGGGCGAGCGGCTGACCGTCGATCACATCGTGCCCCGCTCCCGGGGCGGGGAGACCAGCTGGACCAACGTGGTGGCGGCCTGCCTGCGGTGCAACCTCAAGAAGGGTAACCGGCTGCTCGACGAGTCGGGGATGCGACTGTCGCGGGACCCGGTGCATCCCAAGTTCGTGTTCTCCACGCACATGTTGAGACATCCGCACGCCCACTCGTTGCTGGACTCGTGGCGGAAGTACCTCGTCGCCGTCCCGGCTCCGTCCTAGCGACCGACGGCCCGATGTTTCGCCTGACGTCGGAGTACTCGCCCCGCGGCGACCAGCCGCAGGCGATCGCCGACCTCACCCGCTTCGTCCGGGCCGGCCGCCGCCACTCGGTGCTGCGCGGGGTGACGGGGTCGGGCAAGACCTACACGATCGCCAATCTGATCGCCAACGTGGACCGGCCCACGCTGGTGCTGTCGCCCAACAAGACGCTGGCCGCCCAGCTCTTCAGCGAGTTCAAGGCGTTCTTTCCGGACAACGCGGTGGAGTACTTCGTCTCCTACTACGACTACTACCAGCCCGAGGCGTACATCCCGCAGTCGGACACGTACATCGAGAAGGACGCGCTGGTCAACGACGAGATCGACCGCATGCGCCACTCGGCCACCCGCTCGCTGCTGGAGCGCCGGGACGTCGTGGTGGTGGCCTCGGTCTCCTGCATCTACGGCATCGGGGCGCCCGAGACCTACCAGGGCATGCACCTGGCCCTGCGGGACGGGGAGGTCATCGACCGCGACGCGATCATCCGGCGGCTGATCGCGCAGCAGTACGAGCGCAACGATTACGACTTCCACCGGGGGACGTTCCGGGTGCGGGGCGACGTGGTGGAGGTGTTCCCGGCCAACGAGGAGTCGACGGCCATCCGGATCGAGCTGTTCGGCGACACCATCGACGGCATCCACCGGCTCGATCCGCTCAAGGGGCAGGTCCAGGAGCGGCTGGAGGACATCCACATCTATCCGGCCAGCCACTACGTGACGCCGGCCGAGCAGCTGGAGCGGGCGCTGGGGACGGTCCAGGAGGAGCTCGGCGAGCGCCTGGCCTTCCTGCGCGGGCAAGAACCGGCTGCTGGAGGCCCAGCGCCTGGAGCAGCGCACGCTGTTCGACATGGAGATGCTGCGCGAGCTGGGCTACTGCCACGGCATCGAGAACTACTCGCGCCACCTCACGGGGCGGCGGCCGGGCGAGGCCCCGCCGGTGCTGATCGAGTACCTGCCGTCCGACGCCCTGATCGTCATCGACGAGAGCCACGTGGCGGTGCCGCAGGTGCGCGGCATGTACTACGGCGACCGCTCGCGCAAGGAGTCGCTGGTCGAGTACGGCTTCCGGCTGCCGTCGGCCTTCGACAACCGGCCGCTGAACTTCGAGGAGTTCTCGCGGATCACCGGCCAGACGGTCTACGTGTCGGCCACGCCGGGCGACTACGAGCTGCAGCTTGCCGGCGACGCGCTGGCCGAGCAGATCATCCGGCCCACCGGCCTGATGGACCCCAAGATCACCGTGCGGCCGGCCGGCGACCAGGTGGACGACCTCCTGCACGAGGTCCGGGCCCGGGCCGAGCGCGAGGAGCGGGTGCTGGTGACCACGCTCACCAAGCGGATGGCCGAGGACCTGACCGAGTACTACCAGCAGCTCGGCCTGCGCGTGCGCTACCTGCACTCGGACATCGACACCCTCGACCGGACCGCCATCATCCGCGACCTGCGCCTCGGCAAGTTCGACGCGCTGGTCGGCATCAACCTGCTGCGCGAGGGGCTCGACATCCCCGAGGTGTCGCTGGTGGCCATCCTCGACGCCGACAAGGAAGGCTATCTGAGGTCGGGGACGTCGCTGATCCAGACCTCGGGCCGGGCCGCCCGCAACGTGAACGGGGAAGTGATCATGTACGGGGACAAGGTGACCGACTCGATGGCGGCCGCCCTGCGCGAGACCGAGCGGCGACGCGCCATCCAGGGCCGCGTACAACGAGGAGCACGGCATCACGCCGGAGTCGATCCGCTCGTCGATCCGCGAGCTGCTGCAGACCGTGTACGAGCGCGACTACTACACGGTCGAGGTGGAGGCTCCCGCCGCCGAGACGTTCGCCTCGCCGGCCGAGCTGGCCAAGCGGATCGCCGAGATGGAGGCGGCCATGCGGGACGCCGCCCGCCGGCTCGACTTCGAGCAGGCCGCCGAGCTGCGCGACCGGGTCAAGGGCCTGAAGCGACAGCAGGTCACCTGAGACGTGGGACAGGAGGGTCGGAGCCACGACCTCCTGGAGCAGGCCACCCACGTCTCGAAGCGGCCGCGCGCGGTCGCTACAATGAGTCCCGTGAGCCTCGACGACAAGCTCGCTCGCGTCCCCGACCGGCCGGGCGTCTACATCTACCGCGACGCCAAGGCCCAGGTGATCTACGTGGGCAAGGCCGCCTCGCTGCGCAGCCGCGTGCGGTCGTACTTCCAGGACGCCCGCCCCCACGACGCCAAGACCGACGCGCTGGTGCGCCAGATCGCCGACCTCGAGTACATCGTGACCGACAACGAGCTCGAGGCGCTGATGCTGGAGGCCAACCTGGTGCGCAAGCACCGGCCCCGCTACAACATCATCCTGCGCGACGACAAGCACTACCCCTTCCTCAAGCTGACGACCGACGAGGAGTTCCCGCGGCTGCTGGTCGCCCGGCGGGTCCAGAGCGACGGCGCCACCTACTACGGCCCTTTCTACCCGGCCACGGCCATGCGGGAGACGCTGCGGCTGGCCCGGCTGCTGTTCCCGATCCGCACCTGCTCGATCACGATCGACGGCCGGCTGCCGCGCCCGTGCATCCAGTACGCGATCCAGCGCTGCAACGCGCCGTGCACGGGCTGGGAGACGCGCGAGGGGTACGCGGGCACGGTGCGCCAGGTGCAGCGCTTCCTGGAGGGCAAGAACGACGACGTCCTGCAGGCGCTGACCGAGGAGATGGAGCGGGCGGCGGGCGAGGAGCTGTTCGAGCGGGCAGCCGTCCTCCGCGATCGCATCCAGGCTCTCAACAAGGTCCGCGAGCGGCAGAAGATCATCTCGACCGAGGAGACCGACCAGGACATCCTCGGCGTCGTCCGCCAGGGGGCGGAGGCGTGCGTGGAGCTGTTCTTCGTGCGCAAGGGGCGGCTGGTCGGCCAGGAGGCGTTCTTCTTCGACAAGGTCTCGGGCTGGAGCGACGGCGAGGTGCTGTCGGCGTTCGTGCGCCAGTTCTACGTCAAGTCGGTGACGCCGGCCCCGGAGATCCTCGTCTCCGAGGAGATCGCCGACGCCGAGCTGATCACCGAGTGGCTCTCGGGCCTGGCCGGCCGCCGGGTCCAGCTGATCGCCCCCCAGCGCGGCAGCCGGCGAGAGTTCGTGGCCATGGCCGAGGCCAACGCCGCCATCGCGCTGCAGAACCACCTGCTGTCGCGCGACGACCGCCAGGCCTACGTGCTGGAGGAGCTGCGACGCGCGCTCAACCTGGCCGCCGCCCCCAACCGGATCGAGGGCTACGACATCTCCAACATCCAGGGGACCGAGCAGGTCGGCTCCCTGGTCGTGTGGGAGAACGGCGGGATGAAGAAGGACGACTACAAGCGCTTCCGCATCCGCACCGTGACCGGTGCCGACGACTTCGCCTCGCTGCGCGAGGTGCTCAGCCGCCGGTTCGGCAAGGCGCTGGAGCAGGGGACGGTGCTGCCCGACCTCGTCCTCATCGACGGCGGTCGCGGTCAGCTCAACGTCGGGCTCTCGGTGATGCAGGAGCTCGGCCTCGACTGGATCCCGGTCATCTCGCTGGCCAAGCAGCAGGAGGAGGTCTACGTGGGCGAGAGCGCGCAGCCGCTGGCGCTCGATCCGACCTCACCAGCGCTGCACACGCTGCAGAAGATCCGTGACGAAGCGCATCGATTCGCGATCACCTACCACAAGAAGCTGCGGGGCCGCCGAACGATCCAGTCCGTTCTCGACGGCATCCCCGGCGTCGGACCGACCATTCGGACCAGCCTGCTGAAGACCCTGGGGTCGGCCCGGCGCGTGCGGGACGCCTCGGTGGCCGAGCTGGCCGCCGTGCCCAAGATCACGCCGAAGCTGGCCCAGCGGATCCACGAGTATTTCCACCCCGTCGAGGGACAAATCATCGATACTGAGCCCGGCTCCGAGCCGGCCCCCGCAACGGAGCGGGAACCCGCTCGCGGCCTCGGTGGTTAGCCGACCGAGCGCCAATCGGCTGCCCGATCAATCTGGCGCGACAAAGGGGTGACTCCTATGAAGAAGGCGATTGTTGCGATGGCCGTGGCGGTGAGCATCGCGTTCACCGGTGGTATGGCGATGGCCAGCTCTTGCCCGAAGATCATCAAGGAAGGCCGCGACGCGGCTGCCAAGATGAAGGCCGACGACCCGAAGGTCAAGGCGGCGGTGGCGAAGCTGGACGAGGCCCAGAAGCTCCACGACGGCGGCAAGCACGCGGACTCGATGGCCAAGGCCAACGAGGCCGTGGCCGACCTCAAGAAGTAACCCCTCACGCGGCGAGGGTGGTTCGCGCCGCCCTCGCCGCGTTTCTTGCCTCGATCCCGTAAGTCTGGTAGAAATCAGGCTTAATCATGTCGTCCGAGCGCTATCCGTTCAGCGAGATCGAAGCCAAGTGGCAGCACACCTGGGAGAGCCGCAAGCAATTCCGGGCCGTCGAGGATCCCAGCCGGCCGAAGTTCTACTGCCTGGAGATGTTCCCGTATCCCTCGGGCCGCATCCACATGGGCCATGTCCGGGTCTACGCCATCGGCGACCTGCTGGCCCGCTACAAGTGGATGCGCGGCTTCAACGTGCTGCACCCGATGGGCTGGGACGCTTTCGGCATGCCCGCCGAGAACGCCGCCATCGAGCACGGCGTGCACCCGGCCGTGTGGACCTACGAGAACATCGACAACATGCGCGCCCAGCTCCGCAAGATGGGCATCTCCTACGACTGGGACCGCGAGGTCACGACCTGCGATCCCGCCTACTACAAGTGGGAGCAGCTCATCTTCATCAAGATGCTGGAGCGCGGCCTCGCCTATCGCAAGCGGTCGACGGTCAACTGGTGCCCGTCCTGCCAGACGGTGCTCGCCAACGAGCAGGTCGAGGCCGGGCGCTGCTGGCGGTGCGACTCCGAGGTGACCAAGCGCGACATCGACGGGTGGTTCTTCAAGATCACCGACTACGCCGAGGAGTTGCTGGCGTGGTGTGACCGGCTGCCGGGCTGGCCCGAGCGCGTCATGACCATGCAGCGCAACTGGATCGGCAAGAGCGAGGGCGCCGAGTTCGACCTCCCGGTGGCCGGCCGCTCCGAGCTGAAGCTGCGCATCTTCACCACGCGTCCCGACACCGCGTTCGGCATGACGTACGCCGTGCTGGCGCCCGAGCACCCGCTGGTCGACGCGCTCGTCACCGAGGCCGAGGAGCGCGCCGTCGTCGAGCGGTTCCGGGCCGAGGTAGCCCGGCAGTCCGAGGTGGAGCGCACCGCCGAGGACCGGCCCAAGCGCGGCCTGCGCCTGCGGGCCGAGGTCGTCAACCCGTTCACGGGCGCCGCCATCCCGCTGTTCATCGCCGACTACGTGCTGATGACCTACGGCACCGGCGCCATCATGGCCGTGCCCGGCGAGGATCAGCGCGACTGGGAGTTCGCCCGCCAGCACGGGCTGCCGATCATCGAGACGGTCCGCCGGCCGGCCGGCTGGACAGGCGAGGCGTACACGGGCGACGGCGTGAAGATCAACTCCGGCTTCCTCGACGGGCTGGCGATTCCCGAGGCCAAGCGGGCCGCGATCGACTGGCTGGTGCAGCAGGGGCTCGGCACCGCCAAGGTGAACTACCGCCTGCGCGACTGGGGCATCAGCCGCCAGCGCTACTGGGGCGCGCCGATCCCCATCGTCTACTGCCCGACCGACGGCATGGTGCCCGAGAAGGAAGAGAACCTCCCGGTCGTGCTGCCGGAGGACGTGCAGCTCTCCGGCAAGGGCGGCTCGCCCCTGGCCGAGGTCGCCTCGTTCGTCCAGACCACGTGCCCGAAGTGCGGGGGCACGGCGCGGCGGGAGACCGACACGATGGACACCTTCGTGGAGTCCTCGTGGTACTTCCTGCGCTACTGCTCGCCCCACTACGATCGCGGGATGTTCGAGCGGCCGGCGGCCGACTACTGGATGCCGGTCGACCAGTACATCGGCGGCATCGAGCACGCCGTCCTTCACCTGCTCTACGCGCGCTTCTACACCAAGGTGCTGCGCGACCTCGGCCTGGTCAAGGTCGACGAGCCCTTCCAGGCGCTGCTCTCACAGGGTATGGTCATCAAGGACGGCGCCAAGATGTCGAAGTCGAAGGGCAACGTGGTCGACCCCGACGATCTGATCCGGACCTTCGGAGCCGATACCGCGCGCCTGTTCTCACTCTTCGCGGCGCCGCCCGAGAAGGACCTCGACTGGAACGACCACGGCGTGGAGGGCGCCAGCCGGTTCCTGAATCGGGTCTGGCGCTTCGTGATCACCCACGCCGAGGAGGTACGGCGCGCCCCGGCCGGGGCCGCGGCCGCGACCACGCCCGACAGCCAGGCCTTCCGGCGGACGATCCACGAGACGATCGCGCGGGTGACCGAGGACATCGAGCGGGACTTTCACTTCAACACCGCGATCAGCGCTGTCATGGAGCTCGTCAACGCGCTCTACGCGTTCGAGACGGCGTCGCGCGATCGCCTGGCGGCGCCCGAGCGCGCCGCGCTGCTGCGCGAGGCCGTCGAGACCATGCTGCTCCTGCTGGGGCCGTTCAGCCCCCACGTCACCGAGGAGCTGTGGGAGCACCTCGGCCACGGCGAGAGCCTCTTCAAGCAGACGTGGCCGAGCGCCGACCCCGCGGCGCTCACGCGGCGGGAAGTCACGGTGGTCCTGCAGGTGGACGGCAAGGTCCGCAGCCGGCTCACGCTCGACGTGGACGCCGACGAGGCGCGCGTGCAGGGGCTGGCGCTCGCCGACGACAAGGTCCGGCCGTGGCTGCAGGGCCGGGAGGTCGAACGGGTGGTGGTGGTGCCCAACCGGCTCGTCAACGTCGTGACCCGCTCGTGAGCCGCCGGGCCGGCTTCCTCCTGCTGCTGGGCGTCGTGCTCGGCGGGTGCGGCTACACGGTGCAGGGCACGCTGCCCTCGCACATCAACACGGTGGCGGTCCCGATCTTCCGCAACCGCACCGTGGAGCCGGCGATCGAGGGATTCATCACCCGGGCCGTGGTGGAGGCGTTCTCCACGAACGGGCGACTCAAGGTGGTCGGCACCGACCGCGCCGACGCCATCCTCGACGGCGAGATCACCAGCTACAGCATCGCCTCCATCGCCTTCGATCAGAACGCCAACGTTCGCCAGTACCGGCTGGTGGTCACGATGAATCTCCGCATGCGCGACGTCCGGCGCAACACGCTGCTGTTCCACGAGAACGACGTCCGCGAGCAGGCCGACTTCCGCGTGCAGAACGCCGTCTCCCAGACCATCTCGCGCGAGGAGACCGCGTTGCGGGCCGCCGCGGTGGACATCGGCCGCGCCATCGTGAGCCTGGCCATCACCCGCTTCTGAGGGGCCCCCCGGGGCACCCATCGCCGTGGAGTACAGCGCTCTCCTGCAGGCCGCCGACCGCGGCCAGCCCCCGGCCCTGGCCCTGTTGCACGGCGGCGACGAGCAGCTGCTCGACGACGCGCTCGACCTGGTGGCGCGCGGGCTGTTCCTCGACGCCTCCGAGCGTGCACTCGGCCGCGAGGTGCTGGAGGGCGACGCGGTATCGACGGAGACGGTGGTGCGCTCAGCAATGACGCTGCCCTTCATGACGAAGCGCCGCCTGGTGGTCGTGCGCCGGGCCCAGGCGCTGGCCGCCAAGGGCAGCGAGATCCTGACCGCGTACGCGCGCGACCCCAACCCCACCACGTGCCTGCTCCTCCTGGCCACCGAGGCGCTCGGCGTCTCGCGGGAGCGGCGCAGCGATCACTGGCTGCTCGGCGCGCTGCCGCCGGCCGTGACCGTGGCGCTGCCGGCCCGCAAGGGACGCGCGCTCGAGGACTGGCTCCGGCAGCGGGCGGCCGCCGAGGGGCTGACGGTCGGCGAGGACGCGGCCCGGCTGCTGGTGGCATGGGTGGGGGAGGACGGCGCCCGGCTGCTCGGTGAGGCGCGCAAGGCCGCGCTGCTCGGCGGACCGGAGCACCGCTCGGTCGGGGTGGCCGAGGTCGAGGCGGTCGTGGGCGAGCATCGGGTGAGCGACGTCTTCGAGCTGACCAACGCGGTCGAGCGACGCGAGCTGGGCGCGGCCCTGCGGACCCTCGATCGCCTGCTCGCCACCGAGGAGCCGATCTTCCTGCTCACCTTGCTCACCCGCAACGTGCGCGTCGCCCTCACCGTGCGCGACCTCGCCGCCGACGGCCAGTCGGCCGAGCAGATCGCGCGCTCGGTGCGGCCGGTGCCGCCGCGCGTGGTGCAGGCGATCATGGCGCGCGTAGCCGGTACCGCCGGCGACGCCCTGCCGGCCCACCTCGTGCGGTGCTGGGAGGCGGAGTGGCGGTGCAAGTCGGGTGGCCAGGCGCGGGCGGAGCTGACGGCGCTGGTCGCCGAGCTGTGCGGGGCGAGGTGAGCCGCGGGGCCTGGCTGGGGCTGGCCCTCGTCCTCGCCCTCGTCGTCGCCGGCCCCGCTGGTGCCGCCGAACCCTGCGCCGACTGTGTGGAGGCCGGCGCCGCCCGCGTCGCCCTCCGGGTGCCGGCCGGCGCTCCGCTCGCGGGCTACGGCGGCCTGGCTCGCCGCCTGTTGCTGCCCGACGTGCTCGGCCACCATCCCCACGCGTTCTGGTTCGAGCCCTCGCGCGGCGAGCGCGACGCGCTCGCCGTCCGCGCCCTGGTGCTGGAATCCTCCGGCCGGCGGGTCGCCTGGGTCTCGCTCGACCTGCTGGCCGTGGAGGCGCGCTTCACCGCCGAGGTGGCCGAGCGCCTGCGGGCGGCGGGCGCGCGGCCGCTCACGCTGATCCTCTCTGCCTCCCACACGCACTCGGGCCCGGGCGCCTACATCGATTCCGCGGTGCTGGGCTGGCTCGCGCTGGATCGGCTCGATCGCGACGTGCGCGAGGCACTGGTGACCGCCACCGTCGCCGCCATTCGCGAGGCCGATGCGGCTCGTCGGCCGGCGCGGCTGGCGACGGCCAGCGTGACGGTGCCGGGGGTGGCGCGCAGCCGCCTGGGGCAGCCGCTCGACGAGGCCATGCTCGTGCTCCGCGTGACGGGCGCCGGCGGCGAGCCGATCGCGCTGGTGTGGAACTTCGCCATCCACGGCACCACGCTCGGTGCCCGCAATCTGCGGCTGTCCGGGGACGTCATGGGCGAGGCCTCGACCCGTCTGGAGCGCGCGCTCGGCGTGCCGGTGCTGTTCGTCAACGGCGCCGTGGGCGACGTGAGCCCGGCCCGCCACGGCGAGGGAGCCACCACCGCGGTGGGTGCTGCGCTGGCCACGGCGGCGCAGGAAGGATGGGCGGCGGCGGTGCCGATCGAGCGGATGACCCTGTCGGTCGGCACGACGACGGTGGCCCTGCCGAGCCCGTCGCTGTCGATCCACAACTGCCTCGGGGGCTGGTGGCCCCGGGCGCTGAGCCTGCCGCTCGGCGGCGTGTTCCCCCGCGAGACCACGCTCGGCGCGGTCACCATCGGAGAGCTGGGGTGGGTGACGTTCCCGGGCGAGCTGCAGACGGCGCTGGGGCTCGGCATCAAGCGCGCGGCCGGGCTGAGCCACGCCCTGGTGGCCGGCCTCTCGAACGACTATCTGGGTTACTTCCTCGCCGCCGCCGACTACGCGCGCCCGACCTACGTGAGCTGTGGCAGTGTCTACGGCCCGCGGACGGGGGAGTGCTTGGCCGAGGCGGCGGGCGCGCTACTGCGTGCGGTGGATCGAGGCGAGGCGTCGAGCGGCGGCCGAGCCGCCTGCGACCGGGGTGCCGCCGCTCGATGAGAAGGCTAGTGCGCGACCAGCCGGCGCGCCAGCTTCGACTTCTTGCGGGCGGCGGTGTTGCGGTGGATGACGCCCTTGGACACCGCCTTGTCGAGGAAGCGGATCGCCTCCTCGATGACCGGGCGCTTCTCGGCGCCCTCGACGGCGCGCGCGACCTTGAGGGCCGTGCGGACCTTCGAGCGGACCGCGCGGTTACGCACCCGGCGGCGCTCGTTCTGACGGATCCGCTTGATGGCCGACTTCGTGTTTGCCACTCGGTGACTCCTCCTCGTGCGGGCTGCGCGATCGCCCGGGACCGCGCCGGGCGCGCACCGGACCGTCGTGCATCATGCCCCACCGACGGAGGATTTTCAAGGTGAGCTCCTCCGAGCGGCAGGTCGTCGGCGCCCTCGGCTCGATCGGAGTGGCCACCCTGGCCAGCCGCGTGCTCGGCTTCGCACGGGACATGATCGTGGCCCTGGCCTTCGGCGCCGGCCCGGTGACCGACGCCTTCTTCGTGGCGTTCCGCATCCCCAACATCCTGCGGCGGCTTCTGGCCGAGGGAGCGCTGTCCACGGCCGTCATCCCGGTCTTCACCGAGTACGCGACGACCCGGCCGCGCGAGGAGCTGGTCCGGATGCTACGGGCCGTGCTGGCCGCCGCCCTCCTGGTGCTGACGGTCACCGCGGCGGCCGGCGTCGTGGCAGCTCCATGGGTCGTGGCGCTCATCGCGCCCGGCTTCGGCACCGACACCGGCCAGCTCGGGCTGGCGGTGAGGCTCACCCGGATCATGTTCCCGTACCTGGTCCTCGTCGGCCTGGCCGCCTTCGCCATGGGGGTCCTGAACTCGCAGGGGCGCTTCTTCGCCTCGGCGCTGGGCCCGGCCCTCCTCAACGTGGGCATGATCGCCGCGGTACTGGCGCTGGCCGCCCACGTCGACCCGCCCGTCGTCTCGCTGGCGATCGGCGTGCTGGTGGGTGGCCTCGGCCAGCTCCTCGTCCAGGTGCCCGGCCTGCGTCGCGTGGGCCTGCTGGTGCCGCCCTCGGGCGACCTGCGACACCCCGCGCTCGGCCGGGTGGGGCGGCTGCTGCTGCCGGCGGTGTTCGGCCTGGCCGCCGTCCAGGTGATGGTCTTCGTCAACACCTTGCTGGCCTCGCTGCTGCCGGTCGGCTCGATCTCGTTCCTGTACTACGCCGACCGTGTGATGGAGTTCCCCCTCGGCGTGTTCGGCATCGCCCTGGCGTCGGCCTCGCTGCCGGCGATGGCCCGCCAGGCCGCGGCCGGCGACACCCGGGCAGTGGCAGGCACGGTGAACTTCGCGCTGCGGCTGGCCGCGTACGTCTCCGTCCCGGCCACCGTGGGGCTGGTGGTGCTCAGCACGCCGATCACGCGCGTGCTCTTCGAGCGCGGGCGCTTCGGGCCCGACGATACCGCGGCGACCGCGGTGGCGCTGGTCTGGTACGCGCTCGGCCTCGTCGGCTTCGCCGGGGCCCGCATCGCCGCCCAGGCGTTCTACGCGGTCGCCGAGCCGGCCACCGCGGTCAAGCTCGGCGTGCTCTCGATCGTTGCCAATCTCGTGGCGGCGGTGGCGCTCATGGGCCCGCTCGGCCACGCCGGGCTGGCGGCCGCCTCCTCGTTCGGCGCCTACGTGAACCTGGCCGGCCTGCTGTGGGCGGCGCGCCGGCGCTTCGGCCCCCTCGGCGGGCGCGCGCTGCTGCGGTCGGTCGGCCGTACTTCGCTGGCCTGCCTGCCCTTGCTCGGGTGGTGCGTGGTATCACTGCGGATCGCCGAGGCCCTGGCTCTCCACACGACGACGGGCACCGCCGTGTGGCTGGGCGCGACGATCGGCGTCGGCGCCGTGCTGTTCTGGGCGGCCAGCGCGGCGCTGCGCTCCCCCGAGCGCGTCGCGCTGTGGGGGATGTTGCCCTCGCGCCGGACACGTTGATATAATCCGCCGTGCACTCCAGGTACCCCGCGCGGTTCGACGTTCGCCCGCGCCCCTCGCTCCCGGAGACCCGGCGCCGCTGATGGAAGCGGTCGCCGAGTATCTCGGGGCCCTCCAGACTGAGCAGGGAGCGTCCCGAAATACTCTCGCGGCCTACCGACGCGACCTCGCCGACTTCCTGCGCTTCCTGGCCACGCGCCGGCTCACGCCCGCCGCCGTCGAGCCCGACGACGTCGTCGGCTGGATCGAGCGCCTGCGCGGTCGCGGCCTGGCGCCGTCCAGCGTGGCCCGCCGGCTGTCGGCCGTGCGCGGGTTCTATCGCCACCAGCTGCGCGAGGGCGCCGTCCGCCGCGATCCCACCGAGCACCTCGACGCCCCGCGGGCAGCTCGCCCCCTGCCGCGCGCGCTCTCGCTCGAGTCGGCCACGCGGCTCGTGGAGGCCCCCGATCCCGCCCGGCCGGCCGGCGTCCGCGACCGCGCCATCCTGGAGCTGCTCTACGCCACCGGCATGCGGGCCTCGGAGTGCATGGGGCTGCGGCTGGAGGACGTGAACCTCAACGCCGGCTACGTGATCTGCACCGGCAAGGGCTCCAAGCAGCGTCTGGTCCCGGCCGGAGCCGAGGCCCTGAGCTGGGTCCGACGCTACCTGGGGGAGGTGCGCCCCGTGCAGACGCGGCGGCGCGACTGCGGCCGGCTCTTCGTCAATCCGCGGGGTGGTCCCCTATCGCGGCAGTCGCTGTGGACCCTCGTGCGGCGCGCGGCCGCCGCGGCCGGGCTCCGGCAGCGCGTGTCGCCGCACGTGCTCCGCCACTCCTTCGCCAGCCACCTGCTCGAGGGCGGGGCCGACCTGCGCTCGGTCCAGGCCATGCTCGGCCACGCCGACATCTCGACCACGCAGATCTATACCCACCTGCCGAGCTCCGCGCTGAAGCGGATGTACCGACAGTTCCACCCGAGGGCCTCCTGATGGCCCGGCGCGCCCACGCCTATCCGCAGGTGATGCCGGTGGCCGCCGACCTCGTGGACGGCACGGTCGTGGCGGGCCCGGCGACACTGGCCGCGAGCGACGCGGCCCGGCTGGCGCGGCGGCGCGGAGCCGAGGTGCTGGCGGCGGGGAGCGGTCGGTGGGTGCTGCGCGAGGACGCCGCGCGGGCCGAGGCGCTCGGCGTCGGCGCCCTACCGATCGGCCGGCTGGCCCGGCCGCTGCCGGCGGTGGGCGCGCGCGAGTCGGAGATCGTCGTGCGGCGTTACCTGGCCGGTGGCGCGCCGGCGGTGATCGTGCTGCGCGGCCGAGCGCCGCTGGGCATCGTGCGTCGGGCGCCGCCGCCGGCGACCCTCTCGATGCGCGCCCGTCTGGAGCGCGCTCTCGATGCCGACAGCCGGACCCTGCTCGCCATCGTCGGCGGACTGGCTGCCGATCACGGCGGGCGCGCGTACGCGGTCGGGGGTCTCGTGCGAGACGCGTGGCTGGGGCGCGACGACGCCGGTCACGATCTCGATGTGGTGGTCGAGGGCGACGCGCGGCTGGTCGCCCGCTCTCTGGCCGCCGCCTGCGGCGGGACGCTGGTCGAGCACGAGCGGTTCCTGACCGCCTCGGTCGCGCTGCCGGGCGGGCGTCGCGTGGACGTGGTCACCGCCCGCTCGGAGCGCTACGAAGAGCCGGGGGCGCTGCCGCGCGTGATGCCCGCCTCCATCGCCCAGGACCTGCGTCGTCGGGACTTCACGGTCAACGCCATGGCGGTGGAGCTGTCGTCGGGAAGCTTCGGGCTGCTCGATCCGCTGGGAGGCGCCGGGGATATCGCCCGCCGGCGGCTGCGCGTGCTCCACCCGCTGTCGTTCGTCGAGGACCCCACGCGTATCGTCCGCGCCGCGCGCTACGCCGCCCGGCTGGGCTTCGGCCTGGATGCCTGGAGCGCGCGCTGCCGCGCGCTGGCGCTCGAGCAGGCGCCGTACCCGGCCCTGTCGGCCGCGCGGGTCGGCGCCGAGCTGGAGCGCGCGCTGGCCGAGGATGCCGCCGGGGAGGCGCTGCACCTGCTGGCGCGAGCAGGTGCGTTCCGGTTGCTCGCGCGGGGCCATCGGGTCACGCGGGCCGCGCTGGTCCGGTTGCGGGCGTTGCCGGTCACGCTCGCATGGGCCCGCGCGCTGGCGCCGGTGGCGCCGCTCGAGCTGCTCGGCGCGATCCTGGCGGCCGATCAGTCCGAGGCGGTGGCAGCCGCGACCCTGCGCGGTCTCGGCCTGAGCGGGGGCCCGCTCGCGCGCGTACAGGCGGCGCTGGCCGCACTCCCGGCGCTGCGAGAGCGCCTGACCGCCGCCGGACGGCTCAGCGAGGCGGCCCGGGCGGTGCGCGAGGCGGGGCCGACGACGGCGGCCTGGCTGCACGCGGCGGCCGACGACTCGACGCGCGCGCAACTCGAGAGGCTGGCGGCCGCCGAGCCCGGCGCGCGCGCACAGCTCGGCGGCGAGGCCGTGCTGGGTCTCGGCGTCGCGCGCGGCCCCGAGGTGGCGACGGTGCTGGGGGCGCTGCGCGACGCGCGACTCGACGGGGAAATCCACGAACGGCAGGATGAAATCGACTACGTTAATGCGTGGCTCCACAAGCAGTCAGCCGGCCGGCGGGGGCCCGCGTCCCCCCGGACTCCAGGGAGGGATGATTTGGGCCCGAAATTCATCTTCGTGACCGGCGGTGTCGTCTCCTCCCTGGGCAAGGGGCTGGCCGCGGCCTCGATCGGCGCGCTGCTGGAGGCCCGTGGCTACCGGGTCTCTTTGCAGAAGATGGATCCCTACATCAACGTCGACGCCGGCACGATGAGCCCCTACCAGCACGGCGAGGTCTTCGTCACCGACGACGGCGGCGAGACCGACCTGGACCTGGGCCACTACGAGCGGTTCACCTCGGCCCGGGTGACGCGCGACCACAACATCACGACCGGCAAGGTCTACTTCTCGGTGATCCAGAAGGAGCGCCGGGGCGACTACCTGGGGCGGACGGTGCAGGTGATCCCGCACATCACCGACGAGATCAAGGTCTCGGTCCGGCGCGTTGCCCGTGACACCGACATCGTCATCGTGGAGGTCGGGGGCACCGTCGGCGACATCGAGAGCCTGCCGTTCCTGGAGGCCATCCGCCAGCTCAAGAAGGATGTCGGCAAGGACAACGTGCTGTACGTGCACCTGACCCTGGTGCCGTTCATGCAGGCCGCCGCCGAGCTGAAGACCAAGGCGACGCAGCACTCGGTCAAGGAGCTGCGCGCCATCGGCATCCAGCCCGACATCCTGCTGTGCCGGACCGATCGCTACCTGCCGCCGGGCATCAAGTCCAAGATCGCGCTCTTCTGCGACGTCGAGGAGGAGGCGGTCATCACCGCCAAGGACGTCGAGACCGTCTACGAGGTGCCGCTGGTGTTCCACCGTGAGGGCCTCGACGAGATCGTCATCAAGCTGCTAGGGCTGGAGGCGCGGCCCATCGACCTCTCGCGCTGGGAGGACGTGGTCCGGCGGGTGAAGTCGCCCCGGCAGGCCACGCGCATCGCGGTGGTCGGCAAGTACGTCGAGCTGAAGGACTCGTACAAGAGCCTGACCGAGGCCCTGGCTCACGGTGGCATCGCCAACGACGCCCGGGTGGAGGTGGCCTGGGTCGACGCCGAGCACATCGAGCGTGACGGGGCCGCCGCCCACTTCCGCGACGTGCACGGCATCCTGGTGCCGGGCGGCTTCGGCGACCGGGGGATCGAGGGCAAGATCGAGGCGGTCCGCTACGCGCGCGAGCGGGGGGTGCCGTACTTCGGCATCTGCCTCGGCATGCAGTGCGCGGTGATCGAGTTCGCGCGCCACGTGTGCGGCCTCACCGGCGCCAACTCCTCGGAGTTCGTGGCCGAGGCCCCGCACTTCGTCGTCGACCTGCTGCCCGAGCAGCGCCACCTGGCCGACAAGGGCGGCACCATGCGCCTGGGCCTGTACCCGATCTTGCTGACCGAGGGCACGCGCGCCTCCCGGCTGTACGGGCAGGGGATCATCCAGGAGCGCCACCGCCACCGCTACGAGGTCAACAACGACTACCTGAAGAGCCTGGAGAAGCACGGGCTAGCCATCTCGGGGATCTGGGCGGAGAAGCAGCTGGTCGAGATCATCGAGCTGCCCGACCATCCGTACTTCGTCGCCGGTCAGTTCCACCCCGAGTTCCGCTCGCGCCCATGGGATCCGCACCCGCTCTTCGCCGGCTTCGTGACCGCCGCCCTCGCCCACGGCGCCCGGTCCTCGTGAGCGCGACCCGCGAGGTTCCGATCGCGCCCGGGGTGACGATCGGCGGCGGCCGGCCGCTGGTCCTCATCGGCGGGCCGTGCGCGATCGAGAGCGAGGCCCACGCGCTGATGACGGCCGAGCGCCTGGCCACGATCGCCGCCGGCAAGGGTGTGCCCTTCATCTACAAGTCGTCCTACGACAAGGCCAACCGGTCCTCCGTGAACAGCTATCGCGGGCCCGGCCTGATCGAGGGCCTCCGCATCCTGCGCAAGGTGCGCGACACGCTGCGGCTGCCGGTCCTCTCCGACATCCATCAGGTGAGCGAGGTCGACCCGGCCTCGGAGGTGCTGGACGTGCTGCAGATCCCGGCCTTCCTGTGCCGGCAGACCGACCTGCTCCTGGCCGCCGCCGCCAGCGGCAAGCCGGTGAACGTGAAGAAGGGCCAGTTCGTCGCGCCGCGCGACATGCGCAACGTGGTCGACAAGGTCCGGTCGAAGGGCAACGAGCGCATCCTGCTGACCGAGCGGGGGGCGTCGTTCGGCTACAACAATCTGGTCGTGGACATGCGAGGACTGGAGATCATGGGTGAGCTCGGCTACCCGGTGGTCTTCGACGCCACCCACTCGGTGCAGCTGCCGGGCGGCGCCGGCGACCGCTCGGGGGGCGAGCGGCGCTACGTGCAGGGGCTGGCCCGCGCCGCCGTCGCCTTCGGGGTCGATGCGCTGTTCATGGAGATGCACGAGGATCCCGACCGCACGCTGCCCGATGGCCGGCCGCTCTCCGACGGTCCCAACATGCTGCGCATCGACGACCTCCCACGCCTGCTCGATCAGCTCCTGGCGATCCGCGCGGGGCTGGGCCAGCCGTGAGTCCCGAGCCCGGCCTCGACGCCCGGAGCCGGGCCGAGCGCGTGCTGCGGATCGAGGCCGAGGCGATCCTTGGACTCGTGCCCCGGCTCGACGCCGCCTTCGGCCGCGCGGTCGAGTTGCTCCATCGCTGCACCGGCCGGGTCATCGTGACGGGCATGGGGAAGTCCGGCCACATCGGGGGCAAGATCGCCGCCACGCTGGCGTCGACGGGCACGCCCGCGTTCTTCGTGCACCCGGCCGAGGGCGCGCACGGTGACATCGGCATGATCGCCCGCGCCGACGTGGTCATCGCGCTGTCGAACTCGGGCGAGACCGACGAGATGCTGACGATCCTGCCGGCGCTCAAGCGGCTCGGCGTGCGGATCGTGCTCATGACCGGCAATCCGAAGTCGACCCTGGCCAGCCAGTGCGAGGTCGTCCTCGACGTCAGCGTGACCGAGGAGGCGTGCCCGATGAACCTGGCCCCGACGGCGTCGACGACCGCGGCCCTGGCCATGGGCGACGCGCTGGCCATGGCCGTGCTGGATCGTCGCGGTCTTCGCCCCGAGGACTTCGCGGCGCTGCATCCGGGCGGGACGCTCGGCTGGCGCGCGCTGTTCCGGGTCGCCGATCTCATGCACGGCGGCGACTCGCTGCCGGTCGTGACCGGGGACGCGAGCCTGCGCCAGGTGGTGGAGGAGATGACCCGCGAGCGCCCCCGCTCGGCCGCGGCCGGCGAGGCGCCCCACGCCTGCGGCATGACGACCGTGGTCGACGCGGCGGGCCGGTTGCTCGGGGTCATCACGGACGGCGACCTGCGACGCCTGTACCTCAAGAGCGGTCCCTTCGACGCGGTCCGGGCGGTCGACCTGGCGACGCGCACGCCCAGGACCATCGGGGCCGACGACCTCGCGGCCAAGGCCCTCGAGGTGATGGAGGGGACCATCACCAGCCTGGTCGTGGTCGACGACGCCCAGCGCCCGCGGGGCGTGATCCACCTGCACGACATCCTGCGAGCGAAGATCGTCTAGATTCGCGGCTCTCCGCGCTCGCGTTCAGACCGCTTTTCGCTTCCCGCTCATTGGATGCCGTGGTAGGGTGGTACCGAACTTGCACGGCGTCCTTAATGCGTAACTTGGCGCGTGTCATCCTAGCGGTCGTCGTCGTCTTCGTGGTGGCGGTGACCGTGGTGCTCGTCGTCAGGAGTCGCTCGGGCAGCGTCGAGTCGCTGGGGCCGTCGCCGTCGGCCGCCGATCTCCAGATCAAGGAAGTGGATCTGGAAGAGGAGGCCAAGGGGGTGCGGTGGCGCCTGAAGGCTGAGCAGGCGCTGATGTACGACAAGGCGGGCCAGACCCAGTTGCGGAAGCTGGTCGCCAACATCTATCAGGCGGAGCGGTCGTGGACGATCGTGGGTGAGGAGGGCGACCTGGACCGGAGCACCAACAACGTGGAGGTTCGGCGCAACGTGGTCCTGACCTCCAACGACGGCCTCCGGCTGGAGACGGACGTGCTGCGGTGGGAGGCGGCCCTCAAGCGCCTGTGGACCGACACGCCGGTGGTCATCACCCGCGACGGCTCGGTCGTGCGGGGCAGCGGGCTCGACGTGCGGATCGACGACGAGGCGACGACGATCACGGGCCCGGTGAAGGCGACGTTCGCGACGGGCAGGGCTCGTTGAGGCGGTCGGGGCGGGTGGTGGTGGCCGTCGCGGCCCTGAGCGCCGTGGCGATGGGAGCGACGGCACAGACGCCGGGCGGACCGGAGGCCGGCGCCAACACCGCGCGGGCGGCCAGGCCGGCGCCGGGGCAGCCGGTGACAGTGGACTCCGACACGATGGAGCGGTTCGGCAAGGAGAGCCTGGTGATCTTCACGGGCAACGTGGTGGCGCGGCACAACGACTCGGTGCAGTACGCCGACCGGATGGAGGTCTACCAGGATGCCAAGGGCGACCGCCTCCTGCGCACCGTCTCGACCGGCACCGTGCGCATCATCACCCGGGACCGTCAGACCGGGACCGCTCGCCGCGCCGAGTACGAGGAGCTCGACCAGCGAGTGTCGTTGACGGGCAACGCGCGGGTGTGGCAGGACGACAACGTGGTCACCGGGGAGAGCATCGTCATCTACCTCTCGGAGGATCGCTCGGTTGCGCAGGGCGGCCGGCAGGAGCGGGTGAAGGCGATCCTGTTTCCGCGCCAGGGCCGGCCGGATGGCGCCACCACGGTCGACGGCGGACCGGGCGCGGGAATGCTGGCGGCGACGGCGACCACCCAACCGCCGCGCACGCCCGCGGCGGCGACGGCGCCCGACGACAAGGGGGCGCCGCGCGGCAAGGAGGACCGGGGCCAGCCGGTGACGGTCGACTCCGACAAGATGGAACGGTTCGGCAAGGAGAGCCTGGTGATCTTCACCGGCAACGTGGTGGCCCGGCAGAACAACTCGGTCCAGTACGCCGATCGCATGGAGGTCTACCTGGACGAGAAGGGCGACCGCATCCTCCGCACGGTGTCCACGGGCAACGTCCGGATCATCACGCGCGACTGCCGCACGGGCACCTCCCGGCGGGCCGAGTACTACGATCTCGACCAGCGGGTCGTGCTGTCGGGCAACGCGCGGGTGTGGCAGGACGACAACGTCGTCAGCGGCGAGAGCATCGTCATCTATCTCTCCCAGGACCGGTCGGTCGTGCAGGGGGGCAAGCAGGAGCGGGTGAAGGCCATCTTCTACCCGCGCGACGAGAAGAAGGACGAGAAGAAGGACGGCCCGACCGTGGCCAAGGCGCCGGCCGCGCGGTGCGCGAACTGACGGTATGGAAGGACTCGTCGCCCAGGGCCTCAAGAAGTGGTTCAAGCACCGCAAGGTCGTCGACGACGTCTCGCTGGACATCCAGCGCGGCGAGGTCGTCGGCCTGCTGGGGCCCAACGGCGCCGGCAAGACGACCTCGTTCTACATGATGGTCGGCCTGCTGCCGACCGAGGGCGGTCGGATCTTCCTCGAGGGGCAGGAGATCACCGCGCTGCCCATGTACCGGCGCTGCCGGCTGGGCGTGGGCTACCTGCCCCAGGAGTCGTCGGTCTTCCGGAAGCTGACGGTCGAGGGCAATCTCATGGCCATTCTGGAGACGCTCGACCTCACCGCCGAGGAGCGGCGGGCCCGCGCCCACGAGCTCCTGGCCGAGCTCGACCTGACCGCGCTGGCGCCGTACCCGGCCTACACGCTGTCGGGCGGCGAGCGGCGGCGGCTGGAGATCACCCGCGCTCTCGTCACCTCGCCCCAGTACCTGCTCCTGGACGAGCCGTTCACCGGCATCGACCCCATCGCGATCGCCGACATCCAGGAGATCATCGCGCGCCTGCGCGACCGCGGCATCGGCATCCTGATCACCGATCACAACGTGCGGGAGACGCTCGCCATCACCGACCGCGCTTACATCCTCTACGACGGCAAGATCCTCGTCTCGGGGACGGCCAGCGAGATTGCCAACAATCCGATCGCCCGGGAGATCTATCTCGGGGAGAAATTCGCCCTCTAGGGCGCTTACGAGGACGAGACGTAGCCATGGCAATGGAAGCGCGCCTCTCACTTCGGCAGAGCCAGCGAGTCGTCATGACTCCGCTGCTGCAGCAGGCCATCCAGCTCCTCCAGCTCTCGACGCTCGAGCTGCAGGAGGTCGTGCAGAAAGAGCTGCTCGAGAACCCGCTCCTGGAGGAGGTGGCCCCCGAGACCGGCGACGGTCCGGACGCGGCGGCCGCCCCGACCACGCCCGACGCGCCGGCGCCGACGCCGGTGGAGCCGGCCCCGGTGGAGTCGTCGCCGACCGCCGAGCGCCAGACCGACGACCTGCCGTTCGATCTGACGGCGGTGATGTTCGACGACAACAACGACGAGCGGTCGCTGGTCGCCCAGGAGGAGCGCGAGGAGCTGCCGTTCGAGAACATCGTGCGCTCGGTCAACTCGCTGACCGACCACCTCGACGAGCAGCTGCGGTTCACGGTCGAGGACCCGCTGGTTCGCCGCATCGGCAACGAGATCATCGGTAACCTCGACGAGGACGGCTACCTCCGGGCCGAGCTGGGCGAGATCGCCGAGCGGTGCCAGACGACCCTGGAGCAGGTCGAGAAGGTGCTGCGGCTGATCCAGGCCTTCGACCCCCCGGGAGTGGCGGCCCGCTCGATCCAGGAGTGCCTGCTCATCCAGCTGAAGACCGACCCCAACCCCGATCCGGTGTCGGTCGAGATCGTCGAGGACCACTTCGACGAGCTGAGCCGCCGCCGCTATCCCGACATCGCGCGGGCCCTGAAGTTGCCGCTCGATCGCGTCATGGAGTCGGTCGAGGAGATCATGGGGCTGGAGCCGAAGCCCGGCCGCCGCTTCGGCGGCGCTGACTCCCGCTACATCGTGCCCGACGTGGTCGTGCACAAGATGGGGACCGAGTACGTGGTCGTCCTCAACGAGGACGGCATCCCACGCCTGCGCGTCAACTCGCTCTACCGCTCGCTGCTCCGTAACAACGGCGACGAGGCCCGCGCCTATGTCGAGCAGAAGCTGCGCTCGGCCGTGTGGCTCATCAAGTCGGTCGACCAGCGCCAGCGCACGCTGCGCAAGGTCACCCAGTCGATCGTCAAGTTCCAGCGCGACTTCCTCGACAAGGGGCTGCCGTGCCTGCGCCCGCTGTCGCTGCGCGACGTCGGCGAGGACATCGGCATGCACGAGTCGACGATCAGCCGGGTCACGACCAACAAGTACGTGGAGACGCCCCAGGGGCTGTTCGAGCTGAAGTTCTTCTTCCACAGCGGCATCGCCTCCGGCGACGGCGAGATGGTCTCGTCCGTCTCCGTGAAGAAGATGATCCAGGACCTGCTCGCCAACGAGGACCCGGCCAAGCCGCTGTCCGACCAGGAGGTCGCCCAGATCCTGAAGGGCCGCGGCCTCACGATCGCCCGGCGCACGGTGGCCAAGTACCGCGAGGAGCTCGGCATCCTGCCGTCCCACCAGCGCCGCCTGGCGCCGAAGCGGCGGTGATCGGCCCCGGCCCCACGGAGGAGAGGCGGTCATGCAGCTGATCATCAGCGGTCGCGGCGTGGTGCTGACGCCGGCGTTCAAGGACGTGGTCACCGGCAAGGTGGCCAAGCTCGCCCCGCTCCTGCCCGCGCTGATCGGGGCCCGCGCCACCTTCACGGCCGAGAAGTTTCGCCGCACCGTCCGGCTGACGCTCGCCACCAAGCGGCGGGTGTTCTCGAGCGCCGCCACCGCCGGCGACGTGGCGGCCGCCCTCGACGAGGCGGTGTCGAGCCTCGCCCACCAGGTCCGGCGGGCCAAGGAGCTGCGGCGGCTGGCCCCGCGGCGCCGCCAGCGCGCCAGCCTGCGTCGGCGGGCCGGCGAGGCGGCCTGAGCGCCATGACCGGCTCCATCACCTTCGTCGTCATCACGGGGTTGAGCGGAGCCGGCAAGAGTTACGCGATCAAGTGCTTCGAGGACATGGGCTTCTTCTGCGTGGACAACCTGCCGACCACGCTGATCCCGACCTTCGCCGATCTCATCGCGCGCTCCAACCACACCAGCCGCGTCGCCCTCGGCGTCGACGTGCGTGAGGGCGAGTACCTCACGCACCTGCTCGACACCCTGGGCGAGCTGCGCGGCCGCGGCCACACCGTCGAGGTGCTGTTCCTGGAGGCGAGCGAGGAGTCGCTGGTGCGGCGCTACCGGGAGACGCGTCGCCGCCATCCGCTGGCTCCGGAGGGCAACGTGGTGGAGGGGATCCAGGCCGAGCGCAAGGCGCTCTCGACCATGCGGGAGGTGGCCGACCGCATCGTCGACACCTCGGCCCTCACCGTGCACCAGCTCAAGGACCGGCTGATCGAGATGTACGTCGCCCCCGGCCGGCGGGCCGGGCTGACGATCTCGCTGGTGTCCTTCGGCTTCAAGCACGGCGTGCCCTTCGATGCCGATCTCGTCTTCGACGTGCGCTTCCTGCCCAACCCGCACTTCGTGGAGCACCTGCGCCCGCTCGACGGGCGAGATGCTCGGGTGCGGGAGTTCATTCTCAAGCACGAGGAGAGCCGCGAGCTGTTGCGGCGCCTGGAAGACTTCCTGGGCTTCGTCCTGCCCGCGTACCAGCGAGAGGGCAAGGCCTACCTGACGGTGGCCGTTGGCTGCACCGGCGGGCGGCACCGCTCGGTCGCGCTCGTCGAAGAGCTCAAGCGGTTTCTGGATCGGCTCGGCCTGGCCGCCAGCGTCGCCCACCGTGACATGGATCGCGAGTAGCCGTTGAGCGCTGCCCCGCTGGCCTTCTGCTTCGGCGTCCACAACCACCAGCCGATCGGGAACTTCGAAGGGGTCCTCCGGGAGACGACCGCCCGGGCCTACCGTCCCTTCTTCGAGCGGCTGCGGGCCCGCCCCGAGGTGCGGCTGACCGTGCACTGCACCGGCAGCCTGCTGGAGTGGCTGCGGGAGCACGAGCGCGTCACCTTCGATCTCCTGGGCGAGAGCGTGACGGCGGGCCGCGTGGAGCTGCTGACCGGGGGCTTCTACGAGCCGATCCTGGCCATCCTGCCCGACCCCGACAAGCGCGGGCAGATCCAGCGCCTCAGCGAGTTCCTCGCCACCAGCTTCGGGGTGCGGCCCCGGGGCATGTGGCTGGCCGAGCGCGTGTGGGAGCCGCACCTGGTCCGCACGCTGCGCGCGGCCGGAGTGGAGTACGTGCTCGTCGACGACCGTCACTTCGCTCTGGCCGGCCTCGATCCCGAGGAGCTCGGCGGCTACTACCTGACCGAGGACCAGGGCGCCACGCTCGGCGTGTTCCCGATCAACGAGCGGCTGCGCCACCTGATCCCGTTCGCGGAGGTGCACAAGTCGCTCGAGTACCTCGGCGAGCGGCGTGGACGGCTGGCCGCGGTGACGGTGATGGACGACGGTGAGAAGTTCGGCGCCTGGCCGGGCACCTACCGGCACGTGTACGAGGACGGATGGCTGGATGCGTTCTTCGACGCCGTGCTCGAGACTCCGTGGCTGCGCATGACGACCTTCGCCGACGTCGTGGACGCGATGCCGGCCACCGGACGTGTGTACCTGCCGACCGCCTCGTATCACGAGATGGGCGAGTGGGCGCTGCCGGCCGAGGCCGGCCGCACCCTCGACGAGGCGCGTCGGGACCTGGGCCAGCTCGAGGGCGGCCCCCGGCTGGTCGGGCTGCTGCGCGGCGGCTTCTGGCGCAACTTCCTGGTGAAGTATCCCGAGGTCGCCGAGTTCTACTGGAAGATGCTGCGCCTGTCGGCGGCCATCGAGCGCGCGGGGCAGGACCGCCCCGACGATCCCCGCCTGCCGGCCGCCCGGGAGGCGCTCTGGCGCGGCCAGGCCAACGACGCCTACTGGCACGGCGTGTTCGGCGGATGCTACCTGCCGCACCTGCGCCGGGCGGTCAAGAGCGCGCTCCTCGAGGCCGAGGCCCAGCTCACCACCGGCGGGGACGGGGTGGAGGTCGCCGTGGGCGACGCCAACGGCGACGGCCGTGAGGAGATCCTGATCCGCACCCCGGCGCTGAGCGTCACGATCAACCCGGACTGCGGTGGGACGCTGAGCGAGATCGGCGCCCACGTTCGCCATCACGACCTGGCCGACGTGCTCGGCCGCCGGCTCGAGGCCTACCACGGCCAGCTCGGGGGCGGCGCCACCGGGCGGGCGATCCAGACGGCCCCCGCCGAGAAGGAGCCCGGGCTTCAGCGCCTGCTCACCTACGATCGGTTCCGGCGTGTGTCGCTGCTCGACGGGTTGTTCGAGGCCGCCGGCGAGCTGGACGCCGTCGAGCCGTGGCCGGCGAGCCGGCTGGCACTGGGCGAGGCCGTCTTCACCCGAACGGTCGAGCGGAGCGCGGCCGGCGTCGAGGTGAACCTGCGCCACCGCGCCGAGGCACCGACGCCACTGACCGTGGACAAGCACCTGAGCGTCCGCGACGCCACCGTGACCGCGCGCTATCGGCTGACCACGGCGGGCGGCCCACTCGACGGCCGCTGGGGGGTGCAGTGGAACCTGGCGCTGAGCGCCGGTGAGGCGCCCGGCCGCTACCTCTCGCTACCGGGCACGCCGTCGCTGGCGAGCACGGGGCGGCTGGGCGGGGTCACCGAGGTCACGCTGGTCGACGAGTGGCTGGGACTGACCGCCCGCCTGGCCTGGAGCCCGGACGCCGAGCTGGCGTGGGGGCCGGTCGAGACGGTGTCGGTCTCCGAGGGCGGCTTCGAACGCATCTATCAAGGACTCGCGCTGCTGCTGATCTGGCCGCTCGGAGCCGAGCGTGGCGAGATGGCGGTGTCGCTGGAGGTGGCACCCCGATGAAGCTGGACGACGTCCGAGCGATCCACGGTGTCGATCGTCACGACACCCGCGGCGTGCTGACCGCGTTTCCCGACCAGTGCCGCCGGGCGCGCGCGTTGCGGGCCGAGCCGCCCATCCCGCGCACGCGCCCGCGCGTGGTGGTCATGGTGGGGATGGGCGGCTCGGCGGCCGGCGCCGACCTGCTCGCCACGTGCGCAGCGGAGACGGTTGACATCCCGGTGCTCGTCCACCGCGGCTATGGTCTGCCCGCCGCTGCCGGCCGCGACGCCCTGGTCGTCGCTTCCTCGTACTCCGGGGACACGGCCGAGGTGCTGTCGGCCGTGGACGTGGCCCTGGCCCGGCGGGTTCCGGTGGTCGCGATCACCTCGGGCGGCGCCCTCGGTGCGCTCGCCGCCGCCCACGGACTGCCGCGGATGGCCCTGCCGGACGGGCTCATGCCGCGCATGGCGCTCGGCTACCTCGTGTTCCCCGCGCTGGCGGTGCTGGCCGCCTGCGGCGTGCCGGTCGTGACGGACGAGGACGTCGACGAGGCCCTGCAGGTGGTGACGGGGCAGGCCGCCGACCTCGTCCCCGAGGTGGTGGGCGACAAGAACGAGGCCAAGCGGCTCGCGCGGGCCTTCGAGGGCAAGCTGCCCGTCGTCTACGGAGGCGCGCTGACGGCCACCGCGGCCTACCGCTGGAAGACCGACCTCGAGGAGAACGCCAAGCTGCTCGCGGTGGCCGGCGCCGTGCCGGAGATGAACCACAACGAGATCGAGGTGTGGCAAGGGCCCGGCGCCCGCGAGATGCACGCCGTCCTCCTGCGCGAGGACGGCGAGCCCCCGGAGATCGCCCGGCGCTTCGCGCTGATGCGCGAGCTGCTGGGGCGGGCGGCCGGCGTCAGCGAGGCGTGGGCGCGCGGTCAGAGCCGCCTGGCCCGGGTGCTGTCGCTCCTGTACCTCGGCCAGTGGGTGAGTTACTACGCGGCGATGCTGCGCGAGACCGATCCGTGGCCGGTCCCCATCCTCACCGAGGTGAAGGAGCGGCTGGGCGGCGCCCGGCCCTCGCCTTGAGAGGGTGAGAGGCCCATGCTAGAGTGTCCCGATTTCACTGGGGGAGGAAGGCAGAATGGCGCGCGATGAGTACCTGTTCACGTCGGAGTCGGTGACCGAGGGGCACCCCGACAAGATCGCCGATCAGATTTCCGACTCCGTACTCGACGCGATCCTCACCCAGGACCGCCGGGGGCGGGTGGCCTGCGAGACGCTGCTGACGACAGGGCTGGTGGTCGTCGCCGGCGAGATCACGACCAACTGCTACGTCGACGTCCCCGAGCTGGTGCGCAGCGTCATCAAGGACATCGGCTACGTCAGCTCCGACCACGGGTTCGACTGCCACACCTGCGGCGTGATCACCGCCATCGACAAGCAGTCGGCCGACATCGCCCTCGGCGTCGACAAGGAAGGCGCCGGCGACCAGGGCCTCATGTTCGGCTACGCCTGCCGCGAGACCGAGGAGCTGATGCCGCTGCCGATCATGCTCTGCCACCGGCTGGTCGAGCGGCTGAGCCAGGTCCGGCGGAAGGGCACCCTGCCGTACCTGCGGCCGGACGGCAAGAGCCAGGTGAGCGTGCGCTACCGGGACGGCCAGCCGGTCGCGGTGGAGACGGTCGTCGTGTCCACCCAGCACGCCGACAATGTCGGCCAGGACCAGATCCGCAACGACATCATCGAGCACGTGATCCGGCCCGTGGTGCCGCCGGCGCTGCTCGACCACGACAAGGTCGTCTACCACATCAATCCGACCGGGCGGTTCGTCACCGGCGGGCCGATGGGCGACACCGGCGTGACCGGGCGCAAGATCATCGTGGACACCTACGGGGGCTCCTGCCCCCACGGCGGCGGTGCCTTCTCCGGCAAGGATCCGACGAAGGTCGATCGCTCGGGCGCGTACATGGCGCGCCACGTGGCCAAGAACATCGTGGCGGCCGGGCTGGCCAGCCGAGCCCAGGTGCAGGTGGCCTACGCCATCGGCGTCCCCGAGCCGGTCTCCATCATGATCAAGACCGACGGCACCGGCACGATCCCCGAGGCCCGGCTGGAAGAGCTCGTGCGCAAGCACTTCGACTTCCGGCCCCGCGCGATCATCGACTACCTCGACCTGCGCCGCCCGATCTATCGCAAGACCGCGGCGTTCGGCCACTTCGGGCGGCTCGACCCCGACTTCACGTGGGAACGGACGGATCGCGCCAAGGATCTCCGTAACGACGCTGGCGTGTAGCGCGGCGGCGGGGCCGCTCGGGCGACTCGGATGACACGACCTCAGCCGATCGTCCTGCTGGTGTTGGTGGTGGTCGTCCTGGGCGTCCTCGCCCAGGTCGTGCCGTTCTACACCGACTGGCTCTGGTTCGGCGAGGTCGGCTACACGACCGTCTTCTGGAACACGCTGTCGCTGCGGGGCGGCCTCTTCACCGCGGTGACCGTCGCCGTCCTCATCTTCCTGTGGTCGAACCTGACCCTGGCCGCCCGCACGGCGGCGCCCGACGTCCTCTGGGAGCTGGAAGACCAGCTCGGGCTGCCCGGCCGCGTCGTCATCGAGCCCCTCATCCGGCGGTTCCTGCCGATCGTGCTCACGGTGATCGCGATCATCTCCGGCCTGCGGGCGAGCTCTCACTGGGAGATCGTGCTCGGCTACAACAACGCGCAGCCCTTCAACGTCAAGGATCCCCTGGAGGCGTTCGGGCACGACCTGGCCTTCTACGTCTTCCAGCTGCCGATGTGGCGCCTCGTCCACGGCTGGGCCACCGCGCTGGTCGCCGGCACCATGCTCCTGACGCTGGTGCTCTACATCCTGCAGCGCAGCCTCGTCCTCACCACCCGTGGCCCGCGGCTGGCCGCCGGCGCCCGCACCCATCTGCTGCTGCTCGGCGCCGCCTTGCTCGGGCTCAAGGCCGTGGGGTTCTGGCTCGACCGCTACGAGATCGTGTTCTCGCCGCGGGGCGTGGTCTTCGGCGCCTCCTACACCGACGTCTACGCCACCCTGCCGATGCTGTCCGTGCTGACGGTGCTGGCCGGCCTGGCCGCCCTCGCCTGCGTGGCGCAGGTGGCCCGCCCCGGCCTCCGCTTCGTCGTCGGCGGGATCGTGGTGCTCGGCCTCGTGTGGGTGGTCGGCCTCGGCGTCTATCCGGCGTTGCTGCAGAGCTACCGGGTGAAGCCCAACGAGCTGGTCTTCGAGCGCCCGTTCATCGAGCACAACATCCGGATGACCCGGCAGGCGTACGGCCTGGATCGGATCGCCGAGAAGGAGTTCCCGGCCGACGAGTCGCTCGACGCGCGCGCGCTGGCCCGCAACGAGGCCACGATCAAGAACATCCGCCTGTGGGACTACCGGCCCCTGCTGCGCACCTTCGCCCAGCTGCAGGAGATCCGCACCTACTACAAGTTCGTCGACGTCGACAACGACCGCTACCGCGTCAAGGACGAGTACCGGCAGCTCATGCTGTCGCCGCGCGAGCTGTCCTACCAGCACCTGCAGGGCGGGCGGAACTGGATCAACGAGCACCTGACCTACACCCACGGCTACGGCGTGGTGGTGGGGCCGGTCAACCGCGTGACCGCCGAGGGGCTGCCCGAGTTCTTCGTGAAGGACATCCCGCCCCAGTCGACCGACGGCTTCCCGGCCGTGACGCGGCCGGAGATCTACTACGGCGAGATCGCCAACGAGTACGTGCTGCTCCGCACGCGCTCCCAGGAGCTCGACTACCCGCGCGGCGACCAGAACGTCTACACGCGCTACGAGGGACGGGGCGGCATTCCCATCACGTCGTGGCTGCGCCGGCTCGCCTTCGCGGCGCGCTTCGGCGAGCCCAAGATCGTCCTCTCCGACGACCTCACGTCGGAGAGCCGCATCATGATGTACCGGACGGTCACCGAGCGGGTGCAGCGGATCGCCCCGTTCTTCCGCTACGACCGCGATCCCTACCTGGTCGTCACCGACGAGGGCCGGCTGGTGTGGATGCTCGACGGCTACACGAGCACCGACCGCTACCCGTACTCCGACCCGGTGCGGGGCGTCGGCAACTACATGCGCAACTCGGTGAAGGTCACGATCGACGCCTATCACGGCACCGTCGCCTTCTACCTGGCCGACCCGACCGACCCGATCGTGCAGACGTACAGCCGCGGCTTCCCGGGGCTGCTGGTGCCGCTCAGCCAGATGCCGGCCGACCTGCAGCGGCACATCCGCTACCCGGAGGACTTCTTCGCCATCCAGGCCCGGAAGTACGCCACGTATCACATGCTGGATCCGCAGGTGTTCTACAACCGGGAGGACATGTGGGCGATCCCCCGGCGCACGATCGAGGGTCGGGATCGCGAGATGGAGCCCTACTACACGATCATGCGGCTGCCCGAGGAGAAGCGGGAGGAGTTCATCCTCCTCACGCTGTTCAATCCGAGCCGTCGCGACAACATGATCGCCTGGCTGGCCGCCCGCTCCGACCCGCCGAACTACGGCAGCCTGGTGGTCTACAACTTCCCGAAGCAGAAGCTGGTGTACGGGCCGCGGCAGATCGACGCCCGGATCGACCAGGATCCGATCATCTCCCAGCAGCTCGCGCTGTGGAACCAGCGGGGCTCGACGGTCATCCGCGGCTCACTGCTGGCCATCCCCATCGAGCAGTCGCTGATCTACGTGCAGCCGCTCTACCTGGCGGCCGCCGAGCAGGGGCAGGGAGGCGCGCTGCCCGAGCTGCGCCGGGTGATCGTCGCCCACGGCAACCAGATCGCCATGGAGCCGACCCTCGAGCAATCGCTGGCCCGCATCTTCGGCGGCCGGCTCGCCCCGACCCCGGCCGCCGCCGCCACGGCCCCGGCCGGCGGGGCCGCTGCGGGACCGTCGCCGGCCGACCGCGCCGTGGCCCAGCGGGCGCTGGAGATCTACCAGCGTTCCCAGGACGCGTTGCGCCGGGGGGACTGGGCGACCTATGGGGCCGAGCAGAAGCGGCTCGAGGAAACGCTGCGCGAGTTTACTGGCGGTCGTCGGTAGACCCTCTCGCACGCCTACGCGCGGAGTCGGCGCGGGGCGTGGGCGGTGGGGTGACCGGGGTCCCCGGCGATTCCGCGTGAGACGACCCGGTGCGCCCAGGGACGGTCGGAGCCTCGTCCAGGGTGTGGCCCTACACGATCGAAGCCAACGGAATCGCCGGAGACCCCGGTCACCCCACCACCCACGCCCCGCGCCGGCCACCCGTTAGCGGACAAGTGGATGTCACCCTCGTCGCCCGACAGCCACGCCCCTGGCGAAATTCGACGGGGCCCGTCGGCGACCGTTAGTGTCTGCGGCCGGGCGAGTTGCGGCGGTCAGGTGCGGGCGCGGAGGAAGAGGGAGGTGCCGAGGCCGAGGAAGATGATGTTGGCGGTCCAGGCGGCGAGGAGAGGGGGGAGGAGGTCGGCGCGGGCGAAGGCGAGGGCGACGTAGTGGACGACGAGGTAGCCGGCCATGATGGCGATGGCCAGGCCGACGCCGAAGAGGCGCCCGCCCCGCGGCGACTGCAGTGAGAAGGGAATGGCGACCAGCACCATGATGAGGTTCACCCACGGGAAGGACAGCTTGGAGTAGAGCTCCACGGTGTACTTCTTGACCTGGTAGCCGGTCGCCTCCAGCCGCGCCACGTAGTCGCGCAGCTCCCAGTAGCTCATCGCGGCGATCGGCTTGTGGATCTTCGTGAAGTCGTCGATGTCCTCCCGGAGCTCGATCGCGGTCATCACGAACGGGATCGTCTGCACCTCGCCGCGGGGCCCGAACTCGCGGAAGGCCCCGTCGGTCAGCTCCCAGCCGTCCGGCGTCCAGTGCGCGCGCCGGGCGTCCAGCCGGCTCTGCAGACGAAAGGTCGTCTGGTCGACCTCCAGCACGGTCACGCCGTACATGTCGGAGCTGGCCGGATTCAGCAGCTCGACCCGGTAGAAGCGGCTGTCGGCGGTCCGCAGCCACAGCCGCTCGCGCGACTGCAGGTGGCGGGGGAGCTGGCCGCGGATCTTGACGCGGTCCACCTCGTCCCCCAGCTCGTTCAGACGCGGCAGCAGCAGCTCCTGGAAGAGCCCGGAGGCGATCGCCACGACGGCGCTGAGCAGCAGCACCGGCGCCGCGACCCGGTAGAGGCTCATGCCGGCCGCCTTCATGGCGGTCAGCTCGTGGTAGCGGGTGAGGGCCAGGAACAGGAAGATCGTCGCCACCAGCATCACGACCGGCAGCCCGTCGTGCAGGGCGGCCGGGATCCGGTAGACGAAGTGCTCCAGCACGTACAGCAGCGGCGGCTTGATGCGGATGTAGCGGTCGAGCGTCTGCAGCAGGTCGATGATCGAGAACAGCACGGCGGCCACCGCCGAGCCCGATGCCCATGAACACCAGGTACTCGCGCAGGAGGTAGCGGTCCAGGATGTGGGTCGAGTCGCGGCCGCCCGTGGCCAGCCGCGTGGTGCGATCGCGGCGGCGGCTCGGCAGCGCGCGGCCGGCGACGGCCAGCGCCTGCCAGAGCGGGCGCATCCGCGGCATCGGCACCTCCCAGGTGGTGACCAGCAGCAAGGAGCCGCCGAGCGCCGTGAAGAGCACGTTGGGCGTCCAGATCGCCAGCCAGACGGGCAGCCGCAGCTTCAGGGCCGAGCTCTCGAGGGAGGTCAGCACGACGTAGTAGGCGACGAGGATGGCCAGGCTGGCCACCAGCGCGATCGAGCGGCCGCCCCGGTGAGAGCGCACGGCCAGCGGGAAGGCCGACGAGGGCGAAGACGAGCGCGGCCACCGGGAAGGCCAGTCGCTTGTGCCACTCGACGAGGAAGGGAGCCCGGCCGAACCGATCGTTCTTCAGCTCGGCGATGCGGGCGCCGAGGCCGGGCATGGACAGGTCCTTCTCCGGCTTCTCGCACGCGGGGCGCCGAGCGCAAGGGCGAGTCGACCGACAGGCTCATGTCGTAGATGCTGAAGCTCGTGAGCCGGTAGCGGGAGGCGCTGGCGGCACCGCCGGCGGGCGAGGCGCCGCCGGCCGGCACCGCGGGGCCGGCCGGCAGGACGTCGGCCTCGCTGACCGCCCCGTTGATCAGCCGCAGGGTGATCCGCCGGTTCTCCTCGTCGGTGAGCAGCCGTCCCTCGCGGGCGGTGATGATCCGGGAGATCTTCGAGTCTCGCTCGTCGGAAACGAGCAAGCCCCGGAGCGCCACCTGGGAGGCGCTGACGTCCTCGACGTAGATGATGACGTCGCCGAACGTCGGGTTGAAGACGCGCTCGGCCAGCCCGCTGCTGGCCCGGGCCTGGAGGATCTTGAAGAGCTGCCGCTGGAACTCCTGGTTGGCGAGCGGATTCACGACGAGGGTCAGGACGGCCGTGAAGGTCATCACCACCAGGGCGGCGCCGAGCACGGGCCGGAACAGGCGGAGGGCGCTGATACCGGCCGCCTTGCACGCGATGATCTCCAGATCTCCGGCCAGCCGCCCGCCGGCGAGCAGCACGGCCACCAGCAGCGCCATGGGCAGCGTGTGGGCGAGGAACGACGGCAGCATGAAGACCAGCAGCTGGATCACCAGGTGGAAGGGCACGCCCTTGGTGATGACGAGGTCGGTCAGGTGGTAGATGCGGTCGATGACGAGGAAGAACGTGAAGAGGGCACCGCCGAAGCAGAAGGGCGAGAGCAGCTCGCGGACGATGTAGCGGTCGAGAACGGGCACCGCTGGCCACTTCACCGGTCTGTTGTACCATAGCGCGATGTTGGGCAAACCCTTGCGGGCGCTGGGCGTGGTGATCGCCGTCATCCTCGCCGCCGGCACCGCCACCGCCGCCGATCGCGGTGACCGTCTCGAGCGCTTCCGCGATCTGGCCGCCAGCCGCCTGGCCCTCGCCCAGATCCTCGACACCGAGGCCTCCGCCGACGCCTACCGCGAAATCTACGCCGTGCTCGACGACGAGATCGTGGAGAGCCTGGCCTCGGGCGGCCCCTTCGCCTCGCCGGAGTTCCTGCAGGATCGGCTCGACAGCTTCGCCGATGTCTGGGGCGGCGCCTCGCTGCGGCTGGTCCGAGCCGGTGGCCTGCTGGTGGGGGCCTTCGTGCTCGACGAGCGCTCCGCCGCCAACAGCGTGCGCGTCTACGGGCGCCTCGGGGGCGACGGGCCGGCGCTGCTCAGCGCGCTCTACCGCGAGGGCCGCCCTACCGTGTGGGTGCTGCCGGGCGGGCGCGAGCCGGCCCTCGTCGTGGGCTGGGAGGGCGCCGCGTCCGGCTGGGGCACGCGCTCATTGCGAGTCGAGCTGCTGCGACGGGCGGGCGACGGCGTGCGTGTCGCGTGGTCCACCACCGACGTGCTCGGCGACAACCTGCACGCTCGCACCTGGAGCGTGCGCGGCGCCGACATGCGGATCCGCTACGAGCTGCGCTATCCGGGCTGGGCGCCGGGCTGCGAGGGGCAGACGGAGGCGGAGGACGTCTACCGGGTCACCCCGGGCGCCGGGGTCACTCGGATAGCGCGGCAGGAGCACGATGCCTGGCACCGCGAGCTGCACGCCGCAGTGGGGCGCCTGGCGGCGGCGCTGGCGGCCGGCGACGAGCCGGCGCTGGTGGCGCTGGTGCCGGACCGGGTGCTTCGTGGGCGGCTGCCGTCGACGCTCCGCCCCGAGCCGACGTGCGAGGCGCGCGAGGGCGCCGGCGGCGAGGCGGTCACGGTGGCGGCCGCCGCCGATCGCCAGCCGTGGACGTTGACGTTCCGCCGGCAGGGCGTCCGCTGGCGCCTGACCGGCGCCGTGCGGGTGTTACAATGAGCGTCTTCACGGCATGACGCAGCCGAGCCCGTCTCCCTCCGCACCGATCCCCGATCGCTACGAGCCGGGGGCCGTCGAGGAGCGCTGGTACCCGGAGTGGGAGCAGCGCGGCTACTTCCGCATCGATCCCGACTCGCCGAAGACGCCCTACTGCATCGTCATCCCGCCCCCCAACGTGACGGGGGCGCTGCACATGGGTCACGCTTTCACCTTCACCCTGCAGGACGTGCTCATCCGGATGAAGCGGATGGACGGCTTCGACACCCTGTGGCAGCCGGGGACCGATCACGCCGGCATCGCCACCCAGGTCGTGGTCGAGCGCCAGCTCGCCGCCGAGGGCAAGACCAAGGAGGACCTCGGCCGGGAGGCGTTCGTGGCGCGGGTGTGGAAGTGGAAGGAGGAGTCGGGCGGCACGATCATCCGCCAGCTCAAGCGGCTCGGCGCCTCCTGCGACTGGTCGCGCCTGCGCTTCACGATGGACGAGGGATTGTCGCGGGCGGTGCGCGAGGTCTTCGTGCGCCTCTACGACGAGGGGCTGATCTACCGCGACGACTACATCGTCAACTGGTGCCCGCGCTGCCAGACGGTGCTGTCGGACCTGGAGGTCGAGCGCGAGGAGCGCGACGCCGACTTCGTCTACATCAAGTACGGGCCGCTCGTCCTCGGCACCGTGCGGCCCGAGACCAAGCTGGGCGACACCGGCCTCGCCGTCCATCCGGGCGACCCGCGCTACGCGCAGTACGTCGGGCGCACGCTCGAGATCCCCTCGGTGGACGGCACCATCTCCGTGAAGGTCGTCGCCGACGAGGCGGTCGATCCCGAGTTCGGCACCGGCGTGATCAAGGTGACGCCCGGCCACGACCCGGTCGACTTCGAGATCGGCAAGCGCCACGGCCTGCCCATCCGCACGGTCATCGGCTTCGACGGCAAGATGACGGCGGCGGCCGGCAAGTACGCCGGCCTCGACCGGTTCGAGACGCGCAAGCGGATCGTCGAGGACATGCAGGCGCTCGGGCTCATCGACCACATCGAGCCGTACCGCCACGCCGTCGGCCTCTGCTATCGCTGCAAGACCGTGGTGGAGCCCCTGGTCTCCAAGCAGTGGTACGTCAACGTCAAGCCGCTGGCCGAGGTGGCGCTGGCCGCCGTCCACGAGGGGCGCATCACGATCGTGCCGTCGGGGTGGACCAAGACCTACGACCAGTGGATGGAGAACATCCGGCCGTGGTGCATCTCGCGGCAGCTGTGGTGGGGCCACCGCATCCCCGCCTGGCACTGCGACGCCGACGGCTCGATCCACGTCTCCCGCACCGACCTCGACACCTGCCCCAAGTGCGGCGGCGCGCTCCGCCAGGACCCCGACGTCCTCGATACCTGGTTCTCGTCGGGGCTGTGGCCGTTCTCCACGCTGGGCTGGCCCGACGACACCGCCGAGCTGCGCAAGTACTACCCGACCTCGGTCCTGGTGACCGGTTTCGACATCATCTTCTTCTGGGTCGCGCGGATGGCGATGCTGGGACTGCACTTCATGAAGCGCGAGCCCTTCCGCGACGTGTACATCCACGCCCTCGTGCGCGACGCCGAGGGGCAGAAGATGTCCAAGTCGAAGGGCAACGTGGTCGACCCGCTCGCCATCATGAGCAAGTACGGCACCGACGCCTTCCGGTTCACGCTGGCCGCCCTGGCCGCCCAGGGGCGCGACATCCGGATCAGTGACGAGCGCGTGGAGGGCTACCGCAACTTCGCCAACAAGCTCTGGAACGCCGCCCGGCTCGTGCTGTCCAACCTGGACGGCTACGATCCGGCGGGCGACACGGCGCCGGCCGGGCTGCCTGGCCGCTGGATCCACAGCCGGCTGCAGGGGACCATCGCCGCCGTCCGCGAGGCGCTCGACGCCTACCGCTTCAACGACGCCGCCGGCGCCATCTACCAGTTCCTGTGGAACGACTTCTGCGACTGGTACCTCGAGATCGCCAAGACCACGCTCTACCGGCCCGAGGACCCGGCCGCGCGCAACCGCGTGCAGCACACGCTGGTGACCACGCTGGAGACGACGCTGCGGCTGCTGCACCCCTTCATGCCGTACATCACCGAGGATCTGTGGCAGCGGCTGCCCCACGCCGGCCCCTCGATCATGGTCGCTCCCTATCCGACGGCGGTGGGGACCGGCGACGCCGTGGCCGAGCGCGAGATGGCGCTGCTGATGCAGACGGTCACCGCCATCCGGAACATCCGGGGCGAGATGCGGCTGTCGCCGGCCCAGACGCTGACCGCGACGGTGAAGGCTGCCCCCGGCGACGAGCCGCTGCTGCGCACGGCGATCGCCCTCGTGGAGACGCTGGCCCGCGCGCGCGTCACCATCGATCCCGCCGCCGCGCGGCCTCGCGCCTCCGCGCTCGCCGTGGTCGGCCAGTCGGAGGTCTACGTCGAGCTCGAGGGGCTGGTGGACCTCGCGGCCGAGCGCCAGCGGCTCGAGAAGGAGATCAAGCGGGTCGGCGACGCCATCGCCTTCACGCGTGGCAAGCTGGCCCGTCCGGACTTCACCGAGCGGGCCCCGGCCGAGATCGTCGACAAGGAGCGCGAGAAGCTGGCCGAGCACGAGGCGCTGCACGCCAAGCTCGTGGCGAGCCTGAGCTGGGTGGGATGAGCCGGGCGGCCGCCCTCTCGCCGATCGTGCGCCTGGGCCAGGTCGACTCGACCCAGGCGGTGGCGTTCGCGCTGGCCGCCGAGGGCGCGGCCGATGGCACCGTCGTCGTCGCCGACTCCCAGGCGGCCGGCCGCGGGCGCCGCGGCCGGGCGTGGGTCGACGAGCCCGGCGCCAGCCTGCTGACCTCGATCATCATGCGACCGCGGCTCGAGCCGTCACGGCTGTCCGGCCTGTCGCTGGCGGCCGGCGTGGCGGTCGCCGAGGCGCTCACCCGGGCGGCCGGGCTCAGCCCGCGACTGAAGTGGCCCAACGACGTGCTGGTGGGCGGCCGCAAGCTCGGCGGCATCCTGCTCGAGACCCGGCTGACCGCTGGCGGCGGCGACGGGTCGGTGACCGCCATCCTCGGCATCGGCCTCAACCTGACGCAGCGCCTGTTCCCGGCCGAGATCGCCGAGCGCGCCACCTCGGTGTGGCTGGCCACCGGCCGCCCCGTCGACCGCGATGTCCTGCTGTCGGCGCTCATCGACGCCGTCGGCGAGTGGCGGCGGCGGCTCGAGCACCGCGGCTTCGCGCCGGTGCGGGAGCGCTGGCGCGCGCTGAGCGACACGCTGGGCCGGACGGTCACGGTGGACGGCGTCAGCGGGGTCGCGGTCGACATCGACGTCGACGGCGCCCTGGTCGTGAACGACGCCGAGGGGCGCCGCCACCGCGTGGTGGCCGGCGACGTGGCCTGACGCCGATGCTGCTCACCCTCGAGGTCGGCAACACCAACACCAAGGTCGGGGTGTACGACGGGCCGCGGCTGGTCGTCTCCTGGCGGCTGACGACGCGACGGGAGCAGACGGCCGACGAGTACGGCCTGTTCATCGAGACACTGCTCCGCACGCGCGGGCTGACGCCGGGCTCGATCCACGGTGCCGCCATCTCCAACGTGGTGCCGCCCGTGCAGCAGGCGCTCGAGTGGGCGTGCGACAAGTACTTCGGCGTGACGCCGCTCAGCGTGGAGCCGGGCGTCAACACGCCGATCGTGCTCAACGTCGACAACCCCCGCGAGGTCGGACCCGACCGGGTCGTGAAGGCCGTCGCCGCCGTCGCCATCTACGGACCGCCGCTGATCATCGTCGACCTGGGCACCGCCACCACGTTCGACTGCGTGAACGCCCGCGGCGAGTTCATCGGCGGCGCCATCGCCCCCGGCATCGCGACGGCGGCCGACGCCCTCCTCAACCGGGCCGCCCGGCTGTTCCGCGTCGAGCTGGTGCGGCCCAAGGACGCGATCGGGCGCAACACCGTGCACAACGTGCAGTCGGGGCTCGTCCACGGCTGGGCTGGCCTGGTCGACGGGATCGTCGAACGCATGAAGGGCGAGATGGACGGCACGCCGCGCGTGGTGGCCACCGGCGGCCACGCTTCGCTGATCGTCAACGTGGCGCGCTCGATCCAGGAAGTGCACGAGCACCTGGCCTTCGAGGGGCTGCGCCTGATGTGGGAGCGCGCCAACCCCACCTGAGGTGGCAGCGGCGTTGACACCCCAGGGGCTCGTCGCTATACTGCGCTAAATCTAGTGGGCGGCCGGACGGCGATCCCTATATTTGGGGATCAAGCGGGGAACCCGTAGCACGGTAGAGGGGGACAGGCGCATGGGCATGTGGGTGGGTCGCGGGCGCAAGGCGAGGGCGGCCTATGGCTTCGATGACATCGCGCTCGTCCCGGGTGCCCTGACGGTCAATCCCAGCGAGGTCGACATCGCGTGGGAGCTCTGCGGCCACCGGTACGAGCTGCCCATCATTGCCGCCGCCATGGACGGCGTGGTCAATCCCCGGCTGGCGATCGAGATGGGCCGCCTCGGCGGCCTCGCGGTCCTCAATCTCGAGGGCGTGTTCTCCCGCTACGCCAATCCCGACGAAGTCCTCGACCGGATCGTGTCCGCGAGCCAGGAAGAGGCCACCAAGATCATCCAGTCGATCTACGGCGAGCCCATCAAGGAAGAGCTGATCCACCAGCGCATCAAGGAGATCAAGAAGGGCGGGGGTCCCGCCGTCGTCTCCTCGATCCCGCAGCGGGCCGAGCGCTTCGCCCAGATCGCCCAGGAGGCCGGCGCCGACATCTTCGTGGTGCAGTCCACCGTCACCACGGCCCGCCACATCGCCACCGAGTACAAGCCGGTCGACTTCCGCAAGCTGAAGAAATCGCTGGCGATCCCGCTGATCATCGGCAACTGCGTGACCTACGAGGCCTGCCTGGAGCTGATGGACACGGGCATCGACGGGATGCTCATCGGCGTCGGCCCGGGGGCCGCCTGCACCAGCCGCGAGGTGCTCGGGCCTCGGCGTCCCCCAGGTGACCGCCACCGCCGACGCCGCCGCCGCCCGCGATCAGTACTACAAGCAGCGCGGCCGCTACGTGCCCGTCATCACCGACGGCGGCATGACGACCGGCGGTGACGTCTGCAAGGCCTTCGCGGCCGGCGCTGACGCCGTGATGATCGGCTCGGCGTTCGCGCGCGCCATCGAGGCGCCGGGCCGCGGTTACCACTGGGGCATGGCCACGCCGCACGCCAACCTGCCGCGGGGCACGCGCATCCGGGTCGGAGTGGCCGGGACCCTGGAGCAGATCCTGTTCGGTCCGGCGTTCACCGAGGACGGCACGCTGAACCTGGTCGGCGCGATCCGGACGTGCATGGGATCGGTCGGGGCCCAGAGCATCCGCGAGCTGCAGCAGACCGAGCTGATCATCGCGCCGACGATCAAGACCGAGGGCAAGGTCTTCCAGCAGGCGCAGAAGCTGGGGCGCCCCCGGTAGGGCGTGGTACCGGTGCGGCCCGGACTGGCGGGCGGAGACCCGCGGTGAACCAGATCGTCGTCCTGAACGCGGGTGGGCAGTACTGCCACCTGATCGCCCGTCGCATCCGCGAGCTGGGCGTGCATGCCGTGGTGGCGGACATCAACCGATCCGCCGCCGACTTCCAGGGCGCCCGCGGCATCATCATCTCTGGAGGTCCCGCCAGCGTGGTCGAGCCGACCTCGCCCCAGGTCGACCAGGCCATCTACGATCTCGGCCTGCCGATCCTGGGCATCTGCTACGGCCACCAGCTCCTCGCCAAGGACCTCGGTGGCCGCGTCTCGCCCGGAGTCACCAAGGAGTACGGTCACTCCTCGGTCCACACGGAAGAAAGCCCAATATTCAGCGGTATTCCGCGCCGTGACTTCACGGTGTGGATGAGCCACGGCGACACCGTGGTCGATACCCCCCCGGGCTTCCAGACGATCGGGGAAACGGACGACTGCAAGGTCGCCGCGATGCAGCACCCCGGCCGGCGGCTGTTCGGGCTGCAGTTCCATCCCGAGGTCGTGCACACCGAGTTCGGCGCCGACATCTACCGCAACTTCGTCTTCGCAGTCTGCGGCTGCACGGCCGACTGGGACCCGCGAGCCCGCGTCGAGCAGGTGATGGACGAGATCCGTACGCGGGCGGCCGGGCGGAAGGTCTTCTTCCTGATCAGCGGCGGCGTCGACTCGACGGTGGCCTTCTACTGCTGCTACCGGGCCCTGGGCCCCGGCCGGGTGCTCGGCCTCTACGTGGACACCGGCTTCATGCGGGAGGGCGACGCCGAGGCCGTCGAGCACCTGGTGCGAGAGGCCGGGCGCGAGGCGATCCACGTGGCCGACCGGAGCGCCGACTTCCTGGGCCGCCTGGCCGGCGTCACCAACCCCGAGCGCAAGCGGACCATCATCGGCGACACCTTCATCAGCGTGCAGGAAGACGAGTTCGCGCGCCTGGGGCTGCGGGACGAGGAGTGGCTGCTGGGGCAGGGGACGATCTACCCCGACACGATCGAATCAGGCGGCGCCCGTCACTCGGCCAAGATCAAGACCCACCACAACCGGGTGGAGCGGATCCAGGCGCTGATCGAGCAGGGCAAGGTCATCGAGCCGCTGGTCGACTTCTACAAGGACGAGGTCCGGGTGCTGGGCGAGCAGCTCGGGCTGCCGCACGAGGTCGTGTGGCGGCACCCGTTCCCGGGACCGGGGCTGGCCGTCCGCTGCCTCTGCAGCGAGGCGACGGCGCCGGTGGAGCCGGCATCGATGCGGCTGCCCGACGGCGTGGTCGGCTGGATCGTCCCGGTACGCACGGTCGGGGTGCAGGGCGACGAGCGCTCGTACTCCAAGCTGCTGGCCGTCGAGGGGCTGGGGGATCTCGAGTCGGCCGGCGCCTTCGCGCGGCGGATCACCAACGAGCACCGCACGATCAACCGGGTCGGGGTGGTGGCCTTCCGTCGGGACGGGCGCGGCGTGGCCGGGCTGGCCATTCACCCGTGCACGCTGACCCGCGAGCGGATCGCCCTGCTACGCGCGGCCGACGACCTGGTGACGCGGATCGTGCGCAAGCACGCCCTCTACGACTCGATCTGGCAGTTCCCGGTCGCCCTGGTGCCGCTGGGATCGGCCCCCGGCCGGGAGACGGTCGTGCTGCGGCCGGTGAACTCCCGGGACGGCATGACGGCCGACTTCGCCCGGCTGCCGGCGACGGTGGTGGACGAGATCGCCGCCACGCTGGCCGCGCTGCCGCTCGTGGACGCCGTGCTGTACGACGTCACCAACAAGCCCCCGGCCACGATCGAGCTCGAGTAGCCGTCCCTCGTGCACCACGCCGAGTTCGTCCACCTGCACGTCCACTCCGAGTACAGCCTCCTCGACGGGGCGGCCCAGCTCGAGAAGCTCGTCGCCAAGGCCAAGGAGCTGAAGTTCCCGGCCATCGCGCTGACCGACCACGGCAACCTGTTCGGGGCCATCGACTTCTACCTGGCCGCCCAGAAGTCGGGCGTGAAACCGATCGTGGGCTGCGAGCTCTACATCGCGCCCGGCGCCCGGACCGAGCGCGGCTCCCAGGACGGCGGCTACGAGGGCGCCAACCATCTGACCGTGCTGGTCCGCAACGACACCGGCTACCAGAACCTCATCAAGCTCGTCTCCAAGGCCTACCTCGAGGGGTTCTACTACAAGCCGCGCGTCGACAAGGAGCTGCTGGCCCAGCACGCCGACGGCCTGCTCGTGCTGTCGGGCTGCCTCAACTCCGAGGTCTCGCGGGCGATCAGCGCGGGTGACCTCGCCAAGGCCAGGCAGACGGCGGGCTGGTACCAGGAGGTGTTCGGCAAGGACCACTACTTCATGGAGGTCCAGGCCCACGGGCTGGCCGAGCAGCTGAAGGTCACCGCCGAGACGGTGGCGATCGCCAAGGCGCTGGGAGCGCCCATCGCCGGCACCAACGACTCGCACTATCTCGAGGCCGGCCACGCCCGCGCCCACGAGGCGCTGCTCTGCATCCAGACCGGCAGCGGCATGAGCGATCCCAACCGCTGGCGGTTCTCCTCCGAGGAGTTCTACGTGAAGTCGGCGGAGGAGATGGCCAAGGTCTTCGCCGAGATCCCGGAGGCCTGCCGCAACACGCTGGCGGTGGCCGAGCGCTGCAACCTGACGCTGGAGTTCGGGAAGTTCCACCTCCCGCGCTACGTCGTCCCCGACAACCACACGCTGGAGACGTACCTGGAGGAGCAGACGCGGGAGGGGCTCCGGCGCCGCTACGGGCCGAGCCCGGGCGACGCCATCGAGGCCCGCCTGGCCCACGAGCTGGCGGTCATCGAGAAGATGGGGTTCGCCGGCTACTTCCTGGTGGTGTGGGACTTCATCCACTACGCGCGCAGCCACGGGATCGCGGTGGGCCCGGGCCGCGGCTCCTCGGCGGGCTCGCTGGTCGCGTACTGCCTGGGCATCACGAACATCGATCCGATGCGATACGGCCTGCTCTTCGAGCGATTCTTGAACCCCGAGCGGATCTCGATGCCCGACATGGACATCGACTTCGCCGACGACCGTCGGGACGAGGTCATCCGCTACGTCGCCGACAAGTACGGGCGCGACCGGGTGGCCCACATCATCACGTTCGGGACGCTGGGCGCCAAGGCGGCCATCCGCGACGTGGGCCGCGTGCTCGGCATGTCCTACGCCGACGTCGACCGCATCGCCAAGCTGGTGCCGGGCTTCCCGCTGAACATCACGCTGGAGGACGCCTACCAGAAGTCGCCGCCGCTGGCCGAGATGGTCAAGAGCCAGGCCAACGTCAAGGAGCTGTGGGACATCGCCCGCGCGCTCGAGGGCTGCACCCGCCACGCCTCCGTGCACGCCTCGGCGGTCGTCATCTCGGACGAGCCGCTCGACAGTCACATCCCGCTCTACAAGGACCCCAAGCGCCCCGAGCTCATCACGGGCTTCGCCATGGGCCCGATCGAGAAGCTCGGCCTGCTCAAGATGGACTTCCTGGGGCTGCGTACGCTGACGGTGCTGGCCAACACCGTCGAGCTGATCCGCGAGTCCCGGGGGGTGCAGCTCGACCTCGACCAGCTACCGCTCGACGACCCCAAGGCCTACGCGCTGCTGAGCGAGGCCAAGACCTTCGGCGTGTTCCAGCTGGAGTCCTCCGGCATGCGCGAGGCGTTGCGCGGTCTCAGGCCCGAGCGCCTCGAGGACGTCATCGCCATGGTGTCGCTGTACCGGCCGGGCCCGATGGAGCTGATCCCGGACTTCATCGCGCGCAAGCACGGCCGGGCCAAGATCGCCTACGAGCACCCGGCCATGGAGACGTTCACCCAAGAGACGTACGGCATCATGGTCTACCAAGAGCAGATCATGCAGATCGCCTCCGAGATGGCCGGCTTCACGATGGGCGAGGCCGACACCCTGCGCCGCGCCATGGGCAAGAAGGACCGCGAGCTGATGGCCCAGCAGCGGGCCAAGTTCATCGCCGGGTGCAAGGAGCGCGGCACCGTCGCCGCCAAGGCCGATCGCGTCTGGGAGCTGATGGAGAAGTTCGCCGGCTACGGCTTCAACAAGTGCCTGACCGCCGACACCTGGGTCGAGATGGCCGACGGCTTCCGCAAGCCCATCACGGCCATCCGCGAGGGTGACCTCGTCCTCACCAAGGACGGACCGCACCGGGCCCGCGGAGTGCGTCCGAGCGGCATCCGACCGGTGAGCCGGCTCACGCTCGCCAACGGGATGGCGGTGCGCTGCACGGTCGACCATCCGCTGTTCACGCAGCGCGGCTGGGTCGACGCCCAGGACCTGCTCCCGACCGACACCGTGGCCGTGCTCGACACCGTGACGGCGGCGGATCTTCGGGTGGCGGCGCGGCGGACGGCCTCGCTCCGGTCGGCGCCGGCTCCGGCCCCGATGCTGGCCGAGGCCCCGCTCGTGTGGTCGGCGCCGGCGTCGTTCACACCCGACGGGGTGGAGCCCACCTACGACTTCGAGGTTCCGGGGGCGGCCAGCTTCATCGCCAACGGCATCGTCGTGCACAACTCCCACGCGGCCGCCTACGCCCTGGTCGCCTACCAGACCGCCTACTTCAAGGCCAACTACCCGGTCGAGTTCATGGCCGCGCTGCTGACCTCGGAAATGGGCGACACCGACAAGATCGTGAAGTACATCGACGAGTGCCGGGCCATGGGGCTGCGCGTGCAGCCCCCGGACGTCAACGTCTCCCAGGTGCGCTTCAGCGTGGCCGGCGACACCATCCGCTTCGGCCTCGCCGCCATCAAGAACGTGGGCGAGGCGGCGATGGAGTCGATCCTCAAGACGCGCGCGGGGGACGGCGCCTTCCAGACCCTCGCCGACTTCTGCCTGCGCGTCGACCTCCGGCTGGTCAACCGGCGAGTGATCGAGAGCCTGATCAAGGCCGGGGCCTTCGACGCCCTCGGCCTGCCGCGCGCGCACCTGCTGGCCCAGTGCGACCTGGCCCTGGAGACCGGCCAGCGGCAGCAGCGCGAGCGCGCCGAGGGCCAGGGCTCCTTCTTCGATCTGCTGCCGGCGGCGGCGGCACCGGCCCCGCGGGCCAGCGAGCCGGCCTCGGCGGTGGTACCGGAGTGGGACGACGACCAGCGTCTCGCCTACGAGAAGGAGGTCCTCGGCTTCTACGTCTCTGGCCACCCGCTGGCGCGCTTCGAGGGCGTGGCCGAGTCGCTCGGCGTGACCTCCACCGCCGAGCTGGCCAGCCGCGGCCACGGCGCCCGGGTGACGCTGTTCGGCCACGTGGCCGCCCTGAAGGAGACGGCGACCAAGTCCGGCAACCGCATGGCCTTCCTCACGCTCGAGGACATGGCGGGGACGGTGGAGGTGACCGTCTTCCCCGAGCCCTACAAGCTGGCGGGGCCCTACCTGCGCGGGCGCGATCCGGTGATCGTGCGCGGACGCGTCGACGACGGCGACAAGGGGCGGGTGGTGCTGGCCGAGGAGGTCCGTCTGCTCGAGCAGTCGCTGGCCGGCGGCCGCGCCCGCAACGGCGGCGAGCCGGCCGCCTGCCGTGTGCGGTTCCGGTCGGGCGACGACAACGACGCCCGCATCGGCGCGCTCCGGCGGCTGTGCGAGGAGTTTCCGGGCGCGGTGCCGGTGTTCGTGCACGTGCTGCTGCCGACGACCGAGGTCGTCGTGCGCGCACGCGGTCTCAGCGTGGACGCGAGCAAGGACCTGCTCGCCCGCCTCGAGGAGATGCTCGGCACCGGCGCCGCCGCCATCGACTATGCCGGACGGGCTTGATTTCGAGCAGCCGCTGCTCGAGCTCGAGGGTCGCATCGCCGCGCTCGAGGCCGAGGGAGATCCCCCGCGCACGCGCGACGAGATCACCCGGCTCGGTGAGCGGCTGGCCCGGCTGCGCCAGCGTACCTACGCCGGGCTGACGGCCTGGCAGCGCACCCAGCTCGCCCGCCACCCCAAGCGCCCCCACACCCGCGACTGGTGCCGGCTGCTCTTCGACGACTTCATCGAGCTGCACGGCGACCGTCGCTTCGGCGACGACGCCGCCATCGTGGGCGGCCTCGCCCGCTTCGAGGGTCGCTCGATCGTCGTGATCGGCCACCAGAAGGGCCGCGACACCCGCGAGAAGATCGCCCGCAACTTCGGGATGCCGCACCCGGAGGGCTATCGCAAGGCCGAGCGCCTCATGGAGATGGCCGCCAAGTTTCGCAAGCCGGTGGTGACCTTCATCGACACGCCCGGGGCCTATCCGGGGATCGGCGCCGAGGAGCGCGGCCAGGCCGAGGCGATCGCCCGCAACCTCAAGCTGATGGCTGGCCTGCCGGTGCCGCTGATCGCGGTCGTGACGGGGGAGGGGGGCAGCGGGGGCGCGCTGGCCATCGGCATGGGCAACCGGGTGCTGATGCTCGAGTACTCGGTCTACGCCGTGATCTCGCCGGAGGGGTGCGCGGCCATCCTGTGGGGCGACGCCGCCAAGGCCGCCGAGGCGGCCGAGGTCATGAAGATGACCGCGCCGGACCTGCTGCGGCTGCGGGTCATCGACGGGATCGTCCCCGAGCCGGTGGGTGGGGCCCACCGTGACTGGGAGGCGCTCGGCCGCCCATCTCAAGAGCGCGCTGGTCGAGCACCTGGCCGCGCTGTCGCGCCTGGAGCCGGAGGCGCTCGTCACCGATCGCTACGAGCGGTTCCGCCGCATCGGCGCCTTCGAGGAGAACGCCCTGCCCACGCGCTGAGCCTCAGCGGGCCAGCAGGCCGGTCGCGCAGTCCTCGTCGGTCACGAGCACGTTGACGAACCCGCCGCGCAGCGCCCCCCGGACGGCGTCCACCTTCGAGCGCCCTCCGGCCACCGCGATCACGTACCGGTCCTCCCGGCGGGAGAGCGCCCGCAGCCGCTCGCCCTCCACCGACAGCACCCGGTGCATGAGCCCCCGCAGCTCGGGGCGGTCGACGATCCGCCCCTCGGCATCGAACGGCTGGTAGTTGACCTCGCCGACCACGCCGAGCTGGCGCAGGCGCTTGACGCTGACCCCGTACGACTCGGCCAGGGTACAGAAGCCGGGCGTGCTCTCGGCAATGAGGCCGATGCCGCAGAGGGCGATGTCCACGGCCTGGGCCGCCTCGAAGATCGAGCGGATCTCCGGGTCGCGCAGCAAGCGCCGCCGCTCCCGCTCGATCTCGCGCAGGGAGACGAGGTGCTGCACGGGCAGGGCGTAGGCACGCACGTGGGGGCGGTACTTGGCCGCCATCATGCCGACCAGCGTGTTGGGGAAGAGGTCGACCAGCTTGAGGGTGGACTCGCCCGAGAGGGGATAGAGCGACAGGTCGCGCAGCCGCCGCTCGCGCAGGGCCCGGATGGTCTGGTAGAGCGTGAAGCCGCACGACAGGCCGATCCGCATGCCGTTGCGGGCGATCTTCTCGAAGTAGGCGGCGGCGGCAGCACCCAGCTCGGCCTTGAGGTCGCCCCGGCCACCCGCCATGATCACCACCGCCTCGCGCAACCCGTAGGCCTGGGCCAGCGCCGTCTCCAGCCCCTCGGTGCGCGGCAGGTCCAGCTCGACCCGCACGAACCCCTCGTCGAAGGCCCGCTTGAGGAGACGCGAGACCGTGGCCGCCGACACCCCGAGCGTCGTCGCGATCGCCTTCTGGCTCCGGGCCTGGCGGTAGTACAGCTCCAGGCACTGCACCATGAGACGGATCTCGCGCGAGGACGGCGGAGAAATTAGTTTCATGCCGGTGAAGTTGTTGCCTGAGGGTACCCCGTTATGCCCGCCCTGTGAGTGCCAAAGTCCCCGACCGGCCCTGTCCGAGGCCTTGACGCGCGCACCGGAAGCCCGCGATGTTTGACTTGATCCGGGGCGGATGTTACCGTCACGTCTACACAAATCAAAGGTTTACGACCCAGCGAATGGCCAAGCTCCACCTGATCACGTACGGCTGCCAGATGAACGAGTACGACTCCGAGCGCGTGGCGGGACTGCTGCGCGAGCGGCAGTACGAGCTCACCGACGATGCCGCCGCCGCCGACGTGATCCTCGTCAACACCTGCGCCATCCGGGAGAAGGCCGAGGAGAAGGTCTTCTCCAAGCTCGGCGAGCTCCGCCGCCTCAAGGTCGACCGGCCCGAGCTGGTCATCGGCGTCATGGGGTGCATGGCCCAGCTGCAGCAGGGGACCGTGCTCCGGCGGGCCCCGCAGGTCGACCTGGTGTTCGGCTCCCCGGCCATCGCCCGGGTGGGCGAGCTGGTCGAGCGGGCCCGGCGCGAGCGGCGGCCGGTGCTGGAGACGGGCGAGGCCCCGCTGGTGAAGATCACCGCCAAGCCGGCGACGGCCGACCGGGTCAAGGCCTTCGTCACGGTCATGGAGGGGTGCGAGAAGCACTGCACGTTCTGCGTCGTGCCGCGCACCCGGGGCCGGGAGCGCAGCCACGCGCCGGCGGCCATCGTGGCCGAGGTCGAGGGGCTGGTGGCCGACGGCTGTCGCGAGGTCACGCTGCTGGGCCAGACGGTCAACGCCTACGGCCGCGACCTGACGCCGCCTACCGATCTGGCCGAGCTGTTCGCCCGCGTCAACGACGTGGCCGGCCTCGCCCGCATCCGGTTCACGACCTCCAACCCCTACAACCTCACGCCCCAGCTCATCCGGGCGATGCGCGAGGTGCCCAAGGTCTGCGAGTGGTTCCACCTGCCGCTGCAGTCGGGCTCCGACCGCGTGCTGGAGGGGATGAACCGCGGCTACACGCGGGCCCGCTATCTCGAGCTGGTCGACGCGCTCCGGCAGGCGGAGCCGGCCATGGCGTTCTCCACCGACGTGATCGTCGGCTTTCCCGGCGAGACCGAGGACGACTTCGCGGCCACCCTGGCGGTGGTGGAGCAGGTGCGCTACGACAACGTGTTCGTCTTTCGCTACTCGCGCCGCCCGGGCACGCCGGCCGCCACGATGCCGGACCAGGTGCCCGAGGAGGTCAAGGCCGACCGCAACCGGCGGCTGCTGGACGTGACCCAGCGGCTGGCGGCCGAGCAGAGCGCGCGCCTCACCGGGCGTACCATGGAGGTGCTGGTCGACGGTATCTCGCGCCGGAGCGCGGGCGAGCTGGCGGGCCGGACGCGGTGCAACCGGGTGGTGAATTTCGACGGACAGGGTCGGGTAGCCGTGGGTGACACCGTCCACGTTCGCGTCACTGACGCGCTGCCGCACAGCCTGCGGGGGACGCTCGCGACGCCGGAGGAGGCCGTATGCTGGTCGAAATGAAGGTGCGCGGGCTGGCCCTGGATCCCGTCTCGAACATGCCGATCATCATCTTGCGCGACGAAGAGGACAAGCGGTCGCTGCCGATCTGGGTGGGCATCTTCGAGGCCAATGCCATCGCGCTGGAGCTGGAGAAGATCGCCACCGCCCGGCCCATGACCCACGACCTCATCAAGAATATCCTGGAGACGCTCGAGACCCAGGTGGTCAAGGTCGTCGTCACCGATCTCAAGGAGAACACCTTCTTCGCGGTGCTCCACCTGAAGCTGGGCGGGGCCGAGCACACCGTCGACTCGCGCCCGTCCGACGCCATCGCGCTGGCGCTGCGGGTGGCGGCGCCGATCTTCGTGGACGAGGACGTCTTCCCCAAGGCCGGCAAGATGGAGGTCGCCAAGGAAGGCGAGGCGATGAAGGCCGACGACCCGGAGCAGCTGCGCGAGTGGCTGCAGAACATCAAGCCGGAGGATTTCGAGAAGTACAACAAGGCCTGAGGCGAGGGGCCGCGCCGTGCGGATCGGGCTGTTCACCAACAACTATCTGCCGTTCTGCGGCGGCGTCACGATCTCGGTGCAGACGCTGCGGCGCGGGCTCGAGGGACGGGGCCACGAGGCGTGGATCTTCGCGCCGCGCTTCCCCGGCGTCCCCGACCCCGACCCCCGCGTCGTCCGCTTCCCATCGATCCCGGCCGCGACCTATCCGGAATTCGCCCTGGCGGTCCCGTGGTCGCCCCGCATCGGCCGCCTCGTCGGCCGGCTCGACCTCGACGTCTTCCACGCCCACCACCCGTTCCTGCTGGGGCCGGCCGCCCGCCGGCTCGCTCGGCGGCGGGAGCGGGCGCTCGTGTTCACCTACCACACGCGCTACGAGAAGTACGCCCACTACGTGCCGCTGACCCGGCCGCTCGTCGAGGCCGCCGCCCTGCACCTGAGCACGCGGTTCGCCGCCTCGGCCGACGCGGTCATCGCGCCCTCGACGCTCGTGCGCGACCAGCTGCGGGCCCGCGGCGTCCGCGCCCCCATTGCCGTCGTGCCCACCGGCGTCGACCTCGCGCGCTTCCGGCCGGCGTCGCGCGACGAGGCCCGCCACGCGCTCGGCCTGCCGGCCGCCGCCCCCGTGGTGCTCTACGTCGGCCGCCTCGACCGCGAGAAGAGTGTCGACCGTGTGCTGCTGGCCTTCGATCGGATCGCCGGCACCCTGGGCGGCGCGCACCTGTGGCTGGTCGGGCAGGGAAAGGAGACCGAGCCGCTGCGGCGCCTGGCCGCCGGACTCGGCGCCGGCGACCGGATCCACTTCGCGGGGGTGCGCGCGCACGACAGCCTCGCCGCGTGGTACCAGGCCGCCGACCTGTTCCTGTTCGCCTCGGAGACGGAGACGCAGGGACTGGTCCTGGCCGAGGCGGCGGCCTGCGGGCTGCCGGCGGTGGCGGTGATCGCGCCCGGCTGTGACGAGGTCGTGCGCGACGGCGAGACCGGCATCCTCACCAAGGGCGACCCGGCGGCGCTGGCCGAGGCTGCCATCGGCCTGCTGCTCGACGCCGAGCGCCGCGCCGCCATGGGGGCTCGCGCGCGGCAGGTGGCGGTGGACGGGTTCGACGTCACCCTGCAGATCGCCCGCACGCTCGACGTCTACGCCGAGGCCCAGGCCCACGCCGCCCAGCGCCGGGGATGACGCCGACCCGCACCATCCGCGTGCGCTTCCAGAAGGACTGGCTGGCCCGCGAGCGGCGCGGCCTGCTCGCCACCGATCCCCGCGTGCGCACGCTGTGCAAGGTGCTCGTGACCTATCCCGACGTCCGCCACATCGTGAATGACCGCATCAGCCTGCACGCCAGCGCCGATCCCCGTACCCTCGACAGCGTCGTGCGATTCCTCGAGCGCCAGGCCTGGCTCGTGGAGTCGCTCGTGCTGGAGTGACGGGATGAAGCGACGCGAGGGGTTCGAGAAGCTGGAGGAGGAGATCCGCCGTGAGAAGGCGGCCGCGCTGGGCCGGGCGGGCGAGCGCCTCGAGGCGGCGCTGGAGGAGGCCCGCGAGCTGGGCCGGGCCCTCGACGCCGAGCGCGAGCCCGACCGGCGCGCCGGGCTGCTGCGCCAGTACGACGCGGCCCGCCGGCGCGCGGAGTCCGCTCGCCTGATGCTGGTCGTGCAGCGCGAGGCCATCGGCCTGCGCCATCACCGCGACGTCGACCTGCAGTTCCCGGAGCCGCCGCGGCGCTCGTGAGCGGCCCGATCTGGAATCCCGAGGCCGAGACGCAGGCGCCCGCCGCCCGCGCGGCCCTGCAGCTGGAGCGGCTGCGCGAGACGATGGCGTGGACGGTCGAGCGCGTCCCGTTCTATCGCGAGCGCCTGGGCGGAGCCCGGCTGCGAGGGCTCGAGGAGCTTCCCGCCCTGCCGTTCACGCGCAAGACCGACCTGCGCGAGCACTATCCCTTCGGCCTCTTCGCGGTCCCGACGAACGAGCTGGCCCGCGTGCACGCCTCGTCGGGAACCAGGGGCAAGCCGACGGTGGTCGGCTACACGGCCGGCGATCTCGACGTGTGGCGGGAGGTCATGGCCCGGGTCCTGGTCGCGGGCGGCGCCCGCCGGGGCGACATGCTGCACGTGGCCTTCGGCTACGGTCTCTTCACCGGCGGGCTCGGCTTCCACGACGGCGCCGAGCGCGCGGGCCTCACGGTGGTGCCGGTCTCGTCCGGCAACACCGCCCGCCACCTCCTGCTGCTCCAGGACTTTCGCCCGGCCGGGCTGTGCGGCACGCCCTCGTTCGTCCTGCACATCGCCGAGAGCCTCGTCGAGCAGGGCGTGGATCCCCGGACGCTCGGCATCCGCTGGGGGCTGTTCGGCGCCGAGCCGTGGACCGACGGACTGCGCGTCGCCATCGAGCGCGCCTTTGGCTGCCGTGCCCACGACGTCTACGGGCTCAGCGAGATCATCGGCCCCGGCGTGGCAGGCGAGTGCGAGGCCCGGGCCGGCCTCCACGTCTGCGACGACCACTTCCTGCCGGAGATCGTGGATCCGGCCACGGGTGCCGTGCTGCCGCCCGGCCGCCAGGGTGAGCTGGTGCTGACCACGCTGACCAAGCGGGCGATCCCGATGATCCGCTACCGCACCGGCGACATCACCACGCTCACCACCGAGCCCTGCCGGTGCGGGCGTACCTCCGCGCGCATCGCCCGCCTCAAGGGACGCGCCGACGACATGCTCATCATCAAGGGAGTCAACCTCTACCCCTCCGAGGTCGAGACCGCGCTGCTCGGCGTGGAGGACCTGCAGCCGCACTATCTCCTGGTCGTCGACCGCACCGCCACCCTGGCGCGACTCGAGGTGCAGGTGGAGCCGGCCCCGGCGCTGCTGGCCCGGTGCGAGGGGTTTCGCGCCGACCACCCGGAGATGCTGGCCGTGCGGCGGCGCGCCGCCGAGCACCTGCGCCAGGTCACCGGCCTTGGCGTCGAGGTCGTCCTGGTGGCGCCCCGGACGATTCCGCGCTCGGAGGGCAAGGCCGTCCGCGTCGTCGAGAAAACGTGAGGCCGCCCGGAGTATCCTGGAAGCCGACGCCCGACCATACCGGCGGGCGGGGGAGGAACGGGCGCATGGCGGACGACAAGCAGGCGATGATGGCCAGGATCGAGCGGGGGACCCGCCTGGAGTCGGCCGGCGAGATGACGGCCGAGTACCGCGACAGCCTCGTGCACCTCATGACCATGCAGGCCGACTCCGAGCTGGCCGGCGGCTACGGCTACGTGCCGTGGATCACCAAGGCCCCGACCGTGGAGGAGAAGCACGTGGTCGCCCAGATCGTGAAGGACGAGCTGCGCCATGCGGCCGTCATGTACGGACTGCTGGCCGACCTGGGCGTGGACGTCGACGCCCATGTGCGCCGTCACGACGAGACGTTCACCATGCGCATCGGCGGCGACGCCGACATCGGCACCCAGCGCATCACGGCCGACAAGCGAGTGAACATCTTCTACTACCCGATCGACACCTGGGCCGACTTCATCTTCTTCAACTTCTGCATGGACCGCGGGGCCGGCCACCAGCTCGAGGACGTACGCCACTGCTCCTACGGGCCGTGGGTGCGCGCCATCGAGGGGATCTTCAAGGAGGAGAAGTTCCACATCCGCCACGGTGAGCACTGGGTCAAGCGCCTGACCGGTGAGACGCCGACCCACGACGAGGCGCAGACGACGTTCAACAAGTGGTACGTGCGGACGATGAACATCTTCGGCCGGCCCGGCTCGCCCAAGAACCAGGTCTACCGGACGTACCGGCTCAAGCTCCGTGACAACGACGAGGTCCGTACCGCCTTCGCCGCCGAGGTGAAAGACCTCTGCGACGGCTTCGGCCTGTCGGTGCCGGCCTGGAAGCCCGTCTGGTCCGAGCTGCCCGAAGAAGCCCACATCCCGGGCTAGGTCGATCGCGCACGTCGCACTGACGGCGGCGGCCGTGGCCGTCTGCGTGCTCTTGCCGGCAGCCGTGGAGGCCGTGCGCCCACTCGACACCGAGGACACCGGCGTCCTCGAGCCCGGCAGCTCGGAAGTCGAGACCAGCCTCGATCTGGCCCGCCGCCACGCCGAGAGCACCTTCGGCACCCACGTGGTCGTCTCGCACGGAGTCCTGCCGCACCTCGAGGCCCGCGTCGAGACGGGTGTCGCGGCGCTCGATCGGCCTGGCCATGGCGCCAGTGCCGGTCCCGCCGACAGCCTGATCGGCTTCAAGTTCCGCCTGCGCGACGATTCGACCCGGGGTCCCGGGGTACTGCTGGCAGCGGCCGTGAGCCTGCCGACCGGTGACGAGGACCGCGGGCTGGGTGACGGCGACCCGGCCGTCCTGGCGCTCATCGCGCTGTCTCATGCCTTGGGTCCGGTGACGCTGACGGCTAACGCCGGCTATGTCTGGTCGGTAGCGGGACGCGCCGGCGATACCGTGCTGGCGGCGCTGGCGGCGGAGTATCGACTCGGTGCCGGGTGGACGCTGGTCGGCGAGCTCGTCGGGACCCTCGGTGTCGGCGAGCAGCCAGACCGCCTCGTCTCTCGCGTGGGGGCGGCGTGGCAGGTGAATCCCCACATCCGACTGGACGCGGCCGCGGCAACGGCGATCGGTCGCGGTAGCGACGATCTCCTCGTCACGGTCGGGGCGACCTTCAGGTTCTGACCGCGACGTTTGGTTACTTTACATAATCCCTCTTATCGGCTATTGGGCTGGACAGCTCTGGCCCCAAGACGCAGGTTTTGAAGACTCCGGAGTCGGCCGCGTGGCGGCCGGGCGATCAGCGGGCGGCGGCGCCTAGACTGGCGAGGCGGCTGCGGACGTCGTCTGAGCGCTTGGCGGTCGGAACGTCCTTCAGCAAGCGCTCGTAGATCGCGATCGCCTCCGCCTTCTTGCCACCCAGCTCCAGCGATCGCCCCTGGTCGATGAGCGCGTCCTCGTACAGGAAGCTGCGCGGGTCGAGCTGCTTGACCAGCGCCGCGTAGCCGTCGGCGGCCCGGGCGAAGTCACGCTCGGCCTCCCAGGTGCGCGCCACCCCGGCCCGGGCCATGGCGCTGACCAGCCCGGTAGCGCCCCGCTGCAGCGACAGCTCGTAGGCCGCGCGGGCGCCGGGATACTGGCCGGCGGCGTAGCGCAGGTTGCCGAGCTCGTAGGCGGAGGTCGGTACCGTTCGGGCCGACGGATAGCGCTGCAGCAGCTGCTCGAGGTCGCGAGCGGCGGCCAGCTTGACCTCCGTGGTGGCGTCGGGGGCGAAGGCGGGCTGCGCGCGGGCCATCACCTCGGCCGTGGCGGCCAGCACACGCCGCTGCTGAGCGTCCCACCAGAACCATCCGCCGACCGCCGCCATGGCAACGACGACGAGGGCCACACCGGCGATGATCAGCGTGCGCGTGGACGGCAAGGTCATGCGAGCGTGGTCCTCTCTTGGCTCAACGCAGACGTAGGCCGCGCCGGTACTGCCGGCCGCAGCGGGGACAGCGCAGCCAGCCCGAGTGCACCCGGCGCGTCAAGGCGGAGCAGTGCGGACAGAACTGATAGAACTGCCACCATCCCCAGCCGACCAGGGCGATGATTGCGGCCGCGCCGAGCAGCATCGGCGAGACCGGAAGCGCATCCACGGCCCCCATGCTAGCCTTGAATCGGATTTCCGGGAAGTTTCCAGAAAGTTCCCTCCCGCGATTGCGGGTCCGCCACCGACTCGGCGCATTTCGCGGTCTGGCGTGGTGCAACTGAGGGGCACATGCTTTGCAAATCGCTGCGCGGCACTTTGCCGAGGAGGGGCATGCAATGAAGCACGTCCGGGCGGCGCGTCTCACCGTGGCGGTCGACCTCATGTCCGAGCCCTGCCTGTGGCGCTGGGAGATCCGCGACCCCGCCCGCGACGAGGTCGTGGCCAGCAGCTGGACCCACGAGTGGATGGCCTACGAGTCCCCCGACGAAGCCCTCCAGGCGGCGACGGCACGCCTCACCTCGCTCGCCCGCTGAACCCACGAACGCCCGGCGGTAGGCGACCCGCCGGGCGTCCGGATGCGATTCCGACCGACTAGGACTTGATGCCCAGCTTGGCCAGCGCGTCCTTGGCCACCTGCTCGGATTCGGCGTGCTTGCCTTCCGTGTGCAGCGCCTGGGCGCGCACCGCGGCGAGCTTGGCGTCGGCCGCCGTCGCGTCGTAACGGTTGCCCGTCGCGTCCTGTAGCTGCTTGACCAGCTTCGGACACTGGAACGCGGACGCGGGGCTGACGAAGATCAGAGCGAGCAGAGCGACTACCGCGGGAAGGGCGAAACGGATCATGAGCGGTCCTCCCTCTCGTGGGTCGAATGCTGCCGGGTGCGCGGAGTATAGCCGATTCGTGCGGGCTCGGTTCAGGTCAGCTCGACGAAGATGCCGGCGGGTTCGGCGTGCACGGGATAGCACGCCATCGTGACCGCGGGATTGTTGGCGTTGCGGCCGGTCGTCACGTCCCAGCGCCACGCGTGCCAGGGGCAGCTCACCAGCCGCCCGTCCAGATCCCCCTCGCCCAGCGGGCCGCCCCGGTGGGCGCAGGCGTTGTCGAGCGCGTAGAACGTTCCGCTCGACGTTGAAGAGCGCCAGCGTGTGCCCGTCCGCTTCGACCACCCGCGCCTCGCCCTCGGGGATCTCCCCTGCTTCCGCCACCTTCACCCGTTTGGCCTCCGCCATGGTCCCTCCTGTCTGCAATCGGTATCGAGTCACGGCGCGACCTTGTCAAGCCGGAGCCGACGGCACGAGATGTGCCTCTCTACTCGGCGGAACGATCTCACCCCGGAGGAGCCGATGCCCACGAGCTTCCATGAGTCCGAGGAGCGCCTGAAGCCGGCCACCCGCGACATGCATCGGGCGATCGCCAGCCTGATGGAAGAGCTGGAGGCGGTGGACTGGTACCAGCAGCGCATGGACGGCACCGATAGCCCCGAGCTGCGCGACATCCTGCGCCACAACCGGGACGAGGAAAAGGAGCACGCCGCGATGGTGCTCGAGTGGATCCGCCGCCAGGACCCGGCGTTCGACGCCAAGCTGCGTGAGTACCTCTTCACCGAGGGCTCCATCGTGGGTCGCGAGGCCCAGCTCGAGGCCAAGGCCGGCGGCGAGGCGACGAACGGTGCCCGCGGCACCCGCCCCAGCGTGGGCTCGCTGCGATGAGGCCGGTGATGGACTACCTCCGCCGTCAGGCCGCGCCGATGTCCGAACACGTCTGGGAGGCGCTCGACGCCGCCGTCGTCCAGGCCGCCCGCCACGTCCTCGCCGCCCGCCGCGTCGCGACCTTCGACGGCCCGCGCGGCTGGGACCACGTGGCCACCCGTCTGGGCACCAGCACCCCCTGCCGCAGCGCCGAGGGCGAGGCCGTGGTGTGTGTCCCCGACGTGGTGCTGCTCTACGAGGTGCGGGTGGACTTCAGCGTGCCGTGGTCCTCGATCGAGGTGTTCGAGCGCGGCGCCCCCGTGCTCGACACCGGCTCGGCCGAGGCGGCCGCGCGGGAGCTGGCCCTGGCCGAGGATCGCGTCGCCTTCTACGGGGATCCGGCCGGCAACGGCTTCCTCACCGCCCGGAAGTCCCCGCGCACCCACGCCCAGGACTGGAAGCGCCCCGGCCAGGTCCTCGCCGACCTGATGAAGGCGGTGGAGATCCTGGACACCGGCGGCATCCCCGGCCCGTACGAGGCGGTGCTCCCGCCAGCGCGCTACTACGAGTATCTGCAGGCGGTGGACGACAGCGGCTATCCCACCGCGCGGCAGCTGCGCGACGTGCTGGCCGCGGTGCACCGGTCGCCGGTGATCCGCGAGGCGGGCGCGGTCTTCTCCACGCGGGGCGGCGACTTCGTGCTCAGCGTGGGCGGAGACCTGGCGACCGGCTACCGGCTGCATGACCGCGACGCCGTGCACCTGTTCTGCGTCGAGACCGTGGCGCCGCAGACGGTGACCCCGGAAGCGGTCTGCATCCTGGAGACCTGAGCCGACAGCGCTCACGTTCCCTCCCCGTGACGGCCGTGGTACCGTGAATGGGTCAATGCGGTATCCGCTGTCATCGTGGTTTCGCGGTCGTCTCGGGGTGGCCATCGTCGTGCTGGTGGCCCTGGCCTCCGCCCCGGGGGCCCTCGCCGATCCGCGTCCCCTGGAGCGCCCCGGCCACCACCTGGCCCGGGGATTTCGTAATCTCGATCCCGGGTACGACTACACGATGGTCGGCCGCACGCTCAGCCTGCTGCGGCGCGCCGTCACGCACGACCCCGATCGCGGCGCCGTCCCCACCCTCATGCGCAACGACGGCGCGGCGCTGCGCGCCAATGGGAGCCGGCCGACGGTGACGTGGGTCGGCCACGCCACGCTGCTGATCCAGCTCGACGGCGTGAACATCCTGACCGACCCGATCTGGAGCGAGCACGCCGGCCCGCTCGGCTTCGGCCCGCGCCGGCTCGTGCCGCCCGGGCTGCGCTTCGAGGATCTGCCGCCGATCCACGCCGTGGTGATCTCGCACGACCACTACGACCACCTCGACGCCCGGACGGTCCAGATGCTCGCCCACGTGCACCATCCCACCTTCTTCGTCCCGCTGGGGCTGAAGGCCTGGCTCACCGACCGGGGTGTGCGCGACGTCGTCGAGCTGGACTGGTGGCAGGCGCACGAGCTCCGCGGGGTCAGCTTCGTGGCCACCCCCGCCCAGCACGGCTCCGGCCGCAGTCTCAACGACCAGAACCTGCGGCTGTGGTCCTCGTGGTCGATCCTCGGTCGCGACCATCGCGTGTTCTTCGCCGGTGACACCGGCTACACGCCGGTCATGGCGGAGATCGGGCGGCGGCTCGGCCCCTTCGATCTCGCCGTCATCCCCATCGGCGGCTACAGCAGCTTCACCAGCAACCATCCCAACCACGTGAGCCCCGAGGAAGGTGTGCAGCTCTTCGAGGACGTCCGCGGCCGCCTGCTGGTGCCGATGCACTGGGGCACCTTCGCACTCAACCGGGAGCCGTACCGGGAGCCGCCCGAGCGGCTGCTGGCCGAGGCGCTGCGTCGCGGGATCGAGGAGCGGGTCGCGGTGCTCAGCCAGGGTCAGTCGATCCCCTGGTAGCGCCTTGCCATTCGGGCCGCCGCGCCCTAAGCTGCCTCGGCGAGGTGGAACGGATGGTCAGGGTGTACGAGACGGCGACGAATCAACTGTGCGGCACGCTCAGCGACCGCCAGTACGAAGTGCTCACCGAAGGGCTGGAGGAAGAGGACCTCGAGGAGTCCGAGTGCACGATCAGCTCGGACACGATCGAGCTCCTCGAGGATCAGGGCGTGGAGCCGGATCTCCTCGACATCCTGCGCTCCGCCCTCGGCGATCGGGCGGAGGTGACCATCCGCTGCGAGCGCTCCTGACTCAGAGTCCGCGCTCGATCAGATCCCACCGCTGACCGGCCCGCTCCACCATGGCCTCCACGTCCTCGGCGAGGGCGTGGCGGGCCGCCACCAGCGTCTCCGCGGCCGCGCGGACGGCGGCCAGGTACCCCGCCCGCGAGCCGTAACGCTCCTGGATCGACGGGCGCGGATCCCGGCGCTGCTCTCGCTCGGCCGCCGTGCGCGGGAACGGTAGCGTCGAGCCCATCATCTGCATGAGGTCGCCCGGTGCCCCCTGCTCGGGATGCCGCGGGTTCCATCCCGTCAGCGTCGCCAGCGGCGCGCCCAGCTCGACGGGCCGGATGCCGGTCGTCTCGTTGCCGTCGGCGTCGACCGCCGCCACGTAGCTCGGATACTGGGCGCCGACCTTGGGCGGGAGCTCACTGGCGATGCCGCGGACGAGCTCGGCGCCGAAGTCGAGCCGGGCCGGCCGGGCCAGCCGATCGGGGAAGCGCACACCCGGAATGGCCGCGAACCGCGGCGCCGTCGACTCCCCCGTGACCGCGGTGCCGTCGGCCAGCCGCGGGAACACGCTCGGCGGCGGCTCCACCCCCTCGCGCACCCAGCGATCCAGGTTGGTCAGCGCCGCGCGCAGCAGCGGAGCATAGTCCACCACGTTGAAGGGGTGAATCCCGCGGCTGCCGGTGTTGGGGTCGGCCGGCGGCGGCGGTATCGCGCCCGGCGTGTGCTGGCTGGCGGCGAACATGTAGACGCGGCTGTCCGCCGGCGGCTCCACGTCGCGCCGGCCCGCCACGTCGGTGTGCACCAGCGAGGCATCACCCCGCCAGTACTCGGCCGAGGTATTGATGGCGAGGATCTTGGGCCGGCGTCCCCGCGCGGTCATCCGGTCCAGCAGGCCGTCGCGCTGACCGGTGACCGGATCGCTCTGCGTCTCGTCGGTGAACGGGAACAGGCTGCCGACCGACTCCTGGGCGTTGAGCGAGGGCTGCCCGAAGCGCATGTTGAACTCGCCGCGCCGCGCGCCGGCCACGTGGGGCACGATCGCGTCGAAGGCCAGGCGCCCCTGCTCGTCCTCGTCGAGCCCCAGGTAGATCAGGTGACGCAGGAAGCGGCCGCTCTGCGACACGCCGAACACGTAGGCGCGCTCGAGAGCATCCGCGCACGGGTTGCCGGAGGCGGCCGGCCCCCACCGCAGGAACGCCGCCGTGTCGCGCACGGCCAGCATCCCCAGTCCGACGACCGGCGGATCGATCGCCCGGTAGACGAGATCGTAGATCCGCCCCGGGGCGAAGCCGCCCTCGAGATGCACGTGGGAGGCGTCGGCGACCAGCCGGCCGTCGACCCGGCGCGCGAAGCGCCAGGCCGAGCGCGCGATGGCCGTGGCCGGCGCGCCCCCGTGCTCGCGCATGGTGAGTCGCGCGGCCGGGTCGTCGAGCTCGGCGGCGGGGTGCGGGATGTGGTAGCGATCGGCCATCGGCAGCACGTCGACCGGCGTGTTGGGACGGAACTCGCAGCGCACGAGCCCGCTCACGCCCTGCGCGCGGGGCACGTCCAGCGCCATCAGGCCGTCCATCCGCGGCACGTCGGGCTGCCAGCCGATCCACGCCACGGTCCAGCCGTGCCGCATCAGGAAGCCGTTGCCGAAGTCCTCGGCCGTCGTCGGGTCGGGCACGCGGACGGCGCTGTTGAACATCCCGAGGGCGACCTTCCGGCCCCGGTTCGGCACGTCGAGCAGCAGCGCGCGGTTGCCGCGGGCGGCGTCGACCGGCCGGAGCAGGGCGAAGTCAGCCGCGAACTCGACCCGTCCCTCGCCGTTGCGAGGCGCCAGCCCCAGGTCGCAGACGCTCGCGTGGACGGGATGGGCGGGGTCGACGGCGAAGCGCAGGGTGCCGGCGAGCTTCTCGTAGGCACCGGTGGCGCCGAAGGAGCGGCCGTCGAGCACCAGCGAGCGAGCATGGACGTCGAGCGCGGTCACGGACATGGCAGGCCTCCGATGGGCGCACTCTAACCCTCGGGCCCGAGCGGTGGCAAGATCGGCCCCGGAAGGCCTCAGTGGCGGTCGCCGGCGACCTCCACGATGAGGTAGGCGTCTCCTCGCCCGCCCGCCTCCAGCGGGCGGCCCTTGCCGCGCAGCCGCAGCCGCGTGCCGGCGCGGACGCCGGCCGGGATGGTCACCATCACCTCGTCCTCCCCTTCGGCGCGATGCAGCGTCACTCGCCGGCGACCGCCCGCATCGGCCTCGGCCGGCGTCAGCCGAAGAGGAAAGGACACGTCGCCGATGGGTCTGCCCTGCTCCGCCCCGAGGCCGAACAGGCGCCGACCCAGCTCGCGGACGCGGCCCAGCAACCCCGCCTCGGTCGGCAGCGCGCGAATCCGCTCGGGAGGGGGCGGCGGCGCCGAAGCCCGCAGCGCCGCCCGGCCCAGTCGCCACAGCAGGCGGATCGGCGTCAGCGGCGAGACCACGACCACGCGGCCGGTGACGACGACACGCCCGCCGTAGAGCGTGCGCTCGAAGTCGCCGCGCTCCACCCGCAGCCCCATCCGGGAGAGCTCGCGAGCCAGCTCCTCGAAGACGGCGCTCGCCCGCGGGTCGGCGAAGAGATCGCGGAAGACGTCCTCGCGTGAGGAATCGAAGCCGGTCGTCGTCCCCGCCGACCGAGCGGCGTCGTACGACCGCCGCTTGGCGGGGTCCATCAGCACCGCGTACGCCTCGCTGATCTCCCTGAACCGCTCCGCCGCGCGCGGGTTGCCGGGATTGCGATCGGGATGCCACTCGAGGGCCAGCCGCCGGTAGGTCCGGCGGATCTCGTCCTCGGTGGCCTCGGTTCCGATCCCCAGCGTGGCGTAGTAGTCGAGGTCGGCGCGCTGACGGGCCATCACGAGCCAGGATACACGGCCGCCCGCGGGTCAGCCGGCGCGCAGCAGCGTCGAGACGGCGACTCCGGCGGCCGCCCCACCCACGATCAACCACGCGGAGTTGACGCCGCGCAAGATCAGCAACACGGCGGCGGCGATCGCCAGCACGACCGTGAACGAGTCGACGAGGGCGCTGCGCGCGAGCTGCAGCGTCACCGCCGCCATCAGGCCGAGCGCGGCGACGTTGACGCCGTCCAGGAACGCGCTCGCCCACCGCGAGCCGCGGATGCGCGGCAGCAGCGGGTGGCTCAACGCGACGAAGACGAACGACGGCAGGAAGATCGCCACGGTGGCCAGCGCGGCCCCGGGGCCGCCGGCCAGCACGTAGCCCAGGAACGTGGCGGTCGTGAACACCGGCCCCGGCGTCACCTGCCCCACCGCGATGGCGTCGAGCAGCTGGCGGTCGGTCAGCCAGTGCAGTCGGTACACGAAGTCGTTGCGCAGGAAGGCGAGCAGCACGTAGCCGCTGCCGTAGAGGGTGGCGCCGATCTTCAGGAAGGTGACGAAGAGAGTGCCCAGCGTCACGCCCGCGGCGGCGGCGACGCCCTGCCCCAGCGCCACGCCCGGCAGCGCCAGCATCGCAGCCAGACCGGCGGCCAGCGCGGGCGGCCGCCGCGCCCGGGCCAGCATCACGAGCGCCCCGCCGCCGAACAGCAGCGCCAGCTCGTTGACGCCGGCCAGGGCCAGCGCCAGCACCGCGAGCCCCACGGCCGCCAGCAGCGGCCCCTTCACCGCCGTGCGGCCGAGCGCCCACATCGCCTGCACGACGACCGCGATGATCACCGGCAGCACGCCGTACAGGATCCCCACCGCGGCCGGGGTCGCGCCGTAGCGCACGTAGAGCCAGGCCAGCGACAGGACGATGAGCACCGCAGGCCCGATGAAGCAGGCACCGCCGAGCAGCAGGCCGGGCCAGCCGGCCCGCACGTAGCCGAGGTGGATGGCCATCTCGGTCGAGTTGGGACCGGGAATCAGGTTGGTCATCCCGAGCAGGTCGAGGAAGCGGGCGTCGTCGACCCAGCGCCGCCGGCGCACCACCTCGTCGCGCATCATGGCGATGTGCGCCGCGGGTCCGCCGAAGCCGAGCACGCCGAGCTTGAGGAAGAGCCGGACCACCTCGGCGAGAGTCCCGGGACGGCCGGGCCCCTCGCCCTCGCTCACCGCCGGCCGCGGTCCAGGGCGGCCACGATGGCGTCGACGTCGTACACGCAGCCGCCCCACGTGCCCCCACCCGCCTGTTGCAGTGCCGCCCACAGCCGTGTGTCGGCCGGGATCTCCGCATCGGCCGCGAGATCGGGTCGGGGCGGCCGGCCGGCCAGCACGCGCGCACCCTCCTCGGGACCGAACTCCCGCTCGCCCTCGCCGACCAGGTCGACGGTGCCCTCCAGCCGGTTGCGGTCGACGACGATGCGGATGCGGTCGCCGTCGCGCAGGCGACCGATCGGGCCGCCGGCCAGTGCTTCGGGGCCGACGTGGCCGATGCACGCACCCGTGGACACGCCGGAGAAGCGCGCGTCGGTCACCACCGCCACGTGCTTGCCCCACGACAGGTGCTTGAGGGCGGCGGTGATCTGGTAGATCTCCTCCATGCCGGCGCCGAGCGGGCCGCGGCAGGCCAGCACCAGCACGTCGCCGGCCTTGAGCCCTTCCGGCCCGCGGTTCTTGATGGCCGCGATCGCGTCCTTCTCGCGCGTGAACACGCGCGCGGGTCCCGTCTTGCGGTAGACGCCGTCGGCGTCCACCACCGAGGGATCGATAGCGGTGCTCTTGATGACCGATCCCTCGGGCGCCAGGTTGCCGCGGGGGAAGGTCACCGTGCTGGTGAGCCCGCGAGCCCGGGCCTGGTCGGGGTCCATGATGACGTCCTCGGGCGCCACCCCGTCGGCCGCGCGCAGCCGCTCGCGCAGCGTGCGCCGGCGCTCGCACCCCTCCCACCAGTCGAGCAGGCGGCCGAGCGGCTCGCCCGCCACCGTGAGCACGCGCTCGTCGAGCAACCCGAGGCGCCGCAGGTGCAGCATGACCTCGGGAACGCCGCCGGCCAGGAACGCGCGGACCGTTGGATGCGGCCCGTTCGGCAGCGTGTCGACCAGGCGGGGCACGCGCCGGTTGACCTCCATCCAGTCCTCGACGGTCGGACGCCGGAGCCCCGCCGCGTGCGCGATGGCCGGGATGTGCAGCAGCAGGTTGGTCGAGCCGCCGAAGGCCGCGTGCACGGCCATCGCGTTGCGGACGGCGGCGTCGGTCACGATGTCGCGCACGGCCAGGCCACGACGCGAGAGCGACACCAGTGCCCGCGCCGAGCGGCGCGCCATGTCGATCCAGATCGGCTGGCCGGACGGCGCCAGCGCCGAGTGGGGCAGCGACAGCCCGAGCGCCTCGCCGACCACCTGCGAGGTCGCCGCGGTGCCGAGGAACTGGCAGCCACCGCCCGGCGAGCCGCACGCGCGGCAGCCGAGGTCGGCCGCCTGGTCCAGCGTCAGCTCGCCGTGGGCGAAGCGGGCGCCGATCGACTGGACCTTGCCGGCATCCTCGCCGTCGCGCGGCGGCAGCGTGACCCCGCCCGGCACCAGCACGCACGGCAGGTCGCGCATCGAGGCCAGCGCCATCATCGTGGCCGGTAGCCCCTTATCGCACGTCGCCACGCCCAGCACGCCGCGCCGGGTCGGCAGCGAGCGGATCAGCCGGCGGAAGACCTGGGCGGCGTCGTTGCGGTAGGCGAGGCTATCCATCATGCCGACGGTGCCCTGGGTGCGGCCGTCGCACGGATCGGAGACGAACGCGGCGAACGGCAGGCACTCGAGCGCGCGGAACTCGTCGGCGGCCGCGTGCATGAGCACGCCGATCTCCCAGTGGCCGGTGTGATACCCGAGCGCGATCGGCGTGCCGTCGGCGGCGCGAATGCCGCCGTTGGTGCCCAGCATGAGGAACTGCGGGCGCAGCAGCTCGTGCGGTGCCCACCCCATGCCGGCATTCTGGGTGAGGCCGAAGATGTCGCCGCTCGGCTGCTCCAGGAGCATCTCGGCGGTGAGCGGCAGGCGGCCCTGGGGGCCGGCGCCGGTGGTGGTCACCTCGAGGACGGACGGGTCGGCCGTGGTGAGCAGATCGTCGAGCGCGATGGCCTTGGTCATTCGGCGAGGCTATGCGCAGACGCCGGGTGCGTCAAGGCGAAGGCACCGGCTCGCCCCGCCCCCTGACGCCGCTCTGCTTCGGGGGCCGCTCGGGACGGGGGAAGCGGCAGAAACCCCGCCCAGACGAGCCGGCACCTGCACCCATAGTCAGTAGCAAGAACGGAACCAGCGGCGCTAGGATGCGGCCGTGCTTGCCCGGCTCCTGTTGTCCGTCGCCCTGGCTGCCGCCCCGGCCACCGACATCGTCGCGGTGGACGACTACATCGACGCGCCGCGGGCACTGTTCGGACGTTCACGGACAGCCGTGGAGGGCACGATGGGCCCGCCGTCCTCCATCGAGTCGCGGGTGCTCCCCGGTGGTCGACGCGCGGCGATCGACCCGGTCGACGAGCTGACCTACCGAGGCGTGGTGATCGCGGTGTCGCGCGCCTCCGGGGGGGTGCGCCGGGTGGAGATCACCGAGCCCCGCTGGGTGCTGCCGGGCGGGCTCACGGTCGGCACGGCCCGTTACCGGGTCGAACAACACCTCGGCGAGCCCCAGGTCGCCTCCGACGGCAGCGTTCTCTATCTGTATTCGGACGGATTCCCGAACACGGTCGAGTTCTCCTTGCGCGACGGCCGCGTCCGGCGCATCGAGTGGCTGTACGCCGCGGCCGATTGAGGCCGCGGCGCGTATCCTGACCGGGTGCCCTCCCCCGAGCTCGCGCGCGTCCTGACCCTGGCGATCTTCGCGGCCTCGTACGTCGGCCTCGGGCTGGGCCGGCTGCCGGGCTTCCGCGTCGACCGCACCGGCGTGGCCATCATCGGGGCCGCCGCGCTCGTGGTGGCCGGTCTCCTCCCCTGGGATGCCGCCGTGCGCAGCGTCGACGCCCACACCCTCGTCCTGCTGTTCGGCATGATGATCGTCGCCGCCTATCTGCGGCTGTCGGGTTTCTTCAGCCTGGTGACGCTGTGGTCGATCCGCCGCGCGAGCGGCCCGCGGAGCCTGCTGGCCGCCATCATCGCCGCCGCCGGTGTGCTGTCGGCACTCTTCGTCAACGACGTGATCTGCCTGGTGCTGGCTCCGCTGGTCCTGGCGGTGACACGCCGGCTGCGGCTGCCCCCAGTGCCGTACCTGATCGCGCTGGCCACTGCGGCCAACGTCGGCAGCGTCGCCACCCTGACCGGCAACCCGCAGAACATGCTGGTGGGCAGCTTCTCCAGCATCAGCTACCGCGGATTCCTGATCCGGCAGGCGCCGGTGGCGATCCTGGGGCTCGGCTGCGTCTTCGCGGTCGTGTGGCTGGTCTACCGCCGCCAGCTGCCCGCACAGTTCGCGCCGGTGGCCGAGCCCGACCGCCACGTCGTCCACTACCCCCTCATGACCAAGACGCTCGCGGCCGTCGGCGTGATGCTGCTGGCGTTCCTGGCCGGCGTGCCCATCGCCGTGGTCGCGATCGGCGGGGCGGCCTACTCGTTGCTGACGCGGCGGGTGAAGCCGGAGAAGGTCTACCGGGAGATCAACTGGTCGCTGCTGGTGCTGTTCGTCGGACTGTTCGTGCTGACAGGCGGGCTCGAGGCCTCCGGCCTCACCGACGAGCTGGCCCACTGGGCCGGTCGGCTCGGTGTGCACCGCCCTATCGTCCTCACCGTGGTGGCCACGCTGGTGTCCAACCTGGTCTCCAACGTCCCCGCCGTCCTGCTCTTCAAGCCACTGATCCCCACCCTGGGCGAGCCGACCCGCGCCTGGCTCATCCTGGCCATGGCCACGACACTGGCCGGCAACCTCACGCTGATCGGCTCCGTCGCCAACCTGATCGTCGTCGAAGCCGCCCGCACCGCCCGCATCGACATCACCTTCTGGGAGTACAGCCGCGTCGGCATCCCCCTCACCATCCTCACGCTCGCCATCGGCTGGCTGGTCCTGATTCTGATGCCTGTCTGATCCGAGGTCTCGTCGACCGCCCGGTCCACGCGGACGCCGGCTCGCGCCGCCGGCCGTGGGGCGATCGGGTCTCCTGAGGTTCCGTTGGCTTCGATCGTGTCAGGCGTCACCTAGGACCAGGCTCCGACCGACCCTACGCGCATCCGGTAGTCTCTCGCGGAACCGAAGGGGACCCGATCGCCCCACGGCCGGCGGCGCGAGCCCGGGCTACGCCCGCTGCCGGAGCGACTCGACGAGGTCGAGGACGCGTAGGACTTCGCGCCCGTCACGAACCATGGTCCGATCCCCAACCTGTCCCCAGCGCACCGTCCCGTCGCGATCGATGACGAAGGTGGAGCGATAGGCGACGTTACGCTCCTCGTCCAGGACGCCGTAGTCGGCGATCGTCTTGCGATGGATATCGCTCAGCAGCGGGAACGTGAAGCCGCGGGCCTTGGCGAAGGCCGCGTGGCTGAACGGGCTGTCGGCGCTGATAGCCAGCAGCACGGCACCGCGGTTGCGGATCTCCTGGGCGGCCTCACCGAGGCCGGTCAGCTCGGGCGTTCAGATACTGCCCCAGTCGAAGCAGTAGAAGACCAGCACCACGTCCTTGCCGCGGAACTCGGCCAGGGTCGTCTGCGGGGCCTCGGTGGACGGCAGCGAGAAGTCGGGAGCGGTCTTGCCGTAGCGTAGCATCGCGCCTCCAGAGTATGATCGGCGACCATGAAGATACACAGGCTCTGGGTCGATCAAAAGGGCGAATCGCACTTCCAGGATGTCGAGGTCGAGTACGTCGAGTCGACGCGGGCCGGCCGGCTGTCCGCGCGGCTGCCCGCCACCGGCATCATCTTCCGCGAGGTCCAGCCCGACTACGACCTCGACTGGCATCCCGCGCCCCGCCGGCAGTACATCATCAACCTCGACGCCGGCGTGCAGATCACGGCCAGCGACGGCGAGGCGCGGAAGATCGGCGCCGGCGAGGTGCTGCTGGTCGAGGACACCTGGGGCAAGGGCCACCTGTCCAAGGCGCTCGACGGCAAGCTCCGCAACTGCATCTTCGTCCCCATCGAGTGATGGGCCGTCTCGACGGCAAGGTGGTCGTCGTCACCGGCGCCAGCCGGGGGCTCGGCGCCGAGATCGCCTCGCTGCTGGCCGCCGAGGGCGGGCGCGTCGTGTGCGCCGCCCGCACCCTGCGGGAGGGTGATCACCGGCTGGCCGGCTCGCTCGAGACCACGGTCGAGGGCATCCGGGCCCGCGGCGGCGAGGCTCACCCCGTCACCGTCAACATCGCCGAGCCCGCTGAGTGCGAGCGGCTGCTCGACACGGCGCGGAAGGTCTACGGGCCGATCGACGTGATGGTCAACAACGCCGCCCTGACCTACTTCGTGCCGATCAAGGACTACGCGGTCGGCAAGTGGATCGCGTCGTGGAACGTCAACGTGCACGCGCCGTTCGTGCTGAGCCAGCTGGCACTGGCCGACATGATCCCGCGCAAGCGCGGCGCCATCGTCAACATCGGCTCCGGCGCGGCCGTCGGCCCCGGCCGCGGCCCCTACCCTGACCCGGCCGCCGGCGCCCGCGGCGGCACCTGCTACGGCGCCCAGAAGGCCGCCCTCGAGCGATTCACCCAGGGACTGGCGGCCGAGGTGTACGAGCACGGCGTGTCGGTGACGTGCGTATCACCCTCGCAGGTCGTCCCCACCCCGGGCACCGTCTACCACAAGCTCGTCAAGGGCCTGGACGATCCGCGCGGCGAGCGGCCGGAGCTGATGGCGCGGGCGGTCCTGCTGCTGGCCAGTGAGCCGCTGGAGCGGGTCACCGGACGGGTCACCTACAGCCAGCAGATCCTGAAGGAGTTCGGCTGGATCACCGACGGGCGCGGCCGCGGCGTGGACACGCCGGGCACCGGCTACTCACAGACGTAGGCGATTCCCCGCGGGCTCGCTCACCAGCCGCAGCTGAGCGGCCGCGGCCCCACGCCCGCGGCGACGGTCATGCCGTCGGCGGCGGCCACGGGATCTTCATCGCATCCAGCCGCCGTAGCCGGTCCTGCCCGAGCGACCGGTCCCATACCTCCGCCAGCGCCTCCGGCGTCCAGCCCTCGGCGTGGGTCGCGGTGCGCAGCGGCGCCGGGTGCGAGACCACCGACACCTCGGTGCCGCGCACGCCGACCACCTGCCCGGTGATGTGGGCCGCCTTGTCGCTGGCCAGGAACGCCACCACGGGGGCGATCGCCTCCGGCGGCGTGGCGGTCGCCAATCCACGACGCTCGCTGGGCAGCCGCTGGGTCATTCGCGTGTCCGCGGTCGGGGAGATGGCGTTGCAGCGCACGCCGTACTTGGCCATGGCCAGCGCCGTCGAGCGCATGAGGCCGACGATCCCCTCCTTCGCCGCCGAGTAGTTCGGCTGGCCGGGGCTGCCCTCGAGGCCGGCGGTGGAGGTGAAGCCGATGATGCAGCCGCGCTTCTTCTCGCGCATGTGGGCGGTGGCCGGCTGCATGACCGTGAAGTGACCCTTGAGGTGGACGGCGATGACCGCGTCCCACTCCTCCTCGCTCATGTTGAAGATCATCCGCTCGCGCAGGATGCCGGCGCAGCAGACCAGGATGTGGAGATCGCCGAACTCCTTCAGGGCCAGGCCGACGACCGCCTTGCCCCCCGCCATCGTCGCGACGCTCTCCGGGCTGGCGACGGCCTGCCCGCCGGCCTTCTGGATGACGCCCACGACCTCGTTGGCCGGCGCGCTCGAGGGATCGCGGCCATCGACGCCGACCCCGTAGTCGTTCACGACCACCTTGGCGCCGGCCGCCGCCAGCCCGATCGACACGGCACGCCCGATCCCCGTGCCCCCGCCCGTCACCACCGCTACCTTGCCGTCGAGCATCCCCATGACGTTCTCCTTGGACGGGACCGGCGCGGTCCCGTGCGTTCTCGGCACCGGACAACCCGTGACGCCTGTCTACCTGTGTCGCCTGCGCGCGCGGGCACAGTATAGGTCGCGGGAAGCGTGCCTGCCGGCCGCGAGTTGCAGTACGATACGGGCACCTCGACGCGTGCGGGCCCGCGCGGCCCCAAGGAGCCTCAGATGGCCTTCGACCTCGTGATCAAGAACGGCGTGGTGATCGACGGATCCGGCCTGCCTCGCTACCGCGCCGACGTCGGCGTCCGCGGAGGGCGCATCGCCTCCATCGGACGCATTCGCGAGAGCGCCAAGAGCGTCATCGACGCCGAGGGACGCGTGGTCGCGCCGGGCTTCATCGACGGCCACACGCACATGGACGCCCAGATCTTCTGGGACCCGCTCGGGACGTGCTCGTCCTGGCACGGCATCACCAGCGTGGTCATGGGCAACTGCGGCTTCACGCTGGCCCCGTGCGCGGACAAGGACAAGCAGCTGGTCATGCGCAACCTGGAGCGGGCCGAGGACATCTCGGCCGACGCCATGAACGTCGGCATCGAGTGGTCGTGGACGACCTTCCGCGAGTACCTCGACACCCTCGAGCGCCTGCCCAAGGGCATCAACTACTCCGGCTACCTCGGCCACTCGGCCCTGCGCACCTACGTGATGGGCGAGCGCGCGTTCGAGGGCCCCGCGACCGAGGACGACATCCGCGCGATGCAGGCCGAGCTGCGTGACGGGCTGCAGGCCGGCGCCATCGGCTTCACGACCTCGCGCTCCCCGAGCCACGAGACACCCGACCGCCGCCCGGTGGCCAGCCGCATGGCGACCTGGGACGAGGTGCGCTCCCTGGTCGGCGTCATGGGCGACCTGAACGCGGGCATCTTCGAGCTGGCCGGCGAGAACGTCGACCGCAGCAAGAACGTCGATCCCGCCATGCGCCGCGACTACCACGTCCGCCTGCGGGATCTCGCGGTCGAGACCGGCCGACCCATCACGTTCGGTCTGTTTTCGCGCAAGGATGCGCCCGGGGTGTACAAGGACTACGTGAACCTGCTGGACGAGACGGCGGCGGCCGGCGGGCGCATGTTCGCCCAGGTCCACAGCCGGGCGCTCTCCGCGGTGCTCTCGTTCCGCACGCAGCTGCCGTTCGACAAGCTCCCCGTCTGGAGCGAGATCCGGAAGCTGCCGCTGGCCGAGCAGCGGGCCAAGTACCGCGACCCGGCCGTGCGCGCCCAGCTGGTGGCGGCGGCGAGTGCCAAGTACGACGGCCAGGCCCGGGGCACCGAGGCCAAGCCGATGCCGTTCGACCGGATCTTCGTGATGGAGAGCGTGCACGGCACCCACCGCTCGGTGGCGGAGGTCGCCCGTACGCGCAACACCGACCCGGTCGAGACCATGCTCGACCTCGGCCTCGAGTCGGACTTCAACGTCTTCTTCCTGACCCCGATCGCCAACGAGGACCAGGACATCGCGCTCGAGCTGATGCGGCTGCCGCGGGCGGTCGTCACCTTCTCCGACTCGGGCGCCCACGTCTCGCAGCTCATGGACTCCTCGCTGCAGACCCACCTGCTGGCTCACTGGGTCCGGGAGAAGCAGGCCTTCACGCTCGAGCAGGCCGTGCGGATGCTCACGCTGGTGCCGGCCACCCAGTGGGGCTTCGCCGATCGCGGGCTGATCCGCGAGGGCATGGCGGCCGACCTCGTCGTCTTCGATCCCGATACGATCGCCGCGGAGATGCCGGAGGTGGCTCACGACCTCCCGGCCGGGGCCAAGCGTCTCACCCAGCGCTGCCGGGGCATCGCGGCCACGGTGGTCAACGGTGAAGTCCTCCTGCGCGACGGCAAGCACACCGGCGCGCTGCCGGGACGGCTGCTGCGCGGTCCCCTCGCCCGCCAGGTGTAGCGCGAGGCCGGGGGCGCCTCCGCCCCCGAAAATCGAAAGGGGCGCCCGGCCATGCCGCGGCGCCCCTTCTCTTTCTCTCGTGAGCAGCCGGCGCCTGGATCAGCGCCCGGCCGCGGTGGTCAGCGGCTGGGACCGGGCGGCGGCGGTGGTGGCGCGCCGATCGGTGGTGGAGGCGGCGCCTCGGCCGACGAGGACGACGGTGGCGGCGGCGGAGGTGTGCCGGCCGACGGCGGCGGTGGAGGCGGAGGCGGCGGCGTGCTGACAGCGCGGGGTGCTGCCGGCGCCGAGTAGGCCGGAGCCGAGCCCCGCGCGACCGGCACCTGGTGACCCTTGGCGTACATGCACTGCATGTAGCTCGCGTCGTACCGGCGCTGGACCGACCCGGAGGAGGCCTGCGCGTTGCCCGCGCCCACCGCGGTGCCGCCCAGGAGACCCACCCCAGCGCCGACTGCGGCGCCCGTCCCCGGACTGCCGGCCGCCGCGCCGATCGCCGCGCCCGCCGCGGCGCCCAGCAGCGTACCGATGCCCGCCCCCGCCACCGTGCTGTTGGTAGCGGTCTGGCCGGGGCTGATGCCGGTCTGCTGCGCCGCCCACTGCCGGCACGTCGCCTCGTCGATCTGGAACTGGTCGAAGGTCTTGCCGCTGCCGGGCAGCACCATCACGCTCGGCCCGGTCGGGACGGTGGCGCACGCGGTGGTGAGCAGCCCAGCCGCGACGACCAGCGAAAGGGATTTGATTTTCATCGCTTGATTACTGCTGTCTGGGTGGGACCTTGACCCATGCTTCCGGGCAGGTCGACACGCTCGGGTAGTACTCACGAGCACTCGAGCAGTAGTACCAGTACCCCTCGGCCGGGGCGGTGGCGGCCGGCGGCGCCGCCTGCGCCTGCCCGGGCTGCTGTACGTACACCGGCGGGTCCTGGATCACGACCGGCGGCGGCGTGTAGTAGTACGGGTACGGGTAGTAGTAATAGGGGTATGGGTACCAGAAGGCGCGGGCCCACGCCGACGAACACTCGTGGACCGCCATGCCAGTGATGACCCCTCCCACCGGCGAGGCTCGGCGCTGCGAAGATGAGGAGCAGCGCCGCGGCGAGGAGTGAGGCGGACGCGAGCTTTCTCATGGCACCCTCCGACGCCTTTGACGTACCCGGCGTCACCGGTATTCAGCATACCTCCATGGGCCCCGGTTGGGGTACAGTCACCTCCGCCCATGCGGTTCGGCACGTACTACTTCCTGCAGGCCCCACCCGAGCGCAGCCACCCCGAGGTCGTCCAGCACGAGATCGAGCAGATGGCCTGGACCGAGGAGCTCGGGTTCGACAGCATCTGGCTGACCGAGCACCACTTCATCGAGTACGGCCTGTCGGTCTCCCCGGCGGTCCTGGCCGCCGCGGCCGCCATGCGGACCCGGCGGGTGCGCATCGGGCTGGCCGCCGCCATCCTGCCCTTCCACGACCCGATCCGCCTCGCCGAGGAGCTGGCGATGGTCGACATCCTGAGCGGCGGGCGGCTGGACGTGGGGGTGGGCCGTGGCAACCGGCCGGTCGAGTTCGAGGGCTACCGGGTGCCGCAGATCGAGAACCGCGAGCGCTTCGAGGAATCGCTGGAGATCATGCTGCGGGCGTGGACGAAGGAGCGGTTCTCGTTCGAGGGTCGCCACTTCACGATTCCCGAGGTCCGCGTCATTCCCAAGCCGCTGCAGCAGCCACACCCGCCGATCTACGTCGTGTGCGTGAGCCCGGACACCATCGAGGCCACCGCCCTGCGTGGCTGGCCCATGCTGAACTCGATCCTGCGCGGGCCCATCGATCCGCTCGTGCAGCAGCGTGATACCTACGTCAACGCCTGCCGCAAGGCCGGCCGCGGCGAGGCCGAGATCGCCGCCCTGCTCGGCCGCTGGGGCGTCTCGCGCCACATCTACGTCGCGCCCACCGATGCCCAGGCCCGGGCCGAGGCCCGGGACGCGGAGATGTGGTACCAGGAGGCGCTGCGTCGCTTCCTCATCCCCGACAACATCGATCGCGTGCACCCGCTGCTGCAGCCGGGCTTCCGCGTCGCGGCCGAGCGGCTCGCGCATGTCTCGTGGGACCAGCTCGTGGCCGAGACGCTTGCCATCGGGTCACCCGATACCGTCGCCGCCAAGATGGCGGAGATGCGCGATCTCGGCGTTGGCGAGGTGCTCTGCTGGATGAACTTCGGTGGGCTGCCGCAACATCACGTGCGCCGCTCGATGGAACTGTTCGCACGCGAGGTCCTTCCAAACTTTCGCTGATCCGCTGTCGTTGTAGCACGCGCCGCTGACGTCATCCGTCTGACGACATGCTCGCGTTCCCCAGCCGAAGCTGACGCTCTCTCGATCGTGCCCTCCTCGAGCCGTTCGCGCATTCTCTGCCGTGATCGGGACTTGGCGCGTCTGGCATGGCTGATGCCAACGCCCGGCCATTCGCCCCTGCGCGACGAGCAGCGTCTCCAACGTCGAGGAGGGCCTCTGATGAGGAAGTGGATGGCATGGCTGTGCGTCACGATCCCGCTGCTCCTGGTCGCAACCCAAGCCCCGGGTCAGTTTGGCTCGCACGATCCCGGTGTGCGCGGCGGCCCGGCCGGCGCCGGCGGCAGGATCCAGGGCCTGACCGATATGCAGAAGCTCGTCTTCACGGCCGGACTCGAGGACTTCGGCGAGGAGGACGGCATCCTGAGCGGTCTGGGCCCGCGCTTCAACCTCGACAGCTGCGCCGGGTGTCACGCCCAGCCGGCCATCGGCGGCACCAGCCCCAAGCACAACCCGCAGGTCGCCATCGCCACGGCGAACGGCGCCAAGAACGCCGTGCCGTCCTTCATCAAGCTCAACGGGCCCGTACGGGAGGCGCGCTTCAAGTACAACGCCGACGGCAGCCGGGACGGCGGCGTGCATGCGCTGTTCGTCATCAGCGGCCGCAAGGACCCGGACGGTGGTGACGCCACCGGGTGCGGCATCAAGCAGGAGGACTTCGAGCGGCAGGTGGCGCGGGACAACGTGATCTTCCGGATCCCGACTCCCGTCTTCGGCCTCGGCCTGATCGAGGGGATTCCCGACGCGGCCATCCTCGCAAACCTGCAAGCGACCGCGAACGCCCGATCCTCGCTCGGCATCTCCGGGCGTCCCAACTTCACGCTGCCGAGCCCCAACCCCAACCGCAACGGCAACGACGGGACGATCGCCCGCCTGGGCTGGAAGGCCCAGAACAAGTCCCTCCTGATGTTCGCCGGCGAGGCGTACAACGTCGAGCAGGGCATCAGCAACGAGCTGTTCCCGCAGGAGCGGGACGAGACACCCAGTTGCCAGTACGCGTCGACGCCGAACGACACGACGAACTTCGACGGCGTCACCGCGCCCGAGATGCTGTCCGGCATCCAGAAGTTCGCCTTCTTCATGAAGTTCCTGGCGGCGCCGACGCCGGGCCCGGCCACGAACTCCACCACCCGGGGCCGGGCGGTGTTCACCAGCACGGGCTGCGCGCTCTGCCACACGCCCAAGCTGAAGACCGGCCCCTCGGACATCGCCGGCCTCAGCAACCAGGACGTGAACCTCTACTCGGACCTCATGCTGCACGGCATGGGCCCCGGCCTGGCCGACGACATCCTGCAGGGCAACGCCCGGGGCGACGAGTTCCGGACGGCGCCGCTGTGGGGGCTCGGCCAGCGCATCTTCTTCCTGCACGATGGGCGCACGACCGACCTCAAGGAGGCGATCGTGGCCCATCGCAGCGCCGCCAACGCGCGCTTCCCGGCCTCCGAGGCCAACCAGGTCATCAATCGCTACCTGGGCCTCGGCGAGAGTGACAAGCAGGATCTGCTGAACTTCCTCCGCTCGCTCTGAGCCACCTGGGCGGGGCGGCGGCCTTCGAGCGCCGCCGCCCCGCCCAGCCCGCTTGATTCGCCCCCGCCCGGAGACTACTCTGATGGCGCTCGACTCAACCCCCGGAAAGAGGACTCTGGACATGGCTTCGGCTGGCAAGGTCGCGATCGTCACCGGCGCGGGCAGCGGGATCGGCAAGGCCTCGGCTCTCGCCCTGGTCAAGGCAGGGTACGCCGTCGTCCTGGCGGGCCGCCGCAAGGAGATGCTGGAGGGCGTGGCCCTGGAGGCCGGCGCCGGCGCCAAGACCCTGGTGGTGCCCACCGACGTGGCCGATCCGGCGGCGATCCGGGCCCTGTTCGCGCGCACCAAGGACGCCTTCGGCCGCCTCGACGTGCTCTTCAATAACGCGGGCATCGGCGCCCCCGCCGGCCCCCTGGAGGACCTGTCGCTCGAGCAGTGGCGGGCCGTGGTCGACACCAACCTCACCGGCTCCTTCGTGTGCACCCAGGAAGCGATCAAGATCATGAAGGCCCAGACGCCGCGCGGCGGCCGCATCATCAACAATGGCTCCATCTCGGCCCACGCGCCGCGGCCGGGCTCGGTGGCGTACACCTCCACCAAACACGCGATCACGGGCCTCACCAAGACGACCGCCCTCGACGGACGCAAGTACGATGTCGCCTGCGGGCAGATCGACGTCGGCAACGCCGAGACGCCGATGACCCAGCGCATGAAGAAGGGCGTGCCGCAGCCGAACGGCACGGTCGAGATCGAGCCCGTGATGGACGTCGAGAACGTCGCCAACGCCGTCGTCTACATGGCCAACCTTCCGCTCGACGCCAACGTGCTGTTCATGACCGTGATGGCCACCAAGATGCCGTTCGTCGGGCGCGGGTGATGTGAACCCCTCGCGCGTCTTCATCCTGCGACCGGTCGCCACCGCGCTCCTCACGGTGGGACTCCTGCTCGCGGGCTCGGTCGCCTACCTGCAGCTACCCGTCTCGGCGCTCCCCCAGGTCGACTACCCGACGATCCAGGTCGTGGGCTTCTACCCCGGGGCCAGCCCCGAGGTCATGGCCTCCTCGGTCACCACGCCGCTGGAACGCCAGTTCGGTCAGCTCCCCGGTCTCAAGCAGATGACCTCGACCAGCTCGTTCGGCGCCTCGCTCGTCACCCTGCAGTTCGTCCTCGAGCACCCGATCGACGTCGCCGAGCAGGAGGTGCAGGCCGCCATGAACGCGGCCGCCACCTTCCTGCCCCGCGACCTGCCGAGCCCGCCGATCTACAGCAAGGTCAACCCGGCCGACACGCCGATCATGACCCTGGCCCTGACCTCCGACACCCTGCCGCTGAGCCGCGTCCAGGACCTGGCCGACACCAACCTGGCCCAGAAGATCTCGCAGCTGCCGGGCGTGGGGCTGGTGTCGATCAGCGGCGGACAGCGGCCGGCCGTGCGCGTGCAGGCCGATCCGACCGCGCTGGCCTCCTACGGCCTCAGCCTGGAGGACGTGCGGGCGGTGCTCGGCCAGGCCAACGTCAACCAGGCCAAGGGCAACCTGGAGGGCCCCCGCCAGTCGTTCACCATCGGGGCCAACGACCAGCTGCTGACCGGCGCCGAGTACAAGTCGATCGTCGTCGCCTACCGCAACGGGGCGCCCGTCCGCCTGTCCGACGTCGCCGAGGTGATCGACGGCGTCGAGAACGTCAAGCAGGCGGCCTGGATGAACGACAAGCCGGCCGTGATCGTGAACATCCAGCGCCAGCCCGGCGCCAACATCATCGGCGTCGTCGACCGCATCAAGCGGCTGCTGCCCCAGCTGCGCGCCTCGCTGCCCTCGTCGATCGAGATCACCACCCTGACCGACCGCACCACCACCATCCGCGCCTCCGTGCACGACGTCGAGTTCACGCTGGTGCTCACGATCGGCCTGGTCGTGCTGGTCATGTTCCTCTTCCTGCGCAGCCTGGCCGCGACCGTCATCCCCAGCGTGACGGTGCCGATCTCGATCGTCGGCACCTTCGGCGTGATGTACCTGCTCGGCTACAGCCTGGACAACCTCTCGCTGATGGCGCTGACCATCTCGACCGGCTTCGTGGTCGACGACGCCATCGTGATGATCGAGAACATCGCCCGCTACATCGAGGCCGGCGACTCGCCCCTGGACGCCGCCCTCAAGGGCTCGGCCCAGATCGGCTTCACGATCGTCTCCCTGACGGTGTCGCTCATCGCGGTGCTGATTCCCCTGCTCTTCATGGGCGACATCGTGGGCCGTCTGTTCCGCGAGTTCGCCGTCACCCTCAGCGTGACCATCCTCGTCTCGGCCGTGGTCTCGCTCACGCTGACGCCGATGATGTGCGCCAAGCTCCTGCGCCACCGGCCCGCCGACACCCAGACGCGCTTCTACCGCGCCACCGAGCGCGGCTTCGAGTGGGTGATCGCCCGGTACGGCACCACGCTGCGCTGGGTCCTGCGCCACCAGCCGGCCACCCTGGTGGTGACGATCGCCACGCTGGTGCTGACGATCGCCCTCTACGTGGTCGTGCCCAAGGGGTTCTTCCCGATCCAGGACACCGGCGTGATCCTCGGCATCTCCGAGGCTCCCCCGGTCGTGTCGTTCACGGCGATGGCCGAGCGGCAGCAGGCCCTGGCCCGGCTCATCCTCCAGGATCGTGACGTGGCGAGCCTGTCGTCCTTCATCGGCGTGGACGGCACCAACATGACGCCCAACAGCGGGCGCATCCAGATCAACCTCAAGCCGCGCGAGGAGCGGGCCGCCGACGCCTCGGCCATCATCCGCCGCCTGCAGCCGACGCTGGCCACGGTGGAGGGCATCACCCTCTACATGCAGCCGGTCCAGGACCTGACCGTCGAGGACCGGGTGAGCCGCACCCAGTACCAGTACTCCCTGGAGGACGCCGACGCCCGCGAGCTCGGCGAGTGGGCGCCCCGGATGATCGACGCCCTCCGCGCCCTGCCCGAGCTGCGCGACGTCGCCAGCGACCAGCAGAGCGGCGGCCTGCTCGCCTCGCTCGTGATCGACCGTGACACCGCCTCGCGCCTCGGCATCGCGCCCCAGGCCATCGACGACACCCTTTACAGCGCCTTCGGCCAGCGCCAGGTCTCGACGATCTTCACCCAGCTCAACCAGTACCGGGTCGTCCTGGAAGTGGCCCCGCGCTTCCAGCAGGACCCGGAGGCGCTCAAGTCGATCTACGTGAAGTCGTCGACCGGCACCCAGGTGCCGCTGAGCGCGTTCACCCGCCTGGTGCCGGGCACGGCGGCGCTGGCCGTGAACCACCAGGGCCAGTTCCCGGCGGTGACGCTGTCGTTCAACCTGGCTCCCGACGTCTCGCTCGGCCACGCCGTCGACGCCATCCGGGGCGCCGAGCGGAAGCTCGGGCTGCCGGCCTCGATCCGGGCCAGCTTCCAGGGCACCGCCCAGGCCTTCCAGGCCTCGCTCGCCAACGAGCCGTTGCTGATCCTGGCCGCGATCATCACCGTCTACATCGTGCTGGGCGTGCTCTACGAGAGCTACATCCACCCGGTGACGATCCTGTCCACGCTGCCCTCGGCCGGCGTCGGCGCCATCCTGGCCCTGCAGCTCTTCCGCGCGCACCTCGACGTCATCGCGCTGATCGGCATCATTCTCCTCATCGGCATCGTGAAGAAGAACGCGATCATGATGATCGACTTCGCCCTGGAAGCGGAGCGCCAGGACGGCAAGAGTCCGGCCGAGGCCATCTACGAGGCGTGCCTGCTGCGCTTCCGCCCCATCATGATGACGACGCTGGCCGCGCTGCTGGGCGGGCTGCCGCTGGCGCTCGGCTCCGGCACCGGCTCCGAGCTGCGGCGGCCGCTCGGCATCACGATCGTGGGTGGGCTGCTCCTCTCCCAGCTGCTCACCCTGTACACGACGCCGGTCGTGTACCTGGCCTTCGACCGGCTCGGTCGCCGGTTCCGCCGCGTCCGCGCGCCCGAGCCGCGCGCGGTCGAGGCCACGGCGGACTGAGCGCCACCCCGTGAGCGTCTCCGGCCCCTTCATCCGCCGGCCCATCGCGACGACGCTGCTGAGCGTCGCCTTGCTGCTGGCCGGCATGGTCGCCTACCGCATGCTGCCGGTGGCCCCGCTGCCCCAGGTCGAGTTCCCGGTCATCCAGGTCCAGGCCACCCTGCCCGGCGCCAGCCCGGAGACGATGGCCTCGTCGGTCGCGACCCCGCTCGAGCGGCAGTTCGGCCGCATCGCCGGCGTGACCGAGATGACCTCCACCAGCCTGCTCGGCGCCTGCACCGTCGTGCTGCAGTTCGACCTGAGCCGCAACGTGGACGCCGCCGCCCGGGATGTGCAGGCCGCCATCAACGCGGCCCGCAGCCAGCTGCCGGCCAACCTGCCGAGCAACCCCAAGTACCGCAAGGTCAACCCGGCCGACCTGCCGGTGATGATCCTGGCCCTCACCTCCGACGTGCTGCCGGTCGGCCGCATGTACGACGCCGCCGACTCGATCCTGGCCCAGAAGCTCTCCCAGGTGGACGGCATCGGCCAGGTCATCGTGGGCGGGGGCGCCAAGCCGGCCGTGCGCGTGCGCGTCGATCCCGCCCGCCTGAGCCAGATCGGGCTGAGCCTCGAGCAGGTGCGCGCCGCGCTGGGCACGGTCAACGCGAACGCGCCCAAGGGCGAGCTGGCCGACGCCAACACCGCGTGGACCATCCACGCCACCGACCAGCTCTTCGAGGCCGAGCAGTACCGGCCGGTGATCATCGCCTACGTCAAGGGGGCGCCGGTCCGCCTGGACGACATCGCGGAGGTCGAGAGCTCGGTCGAGGACGTGCGCACGGGCGGCTTCGCCAACGGCAAGCGCGCCGTGCTGATCGTCATGTACCGGCAGCCCGGCGCCAACATCATCGAGACGGTCGACCGGGTGATGGCGCTGCTCCCCTCGCTGCGCGCCTCCATCCCGCCCATCATCAGCCTCGACGTGGTTCTCGACCGCACCACGACCATCCGCGCCTCCTTCCGCCACGTGCAGGCCACCCTGCTGCTGTCGATCGGCCTGGTGGTGCTGGTGGTCTTCGTGTTCCTGCGCAGCCCGTGGGCCACGGTGATCCCCAGCGTGGCCGTGCCGCTCTCGCTGCTGGGGACCTTCGGGGGCATGTACCTGATCGGCTACAGCCTGGACAACCTCTCCCTGATGGCGCTGACCATCGCGGTGGGGTTCGTGGTGGACGACGCCATCGTGGTGCTCGAGAACATCACCCGCTACCTCGAGGAGGGGCTGACCCCGATGGCCGCCGCCGTGCGCGGCGCCCGCGAGATCGGGTTCACCGTGCTCTCGATGAGCACCTCGCTGGTCGCGGTGTTCATCCCCATCCTGTTCATGGGCGGCCTCGTCGGCCGGCTGTTCCGGGAGTTCGCGGTCGTGCTCACGCTGGCCATCGGCTTCTCGCTGCTGGTCTCGCTCAGCGTCACCCCGATGATGTGCTCGCGCCTGCTCACCTCCTCCCGCGACGCGCGCCACGGCCGCCTCTACCGCCTGGGCGAGCGGGCCTTCGACGGCGTGCTCGGCTTCTACTCGGTGACGCTGCGGTGGGTGCTGCGCCACCGGTTCGTCACCCTGCTGGTCACGCTGGCCACGATCGTGGCCAACGTCCTGCTGTTCTCCGCCGTCGCCAAGGGCTTCTTTCCCCAGCAGGACACCGGCCGGCTGATCGGCAGCATCCAGGCCGACCAGGACATCTCGTTTCCGGCCATGCGCGACAAGATCCGCGAGTACGTCGAGCTGGTGCGGACCGACCCCGCCGTGGCCAACGTGGTCGCCTTCACCGGGGGCAACCAGAACACCACGAACACCGGCCGGATGTTCGTGGCCCTCAAGCCGCTCGAGGAGCGCCAGATCTCCGCCGACCGCGTCATCGAGCGGCTGCGGGGCAAGGTCGCCCGGATTCCGGGCGCCAACCTCTTCTTGCAGGCCGTCCAGGATCTCCGCATCGGCGGCCGCGGGAGCAACGCCCAGTTCCAGTACACGCTGCAGAGCACCGAGCTGGCCGACCTCAACGCCTTCGCGCCCCAGATGCTGGCCCGGCTGCGCGGGGTGGAGGGGCTGCGTGACGTCTCCACCGATCAGCAGAACCGCGGCCTGCAGGCGGGGCTGGTCATCGACCGCGACGTCGCCTCCCGCCTGGGCATCCTGCCCAAGGCGATCGACGACACCCTCTACGACGCCTTCGGTCAGCGCCAGGTCTCGACCATCTACCGCGCGCTCAACCAGTACTTCGTGGTGCTGGAAGTGGAGCCGCGATTCCAGCAGAGCCCCGACGCCCTCAAGGGCGTGTACGTCCGCTCGGCGTCAGGCGGCCAGGTGCCACTGTCGACCATCACGCGCTACGCGCCCAGCACCACGCCGCTGGCCGTCAATCACCAGAGCTTCTTCCCCTCGGTGACGCTGTCGTTCAACCTGGCCCCGGGCATGGCCCTCAGCGACGCCGTCACCGCGATCCAGAAGCTCGAGCGCGAGGTCCGCATGCCGGCCTCGGTGCGGGCGAGCTTCCAGGGCACCGCCCAGGCCTTCCAGGCCTCGCTGGCCACCCAGCCGCTGCTCATCCTGGCGGCGCTGATCAGCGTCTACATCGTGCTCGGCGTGCTCTACGAGAGCCTGGTGCACCCGATCACGATCCTGTCGACGCTGCCCTCGGCCGGCGTCGGCGCCATCCTGGCCCTGCAGCTGTCGGGGGCGGCGCTCGACGTCATCGCGCTGATCGGCATCCTGCTGCTGATCGGCCTCGTGAAGAAGAATGCGATCATGATGGTCGACTTCGCCATCGACGCCCAGCGGCGCGAGGGCCGCAGCGCGCTCGACGCGATCACGCAGGCCTGCCTGCTGCGCTTCCGGCCGATCATGATGACCACGATGGCCGCCCTGCTCGGCGGGCTGCCGCTGGCGCTCGACTTCGGCACCGGCGGCGAGCTGCGCCGGCCGCTCGGCCTCACGATCGTCGGCGGCCTGATCGTCTCCCAGCTGCTCACGCTCTACACGACGCCCGTCGTCTACCTGTATCTCGAGCGCCTGCGCGTGGCCGTGCGCCGGCGCCCGTCCGTCGCCACCGCGCACACCGCCCCGGCGTCGCCGACCGGCTAGGAGAGCCATGACCATCAGCCGATCCCTCCACGCCCTGTCGCTCGCGGCCGCCCTGGCGGCACTGGCGACGGGCTGCTCCGGCGGCAACGCCGAGCCCAAGCAGGCACCGGCCGGTCAGGCGCCCAAGCGGCCGGCGGTGCCGGTGGCGGTCGCCACCGTCGAGCGCCGGGAGATGCCGTTGCAGATCCAGGCCATCGGCACCGTCGAGGCCTACACGGTGGTGTCGGTCAAGGCCCAGGTCGGCGGCGAGCTGATGCGCGCGCACGTGAAGGAAGGGCAGGACGTGCGCAAGGGCGACCTCCTGTTCAGCATCGACCCCCGCACCTACGAGGCGACGCTGGCCCAGGCCCAGGCCAACCTCGCCCGCGACCAGGTGCAGGTGCAGCAGGCGCGAGCGGTGCTGCAGCGGGACCACGCCCGCGTCGCCCAGGCCCGCGCCAACCTGGCCCGCGACCAGGCCCAGGCCACCAACGCCCAGATGCAGGAGCAGCGCTACGCCGAGCTCCTCAAGAAGGAGCTGGTCTCCAAGGAGCAGTACGATCAGGTGCGGACCACGTCGGAGTCGCTCACCGCGACCCTGCGGGCCGACGAGGCCGACGTGCGCAGCGCCGAGGAGACCGTGCGCGCCGACGAGGCGGCCATCCGCAGCGCCGAGCAGACCGTGCGGGCCGACGAAGCCACCGTCGAGAATGCCCGGCTGCAGCTCGGCTACACCACGATCCGCTCGCCCGTCGACGGCCGCGCCGGCAGCCTCGGCATGAACGAGGGCAACGTGGTGCGGGCCAGCGGCACCAACGACTCGACCTTGCTGGTCATCAACCAGGTCCAGCCGATCTACGTGTCGTTCACGGTGCCCCAGCAGCAGCTCGCCGAGATCAAGCGCTACATGGCCGACGCCACCCTCGCCGTCGACGCCGTGCCGACGGGCGAGCAGCGGCCGGTGCGGGGCGCCGTCACCTTCATCGACAACGCCGTGGACGTGACCACCGGCACCATCCGGCTGAAGGCGACGTTCGGCAACCAGGAGCGGCGGCTGTGGCCCGGCCAGTTCGCCAACGTGGCGCTGACGCTGGCCGTGCAGCCCGACGCGCTGGTGGTCCCCTCCCAGGCCTTGCAGACGGGCCAGCAGGGGACGTACGTGTTCGTGGTGAAGCCCGACGCCACGGTGGAGACGCGGCGCGTGGTGGCCGCGCGGGCGCAGGGCAACGAGACGGTGATTGGCAGCGGGCTCGAGGCCGGCGAGCAGGTCGTGACGGACGGCCAGACGCGCCTCACGGCCGGCGCCAAGGTCGAGGTGCGGGCGCCGGCCGCTGCCGGCGCTCCGCGCGGCGCCGGAGCGCCCCCGGGCGCGGCGCGGGCGAAGCGCGATCCGAGTACGAAAGACTCTTCCAGGAGGTAGTCATGGCGCAGTCAGGATCGGTGCAGTACGGCGTGGTCGAGGGGTGGGAGCAGCTCCCCAAAGGATACGAGCATCGCGACGTGGCGGGCGTGGCCGTGGACGGCGAGGACCGCGTGTTCCTCATCTGCCGCGGCGATCACCCGATCATGGTGTACGACCGGGCCGGCAAGTTCCTCAGCTCGTGGGGCGAGGGGGACTTCACCTATCGCACGCACGGGATCACGATCGGGCCCGACGGGACCGTCTACTGCACGGACGACGGCAACCACACCATCCGGCAGTTCACGCCCACCGGCAAGCTGCTGATGACGATGGGCACCCTGAACACCCCCTCCGACACCGGCTACGACGGCAAGGACTCGATCAACATCCCGCGGGCGGCCGGCCCGTTCAACCGGCCGACGAACCTGGCCATCGGACTCAAGGGCGATCTCTACGTGTCCGACGGGTACGGCAACTGTCGCGTGCACGTCTTCTCGCCGTCGGGCACGCTCAAGCGCTCATGGGGCGTGTCGGGCAAGGGCCCCGGCCAGTTCCACCTGCCCCACGGCATCGCCGTCGCCGCCGACGGTCGCGTGTTCGTGTGTGACCGCGAAAACGACCGCATCCAGATCTTCAGCCCCGACGGCGAATACCTCGCCGAGTGGACGGATACCCAGCGGCCGACCCACATCGTGTTCGATGCGCAGGGGAGGGCCTACGTGTCGGAGCTCTGGTGGCACAAGGGCCAGACCTCGCAGCGTCACGGGGCGATCGAGACCCCGCGCCCCGGTCGGGTCAGCGTCTACGACCGGGACGGCAAGGTCCTCGCCCGGTGGGGCACTCCGGAGGCCACCGCGCCCGGCAGCTTCGCCGCCCCCCACGGCCTCGCCGTGGACTCCAAGCACGCCATCTACGTGGCGGAAGTGACGTGGACCTTCGCGGTCAGCCGCGGCCACGCCCCCGCCGACTGCCACACCTTCCAGAAGTTCACGCTGCAGGCCTGATTTACAACGGGCTCCGGTTCCTCGAATAGCCGCTCCCCGGCCCCCGTCAGACGGGGTGGGAGGATCGAGCAATGAGACGAGCCGGAGCCCTTCGTCGGCTGACCATGAGCGTGGTCCTGGCCGCCACCGCCGCTGTGGGGCTGGGCGGGTGTCTCCTGGCGCCGTACCCGGAACCGGTCGCGATCGGGCCGCCGGTGATCGTGGCGCCGCGACCGGTCTTCGTCGGACCTCGCGGGCACGGCTACTACCGCGGCGGCTACCACCGCGGTTACGGCCACCGCTGGCGCTGAGGACGGTTACCTCGGCGGCGGGGGCGGCGGACCGGCCGGTGGGTTGGGCACCCACACCCAGCGGTAGGCGTCCGTGACGCCGTCGCCGAGGAGCACGTGACGACCGTGTGAGTAGACGACCTCGCGCTGGATCGCGGGAGGCGGCGGGGCGGACGCGTACACCGCCGCTGGCGGCGCGTACACGACCGGCGGCGGCGCTGCGTAGACCGGCCGCACGAGAGCCGGCAGCAGGAGCAGCTGGCTGAAGACAGCGAAGGCTCCGAGCGCCAGCGCCGCGTCCGCCGCACCGCCGGCGTGGGCCGGCACTGCGCACGTCGCGATCAGCATCGCTCCCAGCACTGCCATCGCCACGATCTTCGTTTTCACGCGCGCCGACCTCCGACCTCCCGTCAAGGACGCTGACAGTGTACCTCCCCCGGGGCCTGCGATATAGTGCGGGCGCAGCAGTGAATGAGCCTCCGGATCACCACCCACGCGAGGATCGACGCTCGATGACGATGACGACGTTGCACGCGGCTCTCGATCCCGGCCGGCGCGCCCAGCCCCGCGTCGACGTCGAGCGCATCCTGCATCCGCGCTCGGTCGCGGTCTTCGGCGCCTCCGACAGCAAGGACAAGTTCGGCGGCCGCATCATGCACTTTCTCGTCCGTCACGGCTTCGCCGGCGAGATCCTTCCGATCAATCCGAACCGGGCCGAGGTCGTGGGCCGTCGCGCCTATCCCACCATCGCGGCCGCCCCCGCCCCGCCCGACGTCGCCATCCTGGCCGTGCCGGGCTCGTCGCTGGTCGCCACGGTCCGCGACGCGGCCGCGGCCGGCGTCGGCTGCTGCGTCATCATCTCCACCGGGTTCGCCGAGGCGGGCGAGGAGGGCGCGGCCCGTCAGGCCGAGCTGGTACGGATCGCGCGCGCGAGCGGCACCCGCCTGGTCGGTCCCAACTGCATGGGGTTGATCGTGCCGCACCATCGGCTGGCCCTCTGCTCGTCGGTCGTCCTCGACACCGACCGGCTCGCCGACGGCACCATCGGCCTCGTCAGCCAGAGCGGCGCCCTGATGGTCTCGATCTTCGACCGGGCCGCCGCCGACGGCATCGGCTTCCGCTACGGCGTCTCCCTCGGTAACCAGGTCGACCTGGAGATCTGCGACTTTCTCGACTACATGATCGCCGAGCCAGAGACCTCCGCCCTGTGCGTGTACGTCGAGGGGTTGCTCGATGGCGCGCGCTTCCGGCGCAGCCTGGCCGCCGCCCGCCGGGCTGGCAAGCCGGTGCTGATCGTCAAGACCGGCCGCACGCAGGCGGGCGTGAAATCGGCCCGCTCGCACACGGCGAGCCTGGCCGGTGCCTGGGAGGTCTTCGAGGCCGTGTGCCGCGAGGAGGGCGCGGTGCTGGCGCGCGATCCCGACGACATGGTCCGCGCCGCCCACTTCCTCACTCGTCATCGGTCCCCCCGGCGCGGCGGCGTGGCCATCCTGTCGTCCTCGGGCGGCGGCTGCGGGATCGCGTCCGATCGGGTCAGTGAGCTCGGGGTGCCGCTGGCGGCGCTGACGGCCGACTCCCGGGCCCAGCTCGGCGAGCTGCTGCTGCCGCCCCAGGCCGACAACCCCGTCGATCTCGGCGGCCGCCGCAAGCCGGAAGACGTCGAGATCGCGGGGGACGTGGCCCGCATCCTCCTGGCCGATCCCGGCACCGCCTACGGCCTCGTCATCCTGACCTCGATGCCGTTCTTCGCCAACCGCACGCGGCTGATCGGCCAGGCCGCGCAAGCCGCCGACAAGCCGGTGATGATCGCCCTCACGCCCGGCGCCGCCGCGACGGCGCCGCGGCAGGCGCTGCGCGAGATCGGCCAGTTCTACTTCGACCGCACCGAGGACGCCCTGCGCGTGCTCGCGCTGGTGGCCGCCCACGACGCGCAGCGCGACGCAGTCGCGCCGCCGGCCGCGCGGCCGACCGGCTTGCCCGACGCCGGCGCGCTCGTGCTGCCCGAGGGCGCCTTGACCGAGGGCGAGGTGAAGCGACTGCTGGCCACCTACGGCGTGGCGGTCGCCCCGGAGCGGCTCGTCACCACCCCGGAGGCCGCGGCGGCCGCGGCGGCGGCGATCGGCCTGCCGGTGGTGCTGAAGGCCGTCTCGCGGAAGATCGTGCACAAGAGCGACGTCGGCGCCGTCCGCCTCGGCCTGGCGACGCCGGAGGCCGTGGCGGCGGCGGCCCGCGAGATGCTCGCCGCGCTGCGGACGGCCGGACTCGACGAGGGGCTGGAGGGATTCTCCGTGCAGCCGATGATCCGCGGCGAGGCCGAGGTCATCGTGGGGGCCCGCCGCGACCCGCACTTCGGCGCCGTGGTCATGGTCGGCCTCGGCGGCATCGCCGTCGAGATCCTCGGTGACGTCGCGCTGGCCCCGGCCCCGGTGAGCCCCGAGCGGGCCCGCGCCCTGATCGGCTCGCTCCGCGGCGCGCCCCTGCTGTCCGGGGCCCGCGGCCGTCCCGCCCTCGACGTGACGGCCGTCGCCGACAGCGTGAGCCGCGTGTCCTGGCTGGCCGCCGACCTCGGCACTCGCCTCGTCGACCTCGAGATCAATCCATTGATCGTCCGCCGTCACGGCGACGGCGCCGTCGCCGTCGACGGTCGCGCCACCCTGAACCCGAAGGAGGAATCCCGTCCATGAGCCTCGCGCGCGTCGTCACCCTCGTCCTCGCGCTCTCGCTCCTCGCCGGCCCCGCCGCCGCGCAGAGCGTGCTGCGCATCGGGCTCAACGACGACCCCGACGCCCTGGACCCGGCCATCAGCCGCGCCTACACCGGCCGGCTGGTCTTCGCCGCCGTCTGCGACAAGCTCTTCGACGTCACCCCCGACCTCAAGATCGTCCCCCAGCTCGCCACCGGCTACGAGTGGGCGCCCAACCAGCGCTCGATCGTCATCAAGCTGCGCCCCGGGGTGAAGTTCCACGACGGGGAGCCGTTCAACGCCGAGGCCGTCAAGTTCAACATCGAGCGGTCGCTCACCACCGAGGGCTCGTTCCGCAAGCCCGAGATCGGGCAGATCTCCAGCGTGGACGTGGTCAACGAGACGACCGTGCGCCTCAACCTGTCGGAGCCGCTGGTGCCGCTGCTGGCCACGCTCACGGATCGGGCCGGGATGATGATCTCCCCGAAGGCGGCCAAGGCCCTCGGCGACAAGTTCGGCACCAAGCCGGTCTGCGCGGGGCCGTACAAGTTCGTAGAGCGCGTGGCCCAGGGCAAGATCGTGTTCGAGCGGTTCGCCGACTACTGGGACAAGGCCAACATCCACATCGACCGGGTGGAGTTCGTGCCGATCCTCGACTCCACCGCCCGTCTGGCCAGCCTGCGCTCGGGCGACCTGCACATGATCGAGCGGGCCTCGCCCACCGACCTGCCGGAGATCCGCGGCGACAGCCGGCTCAAGGTGGCCGGCGTGCCGGAGCTGGGCTACCAGATGATCCCGCTCAACGTGGCCAACGGTCCGCGCAGCAAGACGTTCGCCGACGTGCGGGTCCGCCAGGCGGTCGACCTCGCCATCGACCGCGACACCCTCATCAAGACGGTCTTCAACAACGAGTACATCCCGGGCAACCAGTGGATCAGCCCGACCAGCACGTACTACAACGCCAAGCTCCCGGTCCGGAAGCGCGACGTGGCCAAGGCCCGGGCGCTCCTCAAGGAGGCCGGGCAGCCCAACCTGACCTTCACCCTCATCGTGCCGCCCGAGCGCGACCGGCAGGAGGCCTCCCAGATCATCCAGGGGATGCTGGCCGAGGCCGGCATCACGATGAACATCCAGACGCAGGAAAACGTCACGATGCTCACCAACGGCCGCAAGGGTGACTTCGAGGCGTACTTCACCTTCTGGAGCGGTCGGCCCGACCCCGACGGCAACGTCTTCACGCACAACACCTGCAAGGGGGCGCAGAACGACAGCCGCTACTGCAACGAGGAGGTCGACTCGCTGCTGACGAAGGCGCGGCAGACGCCCGAGCCGGCCGAGCGCAAGAAGCTCTACGACCGGGCGACCGAGATCCTCGTGCGGGACACCCCGCGCCTGCACCTCTGGCACCGCCGTGTCTTCACGGGCTACAGCGCCAAGGTCACCGGCTTCACGCCGTACCCCGACGGCATCATCCGCCTCAAGGGCCTGAAGCTGAACTGACGGCCTCGTGAACGTCGAGCGTCCCTAGATGCCGCTGGCGCTCTACGTCCTGCGGCGGGTGGTGGTGCTGGTGCCGACGTTGTTCTTCGTGTCGGTGCTGATCTTCTCGCTCCAGAAGCTGTTGCCGGGCGATGCGGCGATCGCGCTGGCGGGCGAGGAGAGCGACCCGGCGGTCGTTGCGGGGATCAGGGCGAAGTACCATCTCGATCGCCCGGTGGTGGTGCAGTACGGGATCTGGATGGGCAAGGTGCTGCGCGGCGATCTCGGGGAGTCCCTGCGCAACAAGATCCCGGTGACGGAGCTGCTCGCCTCCAAGCTGCCGGTGACGGTCGAGCTGGCCGTGGGGTCCATGCTGGTGGCGCTGCTGCTGGGGATCCCGACCGGGGTGCTGTCGGCCGTGCGGCGCGGCACCGCGGTGGACGTGGCGGCCAACGCGGTCGCGCTGTCCGGGCTGTCGGTGCCGCACTTCTGGCTCGGCATCATGCTGATCCTGCTCTTCGCCGTGCGCCTGGGCTGGCTGCCGGCCTCCGGCTACGTGCCGCCGTGGGAGGATCTCGGCCGCAACCTGACCACCCTGCTCATGCCCTCGTTCGTGCTCGGTACCGGCGTGGCGGGCGTGATGATGCGCCACACGCGCGGCGCCATGCTGCAGGTGCTCGGCGCCGACTACGTGCGGACGGCGCGGGCCAAGAGCGTGCCCGAGCGGCTGGTGGTGCTCAAGCACGCGCTGCGCAACGCGCTGATCCCCATCATCACGCTGGGGGCCATCGAGTTCGGGCGGCTGCTGTCGGGCGCCGTGCTGACCGAGCAGATCTTCGCCATCCCCGGCTTCGGCAAGATGCTCGTGGACGGCGTGTTCAACCGCGACTACGCGGTCGTGCAGGGCGTCGTGCTGGTCTCGGCGGCGCTCTACGTGCTCCTGAACCTGGTCGCCGACGTCCTGTACTTCCTCGCCAACCCGCGGCTGAGGAGCGCGTGACCGACACCGGCGCCGTGCTGGCCCTGCCCGCCGTCGTGACGACACGGCGGCCGTCCGTCCTGCGGCGCCTGCTGCGGCGGCCGCCCGCGGTCGTCGCCCTGGCCGTGGTCGCGGCCTTCGTCGTGATCGCGGTGGCGGCGCCGTACGTGGCGCCCCACGATCCGATCAAGATGAACTACCTGGCGGTCCGCAAGGCCCCCTCCGACGTCTACCGGCTCGGCACCGACGAGGTGGGCCGCGACGTGCTCTCGCGCCTGGTATGGGGCGCGCGAGCCTCGCTGCTGGCCGGCGTCGTCCCCGTCACCATCGCGCTGGTGGTGAGCATCCCGCTGGGGCTGCTGTCCGGCTGCACGGGCGGCTGGCTCGACGGCCTCATCATGCGGATCACCGACGCCATGCTGGCCATCCCGTTCCTCATCGTGGCCATCGCGCTGGCCGCGTTCCTGGGTCCCAGCCTGACCAACGCCATGATCGCCATCGGCATCGCGGCCCTGCCCACCTTCCTGCGGCTGGCCCGCGGCACCGCCATGGCCATCACCACCGAGGAATACATCGAGGCCGCCCGCTCGCTGGGCTGCTCGCGCGTCCGTCTCGCCGTCCGTCACGTCCTGCCCAACATCGTCGCGCCCCTGCTCATCCAGTCGAGCCTGACGGCGGCGGCGGCGATCATCGCCGAGGCGAGCCTGTCCTTCCTGGGCCTGGGCCAGCAGCCGCCGGCGCCCTCGTGGGGCAGCATGCTGAACGCGGCTCAGCGCTACCTGGTCCAGGCCCCGTGGATCGCCATCTACCCCGGCCTGATGATCTTCGGCGTCGTGATGTCGCTCAACGTGCTCGGGGATGCGTTGCGTGACGCCCTCGACCCGCGGGCGGCGCCGTGAATGCGAAGGGCCGGGGATCGCTCCCCGGCCCTGGGCTGCTGCCCGCACTCACCGCCGGCGGCTACTGGCCGCGGGGATCTCGCGTGAGGGCGACGCGGACCACGTCACCGATCTGCACGCCGACCAGCTCCGACGGCGAGGTCACCAGGCTGAGGGGCCCCTCGTCGGTGTCGAGCACGAAGCGCCCGGTCTCGGGCTCGACCGCGGCGATGCGCCCCTGGATCATGGGTCCATCCGTGGTCTCGATGCCGGTGGCCGGAGCGCCCGACGCCCCCGGCTGTACCGGCGTCTGGTCCTGGGTCGGTGGCATGCGATCGTCGGGTGTGGTGGCCAGGTTGGATCGGTCGCTCGCGTACGCCGGCGCGACCAGCAAGGCCCCGGCCAGGACGATCGTCGACAGGATGCTTGGCGCGTTCATGAGTCCCCCTTTCATCCTCGGCCCTACGTTCGCAAGCGCGGTGCCATGCAGACCGCGAAGGCGTAGGATCGGGGCTAATATGACCAGAGCCATCAAGGAGGCCTGACCGATGGGAGCGATCTGCACGACACCGATCACGGGACCGAAGGCCTGGCGGGGCGCCGACCTCGCCGCCGACACCTCGTGGATCGTCACCCTGACCGGCGCCGAGCTCGCCGACCTCGACCACGCCCTGCGCGTGGCGCGTGCCAGCGGACGCCCGCTGGCCGAGATCGACCGCTCCCACTTTCCGCTCACGGTCATGCAGCCGAGGCTCGAGGCCGCCCGGGCCGAGATGCAGGACGGCCGCGGCTTCCTGGTCCTCCGCGGACTGCCGGTGGCGCGCTACAGCGACGACGACGTCGGCCTGATCTTCTGGGGCATGGGCCGCTATCTGGGCGGACCGCTCTACCAGAACCCGCAGGGCGATCTCCTCGGCCACGTCTACGACCACGGCCGCACCTACGGCAACATCGACGTGCGCGGCTACGAGACCAACGCCTACCTGCCCTATCACACCGACGCCGGCGACATGGTGGGGCTGCTCTGCCTGCGCCGCTCGCTTCAGGGTGGGCTGAGCAGCATCGTCAGCTCGGTCACCGTGCACAACGAGATCCTGGCCGCCCACCCGGAGTATCTGGGCCTGCTCTACAACGGCTTCTATTACATCCGCCGGGAGGCGGCGCTGACCGAGCGCGGCGTGTCGGACAAGCCGATCCCGATCTTCGGGTACCGCGACGGCGTCGTGAGCTGCCGGTACATCCGCAACCAGATCAACGCGGGGGCGGTCAAGCGTGAGGTGCCGCTGACCTCGATCGAGAAGGCCGCGCTCGACCACCTGGACGAGCAGACGCGGCGCGCCGACCTGCGGCTGGACATGGATCTGGAAGCCGGCGACATCCAGTTCATCAACAACTACACGATCCTGCACTCGCGCACCGGCTTCGTGGACGGGCCGGAGCCGCACCAGAAGCGCCACATGCTGCGGCTGTGGCTCAAGTTCCCGACCACGTGGCCACTGAGCGGCGAGTTCCCCACCCACATGGGCTACAAGCCCGCGCAGGACACCCCGATCCTCGTCGAAGCGGAGGCCTGAGAGCCATGCCCAAGGTGCTGACCGAGGCGCAGGTCGCGACGTTCCAGCGTGACGGCTGCCTGTCGCCGGTGCGCGTGATGACCGCCGAGCGCGCGGCCGACTACCGCGCGAAGTTCGAGGCGCTCGAGGCCCGGGTGCCGGACATCAAGAAGATGAAGACCAAGTCGCACCTGCTCTGCCCGTGGGTGCTGGACATCGCCCAGGACCCGCACATCCTCGACGTCTTCGAGGACCTGATCGGCCCCAACATCCGCTGCTGGTCCATGGCCTGGCGGGTGAAGAAGGCCGACGGCGAGACCTTCGCCGGCTGGCACCAGGACTCGGCCTACGGTGCGGCGACTCCGGTCGTGCTCGGCGGTCTCGCCCTGTCCGACTGCGGTGTCACTCAGGGCTGCCTGCGGGGCGTCCCCGGCTCGCACAAGTGGGGCATCCTCAAGCACGAGGAGAGCGATGATCCGAAGAGCATCCTGGCCCGCGGCCAGTTCATCACCGACGGCTTCGACGAGTCGAAGGCCGTGGACTTCGCGCTGAAGCCGGGCGAGATGGTGCTGTTCGACAACTCGCTGGTCCACGGCTCCGGCACCAACTTCGGCCCCGACCGCCGGTTCCTCCTGCTCGTCGAGATGCTCCCGACCTGGGCCAAGCCCCCACGCGTGCGCCAGTCGACGATGCTCATGCGGGGCGTCGACACCTACGGCAACTTCGACGACGAGCCGCGCCCGGACGGCGAGTGGACACCGACCGCCCTGGCCAACTGGTCGAGCATCGTCGACAAGCGCGCCCGGCTGATCTTCGAGGACAGCAAGATCGGCCCGAGCGAGGCGTACGGCGGGGCGCGGCGGGCGACGTAGCCCGAATCGCCGGCTAGCTCGCCCTCACATGAACGAGGCCGGGGCCTGGGGCAGCGTGGCCCACTGCTCGGGGTCGTGGCCGTAGACGGTGCGGGCGCCCTGGCGGTCGCGTAGCTCGCGCAGACGGCGCAGGGAATGCGACATCTCGGCGTCGTCCCAGAGGACGGTGGGCAGGATGTCGCGGTCCATGTTCTCGCGTGTGTAGCAGGCATCGGCGGTGAACACGATCCGGCTGTCGCGGCCGGCCCGCACCAGCAGCGACTGGTGGCCCGGCGTGTGTCCGTAGGTCGGGATCAGCACCACGGTGCCGTCGCCGAAGACGTCGTGCTCGCCGTCCACCGGCTGGTAGCGAAGCTCATGGTCGTAGTCGGGCGCACTCGGCCGGTAGCGACCCTGGGCCAGTACCTCGGGCGAGCGGGCGGCCTTCATCTCGCGGTCCTGCACCAGGATGGTCGCCTCCGGGAAGAACTCGTTGCCGCCGCAGTGATCGAAGTGCCAGTGCGAGTTGGCGACGTGCGTGACCTCGGCCGGCGTCAGGCCGACCCGGCCGAGCTGACTGACGATGTCGTCCCCGGGCTTGGAGTGCACGCCGAAGCGCCGGGCGCGCTCCTCGCCGTAGCGGCCCAGCATGTTGGTCATCGTCTCGCAGTGCAGGCCAGTGTCGAAGAGCAGGCGGCCGCGGGGGTGCGTGACCAGGAAGCACTCGATGGGAACCGTCCACCGCGAGGGCGGCGCGTCGCGGATCATGGTCTCCCGTCCCAGCTCGAGGTAGCCGCCGCACAGCGCGAAGATCGAGATCATCGTTCTCCCTTCCCGGTCTCGAGGTCGAAACGGTCCATCCGCAGGCCCTTCCACAGTTCCTCGTGGGCCGGGCGCCCCAGCGCCAGTCGCGCGAGCACGTCGCCCACGATCGGGGCCAGCGCAAACCCGTGACCCGAGAAGCCGGCGGCGATCAGCGCGCCGTCGAGACCGGGCACCGGACCCAGCACCGGCAGGTCGTCCGGCATGAACGCCTCCAGCCCCGCCCACCCGCGCGACAGCGGGCACCGGCCCGTCGGCGGATGCACCTCGCGCGCGACCTGCAGGCTGGCGCTGACGCTGTCGTCCTGCAGCGTCCACGCGTTGGCGCCGGCGTCGTCGATGCGGGCCGGCCAGCCGCCACCGATCAGGTAGGCGCCGGTCGCGAGCTGCTTGAGGCTGAGCTTGCGTTCGAAGGCGCCGATCACGGGGTCGAGCGCGGCCGGGGCGGCTTCGGTGAGCAGCATCTGCAGCGCGCGGGTCTGGATCGGCAGCCGTATGCCGAGTGGCGCGAGCAGCGCCGCGCTCCAGGCCCCGGTCGCCAGGATCACGACGTCGCCGGCTTGCCCGGTGCCGTCGGCGCGTGTCACGCCCACCACACGGCCGCGATCGGCCACCAGCCCGGTGACGGCCACGGCTTCCTCTACCCGCACGCCCAGACGGCGGGCTGCCGCGGCGAACGCGTGCACGGTCGGCAACGCCTCGGCCTGGCCGTCGAGCCCGCACAGCACCCCGCCGCGGGCATCCGGCGTCAGCCCGGGCGCCAGTCGCCAGGCGGAGCCGGCGTCGAGCACCTCGACCGGCACGCCGTCAGCCCGCTGCTCGGCCACCCAGCCCGGCACCTGCCGCCACGCCGTGTCGTCGAGGGCCACGCGCAGCCCGCCGCCGCGGCGGTAGCCGGTCTCCCCCTCCAGCTCGCGTCCCAGCTCGGCCCAGCGGGCCAGGCTGGCCAGGGCCAGCGGCCGCTCGGCGGGATCGCGTCCCATCACGCGCACTCCGGCGGCACTGGCGCCGGAGGCCGCCGCGCCGGGCTCCGCGCGCTCCAGCACGGTGACGCGCACGCCGGGGTCCTCGCGACGCAGATGCCACGCGGCGCTCAGCCCCATCACTCCACCACCGACGATCACCACCGAGGCCGGCACGCGGCGAGCCTACCACACCGCCTTTGACAGCCGCCCCGGACTGAGGCATTGTCGGCCCGCCATGCACTTCGGAATCTTCCTCGAGGAGCGTCGACCCGGCGGTACGGACCTGGCCGCTTTCCAGGAGACGTTCGAGCTCGCCGAGGCCGCCGAGGCCTGGGGGCTGGACGGCGTCTGGCTGGGCGAGATCCACTTCAACCCGGTGCGCTCGGTCAGCTCGGCCCCGCTGGCGCTGGCCAGCTACATTGCCGCCCGCACGCGGCGGGTGCGCATCGGCATGGCCGTGCAGGTGCTGCCGCTCGGCCATCCCCTCCGGGTCGCCGAGGAGGCCGCCACCGTCGATCAGATCAGCGAGGGACGCTTCGACTTCGGCATCGGCCGCAGCGGCTCGCCGCGCGCCTACGACGTGCTGGGCGTGCCCTACGGCGAGAGCCAGGACCGCTTCGAGGAATGTCTGAAGATCATCCTGGAAGCGTGGAAGGGTGAGCGCTTCAGCTATCACGGTCGTCACTACCACTTCGACAACGTGCTGGTGGGGCCGCGTCCGTATCAGCTCCCTCACCCGCCGCTGCGGATGGCCGCCAACTCCAAGGAGACGTTCCTGGTCGTCGCCCGGCTGGGGCTGCCGCTGTTCGTCGGCCTGCGCGACCTCGACATCCCCGAGCTGCGCCTGCGCATCGCCGACTACCGCGCCGCCTGGCGCGAGGCCGGGCACCCCGGCGACGGCGACGTATGCCTGCGCATGCCGATCTACGCGGCGCCCACCCAGAAGGAAGCCGTCGAGGAGCCGTTCGAGAACTACACGTACTTCTTCCGGCGCCACGCCGAGCTGACGCGCTCGGGCTTGGGGCGCGGCGACACCGGCCCCGCCGACCGCCGCCAGGCCAAGCTCGAGCAGCTCACCCAGCTGAGCTACGACAACATCCTGGAGACGCGCGTGGCCGTGGGTACCGCCCCCGCGCTGGTCGAGCGCCTCGGCGCGCTGCGCGACGAGCTGGGGCTGACGGGTCTCGTGGCCGAGCTCAACCCGGGCGGCCTCACCTCGCTGGAGCGCATGAAGCGCACGCTCCGCATCCTCACCCACGAGGTGATCCCCGCCTTCCGGTGATCCGCCTGTCGTCGCCCCGCCTGACCTGAGCGCCATGATGATCACCTGCACCTTCGAGGACGGAGGCCACGCCCTGCTCCGTCACGTCGTCGTCCACGCGGTCGTCGAACGTGACGGCGCCCTCCTCCTCGTCCGCCGCGCCCCCCACCTGCTGGAGGGCGACACCTGGGGGCTGCCGGGCGGCTTCCTCGATCGCGACGAGACGCTCGCCGAGGGCGTGTTGCGCGAGCTCCACGAGGAGACCGGCTGGACAGGCCGCGTGGTCGGCTTGCTCCGCGTCAACTCGAACCCGACCCGGCGTCACGAGGATCGGCAGAACGTCGCCTTCGACTTCGTGATCGAGCCGCTGGCCCGGACCGGTGAGCCCGACGCCGAGTCGGCGGCCGTGGCCTGGGTCCCCATCGACCAGCTGCCGGCGCTCGACAGTCTGTCCTTCGACCACGGCGACACCGTGCGCGCTTACCTGGCCGTGCGCGGACGTCTTCCGCTGGTGCCGGTGCTCATCTGATCGACGCGGGTCAGACCTCGATCTCGATGTAGGCGCGGCGCTGGATCCGCCCGGTGAGGCGGGCACCGAAGTCGAGGAGGACGAGCTGCCAGCCGTACTTGGCGTGCAGTGCTGCCCGCGCCTGCCGGATCAGCCTCGGGTCGTCGACGAGTCGGGCGGTGGCCTCGCGCCAGGGCCCGCGGAGACCGCCGCGCGCATCGCACGGCGCGACTCGGGCCCGTGACGACTGGCGCAGGCGCTTGACCTTCCCCGAGTCTCCCGCCGTGAACACGTAGAGGCGGTTGGCCGAGGCGGCGAACCACACCGGCGTGGCGATCTCGGCGCCACTGCGCCGGAACGTCGCCAGGCTGAGGTAGCGGTGCTCGTCGAGGGCGACGCTCTCGCTCACGCCGCTAGTACCCGCGGGCCCGGTCCACGACGTTGAGGAGCGGGGCCCCGGCCAGGTGGCGACGCAGGTTCTCGGCGAAGAGATCCGTGCACTTGTCGTCGTAGCTCGGCAGGAAGCCGGACACGTGGGGCGAGACGATCACGTCGTCGAGCGCGTAGAGGGGGTGACCGGCCGGCGGCGGCTCCTGAGCGAACACGTCGATCGCCGCGCCGGCGATCCGTCCTTCGCGCAGCGCTGCCGCCAGTGCCCCCTCGTCCACGCTGGCGCCGCGGCCGACGTTGATGAAGTAGGCCGACGGCTTCATCAGCGCCAGCTCGCGGGCCCCGATGAGCCGTCGGGTCTGGGCCGTGAGCGGCGCGCACATCACCACGACGTCGGACCGGGCCAGCAGCTCGGGCAGCCCGTCGGGGCCCAGCCACGCGTCGGGCAGCAGCCCGTCCGGGTCGCCGGTGCCCGGTAGCGTGTAGCCGGGATCCTTGTGCTGGCCGGGATCGCGCTTGCTGGCCACCACGGTCATCGCGAACGCCGCCTTCGCCATGCGGGCCAGCTCGCGGCCGATGCTGCCGTAGCCGATGACGCCCAGGGTGGCGCCGCGAATCTCGCTGGGCACGAACAGCGGCCAGCGCTCCTTGTCGGGCGGCCACCCGCCCCGGCGCTGCCACTCCACCATGCGCGGCACCCGGTGGGCCAGGGCCAGCATCGTGGTGATCGCGTACTCCGCGATGGTCGCGGCGTGCACGCCGCTGGCCGTCACCAGCGGAATCGTGCTCTGGGTGTAGAGCGGGTGCTCGGCCAGCGCGTCGACGCCGGCCATGTGCACTTGCACCCACTTGAGGTGGGGCGCCCGCCCGAGGTCGCGGGGCGGCGCGCCGGCGTACAGCACGTCGGTCCGCGAGTAATCGGCGCCGGTGGCGTCCGCGCGGGTGACGGCCACGTCGGGCCCGACCCGTCGAAGCCGGTCGATCTGCGTCTCCGAGAACGGCATGGTGACCAGGACGTTGAGCGGGGTGGTGGACATGACGGAAGACTACCCCAGCGGCGCGGGCGTCGTCTTATACTCGCGGGTGCCGGCCGCCCGGCCGCCGGCAGGAGACATCATGGCCCACACTCTGGACTCCGTCCTCGAGCCGTTCCGCCCCGGCTTCGATGCCGATGGCTTCGACGTCACCGTGGACTCGGTGCAGGGCGACGGCATCGCCGTCGTGCGCGTCTATCACCGCGCCAACGCCTGCGAGGAGTGCCTGATTCCCGACGACATGCTCAGCGGGATCCTGACGACCGCGCTCAAGCGGGCCGCGCCCGACGTGACCGGCGTCGTCATCCAGCACGAGCACGCCTGACACGCTCGGCGCAGCACCTCAACGAGGAGGTCGTCATGGCCCAGGAAGCGATGGACAAGGCAACGATGTCGCGGCGCTCGCTGCTGGCCGGTCTCGGCGTCGTGGCCGGGGCGGCCGCGGTCGGGCCCCGGGTGGCCGGCGCCCAGCCGCCTGCCGGGGGACCGGGGGCCCCGCCCAGCACGGTCACCAGCCCGCCGCGGGACTTCGGCCCCGGCGGCCCGCCCAACGTCTACTTCACCGATCCCGACGTCATCACGGTCGACCCCGCGTTCAATGGCCTGCGCCAGCCCAATGCGCCGATCCAGCGGCTGTGGACGGGCGCGCTGTGGTCGGAGGGCCCGGCCTGGAGCGGCCAGGGACGCTACCTGCTCTGGAGCGACATCCCCAACAACCGCCAGCTGCGCTGGTCCGAGGACGACGGGCGGGTCAGCGTCTTCCGCATGCCGTCGAACAACAGCAACGGCAACACGTTCGACTTCCAGGGGCGGCAGCTATCGTGCGAGCACCTCACGCGCCGGGTCGTGCGCTACGAGCACGACGGCTCGATCACGCTGATCGCCGACAAGTTCGGCGGCAAGCGCCTGAACTCGCCGAACGACGTGGTCCCCCACCCCGACGGCAGCTACTGGTTCACCGACCCGCCCTACGGCGGCCAGCTCTACGAGGGCGCACCCGACGCGGCCGGCGGCCCCAGCAACAAGGCCGGTCGGCTCAAGCCCCGGCTCGGTCAGGCTCTCGAGATCGGCGATGCCAAGCGCGAGCTGCCGACGGCCGTCTACCGCGTGGACCCGAGCGGCCGCGTCGACCAGGTCGTGGGCGAGGACCAGGTGCCCGATCCCAACGGCCTCGTCTTCTCGCCCGACTACAAGAAGCTCTACGTGGTCAGCACCGGCCGCGGGCCCGGCGACACCGGCCCCGGCGGCAAGGGCGACATGCACGTGTTCGACGTGGGCGGCGACAACAAGCTATCCAACCGGAAGGTCTTCAGCGACTTCATGGTGGACGGCGTGAAGTGCGGACCCGACGGCGTGCGCTGTGACGTGGACGGCAACCTGTGGTGCTCGAGCAACGCCGGCCGCTCGGTGGGCTACAGCGGCGTGACGGTGTGGACGCCCGAGGGCAAGCTGCTCGGGCGCATCCGCCTGCCCGAGGTGTGCGGCAACGTCTGCTTCGGCGGCCCCAAGCGCAACCGGCTGTTCATGGCCGCCAGCCAGTCGCTCTACGCGCTCTACACCGGCACCCAGGGCGCCGCCCCCGGATAGAGCGGCCGCCGTCCGCTACAGCTGCTCGGCGCGGAAGGTGTCGCACTGATTCACGGCGCCGGCGTCGAAGCCGCGCTTGAACCAGCGCACCCGCTGGGCCGAGCTGCCGTGCGTGAACGACTCCGGCGCCACCCGGCCCTGGGTCTGCCGCTGCAGGCGATCGTCGCCGATCGCCGCGGCGGCGCCCAGCGCCTCTTCCAGATCTCCCTGTTCGAGGACCTGGCGCGTGCGGTTGGCATGATACGCCCACACCCCGGCGAAGCAATCGGCCTGCAGCTCCTGACGAACCGACAGCGCGTTGGCGGTGGTGCGATCGCCACGCTGCCGCGAGGCGGCCACCTTGTCGGAGATGCCCAGCAGGCTCTGGACGTGATGGCCGACCTCGTGGGCGATGACGTAGGCCTGGGCGAAGTCGCCGGGTGCCTTGAAGCGCGTCCGCAGGTCGCGGAAGAAGTCGAGGTCGAGGTAGACCTTGTGATCGCCCGGGCAGTAGAACGGCCCCACCGCCGCCCCCGCCATCCCGCACGCCGACTGGACGGAGCCGTTGAACAGCACGAGCCTCGGATTCTGGTACTCGCGGTTCATCTGCCGGAACAGCTCGGCCCAGGTGTCCTCGGTGTCGGCCAGCACCACGGCGACGAAATCGCGCCCGTCGTCCCGGCCGGGCGACGCCGCCGGCGTCTGGGTGGTCGGCGCTGGCGAGTCGGTCTGTAGAATGACGCTCGGATCGAAGCCGAAGAAGAGCGCCGCCAGCACGAGAATGATGCTGCCGATCCCGCCGCCGGCAACCAGCGGCACGCCCATCCCGCGCCTGTCCTCGATGTTGTCGCTACGTCTGCCTGTCCAGCGCATCCCGCACCGCCCCGCGTGAAGGTGTCAACCGCCAGTACGGAACCGCTGCTGCAAGGGATGCGCCGCCGAGATCAGGCGCACCACTCCCGCGGCCCGTCGTCCGTGAAGCCGCACTGCTCACACGCACTGAAGTAGTGCATGGCCGGCGGCATGGCCACGGCCAGGCGGAGCGACAGCTCGGTGCCGACGTTGCGGATGTGGTGCACGGTCCCGCGCGGCACCCAGACGATGTCGTCCTTGACGGCGTCCACCACGATGCCGCCCGTCAGCTCCCACTGCAGGCGGCCGGCCAGGACCACCCACCACTCGTCGAACTCGCGGTGCCAGTGGGGCCGGTTGCCCCCACCGGGCGGACTGGCGATGAGCGTGACCAGGTTGCGCTCGTCGGCGATGATGCGCTTGGACCACGGCGCCGGCCCCATCTTCTGGACCACCTCGGCCACGCGCGTGTGCAGCGTGTTGGGCGAGGCGGGATCGCTGGGGCGGGGCGCGATCGGCCCGGTGACGAGGTCGCGGATGACGATGGTCGCAGTCGAGTCCATGGCTTCTCGCATTCTCCTCGCGGCGCGACTGTATCACGGGGACTGACACCACCGACGGCGCGATCGGCGACCCGAGCGAGCGTCGCGTCGCGCTAAGATGCCGGGCATGCCCGACATCGACGTGCTCATCGCCGGCGGCGGCCCGGTCGGCCTGTCCGCCTCGATTCTCCTCTCTCGTCTCGGAGTGTCCTCCCTGCTCGTGGAGCGTCACCCCGGTACCTCCATCCACCCCAAGGCGCGCGGCATCAATGCCCGCACCATGGAGATCTATCGTCAGGCTGGCGTCGAGGCAGCGATCCGGGCCGCCGGTCTGGCCCACGAGCGGTCGCGCTTCATCATCTGGTCGCGGTCCCTGGCCGGCGAGGAGCTCGAGCGCCGCATCCCCTCCCGCTCACGCCCGGAGGCGCAGCGCATCACCCCCGTCCTCCGCTGCCTCTGCGCGCAGGACGACCTGGAGCCGGTGCTGCGCGCCCACGCCGAGTCGCTCGGTGCCGGCCAGCTGCGCTTCGGCGCCGAGCTGATCGACTTCCGGCAGGACGCCGAGCACGTCGTCGCCACGCTTCGCGAGGCCGGCGGCGAGACGACGGTGCGCGCGCGATACCTGATCGCGGCCGACGGCGCCCGCAGCCGGGTGCGCGAGACGCTCGGCATCGCGATGCAGGGCACGCCCGGGCTCTATCGCAGCATCAACATCCTTCTCAACGCGGACCTCACGCGCTGGGTCGCCGACCGGCCGGCGGCGCTCTACTTCATCGAGCAGCCGGGCCTGAAGGCGACCTTCCTCACCATCAACGGCGTCAACCGCTGGGGCTTCCTGATCAACAACCTCCCGGTGAACGGCGCTCTCGAGGAGTACACGGCGGAACGGTGCGCGGCCATCATCCGTCAGGCGGCCGGCGCCCCCGATCTCGAGGTCGAGATCCTCGGCGTCGTCGCGTGGACGGCGGCCGCCCTGGTGGCCGAGCGTTATCGCACCGGACGCGTCTTCCTGGCCGGCGACGCCGCCCACCACATGCCGCCCACCGGTGGCTTCGGCATGAACACCGGCGTGCAGGACGTCCACAATCTCGCCTGGAAGCTCGCCGCCGTCCTGCACGGCTGGGCCGGGCCCGGTCTGCTCGCCTCCTACGAGGACGAGCGGCTGCCGTACGGCCGGGCCATCACCGAGCAGGCCATGGTCAACGCCCGCTCGCTCGGTCGGGGCGAGGCCGTCGAGCCCGCGGCGCCGCCCACCGGCACCCTCGCCCGCCCCGAGTTCCTGAACGAGCTGGGCATGATCTTCGGCGCCTCCTACGATTCCGACGCCGTCCTCCCCGACGGCACCCCGCCGCCCGAGGTCGCCAACCCGGTCACCGACTATCATCCCGGCGGTCGACCGGGCGGTCGGGCGCCGCATGCCTGGCTGGAGCGCGACGGCACGCGCCTGTCGACGATCGACCTCCTCGGCGACGGCTTCGTCCTGCTGGCGGGTGAGGACGGTGCGAGCTGGCGCGATGCTGCCATCGCCGCCGCCGGCGCCGCCGGGGTTCCCTTGAAGGCCTTCGTGGTGGGCCCGCGCGGGGACCTCGAGGACCCCGACAAGGATTGGGCGACGCTCTATGGCGTCTCGGCCGGCGGGGCCGTGCTGATCAGGCCCGACGGTCACGTCGGCTGGCGCGGCAACGACGCCGTGGCTGATCCCCGCCGGGCTCTCGCCACGGTGCTGGCGCGCGTGCTCGCTAGGGTGTCCTGACCGCCGCGCTCCGCAGGGCAGCGGCCAGGATCGGCTTCGCCCACTCCGGGGTCTCGGCCAGGGGACCGGACGACACGATGGCTCCGCGGACCATGTGCAGCAGCAGCCTGGGCTCCGGTATCGCGCCGGCGTGCGGCACGGCCTCGACGCTGTTGTCATAGACGCGAAGCTCGGTTAGATGCGGCAGCATGCGGATCAGGTTGAGGCGACTGGCGTCGTAACGGGCGCGGATCTGCGCTTCGGGAATGTCGTGGCCGCCTCGCGCGACCCGGGCCCTCACCCGCGCCAGGTGCAGCTCCGGTGTGCTCAGGCCGACGTACCAGATCCTCACCTCGCCGCCGGCCCCCAGCGCCCGCTCCAGCAACGCCGTGATCGTCTTGCCGCCCAGGGTGGTCTCGAACGCGAAGGTGAGCCGCTCGGCGATGGCGCGCTCCAGCAGGCGTCGGCCCTGCTCCCAGGCAGCACCGTTGGCCTCCGCCTGGCTGATGCCGGGGTTGCGCGAGCGGATCAGGCGGGCGGCGTCATCCGGATTGAAGTACGTTGCCCCGGCCTGTTCGAACATCGCCCCCGCAATGCTGCTCTTGCCCGCCCCGTTGGTGCCGGCCAGGACGTAGATGCAGGGGGTCGCCGGAGCATCAGCCACGCTTGCGGGCGGACGCCGCCGCGGCGCGGCCCAGCGCCTTCGGCGAGGCTCCAAACGCAGCCTTCATGCCGGCCCGGGCCCGGGGGGTCTGCATCCGGGCCAGCAGGGCGTCGAAGTCGGCGCTGAGCCCCTCCAGCGGACTCGTGGCCGCCCCCTGGGTGAGGGCATTGAACTCGTCCATGGACAGCACGATGGCCTTCGGCGCGTCGTGCTTGGTGATGACCACCGCGCCTCCCCGCAACACCATCTCCAGCACCCGCCCGAACTGCTTCTTGGCGTCGGTGGCCGTGACGGATGACGCCTCGACCTGCTCCCCCCGACGATTGCGGAAGGCGGGAACGGGGTCACGGCGGCGGGCGGCACCGGCAGGGCTCATGCCGGTATTCTACCCACTATGGCCAAAATGATCAAACCGTGCTTTTGGCACTGATCTCCGCGGCCGGCGCCGGCCGGCGCGAGCCGAGCCGCCGATAGCAGCGGGCGGCGTTGTCCCACAACAGCTTCCGGCGGGCCGTCTCCCCGATCGACGTCCAGCCCAGGACCACCTCGACCGACTTCGGAAACCAGCTCTCCGAGTGCGGATAGTCGGTGGCGAACATCAGCGTCTCCTCGCCGAGCGCCTCGATGGCCTGGCGCAGCGAGAGCTCGCCCTCGTGGAGCTGGATGCTCTGGAAGTACTGGGGCCCCCGGATGTACTCGCTCGGCTTGCGGGCCAGCGGCGGCAGCGCGTGGCGGGCCATCTCGGCCATCTCGTCCAGGCGCGAGGCCCAGAACGGCAGCCAGCCGTGGCCACACTCCAGCGAGGTCAGCCGCAGCGCGGGGTAGCGATCGAGGACGCCGGCGCCGATCAGCGCCGCCATGTTGCGCTGGGCGTTCCACACGTGGCCGGCGGCCCGCTGCAGGAACACGTTGTCCCAGGTGTCCCACGTGCCCGGCGGATAGGGCACGGTCATCGTGAAGGAGTGGATGACGACCGTGAGGTCGTGCGCCTGGGCCGCCTCCCAGATCGGCTCCCAGGCCGGATCGTCCAGCGACAGCTCGGGGGGCAGATGGGAAACACGCCGACCGGCCAGTCCGCCTGGCCGCAGCGGCGGATCTCGGCCACCGAGGCGTCGGCATCGCGGGCGGAGACCAGGACCAGGCTGGTCAGCCGGTCCGGATACGGCGCGCAGTAGTCGGCGACGAACCGATGGTAGGCGCGGTACATCGCCTGCTCGAGGGCCACGTCGTCCAGCCCGCAGAACGCCGGCACGCCGCCCGAGGGCAGCACCATGTTGACGTCCACGCCCTCGAGATCCATGTCCGCCACGCGAGCGTGCGGATCGAAGCTCACCCGGTCGCTCGGGAACGGCGGCCCCTGCCAGCGCACGTCCCACGGCGTGCCGCCGTCCCGGGCGCCGCGGGCCGCGCCCGACGGCGTCGCCACGCGCTCGCGGGAGCCGAGGCGCCGGTCGAGCTTCGGCCGCTTGCCGACCAGGTAGCGGGACATGCCGGCCTTGGCGGGGCCGCGTCCGACCAGCGGCCCCAGCGCCGCCAGTTTCGCGCGGTCGCCCGCGCCCAGGTAGGCCTCGATCGGCTCGACCGGCTCGATGATGTGCGTGTCGGCGTCGAAGATCCGATAGCCTCCGCGTGCCATGAGCGAGCTCCTTTCAGGGCCGCGTGATCACGTCGACGAGCGCCGGCCGCCCCTCGTCCTTGACCACGCGAAGTGCGCGTTGGAGGGCCGGCCCGACGGCCGCCACCGAGTCGAGGGGGCCCTCGGCATGGACGCCGAAGCCCTGGGCGATCCGCGCGAAGTCCGGAGCCGGATCGTCGATGCGGATGCCGACGACCTTGTTCTCGACGGGGCGCCCGCGCGTCTTGGCCACCGTCTCCTGGTGCGCCTCATCGTTGCCGTAGGTGCGGTTGTTGAACATCACGGTAAGCAGCGGCAGCCGGTGGTGGGCCGCGGTGTAGAGGCCGCTGATCACGTACAGCAGGTCGCCGTCGGACTGGAGATCGACGCAGAGCTTGCCGGTACCGCGGTGGGCGAGCGTGACACCGAGGGCGGCGGGCAACCCGTAGCCCAGGCCGGCGCCGCCGCTGCCGCCGTAGCTCCGCTCGGGCCGCCAGTCCCAGAGCCGGCGCGCCCAGCCCTTCCCGGTCCCGTTGGCCAGGATCCAGTCCTCGTCCTTGATCGCCGCCCAGACCTCGGCGGCGAGCACCGCGGGAGTGAGCGGGCTCAGCGCCTGCTCCGCCCGGACCGCCGTCTGCCACTCGGCCCGCAGCGTGGCGTGACGGGTGGCGAATCGGGCGGCGCGCGTCTGGCGCTCGACGGCGCTCCGGTCGTGCTTCAGCCGATCCTCGACCGCGGTCACCAGCGCCGGCAGCGCACGCGCCGCGTCGGCGGCGATCGGCAGATCGATCGGGGCCAGCGACTGGAAGGTGTGCGCCCAGCTCCGGAACGCGTAGTCGTCGAGCGAGATCGCAATCACGCGCGCGGCCTCGTTCAGGTAGCGCACCTCGCGCGTGCTCCGGTCGGTCTCCCCCAACCCGCTCAGGAAGCTGGTGACGTCGAGGGCAAGGATGACGTCGGCCTCGCCCACGACCTCGTGACGGGCGTCGCTCATGTCGAGCGGATGCCCCGCGGGGACACTGGGCCGCCCCTGCGACTCGCCGGCCAGGTCGATCAGCGGCGCCGCCAGCAGCTCGGCCAGCCGGCACAGCGGCGCGGTCGCCTCCGGCCGGCGTCCGAGCGACTCGACGACGATGACCGGATGCCGCGCCTCGACGAGACGGCGGGCAGCGTCGTCGAGCGCCTGCGGATCCGCGTGAGGCGGCGCCGGCGGTCGGAACCGCGCGACGTCGGGGAGGGTGACCGGGTGCTCGAGCGCCTGCTCCTGCAGGCCGGCGTCGAGGCAGAGATAGACCGGCCCCAGCGGCTCGGTGAGAGCCACGCGCCAGGCACGGAGAAACGACTCGGGCAATGCGGCCACGCTGGCCGGCTGATCGTCGAGCTTGACGTAGTCGCGGACCTGGGTGCCCTGCACCAGCGCGGTGTGGATCCAGTCGATCCACGGCCGCCGTCGGGTCGCGTCCATGGGGCCGGTGGCGCCCAGCACCAGCACGGGCGCACGGTCACAGAAGGCGTTGAAGATGGCCATGCTCGCGTGCTGCAGGCCGACGATGTCGTGCACGATGGCCGCCATGGGCCGGCCCTTCGCCTTGGCGTAGCCGTGCGCGAGGCCGACGGCGACTTCCTCGTGCGTGGTGAGGATCAGCTCGGGCGCGCGGTTGCCACCGTAGTTGACCAGGGAGTCGTGCAGGCCGCGGTAGGTCGCGCCCGGGTTCAGCGCGACGTACTCGACGCCGGCCGCGCGCAGCAGGTCGACGACGAGGTCGGAGCCGTACCCGGGCGCCGTCGCCATGGCGGGTACCGCCGACTAGGGCTCGAACACCAGGGGGACGTCGCGGTCGCCGCGGCCCTGCCTGAACATCTCGCGGGCCTGCGGCAGCTCGTGGTAGATCTCCAGCAGATTGCCGTCCGGATCGTGGAAGTAGATGCTCTTCTGGCTGACGTGGTCGACCGCCCGCACGATCGGCACCCCATGCTCGCGCAGCGTGGCCCACGCTTCCCGCAGCGCCGCCTCGCTGTCGACCAGGAAGGCCACGTGGCGGACGCCGACCGCGTCGGGGGCTCGCGGCGGCAAGAGCGCCGGGTCGGCCACCGGGAACAGATCAATCGTGTGGCTCAGCCCGGCCAGGGCCATGAACACGCCCCCGTGCTCAGGATCCTCCTCCACGACCTCGAAGCCGAGGAGCTTGCCGTAGAACTCCCGAGAGCGCGTGACGTCGGCCACCCGCAGCGCCACGTGCCCGATCCGCGCGAGCCGTATCATCGCCTCCTCCTGTCACCGCCCGCCGGCGGCGTCGCTCAGCCGACCCGGGACAGGAACGTCGTGATGATCCGCGTGAACTCCTCGGGCTGCTCCAGGTTCGAGAGATGGGCGGCCGACTTGATGATCTCGAGCTGGGAGCCGGCGATCTGGCCCTGGATGGCCTTGGAGGCGGCGACCGGCGTGCCCTGGTCCTCCTCGCCCACCACGATCACCGTCGGCACCTTGATGGCCGAGATCTTGTCGGTCAGGTCCAGCTGCGCGATGGCGGCGCAGCAGCCGGCGTAGCCCTGCGGGTCAGTGGTACGGATGCGCGTGCGCACGGGGTCGACCACGTCCTTGCGGGCCGCGATGAACGGGGCCGTGAACCAGCGCCCGATCGTCGGCTCGACGATCGGCTCCATCCCCTGGCTCTGGGCCGTCTTGATGCGCTCCTGCCACACGGGCCGGGCCTCGGCCGGCACCCGGCTGGAGGTGTCGCACAGGCCCAGGCTCAGGAACAGCCCGGGCGAGCTCAGCGCCAGCGTCTGGCCGATCATCCCGCCCATCGAGAGCCCGATCCAGTGCGTCTTGGCGATCCCCAGCCCCTGCAGCAGGGCCCGCGCGTCCTCGGCGAGCTGGGCCAGCGTGTAGGCGCCGGCCGGGGCGTCGGTGGCGCCGTGGCCACGGGTGTCGTAGCGCAGCACACGATACTTCGCGGTCAGCGCCTTCATCTGCGGATCCCACATCGCCAGGTCGGCGGCCAGCGAGTGGCTGAGCGTCACCACCGGCGCGGTGGCGGGCCCGTCGAGGGTGTAGTTGACGCCGATGCCGTTGGCCGTGGTCTTCATGTGACGCTCCTCAGCGCCGGCCGGCGCGGAGGACCCGCCCCGGGAAGGCGCCGCTGTGGCTGCCGTGGTCCAGCACCGGCTCGCCGTTGACGATCACGTGGTGCACGCCCTCCGCCCCCTGCACGCGCCGCGGAGTGCCGCCGGGGCCATCGCGCGAGACCTCGTCCTCCTTCACGCCGATGCGGGCGAGGTCGAACACCATGAGATCGGCCGCCATGCCCTCGCGCACCAGGCCGCGGTCCCCGAGCCCCATGATGCGGGCCGGCTGGAACGTGTAGCGCCGGATGGCGTCCTCCAGGCTCAGCAGCCCGCGCTCGCGCACCCACTCGCCGAGCACCCAGCTCGACTCGCCGGCCGTGCAGTAGTTGGTATTGAGGTGAGCGCCGGCGTCGGACTGCGAGGGCAGCGCGTGCCCGCTGCGCACGTACTCGGCCAGGGCCACGTCGTTCTCCGGCGGCCGCGACTGCAGCTGGAACTCGGTCTCCAGCTTCTCGGCGACGGCCAGGTCCAGCATGACGTCGGCCACGTGCCGGCCTTGCTCCTCGGCCAGCTGGGTCAGCTTGCGCCCCTCCAGCGCCTTGTTCGAGGCCAGCGCCACCTTGCTGACGACCAGCGACGCCCACGGAATGAACCGGCCCGGCACGCCTGGCCGCCGACGCTGGCGCTGCATCGCCGCCTCCCGCAGCTCGGCCCGCTTGGCGGGGTCGGCCATCGTGGCCAGCCGCGCCTCGAAGGGCTTGGCCATGACCAGGTCCCACACGTCGAGGTTGTTGAAGAACGTCGTCTTCCTGAGCGTGAAGCGCGGGTTGAACGGGATCGCGCGCAGCAGCGCCGTGAGCTGGGCGCCCTGCTGCGTCGCCGCCTCGACCCAGGTGCGCGACTGGGCGTCGAAGACGAGGAAGAAGACCGGGCGGCCGCTGGCCCGGGCGACGTCGATCAGGTGCTGCCGGTCGGCCTCGTCGGGCTGCGTGATCGAGGGCGGCAGGATCTCGCTGATGCCCCGGTTGAACTCGCCCATGGCCCGCCCCAGCGCCACCCGCTCCTCGTTGGCGGCCAGGCGGCTCGGCACTGGCTCGCCCTTGGTGCCGGCGTGGGTCGGCGAGTTCGTCGTGCTCCACCCCCAGGCGCCGGCCTCCATGGACTCCCGCAGCAGATCCTGCATGACCCGGGTCTCGTCCTCGGTGGCCGCGCGGTCCCAGGCGGCCTGGCCCATCGCGCTCAGCCGCAGCGGGTTGTGACCGACCAGCGGCATCATGTTCAGCCCGAGACCGATGTCGATGGCCGTCAGGTATTCGTCGAAGTTCTTCCACGTCCACGGCAGTACGCCGGCCAGCGAGCGGAAGGGCAGATCCTCGACGCAGCAGAAGGTCGCCAGCATCGACTCGCGATGCTCGGGGCGCAGCGGCGCCAGGGTCAGGCCGCAGTTGCCGGTCAGCACGGTGGTAACGCCGTGCCAGATGGAGGAGGTGCAGAGCCGATCCCAGAACGGCTGGGCGTCGTAGTGGGTGTGCAGGTCGATGATGCCCGGCGCCACGAACATGCCGTCGGCGTCGATGGTCTTCTCGGCGGTGGCGTTGATGCGGCCGATCTCCGTGATCCGGCCGTCCTTCACGCCGACGTCACCCCGGTAGCGGGCGAAGCCGCTGCCGTCCACGATCATGCCGTTCTTGACGATCAGGTCGTAGGCCATCTCTTCTCCTTTGGGGGCCCCGATATGGCCCCCAAGCCCCCAGTCGCTCGGGGCGCCCCGGCAAAGCCGTGGCACCCCTCGATCTCGCCTTGAGCTTCTACGTACGTATCCCGTCAGCCGCCGCGCAGCCACTGCTCGCACGCCGCGGCCAGCGCGTCGGCGCGCTGATCGAGGTCCGCCGCCGTCAGGTTCGCGATCGGGTGGGGCGTGTCCAGGAACGGGTAGCCGGGCTTCCCCCAGCTCGTCGCCATCGCCTCACCCGTGGTGCGGAACGGCGTCGTCACCACGGCGATCGCCGGTACCCCTTGCTCTTCCATCAGGATCGCGTCGAGCACACTGCTCGAGCTGCACGACCCTCAGTCACCGATCCCGGAGACGACCAGGTCGGCCTGAGCGCGCAGCGTCTTGATGTCGTTCTCGTCGATCTCGTGACTCGGCGACCGCTTGCGCCGGGTAACCGTCACCCGGGTGCCGTGGCGCCGCTGCAGCCGCTCGGCGAGCATGCGGAGCAGCGTGTCGGAGTTGAACTTCGTGTTGTCCACCAGTCCCAGGCGCAGCCCGGCCAGACCGGCCGGCCGCGGCGCCAGCGTGAGGGCGCGCACGGCGGGCGCCGACGTCGGATCGAACAGCTTCATGACGGCCTCCGTTGTATCGGAGCGATAGCCCGGCTTGAAACGTGGGTGGCCTGTTCGAGGCGGTTCACGGGCTTCTGTATCGGAGCGATAGCCCGGCTTGAAACGTGGGTGGCCTGTTCGAGGCGGTTCACGGGCTTCTGTATCGGAGCGATAGCCCGGCTTGAAGCGTGGGTGGCCTGTTCGAGGCGGTTCACGGCTCTGTGATTCTCTCGGTGACGGCGCGGGTCCACTTGGTGCCCCAGCCGGGCAGGCAGGCCGACCAGCTGCCGGCGCGGCCGCCCGCGCACACGATGAGGATATCGTCGGGCTTCTCGAACACGTGGCGCCACGTCGTCTCGTCTGCCTCGGCGACGGCGCCGGGCAGGCGGGCCGCCCGCTTGACGTCGGCCAGCCGCCGTCGCGTGTGCTGGATCAGGAACTGCTGGACGTCGCGCCGGCTCCACCCGCTCGATCGCAGGATCTCGGCGTGCTCACCGGCGAAGATCACGAGCGTCTCGTTGAAGCCCTTCAGATTGGGGGAGCCCACGTGGCCGAGCGCGTCCGCGAAGCACAGCAGCAAGGGCTCCGGCGTGGCCGCGAGCTGGTTGTAGACCTGGTAGAGGCTGTTCGAGGCGTACACGGTGACGGCGCTGTCCTCGGCCGCGAAGCCCCGCGTGGTGTGCAACGGCTGCCACGGATGATCGAGCTCGTGCTCGGCGAAGCAGAACGAGTACTTGCCCGGGTTGCCCAGCGTGGCCCGGTCGAGGAAGCCGGGCCGCGTGTTCATCACGTTCATCATCGACAGGCGCACGGCCCGGCCGATGGTCGCGTTGGCGCGATGCCCCTGCCCCAGCACGTTGTTGCCGCTGTTGATCTGCAGGCGGCGTGCGATCGGCCCGTTGACGACCAGCACGATGGCCGAGCCCCCGGTGCTGCTGGCCGGCCCGTGGTAGGCGAACTCGGGCCGGCAGAGACCCCGCAGCGCGGCGATCACGACCGGCGCGTACTCGGGGCGGCAGCCGGCCAGGACGGCGTTGATCGCGACCTTGTCGGCGGTCACGACGGTGTTGCGACCGGGGATCTCGCCGAGGATCTCGTGGCCTTGCAGCCCCGCCGCCGCGAGCATGGCGGCGACGGTGGCGTCGGTGGGGGGGACGACCGGCAGCCCATCCGTCCAGCCGGCGTCGTAGTACGCCTCGATCAGGACGTGCGCTTCGGGTCCGGTCGCTGTCTCAGCCATCGTCGCTCGCCGACGAGGCGAAGTGTAGCCTATTCGACCGGCGACTGCCTCACGACGCTCTCCCCTCGGACTCACCGGCTCACGGCTTCTTGAGCTTCACGTCCTCGAGCGGCCCCGAGTACGGGAACGCCTGGATCAGCGAGAGCCCCGCTTCCTCCACCCTGGGTCCGTAGGCCCGGATGAACCCGTTCTCCCAGATCGGCGCGAAGACGACCCGGTCGGCCAGCAGCCGCTGGATCTGATGCAGCAGCTCCTCGCGCTTCTTGCGGTCCATCTCCTGGAGCTGTCGCTGGAACGTCCCCTCGACGTCGGGCAGCACCCCGTAGGCATTGATGCCCCGGCTGGTGGCGAACGGCTCGATGCGCGTCGAGGCGTTGCCGGCCGAGCCGGTGGCGCCGACGAACACGCCGCGCAGCTTCTTGTCGCGCCAGGCCGACAGGAAGGACGCCCGCTCCATCGTCCGCATGCGCGTCTTGATTCCGACCGCGCCCAGGTAGTTCACGATCGCCTCGCCCATCGAGGTGTAGGGCGGGTACGGCGTGAACTCGCCGGCGTCGAAGCCGTTCGGATAGCCCGCCTCGGCCAGCAGCGCCTTGGCCTTCTTCGGATCGTACGGATGCGGATCGATCGGCAGGGCGAACTCCTGGTGGCGAGGCACGATGTTGCCGGTCGGTCCGGAGAAGCCGAGGGACTCCGCCTCGTTGATGGCCTGGCGGTCGATGGCCAGGCTGGCCGCCAGCCGCACCCGGCGGTCGGCCCACGGCGACTTCGGGTCCCACTGCTCGGGGAACTCGACCCACAGCACGCCGTTGGTGCGCGTGGCGGCCAGCGTCAGGCCGGGCGTGCGTCGCACGTCGTCGGCGATGGGGCCGTTCAGGTAGTAGACGACGTCCACGTCGCCGCGCTTGAGGGCGGCGGCGCGCGTCGACTCGTCGGGGATGCCGCGGATCACCAGGCGCTTGACGTGGGGCACCTTGCGCCAGTAGCCCTCGAAGGCCTCGAGGACCAGCTCGACGCCGGGCTGGAAGCTGACGAACTTGTACGGGCCGGCGCCAATCGGGGCCTTGCGGAAGCCGTCGTCACCGACCTTCTCGACGTACTTCTTGGGGACCACGTAGGCCGCGCCCGAGGCGCTGGTGCCGTAGAAGGTCATGAAGTCGGGCCACGGCTCCTTGAGCACGAAGCGCACCCGGCCGGGGTCCACCACCTGCACCTCCCGCACCCGCTCGCGGAAGAGCGCCGCCGCCCCGCCCTTGTACCGCTCGAACGAGAACTTCACGTCCTCGGCGGTGACGAGCTCACCGTTGTGGAACTTCACCCCCTTGCGCAGCACGAACTCCCAGACGCGGCCGTCCTTGGAGACCGTCCACGACTCGGCCAGGCAGGGGGCGTTGAGGTTGCCCGGCATCGGCTTCACCAGCGCGTCGTGCAACCCATACAGGATCATGAACGGCGTGATCTCGGACTCCGTCTCCGAGGTGTCGAGCCACCGGGTGGCCAGTGTGACGTGCACGCCCCACGTCATGGTGCCGGCGGGCTGGGCGGCGGCCGGGGCGGCCAGGCACAGAGTGAGCAGGGCGAGCACCAGGAGCGATCGAACGGCGCGAGAACGTGGGGTCATCAACTCACTCCAGCGGGCCGGGCCGGTTCGCTACGGGGAAAAAGTGGGCCGAGCTTATCACGCCATGTAAGCCCCCGCGTTCACGTGGATGACCTCGCCGCTGATCCAGGCCGCCTCCTCGGTGGCCAGGAACACGGCCACCCGGGCGATCTCGTCGGGCTCGGCCATGCGCCCGAAGGGCGTGTCGCGCAGGCGCGCGGCCAGCTGCTCCTCGGTATTGCCATAGCGAGGCTGGGCGGTGTCGGTCGTACCGGGCGCGATCGCGTTGACGCGGATCCGGTGGGGGGCCAGGGCCAGCGCCATCGCCCGCGTGAGCCCGATCACCCCGGCCTTGCTGGCCGAGTAGTGCACGCCCCGGGCGTCGCCCCGCACGGCCGAGGACGAGATGTTGACGATGGCGCCGGCCCGCCCGGCCGCCACCATGGCCCGCGCGCCCGCCTGGGCGGCCAGGAAGCTGCCCTTGAGATTGATGTCGAGCACGTGGTCCCAGTCGCCCTCCTTCATGTCCAGGAACGCGACCCGCGGAAACACGCCGGCGTTGTTCACTACCACGTCGGGTGGCCCCAGCGCGCTCACGACCGCCGCCACCATTGCCTCCACGTCGCCGGGCCGTGACACGTCGCCCGGCACCAGCAGGGCCTGGCGACCGTGGCCCCGCACCTCGCCAGCCACGCGGGTGGCCGCGGCCTCGTCGTCCAGGAAGTTGATCGCCACATTGGCGCCGTCGCGTGCCAGCGCGACCGCGATGGCCCGTCCGATGCCTTGCTGCGCGCCCGTGACCAGCGCGGTCTTGCCTGACAGTCGCATGCGCCCTCCTTGGGCCCCCTAGGCTACCGCGAGGTCGGGTAGACTGTCGTTACCATGCCCGTGACCCACTTCGACCTGACGCTGCAGCGTCCCCTCGCCGACGGCCGCGCCTTCGGTGAAGTCGGTCCCTACGAGGAACTGAAGGGCCGGCTCCGCTTCGCCATCGACCCGACGCACGCCGCCAACGCGCGGATCACCGACGTCGAGCGGGCTCCCCGCAACCGCGACGGCCGGGTCGAGTTCGCCGCCGACGTGTCGATCCTGCTGCCCGTCGACCGGGCCCGCGGCAACGGCCGCGTGATCCTCGACGTGGTGAACCGCGGCAACACCGTCACGATGCCGAACTTCAACCACGCCACCCGGCCCGTGCTCGGCCCCGACGCCGACCCCAATCCCCCGGTCGACGCGGGCGACGGCTTCCTCATGCGCCACGGCTACACGGTGATCTCGTGCGGCTGGCAGTGCGACGTGCCGGAGCTGCCGGGGCTGTTCCGCCTCTACGCTCCCGAGGCTCGCGGTACCGACGGCCGCAGCCCCCTGCGCGGGCGCGTGTACGTGAACCTCCAGGCCCCCGAGCCCGTGCCCCACTTCCTGCTCTCCGACCGCGGCCATCTGGCCCACCCGGCCGCCGACCTCGAAGAGCCCAACGCGACGCTCCTCGTTCGCGACCAGCTCGACGGCGCCCCGCAGCCGATCGCCCGCTCGAGTTGGCGGTTCGGGCGCGTGGCCGCCGACGGCCGCGTCGTCGCCGACCCGCGCTACGTGTGGATGCAGGGCGGTTTCGAGCGGGGCCGGCTCTACCAGGTCGCCTACACCGCTGTCGGGGCGCCGGTGCTGGGCGTGAGCTTCGCGGCGGTGCGTGACGCCGTGTCCTGGCTCAAGCACGACCCGGCCAGCCCGGCCGGCGGAGGCATCCGGTGGGCGTACGCCTACGGGCGATCGCAGACCGGTCGCTTCCTGCGCACGCTGATCTACTGGGACCTGAACCTCGACGAGCAGGGCCGGGAGGCCTTCGACGGCATCGTCGCCAACGTCGCCGGCGGCATGCGGGGCGAGTTCAACCAGCGCTTCGGCCAGAATTCCAAGGACCGCCCCCAGATGATGGCCCACGTGTTTCCCTCGACCGACACGACGACGACCGATCCGGTGACGAACACAACCGACGCGCTGCATGGCCGTCTCGACGCCCGCAGCAGCCGGCTCAAGGTCTTCTACACGAACAGCGGGGCCGAGTATCACCGCGGCGATGCCTCCCTGATCCACACCGAGCCCGACGGCATGCGCGACGTCGCCACCGGCCCCCATACCCGCGTCTACCACTTCGCTGGCACCGAGCACGGCCTCGGCGTGTGGCCGCCCGCCGACACGACCCCGATCGCCGCCGACCCGTCCGGCTGGATCGAGCGCTCCCAGAACCTGCGCGGCATCGTCAACTACGGCCGCCTGCTCCGCGCCTGCCTCGTGCACCTCGACGCCTGGGTGACCGAGGGGATCGAGCCGCCGCCCAGTCGTCATCCGCGGGTCAGCGACGGCACCGCGGTACCGCCGGAGTCGCTGGCCAAGATCTTCGAGCGCGTCCCCGGGGCCGCCTACCCGCGCCACCACGCGCGACCGCGTCGGCTCGACTTCGGCGCCGACGCCGAGCTGCGCGTGATGGGCCAGGTGCCGCCGCGCGAGGGTCCGCGCTTCGGCTCGCTGGTCTCGGCGGTGGACGAGGACGGCAACGAGGTGGCCGGCATCGCGGTGCCCGAGGTCCGGGTGCCGCTGGCGACCCACACCGGATGGACGCTGCGCCACCCGGACATCGGCGGCGCCGAACAGCTGCTCGTTTTCGCGGGCGCCACCCTGCCCTTCGCGCGCACGCGACAGGAGCGCGAGACGACCGGCGACCCGCGTCCCTCGGTCGAGGAGCGCTATGCCTCGCGGGCGGCGTACCTGGAGGCCGTGCGCAGCGCCGCCCGGGAGCTGGTGGCCGCCCGCTACATGCTGGAGGAGGACGTCGAGCTCTCCGTCACGCTGGCCGCCCGCACGTGGGACTGGCTGGCGGGCCGGGGCCGCTGATGCCGGTGGCCCGACTCAACGTCGGCGTCCTCGGCCTCAGCCACGATCACGTCTGGTCCAATCTCACCGCCCTCGCCACCGGGGATCTCGGCCGCCTGGTGGCCGTCGCCGAGCCGGACGCCGAGCTCCGCGCCCGCTTCGCCGCGCTCCATCCCGACGCCGCCGTCCATCCGACGTTCGACGACCTTCTCGAGCGGCGTGACCTGGACGCCGTGCTGATCTTCTCCGACAATCGCGCCTCGGCCGAGCTGGGCGTGCGTGCGCTCGGCCAGCGGCTGCCGGTCATGATCGAGAAGCCCATGGCCGCCGACCTGCCCGGCGCCGAGGCGCTGCTGGCCGCGAGCCGGCGGGCCGGGGTTCCGCTGATGATCAACTGGCCCACGGCCTGGCGGCCGGCCCTGCGCTACGGGCTGGTCCTGGCCCTGCGGGGCGAGGTCGGCGAGCCGGTGCAGCTCAGCCACCGTGGGGGTCACGCGGGGCCCCGCGAGTTCGGCTGCTCGCCGCAGTTCAGTGAGTGGCTGTACGACCCCAAGCGCAATGGCGGCGGCGCCCTCGTCGACTATTGCGGCTACGGAGCCCTGCTCTGCCGCATGGTGCTCGGCCAGCCCCTGCGCGTGACCGCGGTGACGCCGCCCCCCCGCAAGCCCGACCTCGTGGCCGAGGACAACGCGGTGGCGGTGCTCTCGTACCCTCGGGCGCTCGGGCTGCTGGAGGCGAGCTGGACGCAGATCGGCGGCGAGCCGGCCTTCGCCATGATCGTGTACGGCGAGCGGGGAACGTTGCTGGTGCTGCAGCCGCGCCTCACCCACGAGGGCCAGCGCGTGGAGCCCGGCCGGGTGCAGCTCGTCACCCCGTCCGGGAGTCGCCTGCTGGAGCCGCCGCTGCTGCCACCCGATCAGCGTGACGGCCCGACGCACTTCCTGTCACGGCTGCGCGACGGTTGCGAGCTGACCGAGCTGTGCGGCGCCGAGGTGGGACGCGACGTTCAGGAAGTGATCGCAGCGGCGTTGCGGTCGAGCGCGCACCGCCGTGTGGTCTCCCTGCCGCTGGCCGACGACTGAGGCGCGCTCAGGGCCCCTGGCGGTCGCCGCTGTCGACGGCAGGCGCACCGATCAGGGCGGCGGCCTCCTCCGCGGGGATGACCTTGCAGTTGTCGGCCTCGGCGCACGCCATCCAGACGACCCGCCCCGGACCCGCTGCCTTGTCTCCCTCGACGTTCGCGATGATCAGGTACGCGATGATCACGAGGCCGGCCGCCGCCAGCCCCGCGATGGCGAGGATCGTCAGCGCGTCCACGGCCTCGGCCTGGGCGGGCGTTCCCGCGACGACCATCAGGACGGCGGCCAGCACGAGCGCAATGACCTTGAAGGGCATGGTATGAGCCATGCCCGTAATTCTGTGAGAGGCCCGGCCCGGCCACCTAGGAAATTGCGCGACCGGCCCGGGGGTGTCGGCCTCGACCGCGGGCCCGGGATGTCCTCCGGGCCCGCGGCCGCGATCCGGCTAGTACTCTCCGCCGGGCATCGGCGAGGCGCCGGCCTTGTCGGCATCGGGAACGTCCGTGATGAGGACCTCGGTCGTGAGCAGCAGGGATGCGATCGAGGCCGCGTGCTGCAGCGCCACCCGCTCCACCTTGGTGGGGTCGATGATGCCTGCCTTGATCAGGTCGACGTACTCGTTGGCCTCGGCGTCGAAGCCCCGCGTGGGCGGGACCATGGCCTTGACCTTCTCGACCACGACCGAGCCCTCGAGCCCGGCGTTCTCCACGATTTGCCTGATCGGCTCCTCCAGGGCCCGCCGCACGATCTCGACCCCGGTGGCCTCGTCACCGGTGAGCTTGAGACCGTCGAGCACTTCCGAGGCGCGCAGGAGGGCCACGCCGCCGCCGGGCACGATGCCCTCCTCGACGGCCGCCCGCGTCGCGTTGAGCGCGTCCTCGACCCGCGCCTTGCGCTCCTTCATCTCGGTCTCGGTGGCCGCGCCGACCTTGATGATGGCCACGCCGCCCGCGAGCTTGGCCAGCCGCTCCTGGAGCTTCTCGCGGTCGTAGTCCGAGGTCGTCTCGGCGATCTGGGCCCGGATCTGCTTGACCCGGCCCTGGATCTCGGCTGGCTTGCCGGCACCCTCGATGATCGTGGTGTTGTCCTTGTCCACGACCACCTTGGCGGCCCGGCCGAGGTCGGTCAGCTTGAGGCTCTCGAGCTTGATGCCCAGCTCCTCGGTGATGGCCTTGCCGCCGGTCAGGATGGCAACGTCCTCTAGCATGGCCTTGCGGCGATCGCCGAAGCCCGGGGCCTTGACGGCACAGCACGTGAGCGTCCCCCGTAGCTTGTTGACCACCAGGGTGGCCAGCGCCTCGCCCTCCAGGTCCTCGGCGATGATCAGCAGCGGCTTGCCCGCGTGGACGACCTGCTCCAGCAGCGGCAGCATGTCCTTCATCGCCCCCAGCTTCTTCTCGTAGATGAGGACGTGGACGTCCTCCAGCACGACTTCCATGCGGGCGGGGTCGGTGACGAAGTAGGGCGACAGGTACCCGCGGTCGAACTGCATCCCCTCGACCACCGCCAGGGTGGTCTCGGTGGCCTTGGCCTCCTCGACCGTGATGACCCCGTCCTTGCCGACCTTCTCCATGGCCTCGGCGATCAGGTCCCCGATCGCCTTGTCGTTGTTGGAGGCGATGGTGGCGACCTGGGCGATCTCCTTGCGGTCCTTGGTGGCCTTGGACATGTGCTTCAGCTCCTCGACCACCGCCTCGACCGCCCGTTCGATCCCGCGCTTCAGCGCCATCGGGTTGGCGCCGGCGGTCACGTTCTTGAGGCCGCCCCGGAAGATGGCCTGGGCCAGCACGGTCGCGGTCGTGGTGCCGTCGCCGGCGAGGTCGGAAGTCTTGGCCGCGACTTCCTGCAGCATCTGGGCGCCCATGTTCTCGGCGGCGTCGCGCAGTTGGATCTCCTTGGCCACGGTCACGCCGTCCTTGGTCAGGGTGGCGCTGCCGAACTTGCGGGCGATGACGACGTTGCGGCCCTTCGGTCCCAGCGTCACCTTGACGGCGCGCGACATGGTGTTGATCCCGCGCAGGAGCGCGGCTCGGGCTTCCTCGTTGAACAAAAGCTGCTTGGGCATGACTACCTTCCTCTCGAGTGTGCGGGCGTGGTGGCGAGCGAGCGGGTCACGCGGTCACGAACCGAGGACGCCGAGGACATCTTCCTCTTTCATGATGAGGAACTCCTCGCCGTCGAGCTTGATCTCGCTGCCGGAATACTTGCCGAACAGGATCCGGTCGCCCCGCTTGAGATCCAGAGGCACGGTGGTGCCGTCCTCGGAGAGCTTGCCGGCCCCGACCGCGATCACCCGACCCTCCTGCGGCTTTTCCTTGGCGCTGTCGGGGATGACGATGCTGCCGTGCTTCTCCTCCTGCTCGGCGACGCGCTGGACGAGCACGCGGTCGTGGAGCGGGCGGAGCTTCGGTGTCGTGGCCTGAGCCTTGGGGGCGGTGGTCGTCTGAGCCATGGTGCGATCCCTCTCTTCCAGGTGGGGGCGGACGGTCGGTGCCTCTGATCTGTACCACTTGGATAGTACACTAGATCGACTTACCGCAGGTGTACTATATGACCAGTACAGTATGACGATCGCCATGAACCTGAAGGTCGACGCTCGCAGCCCCATCCCCATGCGCCGGCAGCTGACCGAGCAGCTCAAGCACGTGATCGAGAGCGGCGGCGTCCCCCCCGACCAGACCCTGCCCAGCATCCGGGAGCTGGCTGGCTTCCTCGGCATCAACACCAACACCGTCGCCCGCGTCATCGAGGATCTCAAGCGGAGCGGCTACGTCGAGGCCCGGCGCGGCAAGGGTGTGTTCGCGGCGGCGACGCCGCCCGCCCGCCCCTCCCCCCACCTGCGCGAGCGCTTCCTGCGGGACACGGTCATCCGGGCGGCCGCCCTCGGCATGACCGCCGACGATCTGGCGGTGGGTGTGCTCAGCGTGGCGGGTGTCCATCCGGCCGCCGTCCAGGGGGCCGTGGAGGTGCTCCTGGTGGAGTGCAGTCCGGCCGAGCTCGATTTCTTTGCCGGCCAGCTCGAGGCCCACCTGCCGATCCGCGTCGACAAGGTCCTCCTCGGCGCCCTGGGGGCGCTGACGCGACGCCAGAAGGGCCCCGGGCGCTGGCGGGCGGCGGCCACGAGCTTCTCGCACTTGCCGGAGGTGGAGCGCCTCCTGGGCGGTCGGGGCGTGCCGGTGATCGCCCTCCTCGCCGAGGCGCACCTGGCGACCCTCCACCGCCTCGCGCAGCTCCCCCCGGGCACGCGCGTGGGCGTGGTCTCCACGGCCGCTGACACCGCCCACAGCCTCGAGCACTCGATCGCGAACGCGGCTCTGCCCAACATCGTGCTGGCCGGTGCAGCGCCCGGCGAGGGCCCCGCGCTGAGCCGCCTGCTGCGGCGGGTGGATGTCGTCGTCTGCTCCACCGCGGCATCCGAGGCTGTCCGGCGTCTGGCCGACCCCTCCGTGCAGGTGATGACCGACGACCGGGCGCTCGACCCACGCGCGATCGAGATGCTGTCGGCCCTCCTCGTGCGCCCGACCGGCGACGGCGCCTCGGCGAGCCCCTCACCCGATCCCCGCCGGCCACGCCCGCGTCCGGCCGCCCGACGCGCCCGCGATGCGAGGGGTGCCGCGGTGCGCTGACCGCGCCATGGGCCCGACGTTCTACGCGGTCGCTGCGGCGCTGCTGATCCTCGTCGAGACTGCGCTCGTGGCGTGGCTCCTCGTTCACCGGGCGGCCGGGCGGCGCGCGCAGCGCCTCCTCGAGGAGCGCCTGCGCTTCGAGATGCTGCTGGCCGAGCTCTCGGCCCGGCTGATCCACGTGCCGGCCGGTGGTATCGACATGGCTCTGCGCAGCGCGCTCGAGCGCATGCTCGCCTTCCTGGACATGGATCGCGGCAACCTGGACGAGTACGTGGACGACACCCCGGGCGTCCGAGTGTCGTGCGCCCGACCGGGCATCGCCGAGCTGCCGTCGATTCTCGAGGCCGATCAGTTCCCGTGGACGGCGGCCACGCTCCGCCGCGGCGACGTCGTCCGATTCTCCCGGAGCGCCGAGCTCCCGGAGGAGGCCGTGGTCGACCGGGCGAGCTACGCTCGCCTGGGAACGCGTGCGCACCTGTCGATTCCCTTGCGCGGCGGCGGCCCCATGCTCGGGGTGCTGTCCTTCGATTCCGTGCGCGACGAGCATCCATGGCCCGACGAGCTGGTCGACCGCCTCCGCCTCCTGAGCGAGGCCTTCGCCAGCACCCTGGAGCGCAAGCGCATGGAGCTGTCGCTCGCCCGGCGCCTCGAGGAGGCCGGGCGCCTCCGCCAGGAGTTGACCCACATCGGTCGCGTCTCGGCCCTGGGCGAGCTCACGGCCTCCCTGGCCCACGAGCTGAACCAGCCGTTGACGGCCATCCGCAACAACGCCGAGGTCGCGCAGCGCTTCCTCGAGGCCGAGACCCCCGACATCACCGAGCTGCGCGAGATCCTGAGAGACATCGTCGCCGACGATGCCCGGGCGGCCGGGCTCATTCATCGCGTGCGGGTCCTGCTCAGGAAGGGCGAGCTCGAGCACGGGCCCCTCGACATCAACCGGGTCGTGGGCGAGGTCGCCCAGCTCGTCCGCAACGAGGCCGTGATCCGCCACGTGCCACTGAAGCTCGACCTGGCCACCGAGCTGCCGGCGGTGCGAGGCGATCGGCTCCAGCTGCAGCAGGTGATCCTCAACATGGTCCTCAACGGCATCGAGGCCATGCGCGAGGCCGGCGGCCGTGACCCTGCCCTCGTGATCCGCACCTCCGACCCCAGCGACGGCACCGTCACGGTCTCGATCGAGGACTCCGGCCCCGGGATCGCCCCGGCCGACCTCGCGCTGATCTTCGAGCCCCTCTACACGACGAAAGCCGAAGGGCTGGGGATGGGCCTGGCGATCTCGCGGACGATCGTGCACGCCCACGGCGGGCGGGTGACGGCGTCGAACAAGGCCGGCGGCGGCACCATCGTCGCGTTCGCGCTGCCGGTCGCGGCGAGCCAGCGGCCATGACGGCGGCCGCCGCGACGGTGCTCATCGTGGACGACGACGCCTCCGTGCGAAAGAGCCTCACGCGCCTGGTGGCCGCCGCCGGCTACGGAGTGCAGGCCTTTGCCTCGGCCCAGGAGTTCCTCGCCCGGCCGCCGTCGACCGGCCCCTGCTGCCTGGTGCTCGACGTGCGCATGCCGGGGCTCACCGGGCTCGAGCTCCAGCGGACCCTGGCCCAGGCGCCCCACCGGATCGCCATCGTCTTCATCACCGGACACGGCGACGTCGCCACCAGCGTGGCGGCGATGAAGGCCGGCGCCGTGGATTTCCTGACCAAGCCGTTCGCCCGGCAGGCGCTCCTCGACGCCATCGAGCAGGCCCTGGCCCGGGACACGCGCGAGCTCGGTAGCGAGGCCCGGGTGGAGGCGATCTTGCGAAAGGTCGCGCTCCTCACGCCGCGCGAGACTGCGGTGTTCGCCCTCGTGGTGACGGGGATGCTGAACAAGCAGATCGCCTCGGAGCTCGGTATCGGCGAGGGGACGGTGAAGGTCCACCGCGCCCGGGTCATGGAGAAGTTGGGCGCCGGCTCGCTGGCCGAGCTCGTCCGGCTGGCCGACGCCGTCGGCGTCGTCGTGCCGAAGCGCTGACACCGCGCCCACCCGCCCGGGCCCGAGACGAAGGTGCAATAGCCGCCCACCGTGCGCGCGCGTACGGTCGTCGGCAAGGAGGATCCTGCGTGAATGGTGCCCCGGTAATCGCGATCGTGGACGACGACGAGTCGGTCCGTCGCTCGCTCCTGCGCGTGGTTCAGTCGGCCGGCTACACGGCCCAGGGTTTTGCGTCCGCCGGCGCGTTCCTCGACTGGCTCCCCCGAGGTCGAGCGGCCTGCCTCGTCCTCGACGTCCACATGAACGAGATGAGCGGCTTCGATCTGCAGGAGCGGCTGGCCATCCCCATCATCTTCATGACAGCGCACGACGATCCCGCGACCGTCGAACGCATCGAGGCCTCGGGCGTCGCCGGTCATCTGCGCAAGCCGTTCGGTGAAGGGAGCATCCTGGAGGCGATCCGGCGCGCCGTCCAGGCGGCCTCCCCCGCCGTCCAGCCGGCCCCACCCAAGGAAGAGGTCCAGCCATGAAAGTCGTCGAACTGCTCCTGCTGCTCACGCTGTTCGGCACCCGGCCGGCCGCCGCCCAGGTCCCCACCACCAGTGATGTTGCGGCCTGTAATGCCGAGGCCCCGCAGGCCGTCCGGACGGGGACGGCCGCCCCGATCGGGGGCGACCACGCCCGGGCCGATCATGCGCGGGGTGGCGTCGAGCCGGCCGGTATCGCTCGCCTCTCAGCCGGCGGCGTCGACTCGCCCGATCCCCAGATCCACGGGATGGCGGCCGAAGGAGCCAAGCACGCCACCTACCAAGCCGCGTATCGTACGTGCATGCGACGGAAGGGCTTCTAAACCAGGAGGGACAGGATGGCGACACACTCGAAGACTCGTGCTGGGGTTCGTCGGCTGCGGCGTCTGACCCGTCGACGTCATGAGGCCGAGCTGCGCAAAGCCCGCCTCGGAACGGCCGCCGCGCCCGCGGTCCCGGCCGCAGTAGACCAAGGTGCAATACGCAAACCGAGGGGCGGCGAGTAGATTCGAGCCTAGCGCGTCTCTCGTAGACGCTGTACATCCCGCCCCGGCGATCCCGAAGCGCAGCGAGGGGGTCGCCAGGGCGGGAGCGCTACCGGGCCCACCACATCGCTGCCGCGACGAGGTTCGGCCATGATGCACGCGCTCTTGTCTCCCGTGTCCTTCCTGCGCAGCCGGGTGTCGACGCTGCTCCACCGCAACGACCGACTCAAGGCCGCCGCCGCCGAGCGCCGTGAGCGCTGGAATCAAGTCATTGCCGAGCACAAGAACCCGGCCACCGATCCGCGCCGCGAGGACGGCGGCGAGGCCTAGCGATGGCGTTGGGCCTCATCACGCTGACCCCGGCTCCGGCGGCCGAGCGGGCGGCCCAGGTGGGTGACGCGGACTACGCGGGCGTCGCCTTCCGGCAGAGCCGACGGTACATCGCGCTCCTGCGCGCCACCATCGGTCTCGAGCCGGGTGGAGCCCGTCTTCGGGTCCGGCGGTCGGCCGTGGAGTTCGACCCGTGCATCGACGTCGTCATCGAGTACGACGATCAGAATGCGGCGGCCGCCGCCTACGCCCTCCGCTGCGAGCGCGAGGCGCCGACGCGGTGGCCGGAGCCGTCGGTAGTCGGGAACTACGATATGCGAAGTGCCGCCAGTGATCGGGTGAACGGTCGAGCTGTCAAGGAGGCAGGGTCATGAGTTTCACCATGTTCGTGACGTGGGTTCTCTTGGGAGTGCTGGGCGGCGTAGTGGCCGGCCTGGTCGCAAAGCACGGAGGGCACGGGCTGAAGACGGACATCATCCTCGGCCTCGTCGGCAGCATCGGGCTGAGCTGGATCTTCCGGGCCGTCGGGATCTTCCCGGGCGCCGGCATCGTCGCCATGGCCGTCGTGGCCTCCATCGGCGCCGCGGTGGCGATCGCCGCCCAGCGCAAGCTACGCCCCACCGAGCAGCCGGGTGAGTCGGCGGGGACGGTCTGGCGGTGGGGGCTCGGGGCCGCCCTCGGCGCCGCGGTGGTATGGATGACCCTTCTCCCCTCGGTGCAACCGGTCGCGACGGCCGCTTCGGTGGTCGAGGACAAGACCTACGTGGTGACGCCGGCCGCGATGAAGGTCAAGGCGGGCATCGTCACGGGTGAGCTCACGAACCTGAAGGTCACCGAGCGCGTCGAGCAGGGCACGGGCCGCATCGTCTCGCCGGCCAAGCTGACGGCGAGTCTCCTGCTCAAGAACAGCTCGACGAGTCAGACCGTCCGTCTCGTCACCGGCAAGATCCAGTACATCGACACCGCGGGCCAGCCGATCAAGCTGGAGGACATGCGGACCGAACCGCTTCTGAAATTCACCTCCTACAGTGGCGGTGACCGGCTCGACCCCGGCCAGGACGCCACCCAGTCGGTGGACGTGGACTTTCCGGCGGAAGCCCTGAAGGCCAAGAAGCTCAAGGAGATCCGCCTGGAGCTCGCCTACATCCCGTCGCCGTATCACGAGGAGACAGTCAACTTCGTCGTATCCATCGAACGCCAGTAAGGAGGAGTGATGGCAATGCCCATCGATATCTACGTGCGAGCCGGCCGCAGTCGGGTGCTGGCGCGCGTCGCGACCTCAGGCATCTACCTGTTGCGAGGTCTCCCGCGCGAGCTTCAGCGGGCCGCGCGCGCCCGCGCCCTCAGCGAGCGAACGACGCTCCGCTCGGTACTCCTGCAAGGGCTGCGAGAGTACGCGGCGGGGACCTGGACGCCGAAGCCCGAGGTCACCGCCGGTCCGCTCCATGATTGAGCACATTGCCCACATGGGTCCCATGCTGATCCTCGCCGGGCTCGCGGCCGGCTGGATCGCCGAGACCGTCGCCCGCGCGGGTGGACACGGATTTCTCCCCGACCTGGCCGTCGGGCTCATCGGCAGCATCGTCGCTGGCACGGTGATCCTGGGCCTGGTCTCCAACGAGCCCGGCATGGCGGCCATTCTCCTCGTCGGCGGTGCCGGCGCGGCGCTGGCGATCGTCGCCCAGCGCAGTCTCTGGCGCTCCGTCCGGCTCGGCACGTAGTGACGGGGCCACGCCCGGTGTGTCGTCAGGAGTGGCCGCAATGAAGTGGCGGCTGGAGTTCTACCACGAGCGGCGACGGATCCTGGCCCGCTACGGCGTGGAGGCCCAGCTGCCGGCGGCGGCTGTCACGCTGGGCCGGCGCGCGCTCTCCGCGGAGTATCCCGCCGCCCCGCCGAGAGGTCGGCCCAGCCTGTTCAAGCAGGCCCAGGGTGTGGAGGGCCAGGATCCGAGCGGGTGGGTCCTCTACCGGATCGAGAGGGACGCCGGCGACGCGCCCGACGTCAGCCCAGGGTGACGCGGACGCGGTGGGTCTGGCCGTCGTCGTGGACGTCGATCCCGCGGTCGCCGTCCAGCCCGACGCCGTCGACCTCGACCGCCACCACCCCTCGGGACACCGCGCGCGGGTTCTCCACGACGATCTCGTATCGCGCGGAGCGATAGCGGAAGACCAGCTCGAAGCCGGGCCAGGCGCGCGGGATGCAGGGATCGATCAGCAGTCGCGTGCCGCGTAGCCGGAAGCCGAGGATCGACTCCAGGCCGGCCCGATACATCCAGCCGGCCGACCCCGTGTACCAGGTCCAGCCCCCCCGGCCGACGTGCGGCGGCTCGGCATAGACGTCACCGGCGACGACGTAGGGCTCCACCCGGTAGCGCTGGACGTCGGCGTCGGTGCGGGCGTGATTGATCGGGTTCAGCATCGCGAAGAGCTCGGTGGCGGCGTCCCCATCGCCGAGCGCCGCGAAGGCGATCGCCGCCCAGACCGCCGCGTGCGTGTACTGTCCTCCGTTCTCACGGACTCCCGGCACGTATCCCTTGATGTAGCCGGGCGCCAGGGACGTCGTGCCGAACGGCGGCGTGAAGAGAAGGACGAGGCCGTCACCGCGGCGCACGAGGTAGGTGTCGACCGCAGCCATCGATTCGGCCTGGCGCGCCGGGTCGGCGACCCCCGAGATCACGCTCCAGGACTGCGCGATCGAGTCGATGCGGCAGGCGTCGTTGGTGACCGAGCCGAGCGCTGTCCCGTCGTCGAAGTACGCCCGTCGATACCAGTGGCCGTCCCAGGCCTCGCGCTCGAGCGATGCGGCCAGCGCCCGCACGTACTCTCGCCAGGGCTCGGCACGCTTGCCCTCTCCGCGGCCCTCGGCCAGCGCCGCCCAGTCGGACAGCACGACGTGAAGGAACCATCCTAGCCAGACGCTTTCGCCCCTGCCCTCGGCGCCGACCGCGTTCATCCCGTCGTTCCAGTCGCCGGTCCCCATCAGCGGCAGGCCGTGGGCACCGGTCGTCAGGCTGAGATCGAGCGCGCGGGCACAGTGCTCGAACAGCGTGCCCCGCTCTCCCGAGACCCGCGGCTCGAAGTACGACTCGAGCTGACCGGGCGCGAGCGTGGGCCCGTCGAGGAACGGCACGATCTCGTCGAGGACGGCGCCGTCACCAGTGACCTCGACGTACCGGGTGACGACGTATGGAAGCCAGAGCCGGTCGTCGGAGATCCGCGTCCGGACCCCCCGCCCGCCGGGCGGGTGCCACCAGTGCTGCACGTCGCCCTCGCCGAACTGCCGGGCCGCGGCCCGCAGCAGGTGTTCCCGCACCAGCCGGGGCATGGTGACGCCCAGGGCCAGCACGTCTTGCAGCTGATCCCGGAACCCGTAGGCGCCGCCGGCCTGATAGAACGCCGTGCGCGCCCACACCCGACACGCGAGCGTCTGGTAGAGCAGCCACCGGTTGAGCATGATGTCCATCGAGCGGTCCGGTGTCCTCACCTGGATCGTGCCGAGCACGGCGTCCCAGTGCTCGCGGACGGTCCGCTGGATCTCCGCCACATCCCGGCCCCGGTAGCGAACGATCAGCTCCCTGGCGCGCTCGGCGCTCGCCGCCTCGCCCAGGAGGAACACGATCTCCGCCCGGCCCCCCGCCGGCAGGTCGAGCGTCGCCTGCAGGGCCGCGCAGGGATCGAGGCCGGCGCCGACGCGGCCCGAGAGCCGCTGCCGGTGGACGAGCGCCGCCGGCTGGTCCGGCCCGCCGTTGCGTCCGAGGAACTCCGTCCGGTCGGCGGTCCACGCCGTGTGGAGCCCGCCGAGATCGGCAAAGGCGACGCGGGCGCCGAACTCTTGCCGCCACGCGTTGCGGGCCAGGAGCGCCCCCGTCTCGGGGTCGACCTCGGTGACGATGAGCGGCGCCGCGACCCCACGGGAGGCGCCCAGGACCCACTCGACGTAGGCGGTCACCGACAGCCGTCGCGGGCGCCCGGAGGCGTTCGTCAGCGTGAGGCGGGAGATCTTGACGGGATCGTCGAGCGGCACCAGCTGCAGCAGCTCGAGCGCGACGCCGTGCGAGTCGTGCTCGAAGCGCGTGTACCCCTGCCCGTGCCGGATGACGTAGGGCGCGGTCTCCTCGCGGATCGGCAGCGCCGTCGGCCCCCACAGCTCGCCTGTTTCCTCGTCGCGGACGTAGATGGTCTCGCCGGCCGGGTCGCCGACCGGATCGTTCGACCAGGGGGTGAGCTGGTTCTCGCGGCTGTTGCCCGACCACGTATAGCCGGAGCCCGACTCGGACACCAGGAAGCCGAAGTCGGCGTTCGCGACGACGTTGATCCACGGTGCCGGTGTGCAGCGGCCGGGGTGGAGAACCGTCACGTACTCGCGCCCCTCGTCCCCGAAGCCGCCGAGGCCGTTGAAGAGCTCGAGCTCCGGCGATGCGACGGCCACGCCGGTCCCGGTCGGGGCAGGCGCCGGTCGCCGCGGGCGGGCCACCGGAGCCACGTCGGGTCGATGCGCCCGCGCCATCTGCTCGGCCAGCGTCCCCCGCCGGCTCGCCAGCACGACCCGGGCGACCGACTGGAGCACGTCGCGCTGGGCGGCGGTCACACGGTCGGCCCGCACGATGTAGACGTGGCCGCGCGCGCCCGAGGCCTCGTGGGGCCCGGCCGACTGGCTCGTCCGCAGCAGCGTCTCCAGCAACACCTGGAGATCCTGGACGTAGGACACCGCCCGCTCGTTGAGGATCACCAGGTCGACGGCGAGCTGCTTCATCCGCCAGTACTCGTGGGCACGGAGCAGCTGTCGCACCAGGCCGACGTCCTCGGGCTCGTCGATCTGCACCAGCACGATCGGCAGATCGCCCGAGATGCCGTGCGCCCACAGCGCGTCGGGCCCGCCCATCTGGCGAGCGAGCACGTCGGCCGGCGGCCGCAGCGTCCGGTCCGAGTACAGGACGCGGCTGGCCAGCCCCTGGAAGAGGTGCGCCTCGTCGGGGGTCATGCCGAGGTGGTGCTGCTGGACCTGGGCCTGCGTCCACGCCAGCGTCGCCGCCCGGTCGAAGGTGGCCGGGTCGCGGTACTTCTCGGCGAGATCGAGGGCCTCTGCGCGCGACGGTGCTACCAGGGTCGAGAAGGCCACGCGCACCGTCTCGCCGGCCGGCACCCGCACCCGCCGCCGCAGGCTCACGATCGGGTCGAGCACCGCGCCGGTCGTGTCGGACAGCGCCCGACCGGCGGCCATCGCCGCCGGCGCCCGGATCGCCCGCCCGCGGCCCAGGAACCGGCGCGCGATCGGTCTCCCACTGCAGGCCGCCGACCGTCTCACCCTCGACGGCGACCACGTGGGCCAGCCAGACCGCTGCCTCGCCGCCGCTCCGCGGCCGGCGGGTGACCAGCAGCGAATCGAGCTCCGGCACGCACTCCGTCTCCACGCTCAGGTTGGAGAACGCCGGATGGGCCAGCGTCGGCCGCCGGCGGGGCCAGCACGACCTCGGCGTACGACGTCAGCTCGATCTGCCGCGCGCGTCCCCCGAGGTTCGTGAGCGAGACGCGCCGTATCTCACCGTCGTCCTCCGGCGAGACGATCACCTGAAGGGTGGTCGCGATCCCGCGGTCGTGCCGCGCGATCTCGGCCCGGTCCTCGGAGAACGTGACCACGTAGCTGTCCGGCTCGCCCCCCCGGGGCTGGTAGCCGGCCGACCAGCTCTCGTCGGCGTCGACGTCGCGAAGGAAGACGAACGTCCCCCAGCCGTCGCGGGTGACGTCCTCCCGCCACCGGGTGATGGCGAGGTCGCGCCAGCGGCTGTAGCCGGCGCCAGCCGTCGTCAGCATCACCGCGTAGCGCCCGTTCGAGAGCAGCTGGGTGCGTGGGCGCGGGCCGTGCGGCGAGGTGAAGCGCCGCTCGACGGGGGGCACGAACTCGCGCACGTCGCCGACGGCGTGTACCTCGTCGGCGCGCGGCCGCGCCACCAACACGTCACGCGGCGTCCGCTCCTGCAAGAGCAGCTCGGTGGCCTGGACCATGGGCTCGGCATGGAAGCGGGCGCGCATGGCGCCGTCGTGCAGCGCGTTGGCGATCGCCACGACCGCCATGCCCTGGTGGTGCGCCATGTACGCGCGCACGACGGCGACCTCGGCGCCCTCGGGCAGGCGCTGGGCCGTGTAGTCGAGCGCCTCGTAGAAACCGTGGATGCCGCGGCCTCCGACCGCGGCCAGCCGCTCGAGGTTGCGCACCGCGGCCACCGGATCGACCATGGCGGCGAGCCCGGTGGCATAGGGTGCGATCACCACGTCCTCGCTGAGCCCGCGGCGCAGCCCGAGCCCCGGCACTCCGAAGTTCGAGTACTGGTACGTCATCTCGAGGTCGCGGACGTTGTAGCCCGATTCCGAGACGCCCCACGGCACCCCGCGCTCGGCCCCGTACGAGACTTGCCGGTCGACGACCAGCCGCGCGGTCTGCTCCAGGAGGCTCCCGGCCGGGGACCGCATGACGAGCGACGGCATCAGGTACTCGAACATCGATCCCGACCAGGACACGAGCACGGAGTCGACGCCGACCGGCGTGAGCGCCCGGCCCAGCCGGAACCAGTGCGAGACGGGGACGTCGCCCTTGGCGATCGCCACGAAGCTGGCCAGGCGGGCCTCCGAGGCGAGCAGGTCGTATCGACCGGAGTCGAGCATGCCGTCGCTGACGCGGTAGCCGATCGCAAGCAGCTTTCGCATCGGGTCGAACAGGAAGCCGAAGTCCATGCTGCGGACCAGCGCCCGCGCCTCGGCCGCGATGAGACCGAGGCGACGCTCGATCGTGTCGGGCAGATCGACGTCCCGGGCATGGCTCGCCACCGTCTCGACGAGGGCCTCCGCCCAGGCGTCCACCTCCGCCGCCCTGTCCTCCGGACTTTCGTCCACGCGGGCGGCCGCCAGCTCGCGCACCGTCTGCGCCCGGGCCTCGAGCTCCGAGAGCCGGGCGCCCCAGCCGGCCGGATCGGGCGGCGGTCCCTGCACCGCGGCCGTGACCGCGTCGAGGGCCTTGCCCAGGTGCACGTGGGCGGTCGGGCGTGGCCGGACGTCGGCCGCGGCGGCCAGGCTCGCCAGGCGAACGAGCGACGCCACGTCGGCGATCCCTTCGAGCGCCGCGCGGGGTCGGCGCGGGTGGGCCGCCATCTCCTCGGCGGCGTGGGCCAGCGCGATGAGATGGCCGGCGAGGTTGCCGCTGTCCACCGACGAGACGTACTTCGGTTCGAGCGGCTCGCAGCGCCGCGTGTCGTACCAGTTGTAGAAGTGGCCGCGGAAGCGCTCGAGTCGCCGCATCGTCTCCAGGGTGGCCTCCAGCCGCTCGACGGCGTCGAGGGTGCCGAGCCAGCCGAAGTCGTGGGCGGCCACCGTGGCGAGCAGGTACAGGCCGATGTTCGTGGGTGACGTGCGGTGGGCGACGACCGGGGTCGGCGTCTCCTGGAAGTTGTCGGGCGGCAGGGCGTTGTCCTCGACGCCGACGAACGTCGTGAAGTACCGCCACGTCCGCCGGCCCGTCAGCCGCAGCGCGGCCATCTCCGTCGGCGAGAGCGCCTGGGTGGGCGCCGTGCTCCGCGGCAGGCTCATCCAGCGCGCAATCGCGGGCGCCACGATCCACATGGCGAGAAAGGGCACCGCGGCCGGCCAGGCGTGCGGCCGCCCCCACACCACTCCGAGGGCGGCGACGGCGGCGAGCGCAACGCCGCCGGCCATCCGGCGGTAGAAACCCCGAAGATCCAGGCGGAGCCCGGCCTTGGCCTGGGCCGCCGTCATCCATTCCAGGAGCCGGCGGCGCGTCCCGTAGACGCGGGCGAGCGTCCGCACGATCGCGTCCCCCATCAGCCAGGCCTGGTACGCCAGCATCGCGAGCGTGAGCCCCACGTGCGAGGCGGCCAGGATCGCGTCGCGGCCCACGGCCCGGGCGTGGCTGCGCTTGGAGATGCCCCGCCGGCGGGGAATCACCCCGCCCAGCACCGGCAGGAGCGCGGGCGCGGCGACGGTGACCAGCACGAAGGCGCTCCACACCGCGGGGGACGAGCCGGGCAGCATCCAGCCGACGGCCAGCGTCAGGAAGGTGGCCGGGGCCGACAGCGTGCGTCGCAGGTTGTCCACCATCTTCCACCGCCCGATCAGCGGTATCCGGCTGCCCAGGATCCACGGCAGCAGCTGCCAGTCGCCGCGCGCCCACCGATGCTGACGCGCCGCCGACACGCCGTAGTGCGAGGGCGCGCTCTCGAACAGCTCGACGTCGGTCACCAGACCGGCGCGCGCGAAGACGCCCTCGAAGAGGTCGTGGCTCAGCAGCGTGTTCTCGGGTACCCGGCCGGCCAGCGCCGCCTCGAAGGCGTCGACGTCGTAGATTCCCTTGCCGGTGTAGGATCCCTCGCCCCACAGATCCTGGTACACGTCCGACACGGCCGCCGCGTACGGGTCGATGCCGGCCGGGCCCGACGACAGTCGCTGGAACCACGAGCCCTCCCGGCCGGGTAGCGGCGGCGTCACCCGAGGCTGCAGCACCGCGTAGCCCTCGACCACGCGTCGACGGTCCGGATCGATCCGCGGCCGGTTGAGCGGATGGGCCATGGTCCCGACCAGGCGTTCGACCGCCCCGCGCGGGAGCCGCGTGTCGGCGTCCAGGGTGATCACGTAGCGGACGCCGTCGGGTGCCGCGGTGCCCGTGGGCAGGAAGCTGGTGTCGGTGGCGCCGCGCAAGAGCCGATTCAGCTCGTGCAGCTTGCCCCGCTTGCGTTCCCATCCCATCCACGCCTGCTCGCTCTCGTTCCAGAGCCGGCGGCGATGGAAGAGCAGAAAGCGCGTGCCACCATCGGGAGCAGCGCCATGACGGGCGTTCAGGCGGGCGATCCCCTCGCGAGCGCCGGCCAGCGTGACGTCGTCGCCGGGTGCGCTGGCGGAGGTGGCGTCGGTCCAGTCAGAGAGGATGGCGAAGCGCACGTCGCCATCCGGGTTGGCCAGGTAGTGCACCTCGAGCCGCTCGATCTGGGCATCGATCTCGGAGACGTCGGTCAGCAGCATCGGCACGGCGACGAGAGTCCGAAGCTCGGCGGGGACGCCTTCGAGCAGCGCGAGTCTCGGTAGCACCGCCGGCGTGACGAGGGCGGCCACGGTCCGGTTCAGCAGCGCGATCGCGAGGTCCGAGGCGGGGACGATGGCGAGCAGAATCAGGATCAGCATGCCCATCGATCCCACGCCGGCGGCTCCGCCGGCCAGCAGGGGCAGGGCGAGCAGGGCGCCACTGAGGACCGCGATGGTTCCGAGGTAGCCGGGCGACGCCAGGCCGACGTACACGCGGAGGAGCCAGTCCAGAGGCGGCGCCCGGTAACCGAGCGCCGCCTCGAAGGCGACGCGCCCGTTGCCGACGAGATGGTAGCCGGGGTCGGCGCGCCGCTCATCCCCGGCGTCGTGGGGACGCTGCGCATGGGCCATGGCCTCGCGCGGCCACGTCCAGCTCGGGCCGGCCCGAGCCCCGCGCGAGATCCTCGACGGCGTGCCGGTAGGCGTCGCGAGTGGCGAAGTCCATCGCGGCGTGACTCGGGCCGGCCCGCAGCACCCCGTCCACGAGGCTGACCGTCTCGAAGAACTCCGTCCAGTCCAGCGCGGACATCAGGCTCATGCTCAGGATCACGTTGCGGACGGTCACGTTCATCGCCGCCTGGCGCTGGTGCTCGACGCGCACGATGTCGTCGGAGGTCGTTCCCTGCGCCTGCAGCCGCTGGTCGAGCCAGAGCAGGGCCGGCGTGACCGCGCGGTCCTGCTCGCGGAGCCGCTGGACGAGCTGCACCGCGAACGCCGTCACCAGCGGGCCCCTCTCGAACCGGGCCAGGCCCCGGGCGGTCGGCAACGCGGTGCCGTCGTCGCCCACTCCCAGCAGCTCGTCGGCCAGCGCGTCGGCCTCCTGGCGAGCCGCCCGCCCGCGCACGATGCTCTCGGTCAGGCGGCGAAGGTTCTCGACGAGCACGACGCGAAGGGTGATGGCCACCGCCCACAGCTCCCCGATGGTCAGCGGCTGCACGCGCTGGTAGGCCTGCACGAACCGCCGGAGCATCTCCGGGTCGAACCGGCTGTCGGTGTGGGCCACGAAGGCCCAGGCCAGGCCGTACACGCGCGGGTAGCCGACCAGCGGCCCCTCGGTCAGCTTGGGTAGCTCGCGGTAGAACCCGGGCGGGAGGTCGTCGCGAATCTCGCGCAGCTGCTCGTCGACGACGTGAAAGTTGTCGACCAGCCATTCCGCCGCCGGCGTGATCGCGCGCTCCTCGCGGATGGCGGTGGCGATGACGCGGTACGACTCGCGGAGCACGCGACCGTTGTCCTCGACGCGCGCCAGCAAGCGCCGCCCCCGGCTCGACCGGTTCGTGACGGGCTGGGCCGCCGCCAGGCTCTCGCCGTGCTGCTCGAGTCGCTCGATGCCGAAGAGCTCGGCACGGATCGGGCCCTCGCGCGGTGCCGCCGGGATCAGAGGGTGCCGCGGATCGATGGAGGTGAGAACGTGCTCAGGGGCCCCCCGGGGTGACGAATGCCTGCGAACGCCACGTCACCGGGGTCTCGACGCCAGAAGCGTCAGCCATGAAGGCCGAGGTGGCAGCGCTGTCAGTTTAGCACCGATTCCGGGTCAGGCGGCGGCGGCCGGGAGCTCGTCGGTCCACACGGTGAAGTCCTGCAGGATGGCCGCGCCGAACGAGGTCGTGAGCGCCACGTCGACGGCGTCGCGACCGCGGGCCATCACCACCCGCCCGGTCCGGGGATGGTTGTGGCGGGCGTCGATGGTGCGCCAGGCATCACCCACGTACGCTTCCGCCCACGCCGAGAAGTCCATGGGCGTGGCGCCGGCCGGCACCCCGATGTCGCCCAGGTAGCCGGTCACGTAGCGGGCGGGGACGTTGAGCGCTCGGAGAAAGGTGATGGCCAGGTGCTGGAAGTCGCGGCAGACCCCCTGCCGCTCGGTGTAGACGTCGAACGCCGTCTTCGTCGGCCGCGCGAACTGGTAGCCGAAGGCGACGTTGGCGTGCACCCAGTCGAGCACAGCCTGCACCCGCTGCCACGACTCGGGGGTCTGGCCGAACAGGTCCCAGGCGACGTGGACCATGCGATCGACCTCGCAGTACCGGCTGGCGAACAGGTAGCGCCAGCATTCCGCCGGCATCTCGTGCACGGGGGTCAGGCGGAGGCCGTCGATCGGGACGTCGGGGCGGCCGGCATCGTCGATGACGTTGTCGTACCGGATCCGCAGATGGCCGGCGGGGGCCAGGATGCGAGCGGCCCGGTTGCCGAACCAGTCGACGAAGTCCTCGACCGCGACGGCCGGCTCGACGACGATGCGCTCCGGCTGCCGCAGCGTCCCTGCCCGATCTGGATGCACGTACAGCATGAGCTGCATCGCCGTCGGCTGGGGAACCTCGAAGCCCAGATCGTAGCCGATGCGGATCTGCATGAGTCCACCGTACGTCGGCGTCGGCTCACCGTCAATCGAGCGGCCGTCTGCTACCATGACCAGGTGACCTACTGCCTCGGCATCTGGACTCGACACGGGCTCGTGATGGCCTCCGACTCGCGCACCAACGCCGGCCACGACCAGGTGAACATCGCCCGCAAGATGCACCTGTTCGAGCAGCCGGGCGAGCGGGTCTTCGTCCTGCTGAGCAGCGGCAGCCTCTCCTGCACCCAGTCGATCGTCACCCAGCTGCGGCGCGACTTCGACCAGGGCAAGGGGCTGGCCCAGGCGCCGTCGCTCTACGACGCCGCCCGGATCATCGGCGAGGAGGTGCGGCGCGTGTCGGACCTCGACCGGGCCGCCCTGGAGCGCGACGAGTTCAAGTTCAACGTCAACCTGATCCTCGGCGGCCAGGTGCGCGGGGAGCGCCCGGGGCTGTTCATCGTCTATCCCCAGGGCAATCCGCTGCAGGCCAGCGAGGACTCGCCGTATCTGCAGATCGGCGAGACGAAGTACGGCCGGCCGATCCTCGACCGCGGCATCCGCTTCGACAAGACCACGCTCGAGGAGGCCTCGAAGTACGCGCTGCTGTCGCTCGACTCGACGATGCGCTCGAACGTGACCGTGGGCCCGCCGATCGACCTGCTCGCCTACGGAGTCGACGAGCTCGAGATCACGCGCCGGCGACGCTTCCCGGCCGGCGACCCCGACCTGGTCAAGATCGGCGTCCGCTGGGAGCAGGCGCTCCGGCAGGCGGTGGGGCGCCTGCCCCAGATTCGCTTCCGCGCCAGCCGCGACGGCGGCCAGCCGCAGTCCCCGCAGGAAGAGACGATCCAGTTCGTCGAGCCGCCCAACCCGTCCTAGCGCGCCAGCAGCTCTGCCTCGATGGTGAGCACCAGCGCCACGACCTCCTCCGGGGTGTGCAGGACGCCGTAGAGACCCGGGTAGACGATCGAGTCGTCCCCACCCTTCTCACCGATCGGCCCCGCCGACGTCGTCGAGTCGCCGACAGGCCTCGTCGTACCGGCGCGACGGATCCTCAGCGACCAGGGCTTCGTCGATCGCGGCGGCGTAGAGGCGCTCCGAGCGAGCGAGGTGATGGAGCACGCGCCGCAGGGGCCAGCCGCCGTCGGGCGGCCGCCAGTCGAGCTCGGCCTCGCTGAGCTCCTCGGCCCGGCGGATGACCAGCCGGGCGGCCTGGTCGATCCGCCAGAGCCACGCGTCGAGATCGGCCGGGGTCAGGGGTAGCCGGTCATCCGGCAGGGTCACGGTCGACGGCACCCAGCCGTCGGTCGGCGTCGGCACGGTCCCCCGGCTCCGCCAGGCGAGCCACTGTTCGATCTGGTTGAGATGATCCAGCGCGTGGTCGAGGACGCGACGGAGGGTCTTGCGCGGCGTGTAGGTGTAGCGCTCGACCCCGCGGGGTGCGGTCAGCGGCGCCGGCCGCGCGTCGGTGAGCCGGCTGAACAGCTCGTTGGTCATGACGGATGGCGTCTCGCGGGCCGGGTCGTGGCCGGCCAGCCGGGCCAGATGCTCACGCGCCCGCGCGTGGGCCGTCTCGAGATGACGGGCCGGGTCCCGGGGGGCCGGGGCCAGCGTCCAGGCGGCGACCGAGCGCACCGCGGTGGCGTGCGCGAGGACGATGCCGCCGTCGACGGCCGTCTCCAGCACCCGGTCTCTCGACGCGGCGAGCGCTGGCGTCCTCATCGGGCCGCCGTCACCATGATCTCGACCAGCAAGCCCGGCGCGAACAGCTCCGCCTGCACGCAGGCCCGCACCGGAGGGTGCTCGGCGTCGACCCATTCGTTCCAGGCGAGGTTGTGGGTACGGAACAACCGCATGTCGGAGAGCCACACCTGGGCCGTCAGCAGCTTCGACTTGTCGGTGCCGGCGCGGCCGAGCAACTCGTCGATGCGGCCGAGCGCTTGCCGGGTCTGAGCGGTCACGTCACCGACGGGGTCGCCGGTGATGCCGCAGATGTAGACCCGATCGCCGTGCGCCACCGCGCGGCTGATGATCGGCTTGGCGCCCTCGCTGTCCATGATGAGGTGATGCTCGATGTCCATTGATGAACCCCCTCTGGAGCCCAGGGTGCGCGTCATCCCGGGTTCCGTCGAATGCATAGAGCTGACCTCGACCATCAGCTATATTGATCGGCCATGACCATCGACGAGATCGAGGCCTTCGTCTCGATCGCCCGGCTCGGGGGCTTCGCCCGCGCGGCCGAAGCCCTGCACCGCTCCCAGCCCGCCATCAGTCGGCGCATCGAGATGCTGGAGGAGCAGCTGCGGAGCTCGATCTTCGAGCGGGTGCGCGGCGGCGTCCTCCTGACCGCGGCCGGCCGCTCGTTCCTGCCCTACGCCGAGGCCGCCCTGGCCAGCTTGAAGGACGGCACCGAGGCGGTCCGGGGTCTCGAGCGGGGCGAGCACGGCTCGGTCTCCATCGCCCTGGTCGGCACCCTGGCCAGCACGGGGTTCGCAGGCATCCTGCGGCAGTTTGGCCGGCGCCACGCCAACGTCAAGCTGGAGCTACGGACCGCCAACAGCCAGGAAGTCAGTGACCTCGTGCGGCGCGGCGAGGCCACGCTGGGGCTCCGCTACTTCGCCGAACCCGATCCCAGCCTCGCCTCCGAGGTCGTCATGGAGGAGGCGCTGGTGGTCGCCTCGTCCCCGGACCATCGCCTGGCCGGACGGCGCGTCCGCGACCCCGGGGTTCTCGCGGGCGAGCGGTGGGTGACCTTTCCCCCTCAGCGCCGCCGGCGCGAGCCGTTCGCCACCGTCCTCGAGCAGCGACTCAACGCGGCGGGCATCGAGGCGGGGGAGATCGTCCGGATCGACAGCCTGACCGCGCAGAAGCGGTTCGTGGAGGCCGGCTTCGGCATCGCACTCCTCATCGCGAGCAGCGTGCATGAGGAGCTGAGGCTCGGCACGCTGAGGCTCATCGACGTCCCCGCCCTCCGGGGCGGCGTGCCGGTCATCCTCGTGCGTCGCCAGAAGGGTTACCTGAGCGGAGCCGCCCAGAGCCTCGTGGCCCTGATCAAGGGCGCCGGGCGGGCCCGGTCGGCCGCGCGAGCGGCCGGGCCATCACGCAGTCGAACTCGATCGCGCGCTGGGTCGCCTCGTCGCGGCTCACGATGAACAGGCCGGTCAGCTCGAAGCCATGAGCCTCGTACAGCGCGATGGCGTCGGGCATCCGGGGCATGCCGGCGTAGATCGGGATCACGGATACCTCCGACTGCAGGGCGACCACCTCCGACGTTCGCTCACCGAGCCCTGCGAAGACCTCGAGATCGAACCCCTGCGTGTCCATTTTCAGCAGCAGGCGGGGGGCGTGGACGTGTCCGACGATCTCCTCGAACACCGCGTCGAGCCGGTGCACGGGCACCTCGATGGTCGAGGTGACGCTCACCAGGTCGCCGAACCGGCCCTGGGCATACGGGTTCGGCGACAGGAACGAGCTCAGCGCGGAGCCGCGCGCCACGTTGATCGTCGCGGTGCTCTCGGTGCGCCCGAGGGCGTAGGGATGCGCCCGCCAGCCGCCGTCGGCGCGCGCCAGCTCGCGCAGCTCCGCGAATGCCGCGGGCACCGGCTCGAACGACACGATGTCGCCCTCGTAGCCGGCCGCGCGCAGCTCGAGACCGTACTGCCCCCGGTTGGCTCCGACGTCGAGGACGCAGTTGATGCCGTAGGTCCTGACCAGCGCCATGATGTGGGGGGCGAGCAGGAAGTCGCCGACCCGCGGCAGCGTCCGGCGAGGCAGGACGAGCACGTCACGCGCGGGCCCGGGCAAGCGAATGGTCTCCAGGCCGCCCAGCCTGAGTCCGGCCCGGAGCAGGCGCTTCAGATACTTCGACACCTACGCGCGTGGCGGCGCGGCGCTATCCCAGCGCGTCCAGCAGCGAGCGCTGCCGGGCGAGGCGCTTCGGCCGTTCCTGGGCGAAGCGTTGCACCCCCGCGAAGATCGAGTCCTGGTCCAGGTGGGCCTCGGCGATCACGTCCGCCTCCAGTCCGCCCGTGAGCCACTGGTTGTCCCAGTCGGCGGTGAGCGAATAGGCGTCGGTCAGCGGCCCCACGTTGCGGAGCGGCCACATCCGCCGCGTCCCGCTGCTGACGAACATGAGGTCCTGGCCCGCCTCGGCCGGCAGCACGGCCTGCCGGTAGGCTTCCGGCTGGCGGTCGAACAGCTCCTCGCTGATGGCGGCGATGACCTTGACGTTGATGCCGGCCTGCTCCAGCCGCGGCAGCACGCTGACCAGTGTTGAACGTCGAGCTCGACCCCTGCGCCACCACGTAGCCGTGCCGCGGCTGGCCGGGGGCGAAGTCGCGGATGACGTACAGGCCCTTGGCGGCGGCCCGGACGTCGGTGTCGGCGAAGGTGCTGCGGTCGGCCACCCGGAAGTCGGGGCGGGCCACCTCGATGATGATGATGCCGACCTTCTTCTCGCGGGCGGCGATCTCGGCGGCAGCGAAGTAGCCGGGGGCCACGTCGTTGTAGTCCCAGAAGCTCAGGTTGATGACCTGGTCGCGCGGGAACAGCTTCCACACCTGCGGCGAGAAGATGCCGAAGTGGGTGCGGGCGTCGGCGGCCGTCTCGGGGCCGGAGTGGCCGGCGAGGATGTGCAGGACGCCCGTGCGGAACTTGCTGTCCTGGTTCTGCTGGCTCCAGACCCGGGCCGGCAGGTACATCAGCGGCGTGAAGGCGCCGTAGGTGCCGCTGAACGCCCACACGCCCGCGAACTTGTCGGGGTCGGGCGAGGCGTTCTGGCCGACGAGGCCGATGGCGCTGGAGACGTTACCCGCCTCCTGGATCGCGGCCTTGAGCCGCGTCCCCAGCGGGTTGGCGTCGGGGTCGTAGTGTCCCCAGATGCTGCCGTGCTCCAGGTTGACCGACTCCGACAGGTCCGCGGCCAGCGTGAGCACGCGGTTGTCGGTGACGTGGTTCAGCCACTTGACGATCTCCGACACCGCCCGGCGGGCGCCCGCAACCTCACCGGCCTTGCGGAAGAGCGCGATCTTCAGCTGCTTCTCCGTGCCCGAGGCCGCGTTCTTCACGGTCAGCGTCTGCGTCTCCTCGGGGAGGTTGGCCACCTTGAGACGGGCGTCCAGGAACGGGTCGTGCTTCACGTCGATGCGGAGCGGGATGCTCGTCTTGACGGAGTCGCCGATCTCCACCAGGCGATCGGCCAGCCAGTCCCCGAGGCCGTTGCGGTCGAGCACCGACATGGCGACGTCGATGTTGGTCTTGAACTGGATCGAGTCGCTCGCGCGCGTCGGCGACCGGCCCCTGGCGGATGCCGGAGAACTCCACTCCGTAGCGCTCCTCGAACGTGCGGGCCAGGGCCACGAAGTACTCGGAGTTCATCTTCATGCCGTACGGATGGCTCGGATAGCCGACCACCTGATCCCCCGCCCCGGGGATCTGGCCGTTCACGGCGCCCGGCCAGTACCCCTTGGTGGTCGTGCCGATCACGATCATGGGTCGGCGATCGGTCGGGTCCCACTCCTCCATGGTCTTGAGCACGCCCACGATCTGGTCGTAGTCGTGCCCGTCCGGCAGCGAGAAGACGTTCCAGCCGTAGGACGTCCACTGATCGATCAACCGGTAGCCGGAGAACTTGCTGTGCACGACACCGCCGATCAACGAGTCGTCGATGCCGGCGTTGTTGTCGGACAGGAAGATCCGGAGCCGCTTGCCCACCTGCAGCGCGAGCGCCTGGGTCTTGAGCTCCTGGGCGTGGCCCTCGGTCATGGCGAACTCGCCCTCGAAGGCGATGATCTTCGGGGTGCCCATGGGGGCGCCGATGATGTCCCAGAAGGCCGCCTTCCCGGCCGCCGACGCGATGCCCACGCCCGACGGGCCCCCGTTGACGTCGTTGGTCACGTCGATGGTCTCGATGTGCCCGGACAGGGCGCGGATGCCGCGTCCCTTGGCCTGGGCAAACAGCGGGTGGTCCGACAGACCGTGCTGCGCCAGCAGGGTCTTGAGCGCGCCGGCGCCGCGGCGGAACCCCAGCGCGTCGACCGGCAGCATCGCGACGTCGGGATCGACGTGGTAGCGGCGGTCGCCGGTCGCCTGGAACTTCCGGTAGAGCGCCTGGCCCAGGATCATCCACAGCGCATAGCAGGTCGGCGCGCAGTGCCCCGCCGCCAGCATGAACTTGTCGCCGTAGGGGTGCTTGGGGCGCCGGTAGTCGTAGCGGAGTCCGCCCAGCTCGGCCCCGGCCAGATGGGCGGCGACGTTGAACGGCGTGTAGGCGAGCGGGCCGCCGAAGTGACCGGTCTGCGCATAGTTACCGAGCAGCGTGAGCGTCATGCAGGTCATGTAGCCGATGTCTTCCAGACGCTGCCGCTCGTACGGGAGCTTTGAGGCGGTGACCGACCGGGGCGAAGCCTGAACGCTCATCGTGAGATTCCTGCCTTCCTGGATTCCTGAGCTGCGCCGACGACCCTGGGCATTCTACCGGTTGAAACGGGGGGAAGAAAGGGGCGCCGCCGGCTCGACGGCGCCCCGCGTGCGGTCGACCGACGACGACTCGACTACGCCTTCATCTGGTCGCGGATCGGCAGGCGGCGGATGCGCTTGCCCGTCGCCGCGAAGATTGCGTTGCACAGCGCCGGCGGGATCGGCGGCACCCCGGGCTCGCCCACACCGCCCATCGGCTTGCTGTAGTCACCGGGGACGATGTGCACGCGGATCTCCCGCGGGGCCCCCGACATCCTCGTCACCTCGTAGGCGTGGAAGTTGTCCTGCTCCACGCGCCCGGCCTTGAAGGTGATCTCACCCAGCGTGGCGGCGGCGACGCCCATCACGCACGCGCCCTCCATCTGCGCCCGCACCCGGTCCGGGTGCACGGTCGCTCCGCAGTCCACGGCCATGTCCACCCGGGGAATCGTCACCTGCCCCTTGCTGTCGACCGCGACCTCCACGACGGCTGCGATGTAGCTCACGAAGCTGTAGTGCGCGGCGATGCCGAGCCCCCGGCCCTTGGGCAGCTTCCGACCCCAGCGCGCCTCTTGGGCCACGGTCTCCACGACGCGCCGCAGGCGGCCGGTGTCCACCGGGTAGCGCTCGGGGGACTCGCCGTGGTTCCAGGTGTCGCCCAGGACCTCCGGGCTCACCTGGCGGGCCGGGCCGATGACCTCCAGGAGGAAGTCCTTCGGGTCGCGCCCCGCCGCCGCCGCCAGCTCGGCCACGAACGACTGGATCGCGAACGCGTGGGGAATGTTCGAGACCGAGCGGAACCAGCCGATCCGGGTGTGGGCGATGGCCTCGGGGTTCTCGATGCGGACATTGGGAATCGCGAACGGCACGTTGATGACGCCCATGCCGAGCTCCAGGGCCGCCTCGTTCTTCGCCGCCACGTCGAAGGTGGAGAAGATGGTCGGCGCCACGCTGCGGTGCAGCCAGGCGATCGGCTTGCCCTGGGCGTCGACGCCGGCCTCGAGGTGCTCGACCGACACCGTGTGGTAGTAAGCGTTGTGCAGGTCGTCGTCGCGCGTCCACGTGACCTTGACCGGCTTGCCGTCCACCGCCTTCGACAGCACGGCGGCCTCGATGGCGAAGTCGGGCTTGGACTTGCGCCCGAAGCCGCCGCCGAGCAGCGTGACGTGCACGGTCACGTCGTCCGCGGACATGCCGAGCCGCTTGGCGACCAGGTCGCGGGCGGCCTGGGGTGACTGGAAGCAGCCCCAGACCTCGGCCTTGCCGTTGGTGATGCGCACGGTCGCGGCCGGCGGCTCCATGGTGGCGTGGGCCAGGTGCGGGATGTAGTACTCGGCGTCGAGACGCTTGGCGGCGCCGGCGGCGGCGGCCGTGAAGTCACCGTCGTTGCGCACCACCTTGCCGGGCTTGTGCGCCGCCTCCTCCAGCGTGGCCTTGAAGGCCGTCGAGTCGTAGCTGCCGTTGGGGCCGTCGTCCCACGTGATCTTCAGCGCCTTGCGGCCCTGCATGGCCGCCCAGGTGTTGCGCGCGAGGACGGCGACGCCGCCGACGGGGTTGAACTGGGCGGGTGGCGGGCTGTCCTCGATCTGCACGACGCGCACGACACCCGGCACCTTGAGGGCCTCGGCGGGGTCGAAGCTCGCAACCTTGCCGCCATAGACCGGGGGACGAGCCACGACCGCGTACAGCATGCCGTCCAGCCGCGTGTCGATGCCGTACTGGGCCTTGCCGGTGGCGATGTCGCGCCCGTCGACCAGCTTCACGTTCGACTTGCCGATGTAACGGAACTTCGACGGATCCTTGAGACGCACCGTGTCGCGGGCGGGGACCGGTTGGCTGGCGGCCGCCTTGGCGAGCGCCCCGTACCCGAGACGTCGCCCGGTCGGGCGATGCACGACCTCGTGGTTCCTCGCCTCCACTTCGCTCACGGGCACCTTCCACCGCTCGGCGGCCGCGGCCTCGAGCATGGTGCGCGCCGCCGCGCCACAGCGCCGCATGGGCTCGAAGAAGTGCCGGGTGCTCCGCGAGCCGTCGGTGTCCTGGTTGCCGAACTTCTTCTCGTCGCCGGTGGCCTGGGCCACGCGCACGCGCTTCCAGTCGGCCTCGAGCTCGTCGGCCACGATCATCGGCATGCCGGTGCGCACGCCCTGTCCCATCTCGGACCGGTGGCACACGATGGTGACGGTGCCGTCCTCGGCGATGGACACGAAGGCGAGCGGATCGTCGACCCAGCCGTTCGGCATCCCGTCGGCGCCGTACTTCTTGGGGTCGGCAGCCCGCGCGGCCGAGGGGAACCCCACCGCGAGCACCAGCCCGCCGAGAGCCGCCGCTCCCTGCAGGAAGTGACGCCGACTCACGTTGGCGACCACCACGGCACGCTCGGACCTCACCGGCGCGTTCATCGCGCACCTCCCGGCTGGGCCGCGGCCTGCTTGATGGCGGCGCGGATCCGCGTGTAGGTGCCACAGCGGCAGATGTTGCCGCTCATGGCCTCGTCGATCTCGGTGTCGCTCGGCTTGGGCGTGCGCCTCAGCAGCGCTGCCGCCGACATGATCTGGCCGGCCTGGCAGTAACCGCACTGGGGCACGCCCCGGTCGACCCACGCCGCCTGCAGTGCCTTGCCGACCGTGTTCACACCGACCGCCTCGATCGTGACGACCTTCTTGTTCGCCACCGCCGAGATCGGCGTGATGCAGGACCGCACGGCCTGGCCGTCGACGTGGACGGTGCAGGCGCCACACAGCGCCATGCCGCAGCCGTACTTGGTGCCGGTCAGCCCCAGCTCGTCACGCAGCGTCCACAGCAGCGGCGTGTCGCCGGGCAAGTCGACCTGCTGGCGCTTGCCGTTGATGTCGAGTGGGATCATCACGGTTCTCCTCTCGTCGTCGAGCCCCCGAGGCCAATGCGCGCGGTCGTCAGCCCCCGACCGCAGCGCGCGCCGCGCCGCCGACCGGCACCACTCTCTCGCGGGCACCATCCAACCACAAAGCGACGCCAACATAAACAAACTGAAGACGCGGTGGTCGGACCGTCCCGGCCCCCTTGACCTGGACTGCCACTCGCCCTACCTTCCGAGCATGGATGGCGGTCGCCTCCTGTCCTGTCGTCCCTCCGCCATTGCCGGCGCGGCGATGGCTGAGTAGCCCCCGGCATGGCTGTCGGCCAGCGCTGTCTCGTTATCGTGCCGGTGAGTGCCGGCGAGCTCCACGCGCGACTGGTCGAGGCGTTCCTCAACAACCCCCGGATCTTCGTGCTCCGGGATCGGCGGGGGGACGAGCGTGGGCTTCAGGCGGTCGAGGTGTTTGCCGTCGGCGGCGGCGAGCTGGATCCCGGTCTTCGCCGCCTCGTCGAGGACGAGCTACGGCGCCTCGGCGCCCGCCCCTGAGTCAGAAGGTCGGCTTCGTCCGGTAGTGGGTGTCGCGGTCGGCGGGCGTGACCATTACCCGCTGGATCGCTCCCTTCCGCAGCACGTCCAGGCGGATCTCGACCCCAGCGGCGCCACGCGACCACAGGCGGGTGTAGAACTCGGCCTGACCCGTGACGGTCTCACCGCCCACGGCGACGATGACGTCGCCGGGACGCATCGAGGCCTTCTCGGCCGGGCTGTCCGGGGACACCCGCGTCACGATCACGTTGCCCTGCACGTCCTGGGTCTGAACGCCAAGCCACGGCCGGGGCCGGGCCGAGGACTTGCCCCGCGCGACGAGATCGCCCAGCACGGACTTCAGCAGGTCGATCGGCACGAACATGTTCCCCGGCACCTGGCTGTCGGGGCCCAGGGCGTCGTTCACGGACAGCGACCCGATACCCAGCAGCTTCCCCTCGGAATCGAGCAGCGCGGCGCCGCTCCAGTTGACGGTGACCGGCGCGGTGTAGATGGCCTCGTCGAGCAGGTACTCCCACCAGCCCACGAAGGGGCGCCGGGAGACGACGACCGCCGGGGCGACACCGTCGAACCCCACGATCAGCACGCGGTCGCGCGTCGCCACCGACGAGGATTGTCCCATCGCGATCGGTGCGATGGGCAGGGGTCGCAGCGAGCGCAGCAGCCCGAACCCGGTGGCGCTGTCATACCCGACGACCGTGGCCGGGAAGGACGTGCCATCGGCGGTCAATAGCTCGACGGTCTCGGCCTCGAGGATCAGATAGCCGATGGTGAGCACCAGGCCGCTGGTGTCGATCACCACCCCCGTGCCCTCGCGCTGTGGCCCCAGCGTCTGGCTGGAGCGCGCACTGGCAAACGCGCGGCTCCGCAGCTTCACCACCGACAGCGAGTCGACGCTTCGCTCGGGCCGGGGGCGGATCGTCGGCGGCGCCGGCGTCTCCTGGCCGGGCGCGCCACCGGCCGGCACCACCCAGAGCAGTGCCGAGAAGAGCACACCGACAGCCGCCCGGCGATGAACCTTGGCGCTCATGGTGGGCGAACGTATCAGAGAGATCGGACCTCCGCCACCACCAAGCCTCAGAAGCCGGCGATGCGGAGCAGCACGAACCCGGACACCGCGCTCGAGGAGCTCTGGGGCAGGACGGCGTCGACGTAGCGATCGTAGCCACCCTCGACCGAGACCGTGGATCGCGCCGGGAGCCACTGCCCGAGCGCATAGGTCAGGGCGGCGGTAAGGTTCACGCTACGCCCGTTGATCGAGCTGTCGCTGGTGCGGGTCGACGTGTAGCCGCCGAAGGTCGAGGCCGACCACCCCCTGGCCGGCGGCGCGTAGAACAGCGTGAGCCCGGCCGTGCCGGTGTCGCTGCGCAGGGCCGACCCGAGGGAGCGCTCCTGGCTGAGGCTGAGCGTCGGTACCGCACTGAGCGCGTCGAGCAGCCGGAGCGTGAGGCTCAGGTCCTGCGACGTCGTGGCCGTTTCGTCGTAGGGCCGCTGGGCGTGACGACTCTGCGAGAAGGCCGCCGACGCGGTGACCTCCCAACCCGGGCCGCCGTAGTAGTACGTCGAGCCGGTGAGGCTGTCGAACTCGGAGCGCTCCGGCTCCCCCTCCCGCCCCTGCGGCCGCAGCCGCACCCGCGTCGAGTCGCCCGAGGCGTACGTGACCTCGAACACCGGCCATTCGGGAAGGGCGACCGCGGCCGTGACCGCGCTCTGGTCCTTGGTGACGCGGGGCAAGGCCGGGTTACGGTCGACGTTGTCGGTCAGCTCGGAATCCGCAAGCCGGAGCCTGAACAGGCCCATCCGCTGGGCCACCCAGAGCTCGTGGCCCTCCCGGTCCTTGAGCGCCGGAGGGGCGCCTACGAGCCGCTCGAGCCGCTTGCCTACCGAGCGGTACTGGACGCCGGCCTCGAAGCCCTCCACCTCGCCCTTGAGACCCAGTGACGCGGGACCCGAGGTACTGTCGAAGCCCGTCATGGTCTCGGGCAGATTCACAGCGGCATAGGGAAGCTGTCCGAATGCCGTCAGCTTGGCCGTCAGCGGGTGCCAGGTGGCGGCCGCTCCGAACTCGAGCAGGCGCCAGCGCTCCTCGTTCGCCACGAGCAGGCGTAGATCGGTCGGCGCCTTGTCGGACACCGAGGTCGTGACCCGGGGCAGATTCGGGTCCCCGAACACCGCTGCCGGATACTCGGCGGTCAGGCTCTCGAAGTGGCTCGGCACGAAGCTCATGGGATCCGGGCGCGGCCCCGCGGGGCCGACCGGCGCCTCCGCGATGACGCGGACGCTGGCAAGCGCGAGAAGGGGGAGCGGCTGGCCCCAGGCCGGACCAGCCAACGACGCCATCGTGATCAGCGCGGCGCCGAGTACCCCGAGCCTTTGCCGACCACCAATAGCCACAACATATGAATTTTAGGAGTTCGGGCACGCGCTCCAGAAGCGGAAAGTCGGACCGCTCGACGGCCTCTATCGTCGCGTTATTGCGTGGGTGGCGGCCACCGAAGGTCAGCCTCCGGCACGATGGGTCGGCTCACAGTGGGCGGGCTGACGCTAGGTGCTGGGCTGACGCTAGGTGCTGGGCTGACGCTGGGTGCTGGGCTGACGCTGGGGGCTGGGCTGACGCTGGGCGGGCTGACGCTGAGTGGACTCACGCTGGACGGGCTCGCGCTGGGCGCCGCGGGAGACCGCAGGGCCGCGCTCGACCGCGTCACGCCGGCCCGCGCGTTGGCCAGATCCGCCAGGGCCTTCTTCAAGCTGTCCGAGACCTGCTCGTACCGCTCGTCCGAGGTCCGGATCTCGTCGCGCAGCCACGCCTGCGCCTGGGACAGCTCCTGACTCGTCTTCGTCAGCGTCCAGCGCAGCTCGCTCGTCTGAATGCCCCATAGCAGGAACCCGAGCGCGAGGCCGCCGATGACCCCGGCGAGAGCGGAGAGCGTCCTTCCGAAGCGCATGCATCTGCCCCCTCGCTGATTCTGTGCGTTGCAAACGTCTGCAAGGAGCATGCGGAGGTGGCGGTGCTACGCTGGCGTGCTCGTAGCTCGCCGCTGGCGACGTCTGAGACCAAAGAATTACCCAACCTGGGTAGTCTGGTCAACCCTACCCTGCCGATTCGGCCACGAAGACCGGGATCTGTCGTGTCGTCCGCGCCTGGTAGTCCGCGTACGGGGGAAATGCCGCGACGGCGAGATCCCAGAGGCGCGCGCGCTCGGCGTCGTCCTTGACCTCGCGAACGCGCATCGGCTTCACCACGGTGAGGTCGCGGATCTCGACGGCCGGATTGGCACGCAGGTTATAGACCCAGACCGGGTTGCTCGGCGCCCCTCCCACCGAGCCGACCAGGACGTAGCTGGCGCCATCCTTGACGCGCATCAGCGGGGTCTTGCGAACGGCGCCGGTCTTGTTGCCGGTGTGGGTCACGATGATCACCGGCAGCCCGGTGTCGCGCAGGGTGGTGCCCTCGGTCCCGCCGCTGCGCTCGTAGAGCTCGACCTGGTCGCGCACCCACTCCCGGGGGCTGGGGATGTAGCTCGGCATGGATGATCTCCTCGCTGGGTTCAGGTAGACGGGATCTTACGACCACTCTGACAAAATTGCTGCGCAGGGTGCGGCCGCACGGTAGGATTCACCCGCGCCGTGCGCTCGTGATCCTGGAGGCTGCGCGGCGAGTCGCCATTGTCGCTGTCAGGTGCGGCGCGCTCTCTACGAAACGAGAGGAGAGAGGTCATGCACAGGCCCGTGCGATTCTCCGCTGACATCGAGCCGCTGGTGCAGTTCATCGAGGAGACCGAGCCCGGCCGGATCCTCGAGGCCACCCTGGACAAGCTGCGCGATGGCCTGTCGGTCAAGAAGCTGCTGACTGCATCGGCGCTCGCGGTCACCCGCTCCTCCGACTTGCCGCCCGGTCACCACGGTGGTCCGCTGCACCCGCTCGTCGGCCTCCATGCCCTCCACCACACCGTCGACCGGGTGGCGGGCGAGCAGCGCTTCCTGCCGATCCTCCAGCACGTCGCGCTCTCCAACAAGCACATCAACCACCCCGGGATGGGACCGTACATCCTGGCGGATGCCGATCCCGTGGACGCCGGCGGCGTCGAGGCGACCAAGAAGGCGTTCTTCGCCGCCGTCGATCGCGGCCTGTACAACGCTGCCGATCACCACTTCCTCTGGCTCTGGAGCAACGTCCCCCGGGCGGAGGCGCTGGACTTGCTGCTGACCGTGGCCATCCCGAAGAACACGCTCGACGATCACTACTTCATCTTCCCCATGTTCACGTGGCGAGCCCTCGACTGGCTGGGACACGAGTACACGTCGTTCTTGATGCGCCCCGCCGTCCGCTACGTCACCCGGTTCCCCACGCCGCCCGTGCTGCGAGACATCGAGCCCCTGCTCGATGAGTTCGGGCTCCTGACGCGTCCGCTGGGCTTCCACACGAGCCCGGATGAGACACCCGCGATCGGCGGCCTGGGCGAGTCGATCACTCGGTGCGACACCTACGCCGAGATCCCGAGGATGCTCGCGAAGGCTCTCGCCGAGGGCCTGTCGCTCCAGGGCACCGGTGAAGCCCTGTCGATCGGGGCGGCCGGCCTCTTCATGCGCTCGCTCACCGGCAATCCGATGGACGTGCACCTGCATACAGGCGTCAACCTGCGCCGGTATCTCCTGAGCCTGGAAGGCGTGAGCCTGCGGAACAAGCTGCTGGCGCTGCTGACCTGGCACACCGGGCCCGAGGTGCGCTCGACGGCCAACCGCATGGAGCCTCCGCCGCAGCCCAGTCCGGAGGCGGTGGCCGCGCTCCCCCATCGGAGCCAGGCGGCCTTGCTCGATGCGCTCGCCGAGTCCATCTTCACGCAGCCGCCGACCGACTGGTCGAAGGTGACCAACCTCGGGCAGATGCGCGCGGTGCCGGAGGTGAAGAACACGGTGAACCTCGCCCAGCAGTACGCCGACCTCGGCTACGACCCGAACGCGCTCATCAGCCGTCTCGCCGAGATCGTCGTCCACGACAATTTCACCGAGATGCACGCCTTCAAGCACCATCAGGCCACCATCGAGGAGTTCCACGCCACTCGGCTGCCGTGGCGCTGGCGCCACCTCGTCAGCGCCGCCCAGGCGTCAGCCATCTCCTACGGCAAGAACATGGAGATCTACGAGGAGGCGGTCGAGCTCCTCCACGCGTAGGCCTCGGAGTCGGTCAGACCAGGTTGTTGACGTTCTGAGCCAACCGTCCTACCGTGCCGGCGTGGATAGCCGGCACGGAGGGCGTGTACGCGGATTCCTCATGGGATCAGCTACGCCCATCACCCATCCTCTTGGGTGGAGTGACCTATGACCTCGACCTGGCTCATGTTTCTCTATCTCGGCATCGCGTCGTTCGCGCCCGTCGTCGTGAGCCTTCGGCCAGGCCGGTGGATGCCCTACTACTACGGTGCTCTGCTGATGTGGTGGGTCCTGGTGTCGCTGGCCACCGTCCGTCGGCGTGCCCGAGAAGAGTCGGCCCCCCAGCCGGCCAGGACGGCGAATCCGTACGCCGATGTCTTCCGCCAGCCGATCGCCGAGGAACGGCTGATCATCGTGGCCCGTGATGACGTCGATCTCCACGACCGTCTCCGGCGGGGCCAGCGCGGAGACGAGGTCGTCAAGGTCATCACCAACCGCCGAGGCGCCGACCGACGGCTTCAATTGCAGATGTACATTCCGGACCGCCGGCGCGGTGACCGCCGGCGCCACGACATCGACTCGCTGCTCGCCACGCGCGGTTGGGCCGAGGTGACGTTGCCCAAAAGCTGATACGCCGTATGGGGGTCGACGCGCCGCCGGCCCCGCATCAAGATGGTGCAACGCGACGGTCAGACTAGGCTCATACTGGTTAAATGAGGTGAGGGACATGGCAGCATGGCAAGCGGTAGCGCAGCGCGAATGGGGCACGACGGCTAGCTGGATCAAGGGCGACGGTCAGTATGCAGTTCTCCACCCGTGCGGTGAGGAGTTGACCGTGACTCTCTGCGCCACGCCGACGCTGGCGAAGGCGGCGAAGGTCTATCGATGCGGTGGTCGCTGCCTCCCGTCCCGGCATACCGTCACGGATCTCGCTCAGGCCGCACCGTCCGAGTCGCCCTGAGCCTGGGCCCCCTCGAGGCGCCGGCCCCCGAAGACGCGCCAGCAGGGGACGTGTTAAAGTCGCGGGGTTCCGTTCGGGAGCGAGCCCTGCCATCGGGCTGGCGGCGGCGGCCGGGTCTCTGCTGTCAGATGTAGCGAACGATCCCTGCCAAAGGCGCCACCTCTCCCGGGCCGGCGAACGGGAGGCAAGCGCAAGCTCGGTGGATCTGGAAATCCTGATCGAGAACGTGCTGAACGCGGTCACCGCGGGCATCACGATCGGTTGCATCTATGGTCTGATGTGCATCGGCCTCGGGCTCATCTTCGGCATCATGCGCATCGTCAACTTCGCTCAGGGCGAGCTCCTCATGCTGGGCATGTTTGCCAGCTTCTATCTGGTCACCGGGGGCAAGGCGCTCTCCTTCCTGGGTCTGTACTGGGGGCCATTCGTCGGCGCGCTCTGTGCGGCGCCGATAGTCTTCATCGGCGGCGCTCTCCTGCACCGATTCCTGATCTCCCGCGTGTCGGGCCTGCGGACGGCCGGCTCTCTCGACGAGGGCCACTTCGGGCAGCTGATCGTCACCCTGGGCATCTCGCTGATTCTCCAGAATGGCGGGCAGATCCTGTTCGGCTCCACGCCCGTTGCCGTCCGCACCCCACTGTCCGCCGAGGCTTTCCTGATCGGTCCGGTCTACGGCGCCGCCACGGTCTTCCTCAACAAGGCCAAGCTGATCGCCTTCTTCGTCGCCATCCTGGTGGCAATCGTGCTGTACCTGACGCTCGAGTACACGCGCCTCGGCAAGGCCCTGCGGGCCGCCGCCGATAACCCCACCGCCGCCAGCTACATGGGCATCGATGTCGACCGGGCCTACCGCATCGCCTTCGGTCTCGGGGCCGGCATCACGGCGATCGCCGGGGGGCTGATGGCCACCTACATCTCCTTCGGCCCCTTCGTCGGCTTCGACTACGTCATCATCATGTACTCGGGCGTGGTGCTGGGCGGCATGGGCAGCATCCTGGGGGCGTTCTGGGGCGGGCTGACCGTGGGCTTCGTCCAGCAGTTCTCGGCCCTGATCCTGCCCCCGCAGCTGCAGAACGCGGCGATCTTCGTCGTGTTCCTGATGATCGTGCTGCTGCGGCCGCAAGGGCTCTTCGGGCGTTCGGCCGAGCGGGCATGAGACAGGGCGCCGGTCCCCAGCTGAAGCGAAATCTCATAGCGCTCGCCCTGTTGTCCGTCGCCTACCTGGCGATCGCGCTCTTCGTCACCAACAGCTACTACCAGCTGATCCTCACCCTGGTCCCGGTGTGGGCGCTCTTCGGCGTCTCCTGGAACATCCTGTCCGGCTACGGCGGCCAGCTGTCCTTCGGGCACGCCTCGTTCTTCGGGATCGGCGCCTACACCGTCACGCTCACGGTCGTGTACTGGGGCCTCTCGCCCTGGCTCGGCATCCCGCTCGGCATGATCCTCGGCGGGCTCGCCGCCATCGCGATCGGCACCCCCACGTTCCGCTTGCGCGGCCACTACTTTGCCCTGTCGATGCTGGCCTACCCGCTCGCCATCCTGTATGTCCTGCAGTATCTCGGCTTTCAGGAAGTCTCGATCCCCATGCACCGGGGCGACCCGCTGGCCTTCATGGAGTTCAGCGAGCCCCGCCTCTACACGCTGATCGCGGTGTGCCTGCTGGTGGGCGGGGTGGTGGCCTCACTCGTCATCGAGAACTCGCGCTTCGGCCTGGCCCTGCTGGCCATCCGGCAGAATGAGCTCGCGGCCGAGGCCGCGGGCATCAACGCTCGCCTGTGGAAGATGCGCTCGCTGGTGGTGTCGGGCATGATGGCGGCCGTCGCCGGCGGGTTCTACGCCCGGGTCCTGGTGGTCGTGACGCCGGACTCCGTGTTCGGCATGCTCGTCTCCGCCCAGGCCGTGGTCGTCACGCTCTTCGGCGGCGTGGCTTCGGTCTGGGGGCCGCTGATCGGTGCCGCCATCCTGGTCCCGCTCGCCGAAACGCTGCAAGCCGAGCTGGGCATGTATCTACCCGGCATCCAGGGCGTCGTGTACGGCCTCGCCATCATCGCCATCATGCTGCTGTCGCCGGACGGGCTGTTCTGGACCGTCCGCGACCGCTGGTTCCGCCCGAAGACCGCCGCGCCCATCCCCGATCTCATCCCCATGGCGCCTCCAGCTCGCTCGATCTCCATTCAGGCGGGGACCCCACTGCTCGAGGTCGAGAACCTGTCACGCGCCTTCGGCGGCCTGAAGGCGGTCAGCGAGGTGAGCTTCTCGGTCGCCGAGGGCGAGATCCTCGGCATCATCGGTCCGAACGGCGCCGGCAAGACGACGCTGTTCAACGTGTTGAACGGTGTTCTCTCGGCGGACGTGGGATCGGCCCAGCTCGCGGGCACCCCGATGCTGGGCCGCAAGACCTTCGAGGTCTGCCGCATGGGGGTCGGCCGCACGTTCCAGGTGGTGCGCAGCTTCCCTCGCCTTCCCGTGCTCGACAACGTGATGGTCGGCGCCTACGGCGCCGGCCTGTCGGATCGCGACGCGATCGCTTCGGCGGTGCGGGCGCTGCATCAGGTCGGACTGCAGGGCGAGGCGGGCGTGGCCGCCGGCCAGCTCACCAACAAGCAGCTGCGGCTGATGGAGCTGGCCCGGGCTCTGGCCGGGACTCCCCGCTTGCTGCTCCTCGACGAGACCCTGGCCGGGCTGGGCCGTGAAGAATGCGACAGCGTCCTGAGCGTGCTGGCCCGGCTGCGCCAGCAAGGTATGACCATCTGCATCATCGAGCATACAATGCACGCGATGATGCGCCTGGCCGACCGATTCGTCGTGCTGGATCACGGTCGTGTGCTGGCCACGGGCCTGCCGCGTGCCGTCGTCGAGGACAGCTCCGTGATCGAGGCCTACCTCGGCAAGAAGTGGCTGGCCCGCCACCAGAATGCGTAGGATCGGACCCACCGCGTGCTCGAAGTAAAAGACCTCTCGGTCGCCTACGGCGGCCTGCGCGCCCTGACCAACGTGACCCTGACCGTCGCCGAGGGCCGATTCGTCACGCTCGTCGGTCCGAACGGCGCCGGGAAATCGACCCTGTTCAAGACGATCAGCGGCGTCGTTCCCCCCGTGTCCGGTACGATCACGTTCCGGGGCGAGAACCTGTTGTCCCGGCGGCCGTCGGATCGCGCGCACGTGGGCATCGCCCACGTCCCCGAAGGGCGGCAGGTGTTCAAGACGCTGACCGTCCGGGAAAATCTGGAAATGGGGGCCTACCCGAAGACCGGTCGCGCGCAGTGGACGCAGATGCTCGACCGCATCCAGACGCTGTTCCCGATCCTGGCCGAGCGGGCCGGGCAGATGGCGGGCACCCTGTCGGGCGGCGAGCAGCAGATGCTCGCAATCGGCCGCGGCCTGGCCTGCGCACCCCGCCTCTTGATGCTGGATGAGCCGTCGATGGGGCTGGCCCCCAGCGTGGCCGACATGATCTTCGACCGAATCTCGCAGATCCACCGCGAGGACGGGCTGACGATACTCCTGGTCGAGCAGCGCGTGGCCGAGGCGCTGGAGCGCTCGGATCACGGCTACGTGCTGGAGACGGGCCACATCGTCCTCGAGGGGCCGTATCAGACGTTGCTGAACGACGATCGAGTCCGCCGCTCGTACCTCGGCCTCACGGAAGCGTAGAGCGATCACCACGGAGTCCTGACCACACGGGAGATGACAGGAATGACCACACCCTCGACGATTGGACGCCGGACCGCGCTCAAGCTAGGCCTCGCTGGCGCCGCCACCGCCCTGGCACCGCGACGCGCTAGCGCGCAGAACCCCAAAGAGGTGAAGATCGCGCTGCTGGTGCCGCTGTCCGGCCCCTGGGCCCGTCAGGGCATCCTCAAGCAGATGGGCGCCGAGCTGGCCATCGACGACGTGAACAATAGCGGCGGCATCAAGGCGCTGGGCGGCGCCAAGATGAAGCTGGTCCTCTACGACACCGGCGACTCCGCCGAGAAAGCCAAGAACGCCGCTCAGCGTCTGGTGGCGCAGGAGCCCGACGTGGTCGGCGGCATGGGGTCCTGGCTCTCCAGCTTCACGCTGGCGGTGACCGAGGTGACCGAGCGCGCCGACATGCCCTGGCTCACGCTGTCCTACTCCGACTTGATCACCGGGCGCGGCTTCAAGTACGTCTTCCAGTCGTCGCCCACCGCTGAGTCCCAGGCCACCGCGCTGCTGCCCCGCGTCGTCGACCTGGCGACCAAGTCGGGAGCCGGGAAGCCGACAAAGGTGGCCTTCGTCGGTGACAACTCGGCCTCCTCGGTCAGCTTCATGAAGGCGATCCGCGGCGGTGTGGCCAAGGACCTGGGTCTCACGATCGTGGCCGATGAGGTCTTCACGCCGCCGCTGGCGGACGCGACCACGCTCGTCCAGAAGATCCGCTCCGGCCGTCCGGACTTCATCGTGATGCAGTCCACCAATGTCGGCGACGACAAGCTGCTGCTCGACAAGTTCGCGGAGCGCGGGATCACCGCCAAGACCATTCCGCTGGTCGGCGGCGGCGGCCACTGGACGGTCCCCGAGCTGGCCAAGGTCGCGGGCACGGAACACCTCGAGGGCGTGATCGTCGGCCTGGCCAACTGGCCGGGGAAAGCCGTCGGCGACGTGGAGAAGCGCTTCATCGCCAAGACGGGCGAGCCGTGGTTCGGTCACGACTCCATCTTCCCCTACGCGCACGTGTGGATCTTCAAGGAAGCGCTGGAGCGCACGGGGTCGGTCGATCGCAAGAAGCTGGGCGAGACGATGCACAAGATCGATCTCAAGGACGGGCCGGCCCGGTTCTTCCCCGACGGCCGCGTGAAGTACGACGAGGTCGGCCGCCGGGTGGGCGCCGAGCTGTGCATCGTGCAGTGGCAGAAGGGCCGCCCGGTGGCCGTGCATCCGGAAAGCATCGCGGTCTCGAAGGCGATCTGGCCGAAGCTCTCGTAGCTCTCCGGTCGATGGCGGAGCGACCCGACGTGATGCGCGTCGGGTTCCTCCCGCCCGCTCACCCGGCTGGCGCGGCGGCCTGGAAGGTGTCCCGCACGGTCACGGACAGGGCGCCCGTCTGGCAGGTGGCCAGCGTGTAGCTCGCGTACGGCGCCCGGCACGGCGACCCCTTGGCGATGTGGAGCTCGCGGTTGGTCAGGTCGCCGATGACCGAGACGACGGTCTGGAGGTTGCGCCCGGGATACGGGTGCGCGCACAGGCTGTGGGGCGCGTGCGTGTGATCGCGGTAGAACCCCTGGACGTCGGCCACCGTGAGCGGCCGGCCTGCCCCCTGCAGCAGCTCGGTCAGGCGCGCCCGTCGCGTCAGGGAGTTTTCGGTCGCCTTCTCGTAGCCGGCGAACGCCGCGGCCTCCAGATGATTGGCATGCACGAGCAGGCCGTCGACGTCGCGCAGCACGGCGGCCTCCCGGCGGAGCGCCTCGACGTCGAGCAGCGTCCCCCGGTCGTCGGCGATGAGCAGGTTGCGCGAGGCGGCGCGCGGGGGCGCCAGCACCGCCGCCCGCGCCGCCTCCGCGCTGTTCTCGCGCAGCGCGAGCCGTGAGAGCAGGTAGCGCGGCAGGCCGTCACCCCAGCCCGCGGGATCGTCGATGAAGTTGGCGCACACGCCCACGCCTGCCTCGTTCATCCCGTTGTGGCCGAGCAGGCCGGCGGTCGTGTACAGCAGCGCCGCCGGGGCCTCCCGTGGCTGCTGCCGGACGACGATGCCGAACTGCTCCACGAATGGAACCAGGTCGACGTTCTGCCCGAAGAGCGTCGCGCCACCGGCCCGCGGCCCGTTCACGGCAAACGTCGTGCATTCAGGCGCCGGCGGGGCCAGGGGCTTGTTGGCGCGCATGACCTCGGCGCGTGCTTGTAAGATCAGGAGCCGCGCGGTGCTGACGCCCGAGCCGCGCGCCATCCCGTCCAGCTCTTCCCACAGGAAGGGCGCGTGCTCCTGGATGGGGCGCGCGAACGGCGCCGCCGCCTCGACCACCGCCGCCGGCGAGCAGCCGGTCTCGCTGATGACGTGGCCGATCCACGCCTCGACGTGCCGCTCGATGGAGGGGGCAAACATCGCGCCGACCTGCAGGCCGATCTCACCCCAGGAGCCGCGGGCGTGGACGAAGGGAAGGATCGAGGGTGTCATGGCCCCGAGTATAATGCCTGTCCTGAGAGGAGCAGATCGCCATGTCCATGCACGCCGTCACTCGCCGCCGGTTTCTCTGGGGACTGGGTGGTGCCGCCGGAATCCTGACCGCTCCCTCCTTCGCGAGCGGAGCCGTCACGCCCTTCAAGCTCGAGGTCAACAAGATCGACGTCTACGGCACCCGCGACCCCCAGCTCATGGCGATGCCGAGCCTGGCCGAGGTGAGCGGCTACTTCAAGGACGAGGGGCTGACCGTCGAGCGTCACTTCGTGGCCTCGGCCGGTGAGCTCCCGAACATGCTGGCCAGCGGCAACATCAGCATCGGCTGCGGTGGCGTGACCACCCTGCTGATCCTCGGGGGCCAGGGCATCCCCGTCTACGGGGTGCTGCAGCAGGCCGACATCTCGGGCACCCAGGCGCTCGTGCTGGGCCGCAAGCTGGCCAACACCACCGATCCCAAGGCGTTAAACGGCATCAAGGTGGGGCAGACGCAGGGCAACTCGCCGATCGAGGTGTGGACGGGGCTGGCCACGGAGCTGGGCGTGGATCGCAGCTCGGTCAAGGTCTTCAACCTCAAGCCGCCGGAGCTCGTCGTCGCGCTCGACAAGGGCGACATCGACGCGATGGCCTCGTTCCAGCCGTACATCTATCAGGCCACGCAGGCCGGCGCCAAGCTCATCGCCACCGGCAACCGCTCGTACTGGCCCGGCCGCGAGGGGCCCCGCAACTGGGTGCGCTCGAACTCGATGGTGATCGTCACCAAGGCGATGCTCGACAAGAACCCGAACACGCTGGCGGCCTACGCGCGGGCGGTGACGCGGGCCGCCGCTGACGCCAACGCCGACACCCCGAAGGCCGCCCAGAAGCTCGCCCCCGAGCTGAAGATCGAACCCGAGGTCCTGCTGCCCCTGATGAAGTTCAACGCGTATTCCACCGCCTTCGACGAGACGGTCGACGCCTCGTTCAAGTTCACCAACGCGTGGCTGGTGCGCGAGGGCCGGATCCCCAAGCCGGTGCCGGCCAAGGACGTCCTGACCACGAGCATCGTCGAGAAGGTAGATCCCGCGCTCGTGAAATGGCGGCCCGCGTAGAGTTACGCGGGGGCGGCGCGCCGCTCGACCTGGCGGCGATCCAGGCGGCATCGTCCCGGCACGAGCGACGCCGTCGCTGGCAGCGCGTCTCGACGCGGACGCTATCGCTCCTGGCCGTCTTCCTCGCCTGGTGGGCGATGGCCGCCGCCAATGCCACGTACTTCAAGTGGTTCAATCCCGTGCTCCTGCCCGCGCCGCCGGCGATCGGCAAGGAAGCGTGGCGACTGCTGGTGCTGGGATCGCTGCAGTGGGACATGCTCGCAAGCCTGGCCCGCGTCGCCCAGGGCTTCGTGATCGCGGCGATCCTGGGCGTGGTGGCGGGCACGCTCGTCGCCCGGGTCACGACGATCGAGAACCTGGTCGAGCCCGTGCTGGACGTGCTGCGCCCGATCCCGCCGCTGGCCTTCCTGCCGCTGCTCGTGCTGTACCTGGGCATCGGCGAGGCCTCCAAGATCGGCTTCATCGCCTATTCCGCCTTCTTTCCGGTCTTCACGACGACCCGGGAGGGCATCAAGTACGTCGATCCGCTCCTGGTTCGGGCGGCCGAGAGCCTGGGGGCCAGCCAGCGGGACATCCTCCGCTACGTGATCATCCCGGCGGCCATGCCCAGCATCATGACCGGCCTGCGCCTGAGCTTCGCGCTATCGTTCTTCGTCATCGTGGCGGCGGAGTTCATCGCCGCCGAGCGCGGGCTCGGCTTCCTGATCAACGACGCGCGTGAGTTCTTTCGCGTCGATCGGATGCTCCTGGGGGCGGCCGCCATCGGCCTGCTGGGGTACGCCTTCAATCAACTGTTCGGGCGGCTGGAGCGAGTGCTGGTGCCGTGGAAGGGCTGAAAGGAGTCGCGAGGATGCCGGATCGGGATCTGGTCGGCTACGCGGACACGCCGCCCCGGGTGACGTGGCCCCATGGCGCGCGCGTCGCCATCTCACTGGTCGTGAACTACGAGGAGGGCTCGGAGAACCTCCTGCAGGACGGCCTCCCCGGCGGGAGTCGTGGGGCGAGGCCATGTCGCCCGTTCCCCCCGACCAGCGCGACCTGGCGCTGGAGTCGATGTTCGAGTACGGCAGCCGGGTCGGCGTCTGGCGCTTCCTGCGCATCTTCGCGAAGTACGGGGTCCGGAGCACCTTCTTCGCCTGCGCGGTCGCCCTCGAGCGCAACCCCGCCCTCGCCCGGGCCATCACCGCGCAGGGGCACGACGTATGTGGCCACGGCAACCGCTGGGAGGAGTACTACCTCATGGACCGCGAGACCGAGCGCCGGGCCATTCACGAGGGGTACGCCGGGATCGAGCGGCTCACGGGCCAGCGGCCGCTGGGATGGTACTGCCGCTACGGTCCGAGCGAGCAGACCCGCGAGCTCGTCGTCGAGCACGGGGGCTTCATCTACGACAGCAACGCCTACAACGACGACCTGCCCGTACTACACGACGGTGGGCGCTCGGAAGTGGCTCGTCGTCCCCTACTCGCTGGCGCTCAACGACGCCCGCTTCTGGCGCGGTTACTATGCCACCGGCGACGACTTCTACCAGTCGGCCAAGGAGACCTTCGACACGCTCTACGAGGAAGGCGAGACGACGCCCAAGATGATGTCGATGGGGCTCCACTGCCGGATGGCCGGAGTGCCCGGCCGAGCCAATGGCCTGGACCGCTTCATCGCCTACGCCCAGAGCCACCCGGACGTCTGGTTTGCCGGCCGGTCCGACATCGCCAAGTGGTGGCTCGAGCACCAGAAGGCTTAGAGAGGAAGGCCCCCCGTGGCCATCGTGAAGCATCGAATCAGCGAGATGTCGTGGCGTGAGGTACGGGCGGCGCTGGCCGCCCAGCCCGTGGTGCTCATTCCCCTGGGATCGACCGAGCAGCACGGGCCGGTGGCGCCCACCGGCGACTACATGATCGCCGACGAGATCGCGGGGCGGGTGGCGGAGCGCACGGGCAGCCTGGTGGCCCCGGTCATTCCCTTCGGGAACTCGGAATACTTCCGGAGCTTCCCCGGCACGATCAGCGTCCGGTCCGAGACGTTGGCCGCCGTCGCCGAGGACGTCTGCACCAGCCTGCTCGATCACGGCTTCGAGCGGCTCCTGTTCGTCAACGGGCACAGCGGCAACGATCCCATCCTGGAGGACGTCGCCCGCCGGATCCGCCGAACCCGCGGGGTGCGCATCGTCACCATCAAGCCCGGGGCGTTCCGGCCTCCGGCCCTGCTGAGGCAGCTGTACGGCGACGACGTCACCCGGGTGCTCGGGCACGGTGGCGAACCGCTGGCCTCGATGTGGCTGCACCTGCGGCCCGAGCTGATCGACCGGCAGGCCAACGAGCCCGGCCGGCGTTCCGACTACTACGGCCTGGCCATCAACGACCTCTCGGTCGCGACGTTCGAGCGCACTCCGGTCGCCGTGTACTTCGACATGGAGGAGATCTCGCCCAACGGGAGCATGGGGGACTCGACCGTTGCTTCCGCCGACAAGGGCAAGGCGATCCTGGAGGCGGTCGTGGACGGCTGTGCCGCGTTCGTCGAGCGTTTCAAGCAGATCAACGTTCGCCCGGTGGCCGGCCCCGGCACGCTGAGCGACTAGCCACTGCCGGGCGATGACGACGACCTCGACGCCCAAGGTGCTGGCCGAGCACGTGAGCAAGGTCTTCGTCACCCGCCAGGGGCCCATGATCGCGGTCCACGACCTCTCCCTCGAGATGCGCCACGAGCACTTCGTCTGCCTGCTGGGGCCGAGCGGGTGCGGCAAGTCCACGCTGCTGAGCATGATCGCGGGATTCGTCACGCCCACCAGCGGGCGAATCCTCGTCGACGGCCAGCCGGTCACCCGGCCCGGCCCGGACCGGGGCGTGGTGTTCCAGGAGTACGTGCTCTTCCCCTGGCGCACCGCGCAGCAGAACGTCGAGTTCGGGCCGCTCGTGCGCCGGCTGCCGGCGGCCGAGCAGCAGCGCGTCGCCGAGCGCTACCTCGCCATGGTGGGGCTAGCCGAGCACGCCCAGAAGTATCCGCGCGAGCTCTCGGGCGGCATGAAGCAGCGAGTGGCCATCGCCCGCGCGCTGGCCAACGCGCCCGAGGTCCTCCTCATGGACGAGCCCTTCGGCGCCCTCGACGCGCAGACGCGCGAGGTCATGCAGGAGGAGCTGCTCAAGATCTGGCTGGCCGAGCGCAAGACCATCGTCTTCGTCACCCATAGCATCAGCGAGTCGCTCTACCTCGCCGACGATGTCGTGGTCATGACGGCCCGCCCCGGGCGGATCAAGGAGATCGTGCGCGTCGATCTCCCGCGGCCCCGGGAGCGCGGGAGCCCCGAGTTCCTCGCCATCGCGCGTACCGTCGAGCGTCTCGTCAAAGAGGAAGTGCTCAAGGCCGGGCTCGTGTGATCGTCACGCCGACAGGAGTGTTCCATGCTCGATCTGATCATCCGTAACGGGCTCGTCATCGACGGCAGCGGCAACCCGGGCTACTACGCCACCGTGGGCGTGGAGGGCGACGCGATCCGCATCCTCCGGGGCGACACCAGCGCGCTCCCGGCGGCGCGAGCCATCGACGCCGCCGGCCACGTCGTGGCGCCGGGGTTCATCGACATGCACTCACACGCCGGCCTGACCATGCTCGGGGAGCCGCGCCACGAGCCCAAGGTGCGCCAGGGCGTCACCACCGAGCTCATCGGCATCGACGGCAACTCGCACGCGCCGTTCAAGACGGCCGAGGACCGGGATCGGTACATCGAGCTGGACTCGGGGCTCAACGGGTTTCCCGGGGTCCAGGCGGACTGGCTCACCGTGGCCGGGCAGCTCTCGACGTTCGACAACAAGGTCGCGGTCAACGTCTGCTTCATCCTCGGGAACTCGCCCGTGCGCATCTGGTCGGTGGGCTTCGACGACCGGCCGGCCACGCGGGCCGAGCTCGACGACATGAAGTCGCTCGTGCGGGAGGTCTGCGAGGAAGGATCGTTCGGCCTGTCGACGGGTCTCGACTATCCGCCCGGCTCGTACGCCGACACCAACGAGCTGATCGAGCTGTCCAGGGTGGTGGCACGCGCGGGCGGCTTCTATCACACGCACACGCGCGCCATCTTGAAGTCGAAGGGGCTCCTGGCACCGTGGCAGGAAGCGCTCGAGATCGGCCGCGGCGCCGGCATTGCGGTCCACTTCACGCACTATCGCCAGCGCTCGCAGGGCGACGGCTCGCACCTCGACTACATCGGCCTGGTCGAGAAGAGCCGTGACGAGGGGCTCGACGTCACCTTCGACTGCTATCCGTACGTCTACGGCAGCACGCGGGCCAACATCTGGCTGCCCGGGTGGACGATGGACGGCGGTCCGGAGCGGCTCGCGGTGATCCTCGATACGCCGAAGGAGCGATCTCGCCTGCGGGAGGAGATGAAGACGCGCAACTCGCTCGGCCGCACCGACGAGGGCTGGCTGACGTACTTCCGCAAGCCCGAGAACATGCACTACGAGGGCCGCTCGCTGCTCGACATCTCCCGCGAGCGCGGCCAGGATCCGCTGGACGCCTTCCTCGACCTCATGCGCAGCGAGGGCCACAGCCTCTGCGCCATCATGGTCGGCACCAACCCCCAGACCCTGCCCGTGTTCGTCTCGCACCCGTTCGGGATGGTGGGCAGCGACGCCATCCTCCTCGGCGAGTATCCCAGCCCCCGCACCTACGGCTGCTTCCCGGTGATCCTCGCGGAGTTCGTGCGCGCGGAGAAGCACCTGCAGCTGCCCGAGGCGATCCGCAAGATGACCTCGTTCCCCGCCCAGCGCCTCGGCCTGCGAGACCGCGGCCTGCTGCGAGACGGCATGAAGGCGGACGTCGTCGTCTTCGATCCTGCCACGGTCAAGGCGACGGCGACGCCGAGACAGCCCAAGCAGTTTCCGCTGGGGATTCCCTATGTCATCGTCAACGGCAAGGTCGTCGTGGACAACGGGCAGCACACCGGCGCCCTGCCGGGGCGCGCCCTGCGCTATGGCCGCTGAGAGGAGCTATCCATGAGCACCCGCGACTACCTCACCCGCCTGGCCGGGCTGGCCGGCGGCACACGCTTCGCCGACCTGCCCCCCGCCACCGTCGGTGCCGCGCGGGCGGTGACCCTCGACACGATCGGCGCCATGCTCGCGGGCAGCCGACTGGCCGAGAACGCGCGGCTGGCCGACCTGGCCGCCGAGCGCTCGGGGAGCCGCGCGGCCACTCTCGTGGGCCACCGGCGCAAGGCGGAGCCCATGCTCGCCGCCCTGGCCAACGGGACGGCGGGCGTGTCGCTCGAGATGGATGAGGGCAACCGCTGGGGCGGTGGGCACCCGGCAATCCATGTCCTGCCCGCCACGCTGGCCGTGGCCGAGGACCTGGGGGTCGACGGACGGCACTTCATCGAGGCGCTGGTCGCCGGGTACGAGGTGACCTCGCGGCTGGGTGGGGCCTCGCAGGTGCGGCCGAACGTCCACTCGCACGGGACCTGGGGCACGGCGGGCGCCGCCGTGGCCGTCGCCCGACTTCGCGGTCACGATGCGGCCGCCCTCCGCACCGTCATCAACCTCGCCACATCGATGAGCCCGGCCAACTCGTGGCTCCCCTGCTTCGAGGGCGCGACCATCAGGAACCTCTACCCCGGCCGCTCGAACATGCAGGGCATCCTCGCCACGCATCTGCTCGCCTGTGGCTACACGGCGGTGCACGATGCGCCGTCCGATCTGTACGGGACGATCCTCGGTGAGCGGTTCGACACCGATGCCGTGGTGGAGGGCGTGAGCGCCGAGCGATCGCGTCCCCGTCTACCGGATCGAGCGGAACTATTTCAAGTTCCACGCCTGCTGCCTCTACAACCACCCGGTTCTCGACGCGGTCCAGTCGCTCACGCACGCCGAGGGCTTCGCTGCCCACGACATCCGGCGCATCCGCGTCACCTCGCTCCCGTTCGTCACCCGCATGGCGGACCCGTCGCCCCCCAACATGCTGGCGGCAAAGTTCTCCGTCCCCTATGCCGTGGCAGCGGCGGTGGTCAAGGGCACGACCGATGTCTCGGCGTTCAGAGACGCGGTGCGCGAGGACTCACGCGTCCGCGAGCTCGCCACGCGCGTCGAGGTCACCGGCGACGACACCATGTCGATGCGGGCGGGGCCTGATCGGCCGACGGCGCGCGTATCCGTCGAGCTCGGCGACGGCCGTATCCTGACTCGCGAGGCGGCCATCGTGCACGGCGATACGGCCAATCCCCGCTCCCGGCACGAGCTGGAAACGAAGTTCAGGGCGCTCGCCTCCGAGGCGGTGGACGCGGCGCGGGCGAACGAGATCGTCGAGATGGTGGCGAAGCTGGACCAGCTCCCGGACATCAGAGCCCTCACGGCGCTGCTCACGACGGCCCCCTAGTCGGAGGGGGCGTCGAGGGATCGGTCATCGACCAATGCCACCGGTGCGAGAGGATGAGCCGCCCCAGTCCCCGCGTATACTGATCGCGGACGACGATCCTGATTTGCTCGAGCTTCTGCGGGACTTCCTCATCGGCCAGGGCTACGAGGTCGCCGCGGTCACGACGGGCGCCGAAGTGCTCGACGCGGTGCCAGCCATCAGACCGGAGGTCATCGTGGTCGATATGGTACTGCCCGACCTCACCGGCGCTGACGTGCTCGCTGCCCTCCGGCGGGCCGGTCTCACCATGCCCGTCATCCTCATCTCAGGACATCAGATCGTCGTGCGCGAAGGGTTCTTCGGAGCCTTCAGGAAGCCCTTCCACTTCCGGCGACTGGCCGAGGTCGTGGCGGCCGCAGTGAAGCATGGGCGCACAGCGACGTGAGCCGGTCAGCGAGTCCTTCGAGGTTGATCTCTTCGCCCGACGGCCCTATTGTCCCGCCATGGACCGCCACCGCTTCCTGCTGACCTCCCTGGCCTTTGTCGACAACATCCTGAAGGGGGCCACCCCTGGCGATCTGTCGATCGAGCGGCCGACGAGGTTCGAGCTGTGTTGAAGCCACCTCGCGCCCGCGTGCTCATCGCCGATGACGAGGCCAATATCCGCGAAGTGCTTCGCCACTTCCTCACTCGCGAGGGCTACCTGGTATCCACGGTAGAGAGCGGCCAGGAGGCACTCGACGCTGTGCCGACTTTCCGACCGGACGTGATCCTGGTCGATATGGTCATGCCCGGCCTCACTGGCAACGACGTTCTGATTGCCCTGCGCCGGGGCGGAGTCGCCGTGCCGGTCATCCTCATCTCGGCCTATGACCTGGTCGTCGGCGATGGGTTCTTCCGGACTCTGAGCAAGCCCTTCAACCTCCGCCTCCTGGCCGAGGCCGTGGCGGCGGCGGTAAATCACGGGAGCCGGTCCAGTACCTGACGGCCAGCGCCTCGCCGACTTCCGCGCCGCCGTGACGACGATCTCTCGGTGTCGGTAGAGTTTCCAGTTTCCCTCAGCCCTGTCCCCCTAGGCCTGGGAAGCGGCTGATTTGTCGGACGTCGTGGGGTTGGCAGTGGAGTTGCTCCCAGTGCGTCACTGTGAGCGCAATCGGACTCGCTCTGCAGCTGGCGACACGCATCGCTGTCGTGAGGACGGAGACTGAAGCGTTCGCGGGGCAGCTCAGACAGATCGAGACTGTACTCGCGGCAGTGTCCCGGCAGCCTCACACCGTCACCGAGCAGGACGTCCTGGCGCTGTTAGCGTCGGCCGCTCAGGGTGCGAACGTCCTGGAACGGGTACTGGCCAGCTTCCAGTCTACGGTGTCCGGCCTGCCTTAATCGCTCAACGCCTCGGCGGCCGCGATGCGTTGGCTTCGGGGTCCCCGACACGCCCCCGCCCTCAGAGGCCCACGCCGCAGTACTTGCAGTGCCTCGCGTCGGAATCGTGCCCTTCGGCGCCGCACGACGGGCACGCCTGGCGGGAGACGGCGCGACCGGCATGGGCCAGCTCCACCGACACGATGCCGGTCGGGACCGCGATGATGCCGTAGCCGAGGATCATCAAGAGCGCGGCCAGCAGCTGGCCAAGCGGGGTCCGTGGTGCAACGTCCCCGTAGCCCACCGTCGTCATCGTCACGATCGCCCAGTACATGCTCGTCGGGATGCTGGTGAAGCCGTGTTCCTCGCCCTCGATCAGGTACATGAGGGCACCGACGATCACCACGATGGTCACGATGCCCCCCAGAAACACGGTGATCTTTCGACGACTGGCCCGGAGCGCCGCGACGAGCACGTGGGCCTCGTCGAGGAAGTGGGCCAGCTTGAGGATCCGGAACACGCGGAGCAGACGGATGGCACGGATGACCATCAGCGAGTGCGCCTGTGGCACGACCAACGACAGATAGGTCGGCGCGATCGCCAGCAGGTCCACGACGCCGAAGAAGCTGAGCGCGTAGCGCCATGGACGATCGACCGACACGAGCCTCATGACGTACTCGATCGTGAAGAGGACGGTCAGCGTCCACTCAAGCGCGTGAAGCACGACACCGTACTCGCGCCGGATGCCGGCAATGCTCTCGAGCATCACCGCGATGACGCTGACGAAGATCGCGATCAGCAGGCCGATGTCGAACGCCCGGCCGGCCGCCGTGTCGGCTTCGAAGATCACTTCGTGCAGGCGCGTGCGCCAGGCCGATCGAGTCGCGGGGCGGTCCACCGAATGCGGCCCCCGGCGTGTCACGGCCTGATTCGAAGGGGGTGGTGCCCCCGAGGGGATCATCGTATCCGCACCTTCAGGAAGCCTTGCGAAGCTCCGTGTGATCGCCGCGGCAGGCGGCGATCCAGTGGGGATGGGCAGCGGCCGCGGTCCACACCTCGAAGTGCAGCTGGGACAAGGCGAGTGGATCGACCAGGAAGAACAGCATCTGATCATCGGTCAGGGCCTGCGGATCGCGCCCGATCACCGCCGCGATGGCGCGGTCGCGCCGCCGCTGGGCTCGGGGCGAGCGCCTCACCTGGGAACACGACGTGGCGCACACCATCGCGTTCACCCGAGGGTTCACGACCGCCTCCACGAACCCCGGGGCGGCGGCGGCACCACTGACGAAGGTCCGCGCGGCGCGTAGCTCGGCCGGAGGATCGGTTTCCTCGGGGATCCTCAGCAGCCCCACCTCCCGCAGCCACCGGCCGAGGGACACCCGGCTCGAGTAGACGGAGATCGGGATCGAAAGCGCGAGCGGGCCGACCACGGGCAGGAGCATCAGCCACACGTAGGGCGACTCCAGCCAGTAGACGCCCGCGGCCCAGGCGGCGCCGAGCACGGTCTGGGGGCCATGACGCCGGATCGCCTCCCCCCACGTGGTCTGGGCATCCTCGCGGGGCGGGCTCTTCCAGAGCACGCCAAGGCCGGTGAGCGCTGCCAGCACGAACTGCGTGTGGAATAGCATGCGGATCGGGGCCAGCAGGACCGAGAACACGATCTCCAGCAGGAGGCTCACGGTGGCCCGCAGCCAACCGCCGAACGGGCGGGCGCCTCGCATGAGGACCAGGATGCCACCGAGGATCTTGGGTGCGAACAGGACGACCGCCGTGGCACCGAGAAAGCCCAGGGCGGCGTCCACATCCCACTTCGGCCATATCGGGAAGAGCTGGCGCGGGTGGGCGAAGTACTGGGGACCGATCACGGTCTGCAGCACGATGAAGGTCGTCGACACCGCCAAGGACAGGAACCACAGCGGTGCGGACACGTAGGCCATGATGCCCGTCATGAACACCGCTCGGTGGGCCGGGTTCAGCCCCTCCCACAGGAACAGGCGCGAGTTGATCAGGTTGCCCTGACACCACCGGCGGTCCCGCTTCAGCTCGTCGATCACGTTCGGCGGCATCTCCTCGTAGCTACCGGCCAGGTCGTAGGCCATCCACACCTTCCAGCCGGCACGACGCATGAGTGCGGCCTCGACGAAGTCGTGGGACAGGATCTCGCCCGACAGCGGGCCCCGCCCGGGAAGTCGCCCGAGCGCGCAGTGGCGAATGAACGGGGCGACCCGGATGATGGCGTTGTGCCCCCAGTAGTACGACTCTCCGAGCTGCCAGAAGTGGAGGCCGGCCGTGAAGAGCGGTCCATACACCCGGGTCGCGAACTGCTGCATCCGCGCGTACAGGGTGTCGCGCCCCGCCGCCCGCGGGGCCGTCTGGATGATGCCGGCGCCCGGGTTCGCCTCCATCAGCCGGACCAGCGTCGTCAGGCAGTCACCGCTCATGATGCTGTCCGCATCCATGACCACCATGTACCGATACTGGCTACCCCACCGGCGGCAGAAATCTGCGACGTTGCCGCTCTTTCGCTTGATGCGGTGGCGCCGCCATCGATAGAAGATCCGCCCGAACCCGTCGACGGACTGACAGAGATCCAGCCACGCCAGTCGTTCCGCCACCAGCGTGCCGGGCTCGCTGCTGTCGCTCAGGACGAACAGGTCGAATCGGTCCTGGTGGCCGGTGGCGACCAGCGACTCGAAGGTCGCCCGCACGCCGGCGAACACACGCGCCACGTGCTCGTTGCGAATCGGCATGACGATCGCGGTGCGCGCCTCGGGGGCAATGGGCCCGGTCGGCGACGCCGACCGGGTGATGGCATACCGGTCGCCGCCCAGGCACAGGAGCACGAAGCCGCTCACGGCGGTCCAGAATCCCAGCGAGATCCAGGCGAACAGGATCGTGAACAGCGTGAGGATCGCCAGCTCCAGCGGCTGCTGTCCGTGGTAGGGCAGGACACTCGTGGTCATGAAGTACGCGAACGCGGTCGCCTGCGTCAGGGCCAGGACCATGAACGCGGTCCGGCGTATCGTCGCGGTCCGTCCCACCCCGTCGCTCTCCGGGGGGCCGGTTACCCCTCTCTCCGTGGGAGAGCCCGTGCGCTGTCCCCGGGCGGCGCGCAGGAGGCGCGTGAGGCGGGACATTGGCCACCTCGTGGGTGCCATGGGGGTGCGGCGGATCGGCGGCGCGGTCGGCAGGGCCCAGCCCTCCTCCCCCGTGTCGATTCGCGCGGCAAGGTGCGGCAGGGCAAGCTCGAGACGACGACGGATCGACGCGAACACCGCGTGGGCACCCCGCCCCGCCGCCCCGGCCAGCTCGTGGTGGAGCCGGCCCATGGCGCCTCCGGCTTCGGTCTCGCGCTCGGCGACCTCCAGCAGCGCGCCCTCCCGCTCGCGCGGCAGCCGAAGCTGACCGACGTAGCGCGCGCAGCCGCGATCGGCGTCGGAGCTCAGTCCGGCGGGAGGATGTAGCTCCATGCCTCCGTCAGGACCTCGTCGCCACGCTTCAGGTGCGCCCGGAGCTCCACCGGCTTGCCGGCGTCGACCCGGCGCACGCGGACGACGACGCGCCAGCCCTTCGTGACGTCGTTGCGCTGGGTGCGCCGCTCCAGGATCTCGCCGTTCGGATCGACCCAGAGTGCGAGCTCGACGGGGGCCGTGGCCGGTATCCGGCCGAGCGTGGGACCTTCGAAGTCCACGTGCAGCTCGACGCTGGCGTCCGCCGACTTCACGTACCCTCGGCCCCGGCGCGTCTCCCGTACCCAGCCGATCGGCGGGCGCACCTCGCGCTCCTTTTGCCACATCACCCGATACCCCAACACCAGCGCTTCCTTCGGCCTCGGCAGCCAGTCGGGAACCCAGTAGGCCACGATGTTGTCGTTCGTCTCGTCGGGGACCGGGATCTGGACCAGCTCCACGCGGCCCGGGCCCCACGGCCCCTTGAACTCGACCCAGGCCGAGGGACGCAGATCGTAGCGCGCCTCGAGGTCCTCATAGGCATCGAACGATCGGGCTCGCTGCATCAGTCCGAACCCGCGGGGGTTGGTCATCGAGAACGACGTGACCAGCAACCGCTTGGGGTTCACCAGGGGCCGCCAGATCCACTCGGTCGCCGTCTGGATCGATAGGCCGTTGGAGTCGTGGACCTGCGGACGGTAGTCTTCCCGAGGCGCCCGCTGGTTGGATCCGAACAGGAACATGCTGGTCAGGGGCGCCAGCCCCAGCTTGGCGACGTTCCTGCGGAGGAAGACCCGGGCATCGACATCGAGCACGGTCGTCACGCCCGGCTTTACCACGAACCGGTAGGCCGCCGCCGCTCGGGGCGAGTCGAGCAGGCCATAGATGGTCAGCTCCTTGGCCGGCGCCGACGGCCGCTCGATCCAGAACTCGACGAATCGCGGGAACTCCTCGCCCGTGCTCTCCGCGGTATCGATGGCGAGGCCGCGGGCCGACAGACCGAACTGCTGGCCCCGACCGAGCCCCCGGAAGTAGCTGGCGCCCAGGAAGACCAGGACCTCGTCCTTGTAGGTCGGCGTGTTGACGGGGAAGTGCACGCGGAAGCCGGCGTAACCCAGCCGACGCAGGCCCTCGCCGTCGAGCTTGTTCTTGCCGTAGTCGAACGTCTCGGGATCGAACTTGACGTCCCGGATCCCCTCCGGCGTGACTTCGTGGATCGCGACGACGTCCTCATACACCCAGCCCGGATGGAAGAACATGATCTCGAAGGGTAGCTTCGTATTCCGCCACAGCGCCCGCTCGGGCCGGAACCGGATGTCGCGATGCTGGTCGTAGTTCAGTCCCTTGACGTCCCCGGGAAGCCCCGCCCCACCCTTTTGATACGACGAGTTGGCGAGCTTGGCCGCGCGGGCGGAGACGTCCTCGAGGCCGAACGCCTGCGCCTCGGCCACCAGGCTGACGAGGGCCACGAGGACGAGCGACATCAGCACGGCCGCCGGCCCCGGCCGGGGCCCGGCCGCGCCACGGCGGTGACGGCCTCGCACGGCGAGTCGTTTCAGTAGGATCACTCTTTGCCGCTCGTACCCAGATTCAAGAGGAGGGACGCACGTCGAAGGTACCTACGGCCGCCGGTGACGTCAAGCCGAGCGAGCGGGGTCGTCCGCCGCCCGCCCCTTCGAGGCGATGACCCTGGCGTAGAACCGCGCGCTGTCCTTGGGCGTCCGCCGCTGGGTCTCGAAGTCGACGTGGACGAGCCCGAACCGTTTGGTGTAGCCATGCGCCCACTCGAAGTTGTCGAGCAGCGACCACACGAAGTATCCCCGGACGTCCACCCCGCGCTCGAGCGCGGCATGGAGGGCAACGACGTGCCGGCGCAGGTAATCGACGCGCAGGGGGTCGGCGAGACCGTCGCCCTCCAGTGAGGGCGGATCGTAGAAGGCCGCCCCGTTCTCGGTGACGTAGATCGGCAAGCCCCCATAGCGCTCCTTGACCCAGACGAGGACGTCGGTCAGCGCGGGCGCGAAGACTTCCCACCCGGTTTCCGTGTAGGTCGCCCGCGGCCGTCGCTCGGGGGAGGCCTGGAGCGGCCAGGCGTGGGGATCGAAGCGCGTGAGCCCGCGCGTGTAGTAGTTGACGCCGAGGAAGTCGATGGGCTGCCGGATGAGCGCGAGGTCCTCGGCCGGCCACCGTGGCCAGGCCTCGCCGAAGACCTCACCCATCCCCTCGGGATACCGTCCCAGGAGCAACGGGTCCAGGTACTGCCGGTTCATGTAGGTGTCGGCCCGCATCGTCGCCGCCTGGTCGGCCGGGTCGGCGGAGGCCGGGTACTTCGGCTCCAGGTTCACGACGACGCCGATTCGGTGCTGGCCCGCGGCCCGATACGCCTTCACCGCCTCGGCATGGGCCCGGAGCACGTGATGCGAGGCGATGGGCGCCTCGAAGTGGCTCCGATGGCCGGGCGCCAGCGTGCCGTGCAGGTAGCCGCCGTCGGTGATCACCCAGGGCTCGTTGATGGTCGTCCACAGCTTGACCCGATCGTCCAGTCTCCTGAACACGACGGTCGCGTACTCGGCGAACCACCCGGCGATGTCGGGGTTGAGCCAGCCGCCCAGGTCATCCAGAGCCGCCGGAAGATCCCAGTGATACAGCGTCACCATGGGCTCGATGCCGCGGGCGAGCAGCGCGTCGACGAGGCGCTCGTAGAAGTCCAGGCCGGGCTGGTTCACAGCGTGCCGTCCCCGGGGCATGACCCGCCCCCACGCCACACTGAAGCGATAGGCGTTCGTCCCGAGCGACTGCATCAGCCCCACGTCGTCCAGGTATCGCCGGTAATGGTCGCAGGCGATGTCACCGGTAGATCCGTCAGCCACCCGCCCCGGGGTGTGCGCGAAGCGGTGCCAGATGCTGGCGCCGGCCCCATCCGCCAAGGGGGAGCCCTCGACCTGGTACGCGGACGTCGCGGTGCCCCAGAGAAACTCGTCGGGGAACTCAATCATCCGAGAACCCTCACGATCGGCCACCGATCACGACTCGGGCCGGTAGCTCGTGGAACCGCAGTTCACTGCCCTGCCACCGGGCCGGACGACCATTGACGCGCGTCGGCCCTGGCCCCGCCTCCGGGCCCGGCCAGGCGAGGACGAATCCACCGGGGGGGACCCGCGAGCCCCCGCTGACGTCTAGAACGACGGTGCTTCCGACATTTCGAAGGGAGTAGCTCAGAGGGCCGTAGGGCGTGCGCAAGGCCTTCACCGTGACGCCCCCTTCCCGAAGCCAGGCCGCGGGCACGCCGGCGGCCAGCACGAGCGCGTGGTCGCCGTCGCGCTCGTACGCGAAGAGGTCGAGCGTCGCCCGGATGAAGTCCGAGGCGACCCATCCGTGCGGCAGGTCTCCGACGAAGCGCGGCTGGCGGGCGTCGCGGCCGATCACCTCCGGCCACTGGTTCCAGGCCGGCGGGCGGCGGTCGGCCAGAAAGAACTCGAGCAGCTGGTGCGCCCGATCCCGCCAGCCCAGACGTAGGAAGGTGCCGATCGTGCGGATCTCGTAGGGGGTGTAGTCCTCCCACGCACGGCGTCCGTCGCGTCGCTCGACGAACTCGCGCCAGTACCGCTCGAAGGTGGCGAGGACCAGGTCGCGCGGCAGTCGATGGAGCTCGCCGGCGGGGCTGATGGCGATCGTCGTGGACGTCGGATCGAAGTCGCCGAGCTCGGCGGCGCCGGGGAGATACGCGATCCCGTGAGCGGCGACGGCATGGCGAAGGGAGGCGGCCAGGTCAGCGCGGAACTCGTCTCGCTGCGCCTCGAGTCGGCGGGCGGCCTCGGCGCGGTCGGTTGCCGCCGCCATCTCGATGGCCCCGGCGTAGCCCTTCAGCGCCCAGAAATCGTCCCAGTAAGAGTGCATGGGTTTGGCCGAGTACCCTTCATGGCTGATCGACGGCGGCAGCAGGCCGTAGAACGCGCGAGTCTCAGGCCTCAGATTGGCGTCGACCCGCTCGGATTGGCGCAGCGACTCGAGGTAGCGCGCCGCCGCCTCGACGTGCGGCCACATGTCCTCGAGCAGCCGCCGGTCGTTCGTGTAGCGGAACACCTCGGCGGCCAGGAAGATCAGCTCACCCGGACTGTCGTGCTCGGGCACCGGATCGGCGCCCCGCTCGTCGACACAGCAGGGCACCTTGCCGTTGTCGAACTGATACGGCGCGTACCAGCGCAGGTAGTCGGCCGCCACGCCGGCGTGCCCGACTCGCAACAGCGACTCCGCGATCATCGCGCCGTCACGGATCCAGGAACGGGCGTAGGATCGCGTCCCCGGCCGCAGCCTCGGACCGTCTCGCGTGATGAGCACGTGGGCCAGTGCGGTGCGGAGAGCCGCGATCAGCGGCCGGCCCGCCGCGGGAAGGTCGATGGCCACGCGGTTCAGTCGCTCGCGCCACGCCGCGGTGACCACGGACTGCTCGCGGTCCAGCCACCTTCTCACCGGCTCTCCCCCGAACTCCGGCCGCTCCATCGGCCCCGACAGCGGGACGACGACTCCCACGGTAGCGCGGGCGGCCGGCGCCAGCGTGAGCCGGTAGCCGAGCGCCCCCGAGGCGTACCCGAATTCGTCCTCGACCGCGGCCGGCCCTGTCCAGTCGGGTGTGCCGATCAGGGTCGGGATGGGACCGGCGGCGAAGGGAAACACCCCGACGCGGTCCGGCGTACGCAGCGGGAATACCTTGCGGTCGGTGTTGATCGACAGGGTGGTGCCGTCCCATGCGACGCGCCGGATGGCGCTGGCGCCGCCCACGGTGCTGAGGAACTGGGTGGGAGGGTTCACCTGGAACGGACGCACGGCGAGGACGAGCTGCAGAGACAGGGGCTTCCCGGTGAGGTTCCGGAGGTCGTAGCGGGCCACGATTCGTGACCGGCCCCGCGCACCGGTGGCGAATGCCGAGACGCGCAGCTCCCAGGCGGGCTGGCGCCACGTGACTCCAGGCACCGGAAGATAATCCTCGACGAGCGTCTGCTGGGCCTTGACGTCGGCCCAGCCGACCACCCGAGAATCCGCAACGACGAACGGCTCGATCGAGAACCCTCCCCTCGCCACCTCGAGGGCGCCGTCCTCCGACAGCAGCGCGCTGTCCTCGCCACCATCGACGCCCACGAGCGTCCACGTCGGCTGCTCGCCGGACATGCCCCGCGGGTACGTCCCCCGGGGCGCCTCCCGGGCCAGGGCCTGGAAGAAGGCGTTCGCCGAAGCGCCAAACGCCAGGTCCCGGATCTCCAGCTCGGTCAGGCCGTAGGCTTTCGACGGCCCGGACCGCAGCGCGAGACGGAGGAATCGCGTCTCCGCCTCCGGCAGCCACACGGCGTCGGGGCCGCCACGGCCTCCGTCGACGCTCCGCACCGTGCGCCACTGGACGCCGTCGTCCGAGAACTGGACGTCGTAGTGCGTGGCCTCGGCGCCGGCCACCCACCGGACGATCAGGCCGCCGAACTCGCGCGGGGTCTGGAAGTCTACCGTGAGCGTCTGCACGGGACCGGCGTCGGCGTCGCTCCTCCAGGCGGTGACAACCGAGCCATCGAGCACCCGCGACGCCTCGCTGCCGGGCAGCCAGGACGACGCCTGCACCACGGGCGGCAGCGCCGGGGCCGTCACCGGCAGCTCGCGCAGGGCCAGCCCGCTCACGTACACGGACCCGTGGCCGCCGCCCCGACCCGCCGCGACACCGATCTCGATGGTGGCCGCCTGGCGGAGCACGCGATCGGTGGTGGGGCCCCAGGCGAACTCGATCTGGCGCTTCTTGATCCGCACGAGCCGCCACTCGCGCGGAAGCTCGAAATCGGGCCGGTTGATCCACCACACGTTGTCGCCGCTCGCATCGCCGAGCTTGACCTGGAACTGGTTGGCCGGAGCGTCGCCACGGATGTAGAAGAGGATCTCGTAGTTTGCCGGCAGCTCCAGCGGCAGCACGCGCCGGGCCAGCGCATAGCCCGCGGTACCCGCCAGGTCGAAGTCGAGGCGCAGAGCCCCGCCCGCCGGCCCCTCGGTCCGATGAACCGAGGCGCGCACCCCCTCGGAGCTCACCGGCGCCCACGGCGTCACGTCGTCGAAGGCGTCCAGGACCCGAGGCGCGGCCTCGGTGGACGGCCGGGCCGGGCTCGTGGAGCCCAGCGAGCCGAGGACGAGGGCCAGAGCCGTCAGCACGTGGCGCACGACGGGCACTCCGCCCCTCATTCCTTGACGCTGCCGAGCGTGAGTCCCTGGATGTAGTAGCGCTGGAGGGCGAGGAAGACGAGGAGGACCGGCAGGGTCGTCAGGACGGCGCCCGCCATCATGAGCTCGTTGTCCTGCACGTGCTCGCGGGACAGGCTGGCCAGCGCGACCGGCAGCGTGTAGAGATCCATATCGCTCAGCACGATCAGTGGCCACATGAAGTCGTTCCAGGCGCCCAGCGAGGTGAACACGGCCAGGGTGACGACGATGGGCCGGAGCAGTGGCACGACGACGGAGCGGAAGATCCGGAACTCGTTCGCACCATCGATCCGCGCCGCCTCCAGCAGCTCGTCCGGGATCGAGAGCGCATACTGTCGCACCATGAAGATGCCGAAGATGCTGGCCAGGGCCGGCACGACGATGCCGCCGTACGAGTTCACGAGGCCCAGGTGCTTGAGCAGCAGGAACAAGGGCACCATGGCCACCTGCGAGGGAATCACGAGGGCGCCGAGGAGTCCCTTGAAGATCCGGTCGCGGCCGGCGAAGCGCAGCTTGGCGAAGGCGTAGCCGGCGGCGACGTTGACGACGAGCGAGCCGAGGGTCACCGCCGTCATGAGGACCACGCTGTTGATCAGATAGCGCCCCATCCCCACGTGCGCGAACAGATCCCGATAGTTGGCGAGCGTCGGGCGGCTGGGTACGAGTGGCGGCGGAAACGAGCTGGCCTCTCCGGGCGACATCAGCGAGACCGACACCATCCACACGAGCGGCGCCAGCGTGACCGTGGCGGTGCCCAGGAGCAATCCGTTCACGAGTACCCCCGCCCAGCCGAAGTTCACGGCGCCCGTTCCCAGCGGGCCAGCCGTAGCTGCACGGCGGTCACCCCGAAGATGACCACGAACAGCAGAAACGCCACGGCGGAGGCGGAGCCCAGGTTCCACCACTTGAACCCCTCTTCGTACATGAAGTACAGCACGCTGACCGTGCTCTGCAGCGGTCCGCCCTGCGTCATGACATAGGGCTCGGCGAAGAGCTGAAAGTAACCCGCGATGGTCAAGATGTTCGCCATCGCCACGATGGGGGCGAGCATCGGCAGCGTCACGTGACGGAACTGGCCCCAGGCCGACGCACCGTCGATCCGGGCGGCCTCGTACAGTGGCTCCGGGATGCTCTGGAGTCCCGCCAGGAAGATCACCATGTTGTAGCCGAAGTTCTTCCAGACCGCGAACACGATGATGGCGGGCATGGCCCAGTCCGGGTCCCCGAGCCAGTCGATGGGGTCGATGCCGATGCCCCCCAGCACGTAGTTGAGCCACCCGTAGCGGGGGTTGAACAGGTAGCGCCAGATGACGGCGACGGCCACCAGCGTCGTGACGACCGGGGCGAACAGGGCCGTCCGGAACACCCCGGGAAACCGGGCCAGCCTGGACTTGAGCAGGAGCGCGGTGCCGAGCGACAACGCGAGTGACAGCGGCACCCCCACGACGACGAAGTAGAGGGTGTTCCCGACGGCCCGCCAGAAGAGCGGCGTCTGGAGCAACTGCCCGTAGTTGTGCAGCCCGACCAGCCGCAGGTTACGGGCATCGGCCAGCGCGTAGATGTCGAAGTCGGTGAAGCTCATGGCCAGCGCAGCCAGCACGGGCAGGACGAAGAACACCCCGATGACGATCAGGGCGGGGGCAACGAACCACCACGCGGCCCCGCCAGTTCTCACCCGGCGCCCCGGCGGGCCAGGAGCCAGCGACGCTTCTCGAGGATCCGGTCCGTGCGGGCGTCGAGCTCCCGGACGGCCTCGTCCACCGACAGACCGAGGCGTGCGGCCCTCTCGACCACCAGGCGCACCTCGGTGGCGATGCGCTCCCATTCGGGCACCCGCGGCGTGGGCTTGACGCGCTCCAGCTGCTCGCGAAACGCCCGCGCGTGGACATCGCTGGCGAGGCGGGGATCCTGCCACGTGGTGCGTCGAGGCGGCAGATCGCCCGTGAGGGCGTGGAACCGGCGCTGCACGGTCGGCTGCGAGAGGTACTCGATCAGTCGCCACGCCTCGGCCTGGTGACGGGAGGCCCGGAACACCACCAGGCTCGAGCCACCGGCGATCGACGCGCCGGGGCCGTCGGGCCCGGGCAGCGGAGCCGTCATCCAGGCATCCTGGCGGTCGGCCGGCAGCCGCCGCTGGAGCTCACCGATGTTCCAGGGCCCCGACACGTAGAAGACGAACCGGCCTCGCCCGAACTCGTTCCACACGTTGGAGATCGCCGCGTTGGCGATCGTCGGCGCCCAGCCACGCTGGAACATCTCGAGGTAGAAGCCCAGCGCGCGACGAAACCCCGCCCCGGTGAAGTTGCCCCACCGTCCGTCGTCCTTCAAGAGGGGCTCGTCCTGCTGGAGGGCGAGGGCGAGCAGGGGCTCGGGCTCGTTCAGCGGGAGCAGGATGGCGTGACGGTCGGGGTGCGCCTGCTTCTCGATGGCGGCCAGCATCCGCGTCCATTGCTGCCACGATGCCGGCGGCGCCGGAAAGCCGGCGGCGTTGAGCAGATCACGACGATAGAACACCAGGCGCGTATCCACGTACCACGGTACACCATACAGGGCCCCGCCGATCCGGTTCGTGTCCCAGATCCCGGCGAAATAGTCGTCGGCGTGCACGACCGTGGAGGCGGCCACCGACCGGTCGAGCGGCTCGAGAGCACCCAGCGCGACCAGCTCGGGGATCCACGTATTACCGAGCTGACACACGTCGGGAGTGGAGTCGCCGGCGAACGCGGTGAGCAGCTTCTCGTGAGCGGCGGTCCACGGCAGCTGCTGGACCTTGACCCGAAGGCCGGGGTTGGCCTGCTCGAACTCGGGGAGCAGCTGCGCGACCACCTCGCCTTCGCGGCCCATGGCCCAGAAGCGAAGCACGGTCTCGGTCGACGACAGCGGTGTGCAGGCCTGCCCGATCGACAGCGCCGCGATGAGACCGAGGACGACGGCTGCGCGAAGCCGCGCGGAGGGGGCGCTACCGAGCGGGCCCGAGCCAGCCACCCGAGAAGCCGGCCCGCTCGAGGCCGCGGCGCAGGTGCGGGTTGCTGCGCATCACCCGCCACACCAGCGCGCTGCGGTAGTTCTCGAGCATCGCGACCATGACCCCCTGATCGATGCCGAGATAGTCGACGTCCACCCAGCCGAAGTTCGGGACGTAGCGACCGTGGCGGAGCGGGACGTCGAAGAGGAACGTGCGATTGAAGGCGTCGAGGAACCCGTACTTGGCGTAGATATGCTGCCCGAAGCGGCGATGCATGTCGATGGCGGCCGGGATGGCCAGCTCCGGTGCGAACGGGATCGACGCGACCACCGCGGTCGGCGCCAGCGTGCAGTCGTCGGTCTTGCCGGCCGGATCGATGCCGCGCGCCGTGTAGCTGCGAAACGCGCGACGCCCGCCGGCGTCCTCGATCTCCAGGTCGGCCGGGCCGTCACTGGCCGTGATCCCCCAGACGGTCGGCCCATAGTCACGGCACTGACGCGGATTCGCGATGGCGTACGCCCGCTGCGCGTAGACCGCCCGCCGGCTGTTCTCGAAATAGTCGAGGCCGCGCCGCTGCATGTAGGGGTCGCGGATGTCGCGCAGATCGGTCCAGACGTGGGTGTACTGATGGCCGAACAGCGGCGGGAAGCCGAGGAACTCCTGGCCGAAGACGGTGCCCCAGTGCTTGTCGTAGGTGCTCGTCCACTCCCCCCAGGCGTTGGCGCCCACGGGGAACGTGGGCGAGCCCAGCGCGAGCAGATACACCAGCATGGCCTCGTTGTAGCCGCGCCAGTCGTAGCGCAGAAAGCCTTCCTCCGGCGACCAGCCGAGGCTGATGGCCGGGCCCTTGGGCTGCGCCCACTGCCAGTCGACCCGCGCGTAGATGGTCTTCACCAGCTCGCGGATCTCGACTTCATCGGGGTCCGAACTGTCGAAGTACGACTGACAGAACAGCGCGCCAGCGACCAGGATCGCGGTATCGACCGTGGACAGCTCGCTGTCCTCGAAGCGGACGCCGGTCTTCATGTCGAGGAAGTGATAGAAGAAGCCCCGGTAGCCGGTCTTCCCCTGCGGCTCGGGGCCCTGCGGTGCTGCGGCAAGGAATCGGAGAGTCACCAGCACGCGTTGACGCGCCTGCTCCCGGGTGATATAGCCGCGCTCGACGCCCACGGGATAGGTGGTGAGGCCAAAGCCCACTGCCGCGATGCTCGAGAACGACGGTGTCGGATACCGGTCGGGGATGAGGCCGTTCTGAGGGTTGGCGGTCTCCCAGAAGAAGCGAAACGTCCGCATCTGGAGCTCGAGCAGGAAGGGGTCGATGGCCGGGCTCTGGGAGCGCGACACGACGGGGGGCCCTCCACGCTCGTCCGCAGCCGCGGACACGGCGGCGGCCATCGTGACGAGGATCGAGAAGATCATCGCGCCGACCGTGTCCCGGGACCGGTGGGAAACAGATTTCATACTCTTGATGCTATCGCAACCACCGTGCCCAGGGGAAGCCACCTAAACGCATGAATTCGCTCACTTTGAAGATATTTCGCATCTCGCCCCGGCCGGGAGATCTCCCCGATCCGGGCATTGGGCCCGCCCGATCGGGCTGAAACCGCCTCAGAGCTCGATCTCGATCGAGTTACGCTCCCGTTCCAGGAGCCTCGCGAGCTCGGCCGCCCGGACGCGCCAGCCTCCCGCCCGGTAGGGGTTGTCCTCCGGGGCGATGTCCAATGGCCGCACACCGTTTACGACGATCGCCGGGCGGCCGCCGTTACCGTCACGCACCCTGTACCGGACTTCGACAGGCCGGCCCACCACGCTCACCTGCGCGACGAGCCCGTCGAGGCTGCGCGGCAGTATCGGATCGAAGACGACGTCGCCGAACGACTCGCGCACGCCGAGCAGACACGTCCGTACCGTGCGCAGGAATAGCCCCGGCCCGCTCGAATACAGCCGCCAGCCACCGCGGACGGCGACGCGGCCGCCTCGCAGCTCGCCCCAGCGGGCCGCCGCTTCCAGGCGATCGGCGAAATCGGCGTCGGAGCTGGAGAAATAGACGTTGCTTTGACGGGGGGCGGCGTTCGGGACGACCTGCGCCAACCCGACCGGATTGCACGTCTGCAGCGCCCACCACAGCGCCGCGGCATCACCCACCCTCGCCATGGCCTCGGCGTAGCGCAGGTGGGCGTGCACGTATTGCAGCCCGATCTCGCGACCGACGTTCGCGGCGGTTTCGGCGCGCTTGAAGAGACGCTCGCGGCCGCCGTGATACGACGCCGGCTCACTCATCAGCCGGACACCGTCGGCAAATCGGAGCTCCCGCGCAACGATGTCGAGATGCCGTCGCGCCTCCTCGGGGGTGAAGAGTCCGGCCAGCACCGCCCGCGTCATGGGGAGGAGACGATACCGGATGCCCGTCACGTCATCCGTCGGGTGCAGGAGCGGGCGCCACCCCCCCGCCTCGCGCGTCAGGAAGCCAGCGACCGTCCCCCCGGGCATCAGGTAGCCGTGGAAGTCGTCGTTCATGCGTTGCAGCACCCCGGCGAGCCGCGACGCGCGCGCCCCCTCCCCTGCCCGTCGGCACACCGCCGCGTACTGTCCCAGCGTTTGATAGGCGAGGGCCACGGTCCAGGCGCTGACCATGCGCGTGCGCATGGCCGGGTCGGCGGGCTGCAGCGTATCGTCCCAGTCGCCATCACCGTAGTCGATCAGAGCCGTGCCGGTCGCGAAGCGTGCCTCGCAGTGGGCCACCACCCGGTCGCAATGCATCCACAGAGCCTCGCGCGGCCCCCGCGGCTCCCCGCCTTCTGGCTCGGTGTAGCCGGCCTCCTCGGACAGGAAGGCGAGATCGTTCGTCGCTTCCACGTAGTCGCACAGAGCCTTGAGGGGCCACAGCGCCACGTCGCCGTGGCTGTGCCGTTGCTGGATCGCGTGAAACGGTGGATGCATGAACCACTGTGGCCAGGCCCCGTCCTGGACGAACTGGCGGGCGAACACGGCGGCCAGCAGTCGCCGCACCGCCGCCGTCTCACCGGAGGCCAGCAGCCATTCAACCGATCCCTGACACACGTCGCGCACACCCCAGGCCGCGCCGCCGTACTGCTCGAGTCCGTGCGGCGCGGAGAAATGAATCCCTGCATTGTGTGCGAACCACGGCAGGATCTCGTCGATCCGCGCCACGGCGGGATCGCCGGTGCCCCCGAGCCGGACCGGGGCCTCCAGGGCCCGCGCGGCGGGGTGTCCCGTCCGCCACTCCTCACGGGCCGCCACCACGGCCGCGGGGAGCGTCACGAGGCCGGCGAGAGACCCCAGCAAGATGACTCCGCAGCGTGTCCCGGGGGTCGTCTGGACCACTGCGTACGGGCCCTCGCGACGGACGCTATCGGCATAGAGCAGCTCGTCTCCGCCCAGGGCGGCGACGCTCGCTGGCTCCGTGGCGGCGATCGCGAAGCACAGTCCCGGCAACCGCTGGGCGGCGAGACTCTCCGGATCGGGAGCGCAGCCGATCCAGCCGTCCTCGCCCTGGATCTGCAGCTCGCCTCCGTGGTCGAACTCGTTCGCGCCCAGCGCGAGCTGGTGCGTGACGAGAAACTCGCGCGCGGGCCCCGTGGCCACGCGGAGCTCGAGAAAGGCCGCTGGTTGGCGCGCCGAGCACCAGACGCGACCTTCGATGAGGCCATCGTCGAGCCGGTAGATCCAGCGCGCATCCGCCGGTGTCATCGCGAACGCGGAGGGCACCCCGAGCTGTCGCCACTGCCCGCGCTCCCGGACGAACACCCGCTGACCGCTGGCCCGCGCGACGTTGAGGTGATCGCGCACGACCGACAGCAGGCGCGCGAGGTTCGGATTACCCAGGTACGCCTGCGCGGCGAAGATGCCCGCGGCGTAACACGTCAGGCCGAGATGCTCGCCGTCGATCCAGCGCGGCTCCCCGGTCCTTAAAATATGCCCGTGCGGCCGCTGGGCCGACGCCTCCTTGGCTCGTGACACCACGTGGGTAGCGTGTCCGTGGAAGAACGCCAGCACGGCACCGTCGGCGCCTCGCTCCTCGTGGCGCCGCGGGCCGGGAAACCAGGCATCCCAGTCCGTCGTCGCCGGCGCCGCCCCGTGCAGCCAGGATCCGCTCCAGACGGAGGTCGGGCGAACCGAGGCTGGGCGCTCGCCCCGGATCAGTCCCCAGCGCGAACGGACGATGTCGCTCAGGCCCTCCGCGTCGTCCGGCCTGGAGGCAGCAGGATGGTCGTCGACATACCACGCGCAGAACGCCGTCTCCGTCGTGGCATTCGGGGCGAGCTCGACCGTCCGGCTCTGAAGACCGGCGAGCGCAGCCTCGTATTGCAGGCGTCGCGACGGCAGGGCCGGCAGCCGAACGGCCGCCGGTTCGCCGGTGAGACGGTGATCGGCGCCGAAGAACTGCGAGCCGTCCGTGCAGAACGCCATCGCCCCCGTCGCGCAGGCGACCGCGAGCCACGGATGCCGTCCGCGCGACGTCGCTTGATTCTGGCGGGCGAGAATCACCCAGCCGAGCGCTGGATGCGTGACCGGGAGCAGGTCGAGATACTGCGATACGTAGGCCTCGTTGCTGCGCACGGCAGCTTCTTCGGCGAGACCCAGGTCTTGCGCATGCAGCACGTCGACCCGAAGCGTCGTCGTCGACACGTTGCGCACGCGAACCCGCCACGCCCACGCGGCGAGCCGAGAGTGCAGCGCGAAGGTGGTCACGGCCTCCAGCAGGCCGGCTCTGCTCGCCGTCCAGCTTACGGCACGCGTGCCGGCGCGCCCGAACGCGAGCCCCGGCCCGACTAACGGCAACCAGTCACGGGCCGGGGCGAGGCCCGGCGGGTCACCCTGCCCTGGCCGGTCCGCCTGCCAGCGCACCAGGAGCTTGAACGCGCCGTCCTCCGCCGGCCCCGGTAGCAGCTGGTTGATCAGCGTCCGCCGGTGGCGCAGCGCGAAAAGGACGCCGGTCGGAAGGAACTGCGCCCGCAGGCCACTCCGGGACGATAGGTCGACCAGGCCGAAGCGCCCTTGGTCGGCGATCGAGACGCGCGTCCGGTCGTTCAGCGGGTGTGTCGCACGCCCCATCTTCCTGCCGCGCGATAGTACACGCTCCATGGGCTGTCGAGGAACGCTGTCGAGCGGAGACGGCAAAAAAGGTTCGGCCGCCCGCAGGCCTCGTGCAAAATTGGTTTGTCCCGAGCCGTTCGAGGTGATCGGAGTCGGGAGCCTGGGTCCGTACCCGGGACGGAGGTGACAGACGCACATGATCCGACTGGCCCGTTCGTCACAAGGAGACGCCTGGCGCGTCGTCCGCGCTGGCATGGGGGATCGTGGCCGTCCTGGGTATCGGCTCGGCTTCGGGACAGGCGTCGAGCCCATCACCGCCTCCTCCTGCGGCAGAGGCCGACACCGACGAGTGTGCCCGCCGAGCGGCCATCAAGGAGAGCATCGCGCGCGTGGAGTCGGCGAGGTCGGCTGGACAACCGCTCGCGGACCTCGCCGCCGAGATCACCGCGATCGAGAAGCGAGTCGTCGAGCTGCCCCCGGCCGGGAGCCAAGCATGTCCTCCCGAGCTGAGCATCGCCGGTCTCACCGAGCGCTTCGATCCGATCCGACAGGACCTCACCATGGAGCGCCGTCGCCGGGAGATCAACGCGCACCCGTGGCCAGAGCGCATCAAGCTGGCGGTGCTCGAGAAGCGTATCGAGATCGGGATGACCCGAGAGCAGGTCACGGCCGCCTGGGGTCAGCCACGGAACGTCGACGTGACCTCGACGAGCCGACAGGAACAGTGGATGTATGGCGGACCGATCTACCTGTACTTCACCAACGGTGCCCTCGTGACGATCGCGAGAGCCCGCCGACCTGCCGAATAGCCGGTTCGACAGCTCGGCGGCTCGTCCGACGACGCTCCTCGGACTACTGCTCGATGCCGTTGCGCTCCGCCATGTTCACCCTCCCATCAAGTCGCGAAGCTTCGCGCCGTTCGACTTGAACCAGTCGAAGAGGATGCCCACGTCCCAGCCCATGCAGAAGTGCCGAACGCCCATGTCGAGGTAGGGTTTCGCCTGGTCCGGGGTGTCGATCTCCACGCGCGGGGCGATGCCCAGCCTCAGCGCCGTCTTGATGACGTGCGCCTCCGCCTCCTTCACGCGCGGGTGGTCCCACTGCCCCGGGATACCGATGCTCATGGAGTAGTCGGCGGGGCCGAACTGCACCATGTCCACACCCTTGACGCTCAGCATGGCCTCGAGGTTCTCCACTGCTGAGGCCTTCTCGATCATCACCGCCACCACCGCGTCCTCGAGGGCCTGGACGAACGCGGGCGAGCCCACGTCCACCACGTAGCCCACGTCGCGGCGCATGCCGACGCCGTGGATGCCACCGGTGGCAGGCGTCTCCGCGCGCACCGCGCGCACGCACTCGCGCACGTCGTCCACCGTGCGGGGGTCAGCGAACAGCACGTTCTGGATGCCTGCGCCGATGGCGCGCACCGCGAGGTAGGTGCGGGGTTGCTGCTCGACCTTCATCATCGCGGTCATGTGCGGGAAGGTCTCCACCGCCCGCGCGAGGTTCTCCAGGGCGAAGAGGTCGTAGGGCGCGTACTCGCCCACGAACTCCACGTAGTCGAACACGCCGGCGCGGCCGGCGAGCTCGGCGACGGCCGGCCACACGGTGTGGATGTGGGTCCCGAACGTCGGCTGGCCGGAACGCAGCTTCTCGCGGAGTATATTGGCGCGCATGCTCAGGCTCCTGGGGCTACTCGGCCGCCGAGCGGACTTTCGCGAGCCTCCGCATGCCCCTCATGTCATGACGATCGTCTTCACGCTCGGAGCGGCATTCTACTCCGCTCGGGTCGATTGCCGAAGGAGCACGACCGCCGTCGGCTTCTGGCGTCCGGACTGCCAGAGACCGAGCGGGACATGACGTGGTAGTGGAACTGGACGGGCGTAGCCCGGGTGCTGTGTCGGGAATCTTTTCGGATGCAGCCTCTCGATCTCGGGCCCGCAGCCAAGTGCCGGCAAAGCAAGACCTTTGGCCGTGGCACCGCCCTTGCCCTCGTCCGGCCCGGCATGCTGGTGACCATCTCGCGCGATGCGGCCCGGGCCCTGCGAGTCTCCATGCCCCTGGCTCGTCAGCTCCGCGCAATTGCGGCCGCCATCCAAGGGGGCCGGCTGTCCAACGGCCGGTGGGAGTTCAATCTGACCCCGTACCAGGCCACTAGCTTGCGCGTTTGGTGCGACGTTCAAGCCGATGCCCTTCGTCGCTCCGATACAGCCAAGGCCGCCTTGCTCGACGGCATCGCCGCCGACCTCACGGCAGCCATGATCGCGAATCGAACGTAGCGCGTTCACCCAGAACCGCTCGTGCTCTCGACATGCGCGCCTCGGCGTCGGCAGCGCAGGCGCGGACGGTCACGTCCCGAATCTCTCGCATCCTGAACGACGATGACGGCCCGGCGGCGCAAATGGCGACACCCGGTACGCGCTAACCCTCCCCTCCCATAGGGGTGTCAGCTTTCCTGCCCCAACGTTTCATGTCTGCGCAGCTCTCGCGCCACGGGAGGTATTTCCACGGTATTGCGGCTTCTCGCCCAGTCTGACGGGTTCGCACGGGGTTCGACGGTGTTGCGGCCGACGTCGAAGGGCTGTGCGGCGATTCGGACTTTGTCGTGCGAGCCTACGACGCCAAGTAGCTGCGGCTGCGGCACGCGCGTGCCAGGAGCGGTTAGGTCGTGTGGCGCTTCGACTCCATCACGCGGCGCACGTGCGCCTCCAGGTACTCGGGCAGGCAGGGCTTCGTGAGGAACACGTCCACGCCCGCCGCCAGCGCGCCGCGCTCAATCGCCTTCTGCGGAAAGCCCGTGAGCAGGATCACCGGCACATTGCGGGTCCGCGGGAGCAGCCGGAGGCGCTGCGTCGCCGTAATCCCGTCGAGGTTCGGCATGCTCAGGTCCATGACGATCACGTCGGGCTGTATCTCCACGGCGGCGGCGAGCGCGGCCTGCCCATCGGCCACGGCGCGGACGCTGAACCCCACGTGGTCGAGGTACGTCGAGTAGAGTTCGCGGGCATCGCTCGAGTCATCGACGATCAACACGACACCCGCCCGGTGCGAGCGGGGCGGAGACGTGGGTCCCCGCTCGGGCTGCGGCGCCAAGCGACGCGCGCCCCAGATGCGCTGCGGGTCGTCCTCGGGCAAGCGACCGGCGGCTGACTCAGTCATGCGCAGGCGTGTCGCGGCGTGGTGGCTAGCATTGGTACGCCTCGATGCACATCACGCTAGCATCGACGCGGGGCGCTCGCCAATATGGAAACTTTTACCCACTCAGCCGGTACCCTCGGCGGCAAGACAATGGCATGGATCAACGTGGCTGGGCATGGCCCCCAAGCGACTGGCCCAAGGCGCTGGGCGTGCCGGTGACGGAGCTACTGGAGTAGGAGGCGTCATGAGGAAGAGCAAGAAGGCATCACGTCGCGTCACCGCACCAGACCAGGAAGCAGGCGCGTCAGCCGCCGCGTCCAAGACCGCTAGCCGGCGCAAGGCGGTCAGGTCGAATGCGGCTGAGAACACCGCCAAACGACAAGTCGAGAAGACTCAGGCGACAGCAATTCAGGGACATATGCGGGCGGCCGGCCAACGCCGACAGGCGAAGCGGGACGCCCGCTAGGCCATAGACGCCTTGCGCGCTCCTTCACCCGAGCGTGCGCAGGCGCTCAATCAGGAGGCGCACGAAGGCGGCCGTGTCGACGTCGACGGCTACACGGGCGTTGGGCTCGCGGTCGCTGCGGACGCTCCGGTCGATAACCGTGCGCCCGCGCGAAAGCTCCGACGAGCACTCCACCACGACGTTCACGTACTCCGTCGTCAGAAGCCCCGGGCGCACGAGCTCGGCCACCGCGACCGCGTCGTGTATCGGGTACCCTTCCGGATACCACGAGTAGCGACGGTAAGGCGGAAACGCGTCGAGGATCGCGGCGGCGACGCCGCCGGCACGGCCGAGGCCGCGCAGCTCCTCCAGCTCCGCCGGGCTGACGATCGCCCGGTACGTCACGTCGAGGCCGACCATGGTGAGGTCGATCCCGCTGGAGAAGACGCGCTGCGCGGACTCGGGATCGACGTAGATGTTGAACTCGGCGGCCGTGGTGACGTTGCCCTCGCCGATCGCGCCGCCCATCAGGACGATGCGTCCGATGCGCTCCGCCGCGTGGGGGTACCGCGCCAGGAGCAGCGCCACGTTCGTGAGCGGCCCGAGCGGAACGAGCGTCACCGGCTCGTCCGCGGCGAGCAAGACCCGTGCGAGGAGATCGACCGCGTGCTCATCCACCGCTCGACCCGTCGCCGGCGGCAGCCCGGGGATGTCGCGCCGCACGTCGGCGCTGTCCGTGCCCGGCGTTCGGCGGAAGGGCAGCTCACGCACCAGCGGCCGGTTGGCGCCCGCTGCGACGGGAATCTGGCGGGCCAAGAACTCCACGACCCGCAGCGCGTTTTCCGTCGTCTCAGCCACCGGCTGGTTCCCCTCGACGGTCGTGATCCCGAGCACCTCCACCTCGGGGCTCGCCAGCGCGAGCATGATCGCGATCACGTCGTCGTAGCCGGGGTCGCAGTCGATCAGAACCGGGACCGGCATCAGCGGGCCAGTATCTGTCCCAGTTCGGCAACGAGTGCGGCGCAGAAGGCGCCACCACCGGCCGTGCAGATCACCGGCGAACACTCTCCATGTGGCGCGCGCCCTCCTTGGCCGCTTCCTCGGCGGTCTTCCCCTGCTGGCGCGCGACCATGTAGGCGGCGTACCAATCCGACCAGTGGTGCTTCGGGGCGGTTGCTTCGTACTGGCCGTGGGCGTTCTCGGCCTCGCGCAGGAGATCGGTCAGCGTCGCGACGTCGAAGCTGCTCAGCCCGCGTCCAGGCAGCCGGGTGGTGACCTCCTGCAGCAGCCAGCCGTTGCCGTCGGGATCGTTGAACGAGACCCACGAGCTGTAGGAGCGCCGCTCCGGGTCCGGGCCCGGCAAGCGTCCCTGCGTGCCGGTCACCCGGAGGGTGCCGTCGAAATGGAAGACCTCGCTCGGGTCGGCGCCCTGGGCGGCGAGCTCGGCGCGCGCGGCCTGGATGTCGCCGACGATGAGGACCGTTCCTTGAACCGAGCCCGGCGCGGCGGTCGTGAGGCCCTTGCCGATGAAGATGGAGCACGGTGAGCCGGGGGGCGTCAGCTGGATCACACGCCAGTCGCCCTTGGCAAAATCAGCATCGAGCCGCCACCCCAGGCCCTCGTAGAAACGTTTGGCGCGATCGACGTCGGACACCGGGATTGTGACGACCTCGAGCTTCGTTTCGATCCTGCTCATGGTGACCTCCGCTTTTAGTTCAGGCGACCTTCGCCGCGAGCTCGGCCAGGCTCGCCCCGAGCACGCGGTTGAAGGCTGGGAATGGATGGATGACGTCGCGTGAGGCAGCCAGGGCGCGAGCGCGCTCGGCCTCGCTCAACGTTTCGCCCGAGCGAAGCAAGGTCTTGGAAGGTAGCAGCCCGCTGTACTGAAGGCCCACCGCGATCGCTTCTCCGGCGACGCCGCCACCGACACACGACTCGAACTCCTGGGACAACTCCCCTACCTCCCTGACCCACCTTCGAATGCGGCGCCGCGCGCGTGATCGCCGTAGTCGAAGACGACCTCGAACGAGAGGATGCCCAACATCAACGGCCGCCGCGCGGGTCGCGCGAGCCAGCCCGAGTGAGCGACATGCTAGGCCAGACAGACTGCCGCCGTCAATCGACCAGCGGGCCCGCCGAATCAGCACGCCGACATCGCGACCGAACGTGCCGTGGGTGACGTGAGGTGCGACGGGAATCAGTCCCTGCCGACCTGATCCAACCACGCGCCCAGGCAGTCGCGATGCAGCGGAGGAAGAATCACCTCACCCACGCCGGCCTCGTACACAGGTTCTCCTACGGCGAATTGGACTCCGCATACGATGCAACTGGTGTTGTCGAGTGACGGCCGCGTAGTGAAGCGAAACGGGCGGGCGTACGACAGCACGCCCTCGGCCATGAGGGCCAGAAGGCGGCGCCGTTTGGCATCATCTTCGGGTTCCGGGGGCGCCGAATGGTCCACAACGGCCTGGAGGATAGCCTGTTCGTGCGCCTTCAGGCCACTGTTGTCGTCTGGAGCAGCAACAACCCCTAGCTGGCGCGGTTGCGAGACCTTTTCCGCCGAGCCTTTTTCATCGCCGCGTCGAAGGCTTGCCGGCCGATGCCCCCGAAGACGTAGCTTCGGCGGATCGGAGCCGGCCCAGAACCGGGAGTTGCGACTCGGCGCGGACTCAACCCCACCAAGCGGCGGCCCAGGTTCCACGACCACATCGCCTTTGCAGCAATGCCGCTCACTACAGCCGCCAGAGTAACCCGCCTCATGGTCGTGAGACACACCGCGCCGGGGAAGGCATGGGCGGGATCATCTCGCCACCACACCGTCCCGCCCCGCCACTCGCTGGAGGCGGCCGTCGGCAAGCTTCTCCCGGATGAGGAGAAGGAGGGAATCCTTTCCCATGGGCGGCCTCTCGGGGTACGTGGCGAGCAAAGCCAGATTCACCGAGGTCTCAGCGCTAAGCGAGCGCCAACCCGAAAGTCCGAGGTCCAGGCCCTCACACCGTAGCGCATGAGACGCTGTCGTACTGGTCAAAACCGAACACCGCAAGGCCGCCTAGCACCCGTGAAATCCCCTCTCTCCCAGCCACGCCAGAGGGCCTAGAGAACGTACGTACGGACGGCGGGCTACTATGGGCTCCGTCTCCCGGCGGGTTCCGCTCCTGGGGCGTCGTAGCGTCTGCTCCCCGGGATGGCGGGCTCTGCCGATGGCGCCGAGCCCGCTATTGCGTGAAGCCGTACGGCGTGTAGAGGAGGGGCAGAAATGATGGACCGCCGCCGCTTCCTGCTGACCTCGCTGGCTGGTGCCCTCGCCGCGCCGCTGTCGGTGGGTGCGCAACCGAGGCGCGTTAGTGTGCTGATGTACTTCCGTGAGAACGATCCGGAGGGGCAGCTCCGGGCCCGGGTGTTCCAGCAGCAAATCGAGAAGCTCGGTTGGGCCGGCCGCACTCTCCAAGTCGACTATCAGTGGGGCGTAGGCGACCCTGATTGGATACGAGCCAGGATGGCGGAGGTACTGCGGCTGGCGCCGGATGTGATCCTCGCCAACTCCGGCCCGATGTCGCGGGCGGCGCGTGAGGCGACCCGCACCGTTCCGATTGTCTTCATCGGGCCTCCCGATCCGGTCGCTGACGGTCTCGTCGCAAGTCTGGCCCATCCTGGTGGCAACGCCACTGACTTCACCCTCGTCGAGCCGAGCCTGGGAGCGAAGCTGCTGGAACTGCTCTGGGAGGTCGCGCCTCGTGTCGCCCGCGTCGCCGTCTTGATCACTCCGGACAATCCGAGCACCAAGCGATTTCACGAGGCGGCGGCCACCGCTGCCCAGACACTAGCGCTACCGCTGGCGGCGGTCCGCGTGCGCGAGCCCGCCGAGATCGAGGCGGCGCTGACGCAGTTGGGGCGCGATCGGAGCTATGGACTCATCGTGCCTCCCGACCCCGCCATCGTCGCTCACCGGAAGCTCATCATCGATCTGGCCGCACGCTACCGGCTGCCTGCCATTTACGCGTTGCGTCTTTTCAGTCTCGGCGGTGGCTTAGTGTCCTATGGCCCCGATGTGCCCGAATTGTTCCGGCAGGCAGCGATCTATGTCGATCGCATCCTGCGGGGCGAGAAGCCCGCCAACCTCCCGGTGCAGCAGCCGACCAAGCTCGAATTGGTGATCAACCTCAAGACCGCCACGGCCCTCGGCCTCTCGATCCCGCCGTTGCTACTGGCACGCGCGGATCAGGTGATCGAGTAGTGGACCGCCGCCGGTTCCTGCTGACCCTGCTGGCTGGTGCCATCGTTGGGCCGCTCGGCGCTGAGGCGCGGCAGGCGGGGAAGGTCTACCGGATTGGCTTTCTGAGTTCGACGGGGTGTCCGATTCAGCCTGAAATCATGGGCCCATTCCACCAGGGGCTACTCGAGCTGGGTTACGTCGAGGGCCAGAACATCGTCATCGAGTGCCGGGGCGCACCACGGGCGACCGATCGACTCCCCGGCTTCGCCGCCGAGTTAGTCCTTCTCAACGTCGATGTCCTCGTTGGCGTGGGCACGGCGTCAGCCCAGGCGGCCAAACATGCGACAAATACGATCCCGATCGTTATGGTTTCCGTCGGCGATCCCGTCGGGAGCGGGCTCGTGACCGGCCTGGCCCGACCTGGAGGCAACGTCACGGGCTTGTCTGTCCTCGCTCCTGACATGGTCCCCAAAGCCCTCGAGCTCCTCAAGGAAGCCGCTCCCTCGGTGTCTCGGGTGGCGGTATGGCTCGACCTGACGAATCCCGGGCAGACGTTGGCCGATCAGCAGTTCGACGCCGCAGCCACGAGCCTCGGTGTTAAAGCCGAGCGTATCGACGTACGAACGGCAGCCAATCTCGACGCCGCCTTCTCGGCCGCCCTGAGGCAACGTGCGGAAGCCTTGTTCGTGCATCCGCTACCAATCGCGCTTCGTGACGTTCAGAGGATCGCGCAGTTCGCGATCGGGAACCGGCTTCCAACGATGGCGCTCTTCCCCCAGTTTGTCCGAGAAGGGATGTTGATGTCCTACGGGCCGAATTTCGCCGAAGGGTACCGTCGCGCGGGAACCTATATCGACACCATCCTCAAGGGGACGAACCCCGGCGACCTCCCGGTGGAGCAGCCGACGAAGTTCGATCTTGGCATCAACCTCAAGACCGCCAAAGCCCTCGGCCTGACGATCCCGCCCTCGCTGCTGGCGCGGGCGGATCAGGTGATCGAGTGATCGGTCGGCGCCGCTTCTTGCTGACCGCGTTGGCCGGTGCCCTCGCCGCACCGCGAGCCGCCGCGGCGCAGCAGGCGGGGAAGGTCTCAGAATCGGATGATGCTGCACTTCCCTTGGGAGTAAAGCCACCCATTCTTGCGCCAGACTCCTGGGTGGCATGCGAGACCTCGGCTGGGTGGAGAATCAGGGCTTCGTTGCAGAGCCTCGCTACGCTGAGGGCAGGCTCGAACGCCCTGCACTGAAGGCGCGCCGCGGCCTTAGTTACGCCTCAAGGTCGACGTCACTCGTCACCATGGGCACGCCTGCCACCCTGGCGGCCAAGCACGCCACAGCGACCATTCCCATTGTGTTCGGTCTGGTGGGCGATGCCGTCGGTGCCGGCGTCGTGGCGAACCTCGCACGTCCCGCTGGGAACGCCACAGGGATGTCACTGTACGGGACCGAGGTGTTCGGCAAGGGGCTTGAATTGTTGAAAGAAGCGGTCCCACGCGCCGAGCGTGTCATGATCACGCAGCCTCTGCGCGACAATCCAAGTCAAACTCTCGCCGACACCACCGCGGACACCGTCGCCAGAACCCTCGGTATCCGGCTTCATCGAGTCGACGTCCGTGACGTCGCGGACTACGAAGCCGCGTTCGAGGTGGCCGTGAGGGAACGGGTTGACGCGGTGCTGATCTCTCCCTACTCGCCCTTCCCGAAGGAGACCGCCGACTATGCCCTGAGACATCGGTTGCCAACGATGACCCTGATGGGATCGGTCGGACAGGTCGGTCAGCTTGTCACCTACGGCGCCAACTTCGGCGAGCAGGTGCATCGCGTCGCGAGCTACGTGGATCGGATTCTGAAGGGCGCGAAGCCCGGCGACCTGCCCGTCGAGCAAGCACAACGCTTCGAGATGGTGGTGAATATGAAGACGGCGAAGGCGCTCGGCATCACGATTCCGTCCTCGGTGCTGGCACGGGCGGATCAGGTGATCGAGTGACACGCGCCGTTGGCGTCACCCGCGCTCCGGCTACGCGCGCCGTCGCCGTCTTCGCAGTGACGGGCGCGCCACCGGGCTCGGCAGCGGCAGGACGGAGTCAAGGGTTGGGATAGTCACGCAGGTGGCGATACTTCTCTCGTTCCTGCTCGGGCTCCAAGGCAGGCATGGACCGCCGCTTGGTGATGAGATAGATGAGCGCAGCGACTCCACATACAAGGATCACGAACCCCGCGAGCATCATCTCGACCTCCCCCCGGCCTGCGTCAGGCTCTGGAGGCCCTCAGCATGAGGCCTGCAACGGTGGCCGTCAACGCCAGCAACCGGCCACAATGCCGACGATGAACCGCCGCCTCGCCAACCTCTGGGCGTGGGCGGTGGTGGGGAAGGAGACACACTGATGCCCTCGATCGATCCGGCAGCGTTTCGAGGCAGCGATCAAGTACCGCCGGCGGTGTGTGGCCTTGCTCTCGGCACCCTCCTCACCGCGCTGGTCGGCTGTGCGTCGCCCGACCTCCCCGCGGGAGGGCGGCTGGTGGAAGTAGAGTGCGGCCGCCGGGCCTCCTGTCAGGAATATTTCCGCCTAGAACGACGGCGCTCTGACGGCATCGCCCAATGTCCCGTCTTCTCAGGAAGTCTTCACTTGGCACCCCAGTTGCCATGGCCCTACCTCGGTCGTCTCGGGCCGCGAGTGGCCCGGCTTACCGAACGAAGGACAGGGTGTGAGGATCATCGTGGAGTCGCAGGCCCTGCCGCCCAACCGCACCATGTCTCATGCGCTCAAGCGGCGAGGGACATCATGAACACGGTCCTGGTGGTCGATGATCGCCCCGATGCACGCGAGAGCATGACTCGTCCGCTTGCGGCGGCTGGCTTCGACGTGCGCGAGACTGCCACGGGGCGTGACGCTCTGCGACTGGCGCGTTTGCATGTGGACGCCATCCTCCTCGACCTCGTCCTGCCCGACATGGACGGGTTCGATGTGCTGCGGGCGCTGAAGGCAGATCCGGCGACCGGAGATATCCCGGTGATCCTGAAGACGGCCGCGTACCTTGAAGACGGCCATCGAGAGCTTGGGCTGGAAGCCGGCGCCGTCGCCTACTTCGCGGAGCCCTTCGACCGGCAGTCGTTGGTGGCTGCCGTGCGCCGACTGCTCGCAGAGCCCCGCGCACCACGACCGAGCCGAACCGAGTGATGCCGGTCGAGATTGAAGCGTTCCTCAGCGCCTATGCGCCGAAGCTCATCTGCCTCAAGTGCCTTGCTGCAGTGACGAGCCGTGAGGAAGCCAACGTGCGGAGTACCGTGCAGATGCTTCTCGCTGAACGCCGCGCGGAGACGCAGGTGGGAGAGTGCCTGAACTGCAACGCCACTGAGTTCGTTGTAAGGCATCGCGTGCGGTAGAAGGACGCCAGAGCGCATTGATAACCTCTGGGCACCCTCAGTCGGCCGCACCTGCCAGCCCGCCGGGCTCGGAGGCGGAGAGGGCCTGGGCTCCGCGAGATTGTCCGACGGCTGGAGGCCATCGAGTATCGTCGCCGCGGTGGCCTTCTTCTGAATATTCGTACATGAGCGATCCGGCGGTAAGCGAGGGAGGGCGCCAGTGAGGGACGGCGGCCCCCGAACAGCCACGATCGTCGGAGCGCTTCGATCCATCGTTGCGGGCCTGCTGGCCGTCAGCCTGCCGGCATGTGCGTTCCCCCTCACCCCCGCTCAGGCGCGGACCTACGACGCGTATGACGCCTGCCGCGCCGCCGGCTACGTCGACGGCACGCTCGTGCGCGTGTTTCCGGATGGCCGCGCCCTCATCGGGGGCGGGGAAATGCTCCAGCGCCCCCTCGTCGCCTGCATCAACGAGTACGTTCGAAGCGGCCAGGTTCCGGCCCGGTAACTGGGCAGACTGGCGGTGGCGTGTGGCGACGGGGTTACTGCATCTACTGCGGGGCGGCAGTCGGGTTGGCCCGTGATCATGCTCCACCGAAGAATCTATTCCAGGAGCCTCGCTCGTCTGGCGTGATCACCGGCGCCAAGTTACACGGATTGTTGAATCACCCGGGCATTCCTAAACTGCGTGCCGGGTATTCGAGTCACCCCGAGGCCACCAACAACTCAGCTATTCAATATGCGTCTGAAGATCCGAGCAGGGGTTCAGTAGCCGTCCGAGGACGGTGGGAGTTCAAGCTGACTCCGTACCAAGCCACTAGCTTGCGCGTTTGGCTCAAGCCGATGCCCTTCGTCGTGCCGATAAAGCCACCGCCGCGTTGTTCGATGGCGTCGCCGCCGACCTCACGGCAGCGATGATCGCCAACCGAACCTAGCGCGTTCTCCGAACCGCTCGGCTCTTCGACATGTGCGCTTCGGCGTGAGCAGTGCGGGTCGCGATAACGTCAGGCCACCCATAGGGGTGTCAGCTTTCCTGCCACAACCGCGGTTTGCAGTTGTGAAGCCTCGCCCGCACGCTCATACTCCCGAGCCTCGGGAGGTCGTCCTCATGCTCCGATTCCTTCATTCGAGGAAGGAGGAGTTTTCATGTTGATCGGCGGCACCGTGGCCTACCAGATCCTGTGCTGGATCGCACCCCCGAGCACGCTCTCGAGGCACGCGAACCCAAGTGCCCATCGGGAAGTAGTGCACTCGATCCTCGAATCCTACTTCACGCCCGCCGAGTGGGCCGCGATCGCGGGCAAGACCGTCGTGGACTATGGGTGCGGAACCGGGGGCGATGCATTTGCGCTCCTCCGGCGCGGCGCCGCCCATGTGATCGGCGTGGATGTCCGCGAGTGGATCATCGGGCAGGCCCGTGAGAACGCCCAGGCGGCTGGACTCGCCGACCGCTGCACGTTCCTGCTGGGCCGAGACACGCAGGGCGTTCAGGCCGACGCCATCACCTGCACTGACGTCATGGAGCACGTCGACGATCCGGACGAGGCGCTACGCGACATGGCCCGGATGCTCAAGCCCGGCGGGACCGTCTACATCTCGTTCTGTTCACCGTGGTATCACCCCCGCGGCGGCCACCTGTTCTCCGTCTTCCCGTGGGCGCATCTCATCTTCACCGAGAAGGCGATGATCCGGTGGAAGCACGCAGTAACGCCCAACTCAACGGCGAAATGTTACCGGGATACCGGGTTGAATCAGATCACCGTGCAGGGCTTCCTGCGCGTGCTGGAGCGCTGCCGCTTCGGCGTGGTCGAACTGAAGGTCATGCCGATCCGTGCGCTGCGGTGGCTGCACAATCGGCTGACCCGCGAGTTCACAACGTCCACCATCCGATGCCGTCTGGTCCGGTGCCTGGCTGGACTGACCACCACGATCGCTGGGTGCGCGTGAACATCGGAGAGACGCCGGGTCGGGGCTCCCGGCCCGGCAACGGATTGGTTCGGGACCTCGACCCTACGCGTGCAAACTTTGCGAAATTGAACGCGGTGAACAACGCCCCTAACTTGCGCGCCGTGCGTCGCCTCTTCGGCTCGGCCGCTGTCTTCGTGGCGGTCCTCGCGGCTTGTTGGTTCCTTCTGCCATAAGCCCCGGACCAGGCAAGGATACGAAGGGCTGGTGGCCAAGGACGAGGCGAGCTCCTACCCCGGCGTGGACCCACTCGTGGTTAGGTCAAGGTGCCGGGTGGACTGATCCCGAGGATCGGTGGCAGCGAGTGATAACGAGGTCATGACGGCGCCGATCGGGCGTACCGCGCGGGCGACGTGGGCGGGCGGTGAGGGGCCTAGGTAGCTTCGATCTACATGTTGTAGCGCCGGATCTGGACACCGGTGACCAGCCAGAAACATACCCGGTGCGTTCACTTCGCCTTGGCCCGGCGCGGGTCGATGGTGTCGAGCACAGGCTCACCACTCATGGCTCGCACGCGCTCGCTTCCCCTACTCGACAGGCATCCTCACAGGTGGAAGGGCTGGCAGACGCCATCGAGACGGCGAGTACGGGTCCAGACGCAACCCCGCAACCACTCCCCGCCCCCGACCATTCGACCGCGCGTAACTCACTACAGTAGTTGGTGCCCCCGGGGTGACTCGAACACCCGGCACGCAGTTTAGGAAACTGCTGCTCTATCCACCTGAGCTACGGGGGCCCGGGTTGGATTCTAGAGGGTTACCGGGCGCGCGTCCACCGACCGCGGGCGCCGCTTCGGACGCTCAGGCCCGGCGGCCCTTCCGGACGGCCAACTCCGCAGTGGTCAGCCGCAGCCGTTGGAGCTGGCGATCGAGCTGGCCGCGCTGGTACATCTGCGCAAAATGGCGCTTCAGATCGCGGACGATCGCTTTCGTCTTGGCGTCCACGCCCCGGAGTATCGCATGGCCAGCGCGGGGGGCGAGCTTCCGGGCGCCCTCACGGCGTCCGCACCTCGATCGTCTTGATCGCGTATCCGTGCCGCTCCCGCATGCACGTGCGCAGTGCGGCAAAGCGCGCCAGGCTGAACGGGGTGCCCCCGTACACACTGAAGAAGCCGTGGCGCTTCAGGAAGACGCTGTCCTCGCTCGACAGCATCGTGCCGGGGATCGTGCGGACCTTGGCTGAGGCCTCCAGGCCGGCCAGGGTGTCGGAGAGGTCGAGACCCTGCTCGGTCATCACCTCGACCGCCGTCTCGCGCATCGCGTTGTAGGCGGCGTCCCGCCGCTCCACGCAGCTGTCGAGGTCCTTCAGCCGGTCGGGCGTGGACGCCGCCGTCGAACAGCCGACCAGGGTCAGCACCAGGACGACGCGCCACGCCCGGCCCATGCGGGTCAGACGGGCTTGTCGCCGGCGATCTGCACGCGGCGCATGAAGCGGCGGAAGGGGCCCGAGTCCTTGATGGCCAGGTGCTTCACGCAACGGTTGTCCCAGAAGGCGACGGCGCCGTCAGTCCACCGGAAGCGGCACGTGAACTCCGGGCGGTGGCCGTGCTCCATGAGGTAGTTGAGCAGCGGGGCGCTCTCCTCCTCGGTCATGCCCTCGAAAGCCACCGTGTAGGAGCGATTCACGAAGAGGCACTTGCGGCCGGTCTCCGGATGCGTGCGCACCACCGGGTGGACGTTGATCGTCTCGCGCCAGGCATCGTCCTCGCGCACCTTGGTCGAGCGGCGCTCGTTCATCCGGGCGGCCGGCCCCGCCACCAGGCGGTCGGTGTGGACGGCCCGCAGCCCGCCCACCAGGCGCTTCATCCCATCCGACAGTGCGTCGTAGGCCAGCGTCTGGCTGGAGAAGAGCGTGTCGCCACCGTAGGGCGGCGTCTCGATCGCGAACAGGATCGCGCCCATCGGCGGCTCGGCCATCATCGTGGTGTCGGTGTGCCAGTCCTCGCCGACGATCTTGGTGTCGCCCGGCTCGCGGCGGATCATCACCACCTCGGGATCGGCCTGGGTGCCGGCATAGTTGGGGTGCACGAAGATGTCGCCGAAGCGGCGGGCCAGCGCCTTGTGCTGCTCGGCGTCGAAGCTCTGGTCGCGGAAGAAGATCACCCCGTGGTCGAGCAGCGCCCGCCGCACACCCGCCACCCCGGCATCGTCGAGCCGGCCGAGGTCCACCCCGCTCACCTCGGCGCCGAGAGCCCCGCTGATCGGCCGCACCTCCAGAGCGCTCATCCCCCTGCCTCCCTCGCCGACATCCTACCGCACACGCTCGAGCCAGAAGCTCTGGCTGTAGCCGGCCAGCCGCTTGAGCGCCTCCGCCCGGGCGCGCACGAGCGCGGGGCCACCGCCCTCGTCGGGCGGCCGCCGCAGCACGATGACGCGGGAGCCACGCACGTAGCAGCCGGGGGCGGCCCGCGCGCGGATCAGCGCGGGGTCGACCAGCCCCGGGGCGATGGCCGACTGGCCGCGCAGGCGGGGGTTGGCCTGCGGATCGCCGGCGTCGCATTGCCGTTCCTCCTGGATGCGGTCCACCCACCGACAGAGGGCCCGGTAGGCCAGCGGGTCCTCGCGGCGGACGAGGGTGATCGCCTCCCGGATGGGGCCGCGCTCGCCCTCCAGCAGCTCCACGTCGATGTGAATGCGACAGAAGGCCACCGGATCGAACCAGGCGAAGGCGCGCAGCCACCCCCACAGCACGGCCACCACGATCACCGTCACGATCACCGCGCGCCTCACTCGAACTGCACCAGGGCGCGCAGGATGCGGTCGTCCTCGCCATAGCACTCGTGCTCGAGGTCGAACTGGGTCGGCCGGCCCTCGTGGTACTGGATGGCGTGACAGGTCTCGTGCACGATGATCGCAACCGTCCAGATCAGCCCGTGCTCGGTGCTGACGTCGATGCTGGCGCGGCCGCGGTTGCCCTCGGAGTGCCAGAAACAGCCGCCCCCGAAGCCGCCGCACGAGGGGTTCGGATTGATCGTGGCCACGTGGGCGCAGACCTTGCGGTAGTCCTCGGGCGAGCCGTGCTTGAGCGTGGCCAGCGCCCGCTTGACGGTCGTGTTGTCGTAGCCCACCAGCGAGGGGCGCAGACCGATCACGCAGCGGGCCCCGACGTCCCACCAGACGAAGTACCGCACTGCCACCATCGCGACGACCGCCACGACGGCGCCGAGTACCAGGACCCGCCGGCGCGTCATGTTGATTCCTCCCCGCGGCTGCCCTAGCATCGCCCGGTGGATTCGCTCCCGGAGGCGTGGCTGTACGCGGGCGGCCTCGCGCTGCTTGCCGTGGTCGTTGGCGCCTACGCCTGTCGCCGCCGCTACCAGCTCTGCCCGCACTGCCGCCGCGTCGTGCCGCGCGCCGTCCGGGGCTGGCTGCGCTGTCGCGGCTGTGGGCGCCAGTACCACCGTAGCGTGTGGCTGCGCCGGTAGCCCCGAACAAAAGAGAGGACTGGCCTATGAAGAAGCGACGCGGAAGCGCACGGAAGACGCGAGCCCGTGATCTCGCGGTGAAGCCGACCAAGGGACGCCGGGTGACCGGCGGCGCCAGCCGGAAGGTTGCCCTGCCCGACGTCGTGAAGACGCCGGCACCGTCCGGCCCGGTCCCGCTTCCCTACCCGAACTGACGGGCAGCGCTCAGCGCAGGTCGGAGGCGTCGATGCCGCGGGCGGCCAGCAGCGCGCGGAGCTTGCGCAGGCCCGCGGCCTCGATCTGGCGCACGCGTTCGCGGCTGTAGTCCAGCCGGCGCCCGATCGCCTCCAGCGTCTCCGGCTCCTCGCCGTCCAGCCCGAAGCGGCGGCGGAGCACCGTCCGCTCGTTGGGAGCCAGGTCGTCCAGCACCGCCGCCAGGTGGGCGCGCTCCTGGAAGAGCCGGCTCAGCGTTGCCGCCGGATCGGCGGCCTCGTCCACGATGAGGTCGCCCACCGGCCTGGTATCGCCGCCCAGCGGCGCGTCGAGCGAGACCGGGTGCAGACGGAGCTCCTCCAGCTCGTCCACCTGCTCCTCGGTGGTGCCGAGGGCCCGGGCCAGCTCGGGCGGCGTCGGGGCCCGCCCCAGCGTCTGGGTGAGCCGATGGTGCTCACGCTTGTAGCGGCCGAGCAGGAGCTCGACGTGCACCGGCAACCGGATGGTCCGGGCCTGGTTGGCCAGTGCGCGGGAGACGGCCTGGCGGATCCACCAGGTGGCGTAGGTCGCGAACCGGAGGCCGCGCTCGGGCTCGAACTTCTCGACGGCGCGCAGCAGCCCGATGTTGCCCTCCTCGATGAGGTCGGGCAACGGCAGCCCGCGGTGCATGTAGCGTCGTGCGATCTGCACGACCAGGCGCAGGTTGGCCTCGACCAGCCGCTCCTTGGCCCGCTCGTCGCCCGCGCGGATCTTCTCGGCCAGCGCCTGCTCGTCCTCGCGCGAGAGGCGGGGGATGCGCGCGATCTCGCCCAGGTAGACGGCCAGGTTGGCGCGGCTGGTCTCGCGCGTCTCCTCGCGCTGGTCGGGGTCCTCCGTCTCGAGCAGCGTGTCGAGCGGCTCGTCGGGGACGCGTTCGTCCGCCTCACTCATGCTCTTCGTCGGACTCCTCGCCCTCCTCCACCTGGCCCACCCGGGGTGGCATCGGCAGCAGATAGAGCGGATTGTAGACCGACCCGTTGCGGCGGATCTCGAAATGCAGATGATGCGCGGTGGCGCGGCCGGTGCGGCCGATGGTGGCGATGGGATCGCCCGCCGCCACGCGCATGCCGGCCTGCACCAGGTTCTCCTCGTTGTGCGCGTACACGGTCACGTAGCCGTCGTCGTGGTCGATCTTCACCACGCGCCCGTAGCGCGGCTCGATCGCGCTCACGGCGACCGTGCCGGCCGCGGCCGCGAACACCACCGCGCCCTGGTTGGCCTTGATGTCGATGCCGCGGTGCCAGCCGCTCCGCCGCCGGCCGAAGGTGGAGGTGACCGGCCCCTCCACCGGCCAGCCGAACGGCGGTGACACCTCCACGAAGTCGGGCACGGCCAGCTCGAGACCGCGAGGGCCCCGTGCCGGCGGCCGCACGGGGGTGGCGGCGGCGCGGGCCGGAGTGGCGAGACGGGTTGGGCGCCCGTCCGACGGGGCCGGCACGATGGCCGACGCGGAGGCCGTGGGTGGCGCCGACGCGCCCGGCCGCGTCGCCGAGGCGCGCGGTGCCGCCGCCGCGGGCGGCACCAGCGAGGCGCGCGGCGGTGGCACCGCCGGCGGCGTGGCGGCCACGCGTGGCGTCGGCGGGGGGATCACGAGGCGCTGCCCGATGCGCAGCCTCGCGCGCTCGCTGGGCAGACGGTTGGCCGTGACCAGGGCGGCGACGGTAACGTTGTAGCGAGTGGCGATCGCACCCAGCGTGTCGCCCTGGGCCACGACGTGGGCGCGGGTCGCCGGCTCCCGCGGCTCGGCCCCGGCCGCCGTCGCGAGCAGGACGACGGCCGCCACGACGAGCCAGGCGACGCGACCGCTCACGGCTCGAACTCGGCGAACCGGATATCGAAGCTGGCGAAGCGGCCGGTCGGCGCCGTCCAGCGCGGCTCGACGCGGTCCACCCGGCACAGGGGCGGGCCCTTCTCGAGGGAGCGGACCAGCTCGTCCAGGGCCACGCGCGGCCCCTCGGCGCGGACGCGCACGCGACCGTCGCGCAGGTTCATCACCCAGCCGGACAGGCCCAGCAGGGCGGCGCGCCGGCGCGCGTACTCGCGATAGCCCACGCCCTGGACGTGGCCTTCCACGAGGATATCGACCGCCGCTTTCGCTGCGTTCACGCGTAGCCGGCTGGGCGAACGTACCTGCCGCCGACCGGCGGGCGCCGGCCGGCGGCAGGCGAAAGAGATGGTCGGGGCGAGAGGATTTGAACCTCCGACTTCACGGTCCCGAACCGTGCGCGCTACCAGGCTGCGCTACGCCCCGATCGACCGGGCTCATTGTACACGAGCCTCGCTCAGGGCTCCCACGCGTACTTTCCCACCAGCTTCACGAACTTGCACTCGCCGTGCGGGGCCTGGCGGATCTCGCCGCCGACGTTGTCGACGACGGTCAGTACCTGGTTTTCAGGACTGCCCACCGGCAGCACCATGCGGCCGCCCTCGGCCAGTTGCTGCACGAGCGGCGGCGGGATGGACGGCCCACCCGCGGTGACGATGATGCGGTCGAACGGCGCCTGGTCGGGCCAGCCGAGCGCCCCGTTGCCGACGCGGACCCACACGTTGTCGTGGCCGAGCGACTCCAGCAGCGCGCGGGCCCGCTCGGCCAGGCGCGGCAGCCGCTCGATCGAGCACACCCGCCGGGCCAGGCCCGCCAGCACCGCGGTCTGGTAGCCGGAGCCGGTGCCCACCTCCAGCACTTTCTCGCGGCCGGTCAGCTCGAGCAGCGAGGTCATGAGGGCCACGATGAACGGCTGCGAGATCGTCTGTTCCTCGCCGATGGGCAGCGGGTGATCGCCGTAGGCACGGGCCTGCAGCGCCTCCTGTACGAAGCGATGGCGCGGCACCCGCCGCATGGCGGCCAGCACGCGGGCGTCGCTGACGCCGCGCCCACCGATCTCCTCCACCATGCGCTCCCGCTCGCGGGCGTAGCGTGCGTCCTCCCGCTCGACCTCCGCCCGGCTCCGCTCCACTATCTGCTCCGGCGCCGCTTGGCCGGGGGCGGCGGCGGGGCCGCTCGGCCCTCGCGTCGGAACTGCCCGTCGAGCGCGGTGCTCCAGTCGGCCATCAGGGCCAGCGCCCGGTGATTGGTGAGATCCATGTGCAGGGGCGTGACGGCCACGAAGCCCTCGTGGACGGCGCCCATGTCGGTGCCCTCCAGTGCCTCCCACTCGGGCGGACCGCCGCCGAGCCAGTAGTGAATGCGACCGCGCGGATCGTTCTGCTCGACCACCTTGCCGGCGTAGACCCGATGGCCCAGCCGGGTGAACCGGATCCCGCGCGGCTCCTTGGCGGGCACGTTGACGTTGAGCAGCGTCTTGGCCGGCAGCCCCTCGACCAGCACTCGCATGGCCACCAGCCGCGCCACCCGCCCGGCCGTGGCGACGTCGCCTCCGTCCATCAGCGACACGGCGATCGACGGCACCCCCAGCAGCGTGCCCTCCATCGCCGCCGACACCGTGCCCGAGTACGTCACGTCGTCACCGAGATTGGAGCCGTGGTTGACGCCGGAGGCGACGAGGACCGGCCGCTCCGGCAAGAACCCGAGGACGCCCAGGTTCACGCAGTCCGACGGGGTGCCGTTGACCGCGAATCGCCGCTCGCCCCACTGGTGCGGCCGCAGCGGCCGGTGCAGCGTGAGCGCGTGGCCGCAGGCGCTCTGCTCGCGTTCGGGCGCCACCACCCACACCTCGCCCAGCGGCTCCATCGCCTCGGCCAGCGCCGCCAGGCCCGGCGCGTGCACACCGTCGTCGTTGGTGACCAGGATCAGCGCCATCGCGCAAAAATGCTATCACGTGCGGGCGGTGGGACCGTCGGACGGAAGGTCGAGAAGCGTTTGAACCTCCGACCACCGGCCCCCCCAGAGCGAGGAACCGGTAGGGATGCTCAGCGGCCCGATACCTCGGACTGTCGCACGCGCGCGAAGGCTTCGGCTTTCCTCCGGTCGCCATTCCGGGCGTATCGGAGCTTCGCCCGATCGAGCCAGCTCCGAACAGGCACGGCGTGGCTTTCCGCCAGCCGGAGCTCAGTCGCCGGGCCGACCGCGGCGGTCAGTTGCTTGAAGAGCTGCGCATACAGCGCAGACGGCTCTTCCGGATCAAGATCCTCGAGAAGGACGGCGGCATCCGCTTGTGCAACGTAGAAAAGGGCACCCGGCGTGTCAGTCACCATATCCCAGCCTATGCAAGACGGGCCGCGCGGTGCAAGAGGCTCAGGCCGCGGTGAAGGCTGGGGGGTCGAACCATCCGCCGGCTTCGGAGGCGGCCCAGTATTCGGACACTATGGTCCCGCTTTACAGGCGTATTCTTGAGTGGAGAACCCGCATCCGCCACCGGGGAGAACATCATGCCCAGTGAACACGACAAGATCGATTCCCAGAAAGTCATCGGCAGCCTCAATACCATCATGGAGCTCGAGCTCGCGGGCGTGGTCCGCTATGTGCATTACTCGCTGATGGTCTTCGGCCACGCGCGTATTCCGATCATCGGCTGGATGCGCAACCAGGCCACGGAGGGCATGAACCATGCGGCCATGGCTGGCGAACACGTGACGTCGCTCGGCGGCCATCCGTCACTCAACATTGGCAAGCTGGTCGAGTCCCACAAACATGACATCACCCAGATCCTGAGTGAAGCGTTGGATCACGAGCGCGCAACCCTTCGCGAGTACTACAACCTCCTCGCGCTCGTCGTGGACAAGAGCGTGTGGCTCGAAGAATACGCCCGGGAGCAGATCACCCTCGAGGAGCAGCACATCGCGGAGGTCGATAAGATGATGCGCAAGCCCGGCGAGTTGCACCCCACCGGGTGATGTCGGGGAGGACCCCGCCGTGGTGCTCGTGTGGCTCGCCGGCCGGGCGGCCTCCCGTCACGTTTCCGTCACGGTCAGCCGTCTCAGCCGGCGAACCTGCGTCGTAACTACTTGAATATTGGTCGGGGCGAGAGGATTTGAACCTCCGACCACCGGACCCCCAGTCCGGTGCGCTACCGGGCTGCGCTACGCCCCGAGCTTGCGGAGGTGAATTGTCCCAGAAAGCGTGCGGGGCTTCAAGGACTCAACCGCCCCCGCAACGTGGTCAGCCGATCGCGGATGCGCCGTAGCGTCTCGGCGTAGCTGGTCTCGCGCAAGCCCAGGTCGAGCTGCTGGTTGGTCTTGCGGGATTCGGCCAGGAGCCGCTTCTTGGCGCCTTCCAGCGTGAGCCGCTCGTCGTAGAGCAGGGCCTTGATGCGCTGGACCAGCTCGAGGTCGCGGGGACGGTACAGCCGCTGCCCGGCCGGGTTCTTCTTGGGACGGAGCAGCTTGAACTCCGACTCCCAGTAGCGGAGAACGTAGGCCGGCACCTCGGTGATCTGCTCGACCTCGCCGATCCGATAGTAGAGCTTCTCGGACGCCACCTCGGAGGCCACGACACTCACTGGGCGCCGACGTTGATCCGCTGCTTCAGGCCCTTGCTGGGCTTGAACGTCAGCACCTTGCGGGCGGTGATCTCGATGCTATCGCCCGTCTGGGGGTTCCGCCCGCGCCGCGAGGCCTTGCGGCGGATACGGAAGTGCCCGAAACCGACGATCTTGACGTCCTCGCCCTTCTCGAAGCAGCGGAAGATGATGTCGAAGATCGACTCCACCACCGACGAGGACTGCCGCTTCGACAGGCCGTGATTCGCGACCGCGTTGACCAGATCGTTCTTGGTCACTGGTAAGGGTCACCTCCCCCGGGGCCCGCCGCTCCGGCGCGCCGACCGCTCACTGATCGCCCCGCGCAATGTACGGCTTGAAGCCCTTGCTCTCCAGCTCGCGGGCCGCCGCCAGGGCGGCCGTCCGGTCCGTGAATGCGCCCACGCGCACGCGGTGCAGCGTCTGCCCGCCCTCGGCGGGCGCGGTCGGCGCCGACACCACGGCGGGCGCCGTGGCCGCAGCGCCGGCCCGACGGACCTGCACCTTGAAGCCGTCGACCGCAAGATCCTTCGACAGCGCGACCGCGTCGCGCAGCGGCAGGCTCGGCTTGACGACCACGCCCCCGCTGGCCGGCTCGGCGGCCAGCCCCTTGCCAGCCAGACGCTTGTTCAGCTCCTCGACCGACATGCCGCTGACGAACACGTCGTACTGGTCGGTCGCGCTGCCCGGAGGCGCGGGCGCCGCCACCGTCGGGGCGGGCGCAGTGGATGTGCTCCCGCCCACGCGCTTGATCGACTCCTCGACCTTGAAATTCTCCTCGCGCAGCTTGGCCGCCACGCGCTTGGCCGTGCCGGGGTCCTTGAACGCGCCGATCTGCACCCAGTACGGTCCGGCCCCGGCCGGTGCGGATGCCGTCGGCGGCGTGGCCTTGGCGGCCGCGCGCTTGGTTGCCGCCGGCTTGCTCGCGCTGGCGTCGTCCTTCGCGGCCGCCTCCGGCTTGGCCGGGCTCGGCTTGGCCGCGGCCGTCTTGGTCGAGCCATCGGTCGACGTCATCGCGCTCGGCGATTTGGTGTCGCCCGGCGTCGGTGCCGGGCGCGCGGGCTCGGGAGTGGTCGCCTTCGCCGTGGCCTTGGGGTCCGTCGCCGGCTTGGCGGTGGGAACGGGCGGGCTCGGCTTGGCGTCGCTCTTCGCATCCGGACGTGGGGGCGTGCTCGTCGACGGGGCCGGCGGCGGCGACGACGTCGAGGGCGCCGGAACGAGCGTCGGGTCTTTCTTGTCGGCCGGGGCCTTGTCCATCACCGACCTGTCGCCCGATGGCTTGTCAGTCGGGGGCTTGTCGGTGAGCGGCCGGTCGCCCGCCGGCTTGTCCGGCACGACTGGAGTCGGCGTGGTGGACGGCGCCGGCGTCATCGACGGACGCGGCGACGAGGCGGTCCGCGACATCGGCGGCGGATTCATCCAGTCGAGCACATAGGGCACGGCAACCGCGCCAACGACGCCGAGCACGATCACCACCAGGACGACGCGAAACCACGTCGCCGCGAAGATCGAGCGGGGCGGAACGTCCTCGTACAGATCCTGGTCCTCGTCGTTTGGATCGTCGCGTTCGGGACTCACCGGTTCCTCGGTGTCGGAATGGGTGTCGACATGCGCGTCATCGTAGCATGCTGGTTGGGGTTTCTGTATGTGATGGAGCACCCGGGCGCGAGAAGGCCAGGTCGGCGAACAGCGCCTCGGCATCGCTCCGGGTGTCGTTGCTGTCGATCATGAAGGCCACCTTGCCCGCCCGGGGGGCCGGGCGGCCGAACAGGGCCCGGTAGTCCTCCGCCACGTTGCGCTCCTCCCGCAGCCACCGGTCCAGCCGGCCGGGGCCAGACTCCAGGACGACGATCCGGACGTTGGGCGCCCGGGGGTGCGTCAGCTGCGAGCCGACGGGCGCCCGGGTATCCCAGACGTAGCCGATCACGTCGCTGCTGGTTCGCGGCGAGGGCCAGCGGGGAAAGATCACGTAGACCTGGGCGGCCTGGTCGTCGCGGCCGGCCTCGCGGACGTCGCCGCCGTTGGGTAGCCGGGCGACCTTCCACGACCACGACAGGATCGGGTGCTGGCGGAGGTCGAGAACGAGGTCGCGGTGCACGGCGAACGAGTTCCGCTCGCTGCGCAGCCGGAGCGCCAGTCGCCCGTCGGCCCGCACCAGCTCCACCGAGGAGTCCCTGCCTGCGAACTCGGCCATCTCCCAGCCCAGGGGCACGCCCGGGGCCGGCAGCCGGGTCGGGATGAGATCGGCCACCGGTACGCGCACCCGCCCCTCCTGGTCGGCGACCGGGATCCGCACCAGCGGCGCCGGCGTGGCGCTGGGGGTCCGCGTGCGCGGAGCACCCCCGACGGGCGGCGCGGCTGGGGCCGGCGGCACGGCGCTCGGCGTCGCCGAAGCCGCACGCGGGCCCGAGGGCGCCGACAGGCCGGAGTAGAACGTGCGGTGACGGGAGCTGAACAGGATCACGGCCACGGCCAGCCCCAGCCCGAGCAGTACCCCGAGGGCGATGATCGCCGGGCGATCGACACGCCCGCCGCGCTTCAGCGCCGGGTCCTCCCTCGGGGCCGCTGGCCGCGGGCCCGCAGGCCCGTGGCGCGGCGGAGCGAGAGCCGGATCGGCGATCCGGGAAAGCCGAAGGCCAGTCGCAGGGAGCGGATCAGGTAGCGCTCGTACGAGAAGTGGACCTCCTCGGGCCGGTTCACCTTCAGGACGAAGGTCGGCGGGGCAGCACTCACCTGCACGGCCGACTGGACGGTCAGGGCCTCGCCCCGCACGGAGGCCGGCCGCCGCTCGACCGCCTGCTTGACGGCGGTCACGGCCTCGGACGGCGCCACCCGGCGCTGGGCGGCCACGCGCCACCTCGTCGATGGTCTCGAAGAGGTCGCGCAGCCCCTCGCCCTCGAGCGCCGAGGTGAAGCAGACCGGCGCGTAGTCCAGGAAGGGCAGCCGCTCGCGCAGCTCCTCGATCACCTCGGCCTTGCGCACCATGCCGTGCGGGACCAGGTCCCACTTGTTGACGACGATGATCACCGCCCGCCCCGCCTCGTGCGCGTAGCCGCCGATGTGCGAATCCTGGGCGGTGAGCCCCTCGGAGGAGTCCAGCACGAGCAGCGCCACCTGGCAGCGCTCGAGGCTGCGCAGCGCCATCACCACCGAGAGCTTCTCGAGCGCCTCGCTCACCTTCCCCTTGCGGCGGATGCCGGCGGTGTCGACGATCACGTAGGGCCGGCCGTCGCGCTCGAAGGCGGTGTCGACCGAGTCGCGCGTGGTGCCCGGCGTCTCGTGCACGAGGACGCGCTCGGCGCCCACCATGGCGTTCACCAGCGAGGATTTGCCGACGTTGGGCCGGCCGATGACGGCCAGCTGCACGGCGCCCCGTGGCCCCCGCGGCGCCTCGTCGCGCGGCGCCCGGGCGCGCACCACCTCCAGCAGCTCGGCCACGCCCCGCCCGTGCTCGGCCGACACCGGCGCCGGCTCACCGAAGCCGAGCCGGTACAGCTCGGCGATGGCGCTCTCCATCCCGCCGGTATCCACCTTGTTGGCCACCACCACCACCGGCCGTTCGCTCCGCCGCAGCACGCGGGCGATCTCGGCATCCAGGGCGGTCACACCGGCGCGGGCGTCGACCACGAACAGCACGAGGTCCGCCTCGTCGACGGCGGTCAGCACCTGGCGACGCACGCCCTCGATCAGCGGCTCCTCGGACGAGGGATCGAACCCGCCGGTGTCGACGACCGTGGCCTGCCAGCGCTCGAAGGCGACCTGACCATAGAGGCGGTCACGGGTGACGCCGGGCACGTCGCGCACGAGTGCACGCCGCTGGCCGACCAGCCGGTTGAAGAGCGTGGACTTGCCGACGTTGGGCCGGCCCACGATGGCGATGACGGGTCGGATCGGCAGCGCTGGCCCACCGGCGGGTCCCGCGATCGGGGGCGCCACGACGCGGTCCTCCGTCATGCGAGCGCCCGCAGGAGCGCGCGCGGCTCCGGCTCGACGGCGACGACCGGCACGCCGAGCGATCGGGCGAGGTCGGCCGGGGTGAGGTCGTCGAGGAACACGCCGTCCCCGTCACGCAGCGCGACGGCCGGCACCAGCACCGCGTCGCCCAGGTCCCCCTGCGCGGCCAGGTGGCGCTGGATGTCCTGCCCGGTCAGCAGACCAGCGACGGCCACGCTGCCGCCGAAGAAGTCGTTGGGGACCGCGACCACCCGCGCCTCGACGCCGCCCAGCGGCATCTCCCGGAGCAACCGCGCCAGGCGCGGCGCGTAGAGCGTGCCGCTCACCACGGTGACCCGGCGCGCGGCGCCGCCGGGGCGGCGACGCGACCGCGCGCGCATCAGGCCGTCCTCGAAGCGACGCACGAGGCCGATGCCGTCCTCGGCGATCGGGAATCCCTCGTAGGCGTCGGCCGCCGGCAGCGGCCGCTCAGCCTGCAGGTAGACCTCGTCGCCGAGGAAGACGAAGCGGCTGTCGAGCCGCGGCAGGAAGCGCGCCTGCCAGCCGGCCACGGTGTCGACGAGCGCCACCGCCTCGGTCTCGGTGAGCGTGCGCAGCGAGGGCAGCCGCTCGCGATGGCGCGTGAGCCCGACCGGCACGATGGCGGTGGTCGCCACGTGCGGGTGCAGCGGGGCCAGCTCGTGCACCGTGCGCTCCAGGTGCGGCCCGTCGTTGAGGTCCGGGCACAGCACGATCTGCGCGTGGATCCGGATGCCGGCCTTGGCCAGCCGCTCCAGCCGGGGCAGGATCTCCGCCGAGTGCCGCGGTTTGCCGAGCAGCGCCCAGCGCAGCTCGGGATCCGTCGCGTGCACCGAGACGTAGAGGGGCGACAGCCGCTGCTCCAGGATGCGCTCGAACGAGGGCTCGTCCAGATCGCTCAGCGTGATGTAGTTGCCGTGCAGGAACGACAGCCGGAAGTCGTCGTCCTTGACGTAGAGGCTCTTGCGCATCCCCTTGGGCAGCTGGTGGATGAAGCAGAACACGCACTTGTTGGCGCAGGTGGCGATGTCGCCCGGCCGCGGCGCCTCCAGCTCCACGCCCAGCTCGGCCCCGGGCGCCCGCGCCAGCCGCAGCGCGCGACGGGCGCCGTCGCGCTCGACGGTGAGCGCGAGGCGGTCCTCGGCACCGTAGAACTGGAAGTCGATGGCGTCGCGCAGCGCGCGGCCGTTGATCGTCAGGATGCGGTCACCGACGGCCAGCCCCGCCGCCGCGGCCGGCGTGCGGGCTCGCACGGCGGCCACCACGACGCCCTCAGCGGAAGAGCGGGGTTTCATCCGGCTCGCGGCTTTCCTCGGCGTGCACGGCGTTCAGGAAGCGCATGCCCTGCACGATGTACTGCAGCCCGGAGACGATCGTGAACGTCGCGGCCAGCCACATGACACCGCGGGCCGCCAGGGGCATCTGGTAGAACGGCCCCAGCAAGCCGGCCAGCACGGTGAGGATCTGGAAGAAGGTCGTCGCCTTGCCGGCCGCCGTCGGCCGCGGGGTGATGCGGGAGCCGGCCATGTGGATGGCCAGCGCGCCGAGCATCAGGATGATGTCGCGACTGATCACGACGGCGGCGATCCAGAACGGCAGCACGCGCAGCCAGGTGAGCGTGACGAACGAGGAGACGAGCAGCAGCTTGTCGGCCAGCGGATCGAGGAACGCGCCGAGCCGGCTCTGGCTGCCGCGCTGCCGGGCGACGTACCCGTCGAGCAGATCGGTGAGCGCGGCAAGCAGGAAGACCGCCAGCGCCGGTCCCCGCTGCTTGTAGACCAGCAACGAGACGAAGACCGGGATCAGCAGAATGCGCAGGACGGTCAGCCAGTTCGCCAGCCCCATGGAGGCGCCTAGTTTAACACCCGGTACTCGGCCAGCGGGCCCAGCCGCGCGCCCGGCATCTGGACGTCGACCACCACGTGCTCCGGCTCGTCCACCCGCCCCACCACCCGGCCCCGCTCGTAGCACTGGGCCAGGGCGGCCCCGTCCTCGTGGGGGATCCGCAGCGTCACGGCGCCCTCGGTCGGCAGCGCGGCGTCGATCGCCTTCAGCAGCTCGGGCAGCCCGTCGCCGGTGGCCGCCGAGATGGCCACGCCCTCGCGGCGCGCGACCAGCGCCTCGAGCCCGTGCCCGCCCTCCATGCGGTCGACCTTGTTGAGGGCCAGCACCGTCGGCCGGTCATCCACCCCCAGCTCGCCCAGGATGCGCTCCACGGCCTCGGCGTGCTCCTCCAGGGCCGGATGGCTGGCGTCCACCACGTGCACCAGCACGTCGGCGTCCTTCAGCTCCTCGAGCGTGGCCCGGAACGCGGCCACCAGCTCGTGGGGCAGCTTGCGGATGAAGCCGACGGTGTCGGTCAGGATGAAGGGGCGCTGGGCGCCCTGCTCGACCAGCCGCGCGGCCGGGTCGAGGGTGACGAACAGATAGTCGGCGGCGGTGTTGCGGGCGCCGCTCAGCCGGTTCAGGAGGGTCGTCTTGCCGGCGTTCGTGTAGCCGACCAGCGCCACGACCGGCATGCCGGCCCGGCGACGGCCCTGCCGCTGCAGCCGGCGGTGCGTCTGCACGTGCTCGAGGTCGCCCCGGATCTGCATCAGGCGCCGCCGGATCACCCGGCGGTCGGACTCCAGCTGGGTCTCGCCGGGGCCTCGGGTGCCGATGCCGCCGCCGAGACGCTCGAGGTGGGTCCACTGGCCGACCAGGCGCGGCAGCAGGTAGGTGAGCTGGGCCAGCTCCACCTGCAGCTTGCCCTCGGCCGTCCGCGCGCGCTGGGCGAAGATGTCCAGGATCAGCGCCGTGCGGTCGATCACCTTCATGCCGAGCGCCTGCGAGAGGTTGCGCTCCTGGATGGGCGAGAGCGGGTCGTCGGAGATGAAGAGGTTGGCGCCGAGGTCGGGGGCGGCGGCCGCCACCTCCTCGATCTTGCCGCGACCGAAATAGAGGGCCGGGTTGGGGGCCGGGCGCTCCTGGATCACGCGGTGCACGACGCTGGCGCCGGCGGCGACGGCGAGGCCGCCCAGCTCGGCCAGCGACTCGTCGACCTCCCAGCGCCGCTGGCGGGGCAACCGCACGGCCGCGATGACCGCCCGCTCCGGTCCCCGTCGTACTTGATGACCATTACCGTGCCCGTTGGCTCGTGGTCGACTCACTCGCGACAACCCTCCCTGGAGATTCTCGCCTCGATCGTCGCCGCGACGGCCTCGGCGCCGCCGGCGGCGCCCACGTCGATCCACTCGACGTCCGGCTCCCGCGCGAACCAGGTCACCTGCCGCTTGGCGTATCGGACCGTCTCCCGCTGCATCTGCTCGAGCGCGCTGCGCGCCGTCGAGCCGGCCCAGCGCCACCTCGACGAACTGCCGGTAGCCGATCCCCTGCAGCGCCGGCAGGGCAGGTCCGTAGCCCCGGCCGAGCAGTCCCCTCACCTCGTCGAGCAGTCCGGCCTCGACCATCGCCGCCGCCCGCGCCGCCAGTCGGGCCGTCAGCGCTGCCCGGTCGAGCGCCAGTCCCACGTACATCACGCGCCAGGGCGGCTCGGCCAGGCGCCAGCGCACCTGCGCCTCACCCACCGCGCTGCCCGCCCGCAGCCGCTCCAGCGCACGCACCACCCGCACCTCGTCGTTGGGATGCAGCCGACGGGCCAGCGCGGGCTCGGCGGCGGCCAGCTGCGCGTGCAGCGCCGCCCGTCCGTCGCGGGCAGCGACGCCGGCCAGCTCCCGGCGGAAGTCGAGGTCGGCTGGCGGGGCGGGGTCGAGCCCGCGCAGCAGCGCTCGGATGTACAGCCCGGTGCCGCCCACCACCACCGGCAACCGACCGCGGTCGCGCACCGCGTCGATCGCCGCCTCGGCGTCCACGCGGAAGCGCGCGGCGTGGTAACGGTCGTCGGGATCGACGACGTCGACCAGGTGGTGGGCTACCGCCCGCTGTTCCTCCACCGTCGGCTTGCCGGTGGCGACGTCCATACCGCGGTAGACCTGGCGAGAGTCGGCGCTGATCACCTCGATGGGCAGCCGGCGGGCGAGGGCCACGACGGCAGCCGTCTTGCCGACCCCGGTCGGTCCGGCGACGACGAGCAACGGCGGCTTGCCGCGGGTCATCGCCTGCAGTGTACGCCCGGGCTCACCAGGTGCGCTTGAGCTCGCGCCGGATGTCGTGCATCGACACGCGGCTGACGATGGGTCGGCCGTGGGGGCAGAAGTAGGGCGTCTCGGTGGTCTCGAGGTCGGCGACCAGCCGGTCCATCTCTTCCGGCGCCAGCGGTGTGCTGGCCTTGATGGCGGCCCGGCAGGCCACGAAGGCCAGGGCGCGATCCAGCGTCGGCGTCGAGACCTTGGGATCGGCCAGCTCCTCCACCGCCCCCTCGAGCAGCCGCTTGGGCTCGTCGCCCTTGAGCAGCGTGGGCACCGCGCGCAGCACGACGGCATCGCCGCCGAACCCCTCGAAGGCGAAGCCCAGCCGCTCGAGCGGCTCGCGCCAGCGCTCCAGCAGCGCCCGGGAGGCCGGCCCCAGCTCGAGCGTCTCCGGAAACAGCAGCGCCTGCGAGGCCAGGGGGCCGGCGTCGAGCTGGGCCCGCACCTGCTCGAAGATGACCCGCTCGTGTACGACGTGCTGGTCGAGGAAGAAGACCTCGTCGTCCGTCGTCGACACGATGAAGGTGTCCTGGACCTGGCCGAGCACCCGGCCGAAGCGGCGCGCCGCATAGGGCGCGGCCGCCTCCTGGAAGAGCGCGGCCTGCTCGATGGGGGCGGCGCCGGCGGCACTCACCTCGCCCGCGACCGGCCACGCCGCCGGCTCGCCGCCGAACGCCGGCACCACGCCGGGGCGGCGCAGCGCCTCGTGCAGCGCGGCCACGACCATCTCCTGCACGACGCGCGGCTGGCGGAAGCGGACCCAGGCCTTGGTCGGGTGGACGTTGGCGTCCACGTCGGCCGCGGCCATCGTGATCGCCAGGACCACGAGCGGGAAGCGATCGCGGGGCAGTAGCGGGCGGTAGGCGGCCAGCACCGCCTGCAGCAGGGCGGGGTCGCGCACCGGGCGTTCGTTGACGATCATCACGATGTCGTCGCGCCCACCGCGGGTGACGTCCGGCGGGCTGGCCCATCCCGCCACCCGCACGCCGTGCTCGGTGCGGTCCACGGCCAGCAGGCGCTCGGCCGTCTCCCAGCTCCACAGCGCGCCGATGCGCTGGCGCAGGTCGGCCGCGGCCGGGGCGGTCAGCGTTGCCCGCCCATTGCTCGTCACGCGGAACTGCGCGCCCGGATGCGCCAGGGCCAGGTGGGCCACAATGCGCAGGCTGGCCGAGAGCTCCGTCGTGGCCGCCTTGAGGAATTTCAGGCGGGCCGGCGTGTTGAAGAACAGGTCGTGAACCTCGAGGCTGGTGCCGACCTCGGCCGGCACCAGCAGCCGCTGACCCACGACGCCGCCCTCGCCGGCCAGCCGCAACCCCTCGGCGGCGCCGCCGGCGCGGCTGGTCACCGTGAAGCGCGAGACGGCGCAGATCGCCGCCAGCGCCTCGCCCCGGAAGCCGAGCGTCTCGATGGCGTCCAGGTCCTCGTCGCGGGCCAGCTTGGAGGTGGCGTGGCGCTCGAGCGCCAGCGGCAGCTCCTCCACTGTCATGCCGTGACCGTCGTCGCTCACGCGGATCAGGGCCGCCCCGCCGTCGCGCAGGTCGACGGCGACCGTGCGGGCGCCGGCATCCAGCGCGTTCTCCACCAGCTCCTTGACCGCCGAGGCCGGCCGCTCCACCACCTCGCCGGCGGCGATCTTGTTGACGAGCGCATCCGGCAACCGGCGGATGCGGGTCACGGCGCACCGCGCTTGTCGCCGGCGGGGCGAGCCGGCCGGGCGGAGCCCGCTCCGGCTTGCTGCCACTTGGCGAGCAGGTTCAGCGCCTCGATCGGCGTGAGATGGGCGAGGTCCAGGTGGACCAGCTCCTCGCGCAGCGGGTCGGGCGGCGCGGCGAACAGGCCGAGCTGCACGGCGTCGCTGGCATCGGTCGTCGCCTGCCCCTGGTCCTCGAAGCGCGCCAGCAGCGCCCGGGCGCGGGCGACCACGCTCACCGGCAACCCGGCCAGCCGGGCCACCTGGATACCGTAGGAGCGGTCGGTGCCGCCCGGCTGCACCTTGTGAAGGAAGACGATCTCGTCGTTCCACTCCCGCACGGCCACGTGGAAGTTGCGCACGCCGCCGAGCCGGCCGGCCAGCTGCGTCAGCTCGTGGAAGTGGGTGGCGAAGAGGACCTTGGGGCGGCCGGTACGATCGTGCAGCTCCTCCACCACCGCCCACGCGATGGCCAGCCCGTCGAAGGTGGAGGTGCCGCGGCCGACCTCGTCCAGCAGCACCAGGCTGCGGCCCGTGAGGTTGTTCAGGATCGACGCCGTCTCCACCATCTCGACCAGGAAGGTCGACTGGCCGCGCGCGAGGTTGTCCTGCGCGCCCACGCGGGTGAAGACCCGATCGACCAGCCCCAGCCGCGCCGAGCGGGCCGGCACGAACGCGCCCATCTGGGCCAGCACGACGATGTGGCCGGTCTGGCGGAGGTAGACCGACTTGCCCGCCATGTTGGGCCCGGTCAGGATCACGACGCGGGCGTCGTCGTCGAGCGCGAGGTCGTTGGGCGTCACCGGCTGGCCGGAGCGGGCCTCGAGCACCGGATGGCGGCCCTCGACGATCTCCAGCGCGCCGTCGGCCACGATCACGGGGCGCACGTGGCCACGGGCGTGGGCCACCTCGGCCAGCGCAGCGACGACGTCCAGCGTGGCGAGCGCGCGGGCGGTGGCCAGCAGCTCGCCGGCCCGCGCCGCCACCCGCCCGCGCAGCTCGTCGAACAGCTCGTACTCGAGCCGGCGACGGCGCTCATCGGCGCCCAGGACCTTGGCCTCGTAGTCCTTCAGCTCGGGCGTCACGTAGCGCTCGGCCCCGGTGAGGGTCTGGCGGCGCACGTACTCGGCCGGGGCCCGCGCGGCCTGGGCGTGGGAGATCTCGATGCCGTAGCCGAAGACCCGGTTGTAGCGCACGCGCAGACTCGACAGCCCCGTGCGCGCGCGCTCGCGCTCTTCCAGGCCGGCGATCCACCGCCGGGCCTCGGCGGCGTCGCTCACCAGCGCCTGCAGCGCCTCGTTCCAGCTCTCGCGGATGATGCCGCCATCCTGCAGCGTGGCGGGCGGCTCGTCGACCAGCGCGGCCTGCAGGGTGGCGCGCAGATCGGCGAGGTCGGCCAGCGCGGTCCGGGCCTCGGCCAGCAGCGGAGCGGCCAGAGTGGCGCTCGCCTCGCGCACCGCCTCCAGCGGGGCCAGGCACCCGCGCAGACCGACGAGGTCGCGAGCGTGGGCGACGCCGAGAGTGGCCCGGCTGGTCAGCCGGGCCAGGTCGCCCACCGGCTTCAGCAGACGGCGCAGCGCCGTGCGCGCCTCCGGCGCCTCGACCAGGGCGGCGACCGCGTCGTGACGGGCGCCGATCGCGGCGGGGCCGAGCAGGGGCTGCAGCACCCACTGCCGCAGCAGGCGAGCGCCCATCGGCGTGACCGTCTCGTCGAGGACGCCGAAGAGCGAGTTGCGCGAGGAGCCGTCGCTGGCCTCCAGCAGCTCGAGCGTGCGCACCGCGGTCTCGTCGAGCGTCATGCAGTCGTCCGGCCGCAGCCGCTGCAAGCGGACCAGGTGGCCGAGGCGATCGCCCTGCGTGGCGCGCACATAGGCCAGGGCGGCGGCGCCGGCGGCCAGCCCCGCCGCCAGATCGCCGAGGCCGAAGACCTCCAGCGTCGTCACACCGAACTGGCGGCAAAGGTCTGCCGTGGCGTGCCGTCCGCTCCACAGCCCCGGGTCGCCGAACGTGAGCGCGGCCCCGGTCTGCTGCAGCCGGGCCAGCAGCTCGTCGGCCCGGCGCAAGGTCTCCGGCAGCAGGATCTCGGCGGGCCGGCGCAGCAGCGCCGCCGCCAGCACCGCATCCTCGGCGGGGCCGTCCTCCCCCACCCAGAACTCGCCGGTGGAGACGTCGAGCAGGGCGACGCCGGTGTCGGCGCCGGTGCGACCGATCGCCATGAGGAAGTTGTTGGCGCCGCCCGCGCAGGTACGCCGTGTCGGTGAGCGTTCCCGGCGTGATCACGCGGACCACGTCGCGGCGGAGCAGCTTCTTGCCCTTGCCGGGCCCCTCCATCTGCTCGCAGATCGCGATCTTCTGGCCGGCCTGCACCAGGCGGGCGATGTAGCCGTCGGCGGCGTGGTGGGGGATGCCGGCCATCGGCGCCCCCTGCCGCGAGGTCAGCGTGATCGACAGCAGCCGAGCGCCCAGCTCGGCGTCCTCCAGGAAGAGCTCGTAGAAGTCGCCCAGCCGGAACAGCAGGAGGTGGTCCGGGAAGCGGCGCTTCAGCTCCCGGTACTGCGTCATCATGGGGGTGTCGACGTCAGCCACCCAGCCGCCCCCGCAGCCGCTCCCAGGTCGTCTCCAGCGTCTCCGGCAGCACCCGGGTGTCGCCCAGCACGCTGACGAAGTTGGAGTCGCCGTTCCAGCGCGGCACCACGTGGATGTGCAGGTGATCCTCGATGCCGGCGCCGGCCGCCCGCCCCTGGTTGAGGCCGACGTTGAACCCCTCGGCCCGGTACTCCGCCGTCAGCGCGTCGACCGCCCGCTGCACCAGCCCCATCAGGTCGGCCAGCTCGGCGGTCTCGGCCTCGCCCAGCCGACCCAGGTGGCGGTTGACCACGGCCATCAGGTGGCCGGAGGCGTACGGGTAGGCGTTGAGGATCAGGAAGGCGTGGGCGCTGCGCTCGAGCAGGTAGGTCGTCCGGTCGTCACGGCTCTGGTGGGCGGTGCAGAACACACAGCCAGCCGGGGCCTTGCCCGCGCCGATCCAGGCCATGCGCCACGGCGCCCACAGGCGCCTCACCTCAGGTGTTGACGAGTTCGCGCAGGCGCTTGCCGACCTTGAAGAACGGAACCCGCTTCTCGGGCACATCGACCGCGCTGCCGGTCTTGGGGTTGCGGCCCTTGCGCGAGTTGCGATGGCGGATCCGGAAGCTGCCGAAGCCTCGCAACTCGACCTTGTCGCCCTTGGCGAGCGCGTCGGTGATGTTGTCGAAGACCGTGTTGACGATCGTCTCGGTCTCCTTCTTGGTGAGGTTCGACAGCTTCGAAACCTCGTCGATCAGCTCCGCTTTCGTCATCGTCGTCCACCCTCGGCTCTGCGCCCGTTGAGCGACGTCCGCGCCACGCCGCGGCGAGCTTTTGACCAAGAGGCACGCTAGCACGCCCGAAACGAGAATGTCAAACGTAATGAGGGGTTAGAAGGCACCCCCAGGCAGCCCGCCAACCAGGCGGCCACCGAGCGGCAGCCCGGTGCGCGCCCGGGGGGAGCTCGAGGGGGTCGTCTCGACCCCCTCGAGCAGATCAATCCATCAGGTAGAGGGGCGTCTTGAAGGTCGGCAGCGCCGGCTGCAGCAGCACGCCGGCCGCGGTGCCGCCGAACTGGTTGCGCAGCAGATCGACGATCGAGAAGCGCCGGCGCGGCTGGATCACGTTGGGCGGCGACGGAATCCCCGCCAGCTTGGCGGCGCCGAGCACCGCGTCTTCCAGTCCGCCGAGCATGTCGACCATCTTCAGCTCCTTGGCCTGCACGCCGGAGAAGACGCGGCCGTCGGCGAAGCGCACCACCTCTTCGCGGGCCAGCTTGCGGCCGTTCGCCACCGCGCCGATGAACTGGCCGTGGACGTCGTCGAGCAGCGTCTGCATCACGCGCCGCTCCTCGGGCGTCATCGCGCGCGAGAAGTTGCCGATGTCCTTGAACTGGCCGGCCTTCACCACGACGTAGTCGACGCCGACCTTCTTCATGAGCTGCTCGACGTTGGCCAGCTGCATGATGACGCCGATCGAGCCGGTGAGCGTGCCGGGGTTGGCGTAGATCTGGTCGCAGGCCACCGCGACGTAGTAGCCGCCCGAGGCCGCCACCGAGCCGAGCGAGGCGACCACGGGCTTGCCGGCCTGGCGCAGCCGCAGCACCGCGTCGTGCAGCTCCTGGGTGGGCGCCACCACGCCGCCCGGGCTGTTGATGCGCATGACGACCGCGCGCACGGAGGGGTTCTCGCGATGCGACTTGAGCTCGCGCACGAGGTCGTCGACCTCGAGGATCACGCCCTCGAGCTCGACGATCGCCACCCGCGGACCGAACAGCGCGGGCCCGCCCTCGCCGCGCGACATGCCGCCGACGGAGATCACGAACAGACCCGCGACGCCCAGGTACACCAGCACCGCGGCGGCCAGCACCGTCAGCCGCCGTCGCATGCTAGTTCTCTTCGTCGTAGTCGTACTCGGACCGCTGCTTGGTGCCCTTGCGCCGGCGACCGCCGCCGCGGTTCTCCTCCAGCTCGGGCGGCGGCGCCACCGCGTGGGCCAGCTCCTTGAGGCTCAGGCCGATGCGCCGCTCGTTGGGATCGACCCGGATCACCAGCAGGCTCAGCTCGTCGCCGACGTTGACCATCTCCGCCGGCGTGCCGACCGGCCGGTGGGACATCTGCGAGATGTGCAGCAGCCCGTCGACGCCCGGCTCCAGCTCCACGAAGGCGCCGAAGTCGGTCAGGCGGACGACCTTGCCGGTCACCCGCGAGCCCATCGGGTAGCGCTGGGCCACCGTGGTCCACGGATCGGGCTGGATCTGCTTGATCCCCAGCGAGATCCGCTTGTTCTCCTTGTCGATGTTCAGGATCTGGCTCTCGAGCTCCTGCCCCTTCTTCAGCACCTCCGAGGGATGGCCCACGTTGCGCGTCCACGACATGTCGGAGATGTGCAGCAGCCCGTCGACGCCCGGCTCCAGCTCGATGAAGGCGCCGAAGTCGGTCAGGTTGCGGACCTTGCCGCTCACCCGGCTGCCGACGCGATAGCGCTCGTCGATCGTCGCCCACGGGTCGGGCTCGACCTGCTTCATGCCGAGCGAGATGCGCTTGGCGCCGCGGTTGACGTCGAGCACGATCACCTCGACCTCGTCGCCGACGTTGACGATCTTCGAGGGGTGGCGCACCCGGCGCGTCCACGACATCTCGGAGACGTGCACGAGGCCCTCGACGCCGGCCTCCAGCTCGACGAAGGCGCCGTAGTTGGTCAGGCTCACCACGCGGCCGTGCACGCGGGTGCCGGGCGCGTAGGTCTGCTCGACGCGCTCCCAGGGGTCGGACGACTTCTGCTTGTAGCCCAGCGACACCCGGCCGCTCTCGCGGTCGAAGTGCAGGACCACGACCTCGACCTGGTCGCCGACCTGGAAGATCTCGGAGGGGTGGCCGACGCGGCCCCAGCTCATGTCCGTCACGTGCAGGAGGCCGTCGATGCCGCCCAGGTCGATGAAGGCGCCGTAGTCGGTGATGTTCTTCACCGTCCCCGTCAGCACCATGCCCTCGGCGAGCACCTCCAGCGTGTGCTTCTTCTTCTCCTCGCGCTCCTCCTCGAGGACGGCGCGGCGCGAGAGGACGACGTTGCCCCGCCGGCGGTTGAGCTTGATGACCCGGGCGCGGATCGACTGGCCGATCATGGCCGCCAGGTTCTTGACCGGCCGCAGGTCCACCTGCGAGCCGGGCAGGAAGGCCTTGACCCCCACGTCCACGCTGAGGCCGCCCTTGACGACCTCCACCACCCGGCCCTCCACGGGCGAGCCCTTCTCGTGGGCCTGGGTGATCGCGTCCCACACCTTGATCTTGTCGGCCTTGTCCTTGGACAGGACGATGAGGCCCTCGGAGTCTTCCTTGGCCTCGAGGTAGACCTCGATCTCCTCGCCCACCTTCGGCAGGCCGCCGTGGCGGTGGAACTCCTCGATGGGGATCGCGCCCTCGCTCTTGTAGCCGACGTCGACGAGCACCTCGCTGGTACCGACGTGGACGACGCGGCCGCGGACGACCTCGCCCTCCTCGAACTCGTTGGTGCTCGAGCCTTCCTTGAACCAGTCCTCCATCCGCTCCTCGGGACCCTCGCCCTCCACGCGGGGTCCCCCGAGGTTCTTGCGCGTTTCGTCGGTCGCCATGCTGCCAGTTCCTCCGTTCAATGAATTTGGAGCGAGCGCCGGGCTCCAGCAACGCTCGCTCCACCACCTGCCCGATCCCGCAGGGCCGCAATCGCCGCCATCATCTGGCGGCTCGCCGCCTCATAGTGCGCCTTTCGGTCGGCTCCCGTCGGCCGAAGAAACCGAAGCGGGGCCCCGAAAGTTACCACCACCTTAACAGGCCGGGGAAGCCGCCGCCCGCGCGGCCACGCCCGCCCGCTTCCGCGGACATACGCCGGAACGACGGCGGCCCCGCTCTGCACCGCCAGCAACGCCGCCCCGGCCTTGGGCTCGCGCAGATCGCCCTCTTCCCCTCGCGTGCCTTCGGGGAAGACCAGCAGCGCCTTGCCCTCGGCCAGCACCCGCTGGGCCGTGCGCAGCGCCGAGGGATCGGCTCCCTCGCGACGCAGCGGCTGGGCACCCAGCCGACGGATCAGCGCCCCGAAGCCGGGGACGCGAAACAGCTCGGCCTTGGCCAGGAACGTGAGCTGGCGCGGGCACATCCCCCCGATGAGCGGCGGGTCGAGCACGCTCGAGTGGTTGGCCACGATCAGCACCGGCCCCTCGGCCGGGACGTGCTCACGGCCGTGGCCCTCCACGCGGAAGAGCAGCCGCATGAGGCCCACCGCGATCGGCTTGAGCACCGCGTACAGCATCGGCTACCCGCAGCGGCGGCGCCGCTCCACGGTGTCGGCCATGAGCGTCACGACCTGCTCGACGCTGAGCCCGGTGCTGTCCACCTCGATGGCGTCGGGCGCCTTGCGCAGCGGCGCCAGCGCCCGGCCGGAGTCCTGGGTGTCGCGCGCGTCGATGTCCCGTCGGGCCGCGTCCGGCGCCAGCTCGACGCCACGCGCGCGCAGCTCGGCCTGGCGCCGCCGGGCCCGCTCCTCCAGCGAGGCGTCGAGGTAGAACTTCACCTCGGCGTCCGGACACACGACGGTGCCGGTGTCGCGCCCCTCCAGCACCACGCCGCCGGTGGCGGCCAGCCGGCGCTGGATCGGCGTCAGCTTGTCGCGCACGATGCCGAGCATCGACAGCCGCGAGGTGAAGGCGGCGATCTCCGGCGAGCGGATCTCGTCCGTCACGTCGCGCTCGTCGACGACCACGCGATCACCCTCGACGTCGATCTGCACCCGGTCGACGTGGCGCCGTAGCGCCGGCGAGTCGTCGGGGGCGAGGCCGGCCCGCGAGACCGACCACGCCAGCGCGCGATACATGGCGCCGGTGTCGAGCAGCCGGTAGCCGAGCTTGGCGGCCAGACGGCGCGCGACCGTCCCCTTGCCGGCGCCCGCCGGCCCATCGATGGTGATCACCGGCTCGCGATCGCCCATTAGAGTTTGGGGGGAGCGAGCGACGCTCCCCCCAAGCCCCCCACCGCTTCGAGAGCGGGCGGGATGTCACGGCTCGCGGCGAGCGTGAGCGCGGGGTTGGTGGTGACACCACCCGCGCAGTTTTTCGGGCCGAGCGGGTGAATCGAGCGCGTGAGGGCAAACCAGATGCGCGGGCTGAGCGGGTGAATCGAGCGCGCAGCGACAGGCCAAGCGCGCGAATCGAGCGGATGGATCGAGCGCGGAGGACGGGTCGAGTGAGCGGGGTGTGTCATGAGAGGCGCTCGCGGGTGGCTTTGACGCGGGCGAGGTAGGTGGTGAGGGCGGCGGGGTCGTCGCCGGCCACCAGGGCCTCGAGGTCGTCGAGGGCGCGGCGGTAGGCGACCAGGCTCGCCTGCACCGCCGCGCGGTTGCCGAGGAGGATCTCGCGCCACACGTCCGGGTCGGAGGCGGCGATGCGGGTGGTGTCCTTGAAGCCGCGCGCGGCGATCTGCAGGGCGCCGGGCTCGAAGGCCACCACCGCCTCCACCAGGGCCCACGCGGCCACGTGCGGCAGGTGGCTGATGGCCGCCACCGCCCGATCGTGGCTCTCGGGATCGAGCGTGACGACGCGAGCGCCGAGCGCGGCCCACAGCTCGCCGACGCTCTTGGCGGCGCCGCCGTCGGTCGACTCGGTCGGCGTCACCACGACGGTGGCGCCCGCAAAGAGGTCGACGCGGGCGACGGCGTAGCCGGCCTTCTCGGAGCCGGCCATCGGATGGCTGCCCACGAAGTGCACCTCGCGCCGCCCCGCCGCGAGCCGCTCGGCCGCGCGGACGATACCGCCCTTCGTGGAACCGACGTCGGTGACGATGGCGCCGGCGGCGGCGGCGCGCCACACCTGCGCCAGCAGCGCCTCGTTGGCGAGCACCGGAGCGGCCAGCACGATGCGATCGGCGCCGGCCACACCCTCCGCGAGATCGGTGCTCACCCGGTCCAGCGCGCCGTCCCGCAGGGCCGGGGCCAGCCGGCCGGCGTCGCGGCCCACGCCGACGATCTCGCGGGCGAGCCCGTGCGCGCGCACCGCCTTGGCGAGCGAGCCGCCCAGCAGGCCGACGCCGACGATCGCCAGCCGCTCGATCACGCCGAGCTCTTCCCCAGCACCTTCCGCAGAGCCTTGATCAGACGCCGGTTCTCCTGGGGCGTGCCGACCGTCACCCGCAGCGCCGACTCCATGCCGAACGGGGTCAGCGGCCGCACGATCACGCCGTCCTTGAGCAACCGCTGGTAGATGTCGGAGGCACTGCGGCCGACGTCGACCAGGATGAAGTTCGCGCGCGAGGGCACGTACTTGACGCCCAGCGTGTTGAACTCGTCGTAGAGGTAGTGGCGGCCGGCCTCGATCATGCGCACGCACTCGAGCGTGTGGGACTCGTCGTCGAGCGCGGCCAGCGCGGCCACCTGGGCCAGCGAGTTCACGTTGAACGGCTGCCGGATGCGGTTCATCAGCGCGATGGCGTCGGCGTCGGTGACGCCGTAGCCGACCCGGAGGCCGGCCAGGCTGGCGGCCTTGGAGAAGGTCCGCAGCACCACCACCTTGCGGCCCTGGGCGACGTAGGCCAGCGTGTCCGGGAAGTCGGGCCCCTGCGCGAACTCGAGGTAGGCCTCGTCGAAGACCACGATGGTGCGCTCGGGGATCTTGCGACATGAAGTGGGCCACCTCGTCAGCGGTGACGATGGTCGCCGAGGGGTTGTTGGGGTTGGCGATGAAGACGATCTTGGTCATGGGGGTGATGGCCCGGGCCATCGCCTCCAGATCGATCCGGTAGTCCCTGAGCATGACCATCACGCGGATGCCGCCGGCCGCCTGCACGATCATCGGGTAGACCAGGAACGAGGGATGGGGCACGACCGCCTCGTCGCCGGGCCGCAGGAAGGTCCGCACGAGCAGCTCGATCAGCTCGTTGGAGCCGTTGCCGAGCACCACCTGCTCGGCCGTCACGTTGTGCTTGCGGGCCAGGGCGTGGCGCAGGTAGTAGCCGCTGCCGTCGGGATAGCGGTTGAGCGTGGCCAGGGCGTCGGTGATCGCCTTCTGCACGCGGTCCGACGGCGACAGCGGATTCTCGTTGGACGCCAGCTTGATGGCGTCGTGGATGCCGAGCTCGCGCTCCAGCTCCTCGACGGGCTTGCCGGGCTCGTAGGGAGCGATCCCGAGGATGTGCTCGTTGGCCAGGGACTCCCACTGCGTGTGCATGCTCTCTCCTTACGCCGCCGGGTACGAACCGAGGATCTTCAGATAGACGGTTCGTTCCGCAGCTTCGCGTCAGCGCGTCGGCGACCATCGGCGTGTCCCGGTGTCCCTCGAAGTCCACGAACATGACGAACTCCCAGGGCATCCGCTTGGCCGGCCGTGATTCGATCTTGGTCAGGTTGAGACCCGTCCGGGCGAATGGCTCCAGGATCCGGTACAGCGCGCCCGGCTGGTTCGGCATCGCGAACAGGATCGACGTCTTGTCGCGACCGCTCGGTCCGCTCGGGCGGCGCCCGAGCACGAGGAAGCGCGTGGCGTTGTGCGGGTTGTCCTCGATACGGCGCCGGAGGACCGGCACCCCGTACAGCTGGCCGGCCAGCTCGGAGGCGATGGCCGCCACGCGCGGGTCGGCGGCGGCCAGCTCGGCCGCCCCCGCCGTCGACGCGGTCTCCTCGAGCGGCACGTCGGGCATGTTGCGCGGCCAGCCACGCCCGGCACTGGCCCAGCCCCTGCGGGATGCGACAGCACCCGCTTGACGCTCGGAAAGGTCGGCGGCCGCGCGAGAGCAGCTGCTGGGCGATCTCCAGCGTCAGCTCGCCGCAGATCTGCAGCTCGGTGAGCACCAGCCGGTCGAGGGTGACGTTCACGGCGCCGTCGGTGGAGTTCTCGACCGGGACCACGCCGAACTGCGCGCGCCCGCGCTCGACGTCGTCGAAGATCTCGGCGATCGTGCGCGACGGGTGGTAATCGGCGGCGGCGCCGAAGCGGTCGAGCGCGGCCTGGTGCGTGAACGTGGCCGGCGGTGCCAGATAGGCGACGGTCAGTGGTCCTTCCAACACGCGGCAGGCGGAGACGATCTCGCGCCAGACCGCAGCGACCGCCTCCGCGGGCAACGGCACCGCGGGCGGCGGCCGTCAGACGGGTCAGAAGCTCAGCCTCGCGCTCCGGGACATAGGACGGCGCTTCCTGCCGTCGTTTGAGGTCTCCGATTCGAAGGGCGGCCTCTGCGCGTTGGTTGAGGAGGTTGAGGATCTGATTGTCGATGTCGTTGATCCTGGAGCGCCAATCGCCCAGGTCCATAAGGACTCCTGCGAACACCCTCTAATGAGTACCGCGCATTATAGGCGGACGCTCGAACGCCACGCAAGTTATCCGCGGTGGCCTCCGGAGGGTGCCGGAGCGGCGGTCGCCACGGCCCGCAGCGCGGCGATCTCCTGCATCGTCAGCGGCCGGCAGGCGCCGAGCGGAAGCGCGCCGAGCCGCACCGGTCCGAACGCGATGCGCCGCAGGTGGACGACGCGGTGGCCGAGCGCATCGCAGTAGCGCTTCACCTCGTGCTTGCGCCCCTCGGTGAAGGCCAGCCGCACGCAGGCTCGAGCGCCGTTCCGCCGCGCACCAGCTTCGACGTCGAGCGGAACCGCCGGCCCGTCGTCGAGCGTGACGCCGCGGCGCCAGCGGGGCAACGTCGGCCGCGCTCACCCGCCCCGCCACCTCCGCCTCGTAGAGGCGCGGCAGCGCGTAGCGCGGATGGAGCAGCCGGTGGGTGAGCGGCCCATCGTTGGTGAGCAGCAGCAGCGCCCTCGACGTCGGCGTCGAGGCGGCCGACCGGGTACACACGCGCGCGCACGTCGGCGGGGACGAGGTCGGTCACGACGGGACGGCCCTGGGGATCGCGCACGGTGGTGACGACGCCGGCCGGCTTGTTCAGCAGCAGGTAGTGGACCGCCTCGGGCGCCGGGACCGCGCGCCCGTCGACGGTGATGCGATCGGTGGCCGGGTCGGCGAGCGTCCCCGGCTCGCGGGTCACGACGCCGTTGACGGCGACGCGGCCCTCGAGGACGACGTGATCAGCCCCGCGGCGGGAGGTCAGCCCCGCCTGGGCCAGGATCTTGTTCAGTCTCAGCTTGGCCATGGGCCTCGGCGGTCGCGGCCGCCTCCGCCGCCAGATCGGGGATGACCAGCTCGCCCTCCACCTTGGGCAGGTCGTTGAGGTCGCGCAGCCCGAAGGCGACGAGGAACTCGCGCGTGGTCTCGTACAGGAACGGGCGCCCGGGCGCCTCCTTGCGGCCGCCGATGCGCACGAGCCGGCGCTCCATCAGGTTGTCGAGGACGGCCTCGGAGTTCACGCCGCGCACGGCGTCGAGCTCGGGCCGCGACACCGGCTGCTTGTAGGCGATGATGGCCAGCGTCTCCAGGGCCGGCCGCGACAGCCGCACCTTCGTGCGGGCCCGGGCCAGCCGCACCAGCCACGGCGCCAGCTCCGGCCGCGTCACCATCCGGTAGCCGCCGCCCACTTCCACGATGGCCAGGCCGCGCGGCTCGGCCTCGTAGCGGCCCATGAGCTCCTCGACGAGGCCGCGGGCGGCGGCGACGTTCTCGAGGTCGAGCACCTCCCGGATGCGCTCGGCCTCGAGCGGCACGTCGGAGGCGAAGAGCATGGCCTCGACCACGTCAGCTGGATTCGGCACTGGGGGTGTCCTCACTGGGGCCGAGCAGGGCGACGCCCTCCTCGGAGTCCGGGGTGCGTCGTTCGATCACGATGTCGCCGAAGAGCTCGGTCTGCTGCGTGCGGATCTTCCCCTGCCGGCACAGCTCCAGCACGGCCAGCAGGCTCACCACGACCTCCGAGCGGCGACGCTCGCCGCCCGCCATGGAGCTGAACAGCAGCGACCAGGTGTCGCGCAGCAGCGTGAGGATCTCGGTCATGCGCTCCAGCACCGAGGGCGGGTTGGGCTCGATCTCGCGCGGGCGGAGGCGCTGCTGCTCCTCGATCAGCCGCTTGAGCGAGCGCTCCAGCCAGTGGACGGAGAGATCTTCCAGGGGCACGTCCTCGAGGGTCGGCAGCGTGCTGGACGAGCGGCCCCAGATCAGCGCCTGCTCGGCCTCGCGCTGAGCGAGCCACGTCCCCTGCACCTTCACCCGCGCGTACTCCCGCAGCCGCTCCTCCAGCTCTTGCTTGAGCAGCAGGGCCTCGTCGTCGAGCTGCTCGTCCGTCTCGTCGGGCGGCACCAGCAGCTTGGACTTGAGATAGATGAGGGTGGCGGCCATGACCAGGTAGGCGCCGGCCGTCTCCAGGTCACGGAACTCCATCGCCTCCAGGTGGGCGAGGTACTGGTCGGTGATCGTGCGCACCGGCAGCGCGGCGAGGTCGATCTCCTCGGTGCGACACAGGTGCAGGAGCAGGTCGAGCGGGCCCTCGAAGGCGCCGACGCGCAGCCGGAGCTCGCCGGCCGCCGCCTCGGGCGTGACCGCGTCGGTCGGGTCGCTCACGGGACGAGCTTCACGGCGTCACGAACCTCGGCCATCGTCTCCTGGGCGATCGCGCGCGCGCGGCGCGAGCCGTCGGTCAGCACCTGCCGGATGGTATCCGGCTTCTCCGCGAAGGCCTGCCGGCGATCGCGGATCGCCGACAGCGGCGGCAGCATGTGCGTGAGCAGGACCTCCTTGCAGTCGAGGCAGCCGATGCCCGCCGTCCGGCAACCGGTCGCGCACGCCTCGCGGGCGGCCGGGGGCGTGAAGATCTTGTGCAGGTCGAACACCGGGCAGATGTCGGGATTGCCGGGATCGGTCCGGCGCTTGCGCGCGGGGTCGGTCACCATCGGACGCACCTTGGCCCGGATCGTCTCCGGCGGGTCGGCCAGCTCGATGTCGTTGCCATACGACTTCGACATCTTGCGGCCGTCCGTCCCCGGCACCTTGGGGATCTCCGTCAGCTTGGCGTCCGGCTCCGGGAAGACAGGCCGGAAGGTGTTGTTGAAGCGCCGCGCCACCTCGCGCGTCAGCTCCACGTGCGGCACCTGGTCGATGCCCACCGGCACCCATTTGGCCTTGTACATGAGGATGTCGGCCGACTGCAGCAGCGGGTAGCCGAGCAGCCCGTACGACGGCGAGGCGATCCCCTGCTGCTCGATCCGCTCCTTGTAGGTCGGCACCCGCTCCAGCCACCCGACCGGCGTGACCATCGAGAACAGCAGGTGCAGCTCGGCGTGCTCCGGCACCAGCGACTGGATGAACAGCGTCGAGCGCTGGGGGTCGAGGCCGGCCCCGAGCCAGTCGGCGGCCATCTCGATCGTGCTGGCCGGCACGTCGCTCACATCGGTGCGGTCGGTCAGGACGTGCCAGTCGGCCGAGAAGTAGAAGCAGTCGTAGTCGTCCTGCAGCTTGACCCAGTTGGCCAGCGCCCCCAGGTAGTTGCCCAGGTGCAGCCGCCCGCTCGGGCGCATCCCCGACAGCACCCGCTCCCGTGTCGCCATCAGCTCTTCGTCCTCTCCCACACCTTGGCCGAACGCATGAGCACATAGTAGCCATAGAGGACGGCGAGAAGGAATCCCCTCCACCCGTCGAGGAATCCGGCCCTCGCCACGTACATGCCGAGGAAGCGGCCGACCGGGCGGACCACCATGTCCGCGAACGGGCGCGAGCGCCGCCCCGCCGCCAGCCACTCGGCGGCCGCCAGCGTCGAGTAGCGGTCGGCCCGCTCCAGGAAGTCGGCGACGTCGCGATACGAGCGATGCTCCAGGTGGCCGGCCAGACGCCCCACGGTGCCGTCGACGCTCACCGACTCGTGCACCGTCCGCTCCACGAACCGGCCGCGACCACGGCGGAACAATCGCAGCTGCCAGTCGGGATAGAGACCGCCGTGCCGGATCCACTGCCCCCAGAAGACGTTGTGACGCGGGATGGAGTAGCCGGAATGCTCGCCGCCGCCGGCCAGGATCGCCGCGATCTCCGCCCGCAATGCCGCCGAGACGACCTCGTCGGCGTCGAGCGAGAGGATCCAGTCGCCACTGGCCTGGGCGAGGCCGAAGTTCTTCTGGGCCGCGAAGCCCGGCCACGGCCGCACGCTGACGTGGTCGGTCAGCTCGCGCGCGATGGTGGCCGTCTTGTCCGACGACTCGGCGTCCACCACGATCAGCTCGTCGGCCCACCCGGCCGACTCCAGGCAGGCGCGGATGCGCGCTTCCTCGTTGTACGCGATCACCACGACCGACAGGCGCTCGCGCGTCACCCGAGCGCCTCCATCACGCGCCGCCAGCACGCTGGCCGGGGCCAGCGCGGCCATCGTCCCGTCCGCACTCGTCACCGCGCGGTGGCCGGGTCCGTACGGCCCGTTGCGCACGGCCGAGGTCGGGCCGTAGAGCCCCACGCACGGCGTGCCGAGGGCGGCGGCCATGTGCAGCGGCCCGGTGTCGGCGGCGACCACCACGCTGGCCCGGCGCAGCAAGGCCAGCAGCGCATCGAGGTCGGTGGCCGGGGCCAGGACCGCCGCCGAGGTGCCATCGACGATCGCGCGCGCCGCGCCGTCCTCGCCCGGCCCCCACGTCACCAGCACCTGGGCGCCGGCCTCTTGCCCCAGGCGCCGGGCGAGCTCCGCGAAGTGCGCGGGCGGCCACCGCTTGGCCGCGCGGCCGGCCCCGGGATTCAGCACGACCAGCCGTCCGTGGGGCTTGAGGTCGGCGCGGCCCAGCCACTCCTCCATCGCCGTCTCCGCCGCCGGCGCCGCCGGCAGGTCGAACTGCAGCCGCCGCTCGTCGACGCCGAGGGTGGGCAGCAGCGACAGGTACTGCTCGATCACGTGGTGCGCAGAGGTCGGCGGCTGCACGCGACGGTTGGTGAAGACCGCGCTGAGCGACTCCCGGCTCCATCCGGCCGCGAAGCCGACGCGCAGGGGGGCGCCCGAGGCCAGGGTGACGGCGCCGCTCTTGATGAGTGCCTGCAGATCGAGCGCGACGTCGAAGCGTTCCCCCCGCAGGCGCCGGCGGAGGGCGCGCATGTCGGCCAGGGCGGCCCGCACGGCGGACGGCCGGCGCGCGCGCCGCCAGCCGCGGGTGTCGGCGACGATCACCGCGTCGAGCGCGGGGTGGCCACGCAGCATGGCCGCCTCCCGGCGCTCGGCGATCCACACCAGGTGCGCGCGCGGCCGGGCCGCTCGCAGCGTCGCCGCCACCGGCAAGGCGTGGACGACGTCGCCGAGCGAGGAGAGCTTGACCAGGGCGATCCGGGCCGTCTCAGCGAGCGACACCACACTGCTCGCGGATGCGGGCGATGAGATCGCGGGTGGCGTGGTCCTTGGGATCGCCCACGATGGCCACGCGGCCGCCGGCCGCCCGGACCGTGGCCGCCTCCGGCACCGAGGCCTCGGTGTAGTCCGTGCCCTTGGCGTGGACGGCCGGCCGCACCAGCGACACCAGGCGGTCGGCCGTGTCCTCGTCGAACACGACCACGTGGTCGACCGCGCGCAGCGCGCCCAGCATCTCGGCCCGCTCCGCCGCCGGCATCAGCGGCCGGCCCGGCCCCTTGAGCCGGGCCACCGCCGCGTCGGAGTTGATGCCCACGAACAGGACGTCGCCGAGGGCGCGGGCGGCGGTGAGGTAGCGCAGGTGGCCCACGTGAAGAAGGTCGAAGCAGCCGTTGGCGAGCACGACGCGCCGGCCGTCGGCGCGCAGCCGCGCGGCCAGGGTCCCCGCCTCCTCCGGCGTCATGGCGCCTCGAGCGCCTGGACGAGCTCGGCCGGCGACACGGTGCCCGTGCCGCGCTTCATGACGACGAGGCCGCCCGCCACGTTGGCGAGCGCGGCGGCGTCGAGGGGGGCGGCGCCGCCGGCCAGGGCGACCGTGAACGTCGAGATCACGGTGTCGCCGGCCCCGGTGACGTCGGCGATCTCGTCGGTGCCGTGGATGGGGATGAAGCTGCTGGCCCCGTCGCGCTCGAGCAGCGCCATGCCCCGGCTGCCCCGCGTGACCAGCAACAGCCGGGCGTCGAGCCGGTCGAGCAGCACGCGGCCGGCCTTCTCGACGCCGCGCTCGTCGTCGACCACCGTCCCGGCCAGCTGGGCCAGCTCGGCCTCGTTGGGCGTGGCCGCCGTCACCCCGGTGAACTTGGGCAGGTCGTAGCGGCTGTCGACGCTCACCACGGCGCCGGTGCGGCGGGCGATCGCCCGGATGCGCTCGAACACGCGCGGCGTCACCGTGCCGTAGCCGTAGTCGGAGACGACGATGGCGTCCGCGCGCTCGGCCACCGCGGCGAGCCGACCCACCAGCGCGTCCTCCGTGATCGTGTGCAGCTCGGCGGCGGGCTCGCGGTCCAGTCGCACCACCTGCTGGCGCGTGGCCTGGTAGCCGCCGGCCATGATCCGCGTCTTCACCGGCGTCATCCGGTCGTTCTCGGTGACGATGCCGTCGGTTGCGATGCCGGCGGCATGGAAGAGGGCGAGCAGCTCGTCGCCGGCCGCGTCGCGGCCGACCACGCCGACCGGCACCACCCGCGCGCCCAGCGCGTGCACGTTGTGGCTCGCGTTGGCGGCGCCGCCCAGCAGGACCTCACGCTCGGTGTAGCGCAGGATCAGGACCGGGGCCTCGCGCGAGATCCGCGAGGGCTTGCCGAACAGGTACTCGTCGGCGATGAGATCGCCGACCACCACGACGGTGCGGGCGCGAAACGCCTCGACCGCCGCTCGCAGCCGCGCGCGGGCGGCGCTCATGCGGTCACCGGCCGGGCCAGCGCCCACTCGACGGCGTCGAGCAGATCGCCGGCGACGTGATCGGGCTCGGCCTCGAAGCGCTCGCGCCGGTACTCCCACTCGCCGCGCCCGTAGCCGGTGAGCACGAGCACCGCGCCGGCGCCCACCGTCCGCGCCGGGACGAGGTCGCTGGCCTTGTCGCCCACCATCGTCGAGCGGCCGAGGTCGAGGCCAAGCTCGGCGGCGGCCCGCACGAGCAGCCCCGCCTGCGGCTTGCGGCAGTCGCACCGGGCCCGGTAGGGCGGCTCGCCCTCGCTCGGGTGGTGCACGCAGGCGTACAGGCCGTCGAGGTGGGCGCCCGCGGCCGCGAGCTGGGCCCGGAGGACGTCGTGAACCTCGTGCAGGAGCTTCTCGGAGAAGTAGCCGCGGGCGATGCCGGCCTGGTTGGTGACCACCACCGCGGCCACGCCGGCCGCGTTCAGTCGCCGGATCGCCTCGGCCGAGCGCGGCAGCAGCCGGAGTCGCGAGGGATGGTTGACGTAGCCCACCTCGTCGGTCAGCGTCCCGTCCCGGTCGATGAAGACGGCGGGGCGTGAGGTCACGTCCGAAGTATAAGCCCGATGCTAGCGATTTATCGACGCACTATCGGTCCGCGGCGCCCGCAGCCGGCGATAGATCTGCTCGAAGCCGGCGACTTGCCGCGCGTAGGTGAACGGCTCGGCCGCGGCCCGGGCTGCCGCCGTCAGGGTGCGGGCATCGGCGGCCCGCAGCGTCTCCAGGGCCGCGGTCACCGCCGGGGCGTCGCCCGGCGCGACCACCGCGCCGCAGTCGGGGCTGACCGCCTCGGCCCCGCCGGCGGCCGTCGTCGTCACCACCGGCAGTCCCGCGGCGAGCGCCTCCAGGTGCACGTTGCCGAACGGCTCGTAGCGCGTCGGCAGCACCAGCGCGTCCGCCGCCGCGTACCAGCGCTCGACGTCGGGCCGGGCCCCGAGCCACGCCACCCGCTCGCCCAGGCCGAGGGTGCCGGCCAGCTGCCGGTACGGCTGTGTGTCGCCCTTGCCGACGACCAGCAGCCGGCTGGTGCGGTCGCCCATCGCCGCCAGCCCCTGCAGCGCAGTGGCCAGCCCCTTGCGCTCGAACCCGCTGCCCGCGAACAGCGCGGCCCACGCGGTCGAAGGCATGCCGGCCTCGGCGCGCGCGGCGGCCCGGTCGCGCGTGCGATGGTCGGGATGGAAGCGCGCGAGGTCGACACCGTTGTAGACGACGCTGAGCCGGGCCGGCGGCACGCCGTAGAGCGCGGCGATCTCTCCGGCCGCCCCGGGCGGAGATCGCCGCGATCTCGGGCGTGCGGGTGAATACGCGCCGCTCGAGCGCCAGGAGCAGGCGATGGTAGGCGACGCGCCGGCGCGGCGGCCCGCCGAGTGTGTCCAGGTACGCGCGGTGGCACCCCTCTCCCGCCCGGTACACGTCCTGGTCGAGCGTGCGCTCATGGCTCTGCACCGCGTCCCACGCGCGGCGACGCACGGCCAGCCGCGTGGCGAGCGGCAGCACCAGCACACGCAGCAAGCTCGGCACCGGCGGCAGCGCCAGCGTGTGCAGGGTCACGCCGGCCAGCGGCTGCTGGCCGGGCGGACTCAGCAGGTGGACGTCGTGGCCGTGGGCCACCAGCGCCTGCAGGAAGCCCGCGGTCGCACGCTCCACCCCGCCGTGGAAGACGAACGGACGCGAGACGACGAGAATCTTCAACGCGCCCCCGCCACCCGCTCCACCAGCGGATAGAGCGCGGCCCGCGCCGCCGCGAAGCTGTAGTGCTGCTCGCAGCGGGCGCGAGCCCGGCGCCCCAGCTCGGCGGCGCCGTCCGGATCGTCGAGCAGCCGGCGCAGCGAGGCGGCCAGCGCGGTGACGTTCCCCGGCGGGACGAGCACGCCGCAGCCCTCCAGGATCTCGGGGATCATCGACACCGCGGTGGACACGATGGGCCGGGCCAGCGCCATGGCGTCGAAGATCTTGGCCGGCACCTGACCCACGGTGTCGCTGGTGGCCCGCTGCGGGACCGCCACCGCGTCGGCGGCGACGAGATAGCGCGGCACCTCGTCGAAGGCGATCTCGCCGACCAGCTGCACCCACGGACGCGCGGCCCATCGCCGCGCCGCCTCGCCCTCCAGGTCGGCGCCGACCAGCACCAGCCGCACGCCGCCGCCGAGCTCACCGACCGCCTCCACGAGGTCGTCGACGCCCTTGTGACCGCGGGGCGTGCCCAGGAACATCACGACGCGCTCGGCGCCGACGCCGAGCCGGGCCCGCGCCTCGGCACGATCGTAGCGGGCGGGATCCCAGGCCTCGGTGTCGCGCACGTGGGTGATCAGCGTGCCGCCGAAGCGTCGCTGCAGGAAACGCGAGGCCACGGTGAGGCCGTCGGCGCGGCCGGCGAGCCGCTCCATCAGCCAGGTCCACGGCAGACCGTTGGGATTGCCCAGGTTGAGGGCGCGACCGACCGTCCCCCACGCTCCCGCCCGGCGGAAGAAGCCGACCTCCCAGTCGTCGATGTCCAGCAGCAGCGGCCGGCGTCGCTGCCGCCGCGCGAGCAGCGCGACGCCGTAGCTCGTGGGCCGCGGCTTGGAGGCATAGAGCACGTCGCCGTCGGCACGGGCGAGGAGGTCGCGCCAGAGACGGGCGAAGCGGGGATATCGGCGCGCCCCGTCCACGGCCAGGGCGCGGTGGCTGACCGTGCCCCCGATCGACGGCCGCCACACCGTTGCCCCGAAACGGGGGCCGACGACCTCGACCTCCCAGCGCGGCGCCAGCAGGCGCGCCAGCAGGTCCGCCCGGCCCGTCGCGTTGTCCGACAGGTCGAAGGCGAGCACCGAGATCTTCACGCCGCCGTCAGCCGCGCGTAGTGGGCCTCGAGCGCGGCGGCCACCCGCGCTCCCGAAAAGCGCTCCAGCACGAGCCGCCGCCCGGCCTCGCCCAGCCGGCGGCAGCGGTCGGGATCGGCGAGCAGCCCGCCCAGCGCGGCGGCCAGGGCGGCGGCGTCGCCGGCCGGCACCAGGGCGGCGTGCTCGCCGTCGACCAGCACCTCGGGCACCACGCCGACGCGCGAGGCCAGCAGCGGTCGCCCGGCCGCCAGGTACTCGAACACCACGCGCGACATGCCGTCGGACTCGAGCGGCACGTACAGGGCCACGTCGAGCGCGGCCATCGTTCCCGGTACGTCGCCCGCAAACCCGGCGAGCGTGATCTGGGCCTCGAGCCCGGCCTGCGCGATGGCCTCGCGCACCGTCCCCTGCATGGCGCCGCGGCCGACGAACACGATCCGCGGGCGGACACCCTCGCGGGCCAGCCGCGCCGCCGCCTCGATCACCACCCGGTGCCCCTTCATCACGCGCAGGCCGGCCACCATTCCGACCAGGGGGCGGCCGTCCTCGCCACCGAGCGCGCGCCGGAGGTCGGGATCGGCGGGGCGCGGCTGGTAGGCCTCCACGTCGGCGCCGCCCGCGAGCGTGACGATGCGCTGGGGCGCCAGCAATCCGGCGGCGACGCACTGGCCACGGATCGCCTCGGTGACCGCCACCACGAGCGCGGTCGCGCGGCCGTAGAGCCACCGGTTGCCCGCGTGCGCGCGCACCGCCTGGGCGATGTGCCGCGTGCGCACGACCGGACGGCCCCCGGCCAGCCGGGCGGCGACGACGGCCAGCCAGTGCTCCTTGCCGCGGTGCACGTGGACGACGTCGGCGGCGGCCATCGCACGGCGCAGATGTCGCACGTCGGCGGCGTCCGCGCCCGGCCGCAGGCCACCGGTGAACTCGAACGTCTCCACGCGACTCACCCCCTCGGCTCGCGCGCGCTCGACGACGGCTCGCTCGGTCCCGCGCCGGCAGCCGAGCGTGACCTCGTGGCCGCGCCGCTCCAGCTCGCGGGTGATGCGCGCCGCCCAGTAGGCGTCGGACGACCAGCCCCGACACGACACGAGCTGCAGGATCCTCACGGCGCGGCAACCGCGCGGTAGACCGCCTCGACGATGGCGACCGACCGCTCCGGGCTGAACTCGCCCATCGCCCGCCGCCGTCCCAGCTCGCCCATCGCGCGCGCACGGGCGGGGTCGGCCAGGATGTTTCCGAGCGCGACCGCCACCGCCTCCGGGCTGTCGTCGCCGACCAGGAAGCCGGTCTCGCCGTCGACGACGGTCTCCGGCAGGGCACCGACGGCGCGGGCCACGACCGGCCGTCCCGCCGCCATCGCCTCCAGCGCCGCCCGGCACGACTCGTCGGAGCCAGCGGCCATGAGCGCGAAGCAGTCGGCGGCGGCCACCACCTGCGGCAGGTCGCGGTCGCGGTATCCGGTGAACACGACGCGGTGGCCGAGCCCGAGCTCGGTGACGAGCTGCTCGAGCCGGTCACGGCGCTCGCCCTTGCCGACCAGCAGCAACCGCGCCTCCGGCAGATGGCCCAGCAGCTGGCGAAATCCGGCCAGGAGCTGCTCGTGGCCGCGGTTGGCGGCGAAGCGCGCGACCGAGACCACGACCGGCGCCCGCCCCAGCCCGAACTCCTCGCGAATCGCCCGGCCGTCGCCGGCGGTGCCGAAGCGCGGCAGGTCGGCCGCCCCCGGGATCCAGTGCACGCGCTCGCCGGGCAGCCCCACCTCGCGGCAGCGGGCCTCGATCTGACGCGACACCGCGAACACCGCCGCGGTATTGCGGTAGAGCGGCCCGGCCAGCACCGAGCGCTTCACCGATCGCACATTGTGGAACGTGCGCACGAGCACCGCCGGCCGGCCCCACGTGCGCCGGCCCCGGATCAGCAGCGACAGCCAGTGGTCGTGCGAGTGATGCGCGTGCACGATGTCGATGGCCTCGGCCGCCACCAGCGCGCGCAGGCGACGGGCGTCGCGGGCCAGCTCCAGCGGAGCGAATCGGGCGCGCAGGTGCAGCCCCTCGACGAGGGGCAGCCCCGCCTCGCGCGCCTTGGCCTCGAAGCGGTCGCCCGGGGTGACGCCGAGCAGCACCTCGTGGCCCCGCTCGCGCAGGCCACTCACCAGCCGGATGATCGGATCGGCGCTCCCCGTCCACCATCGGTTCGCGGCCAGATGCAGGATCGCGCAGCGGCGGGACGCTGCTCACGCAGCCTCCAGCAGGCGCAGCGCCCGCGCGTAGACGTCCGTGGCCTCCACTCCCCGCAGGCACGGATGCTCGATCGGGCAGGCGCGATAGAAGCACGGAGCGCACGGCACCGGATGGGTCGCGACGGCGACGGCGCGGCCGCGCGGGGCCGACAGCGCGCGGATCGGTGGGGCCGAACAGCGTGACGACGGGGGTGTCGAGCGCGGCGGCCAGGTGGGCGACGCCAGTGTCGCCGCTGACCAGCACGTCGACCTCGGCCAGCAGCGCCGGCAGCAAGGCGGGACGATCACGCCCGACCAGGCTCGCCGCCGGCGCCGCCGTGGTGACGCTCGCCGCCGCCTCGGCGTCGCTCGGTGCGCCGAGCAGGACGACGGCGGCGCCCTTGTCGGCGACGAGTCGGCAGAACTCCGCCACACGCTCGAGCGGCCACAGCTTGGCCGGGCCGTAGGCCGCGCCGAGGTGGACGGCCAGGCGCGGCGCCGCCCCGCGCGCCGGCACGCCCGCCTGCGCGAGCAGCTCGCGCGCCTCGACGCGCGCCTCGGAGTCGGACGGCGGCGGCGACAGCGCCGGCCGGCGCGTCGTGGCCGGCGCCCCGCAGCGCTCCGTGAGGACCAGGTACTCGTCGATCTGGTGCGGGCGCTCCAGGGCCATGGGCACGGCGTCGGTCAGGAGCCCCGAGCGGCCGCCGCCCGCGAAGCCGACGCGTCGGCGGGCGCCCCAGTACCACGCGGCCAGCGCGGCCTCGAGCGAGTTGGGCAGCAGGATGGCCAGCTCGGGGGCGAAGGCAGCGCACCGTGTCGGCGGCGCGCAGCCGGCCCCGCCACGTCCGCGGGTAGTCGGCGAGCACGTCGGCCAGCCCCTGCTCGCTGAGCAGCGCGGCCCACGGCCCCGCCGCCAGCACGCGCGCCCCTGGCCACGCCGCTCGCACCGCGAGCAGCGCCGGCACCGCCATCACGGTGTCCCCGAGCCAGTTGGGTAGGCGGACCGCGATGTTCATCGCGGCCCCACCCGCTCGAAGGCCGCGCGCCACTGGGCCTCACCGGAGGTCAGCGTGAGGCGCACGCTCAGCACGTAGACCGGACGCCGCAGCGGCGGCAGCCGACGCAACCGCACCCAGTCCTTCTCGGTCGTGACGAAGCCGTCGGCGCGGACCTCGGCCGCCCGCCGCGCGAGCCGGGCCAGGTCCTCCCGCGTGTACCAGTGGTGATCGCCGAATTCCTGGAACTCGACCACCGTGGCGCCGGCCTCGCCGAGCGTGCGCCGGAAGCCGGCCGGCGAACCGATGCCGGCGAAGGCCAGCAGCCGGGCGCCGCCGAGCGCCTCCAGCGCGACGAACTTCATCCCGCTCGACTCGAAGCACTCGGTGGGGACGTGCATGGCGGTGAGCACCGGCACTCCCGGCGCCAGCCGCGCGGCCGTCGCGCTGACCTCGGCGGCATCGGCCGTCCGGCGGGCCCCGGTCGCGACGATGAGGTGCGCGCGCTCCAGCCCCGTGAGCGGCTCTCGCAGCGGCCCGCCCGGGAGCAGCCGGCCGTTACCCCACGGCTGGCCCGCGCGGGCCATGACGATCTCGAGGTCCTTGCGCAGCGTGCGGTGCTGAAAGCCGTCGTCGAGGACGATCGCCGTCACGCCGAACCGCGCCCGCGCTGCCCGCCCCGCCTCGTAACGGTTGGCGCCCACCACGACGGGCACGCCGGGCAGCCGCCGCGCGAGCAGGAACGGCTCGTCGCCGGCCTCCTCGGCATCGAGACGGATGGAGGCAGCGTCGGCCACGATCTGCACGCCGCCGCCCCGTCGGCCGTAGCCACGGCTCACCACGGCCGGCCGGTAGCCGAGGTCGGTGAGCGTGCGCACCGCCAGCTCGACCGCCGGCGTCTTGCCGGTGCCGCCGACCGTGAGGTTGCCGATCGAGACCACCGCGCAATCGAGCGCGTTGCTGTGAAGCACCCCGCGCGCGTAGAGCCACTCGCGGCCGGCCAGCAGTCCGCGGTAACTTCCGGCCAGCGCGGCCAGCACGCCGTCGGCGCCGGCGGTGAAGCCGCGCTCCCAGCCCTGCACGAGCCGGTCGCGCCCGCTCACGTCGCCTCCCCCGGGTACAGGTAGCGCGCGACGAGGTCGAGCGTCGTGCGGGCGGCGCCGTGACGGGAGGCGGCCGCCTCGCGGGCGGCGGCCCCCCGGCGGCTCCGCAGGTCGGCGTCGGCGAGCAGCTGCTGCAGCTCGGCCGCGAGCTCGCCGGCGTCGTGCACGACGGCGGCGCCGCCGGCGCTGAGCAGCATCGCCGCCGCCTCGCGGAAGTTGAAGGTGTGGGGACCGAAGAGCACCGGCTTGCCGCGCAGGGCCGGCTCCAGCATGTTGTGGCCGCCGAAGGCCATGAGGCTGCCGCCCACGAACACGACGTCGGCGATCGAGTAGAGCTGGGCCAGCTCGCCGACGGTGTCGAGCACGATGATGGGCGCGCCGGGCCGATGCACGCCGGACAGCTCGCTGCGCCGGACCGCGGCCAGACCTCGCGCCGCCACCAGCTTCATCACCTCGCCCACCCGCTCCGGGTGACGGGGGGCCAGCACCAGCACGAGGTCGGGGCGCGTCGTCCGGGCCTGCCGGTGCGCCTCCAGCACCGCCTCGTCCTCGCCGCGGTGCGTGCTGCCGGCGATCCACACCGGCTGGCCGGCGCCGAGGCCGAGCAGGCGGTGCCAGAGGTCGGCGGCGCCGGCCGGGTCGGGCAGCGGATCGTGCTTGAGGTTGCCGGTGACGACGACGCGCTCGGGCACGGCGCCGAGGGCGATCACCCGCCGGGCGTCCTCGTCCGACTGCATCGCGAATACCGTCACGTCGCCCAGCACCCGCCGCATGGCGCCGCGCACGAGCCGGTACCGGCGGAACGAGCGGTCGGAGAGGCGGCCGTTGGCGATCATCGACGGCACGCCGCGGGCGGCGAGCACCCGGAGGACGTTGGGCCAGAGCTCCGTCTCCATGCACACGAAGAACGCCGGCTGGATCGAGGCGATGACCCGGCGGGCGGCGCCCGGGAAATCGAGCGGGAAGTACCGGTGCCGGGCCAGGCCCGCGAAGCGGTCGCGCACGACGCGCGCTCCGGTCTCGGTCACCGTCGACACCACCAGGGGCAACGCGGGCCACGTGCGTCGCAACCCCTCCACCAGCGGCGCTGCCGCGATCGCCTCGCCCACCGAGACCGCGTGGATCCACCCGCACGGCACCGGCGATCCCTCCTGGCGGCCCAGCCCCAGCCGCTCGCGCAGGTGCAGCGGCACGCCGCGGATCACCCGCCGGGCCATCGCCACCGGCGCGTAGCCGGTCACCGCCGCCGCCAGCGCCGCCGTGTACACGGCGTACATCAGGCGCCGACCAGCCGGTCGGCCGCCTCGGTCACCTCGCACAGCGCGCGCTCGAGCTCGGCGCGCGCGTGCTCGCGATCGGCGTCGCGAGGCACGGTGGCCGCCTTGCCGAACACCACCGCCGCCCGGGCGAACGGCAGCGGCACCAGGAAGCGGTCCCACGAGTGCAGCCGGCGGGCCGGGCGGGCCGCGAATCCGAGCGGGATGACGGGAGCGCCGGTCACGGCGGCCAGCACGACCAAGCCCGCCTGCAGCCGCTCGCGCGGGCCGCGCGGGCCGTCGGGTACCACCGCCACGTCCTGGCCGGCCCGTACCGCCGCCGCCAGGGCGCGCAGGGCGCCGGCACCGCCCCGCGAGGACGAGCCGCGCACGACGGACATGCCGAAGCGCGCGACCCAGCGTGCGACCAGCTCGCCGTCGCGCGAGCGGCTGGCCAGCACGCGCACGGCCCGGGCGCGCTCGAAGCGCGCGCTGAGCCAGGGCACCATCAGGATGCGGCCGTGCCAGACGGCGTAGATCAGCGGCCGGGGATCGTCCCACAGCGCCTGCATCGATTCCACGCCCGCCTCGGTGAGGCGCAGCGTCGCGCCGAGCGCGCGCACGGCCACCGCGGCGGCCGGCGGCGCCAGCGCCGCCAGCGCACTCACGAGGCGCCCAGGGGATGCGCGGCCAGCCCGCGCGCCGCCGCCTCCGACCCGTCGACGACCGCCAGGACGTGACGGGCCGCGCGCAGGCCGACGCCGGGCTCGCCGAGGGCGCCCCCCAGCTCGCGGAACGCCGCGCGCTGATCGGCCAGCGCTCCCGGCGAATCGAGCAGCCGCAGCGCCTCGGCAGCCACCCGCTCGGCCGTGAACGCGCGCTGGTAGAGCTCGGGCACCACGGCCCGGCCCAGCGTGATGTTGGCCAGGCTGATCCACGGCACCCGCACGAGCAGGCGCGCCCACGCCTCGGTCAGGCGGGAGAGCCGGTAGCACACGATCATCGGCGTGCCGAGCAACGCCGCCTCCAGCGTCGCAGTGCCGGAGTTCACGAGCAACAGGTCGGCCGCCCGCATGACCGCGTAGGTGTCGCCGGTGACCACCTGGACCGGCGGAGTCGCGTCACTCAGCGACCTGGCCGGATCGGGACCGCCGGCGGGCGTCGGCACCGCCGCCAGCACGAACCGCGTGCCCGGGCGCGCCGCCGCGATGCGAGCGGCCGCCGCGTGCAGCACGGGCAGCGTGCGCTCGATCTCCTGTCGCCGGCTGCCGGGCAGCAGGCCGACGACCGAGGCGTCGGCGGCGAGACCGAGCCGGCGGCGCGCCTCGTCGCGCCCGGGGGCGCCGGCCAGCGCGTCGAGGACCGGATGGCCGACGAACTCCACGTGCGCGCCCACGCGCCGGTAGAGCGGCGGCTCGAACGGGAACACGGCCAGCACCAGCGAGGCGCGACGGGCGACGACACGGGCCCGCCACGGCCGCCACGCCCACACCTGGGGCGGGATGAAGTACACGACGGGCACGCCGGCCCGCCGGGCCACGCGGGCCAGCCGCAGGTTGAACTCCGGGAAGTCGATGATCACGAGCGCGGCGGGACGACGCGGTCCCTCCAGCGCGGCTCGCAGCCGCCGCCACGCGGCCACGAGCGTGGGCAGCGGACCGAGGGCCTCGGTCCCGCCCACCACCGCGGCGCCGGTGACGTCAGCCAGCCGGTCGAGGCCCTCCGCGGCCATGCGCTCGCCGCCCATCCCGAGCAACGGACGCTCCGGCGCCAGCGCACGCAGCGCCCGACACAGCGTGGCGCCGTGCAGGTCGCCCGAGGCCTCTCCCGCCACGACCATGATCGGCGCCGGCTCAGCCGCCGCCATCGACGCTCACCAGCGCGATGCCGGCCGCGTCGGCGCGGCGGATCGTGGTCTCGGGCTCGAGGATCAGCACGCGGCCCGCCTCGACGGCAACCGCGGTGGCGCCGCCGGCCGCGGCGGCCTCCAGCGTGTCGGGGCCGATGGCCGGCGTGTCGAAGCGGAAGTCGTGATCGCGGGCCGTCGCCTTGACCACCACCGAGCCCGGCCCGCTCAGCGTGGCGCCGCGGCGGATCGTCTCGGTGGTGCCCTCGATCGCCTCCACCGCGCTCACCGCGCCGCGCCGGACGACGACGGTCTGGCCCACGCTGGCGTCCGCGTTGAGCCGGGCGACGGCGAGGCCGCGGCGGATGTCGCTCCACTCCGTCTCGGCCGGCGCTCGGGCCGACCATGCGCGCGCGGCGCCGAGGCCTTCACCCAGGAAGGGGCGCTGATCGAGCAGCTCGATCCCCAGCCCGTCGAGGGTGGCGATGATCGCCTGGGCGATGTTGCCGTCGAGCAGGGCGCCGGCCCGGGTGGCCATGGTGGCGTGGGCGGCGTCGGTCTCGCGCGCGGCCAGCAGGTCCGTCATCCAGAACTTGCCGGAGAACAGCATGGCCGACACGCCTTCACGGGTCAGCGCCGCCACCACCGGGCCCATGGCGTCGATGCGGGAGGGGACCACGGCGTCGGCGTCGCTCCCAAGGTCGACGGCGCCGGGAAACGTGAACGCGACGATCCGCCATCCCTGCCGGCGCGCCTGGGCCGCCATCCGGGCCGGCAGCGAGCCGGCGCCGCACATCAGACCCAGCGCGCGCATCGCCTCGCTAGCACGGGTCGCGCCAGGCCACCTCGGGCACGCCGTCGCGGATCATCCGCTCGATCTCCAGCGCCATGGCGAGCGAGCGGAGGTCGTCCTGCCGAGCGATCACCACCGGCTCCCCCGCCCGCCGCCGGCGGGTGGCGCCGATCAGGTGCTGGATCTCGAGCTTGAGCGGATTGTCGCGGTGCACCTTGAGGTGCTCGACGAACGACGCCCGCCGGTAGCGGATGGAGCCGCGGTTCATCGTGTATTCCTGAGCGGCCCGCTTGTAGATGTGGATGTCCTGCTCGGTGTAGTCGAGGACGATGTAGGCGTCGGGCTGGGTGATGGCCAGCGTGCGGATCTTCTCCTCGGTCGCCCGGCTGGCCGCGATGGTGGCGATGGCGCCGGACTCGAAGCGAAGCTGCACGGTGGCGACGTCGGCGACCTCGCTGTGCACGCAGGCGCCCTGGGCGGCCAGCCGCACGGGCGGGGCGTCGACCAGATTGAGCACGATGTCGATGTCGTGGATCATGAGGTCCATCACCACCGTGTCCTTCTGCACGCGGGGCACGAACGGCCCCAGCCGGCGGGACTCGATGAGGATGGGCGCCGTCACCAGGTGCTTGAGCTCGTCCACGGCGCCGTTGAACCGCTCGACGTGGCCCACGTGCAGGATCGCCCCCGTCCGGGCGGCGATGGCGAACAGCTCCCGGGCTTCCTCGAGCGTCGGCGTCATCGGCTTCTCGACGAGAACGCTGATCCCCGCCTCCAGCAGGTCGCGGGCCACGTGGAAGTGCTGCTCGGTCGGCACCGCCACGCTGGCCACGTCGACCAGACCGATCAGGGCCCGGTGGTCGTCGAAGGCGCGCGTCTCGTAGCCGGCCGCCACCGTGCGGGCCCGGCCGGCGTCGATGTCGGCGACACCGACCAGCTCGACGTCGGCCAGCTCGGCGTAGACGAGCACGTGGTACTGCCCCATGTGGCCGGTACCGACCACGCCGGCCCGGATGCGTCCGTTGACGGCCATCAGGACGTCACCTCCTCGGTGTCGGCGGCGGACTCCAGTGATGCGCCCGGCCCTCTGCAGATGCCGTGGCGGGTCGCGCCGGCGATGAAGTCGAGCAGCGTGAGCACGGGCGGGCTCTGCGGCAGCTCCTCGCGGATGCGCTCCACCGCCCGCTGCGGCGACAGCCCGCTGCGGTAGAGAAGACGGTGGGCGTCCTGCAGGACCCGCCGGTCGGCCGGCCCCATCCCGGCCCGGCGCATCCCGATCACGTTCACGCCCCGGGTGGTGGCCGGCTGGCCGTCGACGATCATGTACGGCGGCACGTCGGCGTTCACCTTGGCCATGCCGCCGATGTAGGCGCCGGTTCCCACTCGCGTGAACGGCACCATGCCGACCATCCCGCCGATGGTGGCGCGGTCGCCGATATGGCAGTGGCCGGTGATGCCGGCGTAGTTGATGACGATGACCCCGTCGCCGAGCCGGCTGTCGTGGGCGACGTGGGCGAGACCCATCACCAGGCAGTCGCGGCCGATCTCGGTCCACCCTTCGGCCGTCGTGGCGCGGTGGACGGTCACGTACTCGCGCAGCACGCTGCCGGCGCCCACCCGCACACCCGACGGCGTGCTCGCCTTGAATTTCAGGTCCTGGGGAACACCGCCCAGCACGACGCCGTGGCCGATGCGCACGCCCGCCGCCAGCTCGACGCGCCCCTCCAGAATCACGTGGTGGCCGAGCTCCACGTCGTCGGCGAGCACGGCGTCGGCCCCGATGACCGTGTAGGCGCCGACCCGGGCCCGGGCGCCCAGACGGGCGCCGGGGTCGATCACCGCGGTGGGATGGATTGCGTCGCTCACGCCGGGCCGCCCGAGGGCTCGATGTCGCCGAGCTTCGCGGCCAGGCGCTCCAGCCGTTGCTCGAGCGCTCTGACCCGTTGCAGCAACTCGGGCAGCCGCGCCTGGGCCACGGCGATGCGGCGGGCCTGTCCGATCGCCCTCGCCGGCGTGCCCATCACCCGCTCACCGGCCTCGACGCTGCTCGGGATCCCGCTCTGGGCGGTGGCGATGACCCCGTCGCCGAGGGTGACGTGATCGGCGACGCCGACCTGGCCGGCCAGCACCACGCCGCGGCCGAGCCGCGAGGAGCCGGAGACTCCCACCTGCGCCACCAGCAGGGAGTGCTCGCCGACCTCGACGTTGTGGCCGATCTGCACGAGGTTGTCGATCTTGGTGCCCCGCCGGACGATGGTGTCGCCAAACGTCGCGCGGTCGATCGTGGTGTTGGCGCCGATCTCGACGTCGTCCTCGATCACCACGCCGCCCACCTGGGGGATCTTGCGGTGGGCGCGGCCGTCGAACGCGAAGCCGAAGCCGTCGGCGCCCAGCACGGCCCCGGGGTGGACGACGACCCGGCGGCCGACCCGCACCCCCTCGCGCAGGCTCACGTGGGGGTGGACGATCGTCCCCTCGCCGATCTCCACTCCGGCGCCCACGTACACCAGCGCGTGCAGGTGCACACCGGCGCCGACGATCGCCCCCGCCTCCACCACGGTGAGCGGCCCCACCGTCGCGGTCGGATGGATCCGGGCCTCGGCCGCCACCATCGCGGTGCGGTCGACGCCGCCCGGAGCCGAAGCCGGAGGATGGAAGAGCAACAGCAGGTCGATCAACGCCTGCTGCGGGGCCGCGCACCGCAGGGTGGGGCCCGGCAGATCCGCCACGTCAGCGGCGGCGAGGAAGGCACCGGCCCGGGAGGCCCGAGCCGCCGCGTGGTAGCGGGCGTCGGTCAGGAACGAGATCTGGTCGGGGCCGGCGCTGTCGAGCGGTGCCACACCCGTGACGATCCGGGCCGGATCACCGTCGAGCCGTGCCTGCAACGCCTCCGCGAGCTCGCCGAGCGTGAACCCGGCTCTGGTCATTGCTCCCTACGGCTTCTTCGCTGGTCCGGTCGCCGGCGGGGCAGCCGCCGGTCCTTTGGGTGCCTGCTGATCATACGCGCGGATGACCTCCTCGGTCAGGTCGGCCTCGGAGGCGGCGTAGATGACGCCGGCACCGCGCTTCTCGACGATCATGTAGTAGTTCTTCTCCTTGCCGACCCGGTCGATGATGCCGGAGACGTCCTGGAGGACCTTCTGCAGGAGAACCGCCTCCTTCTTCTCCAGCTCCTTCTGGAAGTCGTCGGCCAGGCGGGCGGCGTCACGCCGCTTGCGCTCGAACTGCTCCTGCTTGTCCCGGCGGGCGTCGGCGGTGAGCAGGGCGCCCTTCTTCTCGAGCTCCTCGCGGAGCTTCTCCAGCTCGACGCGGCGCCCGTCCATCTCCTTCTGCATCGCCGCCTTCTCGCGCTCGAGCTGCTCGCGCGCAGCTACCCCGGCCGCCGACCGGGCCAGCACCCGCTGCACGTCGATGTAGGCGATCCGCTGCAGGCCGCTGCCGCCACCGGGCGCGGCCGCCGGCGCTTGCGCGCGGGCCACCCCCACCGTCGCGACCAGCACGACGCCCAGGACCACGGTGAACCTCAGCCCAGCCTTCATCCATCCCTCCTCAGAACGGTGAGCCCACCGAAAATTGAATGGCGCCGAAATCCTCGCCCTTCCGCCGGTCGAGGTTGATGCCGTAGTCGACGCGGATCGGACCGAACGGCGACTGCCAGCGGATGCCGGCGCCGGCCGCCTCCCGGGTCTCGGTAAGATCGAACTTCGTCGTGAAGCCGTACACGTTGCCGACGTCGAAGAACCCGGCCGCCCGGAAGTTGAAGGGCAGCGGGATCAGGTATTCCAGGTTGCCCAGGACCTCGGAGGTGCCCCCGATGCGGACCCCGGCCTCGTCGACGGGAGACACCCGCCGGGCCTTGAAGCTGCGGATCGAGTTGGGACCACCCAGATAGAACCGCTCGAACACAGGGAGCGGTTCGTCCGACCAGCCGAAGCCGTAGCCGACCTCGGCCCGGCCCGACAGGATGTGGCCGAACCAGATCGGCTTGAAGTAGGTCGTGGCGGCGATCGCCTTCACGAACCGGGAGTCGCCGCCGAAGCCGGCGAGGTCGAGGGTCGCGAGCGTGAGACCGCCCTTGGTCGGGGCCTGGACGGTGTCCCGGCTGTCGCGGTTGACCCCCAGCGTGACCGCCGAGGTGATCCGGATCCCCTTCTCGTCGCGCAGGAGCGGGTCGGAGGTGTCACGCACGTCGCTGATCTCGTCCCGGGTCAGCCGGTACGAGACCTGCCAGCGCCAGTACTCCTGGAACGGATGGCTCATCCGCAGGGTGCCGCCAAGCGAGTCGTAGTCGTACTCCGTGAACTGGCGCTTGATGTTGAAGAGGTCGATGCCGGCCGACAGGGGCCGGTCGAACAGCCACGGCTCGGTGAAGCTGATGATCCCCTGCTGGCTGTTGGCGCCGGCCCGGATGCGCAGCGAGAGCTGCCAGCCGCGGCCCAGGAAGTTGTTCTGGGAGATGTCGAGGGTCCCGACGAAGCTGTCGACGGAGGAGAAGCCACCGCCGATGGAGAAGATGCCGGTCGGCCGCTCGGTGACCTCGACGTTCACGAGGATGCGGTTCTTGTCGGTCCCGGGCTGGGTGGTGACGTTCACCATGTCGAAGTAACCCAGGTTGACCAGCCGCTGGCGGGCCCGCTGCAGCTTCTGCAGGGTGAAGAGGTCGCCCTCCACGAAGGGGATCTCCCGGCGCAGGATGCGGTCCTCGCTGCGCGTGTTGCCGGTGATGTTGATGCGCTCGACGTAGACCTCGGGCCCCTCGGTGACCTCGATGGAGACCTCGATGGTCGTCCCCGCCTGCTGATCCGTCCGGGGAACGACGTCGGCCGAGGCCCGGCCGATGGTGCTGTAGAGATCGGTGACGTTGCGGACGCCGTCCCGCAGCGCCGAGCGGGAGAACACCTCGCCGCTCTTGAAGCCGAGCTGGCGGCGGATCTCCTCCTCGGGCACCAGGGTCACCCCGCTCAGCTTGATGGTGCCGACCCGGTACTGGGCCCCCTCGACCACGTCGATGGTGATGGTCACCCGGGCCTTGTCGCGGTCGACGGAGGTGTCGTACCGCTCCACCCGCATCTGCACGTAGCCATGGTCCTGGTAGAGGCTGAGGATGCGCTCGATATCTTCATCCAGCTTCTGGCGCTGGACGGTGCCGCGCAGGATGTAGTACTGCCGCTCCTTGACGGCCATCACTTCCTTGATCTGCTTGTCCTTCAGCCCGGCGTTCCCGCGGATGACGATCTTGTCGATGGTGATCCGCCGACCCTCGTTGACCGCGAACACCACCTTGACGTCGCCGTCCTCGAACTTCTCGACCTCGGCGCTGATCTGGACCTCGAAGTATCCCTCGTCCTCGTAGGCGTCCTTCAGCTTCTCGCGGGCGCGCTGGACGTCGACGGGGTTGTAGACGCTGCCCAGCTTGAGGTCGATCTTCTCCTGGAGCTCGGTGGTGCCGATCTTGGAGTTGCCGGTGAACTCGACGTCGCGGACGAACGGACGCTCGACCACCACGAACGTCACCTTCACCCCACCCTCGAAGTCCTCGACCTTCATCTGGACATCGTCGAAGAAGCCGAGGCCGAAGATGGCGCGGAGGTCCTCGGAGGCCTGGGAGGGGTTGAAGGGCTGGCCGACCATGGACCGGACGCGGCCCACGATGACGGCCTCCTGGACGCGCCGATTGCCCTCCACCGCCAGCTCGCGGATGGTGATGGGGCGGGGACCGCTCGGGCGTGGTTGGGGCTGGGCGTGGACCGCCGTGACGAACAACGCGAGCGTCGCCAGCACGGCCACGCACGTCCGACGTACACGCCCCCGTGGCGTCACCGGACCGTCAGACCCGTGCTAGCTGCCGATCAGTGCTCAGCAAGCTCGAGCGGCGCGTCGGCGGCCTGGGGCGGCGCTTCGCGGAACACGAAGTTGCCCCCTTCCACGTCGACTTCGATACGAGCACTGTCGACGAGTTGGCCCCGAACGATGGCTTCCGCCAGCGGGTCCTCGATATGCTTCTGGATCGTCCGGCGAAGTTGCCGGGCACCGTAGGTCGGATCGTACCCCTTCTCGAGCAGGGCATTCTCCGCCGTCGGGGTGAGGATGAGCTCGATCCCCTTCTCGGTCAGCTGCTTGTTGATGCGAGTGATCATGAGCTGGATGATGCTCTTGATGTGCTGCTCGGCCAGCGCGTGGAAGACGATGATGTCGTCGATCCGGTTGAGGAACTCCGGCCGGAACGCCCGCTTCAACTCCTCCATCACGCGCTCTTTCATCTTCTCGTAGGACTGCTCGTCCGACTCGGCCAGGAAGCCCGGCGAGGTGCGCTTGCCGATCAGGCTGGTGCCGAGGTTGGACGTCATGATCAGGATCGTGTTCTTGAAGTCGACGACATGGCCCAGCGAGTCCGACAGCCGGCCGTCGTCGAGGACCTGCAGCAGCATGTTGAAGACGTCAGGATGCGCCTTCTCGATCTCGTCGAAGAGCACCACCGAGTACGGCCGGCGACGCACCTTCTCGGTCAGGAACCCACCCTCTTCGTAGCCGACGTAGCCGGGCGGGGCCCCGAGCAGGCGCGAGACCGAGAACTTCTCCATGTACTCCGACATGTCGACCCGGATGAGGGCGTTCTCGTCACCGAACAGGTACTCGGCGAGGGCGCGGGCCAGCTCGGTCTTGCCGACGCCGGTCGGGCCCAGGAACACGAACGAGCCGACCGGGCGCTTGGCGTCCTTGAGGCCCGCCCGCGAGCGGCGGATGGCCCGGGCGACCGCCTTCACGGCGTCGTCCTGGCCGATGATGCGGCCGTGGAGGGCGTCCTCCATGCGGGCCAGCTTGGCCGATTCCTTCTCCTCGAGCTTGGACAGCGGGATGCCGGTCCAGCGCGAGACGATGAACTCGATGTCGACCTCGCCGACCGACTGCACGCCCTTGCCCTTGGTCCGCTCCCACTCCCGCTTCATCTCCTCCTCGCGGTGCTGGAGGATCTTTTCCTTCTCGCGGAGGGAGGCGGCCTTCTCGAACTCCTGCGCCTCGAGGTACATGTCCTTCTCGCGGCGCACGCGCTCCAGCTCCTTCTCGATCTCCTTGAGCTCGGCGGGCGGGGTCAGCGCCATGAGGCGGGTCCGCGACGAGGCCTCGTCGATGACGTCGATGGCCTTGTCGGGAAGCTGGCGATCCGTGATGTACCGGTCGGCCAGCATGACGGCGGCGTTGATGGCCTGCTCGGTGATCTTCACGCGGTGGTGCGCCTCGTACTTGTGGCGCAGCCCCTTGATGATCTCGATGGCCTCGGGGACCGACGGCGCCTTGACGATGACCGGCTGGAAGCGACGCTCGAGGGCGCCGTCCTTCTCGATGTACTTGCGGTACTCGTCCAGCGTGGTGGCGCCGATGGTCTGGATCTCGCCGCGCGACAGCGCCGGCTTGAGCATGTTGGAGGCGTCGATGGCGCCCTCGGCGGCGCCGGCGCCGATGAGGGTGTGCAGCTCGTCCAGGAAGAGGACGACGTTCTCCGACTGCCGGATCTCCTTCATGACCGCCTTCAGCCGTTCCTCGAACTGGCCGCGATACTTGGTGCCGGCCACGAGGGCGCCGAGGTCCAGCTGCAGGAGCCGCTTGTTGACGAGGACGTCGGGGACGTCGTGCGTGATGATCTTCTGGGCCAGCCCCTCGACGATGGCCGTCTTGCCAACGCCGGGCTCGCCGATCAGGACCGGGTTGTTCTTGGTCCGCCGGGCCAGGATCTGGATGACGCGCTCGATCTCCTGCTCGCGACCGATGACCGGGTCGAGCTTGCTCTCGCGGGCGAGCTGGGTGAGATCGCGGGCGAACTCGTCGAGGACGGGCGTCTGCGAGCGCTTCTTCGGCCGGGGATAGTACTGGTCCCCGAGCAGGGCCAGCGTCTCCTGGCGCACCTCGTCCAGGCGGGCGCCGAGCGACTCGAGGATCTTGGCGGCGATGGACTGCCCTTCCTTCATGAGGCCCAGCAGCAGGTGCTCGGTACCGATGTAGTTGTGACCGAGCTGGCGCGCCTCCTCGATCGAGAGCTCGAGGACGCGCTTGGCCTGCGGGGTGAACGGCACCTCACCGAACGTGAGGGTCTTCGGGAATCCGGCGAGCGCACGCTCGACCTCGGCCTTCACGGTCTCCAGACGGAGCCCGAGACGCTGCAGGACCGCGGTGGCGATCCCCTCGCCGTCGCGGATCAGCCCGAGCAGGACATGCTCGGTCCCTACGAAGTCGTGGCGGAACCGACCCGCTTCCTCGCGAGCCAGAATGATGACCCGTCGCGCCCGTTCGGTGAACCGTTCAAACACTGGACCCCCTTGCCCCTTTCGTCGCCGAAGGCGCCGTTTCCCCTGTTAGGACGGCTAGTTATCGAAGCTGAAATCAGTATATCCCGCGGTTTCGACCGCCGCTAGCCTTTTTCTTCACGAGCAGTTAGCTCTGCGAATCCGCCTCCATCCCCTACAAGGGCAACCCGAGCGTGCCTTCCGACGTTCCGGTGACCTCGCGCGCACGTCCGTCGACGAGGCGATAGATGCGGTCCGCCCGCCGGGCCAGCTCGGGATTGTGGGTGGCAATCAGGAAGGCGATACCGCGCTCGGCCTGCAGCTGCACGAACAGGTCGTACACGACCTCGCTCGTCTTGGGATCGAGATTGCCGGTCGGCTCGTCGGCCAGGATGACGCGCGGCCCGTTCATGAGCGCCCGCGCGACGGCCACGCGCTGCTGCTCGCCGCCCGACATCTCGCCGGGCCGATGATCCAGGCGGTCGGCGAGGCCGACCTCGGCGAGCGCCGCCGCCGCCAGGTCTCGCGCCTCCCGGCGCGGGCGACGCGCGATCAGCGCCGGCAGCATCGCGTTCTCGAGGGCCGACATCTCACCCAGCAGGTTGTAGAACTGGAAGACGAGGCCTACCTCCTGCCGCCGGTAGCGCGCCAGGCCCGCCTCGTTGCGCGCGAACAGGTCCTCGCCCTGGAACACCACGCGACCGGCCGACGGCCGGTCGAGGGCGCCGAGCAGGTGCAGCAGCGTCGACTTGCCGACGCCGGAGGCGCCCACCAGCGCCACCACCTCGCCGGCGCCGACCGAGATCGAGGCACCCCGCAACACGCGCACCACCTCTGGCCCGGTGCGGTACTCGCGCTCCAGCTCCTCGCCGACGAGCAGCGCCTCACTCATAGCGCAGCACATCAACCGGCTGGAGCGAGCCGGCGCGGCGGGCGGGAATGATCGTCGCGAAGAACGACAGGACGAGCGTGGCGCCGACGATGGCCAGGAAGTCCGAGGAGGTCAGCTTCATCGGCAGGTAGTCGATCTGGTAGACATCGCCGGCCAGCCGGATGATGTGAAAGGAGTTCTGCGCCCAGATGATGGCCAGGCCGACCAGGCTGCCGGCCAGCGTGCCGACCACGCCGATCGTCATCCCGACGGTGAAGAAGACGGCCGTGATGGAGCCGCCGGTGGCGCCGATCGACTTGAGGATGCCGATCTCCTTGCGCTTCTCGGCCACCAGGAGCACCAGGTGGCCGATGATCGCGAAGGCCGCCACCAGCACGATGATCGTCACGATGACGAAGAGCGCGAGCTTCTCGAGCTGCAGGGCGGCGAACAGGTTGCGGTTCATCTCCATCCAGTCGCGCACCCAGTAGGTGACGCCCAGCCGGGTGCCGATGACCCGCCCCACCGCCTTGGCGTCGAAAGGATCGACCAGCTTCACCTCGACGCCGGTGACGCCGGCCAGCCCGGCGAACTCGCGGGCGGCGCCCAGCGGCAGGTAGGCGATCGACGAGTCGTACTCGTGCATGCCGACCTGGATGGTGCCCGCCACCGTGAAGCGGCGCATCTTGGGCACCATGCCGACCGCGGTCAGGGCGCCCTTGGGCGAGATGACCGTCACCGGATCGCCGGGCAGCACCCCGAGCACCCGCGCCAGCTCGATGCCGAGCAGGATGCCATCCCCGCCCTCGGCGAAGTTCTCGATCCGCCCGCCGCGCAGCTGGGCGGCGAGGTCGCCGGCCACGGCGGCGTCGCTGAGGTCGACGCCGCGGACGAGCCCGCCGTGGGCGTCGCCGCCCGGACTCGTGAACAGGGCCTGCTGCAGCACGAACGGCGTGGCCGCCCGGACGCCGCGCACCTCGCGGACGCTCGCCGCCACCCGGGCGGCGTCGAGCATGCCGGTGGGGCCGGTCTGGAACACGAGCAGGTGCGGGTTGGCGGCGATGATCCGGTCCCGGATGCCGTCCTGGAAGCCGGTCATGACGGCCAGCACGACGATGAGGGCGGCCACGCCGAGGAACACGCCGCCCACGCCGATCCACACGAACAGCGAGAGGTTGGCCCGCTTGCCCCGCGAGCCCAGGTAGCGCAGCCCCAGGAACAGCTCGTACGGCAACCCTTGCCTCACGAGCCGGGCGCCTCCGGGCGCAGGTGCGGGAAGAGGATGACCTCCCGGATCGACGGCTGGTCGGCGAACAGCATCACGAGCCGGTCGATGCCGATCCCCTCCCCGGCCGTCGGCGGCATCCCGTACTCGAGCGCGCGCACGTAATCCTCGTCCAGCCAGTGGGCCTCGTCGTCGCCGCGGGCGGCCAGCGCCGCCTGCTCGCGGAAGCGGCCGAGCTGGTCGATCGGATCGTTCAGCTCGCTGTAGGCGTTGACGAGCTCGCGGCAGCCGACGTAGCCCTCGAACCGATCCACCAGCCGCGGGTTGTCGCGCTTGCGCTTGGCCAGCGGCGACAGCTCGATGGGGAAGTCGGTGATGAACGTCGGCGGCCCCAGGGTCGGCTCGACCAGCTCGTCGAACACGTCCTTCCAGATCTTGTCGGCGGGGCCGCCGGCGCCGTCGAGGCCGCGGGCGGCGGCGGCCCGGGCCAGCGTCGCCGCGTCGGTCTCCGGCGTGACGACCACTCCGAGCGCCTGGGAGAGCGCCTCGAAGAACGGCAGCCGCCGCCACGGCGGCGTGAGGTCGACCGTGTGCTCGCCCCAGGTCAGCCGGAGCGTGCCCAGCAGCGACTGGGCCAGCTCGGCGAAGAGGGTCTCGGTCAGCTCCATCAGGTCGGTGTAGTCGGCGTAGGCCTGGTAGAACTCCAGGATCGTGAACTCGGGATTGTGGCGCGTGGACACGCCCTCGTTGCGGAAGACCCGGCTGATCTCGTAGACGCGCTCGAAGCCGCCCACGACCAGACGCTTGAGGTACAGCTCGGGCGCGATGCGCAGGTAGAGGTCCATGTCGAGGGCGTTGTGGTGCGTCTTGAACGGCCGGGCGATGGCTCCACCCGGGATCGGCTGCATCATCGGCGTCTCCACCTCGACGAAGCCGCGGGCGTCGAGGAAGGCCCGGATGGCCTGGATGATGCGCGAGCGCAGCAGGAAGATCCGGCGCGAGTCCGGATTGACGACGAGGTCGACGTAGCGCTGGCGGTAGCGCGTCTCCACGTCCTTGAGGCCGTGCCACTTCTCCGGCAGCGGCCGCAGCGACTTGGCCAGGAAGGTGAACGCCTTGACCGCCACCGTGAGCTCACCCGTCCGCGTGCGCATCATGTCGCCGGTGACGCCGATGAAGTCGCCGAGGTCGAGCTCGGTGAAGAGCGGATAGTCGTCGCCGAGCTGGTCGCCTCGCGCGTAGAGCTGGATCCGGCCGCTCTGGTCCATCAGGTGGGCGAAGCACGTCTTGCCGTGATGACGCAGGGCCACCACGCGCCCGGCCAGGCTGACCGGACCCAGCGCCCGCAGCTCCTCCTCGGTGGCCGCGCCCAGCCGGGCCTGGAGCGGGCCGGCCCAGTGACTGACCGGGTAGCGGGCCCCGAACGGATCGACGCCGCGCCGGCGGAGGGCGTCCAGCTTCTCGTGGCGGAGGCGGATCAGCTCGTTGCCGTCGTGCTCGCTCACGCCCCGACGCTCCTCGCCCACAGCAGGAAGGCCTTGATGAACTCGTCGATGTCGCCGTCCATCACCGCCTCGACATTGCCGATCTCGAGATTCGTGCGGTGGTCCTTGATCCGCTGCTGGGGATGGAAGGTGTAGGAGCGGATCTGGCTCCCGAAGGCGATCTCCTTCTTGGCCCCGGTCAGCTCGGCCAGATCCTCCTTCTGCTTCTTCTCGGCCATCTCGTACAGGCGGGCCTTGAGAATCCGCATGGCGGTGTCGCGGTTGCGGAGCTGCGAGCGCTCGTTCTGGCAGGAGATGACGATGTTGGTGGGCAGATGGGTGATGCGCACCGCCGAGTCGGCGGTGTTGACCCCCTGCCCGCCCGGCCCCGAGGAGCGGAAGACGTCGATGCGCAGATCGTCGTCGCGGATCTCGACCTCGACGTCGTCCACCTCCGGCACCACCGACACCGACGCGAAGCTGGTCTGCCGGCGGCTGGAGGCGTCGAACGGCGAGATGCGGATGAGCCGGTGCACGCCCGCCTCGCCCTTGAGGTAGCCGTAGGCGTACTCGCCGGTCACCTCGATCGTGACCGACTTGATGCCGGCTTCCTCGCCGGGGAGCAGGTCGACCACTTCGGCCTTGAAGCCCGCCCGCTCACACCAGCGCAGGTACATCCGCATGAGCATCTGGGCCCAGTCCTGGGACTCGGTGCCGCCGGCCCCGGGGTGGATGGACACGATGCACGGCCGCGCGTCGTGCGAGCCCGACAGCATCACCTTCAGCTCGAACTCGTCGAGCTCCCGCCGGAGTTGGCCGACGCCCTCGGTGATCTCGGCGTCGAGGCTGCCGTCGTCACCGGCCTCCTGGGCCAGCTCGAGCAGGACGGCGAGGTCGGAGGCCTGGGTGGTCAGCTGGCCGACCCGCTCGACGATGCGGGACAGCTCGGTGCGCTCGCGGATCAGCTCCTGGGCGCGGCGGTTGTCTTCCCAGAACGCCGGCGCCGCCATCTCGGCGTCGAGCGCGGCCAGCCGCTGCTCCTTGGCGGGGAGGTCAAAGATGCCTCCGGAGCTCGTCCACGCGTCGGGTCAACTCGCCGACGTCCCGCTTCAGCTCGCCGAGCATGCGCTCCTCCGACCGGCCACGCCGACCGAGACGGCGGCGAGGGCAAGTGAGGTCCAGGCGATCCAGTCCCCGAGCCGCGTGAACAGCGTCCGGCCCTGCCGCAACGGGATGCGATCGCTGATGACACCCCGAGAGTAGAGGGCGAGGTGACGGACGACCTGGCCGCTCGGCGCAATGAAGGCGGAGATGCCGGTGTTGGCGGCCCGCACGACCGCGATCCGATGCTCCACCGCCCGGAACGCGTACATCGCCAGGTGCTGCCCGGGCCCGCTCGTGCGCCCGAACCAACCGTCGTTCGTCATGTTCACCATCACGCGCGCGCCGTTGTTCACGAACTCGCGAAAGAGATCGGGGAAGATGCCCTCGTAACAGATCACGACGCCGAACGGGGCGGGCGGACCTGGAAACACGACGGCTCGCGAGCCGGGCTCCAGATCGGCGATGAACTCCGCCCAGCCCCGCACGAACCCGATCACTCCCGAGAGCGGCACGTATTCACCGAACGGAACGAGGTGAATCTTATCATACCGACCCACGATACCCCGGTCGGTCACGAGGAACGCGGTGTTGGTGAAGCGGTTCGGACGCCCGTCCACCACGTCGATGGAGCCGACGAGCAGCGGCACTCGCATCTCCCCCGACATGGTGGAGAGCATCCGGAGCAGCTCGGGGTCACGCCGGAGCACGGTCGGCAGCGCTGTCTCCGGCCACACGATCAGGGCCGGCCGCTCCGCCCCCGCCTGCCGGGTCAGCTCCTGGTAGATCTTGATAATGACCGTGCCGAGGTCGGGGTCGAACTTCGTGGGCTGCTCGATCGACGGCTGCATGATCGCTACCGGCAGCTCGCCCGGCGGCGGCGGCGCGCCGAGCCGCCAGACGCCGAAGGCGAGCGTGGCGCCGAGCAGCGCGCCACCGAGGGCCAGCCCGCTCACCGCGCTCCGCCATCCGAGCAGGAACACCCCGGTCAGGGCGGCGTTGACGGCGACGAGCACCAGGGAGACCGCGTGCACGCCGCCCAGCTCGGCGATCTGGATGACCGGCAGCCGCAGGTGCTGCGAGTAGCCGAGCGTGCCCCACGGGAAGCCGCCCAGCAGGTGTCCGCGCAGCCACTCGCCGCCGACCCAGAGAAAAGGCGCCGAGGCCAGCGCCCACCCGATCGAGCGCCGGCCGGCCAGCCAGGCGATGAGCCCGCAGACGACGGCGGTGTAGAGGCCGCACCACGCCGACAGCAGCAGCGTCGGCCCCCACGTGAGCGGCCACGGGATCGAGCTGAAGGTCTGGAAGGTGTAGTTGAGCCAGCGCAGCAGCATGAGGAAGAACACCGTCCCGTAGAGCCAGCCCCAGACGAACGCCATCCGCGGCCGGGCCCCGAGCGCCACGATGAACAGCGGCACCAGCGCGATCCACGCCGCGCCGTCCCAGTCCGTCCGCGGAAAGGCCAGCCCGAGGACGCCGGCGCTGCCGACCAGCAGCGCCGTGGGGCCGAGGTGGAGCCGCATCAGGAGCCGACCGCCAGGCGGTCGGCGAGGAAGCGCGGCAACCCCGCCTCCACGATCTTCCGGCGCGCCGTAGCGACGTCGTAGTCGACCCGACGGATCTGCAGGCGGCCGGCCTCGACGTCCCACACCGCGTAGGCCGCCCGCGCATCGCGGTCGCGGGGCTGGCCCACGCTGCCGACGTTGACGAGGTAGCGCCGCCCGCGCTCGGCCTGCACCAGCCCGGCGCCGGGCCGATGCTCGGGCCCGGAAGAGCCCAGCGACCAGACGCCCGGCACGTGGCTGTGGCCCACGAAACACCAGCGGGTCGCGAAGGCGCCGAAGGCGGCCAGCCCGTCCTCGGCGGTGACCAGGTAGTCCCACTGCTCGGGCTCGGAGGGCGAGGCGTGCACCAGGGTGGCGCCGGCGATCTCGCGCGTCACCGGCAGCGCGATCAGGTAGGCCCGGTGGTCGTCGTCCAGGCGCTCCTGCGTCCACTCCGCCGCCGCCCGTGCGTAGTGGTTGAACCAGGTCATGCGCAGGCGGCCCCCCACCGCGTACTCGTGATTGCCGGCCACGCTCGCCTCGGCCCGCTCGGCCACCAGGTCCACGCAGGCCAGCGGGTCGGCGCCGTAGCCCACGGTGTCCCCCAGGCAGAGCACGCCGTCGACCTCGTCCGCGCAGTCGGCCAGCACCGCGCGCAGGGCCTCGAGGTTTCCATGGATGTCCGACAGGATCGCGTACCGCACGCCGCCGGCCGGCTCAGGCGGACGCGGGACGATGCTCGCGCAGGATCCGATCGAGCACGCCGTTGATGAAGCGGCTCGAGTCGGTCGTCCCGAACTTCTTGGCGATCTCCAGGGCCTCGTTGATGGCCGCCTTGGGAGGGACGTCGGGCTGCCAGAGCAGCTCGTAGACCGCCATGCGCAGGATGTTGCGGTCGACCACCGCCATCCGCTCCAGGTCCCAGTGCTCGGCGTACTGGGCCAGGAGCTGGTCGATCTTGCCCTGCTGCTGCTTGCTGCCTCGCACGAGCGTCTCGGCGAAGGCGTGGGTGGCGGGGTCCACGGGATGCCGCTGCCAGAACTCGCCCTCGTGCGGGGTCGGATCGCCGGCCCCGTGCAGGTCGAGCTGGTAGAGGAACTGCAGCGCGACCTCCCGGGCCTTGCGACGCTTGCCCATCTTACTTCCCGGCGCCGCGCCGCTGACGTCCGTGACCGTCACGCCTCCCCTCGCCCCGCCGCGCGCCGTGCTCGCGGACGAACGCCGCCATCTCGACCGCCGCCTCGGCGGCCTCCTGGCCCCGGTTGCCGACGGCGCCGCCGGCCCGAGCCCAGGCCTGCTCCTCGGTCAGGGCGGTGATCACCCCGAACGTCACCGGCAACCCGGTGTCGAGGGCCACGCGCTGGATGCCGGCCGCCGCCTGTCCGGCCACGAAGTCGAAGTGGGGCGTCTCGCCCTTGATCACGCACCCCACGCAGACGATCGCCTCGAAGCGCCCCGTCCGAGCCAGGCAGGCGGCCGCCTGGGGCAGCTCGAAGGAGCCCGGCACCCAGTGCACCTCGACGGCCTCGTCGGGGAGCCCGGCCGAGGACAGCGCGCGCAGGGCGCCGGACAGCAGGCGCTTGCTGATGCGCTCGTTGAAGCGCGCCGCCACGACGGCGAAGCGGGCATCGGGACGCCGGGGCTCGAGCCGATCACGCCGGGGGGGACGCGGGGCGCGACCGGCCATGATCAGTCGGGCAGCGAGGTGAGCAAGTGACCGAGCTTGTCGCGCTTGGTACTCAAGTACTTGCGGTTCTCCGGATTGGCCGGCACTTCAAGGGAGACCCGCTCGACCACCTGCAGCCCGTAGCCGTCGATCCCGGCCCGCTTGGTGGGGTTGTTCGTCAGCAGACGGAGATTACGCAGCCCCAGATCGACCAGGATCTGGGCGCCGATACCGTAGTCGCGCAGGTCGGCCTTGAAGCCGAGCGCGTGGTTGGCCTCGACGGTGTCCATCCCCTGCTCCTGCAGCTCGTAGGCGCGGATCTTGTTGTGCAGGCCGATCCCCCGCCCCTCCTGGCGCAGGTAGACGATCACGCCAGCCCCCGCTTCCTTGATGACCGCCATCGCCTTGAGCAGCTGCGAGCCGCAGTCACAGCGCAGCGACTGGAAGACGTCACCCGTCAAGCACTCGGAATGCATGCGCACGAGTACCGGAGTCTCGCCGGCCACATCGCCCATGACCAGGGCCAGGTGGATGCCCTCGTAGACCGTGGCCTCGTAGGCGACCGCGGTGAACTCCCCGAACTCCGTGGGCAGCCGGGTGGACGCGATGCGCCGCACCAGGCTCTCGTTGCGGGTGCGGTACTCGATGAGGTCCTTGATCGTGATCATCTTCAGGCCGCGCCGGTGGGCCAGGTCGGTGAGCTGGGGCAGCCGCGCCATGTCGCCGTGCTCGTCGAGGACCTCGCAGATGACCCCGGCCGGATAGCAGCCGGCCATCCGGGCGAGGTCGACGGCCGCCTCGGTGTGGCCGGCGCGCCGGAGCACGCCGCCGTCCATCGCCCGCAGCGGGAAGATGTGGCCGGGCACGGTCAGGTCCTCGGGGCCCATGGAGGGGTCGACGAGCGTGCGGATCGTCACGGCGCGGTCGTAAGCGGAGGTACCGGTCGTCACGCCGCGGCGGGCGTCGACCGTGACCGTGAAGGCGGTGCCCATCGGCGCGGTGTTCTCGGCCACCATCATGCCGATCTTGAGCTCGTCGAGCCGGGCGCCGGTCATCGGCATGCAGACCAGGCCGCGCCCGTGCGTGGCCATGAAGTTGACCGCTTCCGGCGTGGTCTTGTCAGCGGCCAGGACCAGATCGCCCTCGTTCTCCCGGTCCTCGTCGTCGACGACCAGCAGGATGTGCCCCTGGCGAATCTCCTCCAGGGCTTCCTCGATCGTGACGAAAACACTCATGTCGTCCCCTTGAGCTCGAGCGAGCGCTGCAGGTACTTGCCGATCACGTCCATCTCGAGGTTCACGGCCTGCCCCGGCACCAGCCGCCCCAGCGTGGTCGCTGCCAGCGTGTGCGGAATCACCATGACCTCGAACGCCGTCCGCTCCAGCGCCGCCACCGTGAGGCTCACGCCGTCCACCGCCACCGAGCCCTGGGGCACCAGCAGCGGGGCCAGCGCGGCGCCGGAAAGCTCGACCCGCACCCGCGAGGTCGATTCTACACGGGTCACGGCCCCCACGGTTCCGATGCCGTCCACGTGGCCCAGGACAAGGTGGCCCCCGAGCGCGGCGCCGAAGCGCAGCGGTCGCTCGAGGTTCACCGCGTCCCCGGGGGCCAGCCGACCCAGCGTCGTCCGCGCGAGCGTCTCCGGGCCCACCTCGAACGCCAGCGCGTCGGGGGCCGTCGCCACCACGGTGAGGCAGACGCCGTTGACGGCCACGCTGGCGCCGAGGTCGCTGCCCTCGCGCGCCACCCGCGCGGCCACCTCGAGCCGGGCGACGTCGCCATGGCGCTCGACGGCGCGCACCGTTCCCAGCTCCTCGACGATCCCGGTGAACATCAGCGCGGCTCCGGCTCGCCGAGGACGTCGGCCTCGATCAGGAGGTCGTCACCGACGGTCGTCACCGTGGGTGGGGTCAGGCGCAGGGCCGCCTTGAGATCGCGGCCGGCCCCGCCAATCACGCCAGTGGCCTCCCGGCCGCCGAGCAGCAGAGGGGCCAGGAACAAGGCCACGTGGTCGACCAGACCGGCGTCGACGAACGCGGCGTGCGTCTCCCCACCCCCCTCGACGAGCACCGCGCGCACCTCGAGCGCGAAGAGGCGCTCGAGCAGCGCGGCGGGTTCGATGCGGCCGTCACGAGTCGGACAGCGGACGACGCGGGCCCCGGCGGCCTTCAGCGCCGCCACCCGCGGCAGCGGCGCCGCCTCACCGACGGCGATGAGCGCGCGGGCCGGCGTACCGGCAGAGATCAGGCGCGCGGCCGGGTCGAGGCGGGCGCTGGTGTCGAGCACGACCCGGTAGGGCTCGCGTGGCCACGGCTCGGGCAGGCGCACGGTCAGGGCCGGATCGTCGCGCAGCGCGGTCGTCACCCCGACCACCACCGCGTCCGTCTCCGCCCGCATCCGGTGCGCCCGCTCCCGGGCCGGCTCGCCGGTGATCCACTTGGAGGTGCCGTGGGGATCGGCGAGCTTGCCGTCGAGCGTCGCCGCCGCCTTCAGCGTGACGTGCGGCCGGCCCCGTCGCATTGCGGTCAGCCACGCGCGGTTCTGCCGCTCGGCGGCGGCGGCCTCGACGCCGAGCTCGACCGCGATGCCGGCCGCGCGCAGCAGGTCGGCGCCGCCGCCGACGACGCGGGGGTTGGGATCCGCCAGCGCGATCACCACACGGGCCACGCCCGCCCGCGGCAACCGTGGGCGCGCAGGGCGGCGTTCGCCCGTGATGGGCGCACGGCTCGAGCGTCACGTACAGGGTGGCGCCGCGCGCGGCCGCGCCCGCCGCCGCCAGCGCGATGACCTCGGCGTGGTCCCCGCCCGCTCGCAGGTGGGCGCCCTCGCCCACCACGTGGCCCTCGCGCACGACGACGGCGCCGACCATCGGGTTGGGCGAGGTCAGGCCGCGGCCACGCTCGGCCAGCCCCAGCGCGTGCCGCATGAAGGCGGCGTCGTTCACTCGGGGACCAGCGCGTCCACGAAGCGGACGGGATCGAACGGCTGCAGGTCGTCGACCTTCTCGCCCACCCCGATCAGCGGCACCGGCAGCTTCAGCTCGCGGACGATCCGCACCACGATCCCGCCCTTGGCGGTGCCGTCGAGCTTGGTGAGCACGACGCCCGAGAGCCCGACCGCCTCGTGAAACATCCGCGCCTGGGCGAAGCCGTTCTGGCCAGTCGGCGCGTCGAGGACCAGCAGGGACTCGTGAGGAGCGCCGGGGAGCTGTCGCTGCACGACTCGCTTGAGCTTGCCGAGCTCGTCCATGAGGTTGCTCTTCGTGTGCAGCCGCCCGGCGGTATCGATGACGAGCACGTCGGCGCTGCGGGCCGTCGCCGCCTTCACCGCGTCGAACACGACCGCGGCGGGATCGGAGCCGGCGGCCTGGCGCACGACCTCCACGTCGATGCGCTGGCCCCATGTCTCCAGCTGCTCGATGGCCGCCGCCCGGAAGGTGTCGGCGGCGGCGAGCAGCACGTGGCGGCCGTCGGCCTTGAGGGCGGCCGCCAGCTTCGCGCAGGTCGTCGTCTTGCCAGAGCCGTTGACACCGAGGACGAGGATGACGCTCGGATGGGCGTCGAGGGCCAGTGGGCGGGCGGGGCCGAGCGTGTCGAGCAGGAAGCGGCGCAACACGGGCCGCAACTGCCCGGCCCGGGTGACGGTACCGAACATCACTTCCTCACGGCCGCGGTTGACGAAGTCCGCGGCCATCGCCGCGCCCAGGTCGGCGGCGATCAGCAGCTCCTCCAGCTCCTCCCACAGCGTCTCGTCGATGGGCCGCTCCGGCTCGAGCACCGTGTCCAGCCCACCGCCGAGAAACTCCTGCGAGCGGCGCAGGCCCTGCCGGAGCTTCTCGCCGAGGCCCGAGAAGAAACTCATGTCGGGTAGTGTACCCTCCTGGGCCGGGCGGCCGGAGGATCAGCGGGGATCGGGCGGGAGGACGAGCCGGGGAATCACCACACCCCGGGAGCCGAGGGACGGCAGCGCCCGACCATTGAGCTCGAGCGCGACGCCCCCGGCATTGCCGATCGTGAGCACGAAGGGCCGGTCCGACACCCACTCGCGGACCTCGCCCGCCGCCACGGTCTCCTCACTCGTGCGGCCGTCCTCGGTACGGACACGGATCCAGCTCGACTCGCTGATCCGGGCGACCAGGCGATAGGGCGGCGTCACGGAGCCGCCCAGCGTGTCGAGGTTCGGCAGCGTCGCCGGCCGCGCGGCGGGTGACGGTTCGGCCGGCGGCGGAGTAGGAGTTGGACCCGAAACGGCCGCTGACGGACGTGAGCTCGCCGGCGACGGCACCGGGGTCGGTGCGGGAGCTGCCGGGGCGGGCGCGACCGGCGCCGTCGCCGAAGGCGGCGACGTCGTCTCGCCAGGAGTGGTCACGGTCGACCGCTCCCCTCGGCCCCGTGGCTGGATCACGAGCGCCACCGTGAACAGCGCCATGCCGAGGACCACCAGCAAGGCAAAGCTGACCAGCACGGCACCGCGCGTGCGTGGCCCGCCCGCGGTGCCCCGCGTGGCGGAGCCGGGGCGAGCGCCGGAAACGACCACGTGGACGTCGTGTCCCTCGTAGATCGCCAGCGCATCCTTGGGCGACTCGCCCAGCGCCTGGCAGTAGGCGCGGATGAACCCCCGGATGAAGACCGGCGCGGGGAGGTTCTCGGACGCGTCGGCCTCGAGGGCCTCCAGATAGCGGGGGGCGACGCGCGTCAAGCGGGCGATCTCCTCGAGGGAGACGCCGCGGCGCGTCCGCAGATCGCGGAGATATGCGCCGACGGAGGCCATGGCCGTCGTCGCCAAGTCTAGCCGAGCGTCAGCGGCGAATCACGCCGGCGCCGATGCCGCCGCCACCGCGGCCGCCAGGTTCACGGAGACCAGCTTGGAGAGCCCTGGCTCCTCCATCGTGACGCCGTAGAGGATGTCGGCGGCTTCCATCGTCTTACGGTTGTGGGTGATGACCAGGAACTGCGTCTGTGTGGTCAGCTCCCGCAGCACCCGCAGGAAGCGGTGGATGTTGGCGTCGTCCAGCGGCGCGTCCACCTCGTCGAGCACGCAGAACGGGCTCGGCCGGAAGTAGAAGATCGCGAACAACAGGGCCAGGCCGGTGAGTGCACGCTCGCCGCCCGACATGAGCGAGACCGATTGCAGCCGCTTCCCGCGCGGCTGGGCCATCAGGTCGACGCCGGTGTCGAGTGGATCGCCGCCCTCCTCGGCCTCGACCAGCCGTAGCTCGGCCCGGCCGCCCTCGAACAGGCGCGCGAAGAGACGGGCGAAGTGACCGTTGATCTCCTCGAAGGCCTGGGCGAAGCGCTCCTGGGCCGTGCGGGTCATGCCGCGCAGGGCCTTCTCGAGGTCCTTGATGGAAGCCGTGAGGTCGTCGTGCTGAGTGCGCAGGAACGTCAGCCGCTCGTCCAGCTCGCGGTACTCCTCGTCGGCGACGAGGTTGACCGGCCCGATCGCCTCGATCTTCTCGTCGAGCTCGGTCAGGCGCTCGCGCACCGGCACCAGGTCCCGCATGGGGTCGTGCAGCTCCAGCAGGGCCGGCGCCTCGACGCCATACGTCCGGAAGGCCTCCTGGGCCAGCTCCTCGCGACGCACACGCCCCTCGGTCGCCTTGAGCTCGATCGCGTGGATGCTCCCGACGAGCCGGTTCAGCTCCCCCTGCACCGCGCGGGACTCCTCCTCGATCGTGCGCAGCTCGTCCAGCTGCGTCTGGTGATGCTCCCCCGCCTGCCGTGCCTCGTCCTCGCGCCGGTCGCGCTCGACGGCCACCTCGCGGGCGGCCACGTCGGTGCGCTCGCGCTCGGCCGTGAGCCAGGCGCGCCGCTCGGCCAGCTGCACCTGCCGCTGCCGGGCCTGGTCGATACGCCGGGTGAAGTCCGCTTCCATCTCGTCGAGCCGAGCGAGCTCCCGGCCGAGCGCCTCGGTGCGCTCGGCGATGCCGGCGAGCTCGACCTGACCGGAGGTCAGCCGGGCCACCAGCGCGGTCTCGGCCTCCTGGGCGGCGGCGATCGTCGCGCGGGCGGCGGCCATCACCGCCTCGTGCCGCCCCTCGGCCGCCGTGGCGACCTCGATGTGCTGTCCCAGGCGGGTCAGCAGGGCCTCCGTCTCGGCGACCTCGCCGGCGACCTGGCGCGACTCGGCACCGACCGTCTCCAGGTGGCGGTGCACGCGCTCGTGCTCGCGCACCGACTGCTCGAGGTCCTTCTCGCTGGCCACGCGCTCGGCGTGACGCGCCTGGACCGACTGCTCGAGGCCGGCCAGCCGCGCACGCAGCGTGGCCACCTCGGCCGCCAGTGCGGCCGCCGTGCCCTGCTCGCTCTCCACGGTCTCGGTCAGACGGGCGACGTCGTCCTCGAGCTCGCGTAGCTGCCGCTTGCGCGTGAGCAGCGACTGGGGGAGCGCCGAACCCTCGGAGCCGCCACGCAGCCGTCCGGTCGGCGACAGCACCTCGCCGGTCGGGGTCACGTAGGTGGCGACGACGCCGTTGCGCCGCCACAGCGCCTCGGCCTGGTCAAGGTGCTCCACGATGGCGACCTGGCCAAGCAGGTAGTGCAGCAGGCTCGGCGTCCGCGCGGTCACGTGGCTGGCGACCCATCGCAGGTCACCCGCCGGTGGAGCCGCGTGGCCGTTGTCGTTGGCGTAGTCGAGCTTCTCGAGGGGCAGGAACGTTGCCGAGCCGTGGTCATGCTCGCGCAGCCACGCCACCCCGCCCCGCGCGTGCTCGAACCGCTCGACCACGACCCACTGCAGCCGCTCGCCGAGCACCGACTCCACTGCCCGCTCCAGCCCCGGCTCGACCTCCAGCAGATCGGCCACGGTGCCGACGACGCCGGTGAGCACGGGTGTCGCGCCCTCGGCAAACACCGCCCGGACTCCGGCGCCGTACCCCTCCCGCGCCACTTCCAGCTCACGAACGGCATCGCGGCTGGAGCTGCGCGAGGCGAGATCCAGACGCGCCTGGGCCAGTCGCGCCTCGGCCTCGGCCAGCCGCCCGGCGCGATCGGCCAGCGCCGCGCCCAGCCGCTCCCGCTCGGCGACGAGCGAGGTGAGCTCGCTCACCGCCAGATCGCGGGCCGACTCCAGGGAGGCCCGCTGACCCGTCAGCGCGTCGGCCTCCGCCTGGGCGGAGGCCAGCTCGTGGGCCAGGCGCTCGGCCCGCCGACCCAGCTGAGCCTGCCGCTCGCGCAGCTCCCCGGCCTGACGCATGAGGTCCACGCGCTCGGTGGCCACCCGCATCTGCTCCAGACGCAGCGCCTCGAGGCGGTCGCGCTCCGAGGCCAGTCCGGCCCGGTGGCTCGCCACCTCGGCTTCCAGGGCCTGCACGGCCGCGCCGCGCTCGGCGGCGAGCCGCTCGGCCTCGGCCAGCGCGGCCACCCCGGTGGCGCGCTCGCCGACGATGGCGTCGAGCCGCTCGCCGGCGCTGCGCACTTCCTCGTCGAGCCGGGCGGCTTCCTCGCCGAGCTCCTGCAGCTGCACGCCCATCTGCTCGCGCCGCTCGAGCAACCGCTCGAGCTCGCCCTGGATCTTCTGGACCGACTGCCGGAGATCGGAGAGACGGTGCTCGCTGGCCTGCAGGCTCTCCCGCTGCCGCGCCTCGCGCGCGGCCAGCCCGGTCTGGCGCGCCCGCACGCCCTGCTCGGCGTCGCGGAGGCTGACCAGCTCCTGGGCCATCGCCTCGGCCTGGGCGGTGAGTCCGGCGAAGTCCGCGGCGACCAGGGCCAGAGCCAGCTCCCGCCGCTCGCCCTGCAGTGCCTTGTACTGCTGAGCCTTCCTGGCCTGGCGCTCGAGCGAGCCGAGCTGCCGGCGCACCTCGTCCATGACGTCGCGCACGCGGGTGAGGTTCTGGCGGGCGCCGTCGAGCTTGCCCTGCGTCTCGTTACGCTGCTGCTTGTAGCGGGCGATGCCGGCCGCCTCCTCGATGAACACCCGCCGCTCGTGCGGCTTGGCGGTCAGGACGTGGTTGAGCTTGTCCTGGTCCATCACCGAGTACGCGCGCGGGTTGGCGCCGGTACCGGCGAACAGGTCGAGGATGTCCCGCAGCCGCGTCGGCTGCCGGTTCAGGAGGTATTCGCTCTCCCCCGTGCGATACAGGCGACGAGCGACGCCGATCTCGCTCCACGGCACCGACAGCGTGCCGTCGTTGGAGAAGGTCAGCTCGACCTCGGCCAGGCCGATCGGCTTGCGGGCGCCGGTGCCGTGGAAGATCAGGTCTTCCATCCGCTGCCCGCGCAGCGAGCGCGCGCTCTGCTCGCCCAGGGCCCAGCGCACGGACTCGCTGATGTTGGACTTGCCGCAGCCGTTGGGACCCACGATGCCCGTGATGCCCGGCAGCACCTTGACGACGGTCTTCTCGGCGAACGACTTGAACCCGTGGAGCGTGATGGCTTCTAGACGCATGGCCGATAGTTGCACGGAACCTGGCCAGCAGCCAAAAAAAAACACCAGCCGTGGGGGGAGACCGGGGGTCCGGCCCCAGATGTCGAGCCGTCGTCCGACGGGCGTCGGGCCGGCTACCGGACCCGGGCGAAGCACCAGCAGTCGCGCGGCTCCGACCCCAGGGCCGGATGAACCAGCCAGCGCCGCAGCAGCCCCTCGCGCTGCATCCCGGCCTTCTCGAGCACGCGCGCCGAGCGGTGGTTGTCGACGTCGGTGACCGCCCACACCCGGAAGATCGCCGGATCCGCGAGGCCCCACGCCACCACCGCGCTCGCGGCCTCGGTCATGAGGCCGCGGCCCCACCACGCCCGCCCCAGGACGTAGCCCAGCTCGGCGCGCGGGCCGGCCGGGCGCAGCTCGATCATGCCGATCGGCCGGTCGTCGCCCCGCTCGGTCACGAGCCACGGCACCACGGTGCCGGCCGCGACCCCGGTCAGGCAGCGCCGCAGGAACCGGCGGGTCCGGTCGATCGACTCGTGGGGCAGCCAGGTCAACGTGCGCGTGACGTCCGGATCGCGCGTGTAGCGGGCGAACATCTCGGCCGCATCGTCGAGCGTGGGTACGCGCAGACGCAGGCGGGGCGTGTCGAGCGGGGGGACGGGGCGCGGAGCCCGGCGGGGCCTAGCGCCCGACGTGACCGGGGCCCGCCGCGGTCACTTCTTGAAGAGGTTACCGAACGAGCGGCGGGCGTCGTCGGGACGCACGGAGCCACCGGAGGTCGAGGTATCGCGCTCGACGGTGACCATCAGCGAGAAACGCTCACAGGCGTTCACCGCACGCTTGTCGGCGATGCGCTCGGCGATGTCCTGCGCGCACTCGAACCGGCGGGCGGTGTCGAAGTGAGCGCACTGCCGGCAGGCGTGCAGCGCCACCCGGCACTGGGGGCAGTGCGTGAGCGAGTCGGCGGTGATCGGCAGCACCGCCCCGCACTCGGCGCAGCGCGAGGTCGCCCGGCTGCGCAGGATGCCGAAGGTGCCGCTCGGCGGCCGCGGCGGCTCGCGACGCTCGGGCTTACCCCCGCCGCCGCTCTTGTAGCCCCCCGTTCGGTACTTGCGGTCGCTCATCCCTGCAGGAGGTGGCACTTCTTGTACTTCTTGCCGGAGCCGCAGTAGCACGGATCGTTGCGGCCGATCTTCTCGCCGGTCGGCGTGCGCGGCACCGGCACCGGCCGCGAGACGGCGATGGACGGTGCGGCGGGGCCGGGCGCACGGTCGCCGGCGCCGGGCGCCTCGCCGCGCATCTCCTGCGTCCGCGACCACGCGGTCATGGCCGGCAGCTCCATCGGGGTGTCGCGGACGACCTGCACCTTGAACAGACGCTCGACGACGGCGCCCTTCACGCGCTCGACCATGTCCTGGAACAGGTCGAACGCTTCCTTCTTGTACTCGGTGAGGGGGTCGCGCTGGCCGTAGCCGCGCAGCCCGATGCCCTCCTTGAGGTGGTCGATCGACAGCAGGTGGTCCTTCCACTGCGTGTCGATGACGATCATCATCTCGTGCCGCTCGAGCGCGCGGAGCAGCTCGGTGCCCAGCTCCTGCTCCCGCTCGGCGTAGCGCGCCTTCACGGCCTCGGCCACCAGCTCGTCGAGCGCGGCTCGGGAGCCGGCCTCCTCGTAGGCGGCGGCGGGGAGCCGCACGTCGAACTGCCGGTGCAGCCCCTCGGCCAGGGCCGCCACGTCCCAGTCCTCGGCGTGCGCGCTCTCGGGCGCGTAGGCATCGAGGGTGGCGGCGACCATGTCCTCCATCCACTCGGCCACGGTGTCGGCCTGGCTGGCGCCGTCGAGGATCTGCCGGCGCATGCCGTAGATGATCTCGCGCTGCTTGTTCATGACGTCGTCGTACTCGAGCAGGTGCTTGCGGATCTCGAAGTTGTGGGTCTCCACCCGCTTCTGGGCGGTGCCGATGGCTCGCGTCACCAGCTTGTGCTCGATCGGCTCGCCTTCCTCCATGCCGAGGCGATCCATGATCCCCTGGATGCGCTGGGAGCCGAAGATGCGCAGGAGGTCGTCCTCGAGCGAGAGGTAGAAGCGCGAGGAGCCGGGATCGCCCTGGCGGCCGGAGCGGCCGCGCAGCTGGTTGTCGACCCGCCGCGACTCGTGCCGCTCGGTGCCGACGATGTGCAGCCCGCCCCGCTCGACCACCCGCTGGTGCTCGGGGTCGGTGATCCGCCGCGCCTCCTCCAGGGCGGCGGCCCGCGCCTCGGGGGCGGCGGTGGCCGGATCGAGCCCCTTCTTGCGGAGGATCTCCTTGGACAGGAACTCGGCGTTGCCGCCGAGCAGGATGTCGGTGCCGCGGCCGGCCATGTTGGTGGCGATGGTCACGGCGCCCTCGCGCCCGGCCTGGGCCACGATCTCGGCCTCGCGCTCGTGGTACTTGGCGTTCAGCACCTCGTGGCGGACGCCGCGCTTCTTGAGCAGCGCCGACAAGCGCTCGGACTTCTCGATCGACACGGTGCCGACCAGGATCGGCTGCCCCTTCTCGTTGCGCTCGCGGATGTCGGCCACGACCGCGTCGAACTTCTCGCGCTCGGTCTTGTAGACGACGTCGGGGCTGTTGAGCCGGATGAGCGCACGGTTGGTCGGGATGACGGTGACGTCGAGCTTGTAGATCTTGGCGAACTCCTCGGCCTCGGTCTCGGCGGTGCCGGTCATGCCGGCCAGCTTGCCGTACATCCGGAAGTAGTTCTGGAAGGTGATCGTCGCCAGCGTCTGGTTCTCGCGCTCGATCCGCACCGCTTCCTTCGCCTCCACCGCCTGGTGGAGGCCGTCCGACCAGCGCCGGCCCGGCATGAGCCGGCCCGTGAACTCGTCGACGATGATCACCTCGCCGTCCTTCAGCATGTAGTCCACGTCGCGCCGGAACAGGTTGTGGGCGCGCAGGCCCTGCTGGATGTGGTGGAGGGAGTCGATGTGCTGGGGATCGTACAGGTTGTCGATACCGAGCAGCCGCTCGCAGGAGGCGATGCCGGCCTCGGTCAGCGACACCGTCTTGGCCTTCTCGTCGACGATGAAGTCGCCGGCCTTCTGCTCCTCGATCTCCGACAGCTTCCCCTCGACGATGGTGGCCGCCCGCTTCAGCTTGGGAATGATGCGGTCGATCTTGTAGTACAGCTCGGTCGACTCCTCGGCCGGGCCCGAGATGATCAGCGGCGTGCGCGCCTCGTCGATGAGGATCGAGTCGACCTCGTCGACGATCGCGTAGTTCAGCTCGCGCTGGACCAGGTCGTCGAGCGAGAACCGCATGTTGTCACGCAGGTAGTCGAAGCCGAACTCGTTGTTGGTGCCGTAGGTGATGTCGGCCGCGTACGCCTCGCGGCGGCCGATCGGCCGCAGCGCCGTCATGCGGATGTCGGGGGTGACGTAGGCCGGGTCGTACTGGAACGAGGCCTCGTGCTGGATGACCCCGACCGTGAGGCCGAGCGCCTGGTAGATGGGGCCCATCCACTGGGCGTCGCGCTTGGCCAGGTAGTCGTTGACGGTGACGATGTGGACGCCCTTGCCGGACAGCGCGTTGAGATAGGCCGGCAGCGTGGCCACCAGCGTCTTGCCCTCACCGGTCGCCATCTCGGCGATGGTGCCCTGGTGCAGCACCATGCCGCCGATCAGCTGGGTGTCGAAGTGCCGCATGCCCAGCCGGCGGCGCGCCACCTCCCGGCATACGGCAAAGGCCTCGGTCAGCAGGTCGTCGAGCTCCTCGCCATCGGCCACGCGCTTGCGGAACTCGTCCGTCTTGGCGGCGAAGCCGGCGTCGTCGAGCCGCTGCATCTCCGGCTCGAGCGCGTTGATCTGCGCGACCAGGGGCTGCAGGCGCTTCACGTCACGTTCGTGCTTGGTGCCGAACACCGTGCGCAGGATCGCGGAAATCATGTCGACGGCCCCATTATACAGGCCGCGTCCGCGCCACCCGCGCGTTCGCGCCCGCCCCCGGCCCGCTCCCGAGCAGGTCACGGGCGTGCTCGCGGGCGGCGGCCGTCACGCTGGCGCCGCCCAGCATCCGCGCGATCTCCTCGACCCGCTCGGCGGCGTCCAGCACGGTCACCGTCGCCCTCGTCCGCCCGCCCCGCACGCCCTTGCTCACGCGCAGGTGATGCTGGGCCAGCGCGGCGATCGGGGCCAGGTGCGTGACGCACAGCACCTGCCGGCCCTGGGCGGCGGTGGCCAGCGTCCGCCCCACCACCGAGGCCACCCGCCCCCCGATACCGGCGTCGACCTCGTCGAAGATCAGCGAGGGCACGCGGTCGGCCCGGGCCAGCACCGAGGTCAGCGCGAGCATCGTGCGCGACAGCTCGCCGCCGGAGGCGACGCGTGCCAGCGCCTTGACCTCCTCGCCGGGGTTGGTCGACAGCCGCAGCTCGACGCGATCGGCCCCGCGTGGCCCGACCTCGGTGGTGGGCTCCAGCGCGACCTCGAACACCGCCCGGTCCATCCCGAGCGAGCGCAGCGCCCGCTCCACCTGCCCGGCCAGCCGGCCGCCGGCCGCGTGCCGGCGCTCCGAGACCGCGCCGGCCGCCGCCGTCAGCTCGGCCTCGAGCTCGGCCAGCACCCGCTCCTGCTCGGCGACCACCTCGTCGTGGCGCTCGATCCGCTCCAGCTCGCGGACCGCCTCGTCACGGAAGCGGAGCATCGCCTCCTCGCCGTCGCCGTACTTGCGGCGGAGCCGGGCCAGCGCGTCGAGCCGCTCGTGGATGGCGTCCAGCCGACCGGGCTCGGCCACGATCCCGTCGCGCAGCCGCCGGATGGCCGCCAGGGCTTCCTGCACCTGGAGCAGCGCGGCGTCCACGGGCTCGCCGGGAGCGGCCAGGGTCGGATCGAGCCGGCCGAGCTCCTGAAGGATGCGCGCGACCCGGACCAGCCGCTCGGAGGCCGACTGGGGAGCTTCGTCGAGCAACGCGGCCGCCTCGGCCAGACCGGAGGTGAAGCGCTCGGCATGCTGCAGCCGCCGCAGCTCCGCCCGCAGCGCGTCCTCCTCGCCGACCTGCAGCCGCGCGGCGCTGAGCTCGCTGACCTGGAAGCGCAGCAGGTCCTCGCGCTGGGCCCGCTCGCGCGCGGCCAGACGCGTCTGCTCGGCCTCGCCCCGCGCCGCCCGGTGCTTGGCGTGCAGGGCGGCCACCCGAGCGACGGCATCCTCGGCATCGGCGAAGCGGTCGAGGAGCTCGAGCTGACGGGCCGGCTCGAGCAGGCGCTGGTGCTCGTGCTGGCCGTGCACCTCGACCAGCGCGTCGCCCAGCCGCTCCAGCAACCCGACCGTGACCGGCGAGTCGTTCACGAAGGCGCGGTGCCGGCCCGAGCGCGCGAGCTCGCGCCGCACGACGACCTCACCGTTGTCGTCGGCGACCAGGCCGGCCTCCTCCAGCACGCTCCGGCCGGCGCCGCCGTCGACGGCGAACACGGCCTCGACGGTGGCCGTCTCGGCCTCCGCGCGGATGACGTCGGCCTGGGCGCGGGCGCCCCGCACCAGTACGAGGGCGTCGACGAGAATCGACTTGCCGGCGCCGGTCTCGCCGGTGAGGACGTTCAACCCAGGGGCGAAGGGAACGGTGACGGACTCGACGACCGCGAAGTTCTTGAGACGAAGCTCGCGCAGCATCGGACCGATGCTAGGTCACCCGGTGGTCGGGCTCAAGCGGTATCCGAATGCAGACGCTGTTACCGCTCGCCCCACTTGAGCTTGGTGCGGAGGACGGAGAAGAAATCTCGCTGGTCGAAGCGCAGGAGCCGGATACGGGCGCTCGCCTTGCCGACCTGCACCGTGTCGCGCTCGCGCAGCGGCACGCCGACCTGGCCGTCCATCGTGAGCATGACCTCCTGGTCGCCCCGCAGGGTGACGTCGATGCGCTGGGCGCCGGGCAGCACGATCGGACGGTTGCTCAGCGTGTGGGGGGCGATCGGCGTCATGACCACGGCGTCCATCGTGGGAAACAGGATGGGGCCGCCGGTCGAGAGGTTGTAGGCGGTCGAGCCGGTGGGCGTCGCGATGATCAGGCCATCGGCCCGGTACGCGGTGGCGTGCCGCCCATCGACCGAGACGGCCAGGTCGATGATGCGGCTCATGGCCGACTTGGTGATGACCACGTCGTTCAGGGCCACGAACTCGCCGACCAGCTGGCCGCCCCGGACCAGCCGGGCCGACAGCATCATGCGCTCCTCGACCGCCATGGCGCCGGACAGCAGCGCTTCCAGCGCCGGCAGCAGCTCGTCGAGCGTGGTCGCGGTGAGGAAGCCGAGGCCGCCGAGATTGATGCCGAGGATGGGCACGCCGAGGTCGCCGACGGCCCGGGCCATCGACAGCAGGGTGCCGTCGCCGCCGAGGATGATGAGCGCGTCGACCAGGCCGGGCAGCTCGCTCTTGCTGGCGGCGGCCACCGAGGCTCCCGCCGCCAGTCCGGCCGTCTCCTTCTCGAGCACGACGGTCAGGCCGCGGGCGCCCAGCCAGTCGAGCAGCATCAGGACTACCCGCTGCGCTTCGGTCGCGTCGGGCTTGGCGACCAGCCCGATCCGTTTCACGCAAGCGCCTCCACGACCGCCCGCTCGATCAGGGTCTCGAGGTTGGCGGCGGTGCGGCCCTGGGCGGAGAGATGCAGGAAGAACTCGCGGTTGCCCTTGGGACCGCGCAGCGGCGAGGCGGTGACGCCCAGCGCGTGCCAGCCCCGCAGCACCGCATAGCGGGCCAGGCGCTGGACGACGGCGCGGTGCTGGGCGGGCTCGCGGACGACGCCCCCCTTGCCCACGTGCTGGCGGCCGACCTCGAACTGCGGCTTGACCAGGGCGACGATCTCGCTGCGCGGAGCCAGCACGCCGAACACGGCGGGCATGACCTTCTCGAGCGAGATGAACGATACGTCGATGACGGCCAGCGAGGGCTGCTCGTCGAAGACGCGCGGGTCGAGCGCCCGGGCGTTGGTCTGCTCCATCACCACGACGCGCGGGTCCTTGCGCAGCTTGATGTCGAGCTGGGCGGTCCCCACGTCGACGGCGAACACGCGGGTGGCGCCCCGCTGGAGCAGGCAATCGGTGAAGCCGCCCGTCGAGGAGCCGACGTCGATGCACACGCGGCTCTTCACCACCACCCCGAAGCTCTGCAGCGCGTGCACGAGCTTCTCGCCGCCGCGGCTGACGTAGGGCGACCGGCCCCGCAGGTCGAGATCGGCGTCGGTGGGGATGAGCGAGCCGGCCTTGTCGACGCGCTGACCGTCGACCATGACCTCACCGGCCAGGATGAGCCGGGCCGCCTTCTCGCGGCTCTCGACGAGACCCTTGTCGACCAGCAGCCGATCCAGACGCACGCGCGAGGCCATGCCCTGGATTATAGGCGACTGTTTTGCCGGGGCCGGAGCAGAAACAGGAGCAGCAGACCTGCCAGGAACCCTCCGATGTGAGCGAACCACGCCACACCTCCACTTTCCCCGCGCCCGAGTGCCTGGGCGCTGTATGCGAGATAGCCGTTGAGGAGCTGCAGGACAACCCAGAACCCCAGCACGATCAGCGCCGGGATCCGGAAGAACTTCACGAAGAACCCCACCGTGACCAGCGTGAGGATGGTCGCGTGGGGGAAGAGCAGCAGGTAGGCGCCCAGCACCCCCGAGACCGCTCCGCTGGCGCCGATCATCGGCACGCTGGAGGTCGGGCGTGACCAGGGACTGCGCCACCACCGCCGCCACCCCCGAGGCCAGGTAGAACACCACGAATCGGCCGTGACCCACGACGTCCTCGACACCGGCGCCGAAGATCCACAGGAACAGCAGGTTCTCGACGATGTGCAGCAGGTTGGCGTGCAGGAACATCGAGGTGATGATGGTCGCCCACGCGTTGGGAAAGTCGTCGGCGAACCGCGCCAGCCCGGCCGGACACGCGTGCATGATCCGGCACGGCGTGACGCCGAACTCGGAGACAAGGGCCTCGGCCGCCCCCTCCCCCGGCCCCCGGACGTCGAACCCCAGCGACACCTGATAGAGGAAGACGAGCACGTTCAGGCCGATGAGCGCGACGGTGACCACCGGCCACGAGTGTTTGGCGACGTCATCCTTGAGCGGGATCACCGGGCCACCGGCCGTGGCGGCTGCACGACGACGACCGTGGGGCGGGTCAGGTACTCGCGGGCCACGCGCGCCACGTCGGCCGCGGTCACCGCCTCCACCGCCCGCCCGAAGCGCTCCGGGAAGTCCCAGCCGGCGCCGGTCACCTCGAAGAAGGCCATGTACCAGGCGTGCCGCGCATTCGTGCGGCGATCCATGGCGAGGTTGCCCAGCAGGTAGGCCTTGGCTCGCGCCAGCTCGCGCTCGGTGACCTCCTCGTCGCGAATGCGGTCGATCTCGCCCAGCACCCCAGCCTCCGCCGCCTCCGCGTTGGGCGGCGCGGTCCCCATGTGAGTGATGAGGAACGAGGGGCCCGTCCGGAACGTGCCCAGCACACCGACCGAGTAGGCGAGCCCCCGCCTGTCCCGCAGCTCCGTGAAGAGCCGCCCCGACATCCCGCCCCCGAGGACGGTGCCGAGCACGCGGACGGCCGCGTAGTCGGGCTGCGTGAGCGTGGGCCCGAGGTACCCGACCAGCACCTGGGCCTGCTGGACGGGGCGCTCCACCACCCGGCGGTCGCGTCGCGCCGTCGCCGGGCCGGCGCTCGGGGCCAGCGGCGCCCCCGCCCCCGGGGCCACGCGGAACAGGCGCTCGGCCAGCCGCATCACCCGCGCGGCGTCGACGTGGCCGCTGACGGCGAGCACCATCCGGTCCGGTCGATAGATCGCCGAATAGTGCGCCCGCAGCGCCGCCCGGTCGATCCGCTCGATGCTCTCGCGCCGGCCCACGCTCGGCCATGCGTAGGGATGTCCGCCGTACAGGTCGACCAGGAGCGAGTCGAACGCCCGCTGGAACGGCGTGTCGCCCCGCGTCTGGATCGCACTCTGGATCAGGCGGCGCTCCCGCTCGATCTCCTCGTCCGGCAGCGTCGGCCGCAACGCCACCTCGGCGATCAGGCCGAGCAGTGCCTCGGTATCGCGGGCCAGCGCCGTCCCGCGCACCTCGCCGTACTCGACATCGCCCGAGGCATCCAGCGATCCGCCGAGGTCGTCGATGGCCGCCGTGAGCTGCACCGCGGTGTAGCGGCTGGTGCCGCGCACCATCACCCGATGCAGGAAGTTGGTGATCCCCGCCGTGTCGGCGGTCTCGAACAGGGAGCCGGCCCGCACGTGCAGCGAGGCGGCCATCACTCCGACCGAGGCGTCCTGGCGCACGACCACCGTCAGCCCACCGGGCAACACGCGGCGGGTGACGGACGGCGCCGGCGCAGCCGCGTGGGCCACCGCCGCCACCGCCAGCAACGTCAGCGCCGCGAGGGCGACCCTCACGGCTTGGGCGGCACCAGGGCCACGCGTATGTAGCGCTCCAGGTCGAGGTAGCGTCGGGCCACCGCCTGGACCTGGGTCGCCGTCACCGACCGGATGCGGTCGACGTACAGCAGCTCCTCCTCCAGCCGCCAGATCGTCTCGGCCAGACCGTAGGCCCGGGCCCGTCCCTCGGCGGTCTCGGTGGAGAACTCGTGCTCGACCTCCATGGCGGTGATCGCGCGCTTCAGCTCGGTCGGCGTGACGCCGCTGTCGCGCACGCGTCGGATCTCGGCCAGGATTCCTGCCTCCGCGCGCTCCACCTGCTCGGGCTCGAGCTGCGCGGTGACCATCACCAGCCCGGCGCCCTCCATCGCGCTCAGGCTGCTGCTGATCGAGCTGACGATCCCTTGGCGCTCGCGCAGCGAGGCGACCAGGCGCGAGGCTTTGGTCCGCCCGAGGATCGACATGAGCAGGTCGAGCGCCGGCGTGTCGGCATGGTCCAGACGCGGGGCGTGCCAGGCCAGGCCGAGCTGGGCCTGGCCACCGGGCCGGACCGTCTCGACGCGCACCGGCCGCATGGGCGCCGGCAAGGGCAGCGGCAGGCGTCGGGCGCCGCTGCGTGGCAGCGAGCCGAGCGTGGCGCGCGCAGTGCGCAGCACCTGCTCCGGGTTCACCGCGCCGACCACGACCAGGGTGAACATCTCGGGGACGTAGTGGCGACGGTAGAACGACACGAGCGTCTCGCGGCTGAGCGCGGTGATCAGCTCGGGTCGGCCGATGACGGGGCGACCATAGGGGTGCCCCTCGTACGCCGAGGCGAACAGCTGCCGCACCAGGAAGCGCCGAGGGCTGTCGTCGTTCAGGCGCATCTCTTCCAGCACGACCTGCTTCTCGGCCTCCAGCAGCTCCGCCTCCAGGCTCGCGTTCACGCCGACGTCGACCAGCATCTCGATCGCCGCCACCACCTGCCGGGCCGGCAGAACGGTGTGATAGAAGGTGTAGTCCCATGACGTGCCCGCATTGATCCGGCCGCCGACGCCTTCGACCTCGCGCTCGATGAAGCCCGGCGGCCGCGTCGCCGTCCCCTTGAACAGCATGTGCTCCAGATAGTGAGCCAACCCCAGCTCGGCCGCCGCCTCGTCACGCCCGCCGGCGCGCACCCAGAGCTGCAGGGCGACGACGTCGCTGGCGCGATGCTCCTGGATGATGACGGGCACGCCGTTGGGTAACACGTGACGGACGGGCCCGGCGATGGTGGCGGCGGGAGCGGGTACGGGTCGAGCGATGCTGCACCCGCCGGAGACCATCAGGACGAGCAGCACCGCGCCGGTCCGCGCCGCCAGGGGCATAAGCGTTTTGAGGCTATCACATGGACCATCGGGTGGACGCCTTCTGGCCGCCGAGGAACGGGGCGAGACTCGCTGCAGACGGACGGGCAGAATGCCGTACCCCCCTCGATTGGGCCCCCGGGCACATCGGCGAGGATGGGCAGACGCCGATTCGTAAGTATCCGTGGGAACTGACGTGAATGGCCATCCCCGACGTGGCATCCACGTTGCTCTAAGCAAGACCACGAGTTCAGGCACCGGTCGGGGCTTTCGAGGACTCTGAAGAAGGTGACCGGCGCCGCGATGGAGAGTGGTAGCCACTGGGGCTGCCAGGACGGAAGCGAACGTAACGCGTAAAGGATGGAGAGCAATGAAGAGATTCTTCGCAACCCTCATGAGTGTGGCGGTGCTGGCCACGTTCACCCCGATCGGCGAGGCGCAGACCTCCTGCCCGGCGGAAGTCAGCAAGGCCAAGGAGCTGCTCGCGGCCAGGGGCACCGTCGCCAAGGGTCAGGACGTGCAGGCGCCGCGCTCGCTCGCCGGTGCCCGCGGCCAGGACACCCAGGCTCCGCGCGGCCAGGACAGCCAGGCTCCGCGTGGTCAGGACACCCAGGCCCCCCGGTCCCTGGCCGGTGCCCGCGGTCAGGACACCCAGGCTCCGCGTGGTCAGGACAGCCAGGCTCCGCGTGGTCAGGACAGCCAGGCTCCCCGTGGCCAGGACACTCAGGCTCCGCGCGGCCAGGACACTCAGGCTCCGCGCGGCCAGGACAGCCAGGCTCCGCGTAGCACCGTGACCCAGGCTCCGCGTGGCCAGGACAGCCAGGCTCCGCGTGGTCAGGACAGCCAGGCTCCGCGTGGTCAGGACAGCCAGGCCCCGCGCGGTCAGGACAGCCAGGCTCCGCGCAGCACCGTGACTCAGGCTCCGCGTGGTCAGGACAGCCAGGCTCCGCGTGGTCAGGACACTCAGGCTCCGCGTGGTCAGGACACCAGGCTCCGCGTGGTCAGGACAGCCAGGCTCCGCGTGGTCAGGACACTCAGGCTCCGCGTGGCCAGGACAGCCAGGCTCCGCGCAGCACCGTGACTCAGGCTCCGCGTGGCCAGGACAGCCAGGCTCCGCGTGGTCAGGACAGCCAGGCTCCGCGTGGTCAGGACAGCCAGGCTCCGCGTGGTCAGGACAGCCAGGCCCCGCGCGGTCAGGACAGCCAGGCCCCGCGTGGTCAGGACAGCCAGGCCCCGCGCGGTCAGGACAGCCAGGCTCCGCGTGGTCAGGACAGCCAGGCTCCGCGTGGTCAGGACAGCCAGGCTCCGCGTAGCACCGTGACCCAGGCTCCGCGTGGTCAGGACAGCCAGGCTCCGCGCGGTCAGGAGATGCAGGCTCCGCGTGGCCAGGACAGCCAGGCCCCGCGTGGTCAGGATAGCCAGGCTCCGCGGTCGGCTGGTGCTTCCAAGCCGGGCGCGAGCAAGGCGACGGCGCTGATCAAGGAGGCCGAGGCTGCGTGCAAGGCCGGTGACATGACGACGGCCAAGGTGAAGGCCGAGGCGGCCATCGCCGAGCTGAAGTAAGCAGCGCGGTTCCACTGCAACACCGAGAGGCTCCAGGGGTCACCCTGGAGCCTCTCGCATTTCGGGGCTAGAATTCCGACGATGCGCTCTCACCTCGCTGTCCTCTTCGTCGCGCTCGCGCTGATCCCCACGCCCGCCCAGGCCCAGGAGGTCTCACTGCAGGAAATGCTACTGCGCGCCAAGCCAGCGGTGGCCGTGGTGGTGTCCGAGGTCGGCGCCCAGGTCACGCTGCGCTGCGCCGGCGCCGAGAAGACCGTCACGCCGGTGCCGTACCGGGAGAGCGCCTCCGGATTTTTCGTCAGTCCGCGGGGGTGGGTCATCACCAACGCCCACGTCGTCTTCGTCGCTCACGACCCACCGCGACGCTGGTTGACCTCGCACATGGTCGAGAAGGCCTTCCGCGCCGACTGTCTGCCCGCCGTGCTGGCGAAGCGGGGCCTGGCGGCCGGCGCCCGCCCCGACGTGGAAGACGCGCTCACGCGCGAGGCCGTCGGGGCGACGCCTGCCGACAGCGTCACGCTCGAGCCCGCCGTCTGGGTCGTCCTCCAGAACGGCCTCCGCCTGGCGGCGCGGATCGCCAAGTTCAGTCCGCCCCCCACCGGCCAGGCGATGTCGGGCCGTGACCTGGCTCTGCTCCGCGTGGAGGGGGCCGACCTGCCCACGCTGCCCCTGGGCGACTCCGATCGACTCAAGATCGGCGACAAGCTCTCGGTGATCGGCTTCGCCGGCGTCGTGATGACGCACGAGCTGCTCCAGTCCTCGGCCAAGGTGCAGGCCTCGGTCACCCATGGGTCGGTGTCCGCCCTGAAGCAGGACCGCGCGAACCAGCCGATCATCCAGACCGACGCCTCCGCCGAGGCCGGCACCAGCGGCGGCCCCGCCGTCGACGCGGCCGGCCAGGTCATCGGCGTGATGACGGCGGTGACCCAGGGCGAGGGCGGCACCGTGCAGGGATTCAACTTCGTCATCCCGGTGGCGGCGGTGAAGGACTTCCTGAGCGGCACCACGGTGGCTCTGGACGAGACGAGCCGCTTCAACTCCGCGTGGCAGACCGGCCTCAGCGCCTTCTTCGCGGGACGTCACTCCCGCGCCGCCCCCGCCTTCGTCGAGGCCAATCGCCTGCTGCCCGAGATCCCCGACGTGCAGCGCATCAGCATGGAGAACACGGCCAGGATGAAGACGCAGCCCCTGCTGCCGTGGGGTTGGGTCGGCGCCGGCCTGGTCGGCGCCAGCGCGCTCGGGTGGGGCGCGATGCTCGGGGTGCGCTGGCAGCGCAACCGCTTCCGCATCAGCCCCTCGGAGGTCGCGCGGCTGCTGGAGGGCACCGACCCGCCGGCCATCCTCGACGTTCGCCAGACGACCGCCTACGAGCAGAGCCCGGTGCGCATCCCGCGATCGCTGCGGATCTCGGTCCAGGAGATCTCCGACCAGGGCAAGCGCCCCGACGTCGATCCGGCCCGGATGATCGTCGCCTACTGTACGTGACCGGACGAGATGTCGAGCGCCCGGGTGGCGCACCAGCTGAAGGGTCTCGGGTATCGCAACGTGCGGGTGCTCAAGGGCGGCCTCGCCTCGTGGGTCAACGCCGGGCTCCCGCTGGAATCGAAGGCGTGAGCGGCTACGCGTCGGCTCGCGGCCGGCGGCCGGCCGTGAAGTGCACGTGGACGTGGTACACGACCTGCCCTCCCTCGGGGCCCGTGTTGATGCCGAGGCGGAATCCCCTCTCGGCGTAGCCCGTCGCCTCGGCCAGCCGCCGGGCCGTGAGCACGCACCGACCGAGGGCGTCGATGTCGTCCTCGGTCGCCTCGAGCAGCGAGGCGATGTGACGTCGAGGCACGATGAGCTGATGCACGGGCGCCTTGGGGTAGATGTCCTTGAAGGCCACCACCGCATCGTCCTCGTAAGTGATGTCGGCGGGGCTCTGGCGCGCGATGATGCGGCAGAACAGGCAGTCGCTCACGGCGATCCTCCGGAGGCGCTGCTATAATACGGCCTCCATTGACCCGGTTCGACGAAAAGGAGTCTCCCGATGGGGACGTGCCCGAAGTGCAAGCTACGCATCCGCAAGAACGGTAACCACATCAAGCTCGGGTCGACCTGGTACCACAAGACCTGTCCCGCTCGTCCGGCCAAGCGCGCCACCGCCACCGCCTAGCCTCCCGATGCACGTCGGGCTCGTCGGCACCGGCAAGCTGGGGGGCCTCGGCCGCCTCCACGACGTGGGACTGCTGGCGCTGTTCGACCCCCCGCCCCACCCGTGATCGGGAAAGGGTTTCGCCTCGCCATCCTGTGGCTGGCGGTCGTGCTGCTGCTCGGCACCGCCCACTTCGGGCCCCAGCAGACACAGCGTCATCTCTTGCCGGTGCTGCGCACCCTGGCCTCGTGGATGCCGTGGGTCGGCGTCCAGACGATGCACGCCGCCCTCCGCAAGCTCTCCCACTTCACCGAGTACGCGCTGCTCGCCCTGTTCTGGCTCCGCGCGCTCCGGGCCCACCGGCGTCTCGGCCTGCGGGCGGCCTTCTGGGTGACGCTGGCGGTGTGCGTGTCGTGCGCCATCGTCGACGAGGTGCACCAGACCCAGGTCCCGGGCCGTCACGGCAGCGCAAGTGACGTCGCCCTCGACTCCCTGGGGGCGCTGGCCATGCTCATCATCGTCCGCAGCCGCACGCGAGAGGTCGACAGCGACCAGGTACTCGAGGATGCCCGTCGCCCTCTCGGCCCCGTACAGCTCGACGAGGAGGCCTCTCCCGGCGCCTGAGCCTAGATGGGGTCGGCGATGCGGACCTCGGCGGTGGTCCGGACGCCGAGCGTCGCCCCGCCGGTGGCGTTGCTGAGGACGACCGTGAACGACTTGGTCGGCTGCGCGCCCGCCTCGATCTGCAGCGGGACCGTGATGGGCTGACTCGTCTGGCCGGCGGCGAACGTGAGGGTCCCGTTCGTCGTGACGTAGTCGGCAGCGGCCGTGGCCGTGCCGTCCACCGTGGTGAAGTCGACCGTCACGCCGCTGGCGGCGCCGCCGGTGCGCGTCACCGTCAGCACCGCGTTGCAGGGCCCGACCGCGCACTCGGTCTTCGCGAAGAGCACCGCGGAGAACTGCACGACGCCGCCCACGTCGTTGTCCAGGATCGTCAGGGTGGCCGTACTCTGCGGCCCCAGGGTAGCGCCGCCGGTGGCGTTCGTCAGCTGCAGCAGGACGGTCTCGTTCGCCTCGTCCAGCGTGTCGTTCGTGATCGGCACCGTCACCGTGCGGCTCATCACTCCGGCCGCGAACGTGAGGGTCGGCGTCACCGCCGTGTAGTCGGCCCCGGCCGTCGCCGTTCCGCCACCGATCGTCGCGAAGTCCACCGTCACCGAACCCGCGGCGCCCCCGGTGCGAACGACCGTGATGGTCGCCACGGCGGTCGCCTCCGAGACCGTGTACGTCGCCGCCGAGAACTGGATCTGCCCGCCCACGTCGTTGTCCGTGATCGTCAGCGTGGCGGTGCTCTGCGATCCCAGCGCCGCCCCGGCCGTCCCCGTCACCACAGGGCCCAGCGTCAGCCCGACCGTGCGGCTGCCCTCGACCGCCGTGTTGCCCAGCGTCCGCACCGGGAAGGTCAGCGTCTTCGTCGCCGCCGCGAATGTCAGCTCGCCCGCGGTGGCGACGTAGTCCGTGCCCGCGGCGGCGGTCCCCCCGCCCGTCGTGAACGGTACGATCACTGTCCCCGTCGCGGGGCCCGTCCGCTCCACCGTGATCGCGATCGTTCCCCCCTCGAGCACCGAGTAGGTCGGGGAGGCGAACTGCACCGCCGCCTCGTCGTCCACGATCTTCAGCTGCGCCGTCGACCGCGGCCCCAGCACCGCGCCGCCGCCCGGCGCGGTCAACGTCAACGTCACGAAACGGCTCCCCGTGGGGGCAGGGTTGCCGAGCACCGGAATGGTCACGGTCTGGCTGGCGACGTTGGCTGGGAAGGTCACTAGCGGGTTCGTTATCGTGTAGTCGGTCCCCGCGAGCGCCCCACTCGCCCCCGGACCGTCGCTGGTGTCGAATTGCACGGTCACGCCGCTGGCGGCCCCGCCGGTCCGCACGATCGCGATCGGCGCCGACACGGCCGCCTCCGTCACCGTGTACAGCGACTGGCTGAACTGCACCGTCCCCGCCACGTCGTTGTCCAGAATCGTCAGGGTGGCCGTACTCTGCGGCCCCAAAGTAGCGCCGCCGGTGGCGTTCGTCAGCTGCAGCAGGACGGTCTCGTTCGCCTCGTCCAGCGTGTCGTTCGTGATCGGCACCGTCACCGTGCGGCTCATCACTCCGGCCGCGAACGTGAGGGTCGGCGTCACCGCCGTGTAGTCGGCCCCGGCCGTCGCCGTTCCGCCACCGATCGTCGCGAAGTCCACCGTCACCGAACCCGCGGCGCCCCCGGTGCGAACGACCGTGATGGTCGCCACGGCCGTCGCCTCCGAGACCGTGTACGTCGCCGCCGAGAACTGGATCTGCCCGCCCACGTCGTTGTCGGTGATCGTCAGCGTGGCGGTGCTCTGCGATCCCAGCGCCGCCCCGGCCGTCCCCGTCACCAGAGGGCCCAGCGTCAGCACGACCGTGCGGCTGCCCTCGACCGTCGTGTTGCCCAGCGTCCGCACCGGGAAGGTCAGCGTCTTCGTCGCCGCCGCGAATGTCAGCTCGCCCGCGGTGGCGACGTAGTCCGTGCCCGCGGCGGCGGTACCCCCGCCCGTCGCGAACGGCACGATCACCGTCCCCGTCGCCGGGCCCGTCCGCTCCACCGTGATCGCGATCGTTCCCCCCTCGAGCACCGAGTAGGTCGGGGAGCCGAACTGCACCGCCGCCTCGTCGTCGACGATCTTCAGCTGCGCCGTCGACCGTGGCCCCAGCACCGCGCCCCCACCCGGCGCGCTCAGTGTCAGCGTCACGAATCGGCTGCCCGCCGCCGCGTTGGGGCCCGCCAGGGGAATCGCCACCGTCTGCGTGACCTGGCCGGGACCGAATACGACGGGGGCGCTCGTCGTCGTGTAGTCGACCCCGGCCACGGCCCCGCTCGCCCCCGGCCCGTTGCTGGTGTCGAACTGAACGTTCACGACGGCGCCGCCGCCGCTCCGGACGATCGCGATCGGCGCCGACAGAGCCGCTTCCGGCACCGTGTAGAGCGCCTGGCTGAACTGCACCGTCCCCGCCACGTCGTTGTCCACGATCGTCAGGGTGGCGGTGTCGCGGGCGCCGAGGACGGCCCCGGGCCCGGGATTGGTGAGCTGCAGCAGGACGGTCTCGTTCGCCTCGTCGTCGGTGTCGTTCGTGATCGGCACGGTCACCGTGCGGCTCACCACCCCGGCCGCAAACGTCAGGGTCCGCGCCACCGCGGTGTAGTCCGCCCCCGCCGTCGCCGTCCCATCGCTCGTCGCGAAGTCCACCGTCACCGGGGTGCCGAGGGCGCCGCTTCGAACCACCGTGATCGTCGCCGTGGCCGTCGCCTCCCCCACCGTGTAGGTCGACGCCGAGAACTGGATCGCGGCGATGTCGTCGTCCACGATCGTCAAGGTCACCGTCGTACGCTCGGTTGCCAGCACGGCGCCGACCGGATTGGACAGCATCAAGGTGACGGTCTCCGGTCCCTCGGCGAGCGTGTCGTTCACGATCGCGATCGGCACCGACAGGCTCCGGACGCCCGGGGAGAACGTCAGCGTGCGATCGATCGCCGTGTAGTCAGCGGGGGCCGTGGCAGTGCCGTTGATGGTCTGGAACCGGACCGTCGCCACCCCGGTGGCGGACCCTGACCGCGTCACCGTGATCACCGCCGGGCCGTGATTCTCGTCGACCGAGTACTCGGCGGCGCCGAAGGCGATGCAGGCCAACGGATCCAGGATCGTCAGCACGGCGGAGCTGCGGGTGCCCAGCACGCTGCCGCTCGCGTTGCTCAGGGTGAGGTTCACCGTCTCGTCGCCGTCACAGCCCCCAGTGTTGATGATCGGCACGGTGAAGGTGGCGATGATCTGCCCGGGCAAGAACGTCAGGGTCCCGGAGGCCGTCGTGTAGTCGGAGCCGGCGGTGGCGGTGCCGTTGCTCGTCGCGAACTGTACGGTGGTCGCCGGTGTCGTGTCGCCGACGCGCTGGACGGTGATGGTGGCACTACCCGCGGTCTCGCTCACCTGATAGCTGCTCGCCGTGAACTGGACGGTCCCGCCCTCGGCGATCTGGGTCACGAAGGCGTCGAGGAGACCGCCCGGGCCCTGGATCGGCGCGGCCGTCGGGAACGTCACCGAGTTGGTCGAGCCCGTGAGGTACACGAGCCCCTGGTCGACCGCGATCGCCTGGGCCACGTCGTCACCGGCGCCGCCGAGGTAGGTCGAGAAGAGCAGCGCACCCCCGGCCGGGTTGAGTCGGGTCACGAACGCGTCGAGGCGGCCGCCCAGCCCCGGCTGGATGGGCGCGACCGTGGGAAAGTCCACCGACTTCGTCGACCCGGCGACGTAGACGCTCGAGTCGCCCAGGTGCACCCCGATGGCGTTGCCGACGTCGTCGGCGGTGCCGCCCAGGTACGTGGAGAACACCAGCGCGCTACCCGCCGGATTCACCTTGGCGACGAAGGCGTCGTCGCCCCCGGCGATGAACTGCTGCAACGGCAGCTGCGTCGGAAAGTCCGGCGAGTCGGTGGAGCCAGTGACGTAGGCGTTGCCGACGGCGTCCACGGCCACTCCGAGAGCAAAGTCGTCGCCGCTGCCCCCGAGGAAGGTCAGGTACACCAGTGCCCCCGCCGGATTGAGCTTACCGACGAAGCCGTCCGTCTGCCCGCCGGAGGTCGCCTGAACGGGGCTTGCCTGTGCGGCCCCCGCAATGCCGATATCGGTCGACGTCGTGGAGCCGACGACCCAGACGTTGCCAGTCGTGTCGGCCACGATCCCCTCGCCGGAGTCGACGCCGGGGCCACCGAGGAACCGGCAGTAGCCCGTGGGCGTCCCCAGCCCGTCGGCCATGACCCCCGAGGGATCGAGCTTGGCGACGAAGGCGTCGGCGCCGGTGCTCTTGGTCCCCAGGCAGGTGACGGCGCCGTTGTTCGGGAAGCTGACCGACTGCGTCGATCCCGTCACGTAGGCGTTGCCCAGCGTGTCCACCGCGATGCCGGTGCCGAAGTCGTCCGTGTTGCTTCCCAGGTAGGTCGAGTAGACGAGCGTGCCGCCGGTCGGGTCGAGCTTGGCGACGAACGCGTCGTTGCCTCCCCCCAGCGTGGACTGAAAAGGCGCGAACGGCGCCGCTCCCTGCACCGGGAAGTTCCCCGAGGTCGTCGTGCCGGCGATGAGCACGTTGCCGCTTGCATCCACCGCGATGGCGTTGCCGGCGTCGTCACCACTGCCCCCGAGGAACGTCGAGAACACGAGGGCCCCGGTGGAGTCGAGCTTGGTCACGAAGGCGTCGGTCACTCCCAGGCGCGTGGCCTGCAACGGCGACGAGACGGGAAAGTTGGTCGAGATGGTGGAGCCGGTCACGTAGGCGTTGCCGGATGCATCGACCGTGATGCCGAAGCCCTGGTCGGTCGACGACCCGCCGAGGAACGTCGAGTAGGCCAGGATCGGGTCGATCACCAGCGGGCGGGCAGGATCCCACGCCGTCATCCGGAACCGCACGCGATTGCCGTCGACCACGTACCCGCCGTCGACCGGCCGCCGCTCGCCGTCCACCTCCTGATAGATGACCGGCCGACGCAGGCGGAGGTCGCCGGCGCCGGTGGCCAGCACGAGGTCGCCGGCGCTGTCCACGTGCAGCCCCTCGACCCCATCGAAGGCCAGCGCGACGGCGTCGGGGTTCGCGCCCGGCGCCACGATGAAGTCGTACTCGAGCTGTCGGTCGGTGCCGTAGAAGACGAGGCTGATGCCCGGATAGACGTCCGTGTAGCGCACGCGCGCGAAGGTGGGGACGGCGCGTTGCCACCGATCCGCCTGGCCCAGGAGGTAGTGGCTGCGGCCCGACAACGGCTCACTGCCGGCGATCGTGGCGCCCGCATCGGCACCGAGCAACCGCATCCGCACGACGAGCGGCGCGGCGAGCGAAGCGGACGCGCCCCGGGAGGGCACGCGCGTGGACGGCGCCAGCACGAGCACCGCCTCCGCCGGCGTGAGGAACAGGCCGTAGCCGCGCCCACGTGCCAGGAACTGCACCGGTGCCTCCGCCTGGCCCTGGTTGGGCTCGAACACCATCGTCGCCGGACCGTGCCGGGCTGTCACGGTCGCCGCGTGGGCGGCTCCTGGGAACAGGCCGCCCAGCAGCATCAGCACCACGCTCGCGACCACGCCGATGACGCGTTGCCTTCCAGCCATGCCCACGCTTCTATCCTTCGGCCGGCGACCGGCCTCGATTCCGCGTCCGGCTGACCGCTCCGGCCATCGGGGGTATCCGCGCTCGCCTGATTCGTGTCGAATACCATACCGTCCGATCAGACAGCACGGTTTTGTTGGCGACGCTTCACCGGCGTCCCGACTCCGGGCCTCCGGCGCCGGTCGACCACACACCCAAATGTGGTCCTGAAGAAGACGCGCCTAGCGGCGGGCGGCCACTAACAGGAAGGCAGGCCGCTCGCGCTCGTCGGCCAGGACGGGCCGGGCGGCAATCTGCGCCGGGGTGGGGCCCCACTCCTCGACGCGGTCGAGGACGAACCCGAGCCGGAGCAGGAGATTGACGTAGGTGCCGATGGTTCGATGCTGCTTGATGACACCCCGGGTGAGCCAGTCCGTCGAACGCGGGCCCTCGTCCAGGTAGCGGTCGATGGGCCACATCTTGCGGCCGGCCGCATTCACGGACCAGCCCGGCTCCGCCGGGGCCGTGTAGATCGGATGCTCGACCGAGAAGACCAGATGGCCGCCATGGACGAGGGCCGCGTAGACCTCCGACAGCAGCCCATCCAGGTTCTCGATGTAGTGCAGCGCCAGCGAGCTGTAGACGAGACCGAGCGAGGCCGGCGGCAGCCGCAGGTGCTCGAGGTCAGCCCGGGTATAGGTGATCGCCGGGTCCCTGGTCGTAGCCAGAGCCCGGGCCAGCATCTTCTCGGAGACGTCGACGCCCTGCACGCGGGCCGCTCCGCTCTCTCGGGCCCACCGGCAGAACCAACCGAAGCCGCAGCCGAGATCCAGGACCTCGAGCCCTGTCAGCTCGGGCAGCAGCGCGCGAAGCGCCGGCCACTCGGCGGCGCCGTCCAGTCCGTCGACCGATCGACCGAGCCGGCTGTATCCCTCGAAGAACTCGTCGTCGTCGTAGATGTTCTGCGTCATGGCTCTGGGGTGAAGAAAGCGACCTTTACCTTAACCCAGGCGACCCAGGCGGGATCAGTATGCTAGAGGTGGCATCGACGCCGCCGCGGCACCACCGCGGCGCACCCTGGGAGAGCCGTATGAGAGCCATGCGCATCGCTCTGGCGTTGCTGTTCATAGCCGGCCCTGCAACGGCGCAGCCCGACACTCAGCCGCCGCCTCCGCTGCGCTCCCTCACGGTGGGCGCCCCCACCGCGGAGGCCACGGGGGCACTGTTCAAGGTGACCTGGGAGACCGTGCTCGATCCGCCCGCGAGCGTGCCGGTCCCGGTCTACCGGTGGACCGCGGGATTCAGCGATGGCACGGCGCCCAGGCAGGGCGCCGTCGCCGACACCATGCTGATGCTGCGCATGCCGTACCACGCCGGCGGCGCGACGTCCGGATTCGTGTGCGTCCTGGCCGAGGACGCCGCCGGTAACGTGAGCCCGAGCGCCACCTGCGCCGCGCTGGCCATCCCGGCAACGCCGACCACCACGCACAAGGTCGACTATTCCGAACCGACCACCAACGCCGCCGGACAGCCGCTGGGGGGCGGGGGGCTGGCGTCGATCCGGGTTTACTGGCGTGTAGATGACGGTCCGGAAACGGTCGTCACGCTTCCGGTGTCCTCACCAAAGGGCGGTCTCCGGCGTCGCTTCCTCCTGACCATCCCCGCCACCAGCGGCACGCTGTCCATCACGCTGACCGCCGTGAACATGGGCGGCAAGGAGAGTGCCCGGACGGCGCCCATGACGAAGGTCATCACGCCCTGAGCCGGGCGGTGACCTGCCGGCCCGGCGTCGGTCACGACAGGTTCTTCGAGCGGTGGACTGCGACGAAGTTCGTGGCCGCGGACCCCACGAACGCCGCGCTCGTGAGCGCGGTGGACGGTGGCGCCGCGAAGTGGAGGGCGTGCAGACCATAGCCATGCGCGGTGAGCAGCGCGAACAGCGCCTGGCGCCGCGGGGGCGTCGCCCAGCTCTCGAGCACCAGCACCGGACGCGCAGTCTGAAGGGTCCGCCGGGCGCCCTCCAGTACGGCGAGCTCCGTCCCCTCGGTATCGATCTTGATCACGTCGGGGACGATGCCCTCGGTCGCCACCACGTCGTCGAGGGTGATCTGCGGAACGCGGAGCGTCTCGCTGTCGACGTCGCTGCTCCAGCCGTTCGCCACCTCGGCGGCGGTGGTGCCGAGCCAGGGTCGGCCACGGGGAACTCTGAGCTCGGCCCACCCGGCGCGATCGCCGACCGCCGTCAATCGCAGGTCGGGACACAGCCCATTCCGGCGACAGCACTCCATGAAGAACGGCTCGCAGGCGGGGTTCGGCTCGAACGAGACGACCCTGACCCCGTGCGCCAGCAGCTTGAGCGAGTGAAGCCCGTAGTTGGCCCCGACGTCGAAGAACACTACCGGCGGCGTGGGCGCTCGCACGAGCGTCTGATAGAACTCATGGAGCTCAGGGTCATAGCCATGGAAGGCCGTCGCGGCGAGCCAGGCCAGATCGAAATCGCGATGCAGAGGCAGCGTCAGCCGCCGACCTCCGAAGTCCACGATCCACGGCCCCTCGACACGGCACGACAGGTCCGCGCTGAGGTAGAAGAACCGGCGCTTCTGTGCGGGGCTGAGCGACTGGTGCCAGTGGTTGACGAACCGGAGGCCCCCGGGGAGGCGTAGCACGGACGCGAGAGCGATCTGCGTCACGCTCCGCGCGACCGGCCGGAGCTGCCGGCGAATGCCGCGCCCCGCCCTCGGCCCCGGCGCCCCGGCTCCGGCTGGACTCGCGGGCGCCGCCCCCGCCGGCCACACATACTCGGGACACGCGGCGCCGATCAGTACAAGCAGAAGCACCGTGGCAACCAGCGCCGATCTTCGAGCCAGTCGCGTCATTGCCTGTTGACCGCGGCGCGCAGCCTGACGAGCCATCTCCGCTCGCCGGCCAGAGCCAGAGCCGCCGCGTCGAGTATCGCGTGCATGGGCATCAGCGTAGGACGGGCGGCGGCGGCGGTCAATGCCGCGACCGAGGGCGATCTCCCAGTGCTCTGGAAGCGACCGTAGGCGGGCCACGCGACATAGGAAACGAAGTGCCCATGCTGGGGTGAGCACGGCTCAGGAGTCGTGGCGTGAACCGGCGCAACCACGTGGAACTACATGCGCCCGCCTGTTGGCACGCTAGTTGACCTCGAAGAAACCGATGGACGCCGAAGAGCGCCGACGCAACGTCGTTCGCGCATGATCCAGAGCGGTGTCCCCGAGGACGGCGACGAGCACGCCCCCTCCCTCAGACCGCCCCCGCGTCCCTCAAGAAGGCGACCACCCGTCATCCTGATCGCCGACGACACGGCCGACACTCGCAACCTCTACACGGAGTACTTGGGAAGCCGTGGCTTCGACGTCGTCACGGCTCACGATGGTGCGAGCGCCGTCCAGGCGGCCCTCGAGCACGTGCCCGACGTGATCGTGATGGACCTTGCCATGCCGCAGATCGACGGCATCACCGCCATCCGGCGGATCAAGGCCGACCGGCGTACCCAGCGGAGTCGCGTCATCCTGCTCACCGGCTACCCGCACAAGGTCGTCGAGTGGTCCGCACTCCGGGCGGGCGCCGAGCTGTTCCTTACCAAGCCGTGCCTGCCGGAAGTTCTGGAGCGCAACGTGAAACGGCTACGACGTACAAGGCGTTCTGTGTAGCCCACGCCAGCCGTGAGCCCCCTCGCCCAGCGCATCGCCCATGCCGTCTACGAGAACTCCCCACGGTTGCTCTGCTTCCCCTGCCTGGCGGCGCAGCTTGAGGTGAAGGAGCATGACGTGCGCGCGGTCGCGCTGGTCCTCATCATGCGAACGGGCCTCCGACTCGTCCGTCGAATCTGCTCCCGCTGCCAGTGCTCGGCCGAAGCGCTCGTCGCCCGCAAGCTCGCGTAGAACCGCCGCGTACCCTGATCTCGCTGGGAGGCTCGCTCGGGCACCCCGTGGCTCAACGCTTGTCGTACTCGTCGTGGCGGCGCCACCAGAGGCCCGTTTCGTTGCGCCCCCTGGGGGCGCGGTCGAGCCACTGGTACATCCCCCAGAGGGCGTCCACTCCGCGCGAATAGGCGGAATAGGTGTGGTAGACGGCGCCGTCCTCGAGCGTGAACGCGCTCACCCCCGGCCTCTCACGCGTGTACGTGGCCACGTCGGTTCCGGCCACGGCCGCGAAGGCGACGGGCCCCTCCCCGCCGCCCTCCGCCGCCTCGCGACGGTAGTTGTACTCGATGCGCCCCTCGCGCTGTTGCTCCTCGGTGAACCCCACGCCGAAGTCGAAATTGAAGTCGCCCCCAAAGGACGACGCCCAGGGAAACGTCCACCCCATCCGCCGCCGGTACGCCTGCAGCTTCGCGAGCGGTGCCCTGGACACCGCGCAGAGCATCACGTCATGGTTGGCCAGGTGCACGGCGAATCCATTGAATCCGTCCGCGATCGCCGAGCAGGACGGACACCCCGCCGCGTAGTCGGGCCCGAACATGAAGTGGTAGACGAGGAGCTGCGACCGCCCTCGGAAGAGGTCGGCCAGCGAGGCGCCTCCCTGGTCGGTGTCGAATCGATACTCCTTGTCGACTCGAACCCACGGCAACTCCCGTCGCCGCCGGGCCAGCTCGTCGCTCCGCCGCGTCAGCTCCTTCTCCGCCTCGAGCAGCTCGAGCCGCGCGGCCAGCCACTCTCTTCGTGTCCCCGTCGTGTGTTTCGTCATCGCCGTTATCCTTCTCCTTCAGGTGTCCTTCAGCGCGCGCGCCCTTCCCGCCCCGCGTTCGGTCAACGCTCGGCGCCGGATCACTCGCGCTTCATGAGATAGATTTACCGCCAGGTGTCAAACGGTGGGAGTGACAAGTGTGACGGGATTCCCATGGACTCGCTGATCACTGCCGCCGGGCGGGCCCTGGCGGCGGGTGATCCCCTCGGCGCATTGAACCGGGTCGCCCTGCGCAACGACGCGCCGGCTCTCGCGCTCCGAGGCCTCGCGATGGCGCAGATCGGCGATCTCGTTCGAGCGAAGGCCCTCCTGCGACGGGCGGCGCGTGCCTTCGGTCCGAACGAGGCCGTGGCCCGCGCGCGCTGCGTCGTCGCCGAGGCCGACATCGCGCTGGTCTCGCGCGACCTCGGTTGGCCCGCCAAGGCACTCGACTCGGCCCGGGCAACGCTGGAGGAGCACGGCGACCGGCTCAACGCCGCCTACGCCCGACATCTCGAGATCCGGCGCCTTCTCCTGATCGGGCGCATCGGCGACGTCGAGCGTAGGCTCGCCGCGCTCGATCCCGCGCCCTTCCCTCCCGCGTCGAGGACCGTCCACGAGCTGGTCGTCGCGGGGATCGCGATACGGCGCCTCCGGACGAAAGCGGCGCGTGCGGCGCTGGCTCGGGCCGAACGCGCCGCGCGCCACGCACGCATCCCGGCGCTGACGGCGGAGGTCGAGGCCGCATACCTCGCCCTGAACACGCCCGCGGCGCGCCTGATTGCGCGCGGCAAGGAGCGACTCCTCCGGATCGACGAGGTCGAAACGTGGCTAGCGTCGAGCGCGTGCGTCGTGGACGGTTGCCGTCACGTGGTGCGTGACGGACGCACGGCGGTCTCGCTCGCCCGGCGCCCGGTGTTGTTCGCGCTCGCCCGCACGCTGGGCGAAGCGTGGCCAGAAGACGTACCGCGGGACACGCTCGTGGCGCGGGCATTCGGATCGAAGCTCGCCGATGAATCGCATCGCGCGCGGTTGCGCGTCGAAGTCGGGCGGCTTCGGACGCTGCTGCGGGCGCTGGCCGACGTGCGCGCGACGAAGCGAGGCTTTGCGCTGGCGCCGCGCCGTGCCCGCGAGGTCGTCGTGCTGGCGCCGCCCGTCGAAGGGGACCATGCGGCGGTGCTCGCCTTCCTCGCCGACGGTGAGTCGTGGTCGAGCTCGGCTCTCGCGCTGGCACTGGGAACGAGCGCGCGCACCGTGCAACGGGCGCTCGACTCGCTCGCCGCCGCCGGCAAGGTGCAGTCGTTCGGACGCGGGCGAGCTCGTCGCTGGACGACCCCGCCCATGCCAGGATTCACGACGACCTTGTTACTCCCCGCTCCGCTGCCGACTGACTAGGATGGGCGCATGACTCGATCGACTGCCGAGATCGTCCGTGAGTATGGCCCCTTTCCGGGCGCCGATCGCGTGCATGGCGTCACCTATGACGGCCAGAACGTCTGGTTTGCCAGTGGAGACAGGCTGAACGCCTTCGATCCGGCGAGCGGGACGATGCTGCGCTCGATTGCGGTCGCCGCCCAGGCCGGAACGGCCTTCGACGGCCAGCACCTGTTTCAGCTCGCCGGGGATCGCATCCAGAAGATCGATCCGGAGACCGGCCGTGTGCTCGCCACCATCCCGGCGCCCGGCGGCGGTGGCGACTCGGGGCTCGCGTGGGCTGAAGGGACGCTCTGGGTGGGGCAGTATCGGGACCGGAAGATCCACCAGGTCGATCCCCAGACCGGGGCCATTCTTCGCACGATCGAGTCCAACCGTTTCGTCACCGGGGTCACCTGGGTCGACGGGGAGCTCTGGCACGGCAGCTGGGAAGGTGACGACAGCGAGTTGCGACGCATCGATCCTCGAACGGGAGAAGTCCTGGAGACGCTCGAGATGCCGCCTGGAGTGAACGTCTCGGGGCTCGAGTCCGATGGCGGCGATCGGTTCTTCTGCGGAGGAGGAGGAAGCGGGACGGTGAGGGCCGTCCGCCGACCCAAGCGAGGCTGATCCTCGCCTACGGACCGGCACGACCGTTGACTCCTGACCCGCGCCTGCCTCACCATCCCGGCATGAACCGGCGCCGCTTCCTGCAGATTGCTACGGCGGCGGCGCTCGCTGTCCCCGGTCCTGCCCGCGCCCAGGGACGGCCGCTGCGAGTCGCCTGGCTCAGCGGCGGCGGTGGCTACTCGGCCAAGGAGCACCGGAACACGCCGCAATTCCGGGCGTTCGCCGACGGCCTGCGCGAGGCTGGCCTCGGGCTCGACGGCGCTGTGCAGGTCAACGTGCACATCGCCGGCCCCGTCGGCGTCGAGCAGTATGCGCCTCTCGCCGAGCGGCTCGTGACCGAGGGCGCCGACGTGATCGTCGCCGTGAACCCCTACTCCGTCGCGGCGGTTGCACGCGCGACCCAGACAACGCCGATTGTCGGCCTCGACTTCGAGTCCGATCCCGTCGTGCGCGGTTGGGTCACCACCCTGGCCCGTCCCGGCCGGAACCTCACCGGCTTCTTTCTCAATATCCCCGAGATCGCCGGCAAATACGTCATACCTCAAGGAGGCGAAGCCCACGTTGTCGCAAGTCGTCGTCGTCGGAGACGCCCAGGTTAATACTCCGCAGTTCGAGGCGACCGAGGCGGCCGGTCGACTCGTCGGGCTGACGACCCGCCGGTTGGTCGCGCGCGCGTACGCTGACCTCGACGGCCTCACCGAGGCGGCGGCGCCCCCGGCTACCGGCCTGGTGGTGCTGACATCGCCGCTCGTAAACGCCACGCTCAAGCGGATTGCCGACACGGCCGTGAAGCAGCGCGTCCCTGCCATCTGCGGATTCGTCCCCGGGTTCGCCCAGGCCGGCGGCCTCATGGCGTACGGCCCGGACTTCATCGACCTGTACCGACGCGCCGCCGGCTACGTGGCGCTGGTGCTCAAGGGAGCCCGGCCGGCCGACCTGCCCGTGCAGCGGCCGGAGAAGTTCCTGCTCGCCGTCACTCTCCGTACGGCGAAGGCGCTCGGACTCACGCTGCCGCCCTCGCTACTGCTGCGGGCGGAACAGGTGATCGAGTGACCCGCCCTACCTCCTGCCCTGGGTCCGCGTCCCGCTCTTGATCCGCTTCGTCCCTGGTGATCGAGTGATCGACCGCCGTCGCTTCGCGCTGACCGCGGCGGCGGGTGCGCTTGGCGTGCTCCTCGCGGCCGAAGCACCGCTCGTACTCGCCGAGAACACCTACGTCTACGTCGAAGGCCAGGTGCGCAGACCGGGCGCAGTGAACTACACAAGCGGGATGACCGCCGGCCGAGCCATCGCGCTCGCCGGAGGTTTTACTAGGACTGCTTCAATCCGCGATGTCCACCTTATCCGAGGGGGCAAGACGACGAGGATCGACCTGCGCGACATCCCTGTAGAATAGTCGGAGTGCTGGATCGATGGCGTCTGCGGTGAGCTGGGCCGCCGGCGCCGCGCGACGTGCGCAGGATGTTGGACTGCGACCCTGCTACACTCACGGTGCCTTCCTCCGGGCCTCCGACAGGCGCATCAGGCGTCGGACCCTCTGGCATCTGGCTTCGCCCCCAAGTCCTCCGCTTCGCGCATCCGGGAGTTCGTCCTGCGCGGTGAGGTCTTACCAGATGCCCGACACGCTGTCTTTCATCGTCTCCACAGTCGACCTCGACTTCGCCCTCGACATCCTCGCGGAGTTGCTCCCGAACCTGCTGTACCCCGTGGCGTTGGTGGCCTTGACGGCCGAGCGTGACCGGCGGACCCTCATGGCGCCGGCCATGCCAATCCTCATGGCGAGACGGGTCTGGGAAGAACTCCCGTCGGCGATCAAGCCGCTACTTGGGACGCCTGTGGTGTCCTGACTATCGGCCCGAGGGACCTGCGGACAGTTGCCACAAGAACTAACGTGGCGTTCGGATGGTGACCTCCCGATGGCTGGTCTCGCCCGTCGTTGTTTCGAGCTTGTAGGCGCCGACCACCGAGGCGCCCACGGTCAACTCGGCCCTGTTCTCCTTCAACCTCTTTCCCAGCAAGGCGCAGCGGTGCGAGGACCGCTTGCCGGGGTGATCAGCGGTGGCGGGCCTTGGCCTCTGTAGTCAGCCGCTTCGCCGTCACGATCAGCGCCTCGATTCGTGCGATCAGCGTGACCGTGCTCTCGCAGAGGATCTTGGCGTCGCCGCGGAGCTTCTTCTGGGCTCGCTCGTGGTCGGTCATCCTACCGGCGCCGCTCCTTCCTGTCCCAGCAGTCCATGTGGTACGCAACCTCCTGCACGGTCATCCTGTCCTGGCCGGGGAGGATCGGCTTGTTGCAGGAAGCGCACTTCGACTCCGTCATGGGGGGCAGACTACGCCTCTTGACGCGCTGGGAGCAGTTACACCTTGGTGCTAGTCGCCCGCAGGCCTACGGACCCTTTTGCCCACCAGCGGACGAAGCGTGAGAGGAACGACCCTACGGGAGACGAGCGAGAACCGCGAAGAACCAGCATGGACCAGCATCGCAGTGAAGCCCTCCTCGTGTAGCAGCCGGATGTAGCAGCCACACGAGAAGGGCGAGGAAACTTGGTGGAGGGTAAGGGATTCGAACCCTCGACCTCGGCGTTGCGAACGCCGCGCTCTCCCAACTGAGCTAACCCCCCAGACCCGAAGCCCTCGTATTCTACATGGGCGGCGCCGGCGCGCCAACCACGCTCACGGCTTGCCGGCGTCCCCCGCCGCCGGTGACCCGGTTCAGCAGCGGGCCCAGCAGGTCCATCGGCAGCGGAAAGAACGTGGTCGTGTTCCGCTCGGAGGCGATCTCGCGCATCGTCTGCAGATAGCGCAGCTGCACGGCGACCGGGAAGCGCATCAGCACCTCGGCGGCCTCGCCCAGCTTGGCGGCGGCCTGGAACTCGCCCTCGGCGTTGATCACCTTGGCCCGCCGCTCGCGCTCGGCCTCGGCCTGCTTGGACATCGCCCGCTGCATGTCCTGGGGGAGGTCGATCTGCTTGACCTCGACCGTCGAGACCTTCACGCCCCACGGCTCGGTGTGCTCGTCGATGATCCGCTGCAGCTGCTGGTTGACCTTGTCGCGGGCGGCCAGCAGGTCGTCCAGCTCCATCTGGCCCAGCACGCTGCGCAGCGTGGTCTGGGACAGCTGGGAGGTCGCGTACATGTAGTCCTCGACCGACAGGAAGGCCTGCTCGGGGTTGATCACGCGGAAGAAGATGACCGCGTTCACCTTGATCGACACGTTGTCGCGGGTGATGACGTCCTGGGGCGGCACGTCGGTGGCGACCGTCCGCAGGCTGATGCGCTGGCGGATCTTGTCGATGAACGGCACCAGCAGCACGAGGCCGGGGCCGTTGCCGTCCCCACCCGGGTTGAAGATCGCCTTGGTCTTGCGGCCGAGCCGGAAGATGATCACCCGCTCGTACTCGGGGACCACGCGGATGAACGAGGCCAGGAAGAACAGGATCGCGGCCGCGACCACGAGGGTGAGCAGCCAGTCGACGGAGATCATGAGATGCCTCCCTCTGCCGTCTTCTCGACGGTGAGCGTCAACCCGTGCACGTCGACCACGCGAACCCGGGCGCCCTCCTCGATGGGACCGCCCCGGGCCACCGCCCGCCACAGCTCGCCGTGGACCAGCACCTGGCCCTCCGGGTCCAGCCGGACCCGCGCCGCCCCGGTCTCACCGACCAGCGCCGGGCCCCCGACCGGCGAGCGCGCCGTCAGCGCGCGGATGCCGGCCGCGATCACGAACAGGAACATCCCGGCGGTCGCCCCCACCGTGGGGAGGATGACCCGCCACGACACCCGGAAGCCGACCTCGGGGGCGTCGAACAGCATGAGCGAGCCGAGCGCCATCGCCACCACGCCGCCGATGGCCAGCACGCCGTGGCTGACGACCTTGATCTCGACGATGAACAGCACGATGCCGAACAGGATCAGCAGGAGCCCGGCGAAGTTGAGCGGCAGGCTCTGGAAGGCGAAGAAGGCCAGGATCAGCGAGATGCCACCGATGACGCCGGGCAGGATGGCGCCGGGGGTCGACAGCTCGAAGAAGAGGCCGAGCATGCCCAGCATCATCAGGATGTAGGCGACGTTGGGGTCGGTGATGACGTTGAGGACGCGGTCGCGAAAGCCGACGTCGATGGGGGTCACGGTCGCGCCCTTCGTCTGCAGCGTGACCGGTCCCCGGCTCGTCTTCACGGTGCGGCCGTCGATCTTCTCGAGCAGGTCGGGCAGCGAGTCGGCGACGAGGTCCACGACCTTGAGCTTGACCGCCTCCCGCTCGGTGATCGACACCGACTCCCGCACGGCCTTCTCCGCCCAGTCGGCGTTGCGCCCACGCTCCACGGCGATGGTGCGGGCGAAGGCGGCCGCGTCGTTCTCGATCTTCTTCATGCTCTCCTTGTCGATGCTGCCACCGCCCACGGCCACCGGGTGCGCCGCCCCGATGTTGGTCGCCGGCGCCATGGCGGCCACGTGCGCGGCCATGGTGATGAACACGCCCGCCGAGGCCGCGCGGCCGCCGGTCGGCGCGACGTAGACGATCACCGGGATCTCGGCGTTGAGCAGGCGCTGGCAGATCAGCCGCATCGACCGCTCCAGCCCCCCCGGCGTATCGAGCAGGATGACCAGGGCGCCGGCCCGCTCGGCCTGGGCCCGGGCCAGCGCGGCCTCCACCAGCCGCACCGTCACCGGGTTGATGACGCCGTCGATCGGGATGGTCGCGACCGGCGCCGGGGCGGCCGCCGCCGGCGAGGCGGCCAGCGCGCCGGCGACCAGCACGAGCGCCAGCGCGATGAGACGCCGGCTCATGCCCCGAGCGCCATGACGCCGAGGATCTCGAAGGCCAGGTTGGCGGCGAGCAGCGAGGTGATCTGGCCGGGCCCGTCGTACGGCGGGCAGACCTCGACCACGTCGGCACCGACCAGCGTGGTCCCGGCCAGCGCGCGCACCAGGCTCAGCGCCTCCCACGCGCTCAGCCCGCCGACCTCCGGGGTTCCGGTGGCCGGCGCGTAGGCGGGGTCGCAGGCGTCGATGTCGAACGAGCAGTAGAGCGGCATGCCGCGCAGCCGGGCCAGCCGCTCGGCCGCCCACGGCAGCCCCCGCTCCTTGATCGCCTCGATCCGCAGCACCTCGATGCCGTGCTCGTCGTGATACGCGAAGTCCTCGGGCCCGTAGAGCGGCCCTCGGATGCCTACCTGGATCATCCGCTTGGGATCGATCGCCCCCGCCTCGATGGCCCGGCGGAACGGCGTGCCGTGGAAGAGCTTGCTGCCGAAGTACTCGTCCCAGGTGTCGGGATGGGCGTCGAAGTGCACGACGGCCAGCGGCCCATGGCGTCGGGCCAGGGCGCGCAGCAGCGGCAGCGTGATCGAGTGATCGCCGCCGATCGACAGCGGCCGGGCGCCGGCCGCCAGCACCACGTCGATCTTCCGCTCGATCGCCTCGTGCGTCCGCTCGATCGAGATCGGCACCACGTCGACGTCCCCGCAGTCGGCCACCCGCAGGCGCTCGAACGGGTGCACCTTGAGCACGGGATTCCAGGGCCGGATGAGCGAGGACTGCTCGCGCACGGCCCGCGGCCCGAAGCGCGCGCCCGTCCGGTACGACACGCCACCGTCGTAGGGGATGCCGAGCATCGCCACGTCGAGCCCCTCCGGCGACTCGGCCGCCGGCAGCAGCATGAACGTGGCGAGCTGACCGAACCGGGGCGAGACGAACGGGTTGCGGGGCCCTTGCGGCGCCATGCCGCTAGAGCTGCGTGCGCAACGCGGCCAGGGCGTGGGCGAGGAGCGAGATGTCCTCGGGCGAGGTGTAGACGGAGAAGCTGGCCCGGGCGGTACCCGTGATACCGAGGCCGCGCATCAGCGGCTGGGCGCAGTGGTGGCCGGCCCGGACCGCGATGCCCTCCTGATCGAGCAGGGCGGCGACGTCGTGCGGGTGCAGGCCGTCGACGCTGAACGACACGACCGCGCCTCGATCGACGCTGGCCGGTGGTCCGTAGACGGTGACGCCAGGGATCGCCGACAGCACCTCGACCGTCTGCCGGGCCAGCCCACGCTCGTGCTCGGCCACCCGCTCCATGCCGAGCTTCTCGAGGTACTCGATGGCGGCGTTCAGCCCCACGGCCTCGGCGATCGGCGGGGTGCCGGGCTCGAACCGCCACGGCAGGTCGTTCCAGCGCGCCCGGTCGATCCACACTTCCTTGATCATCTCGCCACCGCCCCGCGTGGGCTCCAGCGCCTCGAGCGCCTCATGGCGGCCCCACAGCACGCCGATGCCGGTCGGACCCAGCATCTTGTGACTGGAGAAGACGTAAAAGTCACAGCCCAGAGCCGAGATATCTAGCGGCAGATGCGGCGCCGCCTGAGCCCCGTCGACCACGGTCACGGCTCCTACTTGACGAGCCCGCGCGCAGAGCTGCGCCACCGGGATGATGGTGCCGAGCACGTTGGAGACGTGGGCGAAGGCCAGCACCCGGGTGCGCGGACCGAGTAGCTGCTCGAAGGCCGCGAGGTCGAGCTGGCCGTCGGCCGCGACGGGGATCGATCGGATCGAGGCGCCCCGATCGCGCACCGCCATCTGCCACGGGACGATGTTGGAGTGGTGCTCCAGGTCCGTGATGAGGACCTCGTCGCCCGGCCGCAGCGTCCGTCCCAGCGCCGAGGCCACCAGATTGAGGCCGTCGGTCGTCCCCCGCGTGAGGACGACCTCCTCCCGGCTTGCGGCGCCGATGAAGCGCTGGACCCGGTCGCGCGCCGCCTCGTACAGCGCGGTCGCCTCCTCGCCCAGCGAGTGGATCGAGCGGTGCACGTTGGCGTGGCTCGTCGCGTAGTACTGCGACATGGCCTCGATGACCGTGCGGGGCCGCTGGCTCGAGGCGGCCGAGTCCAGATAGACCAGCCGGTGGCCGTTGACGATGCGGTCGAGGATCGGGAAATCGCCGCGCGTCTTCTCGTCGAGGCTCATGGGGCCAGCGCTTTCTGGAGGACCGACACCGGCAGTGCCACGCACCGCATGCGGGTCGGGCGGATGTCGGCCTGCAGCACGGCCAGCACGTCCTCGGTCGTCAATCGGGCCGCGTCCGCCGCGGGCCGGCCCTCGACCAGCTCGGCCACCACGTCGGCCGAGGCGGTACAGATGGCGCAGGAGTCGCCGGTGAACCGCACGCCGGCGACGGTGCCGTCACGCAGGTCGACCATCATGCGCACGCGGTCACCGCACAGCGGGTTGACGTCCTCGGCCTGGGCGGTGGCGCCCGGCAGCTCGCCCCGGAACCGCGGCCGGCGCCAGCGCTCGCGGATGGTGTCGCTGTAGAGTCCGGTCTTGGCGGCGGCCGTCACTCGAGCTCTCCGCGCGCGGCGTTGGCCCGGTAGGGCGGGAAGCGGTACGCCATCTCCCGCGACAGCAGGCCGCCGTGGCCGAGCCCGGCGAGGTCGCGATTGCCCAAGGCCTCGCCCGTCAGGATCCGCGGCAGCACCAGATCGAAGGTCGTCGCCTGCGAGAACATCCCGCACGTCGGCATCCCCAGCACGGGGAGGCCGTCCCAGCGCGCCAGCCACAGCAGGCTGCCGGGATGGGCGGGCACACCGTGGCGCACCATGGTGGCGCCGAGCAGCGTGAGGCCGCCGAAGACGGGATCGAGCGGATCCAGCGAGGAGGCGCCCGCCACGATCAGCACGTCGGCGCCGGCCTTGCGCAGCCCCCGCAGCTCGTCGGCGACGACCCGATCGGACCCGCCGGCGAAGCGCACGTCGAGCAGACGGCCGCCGAGCCAGTCGATCTTCTGCCGAAGCGCCGACTCGAAGCGGGCGCGCTGGCGGGCATCCAGGCTCTCGCGAGCGACGGCGCCGACGGTGCTGGGGCGGAAGCCGGCCACCAAAATGACGCCGCCCGCGGAGGCGGCGACCGTCTCCACCGCCCGCACGGTCGTCTCGGCGATCGCCAGCGGGGTGACCTTCGCCTTCGCGACGGCCTCGCCCGGCTCGACCGGCTGGCCGTCAAAGAGGGTGAACACCGAGATCCCCTCCAGCGCGTTGACCTCGGTCAGGGCGGCGGTGCAGATCCGCAGCAGACCGCGTCGGGTCGCGCCCAGGGTCCACTGCCCGCCGGTGTAGCCTCGGACGGCGACGCCGTCGCCCACGACGGCCGTGGCCAGGCGACGGCCGGCGTCCTCCTCGTGGACGTCGCCGGGCTCGAGCGCCAGCAGGTGGATCTCGTCCCAGGGGATGCCGAGCAGTGTCTGCGCCACCGCTGCGTCGACCCGCGCGCCCTTGGGCGCGGCGACCCGGCCGGCGGCGTCGCGGACATCGTGGCAGAGAACGCGGTCGAGCAGGGCGTCGGCAGTGACGCCCTCCCGCCGCTGGGCGATGGCCTTCACGGGGTGCGCTTCCGGACGACGCTCATCGGCTGGCCGCTGGTGCCGGCGCGGACGGCCTGGATCTCGGCCAGGATCGCCAGCGCGATCTCGGGCGCGCTACGGGCGCCGAGGTCGAGGCCGATGGGCACCCGCACCCGGGCCAGGCTCGCCTCGTCCTGGCCGTCCTCGCGCAGCAAGTTCAGGATGGCCGCGCCCCGGCGCGCCGAGCCGAGCATGCCGATGTAGCCCACGGTCGTCCCCAGCGCGTGCTTGAGGACCGGAAGGTCGTACTTGTAGTCGTGGGCCACCAGGACCAGTGCGGTCGTGGGGATGAGCGGGTAGCCGGTGATCAGCTCCGACGGGATGCCGATCTTCAGGTCGTCGGCGTCGGGGAACCGCTCGCGGGTCGCGAAGCGCGGCCGCCCGTCGAGGACGGCGGTCCGGTACCCCAGCGTGCGGGCCAGGGCCAGCAGCGGCATGGCCACATGGCTGGCGCCGACCACGAGCAGCAGCGCGGGCGGCGTGACCACTTCCGCGAAGGCCCGCACGCCCTCCAGGAACAGCGTGCGCGAGGCCCCGGCCGCAATCACCTCGCGCGCCTCGGCCACGAAGCGCTGGTCGAGGAACGTCTCGCCGAAGGTCCCCTCGACGGTGCCGTCGTCGAGCACCAGCAGCTTGCCGCCAGCGCCCTCCAGGCGAGTGACGATGGCCCCCCGGCCGCCGGCACGCGCGTGGGCGTGCACGCGTTCGTAGAATCGGGCAGCAGCGTCGTCGCTACGGTCGAGGGCCAGCGGCTCGACGAAGACCTCGATGGTGCCACCGCAAGTGAGGCCGATCTCCCAGGCTTCCTCGTCCCCCAGGTTCAGCTCGAGCAGGCGGGGGCGCATGGTGCTGAGAACGTCTTCAGCCTCCTCGATCACCTGCGCGTCGACGCAGCCTCCGATCGTGACCGAGCCGACGATGTCGCCGCCCTCACCCACGACCATCTTGGCGCCTTCCTTGCGGGGCGTGGTGCCATGGGTGTTGACCAGGGTAGCGACGGCCACCCGGCCCCGGGCTCGGCGCAATTCATCAATGTGATCGATGGGTTCGGCCACGACGCTTCAATCATACGCTCGCCGAGAGCAAAACGCACCGGATCAGCGTCGGCCGGCAGGGGGCCGACGCGAAGGGGTCAGCGGGAGCTGCCGCGGCCCAGGTAGGCTAGGCTCAGCAGTGTGATGCCGGTGAGGAACAGCATGCCCGGCTCGTTCGTCGTGCCGAACGGAAACAGGTCGCCGAACATGGAGTACACAACGGCCTGGGCCTGAGTGGGGGCGTGAACGACGGCCAGCATGAGCAGAAGGAGTGTAGCGACTACGCGCATCATCGGTCTTGGTGCCTCCCGGACTTGAACCGTCGCATCCGTGCCGTTGTGAAAATGCAATACGGACGCCACTGCGGTTGCCGGGGGAAATTGGTCTGATTTCCTGCAGCGGACGAGAGACACCCTGCATTCCGTTGCAGAGCGCCTGCAAAGCCTGGGTACAGAGTTACAAATGCAGGCGGTCGGCGAGCTCGCGGAGCGCGGCCAGGTTGTGGGCGGCGGCGAAGTGGTCGACGAGCGGCAGCGCGGCGGCCATGCCCCGCGTCAGCGGCTGGTAGGAGGGGTTGCCCAGGAGCGGGTTGAGCCAGATGACCCGCCCCGCCCGCCGCTTGATCCGGAGCAGCTCGGTGGCCAGCACCTCGGGGTCGCCGGTGTCCCATCCGTCCGAGAGCAAGATCACGATGGTGCGGCGGTCCACCAGGTGCGACCAGCCGCGGTTGAACTCGGCCAGCGACTCACCAATGCGGGTGCCCCCCGACCAGTCGCGCAGCTCCTGCAGCCGGCGGAGGACCTGCCGGTAGGAGCGCGCGCGCAGGTGGTCGGTGACCCGTGTGAGGTGCACGGAGAAGGTGAACGTCTCCACGCGCGCGAACACGTGCTGGAGCGCGAAGAGGAACTGCAGCAGGAAACGGCTGTACAGGTCCATCGAGCCGGAGACGTCGCACAGCAGGACCAGCCGGACCTTGCGCTTCTTGCGCTGCCGGTAGCGCAGCTCGATGATCTCGCCCCGGGTGAGGTTGGCCCGCATGGTGCGCCGCAGGTCGATCCGGCCCCGCCGCCGCACCGGCCGGCGCCGGCGACTGACCCGCCGAGCCAGCCGCCGGGCGATCTGCACGGTGACCCGCAGCAGCTCGTCGAGCTGGTCGGCGCTGAAGGTCGAGAAGTCGCGCGTGACCATGGCCTCGATCTCCGAGGCCACCGGCACCCCCAGCGGCTCGCCGTCGTCCTCGGCCCCCTCCTCGTCGCCCCACCCCTCCAGCTCCAGGCGCTCCTTGCGGGCGCCCTGGCTGTCGACCGGCGCCTCCGGCGCCTCGCCGGGCACCGAGGGGCCCGCCAGCGCCTCGGCCACCTCGTCGGCCTCCGTGCGGGCCCGCCAGAAGGCCTCGAAGCAGCGATCGAAGATCGCGACCTCCTCGGGGCGCGTCACCAGCCCGGCCCGGAGGCCGAGATAGACCTCGGCGCGGTCGCCGAGGTCGATCAGCTCGAGCGTGCGAGCGGCGTCGATGACCTGGCGGGGCGTGATGGGGAGCGACTGGCGGCGCAGCAGCGTGGCAAAGCGGACGACGGCGCGACTGAGCGCGCGCTCGGACACTAGCTCGGGACCTGGAGGAACGGCGCCAGGCCGGCCTTCCCTACCTCCGCGCGGAAGCGCTTGATGTCGTCGGCGTCCTTGAGGACACAGCCCAGCGTCTCCACCACGAGCGTCTCGTCGAGGTGGTCAGCGTGCAGGCTGGCCAGCGCGTTGGCCCAGTCGAGCGACTCGGCCACGCCCGGCACCTTGGCCAGCCGGACCCGGCGCAGCGACTCCATGAACCGCGCGATCTCCTGGGCCAGGCGTGCATCGATGCCCGGGACCTTGCGCTCGACGATCGCCACTTCCTTGTCGTAACCCGGGTAGTCGATCCACAGGTAGAGGCAGCGGCGCCGGAGAGCGTCGCTGAGCTCGCGGGTGCGGTTGGAGGTGAGGATGACGTGGGGCGGATGCGTCGCCTTGATGGTGCCGATCTCGGGAATCGTCACCTGCCAGTCCGAGAAGACCTCGAGCATGAAGGCCTCGAACTCCTCGTCGGCGCGGTCGACCTCGTCCACCAGCAGCACCGGCGAGCGCTCCTGGGTGATCGCCTGCAGCAGCGGCCGCTTGAGCAGGAACGACTCCGAGAAGATCTCGTGCTCTTCCTGGTCGACGGAGTGGTGCTCGGTCTCCCGCAGCTTGATGTGCAGGAGCTGCTTCTGGTAGTTCCACTCGTACAGCGCGGCCGAGGCGTCGAGCCCCTCGTAGCACTGCAGCCGGATGAGGTTCGTCTCCAGCATGCGGGCCATGACCTTGGCGACCTCGGTCTTGCCCACACCGGCGTGCCCCTCGATCAGCAGCGGCTTGCGGAGGCTGAGGGCCAGGTGCACCGAGGTCGCCACCGGAGCATCGGTGACGTACTCGGCCGACTCCATCAACGACTGGATCTTCCGGATCTCTTCGCGCACGGGTCGTTATTGTACATGAAGACGCGCGTAGTCCTCGGGCGTGTCCACGTCGGCGGGCATGGGCGCGTCTATCTCCACCCGCGCCACGCGGTCGGGCCGCGCCTGCACCACCGCCCGCGCGCCGGCGTCGCCCGCGAGGGCCGCCAGCTCGGCGAAGACGTCGCCGGAGAACAGCACGGGCGTGCCCTGCGTCCCTCGGTAGACCGGTGCCACGATCGCCTTGCCGGTCTTCTCGCGAGCCTGGAAGAGCGCGGGGATCACACCGTCCGGCAAGCGCGGCTGATCTCCGAGCGCGATCAGCACCGCCGCCGTCCACGGCTTCAACGCCGCCATCCCCACGCCGATCGACGACCCCTGCCCCGCTTGCGGCCGCGGATTCACCGCAAACCGCACCGCCAGCCCCTCCAGCGCTGCCCGCACCCCTGCATCGTCCTGCCCCGTCACCACGACGAGATCCCCGACGTGCGGCAACACCGCCTCCACACTCCACCGCACCACCGGCTTCCCCCGCAGCTCCAGCAACAACTTCTGCCGCCCCATCCTCCGCGCAAACCCCGCCCCCAACACAACGCCCGCGATCATGACGAGCTCAGGGCCTTCGAAGTATGGAGCGAACGGTCCGCAGGCAAGTGGGCGGGTAGTCGGGTGGTCGCCGTGCGGGGCAGGCGGCGGGCGCGCCATCATGGCGAGCCGTTGTCGCCGTTCGAGCGCAGGGGCCGGCGAGCGAGCCGCCGACAATTCGAAGAGCCCACGGGCGACCCCCCTCTGGGGGATGGGGGGCTCGAGCGAGACGGTCCCGGAGCGAGTTACGGCGACAGGCGAGCCGTGCCGGCGCGCCCGCCGCCTGCCCCGCACGGCGACCACCCGACTGCCCGCCCACTTGCCGGCGAGCGCGGACGATCGCTAGCCCTGAGCGCGCTTCACCGCGGCCTCGAGGGCCCGCTTGGCGAACACGCGGCACAGGTGCGACTTGTACTCGACCGAGCCCTGCAGGTCCGCCTGGACGTCGACGCCCTCGGCAGCCTTCTGGGCCGCCGCCTCGATGGTCGCGGCGTCGAGGCGCTTGCCGACCAGCCCCGCCTCCACTCCCTTGGCCCGCACCGCCTTGGTGCCGGCGCCGGTCACGCCCACGCTGGCCTTGGTGCAGGTGCCGGTCTTGTCGAGCGTCACCGCCGCGCACACGCCCACCACCGCGAAGCGCGAGGCCGGGTGCGGGAACTTGAGATAGGCCGCTCCGCTGCCGGCCGGCCACACGGGAATGCGCACCTGCGTCAGCAGCTCGTCTTCCTTGATCGCGGTTTCCATCAGCCCCGTGAACCAGTCGTCGACCTTCACCGTGCGCTTGGCCTTGGGCCCCTCGCACACGAACTCGAAGCCGAGGGCGATGGCGGTGGCCGGCATGTCGGCGGCAGGGTCGCCGTGGGCCAGCGAGCCGCCGATCGTGCCCTTGTTGCGCACGGCGGGGTCGCCGATGACGGCGGCCGTTTCCGACACCACCACGGCCTTGCTCTTCAACGCCTGCGACGACTCCACTTCCCAGTGGGTGGTCATGGCGCCGACGGTGATGAAGCCCTTTTCCTCCTTGATGCCGGTGAGCCCGGTCACCTTGCGGAGGTCGATGATGTTCTTGGGCTGGGCCAGGCGCAGCTTCATCATCGGCACCAGGCTGTGGCCGCCGGCCAGGATCTTGGCGTCGTCGAGCTTGCCGAGCAGCTTGAGCGCGTCCTTGACCGTCGCCGGCGCGTGATACTCGAAGGCCGCTGGGTACATGTCGTCGCCTCTCCTCTGTATCGGAGCGCTGTTTCCTCTGCCACCGCAGGTGGCCTGAGAGCGGAGCCCGGGGCTCCGCTCCGGCAACACCGCGGGGAGGAACAGCAGTCCGGGTTGTGCGTGTCCTTGCTGCCTAGCGCTTGGCGTTCTGTATGGCCGTCCACACCCGTTCCGGGCTGAGCGGCATCGTCTCGATGTGGTCGATCCCCAGTGGGGCCAGCGCGTCGATCACCGCGTTGACGACGGTCGGGGTGGCCGCGATCGTCCCGGTCTCGCCCGCGCCCTTCACACCCAGGGGGTTCACCAGAGTCGGGGTCACCGTGCGCTCGGTCTCGTACATCGGCAGCATGTCGGCGCGAGGCATCGCGTAGTCCATCATGCTGCCCGACACCAGCTGGCCGGCGTCGTAGACCGCGCCCTCCCACAGGGCCTGCCCCACCCCCTGCGCGATGCCGCCGTGGACCATGCCGTCGACGATCATGGGGTTCATGACGTTGCCGACGTCGTCCACCGCGATGTAGCGCAGGATCTTCACGTGGCCGGTGTCGCGGTCGACCTCGACCACGCAGGCGTGGGCGCCGAACGGGAAGCAGAAGTTCGACGGATCGTAGAAGGACGTCTCCTCGAGCCCCGGCTCGAGCCCCTCCGGATAGTTGTGGGGGACGTACGCCGTCAGCGCCACCTGGCCGAACGGTATCGCCTTGCCCGGGGCGCCCTTCACCTGGAACTGGCCGTTCTCGTACTCCATGTCGTCGGGCGAGGCCTCGAGGAGGTGGGCGGCGATCTTCTTGCCCTTCTCCTTGATCTTCCGCAGCGACATCAGCAGGGCGGTGCCCCCGACCGAGCCCGAGCGGCTGCCGTAGGTGCCCATGCCGAAGGGGATCTGGCCGGTGTCGCCGTGGACGATCTCGACCTGCTCCATGGGGATGCCCAGCTCGTCGGCCACCAGCTGCGAGAACGTCGTCTCGTGCCCCTGCCCGTGCGAGTGGGAGCCGGTGTAGACCGTCACGCCGCCCGTCGGGTGCACCCGGACCTTGCCCGACTCGTAGAGGCCGGCCTGGGCGCCGAGCGAGCCCACGACCTTGGAGGGCGCGATGGAGCACGCCTCGATGTACGTCGACAGCCCGATGCCGATCAGGCGCCCCTGCTGGCGGGCAGCGGCCTGGTCGGCGCGCGCCTTGCGATAGTCCATGAAGGACAGCAGCTTGTCGAGGCAGGCCTCGTAGTTGCCGCTGTCGTAGCTCAGCGCGACCTTCGTCTGGTAGCCGTTGTCGAACTTCGGGATGAAGTTCTTCCGGCGCAGCTCGGCGACGTCCATCTTGAGGGCGGAGGCGCCGGCCTCGATCATCCGCTCCAGCAGGTAGGCCGCTTCCGGGCGGCCGGCGCCGCGGTAGGCGTCGACGGGCACCGTGTTGGTGAAGACGCCGGTAACCTCGGCGTGGATGGCCGGCATCTCGTACACGCCGTTGAGCAGGGTCGCATAGAGATAGGTCGGCACCGCCGGCGCGAACGTCGAGAGATAGGCGCCCAGGTTGGCGATCGTCTTCACGCGCAGGCCGAGGATCTTGCCCTCGGGGCTGAAGGCCATCTCGGCGTCGGTCACGTGGTCACGGCCGTGGGCGTCGGTCTGGAACGCCTCGCGCCGGGTCGACGTCCACTTGACCGGGCGCTTGATCTTGCGCGTCGCCCACGAGCAGATCGTCTCCTCGTTGTAGAGGAAGATCTTGGAGCCGAAGCCGCCGCCGACATCCGGAGCGATGACCCGCACCTTGTGCTCGGGGATGCCGAGCACGAAGGCGGCCATCAGCAGGCGATGCACGTGCGGGTTCTGGGAGGTCACCCACAGCGTCAGCTCGCCGTTGGCGTCGTCGTAGCGAGCCAGGCAGGCGCGCGGCTCCATCGGATTGGCGACCAGCCGCTGGTTGACGATGCGCTTCTTCACCACGGTGACGCCCTGGAAGGCGGCGGCGACCGCGGCGGCATCACCGATCTGCCACTTGAAGGCCGTGTTCGACGGCGCCACCTCGTGGATCTGCGTCGAGGCCTTGACCGTGGCCTGCTCGGTGGCGCTCACGGCCGGCAGCGGCTCCCACGTCACTCGCACTTTCTCGGCGGCATCGAGAGCGGCGTCCTGCGTGTCCGCGATGACCACGGCCACCGGATCGCCCACGTAGCGGGCGGCGTCGCTGGCCAGCGGCATGTGCGGCGGGACCTTCAGCTCGGGCAGGAGCCAGCCGCACGGCAGCGAGTTGACGCCCGTCATGTCGGCGCCGGTGAACACCGCGACGACCCCCGGATGCTTGGCGGCGGCCGCCGTATCGATGTTCTTGATCCGGGCGTGCGCGTGGGGGCTGCGGACGAACGCGGCGTAGGTCGTGCCGGGCATCTTCACGTCGTCGACGTAGGTGCCCTTGCCAGTGATGAACCGGGGGTCCTCGCGCCGCTTGATCGACTTGCCGAGCACCCGCTCAATCGTTGCTGCCATGACCCGACCTCACTTCTTCCCGGCCATCTGCTCGGCCGCCCACTGGATCGCCTTCACGATGTTGTGGTAGCCCGTGCACCGGCACAGGTTGCCCTCGAGCTGGTGGCGGATCTGCTCCTCGGACGGGCTCGGGTAGCGCTCGAGCATCTGGTGGGCCGCCATGATCATGCCCGGTGTGCAGAACCCGCACTGCAGCCCGTGCTTCTCCCAGAAGCCTTGCTGGATGGCGTGCAGCTCGCCGTTCTTGGCCAGCCCCTCGATGGTCGTCATCTTCGCGCCGTCGGCCTGGACGGCGAACAGGGTGCACGCCTTCACGGCCTGTCCATCCATGAGGATGGTGCAGGCTCCGCACTGGCTGGTGTCGCAGCCGACGTGCGTGCCCGTCAGGCCGACCGTCTCACGAATGTAGTGGACGAGCAGGAGGCGCGGTTCCACTTCGTGGCTGTAGGTCTGGCCGTTGATCGTCGTCTTGATTGGCAGTTTCACGACTCGTCCTCCAGATCGGGCGGTTAGAGACGCAGCACGCCTTGCGGGGAAGAAGCCTATGCCGTTCGCCAGGGGCTGTCAACGCCCACGATGGCTTACGAGCGCCCCAGCAGCGACCGAGCGTCGGCTCGGGCCTGGTCGAGGACCTCGCGCACCGGCAGTCCCTTCTCGCGGGCGATCCGGGCGACGTCGGCGAACTCGGGCGTGACGGTCACGATCCGGCCGCCCAGCCGCGAGACCTTGGCCGGGAGCGCGCCGTAGGCGGTCGTGAGCGTCACCATCTCGCGGTCGAGCCGGGCTCGCGACATCTCCGACCACCGCACCCCGATGGTCGACGATTCCTCGAACAGCACCCGGGAGAGGTCCCCCACCCGGTCGGGCGGGCACAGGGCAGTCAGCACGGTGCCGGGCCGGCTGCGCTTCATGATGACGGGCGTGAGGAAGACGTCGAGGGCGCCGGCCTCGAAGAGCCGGTCCATGAGGGGCTCGTAGAGCTGCGGCGACATGTCGTCGATGGTCGTCTCGACCTGGGCGATCGTCTCGGTGCCGGCTGCCTCGGCGGTCTCGCCCACGAAGCACCGCAGCACATTGGGGGTGTCGGGCAGGTCGGCGGTACCCGCTCCATAGCCGACGCGCTCGACCGTCATGGCCGGCATCCGGCCGGCGCCGGTGGCCAGCGTGGTGAGAATGGCGGCACCGGTCGGCGTCACCAGCTCGGCACGGACGCCGGTGTCGACCACGGGAAAGCCGCGCAGCAGCTCGACCGTCCCCGGCCCCGGGACGGGCATGCGCCCGTGGGCCGTGTCGACGAAGCCACCGCCCACCGGCAGCGCCGAGACGTGCACCGCGGCGGTGCCCAGCAGGTGCAGGCCGAGCACGGCGCCGGTGACGTCCACGATCGCGTCGATCGCGCCCACCTCGTGGAAGTGCACCGCCTCGACCGTGCTGCCGTGCACGCGCGCCTCCGCCTCGGCCAGCCGCGTGAAGATCCGCGTGGCCGTGGCCACCACCGTCGCCGGCAAGCCACTACCCGTCAGGATCGCCACGATATCGCCCAGGTGACGAGACTCACGCGGCACCGCCCGGTCGACTTCGACGTCGATCTTGGTCGCCCGGAACGCCCCCCGCTTCACCTCCCGCGCCGTCAGCGTCCACCCCGCCACCCCCAGCTTCCCCAGCTCCCTCCGCAGCACCCCAATCTCCACCCCCGCATCAACCAACGCCCCCAACACCATGTCCCCCGACGCCCCACTCGGACAATCGAAGTACACGACCCGCCCCATCAGGAAGTCCTCCGCGTCCGCACCGACTGACGGCCCGTCACCGGCGCGCGGGTAGCGGCGCCGAGGAGCGAGCAGGACGAGGCGCGCGACGAAGGGGACGCTGAGGCGTATGCCGCATACGCCGCAGGCGGCCCCGAGGAGCGCAACGAAGTCATGCGACGCTCATCGGCGGCGCTACCCGATCTTGGAGGCGAGGCGGTTGATCTGGCTGGCCTGATGAGCGGCACCATACCCATTGTCGATGTTGACCACCGACACGCCGGGGGCGCACGAGTTCAGCATGGCCAGGAGCGCGGCGAGGCCGTTGAGCGAGGCGCCATAGCCGACGCTGGTCGGCACCGCGATCACCGGGCGGTCCACGAGCCCGCCGATCACGCTCGGCAGCGCGCCTTCCATCCCGGCCACGGCCACGATCGCGTTGGCCTCGCTCAGCATCTCGCGGTGCGCGAGCAATCGATGCAGCCCGGCCACGCCGCAGTCGTGGAGGCGCTCGACCCGGTTGCCGAGCGCCTCGGCGACGAGGGCAGCCTCCTCGGCCACCGGCAGGTCGGCCGTCCCCGCGGCCGCCACGGCGATCAGGCCGACACCCTCCACCGGCGTGGGCCGCACGACGAGCAGCCGGGCGATCGCGTGGTAGCGGCACGGCAGGCCGGCGGCCTCGACGACGGCGGCGACCGCCGCCTCGCAGCGGGTGGCCAGGACGTTGACGTGGTGCTCGGCCAGGCGGCCGACGATGGCGACCACCTGCTCCGGCGTCTTGCCGGGGCAGAACACCGCTTCCGGGCCACCCGCGCGCAGCGCCCGGTGGTGATCGACCTTGGCGAAGCCGAGATCCTCGAACGGCAGGCCGGCCAGCCGGGCCAGCGCGGCGTCCACGCCCAGGCGGCCGCGCTGCACGTCGTCGAGCATTCCCCGCAGCGCGTCCTTATCCACGGGCAGGCCGCTTGAGCCCGAGCAGGAGGTTGGCGCTGCCGGACTGGAATCCGGCCAGGTCGACGGCGACGTAGATGTAGCCCAGCTCGCGGAAGCGGGCCACGATCGCCTCGTGACGGCCTTCCTCCCACAGGCGCGGGATCTCCTCGACCGGGATCTCCAGCCGGGCCAGCCGCTCGTGGTGGCGCACGCGGAACTGGCGGAAGCCGAGCGAGCGCACGAAGCTCTCGGCGGCGTCCACCTGTCGCAGCTTGTCGGCGGTGATGCGGTCGCCGTACTGAAAGCGCGAGGACAGGCACGCGAACGAGGGCTTGTCCCACGTGGGCAGCCCCAGCGCACGCGACAGGTCGCGGATCTCGGCCTTGGTCAGCGCGGCCTCGATCAGCGGCGCCCGCACGCCGTGCTCGGCCGCCGCCTTCATCCCGGGCCGGTGATCGCCCAGGTCGTCGACGTTGGCGCCGTAGACCAGCGTCCGGATGCCCTCCCGCTCGGCCACGGGCGCCAGCCGCGCGAACAGCTCGTCCTTGCAGAAGAAACAGCGGTTGGCGCCGTTGCGCGCGTACTCGGGATTGGCCAGCTCCTCCGTCCGCACGATCACGTGCCGCAGCCCGAGCAGCTCGCCGAGTCGTTGCGCCTCGGCCAGCTCGGCTTCCGGGTACGTCTCGGAGTCCGCCGTGACCAGCACCGCGCGCTCGCCGAGGGCGTCGGCGGCAGCCCGGGCCAGCAGGGTGGAGTCGACGCCGCCCGAGAAGGCGACGATCGCGCCGCCGGTCTCGCGCAGCAGCTCCACGAGCCGCGCGTACTTGGCGTCGATCTCCGGCACCGCGCTCACGGCAGCCCTCGCGCCAGCTCGACCAGCGGCGTGTGCGGGCGCGCCCCGACATGCGAGATGACCTCGGCGGCGGCCAGCGAGCCGAGCCGCCCGCAGGTGGCCAGGTCGAGGCCGCGGCTCAATCCCACCATGAACCCGGCCGCGTAGAGGTCGCCGGCCCCGGTGGTGTCGACGACGTCGGCGACCGGATGGGCGTCGATCACGTGGACCTCGTCCTCGGACACCACCACGGAGCCGAGCTCGCTCCGCGTGAGCGCGGCCACCGCGCAGTGCCGGCGCACCTGCTGCAGCGCGCTGTCGAAGTCGGCGGTCTTGTAGAGCGAGCGGATCTCGACCTCGTTGGCGAACAGGATGTCGACGTGACGCTCGACCAGCTCCCGGAAGGCGGCGCGGTGACGGTCGACACAGAACCCATCCGACAAAGTGAGCGCCACCTTGCGGCCGGCGGCGTGCGCCATGTCGGCGGCCGTCCGGAACGCGCGCTGCGCCTCCGGCGGGTCGAACAGGTAGCCCTCCAGATAGAGGATGCCGGCGCGCTCGATCAGCGACCGGTCGACGTCGGCGGCGCCGAGGTGGACGGACGCGCCGAGATAGGTCGTGAGGGTGCGCTGGGCGTCGGGCGTGACCACGATCAGGCAGCGCCCGGTCGAGGGGCCGGTCGTGGCTGGGGCCGTCGAGTAGCCGACGCCGACGGCCGCCAGGTCGTGGCGGAACACCTCGCCCAGCTGGTCGTCGCGCACCTTGCCCACGTAGTGGGCGCGGCCCCCGAAGGAGGCCACGCCGACGATGGTGTTGGCGGCGGAGCCGCCGGAAACCTCGATCGCGGGCCCCATCGCCGCGTAGAGCTCGGCCGCCCGGTCCTCGTCGACGAGCTGCATCGCGCCCTTGGTCAGCCCCTGCGCCGTCAGGAACGCATCGCTCTCGCGGCTGAGCACGTCGACCAGGGCGTTGCCGATACCGACGACGTCGAGGTCAGCCACGCCGGGCCTTCCGCGGCTTCTTCGCCGCCAGCGGGAAGTACTTGCCCAGCAATAGATCAAGGCGCCGGCGCGTCGACAGCGGGAAGGCCGCCGGCGCGGTGATGACGGCGTGGTCGAGCAGGCTCGGGCACGGGCACGTGCGCGGCGGCCCGATGGCCGGCAGCACGCGGGCCAGGACGTCCTTGGCGGTGGCCACGTTGCGGAGCAGGTTCTGGATCACCGCCTCCACCGTGACCGTCGCGTGGCTCTCGTGCCAGACGTCGTAGTCGGTCACGAGCGCCAGCGTCGCGTAGCACAGCTCCGCCTCCCGGGCGAGCTTGGCCTCCGGCATGTTCGTCATGCCGATGACGTCCACGCCCCAGCCCCGGTATGTACGCGACTCCGCCTTCGTGGAGAACTGCGGCCCCTCGATGCAGATGTAGGTCCCGCCCCGATGCACGGTGGCGCCGGTAGCCCGGGCGGCCTTCTCCAGCGCGTCGGCCAGCGTGGGACAGACCGGATCGGCCATCCCCACGTGGGCCACGATGCCGTCGCCGAAGAACGTGGAGACGCGCCGGCGGGTGGCGTCGTAGAACTGCGAGGGCACGACCAGATCGAGCGGGTGGATCGTCTCCTTCATGCTGCCCACGGCCGAGACCGAGAGCACCCACTCGGCGCCGAGCGACTTGAGCCCCCAGATGTTGGCGCGGAAGTTCAGCTCGCTGGGCGTGAGCCGGTGCCCGCGGCCGTGACGGGGCAGGAAGATCACCGGCCGGCCCTGGAAGGCGCCGGTGCAGAACTCGTCGGAGGGATCGCCGAACGGCGTCCGCACCCGCTTCCAGCGCACGTCGGTCAGGCCCGGCAGCTCGTAGAGCCCGCTGCCGCCGATGACGCCGATGGCCGGGGCGCTCATGCCGCCCGGGCGTCCTCCAGCACCCCGCTCGCCGACACTTCTCCCGCCTGCGTCACGCGCACGCGGGCGACCCGCCGCCGCAGGTGCTCGGGCCCCGCAAAGGACACCTCCATATAGTTGCCGGTGAGGCCGGTGAGATCGCCGCTGCGCCGGTCCCGCGTCTCCAGCACCAGCACGTCCTCCACCCGTCCCACCATCGCCTCGCGGAACGCCCGCCGACGCGCGGTGTCCAGCTCGCGCAGGCGGCGCGCTCGCGCGGCGACCGTGCGGACGTCGACTCGCCCCGACAGCCCCGCCGCCGCCGTCCCCGGCCGCACGGAGTACGGGAAGACGTGCAGGTAGGACAACGGCAGCGCCTCGACGAGGGCCAGCGTCGCCGCGAAGTCCGCCTCGGTCTCTCCGGGGAAGCCGACGATGACGTCGGCGCCCAGCCCGAGACGTGGGATGGGCGGCGGCCAGGCGGTCCACGACCCGGCGGTACGTCGCGGTCGTGTAGGGCCGGCGCATCAGGCGCAGCACGCGGTCGCTGCCGCTCTGCAGCGGCACGTGGAAGTGCGGGGCGATGGTCGGCGCGGTGGTGAGGATGTCGAGCACGTCCTCCGTGAAGTAGGACGGCAGGATCGACGACAGCCGCAGCCAGCGCAAGCCCCCCACCCCGAGCAGCCGCTCCAGCAGCGCGGCCAGGCTCACGCGCGGCCGCAGGTCGGCACCGTAGTGGCCGAGGTCCACCCCGGTCAGGACGATCTCGGGATGGCCGCCGGCGACGAGCCGGCGCACCTGATCCTCGACGATCTCCGGAGCCAGGCTGCGACTGGCCCCGCGCGCGAACGGCACGATGCAGAACGCGCAGCGGTGCTGGCAGCCGTCCTGGACCTTCACGAACGCCCGGGCGCGGCCGTTGGCGTGCGGCGGCGGCGCCACCGCCACCAGCTGCGCGGAACCCACGTCCGAAACCTCGACGCGCGTCTCGCCGTGAGGCCCGGCCAGCAGATCCTCGAGCAGCGCGGGCAGGCGCGCCTTGTCGCCGTTGCCGACCACCAGATCGACGCCGGCCAGCGCGGCCACCGCCGCCGGGCTCGTCTGCGCCCAGCATCCGGTCACCACGATGCGCGCCTGCGGGCCGATCCGGGCGGCGCGACGGATGGCCTGGCGGTCCGAGAGCTCCGCCCTGGCCGTCACCGTGCACGTGTTGACCACGACGACGTCGGCGCCGGCCGCCGACGGCACCGTCTGGAAACCGCCGGCCTCGAGTGCCGCTTGCATCTGGAGGGTGTCGACCTGGTTCAGGCGGCAGCCGAGCGTGGTGAACGCCACCGTCGGGCTCACGCGACCACGGGCTCCTTGAGCTGGCCGCACGCCGCCCCGATGTCCTCGCCCTTGCTCCAGCGCACGGTGGTAGTTACGCCGGCCTCGATCAGGATCGCCTGGAAGGCCAGGATGCGCGCCAGCGGTGGCCGGCGGAAATCGGCGCCGTCCCAGTCGTTGAACGGGATCAGGTTCACCTTCGAGCGGATCCCGTGCAGCAGCCGCACGAGGCGGCGGGCCTCCTCGGGGCTGTCGTTGACGTCCTCCAGCATCACGTACTCGAAGAACACGCGCTGACGCGGGGCCAGCGGATAGCGCCGGATCGCCGCCATCAGCGCCTCGAGGTTCCACGAGCGATTCACCGGCATGAGCCGGCCGCGAATCTCGTCGGAGGCGGCGTGCAGCGAGATGGCCAGGTTCACCCGGAGATCCTCGCGGCCGAGCCGGTCGATGCCGGCCACGAGCCCCACGGTCGACACGGTGATGCGCCGTGGGGAGTAGCCGAGGCCGAGCCGCTGATCGGTCAGGATGCGCAGTGCCGCCACCAGGTTGGCGTAGTTCGCCAGCGGCTCACCCATGCCCATGAAGACCAGGTGGGTCACCCGCTCCTCGCCTTCGAGCAGTGCGTTGGCCGCGAGGAGCTGGCCGACGATCTCGGCGGCATCGAGGTTGCGGTCGAGGCCCATCGTGCCGGTCAGGCAGAAGGTGCAGGCGAAGCCGCAGCCGACCTGGGTCGACAGGCAGAGCGTGATCCGCCCGTCGTCCGGCATGAGGACGGCGCTCACCCGGCGGTCGTCGGCCAGCCGGAAGACCAGCTTGCGACTGCCATCCTGCGAGGGCGTCGCCCGCTCGACCTCCGGCACCACAATCTCGTGCGTCTCGGCCAGGCGGGCCCGGAAATCCCGCGGCAGGTCCGTCATCGCGTCGAGATCGAAGACACCCTTGCGGTAGATCCAGGTCGCCAGCTGTCGCCCCCGATAGCGAGAAGCCTCGAGGGAGACCGCCAGATCTTCCAGCTCGGATGGTTGAAGGCCCAGCAGGTTGGAGCGCGACATCAGGCGCAAAGAATATCACGGCGACTTGCGCCGGCCCGCAATGGTCTGCCCTTCGTTGCGCGCGCGCGAGCGCCGTGAAGATATCCCCAGATCCTGTGCGTGAGCCGTGGATAACCCGGTGGGCGACCAAACCGCCTCCGTACGATTCCTGCTACTTAACCCCTACCTACACCGGCTCGCCTCTCTCTTGAGCATATGCTCTGATAGAATTTCCCGCCTGGGGGACAGCACGATGGCGAAGTCACTCGCGCAGCTTCTCGACACGCAGGTCGCGCGTTGGACGAACCGACTTTCCGATTGGGATGCGTTCGCCGACGCGCGCGTCGAGGGGTTTCGGCGAGCCCAGCATCGCTTCATCGGCTACGGCGCCTCCGGTAAGACCGATGGCCACTACATTCCCGCCGAGCACTTCACCCTCAGCGTCATGTTCGTGCCGCCGGGCCAGGGCAACGCCGCCCACACCCACGAGGTCGAGGAGATCTTCTTCATCCTGCGCGGCAAGGTGCGCGTCTTCTTCCAGGACGAGGCCGGCCAGCAGGTCGACGCCGTGCTCGGCGAGTGGGACTGCGTGTCGTGCCCGGCCAACGTCATCCACGGCTACGAGAATGTCGGCCTCGAGCCGGCCTACCTGCAAGTCATGCTCGGCAAGGGGCGCCCCGAGCTGATGACCTACACCGACACCGGGCTGCAGGCTCAGCGCGACGTTCATCTGCGAGCGGAGGGCGCGGCGGCCCGCTCTTGATCGGCGCCTCGCTCAAGCGCAAGGAGGACCCCCGCCTCCTCACCGGCCGCGGTCGTTTCGTCGACGACATGCGCCTGCCGGGCATGGTGCACCTGGCGGTGGTTCGCAGCCCCCACGCTCACGCTCGCGTGCTCCGCGTCGACGCCACCCTCGCGCTCCGCCGCCCGGGCGTGCTCGCCGTGCTCACCGTCCGCGATGCGCCCGAGCTCGCCGCCTCGGTGCCGCCGCTCATCCGCGAGCCCGAGTGGCCCGTCTACGTGCATCCGGTGATGGCCGGCGAGCGCGTGCGTCACGTGGGCGAGGCGGTGGCGGTCGTCGTCGCCGACGATCCCTACCGTGCGGTCGACGGCGCCGAGGCCGTCGTCGTCGACTACGAGCTGCTGCCGGTGGCGGCGGCACCGGTCGTCCCCGCCCCCGCGCTCGTGCACGACGGCTGGCGCGACAATCGGGCGGGCCGCCAGGAGACCGGCACCGGTGACATCGCGCGCGGCTTCGCCGAGGCCGAGGCGGTGGTGGAGGTCGGGCTCGTCTACCCCCGCGTCACCGGCGTGCCGATCGAGGGCCGCGCGGTGCTCGCCACGACCGATGCGGAGAGCGGGCGGCTGACGGTGTGGTCGTCCACGCAGGTCCCGTTCAACGTGCGCACGGCCGTCGCCGCCGCGCTCGACATCCCGGAGGACTCGGTCCGCGTCGTCGCGCCCGACGTCGGCGGCGGCTTCGGCATCAAGGGCCACGTCTATCCGGAGGAGGTGCTGGTACCGGCCGTGGCCCGCCGGCTCGGCCGGCCGGTCAAGTGGGTAGAGACGCGGCGTGAGCACTTCCTCACCGCTTCCGGCGACCGCGACCAGGTCCACGCCGCCCGGCTCGGCGTGCGGCGCGATGGAACGATCACCGCGCTGGAGACGACGTTCACGCGCGATCACGGCGCCTTCCCCACGCTGGGCGGTGCCATGACCGCCAACACCATGAACCACCTCGTCGGTCCCTACCGGGTGCCGAACTACCGCGCCCGCGCCGACAACATCGTCACCCACAAGAGCTTCGGCGCCGCCTACCGCGGGGCCGGCCGGCCGGAGGCCGCGCTCGTCCTCGACCGCCTGCTCGACCGGGGCGCCCGCGCCATCGGGATGGACCCGGCGGCGTTCCGCCGTCACAACCTCATCCGCCGCGCGCAGATGCCGTTCGCCACCGGTCTCACCTACCGCGACGGCGTGCCCATCACCTACGACACCGCCGACTACGTCGCCGCCTTCGACGCGCTGCTCGAACGGCTGGACTACGCCGGCTGGCGCACCGAGCAGACGGCGCGGCGGCGATCGATGCGACCGATCGGGATCGGGCTGTCGGCCTACGTCGAGGGCACCGGCATCGGCCCGTTCGAGGGCGCCGACGTCAGCGTCGATCCGAGCGGCCTCGTGCTGATCGACGTCGGCGTCGGCGCCCAGGGCCAGGCCCACGAGACCACGCTGGCCCAGATCTGCGCGGCCGAGCTCGGCGTGCCGGTCGAGCGCGTGGTCGTGCGCGGCGGCGACACCGATCGCGTGGGCTTTGGCATGGGCACGATCGCCAGCCGCGTGGCCGCGGTGGCCGGACCCGCCGTGGCCCGCTCGGCCCGCGAGGTCGCGCGCAAGAGCCGGCTGGTCGCTGCCGAGCTATTCGAATGCGCGGCCGAGGACGTCGTCGTGGCCGAGGGCGACGTCTGGGTGGCGGGCGCGCCCGACAAGCGGCTGCCGCTGGCCCGTGTCGCCCGCGCCGCCGTCCGCAGCAAGGCGCTGGCGAACGCCGGCGGCCCCGGTCTCGGCGCCTGCGTGTTCTTCTATCCCAACAGCGTCACCTGGGCCTTCGGCGCCCACGCGGCCGTGGTGGAGGTCGATCTCGAGACGTGCACCCTGGCCATCCTGCGCCACGCGGTCGTGCACGACAGCGGACGGTCGATCAACCCCATGGTCGTCGAGGGTCAGGTCCACGGCGGCACCGCCCAGGGGCTGGGCAGCGCCATGCTGGAGGAGGTCGTCCACGACGCCCAGGGACAGCTCGTCACCGGCTCGCTGATGGACTACGCGATCCCGCGCGCCGCCGACTTTCCGGCCCTCGACGTCGTCCACCTCGAGTTCCCGTCCACCGTCAACGACCTCGGCATCAAGGGCGTGGGCGAGAGCGGCGTCATCTCGCCGGGGGCGATGATCGCGGGCGCGGTCGAGGATGCGCTGGCCGACTACGGCGCCGAGATCACGCGGCTGCCGGTGACGCCGGCGCGCGTCTTCGAGGCGCTGCGCGCGACCGGGCGCTGGCCGAGCTTCTAGCTCGGCGGCGGGCGGCGCGGGCGATCCGGGCGGGGCGATAGGGTCCCCTTCGGTTCCGCGAGAGACGACCCGGTGCGCGAAGGGGCGGTCGGAGCCTGGTCCTACGTGAGGCCCTACACGATCGAAGCCAACGGAACCTCAGGAGACCCTATCGCCCCGCCCGGATCGCCCGCGCCGCCCGTCGGGTCCACGGATCTCACCGCATCCTCCTCGATCCGGTCCATCACCGGGCACGACTCGTCGACTGCGCTCGACCTCGAAGAGCCGGTTTCGAGCCTCAGCGAGCGCGTTGGGCGTTCAGCGTCGCGAGGCACGTCGGGAGGTCTTCGGGGAGGTCGCAGACGGCGTGGGCGCCGGCGGTGAGGAGTTCGGCGCGGGAGCCGTAGCCCCAGAGGACGCCGATCGCCCGCAGGGCGTTGGCCTGGGCGGCCGCCATGTCGTTGGCGCGGTCGCCGACCATGACGGCGTCGCGGCGATCGAGGCGCTCGGTTGCGAGCAGGTGGCGGAGCAGGTCGGCCTTGTCGTCGAGGCGGCCGTCGAGGTCGGGGCCGTAGACGCGGGCGAAGTGGTGGTCGAGCGCGAAGTGGCGGACGATCCGCTCGGCGAACACCACCGGCTTGGCGGTCGCGACGTAGAGCCGTCCGCCCGCGCTCACGAGCGCCTCGAGCATGGCCGGGATACCGGCGTAGACCTCGTTCTCGTAGAGGCCGACCTCCGCGAAGCGCTCCCGGTAGAACCCCATCGCCTGCTCGATACGCGAGGGATCCGTCGTCTCGAGCAGCTGGCCGAAGCTGCCGCGCAGCGGCGGCCCGATGCAGGTCGCGAGCACGCCGTCGTCCGGGCACGGGTGGCCGAGTCGATCGAGGGCGTGACGGATGCTGCGCACGATGCCGGGGCGCGGATCGGTCAGCGTGCCGTCGAGATCCAGGAGCACGGCTCGGGCGCTCATGCCCGGCGGCGCCGCCGCGCCAGCGCCCCGGCCACCACGAGCCCCGCCGCCGGCAGCCAGATCAGGAGGAGCTCGGCCTGGAGGATATCGAGGCCACGTCGCGTGAAGAAGCTGCCGGCGCGGATCGGCGAGACCGGGATCGGGCGCCACGGGAGAAAGTAGCGGGTGTCGTCGAACGGCGCGAAGAACGCGACGCCGGAACCCCCGTCGGTCATGGCGTCGAGCACACCGTGCGAGGCCGTCGCGAGGAACAGCGCCAGCCACAGCGCGCCGCGCCGGCCGCCGCCGGCCGCACCGCGGAACATCGTGAGCACCACGACCGCGGCGAGTGCGGCCGCGAAGGCCAGTGAGTGGGTGATCCCGCGGTGGCCCAGCCCGTGGCCCCACGGCACACCCAGCCAGAGCCCCACCACGTCGAGGTCCGGCGCGGCGGCGCACAGCGCGCCCACCATTGCCAGCCGTCCGAGGCGTCCCGGGCGCCGGACGAGCGTCGTGATCGCCAGCCCGGCCACGGCGTGGGAAAACACCGTCGGCATCGCCGTCTAGGGACGCAGGACCAGGTAGAGGTCGAGCAGGTTGGTGTTCGTGGGCCCGGTGGTCACGTCGTCGCCGGCTGCTGTGAGGAGCGCGTGGGCGTCGTTGTCGGCCAGGCATCGCGCCGCGTCGAGACCGGCGGCCCGGCTGCGCGCAACGGTCCCGACGTCGACCAGCCCGCCCGCGGCGTCGGTCGGGCCGTCGGTCCCGTCGGTGCCCGCCGCCAGCACGACCAGCGGATCGCCCGCCGTCAGCGCCAGCGCCGCCGCCAGCGCGAACTCCTGGCAGCGTCCGCCCCGGCCCTGGCCTCGCACCGTCACCGTCGTCTCGCCGCCGGCGATGAGCGCCGCCGGTCCCGGCAGCGCGCGCGCCCGGGCGAGGAGGTCGCGCGCCACGTCGCGCGCCTCGCCCTGCAGCGCCCGCGTGAGCACGTGAGGACGGTACCCCTGCCGCTCGGCCTCGGCGGCCGCCGCCTCGACGACGAGCGCGTTGTTGCCGATGACCACGTTGCTGACGCGCTCGAAGACCCGGTCGCCCGGCTTGGGCGTCTCGTCGACCTCGCCCCGGGCACCAGCGCGCAGCCGCTCCAGGATCGCCACCGGCGTCCGATCGACGACGCCTCGGCCCTCCAGCACGGCCAGCGCGTCGGTGTAGCTGGTCGGGTCGGGCGCCGTGGGCCCGGAGGCGATGACGTCGAGCGGATCGCCGATCACATCGGACAGGGCCAGCGTGAGGATCGTGGCCGGCCACGCGGCCCGGGCCAGCAACCCGCCCTTGAAGCGCGACAGGTGCTTGCGGACCGCGTTCAGCTCGTTGATGGTGGCGCCGGCAGCCAGGAGCAGCCGCGTGACCGCCTGCTTCTCCGGCAGCGTGATCGGCGGCGCCGGGGCCGGCGTCAGCGCGGAGCCGCCGCCGGAGACGAGGAACAGCACGAGATCCTCGGCCGCAGCCGACTCCGCCAGCGCCAGCAGCCGCGCCGAGGCGGCGAGGCCGCGAGCGTCCGGCACCGGGTGACCGGCCTCGGCGATCTCGATCCGAGCCGATGGCAGCCGGTAGCCGTCCTTCACCACCACGAAGCCCTCGCTGACCCGGGCGCCGAGCATCGCCTCCACCGTGCGGGCCATCGACGCCCCCGCCTTGCCGGCGCCCAGCACGAGCACGCGGCGCACACGGTCGAGGTCGACGCTGCGCTCGCCCGTGCGCAGCGTGGCACCGGTCAGGTGAAGGTGCCGACGCAGGAGCGGGTCGACGTCGCCGGCGGCCAGGGCCGCCCGCCAGATGGCGGCAGCCGCCTCCCGCGGCTCAGCCGGCAAGCGTGCGGAGCTTCTGCAGGCGCTCCCCGGCGTCCACGAGGACGTCGTCGGTCTTGGGGAAGCAGAAGCGGATCTTCGTCCGCCCCAGCTCGGGGTGCGCGTAGAACGACGACCCCGGCACCGTGGCGACGCCGACCTCCTTGATGAGCCACATGGCGAACGCGGTGTCGTCGGCGAGGCCGAGCCGCTTGATGAAGTGCCCGGCCTCCGTGAGGATGTAGTAGGCACCGTGTGGCTTCCACGTCACGAAGCCCGCCCGCTCGACGTAGTCGAACAGCAGGTCCCGGCGGGCCTGGTAGCCCTCGCGCAGCTCGACGTAGTACGACGCCGGCAGCCCGAGGGCAACCGCGGCGGCCTCCTGCAGCGGGGCCGGCGCCCCCACGGTGACGAAGTCGTGGGCGCGGCGGATGCCGACGCTGAGATCCTCGGGCGCCACCGCCCAGCCGACCCGCCAGCCGGTGACCGAGTACGACTTCGACGCCCCCGAGATGGTGACGGTCCGCTCGGCCATGCCGGGCAGGGTCGCGATCGGCGTGTGGCCGAGGCCGTCGTAGACGATGTGCTCGTAGATCTCGTCGGTGATGGCCAGCAGGTCGTGGCGCAGGCAGAGGTCGGCGATGGCCTGCAGATCGGCCCGCGAGAAGACCTTGCCCGAGGGATTGTTCGGGCTGTTGAAGATGATGGCCCGCGTGCGGGGGGTCACCGCCCGGGCCAGCCGGTCGGGGTCGAACGAGAAGTCCGGCGGCTCCAGCGGCACCCAGATCGGCACCGCGCCCGAGATGATGCAGCCCGGCCCGTAGTTCTCGTAGAACGGCTCGAAGACGATGACCTCGTCGCCGGGGTTGAGGACGGCCAGCAGCGTCGACAGCATCGTCTCGGTCGAGCCGCAGCAGACGGTCACGTGCCGCTCGGGATCGACGTCCATGCCGTAGAAGGTCCGGTACTTGTCGGCGATGGCCCGCCGCAGCCGCGGCGCGCCCCAGGTGATCGCGTACTGGTGGAAGTCGCCGTCGAGGGCGGCGTGGGCGGCTTCGACGACGGCCCGGGGCGGCGGGAAGTTCGGCATCCCCTGGGCGAGGTTGACGCCGCCGACCTGGCTCACCACGCGGGTCATCTCGCGGATGACCGACTCGGTGAACCCCTGCACGCGCTCGGAGATGCGCACGGGGAGAGCGGCGGCGCTCAGCGGCCTCCGGCGATGGCGGGGACGATCGCGACCTCGTCGCCGTCCTTGAGGACGGTCTCCCGGTTCTGCATGAACCGGATGTCCTCCTGGTTGACGTAGATGTTGACGAAGCGGCGGAGCTCGCCGGTCTCGTCCACCAGGCGGTCGCGCAGCCCCGGATACTGGCGCTCGAGATCGCCGATGATGTCGTCGACGGTATCGCCCGTGGCCTTGACCTCGGCGTTGCCCTGGGTCACCGCCCGGAGCGGGGTGGGAATGCGCACCTTCACCGGCATGTCAGGTCTCCTCGCCGGGCATTTTACTGCTTACCGGCGCCTCTCGCGATCTTGGTTATCATTCCCGCCGTGTCAAGTCAGGCGGCGCCTCTCGCGCTCCTCATGGTTTACGGTGTCGCCTTCGCCTCGGCCGCCCTCGGCCGGTCGCTGCCCGTCTTCGACGACCATCCCGGGCAACTCTACCGCCTCTGGCACGTGGTCACCCACGGACCGGCGCCGTGGGCCTGGAACTTCGGGTGGTGGGCGGGCTATCCCGAGCTTCAGTTCTATCCACCCGCCTTCGCGTATCTCGGCGCGCTGATCCACGCCGCGTCGCTGGGCACGGTGACGGTCGCCGGCGCCTACCAGGCGATGGTGTGGCTCGCGTACCTCGCCCCCGGCGTCACCGCGTGGGTCGTCCTGACCCGCGTGCTGGGCAACGGCTGGCTGGCGCTGCCCGGCGCCTTCGTGGCATCGACGCTGTCGCTGTGGCCATCGCTCATGAGCGGCGTCGAGGGGGGCGTGCACGTGGGCATGGCCCCCGCACGACTGGGCTGGGCGATCGTGCCACTGCTCGCCGCCGCCCTCGCCGGCTGGACTCGCGGTCCGCTTCCGATCCGGACCGTCGCCGCGCTCACCGCGCTCATCGTGCTCCTGCACCCGGCCCACCTGCCCGCCGCGGTGACGCTGCTCGCGCTGGCCACGCTCGCCGGCCCCGGCCGCCGGCAGCGCGCGGTCACCGCCCTGCTGGGACTCGTGGTGGCCGCCCTGCTGACGGCGTTCTGGACGGTGCCGCTCGTCGCCCGGCTGGCGCACACGCGCGCGCTGGCCTGGGGCGCGGTGACGCCGGCGAGCCTCGGCCAGACGCTCGTGGCCCACCCGCTCGCGGTCGTCCTGGTCGTCGGGGCGATCGCGGCCGGGCGCCTTCCGCTCACGCCCTTCGAGCGTGTCCTCGTGCGCCTGCCGTGGGCGATGGCCGCGGTGGTCGCGCTGGACGCCGTCGTCCTCGAGCCACTCGGTCTGGCGTGGCTGCCCGCCGACCGCGTGCTGGACGGCTTCTGGCTGGCGCTCGTGCTGGCCGCCGGCGTGGGCGCCGGTCACGCGCTGCCGCGACTGGCCGCCGGGCGGCGCGTGCCCGTCGGTGTCGCCGCCCTCGCCGTGGTGCTCGCGGCGGTGGCGCTGTCACTGGCCGGGCGCGACACGCTCTCGCTGTGGCCACGGACGGGCGGCTGGCCGTCCTTCGCGGCCACCGAGCGAGGACTGCGCCTGCCCGCGTTGTGGGCGGCGCTGCGGGAGGCTCCCGAGGGCCGGGTGCTGTTCGTGCGCTCGGGCGTGCCGCTCGTCTTCGGGACCGAGTGGTGGCGTCCGCACACCCACGTCACCGCGCTCACCCCGCTGGCAGCCGGCCGCGCGATCGTCAATGGCACCTTCACGCATCCCTCGCCGATCGCCGCCCTCGTGTATCGCGGTGACGCGGCCCCGGGTCCGATCACCCAGCTCGTCGAGCGGCTGGACGGCCACTCGCTGTTCGGAGCGCCGCTGGAAACGCTCGGGGCCCCGACGTTCAACGCGCTCGCGCGGCGGCTGGGGGTGAGCGTGATCGTGGCCCTCGACGAGGACGTGCCGCGCCTGGCCGCCCTCGCCGACAACACCGTCTTCGCAGCGCGGCGCAGCGAGCCGCCCTTCGTGATCTGGCAGGGGCCGCCGGTGACGCTGCCGCACCCGCTCGAGTCGGGGTCGTGGCGCGTGCTCGTCGATCGGCGCCCCGATGGCTGGGCCTCGCTCGGCATGGCCTACTATCCGCTCTGGCGCGCGGCCGCCGCCGGCGTCCCGCTGCCAACGCGCCGCGGCGCCATCGGCGATCTCGAGGCCGCGGTCCCGGCCGGCGTGGCGACGGTCGAGCTGAGCTACCGCGCGGGGGCGATCGAGTGGCTGGGGGTCGGGCTCACGCTGATGGGAGTCCTGGCCTGGCTGGTCGTGGGGCGCCTGACGAGGGCGCCGGAGGCCCCGGCTACTTGACGGCGGCGGCGCCGGCGTCGGCGCACTGCTGGTCTTGCTCGCCGGTGCCACCGCCGCAGCCGATGCCGCCGATCGTACGGCCGGCCCGCAAGATCGGGGCGCCACCCGGGGTCGGCAGCGCCTGCCCCTCGAGGATCACCGGGACCGTCTTCCAGAAGGCCGAGCCCTTGGCGGCCAGCTCCGCCAGCTCGGTGGTGGACCGGCGGAAGGCCGCGGCAGCCACCGCCTTGGCTTTCGACGTCTCCGGCGTGAAGAATCCGGTCTCGTTGCCGCGGGCGCACAGCACCAGCCGCCCCCCCTCGTCCACCACGGTGATGGTCATGGGCGTGCCCAGCTCCCGCGCGCGGGTCTGCGCCGCGCGCAGCGCCTGCTCGGCCATCTCCAGCGTCAGCTCGGTCATGGCATCCTCCTACTCGGGCGTTATCGTGTGGGTGAACATCACGGTGCCGTCCTCGTCGAGCAAGCGCACCGTGAGCTGCGCGGGGTCGATCGTGATCTCCCCGAAGTTGTAGAGCCCGCCCTGAGCGAAGAGCGTCCGCGGCCCCAGCCGCTGATCCAGCGGGCGCGGGCGGCCGGTGCTCGCCGACAGCGGACCGGCGATCATCTCGTGAAACGCCCACTCGCGATGGGGCTGGTGACGGATCACCTCGGCGTGGTGAACGTCGGCGGCGAGCACCACCAGGTTGCGGACACCGCGCCGGCGGAACTCGCGCAGGATGGCGTCGCGCTCGATGACGAACCCGGTGCCCTCGTCGGGGGCCATCCCGAACACGTTGGCGTTCGACCACCCGTCCCGCCGCTCCGGCCGTCCCGTCGGCACCGACAGCGGGGAGCTGCTGACCAGCACCTTCCACGTCGCCGTCGAGGCCGGCAGCGTGTCGAGCAGCCACCGGCGCTGACCGGTGCCCAGCATCGTCTTGCGGGGGCCGTCGAGCAGCGCGTTGTCGCTCCGGTACTGTCGGGTGTCGAGGATGAACACCTCCAGCAGGCGGCCCCAGCGCACGCTGCGGTAGATGCGGGTGGGATCGTCGCCGGCGGCGACCGGCCAGTAGTCCAGGAAGGCCCGCCGGCCGATCGGCATGAGCGGCTCGGTGGGGCCGGCGAAGTCGTTCTTCACCTCGTGGTCGTCCCACGTCGCGTACACCGGCGTCTGGCGCAGGTAGGCCTGCAGCGCGGGATCCTCCCGGTTGTAGCGGTGCCGGGCTCGGTACTCGGCCAGCGTCCTGGCCCGAAAGTTCGCGCCGGCAATCGTGTCGGCGCGGTTGCACGCGACGTCGGCGTAGGCCGTGTCGCCGACGAACAGGAAGAAGTCGGCTGGCAGCCGGGCCATCGCGCGGAAGATGCGGTACTCGCCGCCGATTGGCCGGCAGTGGCCACCACCCCCGAGATCGCCGCTCCACTGGAAGGTGACGCGGGCCGCCTCGTCGGCGGCGGGCGCGGTCGTGAACGCGCCGTCCATCCGCTCACCGTAGGCGGCAACCTGGTAATGGTAGCGGGTGGCGGGAGTGAGCCCCTCGACGGGGACCCGCACGACGAAATCCTCCGCGGCGACGGCGGCGACGGTCCGCCGTCGCGGCGCCCCGCTGCCTTCCGCCCTCACCTCGATCGTCACTGGCCCCGGGCGCCCGACCCGCGCCCACACGATCGCCGCGGTGGCGCGGACCTCGGTCACCGCCACCAGCAGGCCCGCCGGCGCGGCGGCCGCCCCGGCCAGCAACACGATCAGGCACGGGAGTAGCGCGCGGCGGGCGCGCCTCAGCGCAGCACCTCGCCGAGGTGCTCGAGCACCTCGCGCTCGAACTCGCCAAGCGTCTGCCCGAAGGCCAGCTGGAAGCTCTCGCGCCGGCCCCGATCGCTCGCGAACGCCCGGAAGTAGCGGAGCAGCGCCTCGAAGCCGTGGCGGCGGATCAGGTGGTCGGTCATCAAGAACGCGAGCTGATAGGTCGCCAGCGAGCCGTCCCGCAGATGTCGCTCGGTGAAGCCCCGCGAGGTCCCCAGCCCTTCCAGGTCGAGGTGACGCTCGCGCAGCGCGGGATGGTCGCGCACGTGGCCGACCGCCGCCGCCCGCCGCTCCAGCAACGTGTCGACACCGAGCCGCTCGAGCACGCGGAAGGCCGCCCACTCCGCCATGCCCTCGACGAGCCACTGCTCGGCGCGGCCCTCGCCCTGGGCCAGCTCGATCTGGGCCACGTGGGTCAGCTCGTGGGCGACCAGACGCAGCCAGTCACGGGCAGCCGGGGGGCCGCCGTGGTCGTGGAGCAGGAGTTGCCGGCGCTTGCCGACGCCCACGGCGAACTCGCTCAGCTCGGCGGCCCGCATCACCGGCAGCCGGCCGTCGCTGATCAGTCCTTTCTCGAAGACCGCACGCGAGGCGTAGATGTAGACCGTGACGCGGTCGGGCACGGCGAGACCGAGGTCTCTGGCCATGATCGTCGCCACCCCGCGCACGACGGCCTCGTGACTGGCGAAGTCGTCCGGGTAGCGCAGCGAGGTCGACGGCTCGGCCAGGGCGACGGGCAGCACGATCCGCCCCGTCCCGCCGCACCCGGCCGCCCCCAGGAGCGCGAGCGCGACGACGACGCCCCGCAGCGCCGTGCCCCGCGAGCTCACGCGAGCGGGTCGCTGACGTACGTCGCCAGGCGCGGTCCGGCCGGGGCTCAAGTCGCTGAGATTGTGCGCGTGCGGCTGTCCCGGCCTGGCGCCGGACGTGCTACCTCTTCGCGTCGAGGCCGGGCGCACGACGGCCCGCATGAAGGGCCTGCGCCGCTGGCTCGCACGCGGAAGGACATGACGCCGGATCGTAGCATATCGACCCGGCGCGGACGGCGTCAGGCCAGGGCCGTGCGAAGGTGCTCGCCGACGATCTCCAGGTGCTCGGTGAGGCAGGTCTGGTGAGTGCCGGGGACGGAAACGACCGTGACGTCGCGCGCGAGCCCTCCCCACCCGAGCCGAGGATCTCCTGTCCTCTGAAGGGCGTGGCCCTGCTCGGCCACGAGCAGCACCAGAGGGCCTGGATAGAACTTCGGTCGATACCGCCTGACGGCGCCACGATAACGCCTCCACTGCGCCGCCCGCCATGCATCGTCGTCGGCGCGCGACGTCCGGCTCCGCCCCTGCAGGGTCTCGAGGCGATACCGAAGCGAGGCGCGCACGATGCCGGTGGCACGCCTCCACCGGCTCTCGTCCGCTGGTTGGGCGAGAGAAGGGACGGCGATGTCGATCAGGACGAGAACGGGTATCTCCTCGCCCATCGCTCGCAGGCGGTGCGCCATCTCCAGCGCGACGAGGCCGCCATGCGAGTAGCCCCCGAGGACGTAGGGCCCTCGCGGTCGAATGCGTCGAAGACGCTGGATTTGACTGCGGGCCATCCGCTCGATCGTCGGGGGAACGATACTCCCATCGGTGCCGTGAGAGGCCAGGGCGTAGAAGGGCTGGTCGCGGCCGAGTAGCCGGGAAAGCCGGACGCAGTAGAAGCGTCCCTCGCCATAGAGTGCTCCATTGAGAAATACGAGCGGCGCCCGAGGGCCATCGGCCCGGATGGGCAGGAGGAGATCGGCGTTCGCCACCCGCTCACCGCGGAGTATGAGCTGCGCCAGTGTGCGGATCGTCGGGGCCGAGAACAAGATGGAGGGCGGCTGGGTCACTGCGCACTGCGCCTCCACGGCGTCGAAGATCCGGGCGGCCAGGAGCGAGTTCCCTCCGAGGTCGAAGAAGTCGTCGTCGATCCCGATCGGCGTCTGCTGAAGGACGTTCTCCCAGATCTCGGCGAGCTGCCACTCCAGGGTGTCACGCGGCGTCACATGGTGGGGCTTGCTCGAGGATTGGCCGGGGTGGCCGTGGCCGAGATTGCCCATGCCGAGCGTCTCGGCGAGCTCCCACCGGCGAAGCTTGCCCATCGAACTCTTCGGGATCGCCGGCACGACGCGCACGTGCTTGGGCACCTTGTACCCGGCCAGGCGGCTGGCGGCGAACTGCCGGATCCCGGCGACATCGAGGTCACTGCCTGGACGCAGCACCACCGCCGCCCCCGGCACTTCCCCGAGGACCGCGTCGGGGACGGAGAAGACGGCGACGTCCTGGATTGCCCCGCATTCGAGCAGACCGTGCTCGACTTCCTGGGGCGACACCTTCTGGCCGCCATGGTTGATGACGTCCTTCAGTCGGCCCGTGAGGTAGAGATGACCATCCGGGTCCAGGAAGCCCTCATCGCCGGTGCGCAGCCAACCGTCGGCGAAGACCCGCGCGTTGGCCGCATCGTCGTCCAGGTATCCCGGCATGACGCTGGCGCCCCGGCAGACCACCTCCCCGACCTCTCCGGATGACAGCAGATGGTTTCCGTCAGTGGGCATGATGGCGACGTCGAGGCCCACGGCGACTCCGACCGAGCGCGGATGCCGGCCGGAGTCTTCGAGAGGCGTGCTGGTGATCTGGAAGGCCTCCGTGAGCGCATAGCCCTGAATCACCGGGACACCGAACACCTCCTCGAGATCGAGGGCGAGCGGCTCGGGCAAGGGGGCCGATCCCGACCGAATGAAACGGAGCGACGACGCCCACGGGAGCGCGGCCCGACGGCGACGAGCCTCGGCCACGATGGTCCGGTGCATCGCGGGAACAGCCGTGAACCAGGTGGGCTGGAAATACGCAAGCCAGTCGAAGAACTGGTCGGCATCGAAGCCGGCGGTACAGACGATGCTCGCTCCCGCGGTCAAGGAGGCGGTCAGGGAGGCCGCGATCCCGCCGCCGTGAAACAGCGGCATGAAATTCAGACAGCGATCCTCGGCGGTGAGAGACAAGGCGCGGGCGATATTGGCGCCCGCGTGATAGAGGCGGCGTTGCGAGACGGGTACGAGCTTTGGTTGCGCGGTCGTCCCCGAGGTGAGAAGGATCATGCCGTGGCCATCGAGGCCCGCGGCACCTTCGTCGAGGCGCGCCGTCGACGAGGACGGCGAACCCGGCGCCGCCGGCCACTCGTTGGTCCGCTCGAGCTCGAGGACGGAGAGTCGGAGCTCACCGGCCACGCTCGACGCCACGGACTCCAGACCGCTGAACGTCAGCAGCATCTTCGGACGCGTCCGCTCGAACACAGAGCGCAGCTCCGCTCGACCAAGCGAGGGATCGAGGGGGAGCGCCACCGCCGAACGACTCACCGCCAGGAGGGCCACCGCCAGCTCCGGGCCATTGGGCCCGACGACGGCGATTCGATCGGTGCCCGTCAGCCCGCCGGCGGCGAGCCGGGCGGCAAGACGCGCGAGCTGATGAGTCAGCTGTGCGTACGTGAGCGGCGCGTGGCCGGGAGCCGCGATCGCGATCGCCTGGGGGCGATGGGCGGCGTGTCTGTCGATCAGCGAGTGGGCGGCCGCGTCCGTGCGGTCAATGAGGTTCGCTTCCCCGTGGCCATCAGCACCCGGGGCCGCCGCGATCGGGGACTCGCGCACGGTCGATGCACGATGCACGGAGGTAGCTTAGCAGGGGGGTAAAGCCTGCCGCGGAGGTACGGTTACCACGCCCACCGTCAGTTGTTCCGAGTAGTGATCTCCGCTCAGACCAGCGGGTCGTAGTTGAAGTACATCGGTGAGAGCGCGGTGCAAGAAGCGGAAGTTGTTGAAGTCCCTCGGGAGATGTTGTCGCAGCGGGTAGCAGGTTGTCTCACCTCGTCTCATCGAACCGAACACCCGTGGCGAGATCCTGACGGCAGGGACCAGTTCATCGACTTGGTCGCGCATTGCGGGAGCATCGTACTCGCCATCGAGTGCAAGAAGGCGCAGAACCGCTCGCTGCTCATTCTGCGCCCTGTCGGTCCCGACAACACAGGGCTGGTCAAGCCCGTCACCGTCCGGCGCGGCGAGAGTGGCGGCATCTCGCTGATCAGCATCGAGAGGGAGCCTGCGTCACATCGGGCTCAGTTCTGCGTGGTGTCCGACATGAGCGGCCAGCGGCTGCTTGAACAAGAAGCTCGGCTGGTTGCTCTGGCCGCTGAAGAAGTGGCCGACAGCTTGCCAACCTTGCGCATTCCGGCGAGATCGGTCGTTGTGCCTGTCATCGTCACCACCGCATCTCTCTCCACGCTGCAGTTCCAGCCCGCCGAGGTCAATCTGGACACCGGCGACTTCAACAACCTCGACCCGAAGCAGATCGAACCGATCCAGTGGGTGCGCTTCCACAAGACGTTGACCGCGAGCGATCCCAACGAGCGAACCGTCCTCGTAGTCAACGCCGCAGCCCTGCCCGACTTCATCGACAAGATCGCGAACTGGCAACGCTTCGCATGACGACTGCCGCCCGCCTGCCGCCGCCTACTTCGGCAACATCCCGCCCCCAACGCTGATGTTCGGTGTCTTGGCGGGCTTCGCGTCCTTCGCGTCGGACGTGTCCTTGGTTGCCGGCGCCGTCTTTACTGCCGGCTTCTCGTCAAACCCTCCTCGTTCGGCCGCACGATCCGACGCGCACGCTTCGCCTGCAGCAGCGCGCCGCCCAGTTCGAGAGCTTCATGCTTTGAGCGGCGCTCCCTGCTGCCGATCCCGCCCGCGAGTTGCAGGCCCCTGTCGGCGCTCACCAGGACCGGCCGCTCGCGCGACATCAGGCCCGCCCCGGCATCGTGGCGGCTCTTCTGATGCCGCTCGATGACGCAGGGTTGGCGCTGGCGGCGGCGCTGGTGCTGCGGGGTGGGCGGTTGATTGTCGGTGGTTGACCCTGACCCGCGCCTGCCCCACCATCCCCGGCATGGACCGCCGCTCCTTCATGTTGACCTCGCTGGCTGGTGCCCTGGCCAAGCCGCTCGCCGCTGTGGCGCAGCATGCGGAGAAGGTCCACCGCATCGGCATGTTGAGTGATATCGCGCCACGAGAAGCTCCGTGGTACGCGATGTTCGAGCGGAGGTTGTCGGAACTTGGATTCATTGACGGCAAGAACCTCGCAATCCAGTTCCGAGTGGCAGCCGGCAACATGGATCGGTTACCCGCTCTCGCGGCCGAGCTGGTGCGCCTCCATCCGGACCTCATTCTTGCCTCCGGGCCCGAAGCGGCACGAGCGCTCAAGCTGGCGACCGGCACGATTCCCATCCTCTTCAGCGCCGTCGAATGGGACCCCATCGCGCTGGGCGTGGTGACCAGCCTCGGCCAGCCAGGCGGCAACTTCACCGGAGTCGCTTACCTGGCGCCGGAGCTCGCCGGTAAGCGGTTGGAGTTGCTCCGTGAAGCCGTGCCTCGAGCCGCGCGCCTGGCGATCCTGTGGCACCGGTCGCGAGCGGACGATCAGTTCAGAACCGCTCTCGAGGCGGCTCGTCGCGTGAAGCTCCAAGTGATCTCCCTGGAGGTGAGCGATCTACCGCATGATCTTGACCGCTCTTTCAGGACCGCCGCCCAAGAGCGCGCTGACGCGCTCCTCGTCCTGGGGTCCCCGGCTTTCTTCCCGATGCGTAAACACCTCGCTGAACTGGCACTCCGGCACCGGTTGCCAGCGAGCTTCCAACGAGCGGCGTACACAACGGCTGGAGGCTTGATGGCGTTCGGCGCTGACATTGATCACATGTTTCGACGCCTTGCAGACTACGCCGATCGCATCCTCAAGGGCACCAAACCGACCGATCTGCCCGTCGAGCAGCCCACGAAGTTTGAGTTGGTCATCAACCTCAAAACCGCCAAGGCCCTCGGCCTGACCATCCCGCCGTCGCTGCTGGCGCGGGCGGATCAGGTGATCGAGTGATCGACCGTCGCCGCTTCCTTCTGACCTCGCTGTCCGGTGCTGTCGCTGGGCCGCTCGCCGCCGGGGCGCAGCAGGCGGGGACCGTCTGGCGTGTCGGGGTCTTGTTGGCCTTGTATCCACCCGACTCGGATCCGCCTCAGGCGTTCCGCAAACAACTGCGTGAGTTCGGCTACGTCGAAGGACAGAACATCATCATCGAGTGGCGCGATGCCCTCCAACAGCCAGATCGGCTACCCGACATCGCGGCCGATCTGGTGCGGATCAAGGTGGATCTGATCGTTGCCGACGTGACCACCGCTACCCGAGCCGCCATGCGCGCCACCTCGACGGTCCCCGTGGTCATGGCGCTCGCTGCTGATCCTGTGGGTGATGGGCTCGTGTCCAGCCTTGCGCGCCCAGGCGGAAATGTGACGGGCATTGCTCTCATGCATCCAGAAGTCAGCGCCAAACGGCTGCAGCTCTTCACGGAGATGCTGCCGAAGAAGTCGAGAGTGGGAGTGCTTTGGCATCCTCCCACCCCGTGGCACGCGGCGATGTTGCGAGCGGTCGAGGCCGCCGCTCCCTCCCTTGGACTGCAACTGGTACCAATGCCCGCCCAGAGGCCGGCTGACTTCGACCGTCTGTTTCGAGGCGATGGCCACATTGACGCCCTGTTCGTGGCCGACAACCCCTTCTTCTTGACCTACCGAACGCGGCTGCTCGACTTCGCGATCCTGCGCCGGCTACCAACGATGTTCGGGAACAGGGATTTTGTCGTGGCCGGAGGCCTGATGTCGTACGGCGTCGACTACCCTGGGCTGTTTCGGCAGGCTGCCGCTCATGTAGACAAGATCCTCAAGGGCACGAAGCCCAGCGATCTCCCAATCCAACAACCCACGAGGTTTGATTTCGTCATCAACCTCAAGACGGCCAAGGCCCTCGGCCTCACTATCCCGCCATCGCTGCTGGCGCGGGCGGATCAGGTGATTGAGTGACTCACCCGCCCTACCTCCTTCCCTGGGTCCGCATCCTGTTCTTGATCCGCTCCATCACATCAACGACGTGGGGCCACCAGACGTGGCCGTTGGTGAAGCCGCTGCTGCGCCGCGCGTTGGCGATGCGGCGGCAGATCGCGCGGGATGGCTGGTGGAACTAGACGCTCGCGGCTGGGTCTGACCCGTGGCCGAACCCCTTGCCGGCATCCGCATCGTCATCGCGGATGACCATGGCGATACGCGTGACATCCTTGAGCAAGTGCTGGGGCACCTGGGCGCCACGGTCACGGCGGTGGCGACGGGGCGCGAGGCGCTCGCGTTGGTGGCGGCGGCCGACGTCGTCGTGACCGATTTGGCAATGCCCGGGGGGGACGGCGTCTGGCTTCTGGAGCAGCTGACCCTGCAAGGATGGGATGTACCAGTTGTAGCGCTGAGTGGCTTCGCCGAGCAGCACGTGCCACGCTTTGCGGACGCCCCGTTCACGCGCAAGCTGCTGAAGCCGGTCGATCCATGGCGCCTTGCGGGCATCATCATCGAGGTGCTGCAGCCGCCCCCCCAGAACGAGACGCTCACCCCTGACGCCTGATGCCAGTCCAAATCGAAGCTTTCCTGAACGCCTACGCGCCGAAGTACATCTGCCTCAACTGTCTCGCGGCCGTAACGAGTCGTGAGGAGGATGACGTACGCGGCACGGTGCAGATGCTGCTCGTCGAGCGCCGCGCCGAGACACAAGTCGGCGAGTGCCTGAACTGCAACGTCGTGGCGTTCGTGGTGCGTCACCGAGGGCGGTAGATCGTGGCGGCAGACGACACCCGCCTCGCCACCCTCCGCGCCGCCCTCGGCTTCCTCCAGCTCCCGCCCCGTGAGCCCGAGCTGCAGCTCCTGCACCGCTGGCTGGACTCGTGGACGGGCATCGGCCTCATCACCGTAGGCGTCGAGCGGCAGGGGCTGCGGTTGTCGCTGAGTCACATCACTGAGGGCGAGTGGCGAGCGACGTTCATGGGTGAGAGCGCGTTGCTGGCGCCGAGAGGCTTCGGCGTGGCGGCGACACCGTGGGGCGCGGTGCAGATGGCGGCGTGGACGGTGGTGAAGTCGTGAGCCGGATGAAGGAGACGCGCCGGCTCATTGTGCCGCGCAGACGCTTCGCGCGTGCCGATCTGCTGGGCCTGGGCCGTGCATTTCAGGCTCTCTTCACTCAGGCTCTGGCCTTGGACCCTGACCCCGACCCGGACTCGCCCCGGATCACGCCGGCGGACTTCTCAATCACCCTTCACTGCGATGGCTCGGGGAGGTCTTCGGGCTCCAGCCGGGCGACTTCGACCTCAAGCGCGGCGTGGTCGACGTGCAGCGGCAGGTTCAGTGGATGCGCGACCGCGACACACCGCGTGCGGCTGGCCGCAAGGTCGGGGTGTCGAAGCTCCACGTCCACGAGCCCAAGCACGGGCCCCGGCTGATCGAGGTGCCCGACGAGTACCTCGACCGGGTCCGCAACTACATCAGGGCGTCCGATCCCCGGCTGACCGGCAAGGCGTCCCCGTGGCTGTTCCCTGGCCCAAGCGACGCGGCCCGTCCCTGGGTGGCCGACGTGTTCAGGAGATACGTCTGGGGGCCGCTGCTGGAGGCCTCAGGGTTGCCGCACCTGAAGCCCCACGGTGCCCGTCACTCGTACGGCACCAACCTGCTGAGGGCTACGGGGGACATCCATTACGTGGCGCAGCAGCTCGGGCATTCGTCGGTCAAGGTCACCGAGGACTATTACCTACCTGCACCTGACTGCCGGCGACCGCCGCCACAAGGTCGGGGCCTACGCCGCCGCCATCGCGGCCAAGCGCGCGAACCGGAGTAGCACCGGAGTAGGACCGGAGTTGAGCCGGGATCACACAGGGGTAGCAGCAGTGATTTCGATCACGCTCAGACCAGCGGGTCGTAGTTGAAGTACTGGCCCGAGGTCACCATGGGGACGAGGTGGTGCTGCAGGGTGCCCGGGAACATCTCGGTCAACCGCTCGACCGTCCACCCCTCGTCGTGGTGCACGCGCATGATCGGCCGCTCGTGGCTGAAGAGCATGATCTCCTTGCCCCGCACCCCGAACACCTGCCCGGTGATGTCCTTGGCGGTGTCCGAGGCCAGGAAGGCGGCCACCGGCGCGATGTGGGCCGGCGACAGCTTCTTGATCTTCTCCACGCGCGCCTTCTGGACCTCCGTCTCGGTGGGGATGGTGCCGATCATCCGCGTCCACGCGAAGGGCGAGATGCAGTTGGCGGTGACGTTGTAGCGGGCCATGTCCAGCGCCGTCGCCTTCGTCAGCCCGAAGATCCCGAGCTTGGCGGCCGCGTAGTTGGCCTGGCCCACGTTGCCGATGAGGCCAGAGGTGGAGGTCATGTTGATGACGCGGCCCCACCTCTGCTCGCGCATGAGCGGGGCGGCGGCCCGCGTCACCGCGAAGGTGCCCTTGAGGTGGGTGTTGATGACGGCGTCCCACTCCTCCTCGGTCATGTTGAAGATCATGCGGTCGCGCAGGATGCCGGCGTTGTTGACGACGATGTCGATGCGCCCGAAGGCGTCGACCGCCGTCTTCACGATCGCCTGCCCCCCGGCCATGGTTGCCACCGAGTCGTAGTTGGCGACGGCCTCGCCGCCCGCCTTGCGGATCTCCTCGACGACCTCGTCGGCCGGCTTGCGATCGGAGCCGGTCCCCACCTCGGTGCCCCCGTAGTCGTTCACGACCACCCGGGCACCGTGCTTGGCCATCAGCATGGCGACCTCACGTCCCACGCCCCGCGCCGCCCCGGTCACCACTGCCGCCTTGCCCTTGAGCACCATGCGGAATCCCCTCCCCACCCTGAAAAAGCGCCGTCACGATACCACGCCCTCCGCCCGCCAACCGAAGGCCTCGGCCGGGCCCGGGAGACGGCCGGAGACGCGGACCGGAGGGCGATGCCCAGCGCGCGGCCGCTCGGCGGCGGCCGCCCTAGCGGCGGCGGGCGTCGAGCGACGCCACGTAAGCGGCGCCGAAGACGAAGACGATGGCGGAGTAGTAGATGAACATGACGAAGGCGACGAGGACCCCGAGCGGGCCGTAGATCTGGTCGTAGACGCCGACGTTGCGGATGTAGAGGCGGAAGAGCTGCTTGGCCACCTCCCACAGGCTGCCGGCCAGCACGGCGCCGACCAGGGCCGTCCACATGCGGGGCCGGCGGCGGGGCACGTAGCGGTAGCCGAAATAGAACATCAGCGTGGACAGCACCACGCTGAAGGCGATGGAGATCGCGTAGGCCCCGCGCCAGCCGACGTGGTAGGGACGCACCACGAACTCCTGGAACCACTGGAAGAGCCACGTCGCCGAGGTCGACGCGAAGAGCAGGACGGTGAGCACCAGCACCATGCCGCTGTCGAGCAGCAGGTTGCTCACGTAGCCGCCCCCCGCCCGCACCCCCAGCATGCGGTGCAGCACCAGCCGGGTGGCGCCGAACAGCGGCGTCGAGAAGAAGATCAGCGTCAGGGTGCCGGCGATCCCCGACACCGCGCGCGTCTCCACGATTCGCAGGATCGCGTTGGTGATCTCGCGCCGGTAGACGGGGAAGTTGCGCGTGAGCTGGTTCACCGCCTCCTCGGCCGCGCTCTGGCTGGACAGCACGAAGCCGAGCGTGGAGGCGCCCAGCAGCAGCAGCGGGACGACGCAGACCAGGAAGAAGAACGCCAGGCCGGCGGCGAGGAAAAACCCGCTCTCCGTCAAGAAGCGCGAGACGGCCCCGCGCAGCCCCAGCACGGTCTACAGCAGGCCGCGCACCAGGCCGCCGTCCACCTGGAGGGCGACACCTGTGACGTACGAGGCCCGCTCCGAGGCCAGGAAGACCGCGACGGCGGCGAACTCCTCGGCCGTCCCCACGCGCCCCATCGGCACCTCCGCCCCCTGCTGGGCCAGGTACTGCTCGCGCGTGAGGCCGGACTGCTTGAGGCCGCCCAGCAGCCGGTCGGTGAGGATCTTGCCGGGACAGAGCGTGTTGACGAGGATGTTCTCCTTGCCGAGCTGCAGGGCCAGCGTCTTCATCATGCCGGCCACGCCCGGCCGCACGGCGTTGGACAGCAGCAGCTCCGGCAGCGGCTGCTTCACCGAGACCGACTGGATCGTGAGGATGCGCCCCCAGTGCTTGGCCCGCATGCCGGGCAGCACCTCGCGGATCAGCCGCACGGTGGACATGAGCGAGACCTCGACGGCGCCCAGCCAGGCATCGTCGCCGAACTCGTCGAAGTAGCCGCGCGGCGGCCCCCCGCAGTTGGCGATGAGGATGTCGGGGGCGCCGAACGCGGTCGTCGCCCGCCCCACCAGGGCGCGGACCTGATCGGCCTTCGTCACGTCAGCCGGCACCCCGAGGACGTCGGCCTTCGTCGCCGTCTTCACCTCGTCCACCGCGGCCTTCAGATCGCCCTCGTTGCGCGCGCACATCACCACCCGCGCGCCCTCCGCGGCCAGCCCCATCGCGCACGCCTTGCCCATCCCCTTGCTCGCCGCCGTCACCAGCGCCACCTTCCCCTTCAGTCCCAGATCCATGCCGTGTCCCCCTGGCGGCCGGGCCGCCGAAGCTTCCGTGATCTTACGCCACGCGCGGCGCCAGCTAGACCTGCTTGAAGAACTCGGCGCGGTCGCCGCCGGTGATCTCGAGGCGGCGGACGGCGTTGTCGCGCATGACCTCGAAGGTCAGCCGCTCGCCCGGCTCGTGGCGCCACAGGCTCGCGTAGAACTCGCGGCGCGTGCCCACTTCCTGGGCATTGATCGACACGATCAGGTCGCCCTCCCGGAGACCGCCCTTGTCACCGGGGCCACCCGGGACGATGCCGAAGATGATCACGCCGTCGTCGAGCGCATGGGCGAACACCCCCAGCCACGCCCGCCTGGGCCGGCTCGTCACCCGGCCGTACCGGAGCAGCTCGTCGGCGTGCTCGCGATAGCAGTCGATGGGGATCGCCAGGGAGTTGCGGGCGATCTCGTTGAGGTTGAGGTAGAGCACGCCGACCGCGTGACCGGCGAGGTTGAAGAGGCCGCCGCCGCCAAAGCCGGGGTTGGCGGCGCTGGAGACGATGCCGTGGTCGAGCAGGTACTCCCAGTGCGCCTCGAACTCCCCCAGGTAGGTCACGATGCCGCCACTCACCCGGACCTCGTGGACCCCGGACGAGGCGATGCCGAACACAGCGTCGCCGCGCTCGGGCGGCCGGGCCGCCAGCGTCACCGCCGGCAGCCCCGGGCGCTTCGCCCGGAGGAGCGCCAGTCCGACCTCGAAGTCCTGGGCCACCACCTCGGCCTTCATGCGGCGTCCCTTGAGGGGGGCCACGTCGACGACGCTGGCGCCCATCACCACGTAGTTGACGGTGAGCACGAGGCCGGTGGCGTCCACGACCAGGCCGCTGCCCATGCGCTCGTCGCCGAGGATGCGGGTGGACGGGTGCCCGCGCGGGACCGTGGCGTGAACGTTCACCACACTCGGCAACAGCTGCTTGACGAACTCGACGGGCGCGTCCATCGCTCAGCGCGGCCCCAGATGCCGGGCGAAGAACTCCGCGACGCGCTGGTGGGCGTCGGCGTTGGCGGCCGGGTCGTAGCCCACGCTGGCGCCGCAGCACCCGCCCGGCTTGTTGCGGTTCTCGACCTCGTGCAGCACGACCCGGGGCTGGCCAACGACGTCGAAGTAGTGGACGGCGCCCTGGTAACGCACCAACGTCGCGTCGGCGCCGCGGCCGCGCATGGCCTCGACCATGCGCGCGCACTCGGTGGCGAGCGTCCAGTCGTCGGCGTCGCCGATGAGCAGCAGCAGCGGCCGCACCACACGCTCCTCCACGAGCGAGTAGCAGCCGCCGGGATACATCGCCACCGAGGCCGCGAAGCCGGGGGCCGGCATCTCCACCCCGCGCGCCCGCGCCCGCTCCAGGCTCGGCCCGTTCACGACGGCCATCGCGAAGACACCGCCGTTGGACCAGCCGATCACGCCCACCCGACGCCGGTCGACGTAAGGGCGGGTGTGCAGCCACCGCAGCGCGCCGACGGCGTCGTCGAACCGCTCGCTGCTCGGGATGTCCGGGCCCGGTACGCAGCCATCGCGGATCCGGCGCGGCGCCCACGAGTCGACGATGAGCGCGACGTAGCCGTGATCGCGCAGCCACCCGGCCCACTGCCGCGTCGAGTCCGACACGCCGTGACAGCCGTGCAGCAGGACGACTGCGGCAAACGGCCCGGCGCCGTCCGGACGCACCTCGGCGGCCGGAATGACGCGCGGCGCCCCCGGGGTCGCGTTCGAAAAGGACACCGTGGGACCAGCGCAGGCCGCGAGGAAGACCGAGGCGGACAGCACCGCCCAGGCGTGGCGAGGCATGCGTCGAGCATACACCGGACGGCGGGTATAGAATCCGCCCATGCCCGCCTCCGTCCGCGCGATCGTCTACAGCGACTACCTGTGACCCTGGTGCTATCCGGCGGCGGTCCGCCTCCGGCGAATCCAGGAAGCGTGGGGCCCCGACCTCGTCGTCGAGCACCGCGCGTTTCCGCTGCGGCCGACGCCGGCCCCGCGCACGCCGTTCCGGGGAACCTACCGCGAGGACGGCTGGCGGCGCTGCGGACAGATGTCCGCGGTGGACGGCATCACGTTCACGCCGTGGCCCCACGAGAGCATGCCCGGCTTCAGCCTGCCCGCGCTGGAGGCGGCCAAGTGCGTGGCCAAGCAAGGTGAGGCGCTGTTCGAGCGTGCGCACCAGGCACTGTTCGAGGCGTACTTCACCCGCAGCCTCGACATCGCGGATCCTGTCGTGCTCGCCCGCGTGATCGGCGAGATCGGTGCCGACGGGCCGCGCTTCGAGGCCGACCTGGCCAGCGGGCTCGCGCGCCAGGCCGTCCTGGCCGACTACGAGGCCGCCGTCACCGAGCACGGCGTGCGCGCGATCCCGACCGTGATCTTCCCCGAGACCGGCCGGGCGCTGGTCGGACTCGCCGATCTCTCCGTGTATCGGGCGGCGGTCGAGGAAGCGGCCGGCTGAGCCAGCACCCGCCCCTCCTCTTCGGCGCCGATCCGACGCCCGGGCTCGTGGCCTTCGCCCTCGCCGACGAGGGACGCGCAATCCGGGCCTGGCGCCGCGACGGCGAGACCACCGTCGTCGAGGTCGTGCCTTTCATCCCCTTTCTGCTGCTCGCCGACCCCGCGCTGGTCGGGCAGGCATCGGGGCTGCTCGGCGTCGAGCCGCTGGCTGGGGCAGGCGCCCTGCGCTGGCGTGCCCGCTTCGCGAGCTGGTCCGAGGCGCTCGCCGCTCGCGATCTCTGCCGGCAGCGCAGCGGCCTCGCCCCCGATCTTGCCGCCGCGCCCTACCGGTTCGTGCCCGACCCGGTCCAGCAATACCTGCTCGCCGGCGGCCGCACCTCGTTCGGGGGAATGCGCTTCGGCGACCTGCGGCGGATGGCGCTGGACATCGAGGTGGTGACCGGCGGCCAGGGCGAGTTCCCCAACGCCGCCCGCGAGGCCGACCGCATCGTCGCCGTCGCGCTGGCCGACTCCACGGGCTTCACGCACGTGGTACGCGGCGATCGCCTGGACGAGCCGGCGCTGCTGGAGGAGACGACCCGGCTCATCCGCGAGCGCGACCCCGACGTGATCGAGGGCCACAACATCTTCCGGTTCGACCTCGAGTACCTGGAGGCGCGCGCCCGGCGCCATCGGGTGCGGCTGGCCTGGGGCCGCGACGGGAGCGAGCTGCGCGGGCGCCCCGCCCGCCTGCAGGTGGCCGAGCGCAGCATCGGCTACCGCCGCTACGAGATCGGCGGCCGCCACGTGGTCGACACGTGGATGCTGGCCCAGTTGCACGACGTGGGCGCCCGCGACCTGCCCTCGTTCGGACTCAAGGACATCGCCCGCCACCTCGGCGTGGCCGCGGCAGATCGCACCTACCTCGACGCCTCCAACATCGCCCGCGAGCTGGCCGAGGCGCCCGACCGTCTCATGGCCTACGCCGCCGACGACGCCGTGGAGACCCTGGCCATCGGCGCCATCCTGGCCCCGCCCTACTTCGCGCAGGCCCAGCTGCTCCCCTTCGACTACCAGGCCGCCACCCTGCGCGGCGCGGCGGCGAAGATCGACGCCCTGCTGGTGCGCGAGTACCTGCGCCGCGGCCACGCCATCCCGACGCCCGGGGCCAGCCAGTCGGTCGGCGGTGGGCTGACGGCCATCTGGCGCCAGGGCGTGGGCGGGCCGGTGCTGCACGTCGACGTCACCTCGCTCTATCCCTCCCTGATGCTGGCCGAGAAGGTGGCGCCGGCCTCGGACGAGCTCGGCGTGTTCCTCGGGCTGCTCGATCACCTGCGCGACGTCCGGGTGACGGCCAAGCGGCTGGCCCGCACGGCGGCCGAGGTGGAGGAGCGGCGCCACCAGCACGCGCTGCAGCAGACCTTCAAGATCCTCATCAACGCCTTCTATGGCTACCTGGCCTTCGGCAGCGGACACTTCAACGACTTCGCCGCGGCCGACCGGGTCACCACCGAGGGCCGCCGGATCGTCACGGCCATCGTGGACCGTCTCACCGCGCTGGGCGCCACGCCCATCGAGGCCGACACCGACGGCGTGTACTTCCTGGCGCCAGCCGGCCACGCCGAGACCGACGACGCGGTGCTCCTGGAGACCATCGCGGCCGGCCTGCCCGAGGGCATCGCGCTGGAGCTCGACGCCCGCCTGGCCACGATGCTGTCCTACAAGATGAAGACCTACGCGCTGCTCGACGCCCGGGGCCGCGTGCAGCTCAAGGGCTCGGGCTTCCGCTCGCGGGGGCTGGAGCCGTTCCAGCGCCGGGTCATCGAGGAGGTCGTGCGCCTGCTGCTGGAGGGGCGGCGGAGCGAGGTCCGGGGGGTCATCGATCGGTGGCTGACCGATTTCGCCACCCATAGGGTACCGGTTCGTCAGTTCGCCAGAACCGAGACCTTACAGGAGACGGTCGATGTCTACCGTGAGCGCGTGGCCGCGGGCCAGCGCGGACCTTCGGCCGCCTACGAGCTGATGCTCGCCACCGGACGCGCCTGTCAGCCCGGCGACCAGGTCTCGTACTACGTGGCGGGCCGGAGTCGCAACGTCGTGGTCAACGAGCAGGCCCGGCTGGCGGCCGAATGGAATCCCGACCGGCCCGACGAGAACGTCGAGCACTACCAGGGCAAGGTCCTGGAGATCTGGGACCGCTTCCGCCGGTTCACGGAGATGGAAGGCCTCGTCCCCTACCGCGACGACACGGTAGAGAACGAGGCCCAGCTGTCGCTTTTCTAGCTGGTTACGTCGTTCTGTCTGAGATCGCCCTGCAGGCTATCTCCGCCAGCCGCCGCCCCCTCCACTGCTCGAGCGTGGGCCGCGGTCGCCGCGAGGGCCGCCACCGCCGCCTCCGCCGCCGCCCCGCTGGGGCTGCGGGCGCGCCTCGTCCACGACCAGGTTCCGGTCGCGGAACAGCCGGCCGTTCAGCATCTCGACCGCCTTGACCGCCTCTTCCTTGGTTGCCATCTCCACGAAGCCGAAGCCCCGCGGGCGGCCCGTGAACTGGTCCGTGATGATGCGCACGGTGTCCACGTTGCCGGCCTGGGCGAAGAGCTCGCGTAGATCCTCCTCGGTGGCCTGAAAGGAGAGGTTTCCGACAAAGAGCTTAGCGGACATCGCGCGACCTCCTGCCCTCATGGAAGCGGCTATAGGGACACTGCCGAGCTACGCTATGGGCAGAGAGAGTAGTTACAGGAGGTAACGCATGTCAAGGCAGGATTCTCCCCTTCCCAATGGGAGAGGACGGGATGCCGGGGGGCCCGCTTTGGCCCCCCGGGGTCCGGAGATATATCACACGGAGCATCACGGATAGACGCCGCGGGTCGATCCGCCGTCGACCGTGATGCAGATGCCGGTGACGAACGAGGCCCGGGCCGACACCAGGAAGCACACCATGTCGGCGATGTCCTCCGAGGAGGCGATGCGGCCGAGCTTGTAGGGCGCCTCGGCCTCGGCCTGCAGATCCTGAACGCTGCGTCCGCTCGCCGCGGCCTGCTGGGCGATGAGCGAGTCCCACCGCTCGGTCCGGGTGGCGGCCGGCGACACGGCCGTGACGAGGATCTTCGAGGGCGCGCCGAGGTCGGCCAACCCCTTGCTGAAGTTGATCAACGCCGCGTTCGCGGCGCCACCCGTGAGATAGCCCGGCGAGGGATTGCGCCCGGCGGCGCCGACGATGTTGCAGATGCGCCCGCCGCCCTGGGTCTGCATGAGCGGGAAGATCGCCCGCGACATCCGGATGTAGCCCAGCAGCTTGAGATTCCAGTCCTCGCTCCACTGCGCGTCCGGAATCGACAGGAACGCGCCGCCGCGGATGGCGCCCGCGTTGTTCACCAGGATATCCACGCGACCCAGCCGGTCCTTCACCGTGCCGACCACCCGCTCGACCTCCTCCAGCCGGGAGAGGTCGGCGGCCACCGCGACGGCGTCGCGGCGCGAGCGGTCGCGGCACTCGGCCGCGACCTTGTCGAGCATGCCGGCGTCGCGGGCGACGATCGCCACCCGCGCGCCCTCCGCGGCCAGCGCGAGCGCAACGGCCTTGCCGATGCCCTTGCTGGCGCCCGTCACGAGCGCGACCTTGTCCTTCAGTTCGAGGTCCATGCAGCCTCCTGGGTGAGTGTGGGGAAACGACCGGTCAGTGGGGGAACGGCGGCGGGGTGATCGGCAGCCCGGAGGCGACGCCATCCGCCGCCTCGGCGGCGGCCCGGGCAAACGACTCGAGTTCGAGATCGAGAAGCCGGGCGCCGTGCAGCCGCCCGCTCCCCTCCAGGAACAGCGAGCGGGCTCCGGCGAGGTTGCCGTTGGCGAAATGCTGCCAGCCGACGGCCACCTGGATCAGCCCCTGCAGCGCCTCGCGGGCCTCGCCGCCGGCGGTCATCCAGTGCGGCTCCAGGATCTCGTGGACCTCGAAGTAGAGGCCGGCGTCGAACAGTGCCGCGGCGGCCTCGAGCGTCTCGTCCAGCGCGGGTGTCTGGCTCAGCAGCGGGCGATCCGCCAGCGCGGCACACGCGCTCCGGGCTCGCGCGGCCAGCGGGTCCGCCCACCGGCCCTCGTCGCCCGTGAGCCAGCCGCGGGCGCCGGACTCGGCCGCCAGCCCGGCCAGCTCGCGCCGGGCCGCCGTGTCGCGTAGCGCGGCCAGGATCGTCTCGGCCAGCCGGTTACGCAGCCGCAAGGGCAGCGTGGGAATCACGCGCCCGGCCCGGGCTCGGCGTGGGGTACGGCCGGCTCCTGCAGCGTTCCCACCGGAGGCCGCGCCGGCACCGCGCGCCGGACGACGCGGCGGCGGCGGGGCGCCGTGCGCTCGACCCGGCTGCCCGCGATCAGGTCGTGGAGCGCCCGCTTGTCACGACGGAGCGCGGCGACCAGGAAGCCGAAGCCGAGCGGGATCGCCGAGATGTAGTAGGCCAGGTAGCGCAGCAGCGCCGGTCCCGCCGTGAGCGGAGCGCCGTCCACGGCGACGACCCGCACACCGACCAGGCTCTTGCCGATGGTCTGGCCGGCGACCGCGTGCAGGACCGTCGCGTAGGCGGCCGTGAACAGCAGCGTGAACAGCAGCACCGAGGCGTGGTCGCCGCCGTCGCCCTCGGAGCCGGGGCCGATCAAGACGGTGGCCAGCGCGCCGAAGGAGGCCTGCACGAGGCCGAACACGACGCAGTCGATCCCGAGCGCCAGCGCCCGGATCCAGAAGCCGGCGGGCCGCGGGGCTAGCGCCTCATCCATGGACCGTATAATGGCACCCATGATCGCCGTGCGCGAGGGCCAGGAGCACATCCTCGACCAGATCGCCGGCCCGGTGCCGCCCGAGGTGGTGCCCGTGACGCGGGCACTCGCCCGCGTGCTCGCCGACGACGTGCAGGCGCCCTTCGACGTGCCCCCCGCCGACAACTCCGCCGTGGACGGCTACGCGGTCGCCAGCGCCGAGATCCCCACGACCGGCACCCGCGACCTCGACGTGGTCGGCGACCTGGCGGCCGGGGCCGTGTTCGACGCCACGCTGCGGCCCGGCCAGGCCCTGCGCATCATGACCGGCGCGCCGATGCCGGCCGGCGCCGACACCGTCTACCCGCAGGAGGTCGTCGAGCGCACCGGTGACCGCGTGCGCGTCGGCCCCATCGACAAGGGCGTGAACGTCCGGATGCGCGGCGAGGACGTGGAGGCCGGCGGCATCGTGATCGAGCGCGGCACCGTCCTGCGCCCGCAGGAGATCGGCCTCGTCACCTCGCTCGGCCTCTGGCAGCTCGGCGTGCATCGCCGGCCGCGGGTGGCGCTGCTGTCGACGGGCGACGAGGTGGCGGAGCCGGGCACGCCGCGGCGGCCCGGCCAGATCTACGACGCCAACCGCTTCACGCTGCGCGGCTCGGTCGAGCAGTGTGGCGGCGTGGTGATCGACCTCGGCATCGTCCCCGACGAGCGCGTCGAGCTGACGACGCGGCTGCGAGAGGCCGCCGGCGTGGCCGACGTCGTGCTGACCTCCGGCGGCGTCTCGGTCGGCGTCTACGATCTCGTCAAGAGCGTGCTCGCCGAGCTCGGCACCGTCGACTTCTGGCAGGTGGCCATGCAGCCGGGCCGGCCGCTGGCCTTCGGTCACATCGGCCAGACGACGTTCTTCGGCCTGCCCGGCAACCCGGTCGCCTCCCTGCTGACCTTCATGCTGTTCGTGCGGCCGGCGCTGTGGAAGCTGGCCGGGCGCCGCCGGCTGACGCCGACGACGTGGCGCGCGCGCACGACCGAGCCGCTGCGCAAGCGCCCCGGCCGGCGCGAGTTCAAGCGCGGCGTGCTCGCCTACCGCGAGGGCGACTGGGAGGTACGCACCACCGGACCCCAGGGCTCCGGCATCCTGTCCTCGATGGTCACCGGCAACTGCCTCATCGTCCTCGAGGAAGACCGCGGCGACGTCGCGGCCGGCGAGTCCGTCACCGTCGAGCCGTTCGCCGAGCCCCTGTGACGACCGCGCGTATCACGATCGACCTCATCGACGCGCTGAAAGCCGACGTCCGCGATCTGCTCCGCGACGCCGCCCGGCGGCTGCCGCACCTGGCCTACGCCGACGTGCGGCTGGAGGTCGCCGAGGGCAAGTACGCCACCGCCGAGAACGGTGAGAGCAAATCGTCCAGCGACGACTACGGCTTCGCCGCCGGCGTGCGCGTCCTCGCCGGCGACCGGGCGGTCGCGCCCGGCTGGGTCGGGCTGACGCTCGGGACCGCCGATCTGGCCGATCTGCCCCGCCGGCTGCGCGAGGCGCTGGAGCGCGCCTACCGGCGCGCCATGGTGAACGGCGAGCTCAAGGCCAGCGCCCGGGGCAAGTACGGGCCGCTCGGGGAGTCGCTGTCCGACACGCGCCTGCACCCGATCGACGTGCGCGAGGACACCGTGCGCGCCACCTACGCGATCGACCCCCGCACGGTCCCGCTCGGCGACATGGTCGCCTATACCACCGAGGTGTCGCGCCGGGTGGCCGCCGTCGACCCCGCGATCAAGCACAACTACGTCTCCACGCTCACCCAGCTCTCGCGCGAGCTGTTCGCCTCCACCGAGGGGGCGCTCATCGACCAGACCTTTGCGCTCACCCAGGGGCTGTGCCTGGTCGTCGGCGTGGTCGGCGAGGTCAGCCAGGAGCTCTACGACGTGACCGGCCACCAGCGCGGCTGGGAGATCCTCACCGACGGGGTGCAGGAGCCACCGCTCGTGCAGCCCCCGTTCGCCGACTTCGCGCTGGCCCTGGCCCGCGAGAGCGTGGAGCTGGCGGCGGCACCGGCGCTGCCGACCAGCGAGCGCCCCGAGGTGGTGGTGACCGACCCCCACTACAACACGCTCGTCTCGCACGAGATCGTCGGCCATCCGGTCGAGCTGGATCGTGCCCTCAAGATGGAGACCGCCTACGCCGGACGCTCGTGGCTGCTGGCCGGCCTCGACGACCACCAGGTGGGGCGGGCCATCGCCTCGCCGCTGGTCAGCGCGTACTCCGATCCCGCCCTGCCCGGCTACGGCCACTACGTCTACGACCACGAGGGCACGCCGGCCCGGCGCGTCGTGCACATCGACCGCGGCGTGCTCACGGGCTTCATGAACAGCCGGCAGACGGCGGCCATCTTCGGCGGCGCCCCCAACGGCCACTTCAAGTCGACGGACGCCGCGCTGGTGCCGCTGATCCGCATGTCGAGCACGGTCTTCGCCGGCGGCGAGCGCGACGCCCGCGAGATCATCGCCGAGGTCGACCGCGGCTGGTACCTGGTCGGCCACCGCATTCCCTCGATCGCCGAGAGCCGCGAGAACTTCCGGATCTCCGCGCGCAAGGTCTACGAGATCCGCGACGGCCGGCTCGGCCGGCTCTACCGGGACGGCGGCATCATGGCCGACACCCGCGAGTACCTCATGAACGTGGACGCCGTCGGCTCGGACTTCGCGCTCTATCCGATCCCGAACTGCGGCAAGGGACAGCCCATGCAGACCAAGAAGCTCGGCAACGGCGGGCCCACCATGCGCAGCCGGGCCCGGCTGGCGGGGGGCTGAGCCGTGCGCCGCCTGCTGATGACGCTGGTGGCCGGCAGCGTGCTCCTGGTGGGCGCCGCCCCGGCGGCCCCGCCCGACGCCCCGGTGAACTTCATCAAGGCCGATGAGCTGAAGACGCTCGTCGACCGTGGCACCCGCGCCGACGTCATCGACGTCCGCAACTGGGACGCCTTCCAGGAGATGCACATCAAGGGCGCGCGCTCGATGCCGCTGCGGGCGATCGAGGGCCGCGCCAACGAGATCTCCAAGAGTGGCCTCGTCGTCTTCTACTGAACGTGCCCGCACGCCATGGCCCGGGGGGCCAGCAACATCCTCTATACGCTCGGCTGGCGGAATCATCGCGTTCTCGACGAAGGGTTGCCGGGGTGGCATGCCAAGGGCTATCCCGTGCTCGGTACCGCCGTCTCGAACAACCCTCGCCACTAGTGGCGCTCGTGGCTCGTCGCACTCTCCGCTCGAACGGCGACGACGGCTCGCCATGATGGCGCGCCCAGCGCCTGCGCGCCCCCGCCCTGTCGTCACCACGCTCCACGGGGGACGCTAGGGCGGTCATGCACACGACGGCGGAGCTGAGCCGGGCGGCGCAGGCGGCATTCGAGCTGGCGCGGGGGCAGAGTGATGTGAGTGAGGTGGAGGTGTTTGCGGCGGCGAATGGGAGTCTGCTGGCGAGACTGAACTATACGTCGCACATTCCGTGCAATGGGGTGGAGGAGCCGAAGTCGGTCGATGGGTATGGGCTGGGGATCCAGGCGGTGTTCGATGGGCCTGACGGGCGGCGCGTGGGGTTCGGGTGTGAGCCGAGCGATCTCGGCCTGGCGGGGGCGGAGCGGGCGCTGGGCAAGGCGCGGCGAGCGGCGGTCGTCGATCCGGAGTTCGTCTCGTTGCCGAAGCCCTCGCCGGAGACGCGCACGCTGATCGAGTACCACGACCCCGCGGTCATGAGTGTGTCGGACGATCGGCTGGTCGAGTCGGGGTGGACGATCGTGAACGGGGCGCTGCGGACGTTCGTGAACTCCTCGCGGCTGGCCGAGCTGGCCGGCAGCGACGAGGGACTGCGCCGGCTCGGCCTGATCCTGGGCGGCGACGTGACGATCCTGCAAGAGCGGATCGCCATCGTGTCCAGCCACCAGCCGCGCGTGCAGACCGACGAGTCCACCCTGATCAGCGCGTTCGTCACCGGCATGGTGGAGGGCGCACGGGGCCAAGGGCTCGGGCTGGTCAGTGGCCACCCGGCTGGACGACTTCACCGACGAGGCGGGGGTGACGGCGGCCCAGGCGGCCATCGACGCCGTGGGCGGCGAGCGGGTGCCGTCGGGCCGCTACACCGTGGTGTTCGGTCACCAGCCGGTGGCCGACATCATGAACAACCTGATCGTGCCCGCCTGCAACGCCGACGCCTTCTACGCCTCCGCCACGCCGTTCCTGGGCAAGCTCGGCCGCCGCGTCGCCTCGCCCCTGCTCACCATCTACGACGACGGCGCCCGGCCGGGCCTCGTCGGCTCCAAGGGCATCACCTGCGAGGGGCTGCCCACGGGACGGACCGACCTCATCCGGGATGGCGCACTCGCCGGATGTCTCACCAACTGGTACTGCGCCCAGCGGCTGCTCCGCGATCCGGCGCTGGCCGACAAGCTCGGCGCCACCGGGCCCGCGGCGGCGGCAGCGCTGGTGCCGCGCAACGGCTTCCGCTTCGGCGCCGGCGGGGGCCGGCAGTTCGACAGCGAGGCCGGCGTGGCGGCCTCCAACATCGTGGTCGAGGGCCGCGAGCCGGTCGGGCACGACGAGCTGCTGCGACGGGTGGGCGACGGTCTCTACATCGGACGCATCTGGTACACCTACCCGATCAACGGGCCGCGCGCCGGGGATTTCACGTGTACCGTGGTGGCCGATTCTTATATCATTCGCGGCGGCCGGATCGTCGCGCCGCTGAAGGCCAACGTGCTGCGGATCAACGACAACATCGCGACGTTCCTGAACAACGTCATCGGGGTGACCAAGGACGCCAAGGGCACGATCGTGTGGGCGGCCGACGAGGTCGTGTACGCCCCCGAGATCGCCGTCTCCGGTGTCCGGGTCGATGCAATCGCCGAGAATCAGGAGGACCTCCCGTGACGACCGACGGCAAGCTGGACGCGATCGCCCGCGCCTGCCGCGTGCAGATCATCCGCATGATCACCCATGCCGGCTCCGGCCACCCGGGTGGCTCGCTGTCGGTGATCGACCTGCTGGTGGCCATCTCCTTCGGCCGCCTGCGCCACGATCCGAAGCGCCCGGACTGGCCCGACCGCGACCGCATCGTGCTCTCGAAGGGGCACGCGGTGCCGGCGCTCTACACGGTCATGGCGCGAGCCGGCTACTTCCCGGAGGAGCAGCTGCTCACGCTGCGCAAGCTGGGCAGTCCGCTGCAGGGTCACCCCGACCGTGTGGCCCTGCCCGGCATCGAAGCGGCGACGGGCTCGCTCGGCCAGGGGCTGTCCATCTCGTGCGGCATGGCCCTCGGCCTCAAGCTCGCGCGCTCGCCGGCCCGCGTGTACTGCATCCTCGGTGACGGCGAGATCCAGGAGGGCCAGGTGTGGGAGGCGGCGATGTCGGGGCCCAAGCTCGGGCAGCCCGACCATCCGCTCGACAACCTCACCGTCATCGTCGACTACAACAAGATCCAGCTCGACGATTTCACGGCCAAGATCTGCGACCTGGAGCCCCTCGTGGCCAAGTGGCAGGCCTTCGGCTGGCCCACGGTCGAGATCGACGGACACGACTTCGCGCAGATCGGCAAGGCGCTCGACCAGGCCGAGGCCACCCACGGCGGGCCGAGCCTCGTCGTCGCCCACACGGTGAAGGGCAAGGGCGTGTCGTTCATGGAGAACACTCCCGAGTGGCACGGGAAAGCGCCCAAGCCCGAGGAGGCCATCGCCGCCATCCGCGAGATCCTCGGCGTGAGCGAGGCCGCCTGGCCCGACTACCTCGCCACCGACACCGCCACCCGCGCGATCGTCGACGAGCTGCGCGCGCTCGGCAAGAAGTAGGAGGGACGGATGCCGGCCAAGGCCTCGCGCGCAGCGTTCGGTGAAGCCCTGCTCGACCTCGGCGCCCGCGACGAGCGGATCGTGACGCTCGACGCCGACCTGTCGAAGTCGACGATGACCGTCGGCTTCGCCAAGAAGCATCCGGGGCGTGCCTTCAACCTCGGCATCGCCGAGTCCAACATGATCGGCGTGGGGGCGGGCCTGGCCCTGACCGGCCGCATCCCGTTCGTGTGCTCCTTCGCCTGCTTCGTGGTCGGCCGCTTCGAGACGATCCGGATGTCGGTGGCCTACACCAACGCCAACGTGAAGATCGTCGGCACCCACGCCGGCATCGCGATCGGCGAGGACGGCTACAGTCAGATGGGGCTGGAGGACGTGGCCTGCCTGCGCGCGCTGCCCAACGTGCCGATCGTGCAGCCGGCCGACGAGGTGGAGACGAGGCAGGTCATCGCGTGGGCGGTCGAGCACCAGGGACCCGTCTACCTGCGGCTGACGCGCCAGAATCTGGAGCCGGTCTCGCCGGACGGCTATCGGTTCCAGCTCGGCCGCTGGGCCACGCTCCGTCCCGGCACCGACGTCACCGTGATCGCCAGCGGCGGCACCGTCTTCAACGCGCTGGCGGCGGCGACCCGCCTGGAGGCTGACGGGGTGTCGGCCGAGGTCATCAACGCGGCGTCGATCAAGCCGCTGGACGAGGACGCGCTGGTGCGCTCGGCGACGCGCACTCGCCGCGTGGTCACCGTCGAGGACCACGCGATCGCCGGCGGCCTCGGCGGCGCGGTGGCCGAGGCGCTGGGCGAGCTGTGCCCGACCCCGCTCAAGCGGCTGGGCGTGATCGGCTTCGGCGAGTCCGGCGACGCCAAGGGGCTCTACGCCAAGCACGGCCTCGACCCCGACGGCATCACCGCCAGCGTGAAGAAGTTCGTCGGCCGGTAGGCGCAGAGAGCGCCGAGGAAGGCGCCGGTGCCCGCGCGGTTCGTGCGCGACCTCTACGAGCACGACAATCGCCGCACCGAGAACCGGCTGGGCATCCTGGTGCTGCTCCTCACCCTCGTCGGTCTCGTGAGCGCCACCGCCGACTTCGCGCAGCTCATGAGCCTGCCCGAGCATCCGTGGCTGCGCGGCTTCGCGGTCTCGATCGTCCTGGGGGTGGCGGCGCTGGCCGTCGGGATCGGACTGGGGGCGGTGCGCGTCGGCGGCGGGCCCGATCGACGCCCCGCCTTGACCGGCCCCCGTTCGTCCACTAGGCTCGCGGCCAGCGTGTCACACGGCCGCGTCCCGCCAACCCCAGCCCTCTGCGCCGAGGAGAGAGCCATGCGCACCACCCGCCGGACGTTCCTGACGACAGGCACCGCCGCCGCGACCGTGATGCTGGCCTCTCGCGCCTTCGGCCAGTGGCAGCCCAGCCCGCGCTATCCCGATCCGGCCGTGCAGGTGGTCGATCCGAGCTTCGCGCGGTACCGTCTCGGCCTGGCCAAGGTCGAGCGCCTGGCCACCGGATTCCGCTGGTCGGAGGGGCCCGTGTGGTTCGGTGACGGGCGCTACCTGCTGTGGAGTGACATCCCCAACAACCGGATCATGCGGTGGGACGAGGAGACGGGCGCCACCAGCGTGTTCCGCAAGCCGTCGAACTTCTCCAACGGCAACACGCGTGACCGTCAAGGCCGGCTGCTCACCTGCGAGCACGGCGGCCGCCGTGTCACTCGCACCGAGTACGACGGCACCGTCACCGTGGTGGCCGACCGCTTCCAGGGCAAGCCGCTGAACTCCCCCAACGACATCGTCTGCAAGTCGGACGGCTCGATCTGGTTCACGGATCCGCCGTTCGGCATCCTGGGCTTCTACGAGGGCTACGTCGCCAAGCCGGAGCTGCCGACCAACGTCTACCGGGTCGACGGCAAGACGGGCCAGCTCACGGTGGCGACGGGTGACGTCGGCCGGCCCAACGGGCTGGCCTTCTCGCCCGACGAGTCCAGGCTCTACGTCGTCGAGGCCGCCCTCACCCCGCGCGTCATCCAGGTATTCGACGTGCTCGACGGCGGCACCCGCCTGGCCAACAAGCGCCCGTTCATCGACGCCGGCCCCGGCACCCCCGACGGCTTCCGCTGCGACGTCGACGGCAACCTCTGGTGCGGCTGGGGCATGGGCAAGGAAGGCCTCGACGGCGTGTCGGTCTTCAACCCGGACGGCAAGCTCATCGGCCGCATCGACCTGCCCGAGCGCTGCGCGAACCTGTGCTTCGGCGGCACCTACCGCAACCGGCTGTTCATGCCGGCCAGCACGTCGCTCTACTCGCTCTACGTCAACACCCAGGGCGCGCTCGGGGGCTGAGCGGTGGCGGCCTATCAGCTCACCAACGTCCGCGTCCTCGACGGCACCGGCCGGGAGCCGTTCGCCGGCAGCGTGCGCGTCGAGGGCAACCGGATCACCGGCGTGACGGCCGGGCCGGCAGTGCCGCCGGCCGCGGAGGCCACCGTGATCGACGGCGGCGGCGGCACGCTGATGCCGGGGCTGATCGAGTCGCACGCTCACATCGGTCTCGCCGACGCCGCCTCCTACGAGCTGACGCGCCTGCCGCCCGAGGAGCACATGCTGCTCACCGTGCGCAACGCGCGGACCATGCTCGACTGCGGCTACACGAGCGCGTTCTCGGCGGCGGCCCCCAAGCCGCGGCTGGACGTCGTCCTCAAGCGCGAGATCGAGGCCGGGCGCGTGGCGGGGCCGCGGCTGCTCGCCAACGGGCCCGAGATCACGGTGTCGGGCGGGCTCGGCGACACCAACCTCCTTCACCTGCCGCAGTACGACACGCCGACCTTCGCCTGGGTGGCCGACGGCCCCGACGCCATCCGCCGCGTGTGTCGGCTCCTCGCCCGCGAGGGCGTCGATCTCCTCAAGCTGAACCTGTCGGGCGATCTGGGAACGTCCGCCTTTCCCTCGGAGGCCACGCCGATGACCGAGGCCGAGGTGGCCGCCGCCATGGAGGTGGCGCGAGCGGCTGGGCTGCGCGTGGCCGCCCACTGTCGCAGCGCGGAGTCCGTGATGCTCGCGCTCCGCCACGGCGTCGAGGTCATCTACCACGCCAACTACGCCGACGAGCGGGCGCTGGACGCACTGGAGGCGGCGCGCGACCGCGTCTTCGTCGGCCCCGCGCTCGGCCTCACCTACAACCTCAGCCAGACGGCCGGCCTCCCCGCCGCCCGCGCGCGGGCCTTCCAGCACGAGCTCGACGTGTCGATCGACGTGGTGAGCCGCCTGCGCAAGCGGGGCATCCGCGTCCTGCCCGGCGGCGACTATGGCTTCCCCGCCACCCCCCACGGCACCTACGCGCGCGATCTCTGGCTTTTCGTCGAGATCCTCGGCTTCACCCCGATGGAGACGCTCGTCGCGGCCACCCGCCTCGGCGGTGAGCTGATGGGACAGCCCGGCCAGCTCGGCGTCGTCCGGCCGGGTGCACTTGCCGACCTGCTGCTGGTCGACGGCGATCCCCTCGTCGACATCGCCCTGCTCCAGGATTGCGCGCGTCTGCGGATGATCATGAAGGACGGCGTGCTCCACAAGGCTCTGCTAGAATCCGGCCCTCAATCCCCGTCGCCCCGGAGGAGTCATCCATGAGGCGCTCGATCCGCATCACAGCCCTGTCGCTATCGCTCGCCCTCACTGTCTGCGCGCTCGCCGCCCCCGCGTGGGCCCAGGCGAAGACCGAGCTGGTGGTCGTCCTGTCGAGCTTCTCGGGGGAGACGCTCGACCCGGTGCTGCAGGGCCACATCGTGAAGTACTACCTGTCGCCCATGTTCGACTACCTGGTCGGGACGACGCCCGACGGCACCCCGTCGCCGGCCGGCGGCATCGCGATCAAGTGGGAGAACTCCGCCGATCACAAGCGGTGGACCTTTCACCTGCGCAAGGGCGTCAAGTTCCACAACGGCGACGACCTCACCTCCGAGGACGTGAAGTTCAGCCTGCAGCGGGCGATCGGCAAGCGCTCGACCACCGGCTATGCCGGGCCGCTACGCACGCTGATCCAGGACATCGAGACCCCGGCCCCGGACCGTGTCGTCATCGTGACCAAGGAGTCGACGCTGATCATCCCGACCTACCTGTCGCGGTCGCTGTCGACCGAGGGCATGGTGCTGCCGAAGAAGTACATCGAGGCCAACGGCGACGACGTGTTCGCCCGCAAGCCGGTCGGCAGCGGCCCCTACAAGTTCGTGGAGCAGGTCACGGGCGCCCACATCAAGCTGACCGCGATGGACAGCCACTGGCGCACCGGCACCCCCAAGTTCAAGAACCTCACGTTCAAGCTGGTGCCCGAGGAGACCACCCGCATCGCGCTGCTGCGGCGCGGTGAGGGTGACGTCGTCGAGATCAGCCGCGAACGGGTCAAGGAGCTGCAGAAGGAAGGCTACCCGATGCACTTCCGCAAGGAAGAGGCCATCCTGCACGCCTACTGGGTCCTCGGCCCCGACGGCCGCGTCGGCCCCACGAAGGACAAGCGCGTGCGCGAGGCCCTGAACCTCGCCATCGACCGCAACGAGATGGCCCAGGCGATCTTCGGGGGTCACGCCGAGCCGGCCGCCATCCCGATGGGGCTGTCGTGGTCGTTCAAGGACGTCGGCTTCAAGGTGACGCCGGACATGCAGTACCCCTACGACGTCGCCCGCGCCAAGAAGCTGCTGGCCGAGGCCGGACACGCCGGCGGCTTCTCGCTGGACATCTACGCCTACCAGCTCCCCGGACTCCCCGAGGGCAAGGCGTTCGCCGAGGCCCTGGCCGGCTACTGGGAGAAGGTCGGCGTGAAGGCCAAGCTGATCCCGGTCGACTACGCCGCCTACCGGAAGCTGTGGGTGGACCGCAAGGCGCCGGAGGCCGTCGGCTACTACAACATCGCCAACCGCGACTGGATCGGCACCTACGCGCTGCTGGAAAAGATGGCCTACGGCCCGTCGAAGTCCAACGACACCGCCAACGACCCCGAGGTCGACGCGATGATCGCCCAGGTCATGCGCCAGACCGATCGCGACAAGATCAACACGCTGATGCGCAACATCTTCACGCGGCTGCGTAGCGAGCACGTCGGCGTCCCGGTCGTCTACCTCCACTCGCCCTATGCGACGTCCAAGACGCTCGGCAAGTGGACTCCCGGCACCGTGATGTACGACCTCTTCCTCGAGCAGCTCGCCGCCGGCAAGTAGCCGGCGGGGGTGACGGCGGCGGGGAGCGACGGCTCCCTGCCGCCGACCACGCATGATCCGCTTCATCTTCTCCCGGCTCGTGCAGTCGCTGATCGCGCTGGCCATCCTCTCCGTCGTGGTCTTCGTGCTGGCCCGCTTCACCGGCGATCCGCTGCACATGATCATGCCGATGTCGGCCACCGAGGAGGACTTCGCCAACGCCCGCCGCTACCTCGGCCTCGACCGTCCCTACCTCGAGCAGTACCTCACCTTCGTCGGCCGGGCGGTGACCGGCGACTTCGGCACCTCGATCCGCGCCCGGCGGCCGGTCAACGAGATCCTGCGCGAACGGCTGCCCAACTCGCTCAAGCTGGCCCTGTTCGCCATGACGGTCTCCCTCGCCATGGCCTTTCCCCTCGGCATCCTGGCCGCGGTGAACAAGGGCACCGGCATCGACCGCGCGGCCCAGATCATCTCGGTCCTCGGCCAGTCGCTGCCGTCCTTCTGGGTGGCGATCATCCTGGTCGAGTTCGTGGCCGGGCGGCTGCAGTGGCTGCCGGCCGGCGGCAACGAGGGGCTGGCCAGCTACGTGCTGCCCGGCTTCACGCTCGGCTGGTTCGTGGTGGCGGGGCTGATGCGGTTGCTCCGCTCGGGCATGCTGGAGGTCCTCGACTCCGAGTACGTGAAGCTGGCCCGCCTCAAGGGCGTGGTCGAGCGCCGGGTGGTCTGGATGCACGCCCTCAAGAACGCGCTCATCCCCGTCGTCACCTTCGCGGGGATCTACTTCTCGATCCTGGTGACCACGGCCATCGTGGTGGAGACGGTGTTCGCGTGGCCCGGCCTCGGCCGGCTGGCCTACGAGGGCATCAGCTCCCGCGACTTCCCGGTGATCCAGGCCGTCGTCCTCACCACCGCCGCCATCGTCACCGTGGTCAATCTCGCCGTCGATCTCCTGTACGCCTTCATCGACCCGCGTATCCGGTACGCGCGGTGAGCCGGCATGGCCGCTGACCCGGCCGGCTCGTCCCTCGCGCTGCCGGCGACCCCGGCCCAGCCGGCCGCGGCCGGCCGCGGCCGCCGGCTGCCGCTGATCCCGCTCGGCATCATCACCGCGTTCGTCGTCGTGGCGATCCTGGCCCCGCTGCTGAGCCCGGCCAGCCCCTACGAGCAGTCGCTGCGCCGACGCTTCACGCCGCCGGTGTGGGACGAGCGCGGCGGCTGGGCGCATCCGCTCGGCACCGACCGGCTCGGGCGCGACATGCTGGCTCGCATCATGTACGGCGCCCGGGTGTCGCTGGCCGCCGGCGTGGTGACGGTCCTGCTGGCCACGGTCATCGGCGCCGCCGTCGGCCTCGTGGCCGGCTACTACGGCGGCCGCGTCGACGCCGTCCTCATGCGCATGACCGACGCCACCATGTCGTTTCCGGTGATCCTGCTCGCGCTGATCCTGGCCGTCACCGTCGGTCCCAGCTTCTTCAACGTGGTCCTGGCCATCGCGGTCATCCTGTGGGCGCGCTACGCGCGCGTCATCCGCGGCCAGGTGCTGACGCTGATGGAGCTCGACTTCATCGCCCAGGCCCGCATCGCCGGGGCCGGGGCGTGGCGGATCATCACCCGTCACCTGGCCCCCAACGTGATGAACACGCTGGTCGTGCTGGTCACGCTGCAGATCGGCTACGTCATCATCGTCGAGGCCGCGCTGTCGTTCCTGGGCGCCGGCATCCCGCCGCCGACACCGGCCTGGGGCTCGATGATCGCCGAGGGGCGCGACTTCGTGACCTCCGCGTGGTGGGTGTCGTTCCTGCCGGGGCTGGCCATCCTGCTCGTGGTCCTCGCCTTCAACCTGCTCGGCGACTGGCTACGCGACACCCTCGACCCCAAGCTCCGCCAGCTCTGAGGGAGCCGGACACCGGTGGCCACGCCCGCCGTCGACGTCCAGGACCTCCGGACCCACATCGTCACCCGCTGGGGCACGATCAAGGCCGTCGACGGCGTGTCGTTCTCGGTGGCCGACGGCGAGACGCTGGGGCTGGTCGGCGAGTCCGGCTCCGGCAAGAGCATGACCTGCCTCAGCCTGGTCCGGCTGGTGCCGCGGCCGGCCGCCCGCATCGTCGGCGGCCGCGTCCTGCTCGACGGCGAGGACCTCCTGACCAAGAGCGAGGACGAGATGCAGCGGATCCGCGGCCGCAAGGTCGCCATGATCCTGCAGGACCCGATGAGCTCGCTCAACCCCGTCTTCTCCATCGGCATGCAGGTGCGAGAGCCGGTGGCGATGTACCACGGCCTGCGCGGCCGCGGGCTCACCGCCCGGGCCACCGAGCTGCTGGCCTCCGTGCGCATCCCCTCGCCGGCGGCGCGGCTGCGCGCCTTCCCCCACCAGCTCTCGGGCGGCATGCGCCAGCGCGTCGTCGGCGCCATGGCCATCGCCGCCCCGCCGCGGCTGCTCATTGCCGACGAGCCGACGACCAGCCTCGATCTCACCATCCAGGCGCAGTACCTCGGCCTGCTCAAGGAGCTGCAGGAGCGCCAGGGGCTGGCCATGATCTTCGTCACCCACGACCTCGGCATCGTGGCCCGGATGTGCGATCGCGTCGCGGTCATGTACGGCGGCCGCATCGTGGAGATCGGCCCGCTGCGGCGGGTGTTCACCGCGCCGGCCCATCCCTACACGCGGGCGCTGCTGGAGGCGATTCCCCGTCTCGGGGCCCGGCGCGATCGGCTGACGACCATCGACGGACAGCCGCCCGACCTGGCCAACCTGCCGGCCGGCTGCTCGTTCGCGCCGCGCTGTCCGCACGTCATGGACCGTTGCCGGGTGGAAGCGCCTGGTGAGACGCTGGTCGTCCCCGGTCACGCGACGCGATGCTGGCTGAACGTCCCCGCCTGAGGTCGCCCCGGTGACGCCGCTGCTCGAGGTCGAAGGCCTCACCAAGCACTTCGCGGTGCGGCGGGGGCTGTTCGGCTGGACGCCCCACCTCGTCCGCGCCGTCGACGCCGTCTCGTTCGCCCTCGAGGCGGGCGACACGCTGGGGCTGGTGGGCGAGTCCGGCTGCGGCAAGACGACGACGTCGCGGCTGATCCTCGGCCTCGAGCGGCCCACGGCCGGCGCCATCCGCTTCGAGGGGCGCGACGTGCTCACGCACGACCGCGAGGGACGGCGCCACTACCGCCGCTCCGTCCAGGCCGTCTTCCAGGATCCGTACGCCTCGCTCGACCCGCGGATGCGCGTGGGCACGATCGTGGCCGAGCCACTCGTGATCAACACGACCCTCACCGCCGACGCCCGCCGCCGACGCGTGGCCGAGCTGCTGGAGATGGTCGGCCTCCCCGAGCGGTCGACCGCGCTGTTCCCCCACGAGTTCTCGGGCGGCCAGCGCCAGCGCATCGCCATCGCGCGCGCCCTGGCCCTGGAGCCACGGCTCATCGTGCTCGACGAGCCTGTCTCGGCCCTGGACGTCTCCATCCGCGCCCAGATCCTCAATCTGCTGACCGATCTGCAGAAGCGCCTGGGCGTGTCCTACCTGTTCATCGCGCACGATCTCGCCGCCGTGGCCCACATGAGCCGGAGCATCGCCGTCATGTACCTGGGCCAGATCGTCGAGTGGGGCGAGGCCGACCTGGTGGCGCTCGCGCCCCGGCATCCGTACACGAAGGCGCTCTTCACGGCCGCCCTGCCCGCCGACGTCGACGCGCCGCGCCAGGAGCCGGCCCTGTCCGGCGAGGTCCCGAGCCCGCTGGCCCCGCCCGGCGGCTGCCGCTTCCATACGCGCTGTCCCGCGGTGATGCCGCACTGTGCGACGCAGGAGCCGGCGCTCCGCCCGGTGGACGGCCGGCTGGTGGCGTGTCACCTGTACTGACGTACCATTGCCCCACGCACGAGGAGGACTCCCATGAAGGCGACAGCGGCCGTGCTCTACGAGCTCAAGAAGCCCGTGGTCATCGAGGATGTCGAGCTGCTCGATCCGGGCCCGTACGAGGTGCAGGTCCGGTGGGCGGCCAACGGCGTCTGCCATAGCGACTTTCACGTGATCACCGGGGACGCCCCCCATCCGTTGCCGGTCGTGCTCGGCCACGAGGCGGCGGGGGTGGTCGAGCGCATCGGGCCGGGCGTCGAGACGGTCAAGCCCGGCGACCACGTGTGCTCGAGCTACATTCCGTCCTGCGGCCGCTGCGGCTACTGCATCGGCGGCCAGCCCACCATGTGCGCGCTCCGCGACAAGCCGCGCTGGTTCATGCTCGACGGGACCTCGCGCTTCCGGAAGGGCACGACCAGCCTGCACCACTATCTGCAGGTGGCCGGCTACGCCACCCACTCGGTGCTGCCGGAGGTGAGCGTCATCCCGATCCGCAAGGACATGCCGCTCGACGTCGCCTGCCTGGTCAGCTGCGGTGTGCTCGCCGGCGCCGGCCCCGTCTTCAACCGGGCCAAGGTCCCGCCCGGGGCCAGCGTGGCCGTGTGGGGGTGCGGCGGCGTGGGGCTGAACACGATCCAGGCCGCGCGGCTCGTGGGCGCCGGCAAGATCATCGCCGTCGACGTCATGCCGCAGAAGCTGGCCTGGGCCGAGGAGTTCGGCGCCACCCACGTGGTGAACGCCGCCACCGAGGACCCGGTCGCGCGCGTGCAAGCGATCAGCGGCACCGGCGGCGTCGACTACGCCTTCGAGATCGTCGGTACCCAGGCCACCATGGAGCAGGCGCTGCTCGCCACCCATCGGGGCGGCACCTGCGTCGTCGTCGGCGTCTCCCCGGCCGGCACCCGGCTGTCGCTCGACCCCAGCCTGTTCCTGCAGCAGCGCATCCTCACCGGCAGCTCCTTCGGCGGTGGCCACCAGCGCACCGACGTGCCGATGCTGATCGATCTCTACATGTCCGGCCGCTACAAGCTCGACGAGATGATCACGCGACGCATCCCCCTGAGCGACCTCAACCACGCCTTCGACCGGATGCTGAAGGGCGAGGTCAAGCGCAGCGTCGTCGTGTACGAGTAGCCGGAAGGCCGCGAGAGACGAGCGGACCGGCCGCCGCCGGTCCGCTCCCGGCCAATGCCAGCGGGGTCAGGCGCGGTCAGCGGGCCAGGAGCAGGCAGGCGGCGCCGAGGCAGGCCAGCAGGGCGGCGGCGAGGCGCCGGCCGGGTTCGGGCTCGCGGAAGAGCGTGGAACCGAGCACCACGGCGATGACGGCGGACATCCGGCGGACGGCGTTGACGTAGGCGGCGGGGGCGGAGGTCAGCGCGGTGGTCTGAAGGCCGGTGCCGGTCACGCCGAGCAGGCCGTGGCCCACCAGCGTCACGAGATTGCTCGGGCGGAAGCCGGCCCGAACGCCGGCGGGCGTGGTGGCGAGGGCGAGGCTGCCGGCGATGGCGGCGGTCACGCCGTGCGAGTAGAGCAGATAGGTCGGCGGCCCCAGGGCCAGCGCGCCCCAGCGGTCGATCGAGGCGACGACGCCGAGCAGGATGGCGGCGCCGAGCGCGTCCAGCGCGTCGCGCCGCGCGAACAGCGCGCGCAGTCGCCCGACGACCCCGGCCCCACCGGACAGGGTCACGGTCCCCGTCACCGCCAGCGCCAGTCCCAGCCATCCGAGCGGGCTCGGCAGCGTTCCCGAGAGGACGGCGTCGGGGATCACCGTGAAGACCGGGCTCAGGGCGAAGACGGCGCCGACGACCGAGATGTCGCCGCGCGAGCTGGCCCGCGCCAGCAGCCCGTTCATGGCCGCCACGAAGATCGCCGACACGACGATGGCCAGCCACTCGCGGCCGTCCGGCAGCGCCACCGGCCGCCCGGTGACCACGAAGAAGATGAGCCAGGCCGTCACCGCCACCGTCTGGTTGGAGGCGACGATGACCAGCACGGGGATGCCCTGCGCCCGCGCCTTGACGACCGCGAACTGCGCGGCCTGGGTCACCGCGGCGCCCAGCGAGAGCGCGAACCAGCTCAAGGAACGACGGGGGCGGAGCGGGGGCCACCGCGCGGCCCCATGCGGTTCAGTGGCTCGTGGGAACGGTCGGATGCCCGGCGGCGGCGTCCGCGATCGCGTGGTCGTTGTCGGCCGGCACCGCGCCGCTGACGCCGACTGCGCCCACCACCCGGCCGCCCTCGACCACCGGCACGCCGCCCTTGCCGAAGACGAAGGCGTAGTCGCCCAGCGTGGCGACGTTGTCGGCGAAGAGCATCCGCCGGGTGAAGCGCTCCTCCAGGTCCTGCGTGCTCGCCCGGAAGCCGGCCGCCGCGTTGGCCTTGGCGCGCGCGATCTCCGGCGTCACCCACAGGGCGCCGTCCATCCGGTCGCACGCGATCAGATGGCCGGCCTCGTCGACGACGGCGATGGCGACCTCGAAGCCGCAGCTCACGCGCCTTGCCGATCCCGCGGCCGATGCAGGCGCGGGCCTGCTCGAGCGACAGCACGCTCACGGCAGGTCGACCCAGACCTCGCCCCCCTCGACGCGGACCGGATACGACGGCACCGGCGCGCCCCGCTGAGGGAACATGCACTGGCCGGTGCGGACGTCGTACATCCAGCCGTGCCACGGACACGCCAGCCGCGTGCCCTTCAGGATGCCCTCGCCGAGCGGCCCGCCCTGGTGCGTGCAGCCATCGCCGATCGCGTGCACCTGCTCGCCGATCCGGACCAGCGCGACCGGGATGCCGTTCAGCGTGACCGAGAGCGGGCGCTCGGGCGCCAGGTCGGCGAGGGCGGCGGCGCGGACCTCGCTCACAGGTCCTCCTTGGCGACGAACGCGCGGTACAGCCCGCTCATGTACTGCCAGCGCATCTCGGCCGCCTGCCGCACCTGGTCGAGCGCCTCGTCCTTCATGGCGTCGGTGGCGCAGTGGCGCTCGACGATCTGGTAGCCGCGCTCGCCGTGGACCTCGTCGGCCTCGATGTGGATGGCGAAGAACTCCACCTCGCGGTCGTTGAAGCCGTAGTGGGTCCGGAGCGGCGGCAGGTTGCGCTTGTAGATGCCCGGCACCTGCGACTCCAGCCCCACCAGCAGTCCGGCGGCGGCGATGTGAAAGGGCCGCTGCGACGTCTCGTAGCACCACGCGGTGAGCGCGCGCGTCGTCGGCAGCTGCCGCGTCGTCTCCACCTGCTGCCGGCTGACGCCGCACGCCTCGCCGAAGCGGATCAGCAGGTCGACGTGCTTCACGCCCGACTCCTCCTCGACGATGTTCTCGAGCAGGAAGTCGCGGGCGTCGGCGTCCGGGCACTCGGCGTAGACCGCCGCGCACCAGCGCGGGAACTGGGAGACGTACTGGTAGTGCTGGCCCACCCAGGCGCCGATCTGGTCCCGGGTCAGCTCGCCCTTCACCCACTTCTCCGTGAACGGGTTGAGGCGGCTGTGCCGCGCGTTGACGGCCTGCTCCAGCTGCGTCCGGAAACCGGTGGTGGCGCTCATGGGTCCCTCCCGTCGCGGCCGATGATCGGCCGCGCAGCCCGGGCCGTCAAGCCCAGGGCGGAGATCACTCCGACATCTTCAGCAGCAGGCCGTTCTGCCGGGCCTTCTCCACCGCCGCCCGGAACGCCCAGTGGGCGAGGACGGCGTAGACGGCCGACAGCGCGAAGCCGGTGGCGAGCGGCGAGGCGAACTCCGAGGCGAAGCCGAAGTGCGCCCGATAGGCGTCGAGGAAGTACGTGAGCGGGATGGCGGCGGCCACCGCCGCCACCGGCGCCGGCAGCACCGACACCGGGTAGTAGATGCCGGCCAGCACCAGCACCAGATTGGTGCTGGCCCAGGCGAAGGCCTCGGCCCGCGAGCCGAACAGCGTGATCAGCGCGCACACCAGCACCCCGACGATCCACGCCGTGAGGAAGCAGCCGGCCAGGAAGGCGGCGACCGCGCCCACCCCCGGCGCCAGCACCCGGAAGTCGAAGGCCCACGCCCCCAGCGCGGCCAGCAGCACGAAGATGACGAAGCCGCGCAGCATGCCGACCAGCCAGGCGCCGACCGTGAGGTGTCGCACGCCGATCGGCGCCATGAACTGGTGCTTGACCGACTTCGACCACACGTCGAGCAGCATCGCGTAGGCGACCTCGAGCTGGCACACGTTGATGACCGACAGCGCGATCGTCCCCACCAGCACGAAGGCGCCCTGGGCGGGCGTGAGCCCCAGGAAGCGCGTCATGAGCCCGATCGACAGCACGCCGACCACCGGCCAGAACAGCAGCTCGAAGAAGAAGAAGACGTTGCGCACGCCCATGAGCGCGTTGCGGACCACCACTGCCCACGCGGCCAGCAGCTCAGCGCGCCAGCTCAACGAAGACGTCCTCCAGGTCGGGCTCGTGCACCCGGACGTTGCGCACCACCACCCCCTCGGCCAGGAGTCCGCGCAGCAGGTCGGGCAGTCGCTTCTCGGCGTCGTCCACCGTCAGCTCCAGCCAGCCGTCGTCGTGGCCGACGCGCAGCACGCCGGGCGCCTCGGCCAGCCAGCCCGGGCCCGACGGGTCGAGCTTCAGCGCGATCACGTCTCCGAGGCCGATCTGGCGCTTGAGCGCATCGGCGGTGCCGTGGGCCAGGATGCGGCCGGCCTTGATGAAGCCGATCTCGTCGCACAGCTCCTCGGCCTCTCGCATGTAGTGGGTGGTCAGCACGATGGTGACGCCGCGCTCCCGGCGGAGGTCGGCCACATGGCGGCGCACCCGCACCGACACGTCGGGATCGAGGCCCAGCGTCGGCTCGTCGAGGAACAGCAGCTCGGGGTCGTTCACGAGCGCCTTGGCCAGCGCCACCCGCTGCTTGAGGCCGGTGGAGAGCTCGCTGTAATGCGCGCGGCGATAGTCGGTCAGCTCGTACTGCTCGATCAGCTCGCCCACCCGTCGGCGCAACCGCGCGCCCGACAGCCCGTAGAGCCGCCCGTAGAACTCGACGATCTCCTCGACCTTCAGGCTCCACAGGAACGAGGGACGCCCGCTGGCCATGTTGATGCGCCGCCGCAGCGCCTTGGCGTCGCGGGTGACGTCGAGGCCGAGGATGTGGGCGTGGCCGCCGTCGGGAACGAGCAGCGTGGCCAGGATCGACAGGAACGTGGTCTTGCCGGCGCCGTTGGGCCCCAGCAGCCCCACGATGCTGCCGCGCCGGACCGCCAGCGAGGCGCCGCGCAGGGCCGCCGTCTCCCGGCGGCGCAGCCATCCCGAGCGGAAGGTCTTGGTCACCTCGCGAGCGTCGATGGCGAGCGAGGACTCCGGAGCGGGCCGCGCCATGAGGCGATGGTAACATGCGCGCATGACGGCTCCCGGCGAGGTCGAGGAGGCCAACGCGGCCTTCTACCGGGCCTTCGAGGCGCTCGACCTCGACGAGATGGACGCCGTGTGGGCGCACGGCGAGCACGTGCGCTGCGTGCATCCGGGCTGGCCGCTGCTGTGCGGGTGGGACGCGGTGCGGGAGTCGTGGCGGCGGATCTTCGAGAACACTCAGGAGATGCGCTTCACCCTGTCCGACGTCACCGTCCACGTCGGCGACGACCTCGCCTGGGTCACCTGCACCGAGAACATCCTGTCCGAGCTGGGCGAGCGCGTCTCCGTCACCGCCATCCTCGCCACCAACCTCTTCGAGCGCGCCTCGACCGGCTGGCGGCTCGTCCACCACCACGCCTCGCACGTCCTGGGCCCCGCCCCCTAGCGCGCGGTCACTCCTTCGAGTTGCTGTAGAGCCAGCGGCCGCCGCCCTGGGCCAGCAGGTGCACGGGCGCGAGCGTGGCGGCGACGCTCCGCGACGGCTCGACGGTGGAGACGAGGAAGCAGCGCTCCGGTCCCGCCCACGCCTGGCGCAGGCGCGTCGCGCTCCAGAACACGTCGCGCGCCTCGGGGAAGGTGGCGCCGAAGGCCAGGTTGGACTGCAGCCCGTCGACCACCTGCACGGGCCGGCGCAGGGCCAGCAGGAGCGAGGCGCTGTTCTCGAGCGCACCCTCGTGCACGACGCGGTCGGTCGGCGCCAGTCGTCGCACCAGCGACTCCGTGATCGGCCGCACCGACCGCCCGCGCGCGAACTGGGCCATCCCCTCGCCCACCGTGGGCAGGAACGCGATCATCGCGGCGAGCGCGACGCCGACGCCGGCGGCGGGCCACCGCTTCCACACCGCCACCGCCATGGCCGTGGTGGCCGCCACGAAGACGAGCGCGCTCTTGATCAGCAGCGGCCCGTAGGCGGCCATCGGCGAGGCCGCCGCCGCCTGTCCCCGCGCGGCGAGGTTGCGTGTCGCCACGTCGAAGTTCTGGAGGGCGGCGGAGGTGATCGGCAGGCGATCGAGCGCCGCCAGCCCGAAGACCAGCGCAAGGCCGGCGAACAGCACGAGCACCGGCACCATCAGGGCGCGCGGTGTCGCCGCCCCGGGCAGGGCCTCGATACAGTCGTCCCACGCCCGCGCGGCCAGCAGGGCGAGGGCGGGGAACGCCGGCAATCCGTAGTGCGGCAGCTTGAACGGCGAGACCGTGAAGAAGCCGATCACGACCACGGCCCACAGCCCCAGCAGTCCCCACAGCCGGGCGTCGGCATCGGCCCACGGCGGCCGCAGGGCCCGCCGCAGCGCCCACGGCAGGGCCAGGACCCACGGCAGGAACGCCAGCCCGGTGACGCCCAGGAACTGCAGGGCTCCCAGCGGTACGTCCTCGTCGGGGAAGACACGCTGACGGGTGAAGTTCAGCAGGTGGTTGTCGACGAGCGTGTACCAGAGGAAGCCCTCGTTGCGCAGCTCCACGACCAGGTACCACGGCAGCGCGACGCCGACCAGGATCGCGACTCCCCACCACGGCGCCCACACGCCGTACGGCCGCTCGCGCGTGAGCCACAGGAAGAGCCCGACCACCACGAGCGGCCCCACCGCGCCGAGCACGTCCTTGGTGAGCGTGGCCAGTCCCAGGCTTCCGTAGAACAGCGCGAGCCCCCAGCGCCCGCCGCCCCGGTAGGCCACGATGAACCCGGCGTAGGCCAGCACGATGAACAGGATGAACGGCATGTCGGGCTTGACCTGACGCCCGAAGATGAACATGCCCATGTTGGCGGCGGTGAAGAGCGCCGCCAGGAGGCCCACCCGGGGGCCGCCCAGGATCATGCCGATGCGGCCCGTCACCGCGGCCACGCCGACCGCGGCCAGGGCCGGCCACACCCGGGCGGCCGCCTCGGTGGGGCCGGTCACCGCGAACGAGGCCGCCATCAGCCAGTACAGCAGGGGCGGCTTGTCGAAGTAGCGCACGCCGTCCACGCGCAGCGTGACCCCGTCACCGGAGTCGCGCACGGTCTGGGCGATGACGGCGTGGAAGCCCTCGGGCGGATCGAGGAAGGGCCCGGCGCCGAGCCCGAGCACGTACATCAGGCCGACCGCGAGAAGAGCGAGGCCGAACGGGACCCGCGGCACCGAGAGCGCTATCCGCCCTGTCGCGTCAGGTGATCTTCACCACGACCGCGGCCGGCAGCCGGGCCAGGAAGTCGGCCAGGGCCTGCTCGACGTAGCCGCGGTCGCGCGATTCGAGCGTCACCTTCACCTTGTACTCGGGGTTGGAGAACTCCGGATAGGAGCCCAGCTGCAGGAGCGGAAAGTCGGCGAGCAGTCCGTTGAGATAGTCGGCCAGCGTCCCCTCCCCGATCGACACGAACACGTTCTTGAGGTGGATGGGCTGGTCGCGGAACCGCTCGCGGAGGGCGTCGAACTTGGCCCGGAAGATCTCGGGCACGCCGGGCAGCACGTACACGTTACGCATGAGCACGGTCGGGAAGCGCAGGCTCTCACCGCCGACCAGCTCCGCCCCGTCGGGGATGTCGGCCATGCGCAGCGCCGCCTCGGTGACGGGGCCGCGCGAGTATCGGCGAATGAGGTCGGCCAGGGTCGGATCGCGCACCACCGAGACCGTCATGGCCCGGGCCACGCCCTCCAGGGTGACGTCGTCGTGGGTCGGTCCCACCCCGCCCGAGGTGAACACGACGTCGAAGTCACGACTGAACTCGGCGACGACCTCGGCGATGAGCTGGATCTCGTCGGGGATCACCGTGATACGGCGCACGTCGACGCCGAGCGCCCGCAGCTCGCGGCAGAGATACGCCGCGTTGGCGTCGGCGATCTTGCCGGAGAGGATCTCGTTGCCGATCAGAATGATCCCCGCAGTCTTCGGCATGCCGCTCGAATTCTACGATAGAATTCCGCTCGACGCATGGTTGCGGCCCCCGCTCCGATCCGTCTCTCCGGCTGGGCTCTCGTGCTCGGCGCCTCGTCCGGCTTCGGTGCCGCCGCCGTGCGCGCCCTGGCCGGCGCCGGCCTCGACATCTTCGGGGTCCACCTCGACCGGCGGGCCACGCTGCCGGCGGCCGAGCGCGTCGCCACCGACGTGGAGGCGCTCGGCCGCCGCGCTCACTTCTTCAACGTCAACGCCGCCGATGCCGAGCGCCGGGCCGAGGTGGTGGCGGCCATGGAACGCGTGCTGACCGAGAGCGGTCAGCGCGGCCGCCTCCGCGTGCTCCTGCACTCGCTGGCCTTCGGCACCTTGAAGGCGTACGTCGCCGACGATGCCGCCGACGCCGTCACGCCGGCCCAGGTCAACATGACGCTCGAGGTCATGGCGCATTCCCTCGTCTACTGGGCGCAGGACGTGGTCGCGCGGGGGCTCATGGGCCGCGGCGGTCGCCTGTTCGCGATGACCTCGTCCGGCGGCACCCGGGCGCTGCCGTACTACGGCGCCGTCTCCGCCGCCAAGGCGGCCCTGGAGTCGCACATTCGCCAGCTCGCCGTCGAGCTGGCGCCGCGCGGAATCACCGCCAACGCGATCCGGGCCGGCGTCACCGCCACGCCGGCCGCGCAGAAGATCCCCGGCTACGCCGGCCTGGAGGAGACCGCGCTCCGTCGCAATCCCTCCGGCCGGCTGACGACGCCGGAGGACGTGGCCCGGGCCCTGGTGGCGCTCTCGCACGAGGACACCGCGTGGCTGACGGGGAACGTGATCGGCGTCGACGGCGGCGAAGACGTCGTCGGGTGAACGACTTCCTGCTCGCGGTGATCCTGGGCGTGATCGAGGGGCTGACCGAGTTCCTGCCGATCAGCTCCACGGCCCACCTGCGCGTCGTGGAGGCACTGCTCGGCGTGGACCTGGCCAACGCCTACTGGAAGACGTTCTCGATCGTCATCCAGCTCGGGGCGGTGCTGTGCCTGCCCATCTACTTCCGTGCGCGCCTGGTCGGCTTCGTGCGCACGTTCCCGGGCGGCGCCCGGGGTGACCGCACTCCGCTCCGGCATCCCCTCACCCTCACCGGGCTGGCCTTCCTCGCGACGGCCATCCCCGCCTACTTGCTGACGGCCGTCATCGGCAAGAATCTCGAGAGCCTGAAGATCATGGGGTGGGCACTGCTCGTCGGCGGCGTCGTGATGTGGGTCGTCGACGTGATCCACGCTGCCCGCACGCGGGCGGGCCACGACCTCACCGAGCGCCTGGAGCAGATGAGCCTCGCCCAGGCGCTGTGGATCGGTGCCTGCCAGGTCGTGGCCGCAGTGTTCCCGGGCACCTCGAGGTCGATGGCCACCATCACCGGCGGCGAACTGGCCGGCATGAGCCGCCCCGCCGCGCTCGAGTTCTCGTTCTTCCTCTCGATGCCGACCATGGCGGCGGCGACGCTCTACGATCTGCTGCGCTCGCTACACTCCCCCGGCGGCAACGGCGTCGCCGCCATGCCCAACGACGCCCACGCCTGGGCCGTCCTCGCCGTCGGCTTCGTCGTCTCCTTCGTCGTCGCCTACGCCGTCGTCGCCTGGTTCATGGCCTGGGTCCGCGCCCACGGCTTCGTACCCTTCGCCATCTACCGCATCATCGCCGGCGCCGCCGTCCTCTGGCTCGCCACCACCCACCCCCGCTAGCCCACCCGCCGCGTGAGAAGGCTTCTCCTGACCTTCCGTTCATGATGCTCGTGCGGCGTCACGCGCCCGACCAGCGCCACAGCACGCGTTCCCGCCGGGTGGCGCGGGCGGCGGGGGCGACAGGGTCGCCTGCGGTTCCGTTGGCTTCGATCGTGTACGGCCTCGCCTAGGACAGGCTCCGACCACCCCTTCGCGCCCCAGGATCGTCTCACGCGGAACCGCAGGGGACCCTGTCCCCCCGCCACCCGCGCCACCCGGCGGCGAAACGCGTGGTGTTAGACGGGTCGGACGCGATCGGGCACGGCCTTGGCCAGCCCCGCGGCGAGCCGCTCGCGCGTGATCGGCTTGGCCAGCAGGACGTCGACGTGGCGCGCGTGAGCCGCGTCGAGCTCGTCGGCCCAGCCGGTGAGCAGCACCACCGGCACCGCACGGCGACGCTTCAGCTCCTCGGCCAGGGCGAGGCCGGTCATGCCGGGCATCCCGAGGTCGGTCACGACCACGTCGGTCGGCTCCTGCTCGAACAGCTCGAGCGCCTCGCGGCCCGACGCCGCACTCACCACGGTGTGACCGGCCGCGGCGAGCATGGCCCGGATGACGTCGAGCACCTCCGGCTCGTCCTCGACGGCGAGGATCCGTAGCGGCTCCAGGTTCGGCAGGAACGCCGGCGGCCGGGCCGCCTCGGCGCTGATGGCCGGGAAGGCCAGCGTGAAGGTAGTACCGGCACCCTCCCGGCTCGTGACGCGGATCGAGCCCCGGTAGCGGTGCACGATCTCCTGAGCCAGGCTCAGTCCCAGCCCGGAGCCCCCCTCGCTGGAACGCGTGGTGAAGAACGGCTCGAAGGCCAGCCGCTGGACCTCGGGGCTCATGCCGCGCCCGGTGTCGGCCACCGAGACCACCGCCCCGTCGCCCTCGCCGCGCACGTGCAGGGTGAGCCGCCCGCCCGACGGCATCGCCGCCAGCGCGTTCTCGAGGATGTTGAGCAGGGCCTCGCGGATCTCGCTGGCCACGGCCAGGATCTGGGGTGCCGGCTCGGCCTTGAGGTCGATCTCGTAGCGGATGCCCCGGCGGGCCGCCTCGTTGTCCCACTGCGGGCGCGTGAGGGCCAGCAGCTGCTCCAGCACGTCGCGGAGCTGCACGCTCTCGGGACCGCGCACGCGGGCCGGGCGCGAGTAGTCTTGTAGCCGGCGCACCGTCTCGACGCTGTCGGAGGCGCCCTGGTTGATCACCCGCAGCGCGTGGACCAGCTCGTCGCGGTCGATCGCCTCGTCGGCGGCCAGCCGCTCCAGCAGCATCTCGGTCCAGCCGAGCACCGGGGTCAGCCGGTTGTTGATGTTGTGGGCCACGCCGGCCGCCAGCGAGCCCAGGGTGCGGAACTTCTGCTCGCGGATCAGCCGGAAGCGCAGCTCGTGCTCGCGGCTGACGTCGCGGAACACGCCGATGCGCTGCACCTCGCCGTCGGCCGCGGTGGCGGTGGACAGTGACACGAGCACGGGCCGTGGATCCCCGCCGCGGGTGAGCAGCAGCACCTCGCCCTGCCAGGTCGGCTGGCGCATCTGGCTGGTCAGGGCGGCCACGTCCTGGGAGGTCGCCAGCAGCGCAGTCCAGGGCCGCCCGCGCAGCGCCTCGGCGGAGGTGCCCACCATCTCGGCGAACGCGCGATTGGCGAAGACGACCTCGTCGTGGCTGTTGGTCACCACCACGCCCTCGCCGATGCGCCGCACGACGTCGGCCAGCTCGCGCGACTCGGCCTGCAGACGCGCGTGCTCCATGGTGACGGCGATACGGTCGGCCACGATGCGCAGCAGCCGGTCGACGCGGGCATCGAGCTGGCGCGCCCGCCGGGCGACCTCCAGCACCCCGATCGCGATGCCGCCGACGATGAGCGGCGCCACCATGAGCGAGCGGAAGCCACCGGCCCGGATGGCGGGGTTCACCACGCGCGGGTCGGCGGAGGCGCCGTCGGGGATGAGCATCGGCGCCAGCGTGCGCAGCACGATCGCCGCCTCGCCGGCGTCGGCCGGCATGGCGACCCGCCGGCCGTCGCCACCAAGCCCGGTGGCGGCGCGCCCGCGCAGCGCCCGTCGTCCCTCGTCCAGCAGCATGATGGCGGCGGCGTCGGCGCCGAAGACGCGGGCCACGATCTCGACCATCTTGCCGAGCAGCGCGTCGGGATCGCCGACCGTCAGCGCCGCCTCGGCGATCTCCTCCAGGGCCTGGATCTCCGCCGTACGCCGGCTCAGCAGCCGTCCGGTCACCAGCGTGCGGGTCCGGGCCACCAGCTCCTCGGGCAGGAACGGCTTGGTCATGTAGTCGTCGGCGCCGTCGCGGAGGCCGCGGATGCGTGCCGACGGGCTCGATAGAGCGCTCAGGACCAGGATCGGCGTCGTGGCCAGTCCCGGCCGGGCCCGCATGCGCTCGATCACCTCGTAGCCGCTCATCCCGGGCAGCATGAGGTCCAGCACGAGCAGGTCCATCTCGGGCGTGCGCTCCAGGGCGGCCAGCGCCGCCTCGCCGGTGGGCACGGATTCAACCTCGTATCCCTCGGCGACCAGCAGGTCGCGCAGCAGCATGGCGGTGTCGCGATTGTCCTCGACGACGAGCAGGCGGGCGGCGGGGGTGGTGCTCACCGGAGCGCCACGCCGTGGCTCTGCAGGGTCGCGATCACGACCCGGGTGAGATCGTCGGGCGTGAACGGCTTGGTCAGGTAGGCGTCGCAGCCGGCATGCAGCGCCGCCTCGCGCTCCTGCGAGCGCGACAGCGCGGACACCGCGATGATCGGCACGCCGGAGGTGCGCGGGCTCTGGCGCAACCGGCGCGCGACCTCCCAGCCGCTCAGCCGAGGCAGCATGAGGTCGAGCAGGATGAGCGTGGGCGGCCGCTCGGCGGCCTCCCGGATGCCCTGCTCGCCGTCGTCGCAGAGGCGCACGACGCCGCCCAGCATGTCCTCGACGACCACCCGCATCAGGTCCTGCGTCTGCGGCTCGTCCTCGACCACCAGCACCTCCCGCCCCTCCAGGAACGGCTCGATCGGGCCCGGCTCGACCGGGGCCCCGTCCTCCGTGAGCACCGGCTCCGCTGCCAGCGGCAGCGTGAAGGTGAAGCGGCTGCCGCAGTTCTCGCCCTCGCTCTCGGCCCGCACGACGCCGCCGTGCAGCTCGACCAGACGGCGCACGATGGCCAGCCCCAGGCCGGAGCCGCCGTGGCGGCGCTGCATCGGTGCCTCGACCTGGTAGAAGGGGTCCCAGATCCGGACCAGCTCTTCCTTGGCGATGCCGACGCCTTGGTCCTCGATCGCGACCCACACCTGGTCCCGCTGGCGCGCGGCCGACACCCGCACCTGGCCGCCGTTCGAGCTGAACTTCACGCCGTTGCCGACCAGGTTGACGAGGATCTGCTGCAGGCGGGAGGGATCGGCGTTGACCAGCGGCAGGTCGGCCGGCACCGCGTTGTCGATCCGGATCTGCTTGGCGTGGGCCGCCACCCCGACCACGGCCGCCACCTGGTCGACGATCTGCCGGACCCGGGTCGGCCGCGCGTTCAGCTCGACGCGGCCGGCCTCCAGGCGGGAGACGTCGAGCAGGTCGTTGATCAGGTCGCTGAGGCGCTGGGCGCTGCGGAAGATCGCCTCCTGGTGCTCGAGCTGGCGGGGGCTGAGGGGCCCGTGGACCTGGCGCGAGAGCAGCCGGCTGTAACCGATGATCGCGGTGAGTGGCGTGCGCAGCTCGTGGCTGACCATCGCCAGGAACTCGCTCTTGAGCTGGTCCAGCCGCCGCAGCTCCTCGTTCACCTGGGCCAGCGCCCGGGCCTCCCGATCCTTCTGGGCGTACTCGGTCTCGTACTCCCGTACCAGGCCCGCCGTCTCGATGAAGACCTTGTAGCGGCGCCGCAGGAACAGGAACGTGAAGGTGACCGCCGCCGCCAGCCAGTCGACCACGATCACGCTCACCCCCACGCTCTCCCCCGGCGACCAGTCGACCGCCCACACGCGGACGGCCCCCCGGAGGCCGATGCCGAGGAAGACGAGCGCGAAGACCACGCCCAGGGGCTCCACGCGCTGGGAGGCGCGATTGTGGATGGCGCGCACGATGAGAATGGCGATGCCGAAGGCCGAGGTCGCGAGGACCAGGTTGGCCAGCCGATAAAGCATTTCGACGGACGGGAGAGTCATTCAGGCGCTCCTGACAACTCTCCGCATCATACACACGGTTATACCAGGCCGACGAGCCAAGTCATTGACACTGTGAAACTTTTTACCCATGCGGGGCTCGTAGGGCCCTGCGCGGTGGGGGCGTGCTGGGCTTACAATGCCGTCCGGCCGTTGTCACCCGGGACGTCGGCGGACAGCCATTGCAAAAGCAGGGCACTGGGAAATGTCTGCCACACCCGTCGGTTGGTATTACGGGTGTGCGGCACGCCCGTTGCTACTCCGGGCGCCATGCTTCGATCACGATCCGGGTGGGTTCGGGTGCTGCAGTTCTACACGATCGACGAGGACGCCGGCGACCCAGCGAGCGGGCATATCGAGGACTTGCTGCTCGACGTCCGGGTCCACGCCCGCTCCCGCTTTCGCAGTCTCGACGACCCCCGCCGCTTCGCCCACTACGCCGTGCACAACGCCGAGGATGCGCCCGGCCTGCCACTGGTCGCCGGCGAGCACACGCTGATCGCCGTCCGCGAGTTTCGCCGGATCCCGCTCGATGCCTCCTCGCTGGTCCTCACGGTCTTCACCGCTCGCCCGGGGCGGGCGGCGACGGTGGTGGCCGCCCTCGCCCACTTCGTCGAACGTGCCGTCGGGCTCTACCAGCCGGGCTACGTGCTGGTCGCCCACACCCGCGAGGATCCGCGCACCTCGCTGCTGCTGACCGCCGTCCGCGACGCCGCGCTCCTGGGCGCCGCGGCCTCGGCCGCCTTCACGCTGGACGGTCTGATGCCCGAGCTGGCCCCGCTGCTCGCGGGGCCGCCGGAGAGCTACGATTATTGTCCCGAGCCGGAGGCCGTCTCGGCGGTCGGTGCCGTCTCGCCGTACGCAGTGTGATCGAGCGGGCGGGTCCGTCCGTCAGCCGAGGAAGCGCAGAAGCCAGTCGCGGCTAGCGACAGCGTGGGCGCGGGACCGCTCCGCGGTCAGCGCCAGGCGAGATCGAAGAGGCGGCAGGTATTCGCGGTCAGCTCGAGCATCGTGTCGTCGACGGGCAGCTGCTTGAGCTTGGCGACCTCCTCGGCCACCCGCGCCACCAGCCACGGGCCCGACGACAATGTGGCGAACTCGCCGCCGTACTTCCACGGCGCGTCGCTCTCGACCAGCAGCGAACCGATCGGCACCTGGAGCACCAGCTCGCGGTCCCGCTCGCGATAGACGACCTCCGGGGTGACAGACACGAAGAAGCCGGCGTCGACGATCTGGCGGGTGACCTCGGGTGGCGCCTTGTGCCAGTGAAACACCGCCCGCTCGATCTGGTGACGCTTGAGCGCCTCCAGCGCGCCGACGGCGGCGCCGTGGGGCGCGTGCAGCGCCACCGGCAGGTCGTAGCGCGCGGCCAGGGCCAGCATCCGGTCCAGGCGCGCGCGGCCCCGTGTCATCAGGGAGGCGGGGTCACTGGCGCCGGTGAGCGAGTACCACGGCAGCCCCACCTCGCCGATCCCGACGATGTGTCCGTGGTGCTCGCGGACCTGCTCCTCGACGTGCTCGAGGTCCGTCTCGGTGAGCGCCGTCCAGTCGGGGTGAAAGCCCAGGCAAGCCCAGGTGCCGCGGGGACCCACCGAGGCAGCGGCCAGGGTGCGGAGGTTCGTCTCGGGGTCACAGCCCACGCCCACCGCGCCGTACACGTCGTGGGCCAGGGCCACCCGCAGCGTCTCCGGCACGTCGGCGAAGGCCGGGTCGTGCAGGTGGCAGTGACTGTCGATCACCATCCGGGGCCTCTCAGTTGCCGGCCACCACCATGCGGCCGATCAGCAGCGTCGGCGACACGGTACGGTCGCGCAAGACCAGGTCGTTGCCAATCCCCTCGATCGCCCCGAACATGTCCAGCAGGTTGCCGGCCACGGTGACCTCTTCCACCGGATACGTCAGCTCGCCGTTCTCGATCCACAGCCCGACCGCGCCCCGGGAATAGTCGCCGGTGACGCCGTTGACGCCGAAACCGATCAGCTCGGTCACGTAGAGACCGTTCTTGACGGAGCCGATCAGCTCCGCGGGCGGCGTCGGCCCCGGCCGCAGCATCAGGTTCGTGGTCGACACGCCCACCCCGGCGCCGTCACGGGAGGCGTGGTGGGTGGAGCTCAGCCCGAGCTTGCGCGCGCTGTAGCTGTCGAGCAGGTAAGTCTCGAGCACGCCCTCGCCCACCAGCGTCGTGGTCCGCGTCGCCAACCCCTCGCCGTCGAAGGGCCGCGAGCCGAGCGCGCGGGGAATGAGCCCGTCGTCCACGATCGTCACGGCCGGCACCGCGATTCGCTTGCCGAGTCGGTCCAGCAGGAACGAGGCGCGCCGGTAGAGGCCGGGACCGCTGGCCGCGCCGGCGATCGAGCGCACGAGGCTGGCCGCGGTGTCGGGGTCGAAGACCACCGGCACCTCGACCGTCTTCACCTTGCGCCCGCCCAGCCGGCGGAGCGCGCGGCGGGCGGCCGTGCGGCCGATGGCGACCGGATCCTCGAGCGCGCCGCGATGACGGGCGGCCGAGTACCAGTAGTCGCGCTGCATCTCGCCCTCGGCGGAGGCGACCGGGGAGACCGACAGCCCGAAGGCCGTGGTGGCGTAGCCGCGGGCGAAGCCGTGCGAGGTCGCGTAGACGTAGCGGGCGCGCCGGTCCCAGTACTCGGCCCCCTCGGAGTTGGCGATGCGCGGATCGCTCTCGAGCGCGGCCGCCTCGGCCCGCCGGGCCAGCTCGATCTTGGCCTCGGGGGTCGGGTCCTCGCCCCCCTGCTCCTCGAGCTCGAGGTCGGGCACCGTCGTGATGAGCGTGGCCGGATCGGGCAGGCCGGCGTGCGGATCCTCGGCGGTGACGCGGGCCAGCGCGGTCGCCTCGTCCACGACCCGTTCCAGCGAGGCGCGCGAGAGGTCGGAGGTGGAGGCGGCGGCCGAGGCCTTGCCGGCGAACACGCGCAGCGACAGCCGCTGCTCGCGGGAGTGCTTCACGGTGTCGACCAGGCCGAGCCGGACCGAGGCGCTGAAGTGCTGCTCCTCGATCAGGAAGCCGTCGGCCTCGGTGGCGCCGCGCGCGCGGGCCCGGCCGAGCACGTCGGTCAGCAGCTCGGGCCGGAGCGCCTCGCCGCTCACACCTGGGTTCCGCCGACCGTCATGCCATCGATGCGAATGGTCGGCAGCCCCACGCCCACCGGCACCGACTGACCGTCCTTGCCGCAGGTGCCCACGCCCTCGTCGAGGGCCAGGTCGTGGCCGACCCGGCTCACCCGCACCAGCGCGTCGGGTCCGTTGCCGATCAGCGTGGCCCCCTTGACGGGCGCGGTGATCTGCCCGTTCTCGATCAGGTAGGCCTCGCTGGCCGAGAAGACGAACTTGCCGCTGGTGATGTCGACCTGGCCGCCGCCGAACGTCACCGCATAGAGCCCGTTCTGCACGGACCGGAGGATCTCGTCCGGATCGTCCTGCCCGGCCAGCATGAACGTGTTCGTCATGCGCGGCATCGGTGGGTGCGCGTACGACTCGCGGCGGCCGTTGCCGGTGGGCGCCATCTTCATGAGCCGCGCGTTGAGCCGGTCCTGCATGTAGCCGGTGAGGACGCCGTTCTCGATCAGCACCGTGCGGCCGGTCGGCGTGCCCTCGTCGTCCACGTTGAGCGAGCCCCGGCGGTTGGGGATGGTGCCGTCGTCCACGACGGTGACCAGCTCGGAGGCCACCTTCTGCCCCAGGCGGCCGGCGAAGGCCGACACGCCCTTGCGGTTGAAGTCGCCCTCCAGCCCGTGACCGATCGCCTCGTGCAGCAGGATGCCCGGCCAGCCGGGGCCGAGCACGACCGTCATGGTGCCGGCCGGCGCCGCCACCGCCCGCAGCTTGAGGATGGCCTGGCGGGCGGCCTCGCTGGCGAAGCGCGTCCACCGCTCGTCCTCCAGGTAGAAATCGAACGGCACCCGGCCGCCCCCGCCCCAGGAGCCGATCTCCCGCTTGCCGTTCTCCTCGGCGATGACCGTCACGTTCAGCCGCGTGAGCGGCCGCACGTCGCCGATCGTCCAGCCGGAGGCGGTGGCGATGAGCATCACGATCTCCTCGCTGGCCAGGCTGACGATCACCTGGGCGATGCGAGGATCGGCGGCGCGCGCGGCGGTGTCGATCTTGCGGAGCAGCTCCAGCTTGCGGGCCAGCGCGGTGACGATCGGCGCCTCGGCCAGCGTGTAGAGGTCGTGGGCGCGGCCGCGACTCGGCACCGCCAGCACGCCGGAGGTGGTGGCCCGGTCCGCGATGGCGCGGGCCTGGCGGGCCGCCTCCTCGAGGTTCGGCAGCGAGATGTCGTCGGTGTGGGCGTAGCCGGTGCGCGCCTCGGCTTGCGCGCGCACGCCGGCGCCCTGGCTCACGTGGCGGGAGGCCTTCTTGACGACATTCTCCTCCAGCACCAGCTCCTCGTTGACGCGGTACTCGAGATAGATGTCGGCATCGTCCACGCGACCGGTCAGGCTGCCGCCGAGGAGCCGTTCCATGAGAGCGGGGGTGACGTTGAACCGATCGGAAAAGAAATGTTCTGGACTCGTATGAGCGAGATCGTCCATGGGCTCGGAGGGCTCCAATCCTAACGCGGCGTCCGCCGCGTCCCAAACTTTTACGCGTCTTACATTGTAGCCCGCCGTGGAAGGCTTCAGTCGCCCTGAAAGGTGTGGATTATCTCGTGAATCCTGCGCAGTCCGTGCATGAGCGATGGTCCCGGCGCCAGCACGTCCTCGCCCGGAATCTCGTGGACGTGCCCGGAAGCGACGGCCGCCACCGCCGCCCAGCCCGGACGCGCGAGGATCGCCGCGCGATCGACCGGCTTGCCGCACCAGGAGGCGAGGATGATCTGCGGATCGCGCCGGGCGACCTCCTCGGCGGTGACGATGCGTTCGCGGGCACCGCCGTGCCCGCGTAGCTCGGCGAAGACGTCGCCGCCGCCGGCGATCTCGATCAGGTCCGACACCCAGCCGATGCCGCTGATGAGCGGATCCATCCACTCCTCGAAGTACACGCGGGGCCGGTCCGGCCATCCGGAGGAGTACTCACGGATCTGCGTGACCTCGTCGCGCATGTCGGCAATCAGCTCCCGTGCGGCCGGCTCGCGGCCGAGGGCGCCGCCGATCAGCAAGATGGCGCGGAGGACGTCGTCGAACGAGCGCTGGTTGGTGCACAGCACGGCCACGCCGGCGGTGACGAGCTCGCGGACGACGTCGGACTGCAGATCCGAGAAGGCCAGCACCAGGTCGGGCTCGAGGCTCAGGATCTTGTCGGCGCGGAACGTGGTGAAGCCGCCCACCCGCGCCCGCTCCCGCGCCACGTCCGGCCGCCGGGCGGTGCCGGGCACGCCCACCACGCGGTCGCCGGCGCCGAGCGCGAAGGCGATCTCGGTCGTCTCGGCGGTCAGGCAGACGACGCGCTGCGGGAAATCGACACCGGTCTTGCCGTACATCGGCTCAGCCGGCGGTGGCGGGGCGCTCGACGTGGGCGAAGTGGCTGAGCAGGAGCCAGCCGGGCAGCGCCTGCACGAGCGGGCGCGGTCCCTCCAGCCGCACGCTGCCCGCCCGCATCGCCTGCCCGAGATCGACCTCGCCCATCCAGACGCGCGCCATCGTGGTGGCGTCGGCGGTGACGATCACGTCGACGTCGAAGCCCGGGTCCTTGAGACAGAGATCGACCTCGCGGCGGTCCAGGATGAGCCACCACGTCCGCATCCCCTTGTAGTGGGACGGCACGGCCCGGAAGTCGAACCGCACGACGAGACGCTGGGCGGGCAGGCGCTTGACGTCGACCCGGCGACGCACGTTCCACATGAGCACACCGACGTCGATGTTGTGCGGATCGAACTGGCTGGTGGCCCACCGCTGGCCCCAGGTGCCGAGCCCGTCGACCACCTGCCGGAGCTCCTCCCCGCCCGGCGTCAGGCGGTAGTCCCGTCCCCGGCCACGGGCGAGCGGCCGGCTCTCCACGACGCCGGCGTCTTCCAGCTCGCGCAGGCGCGTCGCCAGCAGGGAGCGCGAGATGAGCGGTACCCCGCGGCGGATGTCACTGAAGCGGCGCTCGCCGGCGAACAGCTCTCGCAGGATGAGCGGGGTCCATCGCTCGGCGAAGACCTCGGCGGCGACGGCGATCGGACAGAACTGGCCGTAGCCCTTCATGGGCTCGACTCTAGGCACCGGGGGCGGGCCCGGCAAGTCCATTTTTAGGCCTTGGCGACCGCTCGACTCCCTGACATGGTTGAACGCGCGACGGACCGGCGCCCGGCCGGCGTTGCAGGGAGGGCGTTTCGCCATGGCGATCTCGCGGACCGCACCGACCGACGACCGTGTACGGACCGACTGGGTGGGCCTCGCTCGCGAGCTGGCCTCGGGCTTCGCGGCCCGCGCGGCCGGCCACGATGACGCCGATGCATTCGTCGCCGACAACTACGCCGAGCTGCGCGGGCGGCGCCTGTTCTCGGCCGGGGTCCCCGCCGAGCTGGGCGGCGGCGGCGCCTCCCACGCCGAGATGTGCGAGGTGCTGCGCCGGCTGGCCCATGGCTGCAGCGCCACCGCCCTGACGCTGGCGATGCACACCCACCAGGTGCTCATTCCGGCCTGGCGCTGGCGTCACGAACAGGGCGTGAGCGAGCCGCTGCTGCGCCGGGTCGCCGCCGAGGAGCTGATCCTGGTCACCAGCGGCGGGGCCGACTGGCTCGCCGGCTCCGGCCGGGCCGAGCCGGTGGACGGCGGCTATCGCGTGACGGCGCGCAAGGTGTTCGTCAGCGGGGCGCCGGCTGGGGACCTGTTCATGACGATGGCGCTCCTCGACGATCCCCGCGAGGGCTCCACCGTGCTGCACGTCGCCATCCCGCTGCGGGCGCCCGGGGTGACGATCCACGACAACTGGCGCGCCCTCGGCATGCGCGGCACCGGCTCCCACGACGTGACGCTCGACGGTGTCTTCGTGCCCGACGCCGCGGTCGGCGTACGGCGGCCGGCCGGCCGCTGGTCGCCCCTGTGGCACGTCGTGGCCGCCACGGCGCTGCCGCTGATCTACTCGGTGTACGTCGGCGTGGCCGAGGCCGCCCGCGACATCGCGGTGCGGGCGGTGGCCAAGCGCCGCGACGAGGCGGAGACCCAGGACGACGTCGGCGCCATGGAGGTGGAGCTGGCCACCGCCCGGCTGGCCCTGCGTTCGATGATCGATGCCGCCGGCGGCGAGCGGAGGGACCCGGAGGTCACCAACCAGGTGCTGATCGGCCGCCGGCTGGCCGGGCAGGCCGCCATCCGCACCGTCGAGGCGGCGCTGGAGGTCGTTCGCGGTGCCGGCTTCTTCCGCGTGCTCGGCCTCGAGCGGCTGTTTCGTGACGTGCAGGCGGCGCGCTATCACCCGGTGCGTGGCGCCGTCCAGCGCCGCTACACGGGCCGCCTGGCGCTTGGGCTGGATGTGAACGGATAGCCTGGACAACACCAGAAGGAGAACACGATGCTCAGTCTCCACCGTCGTGCATGGCTCGGACTTCTGACCGCCGCGTTCCTGACCGCCGCTCCGGCCGCTCAGGCCGACGTCGTCACCGAGGCGAACGCCCGGGCCGCTGACATCGCCTCCCGTCATCCCGCCACGCCCATCTCCGTGCGCATGATGGCCATCGTGCAGGTGTCGGTCTTCGAGGCCGCCAACGCCGTCACCGGGCGCTATCCCCCGCAGCGCCTGAAGCTCACCGCGCCGCCCGGCGCCTCGCTGGAGGCCGCGGTCGCGGCCGCCTCGCGGAGCGCCCTGCTGAAGCTCATGCCGGCTCAGCAGGCCGCGATCGACGCGGACTACCAGGCCGCGCTCAAGCCTCTGCCCGACGGCCGCGCCAAGACCGACGGCATCGCCGTCGGCGAGCAGGCCGCGGCCGCCGTCGTCGCCTCCTGCGCGGACGACGGGGCGATGGCGCCCAACACGTACCGACCCCACACGACCCCCGGCGTCTACGTGCCGACGATGTTCCCGGCCGTCCCGCACTGGGGCAAGCGCCGGCCGTGGGTGATGACCAGCGGCCAGCAGTTTCGACCAGGCCCCCCGCCGGCCTTGACCAGTGAGGCCTGGAAGCGCGACTTCGACGAGATCAAGGCGGTCGGCAGCAAGACCAGCACAACGCGCACGCCGGAGCAGACGGCGATCGCCGCCTTCTGGGAGGCGACGGCCCCGGCCGTGTACTGGCCCGTCGCGCGCTCGGTCGCCGAGGCGCCGGGCCGCGACGCCACCGACAACGCGCGCCTGCTGGCGGTGGCCGCGATGGCCATGGACGACGCGCTGATCGCCGTATTCGACGCCAAGTACACCTACAACCTCTGGCGGCCGGTCACCGCCATCCGCAACGCCCAGGGCGACGCCCGCGATCCCGGCTGGACGCCGTTCATCGACACGCCGATGCACCCCGAGTACCCGTGTGCCCACTGCATCGTGTCGGCATCCCTGGGCGCCGTGCTCGAGGCCGAGATCGGCAGCGGCCCGACGCCGCTCCTGCGGTCGAGCAGCTCGTTGGCGGGCGGCGCCGTCAGAACGTGGAAGACGGTCGGCGAGTTCGTGCAGGAGGTCGCGGTCGCGCGCATCTACGACGGGGTGCATTACCGGACCTCGACGGAGGTCGGGGCCGAGATGGGCAAGAAGGTCGGCGCCCTCGCGGCCAGGAGCGCACCCAAGCCGACGCGCTGAGGGGCTTACCCCTCGTACACCTCGCGCTTCGCGATGCCGCGCTGGAAGGTCAGGTACTGCTCGCGCGTCATCGGCGGCTTCGCCGCCTTGAGCACCTCGCGGGCCCCGGCGGCGCCGTCGGCGAGCAGGTCCACCGCCATCGCGGCCAGGGCCTTGGCCGTACCGAGATAGGCGAGCTTGTCGTCGACGATCTGGTAGTCGGCACCGTGGCCGGAGCCGGTGGCCCCGCCTATGTACGGGTGCAGCACCGGCATCACCATGCTGAGGTCGCCCATGTCGGTCGAGCCGGTGCGGTGGCCGATCTGCCGGAAGTGCTCCTCGCCGACGACCGGCGCCATGTGCTCGCGATACATCCGCGCCATGGTCGCGTCGCACGTCATCGGCATGTAGCCGGGCAGCGTCTCGATCTCGACCTTCGCCCCCAGCGCCAGCGCGCCGGCCCGGAGCGCGCGGTCGACCTTCTTGTTGGCGTCGAGGATCGCCTCCACCGTGCGACCGCGCACGTAGGTCTCCAGGCGCACCTCGCCCGGGATGACGTTCACCTGGGAGCCGCCGTGGGTGATGATCGGATGCACGCGGATCGTGTCCTCGTCGCGGAAGGTCTCGCGGATGGCGTTGATCGCGGCCAGGCCGATCTGGGCGGCGTAGAGCGCGTTGATGCCCTGGTGAGGCGCGCCGCCGGCGTGGGAGGCGCGGCCCAGGTAGCGGATGGTCTTCACGATGCAGCCGTTGTTGGAGACGGGCACGCCGGTCGTGCCGTCCTCGGTCCGCGAGGTCATGTGGATCATCATCGACAGGTCGACGTCGTCGAAGTGACCCAGCCGCAGTAGCTCGGGCTTGCCGCCGAGGAACTCCAGCCGCCCCGCCCGCGCCTGGGCCACGCGCCACTCCACGTCGCCGTACTCCTCGGCCGGCACCGCGAAGAAGACGAGGCGCCCGGCCAGGTGATCGAAGGCCTGGGCGTCGAGCAGCCCCATGGCCGCGCCGAGCAGCCCCGCCACCTGGGCGTTGTGCCCGCAGGCGTGGGCGGCCCCGGTCTGGGGATCGGCGACCGGGTGGCCAGCGACCACGAGCGCGTCGAGCTCGCCGAGCAGCGCGAAGGTCGGCCCGTCACCGCCGCGGCCGGCCACGTCCGCGCGCACGCCGGTGAGGGCGAGGCCGCTCTTGGGGGCCAGGCCGATGCGGCCCATGGTCTCCTCGACCAGGCGGGCGGTCTTGACCTCCTTGAAGCCGAGCTCGGGGTTCTTGCGGATCTGCTCGCCCAGCCCGATGATCTCCGCCGCCCGCCGATCGATCGCCGCCTCCACGCGCCGCTTGATCTCGATCCTGGTCATGGCCGCTCCTCCGCGCGCTATTCTACCCGCCATGGACTACCACCACGTCATCGAGGCCGCCGGTGTGGTGAGCCTCGGCCTGGTCGCGTACTCGTATCTCGTCCGCTGGTTCGAAGCCGGCGGCCAGGCATTGCAGCGCGTGCGGCCGGTGGCCACCGGCCTGACCTTCGGCGTGGTCGCCGTCGTGCTGATGATCTCGCGCATCCACGTCGGGGACGATCGCTACGTGGACGCCCGGGCCGTCCCCATCGCGCTGGTCGCCCTCGTCGAAGGCGGACCGGCCGGCGCGCTCGCCGCGGCGGTGGCGGCCGGCTACCGCGTGTGGATGGGCGGCGGCGGCACCCCGGCCGGCGTGATCGGCATCGCCGCCATCGCGGCGGCCGCGGTGGCGGTGCGGCGCTGGGCGCAGCGCGACGGCGGCGTCGGGCTGCGCCATTCGCTGGCGCTCAGCGTGGCGGTGTGGCTGGTCACGGCGGCCTCGTTCCTGCTGCTTGGCGCTCGCGGCGTGCAGATGCTGACGCCGGTGTGGTCGTGGCTGCTCGTGCTCCACGTGGTCGGCGTCGGCCTCGTCGCCCGGCTGTTCACACAGGTGGTTGCCGCCCAGGCCGCCGAGGCGGCCCGGCGCGACGCGGCCCAGCTCCGGGCGGTGGCTGCCCTCGCCCACGCTGCCGCCCACGAGATCAACAACCCGCTCATGGCCGTCGTGGGCGGGCTGGCCCTGGCGGCCCGCGGCGTCCCCACGAACAGCGATCAGGCCCGGTGGATCGCCGGGGCCAAGGGGGGCGCCGACAAGATCCGCGACATCGTCAAGCGGATGAACCAGATCACCAAGGTCGAGGAAGTGCCGCAGCAGGGCGCGCTGCCGCCCATGCTCGACATCCGGAAGTCGAGCACGCCGCCGCCGCCCTGACTCAGCCGCGCAGGGCGTCGAGGAAGCGTCGCGTCGCCGCCGCCGGCGAGTCGGCGGCCAGGATCGAGGAGATCGCGGCGACGCCGCGAGCGCCGGCCGCGCGGCACTCCTTCACCCGCTCCGGCGTGATGCCGCCGATGGCCACCACCGGGATGCGCAGGCCGCGCGCCACCGTGGCCAGCCGGTCGAGCCCCTGCGGCGCCCCGTAGGGCCGCTTGCTCGGCGTGTCGTAGACCGGTCCGTAGGTCACCCAGTCGGCGCCCTTCAGCTCGGCGTCGAGCGCGTCCTCCAGCGAGTGGACCGATACCCCGATGCGCAAGCGCCGCCCGGCCACCGCCCGAATGTCGTCGACGGCCAGCGAGGTGTGGGTGCGCTGCACGGCGTCGGCACCGACCGCGAGCGCCACGTCGACGCGATCGTTGACGACGAGCATCGCCCGGGCGTCACGGGTGAGCGTCAGGAGACGCCGGCCCAGGAGGGCGAGATCACCGGCGCCCAGGTCCTTCTCGCGAACCTGAACCGCCGGGAGGCCGGCGGCCAGGCACTCGCCGACGACGGCGCCGAGATCCCGGCCGCCGGTCTGCGTGCGGTCCGTGACCAGGCAGAGGCTCAGCTCGTCCAATCGGGCAGGCCCTCGAGCGGCGAGGACGCTGTCGCGTACAGCTTCTTGCCGATGCGCCCGGCCTTGTAGGCGAGCCGCCCGGCCTCGACAGCCAGCTTCATCGCCCGGGCCATCGAGACGGCGTCCGGCGAGCCGGCGATGGCGGTGTTCATCAGCACGCCGTCGACGCCCAGCTCCATCGCGATGGCGGCATCGGAGGCCGTGCCCACCCCGGCGTCCACGATGACCGGCACCGTGACCGACTCCAGGATGATCTTGATGTTGTACGGATTGCGGATGCCGAGCCCGGAGCCGATCGGCGCCCCCAGCGGCATCACGCAGGCCGCCCCCGCGTCCTGGAGCTTCTTGGCCATCACCGGGTCGTCATTCGTGTACGGCATGACGATGAAGCCGTCGCGGGCCAGTGTCTGCGTGGCCTCCAGCAAGCCGATCACGTCGGGGAACAGCGTGCGCTGATCCCCGATGACCTCCAGCTTGACCATCTCGCCCAGCCCCGCCTCCCGCGCGAGATAGCAGGTACGGATCGCCTCGTCGGCCGTGTAGCAGCCGGCCGTGTTCGGCAGCAGCGTGAAGCGCTTGGTGTCGATGTAGTCGAGGATCGACTCGCCGCTGCCGGGCAGGCTCACGCGGCGCACGGCCACGGTGACGATCTCGGCCCCGGAGGCCTCGTGGGCGTCGCGCATGATCGGCAGCGTGCTGTACTTGCCGGTGCCCACGATCAGCCGGGACGTGAACTCCTTACCGCCGAGGACCAGGTTGGTGTCGTACATGAAATTAACCTCCTCCGTTTACAGGCTCGCCTCGCGCCGGCGGCCGTCGCTCAGCTCGCACCGCCACCCATCGGTCGAACGATCTCCACTCGATCGCCTTCCGCGAGCTTCAGGGTGTCGTAGTCGCTCTTGGTCACGACGTCGCGGTTGACGGCCACCGCCGTGTACTCGCGCTTGACGTTGAGGAGGGTGAGCAGGCCCTCGACGGTGAGGCCGGGATCCACGTCCATCGGCTTACCGTTGACGGTGATCTTCACAGACACAAACGGCCGCTCCCCTCTGTCAAGGGTGCGGCCGCGCTCTACTCCGCCACCGTGTTCCCTTCGCCGGCATTATCCGGATCAGGTTCGAGGGGTCCCGGGCCGCACCCGGTTCTCAGGAATCCTCCCCCCACGGCGACGGCTCGAAGTATACCCCGGGAGTCAGCTCAAGACACTTCGTCGCGCCCGGAGCATGGTCAGCGCGCCTCGCCGATCGCGGTCACCGCGTCCGGATTCTCCAGCGACGACACGTCGCCGGCCGGCTTGCCCAGATACGTCGCCCGGATGACCCGGCGCATGATCTTGGCGCTGCGGGTCTTCGGCAGGTCGCGCGTGAACAGGATCTTCTCCGGCTTGAGCGCCTTGCCCATCTCCTGCGCGACCCGGTTCGACAGCTCGAGGCGGAGCGGCTCGGAGGCCGTGCGCCCCGGACGCAGGACCACGAAGCAGACGACGGCCTCGCCCTTGACCTCGTGGGGCACGCCGATCACGCCGGCCTCGGCGACGTCGGGATGGCCGACCAGCACCGACTCGACCTCGGCCGGCCCCAGTCGCTTGCCGGCGATCTTCAGCGTGTCGTCGGAGCGGCCCTGGATGTACCAGAAGCCGTCGGGGTCCACGTACGCCCAGTCGCCGTGCACCCACACGTCGGGCCAGCGCGACCAGTACGTCTCCTCGTAGCGCTCGGCGTCGCGCCAGAACCCCGCGGTCATGCCCGGCCACGGCTTCGTGATCACCAGCTCGCCCACCTGCCCGCGCACCGGGGTTCCTTCGTCGCCGAAGCACTCGGCGGCCATGCCGGGGATCGGGCCCGCGAACGAGCACGGCTTGATCGGTGCGATCGGGAAGCAGCCGAGAATGCCGCCCGAGATCTCCGTGCCGCCCGTGTAGTTGATGATGGGGATCCGAGCCTTGCCGGCGTTCTCGAACAGCCAGCGATAGGGCTCGGGATTCCACGGCTCGCCGGTCGAGCCCAGGATGCGCAGCGACGACAGATCGTGCGCGTGCACGTGCTCGGGGCCGTGCGGCATCAGCGCCCGCACCGCCGTGGGCGACAGTCCCATCACGCTGATGCGGTGGCGCTCGACCAGCTCCCACAGCCGGTCCGGCTTCGGATAGTCGGGGACGCCCTCGAACACGACGACCGTGCCTCCGTGAAAGAGCCCGGCCGTGAACGCCATCGGGCCCATCAGCCAGCCGAGGTCGGTCAGCCAGAACAGGCGGTCGTTCTCGCCGACGTCCATGCAGTAGCCGAAATCGTGCGCGGTCTTGATGAGGAATCCGCCGTGGGTGAGCACCGCGCCCTTGGGCCGGCCCGTCGTCCCCGAGGTGTAGATGATGAGGCACGGGCGATCGGCCTCGACCGGCAGCGCCTCCGCGCGATCGCTCTGCCCGGCCACGGCCTCGTGCCACCAGCGATCGCGTCCGGCCGTCCACGGGATCTCGCGGCCCAGCCGCCGATACACCAGCACGTTGCGGACCGACGGGCACTGGGCCACGGCCTCGTCGGCGACCTCCTTCATCTTCACGACCTGGCCGCGGCGGTGAAACCCGTCGGCCGTGATCAGCAGCTTCGCCTCGCAGTCGGACAGGCGCGAGGCGACGGCGCCGGAGCCGAAGCCGGAGAAGCACGGGGTGTAGATCGCCCCGATCTTGACGACGGCCAGCGTGGCGATCGCCGCCTCCGGCGACATCGGCAGGAAGACGCCGACGCGGTCGCCCTCGCCCACTCCCAGCGCCTTCAGCGCGTTGGCCAGGCGGTTCACCTCCACCGCCAGCTCCGCGTAGGTCAGCGTGCGCGACTGGCCGTCGTCGCCCTCCCAGACGATGGCCGGCTTGCCTCCCCGCCCGGCGTCGACGTGGCGGTCGACGCAGTTGTCGGTGAAGTTCAGGCGGCCGCCGGGAAACCATTGCGGCCAGGCGACCCCGCGCGAGCCGTCCAGCACGCGCGTGTACGGTGTCGTCCACCGCACGCCCAGATCGCGCACGACCGCATCCCAGTACCACTCGGGATCGGCGATGGACCGCCGCTGCAGCTCCTCCAGCGTGGCGATGCCGTGGGCGCGCATGAAGCGGCCGATGCGAGAGCGCTCGATGACCTCGGGGGTGGGGCGCCAGACGATGCCGTCGGTGTCGGTAGTCATAGGCCGGCCCCTATGATAATGCTTCCGCCATGGGTGAAAACGTCCTCCTCACGCGCGACGGCCTCATCGCCACCGTCACACTGAACCGCCCCGACCGCCGCAACTCGCTCAGCGACCCCATGTTGACCGACCTGGGGGCGGCCTTTGCCGAGCTGCGCGACGACCCCAGCACCCGGGTGGTCATCGTCACCGGTGCCCCGCCGGTCTTCTCGGCGGGCGCCGACGCCGGGCTCAAGAGCAGCATGTCGGCCGAGGAGCGCCGCACCGCGATGACCTCGCGCAAGAGCCAGTTCCGCCGCCTCTTCGAGCGCGCCAACACCGTGCTGGAAGGCCTCGAGCAGACGACCATCGCCGCCATCAACGGCCACGCGGTCGGCGGCGGCTGGGGGCTGACCCTGGCCTGCGACTTCCGCATCGCCGCGGCCGAGGCCCAGCTGTGGATCCCCGAGGTCGACCTCGGCGTGCCGCTCGGCGTGGCCTCCACCACCCGCTTCGTGCGCCTGGTCGGCCCCGCCCGCGCCAAGGAGATCATCATGGACTGCCGGCGCTACACCGCCGAGGAGGCCCGGCAGTGGGGGCTGGTGAACAAGGTCGTCCCCGGCACCGACGTCATGAAGGCTGCCCGCGAGTACGCGGAGTTCATGGCGAAGAAGCCGTTCAAACCCCTGGCCGAGATGAAGGCGCGCATCAACGCCATCGCCCGCGCCGGCATGCCCGAGGTCAATGCCATGACCGAGGGCTTCCTGGAGCGCTCCTGATGCTCGACGGCCTCCGCGTCCTCGACCTGTCCCGAGTCATCGCCGGTCCCTACTGCGCCATGATGCTGGCCGACCTCGGCGCCGACGTCGTCAAGGTGGAACGGCCGGGCCGCGGCGACGACATGCGTTACCTCGGTACCAGCAAGGACGGCATGAGCCTGGGCTTCGCCACGATCAACCGCAACAAGCGCGCGATCGCCGTCGACCTGCAGCACCCCGAGGGCCTCAAGATCATCCACGAGCTGGCGAAGCGGGCCGACGTCGTGCTCGAGAACTTCGTGCCCGGCGTGGCCGAGCGCCTCGGCCTCGGCTACGCGGCGCTGAGCACCACCAATCCGACTGTCGTCTACGCCTCGGTGAGCGGCTACGGTCAGGACGGCCCGTACGCGCGCCGGCCCGGCTACAACACGATCGCCATGGGGATGAGCGGGCTGATGGCCCTGACCGGGCAACCGGGGGATCCACCCACCCGGCCCGGCGGCTCGATCTCCGACGTCGCCGCCTCCTACATCGCCTTCGGCGCGGTGTGCGCGGCGCTGGTGCAGCGCTTCCGCACCGGTCGCGGTCAGCACGTCGACGTGAGCCTGCTCGCCTCCAGCGTGGCCCTGCTACCCGATCCCTCGGCGCACTACTTCTCCTCCGGTGTGGCCCCCAAGCGCGTGGGCAACCGCAATCCGAACGTCACGCCGGCCGAGGCGTTCCAGGCCAGCGACGGCTTCATCAACGTCGTCATCCTGAACCCCGATCAGTACGAGAAGTTCTGTCGCGCGCTCGGCGACGAGGGGTTGATCACCGAGCCGCGCTTCGCCACCAACGAGGCGCGCGTCGCCAACCATCCCGACTTCAAGGCGCGCATCGAGGGAGCCCTGGCCAAGCGCACGGTCAACGAATGGGTCGAGCGCCTGATCGGCGCCGGCATCGCCGCCGGTCCCATCTACGAGTTCGACCAGGTCTTCGACGATCCCCAGGTCCGCCACATGGGCATGGTCCGCGACGTCGACCAGCCCGGCCTCGGCACCGTCCGCATGCTCGGCTTCCCCTTCGCCGTCGGCGGCACGCGCCCGCCCGTGCGCCGCCCCGCCCCCCGCCTCGGCCAGCACACCCGCGAAGTCCTGACCGAGCTCGGCCTCGGCCCCGCCGAGATCGACCGCCTGACAAATCTCGGCGCCGTCGCCTCCGCCGACTAGGGCCACGCGTAGGACCAGGCTCCGACCAACCCTTCGCGCATCCGGTCGTCTCTCGCGGAACCGAAGGGGACCCTGTCACCGCGTCGCCCTCGCCGGCCGCCGCCACCACGCAGACCGCTAGACTACTCGTCTTTTGTTTGGTATATGTGCATCGTGGACCTGCGACGACGCATGGAGCTCCTCACCGAGGCGGCCCTGCCAGACCGCGAGCAGGGCATGCCGAAGTACCGCCGCTCGGTCCCGGTCGGCGGGCGCCCGATCACCTCCATGGGCATCGCCCAGGCGAGGTTGCCCGGGGGTGGCGCCATCAACCTCATGCGGGTCATGCAGACCAACGCCTGCTCGCTGTCCTGCGGCTACTGCCCTACCTACTGCGGCGGCAAGGTCCCCCGGGCAACCGTCAGTCCGGAGGAGGTCGCCACCACCTTCATGGACGTGAATCGCAAGGGACTGGCGCAGGGCCTGTTCCTCACCTCCGGCGTGCCCGGCCGGCCCACCCGCGCCACCGACCGCATGCTGGCCACGCTCGAGCTGCTGCGCCAGAAGGAAGGCTTCGCCGGCTACATTCACGTCAAGCTCCTGCCGGGCGCCGAGACGGCGCAGGTCGAGGCAGCCGCCCGGCTGGCCACCCGCATCTCGGTGAACCTCGAGGGCCCGACCGACGCCCACGTCCGCACGCTCGCGAAGGAGAAGAACCTCACCGGCGATCTGCTGCCGAAGCTGGAGCTGGCCGGACGGCTGTATCGCGAGGCGCGGGAGGAAGGCGGCCCCGGGCCTCGAGGAAGCACCACGACCCAGTTCGTCGTGGGAGCCGTGGGCGAGCGCGACCGGGAGGTGCTCGGGCTCGTCGCGCGGCTGGAGCGCCAGCGGCTGCTGCACCACGCCCACTTCAGCGCCTTCCAGCCGGTGGTGGGGACGCCCTTCGAGGGGTTCGCGCCCACGCCGGCCGCCCGCGAATCACGCCTCTACCAGGCCGAGCACCTGCTACGGGAGTACGGCTTCAGCGTGGAAGAGCTGGCCTTCGAGGTCGGCGGCAACCTCCCGCTGGAGCACGACCCCAAGACGGCGTGGGCGCTCGCCCACCCCGAGCGCTTTCCGCTCGAGCTGACGCGGGCGCCGCTCGAGCTTCTGCTGCGCGTCCCCGGCGTGGGACCGAAGGCGGCGCGCACCATCGTGCAGGCGCGACGGGGCGCCGTGCTGCGCGGGCTCCCCGACCTGCGCCGGATCGGCGTCGACACCGTGCGCGCCGGCTACTACCTCGCGCTGCGCGGCCGCCGGCTGGCGCCGGCCCCGGCCCCTCACCAGCTCCGGCTGTTCGCCCCCGGCGACCACCTCACGCAGGCGCCCTTCCGCACGCCGGTCCCACCGTGCGCGTACCGGTGACCGAGCCGGAGTTACCGTCCTGCGGCTCAGTCGCCCCGCAGCTCGGCCAGGAGCCCGGCGTCGATCTTCTCGCGCACGGTGCGACGGTCGAGACCGAGGCGGCGTCCGGTCTCCTGGTAGCTGCCGGTTTGCGCGTAGACGAGCGTGCAGTACCGGCGTAGCACCTCCTCCGCGCTCAGGGAGCCGGCCAGGACATCGTCCGCCACGCGCTGGCGGGCCGACGGGTTGCCCGCACGCGGTGGGCGGTACTCACCGCGGATCATCACGTTGCGCACGCACTGCTCCAGCTCCCGGAAGTTGCCCGGCCAGCGATAGCCCTCGCCCAGGTTGGCGTCGATCCAGCGCTCGCTCTCCTCGGCCAGGCTCTCGGCCTCGCTCTCCCCGGCCACCCGCCCGGCCACGAACCGCACGAGCGCCGCCCGCTCACCCGGCGCCGCCCGCAGCTGCTCCTCGAGCGACGGCGTGACGATCAGGTCCGAGCAGAGCCGGTAGTAGAGATCCTCGCGGAAGCGCCGGGCCTCGATCTCCCGGGCGAGGTCCCGGTTGGTGGCGGCGATGATCTTGCCCTCGAACCGGCGGTCGCGGGTGTCCCCCAGTCGCTGGAAGGTCCGCGTCTGCAGCACCCGCAGCAGCTTCACCTGCAGGGACGGATCGAGCTCGCCGATCTCGTCCAGGAAGACGGCCCCGAGGGGCGGACACACCTCCAGCCAGCCCGCGCGGTCCTGGACCGCGCCGGTGAAGGCGCCGCGCCGGTGACCGAACAGCTCGGACTCGATCAGGGTCGGCGACAGCGCCGCCGGCGCCAGCGCGTAGAACGACTCCGCGTAGTTCTCGGCAAACACCGCACGCTCGGCGTCGAACGGGACGTAGCGGGCCAGGCCGATGGCCCGCGCCACCAGCTCCTTGCCGGTGCCCGACGGCCCCGTGATCAGCGTGGCCACGTCGCCCATGCGGCGGTAGAGCGAGCGCCGGTAGCGCCGCATGTCGCGCGTGAAGATCGACTGCCAGGCGGCCGCCCGCAGGCGGACGATCGGCGGCGAGTTGCCGACGATGTTCCGGAAGATGAGGTGGAACGCGCGCCGGATCTGAAAGAAGGCCGCGAACAGGTGTGGCGCATCGCGAGCGCCCGTCGCGGTCGCCGCCGGGATCTGCAGCAGGCGGTCGACGTCCTGCCGGAACCTGGCGTAGAAGCCGACGGCCGTCGCCGCGCCCCCGGCCTCGATCAGGCCGTAGAGGTCGTCCTCGTAGCGACTGAAGAGCCGGTAGACGACCACGTCCTCGTAGAGCCTCAGCTCCTCCGGCTCGGGGCGCGGCCCGGTGGCCAACCGGGCGCCCAGCCGTTCCGACAGGGCCTCGGCCCGCTCCCGGATCGCGCCGACGTTGGGGGCCGGTGCGGGTGTGCCGGACGCGTGCCACAGGGTGCCACCGGCGACGAACCCCGATCCCAGGGCCTGCCGCTCGGCGTCGATGCGCTCCGGGAGGAACGGGTTGCAGTACGCCAGCCTCGAGATCGCTTCCGCCAGCGTCCGCTCGTCGGGCGTCATGAAGCCCATCGTTCAGCCACCGTACATGGGGTGTACCTGAGATGTCCACGGAGTCGTGGGACCCAGCCTGAGACCATGTCTCACCGAAGACCCGTAAGTAGCTGTGTCTACGTCATGAGTCAGTCATACGGAGCCGTGGCACGGACCGTGTCATGTCCTCGGTCGACGGGAGGCCAGCATGGACAGCCACGCAGGCGGGTTTCGGACCGCGGTCGAGAAAGCCTTCGAGGAACACGTCGACGATCTGACGGCCTCGCCGGAGTTCCGGACGCTGGAGAACGGCCGGGCGACGCCCGAGGAGTACGACGCCTTCATCGAGAACGTGGCGCGCGCCCATCTGCGCTCGCCCCAGCTTCTGGCCTTCCTGTACGCACTGGCGCCACCCGCCGCGGCCGCCGACCTTCGGCACAACCTCCTGGAGGAGATGGGCCTCGACGAGCCGGACGGCCGGCCGCACCCCGACCTGCTCGTGGACCTGCTGGCGGGCGCTGGGCTCGCCGACCGGCTGAGCGTGGTGGCGGCCGGGGCCGACGAGGACCTCCGCCAGGCGGTGGCCGAGCCGCTGCTCTACGGCTCACTCCGCGAGGTAGGGCTGGCCGCCCTCGCCGAGATCGTGGCCTTCGAGTTCATGCTGTCCCGGGTCTCTGGCCGCTTCGCGCGCGCGCTGGCGACCCACCGGGGCCTGCCGGCGGCCGCTCTCGTGTGGTTCACCCACCACTCCGAGGTCGACGTCGGCCACGCCGAGCAGGGGCTGGCCGACCTGGAGGCGTACGCCCGCTACTACGAGGTCGGCGACACCGAGGCGCTGACGATCGTGGAGATGGCGCTGCGCGAGAACGTCTTCACCCGGCGGTACTGGCGATGAGGCTCGTGGCGGCCACGCTCTACGCGCTGCGGATCCCGTTCGTGGAGTCGTTCAGCCACAGCGCCCGCGACCGGCGGGCCTCCGACTCGGTCGTGGTGCGGGTGCGTGACGAGGCCGGCACCGAGGGATACGGCGAGGGCGCCCCGCGCCCGTACGTGACCGGCGAGACGGTCAAGGCGATGCTCGATCACCTGGCCCGGGAGCTGTGGCCCCGCGTAGAGGGGCGCGAGCTGCCGCCCACAGGTCACCTGGCCGGGCTCGACGCGTTCATTCCGGACACGTCCCTGGCCGGCGCGGTCGCCCCCCACGCCGCCCGGGCCGCGCTGGAGCTCGCGATGCTCGACTGCATGCTCCGGCGCGCCAGCCGGTCGGCGGCGGCCGTCCTGCCGCCCCGCCGCGCGCGGGTGACCTACAGCGGGGTGATCACGGCCGGCCCGGTCGATCGAGCGGTGAAGCACGCGCGGCAGATGCGGGCCGCCGGGCTGGGCCACGTCAAGGTCAAGGTCGGGTTCGAGGACGACATCGTCCGCGTGCGTGCCGTCCGGGAGGCGCTGGGCCCCGACGTGACGTTGCGGCTCGACGCCAACGGCGCCTGGTGCTTCGAGCGTGCGGTCGACGTCCTGCGCGCGGTGGCGCCGCTTGGCGTCGCTGCGGTCGAGCAGCCGCTGCCGCGGGGGGCGGACTACGCTCGCCTGCGGGCCGCCGTGCCGGTGCCGCTGATGGCCGACGAGTCGCTGGTGACGGTGGCCGACGCCGAGGCGCTCATCGCCGAGCACGCGGTGGACTTCTTCAACGTCCGCGTCTCCAAGTGCGGCGGCCTCGCCCGCTCGCTGGCCATCGCCACCCGGGCGGCCGATGCCGGCCTCGGCGTCCAGGTCGGTAGCCAGGTGGGCGAGACGGCCATCCTCTCCGCCGCCGGCCGGCACCTGGCGGCAGCGCTCCCCGAGGTCGCCTTCGTCGAGGGCTCGTTCGGGACCCTGCTGCTCACCGAGGACGTCAGCGTCGAGAGCGTCCGGTTCGGGCACCGCGGGGAGGCGCCGGTGCTGACCGGTCCCGGCCTCGGCGTCCGCGTGATCGAGGCCCGGCTGCGGCAGCACGCCGTCGCGGTGCGCGAGCTGGGGCCGGAGCGCTGAGCGTGGCCCGCTGGCTCGCCTCCGCGCTCACGGCCCAGCAGTGGGCGCATCGCCGCGCGTTCGAGGCCGGCGCCGCGCGGCCGGCCGAGGCCCAGGCCCGCGTGCTGGAGCGGCTGCTGCGCGCCAACGCCGGCACCGCGTTCGTCCGGGACCACGGCCTGAGCGGACTCTCCTCGCCCCGCGAGTATGCGCAGCGCGTCCCGATCCGCGACTACGAGGCGCTGCGGCCGTACATGAGCCGCGTGCTGGCCGGCGAGCTGCGCGTCCTCACGGCCGAGGCGCCGCTGATGTTCGCCACGACCAGCGGCACGACCGCCGAGCCGAAGTTCATCCCGGTGACCGCGACCTCCGCGCGGCAGTCCGCGTCGCTCATGCGGCTGTGGACCGTCCACGGCCTCCGCGAGCATCCCGCGATGCTGGACCGACAGATCCTCACCATGGTCGGGCCGGCCGTGGAGGGCACGACGCCTGGCGGCGCGCCTTACGGAACGATGACCGGAATGACCTACCGGCGCCTGCCCTGGCTCGTCCGCCGCCGCCAGGCGCTGCCCTACGCGGTGGCCCTGATCCGTGACCACGAGACGCGCTACTTCCTCGCCGCCCGGCTGGGACTGGGCCACGCCGTGTCCTCGATCGGCACGCCGAACGCCAGCACCCTCCTCCGCCTGGCCGAGACTGCCGCCCGTCGCTCCGAAGAGCTGATCCGCGCGATCCGTGACGGCGTCCTCGGCGTGGACGACGTGGTACCGATCGCCGGCAGCGAGGTCAGCGCGGCCGAGCTGAGGGCAGCGCTCACCGCTGGTCTCCAGCCCGACCGCCGGCGGGCCACCGAGCTGTCGAGCGTGGCCCGGGTGAGCGGCCGCCTGATCCTCGGCGAGTGCTGGCCGGAGCTGGCGCTGGTCGCCTGCTGGCTCGGCGGCAGTGCCGGCGTCCAGGCCCGCCACCTCGACGCGCACTTTCCCGGCGTCGCCCGCCGCGACCTCGGGCTCATCGCCAGCGAAGGACGGCTGACGATCCCCCTCGAGGACAACTCCGCCGCCGGCGTCCTCGCCGTCCACACGACGTTCTTCGAGTTCATTGCCGAGGAGGAGATCGACGATCCGGCGCCGAGGGCCTGGCTCGCGCACGAGCTGACAGACGGCCGTCGCTACCACGTGATCATCACCGGGGCCAACGGCCTCTACCGCTACGACCTGAACGACGTCGTCGAGGTGCGCGGCTTCCACGGGCGCACACCTCGGGTCGCCTTCCTGCGAAAGGGGCGGGATATGCTGAGCATCACCGGCGAGAAGCTGCACCTCAACCACGTCCTGCACGCCGTCCGCGCCGCCGAGCGGGCGACCGGCCTCGGCGTCTGGCAGTTCCGTCTGATCCCGAACGTCGAAGCGACGCGCTACGACCTGCTGGTCGAGCCGACGCCGGTGGGGCTCGCGCCGACGCCAGCGGCGTTCACCGCCGCCTTCGACCGGGCGCTGAGCGAAGCGAACATCGAGTACGCCGCCAGGCGGGCGTCGAGCCGGCTGCAACCGCCGCGACTGTTCATCATGCGGCCGGGTTGGTCCGAGCGCGTGTGCCGCGCCGAGATCGCCGGTGGACGGCGCGAAAGCCAGCACAAGTGGAACGCCCTCCGGCCGGAGTGGGACGAGACCAGCCGTCGCGACGTCGCGCACGGTATCGAGCACGTCGCTTCCTGCGGGGCGGCGTCGTGACCAGGCCCACGCGGCCGGCGGCGTTCGTCCTGGTGGCGCTGACCGGTCTCTTCGCCGCCCGGGTGCTCGGCCAGGTGCTCGTCGCCTTCCTCGGGGTGGGCTGGCTACCGCCGATGGAGGCGTGGTACTCGGGCCTGCTGCCCTATCCGATCCTGCTGCCGGTCCAGGTGTGCATCCTGATCGTGCAGGTGGCGATCGACCGCGACGTGTGGCGCGGCCACGGGTTCTTCGCCCGGCTCACGCCGCGGGCGGGGCGCCGGCTGCAGTGGTTCGCGACGATCTATGCCCTGGCGATGCTGCTCCGGCTGGTGGTGACCGGCTCACACCCGATCCCGGTCACTTTCCACTGGGTGCTGGCCGCCTTCATCTTCACGCTCGGCCGGATGGCCGGGGGGCGGGGCGGCGCGGTCCGCGGCGCGGCGCTCAGCGCTTGCTGAACACCTCGCGCAGCAGGTCGGTCGTCCGCGCCGTGGGATTCGTGCGGATCTTGCGCTCCTCGTCACCGACGACGTGGAAGAGACCGTCCAGCGACTTGCCGACCACGTAGCGGTTGAGGTCGTAATCCTCGGCCCGGAAGAACGGAATGGCCTGGGCCTGGCTCAGGAGATCCTTGTACTGGCGGGCCACGCCGACCTCGCCCATCGTGCGCTCGACCACCGGCTGGAAGGCCGTCGTCAGCTTGGGAGTCGTCTTGCCCTTGAAGTACTCGGTGGCGGCGGTGTCGGGCCCCGACAGGATCTTGCGGGCGTCGTCGATGCCCATGTCGCCGATCGCGCCGACGAAGATCTCCCGCGCGGCCGGCGCCGCCTTCTCGGCGGCGCGGTTCATGCCCAGCACCAGCTCGTCGACCCGCTCGCCCTGGCCGATCAGGCGCAGCCCCTGCTCGAGCGACTTGAGCCGCTCGGGCATCAGGATCTTGATCGCCTGGTTGGCGAAGTATCCGTCCACGCGCCCGGTCAGGCCCACCGCGTTCTCGGTCCCGACCTTGAGGGCTTCCTTGAGACCTTGCGCGATGCGAGCGTCACCCAGCCCACCGCCCGACGATGGAAGCTGCGGCAGGTTCTTGAACAGATCGGGCAGCTGGGCCGACGAGGACGTGGCGCCGAGCAGCAGCGCGACCAGCGCGGTGAGCACGACTCTGGTGCGTGCCTTGGAATCGATCATACGGCCTCCAGCTGGCGCGCGAGCGCGATGGGGTCGGTGACCGGCAGCTCGCAGGCATAGTTGCGACAGACGTACGCGGTCGTCTTGCCGTCGACCATCGTGCGTCCCTCGAGCAGGGGCATGCCGGCACCGGCCCTCGCATCGCCGGCGACCATGCCGGCCACCACCCGGTTCGGCAGGAAGCGGCCGAAGACCTCGGCGGCCAGCGGTCCGGCGCTGCCGTCCCGCGCAATCAGCGCGACCTCGACCTTGGGCCCCAGGTGGAAGTCGAGGGCGCACAGGAAGCGCCCGAAGGCGGCGGGGTGGCGGCCGAGCAGGTCGGCGATCGGCCGCAGGGCGGTCAGCGCCCGCGTCTCGTAGCCCGCCTCGCCGGTCAGCACGGCCAGCCGCAGCAGCGTCTCGATCGCCACCGAGGTGCCGCACGGCACCGCGTTGTCGAAGAGGTTGCGGGGGCGCACGATGAGCTTCTCGTGGTCGTGGCCGGTGTCGTAGAAGCCGTCGAGCTCGTCGTCCCAGAACAGCCGCACCATGTCGTCGGCGAGCTCGCGGGCGGCGTCGAGCCAGCGCCGCTCGAAGGTGGCCTCGTAGACGTCGATCAGGGCGACGGCGACCATCGCGTAGTCCTCGAGATAGCCCTTGAGGCGCGCCTGCCCAGCCTTCCACGTCCGCTGCAGCCGTCCGTCCCGGCGCATGGCGCCCAGCAGGAACTCGGCGTTGCGCACGGCCGCCGCCACGTAGTCGGCGCGGCCCAGCGCGCGGCCGGCCTCGGCCAGCACCCGGCAGGCCAGGCCGTTCCACGCCGCCAGCACCTTGTCGTCGCGGCCCGGACGCACGCGCTTGGCGCGCGCCTCCAGC
>CAVTGC010000003.1:0-87504 GCA_963734175.1 uncultured Candidatus Rokubacteria bacterium
GCGGAGGGCGAGGGATTCGAACCCCCAAGGGCCTCGCGGCCCGGTGGATTTCAAGTCCACTGCCTTGCCAGTTGAGGCTAGCCCTCCGTGCCTTGAGGATCGCACACTTCCGCAACATCCCTCCCCGATAGTCCTGCGGGAGGCGGCATAGCGGGCAAGTTACGGGCTAGTTCGACAGCAAGGCCACTGGCAACGAGCCGCTCGACTGCCGAGCGCAGGTGGCCGGGCGCAAGGTGTCCATAGCGCTGGACCATCGAGAGGGTTCGCCAGCCGCCCAGCTTCTGGACGGTCAGCAGGTCAACCCCCGCCATGACGAGGCGAGAGGCGAATGAGTGCCTGTTGCCGTGCCAGGTGTAACCGTCCAATCGTGCCGCATCCTTGCCGGCCTCGCGCAGCACCACCTGAGCCCGCTGCACAGCCTGCTGGAACGCGCGAGCGACCGTCCGGTAGGCATGGCCGAACACGGGCTCCATGGGATCGTCGGTGCGCTTCCGCCGGGTCGCCAACTCCAGCAGCATCGACTGCACGGTCGTGTTCATCGGCACCTGCCGCCCATAACCGTTCTTCGACCTACCGACACCGATCACTCCGGCCAGCATGTCCACGTCACGCCAGTTGAGGCCGATCTGCTCCGACCAACGCAGCCCTGTATGCAGCGACACCGTGAACAGCGGTCGTAGCTCGGCAGGCAACGCTTCCAGCAACGCCGTCTCTTCATACGCGGGCCGCTCGCCGGTCGCGGGCGGCAAGTAGGCGATCCGCCCGCCGGATTCCCGCAGCTTGGGGATCGTCTTGACCGGGTTGGTCACCAGAAGTCCCAGGCGGATCGCGCGCTTGAACATGCCCGAGAGCAGGTCTCTGTAACGATTGCGGCTCGCAGGCGTCAGCGATCTCTGACCCTCCAGAAGGCCCGCAAGGAACCGCTCGATCTCAGCGGTCGTGATCTCGTCGAGCTTCTTGTCACGGAAGACCGGCAGAACGCGGGACGGTCGTGAGTCATCCTTCCGCCATGAGCGATGATGCACACGCGCCCATGCCACGAAGTCCTCGGCGTACATACCGAAGGTGATCCTCGCCTTCTCGCGGGCACGTTCGGCCGCAGCACGGTCACGCTCGTGCTGCCGCTCTGTAGCCGAGTCGATGGTGATGGTCTGCCCATCCACGTAGCCAAGGTCGCGTAGGCCTTGGAAGAATGGGCTATATACCGATCGCGAAAGATCTGCATTCAACTCAAGGAAGCAGAGCCGCGGAATTTTCCCCGCCTGCTGGCCTCCGGCGACAAGCGGCCAGGCGACGGCCCCAGCCAGCGAGGTGAGCAGGAAGCGGCGGCGGTCCATCATTCGAGGACCTGATCCGCCCGCACCAGGAGCGACTGTGGGATGGTGAGGCCGAGGGTCTTGGCGGTCTTCAGGTTGACGATGAACTCGAACTTGGTCGGCTGCTCCACCGGAAGATCGCCGGGCCTGGTCCCTTTCAAGACCCTGTCCACGTAGATGGCGGCTCGCCGGAACAACGCCGGGATGTACGTGCCGAAGGACATGAGGCCACCGGCTTCGACAATGGCTCTGTTCGTCCAGATCGCTGGCAGCCGGCGCTTGGCCGCCAACTCAGCGAACCGCACCCGGTGCGTCGTGAAGAGCGGAGTGTCGATGTTGACCAAACCATCGGCGCGGCCGACAGCTTTGAAGGCAGCGTCGAGATCTTCCAGACCCCGCACCGCCGTCGGATTGAGCTGCAATCCCAATGCGCGTGCCGCCTCCTCCATTTCCTTCCGCTGCACTGAGTCGGTTGGATGCCCCGGATGCGTGAGTACCGCCACGTGTTTGAGGGCCGGAACCAGCTCCCGGAGCAGTTCCAAGCGCTTCCCGGCGTGAGCGGCGACATTGACCGTCAGTCCGGTGATGTTGCCGCCAGGGCGCGCCAGGCTCTTGATGAGTCCGATCTCCACCGGGTGACTCAGGGTCGTGAAGACGATGGGGAGCGTCGTGGTCGCCTTCTTCGCTGCGCTCCCCGCTGACGAGGCAGAAGCCAGGATGACGTCGACCTTCAATCGCACCAGCTCTTCTGCGAACTGCGGCAATTGGTCAAGCGTGCCAATCCGATACTCGATGATGAGATTTTGTCCCTCGACGTACCCCAACTCGCGCAGACCATCCCGGAACTCGTCGATCCAGAACCTCGGCGGCTCGCCTGCACGGAGAAAGCCCACCCGGTAGACCCTTCCTGCCTGCTGCGCCTCGACAGCGAGCGGCATAGCCAGGGCACCGGCCAGCGAGGTCAGCAGGAAGCGGCGGCGGTCCATGCCGGGATGGTGGCGCAGGCGCCGGTCAGGAGTCAACGGTGAGGATCAGGCTCGGAGGCTTCGTCTCCCGCCACTACTCCTGCGGGCAACTCACCGGCGACGCGACCGAGCCAGCGCCGAATGCCTACCTGCTGACGGTCGTTTGCTCCTGCGGCGTCGTGTTCAATGGGTGAGGGTGCTCCAGTTACACGAGCCACGCCGTTGCCGCCGCAAGCGCAATCCAAAGGGCGACGATCACCGCAGCGGCCACGCGGTTCACGGGCTTGTGCGTCATCGTCTCCGCTCGCGCCTGGGACTCGGCCATGACCGCGGCCGGGATCATCCGGCGTGCGGCCGCGACCGCGAGGGGAACCAGAACCAGTTCATCAGCGTAGCCGAGCACGGGGATGAAGTCGGGGATCAGGTCGACCGGGCTGAGGACGTAGGCGACGACGCAGGCGACGAAGACCCTCGCGTACCACGGCACGCGCGGGTCACGGTAGGCGAAGTAGAGCATGTAGACCTCTCGCTTCAGCGTCCGAGCCCGCTGCCTCCAGACATCAAGGCCCATGCCAGGGATGGTAGCAGGGGCGTGTCCCTTCTTCAGGGGCCGGGGCCGCAGTACCATAGGCACGACCCCGGGAGAGTGGAGGAGGGAGATCATGAAGCGCATTGTCGGTGTCGTGATCACAGGACTCGTACTCGTCGCAGCAGGTGCTTCTGCCCAACAGCCGGCACAACCATCGACGCCCATGCCGGGCCACCAGCCGCAAAGCCAGGGCGGGATGTGCGGGATGATGGCAGGCGGCGGCACGACGGGTCAGGGCATGATGGGTGGGGGCATGGGCATGATGGGCGCGCAGGCGGACTCGCCTCGGATGATGCAGATGCGGGGCGAGATGATGAAGGCCATGGGCGAGGTCATGATGAAGTACGGGAAGATGATGGAGGGAGCCGGCCGCTGAGCCAGCGGCTGCGCTGAGGGAACGACACCGCACGCGGGCGCGGCGATGCCGTTCCTGGCCTTCTACAGCCGCCCGAGTTGACCCGACTGGATCAGGTCGACGAGGACGTTCCACTCGACCTTCTTGAGGGTCGTGACGTTGGCGTCTTCGCCGATCCTGACCTCGTCGCCCTCAACGACGACCTCGGGGCAGTGGTCGCAGGACGGGCAGAGCGAGACAACCTGCTTGTCCATCTGACTTCACCTCCTCCCTGTTCAAGATGCGGGGCAGACAGCGGCGGGACCGCGCTCGCTCGAACCCCAGGCCGTCAGGATGCCGCGCACTTCGGCCAGCATCCCCTCCAGGTCGGCCGCCTTCTGCTCCAGCAACGTGCGGATGTGCAGGCACGGTGCAGCGCCATCGCGTCGCAGCGCGACGACGGGCTTGATCTCGGAGAGGCTGAGGCCCAGGCGGCGAGCCTGCCCCACGAAGGCCAGGAGCCGAAGGACATCGGCCGGGTGGCGCCGGTAGCCAGCCGGCGTTCGGCGCGGCGGCGGCAGGATGCCGCGCGCCTCGTACAGGCGGATGGCCTTGCGGCTGACGCCGCTGCGCGCGGCAACCTCACCGATCAGCAGCCCGTGTTCCATGGTCGAAGAGTGGGCCCGCCCCCAGGGGCAAGGTCAAGCCCCTGAGGACAGGCGGCCCCCATGGCCTCGTCTACAACTCCAACCGCCGCAACCGCAGCGCGTTGCCGATGACGGAAACCGAGCTGAACGTCATCGCCGCGCTGGCGACGATGGGACTGAGAAGGACGCCGAAGACGGGGTACAGGACTCCAGCCGCGATGGGCACGCCGAGCGCGTTGTACACGAACGCGAAGAACAAGTTCTCGCGGATGTTGCGCATCGTCGCCCGGCTCAGATGGCGGGCGCGGACGATGCCGCGCAGGTCCCCCTTCACCAGCGTGATGTCGGCACTCTCCATGGCCACGTCGGTGCCGGTGCCCATGGCGATGCCCACGTCTGCCTGCGCCAGAGCGGGGGCGTCATTCACGCCGTCGCCAGCCATGGCCACCCGCCGTCCCTTGGCCTGAAGCTCGCGCACGACCTCGCTCTTGCGCTCAGGCAACACCTCGGCTTCGACGTGCTCGATGCCGAGCTTGCGGGCCACCACCTCGGCGGTCTTGCGGTTGTCGCCCGTCAACATCACGATCCGCAGTCCCGACTCGCGGAGCGCGCGGAGCGCCTCGGGTGCCGTGGACTTGATCAGGTCTGCGACTGCGACGAGCCCGGCGGGGCGGGCATCGACGGCGACGAACATGACGGTCTGCCCCTCGCTGCGGAGGGCATCGGCGTCTTCAAGCAACGCGTCCAGCGCGACGCCCAGGTCGCGCATCAGGGGCAGGTTCCCGAGAGCAACAGGGTGGCCCTCGACGCGACCTACCACGCCCTTGCCGGTGATCGACCGGAACTCCGCCGCCGCAGGCGGCGTGATGCTACGTTCGCCCGCGCCTGCGACGATGGCCGCCGCCAGTGGATGCTCGCTGGCCCGCTCCAGGGCAGCGGCGAAGCGCAGAACCGCGGCCTCGTCGTGTCCTGGCGCCGCCTTCACCACCGTGAGCCGGGGCTTGCCCTCGGTGAGCGTGCCCGTCTTGTCCACGATGAGCGTGTCCACCTTCTCCATCAGCTCCAGCCCCTCGGCGTTCTTGATGAGCACGCCCGCCATGGCGCCTCGCCCAGTACCGACCATGATGGACATCGGCGTGGCGAGCCCGAGCGCGCACGGGCACGCGATGATGAGCACGGCGACGGCGTTCACGAGGCCGTAGGCGAATCGAGGTTCGGGGCCAAGCAGGCTCCAGCCGGCGAACGTCAACACCGCCATGAGGACCACCGCTGGGACGAACCACGCCGAGACCTGATCCGCGAGCCGCTGCACCGGCGCCCGCGTCCGCTGTGCCTCGGCCACCATGCCGACGATCCGCGCGAGGAGCGTCTCGCTGCCCACCCGCTCGGCGCGCATGACGAAAGTGCCAGTGCCGTTCACGGTGCCTCCGGTGACGGGGCTGCCGGCCGTCTTCTCAACGGGGATGGGCTCGCCGGTCACCATCGACTCGTCCACGGCGCTGGCGCCCTCCACGGCTACGCCGTCCACCGGGATGCGCTCGCCGGGACGCACCCGGAGGAGATCGCCCACCCGGACGACCTCCAGCGCCACTTCCGCCTCGGAGCCGTCCGGGCCAATCCGGCGCGCAGTCGGGGGCGCGAGGTTCAGGAGTGCGCGGATCGCGCTACTCGTCTGGCTCCTGGCGCGCAGCTCCAGTACCTGCCCCAGTAGCACGAGGACAGTGATGATGGCAGCCGCCTCGAAGTAGAGCCCGACCTCGCCGCCGTGGGTGCGGAACGAGTCGGGGAACAGCCCAGGCGCGGTGGTCGCCACGACGCTATAGACCCACGCCGCGCCGGTCCCGAGCGCGATCAAGGTGAACATGTTCAAGCTACGGTTCACGACCGACGCCCCCGCCCGCTCGAAGAACGGCCAGCCGCCCCAGAGTACGACGGGCGTGGCCAGCACGAGCTGGAGCCACGCGATCACGCGGGGCGACGCGAGGTGCCGAAGAGGGTTGGCCGGGAACATGTCGGACATGGCGAACGCGAGCAGCGGCAGGCTGAGCGCCAGACTGATCCAGAACCGGCGCGTCATGTCCCGCAGCTCGGCGTTCTCCTCTTCGCCCTCTTCCGCCGACACCGTGCGCGGCTCCAGCGCCATGCCGCAGATCGGGCAGGAGCCCGGCGCATCGCGCACGATCTGCGGGTGCATCGGGCAGGTGTACTGGACCTTCACGCGCGGCGGCGCTGCCGGCGCGACCGGCTCCAGGGCCATGCCGCACTTCGGGCATGACCCTGGGCCGCGTTGCCGCACCGCCGGGTGCATCGGGCAGGTGTAGGTCAGGCCGTCGTCAGTCACACGGCCGTCCGTGCCATGATCCTCCCGTGTCACTGACTTGGGCCGCCCTGCATGCGGCGCGCGTGCTTCATCATGATGTCCCCCATCGCCTTCATCATTTCGCCTCGCATCTGGAGCATGTCGGCCCGTTCCTTCGGGCCAGCGGACATCGCGCCGCCCATCATCGGCATGGCCATCATGTCGCCCATCATCTGGCGACACATCTCCATCGGCATGCCGGCGGTTGGTGGCGGCGGAGTTCCGGGCGTGGCCGGTGTCCCTCTCCCCGCATCTGGATGGTGAGGGTCCAGTGGTGTCGTCGGCTGCTGGGCGGACCCAGCAGCTACGACCAGGAGGGTGAGCAGGGCCGTCGCGGCGAGCGTCCTGAACGTCTTCATCAGTGAATCTCCCTCGTGTACGTACTCCATGGCGATGCTGTTATGCAGGCCGAGCGGCCGTTACCCGCCGGACGTTGGAGTCAGTACGTCGTGCGAAATAGTTGTGGATCGCGGAGTAGAGCCTGCCGACCACGGCACCGTATACCGCCGCCTCGGCGACGCCCAGCATGAAGGTGCCGAGGCTGAGCCACTTGAAGCCCGGCAGGAACGCTTCCAGCAGCCATCCCGCATGAAATCTCGTCGGGGCGACGACCCCGAACACGACACAGAGCGTGAAGATGATCGCTGCGAGACTCGCGACACTCTTTGTGACGACCTTCCAGTCGAGCATTTCCTGGTCCTCCTTCGCGTGACGAGAGGTCTCACTGGCGAATCGACCGCGACGCTGCTCACTGACTCACGACCGGCGGATCGTGCATCGCCGGTGCCATGCCGACCCCTCACGCCGGGTCCTCCAAACCCGCGTATCGGCGTCGTTCGGAGCCAGTCCGCGCTATCTGCAGTCCGCGCGAAGGACCGGGTGACTGGGACATGCCCGCCACAGCGAGGCGCGCTCGCCATATCCTTCAGGCGTTCCTCAGAACCCGAACGACAGGCCGGTCGTCGCGAAGAACGGTGAGCGGCTGGCCGGGCCCGCGAACTCGGTCCCGACGCCGATGTCCCAGACGAGGCGCGGCGTGAGCTGGAACCGCACTCCGACTTCGGTGCCGACCGTCGTTGACTCCCCGCGATGCACCGCCTGCTCCGCGAACACGTCGCCCACAAGGGTCGCGCGCGTGAACCGAGGTGCCCCGACCGGGTAGCTGAAACCGAGCGCCAGTTCGTAGCGGCCATCGCGCTCGTCGTGGCGACTGTCGGTGACGAACTGGTAGCCGGCGTTGAGGTGAAGGCTGAGGCGCTCGACCGACTTGGTGACGATGCCCTTGACCTCGACGCTGTACCCGCGCGCGTCCACGCCGGTCGGTAGCCCAAGCCCCAGCTTCAGCCCGAATGCTGGGAGGCTGGTCGTCTCTTGGTTGAAGTTGTACAGGGCGCTCAGGTGCAGGTCGCCCGACTTCGGCCGATCATCCACCTCATGCGGGTCGGTGAAGAGGGTGCTACCGACGCCGAGCTGCAGGTTGGGCAGGGCCCCATACAACAGCTCAACGGGGAAGACGCCCTGATCGGCACCGCGTCGCACCAGCCGGAAGCCTGCGCCCGCTTCGATGGCGATCTCGCCGGTGGAGATCGCGTAGGCATCGTCAAGCCGCAGGGGCCGGCCCTCATCCAGGTTCTTGTGGTCGATGGCGTAAGCCGACGCCGCACTGAGGAACAACATGAGGAGTGCAGCCGTCCCTCTGATGGTCGTTCTCATGGCCATTCTCATGTCAGTGCTTGTGTTGTTGCGTGCCGGGCGTCGTCTGCGTCGGCTGAGGCTGGTCGCTCGGCGGCGCCGTGCCAGCAAGCACCTCATGCACCGATGAAGGCCTCGGCCCCATGTCCATCCCGTGGCCGCCATGCGCGCCTGCGGGCGGCTCGTGGAACTCGGGGTAGAGGTCACGTGCCCCATGGTTCCGGTGCAGGTAGATCGGAAGGACACGCAGGATCGCGGTGCGCTTGGCCTCCAGCGTCGGGAACAGGTCAGGCCGTACGAGAATGTCATCGAAGTTGTCGTGCAGCATGTGGAGGTTGTCGAAGATCGCCGCTGCCTCGGGGAACTGCTTGGCGAAGTTCGGCGCGGCCTCGGGCATCATCGGCATGAACTGCCACTCCACCGGCGGCCGACGCAGGTAGCCGTGGTAGAAGGCGATGACCTTGGGCATCAGCTCCTGCTGCCGCCTCACGTCGCCCAGGAGTTGCACGTCGTACACCGCCGCCTGGAGCCAGTGGTACGCCCAAATCTGCGTGTTGAACTTGGGGAACTTGTCGCGGAACGCCTTCGACTCCTCGAACCCCCAGAGCGCGCGATGGTGGTCCAGGCGATGCGGCGTGATGGCCTCGGGCTTGTCCAGGTAGTCGGCAAGCAGCTTCCGGTAGGCTGCGTCCTTGTCCTTTACCTTGTCGCTGCTGAACACGTCGTACAGGCTGCGGTGGAAGACGTGCGCCCAGTCGAACGTCTTCGTCACTTCCCATGCCATTCGGTTGACCGTCGGCGCGACCTGCTCCTCGTCGGGCGGCACCGAGGGCGAACTGAAGATGAACTTCAGGACCTCGAGGCGGGCCTGCTCGATCTGCTTCGGCTGCTGCGTCTTGACGAGGGTCTCGGCAAGGTGCGCGTGGCCGAAGTCGATGCCGTTGAACTCGCGGTAGAGTTGCGGGAGGTCGCGCTTCACCGCGTCCCGCCAGGGACCGCGCGGCTGCGCCCGGTGGTCGCGCGTCACCCACGGCGAGCCGAGCAAGGCGTCGCGTAGCTCAGGGTGCGGTCGGGCGGCGCCCTGCATCTCGGGATGCTCGACGCGGTTGTGCGGGCCGTTGTGGCCACTGAGCGAGTGCTGGAAGGCGATCACCGCCCACCGGTCGTCCGCCGACAGGTCGGTCTTGTACGGCGGCATCGCGGACCCCTTCGACTTGTACGGCTCCACGCTGCCACCCTCGCTGACGCGCCAGAACCAGTACGCGGGGGACATCTCGGCCACCATCGCCTTGTCGCGGAACGACGCCGGCTTCAGGATCAGCCCAGCGACGGCCGGGCCGTCCCCTGCGCCCTCGTTCCCGTGGCAGACGGCGCACTTCGCGGAGTGGAGCGCGGCCCCCTTGGCGATGACGGCCTTGTCGGTCCAGATGGTGTCGGATGGCTTCTGCTTCGCGTACTCGGCCGGAACCTGGGCGTGGATGTGTTCTGCGCCGGCCCCGTGACCGTGCTTGTGGTCCTTGTCTGTGTGCTTGTGGTTCTTGTCCTGGGCTCTCGTCGTCGCCGTCCACGCTGAAATGGCCAGCGCCAACGTCGCTAACACCGCGAGGAACCGCGATGATCTCGAGATCATGTTCTGCCTCCCCCGATTCGCGTCATGTGGTGTTCACGAGAACCGCCGACACGGGTGATGACGGTTCGCCTCGGACGCGGCTACAGCGAGGGGAGGATCAGATCAGGAGTGAGGCGTAAAGCAGGAACAGGGGCGGCGAACTTGAGGGCTGCGGGCGGCGAGTCAGCGGGATGCTGCTGCTCGGCGGTACGGCAACATTCTGGCTGCGCGCGGTCGTGACGTGAGGGACACATGGCGAAGCCGGCGCTGTGGACCGGACGGCCTCGCACGAGGCGGCGTGTACCGAGTCGCCGTGATCGTGATCCCGGTCCTCAGCGTGGTGAGACGCGGCCGGCGCGTCATGATCGTGGAGTGGCAGCACGCAGACGTGCCCGAGTAGGGTCAGGCCGAGGAACAGAAGCAACACAGCTGACAGAAGTGATCGGCGCGACGCCACGAACCTCATGGCAGCGACATTACTCCACGCGGGGCAGCGGCGCCAGCGCGAACAGGGAGCTGGCCACGATGCGCGCGGCCCGGCGCCCAGCTACGCTTCAACGATCGTCCGCCCCGCTCGCAGCACCAACGCCGCCGCCAGCGCCAGCCACCGCGACGCCGGCCACGATGCCGGTCCCGTGGCGATTGCTTCGGGCGGCAGGGGGCCCCGGCGCGTAGTTCCAGCCTGGCCTGCTCAAGCTTGGCATCTACGAAGGCAGTCTGGGGCCCCTGGAGAAGCGTGTGGCTACTGCACGGGACGGAAGTGCGCACGCGGGCACCGGCAGTGCCTGGCCTTCCGGGTACCCGCGAAAGGGGGCCCCGTTCGTCGCTGTGCGGAGTGCCCGGGCGATCCTGTTCGCCGGGCTAGTTGCGGGCTAGTTCGGTGTCGCACTCGATCACCGTTGGTGCCGCCCCGTCTCAGCCCCTGGCTCCATCGACGCTCACGAGAGCCGCATGAACAGCGCCCGCGAGCGTGATGGAGTGCGATGACGTGAGATGGAGCGTCGACGGCCGGCCCCATTTCAAGTCCACTGCCTTGCCAGTTGAGGCTAGCCCTCCGTGCCTTGAGTTTCGCACATTTGCTGATCGCCGGATGCAGGAGCGGGTTGCGGTTGGGTGGGGCCGTCCAAGTTCCGTCCAAGTTGTACGGCATCGTTGGCGCTGGAGACGAGCCGGTCCAGCGCGGCTCGCAGGTGATCGGGGCTGAGGTGGGCGTAGCGCTCAACCATACTCAACGTCTGCCACCCACCTAGCTCCTGTAGCGTACGAGCGTCTACACCGGCCATCGAAAGCCTGGACGCCCACGTGTGCCTCAGCCCGTGCCATGTGAACCCGTCCAGGTGCCCCCCGTCCTTGCCAGCCGAAGACAGCGTAGCCCGCGCCGCCTTTGCAGCCTGCTCGAAAGCTCGCGCGGTGGTGCGATAGGCCGCGGAGAAAATCACCTCACTCGGGTCGTTTGGGTGCTGCCGGCCACCAACTTCATAGAGCACCGATCGCACGAGAGCGTTCATCGGTATGTGGCGCATCCGCCCGTTTTTCGACTGCACGACCCTGATAGTGCCGGTCAACATGTCTGCATCGCGCCAACAGAGTCTGGCCTGCTCGCTCTCGAATGATATGCTTACCAAGGCATAACTGACCAGCGCAGCACTGTCTGTCAAAACCCGAAACGTAGTGGGCACAGCAGATCAGGGGGAACATGCCACGGTCGGGCGGCAGGCGGGTCGCACTCTATTTCTCCGAGGCATCTTGGGGCTTGCTCCAAGCTGCGAAAGAAAAGTTAGCAGCGGCGCCCATGCCTGATGGAGTTCGCTCTGTACTGGAAGCCAGCCCCACAAAAGAGCGCCCGCGGTCGCTCCCGCCGGAAGTGCGCCTTCGAGTCGAAATGACGTGGCTCCAGCTTCACGATCTGACAGGCTGGCTGGCCACAACGGTTACTAGGCTGCCGGCGGGCGATCCAGAAGGTGAGCAGTGGCGACGGTGCCTAGCCACTGCGTTGGCTCGATTGCGCGGCTCCTGATCGGCCGTGGATCAGTGCTCAAGCGTCAGTACGCAAGCAGAGTGACCCTCGGAAGCCTACCCGGGCGCCAGGGCGTCCGCCAGAGGCGCGTCGCGCGTGGCCTACAACCCTGCGAGCGTGGCGGCGAAGGCCGCCCACACTGATCCAGAAGCACCGCCTGGCCCAGCGACGGTAGGGGCCGCCCGCCAGTGTGCGCGGGTGAGGCCAAGGGCACCAAGATGCCGGTCGCAGAGAGCGACGCGGAGGCTGGTGAGCCGGTGCCCGGTCACTCGATGATCTCGTCCGCCCGCAGAACTAGTGTCGGTGAAAGGGTGAGCCCAAGCGCGGTCGCGGTCTTTCGGTTGACCACCAGTTCAAACTTGGTTGGCTGCTCCATAGGCAGGTCTCCAGGCTTCGCACCCTTGAAGATCCTATCCGCGTCGTCGGCGGCCCGCCGGTAGGACTCTCTGAAGCTCACGCCATATGACATCAGTCCACCGATCTCGACGGCCTCGCGCCATGGATAGCCAGCGGGCAGACGGTGCTGTGCCGCGAGCCTGACAAGTGCCGCGCGGTTCGATACGGTCACCGCATGCCCGGCGACGAGGACCGCACCTGCGCGCTTGGCCGTGGAGGCGAACGCCCCGGGGAAATCGCCCGCGGTGCGAAATTCCTCTCGGTAGAGGAGGCCAGCAGCGCAAGACCCCCTGCGACGAATGCCCGGCGTAGCATTACTCAATCACCTGATCCGCCCGCGCGAGCAGCGACGGCGGGATCGTCAGGCCGAGGGCCTTGGCGGTCTTGAGGTTGATGACGAGCTCGAATCTGGTCGGCTGCTCGACGGGGAGGTCGACGGGCTTGGAGCCCTTGAGGATCTTGTCCACGTAGTGGGCGGCACGCCTGTGCATGCCCGGGTAGCTTGGCCCAAAGGACATCAGACCTCCCGCCTCGACGAGCTCCCGGTACGGATACACTCCGGGTAGGCGGTGTTTGGCCTCGAAGTCCACGACGCGTGCGCGGTTGTGCAGGAAGATGCGATCCGCCAGCACCAGGAGCGCGCCAGGCCGCTCTCTGACAATGGCCGCGAACGCGGCTGGAAACTCTTCCGAGACCCGGACGCCAACGAGCTGCGCCTTGACTCCCAACTCCTGAGCGGCAGCCCGCGTCTCCTTCAGGGAAGCGGCAAGAAACGGATTATCCGGGTTCCAGAGCACAGCGATGTGCGAGAGCTTGGGCACGACTTCCCTGAGCAGCTCCAACCGTTTCCCTTCCAGTTCCGGTGCGATCGCGGACAACCCCGTCACATTCCCGCCTGGCCGCGCGAGGCTTGCGACGAGGCCCACGCCGATGGGATCGCCGACAGCCGCCATGACGAGAGGGATCGACGGCGTCGTCCTCTTGACTGCAAGGGCGGCCGGCGTACCTGCGGTAACGATCACATCGACGTTCAGAGCGGCCAGTTCGGCGACGAGAGCGGGAAAGCGCTCATACTCTCCTTCCGCCCAGCGATACTCGATCACGATGTTTCGCCCCTCGACGTAGCCGAGCTCGCGCAACCCTTCGCGGAAAGGCCCGACGAGATTGGCCTCGAGGGCCGCGGAAGAGTTCCCCAGGAAACCAACGCGGTAGACCTTCCCCGCCGGCTGCGCTTCGGCGGCGAGCGGCGGAGCAAGCGCACTCGCCAGCGAGGTCAGCAGGAAGCGGCGGCGGTTCATGCCTGGGATCTAGGGGCGAACAGCCGGGACAGGCATGATGGCGAAGCCGACCGCGATGCCCAGAGCCAGGATCACGGCGGCCAAGATGATCGCGACGGACAGGTTCCCCTTCTGGATCTCCGCCCACTCGTTGATGGGCGTCAGCCAGTCAAACACTTTCAAGAGAATCGCCAGACCAGCCGCCATCGATATCGCACCGACGATTCCCCATCCAATTGCGATCGCATAGTCGGTCAGCACACGCCCCATTCATCCCTCCTCGTGCCGAATGGCACTTCAATCGCCTGGAGCAACTGCAAGCGCTTACTGACTATGTCAGGGCTCTGATCGTCAGACAACCCCGTGATGTTTCCGCCGGGACGTGGATGGGAAACCACGAGCCCAATGCCGACCGAATTACTGACACCCCACATCACAACGGGAATTGTCTGGGTCGCTTGCTTGGCGGCCATCGTCACCGGACCTCCGCGCGTCATCAGCACATCCGGCCTGAGGCGGATCAACTCCTCCATCAATGCGGGAGCCCGCTCGTACGTCCCGTTCGCATAGCGCACTTCGATGACAAGGTTCTGACCTTCGATCCATCCCCGCCTGCTGCGCCTCAGCGGCGAGCGGCGCGGCCAGGGCACCCGCCAGCGAGGTGAGCGGGAAGGGGCGGCGGTCCATGCCTGGGATGGTGCGGGCGGGGGCCAACTTAGGTCAAGAACGGTCGGGGCGCGGCCGCACGTTCGTCGTCGCGATTCTCAAGGGCGCCAAGCCCGCCGTCGGTGTCTCTGCGGGCGAATCAGATGATCGATCGTGCACGCCGCCTCGGAGGCTAGCCCCCTCTAGAATCGCGCACATAGGGGATGCGAAGGTCTGGGTCGTCCCGAAAAGTAGGCCTGCTGGCATTCAGCGTGCACCATACGAGGCCATGGTGCTCATCCCCGGCGCTATTGCGCTGTATAGGTGACCCTGGCGATGTCAGCCCCGACGTGGCTGATGTTCGTGTGCCTCGCCATCGCCTCGTTCGCACCCGTCGTCCTGGGCCTTCGACCCGGACCGTGGACGCCTTACTACTATGGTGCTTTGTTCGTGTCGTGGATCTTTGTGTCGATTGCCGTCGTGCGTCGGCGGGCCCGCCGAGGCCAGACGGCGGAGTACGGATTTGCGCGGTCTGCACGTCCGCTGTGGGACCCGGAGGACGACGAGGAGGTCGAAGCGCACGCCGCCGCCGTACGCCGGGTGCTTGCCGGGGAGCGGCTGATCATCGTCGCTCGAAACGACGGAGGTCTCTACGACCGTCTCCGCCGAGATCGGCCCGCGGACGAGGCCATCAGGATCATCACCGATCGCCGGAACGCCGAACGGCGGCGTCAGCTGGAAGTGTACATTCCCGACCGCCGCGGTGGTGAACGGCGGCGCCACGACATCGACTCTTTGCTGCTCACCCAGGGCTGGGCGGAGGTGACGTCACCTCGAGGAGAGTGAGCTCTACTGCTTGCTCTTCGCCTCCACCTCATCGAGCCACGCCCCGACGGCCTGGATGTGCAGTTCGACGAGCGCGTCGATGTCCTGGGGCACCGGCAGCGAGCGCTGGCGGCAATACGTGGCGACGGTGGCGTCGATGTCGAAGAGCGCGGTGGCGAGCGTGCCGGCGTCGAGCTCGTCGATCTCGGCCCGGCGCTCGGTCCGGCGGTCCATGTCTTCGCCGGGGTCCAGACTCTCCATCACGGCCACCATCCGGTCGTACAGTTCTCCGTAGCGCTCGGCCATCGCGAAATAGGGCCCGAGGCCCTGCGAGGTGAGGTAGTCGTCGACGGTGCCGCGGGTGCCGTAGAGGCCGGCCGTCTGCGGGTGTGGCGTCAGGTGGCCGAAGCTCTCGTCGCCTTCGGGAGAGATCCAGCGCGCGAGCGGATAGATCCGGCAGGCCAGCGGCCGATCGGGATGGACCGTGCAGCCCTGGGGGCCGAGGAACACGCACCCGAAGTCATCGGGGCGGGTCTGCAAGACAGTGCCGCCGGCCTCGGTGTAACGCGCAAAGAACTCGGTCGTGCTGATGCCGAGCCGGCGCGACAGCCGCAAGCCCTCGTACGGCCCTACCCGGATCGCCTTGTTGTGGCAGCACCGGTTACAGGCGTTGCAGACGTACGAGAACGGGCTGTCGCGCCGGAGATTGAAGTCGACCCGGGCTATGGCATCGCCGTAGGGAACGGCTCAGTCTCCTCGCAAAGCAGGCGGCGGTGTTACTTGCCGGTCGCCTTGCCCTCGCCCTTCGCCTCGCCCTTGCCCTCAGCCTTCATCTCGCCCTTGCCCTCGCCCTTACCAGCGCCCTTGCCCGAGGCCTTGCCCGAGCCCTTACCGGATGCCTTGCCGCCGGCCTTACCCTCGCTCTTCATCTCGCCCTTGCCCTCTTCCTTGCCCTCGCCCTTACCCTGGGCGATGGAGCTGGCGGGGCGAACGCCGAGCGCGGCACCGAAGGCGGCGACGGCAGCGGCGAGCTTGAGGGCCTCGCGGCGGGACAGCGATTGTTCGGGGGTCGGATCGGTATGGTCGACCATCTGGGCTCCTTCGCCTACGACGATTTAGACTCCAGGTTGCGACCGTAGCATGTTCCGAGAGCCAGTTTGTAAACAATCCAGACGCAGCCGGGGCCTACGTCAGACTCGGGCGGTCAACCGCTCCAGGCCAGGAAGGTAGGACCTTAGGGCGGCGGGGATTTGCACGGTGCCGTCGGCCTCCTGATAGTTCTCCAGGATGGCGATGACCGTTCGGCCCACGGCGAGGCCGGAGCCGTTCAGGGTGTGGCAGAACTCCGGCTTTCCCCCGGCCTCGGGCTTGTAGCGGATGTCGGCCCGGCGGCCGCCGAAGTCGGCGTAGTTCGAGCACGAGGAGATCTCCCGGTAGCGCCCCTGGCCGGGCAGCCAGACCTCGATGTCGTAGCCCTTGGCGGTGCTGAAGCCCAGGTCGCCGATGCAGCGCTCGACCACCCGGTACGGCAGCTCGAGCCGGCGCAGGATCTCCTCGCCGTCGTGCACGAGAGACTCGAGCTCGTCCCAGGAGCGCTCGGCCGTGGTGAGCTTCACCAGCTCGACCTTGTCGAACTGGTGGTTGCGGAAGATGCCCTTCATGTCGCGGCCGTAGGTCCCCGCCTCGCGGCGATAGCACGCCGTGAAGGCCGTGTAGCGGCGCGGCAGCGTCCGCTCGGGCAATACCTCGCCGGCGTGGAGGGCCGTGAGCGAGACCTCGGCGGTGGGGATGAGATAGAGCGTGCGCCCCTCGTCGGCCTCGACGGTCTTGAACAGCCCCTCCTCGAACTTCGGGAGCTGGCCGGTCTTGAGCATCGTCTCGCCGCTGACCAGCTGCGGCACCCATACCTCCGTGTAGCCGTGCTCGCGGGTCTGGACGTCCAGCATGAACTGCGCGAGCGCTCGCTCGAGCCGGGCCAGCGGCCCCCACATCACGGCGAAGCGCGACTTGGCCAGCTTGGCGGCGCGCTCCATGTCGAGCAGGCCGAGCGCCTCGCCGACCTCGTCGTGGGTCTTCGGCGCAAACGCGAACTCGCGCGGCGTGCCCCACCGCCGCACCTCGACGTTGTCGGCGTCGGTCCGCCCGGGCGGCACCGAGGGATGGGGGAGGTTGGGGACCTCGATCAGCAGGGCCTCGATCGCGTCGTCGACGGCCTTGAGCTCGGCGTCGAGGGCCTTGACGCGGTCGCCCACCCCGCGCATCTCGGCGCGCAGCTCCTCCGGCACGCTGCCCTTGTACTTCGCCAGCTCGGCCGAGGTGCGGTTGCGATGGGCCTTGAGGTCGTCGGCTTCCTTGATCAGGCGGCGGCGCTCGGCGTCGCGGGCGAGGATCTCCTGGATCACGTCCTCGCTCGCCCTTGTCGGCGAGCGCGCGCGCGACCGCGTCGGGCTGCTCGCGGATGAGGCGCAGGTCGAGCACGGCCGGCTAGGTGGCTTCGGCCGGGGAAGGCGCCTCGGCTTCGACGCGGGCGATCGAGCCCACCCGATCGTCGGCGTCGAGATCGATGATGCGCACGCCCATGGTGTTGCGGCCCTGCGAGGACACCTCGTCGGCGTGGATGCGAATGACCTTGCCCTTGGTGGTGACGAGCAGGATGTCGTCACCGGACCGGACCTGGAGCATGCCCACCACGGTGCCGTTGCGGCCAGCCGTCTTGATGTCGATGATCCCCTTGCCGGCACGACCCTGCAGCCGGTACTCCTCGAGCGGCGTCCGCTTGCCGAAGCCGCGCTCGGTGATGGTGAGGATCTGGGCGCCCTCCTGGACGACGTCGGCGGCGATCACCTGGTCGTCGTCCTCGACGTCGATGCCGCGCACGCCGGCGGCGCCGCGCCCCATCGGGCGCACTTCCTCCTCGGTGAAGCGGATGGCCATGCCGAGCTTGGTGGCGATCATCACCTCGCGCTGGCCGTCGGTGCGGCGCGCCGTCATCAGCTGATCGCCGTCGTCGAGACCGACGGCCTGGATGCCGCCGGCCCGCGGGTGCGAGTAGGCCTCGAGCTCGGTCTTCTTCACCTTGCCCCGGCGGGTCACGAAGAAGACGTAGCCGCCGGCGTTGAAGTCGCGCACCGGCACGCAGGTGGCGACGTGCTCACCCTCGCCCAGCGACAGGAGGTTGACCATGGCCTTGCCCTTGGCCGCCCGGCCCCCCTCGGGGATCTCGTGGACCTTGAGCCAGTGCGCCTTGCCGAGGTTGGTGAAGAACAACAGGTAGGAGTGGGTCGAGGCGACGAACAGATCCTCGACGATGTCCTCCTCCTTCGTCTCCATCCCGGTCACACCCTTGCCGCCGCGCCGCTGACTGCGGTACGCCTCGACGTGCGTGCGCTTGATGTAGCCCGAGCGGGTGATGGTGACCACCATCTCCTCGTCGGCCAGCAGGTCCTCGATCGTGAGATCGGTGGTCTCGGTGAGGATCTCGGTACGGCGGGCGTCGCCGTACTCCTCCTTCACCGCCGCCAGCTCGTCCTTGATGATGCGCCATCAGCTTGGCGTCGGAGGCGAGGATGCTCTTGAGCTCCTCGATCAGCCGCAGCGTCTCCTCGTGCTCCTCGATGATCTTCTGCCGCTCCAGGGCGGCCAGCCGGCGCAGCTGCATGTCGAGGATGGCCTTGGCCTGGATCTCGGAGAGGTCCAGCTGCCGCATCAACTCGTCGCGGGCGGCGTCGGCGTTGGCGGCCCCCCGGATGATACGGATGACGAGGTCGAGCTGCTCGACGGCCTTGCGGAGACCGGCCAGGATGTGGGCGCGCTCCTCGGCCCGGGCCAGGTCGTAGCGGGTGCGCCGGGTGACGACCTCGCGGCGGAACTTGATGAAGGCCTCGAGCATCTCCTTGAGGTTGACGACCTGCGGCCGCCGATCGACCAGGGCCAGCATGATGATGCCGAACGTCGTCTGCATCTGGGTGTGCTTGTAGAGCTGGTTGAGCAGGATCTGCGGGATCTCCCCGCGCCCCAGCTCCATGACGACCCGGATACCCTCGCGGTTGGACTCGTCGCGGATCTCCGAGATGCCCTCGATCTTCTTCTCGCGGCTGAGCTCGGAGATCTTCTCGATCAGGCTCGCCTTGTTCACCTGGTACGGCAGCTCGGTGATGATGATGGCCTCGCGCCCGCCCCGCAGCTTCTCCGCGTGGGCCTTGGCCCGCAGCGTGATGGTGCCACGCCCCGTCGTATAGGCCTCGCGGATGCCGCCGATGCCGTAGATGTAGCCGGCCGTCGGGAAATCAGGCCCCGTGATGATCTTGGCCAGCTGCTCGATCGTGGTGTCGGGCCTCTCGATGAGCGCGACCAGGCCGTTGACGACCTCGGTGAGGTTGTGGGGCGGGATGTTCGTCGCCATGCCGACTGCGATGCCGGCCGAACCGTTGACGAGGAGGTTCGGGATCCGCGTGGGCAGGACGACCGGCTCCGTCTCGTTGTCGTCGTAGTTCGGCGCGAAATCGACGGTGTCCTTGTCGATGTCGGCGAGCATCTCGTGGGCGATCCGGGCCATGCGGGCCTCGGTGTAGCGCATGGCCGCCGCCGGATCGCCGTCGATCGAGCCGAAGTTCCCCTGCCCGTCGACGAGCGGATAGCGGAGCGAGAACTCCTGGACCATCCGCACCAGCGTGTCGTAGATGGCCGAGTCGCCGTGGGGGTGGAACTTGCCCATGCAGTCGCCGACCACGCGGGCCGATTTCTTGTAGCCTCGGTTCCAGACCAGGCCGAGCAGCGACATCGTGTAGAGCACGCGGCGATGCACGGGCTTGAGACCGTCGCGGATGTCCGGCAACGCGCGTCCGACGATGACGGACATCGCGTAGTCGAGGTACGACTTCCGCATCTCCTCTTCGATCGGGGCGTTGATCTGGCGGTCGGGCATCTAGATGTCCAGGTTCGACACGTCGAGGGCGTGCTGCTCGATGAACAGCCGGCGCGGCTCGACGGCGTCCCCCATCAGCACGGTGAACATCTCGTCGGCGCCGACGGCGTCCTCCATGGTGACCTTGAGGAACGTCCGCGTCTCCGGGTTCATGGTCGTTTCCCACAGCTGCTCGGGGTTCATCTCGCCCAGCCCCTTGTACCGCTGGAAGCTGGCGCCGTGCCGGGAGCGCTCGAGCGCCACCGCCCACAGCTCGTCGAGGCTCTGCACCGGCGTCTCCTGGTCGTGCTCGTCGAGGACGACGGTGGGGCCCTTGGCGGCCGCGGCCAGCTTCTCCCACAGCTCGAGGAGGGTGACGTAGTCGGGCGACCGGAACAGCTCCGTGCTGAACGAGACCGTGGGCGGGCCGACCACCACGAGCGTCTGGGCGTCACCGGTGTCGGCGGCCCGCGCCTCGATGTTGTGGCCGTTGACGGTGGCCGCCGCCGACACAATGGCGGCAGCGATCTCGGCGTGGCCGACCCCGCGCTTGTTGCCGCGGAACTTCTGGCGCAGAAGCTCGGCGAGCACGTCGCGGGGCACCCCGCGCTTGCTCAGCTTGGCGAACAGGCCCCGGTACTCCGAGATCTGCCGCAGCAGCTCCAGCAGCGCGTCGCCGGTCACCGGGGCCTTCGTGCCCGGCACCTTCACGCTGGCGCCGGCCACCCACGCCGACAGGAAGAAGTCCTCGAACTCGCGCTCGTTCATCAGGTACTTCTCGACCTTGCCCTTCTTCACCTTGAACAGCGGCGGCTGGGCGATGAAGAGGTGGCCGGCCTCGATCACGGCGTTCATGTGGCGGAAGAAGAACGTCAGGAGCAGCGTCCGGATGTGGGCGCCGTCCACGTCGGCGTCGGTCATCAGGATGATCTTGTGATAGCGCAGCTTGGTGAGGTCGAACTCCTCGGTGCCGATCCCGGTGCCCATTGCCGAGATGAGCAGCCGGATTTCATTGTGGGAGAGGACCTTGTCGTAGCGCGCCTTCTCCGAGTTGATGATCTTGCCCCGCAGCGGCAGCACCGCCTGGGTCTTGCGGTCGCGGCCCTGCTTGGCCGAGCCGCCGGCCGAATCACCCTCGACGATGAACAGCTCGCGATACTGGGGGTCGCGCTCCGAGCAGTCGGCCAGCTTGGCGGCCAGCCCCTCGTCGTCGCGGCCCCCTTTGCGCGTGAGCTCGCGGGCCTTGCGGGCCGCCTCCCGCGCCTGGGCCGCGCGCACGCACTTGTCGACGATCTTGCGGGCCGTGGTCGGATCTTCCTCGAAGGACTCGGCCAGCTTCTCGTTGACGATCTGCTGGACGAGACCCTTGATATCGGTGTTGCCGAGCTTGGCCTTGGTCTGGCCCTCGAACTGCGGATCGGGCATCCGCACAGAGACGACCGCGCACAGCCCCTCGCGCACGTCGTCGCCGGTGACCCCGCCCTTGAAGGTCTTCATGAAGCCGTTGTTCTGCGCGTAGCTGGACAGGGTGCCGGTCAGGGCGGCCCGGAAGCCGGTCAGGTGGGTGCCGCCCTCGCGGGTGTTGATGTTGTTGGCGAAGGAGAACACGCTCTCCTGGTAGCCGTCGTTGTACTGCACCGCGACCTCGACCTCGATGTCGCCCTTCTTGCCCTCGAAGTAGAGCACCTTGGGGTGGATGGGCGTCTTGTTCTGGTTCAGGTGCTTGATGAACTCGATGATGCCGCCCTTGTAGAGGAACGTGTGGCTGCGGCCATCGCGCTCGTCCTCGATGACGATCTTCAGGCCCTTGTTGAGGAAGGCCAGCTCGCGGAGCCGGTTCGACAGCGTGTCGAACGAGAAGTCGGTGATCTCGAAGATCGTCGCGTCCGGCTTGAACTTGATGATCGTGCCATGCTTCTTCGTCGCCTCGCCCGCCGTCAGCGGACCGGTCGGCGTGCCGCCCTTCTCGTAGCGCTGCGTCCACACCTTGCCGCCCCGGCGAATCTCGACCTCCAGCCATTCGCTGAGCGCGTTGACGACCGAGATGCCGACGCCGTGGAGGCCGCCCGAGACCTTGTAGGCCGAGTGCTCGAACTTGCCGCCGGCGTGCAGCACGGTCAGCACGACCTCGGCCGCCGACTTGCCGGTCTCCTTGTGGGTGTCGACGGGGATGCCGCGTCCGTTGTCGCCAATCGAGGCCGACCCGTCGGAGTGGAGGATGACCTTGATCGAGTCGCAGTAACCACCGAGCGCTTCGTCGACCGCGTTGTCGACCGCCTCGTAGACGAGGTGGTGCAGGCCGTAGGCACCCGTGTCGCCGATGTACATGGCGGGGCGCTTGCGAACCGCCTCCAGGCCCTCGAGCACCTTGATGTCGCTCGCGGTGTAGCTGTCAGCGCTCATGCGGCGGCGATGCCTCCTCCCTCGACGACCCAGCGCGCGGCCCCACTCAGGCTGAGCGGCTCCGGCGAGGTCAGGAATACCTGCTCGGCGGTCTGGATCTCACGCAGGACGTTGTCGCGCACCCCGGGATCCAGTTCCGAGAGTGCGTCGTCCAGCAGCAACACCGGCGCGGTGCCGGCCGCCTCGCTCACCGGCAGCACCTCGGCCACTCGCAGGGCCAGCGCCAGTAGCCGCTGCTGACCCCGGGAGCCGAACGCGCGCGCATCGACACCGTCCAGCTCGATCGTCAGATCGTCTCGATGCGGGCCGATCAGCGTCTGGCCCCGCCGCATCTCCACAGGCCGCGCCCGCTCCAGCGCCGCCACGAGGGCCGCTGGCTCGGTGGCCTGCCCGACGACACAGCGGTAGCCCACTTCGACCTTGGGCCGCTCACCACTGATGGCCGGATAGACGCGCGCGAGCTCCGTCTGCAAGATCGCCACGGCGCGCCGACGGCGATCGATCAACTCCATGCCCACGGCGGCCACCTGCTCGTCCCAGGGAGCCAGGCGGTCGGCGGTGGCCCGGGACTGCAGCAGTCGGTTCCGCTGTCCGATGAGGCGTCGATAGCGCACCAGGGCCGGCAGATGACCAGCGTACAGCCGGGCTGCGAAGCCGTCGATGAACATCCGCCGTGCGACCGGAGCGCCATGCAGGATCGCCAGGTCTTGCCAGCCAAAGACGATCACCCGAGCCCAGGGGCAGGTCTCGCCGGTGGCGTGCCAGTTTCCGTTCTCCTGGCGCTGGATGGTCCGACGCATGGACCGGACGCCTTCTGACCTCTGTAGATCGCCACTCAGGACGGCCGTCTCGGACCCCCACGCGGGCAGCTCGGCGAGGCGGTTCGTCCGGAATGAACGGCCGATCAGCAGGACTCCCAGCGCCTCGAGTAGATTGGTCTTACCTTGTGCGTTGCGGCCCGTGAGGAGGTTGACCCTGGGTTCAGGTCGATACGAGAGGGTGCGATAATTACGGAATTCTAGTAGCTGAACACATCCTATCTGCACCCTCTAAGACTCCCATTATACGAACGAAAATCCTCTCTAAATTCGCATCGGCATTATAACACAGCAGTAGCCCTCGTCGGCCGGGCTCTTGACCACTCCGGGGCTCAAACCGTCCTTGAACTCGAGCACGATCTGCTCGTGCTCGATCGGTCCGATAGCGTCGAGCATGTACTTCGAGTTGAAGCCGATGGCCAGTTCCTCACCAGCGTAGTCGACGTCCAGCGTCTCCTCGGCCTCGCCCAGATCCTGGCTGGAGGCCGTGATGCGGAGGACCGACGGAGCCAGGACCAGCTTGACGGGCTTGTTGCGCTCTTCGGCCATCACGGACACCCGGCGAAGGGCTGCCGCGAGGGCGTTGCGGCTGATCACCAGCTTGCCAGGATGCCCCTTGGGGATCACCGCTTCGTAGTTGGGGAACTGCCCTTCGATGAGTCGGGCGGTCATGACGAAGTTCGGCATCTGGAGGACGAACTGGTTCTCGGTAATGCCCAGCTGGACCTCCTCGCCCGCCCCCAGCACGCGCATGATCTCGGCGATCGCCTTGCGCGGCACGATGCCCGTGATCGCCCGGCCCACCTCGCCGAGCGTGCGGACCGTCAGCGCCAGCCGATGGCCGTCGGTCGCGACGAGCCGGACCTCCTTGCCCTGGAGCGCGAACAGCACACCGTTCAGCGCATAGCGCGTCTCGTCGTGGGAGATGGCGAAGCTGGTCTGCGTGAGCATGTCGCGCAGCACCTTGGCCTCCAGCGTCAGCCAGGCGCCCGGCGAGGCTGGCACCACCGGCGGGAAATCGTCGGGTGGCATTCCGACCAGCTTGTACGTCACTCCCGCACACCGGAGGCTGACGGCGGCGTTGTCCCCGACCTTGAGGGCCACCGCAGCGGCTGGAAGCTCCTTGACGATCTCGGCCAGCTTGCGCGCCGACACGGTGATGGCGCCCTTGCCGACCACGCGAGCCGGCACCGACACCCGGGCACCGACCTCGAGATCGGTAGCGGTCAGGCGCACGGTGCCCTCCTCGGTCTCGAGCAGCACATTGGCGAGGATCGGCAGCGTCTGCCGGGGCTCGACGATGTTCTGCACCATCTGGAGGCCTTTGAGGAACGCGTCCCTGTCCAGGATGACTTCCATCTGAGAATCTCCGTTGTTGTTTAGAAGAAGAGATACAACTTCGTAGGAGGAGTAGCCGTCGAGCGCAGTGGACGGAGTGAGTGACGCGGAAGTGCCACGGGCATCAGGTGAATCGTCGCGAGAGCACCGGGGACAACCCTGTGGAGATCCCCGGGAGAGCTGTGGATCACAGTGTGATCCCCTGGATAAGTCCGTCGATGGTCCTGCGTAGTTTGGGATCGTCCTGTAGCAGCGTCTGTATCTTGTCCACGGCGTGCAGCACGGTCGTGTGGTCCTTGCCACCGAAGGCCCGGCCGACCTCGGACAGCGAGGCGTGGGTGAGCTGGCGCGCCAGGTACATGGCGATCTGGCGAGGGAAGGCCACCGCCTTCGTGCGGTTCTTGGCCTTGAGGTCGCTGAGCTTCATGCCGAAGAAGTCGCTGACCTTCCGCTGGATTTGCTCGATAGTGATGATCTTCTCTTCTTCGCCCCACAGATCGGCGAGCACTTCCTGGGCGAGGTCGACGCTCATCTCGCGCCCGGTGAGCGCGCAAAAAGCGATCATCCGAGTGAGCGAGCCCTCGAGCTCGCGGATGTTCGACTTCACGCGGCTGGCGATCAGATAGGCGACGTCGTCGGCCAGGCGGACACGCTCCAGGGCGGCCTTCTTCTTCAGGATCGCCACCCGGGTCTCGAAGTCCGGCGGCTGGATGTCGGCGATCAAACCCCACTCGAAGCGCGAGCGCAGACGCTCCTCGATCTCCGGGATGTCCTTCGGCGAGCAGTCGCTGGAGACGATGATCTGCTTGCGGGACTCGTAGAGGTCGTTGAACGTGTGGAAGAACTCTTCCTGCGTGCGCTCCTTGCCCGAGATGAACTGGATGTCGTCGATCAGCAGCAGGTCGATGGTGCGGTAGCGGGCGCGGAACTCCGCCGTGCGGTCGTAGCGGATGGCGTTGATGAGCTCGTTGGTGAAGCGCTCGGAGGACAGGTACACGACGGTCATGCCCTGGAAGAGGCGCACGGTCTCGTGGCCCACGGCGTGGAGCAAGTGCGTCTTGCCGAGGCCGACTCCGCCGTAGATGAAGAGCGGGTTGTAGGCCTTGGAGGGCAGCTCGGCCACGGCCTGACAGGCGGCCTGGGCGAACTGGTTGGAGGAGCCCACGACGAAGGTGTCGAAGGTGTAGCGCGGGTTGAGGCCGTCGGTGGTCCCTCCCCCCGCGGCGCGTGCCACCGATGCCGGCGGGGGCACGTCCTCGGCGGTCGGCGCGATCGTGTCGTCGACGGTGATCGTGACGCGCGGCTGGCCGCCGATGACGTCGGCGGCCGCCTGTTGCAGGCTCTCGAGATGATGCTGGGTGAGCCAGTCACGCGAGAAGCGGTTCGGCGCGCCGATCCGCAGGTGATCGCCCTCGACGGCGAGGAGCCGACACGGGCGGACCCAGGAATCGATGACCGCGGGTGCGAGCTTGCGGGACGCAGAATCTAGGAGGCGAGTCCAAAGGCTATCCAGCACTGGCCGAGCCCTCACTTACACACAGAGTTATCCACAGGTGGGGATAACTCAGTAACGCCAGGTTCGTTGGGATATCCGCGCCAGGGCCGCTAGCCACTGCACACCGCGACACACTCTCGAATTTACCGGGACGACGGATGCGGCACGGTAGCACACGGTCGGAAGAGGCCGCAAGGGCTTCGTCGGTTGACTGGGCATCACCGCGTGTCTACACTGAGACGGTTCGACGATCGGAAAGGGGAGCGCGTTCATGAAGCGGACGTTCCAACCCAATCGGCGCCGGCGAGCGAAGACGCACGGCTTCCGCGAGCGGATGTCGACGAAGGGCGGGCGGAAGGTGCTGAAGCGCCGGCGCGCCAAGGGTCGCAAACGGCTCACCGTGTAGCGGGTCGCTTTCCCCGACGCGAGCGGTTGACCAGCAGCGCCGATTTTCAGGCGCTTTTCCAACGAGGCAGACGCATCGACCGGCCCGCCCTGATCGTCCTGTGGCGCGAGGCGGCCGAGCCGACGCGCACAGGATTCGCCGTGAGCCGACAGCTGAAGAATGCCGTGCAGCGCAATCGCGCGCGCCGGCGGCTGCGCGAGGCGTACCGGGCCAGCCGCGACGCGGCGCCGCCTCAGGTGGCGCTGGTGGTCGTCGGCCGTCCAGCGGCGCTGAGCGCGCCCTTCGCGATACTGACCGCTCAGCTGAAGAGCGCGCTGGCGGCCATTCCCGGCGACCGGGTGACCCGGTGACTCTCCGCCGAGCGGCGGCGGGGCTGGTCGAGATTTATCAGCGGGTCGTGTCGCCATGGCTGCCGCGGGCATGTCGGTTCGCGCCGACGTGTTCGGAGTATGCGCGGCTCGCGGTGCTGGAGCATGGTTTGGGGCGCGGCGCGTGGTTGGCCATACGCCGGCTCGCCTGTTGTCATCCCTTTCATCCCGGGGGCTATGACCCCCCACCGGCCAAGGAGCGGCCGACAGCGTGACTATGGAGCAGCGCGCGTTCGTGGCGGTCGCCCTGATGGCCGCGGTTCTCATTCTTTATCAAGCATTTCTCGTTCCTCACGAGCCCGCGGCTCCGCCACCGAAGCCGCCTGCGCAGACGACTCAGGAGGCCGCGCCGACGCCCGCTCCTGCCCCGGCGGCGGTGGCCCCGACCCTGCCCGCACCCGCTTCGCCGACCGAGGCCCGACCTCCCCAGCGCGTGACCAAGGTGACGACGCCGCTCTACGAGGCCGGCGTGAGCAGCGAAGGCGGCAAGCTCCAGGAGTTTGTGCTGCGACATCGCGGCGACAAGCCGATGGTCGCTGTGGGAGATCTCGGCCCGACCGGATTGGTGATCGCACCGGCCCCCGGGAGCCCAGCTCAGGTCCTACCAATGCAGGCGTCGGCGGAGTCTCTGAGCCTGGGACCCGATCAAACCAGCAAAGAGCTCGTCATGACCGGGAGCGTCGATGGTCTTCGTGTTCGAGAAACTCTTACTTTCAAGTCAGATAGCTACGTCATCGACAAGCGCTTCCGGATCGAGAACACGGGATCGACGGCTCGGACGGTGACGGTCGCCCTGCCCTGGGCGACACGGCAAGACTGGAAAGACGAGAAGGCGAAGGAAAGGTTCCAGGGCCAGCACCCGACGGAGATCGTGTGGGCCTCGGACGGGAGCGTCCACCGCGCCGAGGATCTCTGCAACATTCACGCGGTCAGTGCCGACGGCCCCTGGGTCGGGATGGGCAGCATCTGGTACATGTCCGCGCTGATCCCGGACGCTGGAGGCTTCAAGCTCCTCATCCGTGGTGAGGACAAGGCGTGCGAGGCGAAGAGCAAGGAGCCTGTCGGTCGCGCGACCATCGCGGTCCAGGCCACGCCGAGCATCGCTCCGGGACAAGCCTGGGAAGGGCACGTCCTGGTGTTCGTTGGGCCGAAGGAGTACGACCGACTCAAGGCCGTCGGCCTCGAGGGCGCGATCAACTTCGGTGGCTTCCCGATTCCCCGAAGCTGGGGCGGGCTCCCGATGGAGTGGCTCGGCGTCCCGATACTCCTGCTGCTGAACTGGGTCTATCGGCACGTCGGAAACTACGGAGTCGCGATCATCCTGCTGACCGTCGTTTCGAAGATCCTGTTCTACCCGCTGACGGTCAAGAGCATGCGCTCGATGAAGGCGATGCAGGCCCTGCAGCCGCAGATCAACGCGCTCCGCAACAAGCACAAGAGCGACCCGCAGCGGCTGCAGCGCGAGACGATGGAGCTCTACCGAGAGCACAAGGTGAACCCGATGGGCGGGTGCCTGCCGATGATCGCGCAGGTTCCCATCTTCTACGCGCTCTACCTGGCCCTGACCGTCTCGGTCGATCTGCAGGGAGCCTCGTTCCTCTGCTTCGGGCGGCTCTTCGGCGTCCACCTCTGGATCTGCGACCTGGCGAGCCAGGACCCGACCTACGTGCTGCCGATCCTGATGGGCGTGACCATGTTCGTGCAGCAGAAAATGACGCCCGTCGCCGGAGATCCACGCCAGGCCAAGATGATGCTGATCATGCCGTTCGTCTTCACGTTCATGTTCCTGAACCTGGCGTCCGGCCTCGTCCTGTACTGGACCGTCTCCAACGTTCTTCAGATTCTCCAGCAATGGCACATGGATAGGCCCAAGGCGCGTGCGGCTCGCGGGTGACGCTCGCCGAGCCTGACCCCTCCACCCAGGCAGGCGTCTCAACGCCATGAGCGCCGCGCTTGATCTGCTGGCTTCCGCTGGCAGAGCGATCCTCGAGCGCCCCCTCGAGCAGCAGGAGCTGGCAGCATTCGCCAAATATCTGGCACTCCTCGTCAAATGGCAGAGGGCTCAGCGCCTCGTGGGCTCGAGCGACCCCGAGTGGATCGTGGAGCACCTCTTCCTCGATAGCCTGTTGTTCCTCAGGGTGCTTCCACAGGACCTCGAGTCTCTGGCCGATGTCGGGTCCGGAGCGGGTTTCCCCGGCATCCCGATCAAGATCGTTCGCCCTGGCCTACGCATCGCCCTGATCGAGTCAAGACAACGGCGGGTCTCGTTCCTCTCTGCAGTAGTGAGGGAGCTGGGCTTTGACCACGTCCAGCTCCTGAACGATCGGCTCGAGCACCTTGCCGGCGAGACCGATGGGGCGTTTGGTGCAGTTGCCATGCGGTGTGCCGGTGATCCGGAGGTTCTTCTCCCTGCCGCTCGGCGGTTGGTGGCCCGCGGTGGCGTGGTGGTCCTGTCGGGACCGCCTCAGCGGCGGCCCATTTCTGGGGGTGAGTGGGTCGAGGTTGAGGGCGTCCGGCCCGGTCACACACGCCGCTTCGCCGTGTACCCGGTCTGATCGGCGCTCTTCATGTGTGAAACGTGGAACACCCAAATGAAGCTGTCCGACCCGGTCACACACGCCGCTTCGCCATCATACAGCGCTCTTGATGTGTGAAACGTGGAACACCGTGGGTAGCGCGTCCCGGCCCTCGGAGGCCGCGTGCGCCCGCCCGGTCGCCCACACTGGAGCGCCGATCGGCTCACGGCTTGTGGAACGTGGAACACCACGGTACAGTCCCGACGGCCACAGGCACACAGTCCGACACACCGACAGATGATGGGTGATAAGGTCTCCGTGGAGTACCGCAGTTGCCCAAGACCATAGCAGTCGTCAACCAGAAGGGTGGGGTCGGCAAGACCACAACCGCCGTGAACCTAGCGGCGGGGCTGGGTCTGGCTGAGCGACCGACGTTGCTGATCGACCTCGACCCGCAGGGGAACGCGACGACGGGGCTCGGGATCGACAAGACCAGCCTCCATCCCAGCGTGTATCACGTCTTGCTGGGAACCGACCCCCTGGAGAAAGCGATCAAGCCGACCGCCATCCCGAACCTCAAGATCCTGCCGTCCGACATCGACCTGGTGGGGGCGGAGATCGAGCTCGTCGGCCTCGAGAATCGGGAGAGCCGGCTCAGGTCGGCACTGAAAGCATCGGGCCTTGGGTGCTGGGTCATCATCGACTGCCCCCCGTCTCTGGGTCTGCTCACCATCAACTCCCTGGTCGCGGCCGACACGGTCCTGGTACCACTTCAGTGCGAGTTCTACGCGCTCGAGGGCCTCACCCAGCTTCTGAAGACGGTCAAGCTCATCCGCGAGCGTCTGAACCCCGGCCTGCGTGTGGGGGGTATCGTCCTGACGATGTTCGACGGCCGCACGAGCATGGCCGCCCAGATCAGGGACGAAGTCCATCGGTACTTCCCGGGCGAGATCTTCGAAACGGTCATCCCCCGGAATGTGCGGCTCAGCGAGGCGCCGAGCCACGGCAAACCGGTAATGCTTCACGATCTGCGCTCGAGCGGCTCCATCGCCTACCTCGAGCTAGCCCGAGAGGTCATAAAGCATGAATAAGCGCGGACTTGGACGGGGTCTCGGTGCTCTGCTCTCCTCCACGCCCACCGAAGCGGACACGCTCGTCGATGTGCCCGTAGACGAGATCGAGCCGAACCCGAATCAGCCCAGGAAGATCTTTAGATCCGGGGCCTTGGATGAACTGGCCGCATCGATCAAGGCCTCCGGCGTGATACAGCCCGTCATCGTGCGTCGGCAGGGCTCCGGGTATCAGCTCGTCGCCGGTGAGCGCCGGTGGCGCGCGGCTCGGCAGGCTGGACTGTCGCGCGTCCCGGCGATCGTTCGCGAGGTCACGGACGCGGAGAGCCTCGAACTGGCCCTGGTCGAGAACCTGCTGCGCGAGGACCTCAACCCGATGGAAGAGGCCGAGGCATACGACAAGCTCCTCGTGCGCTTCAGCTGGACCCAGGAGGAGCTCTCCCAGCGTGTCGGCAAGGAGCGCAGCTCGATCGCCAATGCCCTTCGCCTGCTCCGCCTGCCGCCCGCGATCCAGGAAGACCTGCGCATGGGGCGTCTCACGATGGGCCACGCTCGCGCGTTGCTCGCGCTGACGACGCCCGGCGAGCAGCTCCGGCTGCGTGACGAGATCGTCACGCATGAGTGGTCCGTACGCGCGACCGAGGACACCGTGCGCACGGCAACCGCCGGCCGCCCGCCGCGGCCGAAGCAGCGGCGCCGTTCGGCCGAGATGGTGTCGCTCGAGGATGCGCTGCAGCGTGCCCTCATGACTCGGGTGCGGCTGGTCGGCAGCGAGCGCCAGGGCCGCATCGAGGTGACCTACGCCAATGCCGACGAGCTCGAGCGCCTGGCCGCGTTGCTCGGCGCGCGACACTGACCGCATGAGTCGCGAGCGCGTCGTCGTCGGCATGAGCGGAGGTGTCGACTCCTCCGTCGCGGCGGCGCTGCTCACGGAGGCCGGCCACGACGTGGTCGGCGTCACGATGCGGGTCTGGCCCTGGCGCGAGTCCAGCGACGCCACCTCGCGGTTCGGCTCGTGTTGCGGGACCGAGGCGGTCGACGACGCCCGGCGCGTGGCCGCCGCGCTCGGCGTTCCTTACTATCTGCTGAATGTTGCTGATGAGTTCGATCGCGCGGTGATCGGCCCGTTCGCCGAGGACTATCGCCGTGGCCGCACCCCGGTGCCGTGCGTCGCCTGCAACACGGATCTGAAGTTCGGCTCGCTCCTCGCACGCGCCCAGGCCTGGGATGCCGCGGCCGTGGCCACCGGCCACTACGCGCGCGTCACGCGCGACGAGGGCCGCTGGGTCCTCAGGAGAGCGCGCGACCGACGCAAGGACCAGTCGGACTTCCTGTGGCCGCTCACGCAGACGCAACTGGCGGCCGCGCGGTTCCCGATCGGCGAGCTGACGAAGGACGAGGTCCGCGAGCACGCTCGCCGTCTCGGCCTGGCGACGGCGGACAAGCCCGAGAGCCAGGAGATCTGCTTCGTGCCCGACGGCGACTACCGCCAGTTCCTGAGGGCCCGCGATCCCGCGGTGTTCCGCCCCGGCGCCATCGTCGACGGCGCCGGCCGTGCCCTCGGGCACCACGCGGGCGTGGCGGCCTTCACGATCGGCCAGCGCAAGGGCCTGGGCCTGACGGGGAGCCGGCCGCTCTACGTCGTCGACCTCGACCCCGAGACCGACCGGGTGACCGTGGGCGATGCCGCCGACCTCGAGCGCGACCGGCTGCAGGTCAGCCGCGCCCACTTCATCGCCGGCCAGCCGCCATCAGAGCCATTGCGGGTGACCGCGAAGATCCGGCACAATCACGAGCCGGCCCCGGCGACAGTCCGAGCGCTCGGGCCCGGCCGGGCCGAGGTGCGCTTCGACGCGCCCCAGCGAGCGATCACGCCCGGGCAGTCGTGCGTCTGGTACCGCGACGACGAGGTGGTCGGGGGCGGGGTCATCGAACGCCGGGCTGCCGGGGACGATTGACACGCGACGGAATCGCGTGATAGTTTTCACAAACCTTCAGCGGCAACACGAGACCGGGGGAACCTGCCTCATGCCTCAGCGTGGCTCCGACTGGCGCGGCTGGCTCGCGTGCGCGATCGTCTCGCTGCTCCTCGTCCTGCCGGCCATCGCGCTCGCGGCCGAGAGCGGCGGTGAGCACGGGGGCGGCGGCGGCCTGATCAGCATCGACAAGTCGCTGATCGTGCAGTTCATCAACTTCTTCATCCTGCTCATCATCCTGCAGCGCCTGCTGTACAAGCCGTTCCTGGCGAAGATGCAGGAGCGCACCAACGCCATCAAGCAGTCGCTCGACCAGGCCGAAGAGGCGCGGGCGGCGGCGGCGCGCCAGCAGGAAGAGAACGAGGCCCGGCTGCGCGCGGTCTATGCCGAGGCCGCGGCCATTCGCGCGCAGGCCCTCCAGGAAGCGGGCGAGGAATCGCGCAAGCACATCGAGGCGGCCCAGGCCCAGGCGCGCAAGCTCGTCGAGGACACCAAGAGCCAGCTCGACGCCGAGGTCCGCCGCGCGCGCGACGAGCTGCGGCGCGAGGTCAGCGACCTGGCCGTCGCGGTCGCCGAGAAGCTCGTGCGCCGCACGCTGCGCGAGGACGATCATCGCCGCATCGTGGCCGACGCCATCGCCAGCATGAAGACCTCGTGAAGACCTCGTCGGCCGTCGCCAAGTCGTACGCGAAGGCGATCTTCGAGCTGGCCAGCGAGCGCAATCAGACCGAGGCGATCGAGGCCGAGCTGGAGCAGGTGGCGCGTCTCACGCACGAGGATCGCGAGCTGGCGGCGGTCCTGAGCCGGCCGTGGATCACCCCGGCGGTGAAGCGCAAGATCGCCGAGGATATCGGCCAGCGCCTGGAGCTCTCGAAGCTCGGGCGTGACGTGCTGGCGCTGGTCGCCGCCCACGGGCGCGCCGACCACCTCGGCGCGATCGCCACCGCGTACCGCGGGATGCTCGACGCCGCCCAGGGCCGTGTCCGCGCCCGCGTGCGGACCCCGGTGGCGCTCACCGAGAACGAGCGCTCGGCGCTGTCGGCGCGGCTGAGCCGCGCGCTCGACGGCCGCCAGGTCGTGATGGACGAAGTGACGGACGGCACCTTGCTCGGCGGCTTCGTCGCCGAGATCGGCAGCCTCATCGTGGATGGCAGCCTCGATGGTCAACTGGCGCGCCTGCGGCAACGACTGGCGCGCGGGTAGGGGACGACATGATCAAGGCCGGAGAGATCAGCGAGATCATCAAGCGCCAGCTGTCGGGCTACGAGGCGGAGGTCGACCTGCAGGAGGTCGGTCGCGTCATCGAGGTCGGCGACGGCATCGCGCGCGTGTACGGGCTCGAGAAGGCGATGGCCGGCGAGCTCCTGCAGTTTCCCAACGACGTCGTCGGCATGGTGCTGAACCTCGAGCAGGAGCAGGTCGGCGCCGTGCTCCTCGGTGACGACCGCGTCATCAAGGAAGGCGACACCGTCAAGCGCACCAACCGCATCGCCCAGGTGCCGGTCGGCGAGGCGCTGATCGGCCGCGTCGTCAACGCGCTCGGCCTGCCCGTCGACGGCAAGGGGCCCATCAACACGACGGAGTTCCGGCCGATCGAGCGCTACGCGCCCGGCGTCGTCGACCGCACCTCGGTCAAGGAGCCGCTGCAGACCGGCCTCAAGGCCATCGACTCCATGATCCCGATCGGGCGCGGGCAGCGCGAGCTGATCATCGGCGACCGCGGCACCGGCAAGACGGCCATCGGCGTGGACACGATCATCAACCAGAAGGGGCAGGACGTCTTCTGCTTCTACGTCGCCATCGGGCAGAAGCGCTCGACGGTCGCCCAGGTCGTGAAGGTGCTGGAGGACGCCGGCGCCATGGCCTTCACCACCGTCATCATCGCGTCCGCCTCGGAGCCGGCGCCCCTGCAGTACATCGCGCCGTACGCGGGCGTGACGATGGGCGAGTACTTCCGCGACAGCAAGCGCCACGCGCTGTGCGTGTACGACGACCTCAGCAAGCACGCCACCGCCTACCGGCAGCTCTCGCTGCTCCTGCGGCGCCCGCCGGGGCGCGAGGCGTACCCCGGTGACGTCTTCTATCTCCACTCGCGCCTGCTCGAGCGCGCGGCCAAGCTCAACGACGCCCTCGGCCGCGGCTCGCTCACCGCGCTGCCGATCATCGAGACGCAGCTCGGCGACGTGTCGGCCTACATCCCGACCAACGTCATCTCGATCACCGACGGTCAGATCTACCTGGAAGCCGACCTCTTCTACGGCGGCGTCCGGCCGGCCGTCAACGTCGGCCTGTCGGTCTCGCGCGTCGGCGGCTCCGCCCAGATCAAGGCCATGCGGCAGGTGGCCGGCAAGCTGCGGCTCGACCTCGCCCAGTACCGCGAGCTGGCCGCGTTCGCCCAGTTCGGCTCCGACCTCGACCGGGCCACCCAGATGCAGCTGGCCCGTGGCCAGCGCATGGTCGAGATCCTCAAGCAGGGCCAGTACTCGCCGCTGCCGGTCGAGAAGCAGGTCGCCATCATCTTCGCCGGCACCCAGGGCCTGCTCGACGACGTTCCGGTGGACGCCGTCGCCGCCTTCGAGGAGTTCTTCTACGGCTGGCTGGAGCGGCGACAGCCGCAGATCCTCACCGAGATCCGCGACAAGAAGGAGATCTCCGACGCGCTGCGCACCCAGCTCACGACCGCGGTGACCGAGGCCAAGGCCGAGTTCGTGGCGTCCAAGGGGATCAAGGCCGCCTAGCATGGCAACGCTCCGGGACATCCGGCGGCGGATCCGCTCGGTCCAGTCGACGCAGAAGATCACGCGCGCCATGAAGCTGGTGGCGGCGGCCAAGCTGCGGCGGGCCCAGGAGCGGATCGTCTCGGCCCGCCCCTACGCCAACAAGATGGCCGAGCTGCTCGGCAACCTCGTGACCGGAACCGACGGCGCCGCCCACCCGCTGCTCGAGCAGCGCGATGGACCGCGCCGGCAGATCGTCATCGTCACCGCCGACCGCGGTCTGGCCGGCGCCTTCAACTCGAACATCCTGCGGCGGGCGGTGGAGTTCATCCGGGAGTCGAACACGACCGAGCTGACGCTGGTCGTGGTCGGCCGCAAGGCGCGTGACTTCTTCCGCCGCCGGTCCCACACGGTCAAGCGCGACATGATCGGCTTCTGGGACCGGCTGGCGTACTCGCACGCCGCCGAGCTCGCCGACTACTTCATGCAGCAGTACCTGGACAGCGAGGTCGACGAGGTCCATCTGCTCTACAACGAGTTCCGGTCGGTGGCGGTCCAGCGTCCGGTTCGCCAGCAGCTGCTGCCGATTCCACGGATGGCCGAGACGGCGGGCGAGGCCGAGGCGCCGGTCGACTACATCTACGAGCCGGGCCCGGAGGCGATCCTGAACGACCTGCTGCCTCGCCACGTGCGGATGCAGGTCTACCGCGCGCTCATGGAGTCGCTGGCCGGCGAGTACGGCGCGCGCATGACCGCGATGGAAGCGGCCACCAAGAACGCCAAGGACATGATCGACATCCTGACGGTCCAGTACAACAAGGCCCGGCAGGAGAAGATCACCAAGGAACTGCTCGACATCGTCGGCGGCGCCGAGGCCCTCACGCAAGGAGCGAACGCATGAGCAACGGCAAGATCGTGCAGGTCATCGGACCGGTCGTCGACGTCGAGTTCCAGCCGGGCCAGCTGCCCTCCATCTACAACGCCCTGATCGTGCACGGCGTGGAGCAGAAGGACGTGTTCGCGTACTCCTCCAAGCTCACGCTGGAGGTGGCCCAGCATCTCGGCGAGGCCCAGGTGCGGACCATCGCGATGGCGGCGACCGACGGGCTCACCCGCGGCATGGTCGTCGAGGACACCGGCGCCCCCATCACGATCCCGGTCGGCAAGGAGACGCTGGGCCGCATCCTCAATATCGTCGGCGAGCCCGTCGACAAGGGCCCCGCCATCAAGACCACCAAGACGTACCCGATCCACCGGCCGGCCCCGCCCTTCGAGGACCAGTCGACGAAGGTCGAGATGTTCGAGACCGGCATCAAGGTCGTCGACCTGCTGGAGCCCTACACGAAGGGCGGCAAGACGGGCCTGTTCGGCGGCGCCGGCGTCGGCAAGACCGTGCTCATCCAGGAGCTCATCAACAACATCGCCAAGCAGCACGGCGGCATCTCGGTCTTCGCCGGCGTGGGCGAGCGCACCCGCGAGGGCAACGACCTCTACCACGAGATGAAGGAGTCGGGCGTCATCGAGAAGACGGCGCTGATCTTCGGTCAGATGACGGAGCCGCCGGGCTCGCGACTGCGGGTGGCGCTCACCGCGCTGACGGCCGCCGAGTACTTCCGCGACGACGAAGGCCAGGACGTGCTGCTCTTCATCGACAACATCTTCCGATTCACCCAGGCCGGCTCCGAGGTGTCCGCCCTCCTCGGCCGCATGCCGTCGGCGGTCGGCTATCAGCCGACGCTGGGCACCGAGATGGGCCAGCTCCAGGAGCGGATCACCTCGACCAAGAAGGGCTCGATCACCTCGGTGCAGGCGATCTACGTCCCCGCCGACGACATCACCGACCCGGCGCCGGCCACCGCCTTCGCGCACCTCGACGCCACCACCGTGCTCTCGCGTCAGATCGCCGAGCTCGGCATCTATCCGGCCGTCGATCCGCTGGCCTCCACCTCGCGCATTCTCGACCCCAACATCATCGGCGCCGAGCACTACGCCACGGCGCGCGCGGTGCAGTTGATCCTGCAGCGCTACCGCGACCTGCAGGACATCATCGCGATCCTCGGCATGGAAGAGCTCTCCGACGAGGACAAGGTCGTGGTGGGCCGGGCTCGCAAGATCCAGCGCTTCCTGTCGCAGCCGTTCTTCGTGGCCGAGCAGTTCACCGGCGCCCCCGGCCGCTACGTGAAGATTGCCGACACCGTGAAGTCGTTCAAGGAGATCATCGAGGGCAAGCACGACGACCTGCCCGAGCAGGCGTTCTATCTCGTCGGCGACATCGGCGAGGCGGTGGAGAAGGCCAAGAAGCTTCGCGAGGGCGCCTGAGTGGCCGACCGGCTCACGCTCGAGCTCGCCACGCCCATGCGGCTGGTGGTGACCGCCGAGGTCGACGAGGTGGTCATCCCGGGTAGCCTTGGTTACTTCGGCGTGCTGCCCGGCCACGCCCCGCTGCTGGCCACCCTCGGGATCGGCGAGGTCACGTACCGGGTCGGCCGCGAGGAGCACCACGTGGCCATCTCCGGCGGGTTCGCCGAGGTCCGCAACGACAAGGTCATCATCCTCGCCGACGTCGCCGAGACGCCGGCCGACATCGACCGGGCCCGGGCCGAACGGGCCCGCGACCGGGCCGAGGCCCGGCTGGCCGGCCGCAACCAGGAGGAGATCGACTACACCCGGGCCATGTGCGCCCTGGCCCGCGCGCAGACCCGTCTGCAGGTCGCCGGTCGCAGCCAGTAGATTTCACATCCTGCTGACATCCGGCGACGGCCGGGAACCGTATTCTGTGGCAGCGTGTTGACGGGAGGTACTTCGAGCCCGCGTCGCGCGACCCCCACCTATCGAAGGAGGCGAGCATGAGGTTCCGACTGCTGACCCTCGTCCCCGTCGTGGCCGTCACCGTTGCTGCCCTGGCGGTCCCGGGCGCGGCCGGCCCCGACAAGATCGCATACCCGGCCAACTGGAAGGACCACGTCCTCTACAGCATCGTCGACCGGCACGACACCAAGCAGTACCGTGAGCTCTACGCCAGCACCCAGGCGGCCGTCGACGCCATGAAGGCCGGCAAGGAGCTGCCCGACAAGACCGTGCTCACCCTGGTCCAGTACAAGGCCCAGGCGGACGCGGCGGGCGTGCCGCTCAAGGACGCCAAGGGCCGCTTCATGAAGGGCGACATCATCGCCGTCGCGGTCATGGAGAAGCGCGCGGGGTGGGGGACCGAGTACCCGGCCGAGTGGCGCAACGGCGAGTGGGAGTACGCGGTCTTCAACCCGGCCGGCGTCCTCAACGACAAGGCCAACTACAAGGGCTGCTTCGAGTGCCACAAGCCCCACGAGAAGATCGACTACGTCATCTCGCTGGCGGCGCTGCGCGGGGCGACCGGCTCCACCACCGCGCCCAAGCCCGACGTGAAGATCGCCGGCTTCGTGTTCGGGCCGAACAAGCTGGCCGGCACGGTGGGCCAGCCCGTGACCTGGGTGAACGAGGACGACTCACCCCACCAGGTCACGATCGTCAGCACGAAGGAGCGCTCGCCGATCCTGGTGAAGGGGCAGAGCCATGTCATGGCCTTCAACACGGCCGGTACCTATGAGTACATCTGCGGTCTGCACCCGGGGATGAAGGGCACCGTCGAGGTCAAGTAACGCTGCCAGACGGAGCGGGCGGCCTGCCCCGCGCACTGGGCAGGCCACCGCTCCGCGATCTCGCAAGCCGCTGATCTTCTAGCGCCCTTCTGGTGGCGTGCCCCTTGCTCGATCACCGGGCATGCTCACAGTCTTGATCGCCGACGACGAAGCCCACGTGGTCGAGCTCGTACGCGTCACGCTGGAGGACGACCGGGTCAGGGTGCTGCACGCCCCCGACGGCTGCAGCGCGCTCCAGCTGGCGGCCCAGGTCGAGCCCGAGCTGATCTTCCTCGACGTCCACTTGCCCGACGTCAGCGGGCTGGAGGTGTGCCGCCGCCTCCGGCGCGAGCCAAGTCTGGCCGGGGCGCGCATCGTCATGCTGACCGCCGCCGCCCAGCAGGACGACATCGCGCGCGGCTTCTCCGCCGGCGCCTCGCACTATCTCACCAAGCCCTTCTCGCCGGTGCGGCTACTGTCGCTGGTGGAGGGTCTGCTGCCGAAGGCCGCATGGTTTCCCGAGTAGGGGCGGCCGAGCTGCAGAGCCTGCGGCACGCCGAGGACGTGCGGCGGCTCTATCGGCAGCTGCGAGGGGCCGTCTGCCACTCGCTGCTGGGCCTGGCCAGCGGGCTCGAGGCCAGGGACGTCTGCACGCGCGGGCACTCCGAGCGGGTCGGCGCCTTAGCTCGCCGCCTCGCCGGAGCGCTCGGCTTGCCTCCGGCCGAGATCGACACGGTCACGCAGGCCGGGCGACTGCACGACATCGGCAAGATCGGCGTACCGGAAACGGTGCTCCGCAAGCGCGGCCCCCTCGACCAGGTCGAGTGGGAGCTCGTGTTCAACCACCCGCTCATCGGCGCGCAGATCGTCGCCCCGTTCGACTTCTTTGCGGGCAGCGGCCTCGCCATCCGTCACCACCACGAGCGCTGGGACGGCAGCGGATACCCCGACGGGCTGGCCGGGCGCGCCATCCCTCTGGCCGCGCGCATCGTCGCCGTCGCCGACGTCTTCGACGCGCTCACCTCCGATCGCCCGTATCGTGCCGCGTTGGGCGGCGGCGCGGCCCTCGCCTATCTGGCCGGCGAAGCGGGGCGCACCCTCGATCCGGACGTCGTCGCCGCCTTCCTGAGCACCGCGCGCGATCCCGAGGCGGCCTGAGCCGTGCGCGCACTGGAAGTACCGTTGCCCCGTCAGCCGGGCAGCCTGTTCCACGGCACGCCCGTCCCGGCGCTCGCCACGCTGGTCGCCGCCTGGGCGCTCGCGGTGCTGGCGCTGCCCGAGGCTTCCGCTCGCGTGGTCGGGCTCGCTGCCGCGCACGGTGCGCTGCTCGGCACCGCGCTGGCGTGGACGACGACCGACGAGCGCCGGGATCGCTGGGCGCCCGTCGAGGCGGCGCTGGTCCTCGGCGCCGCGGCAGCCTGCGCACGCCTGCACCCGGCGGGGGCGCTCGCCTATGTCGCGGTACCGGTCTGGCTGGGCTGGCGGCGACGGTCCTGGCTCGGCGCGGGCGCGTGGCGGCCGGCCGGAGCTCTCGCCGGAGGGGCCGTCTTCGGCTTCCTGCTCGGCGCCCATCTGCTCGTGAACACCTCACTGACGTTCGGGTATCGCGTGCGCACCGGCCCGCTTCTCGAGCTCGCCGGCTGGTGGGCGTACGACCTCGGCGCCAACGTGCTGGCCGCCGAGCTGTTCTTCCGCGGCGCTCTCTTCGAGCGCGCGTATCGACGCTGGTCGTTCGCCCCGGCCGCCGCCGTCTCGACGGGGGCGGCGCTGGCGCGCTACCTGCTCGATCCGCTGCTGCCGCACTCAGTTGGTATCGCCGCCGGCGCCACGTTCTACCTGGCGATGCTTGGCGCCGGCAGCTGCTGGCTGGTGGCCCGCACCGGGGCGCTGGGACCCTCGCTGACCGCCGCATTCTTCTTCTTTTTCGCCTACCGGCTGCTGGCGCCGCGCTGATGCTCATGGCCCTGCTCATCGCACTGGCGCTCGCGACAATCACCATGGTCATCGCATGGTCGGGCGCCGAGGCGGCCTCGCTCTGGCGTCACGCCTACCACGTGCCGGTCGTGGTGGCGGCGCTGCGCTACGGCAGCGGCGGCGTGGTGGCCGCGGTGGCCGCGGTGCTCCTCTACGCTCCGTTCGTCCTGCCCGCGCTCGAGCGCGAAGGGGCCACGCCGGCGGTGCTCGAGGGCGCGCTGACCTTCGCGCTGCTGCTGGCCGGGGGGGTGCTAAGCGCCGCGTTGGCCGGCGTCGCCCGGCGCCAGCGTGCGCGCTACGAGACGCTGGCCACCGTGCAGCGCGCCGTCGACAGCGACACGCCGCTCGACCTCGCGCTGGCCCGGCTGCGGGCCTGCCTGCAGGCGCGTCTGGATGCCGCGGTCGGGCTGGCGGTGCACGACGGCACCCGACTGACACTGGCGGGAGGCGGCACGGTCGCCCGGGGTTCGGCGGTGGCACGGGTGCTCGCCAGCGGCGCCCCGCTGTTCGTCCCCGACGGCGGCGGCCCCGGCCCGCTCCGTCGCTGCTTCGTGGCGCCCCTCGGCGGCCGCGGCGGCGTGGTCGGCGCGCTGGCGGTCGAGCGCGCCGGCGACATCGCCGCCGACGAGCGCCGGTGGCTGCCGGTGCTCGCCGCCCACGTCGGGCTGGCCCTCGAGAACGCGCGCCTGGCGGCTCGGCAGCGGCGATTCGCCGACGAGCTGGCCGAGAAGGTGACGGCCGCGACCCGCCACGTGGTCGAGATGGATCGCATGAAGACGGAGTTCGTGGCCATCGCCTCCCACGAGCTGCGGACACCGCTGACGGCGCTGCAGGGGTTCAGCGAGCTGCTCGTCATGCGCCGGTTTCCTCCCGCCGAGCTGGCGCGCATCGGCGCCATCATGAGCGCCGAGACCGAGCGACTCGGCCGCATCGTCAGTGACTTCCTCGACCTGGCCCGCCTGGAGCGGGGCCTGGCCCCGCCGTTGCGGCTGACGCGGGTGAACGCCGCCGCCCTCGTGGGCGACGCCGTCGAGGTGCTGCGGCGGGCCCGGACCACGCACGAGTTCGAGGTCGACTGCGCGGAGACGCTGCCGGCGCTCGAGGCGGATCCGGACGCCCTCGACCGGGTCGTGAAGAACTTGATCTCCAACGCGGTGAAGTACTCGCCGTCGGGCAGCCGTGTGCGCGTGGCGGCCCGGGCCCAGGCGGCGCCGCCGGCGGTGGAGATCACGGTCGAGGACGAGGGACCGGGCATCGCGGAGGCCGACCGCGCCCGCATCTTCGAGCCGTACTACCGCACCGCCGCCGGCGTGCGCACGGCCGGCGGCGCCGGGCTCGGTCTCGCCGTCGTGAAGTCGCTGATCGACGCGCACGGCGGCACCATCCGCGCTGACAACGTCGAGCCGCACGGCACACGGATGACGCTCGTTCTGCCCGCGGTTCCTTGACACTCTGCGTCGTGCGCGTGTAGTCTTTCGTTCGTATGTCTCGTCGCGAAGAGATCGCGCAACGCATGGCCGATGCCGTCGTGAAACGGCTCACCACGCGCAAGATCGTCGAAGTGAAGGACGAGGCGCCGGTCCGCGAGGCCATCCGACACGTCGTGGTCGCGAACATCGCGGCCGAGGAGCAGCTCGACACCGACGCCCGCCGCCTGCTGCTCGATCACGCCAAGATGATCAAGGAATCGGCGGCCGATTACCGGCAGCTGCTCGGCAAGGTCAAGGAGAAGCTGGCTCGCGAGCGAGGTTTCATCCTCTGATGCGGATGAGTCGCGAGCGCATCTTCCATCTGACCGATCTGATCATCAAGGAGCTGGGGACGGTCGAAGGCGTGCGCGTGAGGGCACCCGACGACGTGCGGCCCGAGATCATGCGCGTGCTCACCGAGGAGTCCAAGCTCGAGGAGTCGATCGACACCGAGGTCCGCAAGACGCTGTCCACCTACTCGCGCCCGATGCCCGAGGGCAGCCGCGAGTGGGAGGTGCTGTACCAGAAGACGCGCGAGGAAGTCTACCGGCGCCGGTTCCGGCTGTGACCCGCCTGGTCATCGGTATCACCGGCGCCAGCGGATCCATCTACGGCGTGCGCCTGCTCGAAATCCTCCGGACCACTACCGACATCGAGCTGCACCTCGTAATCTCCGCCGCCGGCAAGCGCACCCTGGTCGAGGAGACCGACTACAGCGTCGCCGACGTCGAGGCGCTGGCCCACCAGCGCTACGACGTGAAGGACGTCGGCGCCACCCTGGCGTCGGGATCGTTCCGGACGGGCGGCATGGTGGTGGCGCCGTGCTCGATCAAGACGGCGGCCGCCGTCGCCGCCTGCTACACCGATACGCTCCTGACCCGGGCGGCCGACGTCACCCTCAAGGAGGGCCGGCCGCTCATCATGCTCGTCCGGGAGACGCCGCTGCACCTCGGCCACCTGCGCGTGCTGACGGCGCTCGCCGAGATGGGCGCGGTCGTGCTGCCCCCGATGCCGGCCTTCTACAACCGGCCCAAGGAGGTGGACGACATCATCAACCACACGGTGGCGCGCGTGCTCGACCGGTTGCAGCTGCCGCAGACGCTGGTGGGCGAGTGGCGGGGGACGAGCCCGCGGGGGCCGAGGGCCGCCGGTGGCTGACCTCTCCGTCGTCATTCCCGTCTACAACGAGGAAGAGAACCTGCCCCACCTGTGGCTGGAGCTGCGCGAGGTGCTCGAGCCGCTGGGGCTGGTCTTCGAGGTGGTGTTCGTCGACGACGGCAGCCGGGATCGCAGCGCCGAGCTGATCCGCGGATTTCGCGAGGCCGACCGGCGCGTGCACCTCGTCCGGCTCAAGGTCAACGCGGGCGAGACGGCGGCGACGGACGCCGGCTTCAAGGCGTCGCGGGGGCGCTGGGTCGTCACCATGGACGCCGACCTGCAGAACGACCCCCACGACATCCCCGCGCTGCTCTCGCACCTCGACCGCTGGGACGCCGTGACCGGCTGGCGCGTGAACCGGGGCGAGGGGGACTCCTCGGTGCGCCGCATCTCGTCCCGCATCGCCAACCGCGTGCGCAACGGGATCAGTGACGAGTCCATCCAGGACAGCGGCTGCACGTTTCGCGCGTTCCGGCGCGAGTGCCTCCGCGAGCTCGTTCTCTACCGCGGCTTCCACCGCTTCATCCCCACGCTCCTTCGGATGCGCGGCTATCGCGTCATCGAGGTGCCGGTCCGCAACCGACCCCGCCGCTTTGGCCGCTCCAAGTACGGGGTGCTCAATCGCGTCTTCGTTGCCACCGCCGATCTCCTCGTCGTGCGGTGGATGAAGAACCGGCTGCTGCGCTACGAGGTCGCCGAGAACCTGGGCGGCTCGCTGATCGACGAGTAGGGCGCGGTGAACGTCCTGCTCATCGGGCTCGGCCGCTGGGGCGAGAACCATCTCCGCGTGCTCACGCAGCTCGGCGCCACCGTGTGGGTGGCCGACGTCAGCGCCGCCCGCCGCGCGTGGGCGGTGGGGCAGGGGGTGGCGGCCGCCCGCGCCGTCGAGGACTTCCGGATCGCGCTGCCCCACGTCGACGCCGTCGACGTCGTCACGCCGGCCGACAGCCATCGCGCCGTGGCCGAGGCGTGCCTGGCCGCCGGCCGCCACTGCTTCATCGAGAAGCCGCTCACCGTCGCCACCGCCGACGGCCGGGCGGTGGCCGCCGCCGCCATCGCGGCCGACCGCGTCGTGCAGGTCGGCCACATCTTCCGCTTCCACCCGGTGACCGCGACGCTGCGGGCGGCGCTCGCCGGCGGGCGGATCGGCGCCGTGCGCTACGGCACCGGCCGCTTCTCCGGCTTCAAGCGCCCCCGTACCGACGTCGGTGTCACGCACACCGACGCCATCCACTACTTCGACCTGTTCGCGTATCTGCTGGGGTGCGAGGCCACGACGGTCACGGCGCTGCAGCGCGACTACCTCGGGCGCGGACTCGACGACATGTCGATGACCACCGTGACGTACGGTGAGGTGCCCGTCGTCGTCGAGGCCAACTACTTCGTGCCGGGCACGCATCGCGAGTGCGTGATCGTCGGTGAGGCGGGGGCCCTGGTCGCCGACTTCGGCGCCTCCACCGTGACGCTGCACTGCGGCGAGCACCGGCAGCGCGGCGGCGCCTGGGAGGCGATCGAGACCGGGAAGGAAACGCTGCCGACGCGCGGCGAGGAGCCGCTCCGGCTGGAGCTGGCGACCTTCCTCGAGGCGTGCCGGGGCCGCGCGGCCAACCCCGTCCCGGCCGAGGACGGCGTGCTGGCGCTCGAGATCGTCGAGGCCGCCGCCCGGTCTGCCCGCCTCGGCCGCGCCGTCACCATCGCCGAGATCCGCTAGCCGCGCTGTCGCCGAGCTACCGCCCCGCCCCCCGCGTGGTCGATCGATGACCACCATCGGTTGGCGTCTGGCCGTGTCCGTCCTCCTGGCCGCGGCGCAGTAAAACGCGCGGTTCGCGTTGCTTCCACGATATGGCCCACCTACGCTGGGCGTTGACCGGTCACGCTCCTTGAGGCCCGTCGCACCGTCACGCCGGACCCTCCCCACCCTCTGACGGATCTTCGTGACGACCACCCCGGCGGCCGTAGCCAGGAGCGGTCGCTGGCGGCGGCCGAGCTCCACCAGAAGGCCTCTCGGCTGGGGACGGTGCGGCTCCTGTCGGCCACCGCCGGTGCCCCTGGGGGTGGTCCCGGAGGCGGTCGAGGGAAACAACGGTCTGACGGCCCCGCTCACGGTCGGGATCGTTGCATTTCCGTAGCTTTCGGGCGCGCCGACTGGCCACGGTCGCATTGATTGCAACCGCGGGCGCGTCTTTGCTAATAATGAAGGGCGTCCCGCTCTTGAAACGCGAACACAGTTTCCCTTGGTGCGCTCGCGCCTCCCACCCGGCCCGAGAGGCAGGCTCCCCGGTGGACGTGATTGGTCGCCTCCGCTGAAGCGACGCCGTCATCGTGATCGCATCGTCCGGCGGCGCTGGTGGCACCCACTCCTGGGGGCGGGGGTCCTCGTGCTTGTCATGACCAGCTGCGCCGGCTCCTCCCAGGCGCCCGGCGTCCCCCCCGATCTGTCGGCCAAGGCTCGGGCCCAGGGCCTCGTTCTAGTCGTCGTGACTCTACGTGCGCCCGAGGGGGCCTCACCCGAAGCCATCGCCGCCCTCAAGGAGGCTGTCCTGGCCGAGATCGCCTCCACCCGTCACCGGGTGGTCCGGCAGCTCGCCGGCCTGCCCCAGCTCGCCCTCGAAGCCTCCGCCGAGACGCTGCAGGCCCTCGGGGCGTCTCCCAACGTGGCGCGGATCGACGAGTCGATCGCCCAGCCACCCTCGAGGTGACCCGGTGATCAGGATCCGGCTGCTGTCCGCCGCGCTCCTGATGTCGCTGGTCATCGTCGCGCTCGCCGGCCGGGGCGGTAGCAGCGAACCCTCGCTGATCCCCGAGACGCTCAGCGTGCAGGCCGCTGCCCAGGGGACGGTGCGGGTCATCGTCCGGCTGAACGCGCCGTTCGCGCCGGAGGGGCTGCTGGACTCGCCCGCCCACGTGGCCGGCCAGCGCCAGGTACTCGCCGGGGTACAGAGGGTGGTACGCAACCACCTCCGCGGGGTGCGCCACCGCGTCGTGCGCGAGTTCAACGGCGCGCTGCCCCTCATGGCGATCGAGGCCAGCCCCGAGGCCCTGCAGATGCTAGCCACCCTGCGCGGGATCGTCGCCGAGGTCGAGGAGGACGTCGCCCACCCGCTGCTCCTGGCCCAGAGCGTGCCGCTGATCAACGGCAACGACGTCTGGGCTCTGGGCTCCGACGGCGCCGGGCAGATCGTGGCCGTGCTCGACACCGGGGTGCAGAAGACCCACCCGTTCCTGAGCGGCAAGGTCATCGCCGAGGCGTGCTTCTCCAGCACGACGACTATCTCGGCCAGCGTCTGCCCGGGCGGCGCCGAGGCGGCGTTCGGGGCCAACGCGGCGCAGCCGTGCGCGGTGGAGGGATGCGATCACGGCACCCACGTGGCCGGCATCGCCGCCGGCCGCGGGGCGACCTTCTCGGGCGTGGCGAAGGGGGCCAGCATCATCGCGATCCAGGTCTTCTCCCGGTTCGACAGCGACTTCGACTGCGGCGGTTTCCCCGGGGCGGGACCGTGCATCCGGACCTTCACCTCGGACCAGATCGCGGCGCTGAACTACGTGCACACGCAGCGGCCGATCTTCCCGGGCCGCCGGATCGCCGCCGTGAACATGAGCCTCGGGGGCCAGGGTTTCACGAGCACCTGCGACGGGGCATCCCAGAAGCTCGCCATCGACCAGCTCCGGGCCCCCCACCCGAGCGACCTGACGGACCCCGGGGTGGCGACGGTGATCGCGGCCGGCAACGGCTTCTTGACCAATGCGATCAGCTCCCCGGCGTGCATCTCGACCGCGATTCCGGTGGCCTCGTCGACGAAGACCGATGGCGTGTCGAGCTTCACGAACATGGCGTCGCCGGTGCAGTTCCCGAGCCTGCTGTTCGCCCCCGGCTCCAGCATCCAGTCGTCGGTGCCCACGAACGTGTTCGCCTTCTTCAACGGCACGTCGATGGCGGCCCCCCACGTGGCCGGAGCCTTCGCGATCCTGCGACAGATCGCGCCGACGGCGTCGGTCACCGAGCTTCTGGAGGTGTTGAAGGCTACCGGCCAGCCAATCCTCGATACCCGGCCGGTCTGCGGCGGGTGCTCCGGAGGCCACACGGCACCGCGAATCGACCTTCTCGCGGCGGCCGCCGACTTCCCAGCGAATCTCGTGGTGCAGACGCTGACGGCGCCGGCGACCGGTATCCCCGGCGGCAATGTCAGCGTGACGGCCAGCATCCGGAACACCGCCGTCCTCGCCGCCGGCGCCTCGAACCTGAAGCTCTATCTCTCCAATGACAGCGTGATCACGGCTGCCGATCGCTTCCTGGGGACCATCGTGTTCGGCGCGCTCGGCGGCGGGGTGACGAGTCCGGTGCAGACGCTGAGCGTGCAGATCCCGGCCTCCGTCACCCAGTCCGGCACCTATTTCCTCGGCGCCGTCGCTGATGCCGACGATCAGCAGGACGAGAGCAGCGAGGCCGACAACACGAAGTCCGTCCCGATCCAGATCCTGCTCCCGGACCTCACGGTGACCTCGGTGACCGGCTTCCCGGCCGCGACGGCGCCCGGGGCCAACATCAGCGTGACCCACACGGTCCGTAACATCGCCACGGCGCCGGCCAGCGCGCCGGCCTCCTTCTCCGGCATCTATCTGGGGGTGAACCAGAGCGTGGCCACGGCGGTGGGCGGTCGGCTGGCGCTGGTGAGCGTCCCCGCGCTCACCGCCGGCGCGACGAGCCCGGCGCTCACCGCCACCGGCGTCAACGTTCCCGCCGGGACGCCGGTCGGGCGCTACTTCGTCCTGGTGCGAGCCAACGACTCCGACACGTTCCTCGAGGGCAGCGCGGGCGCCAACGTCGGCGCCTCCGGCACCACGATGCTGGTGGGTCCCGACCTCACCGTGACCTCCGCGACGACGGGCACCGGGATCTCGCCGGGCGGCAACCTGAGCGTGACGTTCACGGTCAAGAACCAGGGCGGGCAGGCGGCGGGGAGCTTCGAGGTGGCGTTCGCCCTCGCGCCGCAGGCCGGCGGGTCGGATATCGCGCTCGGCCCAGGCCGGAACGTGGCGAGCCTGGCCGCCGGCGCGTCGGCACCGTTCACCAACGTGTTGCCGGTTCCCCCGGACATCCCGGCCGGCACGTACAAGGTGCGGGTGACCGCAGATGGCGGGGCCGGGGTCGCCGAGGCCGACGAGACCAACAATGACTTCCTCACGGGCGTGGTCACCGTGGGCCTGCCTGACCTTGCCGTGCAGTCCTTGACGTTCACGCCGCCGGCGACGCTTCCGGGCGGCAGCGTCACGGTGACGCACACCGTGAAGAACCTGGCGCTGGCCCCGGGCGCCGCCGGCGCGTCCCTCTCGCGGCTTCGGATGGGGCCGGGCCAGAACCTGAGCCCGGTGACGGACCTGGGCCTGGCGTCGGTGCCGGCCCTGCTCCCGGGCGCGACGGCAACCATCAGCAAGGCCGTGACCGTGCCGGGCAACGCGTCGGTCGGGCTCTACTACCTCAGCGCCAGGGCCGATGATCCCGGCACGATCGCCGAGCCGGACGACGTCAACAACCTGCGCTTCAGCCTCACGCGCCTGATCGTGGGGCCGGACGTGCTGCCGACCGCGGCCAGCACGGTGACCGGGATTGCCCCCGGCGCCAACGTCAGCGTGGCGTACACGCTGAAGAACCAGGGAGGACAGGCGACGGGCGTCAACGTGTCTTTCGCGCTGATCCCGCAGCCGAGCGGCTCCCCGATCCCCATCGGCCCCGGCCGGACAATCGCCGCCTTTGCCGCCGGCGCCACGACCGCTTTCAACGATCACGTGCTGATTCCCGGCGACGCGTCGCCGATGTCGTACCGCATCCAGGTCCGCGTCGATCCGGCCGCCGACGCCGATCCGAGCAACAACAGCATCCTCACCGGGCCCGTCAATGTGGCGCGATCGAATCTCAAGGTCCAGACCGTGACCTTCGCCCCGGCGGTGAGCTTCCCGGGCGGCAACGTGACCGTCACCCACACCATGAAGAACGTCGCACTGCCGCCGGGCAACGCAGGCCGCAGCTCGACGCTCCTGCAGCTCGGCACGACGCCGACGACGAGCGCCGGCGACCTGGGCTTCGTGACCGTTCCCCCGATCGCGGCGGGCGCCATGGTGAGCCTGCCGAAGCTCGTCACGATCCCGCCGGGGACGGTGCCCGGCCTCTACTACGTCCTGGCCGCCGGCGACGCGACCGGCCTGATCGTCGAGGTCAACGACGACGTCGCCGACAACCTGGGCGCCAGCGCGACGCGCCTCGTCGTCGGCCCCGACGTCGTGCCAACGGCGGCGACGGTGCCGGCCACCGTCGTGGCCGGCGGCAACCTGAGCGTGGCGTACACGCTGAAGAACCAGGGCGGTGCCTCCGCGGGGCCGTTCAACGTGAGTTTCGTGCTGGTGCCGACCGGTGGCGGCCCCGAGATCGCCCTGAGCCCGGGCCGGAGTGGAGTGACCATCCCGGCGGGCGGCATCAAGCCGCTGACCGACGTGGTCGCGATCCCGATCGTGTCGGGGCCGCACCGGGTCCGGGTGATCGCCGACTCCGGCAACGACGTGGTCGAGGCGGACGAGGGCAACAACAGCCTGCTGACGACGGGCGCGGTGAACGTGGTCAAGGCGAACCTGACGGTGCCTCCGTTCACGTTCTCACCAGCGACGAGCGCGCCGGGGGGGACGGTGACGGTGCGGTACTCGATCAAGAACGTGGCGCCGGTGCCCGGGAACGCTCCGCCGTCGGGGTCGCGGCTGTTCCTGTCGGTGAACCAGTCGGCGAGCGGCGAGGTGGTGAACTTCGGGACCGTCGGAGTTCCCGCGGTCGGGGCGGGGATGACGGTCTCGGGAAGCCGGCAGGTGAGCCTGCCCGGAAACCTGGCGGCGGGCCGCTACTTCTTCGGCACCCAGGCCGACCCGAGCAACGTGGTCTCGGAGTCGGACGAGAGCGAGGCGAGTAACTTCGGCTACACCACGACGCCGATCGTGGTGGGACCCGACCTGGTGCCGACCGCGGCGACGACGCTGGCGACGATCGCGGCGGGTGGCAACCTGAGCGTGACCTACACGCTGAGGAACCGGGGCGGCGCCGCCTCGGGGCCGTTTGCCGTCGGGTTCACCATCGTCCCGGTGAACGCCGGCGGGACGCCGATCCTGCCTGACGTGCCGCTCGGTTCGAGCTCGTCGCTGTCGTCGATCCCGGCGGGAGGCGCGGTGACCCTCGGCCAAGGGCTCACGATCCCGAACGACGCCTCCGGGCTACACCGGATCCGGGTGATCGTCGATCCCGGCAACGGCGTTCTCGAGGCGGACGAGGGCAACAACACGCTGCTCACGACCGGAACCCTCAATGTTGCGCTCGCCGATCTCACGATGCAGTCGGTGACGGCGACGCCGGCGGTGGTGGCGCCCACCGGCAACATCAGCGTGACGCAGGTGATCAGGAATCTCACGCCGGCGCCCGGTGGCGCGGCGGCCACGACCTCGCGCCTGTACCTCTCGCCGGCGCCGTCCCCGATCACCGCGCTGACGAGCCCCGTGATCGGCGACGTCGTGGTACCCGCGATCGCGGGCCTGGGTACCGCCACCGTGACGAGGAGCCTGTCGTTGCCGCCCGGAACCGTGCCCGGCACGTACTGGGTCTACGCCCAGACGAACGCCGTCAGCCCGGTCCCGGAGGCGGGGTCGCCGGAGCAGACCAACAATCTGCAGCGCACGCTGATCCCGATCGTGGTCGGCCCGGACCTGACGCTGACGACGCTCACGGTTCCCGCCGCCGCGTCGCCCAACCTGACGATTCCGGTGACGTCGACGGTGAAGAACCTCGGGGGGCAGGGGACCAACGGCTCCGTGGTCCGATTCTTCCTCTCGCCGACCGGCGTCCTCGACGGCAGCCAGATCCCGATCGGCGTGACCAGCACGGCCACGCTCGCGCCCGGCGCCTCGTTCACCACGACCTCGCGAGTCACGATCCCCGGCAACACGACGCCCGGCGGTCGCTTCCTGCTGGCTCAGGCCGACGGCCTGGGCATCGCAGAGGCCAACGGCACGAACAACGTCTTGTTCAAGAGCCTCAACATCCTGACCCCGAACCTCCAGGTCACGTCGATCACGACCCCCGCCGCGGTGATCCGCGGGCGCGTGACCGGCGCGCCCAACGTCTCGGTGGTCGTGAAGAACGCCGGGACCGGGCCCTCGGCGCCGTTCGACGTCAGCGTCTTCGCCAACCGCGACGATGATCCGGGAGCGCAGACGCCGGGCAGCGGCGACCTGCTGTTCACGCGAACGGTGGCCGCCTTGTTGCCGAACGCCACGACGACGGTCACCGCGCCGATCGTCATCCCCGAGGGCACGGCCCCGAACGTACGCCTGGCCGGGAACTACTTCGTGTCGGCGACCGCCGACCCGGCTGGCACGGCCACCGGCGACACCTCCCTCGGAGACAACGTCTTGACGCTGACCTCGAAGGTGCTGCCGGTGCTTCCTGACCTGACCAAGCTGAAGAGCGCGACCATCCCGCTCGAGTTTCAGCCGGCCTGCCTGATTCCGGACAACCACCTCGATCTCCAGGGGTCGGCCAATTTCACCAGCCAGAGCCTGGGCAATCCCTCGAGCTTCAGCGGCACCGTGGCGCTGGCCGACCCCGGAGCCGGAGCCGGGTTCGACGTCGTCTACACGATCCGCGGCACCGTGCGGGCGCTCGTCGGCTCCACGGCCGGCGCCATCGCCTCGACCTTCACCTTCGCCGGGCCGGGTCGCACCGGGACCGGCACCATCAACGGGGCCGCCCCCGGACTCGAACTCACCGGCGTGATCGCCGGACAACAGACCGGCCTTCCAGGCTGCACCTTCACCGGCACCGTCGAGATCGTCCGCTAGCCAGCGGGGAGTGCAGCAGTGCGGGGAGGGTCGGATGAGATTCAGGGTGATCGTGGCCGTATGCGCGCTGCTGGCACTCTCGGGGCTGACGCCGGCCACCGCGCAGCCGATCTCCACGGCGGATCTCGCCGGTGACTGGGCGATGTTCCAGCTCGCCACCCCGCCGGCAGCTTTCACCGCCCCTGCGGTCCGCTCCTACCGCGGGACCCTCACGTTCGACGCCGCCGGCGTGGTGACGGGCTCGCTCACGGACAACGCGCAGCCGCTCGCCAGCACGTTCGCCGTGAGCGGAGAGCTGGCGCTGACGGCGGCCGGCCTCGTCTCCGGCACGCTCAGCCTGGACGACGGCGTGGCGACGTCCGGATCGCTCGAGGTGGCGGGGGCCCGGCTGCTGCAGAACCGGAATACCATCGTTGGCGCCTCGACCGTCCTGGCCAGCCCCGGCCTGTTCACCCTCGTGAAGCTGGCGCCCACGCCCTTCGTGCTCAACACCGACCTCGCCGGTGACTGGAACTATCACGAGATCACGCCCAGCCATAACCTGGTGGCCGGCGACGCGACCTCGGTGCGGGGCAGCATCACCTTCCACGAGAACAACGGATGTACGGAGGCCGATCTCCAGCTGGCCGACGGCACCGTGCGCGCCGCGCGGGACGCCGATCCCCAGAGCTTTGGCTGATCAAGCCTCAGTGGCGGCGGAGCCGTCACGGGCACGGACGCGAGTTTCGATACGCAGATGACCACCGACGCCGCCGGGACTCCGGCTGAGCGTGACCTGATCCTCGGGCTGACGAACGCGGTCGTCGACGTCGGCGCTCCCGGCATGGTGCTGCTGTCGAAGATCTCTGGCCCGCCGCCGAGCCCGTTCACGACCGCGGACCTCGCAGGGCCCTGGCGCGTCTACCTGCAGCGTGTCGAGAGCACGAAGCTCCTCGGCGGGACGTGGCAGGTGGGTCTCACGACGTTCAGCGCCGCCGGGGCTTTCGGCGGCGGTACCCTGACGGCACCCGGCAACGTCGTGACGACCCTCACGACGGGGGGCCTGCTGGTCAGCTCCAACGGCAGCGTGACCGGTACGCTCAGCGCGGGGACGGGTGGGACGGCCGACCTCTACACCATCACCGGCACCATGCGCACGGCCAAGGATCTGATCACCGGCGTCGTCAGCGCCCAGGTGAACGGGCCCACGGGGACGTTTCACGGTCTGGTGACGATGGTGCGCGAGATCGCGCTGTTCGATCTCGGGCAGAGTGCTTACACCGTGACCGAGGGAGGCAGTGTCACCGCCACGGTCCTGCGTACGGGCAGCCGGGTCGGCACCGCGACCGTGCAGTACGCCGCCACCGGGGGGACGGCGCCCCCGGCCGACTACCTGCCGGCGGCCGGCACCCTCACGTTCGGGCCGGGCGCCGGCAGCGCGACCTTCATGGTCAAGACGAACGCCAACACGCTCGTGGACGGCAACCGCAGCGTGAACCTGGTGCTGTCGAATCCGACCGGCCGCGGCACGATGCTCGGCGCCACCTCGTCGGCGCCGCTGACGATCGTCGACGAGGACAAGCCGGGCACGGTCAAGCTCAGCACGGCCACCTATGGCCTGGCCGAGAACAAGAACGCTGCCATCGTCATCCAGCGTTCGCTGGGCACCGCCTCCGGCGTCGTCGTGCAGTTCGCGACCAGCGACATGACGGCCCAGGCCGGCCGCGACTATACGGCGGTCAACGGTAGCGTCACGTTCAACGCAGGCGAGACGACGAAGACGGTGGCGGTGCCGATCACGGACACGCCGATCGTCGACGGCAGCCGGAGCTTCACCTTCACCATCACCGGCGCCACGCCGCCCGGTACGGTGATCGGCACCCCGGCCTCCGCGGTCGTCACCATCGGCGACCTCGACGTGGCGGGCACACTGCAGTTCAGCGCCGCGACCTACGCCGCGAGCGAGCCCGGCGCGGGGACGACCAACGCCCTCGTCACCGTGACCCGGACCGGCGGCCTGGCCGGCGGGGTGGTGGTGAGCTTCGCCGCCGCCGACGGCACCGCCACCGCCGGCGCCGACTACACCGCGACGGCGGGCACGCTGACCTTTGGCCTCGGGAATACCTCGACGACGTTCAGCGTCCCCATCCTCGCCGACACGCTGGTCGAGGGCGACGAGACGGTCCTGCTCACGCTGAGCAACCCCCTGGGCGGGGCGGCGCTGGGCGCGCAGAAGACGGCCGTGCTGACGATCAAGGACGCTCAGAAGGGCGTGCAGTTCAGCGCCGCCACCTTCACCGCGCTCGAGGGCACCGCCGCCGCGACGGTGACCGTGGTCCGGACCGGCCCCACGCCCGACGTGGCCACCGTCCGCTACTCGACCACCGACGGGACCGCCCAGGCCGGCACCAACTACAAGGCCACCTCGGGGACCCTGACCTTCGCCAAGGACATCACCAAGGCCACCTTCACCGTGCCACTGCTCGGCGACAAGCAGGTGAAGGGCCCCCAGACCGTGCTCCTGCTGCTCAGCAACCCCTCGGTGACGACGGCGCTGGGCCCGCTGAGCAGCGCCGTGCTGACCATAGGCGACGTCGACATCGGCGGCGCCGTCAAGCTGGCGTCGCCGACGTTTTCGATCACGGAGGCCGGCGGCTCGGCCGCGATCACGGTCAGCCGGACCGGCGGGACCGCGGGTGGGGTGACGGTGGACTTCGAGGCCACCGATCAGCCGTGCGGATCGCCGCCGTGTCCGGGGAAGGCCCAGGGCGGCTTCGACTACCAGGCTGTGACCGGCACGCTGACCTTCGGGATCGGCGAGACGACGAAGACCATCCTGATCCCGGTCACCAACGACACCCAGGTGAACGGCAACCGCACGTTCCTGGTGAACCTCGCCAACGTCCAGGGCGGGGCGACGCTGACCACGCCGAGCTCGGCCGTGGTGACGATCGTCGACGACGACCGCGGCGGCGTCTTCCAGTTCAGCGCGGCGACCTACGGCGTGACCGAGCCGGCGGCCGTGACCACGACGGCGACGATCCGTGTGATCCGCACCGGCACCAACCTGGCCGGGGCCAGCATCCAGTTCGCGACCGGCAATGGCACCGCCACGTCCGGGATCGATTACGTCGCCACCGCCACGACCCTCGTCTTCGGAGCCGGCGAGACGTTCCAGGACATCACCGTCCCGGTCCTGCCGGACGCCGCCACCGAGGGCAACGAGACGGTGAACCTGACCCTGTCGAACCCCGGAGGGGGCGCCACGCTGGGGACGCCGAGCGCGGCCGTGCTGACCATCGTCGACGCGGTCGCCTCGGCGCGCCTCAGTGCCGCCACATACACCGTCACCGAGGGAGCCACCGCCACGATCACGGTCCTCCGAGGCGGGACCACGACCGGCACCCTGAAAGTGGGTTATGCGACGAGTGACGGCACCGCCGTGGCGCCCACCCACTACACGGCGAAGTCCGGCACGCTCACGTTCGGACCCGGGATCTCGAGCCTGACGTTCACGGTGCCGACGGTCAACAACCCCGACCTCGTCGATGGGCGCACGGTGAACCTCACGCTGACGGCGAGCGCACCCGGCGCGGTGGCGGTGCCGAGCACGGCGACGCTGACGATCCTCGACAACGACGCTTCGGGCACGTTCCAGTTCGGCGCGGCCGGCTACAGCGTCACCGAGGGGGGCGTCGCGCCCGCGGTGATGGTGACGCGCACCGGCGGCAGCGGCGGGTCGGTGCTGGTGCGATGGACCGCCAGCGGCGGAACCGCCACCGGCGGCGCGTTGCCGACGACGCCGGGCGCCGACTATGCGCCGACGACCGGCGTGCTGACGTTCGGGCCGGGGGTCACGAGCCTGAAGGTGCCGCTGACGATCGTCAACGACTCCCTCGCCGAGAATGCCGAGACCTTCGACCTCACGCTCACGCTGGAGGGCTCACCGCCGGCCGGCGCGGCCATCGGCGCCCAGGCGACGACCACGGTGACGATCGGTGACAACGACAACGGCGGCGCGATCCAGTTCGCCGCTGCGACCCAGACCGTGGCGGAGAACGTCGTGGGCGGCAAGGTCAACCTCGCGGTGACCCGCACCGGCACCAGCCTGGCCGGCGGCATCACCGTGGGCTACGCCGCGACCGGCGACACTGGCGCGATCACCCCGCTCTCGGGCACCCTCACCTTCAACGCGGCCCAGGCGTCTGCCATGATTCCGCTGACGATCGCGGCCAACGCGCAGCCCGAGGCCGACCGCAACGTCACGGTCACGCTCAGCAACCCCCTCTCGGTGGGCGGCGCCGTGGCCGTCGCCAACGCCCCGACCGTGGGCGCCGTGTCCAGCATGACGCTCAAGGTGGTGGACGACGAGCCCCGCCTGCAGTTCGCCGGGGCCGCCGCGGCGGTGACCGAGGGCGGCACCGCCACCGTCACGGTGACGCGTATCGGCTCGCTGCTCGGCCAGGTGACGGTCGGCTACGCCACCGGCGGCGGAACGGCCGCACCGGCGGTCCACTACGCAGCGACCTCGGGCACTCTCACGTTCGGCGCCGGCGTGGCGAGTCGCACCTTCAGCGTGCTGACGCTCGACGACGGTGCCGTGGCGGGCGGTCACACGGTCGGCCTCACGCTGAGCGGGCCCGTGGGTGCCTCGCTTGGAGCCACCGCGACGGCCACGCTCACGATCCAGGACAAGCAGTCGGCCGGCACGCTCCAGTTCGCGGCGCGCTCGGCCACGGTCGTGGAGGGCCTGGTCGGCGATCCGGGACGCACCGTGCATATCACCGTCACTCGCACAGGCGCTAACCTCGTCGGCCCCGTCACGGTCAACTGGTCGGCCACCGGTGGCACGGCCACCGCTGTCACGGACTTCAGCCCGGCGTCGGGCACGCTGACCTTCGAGGGGGCGGCGACCAGCCAGACGTTCGACATCACCGCGCTCGACGACGGCGTGGCCGAGGGCACCGAGACGATCATCCTGAGCCTGGACTCGCCCAGCGGCCAGGCCGTGCTCGGCTCGCCGAGCGCGATGACCGTGTTCGTCATCGACGCCCAGCAGAGCGTCGCCTTCGCCAACGCGGCCTTCACGGTGGGGGAGACCACGCCGAAGGCGGTCATCACCGCCGTTCGGCTCGGAGTCCCGACCGGTGCGGTGACCGTCACCGCCACGACCGTGCCGGCCCCGGGGGCAGTGCTGCCCGCCGTGCCGGGTCTCGATTACACGAGCGTGAGCCGCACGCTGACCTTCGCGGCCGGCGAGATCGTCAAGACCTTCGAGGTGCCGATCCTCGTCGCGAACGCGCTGACCCAGAACGGCAACCGTGTGGTCGGCCTCGAGCTGACCGACCCGGTGAACGCCGCCCTGATCGGCGCCAGCAGCGCGACCCTGACGATCCTCGACTTCCGCGCCGACCTGGTCATCGCGTCGGTCGCGACGCCCGGCAGCACCCTGGCCGGCAAGACCCTGTCGGCGCCGACGACCGTACGCAACCTGGGCCAGGTTGCCTCGCTGCCGTTCCGCGTCGGCATCTTCATGGCCAAGGACAACGGCTCGCCCGCCGACGCCCTCCCCGGCGCCGGCAGCCTGGTGGTGCAGCGGGACGTGCCGGCGCTGGCGGCGGGAGCGGGGACGGCGCTGCCGACGCAGCTTGCCGTGGCCGAGGATCTGCCGGCCGGCAACTACTTCGTGTCGGCCGTCGCCAACTTCAACCTGAGCGCCCCCGAGGCCGACGCGACCAACAACGGCCTCAGCAGCGCGCCCGCGGTGCTCAAGGTGTCGAGCAACTTCTCGAAGTTCCAGTCGGCCAGCGCCAGCTTCAGCTTCGCCGACGCGAGCGGCGGCGGTACTCGTTCGGAGCGCCGGCGGCGGCGTGCGAGCTGACGGGCGGTTCGGTGAGCCTGTCCGGGAGCTTCACGATCCTCAGCCAGCAGCAGGACACTGCCAGCGGCGTCGCCGACCTCACCGGCACCTTCAACGACCAGCCCGTGCGGTTCGTGATGCCCTTCACCGGTACGGCCGACGCCGCCAACAACATCACGGCGTCCGTGACCTCCATCACGGCCAGCGGCGCGTTCAGCGCCAACGGCCTGGGCTCGCCGCCCGGCACCTTCACGGGGACGCTCAACGGCGCCACCCTCAGCGGGACTGTGACCGGCACCATCCGGACCGCGGCCGGTGGCGACTGCACGTTCACGGGCCCGTTGACGGCGGTCGGCAAAACCTCGTTCGTGTTCCGGTTCGGCGTCCGGACGCCCGTGGGCAGCTTCGGCTTCGATACGACGCCGACGGTCTTCCCCGGAGTGGCCCCGACCGGCTACGTGGCCAACTTTCACGTGCTCTTCGACAGTGACGTGCCGGATCCGTCGGCGGTCCGCTTCACCGGCCCCGCCGGCTCCGGTCTCAGCAACACGCCGTCGGACATGGATGGCAGCCACGGCGACGAGGACGGCCAGAGCGTCACCTACCGGTCTCCGGAGCGGCCGGGCTCGGCGCCGGGCGGGACGTGGTCGGTGCTCTACAAGGGCGTCGCCCGGATGTTCACGGTGCCGCCGCTCAACGCCAACAGCTCGTTCGTGATCGTCTACCCGCGGGTGACGGTCGACGGCAACGGCACCCTGACCCAGATCGACTGGGAGTACAAGGACCGCTTCCAGGTCCCGCTGTCAGGCCCGCCGTCGTTCATGTCGGGGATCCGCGTGCGTCTGTGGACGAACGCCCCTGGCGAGAACCAGCCCGAGTCGCCGGACCTCGCGCCCACGACGACGAGCTACACCTTCGCCGACCGCCCGCAGTGGTCCGACGTCCAGGCGGTCGTCTTCGAGTACGCGGACCTGCTCGGCAACGAGTACGTGTTGCACTACGGCAAGGCGTTCAACGTGATGGTCGAGGCACGTCTGGAGAACGTCTATCGGACCGGGGCCCAGGTCGGCGGCACCCGCGAGCGACTGCTCTCGATCTTTGTCGACGTGCCGGCCTTCTCGGTCGAGACGGGGCGGTGCTTCCCCAACCCCAATCCTCCGTTCCCGGTCACCGTCGTGAATGCCGGCGGTAGTGGGCCGTTCCCGAGCCCGGAGTGCCTGGACCGGACCGGGACGACGCAGTTCAACGAGGACCCGACCCTCATCGACATCTTCAGCCAGCGAGTGGATCTCGAGGCCCGCGCGGTGCCGTACCCGCTGGCGGTTGGTACCGAGTTCCAGATCAGCGTCACGCCGTTCACGCCGGCGCTGCCGCAGCTGGTCACGACCGCGCTGCGGAACTCGGAGGCCAATCCGAGCCCGACGGCGCCGACCGACTTCATCTTCATCCCGAACCCGGCGACGCCGAATCTGCAGCCCCCGGGCACGCAGCTGGTCGACGCCCGCCTCGGCCAGAACATGGCGGTGAGCTGGACGCTGCCGACGTTCCCGATTCGCGACCAGTTCTTCTCCGCGATCGTGAACACCAGCAACGGTAGCTTCTGCAGCGCGGTCCAGCAGAATCTGGCGGTGGGCGCGACGACGACGACGTTCAAGTTCCCGACGAGCTGCTTCGGCCAGCCGATCGTCCAGGCCCAGTTCTGCATCTTCTTCAACGGCGAGCTGGGCGCCGTCTCCGGCGGTGACGAGCGAACCGCCGCCTGCTGGTTCTTCGATGATTTCGGCGGCTGATAGGGGCGCGAACTACCGAACGGATCCTTGCGAAACGAAGGGCCCCCGCCGCGAGGCGGGGGCGTGAGCTAGCTGCGCTCGAGGGCCTTCAGACCGGCGGGAAGAGGCTTGGCGTCGCCGGGCAGCTTGGCGCGCGACTGCTTGTCGGTCACCTCGGAGATCTCGGCCTCGCCCACCACGTCGCGCTGACCGGCGGCGCTCTCGCGGAAGATCAGCAGCTTCTGCCCGACGGCCGCGCCCTCGCCGGTCCCGACGTTCAGCACCACCTCGCCGGCGCCCCCGCCCACCACGCGCGCCCGCAGCGGGAACGTCTTGCGCAGCTTGGTGGCGAGGTCCTTGGCCACGACGTCGGCCACCTGGGCAGTGGACTGCCCGACCGGGAAGCCCTGGGCAACCGAGGCCACCACCGTGGACGTCTCCGTCTCGATCACCCGGAGCGTGAGCGTCCACTCGGTGGCGCCGCCGGCAACGGTGCCGACGGTGATGAGTCGGGCCGACAGCACGCGGCCGAGCTGCAGCGCCGTGCGCTGATCGACCAGGGCGCTCGAGGAGAGCTTCAGCTCGGCCAGCAGCTTGTCCATGACCGCGCGCTCCACGAGGCGAGCGCGGGTCTGGCTCTCCAGAGCCTGGCCGATGCGCAGCAGCATGAAGTCGTACTCGCCCTCGCGGAAGGCCATTCGCCCGCGGCTCTCGAGGCCCAGCAGCGAGATTGTGAGCGGCGGCGACGTCCAGTCGTCGCGGCCAGCCGCGGGCCGGGCCACGTCCCCGCGCTTGAAGCGCGTGGCCAGCTCGTCCACGAGGGCGTCCACCCGCCGCTGCTTGGCGGCGTCCTTGGTGATCCCCTCGGTGTCGCGCACGTCCTTGAGCAGCGTCTGCACCATGGGGTCGTTCGGATTGAGGGCGGCCGCCTTCTCGAGGGTGGACGAGGCCTCCGCGTACTTGCCCTGGCGGCGAAGCAGCGCGCCCATGTTGCTGAGCGCTTCCCAGTTGCCGGGATCGCTCTCCTGCGCCTTGGCGTAGGCCGCCTGGGCCCGGTCCGGCTGACCCTGCTCGGTCGCCAGACGGCCCAGGCGCGTGTAGGCGATCGACTTGGAGAAGCCGGGGACGCCGGCGAAGGACACGACCGCCTCGTAGCTCTCCGCGGCCTTGGGCAGATCGCCCTGCAGCGCGATCGCGTCACCCTGGACGAGGACACAGCCGGGGCGCCGAGCGTCTTTCTTCTGCGCCTCGGCGCAGAACTTCTGAGCGGCGGCGGGATCGTTCTGCCGCACCGCGACCAGGGCCAGCCCCTCGTAGGCCTCGGCCGGCCGGCTGCTCACGGCTGCCTCGAACTCGCGCGTCGCCTCCGGCAGCCGCCCGCCCTCCAGGTGCTTGTAGGCCGCCTCCAGGCGCGCCTTGCCACCCGTACCGCCGAGGGAGAGATAGAGCCCGGCGGCCACGGCGACGGCGCCAACCGCGCTGCCCAGGATCGTCATGAGCCGCTTGCGCGGCAGCACCACCACCGCGGCCCGGGCCGGCACCGGGGCCGCCTGGGTGGCGGTCACGGTCACGTAGCGGGCGGCGGGGTCACCGTAGAGGACATAGGCGGCCCAGGTGAGCTGGGCCTTGCCGTGGCGACGAGCGGCCTCGCGGCGCGCCTCGCGGACGGCCACGCCGATCGACTGGCCGGTGGCGAGGTGGCGATAGACCTCATGGGCGAACTGGAAGCCACCCGAGCCGGGCACCGCCCGCAGGGAGCCCACGAAGTGCTTCACACCGGCCGTGACGATGGCACTGGCCAGGCCGAACACCGCGGCCTCGCCGTGCCGGTTGCCGCCGGTGTCGGCCTCAGAGGCGGTGACGAACACCAGGCGCGGCACCGTCGCGCCGGCCGGCTGGCGAGCCAGCTCGCTGACCGTGACGCGTCCGTCGCCGAGCACGAAGCCGCCGCCACTGTCGTACTCGACCTGACCAGCGACGTGCACCACGTCGCTGGCGCCGAACTGGGCGAGGAACTCGGCGCGGCTCACCCGGCGATCGTTGACGACCACCGTGTACTCAGGCCGGTCGCCCAGATGGGTGCTGAGCTGCGTGGCCTCGCGCAGCGTGTCCGGCAGCGCGCCCTCTGGATCGGCGACCATCGCGATCTTGAGCGGCCCCGGCACCTCGCGCGGCCGAGACGCGGCCAGCTGCTTGGCGGTGCTGACCACGCGCCCCATGCCGAAGCGCAGTCCCAGGAACTCGCGCCCGTCGTGCAGCAGCTCCCAGGGAATGCGCGGGAGCTGATCGTCGAGCGTCAGTACCAGCTCGGCGGCGGTGCTGCGGCCGACGCGCGCCCGACTGCTCACGGGCAGGAGCAGCTCCCACAGCTGATGGCCGAGCCCGGCCAGGTCCTCGAGGTTCTGCTTGGAGATGCGCCCGTCGCGATCGGCGCCGCCCAGGATGGCCTCGAGGCGCTGGACGGCCTGGCCCACCGCCGCCTCGTCGTAGGCGAGCTCCTCGACCTCGGAGAGCACCGGCCCGGCGTCGCTGCCGGTCTCGCGGCTCCCCACCTTCAGCCGGGTACCGACGCGGGAGACGTCGAGGCTGAGCGTGTGGCCGGCCTTGTCACCGCCGCCGAGCGAGGCCGCCCGCAGGCGCGCCTGGTCGGGCGACCACATCACCTCCAGGACCACGACCTTCTCGAGCTTGCCCTTCAGCGCGGCGGGACCGACCGGCAAGAAGATGTCGGTGCCGAGCTCGCGGCTGGCCTCCTGGTAGGTCGAGTCGGAGACGAGGATCTGGCCGGGCTCGGCCAGCGTCTGCACCCGCGCGGCCGTGTTCACGGCGTCGCCGAACACGTTGGACTCCTCGACCAGGCCCAGCCCGGAGTTGAGCCCGACCCGCACGTGGATCTGCTCGCGGTCGGCCACGCGGCCGTTGTACTCGGCCAGGCGTCGCTGGATCTCGATGCCGGCCTTCACGCCGGGGCCGGCGGTGGGAAAGGTGGCCAGGAGGCCGTCACCCAGCCGCTGCAGGATCCGACCGCCGTTGGCCTCGATCGGCGGCACCACCAGGTCGTTGTGGCGCTGGAGCATGGTGACGCCCTCGAGGTCGCCGCGCATGTCGAAGAAGGTCGTGGAGCCCTTGATGTCGGTGAACATGATGGTGACCGGGCGCGAGAACTTCTCCTGGATCTCGCGGTCCAGCTCGTTGCGACGGCGGACGTAGTCCCACACGTCGCTCTTCATGCCCGGGCTCTGCGCGAGGTCCTGGTCGTCGGCCACCCTGATCTCCTACTTGGTGATCACCTTGAGCTGCTTCTTCTGCGCGATCATGCGCTCGATCTTGGCGAGGTCCTTGGCGTCCATGTTCGCGAACGACACCTGCGGCCGCACGTCCTTGAGCAACCCCTCGCCGAGCGGCTCGATGTTGCGGTCGAGGACCACCTTGGTCTGGGGGTCGACGAGCGGCTCGCCTTCCACGTAGACGATGACCTTCATGTCCGCGCGCGCCTTGCGGGCGCTGCCGATGCCGATCGCCACCCGCTGGTTGTTCACGGTCACGACGGAGCCGCCGACCAGCGGGTACTCCTGCTTGAGCTTGGCGGCCAGCTCGCGCATCTTGGCGCGCGCGGTGCCCGGGGCCTTCTCGGGATCGAACACGTCCCGGGAGGCCAGCACGGTGCTGGTCTCGGTATTGATGAGCTGGGCGTAGATCTCCACCGCCTTGGCGGACTCGTTCACGGTGGCGACCACGATGGCCTCGGCGGCGGCCAGCTTGCCGGCCTTGAGGGCGCTGCCCTGGTCGACGAGGGCGGTCCCCGACAGCTTCAGCTCGCGCAGGATGTTCTCGAGCTGGTCGCGGCTCACCACCTTGAAGCGCCCCTGGTTCACCAGCGCGTCCACCATCGCCTCGAAGGCGCCGCCGTACACGTCGCTGGACGGGCCCTTGAAGGCGAAGGGCATGATGGCGACCGCCAGCCGGGCGCCGATCTGCTCGACCTCCTCGGCCTTGCGGACGACCTTTGCCGTCCTGGTCACGGTGGCGCCGGCGCGGTCGGTCGCGGTGATTGTGATCTGGTTGGGGCCGTCGACGAGCGGCAGGATGTGGCTGAAGATCAGCGGCTTGCCCGCCTCGGTCGGGCGGACGGTCTTCGTCTCCTCGTTGATCTTCACGCTCGTGACCGTCGAGCCGGAGGTGACGATCCACGACACCGAGAGCGAGTCCTGCTGGACCTCGGCCGGCAGCGTCTCCAGCTCGACCGCCAGCGCGGCGGCCCGCAGAAACGACGGCACGAGCTGCTTGCGCCAGGCGACCGGCACGATCTCCGGCGCCCGACCCGACTGGCGTAGCTCGGCAGGAATCGGGATGCGCACACGGGTGACGTTGCCCACGGCGTCGGCGGCCTCGATGGCCAGCACCGAGGCGGTGACCGGCACATCGGTCGCGAATGTGCTCTCGGCGGCGCCGGCGGTGAGCGACGTCGGCTGGCCGTTGATCACCAGCGGCCCCAGCCGAACGTTGTCGAACACGGTACCCTCGACGTGCACGAGGCGGCCGGCCCGCGTCGCCCGGTCGATGACGACCATCGGCCCCTCGCGGTCCACGATCACGTTCACGGTGGCGCGCGTCTCCTGGCCGATGAGGTCCTGGGCGCGCACCTGGATGGCGTTCGGTCCCGGCGCCAGCCGGGCCAGCTGCGTGAACGGCTGGTTGCCGGCCGCGGCGTCGATGATCTGCGTCTCGCCGTTCACCTCGACGGTGGCCACCTGGTTCCGGGACTCGGCGGTGCCGCGCACTTCAAGGGTGAGCGCGTTGGTCAGCAGGCCGTCGGCGGGCGCGTCGATCGTGATCCGAGGGGGACGCGTGTCGGCGGCGGCCTGGCGGAGCAGCGCGGCGCGGGCCAGGTTGTAGTAGTGGGCGGCCTTGGCCGTCGGGTAGCCGGCCAGCGAGCGCTCCAGCGCCTCGACGGCCGCCTTGAACTGACCTTCCTGGTAGAGCGCGATCCCCAGCTCGCGGACAGGGAAGTACTCGATGAATGCCACGCCGTAGGTGCGGGCGCTGCGGTCTTCCTTGTCACGCTGCTGGCGGGCGGCGCGGAAGTCCTGGACGGCGGCCTTCCAGGCGCCCGCCTCGGCGTACTTCAGGCCGCGCTCGTAGAAGTCCCACCAGGTGCCGCGGAACACCTGCCCCATCGCCACCGCCGGCTGGCGCTTGCGGGCCAGGTCGAGCGTACGGGTGGCCTCGTCACTCGGTCCCTGGCGGACCGACTCCTCGAGGGCCACGATCGCCTCGTCGTACTGGCCGAGCTGGTAGAGCGCGACCCCCTTGTCCCGGTGAGGGAAGTACCCATAGCGCATGCCGTACAGCCGGGCGCTCTTGTTCTCGCGGGGGTTGCCCAGGATGGCGGCATCGAAGGCCTGGACGGCCTCGGCCCAGCGCCTGGCCTCGGCGTGCTCGAGCCCCTTGATGTAGGCGTCGCGCCAGGCCTGGGCGAAGACGGGGGCGGCGGGCCCCAGCAGGAGCGCGACACCGAGGAGAGCGACAAGCCTCCGGGCCGCACGCCCGCGACGGACCATGAAATTCATACTAGCGGACCGGGCGGCGGATCCAGCGTTAGAAGCGGAACACCGTAGAGACCGAGAACTCCCTGATATCTTTGGAGTAATTGCCGGCGAAGTCGATCTGAAAGCCGGAGAACGGCACGATCCCCAGCCCCACCGTCCCGTGGTAGCGGTCCTTGCCGCCCGCGTAAAGCAGCCGCTCGGCGGCCTCGCTGGCGTCGTGCTGACCGCCGGTGTAGCGGATCTTGTGGTCGGGGTTCGTGTAGAAGCCCGCCCGGGCCGCCAGCGGTATGTCCTTCACGAAGAAGATGTACTCGGCCCCCAGGTGCAGCTCGAGGGCGTCGTCGATCTTGTACTTGGTCGCGTTCGAGTCGGCCAGCGGCACCTGGAAGCCCTTCACGAGCTGCGAGTACTGGATGTAGCTGGCCTCGAAGGCCAGCGTGAGCCGCTCGAAGAAGCGATAGGAGATGCCGGCGGCGGCGACGTCGGGCACCTTGAAGCCAAAGTCGAAGACGGTGCTGGAGCCGCCGACCACGTTGATCGTCTGGTGCATGTCGTAGCGCGGTCCCCGCCGGTAGACGATGCCGACGCCCAGGTCCCGCACTGGATGCCACAGCGCTCCCACGTTGAAGCCGACGCCGAGGTCGGTGCCGTCGACGGTCTCCGTCGAGATGAGGTTGGAGAAGTCGGGGGGACCGTTGGCGCCCTGGGTGCCGAAGCGCTCCAGCCGCGAGCGGATGCGCCCGATCGAGAACTCCAGGCTGGCCCCGATGTTGGGCAGCAGCGGATGCTCCTTCTCGAGGTTGACGGCCGCGCCCAGACCGAAGTTCAGGGCGCGGATCTCGAGCTGCGAGCGCACGGGCAGCAGGCGCACGACGCCGCCGTTGGCCGGGTCGTTGAAGAAGATTCCCTCGGTCTGGAAGGTGCTCTCGTAGTTGATCTGCTCGCGCACGAACGCGGCCACCACGAGCCGCTCGGTCGGATAGACGAAGCTGAAGAAGGAGGGGGTGACGACGCTGTCGTCGAAGTCGCGCGAGTGCAGCGTGTTGCTGGCGCCCTCGGCCGCCGAGTTGCTGAACGCGTTGACCGTGTTGTTGAAGCGGGTGAACTTGACCTCGCCCGAGAGCTCCGGCCGCTGGAGGATGACCAGGCCGGCCGGATTGGCGATGACGGCCGTGGCGTCGTCGGCCACCGCCACGAAGGCGCCGCCCATGCCGAGCGCGCGGGCCCCCGGGTTGTTGAAATTGAACTGGAATCCGCTGAACGTCTCGCTGTTGGTGAGCCCCTTGTCACCGGCCCCGGCCGGCCGGTCCGCCAGTAGCAGCCCGACCGCCAGCAGCAGGCACCTCGCCCATCGCCTCATCCCGCCCTCCGTTTCGCCGTTCGCTGCTCGCGTTGCCAGCAGCGTAACGAAGGGGGTCTGGAACCTCGCGATTAAAAAGAACGGTGGGGGGGCCGGCGCCCCTCGGCCGATTCACTCGAGATGCTGGGAGTTTGCACCCGCCACCTCGGTTGCCCCGGAATCGAAAGTCTGTGATCCTCCGGTGATGCCTCCCACCACCGGCCCCCACGACGATGCCGAGATCGCCGCCGCCCGGCTCGCCGCGATTGTCGACTCCTCGGACGACGCCATCATCAGCAAGACGATCGATGGAGTCATCACGTCGTGGAATGCTGGGGCCGAGCGGATGTTCGGCCACTCCGCGTCGGAAGCCGTCGGGCGTCACATCACCCTCATCATCCCGCCGGATCGCCATGCCGAGGAGGAGCAAGTCCTGGCCCGTCTGAGGCGTGGGGAGCGGGTCGATCATTTCGAGACCGTGCGGATGCGGAAGGACGGGACGGCCGTCGACATCTCGCTCACGGTCTCGCCGGTTCGGAGCGCGAGCGGGGCCGTCGTTGGGGCCTCCAAGATCGCCCGTGACATCTCGGATCGGAAGGGCATGGAACGGGCCCGCGCTGCCCTCTTGGCCCGCGAACAGGAAGCGCGTGCTGCCGCAGAAGAGACCAACCGGCTGAAGGATGACTTCTTGGCGGTCTTGTCCCATGAACTGCGGACGCCACTGAACACGGCCATGGGATGGGTGCGGCTGATCGAGTCGGGGCAATTGGCCGCCGAGGACGCCCACAAGGGGATCCACGCGATCCGGCGGAGCCTGGACCAGCAGCTTCGGCTCATCAACGATCTTCTGGACCTCACGTCGATGGCCGCGGGCAAGACGCAGATTGCTCCTGAGTACCTGGACCTCTGTGAGCTTGTCCGCTTGTCGGCTGAAGCGTGGAGAGCGCCTGCCGCGACCGCGAAGATCGAAGTGGTGACATCTCTCGAGGGTCCAGTACCGATCTACGGTGACCCGGCGCGTCTGGATCAGGTGTTCTCGAACCTCATGGCGAACGCGATCAAGTTCACCCCCCAAGGTGGCCGCGTGAGCGTCAGCGTCGGGCTGCGTGGCTCCGAGGCGTGCATGGTCGTTGCGGACACGGGACGAGGGATCGAATCGGACTTCTTGCCGCACATCTTCGAAAGATTCCGTCAGGCGGAGACCTCCACAACAAGGACCGTGGGCGGCGTGGGCCTCGGCCTCGCCATCGTGCGGTCGCTGGTAGAGCTTCACGGTGGGAATGTCCGAGCGGAGAGTGACGGAGCCGGAAGGGGCGCGTGCTTCACGATCACGCTGCCGCTGGCGTCGGCGGTTCGGCAAAGATGATCAGAGCCCTGATCTTCGACCTCGATAACTGCTTGGCGCCGGCCACCGAGGTGGGCGAGGAGCTTTTCGAGCCGGCGTTCGACGCGATCCGGCAGGCAAATCACGGCACTGTCTCCAGCGAGGCTTTGGAGCTGGCGTTTGCGGATGCCTGGCGACACCCACTGGATTGGGTAGCGGCCAAATACAGGTTCTCCGAGGCGATGCTCGCGGCGGGCTGGCGCGTGTTCGTAGGGATGGAGGTCGCGCGCCCGATGCATGGCTACGGCGATCTACCGATCTTGGCCGAACTACCAGCGCAACATTTTCTCGTGACTTCCGGCTTCCGGCGCCTGCAGGAGAGCAAGATCAAGGCGCTGAACCTCGCCCCTTTCTTCACCGCCGTGTATGTGGATGCGATTGACGAGCCAGACAGGCTCGGCAAGCAGGGAGTCTTTGAGCGAATCCAGACGGACTATGAGCTCACTTCCGCAGAGGTGCTCGTCGTCGGAGACAACCCCGATTCAGAGATCAGGGCGGGAAATCACCTCGGCATGCGGACCGTTCAGACGCTTCGGCCCGGGGTGCCGACGAGCAAGCAATGCCACGTTCTACATCCACTCGCTGTCCGAGCTGAGAACGCTCTTGAGCGATTCGTCGAGTGACAGGGCCTGAAACGGCGCGCAACGCCGGACCTTCGCAGCCAAAGGTGAAGGTGCCGGGGGTGGAGCACCAGCGCTGCGGGCCCTCAGGCTTGACCTAGGTCGGCCTCCGCCCCCACCATCCCGGCATGGACCGCCGCCGCCTCCTGCTGACCTCGCTGGCTGGGATGCTCGCGGCGCCGCTCGCCGCCGAGGCGCGACAACCGGACAGGATCTATCGCATCGGCGTGCTGGAGAGGACATCACCCGCGCTCAACGCAGCCAACCTCGATGGTTTCCGACGAGGGCTGCTCGAGCTCGGCTACGTTGAGGGTAAGAACTACGCCATCGAGTACCGCTCGGCGGAGGGCCGCGATGATCGGTTCCCGAGTCTAGCGGTTGAACTGGTACGACTGAAGGTCGACTTGATCCTGACGCGCGGCACGCCGGCGGCGCTGGCGGCCAAGAATGCCACAGCCACGATTCCGGTGGTCATCCTTGGCGTCGGCGATCCAGTTGCACAAGGCGTTGTCGGGGGCCTCGCGCACCCCGGCCGGAACGTCACGGGCCTCAGCGCCGCGGTGACGGATACATACGCGAAGCGAGTACAACTGCTCAGGGAGTTCGTTCCGAAAGCCGTGCGAATCGCGGCCCTCTTCAATGTGAGTAACCCGGCGGTCCCGGCTCAATAGAAGGAGGTCGAACACGCGGTGCGATCGTTCGGTATCGAGCCTCAGCTTCTCGACGTGCGAACACCGGAGGACCTGAAGCCGGCGTTCGATTCGGCGATCCGGCACCGTGCCGAGGGGCTGGTCGTGGGGCTCGAAACCCTCACGCAGGTGAATCAACGCGCCATTGTCGACCTGGCGGCGAATCGTCGGCTTCCGGCGATCTACGCCTCCACCGAGTTTGTCGGCGGCCTCGTCTCCTATGGAGCGAACTACCCCGAGATGTATCGCCACGCCGCCAGCCTGGCGCACCGGATCTTCACGGGCGCGAAACCAGCTGATCTTCCAGTCGAAGAGCCCACTAAGTTCGAGCTGGTCATCAACCTCAAGACCGCCAAGGCGCTCGGGCTCACGATCCCGCCGTCGCTGCTGCTGCGGGCGGATCAGGTGATCGAGTGACCCTCCTTACCTCCTGCCCTGGGTCCGCGTCCTGTTCCTGATCCGCTCGATCACATCCACGCAGTGGGGCCACGAGAGGCGGCCGGTGGTGAAGCCGCTGCTGCGTCGCGCGCTGGAGATGCGGCGGCAGATTGCGCGGGAGGGCTGGTGGAACTAGACGCCCGGGTGCAGCGCAGTGGCACCCAGAGCGGCACCAGCGCTGCGGGCGTTCAAATCGGCGTCTCTAGTGAGTGCGAGCCAACTATGCGAGGATGTGTGGTGCCGAAGCGGGGACTCGAACCCCGACACCCTTGCGGGCACTAGACCCTGAATCTAGCGCGTCTGCCAATTCCGCCACTTCGGCACGGGCGAGCGCTTATGATACCGCCCGCTTCAGGCAAGTCAAGAGCACAGGATGACCGAAGACCGGATCGTCGCCACCAACCGCCGCGCGCGGCACGAGTACGAGATCCTCGAGACGTTCGAGGCCGGGCTCGTGCTGCGGGGGACCGAGGTCAAGTCGCTCCGCACGGGGCAGGTGAACTTCAAGGACTCCTACGCCACCGTCCGCGGCGGCGAGGCGTGGCTGCTCGGGTGTCACATCAGCCCCTACAGCCACGGCACCGACGCCAACCACGACCCCGAGCGGGACCGAAAGCTCCTCCTGCATGGTCGCGAGATCCGGCGGCTGGTCGGCAAGATCGCCGAGCGGGGCCTGACGGTCGTCCCGCTCAAGATGTATTTCAAGAGCGGACGCGCCAAGATCGAGATCGGCCTGGCTCGCGGCAAGAAGCTGCACGACAAGCGGGCGACCCTGCGCGACCGCCAGACGCGGCGCGAGATGGACAAGGCCGCCCGGGAGGTGCGACGGGGCTGAGTGGTAGAATCGAGAGCAAGGGGGCGACAGGTTTCGACGGGAATCAGCGAGGTCCAGGCTGCGTCTCGAGGTTTCTCACCCCTCGTTAATAAGTGAGAACTTCTAGCTGCCAATAACCAGCTAGCTCTGGCGGCCTAACAACCGCTAGTGTCGGCCAGGTCGAGCCATCAGGGCCTGGGAACCGGCATCATATTCTGGTGGCTGGCCCAGAACTTGGCCTCAGGGGATGGGCGAGATAAATGAGGCTGGCCCCGTGGCCCTCCTGCCGGATGGAGGACCGAAGGGCGAGAGAGCAGCAAGATAAACCGGCTATCGACGTAGACGCCTGCGGCTGAGGGTTTTCGGACGTGGGTTCGATTCCCACCGCCTCCACCAGTTCAACCGCCCTCGGGCCCTCGGATGACGAGGACCTCGAGGGCGGTCTCGCGTCCGGGTCAGGACCGGCTGTCGACGTAGAGGTTCCACGTACGGATGGCGTAGTAGATGGGCTCGTGGTCGTCGAAGGGTTCCCGGGCGATGTCGAGCAGGCGGCCGAGCCGCGCCCGGGCCTGCCCATCGAAGAGTGAGTGGACGGTCTCCCGGACCCGGCCGCCGAGTGCTGTCGGGCCCGGCTCGTGGTCGTGCAGTCGCCCGTCGCCGTCGACGTACCGGACGGCGCCGACGTGCGCGTACTCTCCCTGCTCGGGCTTTCCCTTGTACAGCCCGAACGGCGGCACCTGCGTCACGATGTCGCGATGATGGACGAAACGATGGGCGGGCACCTGGAAATCGTCCGCGAACGCGCCGTCACCGACGCGCGGGGAGCCGTAGGTGTACAGGGCCTGCACGCCGCCGAGCCGATCGGCGGCCAGGGTCGCCAGCGCGGCGCCGAGGCTGTGCCCCGTGATCCAGATCGATCGACGCTGACGTGCGTGCTCGGCGAGTTCCTCACGGACCTCCGGCCAGACGACGTCGAACGCCCTCATGAAACCGTCGTGGACGCATCCTCCCTGGCTCCACTCGACGAGGGAGAACCCGACGTCGGCCCCCACGTCGGCCACGACCTCCTGAAGCAGTCGGAGGCGATCCGGATCCGCGCCCGGCTTCGGCACCTGGGTGCCGCGGAAGGCGGCGATCACGAAGTTGCCCGACGTCGCCACGTAGCACTGGGTCCCGGCCTTCGACAGGAACCGGCTCATGTTCAAGCCGGCCCGACGGAGCGTCTCCTTCACGAAAGCCTCGGGAGCGTACGCGAGCAGCGCCGCCTCGGCGAGCCACCAAGCGTTGACGAGCTCGAGCGTCTGCGCGTTCGGCCGGAAGGGGTGCTTGTCGCCGTCCTCGAAGTAGCGGTGGTCCAGGTTCGGCGGCAAGAGGTTCGGCAGCGTCGGTTCCGGTAGATCCTTCTTCTGCATCACGGGGGCGCCTCCTCCAGGCCGGGGCTGCCCACTCATACCACCTATCGAGGTCGCCCGACACCTCGCCGTCCGACCCCGACGATGTCGTCCTCGCGGGTCGGTGTAGAATGGCTCGAATACAACGACTGCCACGGTTCCTCTATCGCTGATGACCGAGGAGAAGTCTGCCGGCTACGTCCGGCTCGTCGAGTCGTGCGACGAGCCCGGCTGCCCGATCTGTCGGTGCGTCGTCCGCGAGAGCCGCAGCCACCTCGACGCCATCCTGTACGAGCAGGTCACCGATCCCGAGACCCGCCGCGCCCTGCGCGCCTCCTGGGGTTTCTGCAACTGGCACACGTGGATGCTTCTCGAGATCGAGCACGCCGGCTTCGGCTCGGCGATCGTCTACGAGGACCTGCTACGGCTGGCGCTGGAGCTGATCGGGCGGCTGGAGGTCGCCCCGCCCCACCGCCGAAGCTGGCTCTCGGCCCTGTTCGGGCGTCGCCACCGCCCCGCCGCCGGCGACGGCTACCGCCGGCGGACCGCATGCCCCGTGTGCGTGACCGCCGCCGACGCCGAGCGCCGGTACGTGGACACGCTGGTGCGATTCTTCGACGACGGAGACCTCCTGGCCGCATACGGAAGATCCGATGGCCTCTGCGTGAGTCATCTCTTCGCCGCCGCCGAGACCGAAACACCGTGCGTGCCGAGTCTGGTGGCTCGCACGCGTGAGAAGTGGACGCGCGTGCGGGGCGAGCTACAGTCCTTCATCGGCAAGCACGACCACCGCAACCGCGAGCCCTTCACCACCGCCGAAGCCGACTCCTACACCCGCGCCTTCACCCTCCTCGCCGGCGCCCCCGGCATCTTCGGCAACCACCTCCACCGCCCCCCACCCCCCCGCTCTCCGCCACCCCAACACTAGATTTCCGAATCAGACGCCCCCAGTTCGCCCGGCAGCCCGCGTTCCCGGCGAGCGTCGCGGAGTGGTGGGACGACGTGGTGGGGCGACAGGGTCTCCTGAGGTTCCGTTGGCTTCGATCGTGTAGGGCCACGCGTAGGACCAGGCTCCGACCGTGCCTGGGCGCACCGGGCAGTCTCTCGCGGAACCTCAGGGGACCCTGTCGCCCCAGCGCGTCGTCCCACCACCAGCGGCGCGGGCCGGCGACGCGCGCTACCGGTCGAGACCGTATTCTTTGAGCTTCCGCCAGAGCGTGGTCCGGCCGATCCCCAGCGCCTCGGCCGCCGCCGACTGGTTGCGACCCACGCGCTCCAGCGTCGTCAGGATGTGGCTGCGCTCGGCGTCGGCCAGGCTCGTCTGCCGCGGCAGGGCCGGGGAGGGGCCGAGCGTGAGAGCGGCCGCCACGTGGGGCGGCAGATCGTCGGGGGTCACCGTCTCGCCCCGGGTCAGGATGGCCGCGCGCTCGACGGCGTTCTCCAGCTCGCGCACGTTGCCCGGCCACGGGTAACGGAGCAGGCGCTCGACGGCCTCGGCCGACAGGCGTATCTCGCGGCCCAGCTTGCCGGCCGCCCGGGCCATGAAGTGCTCGGCGAGCGCGGGGATGTCCTCGCGGCGCTCCCGCAGCGGCGGCAACCGCACCTCGATGACGTTCAGCCGGTAGAAGAGATCCTCGCGGAAGCTGCCGTCGGCGATCATCGCGGCCAGGTCGCGATTGGTCGCCGCGATCACACGGACGTCGATGGTCGTGGCCTGGGTGGCGCCCAGCCGTCGGATCTCGCCGCTCTGCAGCGCCCGCAGCAGCTTCACCTGCAGCGCCGCCGGCATCTCCGCGATCTCGTCCAGCAGCAGCGTGCCGCCGTGCGCTTCCTCGAAGAGGCCGAGCTTGCTGGCGACCGCCCCGGTGAACGCGCCGCGCGTGAACCCGAACAGCTCGGACTCGAGAAGGGTCTCGGGCACCGCCCCGCAGTTGACGGCCACGAACGGCCGCGCCGCCCGCGGGCTGGCGTGGTGCACGGCCTTGGCGATGACCTCCTTGCCGGTCCCGGATTCGCCCAGGATGAGCAGCGTAGCGTCGGTCGGCGCCACCCGTTCGACCAGGTCCAGCACGCCCTGCATGGCCGGGGAGTGGGCGATGAGGCCGGGCAGCCCGTAGCGCTCGCGGAGCTGCTCGCGCAGGTTCTCGTTCTCGCGGCGCAGCCGCCGCTCGGCCAGCGCCTTGTCGATGCGGTGGTACAGCTCGTCGGGGTCCTCGCCCTTCTCGAAGTAGTCGAGGGCGCCGAGCCGGATGGCCTCCTTGGCCGAACGCCAGCCGGCGTAAGCGGTGAGCAGGATCACCTCGGTGGTCGGCGCGTGGGCCTTGGCCGCGCGCAGGACCTCGAGCCCGTCGCCATCAGGCATGCGCAGGTCGGTGATGACGAGGTCGAAGACCTCCTCGCCCAGGCGCTTGGTGGCGGCGGTGAGGCCGTCGGCCTCCAGCACCCGGTGTCCGCGCGTGCGCAGCAGCAGCGCCAGCGTGGTGCGCGCCGAGGGCTCGTCGTCGACGATCAGCAGGTGAGCCACGTCAGGAGGCCGCGAGCGGGAAGAGCAGCGTCACCCGCGTGCCCCGGCCAGGGCCGGAGTCGATCTCGATGCGACCGCCATGCGCCGCCACGATGCGGTCGGCGATGGTGAGACCCAGCCCGGTGCCGTTGGGCTTGCCGGTGTAGAAGGGTTCGAACACGTGCTCGCGCCGTTCGGGCGGGATGCCGGGGCCGGTGTCGCTGACGGCCAGGGCCACGTGGCCGCTCCGGCGGGAGCCCTCGAGCGACAGCCGCCCGCGTCCGTTCATGGCCTCGACACCGTTGAGCGCCAGGTTCCACACCACCTGGATGAGCTGGTCGCGGTCGAAGGGAAAGCGCGGCAGCCCGGGATCGACGGCGACCTTCACGTCGACGCGGGCCGCCCGCGGACGATCGTCGCGGATCAGCCCGCTCACGTGCTCCAGCACGTCGCGGAGGTCTCCCGGCGCCACCCGCGCCGCCTGCGGCCGCGCGAACTTCAGGAAGTCGGACAGGATGCGGTTGAGCCGCCGCGCCTCGGTCCGCATTGCGGACAACGTGCTCGCGCGCTCGTCGGCGGTCAGCCGCGTCTCCTCGGCCAGCAGCGCGGTCGCGTTGAGAATGGCCGCGAGCGGGTTGCGGATCTCATGGGCCATGCCGGCCGCGAGCTCGCCGGCGGTGGCCAGCCGCTCGGCCTCGCGCAGCCGGGCGTGCAGACGCTCGCTCTCGCTGCGCGCCCGCTCCAGCACCATGATGATCACCGCGAAGGTGGACAGGAAGTAGAGCGTGATGAACGTTGCGTGCACGGCGAGGTAGGCCGGCGTGCCCGGCTCGACGCTCACGAACTGGGCGGCGATGCGGTGCACGCCCCACAGCGCGAGCAGGCCGGCCAGCAGGCGCTCGCCGCGGAACCCGGTGTCGCGTCCCCGCCGGGGCCAGAACAGCACCCCCGTCGCGATCTGCAGCGCCCCCAGTCCCATGCCGATCACGTGGCCCCCGCCGCCGATGCCGCTCACCGCTGCCACCACGATGGCGAGCCCGCCCCCCACCGCCACGTCGTGCGCGCCGAGTCGATAGTCCCAGCGATGGGCCAGCGCGGCGGCCAGGGTGAGGGCGACGGCGGCGACCGTCGCGACGTCCATCGCGAACGCCACCGCGCCGCCGGTGTCGAGCAGCAGGACGTCGAGCAGCTTGAGCCCCTTGGACAGCGTGTACGCCCCCCACGCCCAGAGCAGGTAGTGGAAGAAGCGCACGCGATGCGAGGAGTACAGGTACGCGAAGATCAGAAGCTGGATCGCGAAGGCCAGCGTCGACACGAACGTGAGGATCAGAGGCAACGACATCCGTGGTTCCCGTCCACTGATTGTAGGCAGTCCGGCAAGCGACGTGCCACGGTGGCCGGCGTTTCGTCGTGAACCGCCTCGTTCCGCTGTGAAACTGTGCGCGCCCTGTGGCACGTGGAAATTGGGGATCCCGGCCGCTTCGCGCCTGGCACGGCGACTGCTCTACCTCTGGATGAGCCACGCCGGGCACGGTAATCGCCCGGGGCGCGGCTCATCTAACAGGATGGGGTGAAGACCCCGAGGGAGGACATCGTTCATATGAATCGCAAGAATGCATTCGCCATCGCGCTCGCCGCCGCGCTGCTGACCGCCGCCGGTGCTCAGGCGACGCCGACGCGCGACGACACACAGGCGCCACGTGAGCAGGACATCCAGGCACCGCGCGAGCCCGGCATCCAGGCACCGCGTGGGGTCAACGAGGATATCCAGGCGCCGCGGGGTGGTGAAGAGGGCCTCCAGGCTCCTCGCGGCCACAACGAGGACATCCAGGCGCCGCGGGGCGGTCACGACGGGCTCCAGGCGCCGCGCGGGCACAACGAGGACATCCAGGCCCCGCGCGGCGGTGGCGAGGACGTGCAGGCGCCCCGCGCCTGACTCGCGCACCGGGACGGGCGGCGGGCCATCTGCCGCCCGTCCCGCTGAGTGAGCAGAAGAATCGAATCGAGGACGCGATCGTTTCACGGCGGAACACGCGTTCCGTTCCGGAACACCGCAGAGAGCTCGTCGTCCGACGCCCCTGATCCGTCCCCCGCACGCCGCGCTGGCTCGTCGGCGGTCTCTGCGCTAGGCTCGACCGCCATGGACACCCCCCGGACTCCGAGGCTCGCCGGCAAGATCGTACTGATCAGTGGTGGCGCGCGCGGCATGGGCGCGGCCGAGGCCCACCTGTTCGCGCGCGAGGGCGCGCGCGTGGTGGTGGGCGACATCCTCGACGCCGAGGGTGCGGCGGTGGCCAGCGCGATCGGCGAGGCCGCCGCCTTCGTGCGGCTCGACGTCACCCGTGAGGACGACTGGACGCGGGCGGTCGCGCTGGCGGTCGCGCGCTTCGGCGCGCTGAACGTCCTCGTCAACAACGCGGGTATCGGCGGCTCCAGCCGTGTCGAGGACACGACGACCGAGGCGTGGGATCGGGTGATGGACGTCAACGCCAAGGGCGTCTTCCTCGGCACCCGGGCCGCGATCCCCGCGCTCCGCCGCGCCGGCGGCGGCTCGATCGTCAACATCGCCTCCCAGCTGGGCCTGGTCGGCATGGACGACAGCAGCCCGCAGTACACGGCCTCCAAGGGGGCGGTGCGGCTGCTGACCAAGACCACCGCGCTGCAGTACGCGCGCGAGGGGATTCGCTGCAACTCGGTGCATCCGGGGCCGATCCTCACGCCGATGACCGAGCAGCGGCGCGCCGATCCCGTCGTGTACCAGCGCATGCTCTCGCGCATCCCGATGGGCCGCTACGGCACCGCCGACGAGGTCGCCCTCGCCGTCCTGTACCTGGCCTCCGACGAGTCCGCGTTCGTCACCGGCAGCGAGCTGGTCATCGACGGAGGCTGGACGGCGCAGTAGCCGTGAGCCGGAGCCGCCCGGCGCATCCGGCGCTCTACCAGGTCAACACCCGGGTGTGGCTGCACGAGCGCGGGGAGGTGCTCGGCCGCCCGGCCACCCTCGACGACGTCACCGACGCCGCGCTCGACCGGATCGCCGCCGACGGCTTCGACTGGACGTGGCTGCTCGGCGTGTGGCAGACGGGCGAGGCCGGCCGCCGGGTCTCGCTGACCGAGCCGGCCTGGCAGCGCGAGTACCGCGAGCTCCTGCCCGACGTGAAGCCCGACGATGTGTGCGGCTCGCCGTTCGCCGTGCGCGAGTACGTCGTGCACCACGACTTCGGCGGCCCCGCCGCGCTGGCTCGCCTGCGGCGGCGGCTGGCCGCGCGCGGCGTCGGCCTGGTGCTCGATTTCGTGCCCAACCACACGGCTCTCGATCACGCGTGGGTCCACGCGCATCCCGAGTTCTACGTGGCCGGAAGCGAGGCCGACCTCGCCCGCGCCCCGGACAGCTACGTGCGGATCGACACGCCCGCCGGCCCACGCATCCTGGCCCACGGCCGTGATCCGCACTTTCCCGGATGGCCCGACACGCTGCAGCTCGACCACCGTCATGCCGGGATGCGGGCCGCGCTGCTCGCGACGCTGCACGCCATCGCCGAGCAGTGCGACGGTGTGCGCTGCGACATGGCGATGCTGCTGCTACCCGACGTCGTGGGGCGCACCTGGGGCGAGCCCGTTGCCGGGAGCACGCCGGTCGATACCTCGTTCTGGCCCGGGGCCATCGCGGCCGTACGCGCGCGCCATTCCGAGTTCGTCTTCATCGCCGAGGCGTACTGGGACCTCGAGTGGCGGCTGCAGCAGGAGGGATTCGACTACACGTACGACAAGGGTCTGTACGACCGCCTGCGCGCGCGCGACGCCAACGCCGTGCGCGGCCACCTCGGCGCCGAGGCCGACTACCAGCACCGATGCCTGCGCTTTCTCGAGAACCACGACGAGCCGCGAGCGGCGACCGCCTTTCCGCCGGGCGTGCACGAGGCCGCCGCGGTCCTGACGCTGCTCGGCCCCGGCCTCGGCCTGGTGCACGATGGCCAGACGATCGGCCGGCGCGTGCGCACTTCCGTCCACCTGCGTCGCCGGGCCGCCGAGCCCGTCGATCAGGCCATCGAGACGTTGTATGCCAGCCTCCTGGCGTGCCGGCGGCGGCCGGAGGTGCGCGGCGGCCGCTGGCGTCTGCTGGCGGTGCGGCCTATCGCTGCCGGCGACGAGACATGGCGTCAGCTCATCGCCTTCCTGTGGGAGCAGGGTGATGCGCGGCTGCTCGTCGCGGTCAACTACGGCCCCGAGCGTGGCCGGGCGTTCGTGCCGCTGGCCGGCGTAGCGCTCGGTCCCGCCATCCAGATGCGCGATCTCTTGACGCAGGAGACAACGAACGCGCCCGCCGGCGCTGACCGTGACCTGGGGCTCGACGTTCCCGCCTGGGGAGTGCACGTGCTCGAGGTGACGGCCGTCTGACCGGTGTTGAAGCTACAGCCGGAGACGCGGCTGGGCGGCGCCCTCACCGGGCGGGGGACGCTGGTCGACGCGTTCGGCGTCTATCCGACGTCGTCGGGGAGTTCATGGCCGGCGTGAGTCGGTCGGCGGGGCGGCGCACGAAGTAGAACCGCGCCAGGAACGGCATGCCGCCGGCACGCCGTGTCGCCTCCTCCCGCTCGAAGAACTCCACCCGCCCACGGTGATCCGGCTCCGCCGAGTTCGAGTACGGTGCGGCGAGAATCTGGCAGCCCTGGATGGCCACGGCCCTCACGACGCGGTCCTCTGCGAGCGTGTGCATGGCGACGACGGGTCGGGCCGCCGGCGGCGGGGCCCCGCGGAGTGCCGCCACCGCGCGGCGTACCAGTCGCCGAACCCGGGTGGGGATCAGCTCACGCAGCGGAGTCCGCCGCCCGTCGCCGCACGGCTCGATCGTCTGAAGCGCCGCCACCCCTCCGGGCGCGAGCGTCCCGAGCAAGGCGTTCAGGTAGGTGAGCTGGTCGCGCGGGGTCAGATGGTGGAGCACCAGATGCGAGTAGACGAACCCGAACCGGGCGCGGCCGAGGACGCTCAGGTCGGTCGTGCGGTTGACGACGAACCGGACGCCGGGCGCTCGGGAGGCGGAATAGCTCCGAGCCAGCTCCACCATCCGCTCGGAGACGTCCACCCCGATGCCGGGCCCCAGGCGCGCGGCCAGCGGTACCGTCACCCGTCCCACCCCGCAACCGAAGTCCAGGAACGGCACCGGCCCAGCCGGCGCAAAGCCCCCGGCACCCATGAAGGCGAAGAGACGGGCGATCTCCTCCTGGCCGGTGGCGAAGAACTCCGTCTCGGTCCAGGCACCGCCCTCGCGCGTCAGGATGGCCCACAGGGGGTCGAGACCCGCGTTGTCCTCCCACTGGCGGGCGTGGCCCGGACGCCGGAGAGGCGAGGCGGGCGGCCGGGCGGCGGGGTCCATGGGGTGATAGCAGCACGCCCGGGCGCCAGGCACTCCGGCAAATTTCACGCAGGCTTCCGCGGTTGCTACAATCCCCGGTACCGATGAAGCGGGCGTGCCTCGCCGCCGGTCTCCTCCTGCTCGTGCTGTGCACCGGCTCGGCTGGCGCCGGTCTGCCCATCGTCACCCACGAGGGTCGCAGCTACGTCGAGCTGACCCGCGTGGCCGAGAGCTTCAAGTCGCGCCTGGAGGCCACTGCCGACAGCGCCCAGGCGCGCCTGCGCAGCGGTACCCGCGTGGTGACGCTGACCCGCAACTGGGCGCGCATCCTGGTTGACGGCACGCCCCTGGTTCTCGACGCGCCCGTGGTGGTGCGCAAGGGCGTGTGGCTGGTGCCCGAGACGTTCGTCGCGCAGGTGGGGCCTCGGCTGACGGCCGCTGCCGTGGCGGCGTCGCCGCCGTCGGCCGTGGCCCAGGCCGCGGCGCCCGCGACGGGCGCGATCACGCTGGAAGACCTGCGCTCGCGGTCCTATCCCTCGTTCACCCGGATCGTGATCGAGACCTCCGCGCCCATGACTCACCGGGTCGAGACGAGCGGCGCCAAGGAGGCGAGGATCCGCCTGCAGGGGCTGAGTGGCGCGGCTCAGGTCGAATCAATTAACGACGGCTTCGTCGAGGAGGCCCGGCTGGAGCGTGTCGGCGCCGACTCGGTCCTGCGCGTGGTCTTCGAGGGCGTCGTCGGCGACCTGCGCGCCTCCTCGCTGGAAGACCCGCCCCGCCTCGTGCTGGACTTCACGCGCCCCTCGGAGCCGGCGGCCCGGCGGCAGACCGCCACCCCGTTGCGCACCATCGTGCTCGACGCGGGCCACGGCGGACACGACTCGGGCGCCATCGGCCCCGCCGGCCTCATGGAGAAGGAGCTCGTGCTCGACGTCACCCGGCGGGTGGCCCGCCTGATGGACGGCCAGCTGGGCGTCAAGGTGCTGCTCTCGCGCGACTCCGACAACTTCGTCACGCTGAAGGATCGCACCAGCTTCGCCAACCGTGAGCGGGCCGACCTGTTCGTGTCCATCCACGCCAACGCGCATCGCGTGGCCGCCTCCGAGGGCGTGGAGGTCTACTTCCTGTCCTCCGAGGCCACCGACAACGCCGCCCGCCAGGTCGCCGCCGCCGAGAACAGCGTGGTCCAGCTCGAGAAGGCACCCTCGGCGCGGGCGGCGGGCCGCAGCGACATCGTAAAGACGATGCTGTGGGACCTCGCCCAGGCCGAGTTCCAGACGGAGTCCTCGCGGCTGGCCGAGACCGTGCTGGACTCGATGTCGCAGACGCTGCGCATTCCCAACCGCGGCGTCAAGCAGGCGGGCTTCTACGTGCTGGGTGGTGCGGCCATGCCGGCCATCCTGGTCGAGATCGGCTTCGTCACCAATCCCAAGGAGGAGCGCCGGCTCAAGGACGCGAAGTACCGCGACGAGATCGCCCGCGCCATCTTCAGCGGCCTCGCCGACTACAAGCGCGCCTGGGATCAGCGGGCCCGGGCCGCCACCGCTCCCGTCAAGCCGTCCACCGCCGCCGCGAGCCCCCGCTGAGCCCGCCGATGCCCCGCGTCGACGGCCGCGCCCCCGACCAGCTGCGACCCATCCGGGTGACGCGCGACTACCTGCTGCACCCCGAGGGCTCGGTGCTGGTCGAGTTCGGCGCCACCAAGGTGATCTGCACCGCGACGGTCGAGGACAAGGTGCCGCAGTTCCTCAAGGGCCAGCAGCTCGGCTGGGTCACCGCCGAGTACGGGATGCTGCCGCGCTCGACCAACACGCGCATGGGCCGTGAGAACCGCGGGCCGAGCGGCCGCTCGCAGGAGATCCAGCGGCTGGTCGGGCGCTCGCTGCGCGCGGTGACCGATCGCAGCAAGCTGGGCGAGCACACCGTGTGGGTCGACTGCGACGTCATCCAGGCCGACGGCGGCACCCGCACGGCCGCCATCACCGGCGGCTGGATCGCGCTGGCCGACGCGGTCGGCAAGATCCCCGGGATCAAGCCGGCCGCCGTCCTGCGCGACTGCGTGGCCGCCATCAGCGTGGGCATCGTGGCCGGTCAGCCGCTGCTCGACCTGAACTATCCCGAGGACTCGACGGCCGAGGTCGACATGAACGTCGTCATGACCGGCGGCGGCGAGTTCGTCGAGGTGCAGGGCACCGCCGAGCAGGTGCCGTTCAGCCGGGCGCGTCTGGACGAGCTGCTCGCGGTGGCCGAGCGCGGCATCCGCCAGCTGGTCGCGCTGCAGCGTCGCGCCCTCGACGCCCGCGCCGAGAAAGTCTTCAGCCTGTAGGTGCCGCGTCTCGTCGTCGCCACGCTCAATCGGGCCAAGGGCCGTGAGCTGCTCGAGCTGCTGGGCGACGTACCGTACGAGGTGGTGCTGCTCGCCGACATGCCGGGGGCGACGCTGCCCGAGGAGACCGGCGCCACCTACGCCGAGAACGCGCTCATCAAGGCCCGGGCCGCCGCCGCCGCGACCGGCGCCGCGGCCCTTGGCGACGACTCCGGCATCGAGGTCGACGCGCTCGACGGCGGTCCCGGCCTGCACTCCGCCCGCTGGGGCGGCCCCGACGACGAGGCCCGCAACGCTTTGCTGCTCGAGCGGTTGCGCGGCCTGCCCGCCGGGCGGCGTACCGCGCGTTATCGCTGCGTGATCGCGGTCGTGGAGCCGGGCGGACGGGAGCGCGTTGTCGAGGGCACGGTGGAGGGAGTCATCACCGAGGCACCGCGCGGCAGCGGGGGATTCGGCTACGACCCCCTGTTCTTCTACCCGCCGTTCAACTGCACGTTCGGCGAGGTGTCAGCCTCGGCGAAACACGAGGTGAGCCATCGCGGCGTGGCGGCCCGGGCGGCCCGGGCGCTGCTGACCGGGTGATATACTTCGGCCTGTCTCGCTGCGACGCGCGGGCATCGGGGTGTGGCGCAGCCCGGTAGCGCACCTGCTTTGGGAGCAGGGGGCCGCCGGTTCAAATCCGGCCACCCCGACCATACTTAGCCTGGTCCCCGCCGCGTGATTGTGCCCGTTTTGTGCCCGTCAGAGTCGGCCAGGGCCTTCTCGTTGCAAGCGAAATCCGCCGTTAGCCAGGGAGCCGACGTCCGGAGCCAATCCGTTTTCGCCGGCGGAACTGGTCGATCAGGCACTCATGCTGGACCGCCCACAAGGCGGCGATCCTAATCATCGGGTGCTCCGGTACTCGTAACCTCGAGCGTCAGACCAGCTCGGGGGCGTCTCGTCGTACCGATCGATGATGTACCGGGCATTGGGCACCAGCGAGGAGGTCGGTCAGGGAGGCCACAAAGGACAAGGTTCGTGCGGTGTTGTCGCCCGAGGGTCTACAGGTGACGGCCCTCGCTGAGAAGAGCGGCCTTACGGCCAACGTGGTGCGCACGGTGTTGGCCGACTCGCCGATGAGGTCATTCGAGGAGGGGAAGGGGGTAAAGGGAACCCCCACCTGTACCGCCGGCGAGACCTTTCGTTGCTTGCCCAACCCGCGTCTACAGGGGAAGAAACGAATCGGGCTGGCGGGGCGGGAAAGCCCCCGGCCGACAGGGCGGTGACGAGTGACACTGAGCGAACTCGGTGTGCCGACGGCGATCGCGGTGAAGATTCTGCCAAACGCCGTCACCCGCTGCTGGGAGTGGATCGGCGCCCGCGATTCCCGGGGGTACGGCAACATCCGGATGGCCCGCCCCCGCCGGTCAGGAAGGCTCATCTCGTCGTTTACGAGCTGTTCCGGGGTCCGATCGGGCCGGGCGTGGAGTGCGACCACCGGTGCCGAGTCCGTGGTGCGTACAACCCGGCGCACATGGAACTGGTGACCCACATCGAGAACGTCCGCCGCGGAGCCGCTCGGTGGGTTCCCGGGCAGCGCCAGCGAACTAAGCGCCGGTGCCCCCAGGGCCACGCCTACACGCGGGCCAATACCTACGTGCAGCCGAGCACGGGTGGACGCGGCGTGCCGTACGTGCGCCGGAGAGCGCAACCGTGCCGCCGCGTTGGAAGGCGGCCGGCGTACCCGTAGCCGCTGGCCAGCACCTGGGCCCACGCCTCCAGGCCGTTCGGCGCGAGCCGGCGCACCGGGAGGATGCGGTCAGCGCCAGCGACCAGCTCCTCAAGCCGGATACGACGTTCACGCAGTGGGCGCTGGCTCAGGTCGCGACCGTTGCGGTACATGAGATCGAAGACCATCAGCAGCGGTGGGGTGGCGACGGCCTCCGGGTCGGGCTCCCGGAGCCACTCAAAGCGTGAGCGGAGCTGCTTGTCGAAGATCGCCACCTCGCCGTCGAGCACAAGCGTCCGGCCCGGCAGGCTCGCGACAGCGGCGACGAGTTCCGGGAAGCGCTTGGAGTGATCGACATTGTTGCGGCTGACGAGGCGCACGTGCTTGCCGTCCTTGTAGGCGAGCATCCGGTAGCCGTCGACCTTCTCCTCGTAGACCCAGCCGGGGCGGTGGAAGGGCTCGCGGAGCGGTGGGGCCATGGGGACGTACTCAGTGACCACAGAATCACATCCTAGGTGCAGGGGATGCGGCAGTGCGGATCGCGGTCACGACGCCTTCGGCGATCCGTCGAGGCCGTTCGGCGATACCCCCGACTTCCGCCGTGAGGTGGCGGGGATCTATCTCGATGACCTTCGTCCCCACGGAGACCGGCACGCCGTCGTCGGTCAGCCCACGCAGCAGGCCGTCGAGCGGGGCCCCGAGCAGGGTCGAGTCGATCTCCGCGATGGGCTCACCTGGATGAACGGTGTCCCCGATCCGCGCCTTGGTGCGGAACACACCGTTGATCGGGGCGTAGACGTAGCGGTCACGCGCATGACCGCTGATCTCCCGAGGTTCGCCTTCAAGTGGGCGTGACGACCCCTCGGTGATGACCGTCCCTAGCCCCTCCCAACTTGTCTCAACGACCGCGTCGGCGTGACTCCCCACGGTCAAGCTTGGCCCCAAGCCCACGGTGAAGGGAGCGAGGCCCCGTTGTACTTCGGCGGCGGCGTGTTTCCGCATCCTGGCATCGACGAGGATGGCCGGCTGGAGCGCCGCGAGCAGCGCGCCGAGGTCGCCGACGTACACCGGGATCGCCTCGCGGTCGGCCAGCACGGCCTTGACTCGATCCAGATCGGCTGCATGGACTGCGCGCCGGCCTTCAAGCACCGCTTGTCCGTCGAACACCGCGTCTGCGAAGGCCATCCCTCGCCGTGTCGTGGTGGGTGCCGCGCCGTCATGCATCACAACCGAGTGACCGACGCCGAAGAGCCGATGAGCTACGGCCGACCCGATGTCGCCGACGCCTCGGACGACGACGATCACGACGCCTGCTTTGAGACTGCCGCCCACGCCGCCTGCTGCACTGCGCGCCACGGTGTCGGCGCCACGCCATAGCCTGCCGCCGCCCACATCGGGATGCGCGGAGAACTGGGCCCGCCACTCCCCTTCCGCAATGTGGCTCAAGCTCAGCCTGTAGCCGAGGGGCTCAACGCCGACCGTGACCAGCCCCAGACCCCCCCACGTGTCGAGCCAGCGGTGGAGCAGCTGCAGCTCAGGCTCTGGGTCGGCGTGAGCTGGAGGAAGCCGAGGGTGGCGGTCGAGATTACAGGCGGCGCTGAGTGGTGTTCAGTGCGGGCCGTCATAGTCCGTGATCTTCCTGTCCAGGCCGCAGACGAACCAGACCACTGGCCCGGCGACAGCAGCGTCTAGGTCGCCACAGAGGCGGTGGTCGAGGGAGAAGGCGTCGAGCTCGCAGGGGGGTCACGTTACTTCGCCTTCGGCCCGCGCGGGTCGATGGTGTCGGGGAGGCAGACCGGCGATCCCGTCGTCACGCGGCGTTTCTCCACTTCGCACTGCGCCTGCGATTCAAAGCCCCCGGCCGGCGACCACGAATTGGCGACGGGCTGACCCTGAGCGTCGACGACCGGGTTCCACAACACCCACGCGCGCGCGCTGGAGTCGAGACGCTTGAACCCTTTCCTGTTTCTCTCTGAGACTATGTCGGCCGCGTCGCGCTTGCGTCCCAGATGGGCCGCGCCGTCGGTTTCATATTGTCCGTCCTGGAGGGTCGTGACCAAGACGGCTCTGTTGCCTAACTTCTGTTGGATTGCCTCGCGGATTCGGTTGTGACGGAGCGGATTCTCAATCATTCGCGAACCGCTACTCCGAATGTCGTACCAGTAACCGCTAACCTCCTGGCCGTCTTTGTCGATGCCCTTCGCTGGGACGACGAGCACACGATGATCGGTCCAATCCATCCAGAACCTTGCCGTCGCATTGTAGCCGCGATACTTCCCCTCGACGACATCGTCAACGCTTTGTCTCGGCATTTCGACAGCGAAGATATCGAGGATGGTGGTGAAGGCTTCATCTTCAGAGACCTTGTAGATCGTATGGGCGGCGACGTCGGAGTCTCCGCGCGTCACGGTGTGCATGACGCAACCGCCAAGGAGTGCGGCACAGAGGATCGCGATCGCCAAGAAAGTATCTCGTCTCGCGTTCTGCATAACCCGCCTCCATAGCCGTCCGTGCGGAATGTGCCCACATGGGATGCGCGGAGAACCAGGCCCGCCACTCGCCTGGCGCGTCTAGTTCCACCAGCCATCCCGCGCGATCTGCCGGCGCATCTCCAGGGCTCGGCGGAGCAACGGTTTCACCTGTGGCCATGCCTCGTGGCCCCAGGTCGTCGAGGTGATAGAGCGGATCAGGAACAGCACACGGACCCAGGGGAGGAGATACGGAGGGTGCGTCACTCGATCACGTGATCCGCCCGCGCCAGCAGCGACGGCGGGATCGTCAGGCCGAGGGCCTTGGCGGTCTTGAGATTGATCGACAACTCGAACTTGGTCGGCTGCTCGACTGGGAGGTCGCCGGCTTCGCACCCTTCAGGATGCGGTCGATGTAATATCGTGCACGTCGCAGGAACTCAGCGACGGGAGCCCGCGTACGCCATCAGCGCTTCCGCCTCCGCCGCCTCCCGCCAAGCGACCATCGTCGCTACACGGCAAGCCCCAGCTGGGCAAGCCGAGCCGTTCGCCGAACGCCGCGGCTGGGGGAGAATGAGGACAGTCGTCAGCCTTTCGCAGGAGATCTTCGCGAACGCGCCGTCGATATCCTCCAGCGTTCGGACCTCGACATAGGTCAATGTCAGGCCGAGATTCCGAGCTGCTGCCTCGACCACCGGGCGAGCCGCGACGTGGAATGAGAAGGCTGAATTGATAGAGACGCCGACGCGGGAGAGCGAGGGATGGCGTCTTTAGAAGCTCGAGATGTTTCCCAAGGATCTCCGGCGCCGTTAGCGGCAATCCCGTGATATTTCCGCCCGGCCTCGCCAGGGTGCTGATCCGACCTGCTCCAACGGGATCGGCCACGAGTACGAAGACGACCGGAATGGTGGTCGTGGCTTCCTTGGCGGCGAGTGCAGCTGGCGTTCCATGCGCGATGATGAGGTCGGGTTGCCGGCGAACCGATTCGGCCGCGTGCGCGGCGTGCCGATCGTTCCGTCCTTCGGAGTAGCGGCGCCTCGAAGATGAAGTTCTGGCCTTCGACCCAGCCGCGCTCGCGAAGGCCCTGCCACATGACGTCCTCCATCTGGGGGCTGGGGTTGGTCCAGAGCCCGACGATGGGGTCGACCTTCCCCGGCTGCTGCGCGTGAACGCCGACAGGCGCGGCGACGACCCCGGCCAGGGAGGTCGAGCAGGAAGCGGCGGCGGTGCATGCCGGGATGGTGGGGCGGGACGCTCAGGTCAAGCGAGTCGAGGAGACGAGGAAGCGAAACGGCGACCAGCGACCCGGCGGCGCCACGCCGATCCGCCGCCGCCAGCCGTCCTCGGCGACGGTCCAGTCCTTCTGCTTCGCCGTCAACCACCGCCTCGTCGGCCCGCCCTTGTACGGGCTGCCTCGTCCTTGGCCACGAGGCCCTCGTTAGCCGCGCACGATCACCGGCGGGACTCCCGAGATTCCCGTCGCCTTCAAGATAAGAAACGTGGGCCACGCCCGCCGCGTGCGGCTTCAGGACGCCGAGGGCGACGCGGTG
>CAVTGC010000004.1:0-1113936 GCA_963734175.1 uncultured Candidatus Rokubacteria bacterium
CGCCGGTCCGGTAGAGTCGCGCGTGCGGCCGCTGCGCGAACGGGTCGGCGACGAACACCTCGGCGGTGCGCGCCGGATCGCCCAGGTAGCCCCGGCCGACCCCGATGCCGCCCACGCACAGCTCGCCGGGCACGCCGATCGGCGTCGGCGCCAGGGCGCGGTCGAGGACGTAGACGCGCATGTTGGCGATCGGCCGGCCGATCGGCACCTGGGTCGCGTCCGCGGGCGGGGGCTCGGTCATGACGTGGTGGGTCACGTCGTCGGAGCACTCGGTCGGCCCGTAGCCGTTCATCAGCGCCGTCCGCGGGTAGGCGCCGAGCCACCGGCGACAGAGCGCCGGCGGCGCCGCCTCTCCGGTGACGATGAGCCAGCGCAGGTCGCCGAGGCGCGGGAGCGGCCGCTCGGTGTCGTCCTGGAAGGCGCTGGCCAGCACCGAGGGCACGACCTCCACCACGGTGACGCCATCACGATCGAGGAGGTCGAGCAGCCGCGGCGGATCGTGAGCGACCTCGTCCGCCACGATGCGCACCCGGCCGCCGACGAGCAGCGGCGCCAGGAACTGCCACACCGAGATGTCGAAGCACTGCGAGGCCGTCTGGGCGACGGTGTCAGCCGCCGTGAGACCCAGGTCGCGAATCTTGGCGTGGAGATGGTTGAGCATCCCGACCTGCTCGACCATGGCGCCCTTCGGCACCCCGGTCGAGCCCGAGGTGTAGATGACGTAGGCGAGATCGGCGGGGTCGCCGGCGCGCTCGAAGCCCTTCGCGTCCTCGGCCGTCGCGTCCGGGCGCAGCACCGCCGGCCGGGCGCCCGCGGCCATCTCGGCGAGCGCTGCCTCCAGCTCGGCGACGTACGCCTCGGAGACGAGCACGAGCGCGGTCGAGCTTCCCGACAGGATGGTGGCGTGACGGGTGGCCGGGTGGCGCGGATCGAGCGGCAGGTAGGCCGCGCCCGCCTTGAACACCGCCAGGATCCAGGTCAGGAACTCGAGCGAGCGGTCGGCCAGGAGCGCCACCACACGGTCGCCCCCCATGCCGGCGGCGACGAGCTGTCGCGCGAGGCGGTCGGCGCGGCGGTCGAGCTCTTGGTACGTCAGCGCGCCGTCGTCGTCGACGCCCGCGATCGCCTCCGGCGTCCGGGCCGCCTGAGCCTCGAACTGGCGTGCGAACGTCTCGGTCAGCGGGAACGGCACGTCGGTGGCGTTCCACTCGATGAGCAGGCGATGGCGCTCGCCGTCCGGCAGCAGCGGTAGCGTGGACAGTCGGCCGTCGGGATTCGCCACGATGCCGGCGAGCAGCGCGTGCAGATGACCCTCCAGCCGCACGACCGTCTCGACGTCGAACAGCTCGGGGCTGTAGACGAGGCAGAGCTCCAGGCGGTCGCGGGCCTCGAGGCCGTAGAGCGTCAGGCCGTCGGTGGTGGACAGCAGCTCCAGCGAGGGAAGCGGCCGGAGGCTGAGGCCGGCGGCCCGGATCTCGTCCCCGAACCCGAAGCTCAGCATGTTGAAGAGCACCTCGAACAGCGGGCTCCGGGTCAGATCGCGCTCGGGCTGCAGCTCCTCGACGAGCCGCTCGAACGGCAGGTCGGGATGCGCCTGGGCCCCGATGACCGTGTCGCGGACGCGTCGCATCGCCTCCCGGAACGTCGGGTCGCCGTCGAGGTCGGTGCGGAGGACGAGCGTGTTGACGAAGAACCCGACCAGGGACTCGACCTCCCGGCGGACCCGGCCCGCCACCGGCGCGCCGACGATGAGGTCGGACTGGCCGGTGTAGCGCAGGAGCAGCGTCTTGAAGGCCGCCAGCAGCGTCGCGAACAGCGTGACGCCCTCCCGGCGGCTCAGCTCGCGCAGCCCCTCGAGGACGCGCGGGTCGACGGGCGACGTCCGGGCGGCGCCGTCGAAGGTCCGCACGGCCGGCCGCGGCCGATCCGCCGGCAGGTCGAGCACGGGCAGCGTGCCGCCGAGACGGTCGAGCCAGTAGCCGCGCTGCGCCTGCAGGGTGTCGTCGGTCAGCCACCGGCGCTGCCAGTCCGCGAAGTCGGCGTACTGCACCGGCAGGTCGGGCAGCGCCGCCGGGACACCGGAGGCGAACGCCGCGTAGAAGGCGGTGAGCTCGCGCAGCATCAGATTCAACGACCAGCCGTCGGAGGCGATGTGGTGCACCGCGAGGGCGAGGACGTGCTCGGTGTCGGTGAGCCGGAACAGCGTGGTGCGCAGCATCGGCCCCGCCGCCAGGTCGAACGGGGCGCGTCCCTCGGCCGCGCTCCGCCGGCGCTCCTCGGCGTCACGGGCGGGGCCCGGCAACCCGCGCAGATCCTCGATGTTCAACGTCCACGGCTGCGGGGCGCTGATCCGCTGCACCGGGCGCCCCTCGACGGTCGGGAACGAGGCGCGCAGGACCTCGTGCCGCGCCACCACCGCCTCCACGCTGCGGCGGAGGGCCTCGACGTCGAGCGGGCCGCTGAGGCCGACCCGCATGAGCAGGTTGTAGACGGGGCTGCCCGGGTGCAGCTGCTCGAGGAACCACACCCGCTCCTGGCCGAAGGACAGCGGCAGCTCACCGCCGTCGCGGGGCAGCGGACGCAGGGCCACCGTGGTCGCGTCGACGCCGCCGTTGCCGCGGGCGTCGGTCGCGCCCCGCCGCTGCTCGGCGCGTTCCCGCAGCAGGCGCGCGAGTAGCTCGCGCTTGGCGTCCGCCGACAGTTCCGTCACGATCCCTCGCGCTCGGCCAGCATGCGCTTGAGCAGCGCGTCGACCTCGGCGTCCGACATCTCGGGCAGCTGGGCCAGCAGCGCGCCCTCCTCGCCACCGGCGGCGGCCGCGGCGATCGGGCCCGCACTGTCCAGCAGGACCTCGGCCAGGCGTTCGATGCCCGAGCCGTCGAGATAGTGCACCAGCGGCACCGACAGGCCGAGGTCGCGGTCGACGCGGTTCTTGAGCTCCACGGCCATGAGCGAGTCGATCCCGAAGGCCGTGAGCGGCTCACGGATGTCCAGCGTGGCGGGGTCGAGGCGCAGGACCGCTCCCGCGTGCGCGCGCAGGCGCTCGCGGACCGCCTCGGCCCGGGCCGCCGGCTCCAGCGCGAGCAGATCCTGACGGGCGGCGACGACGTCCGTCGTGGTGGCGGCCGGGGTCTCGCCGGCCAGCACCTCGGCCAGGAACGGCGTCGCGGTGAACATCGGATAGCGCTCGCGCCACACCGGCCAGTTCACGGGGATGACCCCGGCCTGCACCGCCGGCGAGCGGAGGAGCGCGCCCAGCGCCTCCAGCGCCTGCTCGGGGGCCAGGCTGCCCATGCCGCGCGCAGTGAGGGCGGCCAGCCCCTCGGCGTCGACGAGCTCGGCCATCCCGGCCCCGGCCCACAGGCCCCAGTCCACGCTGAGCGCGGGCCGGCCCTCGCTCGCTCGCCGATGGGCGAGCGCGTCGAGAAACGCGTTGGCCGCCGCATAGCCCCCGACCAGCGGCGAGCTCAGCACCCCCGACGCCGAGGCGAACAGGACGAAGAAGTCGAGCGGCGCGTCGGCGAGCAGCCGGTGCAGGAGCCAGGCACCGGTCACCTTCGAGCGCAGCACCTCGTCGAGCTGGGCGGGCGTGGTCTGCACGAGCGGCCCGTAGTGCACGGTCCCGGCCGCGTGCACGACCCCGCGGATGGGCGGCCAGCCCTCGCGCTGGAACGCCTCGAGGAACTCGCGGAGCGCGGCCTCGTCCGTCACGTCGACGGGCGCGAGGTGCACGCTGGCGCCGAGTGCCTCCAGCGCGCGCACGGCGGCGACGCGGCGGCCGGCGCGGCTCCCCGGGTCGAGCGCCCCCCACTCGGCGCGCGGCGGCAGCCCCGAGCGGCCGAGCAGCACGAGACGCCGCGCGCCCTGCTCGATCATCCAGCGCGCCACCTGCAGCCCGAGCCCGCCGAGCCCGCCGGTCACCAGATAACTCGCGTCGGCGCGCCAGCGCGCGGCGCGCGCCACGCCCGGGGTCGGGGTGCGGATCAGCCGGGCGACGAGGCGCTCGCCGTGGCGGAACGCCACCTGGTCCTCGCCGTCGGCCGCCCGGAGCTGGGCGACCAGCAGCGTCGCGGCGTCCTCGGCCGGCGCCGCCGGGTCGAGATCGACGAGCCCGCCCCAGAGATCAGCGTGCTCGGCCGAGAGCGTCCGGCCCATCCCCCACACCGTCGCCGCCGTCAGCGTCTCGGGCGCGAGCACACCGCCGGCCGGCTGGGCCCCGCGCGTGACGAGCCACAGCGGAAGCCGGCCGGGGCGCCGGGCCGCCGCCAGCTCCTGCACCAGGGCCAGGATGCTGCCGCACCCCAGCCGCTGCGCAGCATCGAGGTCGGCGGCGGTGGCGTCCGGTCCCACCTTGCCGTCGAGACTCCAGAGGTGAACGATGCCCGCGCAGCCGGCACCGCCGAACACGTCGGCGAGGAGTCGGCGCACGTCGTCGCGTTCGCCCGGCCGCACCAGGAACCGATCGGGCTGCCGTTGCTCGTAGCGCTCGCCCGGCTCGACCAGCACGCTGCCGGCGGACAGACCCGCCGCCACCGCGGCCCCGACCCCGTCGCCGTCGGCGAACACCAGCCACCGCTCGTGACCGGTGGCGGCGGCCGCCGCCAGCGGCTGCTGACGCCACTCGATGCCGTAGAGTCGACGGGCGAGCGTGTCCTCGGCAACCTCCGGCACGCCTTCGTCGAGGTACCAGAGGCGCGCGCCCTGCACCTCGGCCACGACGGCGCCCGTCTCGTCGACGAGCCGCACGTCACCCGCCAGCACGTTGCCGGGGCCACCGACGTCGCGACGCCGGGCGTGCGAGAAGAGCCGGCCCTGCGGCGCCCGGCGGAACACGAACCGGTCGAGGGCACCGCCGACGAAGGCGCCGCCCCGCGGGCCGGTCGAGCGCTCGAGCGGAATCGTCGCGGCCAGCGCGTGGCCGGCGGCGTCGGCGAGCGCCGGATGAAATCGATAGCGCTCGAGATCGCCCGCCACCGCCGCCGGCGCCCGGACCTCGGCGATCGCCTCGTCGGGCCCGCGCCAGACCCGCGCCACGCCCCGGAAGCACGGGCCCCAGTCGTTGCCGCGCTCGGCCAGCCGGCGATAGAAGTCCTCGCCGGTGACCTCGTCCGGACACCGCGCACGGATCGCCTCCAGGTCGAGCGTCACCTCGGCCTCGTCCGCGGCGGCCAGCCGGCCCGTCGCGTGCAACGTCCATGGCCCGGCGTCGACGCCGGCGGCGCCGACCTTCCGGCTCTGGACGGCGAAGGCCAGGCCGCCGTCCGGCGATCCCGTCAGCACCGTCTGCGTGCGGGCGACCGTATCGGGGTCGAGGGCCAGCGGCGCGTGGAGCTTGATGCGGCCCAGCGTCAGCGGCCGTGCGCCCAGCGTCTCGACCCCGGCGGCGATCGCCATCTCGAGGTAGGCCGTCGCCGGCACGATCACGCGGCCCTGCACGCGGTGGTCGACCAGGTACGGGAACGTGGCCAGGTCGACCGCGCCCTCCCAGACGCCGACGTCGGCGGCGCCGGCCTCGACGAGGCGGTGACCGAGCAGCGGGTGCTCGCCGGCGTCGCGTCGCACCGCCGCCCGCACGGGGGCGCTCGACCGGACCGCCGCCCAGTGACGCTCGCGCTGGAACGGATAGGTCGGCAGATCGATGCGCCGTCCGCCCGCGTCGGCGTGATGGCGCGTCCAGTCGATGGCCACGCCCACCGTCCACAGCCGCGCCACCGCCTCGGCCACCGCGAGCGACTCGCGGCCCTGCCGCAGCGTCGGCACCGCCTCGAACGGCGCCTCGCCCGCCGCCCGCCGGGCCAGCCCCAGCAGCGTGGTGCCCGGCCCCACCTCGAGCAGCACGCGCGGCCCGCGCTCCAGGAGCGTGCGCACGCCGGCGGCGAACTGCACGGGCTGCCGGACGTGCCGCACCCAGTAGTCCGGCGTCGCGACCTCGGCGTCGGCCAGCGCTCCGGTCACGTTGGAGACGAGCGGCAGCCGCGGCGTCCGGTAGCTCACCGTCGCCGCCACGCGCGCGAACTCGTCGAGCATCGGATCCATGAGCGGCGAGTGGAACGCGTGGGAGACCTCCAGCCGGCGGCTGCGGATCCCGCGCGCGCCCAGCTCCTCCAGGAGCGCGACGAGGGCGGCGGCCTCGCCGGCGACGACGACGCTGTCGGGCGCGTTCACGGCGGCCAGGGCCAGGGTGCGCGCGTGCGGCGCGACCGCGGCGGCCACCGTCGCCTCGTCGGCGAACACCGCAGCCATGGCGCCGCGCGCCGTCCGCTCGTGCATGAGCCGGCCGCGGGCAGCGATCAGCCGGAGCGCGTCGTCGACGTCCATCACGCCGGCCACGCAGGCGGCCGCGTACTCGCCGACGCTGTGGCCGATCACGACTGCGGGCTCCACGCCCCACGCCCGCCACAGCGTGGCCAGCGCCCACTCGACCGCGAACAGGGCGGGCTGCGTGTACTGCGTCTCGCCCAGGAGGTCGTCGCGTCCGAGCACCTCCAGGAGCGGGACGTCGAGCACCCCGCGCAGCGCCGCCTCGCACGAGGCCAGCGTCTGCCGGACGACGGGCTCGCTGGCGGCCAGCTCGCGGGCCATGGCCGGCCACTGCGCGCCCTGGCCCGGGAACAGGAAGGCGACACCGGGGCGGCCGCTGGAGGTCGCGTGACCCGTCGCCACCCCCGGCGCCGCGGCGCCGGCGGCCGCCGCGGCCAGGGCCCGGCCGGCAGCCTCCACGCTGTCGGCGGCCACGGCCGTCCGGTGCGGGAACTGGGCGCGACCGAGGCTGGTCGTACGGCTCAGGTCGGCCACCGAGATCTGCGGGTGGGCCTGCAGGTGGCGCGCGTAGCGGTCCGCCAGCGCGCGGACGGCCTCCGGCGTCTTCGCCGACAGCGCCACCACGTGTGCGCCGCGTGGCGACGGCGGGGCCGCCGCCGCGGCCGCCGGCGGCTCCTCGAGGACGACATGCGCGTTGGTGCCGCTGAAGCCGAACGAGCTCACGCCGGCCACGCGTGGCCGGGCGCCGCGCGCCCACGGCCGCGGCCGCGTGGGCACGATCGGCGGTCGCCGCAGCGACACCCGCGGCGTCAGCGTCTCGAAGTGCAGGTGCGGCGGGATCTCCTCGTGCTCGAGGGCCAGCACGACCTTGATGAGACCGGCCACGCCCGAGGCCGACTCGCAGTGGCCGAGGTTCGTCTTGACGGAGCCGACCACGAGCGGGCGATCGGCGGCGCGCCCCTCGCCCAGCACCGCGTCGAGGGCCTCCAGCTCGATGGGATCGCCGAGCGAGGTCCCGGTGCCGTGGGCCTCCACGTAGTCGACCTCGGCGGGGGCGACGCCGGCGGCGCCGAGCGCCTGCCGCACGACGGCCTGCTGGGCGGGACCGTTGGGAACGGTGAGGCCGCTGCTGGCGCCGTCCTGGTTGACCGCCGAGCCGCGGATGACGGCGAGCACGCGATCGCCGGCCGCCTGCGCGTCGGCCAGCCGCTTGAGCACGACGATGCCGCAGCCCTCGGCGCGCACGAAGCCGTCGGCGCGCGCGTCGAAGGTCTTGCAGCGGCCGTCGGGCGCCATCATCCCCCACCGCGAGAAGACCACGAACGGATCGGGCACCAGCAGCACGTTGACACCGCCGGCCAGCGCGAGATCGCTCTCGCCCAGCCGCAGGCTCTGGCAGGCCAGGTGCACGGCCGTCAGCGACGACGAGCACGCGGTGTCGACGGCCAGGCTCGGCCCCCGCAGGCCGAGCAGATACGACAGCCGGCCGGCGACGACGTTGTGGGCGTTGCCGGTCGCGAAGTACACGTCGAGGTTCTCGGGGTCGGCGGTCCGCACCACCTCTGCGTAGTCGGTGGTGGTGATCCCGACGAACACGCCGGTCGCCGTCCCCGCCAGCCGGTCGGGCGCCAGCCCCGCCCGCTCGAGCGCCTCCCAGCTCACCTCCAGCACGAGGCGCTGCTGCGGGTCCATGCTGGCCGCCTCGCGCGGGGAGATCCCGAAGAGCTGCGCGTCGAAGCGGTCGACGCCCTCGAGAAACCCACCGTGGAAGGCCGGCAGCCGACGCCGATCCTCGGGGCTCCACCGGTCGGCCGGCACCTCGGTGACCGCGTCCACCCCGTCGTGCAGCAGCGTCCAGTACTCCTCGGGGCTCGTCACGCCGCCCGGGAACCGGCAGCCGACGCCGACGATGGCGATCGGCTCGCGGCCTCGCCGCTCGGCGGCGTCGAGCTTGGTCTGCATCTCCTCGACGGCGCGCAGCGCCTCGCGCAGGAGCGAGCGACGGTCGGGCGTCGTCGGCTCGTCGCTCATCGCAGGCTCTCGAGCTTCCGGGCCAGGAGCGCGGCCAGCTCGTCCTCGGAGAGATCGTCGGCGTCGCCGTCGGCTGCGCGCGCGGTCGACGGCGCCGGGGCCGGCGGCGGCGCGTCGGGAGCGTCCTCGACGTCGAGGAACCCGGCCAGCGCGACGGCCGTCGGATAGTTGAAGGCCAGCGTGGACGGCAGGTCGCGGCCGACTCCGCGCTCCAAACGGCTGCGCAGGTCGAGCGCCATGAGGGAATCGAGCCCCATGTCGAACAGCCCGCGCTCGGCGTCGACCTCGGTCAGCGGCAGGCGGAGGACGGCGGCGATCTCCTCGCGCACCCATTCCAGGATCACGTCGTGGCGCGCGCCGGCGGCGACGCCGGTCAATCGCCGGCGCAGGTCACCCTCGGCGGCGGTCGTCGCGACGGCCGGCGCCGGTGCCCCCACCTCGGCCAGGAAGGGGCGGCGGCGGCGCGCCTCGTAGAGCGGCTTGAGGACGGCCCAGTCGATCGCCGCCACCACCGGCTGCACGACGTCGCCGCCGAGGGCGGCGCCGAGGAGATCGAGGGCGGCCGCCGAGGCCATCGGGCGCAGGCCGGTCTCGGCGAACCGCCGGCGATCCTCGTCCGAGGCGACGCGCATCTCGTCCCAGATGCCCCAGTTCACGCTCACGGCCGGCGCCCCGTCGGCCCGGCGCGCGTGCGCCACCGCATCGAGGAACTGGTTGGCGGCCGCGTAGGGCGCGAAGCCTGTTGCGCCCAGCAGCGCGGTGGTGGACGAGAACAGCGCGAAGAAGTCGAGCGGCAGCGCGCGCGTGGCCCGATCGAGCAGGGCGGTGCCGATCACCTTGGGCCGGAGGATCGCGAGCACGCGAGCGAGATCGAGCTCGCGCACGGGGGCGGCGTCGAGCGCCGCCGCCGCGTGCACGACGCCGCGCAGCGGCGGCATCGACGCCGCGAGGTCAGCGAAGAGCGCCGCGAGCACCGAGGCGTCCGCCACGTCGCCGGCCACCACGCGGACCGCGGCGCCGTGCGCCTCGACCGCGCGGACGCCGGCCCGGCGCCGGGCCGTCTCCGCCGGCGCGCCGGCCTCGAGGCTCTGGCGGCCGAGCAGGACCAGGTGCCGGGCGCCGTGGGCGGCCAGCCACTCGGCCACCTTGAGCCCGAGCCCGCCGAGGCCCCCGGTGACCAGATAGGTCGCGTCGCTCCGCAGCACCGGCATCGTCGCCGCCAGCGCCTCGCGACGACGCAGTCGCGCCACCCGGCGGCCGTCCGCGCGGAGCGCCACCTGGTCCTCGCCGTCGCTCGCGGAGATTTCGTCCACGAGCGCGGCGGCCGGATCGTCTTCGTGCGGATCGAGATCCACCAGCCCGCCCCACAGCTCGGGGTGCTCGAGCGCGACCACCCGGCCGAAGCCCCACAGCATCGCCGCCGAGCGCCGCCACCGGAGCGCCGGGCTCCGGCACTGCCTGCGCGCCCCTCGTCGCGACCCACAGCCGCGTGCGCGAGGCCGCCGGCGAGGCGGCGAGCGCCTGCACGAGGTGCAGGAGACTGCCGACGCCCAGCACCTGGTCCATCTCCAGCGCGCTCTCGCCTTTCACGTCGGCGTCGAGTCCCCAGCAATGCACGATCCGCCACGACGTCGCGCCGGCCCCGGCCGTGACGACCTGCTCGACGAGCCGCCGGAATCCCTCGGGATGCCCGGGCCGTACGGTCCACTCGCCCACGCTGTTCGCACCGTCGGCGGCGCCGGCGGAGACGACGACGCATCGCTCACCACGCTGCCGCAGGCGCTCGGCCACGCGCCGGCCGACGCCGCCACGGTCGGCGAGCACCAGCCAGTCGCCGCCGACATCGCGGCGCGGGGCTCGGGCGAGGACCACGGCCTGGCTGCCGACCGCGCGCCCGGCGCCCGCCTCGCCGGCCAGGGTGCGAGCGTCGGCGAAGCCCTCCTCGGCCAGCAGCGCGCGCCAGCCGGCGGGCGCCAGCAGCGGATACGACGGCCGCAGATCGGCGTCGGCGAACCGCCACCAGCCCTCGGTGAGCCCGAACGTGAGGTCGACCCACCGGTACGGCGTGGTGCCCTCGAGCAGCACGAGCAGGCCGTCCGGCGCGAGCAGGCGGCGAGCGTGGCCGAGCGTGCGGCGAAGGTCCCGGGTGGCGTGGAGCACGTTGGCGGCGACGACGAGGTCGAAGCCGTGCGCCGCAAAGCCCTGCGCCTCGGGATCGCGCTCGATGTCGAGGCTCCGGCAGGTCAGGGACGGCGTGGCGCGGAATCGCTCGGCGGCCCGGGCCAGGAACAGCGGCGAGAGATCGGTGAACACGTACTCGGTGCCGGCCGGCAGCGCCTCCAGCAGCGCCGCGGTGGTGGCGCCGGTCCCGGCGCCGATCTCCAGCACGCGCAGGCGCCGGCCCGCCGGCAACGCGGCCACCGACGTCTCGACGGCGCGGCGGGCCAGCGTGTTGAAGACGCGCGCGACCGGGCCGGCCGCGTAGAGACGCTCGACCGACTCGAGATCGCCCTGCGGGAACAGCAGCGGGAGCGGATCGGCGCCGCGCAGCACCGACGCCAGCCGCGCCCCGCAGCGATCGAGCACCGCGAGCTCGGCCGCCGCCGACATGCCGGCGCGCTCGCGCGCCTCGCGCGGCGAGGCGCCGACCAGCGCTCGGCGAACCGTCCAGGTGTCGGGTCGACCGTCGACGGCGTCGAGCACGCCGTCCTCGCCCAGCATCGCCAGCATCCGGCCGAGCAGCCGCCGGTGGGCGGGGACGACGCCGAGCTCCGTCGCCAGCGCGGCCGCCTCGACACTCGAGCCCGGGCGCGGATCCCAGCCGAGCTCGCGCAGCGCCCGCACCGCGTGATCGGTGGCGACGACCTCGAGCGCGGCCAGGGAGGCATCGTGGGCGTCCAGCGCGTACGCCGCCGCCAGCGTCGCGACCTCGGGCTCGAGGCGCGCGACGATCTCGGCCGGCGCGGCCAGCGCCGGGGCCGCCGCCACGGCCAGCGGCATCGGCGCCCACGCGACCTCGTAGCACCAGTCCGCGCCCACCTCGGACGGCGCGGTCAGCGCCTCGCGCGGCAGCCGCCGGAGCTCGAGCCCGCGCGCGGTGACGAGGACGCGCCCGGTGCTGTCGAGCATGGTGACGTCGCCGGTGGCGACCTCGGGGACGCCCCGGCGGGATGCAGCACGGCGTGTGCGAGGACGGGCCCCGGGATCGCACTCCAGACGTCGAAGCGGTTCACCGCGGTCAGGAAGTAGGTGCCCGGGCGCGACTCGGGCCACGCGGCGGCCACGGCCTGGAAGGCCGCGTCGAGCAGCGCCGGGTGCACGCGGTACGGGGCGGCGTCGCCGGCCGCCGCCGGCAGCTCGATCTCGGCCAGCGCCTCGCCGTCGCGCCGCCAGATCCGGCCGACGCCGCGGAAGCTCGGGCCGAGGTCGATGCCCTGCCCGGTCAGCCGCTCGTAGAGCTTCTCCCCCGCCGACGGTTCCACGCACCGCGCGCGGATCGCCTCCAGGCTTTCAGCGGTCGGCGGCATCGCGTCGCTGCCGCGAGCGACCGCGTGACCGGTGACGTGCCGCCGCCACACGTCACGCTCGCCGCCGGCCAGGCTCGCGATCACGATGGAGGCGCCCGGCCGGCCGTCGGGGGTCGCGACCACCTGGACGACGCGCAGGCCGTCGTCGGTGAGCCGCAGCGGCGCCAGGATACGCAGGTCCTCGAGCGCGTGGCTGGTGGGGCCCGCCGCCGCCAGCGCCATCTCGACGAAGGCCGAGGCGGGGACGAGCGCCACGCCGTGCACGCGATGCTCGCCCAGGTACGCGGGCTGCCGCGGGCCGAGCTCGGACTCGAACTGCGCGGCGTCGAGGGCCGAGCGGAGGCGCTCGCCCAGCAGCGGGTGCCCGGACCGTCGCGGCCCCGTCGCGGCCGGCCGCCGCTCCGTCCCGGCCTCCACCCAGTAGCGCTCGCGCCGGAAGGGCGAGGTCGGCAGCTCGACGCGCCGACGCCGGTAGCCGCGGTCGAAGCCGTCCCAGTCGACGGGCACGCCGCGTGTCCACAGGGCGGCGAGGCTCGCCAGGATGGTCTCCCAGTCGCCGCGGCCGGGGCGCAGCGAGGGCAGCCAGGCGGGCGCACCGTCGGTGAGGCACCGCGCGGCCATCCCGAGCAGCGTCGGCGCCGGCCCGATCTCGACGAACACCGTGCTCCCCGCTCCGGCGAGCGCGCGCACACCGTCGGCGAAGCGCACCGGCTCCCGGGCGTGGCGCCGCCAGTAGGCGCCGCTCATCAGCTCACCGTTGCGGGCGAAGGCGCCGGTGAGGTTCGAGACGACCCCGATGCGCGGCGGCGTCCACACCATGCCGGCGGCCAGGCGCTCGAGCGGCCCCAGGACCGGGTCGAGGAGCGGCGAGTGGAACGCGTGCGAGACCGTGAGGCGCTGGCCGCGGACGCCGCGCGCCTGCAGCTCGGCGAGCACCGCGTCGACGGCGGCCGCTCTCCCCGACACGACCGTGTGCTCGGGCCCGTTGACGGCGGCGACGGCGACCTCGGTCTCGCGGCCGCGCAGCGCCGCCGCGACGACGTCCTCGCCGGCGAAGAGCGCGGCCATCGCGCCCTCGCGGGGCAGCGCCTGCATCAGCCGGCCGCGCTCGGCGACCAGGGCGAGGCCGTCCTCGAGCGAGCACATGCCCGCCACGCAGGCGGCGACGTACTCGCCGACGCTGTGCCCGAGCACCGCGGCCGGCGTCACCCCCCACGCGCGCCACAGCTCGGCCAGCGCCCACTCGACGGCGAACAGCGCGGGCTGGGCGTAGGCGGTGTCGTCGAGCGGCGAGGTCTCGCCCGACGCCGGATACAGCACGGAGAGCAGCGGCCGCTCGAGGCGATCCCGCAGGAGCGCGTCGCAGCGCTCGAGCGCCTCGCGGAACACCGGCTGGGTCTCGTACAGCTCCCGGGCCATGCCCACGCGCTGGGCGCCCTGTCCGGTGAACAGGAACACGGGCTCGGGGACCGCGGCACCGACCCGCCCGCTGATCGCCTCCGGAGGCGTCTCGCCGGCGGCCACGCGCGCGAGCATCGCGCGGGCCTCGTCGAGGGCGGCCACGGGAAGCGCGAGCCGGTGCGCGAGCTGCGCGCGGCCGACGCCGGCCGTGAAGCACACGTCGGGCAGCGACGGCGCGGGCTGGCGCTCGAGGTGGGCGGCCAGCCGCGCCGCCGCCTCGCGGAGCGTGTCGGGGTGGCGGGCCGACAGCGTGAGCAGATGACGCGGGCGCTCGATCCCCGACTCCGGCGACACCGGCGCCGGCGCCTCCTCCACGACGACGTGCACGTTGGTGCCGCTGAACCCGAACGAGCTCACGCCGGCGATCCGGCGACCACCCGGCGGGCGCTCCCACGCCGTCCGTCGGGTAGGCACCGTGAGCGGCAGCCCGTCCCAGGGGATGTGCGGGCTCGGCGTCCGGAGATGCAGGTGCGGTGGGATCTCGGCGTGGCGCAGCGCCAGGACGACCTTCACGAGGCCGGCCAGGCCCGCCGCCGACTCGAGGTGCCCGATGTTGGTCTTGACCGACCCGACCATCAGCGGCCGGTCGGCCGGGCGCCCGGGGCCGAACACCGCACCGAGCGCGCGGACCTCGATGGGATCGCCGAGCGAGGTGCCGGTGCCGTGGGCCTCGACGTAACCGACGTCGGCGGGCGTGAGGCCGGCGCCGGCCAGCGCGTCGCGGATCACGGCCTCCTGGGCGGGGCCACTCGGCGCGGTGAGGCCGTTGCTCCGTCCGTCCTGGCTCAGCGCCGAGCCGCGGATGACGGCGAGGACACGATCGCCGTCGGCGAGCGCGTCGGCGAGCCGCTTGAGCACGACGACGCCGCATCCCTCGCCGCGCACGAAGCCGTCGGCCGCGGCGTCGAAGGTCTTGCAACGACCGTCGGGCGCCATCATCCGCGCCCGCGACAGGAGCATGGTGGTGTCGGGCAGCAGCACGAGGTTCACGCCGGCGGCCAGCGCCATCCGGCTCTCGCCGGTGCGCAGGCTCTGGCACGCGAGGTGGACGGCGACCAGCGACGACGAGCACGCGGTGTCCACGGCGAGGTTGGGGCCGGCCAGGCCGAGCACGTAGGCGACGCGACCGGCGGCCACGCTGTGAGAGCCGCCGGTGGCCACGTAGGCGTCGAGGGCGGCGGGATCCTGGCGCATCACCATCTGGTAGTAGTCGAGGTTGCAGATCCCGACGAACACGCCGGTGCGGCTGCCGGCCAGACGGTCGGGCGCGTAGGCCGCGTCCTCCAGCGCCTCCCACGCGGTCTCGAGCACGAGCCGCTGCTGGGGGTCCATGCTCTGGGCCTCGCGCGGGGCGATGCCGAACAGGGCGGCGTCGAAGCGATCGACGTTCGTCAGGAACGCGCCGTGCCGCGTGGCGATCTTCCCGGGCGCCTCGGGCCGGGCGTCGTAGACCGCCTCCACGTCGAAGCGCTCGGCCGGCACCGTCGTGACGGCGTCGACGCCGTCCTGCAGCAGACGCCAGAAGCGCTCGGGGTCGTCGGCGCCGCCGGGGAACCGGCAGGCGGTGCCGACGATGGCGATGGGCGCCGTCTGGGCGCGCTCCACGCGCTCCAGCCGCTCCTGCAGCTCGGCGGCCAGCAGCGCCAGCCGCTTGGGCGGCAGCTTCGCGATCCGTTCCAGGAAGTCGCTCACGCGCGCGGCTCCCGCAGGCGCGCGGCGAAGAGCCGGTCGACCTCGTCGTCGGAGAGCTGCTCGATCTGACCGATGGCGTCGACCGGCGCCGGCTCGGGAGTTGCCGCCTCGAGCGCGGGTGTCAGGGCGAGCACGTCCCGGACGAGGAACTCGGCGATGGCCTCCACCGTCGGATGGTCGAACACGAGCGTCGCCGTCAGCGGCGTCCCCAGCTCCAGGTCCACCTTGAGCTGGTTGCGCAGCTCTACCGCCATCAGCGAGTCGAGGCCCAGCTCGTTGAGCGGGCGGCGCAGGTCGAGGGCGCCGTCGCCGAGCCCCAGCACGCGGGTGACGCGGGCCGCGACGTGGGCGACCAGCAGCGGCGCGCGCCGGGCGGCGGGCGCCTCGGCCAGCCGCTGGCGCAGCCCCGGCCCGGCCGGCGCGGCGGGGGCTTCCGCCACTCCGAGCACGTCGGTCAGCAGCGAGTGGCCGGCCGCGCCCGCCCGGCGTCCGCGCAGGCGCTCCCAGTCGATGACCGCCGCCGCGACCTGGGCCTGCCCGGACTCGAGCGCGCACTCCAGCGCGGCGATGCCCTCGGCCGGCGTCATCACGCCCACGCCCTGCAGCCGGATGCGTCGCTCGCGGTCGTCGCGCGCGACGGCACCCACCTCGGCCCACGCCCCCCAGTTCACGCTCAGCCCGGGCAGGCCGGCGGCCCGGCGCTGGTGGGCCAGGGCGTCGAGGTAGGCGTTGGCGGCGGCGTGATTGCCCTGCCCCGGCGCGCCGAGCAGCGAGGCGATCGACGAGAACAGGACGAAGTAGTCCAGCGGGTCACCCTGCGTCAGCGTGTGCAGGGCGGCGGCCCCGGCCACCTTCGCCCCCATCACGCGCGCGAACCGCGGCCAGTCCTGCTGCGGGAGGAGACCGTCCGCGAGGGAGCCGGCGGCGTGGAAGACGCCGCGCAGCGGCGGCATCGTGGCGCGCACGTCGTCGAGCACCCGCGCGACCTCGCCCGTCACGGAGACGTCGGCCTGCAACACTCTCACCTCCGTACCGTCGGCGCGGAGCGACTCGACCGCGGCGAGCGTGGCCGCGTCGGGGGCGCGGCGCCCGACCAGGGCGAGCGCGCGGGCCCCCCGGTGCGTCAGCCACCGCGCCACCTCGATCCCGAGGCCGCCGAGGCCGCCGGTGATGAGATAGCTCGCGTCCGGACGGATGGCGGGCAGCGCACGGCCGCCTGATCGCGCGGGCACCGTCACCACGACCTTGCCGATGTGGCGGGCCTGGGCCATGTGGCGAAACGCATCGGCGACGCGGTCGAGCGAGAAGGTCCGGCGCGGCAGTGGCGTCAGCGCACGATCCCGGCAGGCGCCGACGACATCGAGGAGGACCGTGCGGATGGCATCCGGCGAGACGGCGGCCACCTCGCCCCAGTCGATGACGTGGTACGAGGCGCCCGGCCGCCGCTGCGCGACCTCGGCGGCCGTCCACACGCCGCGCTTGCCGATCTCGAGGAAGCGGCCGCGCGGGGCCAGGGCGCGGAGGCTCTCGGCGATCGCCTCGCCCGACAGCGAGTTGAGCACCACGTCCACGCCCCGCCCGTCCGTGGCGGCGAGGATCTCGTCGGCGAACGCGGCCGTGCGCGAGTCGAGCACGAGCCGCGCCCCGAGGGCAGCGACGTGCTCGCGCTTGGCCGGCGTGCCGGCGGTGGCGAAGACCTCGGCGCCCACGGCGCGGGCCACCTGCACGGCGGCCAGCCCGACCCCGCCGGCGGCGGCGTGGATCAGCACGCGCTCGCCCGCGCGCAGGTTCGCGACCGAGCGCAGGCAGTACCACGCCGTCACGAATGCCACCGGCACCGAGGCGGCTTCCTCGAACGTCCAGTCGGCTGGCTTGGGCACCACCAGCGCCGCCGGCGCCGTGACGTGCGTCGCGAAGCTCCCCGCCGCCACCGCCATGACGGGGGCGCCGGGCGCCAGCCCCTCCACGCCGAGACCGACGGCGGTGACGACACCCGCGCACTCGCTGCCGAGCGGGCCCGGGTCTCCCGGGTAGAGCCCGAGGCCGCTCAGCACGTCCTTGAAGTTCAGGCCGATCGCCCTGACCTCGATCTCGACCTCACCGGGCCCGGGAGGACGGCGAGCCTGCGGCCGGAGCTCGAGGCTATCGAGCACGCCCGGCGTCGCGGTGACGACGCGGAGCGCGTCCTCGCGGGCCGCGTCGCGCCGCTCGGCGGCGAACCGGGTGAGACGCGCCACGTGGCGGATCCCGTGGCGGTACGCGACCTCGCTCTCGGTGTCGCCGGCGAGCAGCTCGGCCGCCACGAGATCCGCGGCCGCCGGCCCGTCGGTCGGGTCCAGGTCGAGGCAGCGAGTGCGCAGCTCCGGGTGCTCGAGCGCGATCGTCCGCGCCAGCCCCAGCACGGGCGCCTGCGCCACCGCCACCGGGCCCTGGTCCACGGCCTGCGCGCCTCGCGTCAGGATCGTGAGCGCCGGGGCGGCGACGCGGCCGCCAGCGGTCAGGGCCTGCGTGAGGAACAGCAGACTGCCGCAGCTCTCGCGCTGGGCGGTGTCGACCTCGGCGCCGCGCCCGTCGGCCGGCGCATCGAGCGCCGCGCAGTGCACGACGCCGCGCCAGCGTCCGCCATCACCCGCGCCCTCGGCGACGACCCGTGCGAAGTCCTCGCGCGCCCCGGGGCCCACCGACCACCGACGGGCCGCGAGCGGGCCGCCGGCCCCGCCGGCGGAGGCGAGCACGACCGGCTCCCCCCGGCGCTCGAGCGCCGCGGCCAGCGCCTCGCCGAGGCCGGTGCGGTCGGCGAGCACGAGCCACGGCGCCGCCGCGGACTCGCGCGGCGCCGAGGCCACGATCACCGTGTTGGCCGCGAACGTCCCGCCGATCGCGGGCGTCGCCGGGACCGTGCCCGCCTCGGGGACACCGAGACCGGCCAGCACCGAGCGCCACTGCGACGACGACAGCAGCGGCGAATCCGTGCGGAGGTCGTGATCGGTGAAGTGCCACCAGCCGTCGGTCAGCCCGAAGGTGACGTCGATCCAGCGCTGGGCCGCGGTGACCTCGAGCAGCACCAGCAAGCCACCCGGCGCGAGCAGCCCCAGGCAGTGGGCGAGCGTCCGCCGGAGGTCGCGGGTCGCATGCACCACGTTGGCGGCGAGGATCAGATCGAAGCTCCGCGCCTGCAGCCCCTGCTCGAGCGGATCACGCTCCAGGTCGAGCGGCTGCGTCCGCACGAACGGCCGGTCGCGGAACCGCTCGGCGGCGCGCGAGGTGAACGCCGGCGAGACGTCGGTGAACAGGTAGTCGGTGGCATCAGCGGGAAGCACCGGCAGCACGGCCGCCGTGGTGCCGCCGGTGCCGCCGCCGACCTCGAGCACGCGCAGGCGCCGCGACGGGGCGAGCCCGGCACATGCCGCCGCCACCGTGGCTGCCACCAGCTGCCCGCACGCGCGGGCCGGCGGCGAGTCCGTGTAGAGCGCCTCCGCCACCGCGGTCGAGCCGCCGGGGAACAGCAGGTCGAGCGGATCGGCGCCGCCCGTCAGCACCTCGGCGAGCGCGCCGCCGCACCGCTCGGTGAGCGTCAGCTCGGCGCTCGCCTCCGGGTGGCGCCGGCGCAACGCCTCGAGCCTCGGCCCCGGGGCCGGGGACGGCAGGCGGCCGACCACCGTCCACTCCTGCCCCGTGCGACGCACGATGCCGATCTCTCCGAGGATCTCGAGGAAGCGGCCGAGCAGCTTGCGATAGCGCGCCAGGACGCCGAGGCGCACGGCGAGCGCGTCCGCGCTCACCCGCTCGCCCGCCGCCGGCGACCATCCGAGGCGCGCCAGCGCGGCGACGACATAGTCGGCGGCGATCGCCTCCAGCTCCGGGGTCATCGCGTCGTAGGCGGCAAGACCGGCGTGGGCCTGGACGCGCGCCAGCTCCGGAGTGACCGCCGTCGCCACCGCGGCGGCATCGGGAAGAGCCCCGGGCTCGCCGGCGCCGGCGGCGAGCGGACGCGGCTCCCACTTCACGGCGTAGAGCAGGTCTCGCACGCGGCCGGCGCTCAGCCGTTGCAGCGCGTCGCGGCCGATCGGGACGAGTCGCACGCCGTCGAGCGCCACCAGCAGCACGCCATCGTCGTCGACGATGCTGACGTCGGCGACCACCGCCCCGCCCGCCGCGCCCTCGCCGCGCACCCGCGCGTGGCTCCAGCACCGCCGGCCCGGCCGCGCCCACTGCTCGACCCGGTCGATGGCGACGGGCACGTAGCTCGCGGGGCGCCCCGCGAGCGCCGCGCCGATCGGCTGCAGGCAGGCGTCGAGCAGCGCCGGATGAATCCCGTAGGTCTCGATGTCGAGCTCGTCGGGCATCCGGATCTCGGCGAGCGCCTCGCCGCCCGCTCTCCACACGCGGGCCACGCTCCGGAGCACGCCGCCGTGCTCGATCCCCCGCCCCCGCATCTCGTCGTAGAGCGCGGCCGGCTCCATCGGCTCGACGCAGCGGGCGCGGATCGTGTCCAGCGGGAGCGCCGGGGCCGCGCTGGCCGCGGCGAGGCTACGCACGCCGGCGGTGGCGTGCCGCCGCCACGCATCCGGGCGATCGTCGTCCGCGGCGAGGGCCCAGATCTCGCACGGCAGCACTCCGTCGGCGACGGGGCCGGCGACGATCTGTACCGTCCGGCTCGTGTCCTCGGGCAGGACCAGCGCCTCGTCGAGGGTGACGTGGTCCGCGCTCCAGGCCTGGCCGCCCAGCACGCGCGCGCCGACGGCCAGGAACATCTCGACGAAGCCGGCCGCGGGCAGCACCGCGACGCCGCCGACGCGGTGGTCGGCCAGGTACGCGGCCGATCCGGGGCCGAGCTCCGCCTCGAACTGGATCGGGCGGAGCGCGGAGCGAAGCCGGCGCCCGAGCAGCGGGTGCCCGGTGGCGCCACCCGCGGCGGCCGCACTCGCCACGGCCGGGCTCGACGGCGCCAGCCAGTACCGCGCCCGCTCGAACGGCGAGGTCGGCAGCGAGATCTTTCGCCGCACGAGGTGACGGTCGACGCCCGTCCAGTCCACGGCGACGCCGCGGATCCAGAGCGCGGCGAGGGCGTCGAGCATCTGGGTCCGATCGGGGCGTCCGCGCCGCAGCGAGGCGAGCCAGGCGCCGTCGTCCCCGGCCATGGCGTTGCGCGCCATCCCGACCAGCGTCGTCCCCGGACCGATCTCGACGAAGGTGCGATAGCCCTGGCTCCACAGCGCGCGGATCCCCTCGCCGAAGCGAACGGGCTCCCGCAGGTGGCGGCGCCAGTAGGCGGCGTCGATCTCGTCGGCGCCCGCCACCAGTCGGCCCGTCACGTTCGACACCCACCCGACCTGCGGCCGTACGGGTCGCAGCGTCGCCGCCACCGACTGGAAGCGATCGAGGATCGGGTCCATGAGCGGGGAGTGGAACGCGTGGGAGACGGCGAGCGGCTGGGCCTTGACCTGCATCGCGTGCAGCGCGGCCAGGATCGTCTGCACCGCCTCGCCGGCGCCCGAGATCACGACGTGCTCGGGACCGTTGACGGCGGCGACGGCCACGCGGTCGCGGTGCGCGGCGACCAGCGAGGCGACGCGCGCCTCGGGGGCGAACACCGCGGCCATCTCGCCGCCGCCCGGCAGCGTCTGCATGAGCCGGCCGCGCGCGACGACCAGCCGCAGGGCGTCCTCCAGCGTGAGCGCGCCGGCCGCGCAGGCCGCCACGTACTCGCCCACGCTGTGACCGAGCACGGCGGCCGGCGTCACCCCCCACGAGCGCCACAGCTCCAGCAGCGCCCACTCCAGCGCGAAGAGCGCGGGCTGCGTGTAGGCGGTCTGCCCCAGCCACTCGGCCGCCTCGGCCTCGCCGAAGAGCACGGGCAGCAGCGGACGATCGAGCTCCGCGGAGGCGAGCTCCGCGCACCGGTCGAGCGCCTGCCGGAACACCGGCTGGCTGTCGTAGAGATCGCGGCCCATGCCGGGGTACTGCGCCCCCTGCCCGGCGAAGAGGAACGCGATGCGCGGCGCGTCGGGCCCGGCCGGACATCCGCGACTGACCCCGGAGCCCACCTCGCCCGCGGCCAGCGCGGCGAGCGCAGCGCGCGCCTCGTCGAGCGAGGTCGCCCGGATCGCCGCCCGGTGGGGCAGGCTCGCGCGCCCGGTGTTCGCGCTGAACGCCACGTCGCCGAGCGCCAGCGTCGGCTCGCTCTCGAGCCGCTGCGCCCAGCGCCCCGCCAGCTCGCGAAGCGTCGTCTCGCCGCGGGCCGAGAGCGTGAGCAGGTGGGGGCCGCCCGCGGACGCGGCCGGCGCCGGGGCCGGCGCCTCCTCCACGACGACGTGGGCGTTGGTCCCGCTGAAGCCGAACGAGCTCACGCCGGCCACGCGACGGCGCGGGCCCGCCGGCCACGGCGTCAGCTTGGTCACCACCTGGACGGCGAACTCGTCCCACGGGATGTGCGGGCTCGGCTGCTCGAAGTGCAGCTGGGGCGGCAGCGCCTCGTGCTGAAGCGCGAGCACGACCTTGATCAGCCCGGCCATGCCCGCGGCCGCCTCGGCGTGGCCGATGTTCGTCTTCACCGAGCCGATCAGCAGCGGGCGCGCCGCCGACCGGCCGCGCGCGAGAACGCTGCCGAGGGCTCGGACCTCGATCGGATCGCCGAGCGCCGTCCCGGTGCCGTGCGCCTCGACGTAGTCGACGTCGGCCGGCGCGAGCCCGGCCCGGCCGAGCGCCTCGCGGATCACCGCCTCCTGGGCGGGGCCGTTGGGCGCGGTGAGCCCGCTGCTGGCGCCGTCCTGGTTGATGGCGGTGCCGCGCAGGAGCGCCAGCACCCGATCGCCGTCCGCCACGGCGTGCGACAGGCGCTTGAGCACCACGACGCCGCACCCCTCGCCGTCCACGAAGCCGTCGGCGCCGGCGTCGAACGCCCGGCAGCGTCCGCCCGCCGAGACCATCCGCGACTTCGCGAAGGCGACGCCGTTCTCCGGCGAGAGGATCAGGTTCACGCCGGCGGCCAGCGCCATCCGGCACTCGTCGGCCCGCAGGCTCTGGCAGGCCAGGTGGAGCGCCACCAGCGACGAGGAGCAGGCGGTGTCCACCGACACGCTCGGGCCCTGCAGCCCCAGCACGTACGAGATCCGGCCGGAGGCGACGCTGTGGGCGATGCCGGAGGCGTAGTACGGGCCCACCCGGCCGAGGTCGCCGGTCTTGAGCTGCAGCGCCGCGTAGTCGCTCGACGCGAGGCCCACGAAGACGCCGGTGCGGCTGCCGGCCAGCCGGTCGGGCGCCTGGCCGGCATCCTCCAGCGCCTCCCACGTCACCTCCAGCAAGCAGCCGCTGCTGCGGATCCATGCCGGCCGCCTCGCGGGGCGAGACGCCGAAGAACTGGGGATCGAACCGGTCCACCGCGTCCAGGAACCCACCCCGGCGCGCGTAGCTGCGGCCGGGCGCGTCGGGATCGGCGTCGTAGATCCGCTCGACGTCCCACCGGTCGGCCGGAACCTCGCGCACGGCGTCGACGCCGTCGCGAAGCACGCGCCAGTATCCGGCCGGGCTGTCGGCACCGCCCGGGAAGCGACAGCCGAGGCCGATCACGGCGATGGGCTCGGTGAGCGCGGCCGTCTGCGCGTCGAGCCGGGCCTGCATCTCGTCGAGCGCGAGCAGCGCCTGCTTGAGGGGCGAGAGCGGCACCGGGCGCTCGGGCAGCGGTCATCGGAGCGACTCCAGCCGCTTGAGGAGCATGGCCTCGACGTCCTCGTCGGCGAGGCCGGCCACCTCCTCGACCGTGAGCCGCGGCGCCGAGGTGACCGCCGGCGCGCTCGCCGGATCGTCCGGGGTCGCGACGGGCTCGAGCTCGCCCGCGAGGAGACGAGCGATGGCCTCGATCGAGGGGTGGTCGAAGACCAGCGTGGCCGGAAGCGCTCGCGCCAGGCCGAGCCCGACCCCGAGGCGCTGGCGCAGCTCGAGGGCCATCAGCGAGTCGACGCCCAGATCCATCAGGCGCTGCCGGCGGTCCAGCTCCTCGGGGGCGTCGAGGCGGAGCACCCGGGCCACGGCCTTGCGCACGTAGCCGATCAGCGCCTCGTGCCGCTCGCTGCCGGCGAGCGCGGTCAGCTGATGACGGAGCTCGACGGCCGCGGTGGGCGCGGCGGACTCGTGGTCGAGCCCGGCGTCCGCCGCGGCCGCGGCCTCCGCCGTGGGCGCCACCGAGGCGCGCGGCGCGGTGCCCGGGACCATCGCGACGATCACGTGGTGGGCGAGGACCTCGGCGGGCGAGCCGACCGACGGAAACGCCTCGACCTCGGTGAAGCCGTGCGCGCGGAGCGCCTCGCTCCAGCGGGCCGGCGCCAGCAGCGGGTGATCGACGCGCCAGCGATCGTCGAAGCGCTGCCAGCCCTCGATGAGGCCGGTCGTCACGTCGAACCACGACAGGTGGTCGGTCCCCTCGAAGGCGACGAGGAGCCCGCCCGGGGCGAGCAGGCCGCGGACGTGGTCGAGCGTCCGGTCGAGGTCCTGGGTGGCGTGCAGGACGTTGGCGGCCACGACCACGTGATAGCTGCCGGGCGCCCATCCCTGCTCGGCCGGCGCCCGCTCGAGATCGAGCAGCCCCGTCTTCACGAACGGATAGGCCGCGAACTTCCGCGCCGCGTGGCCGAAGAAGAACGTGGACACATCGGTGTAGTGATAGACGGTGCGGGACGCGGGGAGCACGGGCAACACCGCCGAGGTGGTGCCGCCGGTCCCCGCCCCGACCTCGATGACCCGCAGCGCCAGGTCGGCCGGCTGCGCGCGGACCCACGCCTCGACGGCGGCGCCGACGATCCCGTTCATGTAACGGGCGAGCGGCCACGCCTGGTACAGGTACTCGGCGGTCTCGACGCTGCCTCCGGGGAACAGCGTCTCCAGCGGACTCTCCGACCCGGACAGGATCGCGGCCAGCCGCGTGCCGCAGCGCTCGACGTACGCCATGAGGGGCGGAGTGTCGGCGAGCGCCGCGCGCGCAGCCTCGCGCGACCCCTCGACCGCGCTCGCCGACAGCGGGGCGGGGCTCACGAGCTCGTCGCCCTCCTCGACCAGGAGACCGGCGGCGACCAGGCGCGCGAGCCAGCGGGACAGCAGGTGCCGCCGCGCGGCCGGCAGGCTCCAGCGCTCGGCCAGCGCGGCCGCCGTGTGGCGCTCGCCGGCGCGCGTGAAGCAACCCAGCTCCACGAGGGCGGCGGCCACGTAGGCCAGCGACAGCCGGGCGAGCGACGACCACTTCGCCGGGTAGGAGGCCACGGCGAGATCGAGCGGGCCCTGCTCCGTCTGGCGGCGCCCCGCGGCCACGATGCCGGCCCACGCCGCCTCCGGCGTCGCGCTGGCGGGGCGCGGGCGCTCGGCCTCGACCCAGTACCGCGCCCGCTGGAACGGATAGGTCGGCAGCGCGACCCGCCGGCGCGACCGGCCCCGCTCGATCGCGGCCCAGTCGACGTCGACGCCTCTCACGTAGAGGGCGGCCAGCGTCTGCAGCACGCAGGCCCGATCGTCCTCGCCGCGCTTGAGCGTGGGCAGCCAGGTCGCCTCGCCGGGGATGCACGACGGGCCGAACGGCACCAGGGCCGGATGGGGCCCGACCTCCAGGAAGACCTCGATGCCCTCGGCGTGCAGGGCCCCCAGCCCCTCGGCGAAGCGGACCGGCAGCCGCGCGTGGCGCGCCCAGTACGCGGACGTCACCTCGCCGGCTCCAACGACGCGACCGCTCACGTTGGAGACCAGGGCGATGCTCGGCTCGCGGTGCTCGATGCCGGCCGCCTCGGCGCCGAGGGCGGCGAGCGCGGGCTCGACCATCGGCGAGTGGAACGCGTGCGTCATCGACAGCGGCCGGACGCGGACGCCGTCGCGCTCGAGCGCCGCGCACACCGCGCGGACCGCTTCCACCGTGCCCGACAGCACGACCTGACCCGGCGCATTCACCGCGGCGATCGACACGTCCGCGCCGTGGGGCGCCAGGCGCGGCGTCACCTCCGCCTCGGACATCCACACCGCGGCCATCGCCCCCTCCGGCAAGGCGTCCATGACCCGCCCGCGGAGGGCGACGAGGCGCGCGGCGTCGGCCAGCGGGAAGACGCCGGCCACGCAGGCCGCCGCGTACTCGCCCAGGCTGTGGCCGATCACGGCCGCGGGCTCGACGCCGTAGGCGCGCCACATGGCGGCCAGCGCATACTCGACGGCGAACATCGCGGGCTGGGCCTCGCGGGCCTCGGCGAGCGTCGCCGGCGCCGCCGGCGTCCGCGGCGAGGAGCGTCCGCAGCGGACGGTCGAGGTGCGGATCGAGCGCGGCCGCGCACTCGTCGAGCGCGCGTCGGAACACGGGCTCGCTCTCGTAGAGGCGCGCGCCCATGCCGGCGTACTGGGGGCCCTGCCCGGTGAACAGGAAGGCGACGCGCGCCGGCCCGATCGTACGCGCCGCTCCGGTCAGCACCCCGTCGGCCTCCGCCCCCGCGGCGAGCGCGCCGAGCCGCGCCTGCATCTCTGCCGTGCTGCCGGCGATGACGGCGGCGCGGTGGCCGAAGTGGCTGCGGCCGGTGGCGGCGGTGAAGCACACGTCGGCGAGATCCTGCCCGGGTGTCTCGGCCAGGTGGCGGGCGTAGCGGGCGGCCAGCTCGCGGAGGGCCGCCGGGCTCTTGGCCGAGAGCGGCAGCACGTAGGCCGGCCGCTCGTCGGTGGCCGCCGGTGAGTCCGCGGGCGCGGCCTCCACGATCACGTGCGCGTTGGTGCCGCTGAACCCGAACGCGCTCACGCCGGCGACCCGCGGCACCGCGGTGTCCACCCACGGCCGCCGCCGCGTCACGACCTCGAGCGGCAGCTCGTCCCAGGCGATGTGCGGGCTCGGCGTGTCGTGATGCAGGTGGGCCGGCAGCTCGCCGTGCTGCAGGGCCAGCACGACCTTGATCAGCCCCGCGATCCCGGCGGCCGCCTCCAGATGGCCGATGTTCGTCTTGACCGAGCCGATCGCCACGCGAGCGCCGGCCGGGCGCGCGCCGAGGGCCGCACCGAGCGCGCGCGTCTCGATCGGATCGCCGAGCGCCGTCCCCGTCCCGTGCGCCTCGACGTAGGACACGCGCGCGGCGTCGATCCGGGCCGCGGCCAGCGCCTGGCGGATGAGGGCCGTCTGGGCGGGGCCGTTGGGGACGGTGAGCCCGCTCGTCCGCCCGTCCTGGTTCACGGCCGAGCCGCGGATGACGGCGAGGATCCGGTCGCCGTCCGCCACGGCGTCACTCAGCCGCTTGAGCACCACCACCCCGACGCCCTCACCCCGCACGTAACCGTCGGCGGCGGCGGCGAACGTCCGGCAGCGGCCGCCCGGCGAGAGCAGCCGCGCCCGGCAGAAGTTCACGGTGAGGTCGGGCCAGAGGACGAGGTTGGCACCGGCGGCGAGGGCCAGGCGACACTCGGCGGCGCGCAGGCTCTGACAGGCGAGGTGGACCGCCACCAGCGACGAGGAGCACGCGGTGTCGACGGCCACGCTCGGGCCCTGCAGGCCGAGGACGTAGGACAGGCGGCCGGCCGCCACGCTGTGCGAGGTCCCGGTGGCGAAGTAGGGATCGACGTCGTCGATCGCCCCCGCGCGGGCCTGCAGGTGCGCATAGTCGTTGGTGCCGATCCCGACGAACACGCCGGTGTCGGTGCCGGCCAGCCGATCCGGAGCCTGGCCGGCGTGCTCGAGCGCCTCCCAGGCCACCTCGAGCAACAGCCGCTGCTGGGGGTCCAGGCTGCGCGCCTCGCGCGGCGAGATGCCGAAGAACCCCGGGTCGAATCGATCGACGTCGGCGACGAACGCCCCGTGACGCGTGTACATGCGGCCGGCGGCGTCCGGGTTCGCGTCGTAGTAGGCCTCGATGTCCCAGCGCTCGGCCGGGATCTCGGTCACGGCATCGACGCCGTCGTGGAGCAGACGCCAGTAGGCCTCCGGATCGCGGGCGCCGCCCGGAAAGCGGCAGCCCAGCCCGACGACGGCCACCGACTCGGTGGTCAGCCGCTCGGCCGCCTCCAGACGCCCGCGCAGACGGCGGATCTCGAGGAGCGCCTGCTTGACCGGCGAGAGCGGCTCGTTCTCGCTAGCCACCGTCGATCACCTCACGCACCGCCGTCTGTCCGCGCGCGAGCTCGTCCAGCAGGAGCCGCGACGCCTCGTCCTCGGACAGCCCGCGGACCTCGTCGACGAGCCCGGCCGGCTCTCCCGGCGTCGCCGGGCGAGCCGCCGCCGGCTCGAGCTCCAGCACCTCGCGCTCCAGGTACCGCGCGATCGCCGCCACCGAGGGATAGTCGAAGGCCAGCGTGGTCGGCAGCGCGCGACCGGTGCTGGCCTGCAGCCGGTTGCGCAGCTCCACCGCCATCAGCGAGTCGAGGCCCAGATCTTTCAGACCGCGCTCGGGATCGAGGGCGTGGGTCGGGGCCAGCTGGAGCACACGCACCACCTGCTCGCCGACGTGGGCGAGGACGCCCGCGCTCCTGCGAGCGAGCGGGAGAGCGTCGAGGCGACGCAACAGCTCGGGTCGCTCCGGTGGCGCCACCGCCACGGCCGCGCGCGGCGTCGAGCCTCGGGCGAGCCCGGCGAGCGGACGGCCGGCGCCCTCGGGAAACGTGGGCAGGTGACGATCCCAGTCGATGGCGGCCACCATCACGTGCGCGGCGTCGGTGGCGAGCAGGCGCTCGAGCTCGTCGAGGGCCGCCGCCGGTGCGTGGGCGCGCACACCCTTGTCCTCCCAGCGGCGCCGATCACGCTCGCCCAGGGCGGCCGCCATCCCGGCCTCGGCCCACGGCCCCCAGCTCACGGACAGGCCGGGCCGGCCCGTGGCGCGCCGCTCGGCCGCCAGCGCGTCGAGGAAGGCGTTGGCGGCAGCGTAGCTGCCCTGCCCCGGCGACCCCAGCACGGAGGCGATCGACGAGAAGACGACGAAGAAGTCGAGCGGCAACGAGGCGCAGCGCGTGTGCAGGTTCCACGCCCCCGCCACCTTCGGCCCGAACACCGCGGCCAGCGAGGCCGGCGTGAGGCGCGACAGCACGGCATCGTCGACGACGCCGGCGGCGTGCACGACACCGCGCAGGGCCGGCAGCGCACCGGCGATCTCGGCCAGCGCCGCGCGCACGTCCTCGTCTCGCGCGACGTCGCCCCGGATCACGCGGATCACGGTGCCGTCCAGCTCGAGGCGCGCGAGCCGCTCGGCCACCGCCGGGGTCGGAGCCGAGCGCCCCATGAGGGCCAGGTGTCGGGCCCCCCGAGCGTGCAGCCACTCGGCCACACGGACGCCGAGCGCGCCCAGCCCGCCGGTGACCAGGTAGCTCGCGTCGTCGCGGATGCGCGCGGCCGCCGCCGTGGCCGGAGGCCGCACCACCACCTTGCCGACATGGCGCGCCTGAGCCATGAACCGGAAGGCGTCGGCCACGCGGGCGGCGGGATAGAGCCGGTGCGGGAGCGCGGACAGCCGCCCGGCCGCGAGCTCGGTGGCGAGGGCGACGAGCATGGTCTGGATCCGCGCGGGCTCGCGCTCGAAGAGATCGCCGAGGTAGACGACGTGGTACGCGACGTCCGGCCGGGCCGCGGCCATCCGCGGGGCATCCCAGATTCCGCGCTTGCCGATCTCCACGAACCGACCACCCTGGCCCGTCACGCGCAGGCTGGCGGAGATGAAGTCGCCGGTGAGGGAGTTGAGGACGACGTCGACCCCGCGGCCGCCGGTGCGGGCCTCGATCTCGTCGGCGAAATCGAGCGAGCGCGAATCCAGGACGTGCTCGACTCCGAGCGAGGCCAGCAGCGCCCGCTTCTCGGGGCTGCCCGCGGTCGCGAACACCACCGCGCCCGCGCGCCGGGCGAGCGCCACCGCGGCCAGCCCCACGCCGCCGGTGGCGGCGTGGATGAGCACGCGCTCGCCCCGCTGGAGCCCCGCCAGCTCGTGGAGCCCGTGGTGCGCCGTCAGGAACGCGATCGGGACACCGGCCGCGGCCTCCATGGTCACCCCGGCCGGCAGCGGCACCACGAGCGAGGCGTCGGTGACGATCGAGGTGGCGAAGGCGCCGGCGCCGACGCCCATGACGCGGGTGCCGACGATCGGCGCGTCGACACCCGGCCCGACCGCGACGACCCGGCCCGAGAACTCGCTGCCGAGCGGACCCGCGTCCCCCGGGTACATGCCCAGCGCATTGAGCACGTCGCGGAAGTTGAGGCCGGCCGCCTCGATCTCGACCTCGACCTGGCCGCGGGCGGGCGCCGAGCGCTGGGCCGGAACCCAGGCCAGGTTGTCGAGGACTCCGCGCGGCGCGATGTCCAGGCGCAGGGCGCGCTCGGTCGCGACGGCCGCCGGCGCGTCACTCCGGGTCCACCGCGCCGCGCGACGGAGACCGGCGCGCCACGCCACCTGTGGCTCGTGGTCGGTCGCGAGCAGCTCGGCGACCAGCTCGTCGGCGTTCCCGACGCGGGCCGGATCGAGATCCACGAGGGTCGTCCGCAGCTCGGGGCGCTCGAGGGCGACGACACGCCCGAGCCCCCACAGCGGCGACTGAGCCAGCGCGAGGTCTCCGCCTCGCTCGGCCACCGGCTGGGCCCCGCGCGTCACCAGCCACAGCCGTGGCGCCGGGGAGGTGACGTCGAGCGCCTGCACGAGCGCGAGCGCCTCCGCGGTTGCGGCGACGGCCGTCGCCGGCAGCTCACCGCCGCCGCCGGTCGCGTCGAGGGCGCGGAGATAGACCACCCCGGTCCAGCCGCCGGCCGGCGGCGGAGGCACGGCGGCACCGTCGCGGAGCAGGGTGACCGCGTGACCGCGCGCCTGCAGGCCCGTGACCGCGCTGTCCGCCACGCCGCCGCGATCGGCGACGACCAGCCAGCGGCCGGCCCGGGCCGTGCCGTTCAGGCGCGGCGGCGGGGCACGGCGACCACTGCATCCGGTACGGCTCCGCCGTCACGACGGGCGCCGCTGCGCGCGCCGTCCGCCGGAAGACGAGACCGCGCAGCTCGGCCAGGAGCGAGCCGGCGTCATCGGTCACCTCGACGTCCGCGGTCACGCTCTCGCCCTGCACGCGCAGCCGGGCGTGACTCCAGGCCCGAGCGGCGTCACCGACGACGCGGATCGAGTCGGCCGCCATCGGCACCAGGAGCGTGGCGTCGCCGGTGTCGACCGCGCCGGCCACCACCTGCACGCAGGCGTCGAGCAGCGCCGGGTGGATGCGCGCCCGCGGATCGGCGGCGGCGAGCGTCGATGGAAGCTCCACCTCGGCCAGCGCCTCGCCCTCGCCGCACCAGATCCGGCGCACGCCGCGGAACGCCGGACCGAACGCGGCCCCGAGGACGCGGAAGCGCTCGTAGTGCGCGTCGCCGTCGCGCACGACCCGCGCGCCGGCCTGAAGCGCCACGCGGCGGCGCCGCGCCTCACCGTCGACGGCCTCCGATCGCGGCTCGTCGGCGCGGATCCGTGCGGTGGCGTGCAGCACCCACGGCGCGGCGGCGGCATCGTCGCCGGCCGGCCGGCTGAAGATGCGCAGCGCGCCACCGTCGGCAGCATCAGTGGAGACCGCCAGCTGAACCACGCGTTCGCCGTCGAGCGGCAGCGGTGCCCGGATGACGAGCTCGTCGAGCCGGGCCCGGGCGAGGCCCAGGACGTCGCTCCCCGCGTGGAGCGCCATCTCGACGAGCGCCGTGGCGGGCAGCAGGGCGGCGCCGTCGAGGATGTGGTCGGCGAGATAGGCCGGCGCCTCGCGATCGAGCCGCGTCTCGTACGTGGGCTGGGCGGTGGCCAGCCGGCGCGCGAGGAGCGGATGGCCGCCCGGCTGCGCCGGCGCCCCGGCCGGAAGCCCGGTCGCGGGCGCGCCGACGCGAGGTGGATGAGACTCCCGCTGCCACGGCGTCGGCGGCAGCGAGACCCAGCGACGCCGGCCGGGGTAGAGCGCGGACCACTCCACGCGCTGGCCGCGCTGCCAGAGCCGGCCGACGAGCGCCAGCACGGCAGCGTCGGCGGGCTGGCCGCGCCGGAGTGACGCCAGCGCGACACCGGCGAGCTGCCCGGCCTCGAGCGTTCTCGCCGTGACGCCGCCGAGCGCGGGATGCGGCCCGAGCTCCACGAAAGTCGCGGTGCCCATGCGAGCGAGCGTATCGATCGCACCCGCGAACCGGACCGGCTCCCGGAGGTTGCGGCCCCAGTACTCGGCCGTGAGCTCGCGGCCGAAGACCGGGCGTGACGTCACGGTCGACACCAGCGGCAGCGCGGGCGGCGATGGCCGCAGACCGGCGAGCGCCTCGACGAGCGGGGCGCGCAGCGCCTCCATCTGGGGGCTGTGGAACGCGTAGCTCACGGCGAGCCACTGGCAGACCACGCCGCGACCCTCGAGGACGCTGACGACGCCAGCCAGAGCCGCACCGTCGCCGGCCAGGACCGTCGTGCCGGGGGCGTTGACCGCGGCGACGGCGAGCAGGTCGCCCGCGGTCGCGATGGCCGCCAGCGCCTCGGCTTCGGGTAGCTCCACCGAGACCATCCGTCCCCGCCCCTCCGCACGCTGCATGAGGCGCGCGCGATGGACGACGACCCGCACCGCGTCAGGGAGCGTCAGGGCCCCGGCCACGTGCGCCGCGGCGATCTCGCCCACGCTGTGACCGGCGACGGCGGTGGGGACGACGCCCCACGATCGCAGGAGAGCGGCGAGGCCGATCTGGATGGCGAAGATCGCCGGCTGGGCGAGCTCGGTGCGCCCGAGGCCTCGCTCGCCCTCGCCGCCGCCCAGCACGTCGAGCAGCGACCAGCCGGCCTCGGCGCGGACGAGCCGATCGCACTCCTCGACCAGCTGCCGGAACACGGGCTCGCGCTCGAGCAGTTCCCGTCCCATTCCCGGCCACTGGGTTCCCTGCCCCGAGAAGACGAAGGCGAGGCCGCCCGGCGCAGTTGCCGGCGGGGTGGCCTCGGATTGGGCGGCCTCGGCCAGCCGGGCCACGAGCTCCTCGCGGGAGCCGCCGACGACGGCCAGCCGGTGAGGATGGTGCACCCGGCGCAGCGCGGCGGAGGCGCCCAGGTCACCGAGGTCGACGGCGCCGGCGTCCTCGAGCCACTCGTGACAGGTCCGGACCAGGGTCTGCAGTCCGTCCGCACTCCGCGCGGACAGCGGCAGCAGGTAGGGGCGGCGCTCGGCCGGCTCTCCGGCGACCGGCGCCGCCGGGGCTTCCTCGAGCACCACGTGCGCGTTGCTGCCGCCGAAGCCGAACGCGCTCACGCCGCCGACACGGCGCCCGTGGCCGCGCGGCCACGGCTGCAGCGTCGTGGACACGCGCAGCCGCGTGCCGGTCAGCTCGATGTGCGGATTCAGCGTCTGGAAGTGCAGCAGCCCCGGCACCGCCTCGTGGTGAAGCGACAGCGCGACCTTGATCAGCCCGGCGATGCCGGCGGCGCCCTCGAGGTGGCCGACGTTGGTCTTGGCCGAGCCGAGCAGGCACGGCCGCTCGCCGGTGCCCAGCACCGCGGCCAGCGCCTCGACCTCGATCGGATCGCCCAGCGGGGTGCCGGTGCCGTGCGCCTCCACGTAGCCGACGTCGCCGGGGGCGACGCCGCCGTCCGCGAGGGCCTGGCGGACGACGGCCTGCTGGGCGAGACCGTTGGGCGCGGTGAGCCCGTTGGTACGGCCGTCCTGGTTGGTGGCCGACCCCCGGATCACCGCCCACACGTGATCGCCGGCGGCCACCGCCTCGCCGAGGCGCTTGAGGACCACGACGCCACACCCCTCACTCCGCACGATGCCGTTGGCCCGCGCATCGAAGGTCTTGCAGCGGCCGTCCGGCGACAGCATGCCGAGCTTGGAGAGCGCCACGCTCCACAGCGGCGACAGCAGCACGTTCACGCCGCCGGCCAGCGCCAGGTCGCACTCGTGGTTGCGCAGCGCCTGGCAGGCCAGGTGCACGGCCACCAGCGACGCCGAGCAGGCCGTGTCCACGGCGATGCTGGGCCCGCGGAGGTCGAGCACGTACGAGAGCCGGTTGGCGACGATGCTGCGCGCCGTGCCCGTGCTCGCGTAGGCGTCGAGCGCCTCGCCGTCGGCGAACAGCATCCACGAGTAGTCGTTGCTGTGGGTGCCGACGTACACGCCGGTGCGGCTTCCGGCCAGGCGCTCGGGCCGCTGCCCGGCGTCCTCCAGCGCCTCCGAGGCCACCTCGAGAAACAGGCGCTGCTGGGGATCGAGGCTGGCCGTCTCCCGCGGCGAGATCCCGAAGAACGACGGCTCGAACTCGTCGAGCCCGGCGAGAAAGCCGCCCCAGCGCGTGGACATCCTTCCCGGCGTCTGCGGATCCTCGGCGTAGAAGGCCTCGGCGTTCCAGCGATCGGCCGGCACCGGGCCGATCGCGTCGACGCCGTCGCGCAGCAGGCGCCAGAAGTGGGCGGGCGTCGCGGCGCCCGGGAACCGGCAGCCCATGCCCACGATCGCCAGCGGCTCGCGGCCGGCGGTCGTGTCGGGTGCCGAGGGCGTGGTCAGCCGCGCCGCCAGCAGTGCCTGGCGCTCGGGGGACAGGGCGGCGATGCGCCGGGCGAGGTCACTCATCGCGCGTTCCGCCACCATCGTTGGCCAGCTGGCGCCGGACCTCCTCGTCGGACAGTCCCTGGATCTCCGTCAACAGGCGGTCGAGCTCCGCGTCGTCGCCGCTCGGCGCCCCCTCTCGCCGCGAATCCCAGCCGCTCCTCGAGATGCGCGGCGACGGCCGCCACCGTCGGATAGTTCCAGACGAGCGTGGCCGGCAGCGTCAGCCCCAGCGTGGCCTCCAGGCGATTGCGCAGCTCGAGCGACATCAGCGAGTTGAGGCCGAGTGCCTTCAGCGGCGTGTCGCGTTCGACCCCGGCCGGCGCCACCCGCAGGACGTGCCCGATCTGCTCGCGCAGGTGTGTCTCGAGGAGCGCGCGGCGCTCGGCCGGGATCGCCGCACCGATCTGACCCAGCAGGCCGTCGGAGGCCACCGGCGCCGATTCGGCGCCGCCCAGGTCGCGCAGGAGCGAGCGCGCGCCGGCGGCGTGGGCCCGCGACCACCGAGCGGCGTCGAGCCGCATGACGAGCACGGTGCCCTCGGTATGGAGCAGCCGCCCGAACGCCTCGATCCCGTCCTCGGGCGCGAGACTGGCCAGGCCGCGCGCGGCCAGGCGCCGCCCGCGATCCCGACCCGCCGCCGCCATGCCCACGCGGGCCCACGGGCCCCAGGCGAGGCTGAGCGCCGGTCGCCCCTCGGCGCGGCGCCGCGCGACCACCGCGTCGAGGCCGGCATTGGCCGCGGCGTAGTTCGCCTGACCGGGGGAGCCGAGCACGCCGATGACCGACGAGAAGCACACGAAGAAATCGAGCGGAGCCGAGCGCGTCGCCTCGTCGAGGTGAAGGGCGCCGTCGATCTTCGAGGCCAGGACGCGCGAGAACCGGTCGCGATCGAGGTTGGCGATCACGCCATCGTCGAGCACGCCGGCGGCGTGGACGACGCCTCGCAGCGGGCGCCGGGCGGCCGCGGCCGCGACGGCGCGCTCCACGTCGTCGCGCCGGGTGACATCGCCGCGGACCACGCTGACCTCGGCGCCCAGGGTCCGCAGCTCGTCGAGCGTGCGGGCGACACTGTCCGACGGCGCCCGCCGCGCCAACAGGATCAGGTGGCGCGCGCCGTGCGCGACCAGCCAGCGGGCGGCGATCAGGCCGAGGGCGCCGAGCCCGCCCGTGACGAGATAGCTTCCCTCGGCGGTAACGCGCGCGGCGGGGGCGCCGGACGCTACCGACATCCGCCGGACGAGGCGCGCCACGTATCGCGTTCCATTCCGGAGCGCCACCTGGTCCTCGACGTCGCCGGCGAGCAGCTCGTCGGCCAGCTCGGCGGCGTCGAGGGCGGCCGGATCGAGCGCCAGGTCCACGCGCGTCGCCTGCAGGGCGGGATGCTCGTACGCGACGACCGCGCCGAAACCCCAGACGGCGGCGGCGGCGAGCGAGGCGGAAGTCTCGGTGGCGGTCGCACACTGGGCGCCGCGCGTGACGAGCCACAGTCGTGGCGGCCGAGCCTCGGTGCCTCGCGCGATGGCCTGCACCAGCGCCAGCGCACTCGCCCACCCGAGGTCAGCGGCAGCCGGCGCGGTCGCCGACACGTGCGGCTCGACGTCGAGGCTCGCGAGGTGAACGCAGCCCGCGAACGGAAGCCCGGCCGAGCCGAGCGCATCGTCGACGCGGCCGGCGCGGGCCTCGGCGGCCGACAGGACGACGCAGCGATCGCCCGCGGCCTCCAGCCGAGCGATCAGCGCGGTGGCGAGCTCACTCGTCTCCGCGACGAGGAGCCAGCGCGCCCGCGAGCGGACGGGGCCGGCGGCAGCGCGCACCCGAGGCTGCCACTCCACGCCGTGGAGCAGGTCGTCGATCGCGCCGCTGGGAGCGAACCGCACTCCGTGCAGCTCCAGGATCGACCGGCCCGCGTCGTCGAGGAACCACAGGTCGCCGACCCGCGTCGTCGCCGCTTCGTCGGTCCGCTCGCGCGCGTACACCCACGTGGCCCGGTCCAGTGACGCGCGCACGTGGATACGGCGAACCCCGCTGACCGTCCACCGCTCGGGGTGCTCGTCGCCGGCCACGGTGGTGGTGAGCACCCGCAGCCCGGCTCCCAACGCCTCGGGATGCAGCGCGCAGCGCTCGGCCGCCGGCGTCTCGGGCAGGCGTCCGAGCCCCTCGCCATCCCCGAGGCGCAGCGCCGCGAGCGCGGGCCGATGTCCGTGCCCCGGCCACCCGGCGATCCCGCTCACCGGCGCCTCCTCGGTGCGCGCACGGACCGCGTCGAGATCGTGGCGCGCGCCGATCGTATCGTCGACCGGCGGGGCCGACAGCACGGCGGCGCGGGCCAGGCTCGTCCACGCCGATGCACTGGCGGCTCGACCGAAGAGCTGGAGGCGGTGGCCGCCATCGTTCGCCGGCTGCACGGTGAGCTGCACGGTCGCGTCGCCGTCGAGCGGAAGCTCGTCGATGAGCTGCACGTCGGCGACCGTGAACGCGCCCGATCGGCCGAGCCCCAGCGCGGTCACGATCGGCTCGAGACAGGCGGCGGCCGCGAGGCGGGTGATCTCGCCGGCGGCCACGCACGGACGATCGACGGCCGCGAGCGTGCCTTCCCACAGCTCGGCCCCGGGGCCGAGCGCGGCGGGCCTCACGTGCGCCGTCAGCCACGGATGGCCCGTGGACGACGGGGCGCGACGGGCTCGGCTCGCCTCGAACCAGAACCGTTCGCGCTGCCACGGATAGGCCGGCAGCGCCACCACGCGGTGATCACCCGGGACCACCCGCGCCCAGTCGATCGGATGGCCGGCCCCCCACAGGGTCGCCAGCGACTCCAGCATCACGGCGCGCTCGTCCTCGTCGCGTCGTGCCGAAGGCACGACCACCCCGCCGCGCTTGCCCGCGTCGTGCAGCGCGTCCTGCACCGCGCTCACGAGGATCGGGTGCGCGCTCACCTCGACGAAGGCATCGACCCCATCGGCGGCCAGACGAGCCAGCGCCGACGAGAAGAGAACGGGGTCGCGAAGGTTCCGCACCCAGTACGCCGGATCGAGCGCGGCGCCGTCCTCGAAGGCGCCGGTCACCGTCGAGTAGAACGGCACCGCGGCCGCGCCCGGGACGAGCCCCTGCAGCCCGGCCAGCAGATCGGCCCGCAGGCCGTCGACGTGCGGACTGTGCGAGGCGACATCGACCTTCACGCGGCGGCAGAAGACGCCGCGGCCCTCGAGCTCACCGAGCACCTCGTCGAGCGCCGCCACGTCGCCGGAGATCACCGTGGAGCGCGGGCTGTTGGAGACCGCGATCGACAGCCGGTCCTCGCGCCCGACCAGGGCCCGGCGCGCCTCGTCGAGCGAGAGCTCGACCATCGCCATGGCGCCGCGCCCGGCGATACCGCGCAGGAGCCGGCTTCGCGTGGCGATGACGCGCGCGGCGTCCTCGAGAGACAGCGCGCCGGCAACGTGGGCGGCCGCGACCTCGCCCATGCTGTGGCCCACGACGACGTCCGGCTCCACGCCCCACGCCCGCCACAGCGCGGCCAGCGAGACCTGGAGGGCGAACAGGATCGGCTGGGCGACGTCGATCCGCTCGAGCCCGGATCGCGCGGCGTCGGCCGTCAGCTCGTCGAGGAGCGACCAGTCGACGTGCGGCGCCAGCGCGCGCTCGCAGCGCTTCAACGCCTCGGCGAAGGCCGGCTCGCTCGCCAGCAGCGCCCGCCCCATGCCGAGCCACTGCGAGCCCTGCCCGGGGAACACGAACGCCACCCGGGGCCGCGTGGGTCCCGGCCGGCGCGATACCAGGCCGGGGCGGGACTCGCCGCGTACGTATGCGCGCAGGCGCTCGGCCATCTCGCTCCGGCTGGCCCCCACCACACCCAGCCGCTCGGCGTGGGCCGTGCGGCGGGCGCTCGCGGTGTAGCACAGATCGTCGAGCGCGACGGTCGCTGGATCGCGCTCGAGCAGCGCGATCCAGCGCTCGGCCAGGGCGCGCAGCGCCTGGGGTGTCTTGGCGCTCAGGGGCAGCAGCCGGACGCCGCCGTCATGGCGGGGATCGATCGACGGGGACGCGGCCGGCGCCGCCTCCAGCACGACGTGGGCGTTGGTGCCGGTCACGCCGAAGGAGTTCACCCCCGCGAACGCCGGCTGGAACTCGGCCGGCCACGGGGTCGCGGTGCGCGCGACGACGAGCGGCAGCGTGTCCCACGGGATGCGGGGATTCGGCTCGGAGAAGTGGAGGCTGGGCGGGACGAGCCGATGCTCGAGGCACAGCACCGTCTTGATCAGACCGGCGATGCCGGAGGCCGCCTCGGTGTGGCCGATGTTCGTCTTGATCGAGCCCGTCAGACACGGCCGCCCGGGCGCACGCCCCTCGCCGAGGACCTCGCCGAGGGCGGCGAGCTCGACGGGATCGCCCACCCGCGTGCCGGTGCCGTGGGCCTCGACGTAGCCGACGCGGCCCGGCTCCACCCCCGCAGCCTGGTACGCCCGGCGCAGCATGGCAGCCTGCACGGTCGGGCTGGGCGCGACCAGCAGCCCGCTGCCCTGCCCGTCGTTGTTGACCGCGCTGCCGCGGATCACGGCGCGAATCGGATCGCGATCGGCCAGCGCGCGCGCCAGCGGCTTGAGGAGCACGAGCCCCACCCCTTCGCTGCGGACGTAGCCCGAGGCCCGCGCATCACCGAATCGGCAGCGGGCGTCCGCCGAGAGCATCGCGGAGCGCGAGTACCCGATCGTGATGTGCGGTTCCAGGATCAGGTTCACGCCACCGGCCAGCGCCATCGCGCTCTCGCCGCTGCGCAGGCTCTGGCAGGCCAGGTGCACCGCCACCAGCGAGGACGAGCACGCGGTGTCGATCGTCAGGCTCGGCCCGCGCAGATCGAAGGCGTAGGACAGCCGCCCCGACGCCGCGTAGCGGCCGCCGCCGGTGGTGACGTAGAGATCGACGTCGGGCGAGGCGCCGAACATCTGCCCCTCGTACTCGCTGGTCCACATGCCGACGAAGACGCCGGTGGCGCTGCCCGCCGCCCGCTCCTGCGTCACGCCCCCGTCCTCGAAGGCCTCCCAGGCCACCTCCAGGAGCAGGCGCTGCTGGGGATCGATGCACGCGGCCTCTCGCGGCGAGATGCCGAAGAAGGCCGGCTCGAAGCGATCGATCTCGGGGAGGAAGCCGCCCTGACGCGTCACGATCTTGCCGCGCGTGCCGGGCGCCGGGTCGTAGAAGGCCTCGACGTCGAACCGCCCGGCCGGCATGTCGGCGATGGCGTCGACTCCGCCCAGCACGAGCTGCCAGAGCGCCTCGGGGTCGGCGGCGCCCGGGAAGCGGCACGCGAGGCCGACGATGGCGATGGGCTCGAGCGCGGGGGCCGCGGCCGCCCGCGCGGTCACACGATCAACCGTCATCGACGGACACTGCCTCCGACCATCGTCTCGGGGACCGCGGCCAGCTCACGGGCCAGGGCGGCGAGGAGCTCCTCGCGCGCGCTCCGGATGAAGAAGTGCGTGCCGGCGAAACGCGTGAGCGTGAACGCCCCCCGCGTCTGGGCTCGCCAGGCGGCCAGCTCCGCCTCGTTCGCAACCGGATCGTCCTCGCCGCCATACACCGAGATCGGGCAGGCCAGCGGCTCCTCGGCGCGGCACCGGTAGTCCTCGACGAGGGCGAGGTCGGCGCGCAGACAGGGGAGCAGGAGCGCCATGAGGTCCGGATGGCGCAGCACCTCGGTCGGGACCCCGTCGTAGCGCGTGCGCAGCTCGTCGAGGAACTCCGCATCCGGCAGGTGCGCGAGCGGAGCGCGCGGATTCGGGAGCTGCGGGGCGCGGTGCCCGGACACGAACAGGTGGGCCGGCGCCGGCGCGCCCTCGGCCCGCAGCCGTCGCGCCAGCTCGAACGCGATGAGCGCTCCCATGCTGTGGCCGAACAGCGCGAACGGCATGTCGAGATGGGGCCGGAGGACCTGGACGGTGGCGTCCATCATCTCCGCGAATCGGGTATAGGCCGGCTCGCGCAGCCGGTTCTCCCGGCCGGGCAGCTGGACGGCGCACACATCGACCATCGGCAGCTGTCGGGCCCACGGCATGTACACCGAGCCGCCGCCGCCGGCGTACGGCAGGCAGACCAGGCGGACGCGGGCCCGCCGATCGCCGCCCGCTCGAAGCAACCACGAGCTCGCGTTCACTCAGCAGCCTCCCGCGCCGGGACCGCCAAGACGGCACTGCGCGACATCAGGGCTTCCGGGATCGGAAGACCGCTGGGCGAGAGATACCGCGCCCATCGGGTATGCGAAGGGGCCAGACAGCCAGATCATCGAGTCTCGGGACAGTGTCCGGGCCATGTGCCCGGCGTCTTCCAAAGAGCGCGTACCAGCGAGTCCAGCGAACTGGAAACGATCTCGTCACTCACGCGCGGGCTGGGTGAAACGCAAGCGTGATGCCACTCTGACGGGGTCAGTGAGGGGCAATCCCGCGTATTTCTTGAAAGGTTACGGGAGGGCAACATCCTGCGGGGGTGTTGCACCACGCAAACCTTGCGTTCAGCGCGCAATATTTGAGTGTGCACGATCCTCGAGAGTGTCGACGATCTGACCGGCGGCGCTCGGGGTCCCGTCGGCACAGCGGCAGATCCACCGACAGGGTGGGGCCCCTCCGGCAGCACGAGCAGCGGCCCTGGGGTGGGCTCCGGAATGGAGATCGGCTCCCGCTCCCAGGCCATGCCGCCGGCATTGTGCTCGACGCCGTCGAGATCGGCGCCCTGCCACCCCGGCGCCGCGTCGTCGGCATCGGCATTGGCCAGTGGGCCAACCGTGAGGAGGGCCAGGGTCACCAGGAGGGCGAGGAGCAGCCTGGAGCAAGGCACCGCCCGGGCGCCGCGTTCTGGCATCTGTTTATTATGCACAACGCACGGATCGGAACCAGACGGCCATCGGGCGCCATCGGAGGCGCGGCCCTCCCGGCAGGGGGTCAGAACAGCTTCACCACCGCGGCGTGGGCCATGACGACGTCAGGGGACCGCTGAAGCGTCTCGCGATATTTCGTCTCGAAGGGGCTGTCACCGCCCGACCGCAGCAGGGCGTGGGCCGCGCGGAAGAATCCGTCGACCGTGATGTCGTCGAGCGGAGCCTCCGTCTCGTCGAACGCCTCGTCGATCGCCGCGATCATCGCCGACAGGGAACGCATCCACGCGAACTGCTCGTGGTGCAGGACGAGTTGCAGCAGGGCCGGCCCCGCCACCGGGCCGTGCGTCACCTCGTAGCGGGCTCGCTCATCGTCGAGGAGCATCTTGTGGAGCCGGGTCAGGCGGGCCCGGAGGTCGCGCAGACTGGACGTCGTGCGACTCCGGCCCGACGGCATCGCAGGAGACATGGCTCGATCTTCCAGGAAGGGACCGGTGTTGTCCACTCCTCGAGGGCGCCGGCGTTGACTCTCCGGGTGATTCGAGGATAATGGCGCGACCCGTTTCCGTCCGCGCTCACTTTCGAGATACAACCGCTCGCTGAGGAGGCCGACGATGCGTCCTGTCCGGGTTGTCGTATCCGTTCTGTTCGCGCTGATCGTCACCGTCGGCCCCGCCACCGCCGCGCCCGAGGGCCAGCTGACGTGGGGCGTGCACATCTCGCTGGCTCCCACGTGGTTCGATCCCGCCGAGACCCAGGGCCTCATCACGCCGTTCATGGTGATGTACGCCATCCACGACGCGCTGGCCAAGGCGATGCCCGGCAACCCGACCGCGCCCAGTCTGGCCGAGTCCTGGCAGATGTCGCCCGACGGCCGCGTGTACGAGTTCACGCTGCGCAAGGGCGTGAAGTTCCACAACGGCGAGGCGATGACCTCCGAGGACGTGAAGTTCTCGTTCGAGCGCTACCGGGGCACGGCCGCCAAGCAGATCAAGGATCGGGTGGCCGCCGTGGAAACACCGGGCCCGCTCCAGGTGCGATTCCGTCTGAAGAACCCGTGGCCGGACTTCCTCACCTTCTACACCGCGGCCAGCGGGGCCGGCTGGATCGTGCCCAAGAAGCACGTCGAGAAGGTCGGCGACGACGCCTACAAGAAGGCGCCGATCGGGGCCGGGCCCTACAAGTTCGTGTCCTTCACCCCCGGCGTCGAGCTCGTCATGGAAGCCTTCGACGGGTACTGGCGGAAGACGCCCACCGTGAAGCGGCTCGTCTTCAAGGTCCTCGGCGACGAGTCGACCCGGCTCGCCGCGCTCAAGCGGGGCGAGGTCGACATCGTGTACTCGATCCGCGGCGAGCTGGCCGAGGAGCTGGTGCGCACGCCCGGCCTCACGCTGAAGCCCACCGTCATCCAGTCGCCGCAGTGGATCAGCATGCTCGACCAGTGGGATCCACGCTCGCCGTGGAACGACCGGCGCGTCCGGCTGGCCGCCAACCTCGCCATCGACCGCAAGACCATCAACCAGGCCATCACGCTCGGTCACTCCCGGCTGACCTACAGCGTGATCCCCAGCACCTTCGACTTCTTCTGGCAGCCACCCGCCTACGCGTTCGATCCGGCCCAGGCCAAGAAGCTCCTCGCCGACGCCGGCTACGCCAACGGCTTCGACGCCGGCGACTACTACCTGGACATCGCCTACGCCAACGTGCAGGAGGCCGTCGCCAACTATCTGCAGCAGGTGGGCATCCGGACCAAGCTCCGGCCGCTGGAGCGCGCGGCTCACTGGAGCACCTACACCGACAAGAAGTACAAGAACCTGGCCTACACGGCGAGTGGCGCCTTCGGCAACGCGGCGACCCGGCTGGAGAGCTTCGTCGTCACCGGCGGGGCCTTCGTATACGGCGGCTACCCGGACATCGACTCGCTCTTCAAGGACCAGGCGGCCGAGCTCGACCGCAAGAAGCGCGAGGCCCTGCTCCACAAGATCCAGCAGCTCATGCACGAGAAGGTCATGCACATCCCGATCTGGGAGCTGGCCTTCATCAACGGCCACGGGCCGCGCGTGCAGGAGTCGGGGCTCGGCCTCATCCCCGGCCACGCCTACTCGGCGCCCTACGAGGACGTGAAGCTCAAGGGCAAGTGATCAGGGAGCGACGGCCTGCCCCATCTCCTGCACGCGCCGCCGCACGAGGTCCAGATGCACGCGCAGGTGGTAGTAGGCGTCGGAGTAGCCGAGCGGCACCCGGAGGCCCCGGATCTCGTCCTCGATGTGCTCGAGCCGGGTCAGCAGCTCGGCCCGCTCCTCCGGCGAGGGGCGCCGGGTGAGGAGCTGGTCGACGTCCACCACGTCGCGGTACCGCTTGATGATCTTGGAGCGGATGCGCCAGGCATAGACCGCGGGCACCAGGCGCGCCAGCGGCACCAGCACGAGCAGCGGCAGCAGCAGCACCTTGACGCGATCGGCCAGCGTCGCCGCCCAGAATGGCAGGTAGCGAGCCAGCAGCGGCGGTCCCGACTTGTGGTACCGCTCGGCCTCGCCCATGAGCGGGAACTCCAGGTACTCGGGAGAGGGAAACTGCTTGGGCGCCTCGAACATCCCCCGCTGGCCGTGCACGGAGGCGGCCGTCACCAGGATCAGATCCACCAGCGCCGGATGGAAGTCGGTCCGAACGACCAGGGTGGCGGCCGGCGCCAGCAGCAACGTCTCTCGGGGCGGCAAATTCGACTCCAGACTGATGCCGCCGGCGGGCAGGACGAGCTTCGTCAGGAACGGAAACCGCTTGGTGTAGGCGTCGGCCCGGGGGAAGCTCAGGAGCGCGATCCCGGGGGTGCCAAGCATCTCCCGCACCGTCGGCGAGGTCGTTCCGGCTACCAGAAAGACGGTATCGACGGCGCCCCGGCGCAGCGCGTGGGCGGCCTCGATGCCCGTCAACGGGAGCACGCGGGCCGTCGAGGCACTGATGCCGTTGGCGGCCAGCAAGGTGAGCGCGACCGCGCGGGTGCCGCTGCCCTCCGGACCGACGGCCAGGCGTCGGCCTCGTAGCTCGCGCAGGTCGGTCGGGCCGGGATCCGCGCGCGAGAAGACCCAGAGCGGCTCGAAGTACAGGCTTCCCAGCGACACCAGCTTGTCCGGGGCCGCGCCGCTGCTGGTTCCGCCCTGGACGAAGCCGATGTCGACGCCGCTCTGGGGATCCTCGAGGAGACGGATGTTCTCGACGGCGCCGGAGGTCTGCCGCACCTCCAGCGTGATGCCCTCCCGGGCGAGCCGCGTGCGGTACTGCTCGGCGAATCGATAGTAGGCGCCGTCGGCGCGGCCGGTCGCGATGACCACCCGGCTGGGCGGCGCCGGCTTCACCCACTGGAACGCCACGATGAAGGCGATGACGACCGCGATCGTGGCCGGCCCCACCACGGCCAGCTGGTCCCGCCACGCCCACCGCGACTTCATCGCGCCCCCCTGTCGCGGAGCGTCTTGCGGTCGATCTTCCCGGCCGGGGTCTTGGGCAGCTCGTCCACGATCTCGATGGCCCGCGGGTACTCGTGCTTGCTGAGCCGGTCCTTGACGAACTCCTGGAGGTCACGGGCAAAGGCCGCCGTCTTGCCGACGGCGACGACGAATGCCTTGGGGATCTGGCCGCGCAGCTCGTCGGGGACGCCGATCACCGCCGCCTCCCGCACGTCGGGGTGGCCGAGCAGCGCCTGCTCGATCTCCAGCGCGCTCATCGTCCACCCGGCCGAGATGATCACATCGTCGGAGCGGCCGGCGTGAAAGAAGTAGCCGTCGGCGTCGACGGAGCCGCGGTCCTTCACGCGGAACCACTCGCCCCGCCGCCGCACCGCGATCTCGCCGAGCTGTCCGGGCGGCAGCGGACCGTCGGCGCCGACGACCGCCACCTCCCAGCCCGGGGCCGCCGTCCCGAGCGCCCCCCGCCGGACCTCGTAGCCCTCGAAGCCGGGATAGTTGACGATGATCACCCCGACCTCGGTGCTGCCGTACATGCTGCAGGGCTTCCGCCCGAACGTCTGCTCGACGAACTCCCACGTCTTGCCGTCCATCGGCTCGCCGGTGAACGACAGCTTCTCCGGCGTGAACCGCCGGTCACCGGCGGCTCCCGACTCGCGGATCATCCGGTAGACCGTCGGCGCCGCCGCCAGGTTGGTGATGTCGAAGGCGCGCAGGGCCTCGACGAGCCGGTCCGGGCTGAACTTCCCGGCGTAGCTGCCGACCGCGATCCCCAGCGCCAGGGGGGCCATCGTGCCGTGCCAGAGCCCGTGGCCCCACGCCGGTGACGACGGGCAGAAGTACCGATCGCCGGCCCGCAACCCGACGCCGTAGAGCGCGGCGACCATGAGCGTGACCACCGAGCGATGGGTGTGGCGCACGGCCTCGGGCAGCGCGCGCGTGGTTCCCGACGTGTACTGGAACAGCGCGAGCTCGTCGGGCCCGGTGGCCGGCACGTAGCGCGGGGACGCCGCTCGCAGCCGCTCGGCGAGCGAGTCGACGGCGACGACGGTGACGCCGGGGAACCGCGCCTGCCAGCGCTCGGCGTCGTGCTCGACGACCAGCATCCGGGGCCGGCAATCGTCGATGCGCAGCGCCAGTCCGTCGGGCCCGAACAGCGTGAACAGGGGGACGGCGACGGCGCCGCGCTTGACCGTCCCGAACACGGCCCCGTAGAAGGCCAGCGAAGGCTCCAGCATGATCGCCACCCGCTCGCCGCGGCCGACGCCGGCCTCCTCGAGCACGTTGGCGAAGCGGGAGGACCAGTCGGCCAGCGCGCCGAAGTCGTGCTCCTCGCGCCGGCCGTCGGCGAACTGGATGCGCAGCGCCGTGCCCTTGCCCAGGTGGCGGTCGACGCACTCGTGGGCCAGGTTCAGGCGCTGCCGATCGCCGTCCACCAGCTCCCACAGCGCGTCCCACCGGAACTGCTCCCGCGCCTCGGGATAGCGGCGCACATCGAGGATCGAGCTCATCGCGTGGGCAGCACGACCTCGGCGGTCCCGGCCGCGATCACCTCGCCGCGCTGGTTCGTTCCGTCGATCTCCAGCGTCACCACGCCGCCCGGCGCCTTGCCGGTGACGCGGCCCCGGCACCACGTGGTGTCGCCGATCAGGTTGTGGCGCAGGACCTTGGCGTGCAGACGGCGCAGGAAGCCGCCGTCGCCCATCCAGTTGGTGACGAGGTGCCCGAGCCAGGCGACGCGCTCGGGGCCGTAGTCGTAGGCGCCGGGGACCCCGACGGCCCGGGCCATCGCCTCGTCCCAGTGCACGCGCTCGGGCGGCTCCGGCACGCCGAAGCCGTTGGGAATGCCGAGCGCGGGATGACGCTCGAACATGTCGAAGGCGAGGCCGTGCGCGCGCACATACAGGCTGCCCCATCCCTGCACGAAGGCGACGACCGAGGTCACGGTCAGCGGCCCCTTCACCACCTCGGGCATCGCCTCCCCCACCGTCACGTCCTCCCAGTAGCGCGGCGTCGCGCCCCGGATCGCCTCCGTCGCGTACGCGTGCTTGATGGCGGCCAGCTCGGCGGCCGAGTACTGGTGGGGTCCCTCCGAGGTGTACTTGCCGCGCTCGCGCGCGGTCTCCCGCTCGGTGCGGAAGCACCACGAGTCGGCCTCGCAGACGACCTCGCCGCGCTGGTTGGTGAAGGTCGTCCGGTAGATCTGCTGGATGGCCCGCTTGGCGAACTTCGACGGCTTCTCGATCAGCGCGTGGAGCACGCTCTCACCGACGATGCGATCGTCCATCCGGATCGGGCGCTCCCAGCGGAAGTCGGTCCCCGCGTACATCGCGTGGATGCCGGGCAGGCCCCCGACGTAGCCGGAGACGATCCGGTCCAGCGCGAACAGGATCGTCGGGGGGGCGACGCCGGCCGCGGTCCAGTACGGGTTGCGGTCGCCGATGCCGTGGGCCCAGTGCCGGATGGCGTCCCGGGTGGCCACCTCGATGTAGGGCTCAGGACGACGCACGGGCTTGCCGAGCCGGGATTGGAGGTTGGCGAGCGCCTCGGGCGTGATGGAAGGAAAGCGCGTGGAGGCCAGCGTGGTCATGCGGTCATCCTCTCGTCGTCACCGGAGTCCGAGCACGTTGGGGACGATCAGGGTCAGCCGGGGCCAGAACGTGTTGGCACATGGGCAGCGTCAGCATAACGCGCCCGGTCCCGGCGACTCGCCGGGGAGTGTCGCGTCGGGCTCAGGCCTTCCGGCCCCCTGCCATCATGCGCAGGAACGCCGGCGACAGGCGGGGGTCGAGCGTGTCACGGATCCCGTCGCCGAGCAGGTTGAAGGCGAGCACCGTCACCGTGATGGCCAGGCCCGGGAAGAAGGCCAGCCACCACGGCGGCACCAGGGCGGTGATCGAGTCGGCCAGCATGTTGCCCCAGGTCGGCGTCGGCGGCGGCACGCCGACGCCCAGGAAGCCGAGCGCCGCCTCGATGACGATCGCCACGCCCAGGTGGGTGGTGGCCAGCACCAGGTAGGGCGCGATGCACTGGGGCAGCACGTGCAGGGTCATGATCCGCAGCGCCGAGCCGCCGCTCGCCCGCCCCGCCTCCACGTACGGCATCTCGCGCACCGACAGCGCCACCGAGCGGATGACGCGGCCGCCGAAGGGAATGCGCGTGATGGCGATGGCGAAGATGACAGCCTGCAGGCCGGTGCCGATGGCCATCGAGATCGCCATGGCCAGGATGAGGTCGGGGAACGCCTGCATGATCTCCATGATCCGCTGGCTCACGAGATCGAAGCGTCCGCGCAGGTAGCCGCACGCCACCCCCCACAGCGAGCCGACCGTCGTGCCCAGGATGACCGCCGAGAACGCCACGAACAGCGAGGTGCGGGCGCCGTAGATCACCCGGCTCAGCGTGTCGCGGCCCACCTGGTCGGTACCGAGCAGGCTCTGGGCGTCCGGCGGCTTGTTCATGCGGCGGAAGTCCGCCTTCAGGGGATCGCGCGGGGCCAGCAGCGGCGCCGCCAGCGCCACGAACACGATGAACAGCCCCACGACGCCCCCCAGGGCCGACAGCGTGTTGCGGCGGGAGAAGCGCACGAGCTCGGCGAGGACGGCCTTGAGCGCGGGCGCCCGGCGGGCGCTCGACGCCGGCGGCTCCACGGCCCCGACCGCGGCCTCGGCCATCAGCTGTACCGGATGCGTGGGTCGAGCCACGCGTAGCTGAGGTCGACGAGGACGTTGACCGCCACGAAGATCACCGCGTACAGGAGCACGAGGTTCTGCACCACGATGATGTCACGCTCGATCACGGCGGTCACCAGCGCGCGCCCCAGCCCGGGCACGCCGAAGGCCTGCTCGACCGCCACCGAGCCGCCCAGCACGAAGCCGAGCAGCACGCCCGAGATGGTGATGACCGGCAGCAGCGCGTTGGGCAGCGCGTGGCGCATGACCACGAACCCCTCCCGCAGCCCCTTGGCCCGGGCCGTGCGCACGAAGTCCTCGCTGATCACCTCCAGCAAGCACGAGCGCGACATGCGCGCGATGTAGGCGCCCTGGGCGAGGCCGAGCACCAGCGCGGGCCCGATGACGATCTGCAGGTTCTCCCACGGGCTCTGCCAGAGGTGGACGATGACGATGGGCGCCTTGTAGCCGAACCAGAACAGCAGGGCCAGCACGATGAGCATCCCCATCCAGAAGCCGGGGACGGCGATGAACAGCACCGACAGCGCGCGGGCCACCCCGTCGGGAAGGCTGTTGGGTTTGAAGGCGCTCAGGATGCCGACCGGGAGCCCGACCAGCCACGAGACGACCAGCGCCAGCACCGCGATCTCGGCACTGATGGGCCCGCGGTGGAGGATCTGCTCGGCCACGGTGTCGCCGCGGAAGAACGACTTGCCGAGCCGGCCGGCCCCGATGTCGACGAGCCAGCGGCCGTACTGCACGGGCAGCGGGGCGCTGAGGCCGAGGTCGGCCATGATGCGCTCGCGGTCGGCCGGCGTCATCCGCGCGTGGCCCTCCACCCCGAGGATGGCCACGAGCGGATCCCCCGGCAGGATCCGGAGGATCACGAAGATGCTGATCGACACGCCGAGCAGCGTGATGGCGGCATACACGGCCCGGCGCGCTAGATACTTCCTCATTCGAGGTGGGGGGCCCCGAAAGGGCCCCCCACACCCCCCAGCGTTCGGGGGGCCCCGGCGGAGCCGGGGCCCCCCTCTATCGAGCGATCGATGGCTCCTCGCGACGCTCTGAAGGCGCTTGACCGCGCCTGCTGTCACGCCGTCTATCCGAGCCAGGCGTTGTCCCATCGGACCACGTCGTAGATGCCGAAGTAGGTGTTCGGGTTCTGGCCTTTGACCTTGTTGAACCAGCCGTCGTAGATCTGCTCGTACGACACGGGGATCAGCGGCGGGTCCATCTCGAGCATGTCCTCGGCCTTGCGCACCATGGTCTTGCGCCGGCTGTCGTCGACCTCGCGCTCGATCTGGTTGGCCAGGTCGTGGAAGGCCGCATTCGTCCAGCGCGAGTAGTTCTGCGGGCCGTTCTTGCCGTACCACGCGCTGAAGATGTCGGACGGGTCCATCAGGGTGGAGACGATGGCGCTGATGGCCAGGTCGAAGTTGCCGGCCTGCGCTTCGTCGAACCAGACCGACGTCTGCACCACGCGCAGGTTGCTCTCGATGTTCAGGTTCTCCTTCAGCATGGCCTGGATGGCCACCGCCCACAGCTTGAAGGTCGGGATGTCGCGCACGACGAAGTCGAGGCCCTTGAGGCCGTTGGCGTACCCGGCCTCCTTCATCAGCCGCTTGGCTTCCTGCACGGCCGCCTTGGGGTCCTTCTGGTAGCCGAGCTTCTTCTCCAGCTCCGCGCGCGGCGTGGACATCTCGTGGAACGGATAGACGAAGCCGCCCACCTGCATCGGCGCGGTGTCCTTCACGACCTCCACCAGCGTGTGGCGGTCCATCGCCAGGTGGATGGCCCGGCGCACCTTCGGGTCGGCCAGCGCCTTGTTCTTCTCCATGTTCGTCCAGAACGCCTGGATGACGGACTGGTTGAAGACCCCGGCGGTCATGCCCTGGGTCTCCTTCACCTTGCGCCAGCTCACGGGGTCCAGCAGCCGCGCGTAGTCGACGCGGCCGGACAGGATCGAGGCGCCCAGCTCCGGCGTGAACGGCAGGAAGTGGTAGATCTCCAGCTTGTCGACGAGCGGCAGCCCCTTGTTCCAGTAGTCGGGGTTGCGCTCCATGATCCAGACTTCCTTGTCCTTGCGCGAGACGTGCTTGAAGGGACCGGTGCCCGGGTAGTTCATCACCTGGCGCAGGTTGCCCTGGTTGTCGTCCAGCGTCTTCTTGCGCACGATGATGTTCCAGCCGCTGGCGAAGGCGCCCAGCATGTACGCCTTGGGGCGCGCCTCGGTCATCCGGAACTCGATCTTGTGCGGATCGACCACGACGATCTCGCCCACCGTCGCGAACAGCGGCGTGCGGGGGATGACCACGCCCTTGGGTGGATTCCGGATGCGGTCGTACGTGGCCTTGACGTCCTCGGCCGTGAAGTCGGCGCCGTCGTGGAACTTCACACCCTTGCGCAGGTGGAACGTGTACTTCTTGTTGTCCGGCGAGATCTCCCACCGCTGGGCCAGGTCCGGGATGATCGTCTGCCCGTCCTTGGGGCTGCGCCGCAGCAGCGTGTCGTACATGGGGCTCTGGGGACCGATGTTGGCGACCGTCCCCGACTGGTGCACATCGAAGTGGGCGGGGGCGTTGTGCACGGCATAGCGCAGCGTGCCACCGCGCTTGGCGGCGGGATCGGGCCGGAAGGTGGCGTCCTGGGCCGCCGCGATCCCCGGCACCGACAGGCGGCTGGCCACGACGACGCCGGCCCCGGCCAGACCCGCTCGCTTGAGGAAGGTACGGCGGTCGACGGTATCGGGAGACTGCGGAGCGGTCGAGCGGTCGCTCATGGGCTTCCTCCTAGAAGCGGATGCAGGCCTGAAAGCTGAGGAAACATAGCAGAACTCCGCCCCGACCGCATCACGCACCGCGGAAACGGCCGGCCACCGTGAACCGGCCCCCGCCCAGGGGCGTCAGCACCACCATCTCGGCCGGGGCCGGGTTGATGCCGGTCAGCGCCGCGATGGTCGAACCGTGGGTGACCAGGACCAGGTTGCCGCCGGCCCTCCGCTCGCCGGCCAGCGATTGCAGCTCCCGCACCTGGTCGGCCCGGTTCTCGGGGCGCCCGAAGAGGTTGCCGAGCGGCCACCACGGCTCGGCCGCGCCGAAGGCCAGGCGCCCGGTCTCCAGGCAGCGGCACCACGGGCTCGACAGCACGCGCGCGACCGGGATGCCGCGGGCGCGGAATGCCTCGCCGAGGCGGCTGGCGTCGCCCCGGCCCTCGTCGGTGAGGTTGCGCTGGGTGGCGCAGTCGTCCGGGCGAAAGCCCGGCGGGTCGCCGACGCCGGGGGTGGTGATCGCGTGGCGGAGCAGCACCACCTGACCGCCGGCTTTCAGCAGCGCCCACAGGGGCTCATCGGCGGCTCCCGCCGCGGTGGCGACGGTCACGGCAACCAGGACGGCGGTGATCGCGACCCGGCGAGACAAGTGGTTCATGTCAATCCCCGCCGGCTAGGACAGCAGCACGACGAGCATCAGCAGGAGGGCGACGAGAACGAGGCAGCCGTAGAACCCGGTGCGGATCCGCGCCAGCAGGGCCCGCTCGGCGCGAGCCTCGGCAGCCAGGGCCATGCGCAGCTTGCGCTCGGCCTCGGCCTGCGGGTCGTTCTTGCGATCGTCGTTCATGCTGCGCTGCCTCCCCCGGCGCCCGGCCGCCCGAGGCCCAGGTATGCCGCACGGATGCGCGGATCCTCCACCAGGTCCGTGCTGAGCCCGGCCGCCACGACGCGCCCGGTCTCCAGCACGTAGCCCCGGGCGGCCAGGGCCAGGGCGGCTCTGGCGTTCTGCTCGACCAGCAGCACGGCCACGCCCTCGGCGTTGATCGCACGGATGACCCGAAAGATCTCCCCGACCAGCCGGGGCGCCAGCCCGAGCGAGGGCTCGTCGAGCAGGAGCAGGCGGGGCCGGGTCATGAGCGCCCGGCCGATCGCCAGCATCTGCTGCTCGCCGCCGGACAGTGTGCCAGCGAGCTGGCGGCGGCGCTCGGCCAGCACGGGGAACAACGCGTAGGCCGCCTCGAGCCGGCCCCGGACCTCGCGGGCCGCGACGGTGTGGGCGCCGACCAGCAGGTTCTCGAGCACGGTGAACTCTCCGAAGATGTCCCGCCCTTCGGGAACGTGGCCGATGCCCCCGACGACGACGGCGTCGGCGGTTGACCGTGCGAGATCCCGCCCGTGCCAGCGGATGGTCCCGCCAGCTCGGACGGACGAGGCCGGAGATCGCGCGCAGCGTGGTGGACTTGCCGCTGCCGTTGGCGCCGAGCAGCGTGACGATCTCGCCGGCGTTCACCGTGAGCGACACGCCGTGCAGCGCGCGCCGCTGCCCGTAGGCCACGCTGAGGTCGGTCAGCTCGAGCATCAGGCCGGCCCCGCGTCGGCGGCCGTTCCCAGGTACGCCTCGATCACCGCCGCGTCGGCGGCGATCGTGCGCGGCGGCCCGGTGGCGATGGTGCGACCGTGGTGGAGCACGGTGACCTGGTCGCAGATCGACATGACGAGCTCCATGTCGTGCTCCACGAGCATGACCGTCAGCGCCAGCTCGTCGCGCAGCCGGCGGATCAGGTCCATCAGGGTGTGGGTCTCGGTCGGGTTGAGGCCGCCGGCCGGCTCGTCGAGCAGCAGGAGGCGCGGCCGCGCGGCCAGCGCGCGCGCCATCTCCAGCCGCTTCTGGCTGCCCAGCGGCAGGCTGCCCGCCGCGACCTCGGCAACGTCGCTCAGCCCCACCCGCTCCAGCAGAGCCCGCGCCCTCTCGCGGGCCGCGGCCTCCTCGCGCCGCACCGCCGGCAGGCCGCAGGCGGCGGCCAGCAGCCCTGAGCGCAGGTGGCCGTGCTCGCCGACCAGGACGTTGTCGAGCGCCGACAGCGCGCGAAACACCTCGGTGTTCTGGAACGTGCGCCCGATCCCCCGCCGCGCGATCTCGTGCGGCGCCAGTCGCGTGAGATCGACACCGTCGAACACCACCCGCCCCGCCGACGGCGCATACAGCCCGCTGAGAATGTTGAACACCGTCGTCTTCCCCGCCCCGTTGGGCCCGATGACCCCGACGATCTCCCCCACCCCCACCGTCAAGCTCACATCACTCAGCACCACCAACCCCCCAAACGAGATGGAGAGCCCCTCGATCCCAAGCAACCCCATCGACTACTGGATCGCCACGTGGAGCGCGGGGAAGGCGGCGGCGCCGCCGGCCGGAGCGGGGGCCGCGGCTCACGCGGGCCACTTGATGGCGAGCCGTTGTCGCTGTTCGAGCGGAGAGAGCGACGAGCGCGCCACCGACGACTCGGCTCGACCTCAACCGATCCCCCCTGGGGGATGGGGGGCTCGCGCGAGTCGCTCTCGGAGCGAGTTACGGCGACAGGCGAGCCATGCCGTGGCCCGCGTGGGCCGAGGCCCCCGCCCGGCTGGCGGCGCCGCCGCGTTCCCCGCGCTCCACTACTCCGACTTCAGCCAGTCGGTGAGCTGCTTGAAGTGGCCTTTCTGCACCGTGACCCAGAACCCCTGGCGCTGCGTCTCGTGATCGGGCCCGATGGTGAGCGGCGGCAGGATGCCGCTGTCCCAGCCCTTGATGCCTTCGAGGGCGGTGACGAGGCCGTCGCGCGTCAGGTTACGACCCGCACGCTTGGCCCCCTCGGTGAACAGCATGGCGGCCACGTAGCCGGAGAGCGAATAGCGATTCGGCTCGTTCTTCGGGAAGTACTTCTGCATCGCGTCCCGGTACGCCTTGACGCCGGGCAGATCGGAGCCGACCGGGTCCGGCCACAGCGACAGTCCTTCCACTCCCTCGGCGGCGTCGCCGGCCAGGGCCAGGTAGCGCTCGTCGGTGAGCGGCCCCGAGGAGACCATCACGGTGTCCGTCCAGCCGATCTTCTGCCGCTCCTTCAACGCCTGGGCGCCGGCCGGCGGCGTGAGCACGAGGAAGGTCACCTGCGGCTTGGCCGCCTGCAGCTTGGCGATCTGGGCGCTGACGTCGGTGACACCCCGCTTGACCGACTCGGCCGCGGCCAGCTTGAGGCCGTGCCGCCCGAGGTCCTTCTCGAACGCGGTCAGGAACGCCTTGCCGTACTCGTCGTCCTGGTACAGCACCCCGAAGGTCTTGAGCTTCCGCGGCCCGACCAGGTAGTCGATCATCATCCGCGACTGCCGGTCGTAGAGCGTCATCCCGCTGAAGACGTACTTGCGGCCGCGGGTGACCGGCGAGCCCTGGAACGGGAACAGCAGCGGGACCTTGTTCTCTTCGAGGTACTCCATGGTGGCGACGACCGGCGGGGTGCCCTGGGGCGCGATGACCGCGAAGATCCGGTCCTGCTCGACGAGCTTCTTGGTGTTGGCGACGGCCTCCTGCGGCTTGTAGCCGTCGTCGTAGTACACGGTGCGGACCTTGCGGCCGTGGATGCCGCCGGCGTCGTTCACGACCTTGAAGTAGAGGTCGACGCCGAACTTCGTGGCCTGCTCGCCGGTGAAGGCCAGCGGGCCCGAGAACGAGTTCGAGCAGCCGAGCACGATCTCGGCGTCGCCGACGCCCGTCTGGGCGGTGGCGAGCGCCGGAGCGCCGGCGGCGAGCAGCAGGACGGCGACGAGACATCGGATGGCCGAACGCATGGAGAGCCTCCTGGAGGCGGTCACCGCCGCCCGGACGCGCGCGCCCAGGCCGGTGAGGCCGCCCGGCATGAACAGCATGCAGGCGACGAGAAGCACGCCGAAGATCAGCGGCCGGTAGTTCTGGAAGGCCGCCAGGCTGTCGTGGAGCACCGTCACCACGGCGGCGCCGACGATCGAGCCCGGCACCGAGCCGAGCCCGCCCACGATGATCATCACGACGAAGTCGACTGACAGGAACACGTCGAAGGCGTCGGGCGACAGGAAGCCCACGACGAACGCGAAGAGTCCGCCCGCCACGCCCGTGTAGAACGCCGACAGGCCGAACGCGATCGTCTTGTAGCGCGCCACCGGCACGCCGCTGGCCTGGGCGGCGATCTCGCTCTCGCGGATGGCCAGCAGCGCCCGCCCGGTCTTGGTGCGGACCAGGTTGAGCGCGGCCACGACGAGCACGGCCGCCACCGCCGCTACCAGGTAGTAGCGGCCGGTGTCGGTGCCCAGCCGCCAGGGACCGAGCCGGGCCGCCGGCACCCGCAGCCCGTCGGCGCCGCGCGTCAGCACCTCCAGGCTCAGGATCGCCTCGGTGATGACGAAGCCGAAGGCCAGCGTGGCCATGGCCAGGTAGAGCCCGCTCAGCCGCAGGCACGGCACGCCGAACGCGAGCCCCACCGCCGCGGTCATCAGGCCGGCCGCGGCCAGCGTCACCACGACCGGCACCGCCGGCAGGTGAATCGTGAGCAGGGCGGCCGTGTAGGCGCCGATGGCCAGGAACCCGGCGTGCCCGAACGAGAGCTGGTTGGTGTAGCCGGACAGAAGATTGAGACCGATCGCCACCACCGCGTTGACGAGGGTGAGGCTGGCCAGGAAGACGAAGTAGCGCGGCGCCAGCCACGGCCACGCCGCCAGCAGCCCGACCACCGCCGCCAGCGCCGCCCGGCGCTTCACACCTTCCTCCGCTCCACCCGCCCCAGCAGCCCGGCCGGGCGCACCAGCAGGATGCCGATGAGGACGATGAAGGGCACCGAGTAGCGGATGCTGGTGGGCAGGTAGAGCGGGGCGAGATTCTCCAGCACGCCGAGGACCATGCCGCCCAGCACCGCCCCCGGCATCGAGCCGAAGCCACCCAGCACCGCCGCCGTGAAGCCGTTGATGACCACCAGCCCCATCTTCGAGGACAGGAAGATGACCGGCGCCACCAGCACGCCGGCGATGGCGCCCACCACCGCCGCCAGCACCCACGCCGTCGAGTACACGCGCTCGACGCTGATGCCCATGAGCCGGGCCGCCCGCTGGTTCTGGGCCACCGCCCGCATCGCCCGGCCCAGCCGCGTCCACCGGAAGAGCGCGGCCAGCGCCAGCATGATGGCCAGCGAGGCGCCGATGATGCCGAGCGAGGCGGGCGCGATGCGCACCGGCCCCAGCGCCACCGGCCGGTTCGAGAAGAACGACGGGAACGGGAACTGGTCGTGCGTCCACGCCACGCCGGCGCCCGCCTGCAGGGCCAGCGACAGCCCCAGCGTGATGATCAGCACGTCCCAGTGGGTGGCGCCGATGGCGCGCCGGATCACGAGCCGCTCGACCGCGAAGGCCAGCGCCGCCGCCGCCACGATCGCCACCAGCAGCGTGACGGCCAGCGACAGGCCGAAGGCGCGCTGGGCGCTCCAGCCCACGAAGGTCGAGATCATCAGCATCTCGCCCTGGGCAAAGTTGAGCGTGCGGGTGGCGTTGTAGACGATGACCAGGCTCAGCGCCATGAGCGCGTAGATGCAGCCGGTGGCCAGGCCGGACACCACCACGTGCACCAGCGCCGCCCCCGTCACTCGACGCGGGCCTCGAACCGGCAGTGGGCGGCCCCGGCGGCCGCGCACTGGGTCTCGACGACGCGGGTCGGCCGCTCGAGCGTCAGGATCGCCAGCGACTCGAGCGACGCCGCGGGTGAGGTGGCACACCGGCGACGCCGCGGCGCCATAGGCCTCGGCGAACGGCGAGCGCCGGACCGTCACCACGAGCCCGTCGCCCGCGAAGCGCTCGAGGGCGAACTGGCCCCACCCCAGCGCCCCACCCATCGCGACCAGTCGTTGCGCGCGCTCCTCGCCCGCCCCCGCCAGCGTCGCGGTCGCCCGGGCGCCACCCGCGCGGCCGCCGGCGGCCAGGCAGTCGGAGGCCTGGCGGCCGGCCGCGGCCTCCACCGCCTTCTGCAGGGCCGCCAGCGTCTCGGGGCGGATCAGCAGGTAGCGGGCACCGTTGATCGTCAGCGCGCCGGCCCCGTCGTCCTCGAGGGGCAGCGCCGGCGTCACCGGATCACCCGCGACCACCCGTGCGAATCCCAGCCGTCGTGGAAGAGCGCGCGGACCTCGCGCTGGGTGAGGTCGCCGAGGCCGAGGTGATCGAGGGCGCGCCCGCCGGTCAGGTCGCGGTGGAGCAGGGCGCCGAAGACACCGAGCAGCCCCGACACCGCCGGCGTCGCCACCCCGGCGGTGCGGCCGGCCGACTCGAACAGCGTGAGCCCGAGGGCCACGTCCTCGGTCACGTAGCGGTGGTCGTAGCCGACGACCTCGCTCCACAGGCCGCTCTGCACCACCTTCTGCCGGGCGCCGGCGCCGTAGAGGCCCTCGGCCGCGCGCGCCTCGTCGTAGTAGGTCGCCAGCTCGTAATGCGGCGCCGGATAGCCCAGGCCCCGCCGCGAGGCCAGCCGCTCGGCGTCGACCGCGTCGATGAGCCGCCGCGCGCTCGCCGTCGTCCCCGCCGCGTGGATGTCGAAGCGGCCGCCATCGATCGATCCCGCGTTGACCAGCACCAGGGGCGGATGGATCACCACGCCGGCGTTGGTGAGGGCGGCGTCCAGCACGTCGACGCACGGTCGCGCCGCCGGGAACAGCGCGGTGATGCGCGGCAGCGCCGCCGTCGAGCGCGACGCCGGGAAGACGCCCACCGGCAGGTTGGCCGCCCGCACCGGGGCGGCGACCGTGGTGGGACCGGTCTTGCGCGCCAGGTAGGGCAGCGTGCCCGTCTCCGCGAAGGCCAGCGGCAGTGTCGCGCCCGCGCGGGCCAGCCCCCGGGCCAGCACGAAGCTGCCGAGCGTGCCCGGGGTAAGCAGCACCACCTCGCGGCCGGTGAGCCGCCCGGCCAGCCGCGTGGCGAGATCGTCGTGGCAGGTCGCCGGCAGTGGCACCACGACGACCTCGGCGCCGTCCAGCGCCTCCTTGATGTCAGCGGTGGCGCGATCGAGGCGGGCTTCACCCTGTCGCCCCTCGGCCACCAGCGTGATGGTGCCGGCGGCGCGGACCGGAGCGAGCTCGCGCTCGGATCGCCGCCACAGCCGCACGCGGTGGCCGGCCAGGGCGAGATCCGCCGCGGTCGCGTAGCCGCCGTTGCTTCCGCCGAGCACCGTCACGTTCACAGGCCCGCCTCCCCTTCGACCGCCGCTCGTCCGTGCCTCACTTCACCACTCCTTCCCGGCGGAGAGCCGCCAGGCGCTCGGCCGGGTACTCGAGCAATCCCGTCAACACGCGGTCCGTGTGCTGGCCGAGCGACGGCGCCGCCGTCACCGGCAGCGCCGTCGCGCCGTCGACCTTGATCGGCGTGCCCAGTGTGGGCAGCGGGCCGTGGGTCGGATGCTCGACCTCGACGACCATGCGGCGATGGCGCACCTGGGGATCCGACAGCACCCGGTCCACCGCGAGGATCGGGGCCGCCGGCACCCCGGCGGCGTGCAGCCGCGCCAGCCAGTCCTCGGTGCTGCGCTCGAGAAACACTGTCTCGATCAGCGGCATCAGCACCTCGCGGTGGAGCAGCCGCTGGCGGTTGGAGGCAAACCGCGGGTCGGCCTCCCACTCGGCACGCTCGAGCGCGTGACAGAACCCGCCCCAGAACTTCTCGGCGAAGACGGCGACGATCAGGTGGCCGTCGCGCGTGGCCAGCGCCTGGTAGGGCACGACCGAGGCGTGGCCGGAGCCCATTCGCCCCGGCACCCGGCCGTCGGCCCAGAAGTACTGCGCGATGTAGGTGAGAAGCGAGACCTGGCAGTCGAGGAGCGAGAGGTCCAGATGCGCGCCGCGGCCAGTGCGCGTGCGCCGCAACAGCGCGCCGGCCACCGCGAAGGCGCCGAACATCCCGCCGGCCAGGTCGCCCATCGGCAGCCCCATGCGCGCCGGCCGCCCGCCCTCCTCGCCGGTCAGCGACATGGCGCCGCCCATCGCCTGCAGCGCGAGATCGAACGCCGGCCAGTCGCGATAGGGCCCGTCCTGACCGTAGGCGGAGATCGAGCACAGGACGAGGCCGGGGTTGACGCCGGCCAGCGTCGCGTAGGCCAGCCCCAGCCGCTCCATCACGCCGGGCCGGAAGTTCTCCCACACCACGTCGGCGTGGCGGGCGAGGTCGAGGAAGACCTCGCGCCCGCCCGGCCGGCTGAGGTCGAGCGCCACCGACTGCTTGTTGCGGTTGATCGACAGGAAGTACGCGCTCTCGCCGTCGGGCAGGAACGGCGGCCCCATCACCCGCATCGGATCGCCGCCGTCGGTGTCCTCGATCTTGATCACCTCGGCGCCCATGTCGGCCAGCAGCATGGAGCCGTAGGGCCCGGCCAGCATCCGGGAGAGGTCGAGCACGCGCACACCCTCGAACAGGTTCACGCCGGCCGGCTCGCGAGGGCGGCGTGGACGGCCGCCGGGGTGAGGGGCAGCTCGGTGAAGCGCACGCCGGTGGCGTCCTTCACCGCGTTGGCCACCGCCGCCGAGACCGGGATGACGCCCGACTCGCCGAGGCCCTTGGCGCCGAACGGCCCCTCGGCGTCGCCCGCCTCGATCAGCCGGACGATCAGCTCCGGCATGTCGTCGGCCTTGAGCATCGCGTAGTCCATGAACGACGCGGTGAGGATCTGCCCCTCCCGCACGATCAGCTGCTCGCTCAGCGCGTAGCCGAGCCCCATGTGGATGCCGCCGTGGACCTGCCCCTCGGCGGCCAGCGGGTTGAGCGCGCGGCCCACGTCGTGGGCGGAGACGATCCGCCGCACGCGGATGCGGCCGGTGGCCGTCTCCACGTCGAGCACGGCGGCCTGGGCCGCGAACCCGTAGGTGGCCGAGACGTTGCCGCGCAGATCCTTGTCGAGCATCTCCGTCGGCGGATCGTAGAACGCCTCCGCCACCAGCGTCTGGCCGTGCTCGCGCAGGTGCCCGGCCCGGGCCGCGCGGTCGTAGGGAATGCGCCGGGCCGGCTCGTCGTCCACGAAGATGAAGCCGTCGGCGCTGCGCAGCCGCTCGGCCGGCGCCTCCAGCTCGGCGGCCGCCATGGCCAGCAGCCGCGCGCGCAGCTTCTCGGCGGCCAGGCGGGCGGCGTTGCCGGCGATGAACGTGGTCCGGCTGGCGTGGGCACCGACGTCCCACGGCTTGATCGCGGTGTCGGAGTTGACGACGTCCACCCGATCGAGCGGCACCCCGAGCGTCTCGGCCACGATCATGGCCAGCACGGTCTCCGATCCCTGGCCGATCTCGGTGGCGCCCGTGACCAGCGAGACGCGCCCGAAGTCGTCGAGCTTCACGATGGCGCCGCAGCCGTCGGAACGGTAGATGCGGGCGCCGCCGCCGACGTGGAACATGGCGGCGTAGCCGACCCCGCGCGTCCAGCCGGCGGCCGGCGGCGGCACGTCCCGGGCGGCGCCGTCCAGCGCGTCGAGGCACTCGGGCATCGCGCAGGACGAGATCGCGAAGCCCTGCGGATTGGCGTCGCCCGGCCGGGTGACGTTGCGGCGGCGGATCTCCAGCTTGTCGAGGCCGAGGCGCTCGGCCAGCTCGTCCATCTGGCTCTCGACGGCGAAGGTCGACTCGAGGTTGCCGTAGCCGCGCATCGAGCCCGAGTAGGGGTTGTTCGTGTAGGCGATCGTGGTGTCGAAGCGCACGGCCGGGCACCGGTAGAGGCCGGCCACCGTCGAGAGCATCACGTACGGCGTCGTCGAGCCCCACGAGACGTAGGCGCCGTTGTCGATCACGACGTGGCAGTCGCGGGCCAGCACCCGGCCGTCGGCGGCGGCCGCCGTGCGCAGCCGGATCGTGCACGGCTCCCGGGTCGGGCACGCGACGAACTCCTCGACGCGCTCGAACTCGATCTTCACCGGACGCCGCACCCGCCGGGCCAGCAGCGCGGCAATGACGTCGATCGGGTAGAGGTCGAGCCCGCGGCCGAAGTTGCCGCCCACCGGCGGCTGCAGCACGCGCACGCGGTCGCCGGTCGTGCCCAGCGCCTGCGCCAGGTCTCGCTGATAGAGGAACGGCACCTGGGTCGTCGACCACATGGTCAGCCGTTCCTCGAGGTCCCAGTCGGCGATCGCCACCATCGTGCCCAGGCAGGCCGGGGTGACGAAGTTCAGCCGGTACTCGCCCTCGACCACGGCGGCGGCGGCGGCGAACGCGCCCTCGACGTCGCCGTGGCTGAACTGGTAGCGCAGGTCGGTGTGGTTCGTCGGCCGCCCCTCGTGCACCAGCGGCGCGCCCGGTCGCACGGCCGCCACCGGATCGAACACCGCGGGCAGCTCGGCGTACTCGACCTCGATCAGCTCGAGCGCCGCCTCCGCGATGGCCGGGCTCTCGGCCGCCACCGCGGCGACCTCGTCGCGCACGCAGCGGACCTTGTCCGTCTTCAGCGCCACCTGGTCCTTGGCGAAGCCGAACGGGTGCTGCTCGACCTCGACGCCGGTGAGCACGGCCAGCACGCCGGGCAGCGCCGCCGCCCGCGTCGTGTCGATCCGCACGATGCGCGCGTGGGGGTGCCGGGCTCTCAAGATCTTGCCGTGGGCGAGCCGCGGCAGCGTCAGGTCGTGCAGGTAACGCGTGCGGCCGGTGACCTTGTCGGCCCCGTCGCGCTTGGGCACGTCCCGGCCGATGACGGCCAGCGTGGTCACGCGACCCGGTGCTCCCTCACGCCAGCGTGCCCACCCGCAGGCGCTCGTACAGCATGCTGATCCACTCGGCGTGGGCGGCGTCGCGCCACACCTGGAAGAACGGCGAGGCCTGCATCTCTCTGAACTCGCGGCTCGCGCGGTCCCGGGTCTCCTCCGACGTCTCGCCGGACTTCGGCGAGGTCTGGGCGGCACGGATGCGGTCCTTGCGGTAGACCTGCGGGAACTCCGTGTAGCGGTACAGCTCCCGCATCTCCCGGGTGAAGAACACGACGACCGGGATCGACTGATAGGTCGTGCCATCGCGGCGGTTCAGGTACTGCGCCATCAGGTCGGCGTTCGGCGACTCCCGGGGGTCGGGCTCGGGGGTGGCGCCGAAGCGCTGACCGTCGCGCGGGAAGATGCGCAGCTCGAGGCCGACGGTGTCGGCAACCTTGCCCAGCAGCGGAATATCGCGGCGGCAGTCCGATGACCACTCCTCGGAGAGCGCCAGCACCTTGGCCGGTCCACCCGGCTGGCCCACGAGCCACGTCCAGGCGGCCTGCTCGGCCGCCGACAGCTGCGTGGCGTCGTACGTCTCCTGCAGGTGAGCGCTCCAGCGCCGGCCGGAGCCGCCGGGCGATGCCTCCCGCTTCAGGTTCTCGGGCGTCGCCGTGAATGCCACGTACTGCGCAAATGTCATCCCCTGCCCGAACCGCTCCGCCGTCACCATCGCACGGGCTCCTTGTGCTCGCCGAAGACGCGTTTCATCGACTGACAGATCTCCCCCAGCGTCGCGTACACCTTCACCGCTTCCAGGATGGGCGGCATGAGGTTGCCGGTGCCGCGCGCCTCGTCGGCCAGGCGGCCCAGCGCCGCCTGCACGGCGACACCGTCGCGGTCGCGCCGCACCCGGGCCAGCTTGGCGAGCTGGGTCTCGGACACCCGGGGATCGAAGGCGTACAGCTCCACGTCCTGGTCGGCCTCGGCGGCCCGCTCGCCCACGTGGCAGTTGACGGCCACCTTGCGGATCTCGCCGGAGACCATCGCCTGCTCGAACCGGTAGGCCTGACGGGCGACCTCGGCCTGGATGGCGCCGGTCTTCACGGCCTCGACGATGCCGCCCATGCGCTCGACCGCGGCCAGCTCCTCGACGATCTTCGCCTCCATCTCGTTGGTCAGCGCCTCGACGTAGTAGGACCCGGCCAGCGGGTCCGCGGTGTCGGCGGCGCCCGATTCCTCGGCGCAGATCTGCATCGTCCGCAGCGCGATGAGCTGGGCCTTGGGCGACGGGATCGTGTACGCCTCGTCGTAGGTCGGCAGCGCCATCGTCTGGGCCCCGCTCAGCGCGCCGGCCAGCGCGATGTAGGCGCCGCGCACGATGTTGTTCTCCGGCTCCTGCATCGTGAAGGCCGAGCCGCCGCCGCCGATGAGCGAGCGGAACATCCACGACTTGGGGCTCTGGGCCCCGAACCGCTCGCGCAGCATCCGGGCGTAGAGCCGGCGGCCGGCCCGGAACTTCGCCACCTCCTCGAAGATCTTGCCCCAGCGCGGTGAAGTTGAACGAGATACGCGGCGCGAACTCGTCGACCGTCATCCCCCGCGCCAGCATCATCTCCACGTAGGCGGCGGCGATGGCCAGGCCATAGGCCATCTCCTGGGCCGTGGTGCAGCCGGCCTCGCGGATGTGGTAGCCGCACACCGAGACCGGGTTGGAGCGCGGGAAGTGCCGGGCCGAGAACTCGATGAGGTCGCCGACCAGCCGCAGCGAGGGCTCGACCGGGTAGATCCAGGTGCCGCGGGCGACAAACTCCTTGAGGATGTCGTTCTGCGGCGTCGTCACCACGCGGTCGGCGGCCGCCCCCTGCTGCTCGGCCACCGCGTAGTACATGGCGGTGATCGGCGCCGCCATGCCGTTGATCGTGAGCGAGACGCTCACGCGGTCGAGCGGGATGCCGGCGAACGCCGCCTCCATGTCGGCCAGCGTGTCGATCGCCATGCCGACGCGGCCCACCTCGCCCTCGGCCTTGGGATCGTCCGAGTCGAGACCGAGCTGGGTCGGCAGGTCGAAGGCGACGTTGAGGGCGTCCTGGCCGTGGGCCATCAGGTACTTGAATCGGGCGTTCGTCTCCTCGGGCGTGCCGAAGCCGATGTACTGCCGCATCGTCCACAGGCGGTCGCGGTACATGTGCTTGTGGATTCCGCGCGTGTACGGATACTCGCCGGGCGCTCCGATGTCGCGGGCGGCGTCCCGCCCGGCCAGGTCCTCCGGTCCGTATACCGGCTTGACCGGGATGCCCGCGTGCAGCTTCACGTCCCTCATGCCGTCCTCCTGCTCGCCGTACGTTCGAGGAACCGGGCGACCAGCGTCGCGCTCTCCGGGCCCCGCTCCTCGGGCGGCGCGTGGCCCACGTCGGGGAGCTCGACCACCTCCGCCTCGCGGAAGAGTGAGCGCCACCGCGGCAACACCGTGGCGAACGCCGGGTCCTTCATGCCCCAGATCAGCACCGCCGGGATCGCGGCCAGGTGCTCGCGACGCCGCCACAGCCCGTCGAACCAGTCGCTCGAGCCCATCAGCTCGCGTGCGTAGATCCACGTCGCGTGGCGCGCGGCCGGGTCGCGCTGGGGGGCCGCGTACTGCGCGTGCACCGCGTTCGTGTAGCGCGAACGATCGGCCACGGCCCGCCGGAACAGCACGTTCAGCGAGGCGCCCAGCCGCTCGTAGAGGAATCGCCCGACGCCGCTGGCCAGCACGCGTCCGATCCGCTCGTAGCGGCGCTCGCCCGCGAACGACCACATCCACGTGTTGAAGAGGACCAGGGTACGGACCTCGCCCGGATGCTCGAGCGCCCACGCCAGGCCGATGGGGCCGCCGAAGTCGTGAGCGACGAGGACCACGTCCTTCAGGCCGAGCGCCTCCACGAACAGGCCCAGCCGACGCGCCTGGTCCTGGGGCCGGTAGGCGTCGCCGCCCGGCTTGTCCGACAGGCCGAAGCCCAGGTGGTCCGGCACCACGCAGCGATAGCGATCGCACAGCCCCTTCACCAGGTGACGGTACATGAAGGACCACGTCGGCGTGCCGTGGACCATCAGCACGGTGGGCCCCTGCCCCTCGTCCACGTAATGCATCCGCGCGCCCTCGATCTCGACCCAGCGCGAGGCGAACGGGTACTCGGCGCGGTCGAGCCAGGCCGGCGTCACCGCGGCTCCTCGAACGCGGCCACGATGTCGGGCAGCGGGGTGCCCATCGGGAACACGCGGGCCACGCCCATCGCCAGCAGCGCCGGCACGTCGCGCGGCGGGATGGTGCCACCGACCACCACGCGGACGTCGCCGGCGCCCTGGGCGCGCAGCCCGTCGAGCACCCGGCGGGACAGCGTCAGGTGCGCGCCCGAGAGGATCGACAGCCCCACGACGTCCACGTCCTCCTGGACCGCCTCGGCCACGATCTCCTCGGGCGTCCGCTTGAGCCCGGAGTACACGACCTCCACTCCGGCGTCGCGCAGAGCGTGGGCCACCACCTTGGCACCGCGGTCGTGGCCGTCGAGGCCGGGCTTGGCCACCAGGACCTTCATCACCGGGGGACCTCGAGCGTCACCAGCGTCGCCTGCACGCGAGGGCCGGTGACGGTCAGGCGGGCCACCGAGATCGGCAGCTTGAAGCGCCGGGGGCCGGCGCTGCCCGGGTTCAGGTAGAGGACGCCGGCTCGCTCCTCCACGCGCGGCTGGTGGCTGTGGCCGGCGATCACCGCGGCGAAGCCGGCGGCGCGCGGATCGAGGTCGAGCTCGTGCAGATCGTGCAGGACGTAGAGCGAGACGTCGCCGACCTCGACGACCTCCGTCTCCGGGATGCCGGCCGCCCACGCCGCCCGATCGTTGTTGCCGCGCACGGCGGCGACGGGGGCGATGCGCCCGAGCGCGGCGAGGACGTCGGGGCTACCGATGTCGCCGGCGTGCACGATGCGCTCGACGCCGGCCAGCGCGGCCACCGCCTCCGGCCGCAGCAGCCCGTGCGTGTCGGAGATCACGCCGACGGTGTGAATGCGGGGAGCCATCGCGGGTTGCCCTTGGGATCGGGATCGACGGCGAGCGGCTTCAGGCGCACGCGCTGGCCGATCGTCACGCGGGCGGGATCGGCGTCGAGCAGGATCGAGAAGACCCGGTGCTCGCCGACTTTCACGATCGCGAACACCCGGGGCGCGGTGAAGCCGGCCGGCAGCCCCGTCTCCTGCACCGTGAAGCCGTGCACGGTGCCCTCGGCGGGCAGGTCGGCCCAGTCGAACGCGTCGCTGCCGCACTCCGGGCAGAAGCCGCGCGGCGGCCACGCCGTGCGGCCGCAGCCCGAACAGCGGGTGGTACAGAGGCGGCCCTGCCCGAGCCGCGTGTAGAACTCGTGCAGCTTGGTGAAGTCGGCCGCCTCCAGCGGGAACGGATCGGTCGCGCGGAAATAGCTCACGGGAGCACCGGCCATACGCTGTCGATCCGCACGCCGGCCCGCCGCACGTGCTCGCGACTGAGCCGCTCCACGCGCTCGTACAGCGTGCGCTCGTCGAGCGTCGTCAGCCGTCCCTCGTCGAGCACGACCCGGCCGTCGATCAGCACGGTCCGGACGCTGGCGCCGCTGGCGGCGTACACCAGGTTGTTGACGGGATTCAGCAACGGCCGCCACTCCGGCGTGTCGAGGTCGTACAGGACCAGATCCGCGCGCTTGCCCGGCTCGATGGAGCCGATCTGCCGATCCAGCCGCAGCGCCTCGGCCCCGCGGATCGTGCCCATCTCCAGCACCCGCTCGGCCGGCAGCACGCCGACGTCGTTGCGGGCGTCCTTGTAGACGGTCGCGGCCAGGTACATGAGGCGCAGCATGTCGAAGTGGTTGGAGCCGTTGCCGCTGTCGCCGCCGAGCGAGACGCACACGCCGGCGTCGACCATCTCCGGGAAGCGTCCGTGCGCGGCCAGCCCCTTGGTGTGCTTGAGCCCCGCGGTCGGGCAGTGGGCGATCTTGACGCCGCGCCGGGCCAGCAGCGCGATGTCGGCGTCGTCCACGTAGACCATGTGGGCCAGCTTGGTGCGGGCGTCGAGCACGCCGAGCGCGTCCAGACGTGTCAGCGGGATCGTGTCGCGGCTCGGGCGCGAGGGGTGCAGCGCGCTCTGCATCATCCCCCACCCCACGCCGTGGCGCCCGGCCAGCGCGTGGGCGCCCCGGATGAGTGCCTCCGAGCAGGTGCCGAAGCCGAGCAGCAGCGGCCAGGCGCCGAGGCGGCCGTCGGCACGGCCATTCACCTTGCCGAGCACGTCCTCGGTGAGCGCCAGCGCCTCGTCCGTCGTCTGCTTCATGCGGCCGCTCTGCCCGTCGAGGTCCCACGTCCATCGGCCGAGGATCGCCCGCATGCCGACCTGCTCGACGGCGTCGGCGACGGCGGCCACGTCGAAGAGCGTGCCCGCCTCGCAGAACGTCGTGGTCCCGGTGCGGATCATCTCCACGCAGGCCAGCAGGGCGGCCGCCTGCTCCTCCTCCGGCGTCACCGTCGAGTAGAGCGGCAGCAGCCAGTCGGGCAGGTAGCGCGGCACCGGGACGTCGTCGAGCATCAGGCCGCGGCTCAGGTGCTCGGTGAGGTGCACGTGGGTGTCGACGAACCCGGGTGCCACCAGGTACCGGCGGCCGTCGATCACCCGGTCCGGGGTCCGCGGGGGCCGGACCGACGCGGCCGGCCCCACCTGCACCACGTCGCGGCCGTCCACCAGCACCGAGCCGTCCGCAAGGATCCGCCGCTGGGGGTCCAGCGTGAGGATCGTGGCGTGCTCGATCAGGATCACGAGCGCTCCGATCGCAGGCGTCGTAGCAGCGCCCGCACCTTGTCGGTCTCGAACGCCTCGCGCCGGTCGCCGGTGTAGTCGAAGAAGCCGCGGCCCGTCTTGGGCCCCAGCTCGTTGCGCGCCATCTTCTCCTCGACGAGGCGGGCCGGCCGGAACCGCTCGTCGCCCGTCGCCTCGGTCATGTAGCGGCTGGCCCGGTACAGGATGTCCACGCCGCCCCAGTCGATGAACTCGAAGATCCCGATCGACGCGTAGCGAAAGCCCATGCCGGCCTTGAAGGCGCGGTCGACGTCCTCCGGCGTGGCCACGCCCTCCTCGACCAGCCGCACCGCCTCGTTCATCAGCAGCACCTGCAGCCGCGGGCCGATGAAGCCGGGCGAGTCGCCGCACCGCACCGGGGTCTTGCCGAGGCTCTCGAGCAGCGCCAGCGTCCGTTCGACCGTGGCCGGCGCCGTGCGCGGGCCCGGTACCACGTCGACGAGCGGGATGATGTGAGCCGGGTTGAGCCAGTGGGCGACCAGGAACCGCTCCGGCCGCTCCACCGCGTCGCACACGTGGGAGGGCGAGATCGTCGACGACCCCGAGGCGACGATGGCGTCGGCGTCGACGACGCCGCTCACGCGGGCCAGCGCCGCCTGCTTGAGCGGCACCGATTCCGGCAGCGCCTCCTGCACGAAGCCGCACCCCTTCAGCGCGTCGAGGCCCACCCGCTCCTCGATGCGGCCCAGCACGGCGGCCGCCTCCGCCTCGTCGATCACGCGCTCCTCGACCATGAGGCCGACGTCGCGGACGATCTCGCGGCGGGCGTCGGCCAGCGTGCGCGCGGCCTCGGCGGCCGGGCGCCCGTCCTTGACGTCGACCAGGCGCACGGGGCAGCCGCCCAGCGCGAAGGCCAGCGCGATCTGGCGGCCGATCCGGCCGGGCCCGAGGACGGCGATCGTGGGCCGCTCCGTCACGCGGGGTCCTTGCCGTAGATCATCACCACGTGCTCGCCCATGCCGCTGTTGTTGTGGGTGAGGCCGATGGCGGCCTCCGGCACCTGCCGGGCGCCGGCCTCGTCGCGCAGCTGAACGAAGACCTCGGCGGCCTGGGCCACGCCGGTGGCACCGAGCGGATGGCCACAGCCGATCAGCCCGCCCCGCGGGTTGACGACGAGGTCGCCGCCGTAGTCGCTGCGCCCGGCGGCCGCGAACGGTCCCGCCTCGCCCTTGGCGCAGAAGCCCAGCTCCTCGTAGGCGATCAGCTCGGCGATCGCGAAGCAGTCGTGCACCTCGGCGAGGTCGACGTCACCCGCGGTGATCCCGGCCATGCGGTAGGCCGCCGCGCCCGCGCGGTGCAGCGCGGGCCAGCGGGCGTAGTCCTCGTGCAGCGAGGTGAGCTGGAAGCCGTCGAGGGCCTGGCCGGTACCGCGGATCCACACGGGCCGGTCGGTGAGGTCGCGGGCCCGCTCCTCGCTGGCCAGCACGACGGCGGCCGCGCCGTCGGTGATCGGCGAGCACATGAACAGGCGCAGCGGGCTCGAGATCATCCGCGAGCCGAGCACCTGGTCGAGCGTGGCGCCCTTGTTGAAATGGGCGTTGGGGTTCTTGGAGGCGTGGGTGTGGTTCTTCACGCCGACCCGGGCCAGCTGCTCCTCCGTCGTGCCGTACTCGGCCATGTGGCGCTGGGCGGCCAGCGCGAAGCAGGGCGGCGCCGTGAGCCCGAACGCCGCCTCCCACTCGCGGTCCACGCCGGTGCCCATGTTCAGGATCGCCTCGTCGCCGCTCGGCTGGTTGAGCTTCTCCACGCCGAGCACCATCACCAGGTCGGCCAGGCCAGCGGCGATGAACGCGTAGGCGTAGCGGATGCCCACGGTGCCGGAGGCGCACATGTGCTCGGTGCGCGCGCTCAGCGTGCTGGGCCGGATGCCGAGCGCCTCGGCGGTGAGCGACGAGATGTGACTCTGGAACGCCGTGCGCTCGGGCATGACGGAGCCGACGACGAGCCCGTCGACGTCCCGCGGCTTCACGGCCGGCACCGAATCGAAGCAGGCCTTGCCGGCCTCCCAGATCAGGTCGCGGTACGAGGCCTTGCGGACGCCGAACTTGGTGACCCCGGCGCCGACCAGCGCGACGCGCTTCATGGCAGCTCTCCCCGGAGCCGGCGCGCGACGTGCGCGTGGCCCTGTTCCTCGGCGATCGTGAGTGCCGTCTTGCCGTCGTCGGTGCGCGCCTCGGCCGCCGCTCCGTGGGCCAGCAGCGCGTTGACGACCGGGACGTCGTCACGGAAGGCGGCGATGTGCAGCGGCGTGTAGCCGCGGGCGGCCCGGGCGTTGACGTCGGCGCCGCCGGCCAGGAGCCGGCTGACGATGCGGAGGTCGGCGCGCCCGGCCAGTCCGGCGTGCAGCGCGGTGTTGGCCTCGTGGTTGTCGGAGCGTGCCCGCACGTCGGCCCGCGCGTCCAGGAGCGCGTCGACGGCGTCACCGTGACCGAAGTGGGCGGCCAGGTGCAACGCCGGCCAGCCGTCGGGGCTGCGTATTCCGAGCGAGGCCGGCTCGGCCCGGGCCAGCGCGCGCACGCGGGCGGCATCGCCGAGGGCGGCGGCCTCGCACAGCGTCGGCGTGGCCCCGTCGGCCACGAGCCGCTCGGCGGCGGCGCGGTCGCCGCGGTAGACCGCGGCCAGGATCGGCGTGGGCGTGGCCGTCATGCCTTGGTCAAGAAGTCCGCCGCCTCGGCCAGCGTGCGGAACTCGTGGTCGGCGCCGCGGCCGTCCAGCGGCCGCTCGCTCTTGCGGTTGATCCACACCGTCGGCAGGCCGAGCGCCCGCGCCGGCTGCACGTCGTGGAAGTAGCTCTGGGCCACGTGGGCCCACGGCGCCGTCCCGATGCGCTCGCGCGCCGCCGTGAAGTGCCCGGGCGCCGGCTTGTAGGACCCCACCTGCTGGGCGGTGACGACGAAATCGAACTCCACCCCGAGGTGGCGTCGGGTGCCGGCCAGCAGGTCGTCGTCGACGTTCGAGAGAATCACGAGCCGGTGACCGGCGTCCTTCAACCGGCGGAGGGCCTCGTTGGTATCCGGGAACGGCGGCCACGCCGGCAGGCTGTCGGGCAGGAAGGCCTCGCGGTCCGGCGCCAGCCGCCAGCCGAGCCGGTCGGCGACCGCGCGCGCGGCCAGGGCCAGGACCTCGCGATAGCGCCGGTAGCGCTCGGCCTGGATCCGCGGCTCCAGCTCGTGATAGGCGCCCAGCACGGCCGCCCCGTCCAGCGTCACGCCGTCGGCGCGCGCGGCCGCCGCGAAGGCCTCGCCAATGCCGCGCTCCCAGTCGATCAGCGTGCCGTAGCAGTCGAAGGTCAGCACCTCGAAGCGCCTCACGCGAACGCCCCTGCACGGTCCCAGTCCAGCTCGCGCCCGATGACCAGGCGCAGGATCTCCGAGGTCCCCCCGCCCGGCAGCAGGAAGCGGGCATCACGGAAGTAGCGCTGGACCGGATACTCCATGGCCAGGCCGTAGGAGGCGAAGATTCGCGCGGCCTCGTCGGTGATCCGCACCGCGGTCTCGGAGGCGAACAGCTTGGCCATCGCCGCCTCGCGGCCGATCGGGCGGCCGGCGTCGAGGCGGGCCGCCGCCTGGTAGGTCACGAGGGCGGCGGCGTGCAGCGAGGTCAGCATGTCGGCCAGCTTGAACGAGATCGCCTGGTGCTCGCCGATCGGCTTGCCGAACGCCCGCCGCTGCCGCGCGTAGGCGAGCGCGGCGTCGTAGGCGGCCCGGGCCAGCCCGACCGAGAGCGCGGCCGTCATGATGCGGATCTCGGCCAGGATCGACCCGATCTTGTCGACGCCGCCCGTCTCGCCGCCGAGCAGATGCTCGTCGGGCACCTCCACGTCCTCGAGGATGATCTCCCCCGTGACCGAGCCCCGCACCGCCATCTTGTCGATGGCCTTCCCGAGCGTGATGCCCCGCATCGTGGAGCGGTCGAGCAGGAACAGGGCGATGTTCTTGAGGCCGCGCTCGTCGGAGGTCTTGGCGGCGACGGTCAGCATGTCGGCGACGGGCGCGCTGGTCACCCAGGTCTTGGTCCCGCGCAGCACCCAGCGATCGCCGCGCCGCTCGGCCCGCGTGGTGATGGCGGCGACGTCGGAGCCGGCGTCGGGCTCGGTCAGCGCGAAGGTGGCGACGAGGTCGCCGCGCAGCGCCGGCGTCAGATAGCGCGCCCGCAGCGCCTCCGAGCCGTACTTGAAGACGAAGTACGTCCCCATCAGCGACTGCATGGCGGCGGCCGCCGCCAGCGACAGCGAGCCCCGGGCCAGCTCCTCGGCGAACACGCAGTACGTCGTCATGTCGGCGTCGGCGCCGCCGTACTGCTCGGGGTAGCGCAGCCCCAGCCAGCCCTGAGCGCCGATCCGCTTGAACGGCTCCCGCGGGAACTCGCCCCGCTCGTCGATGGCGTCGGCCTGGGGCACGACCTCGGCGTCGACGAACCGAGCGACGGTGCGGCGAAAGGTCTCCTGCTCGGCGGTGAAGGCGATCATGCGGAGGCCGACTGGCGAAGCCATTCGGTGGCGGCGGCGTCGACGCGCAGGTCGAATCCCTCGCCCATGATCACGACGCCGTACTCCGCGCGAGCGGCCTCGATCGAGACGTAGTCGTCGAGCACGTCGTCGAGCACGCGGGCGGGATCGCGCGCGAGCGGATCGCCGTAGCCGCCGGCTCCGGACTGCTGGAAGGAGATGACGTCGCCGTGAGCGAACTCCCGCGACTGCTTGCCGTTGACGAGCTGCTCTCCGGGACCGGGGTTGATGACGGTGCGGGCCAGCCGGCCCGGCTTGCCGCCGAAGACGCCCCAGGGGGCGAAGCGGTGGCGCTCGGACAGGTTGGTGAGCTGCCCCTCGTCGGCGAGGAAACGCAGATCGCGCCGGATGCCGCAGCCGCCGCGGAACGTCCCGGCGCCGGCCGAGTCGGGAATGAAGCCGAACTGCTCGACGACGATCGGCTGCGCGGCCTCCTGGGCCTCGACCGGAATGTTGGAGGCGTTGAAGGCCCACGACATGCCCTCGCAGCCGTCCCGCGTCGCCCGGGCGCCGGTGCCGGACAGCACCAGCTCGTAGGCGACGAAGCGCCGCCGGCGCGCGCGGTCCCGGCCGCCGAAGGTCGGATTGGCGAAGTGCGAGGCGGCGGCCGCCACCCGCTCGGGCAGGGCGACGGCCAGCGCACCCAGCACCGCCTCGAACGTGCGGTAGCAGATGATCGCCCGCGGGCCGCCGCCGGCCGGCGGGCGCGGGTTCAGGAACGAGCCCTCCGGCGCCGTCACCGTGACCGGCCGCAGGGCGCCCTCGTTCATGGGGCCGAGCGGGTCGGTCAGGCACTTCACGGCGGCGTAGGAGTACGAGCGCGTGTAGTTGATGTAGGAGTTCATGCCCGAGGCCGTCTGCGGGCTGGAGCCGTCGTAGTCGACCGTGACGCCGTCGCCGGCCACCGTGACCGTCACCGCCACCCGCAGGGGATCGGTGCCGGGCCCGTAGTCGTCCAGGAAGTCCTCGAAGGTGTAGACGCCGTCGGGAATCGCCCGGATCGCCGTCCGCACGCTCGCCTCGCTGCGCGCGATGATCTCCTCCATGGCGACGGCGAGCGTGTCGGAACCGTAGCGCTCGGCCAGCTCCACCAGCCGCAGCTCGCCCACACGCAGGGCGCTCCGCTGAGCGCGCAGGTCGCCCAGCACCTTGTCGGGGGTGCGCGTGTTGGCGGCGATGATGCCGACCACGCCGGCTTGTTCCCGGTACTCCGCCCAGACCTTCGTCGGCGGGATGCGCAGCCCCTCCTGGAAGTAGTCGAGGATGCCCTCCACGCCCTGGCTGCCCGGCCGGGAGCCCCCGACGTCGGTGTGGTGGACGATGTTGACGACGAAGCCGATCACCCGGCCGGCGTGAAACGCCGGCTGGGTGATGAAGAAGTCGGGGAAGTGGCCGGAGCCGAGCAGCGGATCGTTCAGCAAGATGGCGTCGCCGGGACGCAGCGTCTCGACCGGGTGGGCGGCCAGCGCGTTGCGCACCGCCGCCGACATCGCCCCCATGTGGCCCGGCGAGTACGGCCCCTGGGCGACCATCCGGCCCTGGGCATCGAACACCGCCACCGAGAAGTCCTGCCCCTCCCGCGCCTGCTCGGAGTACGCGGTCTTGTGCACGGTGGTGCCGACCTCGACCGCGATCGACTGCAGCGCGCCCCACACCACGCCGAGCGTGATCGGATCGACGTGCGGCGTCGTCACTGGATCACCTCGTCCGCCCGCGCCAGGAGCGATGGCGGGAGCGCGAGCCCCAGCGTCCGAGCGGTTCTCAGATTGACGAGCAGATCAAACTTCGCCGGCTGCTCGATCGGCAACTCGGCGGGCCGGGCGCCTCTGAGAATCTTGTCGACGAAGATTGGCGCCCGCCGGAAGAGCTCGACGAAGCTCGGCCCGTAGGCCATCAGGCCGCCCTGGTCGACGAAGTCTCGCAGCGTGTAGATTGCGGGCATCTGGTACTTGGCCGCCAGGTCGACCACCGAACGGCTGTGGAGATTCGTGAGGCCATCGCTCGGCACGATCAACCCGCTCACACCATCCCGCCGGGCCCGGGCGAAGAACGGCTCGAAGTCCTCCGGCGTTTTCGCCAGCGCCAGCGGCAGCAATTCGACGTTGAGCGCCCGGGCAGCATCTCGAATGTTCTTCTGGACCGTCTCGTCCGGAGGCCGGCTCGCCAGGACGGCCACGCGGATCGCCCTCGGCACGGCTTCGCGCAAGAGCTCAACGTATTTCTCACCGATGCCGGAGGTGGAGAAGGTCAACCCCGTGATGTTCCCGCCCGGCCGCGCCAGGCCGGCGACGAGTCCGGTGGCGACGAGGTCGGGGGCCACGACCGTGACGATGGGGATCGTCGTGGTCGCGCGATGCGCGGCCTGGACCTCCCGCATCCCGGTGACGACGATGAGATCGACCTTGTGCTGCACCAGCTCCGCGGCGAAACCCGGCACCCTCTCGGCTTTCCCGCCGGCGAAGCGACGTTCGACGACGATGTTCTGCCCATCGGCGTACCCCAGCTGGCGCAGGGCGTCGAAGAAGGCGATCCATTGTGTCGGCAGCGGGCGGGCGGGATCGGTGCCGACCGACAGCAGGCCGATACGAGGTGTCTTGGTCGGCGACTGCGCGTGCGCGGCGGCGACGGCACACACCAGCACCAGCGCGGCCACCGGCACGCCCAGCGCAAGGCGTCTCATCCGGTGCCGACCTCGACGATGAGGTTGGCGTACTCGTCCACCGTGGCAACCGCCCCGGGCGGCAGCACCGAGGTCGACTCGCGCTCCTCGACGATGGCGGGGCCGGCGATCTGGGCGCCGGCGGCCAGGCCGTATCGATCGTAGATCGGGCAATCGATCCAGCCCCCGGTCTCGGGGAAGTACGCCCGGCGACGCCCCTTGTCCGCGCGGGCGGCCGGCGTCGTCGCCGCCTTGGCCAGCGCGACCCGGGGCGCGCCGCCGACGGCCGAGAGCTTCCAGGTCACGACCTCCACCGGCTCGCCGGGCTGCGCGTAGCCGTAGCGGGCGGCGTAGATCTCGTCGAAGCCGGCGCGCACGCGGGCCAGCGCGGCCGCGTCGAGCACTCCGCTCGGCACCGGCACCGTCAGCTCGTAACCCTGGCCGACGTAGCGGGCGTCGACCGCGCGCACGAGGGTCAGGGCGCCGCCCACGGCGGCGTCGCGCACGACGTCGGTCGCCTGGGCCGCCATCTCGGCGTACATGGCGTCGAGGCGGGCCGGCTCCAGCGCGTCGAGGCGCCGCACGTACGTGCGGGAGACGTCGAACCGCACCTCGGCGGCCAGCAGGCCGATGGCCGCAGTGACGCCGGCCGCCGCCGGCAGGATCACGCGGGGAATGCCGAGCGCCTGGGCCAGGCGACAGCCGTGCACGGGACCGGAGCCGCCGAACGCCACCAGCGTCAGCGTGCGGGGATCGCGGCCGCGCTCGATCGACACCACGCGGGTGGCCAGCTCCATGTTGGTGTTCACGATCGCATGGACGCCCCACGCCGCTTGCTCGAGCGACAGCCCGAGCGGCGCCGCCAGCGCCGTCTCGATGGCCCGGGCCGCGGCGCCCGGGTGCAGCGTGAGAGCGCCGCCGGCAAAGTAGTGCGGGTTGAGGTAGCCGAGCACGAGGTTGGCGTCGGTCACGGTGGGCTCGGTGCCGCCGCGCCCATAGCAGACCGGGCCCGGCGTCGACGACGCGCTCTCCGGCCCCACCGCGATCACGCCTAGCCGCGGACGCGCGATCGAGCCGCCGCCGGCGCCGATCTCCACGAGGTCGATCGCCTGGATGTTCATCGGCAGGCCGCTCCCGGGCGCGTTGTTCACGCGGTGCAGCTCGAAGGCCGTGGTGGTCAGCGGCCGGCCGTTCTCGATCAGCGCCAGCTTGGCCGTCGTCCCCCCCATGTCGAAGGCGACGAGATCCCGGTAGCCGCCCAGCTCGCCGTAGACGCCGGCCATCAGCGCGCCCGCCGCCGGCCCCGACTCGATCATCCGCACCGGGTAGCGCTCCATCGCCTCCGCGGTCGCCACGCCACCCGAGGACTGCATGACGAACAGGCGGCCGCGGTAGCCGCGCGTCCCCAGCGCGGCCTGCAAGCCGCGCAGGTACTCGCGGATCGCCGTCATGACGTAGGCGTTCACCACGGTGGTCGACGTGCGCTCGTACTCACGGAAGGTCGGCGACACCTCGTGGGAGAGGGTGACGGTGAGGTCGGGAGCCTCCTCGGCCGCCGAGCTCGGCCAGCCGCCGCTCGTGGACGGGGTTGAGGTAGGCGTGCAGCAGGCAGATCGCCAGCGTGGTGACGCCGCGGGCGGCCAGCGCCCGGATGGCCCGGCGGGCGTCTGCCTCGTCGAGCGGCGTGCGCACGCTGCCGTCGGCGAGCACCCGCTCGGTCACCTCGCCGATGACGCGGCGCCGGATCAGCGGGGCCGGCTTCTCGATCTGCAAGTCGTAGACCTGGTAGCGCTTCTCCCGGCCGATGATCAGCACGTCGCGGAAGCCGCGGGTCGTGAGCAGGCCGACGCCGGCCGCCTTGCGCTCGATGACGACGTTGGAGCCCAGCGTGGTGCCGTGCACGGCCTGGCTCAGCGCCGCCCAGTCCACGCCGGCGCCGCCGATCAGCTCGTCGAGCCCGGCCAGGCAGGCCGCCGAGGGGTCGGGATACGTGGTGAGCCGCTTGCCGGTCGTCAGCTCGCCCGACGGGGCCTGCAGCACGAAGTCGGTGAACGTGCCACCGACGTCGAACCCGACGCGATACGCCACGGGCTCAGGTCCGGCGCTCGGCGCGGGAGAGACCGACCCGGTACGGGTACCGCCGGCCCGTCTGGTAGGTGATCGCGTACTCGACCGGCTCGCCGCTGGCCGCGAAGTAGATCCGCTGGAAGAGCAGCAGCGGCGAGCGGGGCCGCAGCTGCAGCAGCTCGGCCACCGAGCGCGGGGCCAGGGCAGCATCGACCGTCTGCTCCATGAACTTGATCGGCATGTTCAGCTGCCGCTCGATGGCCCCGATGAGCGAGGAGTTGCCCGACAGCTCCTCGTCGACGAGGCCCTGGCCGATGGAGATCGGCAGCCACGCCGTGGCGTGCTGGAAGGGGCCCCCCTCGTCGTGGCGGGTGCCACAGATGCGGTAGCCGCTGGAGCCCGGCGGCAGGTGCAGGGCCTGGGCGATGTTGGCCGGCACCGGCGTCAGGTCGCGGCCGATCAGCTTGAACCACGTCTCGTCACCGAGCGCCATGATGTCGTCGATCGAGCCGATCACGCGCAGCCGCCGGTCGTTGCCGGCCGCCGCGGTGGCGAAGGTGCCCCGCCCGGCGTGGCGGTAGAGCCGCCCCTCCTGCACGAGCACGTCGAGGGCCTGGCGGATGGTGGGACGGCTGACCCGGAACTTGGCGCACAGCTCGTGCTCGGAGGGGATGCGCTCGCCGTCGCTCTTGAGCTCGCGCCGGATGGTATCGGCGATCTGCAGATACCGGGGAATCCCGGGTCGGAAGTTCACCGTCACGCCTCCGCTGTCAAGATGTCAAGACATGTAACACCCCGACGGGCCGGCGGTCAAACTCGGGCCCCGGAGCCTCCCAGCAGGTCGCGGGCGATGACCACCCGCTGGATCTGGTTGGTGCCCTCGTAGATCTGGGTGATCTTGGCGTCGCGCATGAAGCGCTCGACCGGATAGTCGCGGGTGTAGCCATAGCCGCCGAAGACCTGCACGGCGTCGGTGGCGACCTTCATGGCGGTGTCGCCGGCAAAGCACTTGGCCATCGAGGCCTCCAGCGCGGTCCCGGTGGCGCCGCGATCCACGAGGGCGGCGGCGTGGTGGACCATCAGCCGCGAGGCGTGGGTCTGCATCGCCATGTCGGCCAGCATGAACTGGATGCCCTGGAAATCGGCGATGGGCCGGTCGAACTGGCGGCGCTCCTTGGCGTAAGCGACGGCGGCGTCGAGGGCGGCCTGGGCGATGCCGACCGCCTGGGCGCCGACGGCCGGCCGCGAGCGGTCCAGGGCGCCGAGGGCGACCCGGAACCCCTGCCCTTCCTCGCCCAGACGGTTCTCGACCGGGACCTCGCAGTCGCTCAGGTGCAGCGCCACCGTCGGCGAGCCTCGGATGCCCATCTTGCGCTCGAGCTTGCCGAGCGCGAAGCCCGGGAAGCCCGGCTCGACCAGGAACGCCGTCACGCCCTTGTGGCCGCGGCCGCGGTCCACGGTGGCGAACAGCGTGATCACGCCCGCTTCGCTGCCGTTGGTCACCCACATCTTGGTGCCGTTGAGCAGGTAGCGGTCGCCCCGGCGCACGGCCGTGGTGGTCATGCTGGCGGCGTCGGAGCCGGCCCCGGGCTCGGAGATCGACAGGGCGGCGGTGATCTCGCCGGCGGCCAGCCGCGGCAGGTACCGGCGCTGCTGGGCCTCGGTGCCGTGCGAGACGATCGGGTAGCCGGCGGCGTACTGCACGAGGTAGATCACGGCGGTGGAGGCGCAGGCCCACGCGACCTCCTCGACGGCCAGGCAGAAGGCCAGCGCGCCGAGGCCGGCGCCCCCGTGGGCCTCGGGGACGTAGAGCCCCATGAGGCCGGCCTGGGCGAGGTGCCGCAACGACTCGGCGGGGTAGCGCTCGGCCTCGTCCACCAGCGCGGCCATCGGCGCGATGCGCTCGCGCGCGATCGTCCGAGCCAGGTCGCGCGTCTGGCGCTCGTCCTCGCTCAGCCAGAAATCATCGCGCATCGGTGCGATTATCCTCCCACTTGACGCTCGCTCAAAGCGTGCCGCATGATGCGCCACGCGCGGAGCCGACGACGCCTCCATCTCGCATCGCCCGACATCGAACAGGAGGCCCCATGCCGACCATCAGGACGAAGAAGCGTCTCGCTGCCACCCTCACCGTGCTCGCCGTGCTGCTCGCGGCCGGCTTCTACGCGGTCGCCCAGCAGCCCTACCAGCTCACGCCGCTGGACGAGGCCAAGCGCGATCGGGCGGTCGCGGCCGGCGGCGGGAAGTATCACGTCCTGCCGGCCACGCTGGCGACGACGCAGTGGGGCTGGCTCGATCCGGCCGAGCCGCCCAAGCTGGTCATCGACTCCGGCGACACCGTGGCCGTGGAGACGATGATGCACGCGCACAACGCGATCCAGCCCGGCTCCACGATGGACGACATCGTCAAGCTGCGGGTGGCCAACCCCGGCGGCGGGCCCCACTCGGTCACCGGCCCGATCTACGTCAACGGCGCCGAGCCCGGCGACACCCTCGAGATCCGCATCAAGAAGATCGTACCGAAGGCGTTCGCCACGAACTTCCACCTGCCCGGCGCGCAGTTCCCGACCGTCGGCCAGCTGGCCCCGGAGTTCCCCACCGGCTTCGTCCGCTACTACTACCTCGACTGGGAGAAGCGGCAGGCGGAGTTCAAGCCGGGCATCGTGATCGACCTGCAGCCCTTCCCGGGCACGATCGCCGTCGGTCCCGATCCCAACGAGCCCAAGGAGAAGGCCGGTCCGCCCATCAAGGACGCCAAGGGCCGGACGAGCACGCTGCGGCCGTGGAAGAACGGCTCCAACATGGACGTCAACGAGCTGCAGGAGGGCTCCACGCTCTACCTGCCGGTGTTCCACAAGGGCGCGCTCATCTGGACCGGCGACTCCCACTGCCGGCAGGGCAACGGCGAGGTCAACCTCACCGCGCTCGAGTGCGCGTACCGCGAGATCGTCCTGCAGCCGGTCGTGCGCAAGGACCTGAAGGTCGAGTGGCCGCGCGCAGAGACGGCGACGCACTACGTGATGATGGGCTTCGACGAGGACCTGAACGAGGCGATGAAGATCGCCGTGCGAGAGACGGTGGGATTCCTGGCCGGCCAGAAGATGGTCCCGCTGAGCCGCGACGAGGCCTACGCGCTGACGTCGATGGTAGGCGACTGCCGGGTCAGCCAGGTGGTCGACATTCGCAAGGGCGTGCACTGCATGGTCCCCAAGTCGGTCTTCGCCAAGAAATAGCCGCGTGACCGGCGCGCGCGCCGCCATCGCGCTCGCGCTCGTGGTGGCCGCCGGCCCCGCCCACGGGGCCGGCGGCCCTCTCCCGGTCGTGACCACGACGACCGATCTCCGCTCCCTGGTCGAGGCCGTGGGCGGCGATCGCGTCGCCGTCGAGAACCTGGCGCCCCCGCGCCACGATCCCCACGCCGTCGAGGTGAAGCCCGGGCAGATCGTGCGCTTGCGGGGCGCCGCCCTGCTGGTGCGCGTCGGCCTCGACCACGAGCCGTGGCTGCGGCGCGCGCTGGCCACCGTGAACGAGCCCGCCCTGGCGGCCGGCGGGGCGCGCGACCTCGACCTCTCGCGCGCCGTCGCCCTGCTGCAGACCGAGACGCCACGGCTGCGGGCCGACCGGGCCACGCCGCACCTGCACGGCTTCGGCAACCCACACTACTGGCTCGATCCCGAGCACGCGCGGCCGATGACCGCGGCCATCGCCGAGGCGCTGGGCCGGCTGGCCCCGGGCGAGCGGGCGTTCTTCGCCGAGCGCCGGCGGCGCTTCCTCGAGCAACTCGACGCGGGCCTGCAGCGCTGGCGGGCCGCCCTGGCCGCCCACCGGGGCATCCGCATGGTCGCCATGCACGACACGTGGCCGTACTTCGCGGCCCGCTTCGGGTTGACGGTCGTCGCCACCGTGGAGCCCACGCCCGGCGTGCCGCCCTCGCCGGGCGCGCTCGGTGCGCTCGTGGAGCGGATGCGCGCCACCGGCATCCGCGTGCTGGTGGCCGAGCCGTACACCAGCGCCGCCCTCGCCCGCCAGATCGCCGACAAGACGGGCGCGCGCGCGGTGACGCTGGTGCCCTCGGTCGGCGGCGAGCGCGGGGCTGGTGACTACCTCGCGCTGTTCGATCTCAACGTGGCGCGACTGGCCGAGGCGCTGGCGGCCGCGCGGTGATCGATCTCCTCGCCCTGCCGTTCCTGGCCTGCCTGGTGCTGACGGGCATCCACGCCTACCTCGGCCTGCACGTGCTGGCCCGCGGCGTCATCTTCGTCGATCTCGCGCTCGCTCAGGTCGCCGCCCTGGGGCTCACGGTGGCGCTGCTGGCCGGCCATCCGCCCACGAGCGTGGCCGCCTACTGGTACGCGCTGGCGTTCGCGGTGGGCGGGGGCCTCGTCTTCGCCGCCACCCGCGTGCGGCGGGCACCGATTCCGCAGGAGGCGATCATCGGCATCGTGTACGCGGTCTCCACCGCTCTCACGGTTCTGGTGGTGGACCGGGCGCCGCAGGGCGCCGAGCACATCAAGCAGCTGCTGGTCGGCTCGATCCTCACGGTTGGCGCCGACGATGTGACGGCGCTGGCCGGCCTCTACGCGGCGGTCGGGGTCGTGCACTGGCTGGCGCGAAGGCCGCTGCTGGCGATCTCGCTGGCGCCGGCCGACGGCGCGGGCGGGCGCGTCGCCGGCTGGGACGCGCTGTTCTACGCCTCCTTCGCGCTGGTCGTGACCAGCTCCGTGCGGCTGGCCGGCGTGCTGCTGGTCTTCACGTTCCTGGTGGTGCCGGCCGCGATGGCCGCCCTGCTGGTCCGCGGTGTCGGCGCCCGGCTGGCGCTCGGGTGGGCCGCCGGCGCGGTGGTGAGCGGCGCCGGCCTGCTCGCCTCGTACCGCTGGGATCTGCCGACCGGCGCGACGATCGTCGCCGCCTTCGGCGCCGCCCTGGCATTGACGGCGTTGGGGCGGGGCGCCCGTACCGCGGCCGCCGCCGTGAGGACGCGTGGCGTCGCCACGCTGGCGCCGGCCACGATCGGCCTGGCCGGGACCGTCGGGCTGGCCGGCGCCCTGCTGGTGACGATCCCGGCGATGGACCATCCGTGGCTGGACGCGGTCGAGCGCGCGGTGCCGGCCGTCCAGGAGGCGTTCCTGACGCCAGTCGAGCGCGGCGTGCGGCGCGACAGCGTGGCCGCCGTGGCGCGGGGAGAGAGCGAGCTGCACCGGCTCCGTGTCCTCGAGCAGGATGCCGCCTGGGGCGCGCGCCCGCTCGACGACGGCCAGACCGAGCGCCTGCGTCAGTTTGCCGCCGGCCGGGCCGAGATCACCGCCGGCGATCGGCTGGTGCTGGACACCCTGCGCACGCGGGCCCGCGCACGCCAGCGCTACTGGCTTGGCGTGCCCCTGATGGCGCTCGGGACGATCACGGCGCTGATGCTGGGACGACGACGTCGGACGCCACAGGAACTGGTGCTGTGAGCGGCCACCCGGCGCGCGAGGCGCGGGCTACTTCGCGTCGTAGGGGTAGAAGCCGCGGCCGGTCTTGCGGCCGAGGTGGCCGGCCATGACCATGCGCTTGAGGAGCGGAGGCGGGGCGTAACGCGCCTCGCGGAACTCGTCGAACATGACCTCGGCGACATACATGGTGGTGTCGAGGCCGACCAGGTCGAGCAGGGTGAACGGGCCCATCGGATAGCCGCAGCCGAGCTTCATCGCCGCGTCGATGTCCTCAAGCGAGGCGAGCCCGCCCTCGTAGACGCGGATGGCGTCGAGCAGGTACGGCACCAGCAGACGGTTCACGATGAAGGCGGTGGCGTCCTTCGTCTGCACCGGCGTCTTGCCGACGGCGCGAACGAACTCGACCGCGGTCGTCACCGAGGCCTCGTCGGTGAGGATCGTGCGCACGACCTCGACCAGCTTCATGAGCGGGACAGGGTTGAAGAAGTGCATGCCGACCACCTGCCCCGGCCGCTTGGTGGCCGCCGCCATCGCCGTCACGTTGCAGGACGAGGTGTTGCTGGCCAGCAGCGCCCCGGGCGGGCAGATCCGATCGAGCCTCGCGAACGTCTCGTTCTTGAGCGTCTGGTTCTCGGTCATGGCCTCGATCACGAGGTCACACGCCTTGAGATCCTCCAGGCGCGGGGTGCCGGCGATGCGGCCCAGCGTTTCGTCCTTGGCGCGAGCGTCGAGCTTGCCGCGGGCCGCCAGGCCGTCGAGCGTCTCGCGCAGACGGCCCAGCCCGCGCCGGACCAGCTCGTCGGTGGCCTCGACGAACAGCACGGAGTAGCCGGCCTGGGCGGCGACCTGCACGATGCCGGAGCCCATGAGCCCGCAGCCGATGACGCCGACGTTCTTGATGGCCACGGACTGGCTCAGCGACGGCGGCCGGGACGCGGCGGCGGCTCGAAGAACTCGCCGCCGGGGGGACAGTCGTGCCGGATGATCACGGTGGTGTTCCCCATGCGCACGCTGCCGTCAGGCTGGATGACGGGCTCCAGCTTGGGGTTGGCGGGCGGGGGGCCGTCCCTTCGCAGCGACTCGTCGAAGGCGCGGTCGCGGGCCGGCGCCGACGGCTTGGTCATGTCGAGGATGATCGAGCCGCTCACCGGGGTCTTCGCCTCGTCGTGGGCGGTCGCCCCGGCCGGCAGGCCGAGACCGAGCACCAGCGCTCCGAGGATCCATCTGGTCATGGCGCGTGCGTCCCTTCTCTCTGGTGTCTTCTATCTTCTAGTCGTAGACGATCAGCGAGTGCAGCGGGTAGTTCTTGAGTTTCTCACGGCCGTGCAGGAAGGCCAGCTCGATCATGAACGCGACGCCGACCACACGCCCGCCCAGCTGCTCGACCAGGCGCAGGGTGGCGGCCATGGTCCCGCCGGTGGCGAGCAGGTCGTCCACCGCCAGCACCCGTTGCCCCGGCGTGATGGCGTCCTCATGCATGGCCAGCGCGTCGCGGCCGTACTCCAGCTCGTACTCGACCTCGATCGTCTTGCCGGGCAGCTTGCCGACCTTGCGCACGGGCACGAACCCCGCCCGCAGCTGATGGGCGACCGCGCCCCCGAAGATGAAGCCGCGCGACTCGACGCCCACCACCACGTCGACCTGCTCGTCCTGATACCGGCTCGCCAGCGAATCGACGGCGTAGCGCCAGGCCGGACCGTCCTTGAGCAAGGTGGTGATGTCCTTGAACAGGATGCCTTCCGTCGGGAAATTTTTGATGTCCCTGATCTTCGCGCGCAGCTCGGCGACGTCCATGCACCGCATACTAGTTGATCCTCGCCGCACCGCGCAACAACACGGCGCCCACGGATGATGGCGGCGTGCGAACCGGGGTGGCTAGGATTCGCTGAGCTGGGCGATGGCGGCGGGGAGGGTGGCGAGGCTGGGGATGGCGGCGTCGGGGCGCTGGGCGCCGAGCGACTTGAGCGAGGCGCTGGTGACCTGGATGACGCGGAGGCCGGCGCGGCGGGCGCCGAGGACGTCGAGGACCGGGTCGTCGCCCACGTGGACGGCCTCGGCGGCGTCGACCTGCAGCGCGCGCAGGGTCAGCGCGAAGATCTCGGGGTCGGGCTTGCGCACGCCGATCTCGTCGGAGAACGTCGTATGCGCGAAGAACTCGCCGACGCCGAGGCGCTCGAGCACCCGCCGCAGCACGACGCCAGGCGTACGCATCGTGTTCGAGAGCAGGGCCAGCGCCACCCCCTCCGACTGCAACCGGGCCAGGGCCGCGCGTGCGCCCGGGTCCACGGAGGGCGGCACCAGCAGGGCTGGGCCGGCGTAGGCGTCGACCAGTGCGGTCAGCGCGTCGGCCGGGACCCGGGCCGGCAGGCCGGCATCGACCGCGGCGAGGATGGCCCGCACGTGCTCCACGACGGGCACGTCCTTGTTCTGCGACCACAGGCGCCCCAGGAAGCTCCCCGAATCCTCGTAGGCACGCTCCAGGGCGACGGGGGTGACCTTCACGCCCATCCCACCCAGGATCGTCTCGAAGTCGGCCATGCGCCGGCGCTTGTAGCGATTGTCGCTGCCGGGCGGATCGAGCAGCAGCGTCCCCCAGAGATCGACCGTGACCGCGCGGACCCTCAGCGCAGCTCCTCGAAGCGGGGCGGCCGCTTCTCCAGGAAGGCGGCGGTGCCCTCGCGGGGCTCGCCGGTGCCGTAGGAGGCGGCGAAGGCCGCGATGCCGGCCCGGATCGCCGCCGACAGGTCGCTCTCGCGCCAGCGCACGATGAGCTGCTTCTGCAACCGCACCGCCGCCGGCGCGCACGCGGTGATCGCGTCGACCACGGACTCCACCGCGGCCTCCAGTCCGTCCCGCGCCACGACGCGGTTGACCAGACCCCACGCCAGCGCCTGCTCGGCCCCGATGGTGACGCCGGTCAGGAGCAGCTCGGCCGCGCGCGCGGGGCCGATCAGCGGGGGCAGCAGCGCGGCCTGGATCACCGAGGGCACGCCCACCCGGACCTCGGGGAGGCCGAACGTGGCCTCGGCGGCGGCGACGCGGAGATCGCAGGCGATGGCCAGCTCGAAGCCGGCGCCGAGCGCGTGGCCGTTGACCGCCGCCACCACCGGGAACGGCGCCCGGTGCACGGCCTCGATGGCGTCGTGGAGCGAGGTGATGAGCGTGGCGGCGCCGGCGGCGTCGAGGTCGCGCAGGACCCGCACATCCATGCCGCCGGTGAAGGCCCGGCCGGCGCCGGTGAGCACGGCCAGCCGGACGGTGGGATCGGCAGCCAGGCTGACGAAGGTGGTGCGGAGGGCAGCGATCAGTCCCGGCTCGAACAGGTTGAGCGGCGGACGGTCCAGCGTGCACCGCACGACGCCGCCTCGCCGCTCGACGCGGATGGCGGCCTCGGCCATCTCAGTACCGCTGCATCCCCGGGTCGATCGCGCGCGCCCAGAATTCGAGGCCGCCGGTGAGATTGCGCGCGCGCGCGAAGCCGAGCGAGCGAAGATACTCGGCCACCGCGGCGCTGCGCACGCCCTGGTGGCAGTACACGACGATGTCGTCCTCGCGGCTCAGCTCGTCCACGCGCAGCTCGATCTCCTCGATGGGGATGTGCACGGCGTTGGGCAGCCGGCACAGCTTCGTCTCCCAGTCCTGGCGCACGTCGAGCAGCAGCGGCGGCTCGCCGCGATCCAGCCGGGCCTTCAGGTCCTGCGCGCTGATCTCGCTCATCAGCGTGGCGCCGGGCGGCCGACCAGGAACTCGGCGAGCCATCCGTTCACCGCCTGGGTGTGCTCGAGATGCGGGAAATGGCCGCAGCCGTCGACCCAGCGCAGGGCGGCGCGCGGGAAGCCGGCCGCCACCTCCGTCACGTGCTCGCGAGACACTGCGGGGTCCTGCCGTCCGTGCACGAGGAGCACCGGCAGGTCGAGCGTCGCGATGGCCCGCCGATAGTCCGCGCGGTGCTCGACGAAGTCGGCTCGCATGTGGCGAGCAGTCGCCAGCCACGCGGCCCGGGCCTCGGGGCTGGTCCGGATCGCGTAGTCGTGTCCGACCAGGAAGTCGACCTCGGCCGGACGAGCGACGTGGAAGCAGCGGGCAACGGCGGCCTTGTAGACCTGCGGGCGACCGCACAGGGCCAGCGCCTCGCCGACGACGGGCAGCGCGATGAGCCGGTGACCCAGCGACATGCGGAAGCTGAAGCCGGGGACCAGCGCCGCCACCAGCGCCAGCCGCTCGACCCGGGCCGGATGGGTCAGCGCGTAGGTCACCGCCACCGAGCCGCCGAGGGAGTGGCCGACCAGCGAGGCCTGGGCAATACCCAGGGTGTCGAGGAACGCGTGCAGGGCGCGGGCGAAGTAACCCAGTCGGTAGGCGGTCCGCGGCTTGGCCGAGCGGCCGAAGCCGGGCAGGTCGATCGCGAACACGGTGGCGCGGGTGGCGAGCGCATCGATGGTGTGGCGCCACGACTCCGCGAATCCCCCGAGCCCATGGAGGAGGACGACCGCGGGACCGCGGCCGGCGACGACGTAGTGCAGGGCGAGCCCGTCGACCTCTCCGCCCCGGAGCGTGATGTCCGGCATGGGAGACGAATTCTACCAGACTCGCTGACCCCCTATCCGGCCAGCCGACTCAGCTCCTGCCGGAAGGGGTAGATGCTGAAGACGCCCCCGGTGTGGATGAAGCAGATGCGCCGGCCCAGGCTGCCCGGCTCGCGCTTGATGTGGTCGAGAAGCCCCGCGAACGCCTTGGCCGTGTAGACGGGATCGAGGATGATGCCCTCGGCCCGGGCCACCCGCAGCACCATCGCCAGATCCTCCTGGCGGACCTCGGCGCGGCCGGCGCCCTGGTAGCCGTCGAGCAGCTCGATCTCGCGCGGCACCTGCACCGCCAGCGACCACCGGCGGCGGGCCTGGTCGATGACGTCGCCCACGTAGGCGCGCACGCGCTCGGCCTCCCACGCGATCGGGATGCTGAGGATCTCCGCCCTGAGACCGGTGAGCTGCTTGGCCATCAGCAGACCGGCCTGGCTGCCGCCGCTGAACGCGGTGATCGCGATCGTGTCGAAGTCGGGGGCGCCGTGACGGACCTGCTGGGCGATCTCCTGGCCGCAGGTGAAGTAGCCGAGCGCGCCCACGACGGTGGCGCCGCTCTCGGGGATGACGTAGGGCGTGCGCCCCGCCGCCCGCGCCTGCCCTGCCATCTCCTGCATGACCTGGTCGACCTTCTCCCACTCGTCGTCGGAGCAGTAGCGCACCTGGGCCCCGAGCAGCCGGTCGAGCAGCAGGTTGCCGTCGTACTCGGCAGGCGGCGCGCCCTTGAGGGCCAGCATCGCCGTGAGACCGAGGCGGGCGGCGACGGCGGAGACGGCGCGGCAGCAGTTGGACTGCAGGGTGCCGCACGTGATCAGCGTGTCGGCGCGCTGGGCGAGCGCCTCGCCGACCAGGAACTCCAGCTTGCGGATCTTGTTGCCGGTCTCCAGCAGGCCCGTGAGGTCATCGCGCTTGACCCACAGCTCCACGTCCAGCTCGGCCGAGAGGCGCTCGAGCTTCAGCAGGGGCGTGGGGGCGTAGGCGAGCTCGACCCGGGGGATCGGCGGCGCTTCACTGGCCATCCTGGCCACTATCGCAATTGAAGAGGCCGGGTTGCAAGACTTCCTCGCCGGGGCGCTGGCCGAGGAGTCGCTTCAGGCGGAGCGCGTTGCGGACCGGGTAGTCCCGGTTGTTGTTGTTGAAGGAGACGAACACCTCCTCGCTGTCCTCGACCAGCCCGCCGATCTCCGGCACCAGGGCGGCCAGCTCGGCGTCGCTGTAGAGGTAGTCGTACTTCTCGCGCACCGACGGCTCCTCGCCGCGCAGCTGACGCAGCCAGCCCTCCGCGTTGCGTCCGTGCAGCCGCAGGACGGCGGTCGGCGCCGTGACCGCCGTCACGTGCGGCATGGCGCCGGCGACGGCGGGCGCGTCGACCACGACGTGGGCGAGGCCGGCCGCCCGCAGAGCGCCCAGCGCCTCGTCGGCGTGGTCGGGAAACCACGAGCGGTGCCGGAACTCGACGGCCACCCGGCAGCCCGGCAGGCGCTCGGGCAGCGAGGCCAGGTAGTCCAGCCGGCGCGGCTCGAAGTGCACCCACGGCGCGAACTGGAAGAGCACGTAGCCCAGCTTGCCGGTCTCGACCAGTGGCCCCAGCGACGCCCGGAAGATGCGGAAGGCGGCGTCGAGGCCGGCGGCCGGGACGTCGTCGGCCAGCAGCTCGCCGCGGGCCGTCAGCCGGGGGCGCGTCGGCAGCACGGCCTGCACCTCGGCGGGGACCGCCGGCGGGCGCGGGTGGTGGCCGGTCAGGAGGCTCCACGCCTTGACGTGGAAGGTGAAGCCGGGCGGCGTGCGCTCGGTCCACCGGCGCACGGTCAGCACGTCGGGGATCGCGTAGTAGGAGGCGTTGACCTCGACGACGTCGAAGGCGCCGGCGTAGAAGCGCAGCCGCGCCTCGGCGGTCATGGACTTCCGCGGGTAAAACGCCCCCGACTCGATCAGGGCCGGATCGGCCCACGAGCAGATACCGACCCGGACGGAACCGCCGGTCACACGATCTTCTCGTACACCCCCGGCGGGATGACGCGGTACACGTGGATGGGCTGCGAGACGTTCTTGAACGCGCGCTCGCCCAGGCTCTCCAGCACGAACTGCCCTTTGATCCGCTCGGCGGTGGTCGGCCCCACGATGATCTCGCCGCCCTGGGCGGAGCCGGCGAAGCGGGCGGCCAGGTTGGTGGTGGGACCGGTGGCGGTGAACGTCCACCGCTGGCCCGTCCCGATCCCGATCTTGGTGGCCCCCACCAGCGCCTCGCCGCTGTTGATTCCCATGTGCAGCTGCACGGGCGGGAAGACGCCGCCGTACTCCTCGTTGAGCTGATCGGTGCGCTGCCGGATGGCGAAGGCGGCGCGGGTGGCGTTGAGGGCGTGGTCGCCGGCCGTGGGCTGAGCCTGGAAGATCACCATGAGCCCGTCCCCGGCCGTCTCGTTGATGTCGCCGTGCTGGCGCTGGATGATCTCGAGGAACCCGGAGAAGTAGGTCTGCACGAGCTGGTTCAGCTTGCGCGGCTCCAGCTGCTCGGACAGCTTCGTGTAACCGGCGATGTCCAGGAACAGCACCGAGACCTCGACCGTCTTCTTTTCCAGCTCGGTGGCGTTGGGGTTTTGCTCGAGCAGGCGCTGCACCGCCTCCGGCACGAATTTCGACAGCTCGCCCTTGAGCTGCTCGAGGAGCTCCAGTCGCTCACGCGACTCCTGCAGGTGCTGCAGGGCGGTGGCCAGCTCGGTGTTCTTCCCCTCCAGCTCGTGACGGGCGGTCGACAACCGCGCGGTCATGTCATTGAAGGCCGCGCCCAGCCCGCCGATCTCGTCGCGGCTGGTGACCGGCGCCCGCGCGTCGAAATCGCCGGCGCCCACCCGGCGCGCCGCGTCCGACAGCTGGGTGAGCGGGCGGACGACGACGCGGCGCATGGCCACCGTGAGCACGGCCGCCGCGGCCACGATCGTCAGCCCGCCGATCAGGAACTGGCGGTTGCGGTGGTGCCGGACCTCGGCGAACACCGGCGCCATCGACGTGTCCACGCGGACCACCGCTCGCACCTGGTGGTCACTGCCGTGACAGCCCTGGCACTTCTCCTGGTTGAGGATCGGATGGTGCAGCGTGAAGAACGTGGCGTCGCCGCGCATCTCCAGCGACTCCTGGGTCTTCATCGACTCGACCGCGCGGAGGAACTGCGGACCCGAGGCGGCCGGTCCGGGCGCCCGGGCCATCCGCTTGATGTTGTCGAGGACATCCTTGGCCAGGCCGGCGTTCTTGTTGACTTCCATGGCCGTGGTCATGTCGCTGAACGCCTCCACGCCGTTGCGGCGAAAGACGGCGAGTCCCTCGACGGGCGTCGAGGTCTTGAGCTCGTAGAGCACCGTGCGGGTGACGTCGGGGCGCTCCTGCAGCATGGCGCCCTCGATGCTGGCCACCAGGGTGGCGGTCAGCCGGCGGGCCGCCACCTTGTTCTGCTCCACCAGCAACTGGGCCTCGCGCTGGACCGTCAGGATGGTGGAGACGCCGAAGCCGATGATGAGGACGACGACGATGAGCACGGAGATCTTGACCGCGAGGCGACCACGCACCATCGCGGGCCGATCGTATCACGTTCGTTCACCGCGCAAGGAGCTCCGCCCCCGGCCCTGAGGCCGGGAAGCGGAGCTTACCGATGCGGCGGGCTTACTCGTCGATCTTCTCGGCGACGTCCTCGATGCCTTCCCGAACCTTCCGCTTGGCTTTCCCAAGCCCCTCGCGCACCGTCCCGGCTGCGCGCTCGGCCTCGCCTTCGGCCTCCAGCTCGGGATTGCCGAGAATCTCGCCGGCCTTGTCCTTCACGTAGCCCTTGGCCTTCTCGGCCTTGCCCTTGATCTCATCCCGGTTCATGCGAACCTCCTCGGCGCGCGCGACATACGCACGCCGAGAAGAGTGAAGTTGCAACACGACTGCCACCGCGTGAACACGCTCGCGCCGGTCGTGTCGCTCGATCTATTTCGTTCAAGGCAACTCCACGCGGAGCGCAGGAGATTTTCGTGCGCCAATCCGTCACGCTCTAAGCACTCGATTTCACGAGGGACCTCGTCGTGACCGTCAGTTGATTGACACCGCCGATGGTAGAACCTTACCCGCGTCTCACCGACCCGTTGCGTAGTCGAGAATCGAGTGTTAGTGTGATCGCACTTCTTTCATTCGTCCCGTAATCCTCCTGTTCGCCCAAAGACGGTTCTGGCACTTGCGCTAGGCAGAAGCGACACAAGGGGAGGGGTACCGCAATGAGCATCCGGAGAGTGATCGCGGTTCTCACGTTGGCGCTGGCGGTAACGTTCGGCGGCCTCGTGCTCACCCGTCAGCTCATCGCCGTGGCCGGCGAGATGGACGCCGAGCGGCTCAATCGCTCGATCCTGGAGTACATCGCGCAGAAGAACCCGCGCGCACCCATCAGCGCCTTCCGCCGCTTCCCCGAGGTCGTGCTGGCCGAGGCGCAGCGCACGAACCTCGACCACTGCCTGGTGCTGGCGCAGGCCGAGGTCGAGTCGGAGTTCCGGCACGACGCGGTCGGTGCCGCCGGTGAGATCGGCCTGTTCCAGATCAAGCCCTCCACCGCCGCCCTGCTCGAGCCCATCGCCGGCAAGTTCAAGCGCCCGGTCATCACCGCCACCACGCGCGAGCTCGGCGACCTGGCCGATCCCGCGACCAGTGCACGCTTCGCGATGGCGTATCTGCGCGACATCATGCTGCGCAAGCCCAACGTGCGGGACGCGCTCACCGAGTACAACGGTGGCCCGGCCGGTCGCCATCCGCACTACTACCGGATGGTGATGGGGGCCTACGTCGAAGTCCTGGAGCGCTCGGAGCTCCGGTGCCGCTTCCGCGAGACGCCCCGGCAGCAGATGCCGCTGCTGACCCGGCTCGCCGGCGTCTAGTCAACTTTCGAGGGGGCATTCGCTCCCTCGCGATGGGCGGGCGCGGGCCCTGAGGCCCGCGCCCCCCTCCCCCACCCGTGGTTCCTCCGCTCGTCTGCGCGTCGGCCGCCGTGTAAGATCCCGAGATACCCGTCACCTCAGGAGAGCGCCATGAAGGGCGTGACGTTACCGACGGAAACGGTGTTCGTGATGGAGATGTCGCCGATCAAGTTTGGACTCGGCGCCACTGACGAGATCGGGCACGACGCGAAACGGCTGGGGCTGGGCCGTGTCCTCATCTTCACCGACCGTCACCTCGCCGAGATCGGCCTGCCAGAGCGGATCCGTGGCCTCCTCGGCGAGGAGGGCATCAAGGCCGAGATCTTCGACGGCGTCGAGGTGGAGCCGACCGATCGCTCCATGGAGGAAGCAGCAGCGGTCACGCGCGGGACCGACGTCGACGGCTACATCGCGGTCGGCGGCGGCAGCACGATCGACACTTGCAAGGCCGTCAACCTGCTCCACACCCATCCCGCGCCGCTGCTCGACTACATCAACAAGCCGGTCGGCAAGGGCGTGCCGCTCCCGGGCCCGCTACGGCCACTGCTGGCGGTGCCGACGACGGCGGGCACCGGCAGCGAGACGACTGCCGTGGCCGTGACCCACGTCCTCGACCAGAACGTGAAGGCCGGCGTCTCCCACCGCCTCCTGCGGCCCACGCTGGGGATCGTGGATCCGCTCAACACGCTGACCGTCCCCGCGGAGGTGACGGCGGCGGCCGGCGCCGACATCCTCACGCACGCCATCGAGTCGTACACGACGCGCCCGTACAACGCGCGCCCCAAACACCATCCACCGGATCGGCCCGCCTACATCGGCGCCAACCCGGCCAGCGACATCTGGTGCGAGAAGGCCATCGAGTACGTGGGGCGCTACCTGCGCCGCGCCGTGCTCAACGGCAACGACCTCGAGGCGCGCGTGCACCTGGCCCTGGCCGCCAACTACGCCGGGATCGGCTTCGGCAACGCCGGCGTGCACATCCCTCATGCCGTCGCCTATCCGATCGCCGGCCTCGTGCGCGACTACGTGCCGACGGGCTATCGCACGCGCCATCCGCTCATCCCGCACGGCATGTCGGTCATCCTCACGGCGCCGTCGGCCTTCCGCTTCACCTACGCGACAGCCCCCGAGCGACACCTGCGGGCGGCCGAGCTGATGGGCTATCCGGTGGCCGGCCTTTCTCACGCCGAGCAGCACGAGGCGCTGCCGCGGGCCTTCATGTCGCTCATGCAGGACGTGGGCATCCCCAACGGGCTGACGGCCGTCGGCTACGGCGAGAGCGATGTGACCGCGCTGATCGAGGGCACCCTGAAGCAGCCGCGGCTGCTGTCCGGCGCCCCGCGAAGCGTGGGCGCCGGCGAGCTCGACTGGATCCTGCGCGACGCGATGCAGTACTGGTGATCAGCCCCCGATGGCCCGGGCCAGCTCGAAGTCCGTTGCGGTGAGCCCGCCGGCATCGTGGGTGGAGAGCGCGAGGGTCACGGCGTTGTAGCGGATGTCGATGTCCGGGTGGTGGCCGGCCCGCTCGGCCAGCTCGCCCACCCGGTTCACGAAGGCCAGCGCCTCGCGGAAGTCGCCGAACCGGTACGTCCTCCGGATCTCCGCTCCTGTCCGCTCCCAGCCCGGCGTGCGCCGTAGCGCCTCGATCACGCCGGCCTCGTCCAGCCGGCTCATGTGCGGGCGAACTTCTGCAGCGATCGCAGCTCGCGCGGCGGCTTCTCGTGCTGGCCCAGCGCCGTGTACGACACCTCGGCTACGTAGAAGTCGCCGCGAGAATCGACGGCCACACCGTGGGGCGCGACGAACTCGCCCGGCTGCTCGCCGGCGAACCGCCCGCCCACGCGGCCGATCAGCTCACCCTTGATCGACAGGATGCTGACCCGGGCGCCGACGTTGGGCACCTCTTTATTGACAGGCAGGTGAGTGGGCAGCTCACCCACGTAGAAGAGATCGTTGCGGGAGTCGGCGTAGAGGCCGCACGGCCGGTGCAGATTCTTCCACTGGTCGAGATACTTTCCGCTGCCGTCGAAGATCTGCACGCGGGAGTTCTCGCGGTCGGCCACGTAGACGAGGCCGGCGGCGTCGGTCGCGATGTTGTGGGGAATGTTGAAGCAGCCGGGGTCGGTGCCCGGCTCGCCCCACGCCAGCAGCGGGCGGCCGGCCGGGTCGAACTTGTGCACGCGCGAGTTGCCGTAGCCGTCGGAGATATAGATGTTGCCGGTCTTGGGGCAGATGGCCGAGTGCGTCGGCCGGTTGAACGGCTTGCCGCCGTGGAGCGTGGCGGCCTGATCGGGGTCGCCGATGGTCAGCAGCAGCTTGCCGTCCGGCGTGAACTGCCGGATCGTGTGGTGCAGGTCGTCGGTGAGCCAGATGTTGCCGTCGGGACCGACGTTGATGCCGTGCGCGCGCCGGATCAGCCCCTCGCCCCACGACCGGAGGAACTTGCCGTCGCGATCGAAGACGACGACCGGGTGCTTCCCCCGGTTGAAGACCCAGACGTTGTCGCTGGCGTCGACGGCGACGCTCGTGGCCTCCACGAAGGCCCAGCCCTCGGGCAGGCGGCCCCAGCCCTCCACCGGACGGTAGTTCATGACGGGCTCCTCTCGCCGCGTGGTCCGCGGCGCCGCCTATACTGCCACAGCTGCCGCTCCGGCCTCCGCCGGGGCCGCCGGCCCGCGTTCTTCCACCCTTTCGGGGCCTCTCGGGCGTATATCCCTCGAGCATGGATGAGCGTACGTTCACCCGACTGGCCGAGGAGTACGCCGGCCGCCTGTATTCGGTCGCCTACCGGATGCTCGGCAACCGGGCCGACGCCGAGGACGCGGTACAGCGGGCGCTGCTCAAGTGCTTCGCGGCACGGGCGAGCTACTCACCGCAGTGGGCGGTCTCCACCTGGCTCTACCGTGCGCTCACCAACGTGTGCATCGACGAGCTGCGCCGGCGCCGCGTGCGCAACGAGGCCGACCTCGACCCGGAGGCGATCGGCGGGGATGGACCGACGGGGGGCCAGCCGACCGTCGCGCGGGCCCGCCGCGGGGCCGGCGGCGCCGCGCCAGGGCTGGCGGTGGCGCCGCCGCCGGCGGCCGAGCGCATCGACCTGACGCGGGCGCTCGCCACCGTCCCCCGCGAGGCGCGGATGCTGCTGGCGCTGCACTACGTCGATGGGCTCGGCTATCAGGAGCTGGCGAAGGTCCGCGGAATCTCGGTCAACACGGTCAAGAGCCAGCTGGCGCGGGGCAAGGCAATCTTGAAGAAAGTGCTGGAGGCAGGAGGACACGATGGATCGGACTGACGCGACACTCCGGGAGTTGTTCGCGGTGCGGGCGCCGGCGACGCTGACGGGCCGGGTGCGGGCGGCGCTGCGCGCGCCGACGCCGACGCTGGAGGCGTTGCTGGATCGGTTCCGCTTCGAGGCCACCGACCAGGGAATCTCGCGGCTGGCGTATGGGCGCGGGCGGGACGTGGCCGCCGGCCGGGGGCGTCGTCTCGTCGAGCAAGCGCGCGCCGAGCTGGCCGAGTATCTGGGCGGCCGGCGGACGTTCTTCACGGTGCCGGTCGACCTGGGCGGCGTCGCCGAGTTCCAGGACCAGGTGCTGGCCGAGGCGCGCCGCATCCCGTTCGGCGAGGTCGCGTCGTACGCGACCCTGGCCCGGCGCATCGGGCACCCCAAGGCGGCGCGGGCCGTCGGCAACGCGCTCGGCGCCAACCCGGTCCCCGTGCTGGTCCCCTGCCACCGCGTGATCCGCGGTGACGGCACCTGGGGCCACTACGCGTTCGGTGCTGCCCTCAAGACGCGGCTGCTCGCCCTCGAGCGCGCCACGCCACTGCTGGTGGGCTGCACCAGCACCCGCATCGTCTGCCGGCGCGGCTGCCGGCACGAGCAGCGCATCGCGGAGAACGGCCGCATCGTGTTCGCGTCGGTGGCCGACGCCGCCGACGTGGGCTACCGGCCGTGCCAGGTCTGCCGCCCCCGCGACGATGCGGCCTGAACGGACGTGATAGTCTCGGGCCATGGTCCGCGGGAGCGTGGCTCGGCTGGCGACGGCGCGGTCCGGCCAGGTGTCAGCTTCAGTCCACGACGCGCACTATAGTCGTCGCCTCGTCTCCTCACCCTCCCCATGAGCGCGCCCGTGCTCATCGTGCCCGGCTGGGGCGACTCCGGTCCGAAGCACTGGCAGACCCTGTGGGAGCAAGCTCACCCGGACTTCCGGCGCGTCGTGCAGCGGGACTGGGAATATCCGGTGTGTACGGAGTGGGTGGAGACACTCGACCAGGCGATCCGGACCGCCGCGGCGCCGCCGCTGCTCGTCGCGCACAGCCTCGGCTGCATCACGGTGGCGCACTGGGCGCGCACGGGCACCGCGCCGGTGCAGGCCGCGCTGCTGGTGGTGCCGCCCGACGTCGAGCATCCCGACTTCCCTCCGGTCATCGAGGGCTTCGCGCCGATCCCGCGGGGCCGGTTCGCGTTCCCCAGCGTCGTCGTCGCCAGCCGCAACGATCAATACGGCGACTTCGAGCGCAGTCGCGCGCTCGCCGAGGCCTGGGGGAGCCGCTTCGTGGATGCGGGGAACAGTGGCCACGTCAACGCCGACTCCGGCTTCGGCCCGTGGCCGCTGGGGGAGAGTCTGTTCGCCGAGCTCGCTCAGGGCGCGGCGGCGAGTAACCGGCGGTCGGAGTCGTAGCGCAGCCGGGCCTGGGCGTCCGCCCGATCGGCCCACAGCACCTCGTCCACCTCGTGGTCGTGCTCGCCGACCTTTTCGAGCGGCCGCATGAGGTACCAGCGCACCGTCTTGCGGATGCGCCGCCCGTCCCGCTGAAACCAGTAGGTCACCGGCGTGAGCTCGCGCACGAGCTCGCAGCGGTAGCCGGTCTCCTCCTGGACTTCGCGGAGGGCGGCGTCGATGCTGGTCTCGCCGGGGTTGAGCGCGCCCTTCGGCAGCGTCCACACCGGCTGGTTGCGCAGGTCGCGGGCGCGGATGAGCAGGACGCGGCCCTCGTCGTCGAAGACCAGACCGCCCGCGGAGAATTCCAGTCGGGGGCTCGTGCGACGGTCCGTCATGTGTTCCATCATACCCGGGCGGCCCGACGGATCGAGCGTGCCGCGGTGGCCGTCAGCGCGCCTCGCTCAACAGCGGCGCCAGTCGGGCCTCGATGGCCGCCCGCGGTTGCACCCCGACCAGCCGATCCACCACCTCTCCGCGGTGGAAGACCAGGACGGTCGGGATCCCACGAATCTCGTAGCGCGCGGCCGTCGCGGGATTGGCGTCGACGTCGAGCTTGCCGACCACCACGCGCCCGGCGTAGTCCTTCGCGAGCGCATCGATGGTGGGCGCCAGCATGTGACACGGTCCGCACCAGTCGGCCCAGCAGTCGACCAGGACCGGCGTCGTGGCCTTCAGCACGAGCGCGTCGAAGCTGGCGTCGGTCACCGCCACCGGCGCCGCCGCGGTCGCCAGGGGCTGTCGACACTTGCCGCAGCGGGCCGGGCTCCCCGCCCGCGCGGCCGGAATGCGGTTGACGGCGCCGCATTGTGGGCAACGGATCTCGAGCACGGACAGCGGCTCGGTCATGTCGGGGGCACCGGATCCAGTCTACTCTGCTATGGTGAGCCGTCGAGGGCCGGCCACCACCTGCTGATGGACGATCTGCTCGCGCACTTCCCCGCCGGCGCCACCCCGCGCCCGGAGCAAGCGCGACTGCTCAGCGCGCTCGGCGACGCGCTGGCCGAGGCCGAGGACGATCCCCACGCCCCGCGCGTTCTCGTGGTGGAGGCGCCGCCCGGCGTCGGCAAGAGCCACGTGGCCATGACCCTGGCCCGCTGGAGCGGCGACGCCTACCTGCTGACCTCGCAGAAGATGCTGCAAGACCAGTACGAGCGCGAGTTCGGACGCGACCTGGCCCTGGTGAAGGGGCGCGACAACTACGCGTGCGAGCGCTACCACGGGGCGCCGGTGCCGACATCACGCGGGATGTGCCGTCGCCTGCGCGGCCCGGTCTGCGCCTGTCCGTACGTGCGGGCCAAGCAGGCCGCGCTGAGCGCGCCGATCTTCTGCACCAACACGGCGTACTTCGCCACGCTCCGCCACTGGCATGCCGAGCAGCTGCGCCGCCGGCGCCTGCTCGTCATCGACGAGGCGCACAATCTCGAGAGCCAGCTCGTCGGCGTCTTCACCGCCCGCTTCTCCCACGAGGAGATGCGGAGCTGGTTCGGCGGCCCGCTGCCGCGGCTGCCCGCGGCTGACGACTACCGCCCGGTCCTGGCCGGTCACGTCCGCCGGCTGGAGGGCAGCCTGGAGGAGGTGCGCATCCGCCTGGAGGCGCTGCGCCCGCCCGAGCTGCCCGAGGATCTGTTCCTGGCGATGCCACCGACCCGCGAGGAGCAAGACCTGCTGGAGCAGCGCGACCGGCTGGAGAGCGCGCTGGCGCGCATCACCTTCTTCCTGGAGGCGGAGGATCGCGAGTGGATCGTGCGCTATCCGGACGTCCCGGGCGCGGAGCTGGCTCTGGTACCGCTGACGGTGGCCTCGATGGCGCGCGGCCTCTTCGAGGAATGCGCGGAGATCACCGTGCTGTCGTCGGCGTACCTCGGCCACCGGGCGGTGCTGGCGGAGTACTTCGGGCTGGAGGAGGGTGGCGTGCGCGTGTTCTCGACGCCGTCGCCCTTCTCGCTCGAGCAGCGCCCGATCGTCTATCGACCGGTTGGACTGCTGTCGCAGGCCACCCGGGCCAGGCTGGAGCCCGCCGTCTTCGCCGAGGTGGCGGCGATCCTGGCCGCCCACCCCCGCGACAAGGGACTCATCCACGTGGCCTCGTACGAGGCGGGGCGCCGGCTCGTGCACGATCTGGGCGTGCGCGCCCCGCGCGACTCCCGGCGACTGCTGTGGGTCGACTCTGCGGGCGGCAAGGCCGGCGCGCTCGATCTGCATCGGGCCTCGGCGCTGCCCACGGTGCTGGTGTCACCGTCGCTCCGGGAAGGGGTGGACCTGCCGGATGACTTCCTGCGGTTTCAGGTCCTGACGAAGCTGCCCTACCCGGACCTGGGCGATCCGTGGACGTCCCTGCGGCAGCAACGGGACCCGCGCTGGTACGCGGTCGAGACCGCCAAGGCGCTCCTGCAGGCGTACGGCCGCTCGTGCCGGCATGCCGACGACCAGGGCGTCACCTACGTGCTCGACGCGCAGTTCGCCCGCTTCCTGCAGCGCTATCGCGTCCTGCTGCCGGAGTGGTTCCTGGACGCGGCCGAGCCCGCCCTGCGCGCGGCCCGCGGCGAGCGCATCGACGACTGACGGTCGCGCTCAGGCGAGCCCGGTTACTTCCGCGCCTCCCGGGCGGCGGTCGCCGCCGATCGGCCCGCGAGGCGGCCGAACACCGCGCCGGCCATGAGGCCGGCCCCACCGGGGTAGTTGTGATAGAAGATCCCGCCCACCAGCTCGCCGGCCGCGTAGAGCCCCGGGATGGCCCGCTGCTCGCAGTCGATCACGCGCCCGGCGTCGTCGATCTTCAATCCCCCGAACGTGAACGTGATGCCCGTGGTCACCGCGTACCCGACGTAGGGGGGTGAGTCCAGCGCTTGCGCCCAGTTCGACTTCGGCAGCGCCAGGCCGCGCGTCCCTCGACCGTCCTTCACCGCCGGATTGAACGGCACGTCCTTCATGACCGCCGCGTTGAACTCGGTCACCGTCTTCACGAACCCGGGCACGTCGATCTCCAGCTTGCGGGCCAGCTCCTCGAGGGTGTTCGCCTCCGCCTTGGTGACCTCGCGGATGCGGTACTCCTCGCGGAGGATGTCGACGACCTTCTGGTCGAAGACCTGGAACGCGGTGCGGCGAGGTTGCCCGATGACGGCACGGCCGTACTTCACGTACGTGTAGTTGCGGAAGTCGGCGCCCTCGTCGACGAAGCGCTCGCCCTTGAGGTTGACGATGACGCCCACCGGATACGAGTGCTTCTGGAAGTTGTCGCCGACCTTGCGGTCGCCGTGCCAGGGCGCATTGAGGTCCCACTGCACGGAGTGACAGCCGCTCCAGTGCCCCCACGGCAGCGCGCCGATGTCGATGGCCATGCGGATGCCGTCGCCGGTGTTGTAGGGCGTGCCGCGCACGCGGGCCAGCTCCCAGTTGGGGCCGAGGTAGCGCGTGCGCATCTCGGGATTGGCCTCGAAGCCGCCCGACGCGAGGACGACGGCGCCGGCGGTGATCGTCTCGGTGCCGGCGGGAGTGCGCACGACCAGGCCGGTGACCCGGCCCCGGTCGTCGGTGACCAGGCGCGTGGCCTTCGTCTCGAAGCGGACGTCGATCCCGGCCTTGGCGGCCGAGGCGTACTCCATGTCGATCAGGCCGGGCCCGCCGCCCACCGCCTCGAGCACCAGGCCCCCCCAGAAGCGGAACTTGCCACCCACCTTGTAGGCCTGGCGGCCGAACATCGGGATCCAGCGGATGCCGCGGTCCTTCATCCAGCGAACGGTGTTCTGCGACTCGCGCACCAGGGACAGCGCCATGTCGGGATCGGCGCAGTCCTCGGTCACGCGCATGAGATCGTCGTAGAAGTTGTCCTCGGTGTAGGGATCGACTTCCATCTGGGCGGCCTCCTGATCGGAGAGGTCGCCGATCAGGCTGCGCAGCTCGTCGAAGCTCTTGAATGCGAAGCGAAAGCCGCCCGCCGTGAAGAAGCCGTTCCCGCCGCGCCAGGCCTCCGGCGCCTTCTCCAGCACCAGTACGCGCGCGCCCGCTTCCTGCGCCGAGAGGGCCGCACACATCGCCGCATTGCCGCCGCCCACCACCACGACGTCGTAAGCCGTTGCCACGAGGTCAGCCTCCTGAGAGTTTCGTGCGCGTACGTTAGGGCGACCCCCGCAAGGTGTCAAGCACCCGCCCCCGGCACCGATCTTGCCTCCCCATCGGGCTATGCCACCAGCCATGAGACTCGGGTTAGGACTGCTGCTGCTCCTCGCCGCCTCCGACGCCAGCGCGGAGCCCGTGGCCGTGAGGTTCCCCGAGAGCGTGGCCCACGGGTTCCTGATGATCCGCGATCAGCGCGGCGAGGTCCTCGCACACGGCGAGCTGCTGCAGACGCTCGCCGGTGAGGCGGTGCAGAGTCGCCTCGTCTTCCGGTTCATCGACGGCTCGCTCTACGACGAGACGGTGACGTTCTCCCAGAAGCGGGTGTTCCGGCTGCTCGCGTACACGCTGGTGCAGAAGGGCCCTTCGTTCCCCGAAGCGAGCGAGGTCTCGTTCGACCGCGCCAGCGGTCGCTACCGTGTGCGGGCCGGCACCGAGGAGCCCGTCGAGGGGACCTTCGAGCTGCCGGAGGACCTGCACAACGGGATGACGGGAACCCTGATCAAGAACCTTCGCGACGGCGGAACGGCAATGGGCCACATCTACGCCTTCACTCCCAAGCCACGGCTGCTGCGCAGCGCGCTCCGTCCCGACGGCGAGGCCAAGTATTTCGTGGGCGAGGCCGCCCGCACCGCTTCCCGTTACCTCGTCACCATGGAGATCGGCGGCCTCACCGGCGTGGTCGCCTCGGTCCTCGGCAAGACCCCGCCAGACCTTCGCTTCTGGACCTCGACCGGCCCCACCCCCGGCTTCCTGAAGTTCGAGGGCGCGATGTTCCTGAAGGGCCCGATCTGGCGCATCGAACTCGCGACCCCGCGCTGGGCGACCGAACGCTGACGGGCTTCTTCGTCCTTTCAGGACAGCAACCGAACCCTGCGGCGTCCACTCTCTCTACGGCGGGTAGTCGATGACATAATCCCGGGCGCCCATCAACTCCGGCGCGCTCTAACTATGCTTTATATTTGTTATATCCCCGGTCGCACACCAGCTAGAATGCACCCAACGAGCGTCCTAGGTCTTCATTCGCAAGCGGCTTAGACTAGGGGTCGGCTGCCGGCATGGCCTCGTGTTGCCGCCTTTGCTTCGAAAGTGATCGTGGCGTCGAGATGAGCTACAGGATCCCAGCCAGATGAACCGTCGGCGCCGAGTCGTCGTCACCGGCTTGGGTGTAGTAGCGCCCATCGGCATCGGAAAAGAAGCGTTTTGGCAGAGACTGATCGCTGGTGAATCCGGTATCCGCCCGATCTCTTTGTTCGATGCTTCGCCCTATCCCTGTCGGATAGCAGGCGAAATTGAGAGCTTCCATCCAGAGTCGTTCATGCGACCCGCTCGGGTAAAGCACCGCGGGCGGTTCTCACAGCTTGCAGTTGCCGCAGCCAAGCTTGCAGTCCACGATGCTGGCCTAGAGCTAAAGAAGATCGCGGGAGACCGGATCCGTATCTGCATGGGCACATCGATGGCAGGGATCGGTGATGTGGCCGAGGAGGCACGATTTGGATTCGCCAAGTCCGGCTTCGGCGGCATCCCGCTGATGAGCGGCCTGGAATTCGCGGCTCATGCTCCTGTCAGTCACGTCTCAGCGGAACTTGGAATCCGAGGTCAGGCTCTAACCCTTGGATCCGCTTGCACAACCGGCGTTGACGCCGTGCAATGGGGCACCACACAGATCGCCGATGCGTACGCGGATTGTGCCATTGTCGGAGCCACTGATGCGCCCCTAGCAGAACTCGCGTATGCAACGCTCTCCGCGTTGGGCATCCTGACCAGATTTGCTGGGCCACCAGCCAGAGCATCTCGCCCATATGACCTTCATCGCGATGGCATGGTCCTCGCCGAAGGCGCTGCCGTGATCGTGCTTGAAGAACTTAATCACGCGACAGCCCGAGGTGCAGTTGTATACGCTGAGATTCTTGGTCACGGACATGGCAATGAAGGCGGATACGGGCCCCGAACCGACACTGCGGAGAAGGCGCTTACCAACGCCATCAGTGGAGCCCTGAACGGTGCTCGGTCTAGCTGCTCGGGACATTGACTACATCAATGCGCATGGAAATGGGCTCCCCGACTACGACCTAGTCGAGACGCGGGCATTCAAGGACGCCCTGGGCGCACAGGCGTACAGCATTCCGATTAGCTCGATCAAATCAATGATTGGCCACGCCATGGGCGCCGCTTCGGCCATTCAAGTGGTGTCCTCGTGTCTAACTCTGCAACACGGAGTCATCCCCCCGACCATCAATCTAGACACTCCGGATCCGGAGTGCGATTTGGACTACGTCCCCTGGAAGGCGCGTCGGGCACGCGTCCGCCACGTGCTACTCAATGCTCACGCAATGGGGGGCACACATTCAGTCCTGATTCTGGGTCGCCCACCAAAGCAGTGATCGACACCTTCATAGTTCTCGCCCTTACGACCGCAGCCCATGCGGTGCTGAGTATCGCAGTTTGGCGTTCTCACCCGTCCGGGCCGGCGAATCGCGCCTTCGCATACCTCGCGCTAACACTCGGCGCCTGGGCACTCAGTAACGGTCTCGTGAACGCGTACGCCGCAACGCCATGGGGTATCGTGTGGGCGCGCTCAGCCTTCTTCACGGCCTCACTGCTGCCTCTCTGGTGCTTCCGATTTGCTTCGGTTTTTCCCACGCCCACGCCTCCTGTGTCTCGTCGACTGCAATGGATAATGACTACTTGCGCCATTGCCTCCTGCATCGCCTCGCTGACGCCTCTTCTCGCCCAGGGAACTTCCTCTGTAAACGGCGGCCTCAGCATGACGTACGGCGGCCTCTACCGTGCGTTTGCTGCGTACTTGGTTCTCTCCCTAGCCGGCAGCATTGCGCTGCTGAGTAGCAAGCTACGCCTTCTGACCGGCGTTGAGCGCCTCCAAGTTCAGTTTGTTCTGCTAGGAATCGGGGTGGCCGCAGTCGGTGGGTCGATTACAAACCTTGTTGTCCCCCTCGTGTTCCGCACGTCACACTTGAATATCTACGGGCCGATCTTTGGCCTCGTCCTCGTCGCTTCGATTGCCCACGCGATCGTTCGGTATCGCCTTCTCAATATTCGCCTGGTGGTCCGTCGTGGCGTCACCGAGGTAGGCGCTTCAGTCATAGCGGCCGCAGCCTTCCTGAGCCTCGCATGGATCATGTCTTGGCTCCTGGCCCTTGAGTGGCAGGCCCTTCCCTTACCGATAACACTCGTCTTGGCGCTGCTCGTCGCCCAAGTGTTCCAGCCGTTACGAAGTACCGTACAAGCTGCTCTTGACTACTATTTCTTTCGCGCACCCTATGACTACTCGGCCGCTCTACGTGAAATCAGTCGGGCTATGACCGAAATCGTCGATCTCCGAGTGCTATTCGAGTACACGTGCCGTGCGATTGCCGGGACCGTGCACGCCGAACGAGTCGTTCTCTATGTTCGAGAGGCCGGCGGCGCCGAGTATCGACGAGAGTCGTCTTGGGGTCCTGACACCGGCGGCCTACCCACAACAATCCCTGAGTCGTCGGACCTTGTTCAGATCACTGCATCAGGAGGAGGACCATCGGCCGCTCACCGCTTCAGATCTTCGTCGCCCAGGACACGAGCTGTCGTCTGAGGCGCTCAGTGAACTTGAGCGGCTTGGCGCGGAATGTATTCTGCCGGTGCTGGTGCAGGGTCAGTTCGGGGGCTTCTATCTCACTGGGCCCAAGCGCTCCGGTGATCCTTACTTCACTGAAGACCTTGACCTCATCAGCGCGGTAGCAAGCCAAGTAGGCATCGCCATAAGACTGCACGTTCAGATTGGGCTTGCCGAAGCTGAGAAGCGTCGAGCGGAACGCTTAGTTTCGTTTGGCGCCTTTGCCCGCGGGCTGGCACATGAGATCAAGAACCCCCTTGTAGCCATTCGAACGTTTGCTGAACTGCTACCCGAGAGGGCCAGCGATGCTGAGTTTCGTGATTCTTTCGCAAAAATCGTCCTGCAAGAGATTGAGCGGATCGATCAACTAGTTGCGAGACTTCGAGGGTTCGCAGCATCGCCAACTGTTCGCTTCCGCCCTGTTGATCTCTATCAACTGTTGCGTGAGACGCTCGCGCTGCTACGTGGTGAGATCGAACGGGCTCGAGTTCGCGTACTAATGACGGGGGATCGATCAACTCCTCTAATTCTCGGAGATCCTGCACAGCTGAAGCAACTCCTTCTCAATGTCTTGATGAATGCGCTCGAAGCGATCGATCACGGCGGTGAAGTCGCGATTGGAATGTCCCACTCTCTGCCCAGCCATCAAGTCGTCGTCGAGATCTCAGACACAGGGCCTGGCGTGCCGACCGAGCTGCTTTCCAAGATGTTTGAGACGTTCGTGACTACAAAACCCGAGGGGTCGGGTTTAGGGTTGGCAATCTGTCGAGCAATTGCCGATGCACACCATGCGGTGATCCGAGCCGAGAACAACTCGGGCAAACCGGGCATGACGATTATCTTGGAGTTCCCTCTGCCCGAAGTCATGTCTACAGAACCTGCAGCCAGCGATCTTAAAACATTGCTGTGGAATGTCCCCGGCACGAATGACTCGGCGCGATCCGAAAGCAAGCTCTGAGCATCACCAGGACGATAACTCTAGGCAGGCCGCCTCACACACCCCGCGCATAGCACCTGGCTACTCGCGGGGGAGCATCTCGATCAAAACCTCACGACTCTGATCTGCCGTTGTCACCTCGCGGGGGAATGCAATGCGGACGCTCGATAGTCGGTCGGCCTGACGAAGTCGTAGTTTGAAGCCCAACCGGTCGACGGTCACCATGGTGGCTTCGTCCGCGGTCTCGCCCGCGTAGTGCCGTGCATAGGTAATGAGCGCGTCGGCATGGTCGCGGTTCATGTGTTCGACGATGCCGGAGGCGACATCTGCGAGGGCATCCGGTCGTGCCGCCGCGTAGTCCTCGGCGGTCACCCAGTCCATCGCGGCGAACCCGCCGACGAAGTAGACGTCCATGATGTCCAGACGCCAGAAGCCGAAGTCGTCGAAATCCACCCAGTATCTGGCGCGCTCGTGGCGCGCCAGATAGGCGGACCGGGTCTCGGAGGTCTCCGTCGCGTCGAGCCTGCGTCCCTGCCCCATCAGGGTGAGGCGGCCAGCGGCCAGCGGGTCACCGCTCCAATCGGGCTGGATGATCAGCAGGCTGGCCCGAGCATCGTCGAGGAGATTCTGGGTATGCATTGCCATCGTGCTGACGAGGAACAGCGGCCGACCGCTACCGTCCAATGCGTACGGCATCACCGACGCGAATGGATGGCCGGGGTGACGACGCGACACGGTGGCCAATGTCCCGGTCCGGCCCAGATGAGCGAGCGTGCGCGCGCGCTCCGCGAACGTCGGCTCGGGCACGGTGGGCGCATCGGAGGGTCGCGACGGGCCGGCGTGACGATTCATACGCCGCTAGCCTACCGCGGATCGCAAGCTCAGGGGCTGCCGCGTACCTACTCCCGGGTAGCGGTGAACGGGCAGATCTGGTTGTACGCGCAGTAGCGGCACGCCTGCCGCGACGGTGTGGCGTCGAACCGGCGAGCGCGAATCCCGGCGGCGGCTTCCTCGACCGCCACTCGAGCCTCCTCGAGGTCCGCCTCGGTGGGCTCGCGCCGGCCGGTCACGTGGGTCTCGATGAAACGTAACTCCACGCGCTGCGGTAGTCGGCCGGTCATCTCCCGCCACGCCAGCGAGTACATCTTGAGCTGCAAGTTGTCGGCAACCCGGCGGTCGGCGTCCTTCTGGCGCGTGACCTCGCTGGTCTTGTAGTCGACGATCACGGCGCCGAGCAGGTCCTCGTCGACACGGTCGAAGCGACCCCGGACACGATTGTTGCCAACGCTGAACGCAAAATCCTTCTCTACCCAGGTCGGCTTGAGGCCTTCCGCCTCTTCCTGGTGCCAGAAGCGCGTGAGTGCCACGCGCCCCGCCTCCTTGCGCGCCTCCTGATGCTCCCACGTCAGGAACCCCTGGTTCAGCCACTTGCGGTCGTACTCCGCCAGCAGATCGTCGAGCGACGTGTAGTTACCCTCGACCCGGCGCTTGAGGTAGAACTCGACCACGGCGTGGATCGTGCTGCCGTACACGACCGTGTGGTGGCGCAGGATCGGCACCCGGAGCAGGTGCACATAGCGGTACTTCAGCGGGCAGGTCTGATAGTCGTCGACCTGCTTGTGGCTGATGAGCAGCTCCTCGGAGTCCGCGATCGGCGGCGGCGCCGCCGCGCCCTGCTCGGGCGGCGGTGCGAACCGATCGATCTCTTCCACCGCCTTGCCCTTGAAAGGCCGCGCGGCGTCCTTCGGCAGGTTCAGGGCCTCCAGCACGAACTGACTCACCTTGCGCTCTCGAGCGCCGCCGTAGTCCCGGGCGCTCGTGAAGAACAGCTCCCGGCGGGCCCGCGTCATGCCGACGTAGAACAGCCGCCGCTCTTCCTGCGTATGGAAGTCGCCGGTCGGCAGCAGGTCACGGATGAGCTCGGCCGGCAGCTCCAGAGCGTCACGCCGCTTCTGGACGGGGAACTTCCCCTGCACGCAATTGACGAGGAACACGACGGGAAACTCCAGCCCCTTGGCCTTGTGGACCGTGAGCACGCGCACGGCCGGCGTCTCCACATCGGCCTCGGCGACGGCCGGATCCTCACCGGCGTCGATCAACGCGTCGAGATGCTTCACGAACTCCCGCACGTTGTCGTAGCGAAGCGCCTTGGAGGCATCCTGGATTCGCCGGAAGAACTTCGAGATGTTCTGCACCTCCGCCTCGTCACGCGCGGTCGCCGCTTTCGACATGCGAGCGAGCCAGCCTGAGTCCACGAGGAACTGATAGAGCAGCTCGCCGGTCGGCATCTCGCGCCCGAGCTCCATGTAGCGCACGAGGTCCTCGACCAGGTGCCGGACGGTGAGCCGGGCCTCCTCGCTCAGCTCCGTCGCCAACTCCGGGATCTGCTCCACCTCGCGCAGCACGTCGAACAGCCAGCGATGCTTGCGGTCAGCGTGAGTGGCACATCGAGTGAGATCCACGATGGGCACCTGGTAGAGATCGGAAGACGCCAGATAGTGGGTGCTCACCGAGTCGTCGGGATGAGCCACCGCCCGCAGGAACGCCAGCAGGAGGCGCACCTCGGGCCGGCCATAGAGGCCCGCATTGCCCGAGAAGGTCCACGGGATTCCACGCAGGTTGAACGAGCGCAGGAACTGGTCGGCGTCGCCGTTGGAGCGAACGAGCACCGCCACGTCGGTGAAGGCCCACGCGCCGTCCTCGACGTGCTCACGGATCATCTGGGCAACCGCGTCCGCCTCCTGGGTGGCCGTCTCGTAGTGCAGGTGTCGGGGCTCGGGCCCCGGCGCCTCCCGGACCGCCACCAGGCGCTTGTCGATGCCGCTGCGAACCTCCAGCCGGTCGGGGTTGTTGTTGACGATGAGCCGGTAGGCGGAGTCGAGCACAGCCTGGTGGGAGCGGAAGTTCTCGGTCAGGACGATCTGCTTGGCTCCCGTGTAGTGGTCGAGAAAGCCGACGACGTTGGAGATGGCCGCGCCACGCCACTTGTAGATGCTCTGGTCGTCGTCGGCCACGACGGCCACGTTGCGATGACGCACGGCCAGGAGCTTCACCAGCTCGAACTGGGCGTAGTTCGTGTCCTGGAATTCGTCGACCAGGATGTACTTGTATCGCCGCTGGTAGAAGTTGAGGACGTGGGGTCGCTCGCGCAACAGGCGCAGGGCCAAGACGATCTGATCGCCGAAGTCGATATTCCCCTCGCGCGCCATGAGCTCCTGGTACGTCGCGTACGTCGCCGCCAGCTCCGCCTGCCCCTCGGCCTGATCGCCGCGGTCGGCGTCGTCCGGAGCGGCCGCCGCCGCCGCGCGCAGCTGTGCCGCGCAGCGGGCGTAGTCGGCCGGGGTGATGTCCTCGTCCTTGCACCGGCTGACGAGGGTGATGATCGCCTGCAGATGGCGGGTCGGGTCTCCGAGCGGCCGGTAGCGCGCCAGCGGCAGCTCGAACAACCGGTCGCGGAGGAAGATGACCTGCTCGGCACGGCTGAGGACGTTGAAGTCGTTCTTCAGGCCGATCTCGAGGGAATGCCCGCGCAGCAGCCCGTCGCCGAAGGCGTGGAAGGTCGCGATCTCGACGTCGGCGTAGCCGTACGGGACGAGCTGGTCGACCCGCTCCTCCATTTCGGCGGCAGCCTTGTCGGTGAACGTGAGCGCCAGGATCTCCTCGGGGCGGGCGCGACGCTGAGCGATGAGCCAGGCGATGCGGCGGGAGATGACGGTGGTCTTGCCGGTACCGGCCCCGGCCACGATGAGCAGCGGCCCCGCATCGGCGGTCACGGCCTCACGCTGCGCGTCGTTGAGGCCGGCGAGGATGCGATCGACCGCCATGCTGGGTTGACTATATCAGCAAGGCGCGCGTGGATGAATCAACGGCGGATGTCGGCACCTCCGGCAAGCAGGTCCGCAACGTCGCGGGAATCGATCAGCGCGACGTCACCCCAGATGGAGCACTTGAGGGCAGCCACGGCGGCGCCGGCGTCCACCGCGTCCTGCGGCCCCCGTCCGTTCAGCGTCGCCCACAGGAACCCGGCGACATAGGCGTCGCCGGCACCGACGGGGTCGACCACCTGGACCGTGTGCGTCCGCGTCGGCCGCCACAGACGCCCGTTGGCCAGGACCGTCGAGCCCTCCTGCCCCTGCAGCAGGGCAATCGTGGCCTTCGGCGCAAGCCGGCTGAGGGCCTCGACGATCGCCTCGGCGGAACCACCGAGGCCGAGCACAGTGCGCGCTTCGGCCTCACCCATGAAGACGTGGCGCACGCCCGGCAGCGCCGCCTCGACGAAGGCTCGAGCCTCGGCGGGGGCCCACAAGGCGCTCCGGTAGTTGAGGTCGAAGGACACGGCGGCAGCCTCCCGGAGCGCCTGCTCCACGACGCGGCGCGGTCCGGGGCCCAGTGCCGGGGTGATGCCGGTGACGTGCACCAGGCGGGCCTGACGCACCGGCGCCCAGTCGACCGCCTCGGGCGTGAGTCGGGCAAAGGCGGAGTCGCGCCGATCGTACAGGACGCGGATGGGCCGAGGCGCGGCGCCGAACTCCAGGAAATAGACGCCGACGCGAGCGTCGTCCATGCTCACGACGTGGCCGCAGTCGACACCGTGGCCCGAGAGCTCCCGCCGGATCCGCTCACCCCAGGCGTTCGCGGGCAGCCCTGAGATCCAGGCGGTGCGGAGCCCGAGCCGGGCGCAAGCGGCGGCCACGTTGGCCTCGGCCCCGCCGACCTGAACGTCGAGTTGCCGGGTGGTCTCGATGCGCGCCGGCGAGGGAATGGACAGCCGCAGCATCACCTCGCCAATGGCGACGAGGTCGTGCATCTAGCCGAGGCGAATCGTGACAGACGTGCCGAGGATCATCGATCCGGTGATGAGCGCCGGGCGGCGTTCGTCGTCGAACACGATGCGGGCCGGCCGATTCTCTCGGGCCCACGACGAGAATCGGCTGAGGTCGAGCAGCGCAGATGGCTTGCGCGTCTCGGGCTCAGGCTCGATCTTCAGCTCCAGGGGGACCAGTTCTGCTCGGTATGACTGCGCCACGTCGTCGGGACCTTCGTTCTCGCCCCGGCGGCGCCGGACGACGTGCGTCTGCAACCGGCCATCCGGGCGCGGCGGCCAGTACCCGTCACGGAAGTTCAGCGATGCGCTGATGGCGTCGTCTACGTGCATTCCGGCGGGCAGCGGAACGACGTCGTCGACGACCCGCAGCCGCCGCATGATGAAGGTCTCCCCGCGAGCGTGGTACTCGACCGAGCGCCGATCGTAGGCATAGGTCACCTGCACCTGCGACTCCCGCCCCCGCACCTGGAACCACGACGAGCTCTTCAGGGGCACCCACCGGCCATCCCGTAGCACGCCGCTGGACTCGATCCGGTTGGCGATGCCGTCTCCCTGACCGTTCACCTTCACCTCGTACCGTCCCGCGCCACGGTCGATGGTCTCCTGGACATCCCCCCGGAGCTGGAAGGTGAGCATTTGGTAAAGGATGCCGACATCGGCTGCAAACCCGCTCCGCCTGGCAATCGGCTCGGCAAGCAACCTGACAGGGGCAAGAAGGCCCGCCAAAAGGACTGTCAGGAAATTTCGACGATTGACGTAGAACCTAGGCATGGAGGATAACGGCCGTATTGTAGCAGGGCTGGCTCCAGCTCAGATCAGTCGCTTGGGCTGTTAGTTATTATAAACTTTAGCTTTCTGGCCTCTGGATACAGTACCAGCGACCGGAAGGAGCCGATGAATCGGATAGGAGACGACGTTGGCCATCCTGGACAATGACGCATCATGACCCGTCACACCAGACGACGCCGCGTCGTCATTACAGGACTTGGTGTCGTCGCACCCAACGGTATCGGCAAGGATGAATTCTGGAACAGCCTCGTCCGAGGTAGTTCAGCAGTCGATTTCATAACCTCGTTCGATACGTCGCCCTATCCCTGCAAGATTGCCGCGGAGGTAAAGTCGTTCGCACCCCGAGAGTTCCTAAGCGCCAAAACAGCGAAGACTGCTGCTAGGTTCTCCCAATTCGCGATCGCCGCTACTCGCTTGGCACTTACCGACTCCAGACTTTCCATCAGCCCCTCCGTCGCCCGCGAGACTGCAATCTGCTACGGCACTTCGGTCAATGGAGTCGGGGACGTCGCTGATGAAGCCGCGAGAACGCTGCATCAAGGAACGGGCTTTGGGGGGATGAAACCCTGGGCAGTTCTCGAGTATCCGAGTCACGCGGCCTCAAGCTACGTGGCCATCGAATTTGGCGTTACCGGTCCGGCGCTATCCGTATCATCAAACTGCTGCACGGGCATAGATGCTATCCACACCGCCGCTTCGTACGTCGCGACCGGCAAAGCTCGAGTCGCTTTGGCCGGAGGGTGCGACGCTCCATTGTTCCCGCTGTCATTCGCGGGCTTCTGTGCCCTTGGCGCTCTCTCGAGTCGGGCGAACGAGCCTCATCGAGCGTCGAGACCTTACGATCTTATGCGAGATGGAATCGTCCTGGGCGAAGGCGCCGCGACCGTTGTTCTCGAAGATCTTGATTCCGCGCTCAACCGTGGTGCCACGATCTATGCCGAGATTCTCGGCCACGCCGCCGCCAGTGAAGCCATAGGCATGCGCAAGGGCGACATTGAGGGCAACATCATGGCGCAAACACTTGCGGCCGCGATCGCCGACGCGGAACTCACTCCGCTAGATATCGACCACGTTAACGCCCACGGGAGTTCGTTGCCGGACTATGATATTTGCGACACAAACGGGTTCAAGAAGGCTCTGGGCCGGCACGCCTATTCGATCCCCATCGCCTCGATCAAGTCGATGATCGGGCAACCGGTGTCGGCGGCTGGGGCCATACAGACAGTGTGCGCCTGTCTCTCCATCGCCCATCAGATTGTTCCACCCACAATTAACCAAGAAGTCTCGGATCCGAAGTGCGACCTCGATTACGTCCCAAATCGATCGCGGCCAGCGCGCATCCGCAATGTGCTCATCAACGGCCATAGCTTTGGCGGCAGCGTATCGGCCCTGGTGATCGGGAAGCCGGTCATGCCGAGATAGTAGATGGACCCTAGTCTCCAATCCGTCGGCACCATCGCCCTCTGCGCTGTTCTCTTCAGTCTCGGCCTTGTGGTCGTCGCGCGCGACCCCGCCGCCCTCGTAAACCGACTGTTTGCCTTTTCAATGGTAACGATCATCGGCTGGATCGGCTCGATATCTCTCTACTTGTCGACTAGGGATTCCGATCCCAACATCCTCTTAGGTCGGTTAGCCTTCGCTTCAGCTGCCGCAATACCCTTCAGCCTCTTCTGGATGTTCGAATCTCTGGAAGACGCTCCGCTTCATCGGTGGACAGGGATGCTCTGGATTGCAGGCGCTGTTTGCGCCGCCTTCGTCCTTCTGTCCTCACTCACGCCGCTGATTGTTGCCGGGTCCGCGACAGGCTCAAGCGGTCGCAACTTCATCTATGGACCGCTACATCGGCTCTTTGGTCTTTACTTCCTCGCGTGCTTCGGCCTAGCCCTCTATCGTCTCTCTCGCCAACTTCGATCGGCCTCAGGAATCCGGAAGCTCCAACTCCGATACCTTCTACTCGGGATACTCCTCGGGGGTCTAGGTGGCATGACAACAAACCTTGTCATCCCCCTCGTCTGGGGAACTTCCCGCTACAGTCTGCTGGGCCCCTACTTCACTCTCATCATGGCCTTGTTCGCTGCACACGCGATTGTTCGATATCGCCTTATGGATATCCGCGTCGTCATAAAGAGCGGGGTCGTGTATGCCTCGGGTATTGCAGTTGCTGTCTCCCTATTCCTAGGCTTTGCAACGGTCCTGCGTCGATTCACTGGAGACGAGACCGATACTATTTCATTTGCCGCCGCTGTCGCAATTGCGGTGGTCACGGCAGTCCTCTTCCCGCCACTCAACACCTCGCTGCAGACGCTTCTCAATCGATATCTCTATCGCCGAAACTACGACTACCAGCGCACGGTTCGGGACGCGAGTCGGCGACTCAGCACGATCCTCGACCCGTCTCAGCTACTTCGTTATCTCGTGGGAGCCATTGAGGACATTCTTCGCGTCGAGAGAGCTTGCGTCTATCTGCGCAGCGAGCGCACAACTGGCCCCTTGAGCATAGTGGCGACCTCCGGGCAATGGGCTACCAACACGACTTCACTGTTATCACTCCAGAAGCAAGCGATCTATTGATCTTTCTGGAGCGCGAGAGACGCGCCTGCGTGGACGACGATATCGCCTCCACGCGCGATCCAGATTGCCGCCGCAGCTCGCGTCGAGCTAAAGCGACTAGGCGGCGAGGTCGCCTTCCCATTCGTTGAAGACTCGGGTGTTTCAGGCTTCCTGCTGATCGGTCCAAAACTCTCGGGTGATCCACACTTTGCCAATGATCTAGATCTCATTTCGACTCTAGTAAGTCAGGCGACGATAGCGCTTCAGAACGCCCAGCTCTACAGACAGGTTGTTATTGCAAATGAATATATCGAGAACATCCTGTCCACGATGGAGAGCGGGGTCATCGCTATTGACCCCGACGGCACGATCACCCTATTCAATTCCGCTGCGGAAGAGATGACCCAGCTCAAGGCCGAGGCCCTGAGAGGCAAGTCCCTGGAACAACTCCCGACACCTCTCGCCGAAGCTCTCCGTGACGCGGCAGCAGGCGTCAAGCCTCTAACGCAAGTTGAAATGGTCGTGACCAACAGTTCCGGTCACCCGGTTCCGATCATCTCGTCCGCGTCAGCCCTACGAGATCGCTCTGGGGCGCTTCTCGGCGCCGTGATCGTATTCAGCGATCTCTCGAGGCTCAAGGAGCTAGAACGAGAAAAGTGGCGGGTAGAGCGCCTCGCCTCAATTGGAGCGCTCGCTGCCGGAATCGCTCACGAGATCAAGAATCCTCTTGTTGCGATAAAGACTTTTGCCGAACTACTCCCAGAACGTTTCAACGATGAGGACTTCCACGGAGATTTCTCGAAGGTTGTGGTGCGCGAGATCGAACGGATCGATTCCTTGGTGGGGCGCCTGCGCGGGCTGACCCCGAACTTCTCAGCGCCTTGTTCCGCTCGACATCGTTCGAGCAATACAAGAGACGCTCGCGCTGCTGAGAGCACAACTGGAGCAAGCGACGAATCATTGTGACGACGTCTTATCAGAGGGCGATCCCTCTCGTCGCAGGTGACGCCGATCAGCTAAGGCAGCTCTTCTTGAACGTATTCGTCAATGCTATCGACGCGATGCGTCTCGGCGGCCAACTCTCTATCCGGGTAGCTGACCATAAGGCCTTGGGGTCGCGTGTCGTAGTCGTTGAGGTCGAGGATAGCGGGAGCGGTATACCCGAGAATCTCGTCTCGAAGATTTTCGATCCTTTCGTGACGACAAAGGAAAAGGGGTCAGGCCTAGGCCTGTCGATCTGTCGAGGCATTGCCGACTCTCACAGAGCCTCAATCTACGCCACGAACAGCACCACTGGACGTGGCGCCCTGATAGTGATTGAATTTCCCGCGCTAGTGTACGACCCGGGCACGGCGGTCAGCGTCATCTCTCCGAGTGATGTCTTACCCCAACAACAGACATAGCAAGACGAAGCCCCTCCCCGGGCATCGATCGTGACGCACTAACCCGCAACCAGACAGGGAGTCGGTGATGTCCTTGGGACAATTCACCCAATTAGCGTTGCCTTCGCCCTAGCGGTTCTCGGTTTGTTTGTCCTCCGCGCCCGCCCGCAGAACCCGATCAACAGAGCTTTGCCGCGCAGACAATGCTATTCGCGGGCTGGGTAATTGGGATTGCTGGACTTCAGAGCGGTGATTATCCAATGCTCGGATCGGCTCCCATTCCCTTGCGCCAGCCTCATCCCGTCAGCCTTCTTTCTCTTCAGTTGCCGCTTCCCAGCGCCCAGTTCTTGGTCTTCGCTCCGCCTCCGCAGAGCTCTGTACGCCCTCGGCACCGTGTTCATGGCTCTCTCCTTGGCCACCGATTTAGTCGTCTATGACAGTGGGCGGCCCACAGGGAATCTCCCGAAAGGCTGGCCCCCTGTATCTGGCCTTCGCTCTCTATTTCATCGTCACGTTGTCTGTCGGTTTTGGATCTTTCGTGAAGTGGCGATCTTCTCGAGGTTTGCGACGGGCACAATTCCAGTATTTCGGAGCTGGCCTTATAACCGGGTTCGCCGGCGGCATAACAACCAATCTGCTGATTCCACTTATGACGGGCAGTCAACCTATAGCTGGATGGGGCCTTATTTCAGCCTGGTCGTATGTGGCCTTCGTCGCCCACGCGATCATCCGCCATCGACTGATGGACTTCGGCTCTTTATCCACCGTGGGCTGACGATTACAATCGCTGTCGTGCTGTCGGCGGTGCCGGCTGCCTTCTGTTGGCCATCTTCTGGCCACGCCTGCTCGTCCATCTCGATGGAGCAGAACTCGCACTGCTTCTCGCGCCGTCGGCGTAGTGACGATTCTTGACTCCGATCACTGCGCGATGTTGCGAGTCGTCTACTGGATCGATATGTCTATCGAACTCACGCGAACTATCAGCGAACCGTTCGAGAAGCGAGCAGGATGCTCACCCGAGTGCTCCATCTTGAAACGTTGCTGGGAGTTCATCGGCAGCCACAGTCGGACGGTCAACTGCGGCTGAGGGCGTTGCGGTCTACGTGCGAGAGGACGGGGTATTTCGTTGCGCCATGGTGGAGGTGCCCGGACAAATTCCAGCCACTTCGCGACGCCGGCGGAGGCGCCGATCGAGATCGTGGCGGCGCTCGATGCCGCGCAGGTGCCTATCCTCGCAGATGAGGTGGCGCGGGAGCGGGAGACGGCGGCGGCGGCGCTGCACGAGCGCCTCGTCGAGACGAACTGGTCGCTGCTGCTCCCCGTGCTGGCCGACGACACGCTGATCGCGATGATCGCGGTGGGACCGAAGCTGTCCGGGGACGCGTTCTACCAGCAGGACCTCGACCTGCTGATGACGCTGGCCAATCAGGCGGGCGTGGCGATCAAGAACGCGCAGCTGTACACGGCCGTCACGGTCGCCAACGAGTACCTCGAGAACATCGCGGCCACGATCGAGAGCGGGGTCGTGGCCATCAAGGCCACCGGGCGGGTGGCGATGTTCAACCGGGCCGCCGAGCGTCTGACCGGGTTGCCGGCCGAAACCACGCTCGGAGGGGCGGCGGCGCTGCTGCCGGCCTGCCTGGCCGAGCCACTGCAGGCCACCGTCTCCGACGGGCAGGCGCGCACGCAGCCGGAGGTCGAGCTGGTGACGGCGGCCCCGGAGGCGGAGGGGCCGACGAGTCGCCCGGTCATCTGCACCGTCTCGCCGGTGCGCGATCCCACCGGCAGCGTTCTCGGCGCCGTCGCGGTCTTCAGCGATCTCACCCCGCTCAAGGAGCTCGAGCTCGAGCGCCGGCGGGCCGAGCGGCTCGTGTATTTCCAGACGCTGGCAGCGGGCATCGCGCACGAGATCAAGAACCCGCTGGTGGCGGTCAAGACCTTCACCCAGCTGCTGCCGCGGCGGCCGGGGGACGCGAGATTCCTCGAGGAGTTCGGTCGGATCTCCACGCGCGAGATCGGCCGCATCCAGCGCCTGGTGGATCGGCTTCGCACGCTCTCGCGGCCGGCCGGCGGTCCTCGCCATCCGGTGGATGTACGGATACCGCTGACCGAAGCCCTGGAGCTGATGCAGCCGGGCCTCGAGGAGAAGAGTCACACGATGACCAGCCTGCTGGGCGCCGAGGCGTGTGTGGTGGTCGGCAATCACCAGGAGCTCGAGGAGCTCTTCCTCAACCTCCTGCTCAACGCCCACGAGGCGACGCCGGCCGGCGGCGTCATCGCCGTCGAGTTGACGCGCGCGGAGACGCAGGTGCTCGTCACGGTGTCGGACACTGGCCCCGGCATCGCGCCCGAGCTGCTGGAGCGCGTGTTCGAGCCGTTCTTCACCACCAAGGCGCGCGGATCCGGGCTGGGGCTGGCCATCTCGGCCGGGATCGCCCAGGCTCACGGTGCGCGACTGCGGGCGGCGAATCGGCCGATCGGCGGCGCCGTGCTCACCGTCGAGTTTCCGCTGGCCACGGTGACCTCAGCGGTGACCGCGTGAACACTGTCCTCGTCCTCACCGCCGACGACGCACTCCGGGCGCGGGTCAGCCGCTCGCTGGCGGCCTTCTCCATCTTCGAGGCGCGCAGCGACAGCGACGCGCTGCGCACGCTGCGGCTCGTCGACATCGACATCGTGCTGCGCGAGAGCACGGGGCCGGCCGGCGCCCTGGCCACGTTCGTGGCGGCGGCCCGGGACGTCACGCCGCTGGCCCTCGTGATCGCGGTAGGGGCTAGCGGCGAGGACGAGGACAGCGCCGATTTCACCGTCTCCGACGGCTTCACCGCCCGCGAGCTGGAGGCGGTGCTGCGCCACGCGCTCGACCGCCAGCGGCTCGTCCGTGAGATCGCGGCCACCCGGGCGGCGGCGCCGGCCGCAGCGGCCCCGACCACAGCGAGCGGGGAGCCGTGGGACGGCGTGGCGGTGGCGCGTCTCCTGCGCGGCTTCACCGGCGTGCTGGCGGCCGGCGTCGATGTGCCGCGGGCGCTCGGCATGTTCCTCGACTCCATCGGCGAGCTGGTCCGCCCTACCCGCATGGCGCTGCTGCGGCCCGACGCCCTCGGACAGGAGTTCCGCATCGTGGCCAGTCGCGGCCTGGCACCGCAGCTCGTCCACGGCATCCGACTGTCGCCCAACGACGGCCTCGTCCGCTGGCTGGCCGTGCAGGGCCGGCCGGCGGTGGCGCCGGAGATCTTCGACCCCGAGATCCTGCGCGAGCTGCGCCTGTTGCAGGCCGTCGTCGCCGTCCCGCTGCTGGCGCACGGCGAGCTGGTGGCGGTGCTGGCCCTCGGCCAGCCCGTGTTCGGGGCCACCTATGGCCGCCACGAGATGCAGACCCTGTTCGACCTGGCCGCCCACCTGGCCACCGTCCTGCGCGACATCACGCTGCACCACCAGCTCGCCCGGGAGAAAGAGTTCAGCGAGCGGATCCTGTCTCACATGTCGAGCGGCGTGGTCACGATCGGCCGTGACCAAAGAGTGGGCACTCTCAACCGGCGGGCCGAGGAGATCCTCGATCTGTCAGCCGCCGCCGTGGTCGGCCAGGATCTCAGAATCCTGCCCTCCCCCCTGGGCGACATGCTGTACGACACGCTCGCCTCGGGTCGCGCGGCGCCCCGCTCGGAGATCCAGCTGGCCCTCCGCCGCCTCTGGCTGGAGGTCTCGACCTATGCCGTCCGGGACGAGGACGCACAACCGCTAGGGGCCGTCCTGGTCTTCGAGGACCTGACGGCCCAGAAGGAGCTGGCCGCCCAGCGCCGGGAGGCCGAGCAGTTCCAGCTCCTCACCCGCGTGGTGGCCCGGATCGCCGACGAGATCAAGAACCCCCTGGTGTCCATCAACACCTTCATCGAGCTCATCGGCGAGCGGTACGACGACCCGGACTTCCGGCGCCACTTCTCGGCGGTCGTCCGCCGGGACGTCCGCCGGCTCGTCGAGGTATTTGAAAAACTTGCCGGGTTGGTGACGGAGGGTGAGCTAAACTTTGCCATCGTGGATGCTCGGGAGGTAGTGGGGCAGCTGATCGACGCCATCGATCTGGCTGACGAGGCCGCCGGCAAGCAGCTACAGCTCGAGGTCGTTCCGGAGTCGACCGCGCAGCTCATCAAGGTCGACGTCGGCCAGCTGCGCAAGGCGCTGTCCTACATCATCCGGTATCTCACCCATAACTCGCCGACGGACCTGGCGAAGGTCTCGGTATCGGTGGGCCAGCACGAGGACGAGGAGGGCGGCACCGACGTGCGCATCATGGTGGGGTCTCGCACCGCCAGCGTGTCCCCCGAGAAGTTGCAGCGGCTGTTCGACCCCGTACAGATGGTCCAGGAGAGCCTGATCGACGTGGGGCCCGCCGTCAGCCAGCGACTCATCGAGGCGCTGGGCGGCCGGCTGCGGACGCGCCAGACACGGCACGAGCTCGCCTTCCTCGTGACGCTGCCCACCCTGTCGTGACCACGGCGGCGCCGCCCCTCGACGCCGCCCGCATCCTCGTCGTCGACGACGAGCTGGGCCCGCGCGAGTCGCTGCGCATGCTGCTCAAGCCGTCCTACCAGATCCAGACGGCCGACAGCGGCCGGGCCGCGCTCGACCAGATTCCCGCCTACCGGCCCGACATCGTCATCCTCGACATCAAGATGCCGGAGCTCGACGGCCTCGAGGTGCTCCGCCGCATCAAGCGGATCGACCCCGCCATCGAGGTCGTGATGATCACGGCCTACGCCTCGCTGGAGACCGTGAAGATGGCGCTCACCCACGGCGCCTTCGAGTACCTCATCAAGCCCTTCTCGCGCCAGGACCTGGAAGACGTCGTGCGCCGTGCGCTGGGCCGGCGCCACGCCGAGCTCGGCACCCGCGGCCAGCTCGCCCGGCTGGTGGAAGAGATGCGGCGCCTGGCCGCCAAGACCCGCGAGCTCGAGGAGGACAAGCGCCGCAACGAGGTCGAGCAATCGCTGCGGGTGACCCAGCTGTCCATCTTGCGCGAGATCGCCCGCACCTTCGTCAGCCAGCTCGAGTACGAGGGCATCTCGACCGCCGTCATCGGCCAGCTGCAGAACGGGCTCGGCTACGAGGTCGTGGCCATTGCCTCCTCGGCGCCGGTGACGAGCCCCGGTGACCCTCGCGTGGTGACGTGCGCCATCCGCGACGCCGAGGGGTCACTGGGCTGGCTCGTCGTCGACAACCGGCAGTCGGGGCGGGCCGTCGATCCGCGCGAGCGCGAGCTGCTGGAGATGCTCGCCGAGTATCTCGCCATCGCCCTGCGCAACGCCCGGCTCTACGGCCAGATCGCCGACACCAAGCGCTCGCTCGAGCAACTCATCGCCTCGGCCGGCGACGGCATCATCACCGTGACCGCCGACGACCTGGTGGCCGGCTGGAATCCGGCCGCCGAGCGGACGTTCGGGCTCCCGGCCGAGCACGTGCTGGGCCGGCAGATCGTGGAGCTGCTGCCCGAGCCCGAGTACGGTCGCGCGCGCCAGCGCCTCGCCGAGGGCGAGGAGCGCCAGGCCTTCGAGGTCAGCCGGGCGGCCGGCGACTCGCGTGTGCTGACCCTGGCGGTGACGCTGTCGGGGCTGCGCAACCGGCAGGGCGGCCTCGACGGGGTGATCGCGATCGTGCGCGACATCACGACCGAGCGCGAGATCGAGGGCCAGCTCCACCAGTCGGAGAAGCTGACCGCGCTCGGCCAGCTCGCCGGCGGCATCGCCCACGACTTCAACAACCTGCTGCAGGCGATCCTCGGCTACGCGCAGCTCATGAAGCAGAACCCCACCAACGCCGACCTCATCGAGCGCTCGCTGACGGTGGTCGAATCGGCGGCCATGGATGGCTCGGAGACGGTCCGCCGCATCCAGCAGTTCGCGCGGCTGCGCCCCGACGAGCAGTTCGTGGGCGTCGACATCAACCAGATCGTGCAGGACGCCGTCGCCATCACCCGGCCTCGCTGGGAAGAGAACATCGCCCGCGACAGCCGCGCGCTGGAGCTGAAGCTCGATCTCGAGGCCGACGCCCTTCTCCAGGGCCGGCCGGCCGCGCTCAGCGAGGTGCTGACGAACCTCATCCTGAACGCCATGGACGCCATGCCGGACGGCGGCCGGCTCACGATCGCCACCGGGCACACGCCGGGGCGCGAGGTGCGGGTGATGGTGGCCGACACCGGCGTCGGCATGCCGGAGGCGGTCCGCCAGCGCATCTTCGAGCCGTTCTTCTCGACGAAGGGCGAGGGCGGCTCCGGGCTCGGCCTGTCGATGGCCTACTCGATCGTGCACCGCCACGGCGGCGACATCCACGTCGACAGTGTCCCCGGGACCGGCACGACATTCACGCTGGTGTTCCCCATCGCTCACGAGTCGGCGACGCCGGCGATGATGGTGCCGTCGGCCGAGGGCCGCCACCAGTTCCGGGTCCTGGTCGTGGACGACAACGCCCAGGTGCTGGCGACCCTGGCCGAGATGATGCGTCGGGTTGGCCACACGGTCACGCCCGCCATCACCGCGCGGGGGGCGCTTCATGACTACTCCCCCGACCGGTTCGACGTCGTCGTCACCAACATCGGCATGGCCGAGATGAACGGCTGGGAGTTCGCCGAGCGCCTGCGCGCCATCGACCCCCGCGTGCCCCTGCTGTTCATCACCGGCTGGGGATTGCGGGAGGAGGACCACGCCCGCCTGGCCGGCCTGGGCGTCCGCCGCTGCCTGTTCAAGCCCGTCCGTCCCGAAGACCTCGACGCCGCCCTGCAGGACACCGCCGCCCCCCGCTGATGCACACGGGCCGCGGGGGCCGGCCGGGACGCGACTGAGTGGCCCGGCGCCGCCGCCCCAAGTCGCGCCGCCGGCGGGCGGCCGCGCCGCGCCACGAGGCCAGGCCCGCCCCCCGCAAGACGACCCGCCACACCCGCACCGCCCGCAAGGGCGGCCGGGCCACGCATCCGCCCGCGGCCCCCGCCCCCGCCCGGCGCCGGTCGTCGTCGGAGGCGGCCAAGCTGGGCGCCGCCCTGGCCGCCGAGACCGACGTGACGCGGGGCCTGGAGCGCCTGCTGTCGGCGGCCCGCAAGGTCACCCGGGCCGAGGCGGGCACGGTCTACGTGCGGCGCGGTGAGTCGCTGGAGTTCGCGGCGGTGCAGAACGACGTGCTGGCTCGCCAGGTCGGCGAGGACGAGGTCCGACGGCGGGTCGGCGCGCGGCCGCTGCCGCTCGGAGAGAACAGCATCGCCAGCTACGTGCTGGTGACGCGGTCCACGGTCAACTTGCGCGACGCCTACGAGATCCCCGTGGACCGGCCCTACACGCTGTTCCGTGAGGTCGACCGCAACGCGGACTACCGCACCCGCTCGATGCTCGCGATGCCGCTACGCAACGGCGGGGGACACGTCTTCGGCGTGCTGCAGCTGATCAACGCCCTCGACGGGCGCGGCGCCGTGCGCGCGTTCAGCCTGGACGAGCAGCGGGTGGTGCAGGAGCTGGCCGCCCAGACCGCCCGCCTACCCGGGGTGACGGCCGGCTGAGTCGTTCGTTCAGGACCGCTTCATCGGGCGACCGCAGCAGACCTTCGGCACCATCGCAACCTTGCCGCACTTGGGACACCGGAATCCGGCCATGCCTGCCATAGTACCGGCCCGGCGTGGCCGCCCGCAACTTCACGGACCGTGCACGAACGCGGAATCGCCGAGGATCACAGCTCGCCGGGCGGCCGGCGACAGCGAAGACGAGGAGCGCCACGGCTCCGCCGGGGCGCTGCCGAGCGTTGGGGGTCTGGGGGCCATATCGGGGCCCCCAGGTTCAAAGAGACCGCTTGACCTGATCGGCGAGCTTGCAGAAGGCGCACAGCGTGCCGGTCGTGACCTGACCGCAGCGCGTGCATTCGTTCAGCACCACCGCCTCGGCTCGCTCGAACGCCGGCCGGGCCTTCTCGAGGAAGCCGAAGAGGAAGTTGTGCTTGGCCCCGGGCGAGGCGTCCTCCAGACGGTTGAGGGTCTCCTTGTGGGCGATCGACGTGGCACCCTTGGCGAACGGGCACTCGTCGACGATGTAGTCGATCTTCCGGAGGAACGCGTAGGCGGCTGTCTCCCGCTCGGACAGCCGATACAGCGGCTTCACCCGGCGCACCAGCTTGGGGTGCGTGGACGCCAGCGCCGGCGACTGGCGGGGCAGCGCGTCCGTCTGCCAGTGCATCACCGAGCCGAACAGGGTGGCCGCCTCGTCGTCCAGGTTGTGGCCGGTGGCAACCACCGGCATGCCCTCATCGAGCGCGGCCCGGTTCATCAGGTAGCGCTTGCTCAGCCCGCAGCCCGAGCAGGGCGGCCGCCGCGTGACGGACTTGATGACCGGCACCGGCGCCCCGACCTCGTCGGCCACGCGGCGCACCAGCAGCGGCACACCGCGGGCAGCCGCGAACGCCTCGCACTTGCTCCGCGACTCGACCGAGTAGTCGAAGATGCCCAGGTCGAGGTAGAGCCCGGTGGTGCGATAGCCGTCGTCGATGAGGACGTCCCACAGGGCGAGCGAGTCCTTGCCGCCCGACACCGCCACCAGCACCGGCTCGTCGGGGGTGAACATGCGGTACTTGCGGATGGCCTCCCGCACCTGGTTGCGGAAGAACTCCAGGAAGTCCGGCCCGCAGAAGGCGGCGTTGTGCCGGCGCAGCTCCAGCACCGCCGCGTTCCCGCACTTGCGGCACTTCACCTACGCCCCTCCGGACATCACCGGGCGCAGCTCGATGGTGTCGGCGTCGCCGACGTGCTGGTCGGCGGTGATGAGATCGTCGCCGCGGATGACCAGGACGGTCTCGGGCAGGATCTCGAGGTCGCGCAGCACGTCCTTGACGCGGCGGTTGCCCGCGACCTCGACCTCACGACGGGGATTGCGCAGCACGACCTTCATTGGACTTCGCCCGAAGTATACCCGAAGATGTCGCGCATGACCGACCGGCGGCGCGCCCTGGCGCGCGCTCCGTGGCGCACCCTGAGCAGCCGCGAGGCCTACGCCAACGCGTGGATCCGGGTGCGGGAGGACGTCGCCGAGATGCCCGACGGCCGCACCACCCTCTACGGCGTCGTCGAGTGCAAGCCCGCCGTCGGCGTGCTGCCCTTCCTCGACGCCGGCACGGTGGTGCTGGTCGGCCAGTATCGCTACGTGGCTGGCGCCTTCGTCTGGGAGATGCCCACCGGCGCCGTGCGCCCCGGCGAGAGCGAGGAGGCTGCCGTGCAGCGCGAGCTGGCCGAGGAGGCCGGCTACGAGGCCGCGCGGCTCGAGAAGCTCTGCACCTTCGACACCTCCAAGAGCGTGGTGGACGAGACGGCCCACATCTATCGGGCCGACGGGCTGCGCGCGGTGACGCGCGAGGCCGACGATACCGAGTTCATCGAGGTGCGGGCGTTCGCCTTCGACGAGGTCGTGCGCATGGTGGAGGCCTCGGAGATCCGTGACGCGATGACCGTGGTCGCCGTGCTGCACGCGGCCCGGCGACGCTGACCGCGTGGGCCCCCGGCTCATCCGGACCCTCGTAAGGGTGCTGCTGGCGCTCTTCTATCGCCGCCTCGACGTGGCGGGCCTCGAGCACGTGCCGGCCCGGGGGCCGCTCGTGGTCGCCGCCAATCACCAGAACGGGCTGATCGACCCCATGCTGCTGATGGCCGCTCTGCCCCGTGCATTGCGGCCGCTGGCCAAGTCGGGGCTCTTCCGCCATCCGATCATCGCGCCGTTCCTCGCCATGGCGCGGGCGCTGCCGGTCCACCGGCGGCAGGACGCCGGCGGCGACACCTCCGGCAACGCGGCCACCTTCCGCGCGGTCAGCGCCGCCCTCGGCGCCGGCGAGGCGATCCTGATCTTTCCCGAGGGCGTGAGCCAGCCCGAGCCCACGCTCATGACGCTGCGGACCGGCGCCGCCCGCCTGCTGCTGGAGGCCGAGGCGAGCGGATCGCCTCCGGTGACGCTGCTGCCCGTCGGTCTGGTCCTCAACGAGCCGGGGCGATTCCGGGCCGGCCACGCGCTGGTGCTGATCGGAGCGCCGGTCGCGACCGCCGACTGCGCCGAGCTGCACCGCCGCGATCCGATCACCGCCGTCCGCACGCTCACCGATCGTCTCGCCACCGCGCTCCGGCGGCAGATGGTCGAGGCGGAGGACCGCGAGACCCTGCGGCTGCTGCGGCTGATGGAGCGCGTGTGGCGCGAGGAGAGCGGCACGGCGCGCGATCCCCGCTCGGCGGCGTGGCTGCAGCGCGCGTCGCGGGCCTACCGGTGGCTGCGCCACGCCTCCCCGGCCGAGGTCGAGCACTTCCGCCGGGAGGCCGAGGAGTACGACCGCGACCTGGACCGGCTGGGGGTGACGCCGGAAACGCTGGGCCGCGCCTACGCGCCCTCGGTCGTGCTCCGCTACGCCGCGCGCGAGATCGTCCCGGTGCTCCTCGGACTGCCGCTGGCCCTGCTCGGCATCCTGCGTCCACGCCCTGCCCTATCAGCTCGTCAAGCTCGGCATTCACCTGGCCCGGCCCGAGCCCGATGTCGAGGCCACCTACAAGATCGCCGGCGGCGTGGTGATCTTTCCGCTCGCGTGGGCGTTCGAGGCCTGGCTGGCCGCGCGCCTGTTCGGGCCGGCGGCGGCGATTGCGCTGCTGGTGGCGCTGGTGCCGGCCGGCTTCTTCGCGCTCGCCTGGCAGGCCCGCGGCCAGGCCGTGGCGCGGGAGGCGACCGCGCTGCTGCACTTTCTCGCCCGCCGCGGCCTCCACGCCCGCCTGCGGGCGCGCCGCCGCGCGCTCGCCGAGGAGCTGGAGCGCCTCGCCGCGCGGGTGCCGCCGCCGGTCCTGGCCGGCGAGGCGACGTGACGCCGGCGGCCCGCCGCGCGCGCATCGCCTCGCTGGCCGCGGTGGCCCTCGCCGCCGGCGTGATCGCCCTGCTGGTGCCCCCCGTCCGGCAAGACCTCGCGTATCACGACTTCGCCGACCACCGCGTGGTGCTCGGCCTGCCGTACGGCCTCAACGTCCTCTCCAACGTCGGCTTCCTCGCCGCCGGCGCCTGGGCGCTCGCCCGGGTCAGCCGCGCGGCGCTGCCGGGGTGGGAGCGCGTGGCCGGGATCGTCTTCGGCGTCGGCCTGCTGCTGACCGGGCTCGGCTCGGCCTGGTATCACGCCGCCCCCAGCAACGTCTCGCTGGTGTGGGATCGGCTACCGCTCTCCGCGCTGTTCCCGACCGTCTTCGCCGTCGTGATCGGCGATCGGGTGAGCGTCGCGGCCGGCCGCGCCCTGCTGGCGCCGCTGGCGCTCGGCGCCGTGGCCAGCGTCCTGTGGTGGCAGGCAACCGACGACCTGCGCGCCTACGGCCTCGCGCAGTTCCTGCCGATGCTGCTCATCCCGCTGATGCTGATGCTCCTGCCCGGCCGCCGCCCGGCCGCCCCCCTCGTCTGGGGCATCGTCCTCTACGCGATCGGCAAGCTCACCGAGGTCACCGACCGCGCCCTCTTCGCCCTCGGCGGTTTGGTGAGCGGCCACACCCTCAAGCACCTCCTGGCCGCCGCCGCCGCCACGATGATCGCCTGCTGGCTGATTCCTGAAAGAACCGATGCGCTGATGGACACCGAGGCGACGCTTGGGATTCGTGATCGAGGCGGACGCCCGTGACAGCCCTGCGCGAGTTGCTAGCGCGAGGCGAGGACGATCGGGCCCGTCGGCGCCGGCACGCCGGCCTCGGGCTCGAGCGTGACCGCGAACGTCGTGGCCGGCCCGCCCGCCGGCTCCAGCCGATGCAGGCCGCGGCCGGAGGCGTCGACCTGGAAGACGCCGGCCGGCCGCGGCGCCGGCCCACCGAGCGTCCACATCTCGTACGCCTTGCCGGCCGGAGCCGGCGGCAGGTTGGCCACGAACAGCTGGCCGCCGGCCGTCTCGTGCCAGATCAGCCGCCCCATCGCCTCGGGGCTCGGCCCGGTCCCGCGCAGGTCGACCACGCGCGTGGCCGGTTCGCGGAGCAGCTCGACGGCGTGGCCGTAGACGGCCACCTGCTCACGCAGCGCCGCCTCCTCGCGCTGGAGGCGCTCCCGCACGATGGACGTCTCCCGCGCCATCCGCCCGAGCTGTGCCTCGTACCGGGTGGCGACGAACCCCCCGGTCAGCAGCGCCGCGATGGCGGCCGCGGCGGCGGTGGCCGCGGCCCACGGGACCCAGCTTGCGCGGCTCCGCGTCCCCGGCGCCGACCGGGCGCTGGTGGCGGCCACCCGCGCCAGCAGCGCGGCCTTGACCCGGGCCGGAGGCACCACGCGCGTCTCGGCCAGCGCCACCAGGGCCAGCGCCTCGCCGGAGTCGCGCAGGAGGCGCGCGCACCGATCGCAGCCCTCGGCCAGGTGAGCCTCGAACTCGATCACATCGTCGCCGTCGAGCCCGCCGACCGCATACACCGAGGCGAGCTCCTCGAAGGTTTCGTGGCTTCTCATGTGGACCGCCCCACGACGTCACGAAGCCGCTCGAGCCCGAGTCGGATCCGCGTCTTGACGGTGCCGAGCGGCTGCCGGATGCGATCGGCGATCTCCGTCTGCGTCAGCCCCGCATAGTACGCGAGCTCGATGACCTCGCGCTGCGGTGGTGGCAAGGCCTGCAGTGCGCTCTGGACGATGCCCCGGTCCTCGGCCCGCTCGGCCGCGTCACCGCCGGCCTCGGCCGGGGCCGAGGCCAGCCCCTCGTCGACCGACGGCACGAAGGTCGCGCTGCGTCGGCGCACGGCCCGCACGCGGTCGATGGCCCGGGTCCGGGCGCGCGTGATCATCCACGCCTCCGGCGAGCCCCGGCCGGGGTCGTAGGCCGCCGCCCCCCGCCACGCTTCCCAGAAGACGTCCTGGAGCACGTCGGCGGCATCGCTGCGGTCCCGCACGACCCGCAGGATGAGGGGAAAGACCAGCGGGGCATACCTGTCATAGAAACGAGCACAGGCCTCGCGGTCACCGGTCGCCATCCGCCGGATCAGATCCTCGCCCACCGTCGTCATGACCGTCCCTGAGTATCAGAGGGCGCCCCCTGTTTGACAAGGTGAGCAGCGCCCGCGCTGACCCGTCTACCGTGACTACGAACCGGGCAGGGATTTCGATTCATCGGGGTCTTGGTGGTCACGAGCCGGTGCTATCCTGGGGCGCCGTGAAGTGGGTGCACGAGACCGCCGCCTACGACGAGGCCTTCGACCGGACGGCCGCCCCCCGCCAGCACTACCGGGGGCTGGTCACGACGCTGGAGTCGTTCACCCACACCGAGATCGACCGGCGGGAGCGGCTGCAGAAGATCTCGCTGGTCGACCAGGGCATCACCTTCACGGTCTACGGCGAGAAGGAGGGCATCGAGCGCATCTTCCCCTTCGACTTCGTGCCGCGCATCATCCCGGCCCGGGAGTGGGAACGGATCGAGGCCGGCCTCGTGCAGCGGGTGACGGCGCTCAACCTGTTCATCGCCGACATCTACCAGGATCAGAAGTGCCTCAAGGACAAGATCATCCCGGCCGAGCTCGTCCTCTCCCGCAAGGAGTACAAGCGCGAGCTGTTGCGCCTGATGCCCCCGCGACAGATCTATACGCACGTCGTCGGCACCGACATCATCCGCAACGACAAGGGCGAGTACCTGATCCTGGAGGACAACTGCCGGACGCCCAGCGGCGTGTCGTACGTCCTGGAGAATCGGAATCTGTTGCATCGGGTCTTCCCGGAATTCTTCACGCGCTATCCGGTCCGGCCGATCCGCGATTATCCACGGCAGCTGCTCGACACGCTGCTGTGGGCGGCGCCGCGGGCCAGCGAGAGCCCGGTGGCGGTCGTCCTCACCCCCGGCATCCACAACTCGGCGTACTTCGAGCACTCCTTCCTGGCCCGTGAGATGGGGGTGTTCCTGGTCGAGGGGCGCGACCTCATCGTCGAGGACAGCTACGTCTACATGCGGACCACCGAGGGCCGCCAGCGCGTCGACGTCATCTACCGCCGCATCGACGAGGACTTCCTCGACCCGCTCACGTTCCGGCGCGACAGCCTGCTCGGCGTCCCCGGGCTGGTGAACGTCTACCGCGAGGGCAACGTGGCCATCGCCAACGCTCCCGGCGCCGGCGTGGCCGACGACAAGGCCGTGTACGCCTACATGCCGGCACTCATCGAGTACTACCTCGACCAGGAGCCGCTGCTGGGGCAGGTCTCGACCTACGTCGGCCTGCGCAAGAACGACTTCGCCTTCATCCGCGACAACCTCGCCAAGCTGGTGGTGAAGACGACCGGCGACTCCGGCGGCTACAACATGCTGATGGGGCCCTTCGCCACCCGCAAGGAGATCGAGGCCTACGGCGCCCAGATGCGGAAGGCGCCCGGCAACTACATCGCGCAGCCGCTGATCGAGCTGTCCTCGCATCCGACCTGGGTCGACGGCAAGTTCGAGCCGCGCCGGATCGACCTGCGGCCCTTCATCCTGTACGGCGAGACGGTGCGGGTGCTCCCCGGCGGGCTCACGCGGGTGGCGCTGCGGCCCGGCTCCTACGTCGTCAACTCGTCGCAGGGGGGCGGCAGCAAGGACACCTGGGTGCTGGCGCCCCGGGGGGCCTGATGCTCTCGCGCGTCGCCGACGCGCTCTACTGGATGGGCCGGTACCTCGAGCGCTCGGAGAACCTCACCCGCCTCCTCCTGGTGACCGAGGACTTCTCCTCGGAGACGCAGGGGCTGGCCGAGCCGATCGCGCAGGCGGCCTGGAAGGACCTGCTGGCGATCTTCCCTTCCACCCAGATCGGGCCGTCCGCCTCCGCCTTCGCGCCCATGTCGCAGACCTACCTCGTGGCCTTCTTCCTGGACGGCGCCAACCCGTACTCGGTGCACTACTCGCTGCGGCGGGCCCGCGAGAACGCCCGCTCGGTCCGGGAGGCACTGACCGTGGAGGTGTTCCTGGCGCTGAACGAGACGTTCCGGGCGCTGGAGGCGTACGCGCGACGCGGCGTGCCCGACCTGCCGTCGATGCGCGACGCGCTGAGCAGCACCCACAAGGGGCTGTTCACGGTCGTGGGCGCCATCGAGCACACGTTCACGCGCGACCAGGGCTGGCTGTTCCTGCAGCTCGGCACCTCGCTGGAGCGGATCTACCGCACGGCCCTGGTCCTGCGCGCCAAGCTGCCGGGGCTGGCCACGACCGAGCCGCGGACGGACGGCGCGCTCTACTACACCCAGTGGCGGACACTGCTGCGCGCGCTCGGCTCGCTCGAGAACTACCGGCGCTCCTACGGCGCCCGCCTGGAGCCGGAGCTGGTGGTGCCGTTCCTGCTCCTCGACCCCTACTCGCCACGCTCGCTGCGCTACGGGATGGAGGCGGTCAAGGGCTGCCTCGAGCGCATCGCCGGCGCCAGCGAGGCCACCGCCGCCCTGCGGCTGGTCGGCCGCCTGCACGCCGACCTCTGCTACCGCGACGAGCGGCTGGCGGCGGCCACCGCCGACGTCGTGTTCCTCGACCGGGTCGTCGACGCGGTGGCTCAGGCCCACGACGCGGTGACCGCCCACTACTTCGCCACCTGACATGCTGATCGAGATCGAACACCGCTTCGCCTTCGAGTACGACGCCTACATCAGCGAGTCGTTCATGGAGCTGCGCGTGCAGCCCAAGGCGACCGGTGATCAGGCCGTCAGCTCGTTCGTCCTCGCGGTCGGGCCGCCCACCCGCGTACATCGCTATCTCGACTGGAACGACAACGTCACTCACCACTTCACGATCACGCGCTTCCACGAGCGTATCGAGGTCTCGAGCCGGTCGCTGGTGGACACCCACCCCTCGGCGCCCCCCCTCGAGACACTCACCGACCCGGTGCCGGCCCGCGACGTGCCGTACCCGCTGCAGGACTTCCTCGCCTTCGGAGGGCCGGTGCAGCTCACGCCGGCGCTCCGAGCCGCGCACAAGGCGGCGGCGCCGGCGCGGTCGGCGCCGGTCGGCGAGCTCGTGCGGGCGCTCGGTCATCACCTGGCGTCGAGCTTCGAGTACCAGAAGGACGTGACGAAGTACGACTCGACCACCGAGGACTTCCTCAAGATCGGCGCCGGCGTCTGCCAGGACTTCGCCCACCTGATGCTGGGGCTGCTGCGGCTCAGCCAGGTGCCCTGCCGCTACGTGAGCGGCTACCTGCACGTCGAGCAGAAGCGCCGGGAGCCGTCGCAGAGCCACGCCTGGGTCGAGTTCTGGACGCCGTCACACGGCTGGGTCCCGTTCGATCCCACTCAGGGCCGCTCGATCGACGAGCGCTACGTCGTCGTCGGCCACGGCCGCACCTACGACGACGTGCCGCCCAACCGGGGGATCTACCGCGGCCTGGCCCACGAGACGCTGCGGGCCGAGGTCCACACCCAGCCGTCCACGGCCAAGGTGCCGCCCCAGCTCACCAACGAGACGCGGCCCATCCCACTGCAGACCTTCCGGGAGGCGCCGGCTCGACGACCGGCGCTGCCCGCCCTGCCACTCGAGGACGAGCAACAGCAGCAACAGCAGCAGTGACGGCGCCGCGCACCGCCGACGAGTGGGTGCGTGCGCTCGATCTCGCGCCGCACCCCGAGGGCGGCTACTACCGCGAGACGTACCGGGCCGCCGCCACGTCGACGCCGACGGGATTTCCCGGGCCGCGCGCATGGTCGACGGCGATCTACTTCCTGCTCCGGCGCGGGGAGATCTCCGTGCTGCACCGCCTGCGCTCCGACGAGCTGTGGCACTTCCACGCGGGGGCGACGCTCGGCGTGGTCGAGCTGACGGCGGCCGGCGGGCTGACCGAGCACCGGCTCGGCCTCGACGTGGCCGCCGGCGAGCGCCCGCAGCTGATGATCGCGGCCGGCTCGTGGTTCGGCGCCCGGGTGGTTGGTGACGGGGCGTACACGCTGGCCGGTTGTACCGTGGCGCCCGGCTTCGACTTCGCCGACTTCGAGCTCGGCGAGCGGGCGGCGCTGACAGCGCGCTTCCCCGCCCACGCCGCCGTGATCGCGACGCTGACCCGCTAGCCGCCGGTGGTGAAAATCGTGAAAGGTCTGCGCCGGGCGTGCATCGCGATGGTGGCGCCCCGGAACACGTCCAGCGACTCGAGCCGCCGAGGTGCCGCGACGATCTCCGCCACGGTGCTCGAGGACGGGATCGTCGTTGCGACGCGTCGGTCTCCCATGCGCATACCGTAACACCCGGTCACGCCACGGACGTCTCCGACACGCGCTGCCGCGGAGGCTCCCCATTGACATCGTCAAGGCCGGGGCCTAAGACAGGGGCGCGGAGAGTCGACGAAGATTCTCACCGCGCTCAAGGAGACCTCCATGACACACCGTGCGTGTCGGCTCGCGGGGCTGGGGAGTGTGGTCGTGACTCTGTTCCTCCTGTCGTCGGCGAGCGCCCAGCCGGCGCCGCAGTTCCCGCTCGACGACAAGCTGGCGACGCAGCCGGCGCCGTGGACGGTCAAGGGGCAGTGGGGCCCGCGCGGCAACTGGGGACGGTGGGGCGAGCAGGATCGGCGCGGGATGCTCAACTTCATCACGCCCGACCTCATCGTGAAGGCGGCCGGCCTGGTGAAGCAGGGCAAGGTCTACGCGCTCGGCGAGGAGCTGCACAGTGACGTGGCCCGGGCCATCACGCCGAGCCGGTTCGGTCCGCAGATCATCACCGAGAACGACGGCTACGATCGCGTGACCCAGCCCGGGCAGTTCGACCCCAAGCGGTCGCAGGGCGCCGCCAGCTTCACCGTCATGCACAACCACGTGGGCACGCACCTCGACACCTTCGCCCACATCTATCGCGAGAACGCGCTGTTCAACAACATGCCGCCGCCCAAGCCGACCGGCACCGTCCACGGCGATGCCGCCAGCGTGAAGTTCATGGTCGGCCGCGGCGTGCTCCTCGACGTGGCGAAGTACAAGGGCCAGGACCCGCTGCCCCGTAACTACTGGATCACCCTCGAGGATCTCCAGGCGACCGCCAAGGCCCAGAACGTGGAGATCCGCAAGGGCGACACCCTCCTGATCCGGACGGGCTGGCGCAGCATGTGGGACAAGCCCGGCCCCGATGGACGGGTCGATCTCGCCCATCGGCAGTACCTGCAGCCGCAGCCCGGTGTGGGCGCCGACTCGCTGGCCTTCTTCAACGACATGGAGATCGTCGCCATCGGCTCCGATACCGCCGCCGTCGAGTGGAACTTCCCGGGCGACCCCGGCTACACGCGGAAAGCCTTCGATGGGTTCCAGGGGCTGCCCCTGCACGTCGACTTCATCTGGAGCCGCGGTGCCTACATCCTCGAGATCATGAACCTCGACGAGCTGGCCAAGGACGGCGCCTACGAGTTCCTCTTCGTCGTCGCTCCGCTGCTCCTCCGGGGCGGCATCGGCGTGCCGGTCAATCCGATCGCCATTCGCTGAGGCGGATCGCCGGCGCCGCCGTCCCCGGGCCCTCGCGTGACGGAGGCGGCGCCGGCCGTCGTCCTGCGTGGCGTGCGCAAGGCCTTCCCGCTCGGCGCCGGCGCCGGGCTGGAGGTCCTCGACGTCGCCGAGCTGTCGATGGCGCCCGGCAGCTGGACGGCGCTGCGCGGGCGCAGCGGCTCGGGCAAGACGACGCTGCTCAACCTGATCGCCGGGATCGCGCGGCCCACCGCGGGCGCGATCGCCGTCGACGGCACCGACATCGTGGCCATGCCGGAGGCGCGGCGCGACGCCTTTCGCACGCGCCACATCGGCTACGTCTTCCAGACCTTCAACCTGGTCTCCGCCTTCAGCGCGCTCGACAACGTGATGCTCGCGCTGATGTTCAGCGACGCCGTCCCCCGGCGTGATCACCGGCGTCGCGCCGCCGCCCTCCTGGCCCGCCTCGGCCTCGGCGAGCGGCTCGATCACACGCCGGCTCAGATGTCGCGGGGGGAACAGCAGCGCGTCGCGATCGCCCGGGCCCTGGCCAACGATCCGCCCATCGTCCTCGCCGACGAGCCGTGCGCCAGCCTCGATGCCGAGACCGCGCGGGAGGTGCTGGCTGAGCTCGTGGCCGTGTGCCGGGACGGCGCCAAGACCGTGCTCGTCGCCTCCCACGAGGAGACCGTCCTGGCCGCCGCTGATCGCGTCCTCGACATGGCCGAGATCAACCGCGCCACCGGCGGGCGCCAGCCGGCCGAGCGGAAGCCCGAGCCATGACCGAGCTCGGGGTGGCGCTCCGGTACCTGCGCGCCCGTCTGATCACCAGCCTGCTCAGCGCGGTGTCGGTCGCGCTGGGAGTCAGTCTCATCGTGGCCAGTGTGCTCGTGGCCGGTGGGATCAAGACGGCCTTCCTGGAGGGCGCGACCGACTACAACCTCGTGGTCGGGGCCAAGGGCGGCGCCACCCAGCTCGTGCTGAACGTCGTCTTCCGGCTCGACTCGCCGCTGCCCAACATCCTGCTGCCGACCTACGAGGGGCTACAGGATGACCGGCGGGTCGAGGCCGCGGTACCGGTGGCCATGGGTGACGCGTACCAGGGCTTTCGCTACGTCGCCACGACGCCCAGCTACTTCGCGACGCATCCATGGCGCCAGCGGCGGTTCACCCTGGCAGCCGGCCGGCTCTTCCACGACGACACGGCCGGCGCCCCGAGCTACGAGACGGTGCTGGGCGCCGAGACCGCGCGGCGGACCGGCCTGCGCATCGGCGACCGGTTCCACGAGGGCGAGGAGATGGCCGCGTATCCCCTGACCGTGGTCGGGATCCTGCGTGCCCTGGGCAGCGCCGACGACCGTTCGATCTTCCTGTCGCTACCTAGCTACTGGGGCATGAACGAGATCGCCCGCGCCATGTCGATCAAGCCGCTCACCGCCGTGCTGGTGCGCGCGCGGCGCATGTCGGACCTGCCGGCGCTGCACCGGCAGCTGAACCTCGCGGAGGACACGCAAGCCGTCTTCCCCAGCGCGGTTCTCCTCGGAATCTTCAACCTGCTCGACGTGGCCGAGGAGGTGCTGACCCTGATCCTCGCCTGCGTGGCGATCGTGGTGGTGCTCTATCTCCTGGTCTCGATGTACGGGGCCACGTGGGCGCGCCGGCGCGAGATCGCCACCATGCGCGCCCTGGGCGCCCGGCGTGCGACCGTCCTGCGCATCGTGCTCCTGGAGTGCGCGATCATCACCGCCGTCGGCGCCGGCGCCGGGCTGCTCGGGGGCCACGCGCTGGCGTACCTGGGCGCGCAGTTCCTGTCGGCGAGGGCCGGGGTGGTCGCCGGTCCTCTCGCCGTCTCCCTGTTCGAGCCGGCGGTGCTGGGAGGTGTCGTGCTCGTCGGCACGCTGGCCGGTCTGGTGCCCGCCGTGATGGCCTATCGCATGGAGGTGGCCGACAACCTTGCTCCCCTGTCATAGTCGAACCGAGATGGGCCAGTCGCTCGGCCGGACAGTGTCGGTGGCACTCTCGCTCGCCCTCCTGGGCCTGGCGCTTCCGGCGCTAGGCCAGGAACGACCGCGGCTGACGTTCGCCCAGCTCGCCGACTCGATGCGCGCGAACTTCGACGTGACCGAGCAGATGAAGTCCTATGCCGGACGCGAGGTGGAGATCCAGGGCTTCATCGTGCCCGCCGGCCCCCCCGATCTCTCGTTCTTCCTGCTCAGTCGCGTCTCGGCCCTCGGCAACTACTGCTGCGAGGTTCCCACCGGCCAGGACGAGACGATCTACGTGTTCGCGGCCCGGGGCGTGAAGCTGCTGTATGACCCGCTCCGCGTGTACCGGGTGCGGGGTCGCTTCGAGGCCGGCAAGCAGGTCGACCCGAGCTACGGCGTGAGCATGTTCCGGATCCGCGATGCCCGGGTCGAGGAGGCCGTGGGCGCGAAGATCTTCAAGGTGACGGACTGACGGCACCGCCCGCAAGCAACCGATCGACGTCGGGGCGAGCGAAGCCCGCCCATTCGAGGATCCCCCGCACCTCGCTGCCGAACGCGGGCGTCGGCGGCCCGGCCACGAAGCCGCCGGCGTCCAGCCGCACCGGCGGCCCGAACACCGTCAGCCGTCCCAGGGCCGGATGGTCCTGGTGCGCGAACATGCCGTTGGCTGCCGGCTGGGCGTCGTCGAGGATCTCCAGCGGCAGCGCCACCCGGCTGGCCGGAACCCCGGCCGTGGCCATGATGGCCTGCCACTCCTCGGTCGTGCGCGAGACCACCGTGGCTTCCACCGCCGCCTTGAGCGTCGCGTAGTGCGCCTCGAGATCGGGGACGGCGCCGGCCAGCGCCGGGTCCTTGTGGCCGAGGGCGGCGATGAACTTGCGGCGGAGTGACGGGCTGCCGCAGGCCACGGACAGCGCGGCGTCCTTCGTCGCATAGGTGCGGTAGTAGACGGCGGCCATGGCGACCGGCCGGTTGCGCGGCATGCGCTCGGCCTGCTCGACGAACGGCACGCCGCCGCGACGCGCCTCGGCCAGCCAGTCGCGAAACTCCGCGTGGCGAGGGCCGTCCACGTTCTCGACCCGCACCATCAGGTTGTTCTGCAGCGACAGCGCCGACTGCAGCAGCGAGGTGTCGACGCGCCCGCCGCGGCCGGTCCGCTCGCGCCGGAACAGCGCCGAGGCGACGCCGAAGGCCAGCAGCGCCGCCGCCATGTAGTCGGCGATCGGCGACTCCCCCGTCGTCGGCAGCCCGTCGGCGTTCATCTTGCCACCGGTCACCATGAGGCCACTGCGGGCCTGCACGACCATGTCCATGCCGGCCAGGGCGGCGTCGGGCCCGCGGGGGCCGAACGCGGTGACGCTGCCGACGATGATCCGCGGATGCCGGGCGGCGAGCTGCTCGTACTCGACCCCCAGCTCGGCGGCCAGCCCCGGCCGCATGTTGACGAGGATGACGTCGGCGCGGGCCAGCAGCGCGTCGAGGATCTGGCGGGCGTCGGGATGCTTGAGGTCGAGCGGCAGCGAGTGCTTGCCGCGATTGCGGATGACGAAGTGCCGGCTCTCGTGGCGCACCAGCGGTGCGATGTGCCGGCTCGGCTCGCCCTCGGGCGGCTCGATCTTGATCACGTGGGCGCCGCCGTCGGCCAGCACCTGACCCGCCCACGGCACCGCGACGAACTGCCCCAGCTCGAGCACGGTGACGCCCGCGAACGGCTGCTCAGACATGTGTGACGTGGGGGGCCTCGACGTGGCCCTCCACCCCCCCGAGCACTCGGAGCGCCCACTCCCTCATGGATCTCACCAGCCGAGCGCGTCGGCCATTCGCCGCTTGTGCCAGCGGGGATCGCCGAGATAGGGAAAGAGCGTGCGCGACATCTGCGTGTGGGCGACCAGGCCGTACTCGGTGAGACTGCCCTGCCCGGCGTGGACCTCGTGGGCGGCGTTGCACGCCTCCAGATAGCCCTCGCTGCTCACCGCCTTGGCCAGGTGCACGGCGTCCGCGGCGGGGCGGCCGCTGTCGAGCTTCCACAGCGCCTCGGCCGTCGTCCACCGGGCGGCGTCGAGGTGATTGACGAGGCGGATCACGTGGTCCTGCACGCGCTGGAACTTGCCGATCGGCACGCCGAACTGCACGCGCTGCTGGCTGTGGGCGACCGACATCTCGAACACGGCCTGGCAGCCGCCCACCATGAACGAGCACAGCACCGGCCACGCCCGCACCAGCGCCCGCTCCAGCGCCGCCCACCCTTGCCGCTCGCGCCCGCCGAGCAGGTCGGCGGCCGGGACCTCGACCCCGTCCAGGGCCACCTCGCACTGCGACGAGAGGAATCCCGGCAGGGCGCGGACGCGCACGCCGGGAGCGGCGGCGTCCACGAGCAGCAGCCCGAGGTCGTCACGCCCCTCACCGGTGCGGACGCCGACGATCAGGTGGGTGGCGACGGTGGCGTCGGCGACGTGGAGCTTGACGCCATCCAGCCGGTAGCGATCGCCCGTTCGCCGGGCCGCCAGCGTGACGCCCTGCGGGCCCCACGAGGCGTTCGGCTCGGTGATGGCGACGGTCAGGACGACCTCGCCGCGCGCCACCCGCGGCAGGATCGCCCGGCGCTGCTCCGCATCGCCCGCCTCCAGCACCGTGAGCGCGCCGAGCACGCCGGAGCTGAAGAACGGGCCCGGCACCGGCCCTCGCCCCAGCTCCTCGAACAGGACGGCGGCGTCGGTGAGCGTGCTCTCGCTGCCGCCGTACTCGCCGGGGACCAGGATGCCCGGCCAGCCCAGCTCGGCGGCCTTGCGCCACAGCGCGGGCGCCAGGCCGGCGTCGCCGCGCTGGGCGGCCACGATGGCGTGGCGCGGCGCCTCGCGCTCGATGAAGCTGCGGGCGGAGGCGCGCAGCAGCTCCTGGGGCTCGGTCAGCGACAGGTCCACGTCAGGCCCCCTTGTGCTCCTGCAGGCACTGCAGGGTCAACCCGCCGTGGCTCCACGCCGCGCCCGCCGCCATGGCCATCGCCACGAAGATCGTCTCGGCGATCTCGGCGTCGGCGGCGCCGGCGGTGGCCGCCTTCTTCGTGTGGGCCTGGATGCACCACGGGCACTGGGTGATCTGCGCGATGCCGAGCGCGATCAGCTCCTTGGTCTTGTTGGGGATGGCCCCGTCCTTGAAGGCCAGCTTGTCGAAGTCGAGGAAGGCGCGGTAGGTCTCCGGCACCAGCTCGCGCATCCGCTTGAACTGCGTCGCGACGTCGAGGCCGTGGAATTCCATTGCTCTCTCCTACCGCCCGCGGAAGACGGGCTTGCGCTTCTCGCGCCAGGCGCGGTGGCCCTCGGCCTTGTCCTCGGTCAGCTCCAGCGCGGCGAAGCGGTAGAGGTCGACGAGCGAGGCGTCGGACAGGTTGGGAATGTCGAGCCCGCGCACGATCGATTCCTTCGTGAGACGGGCGGCCAGCGGCGGCAGCGAGGCGACGTGGGCCGCGACCTCGAGCGCCTTGTCCATGAGCTTGGCGTGGGGCACCAGCCACTGGGCCAGGCCGATGCGGTACGCCTCCTCGGCCGGCAGCGGAACACCGAGGGCCATGCGCATCGCCTGCCCCCGCCCCACCAGCCGGGCCAGTCGCACGCCGCCGCCGTAGGCGGGCAGGATGCCGAGCGCCGCCTGCGGCAGTCGCCACTCGGCCCGGTCGGAGGCGACGACCAGGTCGCAGCAGAAGGTCACGATGCAGCCGATGCCGACGGCGAAGCCGTTGACGGCGCCGATCAGCGGCTTGGGAAAGTTGCCCAGCACCTCGAAGGCCCGGTGCTTGCGCTTGGGGAGGCTCTTGATCAGCTCCGCGGTCGAGGCCATCGTGTGCGTCTTGGGGTCCTTCAGGTTGGCGCCGGCCGAGAAGGCGCCGCCGCTCTCGTCACCCGTCAGGATGGCGCAGCGGATGTCGTCGTCGTCCTCCATGGCGTCGAAGTGGCGCTCCAGCCCCTCGTTGAAGTCGGGCCCCCACGCGTTGCGGGCCGTCGGCCGGCTGAGCGTGACGATGCCGATGTGATCGCGCTTCTCATAGGTCACGGGCATGGTGATGTCCTCTCGGATCGGGAGCGAGCGGTCAGTGCACCGTGCCGACGGCCTCGCGCGCCGCCCGGCCGATGCCGATGCGCCGGGCCATGCTCACGCGCTGCACGTCGGCGGTGCCCCCGGGATGTACGGCCACGATGCCGTTGCGCTGCTGCAGCTCCAGGAAGCCGTCGGCCGACCCCCAGGTGGGGTCGCTGGTGAGCGCGGCCGCGCCCACCGCCTCCAGGATGGCGCCGGTCATCCACAGGCCGGTCATCTTGCGGTAGTAGGAGAGCTGCGGGCCCTCGTAGGAGCGTGGACGCTTGGCGTAGGTCAGCCAGAAGTTGCGCAGGCCGAACAGGCGCTGGACCTCGGTCTTCATGTAGATGTCGGCGAGCAGGTCGCGGGTATCGGCGTGCTGCGTGAGCGGCACCCCGTCGCGCTTGGTCTGCTGGCAGTAGGTCAGCAGGCGGTCCCACACGCGGTGGCGCCCGATGCGGCCGCCGGCGCCGTGCTCCAGCTCCAGGTGCGTGCTGGCCGCCTTCCAGCCGTTGTTCTCGCCGCCGACCAGGCAGAAGCCCGGCACCCGCACCTGATCGAAGAACACCGTGTTCTTCTGCACGGGGTCGGTGCCGCCCTCGCCACCGGTGCCCATCAGCTCCATCGGCTGCACGGTGATGCCGGGCAGGTTGGCGTCGATCATGAACCACGACAGGTTCTCGTGACGAGCGCCGCCCGGCTTCGTGCAGGCGATCATCCAGATGCGGTCGGCGCCGTGGTCGCTGCCCACGAAGATCTTCTGCCCGGTGACGACGTAGTCGTCGCCGTCGCGAATGGCGGCCGTCGTCACCCCGGCCAGGTCGGAGCCGGCGCCGGGCTCGGTCAGGAGCTGCCAGGTCCGCACCTCGCCCCGATAGATCGGCGGCAGGAACGCCTGCTTCTGCGCCTCGGTGCCCCACACCTGGATCGTGGCCGAGCCCAGCCGCCCGCCGCTGTCGTAGTAGGGCGGCAGCGACAGGCCGAGCCGGTCGGCCTCCTCCTCCAGGATGATGGTGTGGTCGACGTCGAGCCCGCCGCCGCCGTACTGCACGGGCGCCCGCGCGTACAGCCAGCCCTTGGCGCCGAGCGCGCGGCCGAGCGCGCGGAGCTGCCGGTAGCGCTCGAGGCTGTCGGCGGCCGATGTCGGCACCCGTGTGATGCCGGTCGGGACGTTGGCCTCCAGCCAGCCCCGGACCTCGCGGCGGAAGCGCTGCTGCGCTTCGCTGTAGGTCACCTCGAAATCCATGCCCCCGCCTCCTCCCGCAGTCTGCCCGGATGATACCGGTTTCGCGAGGTCAATGCCCGGTGGTGGGCAGTGCCTCGTCGACCACGGCCAGCAGGTGGCGGACGTCGAGCGGTTTCGTCAGGTACGCGCGGGCCCCGCCGTCGAGGAACCGCTGGGTCCCGCCGGGGATCGCGTCCGCGCTGAGGATGACCACGGGAATCGCGACCGTCCGGGCGTCGGCCTGCAGCAGCCGCAGCACCTCGTCGCCGGCGATGTCCGGCAGGTGCCGATCGAGCAGGATCAGGTCGGGCCGGTGGCTGCGGGCGAGGTCGAGTCCGACCTGTCCCTGCATCGCCGACAGCACGGTGACACCCGGCCGTCGGCGCAGGAGGTGCTCGACGAGGCGCAGGTTCGAGAGGTTGTCCTCGATGTAGAGGATCGTCCGGCGGCGCGCCGGCGACGGCACCGCGCCCGGCGCCTCGGCGCCGGGCGCCACGGCCTCGCCGGTCGCCGCCGGCGGCGGCGCGACCATCAGCTCCACCGAGAACGTGCTGCCCGTGCCCGGCTCGCTCTCCACTCGCAGGACGCCCCCCATCGCCTCGACGAGCGCCTTCGACAGCGCCAGCCCGAGCCCGGTGCCCTCGACCTCGCTGGCCTCGGCACCCAGCCGGTCGAACGGCGTGAACAGCCGGGCGAGCTTGTCGCCGGGGATTCCCTTCCCCGCTGTCGGTGACGGCGATGCGCAGGCGATCGTCGGCGGACCGCGCCGAGACGACGCGCACCGTTCCCCGCGGCCGGTTGTACTTGATCGCGTTCGACAGGAGGTTCAGCAGCACCTGGTGCAGCCGCTGGCGATCGGCCAGGACGTGCAGCCCGTCGTCGACCGCGTCGGCGTGCACCGTCACCTCGACCGCCGCCGCCGCCGGCCGCACCAGCTGCATGGCCTGGTCGAGCGTCTCCCGGAGCGGCACCGGCTCCAGCGAGAGCTCCAGCCGGCCCGCCTCGATCCGGCTGATGTCGAGCACCTCGTTGATGAGCCCCAGCAGGTGCCGGCCCGCCCGCAGGATGTGGCCGACGCTCTCGCCCTGTCGCTCCGAGAGCGCCTCCATCTCCAGCAGCTGCGCGAAGCCGAGGACGGCGTTCAGCGGCGTCCGCAGCTCGTGGCTCATCCGGGACAGGAACTCGCTCTTGGCGCGGTTGGCGTGATCGGCCTCGGCGGTGGCCACGCTCAGCTCGCGCGTGCGCTCGTCGACCCGCTGCTCGAGCTCGGCCGCCTGCCGTCGCACGCGCTCGTGCAGCCGCGCCTGCGCGATGGCGATGCCGAGCTGGGTGGCCACCTCCTGGGCGATGGCCACGCGCTCGGGTGGGAATGGCCCGGCGGTGTCGCAGACGCTGACCGAGCCGACCAGCTCGCTGCCGACCACCATGGGCACGACCATGTACAGGTTGAGCCCGGCCGCGAGCAGGGCCTGGGCGTCCGCGCTCGTCGGCAACGTGCGGATGTCGATGGTCTGCGGCTCCCCGCGCTGCAGCGCCTCCACGTCACCGGCCATCTTGATCGAGTAGCGGACGCCGGGGCCGAGACGGACGCGGTGGGGCCCGGCCGCGGCCAGCCACTCCACCTCGCCCGCCACCAGGTCGAAGAGGTTCACGATGACGCGCGGCACGTTCAGCAGCTCGCGCAGCGGCCGCACCACCGCCTCGGCGATGGCCGCCGGCGCCTGCTCAGCGATGAGCGCCCGGTCGATCTCGTGCAGGATCCGCAGCCGCTCGGCCTGGCGGGCCAGCGCCTCCCGGGCCTGGGCGTTGGAGATCGTGATGGCGGCCTGATCGGCAAAGGCCTGCAGCAGCGCGATCTCGCGCTCGCTGAACGACCGCGCGGTGGAGCTGCCCACCGACAGGACGCCGGTCACCGTCGCCGCCACCCGCATCGGCACCGCGAGCCCGGCGACGATCCCCGCCGCGGCGTTGCGCTCGCGGAGCTCGGGGCTGGTCTCGAAGCGCTCGTCACTGTTGAAGTCGGCGGTCCACATCGGGTGCCCTTCGGCGGCCGCCCGCCCGATGAGGCCGGCGCCGAGCATGACAACCGCGCGAGCGCCGGCGTAGGCCGTCGCCCGACCGCCCAGGGCCACCGCCACCAGCGAGCCATCCGACTGCAGCAGCCGGACCGCCGAGCTGTCGACGTCGAGCAGCCGCAACACGGCCTCCGCGATCCGCTCGCCGACGGTTGCCAGGTCGGCGGTCTCTCCGACCAGCCCGGCGACGTGAGCCAGCTCCTCAGCCTCACGCCGACGTCGCTCGACCTCCGCCCGGCTGCGCGAGTTCTCGAGCGCCAGCGCGGCCAGGTCCGCGAAGGTCTGGAGCAGCGTGACCTCGTCGTCGGTGAAGACGCGCCCGGTCGCCGCCACGATGGACAGCACGCCGGTGATGCGCTCCTGCACGCGCAGCGGCACCGCCAGGAGCGATCGCTTACGGGACTCGCGCAGGCGTTGCACCACGTCGTCGCCGAGGGTGATGTCGGGGGCGGCGAGCAGATCGGGGGCGCGGAGGGGCTGCCCGGCATCGACCACGTGCCGGTAGAAGCCGAAGCTGGGAGGCGCCACGTGCCCGAGCGGCATGTAGAGGCCATCGCCCTCGGAAGAGGCCACCAGAACGAGCGAGCCATCGGGCTCGCGCAGCCGGAGCCCGGCGGCGGTGACGTCGAAGAGCTCGCAGACACTCTGGACGATCCGACCGCCGACGGTCTGCGTGTCGAGCGTCTCGGTCAGAAACCGCGCGCTCTGGGCGAGCGCCTCGGCCTCGCGGCGTCGCCGGTCGCCGGCCGCTTCCGCGAGCTGGCGCTCGAGGTCGACGACCCGCTCACGAAGCCGCGCGACGCGGCCGGCCTCCGACCCCATGGGGCGACGTTAGAGGGTCGGTCGGCGATCTGTCAAACTTGGTACGAGCGCCGCGCGGATCACCGCCACCGGGCGCGGGAGGCGGCGCCGAGCAGGAGGCCGGTCGCCAGCCGCTCCCGGTCCAATGCCTCGGGCTCGCTGGCCGCGGGGTCGGTGACCGCCCCCCGGGTCGGCGAGTCCGTTGACCGGTCCCCCGTCCGCATGCGTTCCAGGAGCTGAGCCGCAGACGTCACCACGACGATTTCGTGCAGCTGTCCGCGCAGGTGGGCCACGAGGCTGACGCCGTCGAGCACGATGTCGTAGACCGCCCACCGCGCGCCACTCGCGAACAGCCGATACTCGATCCGGCTCTCCGATCCCGGAATCAGGGTCACGCGGGAGCGCACCTGGGCGTAGTCGCCGGCGATCTCTTCGACCATGGGCAGCCGGTCGAGATCGGGTTGCCACTCGATGACCGCCACGAAGGACTGCCGGAGCACATCCCCGAACAGCCGGACGAACTCGGCCCGCTCCGGGAGCGCCAGGTCTCGCCAGTGTGGCCCCAGGGCCCGGCGGGCCATGCCGTCGACGTCGAACAGGTCGTGGGCGGCCCGGCGGATTTCCGCCCGGGGGCCATCGACCGGGCGCACGCCTGCCCGCTCCGAACTCAGGGCCGCCAGTCCTCGCGCCACCGATGAGGTCACGACGGTGAGCGGCGTCGCCACCGGGTGTGCAGCCGCGGGGCCGGCGTCGGTCGCCAGCGTGTCGCCACCAGGGCGGGGCGCGCCGAACGAGAGCGCGAGCACGATCGTGAGGATCACGAGCCCGAAGGACTTCATCAGGCACGCCCTTTCATGGTCGTCGTTCCTGGATGATGGACAGCATCCAGAAGTTCAGCCCGGCCGGACGGGTGAACGTCAGGAACGCCTGGACGGCACTGGCCGTCGTCCGCGAACCGCTCACGATCACCCCGGTGACGGTGTCGACGGTGTGACTGAGGATCGATCCGGTGACGCAGGCCGTCAGGTAGTCCTGATCGCCGTCCTGCCACGCCTCCGTGACCTGGGCCTCGACGTCCACCTCGTCATTGCGGACGGACCGCCCGGCCGCGCGTAGCCCTTCGCAGTACGCCGCGAGCTCGGCGTACATCTCCGATGTCAGCCGGTTGCGGAGAGGGCTCGCGTCTCGAGCCACGCGCGCATCCTCCACGTCGCGGAATGTCATTCCCGCATAGCTGGCGAACCCGGCCGGCTCGAACCCGCGGTCGGCGCGACGAATGGCCTCGATCCCGCGCTGGAAATCCGTGGGCGGGCCGGGCGGCGGCTCCTCCCGGGACCGGGGGACAGTGGCCGGCGCCGACGCGGGTTGCGGCCGCGCCCGGCGCCGCAGAAAGCCCCGCACGGCCAGCACGACCACCGCACCGAGGAGCATCAACTCGGCCAGGCCGACGCCGATGCTGCTGGCGTTGTACGGCGGTCCGCCCACCAGGCGCACCACCAGCCCTCCGACCAGCAGGCCGGCGACGGCCACCAGCCACGTCCCCGCGGGAAACCAGTCCCACACCGGTCGCGGCGCCTGTGATGCCGGCGGCGGCACGACGACGGGAGGAGAAGGCCGAGGTTCGGCGAGCACCACCGGGCGGTCGGGCTGAACGGGCGTCGAATCCGAGCGCGAGCCTCGGCGGCCGCCGCCCGGCGCGGTCGCACAGGCCAGCGCGGCCACGTCATTCGCCACGCCAGGACCTCGTGACCGCGGGTCGGAGCGGCGTCCCCCCGCTCGGGCCCGGTCCGCCGTTCCGGGGCCGGTCGTTGACGCCGTAGTCGCGGAGCCGGTACTGGAGGGTCCGCAGGCTGATCCCGAGGGCCGCGGCCGTCCTGGTCCGGTTGCCGCCCGCACGAGCCAGGGTATCGACGATGTACAGGCGCTCGAGCTCGGGCAGCGTGACACCCTCCGGCAAGGCGCAGCCGGGCGCGGCGAGAGACCGGGAGCCGAGCGCTGGGAAATGCTCCAGGTCGATCCGCCCCTGTTCCACGAAGATGACCGCGTTCTCGATCCAGTTCTCGAGTTGCCGCACGTTGCCTGGCCACGCGTACCCGGTGAGGGCGTCGATGGCGCGGTCGGTCAGCCCGCGGATCCGGTCGCGAGGGTATCGGGCCAGGCAGTCCTCGAGAAAGTGGGCGGCCAGGAGCGGCACGTCCTCCCGGCGCTCCCGTAGCGGTGGAAGCTCGACGCGGGCCACCGCAATCCGAAAGTACAGGTCCTCCCTGAACCGCGCCTCCGCGACCGCGCGCGACAGGTCCTGGTTCGTCGCTGTGATGATGCGGACGTCGACCCGCTGGGGCTGGTTGCCGCCGACCATGGTGAACTGGCCAGACTCGATCACCCGCAGGAGCCGCGCCTGCAGGTTCGGCCGCAGCTCCGTCACCTCGTCGATGAACAGGGTGCCGCCGTGGGCTTCGGCAAAGACTCCGCGTCGCGACGAGACAGCGCCGGTGAAGGCGCCGCGGACGTGCCCGAACAGGTGACTCTCGACGAGCCCGTCGGCGATCGTGGAGCAGTCCAGCGTGACGAACGGCTGCCGGGCGCGCGCCCCGGACAGGTGCAGAGAATGGGCGAGCAGTCCCTTGCCGGTGCCGTTCTCACCCTGGATCAGCGTCTTGACGTCGGTGGGGGCCAGCTTCTCCACCTGGCCGTAAATCGCGCGCATGCGCGCCGACTCGCCCACCAGGTTCCAGCGCTCAGCGCTTCGAGTGATCAGGACCCGACTCCTTCTGGCGGTGACACCGCGATGAGCAGATGGTGGAACTGGCGCGCCGGTCGAGGTCGGGCCGGCGGCTCAGAGGCTCCGGTACTTGTCCGCGGCGGCGACCCGTTGCTTCGCCGCTTCGCTGCCGCGCTCCTCCCGCTCGGCCGCGTCCACGCGCCGGGCTTCGGCGTCGACGACCCCCTCGTTGGCGGCGGCAATCCACTCGTCGATGTGCTGCATCCATTGCTGGACGCGCTGCTCGGTGGCCACGAAGACCAGCCCTCGATCATGAAAGTCGACCCGACTCGGCATGAAGACCTCGTCAGGCACGAGGGGCGCGTTGAAGAGCGACATCCATTCGCGCGAGGGGACGCCGCTCACCGGGATCGTCCAGGTGAACTCCCCGCCCTTCCCCTCTCGGAGCGGCTGGGGTCCGCTCGTTCGATGAATCTTCCCGGCCATGGTGTTCCTCCGAAGCGGTACGGTCGCCATGTGTCGGCGCCGCTACTCGCGAGGCTGCTCGTCGTCCACGGCGCGGTCCTGGCTCTCGAGCGTCAGGAAATCGGAGGTGACCGGCGCTTGCAGGTCGACCACCGCCCCCTGCATCCAGGCCCCGCTACCGAAAAAATCGATGTACCGATCGATCGCGCGGGGATGATCAGCCTTCATCGTCGACTCCTCACGGTGTCGTGGCGGCGCCCAGCGCTGTGCGCTGGACCCATCACAAGCCTATGCCCCCGCCGGGGGGCGAGTCTGAGCAAAACTGCTCAAGCGCGCGTGCGAGGCTCGAGGGGTACGGGAGCTAGCGGAGGGCGACGAACGTCGGGTATGGGGGGCCCTTCGAGGCCCCAGCAGGATCCGCGGGCTAGAGGAGTGCCCCGGCTCCGCCGGGGCACGACGAACGTCCGGGGGGTATGGGGGGCCCTTCGAGGCCCCCCATCCTAATCATGCAGGACGACGTGGAGCAGCGAGCTGTGAACCTCCAGCCCGCCGTTGTAGGCGACGAAGCCCAGCTTCCGGAACTTGTTCATGAAATGGCTGATGCGCGAGCGGGTGGTGCCGACCATCTCCGCCAGCGTTTCCTGGCTGATCTTGGGCACGACCGTCTCCGGTCGCCCCTCCTTGCCGAAGTTCGCCAGCAGCAACAGGATGCGAGCCAGCCGCCGCTCGCTCGAGTTGAAAAGCTGGTCGACCAGATCCTCCTCCATCCGGATGTTCCGCGAGAGGAGATAGGTCGTGAACACCTCCGAGAAGGCGGCATCACGGTGGAGCAGCCGGATCATCGCCGGCTTCGCCACCCGCGCGATCCCCGAATCCGTCATGGCGGTCGCCGTCGCCATGCGCAGCGGCTGGCCGCCCAGGCAGCCCTCGCCGAAGAAGTCGCCGGGGCCGAGCAGGGCGATGACGGCCTGCTTGCCCTGCTGCGACAGCACGGTCACCTTGATCTTTCCGGTCTGGATGAAGAAGACGGCGTCGGCGCGGTCCCCTTGCGAGAAGATCGGCTGGCCCTTCTGGTAGCCCCGGGCTGTCCGGCCCTGAGCGACGGTAGCCAGCATCGCCTTGGCGTCGAACTTCGGCTTGCTCTTGAGTCTCATGTCAGCCTTGACCTCACACCGGCGGTCGGCGCGTATGCCAGCTCGTCGCCTGCTCGTAGGCGTGGCCGACCCTCAACACCGTGGCCTCGGCGAACGGACGGCCGGCGAGCTGCAGCGACAGCGGTAGCCCCGCCGCCGAGAACCCGCACGGCACCGCCAGCGTTGGCGAGCCAGTGATATTGAAGGGCGGCATGTTGCTGCGCGGGAAGCCGAACTCCGGATCGTAGGCCTGGGAGAACGGTGTGGCCGGCTTGGGCGAGGTCGGGGTGGCCAGCACGTCAACGCCCTGCAGCACCTCGGCCGTCTCCCGGCAGATCTCGCTGCGAATGCGCTGGGCCTGCACGTACTCGGAGGCGGTGACGAGCGCCCCGGCCAGGAACCGCTCGCGCAGCACGTCACCGTACAGCTCCGGGTGCTCGCGCAGGTCGCGCTCGTGGTAGGCGTAGGCCTCGGCCAGCAGGATCAGCAGGAAGGCGTGGGTCGCCTTCAAGCTCTGGATCTGCACGTCGCGCACCTCGGCGCCAAGCCCTCGCAGCGTCGCCATCGCCTCCTCGAACGCGCCCTCGACCTCGGGATCGACGCCCTCGAAGAAGTAGTTGCGGACGACGCCGATGCGCAGGCCGCGCACGCCACGGCCCAGCTGCGCGGTGTAATCATCGACGGGCACCGGGCTGGAGGCCGGATCGAGCGGGTCGTGGCCGGCCAGCGGCTGCATGAGCAGGGCGCAGTCCTCGACCGTGCGTGCCATCGGGCCCGTGTGATCGAGCGTCCACGACAGCGTGAGAACGCCGGCCCGGCTGGAGCGGCCGTAGGTGGGCTTGAGCCCCACGATGCCGCAGAACGACGCCGGTCCCCGGATCGACCCGCCGGTGTCGGAACCGGTCGCGCCGTGCACCAGGCCCGCCGCCAGCGCCGCCCCCGAGCCGCTGCTGGAGCCGCCGGGAATGTGGCTCACGTTCCACGGATTGCGCGCCGGCGGGAAGCGGTGACCGGGGAACTGCAGCCCCATTGCGAACTCGTGCGTGATCAGCTTGCCCAGCAACACGGTGCCGGCCTCGTGCCAGCGCCGGCCGCACGTGGACTCGACCTCGGGCACCCAGTCGGCCAGCAGCGCGGAGCCGCCGGTCGTCCGGATGCCCCGCGTGCAATAGATGTCCTTGTGCCCGATCGGGATGCCCAGCAAGGGCCGGTCGTCGCCCCGGCGCAGCAGCTCCTCGGCGGCCCGGGCGTCGGCCAGGGCGCGATCGGGGGTGACGGTGACGAAGGCGTTCAGCTTCGAATCGAGCTTGGCGATCCTGTCCAGGAGCGCGCGGGTCACCTCGACCGGCGACAGCTCCCGCTTGCGGTAGCGCGCCCCCAGCTCGCGGATGGTGGAGTAGGCGATCGCCTCGCTCATCGCGGGCCTCCCGAGGGCGCGAAGCGCACGGCGGGCTCCTCGGTCTTGATCGTCCGCGAATCGAGCATGCGCACGGGGACGAGCGCGTCGCTGAGCAGCTTGCGCACCATGGCGAGACGATGCTCGGGGATCGTGATGCCGGCCGCCTCGATCCGCTCCCGCAGCTCCTCCAGCGTCAATTCCCGTGACTTCTCCATCACTTGATCCCTCCTCGGCCGGCGCTGCCGGGCACACCAGTGGGCCCGAGCTTATCCGTCCCCCGCCGACGGGTCAAGACGCGGTCGGCGGCGGGGCGGCGGCGCGGATGGCGGGGCGATGGAGTCCCCGGCGCGCCGCGATGACTCGCCTGTCGCCGACCGCTCGCTTCGGCGGTGGCTCGCGCGAGCCCCCCATCCCCCAATGGGGGTTGTCGGCGGCCTTCAGAATCGCTGGCGGCGCGCCGGGCCACCGCCGAAGCGAGCGCGGCTCCGACGGCGAGTCATCGGGAATGGCGCGCCGGGGACTCCATCGCCCCGCCGTCCGCGCCGCCGCCCCGGGATCGCGAGCATCGGTAGGCAACGACCAGGCTCGCGACGAGCGTGTCGAGCCCCACTGCACCGAGCGAACGCTGGACGCGTTGGTCAGGCGCCGAGGCGGCGGAAGATGGCGAGGAGGGGGCGCTGGGCGAAGGTGGTGGCCAGGAGGGCGAGGCCGGCGGTGGCCACGATGGAGCCGATCAGTAGGCGGAGGACGAGGAGGAGGAGACGGCCGGTGAGGTCGACCTGGGCGCGCAGCTCGGCCAGCAGCGAGCGCTCGAGCGGCGTGGCCGGCTCGGCCCGACTGAGGCGTTGCTCGACGGCGCCGACCAGGCGGCCCAGCCCCGCGATGGGGCGATCGAAGGCTTCGGGCTCGGCGGCGGCTGGTGTCGAATGCAGCCGTTGCACCGACCAGAACATGTAGCCGGCGCCGAGCAGGAACAGCAGGGTGCCGGCGGTGAGCAGCCACCGCTGGGCCGCGCGCAGCCGGGCCAGCGTGCGCGCGTCGCGATCGTGCAGCATCAGCGCCGCACGACCCGGCGGGCCTTGAGCTCGAAGCGCGGGAGGCTGCCGGATCCCACCGGCGCGACCTCCAGCCGGATGCCCAGCCCCGCGCGCAGCGCGTCCTGCACGCGGCGGGCACCGGCATCGCCGCCGTCGACCTCGACGAGCACGCGCACCTCGTCCAGCTCGCCGGCCCGGAACACCTCGATCTGGAACTCCTCGACCGGGAAGCGCCGCACGATGGCCTCGATCGCCGAGGGGAACACGTTGACGCCGCGCACGATGAGCATGTCGTCCAGCCGGCCCAGGATCCCGCCCTCGAGTCGTGCGAACGTGCGCCCACACGCGCACGGCCCCGGGGCCAGGCGCACCCGATCGCCGGTGCGATAGCGCACGAGCGGCGAGCCGAGGCGGCCGAGGTTCGTCAGCACCAGCTCGCCCTCGGCCGCCGGCGCCCCGCTGACCGGATCGATCACCTCGGCGACGAACTCGGATTCGTTCACATGCAGGCCGGTCTGGGCCTCGCATTCGTAGCCGTAGGCGCCCATCTCGGTCATGCCGGCGTGGTCGAACGCGCGGGCGCCCCAGCCGGCCTCGATGCGCGCACGCACCGACGGGATGCCGGCCCCCGGCTCGCCGGCGTGCACGGTGACGCGCACCGGTAGCCGGACCGGGTCGAGGCCGCGCTCGCGGGCAACCTGGAGCAGGTGCAGCGCGTAGGACGGCGTGCACACCAGCACGGTGGCGCCGAGCGTCTCCATCGCGGCCAGCCGCGTGGGCGAGTCCTGGCCGCCGCCGGGAATGGCCAGCGCGCCCAGCGCCCGGGCGCCCTCGAAGCCGGCCCAGAAGCCGACGAAGAGGCCGAACGAGAACGGGACGAACACGCGGTCGCCGGGCCGGATCCCGGCCGCGGCCAGCACGAAGCCCCAGCAGCGCGCCCACCACTCCCACGAGGCCTGGGTGTCGAGCCAGCGCAGCGGCGCGCCGGTGGTGCCGGAGGTCTGGTGCACGCGCACGTAGCGCTCGATCGGGTACGTGAGGTTGGTGCCGAAGAGCGGATGCGCGGCCTGATCGGCGATCAGCTCGCGCTTGGTGGTGAACGGCAGCCGGCGCAGGTCGTCCTCGCTGCGTAGATCGGCGGCGGCGGCGAAGCCGGCGGCCCGCCACTTCGCGGTCCAGAACGGGTTGGCGCCGAGCACGGCCCCGGCCAGCGCCTGCACACGCTGGAGCTGGTGCGCGCGCAGCCGCGCGGGGTCCAGCGTCTCCAGCGCGCGATCGTACACGGCGCGCTCAGTCCCTCAGCTTGAAGCGCTGGATCTTGCCGGTGGCCGTCTTCGGCAGCTCGGCGACGAAGTCGATCCACCGCGGGTACTTGTAGGGCGCGATCCGGTCCTTCACGAAGGCCTTCAGCTCGTCGGCCAGCCCGGCCGCGGCCGCCTCCGGCTCCTTCAGCACGACGTAGGCCTTGGGCTTCACCAGGCGATCGGTGTCCTCCTTGCCGACGACGGCGACCTCGAGCACGGCGGGGTGCTTGATGAGCGTGGCCTCCACCTCGATCGGCGAGACCCAGATGCCGCCCACCTTCAGCATGTCGTCGGCGCGGCCGGCGTACCAGAAGTAGCCGTCGGCGTCCTGGGAATACTTGTCGCCGGTCTGGATCCAGGGCCCGAAGAGCGTCTCCTTGGTCTTGTCGTGCTTGTTCCAGTAGTAGGCCATCGTGGAGTCGCCCTTGACGCGCAGGTTGCCGATCTCGCCCGACGGCACCGGGCGTCCGTCGTCGTCGACCAGGACGGCCTCGTAGCCGGGCACGGCCTGGCCGGTCGATCCTGGCCGGGCGGCGCCCGGTCGGTTGGACAGGAAGATGTGGAGGATCTCGGTGGTGCCGATGCCGTCGAGGATCTCGACGCCGAACCGGTCGCGCCAGCGCTTGTACAGCTCGTCGGGCAACGCCTCCCCGGCCGACACGCACAGCCGCAGCGCCGACAGGTCGAAGCGCGTGTCGGCGTCCTTCACCGCGAGCATGGCCGCGTAGAGCGTGGGAATGCCGAAGAAGACCGTGGGACGGTGACGCGTGAGCACCTCGAAGACGCTCTCCGGCGTGGGCCGGTGCGGATAGAGGACGCTCTGGCCGCCGACGCCCATCGGGAAGTAGCCGGCGTTGCCGAGCCCGTAGGCGAAGAAGAGCTTGGCCGCCGAGTAGACGCGATCGGTCTCGCGAAGGCCGAGGACCTGCTTGGCGTACGTCTCCTGGCACACGACCATGTCGTGGTGCAGGTGGACGGCGCCCTTGGGGAAGCCGGTCGAGCCCGACGAGTAGAGCCAGAACGCGGGGTCGTCCCGCGAGGTCACGGCCGGCGCCAGGACCGGCGAGGCCTTCGCCACCTGCTCCTCCCACGACAGGTGGCCGGCCGCCCGTCCGCCCGCCACGAGCACGTGGCGCAGGTAGGGCGACTGGGCCAGGGCGGGCCCGACCTCGGCCAGCAGCGGGGCGGAGACGACGGCTGCCCGGGCCCGGCTGTCGCGCAGGAAGTACACGTAGTCGGCGGTGCGCATGAGGGTGTTGGTCGGGATGGGCACCGCGCCCATCTTCATGGCGCCCCAGAAGGTCCCGACGAACTCGGGAGCATCCAGGCAGCACATCCAGACCCGGTCCTCGAGCCCTACCCCGAGGTCGCGGAGGGCGTTGCCGGTGCGGTTGGCCAGGTCGTGGACGTCGGCGTACGTGAGAACCCGGTCCTCATAGAAGAAGGCCGGCCGGCTCCCCCGCCCCTCGGCCACGTTGCGATCGACGAAGTATGTCGCGACGTTGAACTCCTGCGGCAGGGACTCCGACGCGATCATCCTCGACTCCTTGTCAAACTTGCCATGCCCACGCTGGCATCACCGTTGCTGCCATACAGCCGCGGAGGTGGAGCATGAAGAGCATCGTGATCCTCATAGCCCTCGCGGCCCTCGGCATCGTGCCCGCCGCCCATGCCCAGAGCGACAACCCGGCGGCCACGCAGGCGCCGGCCGCCCAGGCGCCCTCGTCCGGCTCCTCTGGCTCCGCCAGCGGCTCGGTGTCGACACCGAGCGGCGAGGTGAAGGGCCAGGTCGACGTGGACCGCAAGAGCGAGGCCCGACCCCCGGCTCGCACGGATTCGTCCCGTGACGACGGCGCGTCGGCCCTGCCGCGCACGGTCGTCACCGAGCGTTCGACGATCTTCGGTCTCAGCCCGACCGCGGCCGTGGTCATCGCCGCGGCCCTGCTCGTCGTGGTGATCCTCGCGATCGTCGCGATGACCCGTACCCACGACACCTACATCGACACCAACCGCCACATCTAACACGCGGTAGGCGCCGGCGCCGCACCCCGGTGCCGGCGCCTACCCCGCGAGGCGGACGTACCCGAACTCGATCGGCTGGCCATTGATCCCGCGGGCCGGCGGGGCGATCCACCCCGCGAACTGCCCCGGCTCGACGACCGGTGTCATCAGGCTGGCGATGAAGGCCTGGTCCGCGGGCGTCGGCAGCCAGTCGTCCTTGCGCGCATCCCACTCGGCCTGACTCACGACGCGACCGTCGGGCGACAGCCGCAGCTCGGCGAAGTTGCCAATGGCCCGGTGGAAGCCGCGATGGGGCAGCCTCAGCTCGGCGTCGACCTCGTGGCGGCGGATGACCGCGTTCCAGCGATCGACGCCGCGCTGGCAGTCGGCCACGTAGTCGTCGCGCAGCCGCTCGTTGAGCGCGGTGAGGGCGGGCTCCTCGACGACCTTGATCACGTCGCCGTCGGGTCGGGTGATGGGATAGGTCGCCTCCCGGAGGACGTGGTCGTCGGTCTTCTTCGTCTCCTCGAACCGCCCCTTGAGCCCGGCCGTGTAGAAGTTGGCGGCGTTGGTCGAGATCTCGGAGCCGAACAGGTCGAGCGAGACCGAGAAGTGGAAGTTCAGGTAGCGCTGGATCGTCGCCAGGTCGATGCCGCCGAACGGGCGCACGTCCGCGGTCCGGTGCTCGCGCATCAGCTCGCAGGTCTTCTGCACCACGCGCCCCACCCCCGCCTCGCCCACGAACATGTGGTGGGCCTCCTCGGTGAGCATGAAGCGGCAGGTGCGGGAGAGCGGGTCGAAGCCGCTCTCGGCGAGGGCGGCCAGCTGGTACTTGCCGTCGCGGTCGGTGAAGAAGCTGAACATGAAGAACGACAGCCAGTCCGGCGTGCGCTCGTTGAAGGCGCCGAGGATGCGCGGCTTGTCGGAGTCGCCCGAGCGCCGCTGCAGGAGCGCCTCGGCCTCCTCGCGGCCGTCGCGACCGAAGTGGGCCTGGAGCAGATAGACCATGGCCCACAGGTGGCGCCCCTCCTCGACGTTCACCTGGAAGAGGTTGCGCAGGTCGTAGAGCGACGGGCACGTGCGGCCGAGCTGGCGCTGCTGCTCGACCGAGGCCGGCTCGGTGTCGCCCTGGGTCACGATCAGGCGGCGCAACGTCCCCCGGTGCTCGCCCGGGATGTCCTGCCAGACCGGCGTGCCCTTGTGCTCGCCGAAGGCGATCGTGCGGCCCGGCTCCGGCTCGGCCAGGAAGATCCCCCACCGATAGTCCGGCATCTTCACCCAGTCGAAGTGCGCCCAGCCCTGGGCGTCCACGCTGATGGCGGTGCGGAGATAGACGTCCTTGGCCTGGAAGCCCTCCGGCCCCATCTCGCGCCACCAGTCGAGGTAGCGCGGCTGCCACTCCTCCAGCGCGCGCAGCAGGCGCCGGTTGTCGGCCAGGCTCACGTTGTTGGGGATGCGCTCGGTATAGTCGACGCGCGCCATCACACTCTCCTCCGGTCGAACTCGGCGCGCTGGCCGGTGCCGTAGACCTGCAGCGCGCCCCTGTCGCCCACCGCGTTCGGCCGCTGGAAGATCCAGTTCTGCCACGCGGTCAGCCGAGCGAAGATCTTGGTCTCCATCGTCTCCGGCCCGCCGAAGCGCAGCGAGGCCTCCATGCCCGTGAGCGCGTCGGGCGAGAACGCCGCCCGCTCCTCGAGCGCGATGCGCACCTCGTCGTCCCAGTCGATGTCGTCGGGCGTGAACGTGACCAGCCCCGCCGCCGCCGCCGCCGGCGCGTCGAGGTCCTGACCGATCCGCCCCTTGAGGTCGTCCACGCGACCCGGGTCCCCCAGGAAGCGGCTGGCCAGGCGGCTGAGCCCGTTGGGCATGGCGTAGGCGCCGAAGTTCGCCGCGGTCAGGCGCACCGTGGCCGGCGGCGCGTCGGCGCCGTCGTGGGTGCCGTCGAGCATGTAGGAGCGGTCGGCGGCCAGGGCCAGCTCGAGCAGGGTGCCGGTGAAGCACGAGCCCGGCTCCAGCAGCGCGAACAGCGAGCGCGAGGTCACGTCGAGCCGCTTGAGCGTACGGCGCAGGTAGAGGCGGATCTCGCGGACGAGCCAGTGGCTGGCGTGCTGCTCCAGGAAGCGATCGTGGGCGTCGACCAGGTCGGCCGCGCCGGTCGTGCGCAGCACCCACAGGCCGATCGCCTCCTCGTTGACGCGCAGGTGCAGGATCAGGTCGTCGAGCTCGCGGGCCACCGCCAGTGGCCAGAACGCCGCCCCCTCGGCCTCGGCCCCGGCGGCGCCGGCCGGCGGCGGCGAGGTCGGGGCGGCGACGGTGATCTCGGCGAGGCCGCGCCGCCGGTCGAGCGCGCAGCTCACCCAGCGATAGGCGATGCGGTCGTCGCTCTGCGTGCGCTCGAGCGGGGTGAGCGCGACGCCGCGCGCGCTGGCGGGCCGGTCGCTGCGCTGGGCGAGGGCCTCGGCGCGCTGGCGGGCGGTCTCCTCCAGCTTCGAGCGCGGCACGACCTCGTCCACGAGGTTCCATTCCACCGCCCGCTTGCCCTTGATGCCCTCTTCCAGCGTGCAGAAGTAATCGGCGCGGTCGCGGCGCACCCGGCGCTTGTCGACGAGCCGGGTGAGGCCACCCGTCCCCGGGAGCACGGCCAGCAGCGGAACCTCCGGCAGCGCGACGGAGGTGTTGCCGTCGTCGGCCATCACGATGTGCTGGCAGGCCAGCGCCAGCTCGTAGCCGCCGCCGGCGCAGGGGCCGTTGACCGCGCAGATCCACGTCTGGCCCGACTCGGCCGAGGCCTCCTCCAGCGCGTTGCGCGTCTCGTTGGTGAACTTGCAGAAGTTCACCTTCCAGCCGTGCGAGGACCGGCCCAGCATGCGGATGTTGGCGCCGGCGCAGAAGACGCGCTCCTTGGCCGAGGTGAGGATGACGGCCCCGACCTCGGGGTGCTCGAAGCGCAGCCGCTGGACGGCGTCGTACAGCTCGACGTCGACGCCGAGGTCGTAGGAGTTGAGCTTCAGCTCGTAGCCGGGCCGGAGACCGCCGTCCTCGCGCACGTCCATGGCCAGCGTGGCCACCCGACCCTCCACGCGGAGCCGCCAGTGCTTGTACCGCCCCGGCTCGGTCCGGAAGTCCACCTGCACCTGATCGCCGCCGTCTGCCATGTCGCTTGCCGTCTCCTGCTCGAGATTAGCCGAGGATCACCCACAGGACGCGGGCCTTGCGGGTGCCGAGGTTCTCCCAGCCGTGGGGCAGGCCGCCGTCGAGCAGCGCGCTGTCGCCGGCCTCGAGCGTCTGACGCTCGCCGTTGTAGCGCAAGCCCACGGTGCCGTCCAGCACGTAGAAGAGCTTCATCTGCCCGGGCTTGATCACGACCTTGTCGGTGGTCACGCCCTTGCCGCGGGCCTCCAGCGTGGAGACGACCGCCCGGATCTTGCCCTCGAAGAGGCCGGCGCCCAGCACCGTCCACTTCTCCGAGGAGCCGTCGAAGGAGACGACGGGGCAGTCCTTGCGACGCGTCACCTGGAAGTGACCGGCGGGCTGGCCGTCGAAGAGCGTGGCGATCGGCACGCCGAGGGCGGCGGCGATCCGGCCCAGCGTGTTGAGCGAGGGCGTCAGCCGCCCGGACTCGATCTGCGAGACCATGCTGGGCGTCAGCGTCGCCTTCTCCGCCAGCTGCCGTTGCTGCAGCGACCGCTCCTGTCGCAACGCCTTGATCCGCTCGCCCAGCGCGGTCACGCGATCCCCTCCGCCAGTGCCGCGCCGTGGTCGAGCCCCGCGATGCGGGCCAGCGCCCGGGCCACGTAGACCCGCGCCACCTTCTTGCGATACGGGTGGGTGAGGTCGGTGTTGTCGAGCGGCCGGGCCGGGCCCGCTGCCGCCTCGGCGGCCGCCTCGATCACCTCGCCGGTGAGCCGCTGACCGACCAGCATCGCGGCCGCCTTGGGCGCCTCGCGCGGCAGCGAAGCCACCGCGCCCAGCACGATGCGCGCCTCGCGGACCACGTCCCCCTCCAGCCGCACGGCCGCCGCCACGCCGAGGATCGGGAAGTCGAACGAGCCGCGGCGGCGGAGCTTGAGATACGCCGAGCGCCACCCCTCGGCCGGCGGCAGCAGGATCTCGGTCAGGATCTCGTCGGGGCGCTTGCTCAGGTACTGGATCCCGTCGTCCCGGTAGAGCGTGGCGAGCGGCACCGTGCGCTCGCCGTCGGGGCCGGCCAGCCGGATGCGCGCCCCCAGGCTCCACAGCACCGGCGCGGTGTCCGACGAGGACACGGCCCAGCAACGCGGGCTGCCCGGGGCGACGAGGCAGATGTCGCCGTCGCGCTTCATGCAGAAGCCGATCGCCTTCCGCCACTCGTAGGACTGGTTGTAGTAGTTGCAGCGCGTGTCCACGCAGACGTTGCCGCCCAGGGTGCCCATGTTGCGGAGCTGCGGCGAGGACACCAGCCCGGCCGCGGTCGCCAGCCCCTCGTAGGCGCGGGCCAGCTCGGGGTGCGTGGCCACGGCGGTGAGCGTGGTGCAGGCGCCGACCCGGACCCCCTCGCGCGCGGAGCCGCGGACGCCGCGCAGCTCGCCGATGGCCCGCAGTCCCACGAGCGTCTTCGGCTCGAACTGGCCGCGCTTCATGTTCGGGTAGAGGTCGGTCCCCCCGGCCACGAGCATGGCGTCGGGCCCGGCGTCGGCGACGGCGCGCACCGCGTGCTCGATGGTCTTCGGAGAGACGTAGGTGAACGCGGGGAGCCGGATCACGGGGTCGAGTCCGCGAAGGGGCGGATGGCGATGGCGTCGGCGGGCTGGCCGAAGGCGGACTCGACGGCGAGCGGCTGCTTGAACCGGAAGAGCGGAAGCGTGTCGGGGCCGATGCGCGCCGGCTTGCCCTGGCGCTTGAGCTCGAGGCCGCGCAGGACCATGTCGGGCGTGATGGGCACCTGGTCGATGCGCACGCCGACCGCGTTGTAGATGGCGTTGGCGATCGCGGGGATCACCGGTAGCAGCGGTCCCTGCCCGGCCTCCTTGGCCCCGAACGGCCCCTCGGGATCGTCGGTCTCGACGAGGAAGGTGTGGATGGCCGGCGTCTCCAGCGTGGTGGGGCTCTTGTACTCCAGCAGCGAGGGATGCTTGTGCAGCCCCTTGCGGAAGACCTGCCCCTCCATCAGCGCCTCGCCGATGCCCATGTAGATCGACCCCTCGACCTGGCCCTCGACCAGCAGCGGGTTCAGCGCGCGGCCGATGTCATGAGCGATCCACACATCGTCCAGCGCGATCCATCCCGTGTCCTCGTCGATCGTCAGCTCGACCACGCAGGCGGAGTACGAGTAGCACGGCGACGGCCCCACGCCGCCGCCCTTGTACTTGCCGGCCCGCTTGGGTGGCGCATAGGAGCCGGGGAAGGCCAGCACGCCGTGCATCGCCTCGCCGAGCTCGACGGCCTGCGCGAACGGCACCGCCTTGTCCCAGTCCTCCGGCACGCCCACCTTGCGCTCGCGGAAGGCCAGCCGCTCGGGCGCGACCTCCAGCTTGGCGGCGACGGCGCGCGCGATGGCCGCGCGCAGGCGCGTGGCCGCCTGGATGGCGGCGACGCCGCACATGAGCGTGACCCGCGAGGAGTACGAGCCGAGGTCGACGGGGGTGAGGCTGGTGTCGGCCGGGTGCACGTGGACGTCCTTGGGCTCGATGCCGAGCACCTCGGCCGGCAGGTAGGCCAGGATCGAGTCCGAGCCCTGGCCGATGTCGGTCGCGCCGCACAGGATGGACACGCCGCCGCTGCGGTCGGCCCGCACGATCACGCCGGAGTGCGGCATGTTGTTCCAGTAGATGGCCGTGCCGGCGCCGGTCATGTACGCCGAGCCCGCGATGCCGATCCCCTTGCGCGTGCGCGGCTGCCACAGGGGCTTGGGGGTGGCGGTTACCGCCGCGAAGCGCTCGCGCTTGTCGCGCCAGCCCGAGGCCTCGACGACCTTGTCGATGCATTCCCCGAGGCCGATCGTCGTCACCGTGAGGTGGTTGGCCGTCTTGGTAAACGGCTCCTGGAGGATGCGCTTGCGCAGGTCGGCCGGATCGAGACCCAGCTGCTCGGCCGCCCGATCGAGCTGGCACTCCAGCGCGAAGCGCGGTTGCGGGGTCCCGTGGCCGCGCTTGGGCCCGCACGGCGGCTTGTTGGTGAAGATCCGCGCCCCCTCGAACTTGTAGACGGGCATCTTGTAGGTGACCGGGTTGATCACGCCCGTGTAGAAGGTCGAGGCCACGCCGTAGGAGCCGTAGGCGCCACCGTCGAGCCAGGTGCGCAGGTGGCAGCCCGTGATGTCGCCGTCCCGCGTGAAGCCGGTGCGGATCCACATGAGCACCGGATGGCGGCCGCGATGGATGTAGAAGACCTCCTCGCGCGTGCAGGCGATCTTCACCGGGCGGCCGGTGAGCTGGGAGAGCTTGCAGGCGGCGATCTCGTGGGCGAAGGGGTCGAGCTTGCCGCCGAAGCCGCCACCGACGGGGGCGGCGATCACCCGGATGTGGGCGCCGGGCAGGTCGAGGATCCTGGTCAGCAGCCGGTGCACGTAGTGCGGCGTCTGGGTCGACGACCACAGCGTCAGCTTGCCGTCGGGGCCGTGGTGGGCGACGGCGGCGTGCTGCTCCATCGGCAGGTGCGTGTTGCCCTCGAAGTAGTAGACGTCCTCGCGGACCAGGTGGGAGGCGGCGAAGGCCGCCTCGACGTCCCCGAACTGCAGGGCCACGTTCTTGTGCACGTTGGGGCCGTCACCGTACTCGTGGATGCGGACCTCGGGGTGGGCCAGCGACTCCTGGATCGACATCAGCGCCGGCAGCGGCTCGTACTCCACCTCGATCAGCCGACAGGCCGCGTCCGCCGTCGCCTCGTCCACGGCCGCCACCGCGGCCACCGCGTCGCCGACCATGCGCACCTTCTCGGTGCACAGCGCCTCCTCGTCCTGGGAGACGGGCAGGATGCCGAACTTCACTCGGGGCAGGTCGTGGCCGGTGATGACGGCGTACACGCCGGGCAGCGCGCGGGCCGGGGCGGTGTCGATGCGCTTGATCAGGGCGTGAGCGTGCGGGCTCCGCAGCAGCTTGCCGAACGCCATCCGCGGGAGCACCAGGTCGTCGGCGTACCGCGTCTCGCCGGTGACCTTGGCCCAGGCGTCGATCTTGGGCAGCGGCTGGCCGACGATGGTGAACCGGTCCTTGCCGTTCACGGGGCCGCTCATGGGCTCACCTCGCCGCGGAGCGGCCGGGGGCTCCGCTCATGCGGAGCGCGGCCAGCTCGACGGCGTCCAGGATCTTGGTGTAACCGGTACAACGGCACAGGTTGCCGGCCAGCGCCTCGCGAATACGCTGGCGGGGCGGCTGGGGCTCGCCGTCCAGCAACGCCTGGGCGGTCAGCAGAATGCCGGGGGTACAGTAGCCGCACTGGGCAGCGCCCAGCTCGGCGAAGGCCTGCTGCAAGGGATGCAGCACGCCGCCCCGAGCCATGCCCTCGACGGTGTCGATGGCAGCGACCTCGAGGTCGGCCGGCAGGGCCAGGCAGGACAGCGTGGGCTCGCCATCCACCAGGACCGTGCAGGTGCCGCACTCGCCGAGCTCGCAGCCGTGCTTGGTGCCGGTGAGCCCGAGGTCCTCGCGCAGCACCTCGAGCAGGGTCTTGTGCACCGGCACCAGCAACTCGTGGGTCTCGCCGTTGACGCTCAGGCTGACGCGGGTCTTCATGGGCCGGCCACCCCTGCTGGATTCATTGTGACTGAAGATCAGTTCAAAAATACTGAAGTCGCCGGCCCGCGTCAAGCCACCCGGCCGAAGGGTCGTGAGCAGCGCGTGATGGTGTGATCCCTGTATTCCTGGATCAAGCGGGTCTAAGCTAGGCATCTGCGAGACCACGAGCCGCGCTGGTCGGATCTCGTGCAGCCGGGCTTGCACCGCTCCGACTCGACACGCGCGGCTCTGTTATGATCGGGCCGCGCTCGAAGCGGAGGCGGGCACATGGCAGACCATCTCACGATCGGCATTCTCATCGGCATGGCGTCCGGCATCATCGCGCTCATCGTGATCTCCGCGCTGACGCTGCGCCGACTCGACGTGGCGTGGAGCGTCGAGATCGCCCGCATGCACCGAGTCCTGGCCGAGCTGCAGCGCGCCGGCGAGCGCTCCGAGCGCGGCGTGCGCCAGGACATCGCCGACACCCGGGGCGAGCTCGAAGCGGTGACGCGCGATGCCCGCGACGAATCCGCGGAAGGCACCCGGGCGCTGCGCGACGAGATCACCGGCGGTCTTCGCGGCGTCAGCGACGCCCTGGGCCGTGGGCTGGGCGAGCTCGCCCGGCTCCACAAGGCCCAGACCGAGGTCCTGACCACACGGTTCACCGAGCTCACCGACGGCGCCGTCGCCACCTTCCGCGATCACCCCCTCCCCGCGCTGGGTCAGCTCGCCCAGGCCCAGGAGCGGCACCTCACCGCTCTGGCCTCCGAGCTTCACGGCCTCGCCGACGCCCTCGACAGCCGCCTGGACGGCGTGCAGTCGGAGCTCTCGGCGTGTGTAGGTCAGGTCCAGGTCGACAGCCGCGAGAGCCTGGCCAGCGTGCGCGCCGACGCCGTGGGTCACGCCAAGGACCTGCGCAACGAGCTGGTCGACACCCTGAAGGCGCAGGTCGAGCAGGTCCGCACCACCGTGGACGAGAAGGTCGAGACCACGCTGCAGCGCCGGCTCGAGGAAAACTTCACCGTGGTCAGCGAGCGCTTGCAGCTCGTGAGCGAGCGCCTCGAGCAGGTGCACCGAGGCCTGGGCGAGGTCCAGAGCTTCGCGGCCGGCCTCGGGAACATCCAGCGCGCCCTGACCAACGTGCGGCTCGGCGCCAGCAAGGCGCGGGAGAGCGCCAGCCCGGGTGGCGACGGCCGGCCCCGGACGACCCGCCGGCGGCCCAAGGCGACCCCGGACGCGGCCGTCGAGCCGGGCGAAGCAACCAGGACGACCCATGCCCTACGCGCGCAGCAGTGACGGGATCAAGCTCTACTACGAGGAGCACGGGCGGACCGGCACCCCGCTGGTCCTGGCCTACGGCATCGGCGGCAACACCGAGATGTGGGACGTCAACGTCCCCGCCCTGGCGGCCGCCCACCGACTGATCCTCTGGGAGCCGCGCGGGCACGCGCGCTCCGACAGCCCCGAGGATCCCGCCAAGGTCTCCTTCTCCCGCTGGGCGCTCGACCTCAAGGACGTGCTCGACCATCTGCGCCTGCGGCGGGCCCACGTCGGCGGGCTCAGTCTGGGCGCCGGCATCGCCACCCGGTTCGCGCTGCGCTACCCCGCGCGCGTCCGTTCACTGCTCATCACCAACTCGTCCTCGGCCAGCGGGCTGCCGCTGTCGGTCGACAACCTCGTGATGCGGGCGCAGTCGATCAAGGTCACGCTCGAGCAGGGCATGGACGCCATGGCGGAGTTCGCCATGCAGAGCAACCCCAACCTGGTCGAGCGCCTGCGGATCGATCCGGGCGCCCGCGCGGAATTCTTCGAGGAATACCGGCGGCTCACGCCAATCGGCTACGCCAACTCGCTGCGGGCCCTGCTCGCCATGGACCACATCACCGCCGACCTGCCGAAGATCCGCGTGCCCGTCCTGCTCATCGGCGGCGACCGCGACCCCTCGCTCGAGCCCATGAAGGTCATCCACCGCAAGATCCGCGGCTCCAAGCTCGTCGTGCTGTCGCCGGCCAGCCACTTCGCCAACCGGGATCAGCCGGAGGCGTGGAACCGCGCGGCGCTGGAGTTCCTGGCGCGCGTCGACGGCAGCAGCGCCCGGCGCCGCCGCGTCTGATCGTCCGGCGCGCCCGGCGGAAGACCCGCCAGCGCGCACGAATTGACCGAGCCACGCAACCTTTGTGTGGCCAGTTCCGGGTCAGCGAGGGCGTTCGAGCATCTCCAAACCGGTCCCAACCTCCCGATATTCCACACGGGCCGGCCACCCCCCAACCTCTGGCATCCGGGATGCTCTCTCCACGAGGCGTAGCCCAGACGCCGGGGGGAGTCGAGGAGATGACCTATGGGGCGTACGGAGCGCCGGTGGTTCGTGGGGATGTCGATCGGGTTCCTGCTCGCGGTGAGCGCGGCGACCGGCGCCGCAGCATCCTTCGGCCCCGACGCCGCGATCGAATCGTCGTCGTCCCGGTCCGCGTCACCCGCGGCGTTCGCTGAGCGGATCACGACTCGCGACAGCCGCGCCGTCGCCGCCCGCGGCGCCGGCTCCTGGCACAATGCGATCGAGCTGATCGTCCTGGCGGGCGCGTGCGCGCTCGCCGTGGCCTACTACTCGGCCGCGTCGGCCCCGCCCACCGATTTGCAGTCAGTTCCGGTGCGCGTCCGCCGCCGCTAGCCGGGGCGGGAGGCGGGCGCGCCCCCGCCTCCCGCGCCTCACCCTCGCGTTACTTCCGCACGGCCTCCAGAAGTTCCCCGAACGGCACCCACCGCTCACCGTCGAACTTGGCCAGTTGCTCCTGCTCGATCGGGGCGTGGTCGGTAGGGCTGGTGTTCACCTTGATGCCGGGAATCAGCAGCGGGAACTCGACATTTTTTAGATTCTGGGCCTGCTTCATGATGTTCTCGCGGCTGAAGTCGTTGCCGCACTGCTTGAGGACCTGCGTCATCGCCTGAGCGGCCGTGTAACCAAATGCGTTGGACTGGTCATCGAGCGCACCGTCCGGATAGTACTTCTTCATCCACGCGACCCAGTCCTGGAAGCCCTTGTCGTTCTTCCACTGCGGGTCGGTGATCTCCTTCAGATAGAGCGCGGTGATGAGGCCCCGAGAGGCCTCCAGACCAGCCGGCTTGAGGACGGTAGCTAGCGAGCTGGAGACGTTGTTCAGGAAGTGGTTGGGCTTCCAGCCGATGTCGTGGGCCTTCTTGATGGCCTGGACGGCGAACTTCGGGATGGTGACGTTGAAGAAGACGTTGGCGCCGCTGTTCTTCAGGTTGACGATCTGCGAGTCGATGGTCGGATCGGTCACCTCGTAGGTCTGCTCCAGCACGATCATCTTCTTGGCGGCCTCGCCGAGCCCATCGTGCAGCCCCTTGCGGTAGTCCTTCCCGTAGTCGTCGTTCTGGTACAGGATGCCGATCTTGGCGTCGGGAAAGTTCTTCAGGATGTAGGCGGCGTAAACGCGCCCCTCGGTCTGATAGTTCGGCTGCCAGCCCATTGTCCACGGATAGTTCTTGGGATCGTTCCACTTGGTGGCGCCGGTCGCCACGAACAGGTGCGGGATCTTCTGGCTGTTGACGTACTTGTGGATGGCGGTGTTGGTCGGCGTGCCGAGCGTCTGGAAGAGGGCAGCCACCTGGTCCTGCTCGACCAGCTTGCGGACCATCTCCACGGCCTTGGGCGGGCTGTAGGCGTCGTCGTAGGTGATGAAGTTGATCTTGTGCCCGTTGACGCCACCCTCGTCGTTGACCTTCTTGAAATAGGCGGCGATGGCCTTGCCGATGGTGCCGTAGGCGGACGCCGGCCCGCTGTAGGGGTTGGTGTTGCCGATCTTGATCTCGGTGGCGGTGACGCCCGGCGTCTGCGCGGACGCCGACGTGATGGCCAGCCCGAACGCCAGCAACAGCGTGAGTATGAAGCCTCTCCTCATGGTGTCCTCCTTGACAGATCGACTTCTGGGTGGGACCGCGGTGGGACCAATCTTACCTCGGGGAACCCCCGGCCGACGCCACGGGTTCCGCGCGTCGTCGAAGCCAGCGGGCGGCGGCCAGGCGCAGGGAGCCGGCGATGCCGCGCGGCATGGCGTACATGAAGGCGATCAGGAAGACGCCGTAGATGGCCCACGGCGCCGCCTTGGAGATGTCCTGGGCGTAGTTCGGCACGAACTGGATGAACAGGGCGCCGAAGATGGCCCCCGAGATCGAGGCCAGCCCGCCGATGACGATGCCGACCAGGAAGGTGATCGAGCGGAACACGTCGAAGCTGTCGGGGGCCACGTAGGCAACCGTCACCGCGCTCAGCGCGCCGGCCACCCCGGTGTAGGCGGCGCTCACACCGAAGGTCAGCGACTTGTAGAGGGCGGTGTTGACGCCCATCGACTGGGCGGCGATGGCGTTGTCGCGGATGGCCACGATGGCCCGCCCCGTCCGGCCCCGCAGCAGGTTGGCGGCCAGCACGAACAGCACGAGCAGCACGGCCAGCGTCAGGAAGTACAGCCACTGGTCGGGGTTGAGCGGGAGCCCCAGGGGAGCGTTCGGCTTGCTCAGCACGATGCCCTGGGAGCCGCCCGTCCAGTGCTCGAAGTACTTGAGGATCTGCGGGACCGCCAGCGCCAGCGCGAAGGTGGCCAGGGCCAGGTAGAGCCCTTCCAGCCGCAGGGCCGGGATGCCGAACAGGAAGCCCACCACCAGGCAGACCACGCCCGCGGTCGGGATGGTCCATCCGTACGGCACGTTCCACTGGTCCATCATGACCGCTGTGGTGTAGGCGCCGACGGCGTAGAAGGCGCCGTGGCCGAGCGAGATCTGGCCGTTGTAGCCGGTCAGGATGTTCAGCCCCAGCAGGGCGATCGCGTAGATGTAGACCTGGGAGAACTGGAAGAGGCGGAAGTTGGTGAGCGTGAACGGCAGCACCAGCGCCACCGCCAGGGCGATTGCGGCCGCGCCGAGCGTCCACGCGCGCGGCATCAGACCCGGTGCACCGCGGCCCGGCCGAACAGCCCGCTCGGCCGCACCACGAGGACGATGAGAATCAGGGCCAGCGCCACCGTCAGCTTCAGCTCGGTGCCGATGAACTTCACGTAGGTACCGACCAGGTTCTCGATCACGCCCACGATGAGACCGCCCAGCACGGCGCCGCCGGGACTGGTGAAGCCGCCCAGCGTGGCCGACGCGAAGGCGTAGATCAGGATGCCGGCCATCATGTTGGGGTCGAGGAACACGATCGGCGCCACCATCATGCCGGCCACCGCGCCCACCATCGCGGCCAGCCCCCAGCCCACCGCCAGCATCCAGCCGACGCGGATACCGCACAGGCGGCTCGACACCGGGTTCTGGGCGGCCGCCCGCATGGCCAGCCCCAGCGTGGTGAACCGGAAGAACAGGTACAGCGCGGCCAGCACCACCAGGGTCACGCCGAGCGCGCCCAGGTCGTGGGCGCCGAAGTAGATGTTGCCGACCTGGATCGGCTTGGACGGGAACGGGCTGGGAAACGGCTTCTGGATGTAGGAGTAGATCCAGCCCGCCATGCTGTTGAGGATGACGAGCAGGCCGATGCAGACGATGACGATCGTCAGCACGGGCGCGCTCTCGACGGGACGGATCAGGATGCGCTCGAGCAGCAGGCCACCCACGAACGCGATGGCCAGGGTGGCGACGAAGGCCACCCAGTACGGCAGCCCGGCGTTCAGCAGCGTCAACGCCAGGTAGGTGCTGAACATCGCCATCTCGCCCTGGGCGTAGTTCACGACCTCGGTGGCCTGGTAGATCATCACCAGGGCCAGGGCCACGCTGCCGTAGATGCCGCCGGTGGCGAGCCCGGACACGATCTGCTGGATCAGCGTATCCACGGTGGCCCTCAGTATCCGAGGTAGGCGCGGCGGATCGCGTCGTTCTGACGGAGCTCGCTGGCCGGGCCCGACATCACCACGGTGCCGGTCTCCATCAGGTAGGCGTGATCGGCCAGCCCCAGGGCGAGCGCGGCGTTCTGCTCGACCAGCAGCACGCTCACCTGTTCCTCGCGGTTGATGGTCCGGACGATGCGGAAGATCTCGCGCACTACCAGCGGCGCCAGCCCCAGCGACGGCTCGTCGAGGAGGAGCAGCCGGGGCCGGAGCATCAGGGCCCGGGCCACGGCCAGCATCTGCTGCTCGCCGCCCGACAGGGTGCCGGCCACCTGGTGGCGGCGCTCGGCCAGCACCGGGAAGTAGCGGCACACGCGCGCCATGTCCTCGGCGAGGTGGCGGGCGTCGCGGCGGACGTAGGCGCCCAGGCGCAGGTTCTCCTCGACGGTGAGCTGCACGAAGGTGCCGCGGCCCTCGGGCACGTGGGCCACGCCCATGCGCACCACGTCCTCGGTGGCGCGCCCCTCGATGCGCCGGCCGGCCAGCGTGATCTCGCCGGCCGTCTTCACCATGCCGCACACCGCCCGCAGCGTCGTGGTCTTCCCGGCTCCGTTGGCGCCGAGGATGGTCGTGATGCCGCCCTCGGCGACCTCGAAGGACACGCCGCGCAGAACGCGAGTGTCGCCGTAGCGGGCCTCGAGGTTGCGCACGTCGAGCAGGGCGGCCATCAGCGGAACGCCGTCTCCGCGTCCTCACCCCCGAGGTACGCGCGGATCACGTCGGCGTTGCGCTGGATCTCGGCCGGCGGCCCCTCGGCGATCTTGCGGCCGAAGTCGAGCACGACGACCCGGTCGGACACCTGCATGACCAGCCCCATGTGGTGCTCGACGAGCAGGATCGTCACCCCGCGGTCGTCGCGGATGGACTTCAAGATGGCGCCGAGGGCGCCGACCTCCTCGTGGTTGAGGCCGGCCGCCGGCTCGTCGGCCAGCAGCAGGGCCGGTCGCCCGGCCAGGGCCCGGGCCAGCTCCACGCGCTTGAGGGTGCCGTACGGCAAGCCGGCGGCGGGATGATCGGCCACCCGCTCCAGGGCCAGGAAGGTCAGCAGGTCGTCGGCGTCACGACGGGCCGCCCGCTCCTCGCGGCCGACCCACGGCAGCGCCACCGCGTTGGAGAAGAAGTCGCTGCGGGTTCGGCAGTGCACGCCCACCATCACGTTCTGGCGGACGGTCATCGTCGGGAACAGGGCCAGGTTCTGGAAGGTGCGCCCGAGGCCGAGGTCGGCGATGCGGTGAGGCGGCACCTCCAGCAGCGACCGGTCGCGGAACCGGATGTCGCCCCGGTCGGGGGTGTAGATGCGCGACAGGCAGTTGAACAGGGTCGTCTTGCCGGCCCCGTTGGGCCCGATGAGCCCGACGATCTGGCCGGCCTCGACGTCGAAGCCGACGTTCTCGAGCGCCACGATGCCGCCGAAGCGCACGGTGACGTCACGGACCGACAGAATCGAGGCCGGGGACACGCTGGCGCTTATACGGGCAGAGCCGCGGCTTGTCAAATTCGCCGCTGAACACGGACGTCGATCGCCCGATCAGCGGCGATGATCACCCGCCGGCGGTCTCGCTGCGGCGCCGCGCGTGCGCCGACAACCCGCGCTCCCACAGGTACTCGCGCTCGCCCGTCTGCTTGCCGACCCACCGGCCCAGCACGAAGAAGAGGTCGCTGAGCCGGTTCAGATAGCGCAGCGTCCACTCCGACACCGGCTCGACCCGCGAGAGCGCCAGCAGGTCGCGCTCGGCGCGGCGACACACCGTGCGGGCCTGGTGCAGGAAGCCGTGCACCCGCCCCCCGCCCGGCAGGATGAACGACTTCAGCGGCTCCAGATCCTTCTGGCACTCGTCCATGAGGTGCTCGAGCTCGGTGACCTCACCCTCGCCCATCCGGAACATGCCCTCGTAGACCGCGTCGGGCGGTGTGGCCAGCTCGCTGCCGAGATCGAAGAGCTGGTTCTGGACCTTCTTCAACACCTCGTCGAGCCAGCGGTGGCGCTCGGCCGTGGCGCCGGCCGCCGCCAGCCGCTCCTCGTTGAAGACGCGGACCAGCCCCACGATCGCGTTGAGCTCGTCGACGACTCCGTAGGCGACGATGCGCGGCGAATCCTTGGGCACCCGCCGGCCGCCAACCAGCGACGTCTCCCCGCCGTCGCCGGTGCGCGTGTAGACTCGCGTGATGCTGATCGTCATCGCAGACCTCCCTGCCGACGCCGGTATTCTAGCTTGAAGGCCCCCGGGCCCTCGGCGATGATCGGCCGGTGAAGAACCGCGCCCGCGCGGTGCTGGGGGCCGTCTCCAGCATCCACTTCCTGCACGACGGCTTCTCCGAGACACTCTACGTGTTCCTGCCGTTGTGGGCTCGGGAGTTCGGTCTCACGTTCGCGCAGGTCGGTCTGATCCGCTCCGCCTACACGGGCGGGATGTCGGCCTTCCAGATCCCGGCCGGATTTCTGGCCGAGCGCTGGGGCGAGCGTCGGCTCCTGGCCGCCGGCACCGCAGTGACGGCGATCGGCTTCATCGTGGCCGGCTGGGCCGGCGGCTTCGTGCCGCTGCTGCTGCTCCTGCTCGCCGCCGGGCTCGGCTCGGGCGTGCAGCATCCGTTGTCGTCCTCGCTGGTGTCCAAGGCGTACGAGACGGGCAACCGCCGCACCGCGCTCGGCACCTACAACTTCTCGGGCGACGTCGGCAAGGCCGGGGTCGCCGCCGCCATCGGCCTGCTGGCCGGCCTCATCGGCTGGCGCGCGGCCGGCGCCGCCTTCGGCGTTCTCGGCGTCGTCGCCGCCCTGGCCATCCTGCCCCTGCTCGGGCGGCTCGGCGCCGGCAACCCCGAGCCCCGCCCGGCGGCGGGGGAGCCGGGGGCGTCCGGCTGGGGCATCCGCGACGGCCGGGGCTTCTCCTCGCTCTGCGCCATCGGGATGGTCGACAACGCCACCCGGACCGGCTTCCTCACGTTCATGCCGTTCATCCTGATGGCCAAGGGGTTGACCGTCAGCGGGGTGGGGCTGGCCTTCGCGCTCGTGTTCGTCGGCGGCGCCACCGGCAAGTTCGTGTGCGGGCTGATCGCCGATCGCGCCGGCGTCATCCGCACCGTCGTGCTCACCGAGATCGCCACCACCGCGCTGATCCTGACCATGGTGGCGGCCCCGCTACCGGTGGCGATGGGCGTGCTGGTGCCGCTCGGCATCGCGCTCAACGGCACCTCGTCGGTGCTCTACGGCACCGTGGCCGACCTGGTGTCCAGCCAGCGGCGCTCGCGGGCCTACGCCCTGTACTACAGCCTCACCATCGGCGCCTCGGCGCTGGCTCCCACCGTGTGGGGGCTGGCCAGCGACGGCGTCGGCGTGCCGGCGACGCTGACGCTGGTCGGCCTGGTCGTGCTGGTGACGGTGCCGCTCTGCCTGTTGCTTCGCCCCGCCATCACCGCCCCCGCCAGCGCGTGACGGGCGCCGCCCTGACCCGCCGGGTCAGACGGCTCGACGCCGGCGCAGCAGCGGCCACACGACGAGGGCGACCGACGCCGCCAGCACGACCGCGCTGACCGGGCGCGTGACGAACACGGTGAGGTCGTTGCCGCTCGACACCATGCTGGTCAGGAAGTATCCCTCGGCCATCGGTCCCAGGATCACCCCCATCACGAGCGGCGGGACCGGAAGGTCGTAGCGACGCATCACGAAGCCGAGGACGCCGAAGGCCATCGTCAGCCAGACGTCGGCCAGGTCGTTGCGCAGGGCGAAGGCACCGAGGAAGCAGAAGACGACGATGAAGGTGTTCAGGATCGGCGCCGGCACCTTCATCAGGGTGGCGAAGCAGAGCGCGGCCACGAAGCCCAGCGCGATCATCAGCACGTTCGCCAGGATCATGCCGGCGATGATCGTGTAGACCTCGCGCGTCTGGTTCGTGAACAGCAGCGGACCCGGCTGGATGCCGTGGATGAGGAAGGCGCCCAGCATGACCGCGGTGGCGGCGCTGCCCGGGATGCCGAGCGTCAGCAGGTGGATCATGGCGCCACCGGTGGAGCCGTTCACGGACGCCTCCGAGGCCACCAGCCCCGGCGCGTGGCCGGTCCCGAACAGCTCGGGCTGTCGCGAGAACTGCTTCTCGAGGCCGTAGGAGACGAACGACGACACGGTGGCGCCGGCGCCGGCGAGGCCGCCGACGGCGATGCCCACGGCCGTCCCCCGCGCCAATGGGCCGCGCAGCGGCCACAGCGCGCGCACGGGCAGCCACGGTACCGCGGTGGTCGGACGCTCGACCGCCTCGGCCGGGCGCCGCAGCACCATCTGCTCCAGCACCTCGCCGATCGCGAACAGCCCGATGAGGACGGTGACGAAGTCCACGCCCGTCCGGAGGAACGGCACGCCGAAGGTGAAGCGCTCCACGCCGTACTGCGTCTCGGTGCCGATGGTGCCGAGGAACATGCCGGCGAAGAGCGAGATCAGCGCGGCCGTCATCGACGAGTGGCCGAGCACCGAGACGCTGGCCAGGCCGAAGACCACCACCGAGAAGAACTCGACGGAGGAGAAGCCCAGCGCGAACCTCGCGAAGGGCGGCGCGAAGAGGGCCAGGAACAGCGCGCTGGCCAGGCCGCCGACGGCCGAGCTCATGATGGCCAGCCCCAGGGCATAGCGCGTCTCGCCCCGGCGGCTCATCCGGTAGCCCTCCCAGGTGGTGGGCACGTTCATCGGGTCGCCCGGGATGTTGAACAGGATGCCGGTGATGGCGCCGCCGAAGACGCCGCCACAGTAGACACCGACCATGAGCAGCAGCGACGGCACGATGCCCATGAGGTAGGTGAAGGGCAACACGAGGACGATCGAGTTGACCATGGTGATCCCGGGCAGCGCGCCGGCCAGGATGCCGACGACGAGGCCGAGGACGATCATGCCGAGGTTCAGCGGCTGCAGCGCCGCCAGCAGCCCGGCCGCGAGGTGCGCGAGGGTCTCGGTCACGACGGCCGCGTCAGAAGATGCGCAGCCCGCGGTAGATCAGCAGCGTGACCGCCTCGAATGCGCCCTCGCCCTTCGGCAGCGGGAGGTAGACGAGCCTGACGAAGGCGTACAGGAGCAGGATGGTGCCGAGGACCGCGTTGGCGCCGATCGAGACGGGCGAGCGGGCGCCGGCCAGGAACATGAACGCGGCGACGAACGCCGCCGTGGTCAGCGCGAAGCCCGCCCACGGCGCCACCAGCACGTAGAGGACGATGAGCGCGATGCCCGCGGCCAGCCGCCCGGCATCGACGGCCTCGGGTGCCGACGCCGCCGGCTCCGGCGCCCGCCGGCCCCCTCGCCACTCGCCCACCGCCTTGAGCAGGCAGGCCAGGCCGAGTCCGATCAGCACGAGTCGCGGCCAGAACCCCGGCCCCAGCTGGCCCTCGCGGGCCACCGCGTCGAGCCCACGCGCGCCGACGAACAGCCCGAGGGCGAGGGCCAGCCCGACGAGCGGGGCGGCGACCGCCCTCACTTCTTGAGACCGAACTCTTTCGTCATGCGGTCCACGACGTCGGCCTGCTCGCGGATCCACGGACCGAGCGGCTCGGGGCCCAGGAAGCTGTCGGGGCGCATGTACCACTGCTCGAGGAAGGTCTTCCACTGGGGCGTCTCGGCCGCCTTGCGGAAGGCCTCGGCCAGCGTCTTGATCCGCTCGGGTGGAGTCCCCCGGCGGGCCACGATGCTGCGGAACTGGGGCAGCGTCACCTCCAGGCCGAGCTCCTTCGAGGAGGGCGTGTCGGCAAAGGCCGGGTGGCGCGTGTCGGCGAAGATGATCAGCGGCCGCAGCTGGCCGGCCTTCAGATACTGCTGGATGTCACCGGCCTGCTCGTAGAGCACCTCGGCGTGCCCCCCCAGCGTGGCGGCGTAGCGCTCGCCCGGCTTCGGATACGGCACCGTCGTCATCTTGTAGCCGCGCTTGTCGAGGTAGCGCACGGTGAGGTCGTCCACCGACCCGTAGCCGGTGGAGGCCACGCGCAGCTTGCCGGGGTTCGCCTGAGCGTGCTTGAGCAGCTCCTGGATCGTCTTGAACGGGCTGTCGGTCTTCACGAACAGAAACGAGTCGGCCACCTGCGTGCGCACGATCCACTCGAGGTCGTCGACCTTGTGACGGGCCAGGCCGGCCGGGATGGTCGCCAGCGTGTCGGCGATGTAGGTGGCCAGCGTGTAGCCGTCGGGCTTGCCGTTGAGCACCTGGGCCAGGCCCGTGTTGCCCGACGCGCCCGGCACATTCGACACGGGAAGCGCCACGCCCAGGATCGGCTGGGCGAGGGCGCCGATCTCACGGGCCATGCCGTCGGCGCCGCCGCCCGTTCCCCACGTGACGATGAAATCGATCGGCCGGCTGGGGTACTTCTCCTGGGCCACGATGGCGCCGGCACCGGCCACCAGCAGCACGAGCGAGGCGAGCGCGCCCAAGCGTCTCATGTCATCTCCCCGGGTACCGGTGTGACGCCGCACCTCCCTGGTTGAGCGCGGGAGCAACTCCGCGGAGGCGGACACAGCATACAGCGGGCGGGCCGGCCGCGAAGCCCCCGTACGCCGAGCGTGATACGCTCCGAGCCGGGAGCGGAGGCGACCCATGACCATCGCGGCAATCCAGGACCTCGAGGCCCGGGCCCAGGGGGCGTGGACGAGGCTGACGGCACAGCTGGCCGGTCTGGCGCCCTATCTGGAACGCTCCAACGAGCCCGGGGAGTGGACGACCCGCCAGGTCCTGACCCACCTGCTCTTCCCGGGCGACGCCGACATCGTCAAGCTGATGAAGTCCTTCGCCGACCGTGACCTGCCGCTCATCGAGCTGGAGGCCGGGGACCCCTTCATGACGCCCGCGCGTCGGGCGATGACGCTCGACGAGCTCGTGGACGCCCTCGACGCTCAGCGGCGCGCCGTCCTCGCGTATCTGCACTCCCTCACCGAGGACGACCTCGCCCGCAAGGCGCGGATCCCGCTGTTCAAGACGTTCATGGGGACCGACGAGATCCCGCTGTCGGTGTTCATCGGCGCGATGTTCGAGTACCACTGGAACGATCACGCCGAGCAGCTCGCGAAGATCCGCGACGCCGTGGGCCTGCCGGCGGTCGGTTAGCGAGCCGCCTCGCGTGGCGGCGTCCCGGAGCCGCGGCGGGCGCTGGCAGCCGCCGAGCACGCTGCCTCCGCTCTACGGCCCCTGGATCGCCGAGCTGCTCGACGGTCCCCTGCCGAGCGAGTCGGTCGCCACCTGCGAGTCGTGCGCAATGCTGCCGCCGCCGGGGGCGACAGCCGCCGACGAGTTCTTCCACCCGGACACCAAGTGCTGTACATACGTCCCCGAGATCCCGAACTTCCTGGCCGGCCGGATCCTCGACGATGCCGATCCCGAGCTGGCCGCGGGCCGGGCCAGCCTCGAGCGTCGCCTCGACAGCCGGGTGGGGGTCACGCCGCTCGGGCTCCTGCCGCCCCCGGTCCACGCGCTCCTCTACCAGCGGGGCGCCCCGGCCGGATTCGGACACGCGGCCTCGCTGCTGTGCCCGCACTACCGGTCCGAAGCCGGCGGAGCCTGTGGCATCTGGCGGCATCGCAACGGTGTCTGTTCCACGTGGTTCTGCAAGCACGGGCGCGGGGCCACCGGGCAGCGGTTCTGGCAGGCCCTCGAGCAGCTGCTGGCCATCGTCGAGCGCACCCTCGCCCGCTGGTGCCTGCTCGAGATCGGCGTGGACGCCGCGGTGCTGGCGCGACTGTTGCCCCACGGCTCCGACCGCGGACCGGGGGGCCGCGATCTCGACGCCGCCGCGCTCGACGGCACGGTGAGCGAGGTCAGCTATCGGGCGCTCTGGGGTTCCTGGCTCGGGCGCGAGCGCGAGCTGTTCCGGCGCGCCGCGGGCCTCGTCACCGACCTGCGCTGGGCCGACGTCAGCCGGATCGGGGGAGCCGGCGTGGACGCCTTCGCCCGCGTCGTGGCCGACGCCCACCGGCAGCAGAGCTCGGACGACGTCCCGCCCCGCCTGACCGTCGGTGCCTTCCGGGTCGTCGTGACGGGCCGGGCTCGGGTGAGGGTGGTGACCTACAGCGACTACGATCCGCTGGAGCTGCCGCGCCTGCTGGTCGACGTGCTGCCCTATTTCGACGGGCGCCCCACGGCGGAGGCGCTACGGCGCATCCGGACCGAGCGCGACGTCAACGTGCAGCCCGATCTCGTGCGGCGGCTGGTTGACTTCGGAATCTTGATCGAACGCCCGTGACCGGGTGGGCGCGGAGCCGGCCCGGCCCCGCGCCCGCACCGCCCGTCTACACGCTGCCGTCGGCCACCTTCAGCACCCGCCGGGCCTTTCAGAACTGGATCTTGCCGTAGTTGACCGAGATCTGATCGGTCGGCACCTCCGGCGACATGCGGGCGGCGGCCTCCCGGACCTTCTGGACGGCCGGCAATCCACCGCGGACCACCGCGGCCTTCTTCGCCGAGAGATCCTTCACGCCCGCTCGCTTCCGGCTCGACTTCGCCTTGCCCGCTCTGGTCGCCTTCTTCTTCTTCATGACAGCCTCCCGCGCGCCTGTTGGCCAGATCCCCGCGATCTGTGCTCGGAACGAGCGGCCGCTCGCTCACCAGCCGGAGCCGTCGAACGCCTTCACGTGGCCCGACACCGCCACGCCGCTCTTCTGCTCGATGTACGGCAGGGCGACCGTCGCGCTCCGCGACGCGTCGGCACCACCCTTCACACGCCCGGCCTTCCGGGTCGCTGGAAGGTCCCGCTTGGCCGCCCCGGTCCGATTCGCCTTCTTCTTCATCACGCACCTCCCTCGGGCCTGATGATGGCGATGACACCTTGCGTCGCGCCCGGCTTGTCGGCACCGGTCGCCGACGTCCGCGCGTGGATGATGATGCCGCCCTTCACGGTGGCGGCCCGGTCTGCCCTGGCTCTCAGGTCGCCGACCTTCCTGGTCCCTTGCCCCATCCGGCTCCGCTTCGAGGTCCGTGCCTTCATCGTCGTCGCCCTCCCCGTCAAAGTCGAACACCGAGCGACGGGTGAGCAAGAAGGGGTCCAGACCAGGCCCCGCGGCAACCTATGAATCTTCCTGCCGAGGACCCGCGAGCGGCGGGCGAAGCGCCCGAGCCTGGCTCTTCGGATGCCCGGGCTGCGTGGTACGACCGCCATCTCAGCGGGGCGTGGCGCGATGCTCGGAGAGGGTCTCCCGCAACACCCGGATCGGCTCGAAGGCGTAGGCGATGAGCGAGCGCCGGCCGACGATGACGTCGGCCCGTCCCCCCATCCCCGCCATGAGCTGACGCGTCTCCCCCTTCTTGACCGCCACCGCGTGCTCCTCGAGCTCGACCAGGACCCGGAACACCTGCCGGTCCTTGATGGTCACGGCGGCCGGACTCACCCAGCGCACGATGCCGTGCTTGATGCCATAGCGCTGATAGGGAAAGGCGTCGTACAGCAGGCGCACGGTCTGGCCCGGCTGGATGCGTCCGGTGCCCGTGGGCGTCACGCTGACCTCGGCCTGCAGCGTCTCGCCTGCGCAGGCCATCTCGGCGAGGACGTCGCCGTCCTGCACGACGGCGCCGGGTGCGTTGACCGCCAGCCGGAGCACGGCGCCGTCGCAGGGCGCGGCCACGGTCAGCTCGGCGCCGCTGGTCTGATTCAGCTCGTCTCGCAGCGTGGTGGCGCGGATGCGCGCCTTGGCCGTGTCCTCGGTGAGGCGCCGGTCCACCTCGCGCTGCTCGGCACCGCGCGCGGCGGCGGACTGGCGCAGCCCGGCCAGCGCGGCCTGGACCTCGCGCGCCTCCGTCTCCATCGCGCCGACCCCGAGCTTCCACTCGATCTCCCAGGTCTGGTGCTCGGCCCGGAGCTGGTTGAGCTTCAGCTTGGAGCTCTCCACCGTGCGCTCGAGCTGCTGGCCCTCCACCTCCAGCCGGGTGGCCTCCAGTTTACGGTTGTTGTACTCGAGCCACGAGATGGCCCCGTCGCGGTGGAACCGCTCCAGACGGTCGGACAGCTCCTTGGCCACGCCGTACTGGGTGCGCTTGAGCGCGAGCTCGCGCTGGGTGATGTCGACGTCGTTGCCCTGGATCTCGAGGTCCCGCTTGAACCGCGCCTCGCGGACGTCACGCAGTCCCTTCTGCTCGGCGAGCTTGTCGCGCAGGTTGGCGGCCCGCGCGCTCAGCCGCCGCTGCTCCTCCTCGTCGGCCCGCCGCTGGCTCTCGTAGCGCTGGCGAGCGTTGAGCCGGCTGTCCTCGGCGCCCGTCATCTGGGTCTCGAGGCTGCGCAGCTCCGACGAGCGGTCGCCGGCCGCGGCCGAGCGGATCACGAAGGCGGGCGCGCCGCGGACGGCCGGCTGCCCCTCGGCCAGGCGCACGGCCGCTACCACGCCGCCGCGGGAGGCGCGGATCGGGTCGGTGCCGTGGCCGGGCACCAGCACGAACGGGCTCGAGATGGTCTCCGGCAGGGTGATGGCCACCGAGGCGATCACCACCGCCACGAACACCACCAGGATGATCAGCGACAGGCCGCGAGCGGCCCAGTGCGGCGGCGCCACGTCCATGAACGGGACGGACGCGTCGAGGGCGGTGTCGGCCGGTCGGGGGGCGTCGGCCACGGGGCGCCCTCAGAGCCCCAGCTGCTGGCTGACCAGGTAGAAGTACAGCCCCTGCCGCTTCATCAGGTCGTCGTGACCCCCCTGCTCGACGAGCCGGCCCTTCTCGAGGACGAGGATGAGGTCGGCGTCGCGTACGGTGCTGAGCCGGTGGGCGATGACGAACGAGGTCCGGCCCTCGAGCAGCCGGTCGATGTTCTCCTTCACCGCCCGCTCCGACTCGGTATCGAGCGACGAGGTCGCCTCGTCGAGGATGAGCACGGGCGGCTGATGATAGACGGCGCGGGCGATGGCGATGCGCTGCCGCTGGCCGCCCGAGATGGCCAGCCCCGATTCCCCCACCCGGGTGTCGTAGCCGAGCGGCAGCCGCTCGATGAACTCGTGGGCATTGGCCACCCGGGAGGCCCAGATGACCCGGTCCATGTCGGGCTCGGCCTCGCCGAAGGCGATGTTGCGGGCGATCGAGTCGTCGAACAGGTGGTTCTCCTGCAGTACGAAGCCGATCTGCCGGCGCAGGTCCCGGTAGTTCAGGGTCCTCAGATCGACACTGTCGTAGAGGATGGTGCCTTCCGTCGGTTCCAGCAGCCCGGCCAGGCACTTCACGAACGTCGTCTTGCCGGAGCCGCTGCGGCCCACGATGGCGACCATGCGGCCGGCCGGCACGTCGAGGGTGAGGCCCTCGAGAATGGCCGGGGCCTCGGGACCGCCGTAGCGGAACCCCACGTTGCGGAGGCTGATGGCCCCCTCCAGCGTGCGCACCGGCTGCAGCCGCGCGCGGTCCTGACCCTGCTCGGGCTCCTGCTGGAAGACGTCGTCCAGCCGCGAGAGCAGGACGGTGGCGAGCTGAAAGTTGTCCCACAGGCCGAGCAGCGCAGTGATCGGCGCGTTGGCCATCGCCACCAGCGCGTTGAACGCGACCAGCGCGCCGATGGTGAGCTGCCCCTCCAGCACCTGGCGGGCGCCGACCCACAGGAAGAGGGTCGCGGTCAGGAACGTCACCATGCCGACCGCGCCCTCGTAGACCATCACGGTGAAGTCGGCCCGGAACTGGCGGCGGGCGATGCGGTGGAACTCTTCCAGCATCCGCTCGCGGAAGGCGACCTCGGCCCCCATGGCCTTGACGGTCTCGATGCCGCGGATGGCGTCGATCTGGTGAGAGGCGTAGCGGCCGAAGCCTTCTTCCAGGTCGTCGAAGATCGGCCGCAGGCGGCGGGCTGAAAAGCGCATCAGCACGAGGTAGAGCGGCGCCGTGATCAGGAACACGCCGGCCAGGAGCGGGCTGTAGGCGAGCATCAGGGCCAGTGCCGCCACCAGCTGCACCACGGAGGTCAGCCCCGCCACCGCGCTCTGCACCATGAACTCGCGCACCTGGCGCAGCCCCGACAGCCGGCGCTGGATGTCGCCGGTCCGCCGCGAGGTGAAGTACGACATCGGCAGCGCCAGCAGGCGGCGCGTGAGGTAGTCGAGCGTGGAGGCGTCGATGCGGACGGCGGTGAAGCTCAGCAGGTAGCGCTGGACGATGATCGCCACCGTCATGAACCCGAGGGCGGCCAGCATGGCCAGCGCGATGATGTTGAGCAGGCCGATGTCCTGCTCGACCAGGACCCGGTCGACGATCACCTGGGTGAACACGGGCAGCAGCATGGCCAGCGCGCTGGCCACCACGGCCAGCCCGATGGCCCGGCCGATGATCGGCCGGAACGGCTTCACGAACGGCCACAGCCAGGCGGCGCTGGGCGCCTCCACCGGCGCCTGGGCGAAGGCCTCGGTGTAGTCGAAGAGCGCGGTGTAGCCGCTCCACCGGCGCTCGAAGTCCGCCCGCGGCAGCTTGCGCAGGCCAAGGCCGGGGTCGGCGATCCGCACGTGGGTGTCGGTCACGTCGTAGAGGACGACCCAGTGATTGCCCTCCCAGTGCACGATCGCCGGCAGCGGCATCTGCGGCACGTTGCGGGCCGAGGCCTTCACCGGACGAGCGGCCAGCCCCAGCTCGCCGGCCGCCCGGCACAGGGCGCGCAGGCTGGTGCCGTCGGTGGAGGTGAAGCAGAGCTGGCGGATGCGGGCCAGGCTCACGGCGCGGCCGTAGTGACGGCACACCATGGCCAGGGCGGCGGCGCCGCAGTCCATGGCGTCGAGCTGGCGCACGTAGGGAAAGCGCCGGATGCGCCGCCCGCGCTTGACGAAGTGCCCGTCGGCCGTCGCGAACGGCGCCGCCGAGGCCTCGTCGTCGGCCTCGCCGTCGTCGGCGGCCGCCTCGACCTGGCGCGGCCCCACCTTCTCCTGCGCGCGCAGCTCGGCCGGCAGCGTCTCCTCGGCGAAGTCGAGCGGCACTCGCGCGACGGCCTTGTAGTCGTACTGGGCGATGCGCTCCTCGAGCTGGGCCCGGAACTCCGGATACCCCTCGAGCAGCCGCGCGAAGGTGGCCTCGGTCAGCCGCAGCAGCCGGGTCGGCCCCACCGCCTCGACACTGGTCGCGCGCGGCTCGCCTTTGAACAGCGACAGCTCGCCGAAGAAGTCGCCGCGGCGCAGGTAACTGATGTACCGGCGGGCACCGTCCTCCTCGACGAAGACCCGCAGCCGCCCTTCCTCGACGACGAACATCGGCCCCGGCGGGTCCCCCTGCCGGATGACCTGCTCGCCCGTCTCCACCGTGACCGTCTCCAGATCGGCCAGCATCGTGGCCAGCGCCTCGACCGGAAGGCGGGCGAAGGCGGTGTAGGAACGGAAGAAGTTGTGCAGGCGCCGGTGGGAGGCCTGCAGCTCCAGGTACTGCTTGAGGTCGGGGGCGGCGACCAGCAAGTCCTCGAAGGCGGTCCGGTCCAGGCGGAGCGCCTCGACGTCGCTGCTGGCCCGCACGGTGGCCATGCGCGTGGTGTGCTCCAGCAACGCCATCTCGCCGAAGGCGTCGCCGGCCCGCAGGATGTTGAGCGGCAGCTCCTCGCCGTTGTCGCCGCGCTTGACGACGCGGGCGCGGCCGCTGACGAGGACGTAGAGCGCGTCGGCGGGATCGCCCTCGCGCACGATCGGGGCGCCGAAGGCGTAGGTGACGGGAACGAACCGCCGGGCCACCTGGGCGCGCACCGCCGGCGGCAGGAACTCCAGCAGCGGCAGCTTGCTCAGCGCGGAGGCTGCTACAGCGTCGCGTGCCATGTCACCCGGTCCGTCACCTCGCGGTCGACCGCGCGGGCCAGCAGGGCCTCGGCCGCGCGCGCGCGCACGGCCGGGTCGTCGTCCGCCGGGAGCTGCTTGCCGGTCACGGTGAGCACGAGGTGCTGCTCCTTCCACGCCACCGGGCCCACCACGTCGCCGGGCTGGGCGCCGATCAGCGTGTCGCGCAGCGGATCCTCCACGGTGTCCAGCCACCACTCGACCGCCTCGGCGCGCAGGCCCGCCTCGTCGGCGACCTCGTCGAGGCGCCGGCGGTCCTGGCGCACGCACATGGCCACCTCGCGCGCCACGTCCTCGTCGCCGGCCACCACGGCGGTGACGTTCAGCCGCACCCACTCGAGCCGGCGGGCGGTGATCATGCTGCGGATCGCTGGAGGGGTGGCCACGGCGGCCGCGAAGCGGCGCCAGGCCTGCTCAACTGTGACCAGCGCCGCCAGGCGCTCGCGCCGCGCCGCCGGCGCCATCTCGGGCAACGCCCGCGCCAGGACCTCCTCGTCCACGGCCAGCGGCTCGCCGGCGTCCGGCCCCTCGGCCGCTGGCGATTCCTGGGCGGGACGGGCGTGGATGGCGGCGCGGGCGGCGAGACGCTGGGCCAGAACCGTCACCAGGCCGCCGCACAGCGCGTCGCACACGAGGGCCTCGGCGACCTCGTCGTCGTCCAGCTCGTATTCCCCGCGGATCTCGTCGAGGTCCTCCGCCCAGCGCTCGAGCAGGAGCGAGCGGCGGATGTGATCGAGCCAGCCGTCGACCGACAGGCCCCGCCGGTCGAGCCACGATTCCAGGTCAGAGGCCGCCACGAGGTCCCGCGCGTACCTGAACTCGGTCGCCGCGGTCTCGACGTCTTCCTCGGCGAGCGCGTCCTCGTCGTCCTCGTCCAGCTCGTCGAGACGGGCCAGGCAGGCCAGGCCGTCGCGGACGCGGGCCTCCAGCGCCGGCCAGTCGCCCCACAGGCAGCCCGCGAGGACGAGATCCTCCCAGGCATAGGACGTCCCGGCCACCGTGAAGATCTGCTGCCCCGCCAGCACCGGCATGGCGGCCCTACTATAGCGGATGGTCTAGGTCTGACCCCGTACCCGCTGGATCAGCCCGACGAGCGAGACGTCGGCCAGCGAGCCGACGACGAGGTCGGCGTGGCCGAGGTCCAGGCGCGCGGTCAGCGCGTTGGGCACCGCCACGCAGTGCAGGCCGGCCCGCTTGGCGGCCAGCACCCCGTTGGGCGAGTCCTCCAGCGCCAGCGCGTCGTCGGGGCGCACGCCAAGGCTGTCGACCACGGCCCGATACAGGGCGGGGTCGGGCTTTACGCGCGGGACGTCCTCCCGGCACCGGATCGCCTGGAAGCGATCCAGCAGCCCGAGACGTCCGAGGTGCCCGTGGACCCACGCCCGGTCGGAGGACGAGGCGACCCCGAGCGCCAGCCCCAGGGCGGCGGCCTCCTCGATCCGCTCGCACACGCCCGGTCGCACCGACTGAGCAGCGATCAACGTGTCGGTCCGCGTGCGGTGCCGCCGGCGGAGCGCTCCGGCGTCCAAGATCCGGCCGACCCGTCCGGCCAGGTCGGCGCACGGATCGAAGACGTCGGCGGTGCCGATGCACTCGGCCCACTTGGCGAACGGGAGCTCGTGGCCGTGATCACCGTAGATCTCCTGCCAGGCATCGTAGACGGGGACCTCGGTGTCGAGGATCAGCCCGTCGAAGTCGAAGACGATCAGCTTCACTGCAGGTAGAACGGGCGCGCCGCCTCCCGCGCATAGGCGTAGCGCTTGAGGACGTCGGGATCGGGGTCGGCCCCGAGGCCCGGGCGATCGGGCACCGCGACGACGCCGCCAACGGCGCCGATGGGCTCGGCCAGCAGGGGCGCGGCGAGCCGCCCGGGCGGCATCTCCACGTAGGGCACGCCCGGCGTGGAGGCCGCCACGTGCAGGGTGGCGGCAAGGCCGGGGCCGAAGTAGAACGAGTGCGGCACGAAGGTGACGTTGGCGGCTGCGGCCAGCGTGGCGATCTTCTTCATCTCCGAGATCCCGCCGACCTTGGTCATGCTGGGCTGCACGACGTCGGCGGCCCCGGCGGCGATGATCTCGCGGAACCCGAAGACGGTGGCGTCGTTCTCGCCGCACGCGATCGGCACTCGCAGGGCCCGCCGGACGCGCGCCAGCCCCGCGTAGTCCTCCGGAGGCCACACCGGCTCCTCCAGCCACCGCAGCTCGTAGCGCTCGAGCCGCCGGCCCATGTCGATCGCCTGCTCCACGGTCCACGGACAGTTGGTGTCGAGCATGATGTCGACGTCGGGCCCGGCCACCTCGCGGGCGGCGGCCACGGAGGCCACGTCGGTCTGGTGGAGCTTGACCGCGGTGAAGCCCTGGCCGAGCACCGCCGTCACGGCCTGGCGCACCTCGGCCGTGCTCTCGTAGCGCAGCAGGCTGGCGTAGCCGCGCAGGCGGGGCTGGACGAGGCCGCCGAGAAGCTGGTAGACCGGCGCCCCGCGGGCCTTGCCGAGGAGATCCCACAGCGCCAGCTCCACGCCGCTGACCGCCATCATGGCCAGGCCGCGCCGGCCCCAGATCATCAGCGCTCGATGCATGCGGTCGACCAGGAGCTCGATGCGCGTCGGGTCGTGGCCGACGAGCAGTGGCGCCAGCGCGTCGTCCACCACGCTGCACACGGCCAGGGTGACGCCGTAGGCGAAGCACTCGCCCCAGCCGACGAGCCCGTCGTCGGTGGTGATGCGGACCAGGGCCTGGCGCCCGATCCCCGCCTCCCACGACGAGGCCGGCGTCATCGGGGCGACGGGAACGGTCAGCGGGACCGCGCGGACCTCCGTGATCTTCATCGGGCTACAGATCGCCGAGGCCGTACTCGGCCCAGCGCGCGCGCACGCGCGCCTCGTCGTCGGGGCCGGGGCGTACGGTCGGCGGGAACCGCTCGCCGCCCCACTCGGGGCGGCGCTCGAACTTCCAGGAGCGGGTGGCGTCGAAGAGCACGCGGTTCCAGAGCCCGGTGCCGAGCCGGCTGACGTCGCGGTCCTCCATCGGCGTCGAGGGATCGATCGGCGAGCCGAAGATGCCCGGGAAGACGACGAGGCCGCCCTCGCCGGCGTTCATCCGGTGGGCCAGCGCCCAGTCGATCTGCTCGTAGGACGAGGCGTCGATGTCGTCGTCGACGACGTACACGTGCTTGTAGCGGTACTGGGCGGCGCTGTTGCCCCACAGGGCGGCGGCGATCTGCTTGGGCTGGCCCTGGTAGGCCTTGCGGATCTGCACGACGATGTTCACGCCGTTGGTGATCGGATGGACGTAGACGTCCTTGACGCCGGGGATGCCGGCACCCTTGAGGATGTTCCAGGCGATGCCGGCCCGCTGCACCGCCGACATCACACTGTTCTCGCTGTAGGAGCCGGGCAGCGTGCCCTCCAGGCAGCCGCGGAAGATCGGGTCGCGCCGGTGGGTGATGCAGGTGACCTTCATGGTCGGCCGCGGCGTCGGGACGTCGGAGAGGTGGCCGGTGTACTCGCCGAACGGTCCCTCCTTCTCCCACGTGGCCGTATCGTCGCTGATGAACCCCTCCAGCACGATCTCGGCCGAGGCCGGGACCTCCAGGTCCACCGTCTCGCACCGCACCAGCTCGGCCGGCTCGCCACGATACGCGCCCATCACGTCCCACTCGCAGACGCCGGTCGGGATCGGCGAGCCGGCCAGGAACGGCATGATCGGATCCCAGCCGATGACGCAGGCCACCGGCATCGGCTCCCCGCGGTCGGAGTATTTCTGGAAGTGGTGGCCCCAGTGCTGGCCGCCCTTGATGAGCAGCATCGGACAGGTGTCGCGCTGCCCGATCATTCCGCGGTAGATGCCCACGTTCATCACGCGGGTGTCGGGATCGCGCGTCACGATGCCCGAGAACGTGTGGATGTAGCGGCCGCCCTCCAGGTGGTGCCAGCGCGGGACCGGGAACTCGGCCTGATCCACGGCGTCCCCACGGAGGATGACCTCTTTCACGGGACCGGTCGGCACGATCCGCGACGGGATCGTCGCCCGGTTCTTCTCCATGACGTAGGCCAGCAGCTCGGCGTTGCCGACGTCCTTGGGAAAGCCCAGCGCCAGGGCCAGCCGCCGCCGGTCGCCGAGGGCACCGGTGAGCAGCTTCGTGCAGCGTCCCGTCTGGTAGCCGGTGATGTTCTCGAAGAGCAGCGCGGGGCCCTTCTTCTCGAGCACACGGCGGGCGACGGCGCCGAGCTCGCGATCCCAGTGCACCTCGGCGTCGATGCGCCGGAGCTCGCCTTCCTTCTCGAGGAGCCCCATCCACTGCCGCATGTCCATGAAGCCCATCACGTCGTCCTTTCTCGCGATGTGCGGCCGGGGTGCGAGCGCCGCCGCCGGGAGCGCTCACGGTCCGCGTAGTATAGCCGCGGCGGAATCAGGCCACCTCGGCGGCGGCGGCCGGACCCGCGGCGCGCTGGGCGACGAGGACGAGGACAAAGCACGCCACGCCCGCGAGGTCGCTCCAGGCACCGGGGAAGATAAGCAGGAACGACCCGGCCAGCAGGAGACCCCGCTCCCAGAGCCGCGTCCGCCGGCGAAGATAGCCGATCAAGGCCGCGCTCAGCATGATGACGCCCAGCGTGGCGGCGGCCGTCCGCACCACGATCTGGAGCACCGAGGCGCCGATCAGCAGCAGCGCCGGGTCGTACACGTAGGCGAACGGGATGATGAAGCCCGACAGCGAGAGCATCATCCCGAGCGCCTGGGTGCGCCACACGTCGGCCCCCGCGATCGAGGCGGTGGCGTAGGTCGAGATCGCGGTCGGCGGCGTCAGGTCGGCCAGGATGCCGAAGTAGAAGACGAAGAAGTGGGCGACCAGCTTGGGCACGCCCAGCAGCTCCAGGGCCGGGGCCGCCATGATGGCGGTGATGATGTAGGTGGCCGAGGTCGGCAGCCCGGTGCCGAGCACCAGCGCGGCCACCATCGACAGGACCATCGTCACGAACAGGCTGCCCCCGGCCAGACCGACGATCCCGGTGGCGAGCTTGAGCCCGAGCCCGGTGGTGGAGACGACCCCCACCACGATCCCCACCGTCGCGCACGCCAGCGCGACCGGCATCGCCGCCTGGGCGCTGGAGATCAGCGTGGCCATGATCTTCTCGGTGCCGATGCGCGTGTCCTTGCGGACCCACGACAGGATGAAGGCGGCGACCAGCGCCCAGAAGCCGGCGAACATCGGCGAGCGCCCCTCGAACAGAAACCACACGAGCAGCACGGGGCCGATGAGCAGGTGGAGGTCGCGCTTCAGCACCGCGCCCAGTCGAGGCAGCTCGCTGCGCGGGGTGACCGGCAGCCCCCGGCGGAGCGCCTCGAAGTGCACCATGGCGCCGAGCGCGACGTAGTAGAGGACGCCCGGAATGGTGGCGGCGATGGCGATCGACGAGTACGACATCTGCAGCGTCTCGGCCATGATGAAGGCGGCCGCCCCCATCACCGGCGGCGCCAGCTGCCCGCCCATCGACGAGCACGCCTCGACGCCGGCCGCGAACTCGCGCCGGTAGCCGGCCCGGATCATGAGCGGGATCGTGAAGTTCCCGATCGACACCGCGTTGGCGATCGCGCTGCCGTTGACGGTCCCCGTGAGCCCGCTCGAGATGACAGCCACCTTCCCGGCCCCGCCCCGGCTGGAGCCGGCCACCGCCAGCGAGCCATCGGTGAAGAAGCGCAGCAGCCCTCCGTAGTCCATGACGTTGCCGAAGACGATGAACAGGAAGATGAACGTCGCCGACACGATCGTGGGAACGCCGAAGATCCCCTGGGTCGTGAACAGCTGCTGGTCGACGAGCTTGATGAACGTCTCGCCGCCGTGGGCCAGGAAGCCGGGCAGCCAGGGGCCGACGAAGGCGTAGACGACGAACAGCAGCGCCATGATCACCAGCGCCGGCCCGGTGTGGCGCCGGGCCGCCTCCAGCAAGAGCAGCGTGAAGAGGACGCCGACGACGACGTCCACGCGCTCGGGATCGTCCACCATGGCCATGCGCGAGGCCAGGCGCGCGTTGTGCCAGACGTAGTGGGCCGCGCACAGCACGGCCAGCAGCGCCAGGACGCCGTTCAGCCACGGGCGCGGTCGCCGGCGCCGGGCCTTCTCGGCCTGCTCGGTCGACTCCGCGGCCGGCTCCGTGAGGAACCCGAGCGCGACCGCGAAGGCGACGTGCACGGGCAGCTGGATGAGCAGGTCGAACATGCCGGCGTACGCCGTGTAGAGCTGGAAGACGGACCACGCAATGCCGAGCCAGACGCGCGGCGAGCGCGGATCAAACATGGTGCGCGGTCTCACCCCCGACCAGCGTGAGCCGCGCGGTCTGGCCGACCAGATCCTCGAGCGGCGCCGTGAGCGGATCGTGCTCCAGCACGGCGAGGTCGGCCGCCCAGCCCGGGGCCAGCCGGCCGCGCTCGCGCTCGGCGAACGTCACCCAGGCCCCGCCCTGCGTCAGCGCGGACAGGGCCTGGGCGCGCGTGAGCCGCTCGCGGGCGCCCACGACGACGCCGGTCCGCATGTCGCGCCGGGCCACGACGGCGGTGAAGGCCACCCAGGGGTCGGCCGGCTTGTTGTCGGTCGCGATACCGAACGGGATGCGGTGACGCGCGAGGCTGCGGTGGGGCAGGAGCTGCTCGGCGGCGCCGCCGAGCCTCGCGACCTCGTCGCCGGCCGAGCGATAGAGATAGGAGATCGGGTTGGTCGTCGCCACGGCGCCGAGGCGGCGGATGCGCGCCAGCTGCTCGGGCGTCGCCGCGTTGAGGTGGACCAGGACCCAGCGGAGGTCGCGGATCGGATGGCGCCGGGCCAGGTCCTCCCACACGTCGAGCACCTCGGGCAGGCAGCGCGTGACCAGCGTGTTCACGCGCAGGCCGTGGCGTGCGGCCAGCTCCGCCTGGTGCCGGTAGGCGTCGGGGCCGTTGGCGCTCTCCACGAACCCGGCCCAGCCCGTGTAGGGCTGGGCCCCGTGCAGGATGCGCGCGACCTCGGGGTCGCCGCCGTAGTGCAGGCAGACACCGCTCACGCGCAGCCGGTCGTCGCCGAGCCCGCGCCCGCCGGCCCAGGCCGCCAGCGCCGGGATGGCGTGGTCGGCGTCGGCCGCCTCCCAGGTCGGGCTCACGGTGAGCGCGCAGCGCAGCGCCAGCTCGCCGCGCGCGTGGCTCTCGCGGTACGCGCCGAGCACCTCGGGGGCCACGCCGTGTCCCTCGTAGACCGCGGTGACGCCCCGGGCGGCGTAGCGGCGCTGCGACTCGCGGAGCGCCCGCAGGCGATCGGCCGGTGTGAACCGTGGCACCGCCCGCATCAGCGTGAACTCGAGCACCTGGATCAGGTTGTGCTCCACGAAGAGGCCGGTCGGTTCCCCGGCGGCGTCCTTGACGACCTCGACGCCCCGCGGCGGCGTGGTCGCCCGGGTGACGCCGGCCGCCGACAACGCCAGGCTGTTGGCGACCGAGTGGACCGGCGGCCGGTTCCAGTAGCCCCAGATGCCGCGGATGTACACGGGATGGTCGGGCGCGGCGGCGTCGAGGTCGGCGCGGCTGGGCCACCGCTGCTCGGCGAGGCCGTCGGGCAGGCCCTGGTAGAACGGGGGCGCGCCGAGCGGCATCGTGACGATCCACTCGCCCTTCGGCGTCCGCGCGGCCAGGCGGCGCACCAGGGCCTGGACCTCCGCGATCGAGCGGCAGCGCGCCAGCGACGGATAGATCAGCTTCAGCCCTTCGCGATCGAGGTGGGCGTGGGCGTCGACGAGGCCGGGGATGACGGTTGCGCCCCGCAGGTCGATCACCCGGGTGCGGCGGTCGCGCCAGCGCTTGACGTCGCTGCGCCCGCCGACCGCGGCGATCCGCCCGCCGGCGATGGCGAGCGCGGCCGCGACCGGACGGCGCGGGTCGAGGGTGAGGACGTGACCGTTGTCGAGAACGAGGTCGGCGGCTATTTCATCCACCCCTTTTCCCGGTACGCCCGCTCGGCGCCCGGATGCAGGGGGATGCCGACCTTGTCGGGCTGCCACGCCGTGCGCGGGTCGAACTCGGCCAGCCCGCCGTGGCCGCGCACGAGCGCGTCCTTGTTCTCGACGACGGTCTTGGTGACGGTGTAGGCGATCGGCTCCGGCAGCTCCTTGTTCGTGATCAGCACGGTGGGGAAGCCCACGGTGCTCACCGCCTTCGCCTGGTTCTTGAACGTGTCGGGCGGCATCGTGGCCGCCGTGTACCCCAGCGGCAGCAGGGCCTTGGCGGTGTCGGCGTCGAGGCCGAGGAACTCGACGTCGACCGACGACACGATCTCGCTCACCGAGGGATGCTTGGGCGTCACGACCGCGAACAGGATGTCGGCGCGGCCGTCCTTGAAGGAATCGATGATGACGTTGTAGCCGACGTGCGTGGTGGAGCCGCCCCAGCCCTTGATCTCGGTGTAGCCGATCCCCGTCGCGCGCAGGAGCTGGCGGCCGGCGAACTCGCCGAGCGAGCCGACCGGCTGCGTGTAGACCCGCACCGGCAGCTTCTTGTCGCGGATCTCGCGCACCGAGGTGATCCCCAGCTTCTTGGTGGCCATCGCCACCAGGTAGTAGGTGTCGAGGCCGCCCACCAGCGCCCGGAGGTTCTCGTGCTTCTCGGTGTAGGCCTCCTTGCCCTCGGCCGCCCAGCGGTTGGTGACCGTGAAGGCCAGCCCCAGCGGCGTCTCGTTCTTGGCCACCAGCCGCGGGTTGCCCACGCCGCCCGCGCGCGGCTTCACGTCGATGTTGGAGCCGGCCGGCAGCGTCTTGCGCAGCAGCTCGGCCATGGTGGCGCCGTACACGTACCAGGCGCTGCCGGTGTCGAGCGTGGCGAAGGCCAGGCTCACCGGCGCCGGCGCCTGGGCGGGGGCGGCGGTGACGCCGAGGACGAGCACGAGCAGGACGGCGAGGGCGAGCTTCATCGTGGTCTCCTTTGGATCACTCACGCGAGATCGCTCGGGCTCACCCGAGCGCGAGGCGGGCGCCCCACGTCCGGCCGAGGTCGAGCGGCACGGCGCGGGCGGCGCCGGCGAGCGTGGCCGCGTAGGGTGAGGCCCCTCGCCGGGCGAGCCAGTCGCGGATGGCGCCCGACCCGGTCGCGGCCAGGAACTCGAAGACGTGGGGACCGACGGTGAAGCGGGCGCCGGCGGCGCCCAGCTCCGGACACGCCAGGTCCTGGCCGGGCACGCCGAGCACGGTCTCGTACCAGCGGCGCACGGTCGGCAGGTCGCGCACCGCCACGGTCAGCCGACCGATGCCGGTCACGCCGTTGGGGTGAGGCCCCGGGCGCGGCACCCGCTCGTCGCGACCGGTCTCCTCGGCGAGGAGGAACGGCGCCACCCCGCGATGCTCGCCGCGGGCCAGGGCGCAGACCCAGCGCACCTCCACCCCGTCGGGGCGCTGGCGGTTGCGCGGCTCGAGGTCGCCCACGTCGACGCCGGCCCCGCGGAGGACGGCGGCGTCGCCGGGGAGATCGTCGGTCTGCAGGCAGAAATCGACGAGACCGCCACCCTGCTGCAGCGGCGCCCACCAGCGGTGATCGGGGCGCGGCTCGTGGAAGGCGATCAGCTCCAGGTACGAGGTGTCGCGGAACGTGATCAGCGCGTTCTCGGTGCCGACGCCGGGATGACGCCCGCCGGCCACGACCGTGAAGCCGAGGTCGCGATACGTCTTGGTGGCGGCGCCGAGGTCGGGAACGGCGATGACGAGGTGATCGATCGCCCGGAGCATCAGTGATCTCCGAGCGCGGGCACCACCTCGCCCAGGAAGCGGGCGAGCTGATGGCGCTGATCCCACGAGGCCAGCCGCAAGGCCATGTGGCCGAGTCCCGCCCCGAAGTACGCGCGCAGCTGCTCGGCGCACTCCTTGGGACCGCCGGCCACCGTCCACTGCTCGACGAACTGCGGGGTGAACTTGGCGCTGTAGTACGCGTCCAGGAACGCCTTGCTCTCGGCCAGCGCCGCCGCTCGGTCCTCGTTGACGTTGACGTTGTGGTAGAGCGCGCTGCCGAGGGCGGCCGGGTCGCGTCCCGCCTCGCGCGCCATCGCCTGGATGCGCGCGAACTGCTGGGCGAACTCCGAGGGCGACAGCTTGTTGGTCATCCAGCCGTCGGCGTGGCGGGCCACGCGGCGCAGGCCGCGGTCGACGGCGGCCTCGGAGGCGCTGGCGCCTCCCTTCCAGGTGAGGCCGGTCGGGTTGGAGGCGATCCAGATGGGGCACGGCTGCTGCACCGGGCGCGGCTCCAGCGTGACGTTGTCGAAGCGATAGAAGCGCCCGGCGTGGCTGGCCCCCTTGCCGCCGAACAGCGCCCGGAGGATGGCGATGCCCTCCTCCAGCCGCTCCACGCGCTCGCCGGAGGCGATGCCCATCACCGCGTGCTCGGCGGCCTGGGCGGCGTTGGCGCTGTCGGGGCCGCCCAGACACACGGCCAGCAGCGCTCGCCCCTCGGAGAGGACGTCGAGACTCGCCCACTGCTGGGCCAGCATCACCGGATGGCGGTGCACGAAGGTCGCCATGCAGCCGACGGCCAGGCGCACGCGCTCGGTGACACCGGCCAGCGCGGAGAGCAGCGTGACGGACTCCAGCCGGGGCTTGGCGAGCAGGCTGTCGCCCACCCAGACGGCGTCGAACACGCCGGAGCGCTCGGCGTCGACGGCGATGTCGAGCAGGTCGCGCGCCTTGAGGGCGCCCAGGACCACCGCGCGATTGGCGAGGATGAGGCCGAAGGATCGAGCCGCCACGATCTACCTCCCCTCGTATTTCGGGGGCCGCTTGTCGAGGAACGAGCGGACTCCCTCTTCGTAGTCGTGCGTGGCCCGGAGCCACGCGTAGGACTTCCGCTCCAGCTCCAGCGCGGTCTCCAGCGGCGCGTCGGCGCCGCGGTTGAGGACCATCTTCAGCGTGCGGAGGGCCAGCGGCGCCTTGTCGGCGAGCTCGGTGGCCAGCGTCCCCACGGCGGCGTCGAGGCCGTCGTTGGCCACGGCCTCGGTGATGAGCCCCCACGCCTCGGCCCGCTCGGCGCCGATGCGCTGGCCCGTCATCATGAAGAGCTTGGCGCGCGTCATGCCGATCAGCCGCATCGCGCGCTGGGTGCCGCCGCTGCCGGGGATCATCCCAAGCCGCACCTCGGGAAACGCGAACTCGCTGCGCCGGGTGGCGATGCGGAAGTCGCAGGCCACCGCCAGCTCGAGGCCGGCCCCCATCGTATATCCGTCGATGGCCGCGATGACGGGCTTTCGGCACCGCTCGGCCGCGGTGAGGGTGTCGCCCCACAGCTCGAGATCAGCCGGGGCCAGCGTGAGGAACTCGGCCACGTCGCCGCCGGCGCTGAAGGCCTTGCCGCCGGCCCCGCGGATCACGACGACGCGGACGCCGTCGTCGCGATCGAAGTCCCGGAAGATCTCCGGAAACTCGTTGCGCATGGCCACGGTCATCGTGTTCATCTTCGGCTGGCGATCGATCCACAGCGTGGCCACCGCCCCCGCCCGCTCGGTCCTCAGGAACTCGCTCATGTCGTGATCTCCGAGTAGTGGCCGTCGCGGAGCAGGCGGCGCAGGATCTTGCCGGACGCGGTCTTGGGGATCTCGCGGACGAAGACGACGCGACGGGGCCGCTTGAACGGCGCCAGCTCGCGACGGCTGCGGCAGTGGGCCTCGAGCGCGTCGGCCGTGAGCCCGGCCGCGGCCGGCACGATGAAGGCCACCACGCGCTGGCCCCAGCGCTCGTCGGGCTCGCCGACCACGGCCACGTCGCGCACGCCGGGATGACGCGCGAGCACCTCCTCCACCTCGACGGGGTGAATGTTCTCGCCCCCGCTGATGATCATGTCGTCCACGCGGCCGGTCACGTACAGCTCCCCGGCGGCGTCGAGGTAACCCATGTCGCCGGTGAAGTACCAGCCGCCGCGCAGGGCGCGGGCGTCGGCGTCCGGCCGCTTCCAGTAGCCGGCGAAGGCCTCGTCGGAGTCCAGGCTGGCGATGATCTCGCCCGGCTCGCCGGCGGGCACGAGCTCGTCCGGCCCCACGAGCCGCTCGGTCGAGGCGACGACCACGCGGAGGGCCGCGTGGACCCCGGGGCGGCCGGCGCACCCGGGCTTGAGGTGGGCGTCGGGGCGCACCGAGAAGGTGTAGATCTCCGTCGAGCCGTAGTGGTTCACGAACACGGCCGGCGCGAAGGCCTTCACGCAATCCTCGGTGAGCGCGGCCAGCATGGGGGCGCCAGCGTACCCCAGCTTGCTCACGGACTCCACGGCCTCCCGGCTGAACGCCGGCGCGTGCACGAGATCGTAGAACAGGGTGGGGATGAGATAGAGCGCGGTGATGCGCTCCTCGCGGATGAGCCGCAGCGCCCGGGCCGCGCTCCACTCGGGCTGGCAGACGAAGCACCCGCTGACGGCGGCCATGCTGGTGAGGGCGTGAATGCCCATCGTGTGATAGAGCGGCATGACGCCGAGTGTCCGCTCACCCCACGTGTAACCGCACTGCAGCGCCTGGGCCGCCGCGCCGGCGTCGTGGTTGCGATGGGTGCGCGGCACGCCCTTCGGGCGCCCCGTCGTTCCCGACGTGTAGAGGATCAGGGAGAGGTCGCTCTCTCCCGGGGGCGGGCACTCGCCGGCGGCGTTCAGATCCTTCCAGGCCACGGCGTCGGGGGGCCGCGCCTCGGCGGCGCCGACCCAGACCAGGCGCACGTCGGGGCCGGCGGTGGCCGGCAGCACGGCGGCGGCGGTGTCGGCCTCGAACACGACGACGCGGGCGCCGCTATCACGAAACACGTACTGCATCTCGGCGGCGGCGAGGCGGAAGTTGACGGGCGTCGGCACCCCGCCCATGGTCTGGAGCGCCCAGTACGCCAGCACGTGCTCGAGCCGGTTGCGCAGGGCGATGAGGACTCGGTCGCCGCGGCGGACACCGAGGTCGCGGAAGGCGGCGCCGAGCGAGCGGGCGCGGGCGTGGAGCTCGGCGTACGTCAGCCGGCGGTCGCCGTCGACGACGGCCTCGGCCGCGGGCCACCGCAGGGCCGCCAGCTCCAGCAGGCGCGCCAGCGTCACGGGACCAGCAGGACCTTGCCCTTGTTCTTGCGGTCCAGCACGTGCTGCACCGCCGCCCGCGCGTCCTTCAGCGGGAAGGCCCGGTCGACCACGGGCTTCAGGCGTCCGTCGACGACATAGTCGAGCAGCGTGCGCAGCTCGGTGATGGACCCGAGGTTGGTGCCGACGATCCGGAGGTTCTTGGAGTACACGTGGCGCAGATCGAGCCGGCCCCAGTGGGTGTCGTGGCTGCCGATGGACACCAGCGTGCCGAGTCGGGTGAGCGCGTAGGTCGAGCGCTCGAGCGTGTCGCCGCCGATGTGCTCCACGACGACGTCCACGCCGCGCTTGTTCGTCCACTTCTTCGTCTCCTCGACGAAGTCCTGGGTGCGGTAGTTGATGACCCGCTCGGCCCCGAGCGCCCGGGCGAACTCGATCTTGTCGTCGCTGCCGACGGTCGTGATGACGCGGGCTCCACACAGCCGGGCGATCTGGATCGCCGCGCTGCCCACGCCGCTGCCGGCCGCCTGCACCAGCACCGTCTGGCCGGGCTTGAGCCCGGCCTTGGCGATGAGCGCATGCCACGAGGTGAGAAACGCCAGAGGCAGCGCCGCCGCCGCCTCGAAGCCGAGCGTCTCGGCCAGCGGCAGGCAGTTGGCGGCGGGCACCCGCACCAGCTCGGCGTAACCGCCGTCCTTGTGCGCCCCCAGATAGCCGTAGCGCAGGCACACCGTGCGCTCGCCGGCCAGGCAGAACTCGCACGTCCCGCACGAGAAGCCGGGGAAGACGATGACGCGCTGGCCGGACGTGAGGCCGGTCACGCCGGGGCCCAGCGTCTCCACGGTGCCGGCCACCTCACAGCCGTTGACGTGCGGCAATCCCTCGGGCGGCGGGAAGCGCCCGTCGAGCAGGAGCATGTCGACCTGGTTGAGCGCGCACGCGCGCACGCGCACCACCACGTCGCCGGCGCCTGGCACCGGATCGCGATAGTCACCGTAGACGATCTGGTCGCTGCCGCCGTGCTCCTTGAAATAGGCCGCTTTCACCGGTCCGCCCTGCCTCTCGTTGTCGTCGGCTGTCGCTGCGTCGAGGACTGCCGTCGCGGTGACGTTCGGGTGCGAAGTCGGCGCGAGTATAGCATCGGCCTCGCCCGACATCGGGGGGCGCCGGAAACGTTGCCGCGACACTCGGCCGCGAGCTAGACTCGCGCCCGCTGCGGGAGGCGCGTCAATGGATCGCGTCGAGCAGGGGCTTCGCCGATTCGTGGCCGTGATGGTGCTCGTGCTCGCACACGGTCTGATCGTCATCGTCGCCGGTCACGGCATCGGACGGTCGCGCTGCTGATGGTGCTCGGCTCCCCGAGCGCGTGGCTGTCCAGCCAGCTCCTCGGCTGGCTGGGCGCGGCCGTCCTGCTGCCGGCGCTGCTGGTCCGATCAGCACCGGCGCTGGTGAGCCTTCGCTGCTGGGGGGCGGGGTTGTTGCTCCTGTCCGCCGCCGCCTTCATCTCCCACAGCGAGGCGGCGATCCTCTCCGCCCTCACCGCGCTCCCGCTGCTCGGTCTATGGCTGTACTGGCTGACGCGCTACATCGTGTCTCGTCGGGGCGGTGTGGACGGGGCGCGGCGGGGACGGCCGTGGCCGGTCACGGTGGCCGTCGTCGCGCTGGGCATCACGCTCGCCTACGGGGCCGTCTTCCTGGTGCCCTCGTTCAGCCGGGAGAGCGTGACCGGGACCGAGGTGGTGGCGCTCCTCGAGCTCCTGGCCCTGGCGGGGCTGGCCGTGCAGACGTGGAAGGGCGCCTGGTGGGGCCGCTGGGGATCGCGGTCCTGCTCGTCGGCACCCGGGTCGTCTACGCGCGGGAGCTGACGGAGATGGTGCGACAGCCGGCGGGCGCGGTCACCCTCGCCCTGCTGGTGCTCGACGTGGTGATCCTCGTCCTGCTGTTCAGTCGGCCGGCGTCGGCGTGGCTGCGCCGCGGCTCGAGCGTGCCCGTCTAGAACGGCACCTCGGTCCGCTCGTCCTTCACACGGCGCGCCTTGTGATCCCACCGCGGCAGGCAGCCGGGCTCCCCGACTTCCACGCTGACGCGAATGCCGAGGCCGAGCTGCAGGTCCCTGGCCAGCGCCGTGCTCAGCCGGGCGCGCTCGTCGTGAGCCAGCGCCGGCGAGGGATCGAGGCGGATCAGGATGTCGTCGAGGCCGTCGACGCGGCGGAAGACGATCTGGAACTCGTCGACGTCGCGGTGGGGTCGCACCAGCTCCTCGATCCGTCGCGGGTAGACGATGATGCCGCGGACCTTCTTCATGTCGTCCACGCGCGCCAGCACGCCGCCCTCGAAGGCGACCAGCGTGCGGCCGCACGGGCAGCGACGGTCGGCGAGCTGGACGACGTCGCGCGTACGGTAGCGCAGCAGCGGCATCGCCTTGCGATAGAGGCTGGTGAACACCAGCTCACCGCGCTCGCCCGGCTTCACGGTCCGGCCCTGCTCGTCGAGCACCTCGGGGTAGACGTAGTCCTCGTGGACGTGGGTGAGTCCCGTCCGTGCCTCGCACTCGAAGCCCCAGGCGGCGATCTCGGTCAGGCCGGGCAGGTCGTAGGCGCGGCCCCCGAAGGCGGCCTCGATCTTCGCCCGGGTCGCCGGAATCGAGGCGCCGGGCTCGCCGGTGTGCCAGGTGATCTTCAGCTTCGTGTCCTTGGCGAGGTCGATGCCCTTCCGGGCGGCGGCCTCGGCCAGGAACAGCGCGTACGACGGCGTGCAGCCAAGCACGGTGATCGGATAGGTCAGCAGCGCATCGAGACGCTGCTCGGTCGAGAGCCCACCGACCGGATAGACGAGACAGCCGAGGTCCTGGGCCGCGTAGAACCCGCTCCAGTATCCGATCCAGGGCCCGTAGGAAAACGCGGCCATCACCATGTCGGTGCGGCGCACGCCGAACGCGTGGAGCGAGCGCGCGTACGAGTGGTAGAAGCCGTACCAGTCCTCGGCGGTGTCGAGGAACGCCAGGGGGCGTCCGGTCGTGGCCGAGGTCAGATGCACGCGCACCACGTCGGCGAACGGCACCGCCAGCACGTCGCCCCACGGCGGGCGTTGCTGCTGGTTGTCGCGCAGGTCCTCCTTCGTCGTGAAGGGAAGCCGGCCCAGATCGTCGAGCGTGCGGATCGTGGCCGGCTCCACCCGGGCCGACCGCAGGAGCCGGCGATAGAACGGACTGTGACGGGCGGCGTGGGTCACCTGCTCGCGCAGGCGACGCGCCTGCAGGCGCGTCATCGCCGCGCGCGAGGCACGCTCGCGCGCGGGCTCGAGGCAGCGTGCGACCATGCCGGCCGCTACGACTGCAGCAGCTCGCTCATGCGGGTGAAGAACTTGTCGGCCATCATCTTGGAGACGCCGCCCAGCATCCGCTGGCCGACGGAGGCGATGAGGCCGCCGACCTGGAGGTCGGCGGTGTACGCCACGTTGGTGCCGCCGTCCTTGTCGGTGAGGGTGATCACGGTCTCGCCGCGAATGAAGCCGGGTCCGCCCGCGCCCTCCACGGCCATCTTGTAAGAGTCGGGCGGATTCTTCTCGCTCAGGCGTACCTTGCCTTCGAAGGTGCCCTTCACCCCGCCCACCCCGACCTTCATCGTTGCCTTGTACTCGTCGGGCCCGATCGCCTCCAGCTTCTCGCAGCCGGGAATGGCCTGTTTGAGCTGTGCAGGATCCAGGAATGCATCCCAGACCTTCTTGCGAGGCGCCGGCACGTCGTAGGCTCCCTCGAGCTTCATCGCAAATCTCCTTTGCTCATACGGGGATCACCCGCATTGGTAATAGTTGTCGGCGACCCTGTCAAGCGACGGTCGGCGGCATGTCCGTTGCAAAAATTCTGGGCCTGACGCGCAACCCCCACAAGGAGGAGGCTCCAATCATGAAGAGGATGCTCACTGGCCTGTGCGCACTGGCGCTCGGCGTTGGAATGCTGACCGCCTGCAGTGAGTCTCGCACCGACCGTGTCGGCGAGCGCCCGGGCGAGCGCATTCCGTCCGCGTCGCCGCCATCCACGACGGCGCCGTCCACGAGCCCGTCGATGCCGACCACCCCGCCGCCGGCCACCACGCCGCCGAGCGACAGCTCGAAGCCGCCGACGCGCTGAGCCTGACGAGCGCGTGAGCGCGCTGGCCCGCGGTCGTCACCGGGCCAGCGCGCTCACGCATCTTCAGACCGTCCGGCAACGCTCTCGACCGAACGCGACCGCCGCGATGCCCGCCGGTACCACGCGCGTGTGCACGGTGAGCTGCGCCTGCTCGAGGTCGAGCGCGCTCACCCACCCCAGCCCCAGCGTGGCCCCGTCCCCGCTCTCCAGCCCGACCAGCACGCCCTCGGCTTCGGCCACCGTGAGCCCGCGCGCAGCCGGCGCCGGGCGGACTCGCACCCGCGCGAGGTCGAGGATGACGGCGGCGGCGCCGGCCAGGTGCGCGTCGAGCGCCCGCCGGCGGGCCTGACGGCGCACGGACGGCGAGCGCCGCACCGTCGGCGACACCGGCAACCGCACGATGACCGGGCCCGCCTCGCTGTAGGCACGCAGAATCGGCTCGCATTCCTCGGCCCGCTGCAGCGCCACCAGCGCATCCGGCGCGACCCGGTCGATCTTCAGTCGCTTGAGCGCGCGGCCGAGCGATCCCTCGACCAGCCCCGAGGTGTCGACGAGGACGCGATCGCACCCGAGGTCGAGCGCACGCCGCACGAGCCGCGCGGTCGCCTCCGCCGTCTCGCGCAGGCAGCGCACCGGCGAGGTCGCGCCGAGGAACTCCAGCGCCATCAGCTCGGCGTCGCCGAGTCGCTCGATGGGACCGCGAACCCGGCCCAGCCCCACCGTCGTCGGCGGGCCCACATCGGACTGGCCGAGGTCGGCGTCCACGACGGCGACGGCGTGGCCGGCCTCGGCGAGGGCGCCGGCCAGGCGCGACACCAGCGTGGTCTTGCCGGCATCGGTGGGGCCGAGCACGAGCGTGACCTGGGCGGCCGCCGCGGCTGCGCGGGCGGCCGCCCAGGTTGCGGTCACTGCAGGGTGGTGAGCGCGGCCGCCATGCGGCGCAGTCCCTCGCTGATCAGCGCGTCGCTGGTCGCATAGGACAGCCGCACGTGGGCGTCGGAGCCGAAGTCGCGGCCCGGCACGACGGCCACGCGGGCCTCCTCCAGCAGGAACGCGGTGACGTCGAGCGAGCTCTTGAGCGACACCGCGCCGTCGGCCTTCCGCCACGTCCGGCCGAACAGGCCGGAGACGTTGGCGAAGGCGTAGAAGGCGCCCTTGGGCATCACGCAGCGGACCCCGGGCAGGGCGTTGAGGCCTCCGATGATGAGCCGCCGGCGGCGATCGAACTCGCCGGCCATCTTGGCCACCTCGTCCTGGGGGCCGGTCAGCGCCTCGACGGCGGCCCACTGGGCGATCGACGACGGGTTCGACGTCACCTGGCTCTGGACGTCGGTCATGGCCCGGATGAGCGCGCGGGGGCCCGCCGCGTAGCCGATGCGCCAGCCCGTCATCGCGTAGGCCTTGGAGCACGTGTTCACGACGATCGTGCGCGCCTTGACCTCGGGCCCGAAGGAGGCGATCGACACGTGCCGGCCCTCGAACGTCAGCGCCTCGTAGCACTCGTCGGACACGACCCACAGCTGGCGGTCGACCACGAGGCGTGCCACCGCTTCCAGCGCCGTCGGTGAGAACACCGCGCCCGTCGGGTTGTTGGGGCTGTTGAGCACGATCAGCTTCGTCCGCGGCGTCACCGCGGCGGCCAGCGCGCCCGGGTCCAGGTCGAAGCCGGTCGCCTCGGCGGTGGGCACCTCGACGGGGACGCCGCCCAGCATCCGGACCTGCTCGGGGTAGGACACCCAGTACGGGCTCGGCACCAGCACCTCGTCGCCGGGGTTGATGAGGGCGACGACGAGGTTGAAGAGCGTGTGCTTGGCGCCCACCGATACCAGGATGTCGGCGGGCTCGTAGGCGAGGCCGTTGTCGCGCGTGAGCTTGGCGCAGACGGCCGCGCGTAGCTCGGGGACGCCGCCGACCTCCGTGTACTTCGTCTGGCCGCGCTGCATGGCCTGCCCGGCGGCGTCCTTGATGCGCTGGGGCGTGTCGAAGTCGGGCTCGCCGGCGCCGAACGAGATCACGTCGATGCCGCGGGCGCGCAGCTCCTTGGCCTTGGCCTGCACGGCGAGGGTCGAGGACGGGGCGAGGGTCTTCAAACGGTCGGCCAGCACGTCAGGCTCCTTGTGGTCCGGGCCCGGGCCCGGCTCAGCGGGGTGGGTACTTCTCGGTCAGGCGCTTCTCGACGATCGTCGGCACCATGCCGGCGACCGAGGTGCCGAAGCTGGCCACCTCCTTGATGAGCCGCGACGATATGTACGTGTACTTCTCGTGCGGCATCAGGAAGACCGTCTCCGCGGTGGGGCGCAGCTTGCGGTTCATGAGCGCCATCTGGAACTCGTACTCGAAGTCGGACACCGCCCGGATGCCTCGCACGATGCAGTCGGCACGCTCGCGGGCGACGAGGTCGATGAGCAGGCCGTCGAAGGCGGCGATGCGGAACTGGGTGCCGACGCCGACGATGTTGGCGGTCGCCTCGTCGATCATCTCCAGCCGCTCGCCCACCGAGAACAGCGGCTGCTTGGACGGGTTGGCGACGACGGCCACGATGAGCTCGTCGAAGATCTGCAGGCTCCGCTGGATGACGTCGACGTGGCCGTTGTGGATCGGGTCGAACATTCCGGGATAGACGGCGCGCTTGGCCACGAGCACGTTCCTCCGAGCGGGATTCGAATCCCCGCATCGTAGGCGCCGCGCCGCGCCGAAGTCAAGGCGAGGCCCGGCTCACAGTCCGGCCACGAAGGCGGCGACGGCATCGACCGAGGCCAGCCGCACCATGGGCGTGCCCTGCCCGGCCACGGCCTCCACCCACCGACGGATCTTCGGCATCCACTCCCGGTCGACCTCCCACATCGTCCGGAACAGCCCCGGGGTCGGCGGCATGGTGCCGCCGCCGGCGGGCGGATGGGCCAGGCGTCCCATCGCCCACGCGGTCTGGCGGTCGGCGGCGACCGAGAAGTGCATCCAGAGCGGCATGTCGACGAGGACGACGTCGCTGGCCCGGGCGAGCCGGCCCGGGATGGACTCGATGCGGCCGAGCCCGTCCATGACCCAGCGATCGGCGGCCACGTGGCGCGCGTGCTCGGCCTCGTAGACCTCGGGCGCCACCGGCTCCCAGCCCGGCCGCCAGAGCAGCGCGTCGAGCTCGACGTGAGGCAGGTCGAACCGCGCGGCCAGCGCCCGCGCGATGCCGCTCTTGCCGCCGCCGCTGTTGCCGATGACGACGACGCGCTCCACCGCTAGCCGCCCACCCCCGCCCGATAGAACGTGAGCGTCGTCTCCCCGAAGCGCCGCGTCCGGAACGTGGCCAGCGCGCCGATCGTCGGCGCCGGCGCCCGCTTGGTGAAGTGCTGGGCGACGACCAGCCCCTCCGGGAGCAGCAGGCCGCCGCCGCCCAGCGACTGCAGCGTCGTCTCCACGAGGTCGGCGTCGTAGGGCGGGTCGAGGAACACGACGTCGAACCGCTCGCCCGCGTGGTAGAGCGCGGGCACCTCGCGCAGGACGTCGCCGCGGCGCACGTCGACGAGCGCGCCGACCCCGAGCGTCTCGACGTTCTGGCGCAGCGCCGTCACCGCCCGCGGATCACGCTCCACGAAGGTGGCGTGGCTCGCTCCCCGCGACAGCGCCTCCAGCCCCACCCCACCGGCCCCCGCGAACAGATCCAGCACGCGCGCCTCCGGCAGCCGCGGCATCAGCGTGTCCATCAGCGCGATCCTCACCTGATCCGCCGTCGGCCGCGTCGCATCCCCCCGCGGCGTCACCAGCCGCCGCCCCTTGAGCGCCCCCGCGATGATCCTCATGACGTCGATCGCCTGAGCGCGTGACCGCCGGCGGGGGGCCGCGGGCGCCGTGGGTGGCGGGCGAGCCCTGGCCCCTCGCCCGCAGCCGTGGCACCGGACCGCGACGAGCGTTCGGAGCGTTCGGAGTCGCGCACGGAGGGGGCGGTATCGGTACGGCATCCCCGCAACGTAAGGCTGGCGGCGAGGACGAGGGGCCGTGGCGAGCCGGCCGGGCCCCGCGTCGCCCGCCGCGCGCCGCCGGCGCCGAGCGCGCTCATCCGACCGACGCCAGCGCGAGCTTGCCGCGCCAGCGGGCGAGGAGGGCGTCGCGGAGGCCGCGATGCTCGGGGGCGCGCAGCTCGGGGTCGGCTGCGACAATGGCGAGAGCGTCACGGCGCGCCTCTTCGAGGATGGCGGCGTCGCGGAGCAGGTCGGCCACGCGGAACTCGGGGAGGCCGGACTGGCGGGTGCCGAAGAACTCGCCGGGGCCGCGCAGCTGGAGGTCGGCCTCGGCGATCTTGAAGCCGTCGTTGGTCTCGACCATCACGTCCACGCGGCGCTGGGCGTCCTCGCCGAGCTTGCCCGCGGTCAGCAAGATGCAGTACGACTTCCAGGGGCCCCGTCCCACCCGGCCCCGGAGCTGGTGCAGCTGCGAGAGGCCGAAGCGCTCGGCGTGCTCGATGAGCATGACGGAGGCGTTGGGCACGTCGATGCCGACCTCGATGACCGTCGTGGAGACGAGAACGTGGATCTCGCCGGCTTTGAACCGCCGCATGATCGCGTCCTTGTCCTCGAACGACAGGCGGCCGTGCAGGAGGCCGACGACGAGGTCGGGAAACACCTCGGCCTGCAGCGTGCGCGCCATGTCGGTGGCCGCCTTGAGGTCGATCAGCTCGGATTCCTCGATCAGCGGGTACACGACGTAGACCTGACGGCCGGCGGCCGCCTGCTCGCGCAGGAACGCGTAGATCTTCGACCGCCCACTCTCGGTGCGGGCCGCCGTGACCACCGGCTTGCGGCCGGGCGGCAGCTCGTCCAGCACGCTCACGTCGAGGTCGCCGTACACGGTCAGGGCCAGCGTGCGGGGAATCGGCGTGGCGGTCATCACGAGCACGTCGGGCTGCTCGCCCTTGGCCTTGAGCAACGCGCGCTGGGCGACGCCGAAGCGATGCTGCTCGTCCACCACCACCAGCCCCAGCCGGCGGAACTCGACGCGCTCCTGCACGAGGGCGTGGGTACCGATGGCGCAGCCGATCTCGCCGGCGGCGAGGGCGGCCCGCCGCGTGCCTCGCTCGCGCGTGCGCACGGCCGAAGTGAGCAGCGTGACGGGGACGCCCAGCGGCTGCAGCAGCTGGGAGAGCGTCATGAAGTGCTGCTCGGCCAGGATCTCGGTCGGCGCCATCACCGCCGCCTGATAGCCCGCCTCGACCGCGGTGAGCACGGCCAGCGCCGCCACGATGGTCTTGCCGGAGCCGACGTCGCCCTGGAGCAGCCGGTGCATCGGGTGAGGCGCGGCCATGTCGGAGCGGATCTCCGTCCACACCCGCTCCTGGGCGCCGGTGAGCGACCACGGCAGCGCCGCGCGCAGACCGCTCACGAGCGCGCCCGGCGGGTTCAGCGCGATGCCGCGGGCCCGGGTCGTGCGCGAGCGCAGGATGGCGAGGCCGAGCTGGAGCAGCAGGAAGTCCTCGAAGGCCAGCCGGCGGATGGCCGCTCCCCGATCGTCCTCGCTGTGCGGGAAGTGCGCGCCCCGCAGCGCGATCGGAAGGCCGACGAGGTTACGCCGGCGCCGGAGGGGCTCGGGCAGCGTCTCGGCGACGTCGGCGGCGTGCGCCTCCACGAGCCGCCACTGCAACGAGCGCAGCGCGCGCTGGGGCAGCCCCTCGGTGGACGAGTAGACGGGCACCAGCGCGCCGGCGTGGATGGGCTCGTCGTCGGTGGAGTCGACGACCTCCCAGTCCTGCACCTGCAACGTGATCTTGTCCTTGAAGCGGGCGCCCTTGCCGTGCAGGATCACGCGCTGCCCCCGCTGCAGGACGCGGGTGAGCCAGCCGCGGCCGAACAGGGTGGCGGTGCCGTAGCCGCCGGCATCGCGCAGCAGCAGGACCAGCGGGGCCCGGCGGCGGCCGGGCGGCGGCGGGCTGATCCCCGCGATCGTGCCCGTGCAGGTCGCCACCTGGCCCACCTGCAGGCTGCGCAGCGAGGTCAGCCGGGTCCGGTCCTCGTGGCGGATCGGCAGGAAGAACAGCGCTTCCTCGACCGTCGTGAGCCCCTTGCGGGCCAGGAGCCGGGCGCGCTCGGGACCGACGCCCTTGAGGTACTGCAGCTGGGTGGCCAGGCCCGGCGCCGGCAGCGGCCGCGCGGTTTGCCTCACCGGGGGCATTGTGCTAAAAAGAGCTTCCGTCTCGGGTGTCCGTAATCCCGATCCAAGGAGTCGTGATGGCGCAGCGCTGCGATGTGTGCGGAAAGGGCCCCTCGGTCGGCAACACCGTGAGTCACGCCCACAAGCTGACCCGGCGGCGCTGGCTGCCGAACCTGGTCTCGATGCGGGCTCTGGTCAGTGGTCGGCCTGCTCGTGTTCGCGTGTGCACCCGCTGCCTGAAGGCGGGCAAGGTCACGAAGGTCATTTAAGCACGAGGCACAAACGGGAGGGGGCAGCGCCCCCTCCCGATTGGTCGCAGGTGGGAGGCCGCCACCCCCCACCACGCACAGCACGTTCCTTACTTCTTCTTCTTCTTGGCCGCCTTCTTCTTCTTCGCCATCCGAGATCTCACCTCCTCCAAGCTGCTGGGATAACTGCCGCCCTCGCGTCGTTACTTCTTCTTCTTCTTGGCCGCCTTCTTCTTCGCCATGGTTCGTTCACCCCCTTTCGTCGTGACCATCAATAGCCCATCGCCTCGCGGCGTAGATGCTCGGCTTGCTCGGCGCCCCGCCGCTCATAGCGCACGAGATCCGTGTAGAGCTGCGGCAGCGACACGACCTTGAGACCTGCCTTGTCCACCAGCCCGTAGAACACCCCGGGATCGTAGGGGGACAGCAGATGCACGGCGCCGTCGGCCTCTCCGGCCGGGTGCAAGCCGAGCGCGGCGGCGATCGGGCCGGGATCGCCGTCGAGGTAGCAGTGGATCGCCCCCAGGCGCGTGTGCGGCGCCACCAGTGACAGCCCCGCGCTCAGCGTGAACGCGTAGCAGCGCCCGTCGGCGGACGCCGTGCGCGCCAGGTCGGCCATGAGCCGGCGGGTGACCCGCTCGGGGGCGAAGTAGGACGCGATCTCGTTGGTGCGGTAGGTGTAGGACTCCGACCACCCCTCGAGGAGGTCGGCCGGCTTGCCCAGGTGGATGCGCTGAGCCTCGTCGCGCTCGACCCAGCGCAGGTCTTCCAGGCGCTTCACGACGTTGTGCGAGTGGCCCAGGCTCACCGCCGCCGCCTTGGCCAGCTCCTCGAGGCGCCAGGCCCGGCTGGGCTCGGCCAGCAGGACGCGGACGACCCGGGTGGCCCGGGGCGCGAACAGGGAGCGGAGGGGCCGGGTGGAGGGCCGCACGTTGCGCTTGCCCTCCTTCTCGATCAGGACATGCTCGAAGGCCAGGTAGCAGTTGCCGGACAGGTCGACGTAACCGAGGTTGTTGTCCTTGAGGATCCGGGCGCTCTGGGGACCGATGTAGACGGAAGCGGCCACCGGATAGGCGCCGGGGCTGACTTGCCTGATCTCGGACAACTTGGTCACTGCAGCCCTGATCTGCCGGGGTTGTCCGAGTGAGGCCACGTCGACGACAAGGTTGTGCTCGTGCTCACCGAGCTTGAACTTAACTGACATATCAACTGTTTGACCGCCGACCCTGGCGTCCATCACTTCATCCCAGCCCCTGGCCCTTGGAAACAACTCCCGCAGGCGCTGGGTCACTTGTCGTCGAATCTCCGCTGCTTTGAGCATGTTTCGCTTGCTCCACCGCTTTCAGCATCCGCTGAAACAGTACGGAATAATGAAATACCCTGTCAAGCCTAAACTTATGGTCCAGGACTAGAAGACCTCCCCTGGACATCCTGACAGGCTGAGCGGGAGGCTAGCGGCGGCGCGGCTTGGCCGGGCGGCGGGGCTTCGGAGCGGGGGCCGCCGACGGTGGCGGCGAGAGCGTTTGCCAGGCGCGCAGCGTCTCGGCCACGCTCCACGCCTGGGCGATACAGGCGCGGGGTACGAAGGGCGCATCCCCGTCGAAGACCTCGGCGATGGAGCCCACGCCGTAGTCGTCGAGGTGGTGCGACAGCGGCTCCAGGAACGCCCGCGCCGCCGCCGGCTCGCCGTAGGCCCGCGCGTGGGCGAGGGTGAACGGCCCGAGCAGCCACGCCCACACCGTGCCCTGGTGATAGGCGCCATCCCGCTCGTGCTGGCCGCCCGAACAGCGGCCGCAATAGGCGGGCTCGGACGGGGCGAGGCTGCGCAGACCGAACGAGGTCAGCAGATGGCGCGCGCAGGCGTCGACGACTCGCCGCTGGCGATCGGACGCCAGCGGGCTGTGCGGCAGCGAGACGGCCAGGATCTGGTTGGGCCGCAGCGCGGGGTCGTCGCCGTCGGGACCGGCCAGCACGTCGTAGCAGTGGCCGCCGGCCTCGTACCAGTAGCGGTCGAAGGCCTTGCGGACCCGGTCGGCCGAGGCGTCCCAGCCTCCGGCCGGCCGGCCCAGGCGTCGCGCGAAGTCACCGAGCGTCCGCAGGGCGTTGTACCAGAGCGCGTTGATCTCCACCGGCTTGCCGATCCGCGGCGTCACCACCCAGTCGCCGACCCGCGCGTCCATCCAGGTCAGCTGCACGCCGGGCTCGCCGGCGCGCAGGAGCCCATCGGCGGCATCCTCGCCGATCCCGTAGCGAGTGCCGCGGCGGTGCCAGTCGACGACCTCCTCGAGCGCCGGGAACAGGTCCCGCAGCAGCGCGTCGTCACCGGTCGCGGCGTGGGTGGCGCGGACCGCCTCCACCCACCACAGGGTGGCGTCGGCGGTGTTGTACTCGGGCGTCTCCCCGGAGTCGGGAAACCGGTTCGGGAGCATGCCGCGATCCAGGAAGCGCGCGAAGGTGCGAAGCACGCGGGCGGCCAGCTCGGGGCGGCCGGTGGCGAGCGCGAGGCCAGGCAGGGCGATCATCGTGTCGCGACCCCAGTCGCCAAACCAGGGGTAGCCGGCGATGACCGTCATGCCGTCGGGCTCGCCGGCCAGCGGGCGCCGCGCGACGAACTGGTCGGCGGCGAGGACGAGGTGGCGGATCCACGCGGGAGCGGCGTCGGCGCCCGACCATCCGCGCGTCCAGCGCGCGAGCAGGTCGGACTCGTGGGCCTGGCGACGGCGCCAGGCCGCCGCCCCGTCGATCGAGGGCGCCGGCTCGGTCGACAGCACGACGGTGAGCGACTCCCCCGCCCGCAGCGTGGCCCGGAAGGTGCCGGCGTGCAGGTGGTCGTCCTCGGCGTCGAGACCGCGCTCACGCTCGCGGGCGAGTGCGAAGCCGCGATACCACGCGTGGACAGGCTCGGTCGCCGCTCCCGGCGCCAGTGCGAGCACCGGCGCGGCAGCGTCGAAGGCGTGCACGCGCAGGCCCCCGTCCACCGGCCCCACCCGCATCTGCCAGTCTCCGGACCGGGTCGTGGCGTGGTAGTCGCGGTAGTTGACGAGCACGCGCAGGGCCAGCGCCAGCGGCTCGGGCGCGCGCAGGAGCTCGTAGCGGACGTAGGTGGTGTTGGCGCCGGGCTCCATCCACACGCGCTTCTCGAGCAGGGCCTCCGCGCAGGCGTAGGTCCACACCGGCGTGGTGCCGTCGAGGCGGAAGCGCTCGAGGTCGTGGAAACCCTGCGGAGCCACGGTGCCGTCGGCCCAGCGGTTGGCGCCCAGGGCCCACGCGCGACCGCCGTAGGCGGCGTCCTCCTCCAGCTTGGCCACGACGAGGGTGCGGCCCAGCGGCGGCGCCAGGGCGGCCACGAGCAGGCCGTGGTAGCGGCGCGTCAGCATGCCGGCGACGGTGCCGGAGGCGAAGCCGCCGAGGCCGTTGGTGCACAGCCACTCGCGCCGCTCGGCCGTGGCGACCTCACCGCAGATCTCCCGACCCCAGTCGAGCACCGGCCCTCAGCCCCCGCGCGCGAACTCGGGATAGAGCGTCATGCCGCCGTCGACGAAGATCGTCTGGCCGTGCACGTAGTCGGCGGCGTCCGAGCTCAGCCACACCGCGGCGTGGCCGATGTCCTCGGGCACGCCGATGCGCCCGTAGGGAATCAGCGTCAGCAGCGAGCCCAGGGCCTCCGGCGTCGCCCACGCCGCCCGGTTGATCGGGGTCTGGATGGCGCCGGGGGCGATGGAGTTCACGCGGATGCGGTGGGGCGCCAGCTCCTGGGCGACCGACTGCATGAACAGGCGCACGCCGCCCTTGGACGCGGCGTAGTTCACGTGCCCCGCCCACGGAATGACCTCGTGCACCGACGAGATGCAGACGATCTTGCCGGTCGCGCGCGACAGCGCCGGGAGCGGGCCCTGGCGGATCATGGCCCGGGCCGCCGCCCGCGTGCACAGGAACATCCCGGTGAGGTTCACGCCGAGGACGGTGTTCCACTGCTCGAGGGTCATCTCGGTCAGGGGGGCGTCGCGCTGTACCCCCGAGTTGCTGATGAGGATGTCGAGACGGCCCCAGGCGCCGAGCAGCTCGGCGAACATCGCCTCGACGTCGGCCTCGCGGGCGACGTCGGCCCGGATGGCCCGCGCCTCGGCGCCGGCGCCGCGCAGCTCGTCCACGACGCGGGCGGCGCCGGCGGCGTTACCGGAGTAGTTCACGGCGACGGCGGCACCGGCGGCGGCCAGCGCCCGGGCGATGCCCTCGCCGATCCCGGAGCTGGCACCGGTGACCAGGGCCTTCTGCCCGCGCAGCGGCTGATCCACGCTCGGAGTCTACCGCGCGGGTGCGCGGGCGCCGGCCCTATTCCTCGCCGTCCTCGATCCGGTGCATGGTGTCGTCGTCGAGGCCGAAGTAGTGTCCGAGCTCGTGCACCACGGTCTCGCGCACGATCTCGGCCATCTCGGCCTCGTCGGCGGCGTCCTCCTCGATCGGTCCCTGGTAGATGGTGATGACGTCGGGCAGCACGTTGCCGTACGTGGAATCGCGCTGGGTGATGTCGACGCCGCGGTAGAGCCCGTACAAGGTATCCGGCGGCTCGATCCCCATCTCCTCCAGGGTCTGGTCGTCCGCCCAGTCCTCGACCACCACCGCGATGTTGGCGACCCTCTCCTTGAACCGCTTGGGCAACGTCCGCATCGCCCTCTCCACCAACCCCTCGAACTGCCGCCGCGTCATCCCCCCTCCTCGTGATCGAGCGAAGCGAGGATCACTCCTGCTTTTTCTGGGCTTCCTGGTTTGCGGTCCAAGGCCGGGCGGGCAGGGGCGCCGAGAAGGGTCCAGATGCGAGGCGCTGAGGGAAGGCCCGACTGAGACGTGGCCCGGCCACGTCGCAGGGAGGGCCGACCGAGGCAACGAAGCAGATGGGCCCTTATCGGCGGCCCGTCTAGAGGCCGCGGACGCGCTCGACGTTCATGACGTCTGCCACCTGCCGTATCGCGGTCATGATGTCCTGGAGCTGGCGGAGATCCGCAACCTCGACCACGAAGTTGTTGATCCCGCGCCGGTCGTCGGTCACCGTCACCTCGGCCTTGGTGATGTTGCCGTTACGCGAGGAGATGGCGCCGGTGATCTCGGACAGCAACCCCGGCCGGTCGTTGCCGATGTAGACGGCGATCCGGACCGGGCGCTTGGCCGGCTCCTCCACGTCCCACTCCACGTCGATGAGCCGCTCGCGATCCAGCACGCTCTTGGCCACGGTGAGGCACTCGCGGGCGTGCACGGTGAGGCCGCGGCCGCGGGTGATGAAGCCCACGATGGCATCGCCCGGCAGCGGGTTGCAGCACCGGGCGAAGCGCACGAGCAGGTCCTCGACGCCGCGGATCCGCACGCCCTGATCGGCGGTGGGCCGGGTGCCGGCGGCCGGCTTCGCCCGCTCGACCGTGTCCAGCGTGGCGCCGGGGGCCAGCTTGTTGAGCAGCTGGTGGACCGAGGCCTTGCCGTAGCCGAGGGCGGCCAGCAGGTCGTCGGGGCCCGGGAACCCGAGGTCGGCGGCCACCCGCACCATCTCCTCGCCACCCAGCAGCGCGGAGGGGTTCAGCCGGTACTTCTTGGCCTCGCGCTCGAACATCTCGCGGCCCAGCTCGATGGAGCGCGCCCGCTCCTCGATCTTGAGCCACTGGGCGATCTTCGAGCGGGCCCGCGAGGACTTGACGATCTTGAGCCAGTCGCGGCTGGGGTGCTGGTTGGGCGAGGTGACGATCTCGATGATGTCGCCCTGGCGCAGCGTGTAGCGCAAGGGCACCAGCTTGCCGTTCACCTTGGCGCCCACGCAGTGCTCGCCGACCTTGGTGTGCACGCCGTAGGCGAAGTCGATCGGCGTGGAGCCCTCGGGCAGCGCCTTGACGTCGCCCTTGGGGGTGAAGACGTAGACCTCGTCGGGGAAGAGATCGACCCGCACGCTGTCGAGGAACTCGCCGGGGTCCTTGGTGTCCTGCTGGTTCTCGAGCAGCTGGCGCAGCCACACCAGCGAGTCGTCGGTGCGATCCTTGCCGGTCTTCTTCTCCTTGTAGAGCCAGTGGGCGGCGATGCCCTCCTCGGCGATGCGATGCATGTCGGGGGTGCGGATCTGGATCTCGACCGGCTCGCCCTTGGGCCCGATGACTGTCGTGTGCAACGACTGGTACATGTTGACCTTGGGCATGGCGATGAAATCCTTGAAGCGGCCGGGCACGGGCTTCCAGAGGGAGTGCACGACCCCGAGCGTGCCGTAACAATCGCGCACCGAGCTGGTGATGACGCGCACGGCCGTCAGGTCGTAGATCTCGTCGAACTCGCGCCCCTGATCGTGCATCTTCTTCCAGATGGAGTAGAAGTGCTTCGGCCGTCCGCGGATCTGCGACTCGATCCCGACCTCGGTGAGCTTCTGCTCGAGGATCGTGATGGCGTGGTTGATGTCGGCCTCGCGCTCCAGCCGGCGCTTGGCCACGCGGCGCTGCAGCTCGAGGTAGTCGTCGGGCTGGAGCGCGCGCAGGGCCAGGTCCTCCAGCTCGGCCTTGACCTTGGCCATGCCCAGGCGATGGCCCAGCGGGGCGTAGATGTCGAGCGTCTCCTGGGCGATCTTGCGCGACTTCTCGGGCGGCAGATAGTCGAGGGTCCGCATGTTGTGCAGGCGGTCGGCGAGCTTGATCATGAGCACGCGCAGGTCGCGGGCCATGGCCACCAGCATCTTGCGGAAGTTCTCGGCCTGCCGCTCCTCGCGCGAGGAGAAGGCCAGCTTGCCCAGCTTGGTGACGCCGTCGACGAGGTCGGCGATCTCCTTGCCGAACTCGCGCTCCAGCTCCTCCTTGGTGGCGGCGGTGTCCTCGAGGACGTCGTGCAGGAGGCCGGCCGTCACCGTGGTGACGTCCATCTTGAAGCCGACGAGGAGGTGGGCGACCTCGAGGGGATGGGAGAGGTACGGCTCGCCGGAGGCGCGCTGCTGACCCTGGTGAGAAGCCTCAGAAAACCGGTAGGCGCGCTCCAGGACCGCCAGGTCGGCACCCGGCTGGTACTTCGGGATCTCCTCGATGAGTGTCTGCAGCTCGGTCACGAAGCCTTACCCTCGGTGTAATCATGTGATTTTACGCGGGATTCAGGCTTTCGCCACCGCTTTTTTCCGGCGCCCCACCCGGCTCTCGATCGCCTGGGTCCAGTCCACGATGATCGCGCCGGCGATGTAGATCGTGGAGTAAGTGCCGGTGATGACGCCCAGGAAGAGCACGAACGCGAAATCCTCGAGGGTCTTGCCCCCGAAGAACAGGAGGATGGCCGTCGACAGGAACACGGTCAGGGCGGTCAGCACCGTCCGCGAGAGCGTCTGGTTGACGGCGTCGTTCATCTGCTCGGCGAACGACTTGCCCTTGTTCGAGAACTTCGAGCGGTTCTCCCGGAGGCGGTCGTAGGCCACGATGGTGTCGTTGACCGAGTAGCCGATGATGGTCAGCAGGGCGGCCAGGACGGGCAGCGAGAAATCCCGGCCGGTGATCGACAGGGCCCCCAGGCAGAACACCATGTCGTGGAACACGGCCGCGATGGCGGCCACCCCACCCTTGAGGCTCTTGAAGGCCCAGGCGATGTAGAGCAGGATCCCGGCCAGGCCGAAGAGGACGGCGTAGATCGCCTGTAGCTGCAGGTCGCGTCCGACCTGGGGCCCCACGAACTCCACCCGGCGCAGCTCGAACTTGCCGAGCGCCGTCTCCTGGGCCAGCGCGGCCGTCACCCGCTTGGCCAGCTCCTCCGAGGAGCCCGCCGACAGGGGCGCCCGGACGATGTACTCCCGCGGGTCCCCGAACTGCTGGATGACGCTCTCGCCGAGCTGGATGCGGCTGAGGCCGGTCCGGATGGCCGCCACCGTCGGCGGCTGCTCGAAGCGGATCTGCACGAGCGTGCCGCCGGTGAAGTCGATGTCGTAGTGCAGCCCCTTCACGGCGAGCGCGGTGAGCCCGAACAGCAGCATGAGGCCGGAGACCACGTAGGCCCACCGGCGGCGGCCGATGAAGTTGTAGTTCGGCGACTTGAACAGCTCGATCATATCGAGATCGACTGCACCTTCCGGCGCCCCATGTAGACGATGTCGAAGAGGAGGCGCGTGAAGAAGTACGCGGTGAACAGGCTGGCGGCCAGCCCCACGAAGAGCGAGACGGCGAAGCCCTTCACGGGCCCGGTGCCGAAGTTGTAGAGGATGGCCGCCGTCACCATGACGGTCAGGTGCGTGTCGATGATCGTCCGCAGCGCCCGGTGGAAGCCGGCGTCGATGGCCGCCCGCGGCGTCTTGCCGACCCGTAGCTCCTCGCGGATACGCTCGAAGATCAGGATGTTGGTGTCCACCGCCATGCCGATCGTCAGCGCGATGCCGGCGATGCCCGGCAGCGTCAGGGTGGCTCCGAACGCCGCCATGCAGGCCAGCAGGATGATCAGGTTCAGCACCAGGGCCAGGTCGGCGAAGGCGCCCGACAGCCGGTAGTAGAGCAGCATGAAGATGAAGACGACCACGGCGGAGCCGATGATGGCGATCATCCCCTGCCGGATGGAGTCGGCGCCGAGCGACGGCCCCACCGTGCGCTCTTCCATGATGGTGACCGGCGCCGGCAACGCGCCCGCCCGCAGCACGATGGCCAGGTCGCGCGCCTCGTCCACCGTGAACTGCCCGGTGATGACGGCGCGCCCGCCCGGGATGCGCTCGTTGATGCGCGGGGCCGAGTAGAGGTTGCCGTCGAGGATGATCGCCAGGTGGCGCCCCACGTTCTGCTCGGTCACGTCGCCGAAGATGCGGGCGCCGGTGGCGGTGAACTCGATGGCCACCTGCCAGTTGCCGGGCGCGTTGGGATCGGCCTGGACCTCGGCCCGGGTCAGCTCGGCGCCGGTGAGCAGCGTGCGCTTCTGCACGACGTAGGGCTGCTTGCGCTCGGCTTTCGTGTCCTTGTCGATCCGGCGCTGGTAGAGGAGCTCCGAGGTCTCCGGCACCCGACCGGCCACCGCCTGCTCCACCGGCGTCTGCTCGTCGAGGAGCTGGAACTCCAGCAGGGCCGTCTTGCCGATGAGGGCCTTGGCTCGGTCGGGATCCTGCACGCCGGGCAGCTGGATGAGGATCCGGTCGTCGCCCTGGCGGGTGATGGTCGGCTCGGCCACGCCGAACTGGTCCACGCGGTTGCGGATCGTCTCCACGGCCTGGCGGACGGCGTCGTCGCGGAGCTGGGCGACCTGGCGCTGGCGCATCGTCAACGTGAAGCGGCCCGCCTTCTCGTCGCGTTGTCCGACCTCGAAGGCGCCGAACTCGGCGGCCACCGTGAGTGCGTCGTTCCAGTTGGTGGCGCTGGCCAGCTCGACCACGATGGTGTTGAGCCCCTCGCGGACCACCCGCTTGACGCCCACGCCCTTGCGCTCGAGGCCGCTCTTGAGGTCGACGGCGGCGCGCTCGGTCTGGCTGGTGACGTACTTGTCGACCTCGACGCCGAGCATGAGGTGGATGCCGCCCTGCAGGTCGAGACCCAGGTTGATGCTCTTCTGCGGCGGGTACAGGTACCAGATCGACGCCGCCAGCACCAGGACCACGATCCCGGCGCGAACCCAGAGACGCCTAGGCATCCTTGTCGCCCGCGACTGGCGCGACACGGCCGATGGCCGTGCGATCGAACTCGATCTTGACCTGGTCGGCGACGCGCAGGACGACCGTGTGCTCGGAGAGCGAGACGACGGTGCCGTGCATGCCGCTGCTGGTGACGACCCGGTCGCCCTTCTTCACCGCCGACAGCATGCGCTCGCGCTCGGCCTTCTGCCGTTGCTGCGGACGCAGCACGATGAAGTAGAAGATGGCGAACATCGCCCCGAAGAGGATGAGCGGCTGCACGAAGGCGGCCGGCCCGCCGGCACCGCCGGGTGGGGACGAGGCCGCGTAGGCGAGATCGGCCGCGTGCGCGAGGTTCATCGGGGATCAAGCCTCCGAGCGTTTCGTATCATCGGGCGAGACAAGCACGGATCATACTGCATAAGCCGCGGATAGCCTAGCACCGGTGCCGAATCAGCCACTTGCGTCGGGCGCGGCCGGCACCTCGGGCGCCCGCGGGATCGCGTAGCGCTCGAAGAACCGGGTCTGGAACCGCCCGAACCCGCCCGCGGCGATGGCCGTGCGCATCGCCGCCATCAGCCCGAGGAAGAAGTACAGGTTGTGCAGCGACAGCAGCCGGTAGACGAGCAGCTCCTCGGTCATGAAGAGGTGGCGCAGGTAGGCGCGCGAGAACGTCCGGCAGGCCGGGCACGGGCAGTCAGCCTGCAGCGGCGCCGGGTCGCGCGTCCAGCGCGCCTGCTTGAGCGTGATCGGTCCGTCGGGCGTGAACGCTTGGCCGTTGCGCGCGTTCCGGGTCGGCAGCACGCAATCGAACATGTCCACCCCGCGGGCCACCGCCTCGACGAGGTCCTCCGGCTTGCCCACCCCCATCAGGTACCGGGGCTGGTCGGCCGGCAGCGCGCCGGCCACCGCCTCGGTCAGCTCCCGCATGAGGGGCTTGGGCTCCCCCACCGCCATGCCCCCGATCGCGTAGCCGTCGAAGCCGAGCGCCACCGTCTCCGCCGCCGCCCGCGCGCGCAGGTCGGCGTGAAACCCGCCCTGCACGATGCCGAACAGGGCGGCGTCGGAGCCGCCGGCCCGGTGCGCGACCAGCGAGCGCCGGGCCCAGCGCAGGGTGAGGCCGAGCGATCGCTCGGTGTCCTCGCGCGTGGCCGGGTAGCCCAGGCATTCGTCGAGCGGATGGAGGACGTCGACACCGAGCGCGTGCTGGACCTCGATCGCCCGCTCGGGCGTCAGGTGATGCAGGCTGCCGTCGGCGGGGGCCCGGAAGCGCACGCCCTCCTCGGTCATCGTGCGCAGGCGGGCCAGGCTGAAGACCTGGAAGCCCCCGGAGTCGGTGAGGATCGGCCCGTCCCAGCCCATGAAGCGGTGCAGGCCGCCCAGCTCGCGCACGAGGTCGGGCCCCGGCCGCACGAGCAGGTGGAACGTGTTGCTCAGGATGATCTGCGCCCCCGCCGCTCGCAGGTCGTCGGGGCTCAGGCTCTTCACGGCGGCGCGAGTGCCGACCGGCATGAACGCCGGCGTGTCGACGGCGCCGTGCCGCGTGGTGAGCCGGCCGCGACGGGCCAGGCCGTCGGTGGCGAGCAGCGTGAAGGTCACTGGATCAACGTGGCGTCGCCGTACGAGTAGAACCGGTAGCCGCCCGCCACCGCATGGCGGTAGGCGGCCAGGATCCGCTCGCGGCCGGCGAAGGCGGCGACGAGGATCAGCAGCGAGGAGCGCGGCAGATGGAAGTTCGTCAGCAAGGCGTCGACGGCCCGGAAGCGGTGGCCCGGGCGGATCGTCACAGTCGCGTGGCCGTCCAGCGGCGCCACCAGGCCCTCCGCGGTCGCCGCGCTCTCCAGCGTGCGGGTGACCGTGGTCCCGACCGCGACGACCCGGCGGCCCTGCCGCCGGGCGGCGGTGACGGCGGCGGCGGTCGCCGGCGAGACCGTCGCCCGCTCGGGCGGCAGCGCGTGCGTCTCCACGCTCGCCGCCGTGACCGGCCGGAACGTGGCGGGACCGACGTGCAGGGTGACGGCGTGGACCTCGATCGCCCGCGCCCGCAGCGCATCCAGCACGGCGGCAGAGAGGTGGAGGCCGGCGGTCGGCGCCGCCACCGAGCCGGGCTCACGCGCGTAGACCGTCTGGTAGCGCTCCCAGTCCTCGGCGGCCGGCTTGGCGTGGCGCGCGATGTAAGGCGGCAGCGGCGGCAGCCCGTGCGCGGCCAGCAGATCCTCGACGCGACCGCCGGCCAGCTCCACGACGCGGGCGCCGTCGTCGTCCACGGCGAGGACGTCCAGCCGGGCGTCGCCCACGCTCAATCGCCCGCCGGGACGACAGCGGCGGCCGGGACGCACCAGCGCGCGCCACCGGGACGGCGTGACGGGCTCGAGAAAGAGCAGCTCGACCGGCCGCCCCCCGGCGTCCTCGGCGAGCACCCGGGCGGGGATCACGCGCGAGTCGTTGACGACCAGGCAATCGCCGGCACGCAGCAGCGCGGGCAGCTCGGCCACGTGCCGGTCAGCCAGGGTGCCGGCGGCGCGATCGATCACCAGGAGGCGGGCGCCGTCGCGAGTCTCGGGCGGCGCCTGGGCGATCGCCGCGGCGGGCAGGTCGTAGTCGTAGTCCGCGAGCGTCACCATCGAAGTGTACAACCGTCCCATGAACGAGTTGACGGCCCTGGGGGCATCGGGTAGACCTGAGCGCGTGACCGACGCGAGCCTCTCCGAGTGTGCCGTGACCACCCCTATCGCCGCCGGGAGGCGCCTGTGAGAGGACACGACCAGATCATCTCCGCCCTCAACGACGTGCTCACCGCCGAGCTGACGGCGGTGAACCAGTACTTCGTGCACGCCCGCATGTGCGAGAACTGGGGCTACCAGCGGCTCTGGAAGAAGGTCCGGGCCGAGTCCATCGACGAGATGAAGCACGCCGACACGCTCATCCAGCGCGTCCTCTACCTGGAGGGCGTGCCGAATCTCCAGCGGCTGGGCAAGATCAACGTCGGCCAGACGGTGCCCGAGCAGCTGCGGCTCGACCTCGAGGTCGAGAAGGCGTCGGTGACGGCCCTGAACGCGGCCATCGAACTGTGCCGCAGCCTGGGTGACAACGGCAGCCGCGAGATGCTGGAGCATATCCTGCGCGACGAGGAAGAGCACGCGAACTGGCTCGAGGCCCAGCTGACGCTCATCGCCCAGGCCGGCGAGGCCAACTACCTCGCCCAGCAGATCCGCGAGGACGACTGACCGGGCCCGCTCAGCCGATCTTCGCTCCCGGGTCGACGACGTGGTCGGGCTGCAGCAAGACCACCTCGCCGGCCTCGTCGTACGCGCCCAGCACCAGCACCTCGGAGACGAACGGTCCGATCTGCTTGGGCGGGAAATTCACGACGGCGATCACCCGGCGCCCGACCAGGTCGGCGAGCCGGTAGTGACGGGTGATCTGCGCGCTGGAGCGCTTGATGCCGAGCGGACCGAAGTCGATCCGCAGCTTGTAGGCGGGCCGCCGGGCCTCGGGGAACTCCTGGGCGTCGACGACTATCCCCACGCGCATGTCCACCTTCTCGAAATCAGCAAACTGTATCGGGGGCTGGGAGGCCGACTGGGGGCGTGGCACGCGGAACTCTACCGGGCGCGATCGAGCGTGCTGAGCACCGTTCCCGGGTAGTAGAACTCCAGGATCTGGCGTGCGGTGTGGCCCTGCTCGGCCATGCCCTTGGCGCCCCACTGGCACATGCCGACGCCGTGGCCGTAGCCGCGGCCCGAGAAGCGGGCGTAGTGGGTGTCGACGGCCACCGCGAACAGGGTCGACTTGAACGTGTCGTAGCCGATCATCCGGCGGAAGTCGTTGCCGCGCAGCCGCACGCTGCCCCGGGTGCCGTGCACGGTCACCGCCGCCGCCCGCAGCGAGGGCGTGCGCTCGCTGACGTCGATGGCGATCACGTTGCCCACGGTGACCTCGTGGCGGCGCAGGATCTCGCCGAGGTCGGCCAGCTTCACGTCGAGGGCCCAGTAGTAGTGTGGCGAGCCGGCCGAAAACTCGCAGCGCACCGGCTTGAGGGCGGGCATGTTGCGGGCGGCGAACACGGTGCGCGGGTCCTCGGTGTAGCCGCCGCTCTCGGTGTGGTAGAAGGCCGGGAACACCTCCCCCTCCCACAGGAGCACCTGCCCCACCGTCTCGCGTACGGCGCCCCAGATGGGTGAGGCCGGCGGCACCCGTCCGAAGTACTGCTGGTGGGCGGTGGAGGCCAGGATGTGGTACGGCCGGCTCGCCGCCAGCGTGCGGTGATAGGCGGCGTAGGTGCGGGCAACGACGGCCTGGGCCCGCAACGCCTCCAGCGGCCACTTCTCGCTGGCCTCGGCCCGGAGGACGCCGACCAGGTAATCCTCCAGCGGAAGCTCGTTCACCACCGCCAGCCCCTCGCCGCTGCGCACGAGGTCGAGCGGTGGCGTGTAGTCGCGCCCGTTGAGGCGGATGGGCAGCTCGCTGCGCAGCCGGAAGCCCGGGGCGCGGATGCCGTCGATCTCGACGCCGTCGGGGCCGGCGGTGGCCCGCACCAGGGCCGTCCGACGCCCGCCGGGCGGACAGCGCGGGCAGGCGCCCAGCTCGACGATCTCGACGTCCGCCCCGCGCAGCTCGACGACGCGCACGTTGTCGACCACCGCGACCCGGATGAGGCCGGAGGCCGCCGCCGGCGCCACCAGGCCGAGGGCCACGAGCGCCGCCGCCGCCACCGCCGCCAGCGCCCGCGTCACCGGCGGCCGATCAGCCAGAGCACGAGCGTGAGGACGACGCTGAGCAGGATCGAGGTCCCGAGCGGGAAGTAGAACGTCCAGTTCCCACGCTGAAGGTGGATGTCGCCGGGCAGCCGGCCGATCCACGGCACCCGATCGACGAGCAGCAGGACCGCGCCGAGCGCGACGACGATCAGCCCCAGCACGACGAGCACACGGCCCAGCTCGTTCACCGGCCACGCCTCCAGGCTCGCGGATCTACTCAAAGAGCGCCCCCTGCCCGGCCGCCCCGGCCGGCGGCTGCTTGCCGAGGTGCGCGTAGCCCTCGCGCGTCACCCGGCGTCCGCGCGGCTCCCGCGCGATGAAGCCGATCTTCAGCAGATACGGCTCGACGATCTCGGACAGCGTCTCGGCGTCGTCGTTGATGGTGGCCGCCACCGCCTCGATGCCGACGGGACCGCCGCCGTAGACATCGACGATCGCGCCCAGGAAGCGCCGGTCGAGACGGTCGAGGCCGCGGGCGTCGACGCCCTCGCGGTCGAGCGCGTCGCGGGCGATGGGCTCGGTGACGGTGCCGTCGCCGCTCACCTGTGCGTAGTCGCGCACCCGGCGGAGCAGGCGGTTGACGATGCGCGGGGTGCCGCGGGCCCGGCGCGCGATCTCGACCGCCCCGCCGGCGTCGATGCGCGTCTCCAAGATGGCCGCCGAGCGGGTGACGATGCGGGTCAGCTCCGGCTCCGAGTAGAAGTCCAGATGGTGGAAGATGCCGAACCGCTCGCGCAGCGGGGCCGACAGCATGCCGGGCCGGGTCGTGGCCGCCACCAGCGTGAAGGGCCGCAGCGCGTACTTCAGCGTGCGCGCGTGCATGCCCTTGTCGATGACGAAGTTGACGGCGTAGTCCTCCATGGCCGGGTACAGCAGCTCCTCGACCGCCCGCGGCAGCCGGTGGACCTCGTCGATGAACATGACGTCGTTGGCGCCGAGGTTGGTGAGGATCCCCATCAGGTCGGCACCCCGCTCGATGGCGGGGCCGGCCGTCTGCACCAGGTTGGTGCCCATCTCGTTGGCGATGATGCCGGCCAGCGTCGTCTTGCCGAGGCCGGGAGGACCGTACAGGAGCACGTGGTCCACGCACTCGGTCCGCCGCCGGGCCGCCTCCACCGAGACGCGCAGGCTGGCCACCGCCTGCTCCTGGCCGACGTACTCCTCGAAGGTGCGTGGCCGCAGCGCCCGCTCGAACTGCACCTCCTCGGGCGCCGCCGCCCGGCTGAGCATCCGGCTCTCCTCGGCCGCCACGCTCACGACCTCGCCGTCGCCGCCGCTTGCCCGCGGTAGATCTCGTCGAAGAGCTCCTCGGGCGAGCGGGGATCGGGCCGGCGGCGGAGCGCGTCCGTGATGAGCTGGGAGGCCTCGGACGGGCGGTGGCCGAGCTGCTTGACCAGGATCTCCCACACCATCTCGCGCAGGCCGTCGGTGTCGGGCGCGGCCGGGCCGCCGGTGACGGGCTCGGCGGTGGCGCCCTCCACGGCCAGCGCGAACTTGGCGACCTTGGCCTGGAGCTGGGCCACGATGTTCTTGGCCTTCTGGGGACCGATGCCGGGCAGCGCGCGCAGGTACTTCTCGTCCTGCCGCGCGATGGCGGCGGCCAGCTCGGCCACCGGCGCGGCCAGCGCGCGCGCGGCCACCATCGGTCCGATGTCCTTCACGGTGATGAGCTTCTCGAAGAACTCCTTGTCGAGGTCGGAGGTGAACCCGATGAGGACCGGCCGCGGCTGATCGCGCGTGGCGTGGTAGTAGATGACCAGGTGCAGCTCGCTGGCCTTGTCACCCGTCTCGGCGGCGAGCCCCTCCACCGACCGCAGGGCGATCGGCGGCAGGAACACCTCGTAGCCGATCCCGCCGCATTCCAGCACCACCCGGTCCTCGGCGCGCCGGCGCAGACGGCCGGTCAGGGTGGCGATCACGCCAGCCGCCCGCCTCGACGGGAGAGCCCGGTGAGGGCCAGGGCCAGGGCGTCGGCGACATGCGAGGGCCGCGGGGCCGAGGCCAGCCCCAGCAGGCGCTGCACGCCGGTCTGGATCTGGGCCTTGGAGGCGGCACCGTGGGCGGCGATGGCCCGCTTGACCTCGGCCGGGGCCAGCGCCATCACGGTCACGTCGCGCTGGCGGGCGGCCAGGCAGATGACGCCGCGGGCGTGGGCCATCAGCAGCGCCGTGCGCGGGAACTTGTACTCGGTGTACAGGTCCTCCAGCACCAGCAGCTCGGGGGCGTGGGTCCGGAGCACGAGGTCGACGGCGTCGTAGATGAGGTGCACCCGGGCGTCGAGCGACAGATCGGCGGCGGTGGTGATGACGCCGGTGTCGACGACACCGACGCGCCCGGGGCCGGGCGCGACCAGCGCCCAGCCGGTGCCGACGAGCCCGGGATCGACGCCCAGGACCCGGAGGCTAGGCAGCCGAGATGGCCTCGAGGACCTCGTCGGGAATATCGTAGTTGGCGTACACGTGCTGGACGTCGTCCAACTCCTCCAGCGCCTCGATCAGGCGCACCACCGATGCGGCCGTCGGCGCCTCCACCCGGACTGTCGACTGCGGCACGTACGTGACCTGGGCTTCCAGGATCGGTACCGCCGCCTTCACGAGCGCGTCGCGCACCGCGTCCATTTCAACAGGCGAGGTCGTGATCTCGAAAACTTTTTCGGTGCGACGCATGTCGGTGGCGCCGGCGTCGAGGGCCTTGCCCATGAGATCGTCCTCGCCGATCTTGTCGGCGTCGACGAGGATGATGCCCTTGCGGTCGAACATCCACGCCACCGCCCCCGCCGAGCCCATGTTGCCCCCGAACTTCTCGAACGTGTGGCGGATCTCGGGCGCCGTCCGGTTGCGGTTGTCGGTGAGGACCTGGGTCATCACCGCCACGCCGCCCGCCGCGTAGCCCTCGTAGGTGATCTCCTCCCACGACTCGCCGGGCAGCTCGCCGGTGCCCTTCTGGATCGCCCGCTTGATGTTGTCCTGCGGCATGTTGACTTCCTTGGCCGTCTCGACGGCGGCCTTCAGCCGCATGTTGCCCTTGAGATCGCCGCCGCCGTTCTTGGCGGCGACGGTGATCTCACGGAGGATCTTCGAGAAGAGCTTGCCGCGCTGCACGTCGGCCTTGCCCTTCTTGCGCTTGATCTGCGACCACCGGGAATGACCTGACATCGTTGTCCCCTATGTTGTGTTGGCGAGTGTGGCCTTCAGCCGCTTGACACGCTCCAGCCGGCGCTCGCGACGGGCCAGCGCGGTCTGCCAGCGCCGCCGCTCGGCCGCCGTGCCCGGGGTAAAGGGCCGGCACGGCTGGGGGCGCAGGTCCGGACCCAGGTGCACGTACGTGAGATAGGCCGTGCAGGCGTGACGGACCTCGCCGGACCACGGCTTCTCGGCGAGCACCTTGACGCCGACCTCCAGCGAGGAGGTCCCCACGTGGTTCAGCCCCGCCTTGAAGGTGACCACCTCGTGGGACCAGATCGGCGTGTAGAAGTCCATCGCGTCCAGGCAGGCCGTCATGACGAAGCCCCGGCAGTACCGCATGGACAGGATGCCGCCGGCCTCGTCGAGCTCCATGAGCATCTTGCCCGGGAACATCATGTTGCCGAACAGCGCGTCCTCGGGCAGCACCGAGCGCGCCGACTCGAATCGCCACGACAGCTCCTCGTCGCCGTCGGTGTCGACGTCGCCGACCCGGCGGGCCCGATCGGCGAAGCGGGCCAGCCGCTGCTCGCGCCGGACGCGGGCGGCCTCGACCAGCGTGGCCTCGCCGGCGTCCCGCGGCTCGATGCGGGCGCCGACCGCTCGCGGCTTGGCGTCCTCGTCGACGCTGACGAAGACCAGGTGGGAGTTCAGCGTGACCGTGCGCACGCCGGTGGCGACGTCCTCACCCCACACGCGCACGCCGACCTCCAGCGAGGAGGTGCCGACGTACTCGACCTGGGCCTTGAGGATGGCGATCTGGCCGACCTTGACGGGGTGCAGGAAGTCGATGTCGTCCATCGCCCCGAGGACGACGGTGCCGTGGGCGACGCGGGCGGCGGCCATGGTGCCGGCCTGGGCGATCCACTGCATCATGCGACCGCCGTGGATCTGCCCGGGCGCGCCCGCGTGCTCGGGGAACACCCACTGGATCAGCTCCGTGGCGGTCTCGGCGATCGACGGCATCCGGTAGACGAGCGCCCCCGGGCAGGACTGGGGGTGCTTCCGCACGTTCTAACACGAGGGTAGCAGTAACGTCCAGATACTGCGGGATTTGAGACGGTGCGGGGCCCCGCCCTACGGTCTACCGAACCAGAACGATCAGAGAAGGGTGTCGTTGAACGACGTGATGAGAACGCACGTGCAGCCGGTCTCACTCCAGACACGATGATCGACGCTGCCGGCCTCGGCCCGGTTGTAGTCGCCGGGATACAGCATCCGGTCACCGATCAACAGCTCACCGTGAAGCAGATGCAGCTCTTCAACGCCGCCGTGGCGGTGGGGCGGATAGGCGGTTCCCGGCGCGAGGCGCACCAGCATGGTGACGAGGTTCTTCTCCGTATCGGTCGCCAGCAGCTTGCAGGAGATCCCAGGCGCCGCCTCTTTCCATTCCGGTTCCGCCCATCGCTGTGGCGGTGGCAACACCGGCTCCCCACCCGTCTCGGCGGCGATACGCCGCGCGAGGCGTTCCCAGAGCGGTACCGGGGGACGCAGGACGTCGGTAGGCCAGGAGACGAAGGAGTCGACGATAGGACGAAGCGTTTCCATCTCCTGCCGACACTCCGCACACCCGGCGATATGCGCTCCGATGAGGGCCGCTTCGCTGGAAGGAAGGGCCTGGAGGGCGTACAGGAACACGCGCTCCGCGTGGTCCTGACCGTGCTGGTCCGACGCTGGACTCATGGTTCCTTCACTGTCTTGGCGAGCGCCTGCCGGAGTTTCAGCAATCCAGCGCGGACTCGTGTCTTGACCGTTCCGAGCGGCTGATTGAGCCGTGCCGCCACCTCGTCATACGTCAACTCGGAGAAGAATGCGGCCTCGATCACCTGTCGCTCCTCCGGCCTGAGGACCCTCAGGGCCTCTCGCAGGAGGCGGCCTTGCTCTTTGAGGTCGCTGACCTCATGGGGATCACTCGTCGCCGCCGCCGGCGGCGGGTCGTCCCCAAGGTGGTTGACCCGCTTCTTCCGTTGTTCGAATCGCAACCGATCAATCGCTCTGGATCGCGCCTGGTTCATGATCCAACCGACAACCGATCCGCCCGCAGAGTCGTACGTCGATGCTCGTCGCCACACGTCGTGAAAGACGTCCAGCGTCAGCTCCTCGGCGGTTTCCCGGTTGTTGGTCATGCGCACGATCAAGGTGAACACGATTCGATGCGTGCGCTCGTACAGCGCATGCAGCGCCCGCTGGTCTCCCGCCGCCATGGACTCAACGAGCCGGACCCAGTCCTTTTCGGGTACCGGAGTCTTCGCCCGGTCGGCATACAGCAGATCACCGAGGGTCGTCCCCTTCGGGCCATCACGCGGGTCTTGGCGTGGCGGGATTCCCGAAACCACAGAGCGGAAGCATGCCCTCACCGGTTGGTCCCGTCAAGGCGCGGTGGCCGCCCGCTGACCCGCTCTGGCTCGGTGCTGCCCCTGATGTCAGTAACGTGGATATCGTCGCGAACAACTCCCGGTGATCAAGGATTGGCTTCGTGACGACCGCCTGGAACCCGGCGGCCAGGAAGGCCTCCCGGTCGGTATCGCGGGCGTACGCTGTCAAGGCTATGGCGGGAATACTCCCGTAACCGGGCATAGCTCGGACCGCCTTGAGGCACTGCAGGCCGTCGATAGGAGTCATACCGATATCCAGCAGCAACAGATCTGGCTTGGCCGCTTCAAGGTCGGCCAACGCCTCCTGGGCGCAGGCGTAACTGAAAACTTCGTATGACTCTCTGAGGATGACCGCGAGGATCTCCAGATTGTCCTCGTTATCGTCAACGAGGACCACCCGCGCGGTGGTCAGGCCCTGAATGTAGTTGGACACTTCTGTCGCCTACCCAATAGAACGTCAAATCGGTCCGCTCGGATTGGTGGTGCACCAGATGTGGTAAGGGCGCTCGAGCCCGCCTCGAAACGCGACAGAACGCGACAGGCTGCCGGTGCAGCCCTTAACCCGCTGCCAAATAAGCGGGATTACCTAGCCCGAGCAACGCGGGTCAGCGCGTGTCGTGCGCCGCCATCGGGAGCGCGTCGGCCTCGCCGGCGGGATCGAGCGCCGCCGCCATCGCCAGCGCCCGCTCGACCACTTCCCGGTCGCCGAGCGCCTTGAACCCCTCGGCCGCGCTGAGTACGCCGAACACCGAGCGCTCGCCGCGGGCCCGGAAGAGGGCGGTCAGGTATGCGCGCCGCGCCGCCGGCGCGTCGCCACGAGCCCGGGCCCGGTGACCGGTCTCGAGCAGCACCTGCCAGGACGTCGTGCGCAGCAGGTCCGGCGTCGTCATCGCGCTCCGGCCGGCGAGACCCTCGGCCACCACCCCGACCGCCAGGACGATCAGCAAAGCCGCGATCACGCGGTAGGTGCCCCTCTGCCAACCCATGTCTCCCGCCTTCCCGCCGAATGTCTCGAGCGCCTCGGATCGGTTCACGGGGGCACAGCGATAGCAACCGGGGCGCCATAGCAAATAACGAGCGGGAACGAGGGGTTACGAGAAGGAGTGCGGCGGGAACGCAGGCGGATCGCCCGGAGATCGGGCGTCGTGCCCGTTACGGTTGCACGCCGGGGAGGCCGTCGAGGCTGACGCCGGTCAACCGGTGGACTCCGCTCGGGTGCAACCGGAGGTTGCGCACCTCGGATCGGGCCACGCCCCAGACCAGCCGAACGTAGATCGGTACCCACGGCAGGTCGTCGGCCAGCAGCGCCTGCGCGCGCTGGTAGAGCCGGGCACGCTCCACCCGGGACGACAGCTGGCTGGCCCGCACCAGCACGTCGTCGAGCCGCGGGTTGCGGTAGAAGGAGTAGTTCAACGCCCGCGGCCCCTTCGACGCCCCCTCGCTGGTCGACAGCGGGAACAGGAACAGATGCGGATCGCCCCCGGCCACCGTCGTCTCGACGAGGGCCATCTCGTGGTCGCCCGCCTGCAGGACGGCCCGGACCTTATCGGCCGTCTCCACCCGCAGCACCACCGGGACGTCGGCGGCGCCCAGGGCGGTCTGCAGCATGGCGGCGAGCTTGGGCTGATTGACCGGGGCCGCCTCGTCCGAGACGAGCATCGTGGCCTTGTGGCCCTTGGGCCAGCCATCGGCCAGTAGCGCCCGGACCGCCTCGCGGGTGCCGCCCAGCACCGGGCTGCCCTCGCGTCGCGCCCAGACGCCGGTCGGCAGGAATGACGGCAGCGGGATGGCCGCGTCGTCGAGGGCGACGCCGATCACGGCGGGGTCGAGGGCGGCGGCCACCGCGTGCCGGATCTTCTTGCGAGAAAACGGCTCCTTCTCGGTCTGGAACGCGAGATAGCCAACCCGCAGCCCGGGGATCGAGAGCGCGCCGGTCATGCGGCGTGGGGGGCCGGCCGGAAACCACACGTCGAGGGCGCGGGCATCGAACTCCGCCTCGGCGTTCTCGTCGGTGGCGACCTCGAGGAAGACCAGGCGCTCCATCCGCGGCGGCCCACCCCAGTAGCCCGGCGCCGCCTCGACCGCGATGCGACCAGGGACGGCGTCCACGACCCGGTAAGGTCCGCTACCGATGAGCCGCGGCGTCCCGTCCGGGGCGGTGCTCGCGCGCGCCACGGCGAGGCCGGGGTGGGCGAGGACCGTCAGCAGGGGCGCGTAGGGTTGGCCGAGGGTGAACTGCACGGTGCGGGAGTCGAGGGCGCGGACTTCCTTGACGACGCCCGGCCGCCCCCGCAGCAGCGCCGGCCACGCCGCGCCGGGGGCGTCGGGCGACAACTGTCGTTGAAAGCTCGCCGCCACCTCGTGGGCGGTCAGCGGGCTGCCGTCGTGGAACCGGACCCCTTCGCGCAGCGCGAATGTCCAGACCAATCCTTCGCGGGAGACCGCCCAGCGCAGAGCCAGCGCCGGATCGATGTCGGTAGAACCTTCCCGGTAGGCGACGAGCGTGTCGAAGACGTGGCGTGCGATGAGCGGCGCGGCGCCCTCGAGCGCCGCCCCCGGATCCAGCGCGACGGGCACGCCGGGGACGCCGACGCGCAGTTCCTTCCTGCCCTGGGCGGCAGATTCTGCGGGGCACGCGAGGGACGCCAGCACGAGGAGGACACACGCGGGAAGAACCGCCGGCACGCGCATCTCCATCGTTATACGTGGAACCCGGAATACACGCCACCCGTTTCGAGGGCGAGCCGCGAGAGTCGACCTCCGGTACAGAACTTGCCTGAAAGGGAGGACGAATGCGACGCGAGAGCCGACGTGGCGTGCGATCCAGGGGCGAAAATCGGGGTGAGTCGGAGCCACAAACGCTTCCGAAGGACCCGTCAACCTTGACTTTCTTTTCGACCGACGCCTATACTGACCCAGCAATGAACGTGCTCGGGCACGAACGGCGCACGAGGGGTCAAGAGAGAAGGGATGGGCTATGAAGGAGTTCGACAAAAAGAGTAGCCCGGGTCGCGAGGGCTTCTCGAAGTTCCTCCCCGCCTCCATGTCCGATTCGAGTACACGCCGTCGACTGACAGAATACGAGATCCAGCTGCAGGATCTGCAGGCGTACGTCCGCTCGCTGGAGGCCGAAACGGTGCACCTCCGCAAGAAGCTCGAGGACACGCCGAAGGACTTCATGGTGCTCGAGAACAAGCTCCGGGAGGCCAACCGCCAGCTCGTGCAGGCCTTCAACCAGAACGAGAAGCTCGTCAACGCGCTCTACGAGGCGCGCGAGCAGATCACCGCGCTGAAGGAAGAGGTCGACAAGCTCTGCGCGCCGCCCTCGACGTACGGCGTGTATCTCTCCGCCAACGAGGACGCGACGGTCAACATCCTGTCGCAGGGCCGCAAGGTGAAGGTCAACGTGCATCCGGCCATCAAGGTCGAGACGCTCAAGCCCGGCCAGGAGCTGATCCTCAACGAGGGGCTGAACGTCGTGGAGGCGGCCGGCTACGAGGTGCAGGGCGACGTCGTCATCCTCAAGGAGCAGCTCGACCCCGAGCGCGCGATCATCACGCTGCGCGCCGACGAGGAAAAGGTCGGCATCATCGCCGATCCGCTCCGCAGCCTGCGCCTGAAGACGGGCGACCACCTGCTGATGGACGCCCGCAGCGGTTACCTGCTCGAGAAGCTGCCCAAGAGCGAGGTCGAAGATCTCTCGCTCGAGGAAGTGCCGGACATCGGCTACGAGCAGATCGGCGGACTCGGCGATCAGATCGAGGCGATCAAGGACGCCGTCGAGCTGCCGTATCTCTACGCCGACTACTACAAGGAGCACAAGCTCACGCCGCCCAAGGGCGTGCTGCTCTACGGCCCTCCCGGCTGCGGCAAGACCATGATCGCCAAGGCCGTGGCCAACAACCTGGCCGAGAAGATCTCCGAGAAGCGCGGCGAGAAGATCAAGGGCTTCTTCCTGAACATCAAGGGGCCCGAGCTGCTGAACAAGTACGTCGGTGAGACCGAGCGCAAGATCCGCGAGATCTTCATCAAGGCCAAGGAAAAGGCCAACGAGGACGTGCCGGTCGTGGTGTTCTTCGACGAGATGGACGCGCTGTTCCGCACCCGCGGCACCGGCATCTCCTCCGACGTCGAGACGACGATCGTCCCCCAGCTGCTCGCGGAGATCGACGGCGTCGAGGGGCTGAAGAACGTCATCGTCATCGGCGCCTCCAACCGGCAGGACCTGATCGATCCGGCCATCCTGCGGCCGGGCCGGCTGGACGTGAAGATCAAGATCGAGCGGCCCGACCAGGGCGCCGCCGGCGACATCTTCCGCAAGTACCTCACGGTCGAGATCCCGATCGCGGAGTCGGAGAAGCGGCAGCACCGCGGCGAGGCCAAGGACGCGATCGAGGCGATGATCGCCGCCGCCATCGAGGCGATGTACAGCCTCAGCGAGGAGAACCGCTTCCTCGAGGTCACCTACGCCAACGGCGACAAGGAGGTCCTGTACTTCAAGGACTTCTCGTCGGGCGCCATGATCGAGTCGGTCGTGCGCCGGGCCAAGAAGCTGGCCCTCAAGCGCTACATCGGTCACGGCGAGAAGGGCATCACCACCGACGACATGCTCACGGCGGTTCGCGAGGAGTTCAAGGAGAACGAGGACCTGCCGAACACGACCAACCCCGACGACTGGGCCAAGATCGCCGGCAAGAAGGGCGAGCGCATCGTCTACGTCAAGCCGCTCATGGGCGAGACGAAGGAGAAGCAGCGCAGCGTCGAGCGGGTCGTCAACACCGGCCAGTACCTGTAGGAAACAGGGGGGCTCGAGTAGCCCACCCGACTCTTTAGAGAATGGGGGGGCCTCGAACGCCCCCCCATTTCCCCCCGGCCGCGAACAATCGGGCCGGGGTTCTTTTTCACCGAGCATCGAGGGGACCGCATGGCCATCCCGAAAGTCATGGGCATCGAGACCGAGTACGGGATCCAGGTCAGGAACCAGCCCGACTTCAACCCGATCCTGTCCTCGCTGCTCCTCATCAACTCCTACGAGACGTATCGGTCCTCGCGGGTGCGCTGGGACTACGAGGCGGAGAGCCCGCTCCGGGACGCCCGCGGGTTCGAGTACATGGAGGAGAAGGAGGGCACGTCGAAGGAAGAGTCGCGCCTGATCAACCTGATCCTGTCCAACGGCGCCCGCTTCTACGTCGACCACGCCCACCCGGAGTACTCCAGCCCGGAGACGACCAATCCGCGCGACACGGTGATCTGGGACCGGGCCGGCGAGCGGATCCTGAACCTGTCCCGCCAGCGGGCGGAGGCGGTGTCGCCGCCCGAGCAGCGCATCACCATTCTGAAGAACAACACCGACAACAAGGGCAACTCGTACGGCACCCACGAGAACTACCTGATGGACCGCAAGGTGCCGTTCGCCCGCATCGTGCAGTTCATGATGCCGTTCTTCGTGACGCGCCAGATCTACACCGGCGCCGGCAAGGTCGGCTACGAGAACAACGCCGAGCCGTGCGAGTACCAGATCTCCCAGCGGGCCGACTTCCTGGAGACCGAGGTCGGGCTGGAGACGATGCACTCGCGCCCCATCGTCAACACCCGCGACGAGCCGCACGCCGATCCCGAGAAGTACCGGCGGCTGCACGTCATCGTCGGCGACGCCAACATGGCGGAGATCTCCACCTACCTCAAGATGGGGACCATGGCCATCGTGCTCAGCATGGTGGAGGACGACTTCATCGATCGCGACCTGTCGATCGACGGACCGGTCGGGGCCTTCCGCACGGTGTCGCGCGACCTGGCCTGCCGCGAGACCATCCGGCTCAAGGACGGCCGCACGATCAGCGCCATCGACCACCAGCGCGAATTCCTGGCCTTCGCCCAGCGCTACTACCGCGACCGCGAGCACGAGCCGTGGGTGCGCGAGGTCATGACCCGCTGGGAGCAGACGCTCGACAAGCTGGCCGAGGACCCCATGCAGCTCGGCCGCGAGCTCGACTGGGTCATCAAGCGCCAGCTCATCGACAACTACGTGGCCAAGCACAGCCTGGCCTGGAACGATCACCGGGTGCAGATGATCGACCTCCAGTACCACGACATCCGTCCCGGCCGCGGCCTCTACTACAAGCTCGAGGAGTCGGACGCGGTGGAGCGCCTCGTCACCGACGACGAGATCGCCAAGGCCATCTACGATCCGCCCAAGGACACCCGGGCCTACTTCCGCGGCATGTGCCTGCAGCGCTACGCCGACGAGATCGTCTCGGCGTAGTGGGACTCGGTCATCTTCGACCTCAAGGAAGGCCCGCTCAAGAAGATCTTCATGCTGGAGCCGCTGCGCGGGACCGAGGCGCACGTCCGCCAGCTCCTGACCGAATCGCCGACCGCCGCCGACCTCCTGCGCAACATCGCGCGGCCGTCGTACGGGATGTGAGCGTCGCCCCGGGGCGAAGGAGAACGATGAACGAGAATCACCGGCTGGACCCGTTCGAGGAGTACATCAACACCAGCTTCGTCGAGCTGCTCCGCCGTCAGTCCCCGCACCTGCTGCCCGGCGCCGGGCCCACCGGCGACGCCCCCGACGTGCCGCACGGGACCACGGTCCTGGCCATCCGCTACCGGGACGGGGTGATCATGGCCGGCGACCGTCAGGCCACGGCCGGCTACCAGGTGGCGAGCCGTCGCATCGAGAAGATCTTCAAGGCCGACGACCTGTCGGGGGTGGGCATCGCCGGCGCCGCCGGCCCCGCCATGGAGATGGCCAAGCTGTTCCAGACCGAGCTCGAGCACTACGAGAAGGTCGAGGGCGACAACCTGTCGCTCGACGGCAAGGCCAACAAGCTCGGCCAGATGATCCGCATGAATCTGCAGGCGGCCATGATGGGACTGGCCGTGGTCCCCATCTTCGCCGGCTTCGACGAGAAGGCCGGGGTGGGGCGACTGTTCAAGTACGACATCACGGGCGGCCGCTACGAGGAGCGCGACTACGACGCCCAGGGCTCCGGCTCCAAGGACGCCCGGGACTCGCTCAAGAAGCTCTGGAAGCGCGACATGCCCCGCGAGGAGGCCCTGCGCACGGCCCTGGAGGCGCTCGTCGACGCCGCCGACGAGGACGTCGGCACCGGCGGGCCCGACTTCGTGCGCGGCATCTTCCCGACCGTGAAGACCATCACGCGCAGCGGCTTCGGCGACGTCGCCGATGACGAGATCCGCCGGGTGTGCGAGGCCATCGTGGCCGAGCGCACGCGGACCGGGAACGGGAGCTAGACCCATGCCGCTGCCCTACTACGTCAGTCCCGAGCAGATGATGAAGGACAAGGCCGAGTATGCCCGCAAGGGCATCGCCCGCGGCCGGTCCATCGTCACCCTGGAATACAGCGACGGCATCCTGCTCGTCGCCGAGAACCCGTCGACGCTGCTGCACAAGGTCTCGGAGATCTACGACCGGATCGCCTTCGCCGGCGTGGGCAAGTACAACGAGTTCGAGAACCTCCGCATCGCCGGCATCCGCCACGCCGACGTCAAGGGCTACTCCTACAGCCGGGGCGACGTCACCGCCAAGGCCCTGGCCAACGCGTACTCCCAGGCCCTCGGCAACATCTTCACCCAGGACATCAAGCCCTTCGAGGTCGAGGTCCTGGTGGCCGAGGTGGGCGACAACGGCGCCAAGAGCGAGCTCTACCACATCCTCTACGACGGCACGATCGAGGACGAGCGCAACTACGCGGCCATGGGCGGCCAGGCCGACGAGATCCGGCGCTTCCTCAAGGACCACTACCGTGACGGGATGAGCCTGGACGAGGCGGTCCAGCTCGGGGTGCGGGCGCTGTCGGTCACCCAGAACAAGACGCTGAGCGAGCGCGACCTGGAAGTGGCCGTGCTGGATCGCACGAAGGAGCGGCGCAAGTTCCGCCGCATCCCGGCCGAGGCGCTGAGCCTACTCCTCGCCACGGCCAAGTAGGCCGTGCTACGCTAGGCGGCGACATGAAACGCAGGATCTTCGGCCTCGAGAACGAATACGGCCTGACCTGCACGTTGAACGGCCAGCGGCGGCTGTCCCCCGACAACGTGGCCCGCTACCTGTTCGAGAAGGTCATCCCGGGCGCCCGCAACGCCAACGTGTTCCTGGAGAACGGCGCCCGGCTCTACCTGGACACCGGCTTCCACCCGGAGTACGCCACTCCCGAGTGCGACGACGTCGCCGAGCTCGTCATCCACGACAAGGCGGGCGAGCGCATCGTGGAGGATCTCCTCCACCAGGCGGAGAAGCGGCTGCGGGAGGACGGGATCTCCGGCAACATCCTGCTGTTCAAGAACAACACCGACTCGGCCGGCAACTCCTACGGGTGCCACGAGAACTACCTGGTCAGCCGTGACGTGTCGTTCCAGCGGCTGGCCGAGGCCCTCATCCCCTTCTTCGTGACCCGGCAGATCTACGCCGGCGCCGGCAAGGTGCTGCAGACGCCCCGGGGCTTCCACTACTGCCTGAGTCAGCGGGCCCAGCACATCTGCCAGGAGATCTCGGGGGCCACCACCTCCTCGCGCTCGATCATCAACACGCGCGACGAGCCGCACGCGGACGCCGAGCGCTACCGGCGCCTGCACGTGATCGTGGGTGATTCGAATATGTCGGAAGTTGCGACATATCTGAAGATCGGGACGACCGCGATCGTGCTGGACATGATCGAGGACGGCTTCTTCGACCGCGATTATTCCCTGCAGTCGCCGGTCCAGGCCATCCGCGACATCTCCCACGACCCGACGCTCAAGGAGACCATCAAGCTCAAGGACGGCCGCAGCATCTCGGCCCTCCAGCTGCAGATGGAGTACCTCGAGTACGCCACCCGCTACGTCAACACCGTGGCCCCCGACCCCGTCAGCAAGGACGTGCTGCTGCGGTGGACGGACGTCATGCAGAAGCTCGAGAGCGACCCCATGCAGCTCGACCGCGAGCTCGACTGGGTGATCAAGCGGCAGTGGATCGAGAGCTACATGACCCGCAACCGGCTGTCGTGGCGGGATCCCAAGATCTCGCTGATGGACCTGCAGTACCACGACATCCGGCCCGACCGCGGGCCTCTACTACAAGCTGGTGGCCAAGGACATGGTCGACCGCACCACCGACGACGAGACCATCGAGCGGGCCAAGCACGAGCCGCCCCAGACCACGCGGGCCCGGCTGCGCGGCGAGTTCATCCGCCAGGCCAACCTCAAGGGCAAGGACTACCGGGTCGACTGGGTCTACCTCAAGCTCAACGACCCCGAGCGCGAGACCATCCTCTGCAAGGACCCGTTCCAGTCCCACGACGAGCGGGTCGAGCGCCTCATCCGCTCCTTCTGACGCCGCGCGCCGCTCCCTCCGGGGGCGGCGCGCACCCGTTCGCCGTTGACAGTCGCCCGAACCGGAATGCTATAGTGGCACCGCAGCTCGTCCGCCACCCCCAGCAGATCTCGCGGCACAACGCCGCGGCGCTCGCCTAGCCAGATCAACGACGGATCGTCCGGCCAACCGGCCGGAGTCTCTGATCGAGGAGAAGCGCGCCGCGCCTCCGGAGCCCCCCATGCTTTGGAAGAAGAAGAAGAAAGCCGCGAAGGTGACCGGCAACGCCTCGGATCTCAGCGCCTACATCGACGAGGCATCGGAGATCGAGGGGAAGTACACGTTCAGCGGCACCGTCATGCTGAACGGCAAGCTCACCGGCGAGATCTGGTCGAACGACACGCTGATCATCGGCGAGAAGGGCGTGGTCCACGCCTCCATCCGGGCCGGGATCGTGCTCGTCAGCGGTGAGGTCCGGGGCAACATCCTGGGCACCGACCGCGTCGAGCTGCGGGGAACCGCGCGGGTGTTCGGCGACGTCGAGGCCGCGGTGATCGTGGTCGAGGAGGGCGTGGTCTTCGAGGGGCACTGCCGGATGACCAAGGGCCGCACGGAGAAAGCGACCCCGCTGGCCGTGGCCGCTCCGCTGCCCGCCGCCGACCCGGTTCCGCAGCGCGACCTGTCCGTCGTCAGCCTCAAGCGCTGAGCGGCGCCCGGCCGCCTTCAGCGGCACCCGTGTTGCACCCGGGCCACTCGTGGCGATTCGCCGAGTGGACGACCTGGAGATCGACCAGGACCTGACGTTCGTCCGGCGCTCCTGGGCCGTGCAGCGCGCCGGTTGGGTCGGAATCGGGATCGTCCTGGTCGTCGCCCTGGCCGGCGGCCTCGGCTCGGGTCCGCTCAGCCGTCAGCGGGCGGTTGTGCCGGGCCTGCTCGAGGTGGACTACGCGAGGTTCGTCCGCTACCAGGCGTCTCACACGCTGACGGTACGACTGGTCGGGGCGGCCGTCCGCGGTCCCGAGGCCCGGGTCTGGATCGATCGGCGCTATCTCGACGACGCCCGGATCGAGACCGTCACGCCTCCCCCGCTCAGGGTCGAGACCGGCGCCGACCGGCTCGTGTACGTCTTCCCGCTGCTGGGCGGGGCAGGACCTGTGACCATCAGCATCGTCCTGCAGCCCCAACACATCGGCGGGTCGGCCGGGCGGATCGGGATCGAAGGCGACGAGCGCGTCGCGACGATCCGGCAGTTCACCTACCCATGAGGCCGGCATGGAGAGCGTGATCCGGGCGGCGGCGATCTACGGCCTGCTACTCGTGATATTTCGACTCACGGGCAACCGCTCCCTCGGCCAGATCACCACCTTCGACTTCATCCTGCTGTTGATCATCAGCGAGGCCATCCAGAACGGGATGGTCGGCTCCGACTACTCGGTGACCAACGCCTTCGTGCTCATCCTCACGCTGATCTCGATCGACCTCGTGTTGGCGGCCGTCAAGGACCGGATGCCGCTCGTCGAGAAATGGCTGGACGGCGTGCCGCTCGTGATCGTCGAGCATGGCCGCCCGCTCCAGGACCGCATGCGGAGGTCTCGGGTGGACGTCAATGACGTGCTGGCCGCGGCCCGCAAGCTGCACGGCCTCGAACGGATGGAGCAGATCAAGTACGCGGTCCTCGAGCGCGGGGGCGACATCTCGATCATCCCCCGCGACCCGGGGTTCGACGCTCGATCCGACGCGCCGGCCGCCTGAGCGGGCGGCCTACTTCACGACGTGGTCGCGGGCGAGCGGCGCCCGGACGTCGCCGGGCGTGAACAGTAGCGTGACGATGATCTCCACGGAGGCGTTGCCGCCCAGCCCCTGGCAGCCGATGGCCGCGCGGGTCGGTTTGCCCCGCTCGCCGAAGATCTCGACAAAGAGGTCGGCGGCGCCGTTGATGACGCGCGGCTGGTCGCCGAACCCCGGCGCCGAGTTGACGTAGCCCACCATGTGCACGAGCTGCTGGACGCGGTCGAGATCGCCCAGCGCGTACTTCACCGCGGCCAGCGTGGTCAGGGCGGCGTAACGGGCCGCCTCGTAGCCCTGCTCCACGTTGAGGTCCTTGCCCACGACCCCCGGCAGGTGGGCGTGGCCCTCCTTGCGCGGCGTCGTGCCCGACAGATAGAGCAGGTTCTGCACTGGAAAGTGCGAGATGTAGTGCGCTCCCGAGGCGTTGGTCCGGTACAGCTCCTCCAGACTCGGCACCTCCAGCCCCAGCCCCCGCAGCTTCTCCTCTGCCTTCATGGCTCCCTCCGGTCTTGGAGTCTCAGCTCGACCACACCCGTCTGGCCACGCCCGGATACTCCACCACGAGGCCGTCGCCGTCCACGGTGATCTCGGCCGTGAAGCCGATGGCCAGGGCCTCGAACCGGTAGAGGCCGCCGTCGGGAGCCGAGCGCAGGCACTGGTAGCGCTGGCGGGCCACGGAGACGTCCAGCCCCGGCACCGCCACGTAGACCACGGTCAGCTCCTCGCTCCAGCCCGGCGCCATGCCGATCCGCCGGATCGGCAGCGTGTTCGTGAACGGCGTGCACATGAGATCGACGTCGAGACAGCCGTCGAGGGCGGCCAGCCGCTGACCGTGGCCATCGGCCCAGCGCCCGGCACCGTCGCCGGTCAGCACCAACGTGGCCCCGTCGCCGGCCAGGCTCTGGACCGTCAGCTCGCGGGTGCGCCAGCCCGCGTCGCATCGCACCGTGTAGCGCACGGCCCACGGCCGGCCCTCCTCCAGGCCGACCGCGACGCCCTCGGCAGCCACGCCGTCCGCAGTGACGGCCAGGCGGCACGACTCCAGCCCGACCCCGGTCCACGCCTGCCACATCACCTGACACTCGCGCGTGCTCAGATCGCCCACCCTTTCGCGAGGGCCGCCCCCGGGGCCACCAGGTCGGCCAGCTGACCGGCCGCGATCGTGCCCGTCTCGAGCCGCAGGAGGGCGCCCGCCGCGGGGGCGGCGCCGGTCACAGGGCCCGGGCCATCTCGAGGATGGCCAGGCGCGGGTTCGTCGGCAGGCGATCGCTCCGCCCGGTGCCGGCGAATCCCATCCGCTCGTAGAGCTTCGTGGCCTCGGCGTTGCTGTCGGTCACCCACAGCACGATGTCGGCGAACGCGCGCTCGCGCGCCCACGCCAGGACCGCGTCGGTCAGCGCCCGACCGACGCCCCGATGGCGGGCGGACGGCGCGACCCACATGCCGCCGAGGTGCGCACGATCGGGCTGCTGGCCGTCGACGAGGCCGAAGGCCATGCCCACCGGCCCCTCGTCCTCGGCGACGAACATCACGTGGCGGCCGGGTTCGGTGACTGAGTGGGTCATCTCCGTCCAGTACGCGTCCGGCTTGGCGCTGACCTCGTCGTGGGTGTGCGCGAAGGCGTCGGGGGCGTCGGCCAGCGCGCGGAGGCGCAGCGTCCTGAACAGGGCGGCCTCGTCGGCCCGGAGCCGGCGGACGATCACGGCGTGGGCCGCCTCACCGGATGACTTCGTCCGCGCGGAGGGCCAGCGACGGCGGAACCGCGACCCCGATCTCCCGGGCCGTCTTCAGATTGACGATGAGGCTGAACTTCGACGGGCGCTCGACCGGCAGGTCTCCGACCCGGGCGCCCTTGAGCACGCGATCGACGTAGTGCGCGGCCTGTCGCCACATGGACGGAAAGTCCGGCCCGTAGGCCAGCAGCCCGCCGAGGGCCGGGAACGTCGAGAACGGGCTGATGGCCGGCCGCCGGCCCGCGAGCAAGAGCTCGGCGATGCGGGGCAGGGCGTTGCTGATCACCGGAGCCGTCATGACCAGGATCGCCTGGGGCCGCTCGGCCACCACGCGCTTCACCACGCCGTCGATCTCGGCCTGCGCGCGGAGCGACGCCGCCTGCACGGCGATGCCCATCGTGCGACACACCGCCTGCACCTCGGTGAGGTGCGGCTGACCGATCCGATCGTCCCAGATGACGCCGAGGCGGCTCAGCGTCGGGATCACCTCGCGGAGGAACTGGATCTGCTTGCCGGCGATCTCGGGCAGGTCCATCCAGATCCCGCTCACGTTGCCGCCGGGCCGGGCCAGGGTCTTGACGAATCCGGTGGCGACCGGGTCGGACTCGAGATCCAGGCCGATGATGGGGACCGTCGTGGTGGCCCGCATCGCCGCCCGCACCCGGAGGGGGCCGCCGACGAGGAGCACGTCGGTCGGGGCCGCGGCGAGGTGGGCGCCGATCTGCGCCTCGCTGCCCTCGGCCTCGTGCCAGGTGAAGGCGATGGTGCGCCCCTCGACCCAGCCGCGCTCGCGCAGCACGCCCATGATGGCGTCCCGCCACGTCGGGTCGCGCGCATAGATGCTGACCCGCGCCAGGCGTTCCGGGGGCTGGGCGACGGCCCCCCTCGGCACGACGAGGGCAGCCGCCATCCCGGCGAGGATGGCGCGCCGGCGCATCAGACACCCATGATGAAGTAGCCGCAGTCCACGTGGAGCACCTCGCCCGTGATCCCCGAGGCCATCGGCGAGGCCAGGAAGAGCGCGGCGTCACCCACCTCGCGCAGCTCCACGTTGCGGCGCAGCGGCGCCTTCTCGGCGTGGTGCTTGAGCATGCCGGTGAAGCCGCGGATGCCGCGGGCGGCCAGCGTGTTGACCGGCCCCGCCGAGATGGCGTTGACCCGGATGCCGCGGGGGCCGAGGTCGGCGGCCAGGTAGCGCACGGACGCCTCCAGCGAGGCCTTGGCCACGCCCATCACGTTGTAGCCGGCCGCGACCTTCTCGGCGCCGTAGTAGGTCATCGCGATCACCGAGCCGCCGCCGCTCTTCTCCATCAGCGGGGCCGCCGCCCGGGCCAGCGCCACCAGCGAGTACGCGGACACGTCGTGGGCGACGCGGAACCCCTCACGCTCGGTGGCCAGGAAGGCGCCCTCGAGGTCTTCCTTGCGCGCGAAGGCGACGGAGTGCACGAGCGTGTCGAGCCGGCCCAGGTCGCGCTCGGCGGCGGCGAAGACCGCGGCGATCTCGGCGTCGGCGCCGACGTCGCACGGGTAGACGAGCGAGCCGGGCAGGCCCGCCGCCAGCTCTTCCACGTTCTCCTTCAGCCGCTCGCCCTGGTACGTGAAGGCCAGCCGCATGCCGGCGCCGGCCAGCGCCTGGGCGATGGCCCACGCGATCGAGCGCTTGTTGGCGACGCCGAACACGATGCCCGCTTTGCCGTTGAGCATGGCCCCTAGACTACCGCAACGCCGCGCTATACTCCGAAGGCCATGACGCCCAATCACGTCAAGCAGCGCCTGCGCGCCGGCCGGCCGGCGTTCGGCAGTCTCCTGAACTTCGGCGATCCGCTCGTGGCCGAGATGATGGCCGCGGTCGGCTTCGACTGGCTCCTCGTCGACACCGAGCACGGCCCCATCGACCTCGCCACCCTGGCCACGATGTTCGCCACGATCACCCGCTACCCGTGCGCACCGTTCGTGCGGGTGCCCGCCCTCACCGAGGAGCACGTCAAGCGCGTGCTCGACGCCGGCGCCTGGGGCGTGCTGGCGCCCAACATCCGGACGCGGGCGGAGGCCGAGCTGCTGGTGCGCGCGTGCAAGTACCCGCCCAGGGCGGCGCAGCCTCGGGGCCGGCCGCTTCCCGCTCTCGTTCAAGACCGACGCCGCCACCTACTTCCGGCGCGCCAACGACGAGATCCTGACCATCGTGCAGATCGAGCATCACGAGGCCATCACCAACGTCGACGCCATCCTGTCGGTGCCCGGCGTCGATGCCTGCTACGTCGGCCCCAACGACTTCTGCGCCTCGCTGGGGCTGGCGCCCTCGCTGGAGCCACCCCACCAGGAGTTCCACGAGGCGATGGCCGTGCTGCTCGCCGCCTGCAAGCGCCACGGCGTGGCCGCCGGCATCCACTGCCAGACGCCGGAGACCGTGAACCGCCGCATCGCCGAGGGGTGGCCGCTGGTGGGCATGGTCAACGACCAGCGCTATCTCGTGTCGGCGGCCGCGGCCGCCCGCGCCGCCGTCAAGACCGACCCCTGATGCGGCTCGGCATCGTCCTGGCCGGGTTCACGGCGCTGCCGGCCGCCGAGCTCATCGCCGCCGCCCGCGAGGCGGAGGCGCGCGGTTATCACACCGCCTGGCTCGGCGAGGTCGCCGGGTACGACGCCATCGTCATGTCGACGGTGGTGGCCACCCACACCGAGCGGCTCGTCGTGGCCAACGGCGTGCTGCCGGTGCAGACGCGCACGCCGGTCATCCTGGGCATGGCCACCGCCTCGCTCAACCACCTGGCCCCGGGCCGCTTCGCCCTCGGCCTCGGGCTGTCGAGCCGGACCATCGTCGAGCAGTGGCATGGGCTGGCCTTCTCCCCGGCCCTCGGCCAGATCCGCGAGGCGGTCGCGATCGTCCGCAAGGTCGCGGCCGGCGAGCGCGTCAACCACGAGGGCGCCTTCTATCGCGTGAAGAACTTCCGGCTGACCGGTCCGGCGCCGAAGGCGCCCGTGCGCGTCTACCTGGCCGCGCTCGGCCCCGAGATGCTGGAGCTGGCCGGCGAGATCGCCGACGGCGTGCTGCTGAACTGGATTCCGCCGGAGGCGGTGGCGGCCTCGGTCGCGCATCTGGAGGCGGGTGCCGGCAAGGCCGGCCGCACGCTCGACGGCTTCGAGATCGCCTCGTTCGTGCGCACGTGCGTGACCGACGACGCCGCGGCCGCCCGGGAGACGCTGGCCCGCGACATCACGGGCTACGCGACCGTGGACGTCTACGCCTCGTTCTTCCGGACGGCGGGCTACCCGGACGAGGTGGCGGCGGTGGGCGCGGCGTGGAGCTCGGGCGACCGGGCCGGCGCCGTCAAGCGTGTCTCGCCGCGCATGCTCGACGGCCTCGGCGTGGTCGGCGACGAGGCCTTCTGCCGGGCCCGCATCGCCGAGTTCGCCGCCGCCGGCGTCACCCAGCCGGTGATCGTGCCCTTCGCGCCGGCCGGCGCCGACCGCGCGTCGCTCCTGCGAACGCTGCGCACCTTTCCCTGAGCCGATGCCCCTGCGCGTCCTCGGCGTGATCCCGGCGCGGCTGGCCTCCACGCGCCTGCCCCGCAAGGTCCTGCGCGAGATCGCCGGCCGCCCGCTCGTGGCCTGGGTCTACGAGGCAGCCCGGCGGTCGCCCGATCTCGACGACGTGCTGGTGGCGACCGACGCCGACGAGGTCATGCAGGCGTGCGCCCGCCACGGCATCCCGGCCGCCCTCACCTCGACCGAGCATCCCTCCGGCACCGACCGGGTGTGGGAGATCGCCCAGACGCGTCCGGCCGACGTGTACGTCAACGTCCAGGGCGACGAGCCGTTCGTGACGCCGGCCCACGTCGCCCGCCTGGTCGAGCCGTTCCGCACGGCGCCCGACACCCTGGTCAGCACGCTGTGCATCCGGGCGACGGCCGACGAGATCGACGCCCGCCACGTCAACAAGGTGGTGTTCGGTGCCGGCGGCCGCGCGCTCTACTTCTCGAAGTACGGCATCCCGTTCGACCGGGACGGGCGCGGCGCCGCCCGCTACAAGCACATCGGGCTCTACGCGTATCGCCGGCCGGCCCTGGAGACGTTCCATCGCTTGCCGCCATCGATCCTGGAGCGCACCGAGGGGCTCGAGCAGCTGCGCTTCCTGGAGAACGGCGTCGGCATCACCGTGATGGAGACGGACGAGGCGACCATCGGCATCGACACCGAGGAGGACTTTCGGGCCGCCGAGGCCCGCCTCACCGCCCACCGGTGAGTCCGCGCGCGCGCATCATCGCGCTCATCCTCACGGCGCAGACGGTGGCCAACGTGGGGCCGCTGGGGATCCCGGCCATCGCCTCGCTCATCCGCGCCGATCTCGGCCTCACGCTGGCCCAGGCCGGCTCCTTCCTCTCGGCGTACTACATCGGCCCGGCACTGGTGTCGCTGCCGGCCGGCACGCTGGTCGACCGCTGGGGCGTCAAGCGGATGCTGGTCCTGGGACAGGTCGTGATCGCCGTCGGCCTGCTCGCCGCCAGCACCGCCTCCTCGTTCGTGGCGTTCACGCTCCTGCTGATCGGCGCCGGATTCGGGTACGGCATCCTGAATCCGACATCGACCAAGGCGGTGATCGGCTGGGCGCCGATCGCGCAGCGGGCCACGCTCGTCGGCGTGAAGCAGGTCGGGCTGCCGCTGGGCGGCATGCTGGGCGCCGCCCTGCTGCCAGCCCTCGCGCTCGCGGTGGGGTGGCGGCGGGCGGTCGTCGTCTCGGCCGCCGTGATCGCCCTGGGCGCGGTCGCCAGTCTCCTCGTCTACCGCGATCCGCCCGACGCGCCGCTGCCGCCGGTCGTGCCCGGCACGCGGGGGGCGGTCGCCTCGGTGCTGACCAGTCGGGACCTGTGGCTGGTGTCGCTGGCCACCGCGATCTTCGCCGCCATGCAGACCGTGTGGATGTCGTACCTCGTCCTCTATCTGCAAGGCGCCGTCGGGCTCAGTCTCATTGCGGCCAGTCGCCTGCTTGCCCTCGCCCAGCTCGGCGGCATGACGGGCCGCGTGCTGTTCGGGATCCTGTCGGATCGGCTCTTCGGCGGGCGGCGTCGCTTGCCGCTGGTCCTGGCCGGCGTCGGCTCCGCCGCGTGCACGCTCATCATCGCCTCGACCGGTGCCGGGGCCTCCACGACCGGCCTCAGTGTGCTGGCCTTCCTGTTCGGCGTGGTCGGGATCGGCTGGAATGGCGTCCAGCAGACGTGGATGGCCGAGCTGGCCGGCCCGCGGGCGGCCGGCACGGCGGTCGGATTGGGGCTGGGCGTCGCCTCGGCGGGCGTCACCCTGGGCCCCCTGGCCTTCGGCTACGTCGTGCAGGCAGTCGGAGGGTTCCACGGACCCTGGCTGGCTCTGGCGGCCTGCATGGCACTGGCGCTCGGGGGGCTATTCCTGGTGCGCGAACGGCACCGGCCCCTGGTAAATACGCGCGCCTCCCGGCACGTCATACCTGGCGAGCCCGACCTGAAGGTAGGGCCCCAGAAACCACGGGAGGTGCGTTCGATGAAAGCACTGAAGATCGTTCGAGCGGCCGCCTTGACGCTGGTCGCCACGCTGGCCACGGCGACCGCCCTCTACGCCGCCGATCCCCCGGCGGCCCCCGACCGGGCCCACCGCTGGGAGGGCCGGCTGCAGCAGAAGCTCGGGCTGACCGAGGACCAGCTCCAGGCCCTCCGCCAGGTGTGGGCGAATCGCGACGTCGAGGTACAGCGCCAGCATTACCGGGCCCTGCATACCGCCCAGGCCGAGCTCCGTCGCCTGGCGCTCAATGGCGCCGACGACACCAAGCTGCAGGCCAAGCAGACCGAGGTCCAGAACCTGCTCGCCCAGTCGACCCAGATGCGCGTGGCCGCCCTCAAGCAGGTCGGTCCGATCCTCAACCCCGACCAGCGCGAGGCCTTCGCCAAGATGATGGAGCGCGGTCCCCGCGGCCATCACCACCGCGGACCCCAGACCCAGCAGCAGCCGTCCTGATGTCGACGGGGCCCGACGGGGCCCCCGAACCCTGCCACGCCAAGCGCCCCGGGGACACCCGGGGCGCTTCTGCTCCGGCGTTCGAGACCATCATTTCGGCTTGATCCCGGCCTCGCGATGCGGCCTGATGTTCCGACCGACCACGAGGAGGCGCGCATGCCCCGGCAGGATCCGCTGAGGAATTTCCGCTTCCGCGTCGAGATCGACGGCCTCGTGGCTGCTGGATTCAGCGAGGTGCACATCGGCGCCACGACCGTCGACGTCATCGACTATCGCGAGGGTAACGAGCCGAACCACGTCCGCAAGCTGCCCGGCCTTCACAAATTCGCCAACATCACGCTGAAGCGCGGCGTCACCACGTCGCTCGAGCTGTTCAACTGGCACAAGGAGATTCGGCAGGGCCTCACCGCGCAGGCCCGCCGCAACGTGGCCATCATCGTGGCCGATGAATCGGGGGCGGATCAGGTGCGCTTCATCGTCAGCGAGGCGTGGCCGGCCAAGTACGAGGTGAGTGACCTCAACGGCAAGGGCAACGAGGTGATGGTCGAGCTTCTCGAGCTCGCCAACGAGGGCATCGAGCGCGTGCAATGACCGGCGAGCGGCGGGCCGCTCCGCGCCTCCCCCTCGGCAACATGCGCTTTGCCGTGGAGATCGAGGGCGTGCCGGGAACCGGTGCCCTCGAGGTGATCTTTCCGGAGGCGCGTCTCCTCGGCCCGCCCCGCAAGGCCGGCACGGTTCAGTATGGCCGCCTGATCGTCAAGCGAGGGCTGACGCCGTCCCCCGACTGGTACGACTGGTGGGATGCGGCACGCCGGGGGAAGCGGCCGCCGAAGAAGACGGTCCGCGTGACGGTGCTGGACGCCGCCGGCGCCGAGGCGGCCGGCTGGCTGTTCCGCGACGCCACCCCCGTCGCCTATCAGCTCTCGCCGCTGCAAGCGCTGGGCAACGAACCGGTGATCGAGTCGCTGGAGCTCTCGGTGGGTGACTTTGCGGCGCAGCGCAGAGTGCCGGCGGCCACCAGCGGCGCGAGATCGTCGCCACGGCGTGGCGCCGCCCGGCGAGGCACATGAGGGCCGCGGTCCCGGATGCGGGGGCGATCGCGGCGGCCGGTTCCGCCGCGATGACGCCGTGGCTCCGCGCCGCCATCGTGGCACTCGTGCTCACGCTCGTCACGCTCGGCGACGCCCAGGGCGCCTCGACGACCTTCGACTTCGTGACGTTCGACGGCATCGACTACATTCGCTGGCTGGACGAGCCAGGTCGCGCGCTCACGCGCGACGACCTCGGCAGCGAGTTCGCCACCGTCGAGTGCTCGCTCGGCGAGGATGTCCGCGGATGTCCGTACGGTCGCGACGCCGGCGCCGCCTTCCTGCCGGCCGGCACGCGGATGTACGCGGTGCGTGGCTACGCCACGAGTTTCCGGCTGGCCGCCGTCTGGCGGGACCGCGTCTTCCTCTACCAGGTCTGGCGCAACCCCCGCGCCCGACAGGGGGGCGACCTCTATGACATCGTGGGGAAGGTGCGGGCCATCGACGTCCGGCGCGGGGAGGCCACGCCGGGCGCAGGGTGCGAAACGTCGATCACCGCGGCCCGCGACCTCGAGGCGCTCGTCGCCATGATGGCCCGCGGCGCCATCCGTCCTCCCCAGGCGCATCCGGTCGCCGAGCCCCGCTACTGGATCACCTTCTGGCTCGCCGACGGCACCACGCTCGGCCGCCCCTACTTCGCGGAAACGCGCGAGCTGCTGGGCGGCCTCGCGCTGCCCCCGGAGTTCAACGACGCGCTCGATCGCTGTCCGGGGGGACGACGATGACGTCCCGGGCGCCCCTCGACTATTCGGCCGTGGTGCCGCCGTCGATGACCAGCTCGCTGCCCGTCACGTAGGACGACTCGTCCGACGCGAGGTAGAGGACGCCGTAGGCCACCTCGTCGGCGGTGCCGGCCCGGCCCATGGGCAGGCGCCGCAACCGACCCTCCCAGGCCTTCTGGTCGTCCAGGACGTCCTTGATCATGTCCGTCGCGATCGGTCCCGGGTGCACCGAGTTGCACCGGATGCCCTCCCGCGCGTGCTGGATGGCCGTCGACTTGGTGAAGAGCCGCACGGCCCCCTTGGTGGCGGTGTAGGCCGCCGTCCCGCCGGGGCTGCCGACCAGGCCGGCCGTGGACGAGATGTTGACGATGGATCCGCCCCCCGCCTCCCGCAGGGCCGGGATCGCGGCCTTGGTCCCGAGGAACACGCCCTTGACGTTGACCGCCATGATGCGGTCCCAGTCAGCCTCGCTGGTGTCCTCGATCTTCGCGCGGAAGAGAATGCCGGCGTTGTTGACCAGCACGCTCAGCCGGCCGTACGTCTGCACCGCCGTGGCCACGGCCGCCCGCCAGTCGGCCTCGCGGGTCACGTCGAGGTGGACGTAGGTCGCCCGGCCGCCGTTCGCCCGGATCTCGGCCTCGACCTTCTTGCCCTCGTCGTCGAGCACGTCCCCGAACACCACCGCCGCGCCCTCGCGGACGAAGAGCCGTGTCTCGGCGGCGCCTTGCCCGCGCGCCCCGCCACTGATGAGCGCGACCTTGCCGGCCAGCCTGGTCATGGATGTCTCCTCCCCTCTCACTCTTTCTTGAGGGTCAGCCGAACGAGCGTGTCGGCCCGGTCGTGCCGATCGAGGTCGCGGCAGGTCGCAATGATCTCCTCGAACTGCGCCGCCGGGATCGGCAGGCCGGGCACGACGCCGCGGATCCGGCGCGCCTCCTCGTCGAAGTCCCACATGAACTCGCGCCCGGTGGCCTGTCTCGTGTAGCTCCGGCCGTCGCTCGTGTAGATCGTGATCCGCGGACCGAAGAGCGTCATGCGGTGCGACGGGATGATCGTCACTCGCTTCATGAGCTCGAGCACCGCGGGCGGGTCGTCGGTACCGGCCTGGTCGGACGAGCCCCGGAGCAGCGGAAAGCCGCGCTGGACGACGCCGTACGCCGTGAAGTACGCGGTGCTCCCCGACGCTGGCCTCGCCGTCCTCGCGCCGGCTCGGGAAGGCCGGGCTCGGGATACTGGGTCTCGAGCCAGTTCACCACCGCCTCGACGCGCTCCACGTCCTCGGGGCGGATGTCGTGCTCCTCGCAGAGCCTCGCCGTCACGTCGACGTGGGCGATGTTGTAGCCGGCCGTCGAGTAGATGCGGTAGAGCGTCTCCAGGAAGAGCCAGTCGGTGCCGAGATCGCGCGGTGATCGTGTCGAGGCTGGTCTGGGTGTCGCCGACGAAGCTGTAGGTGAGCCGGCCGCGGTTGTTGCCGGCGTAGGCGTGATAGAAGCCGGCGTCGCCTTCGAGCACGGTCTCGCCGCCCGCGTGCCCGCTGCCGCGCCAGCGCGACCGCCAGCATGGCGTTACGCACCGCGGCGCCCTCGCGCAGCGCGCGGCCGCCGCTCCGGGCGCCTTCGAGATTGCCCGCCGCCAGGCTCGCGCAGAGCGCGATCGTGCTGTTCACCTGGTCCTCGGTGAAGCGCAGGATCTTGGCGGCGGCGACGGCGGGTCCGAAGATGCCGAACACCGGACCGGCGTGGAAGCCGCGCGCCATCACCGTCGGAATGAAGTCGGCCGCCATCCGCTCCATGACCTCGTAGCCGGCCGCCAGCGCCGGTGATGAAGTCCCGTCCGGAGGCGCCCGCCGCCTCCGCCGCCACGAACGCGCCCGGGAGGATGCTCGTGCCGGGGTGGGTCAGCATGCGGAAGGTGTCCCACTTGCCGCCCGCGAACGCCATCTCGGAGTTGGCGAACGCGGCGCCGCCTTTCGTCACCCTGGTGCCGTCCACCATGATGGTGGCGCCGCCGGCGCACGCCGGCTTCCTCCTCGGTGATGAGCGCCACCGCCTGCTGGCCCGCCGGCGATCTGGGAGCCGAGCAGCACGGAGGCCAGACCGTGCAGCGTGACGCCCTTGGCGCGATCGACCACCTCGGGCGGCAGGTCGTCGTAGCGCAGTCCGACGACCCACTGCGCGAGCTGCCGGCTGAGCGATGCCATCGTTACCCCCGCCGTTCCGGCCGGGCTCGGTCGACGACCCGAGGCCGGCTACTGCAGCGGGGAGAACGAGGCCGGGATGAGCAGCTTGTTCTCCTGGCGGATCGGCCGTACGCCGGACTGCGGCGGCCACTGGCCACCCTTGCGCGATTCCTCGCGGATGCGCGCCCGCTCGGTGGAGTCCTTGTAGACCCAGACGTGCACGAACCGGTTGAGGCCGCCAATCTCGCTGGTCCAGCAGGCGGCCAGCGGCGACAGCTTTTCCCGGATCGGCACCGCCTTGCCCCACGCCTCCAGCACCTTGGGCAGATCGCCCGGTGCGTAGGTGTAGATCCGCATCTCGTAGAAGTTCCCGCTGCCGAAGTTGCGGCTGCCCAGGGGCTGCATGAACGGGGCGGGAATCATGATGTCGGACTGCTGCTCGACGATCAGGTCGCGTCCACCGGGGAGCTGCTGCAGCTCCGTGTCCTTGGCCATCGCGTCACGTACCGCGGTGCGCTCGTTCAGATCCGCGTAGGGCCAGGCGTGGATGACCTGGTTGAGGGGGCCGAAGTCGGTGTGCCAGAAGGCCCCCAGCTTGGAGTGCTTCTCCCGCAACGGCTTGCGCTTGGCGAAGCGCTCCTCGAACTCGGCGACGGCGCCGGTGCGCAGCGTGTAGGTCCGGACTTCGTAGATCATCGGCTCCTCCCTGTTTCTCGGCCTACGCGCTTGGTACGCGCGAACGCGGCGCCGGTCAAGGACGAAGTCGGGAGTCCATGGTGGCGCCTCCGACCGCGCGTCGAGCGAATCCGTCGCCGCCCGATCGGCCCGCGGCGATCTACGTCCCCGGCGGCTTCGTCGCCCCGTCGCCCCCACGCACCTCGATGGTCCGAACGGGAACCGGGATCTCGATGTTCTCGGTGCGGAGGCGCCGGAGGATTCGCCGGCGCAGGGCGTCCTGGACGGCATACTGGTCCACGAAGCTGGCGACCTGGCAGGCCAGCGTGAAGTCGAGCGAGGAGGCACCGAAGCCGGGGATGAGGCGGGCCATGGGTGGCGGCTCGCCCACCAGCCCCTCTACCTGCCCCACTGCCATCTGCGCCTCGTCCATGAGGATGCGGGCGACGTGGTCGGGGTCGCTGCCGTAGCCGACGCTGACGGGCACCAGCAGGGCCATGCGGCGCTCCGGCATGTCGTAGTTGATGATGATCGACTCCGCCACCCGCTTGTTCGGCACGATCACCACGTTGTTCTGCAGCATGCGCACGCGGGTCGAGCGCCAGCCGACGTCGAGCACGTAGCCTTCGATGGTCTCGGCGATCTTCACGTAGTCGCCGACCCGGATCGGCTTGTCGGCCAGCAGGTGCACGCCGGCGAACAGATTGGACAGCGTGTCCTGCAGGGCGAGGGCGACGGCGAGGCCGCCGACACCGAGCGCGGTGAGCAGCGGGGTGATCTGCACACCGAGCGAGTCGAGCAGCACGAGCGTCCCGATCAACAGGATCGACCCGCGCACGGCCGCTCGCACGAGGCCGGTCATGCCGATGCCGAGCGCGCGCCGCTCGCCCGCCGCCGCCGCCAGCGAGCCGAGGACGCCGGCCACCGTGAAGGTGACCGACAGGATGATGGCGGCTTCCAGGATCGTGTGCAGCTGGACGCTCAGCCGCCGCGGCAGCTCGACCATCTCGATCGCCACGAAGAGGCCGAAGACGAAGCACCACAGGATGGACGGCAGCCGGATCGTGCCCAGGAACAGCTCGACGCTGGCGGGGCCGAGCCAGCGGCGCAGCCCCTTGGTCAGGGCGGCCCGGAACAGGAGCGCGCTGATGCTGACGGTGGCGAAGGCCACCGCCGGCCAGAAGAGTGGCCACATGCCGAGCATGCTATCGTAATTTCCGCACATGGGTCAGCGTCGACTCTTCTACGGCTGGGTCGTGGTAGGCGCCTCCGCGCTCATCGTTTGTATCGGGATGGGATCCCTCTTCTCGCTCGGCGTGTTCCTCAAGCCAATGGCCGACACCATGGGCTGGAGCCGCGGCGCCATCTCCTCGGTGGCGCTCCTCAACTGGATCGCCATGGGCCTCGGCTCGTTCTTCTGGGGCTCGCTCTCCGACCGCATCGGCACCCGGGGTGTGGCCGTCGCCGGCGGGCTGCTGCTGGGGCTGGGGCTGGTGCTGTCGAGCCAGGTGCAGGCGCTGTGGCAGCTCTACGCCACGTTCGGGCTCATGGTCGGCTTCGCCGTCGGCGCCTTTTACGCTCCACTCACCTCGACGGCGACCAAGTGGTTCACGGCCCGGCGGGGGCTGGCGGTGGCCCTGGTCTCCTCGGGCATCGGCGTCGGCATCCTGGCCATCGCCCCGCTCGCCCGTGCGCTCACCAGCGCGTGGGACTGGCGCGTGGCCCTGCTCGTCCTCGGCGATCTGGCCTGGCTCATCATCGTCCCGGTGGCCCTCATCATCCGCGAGCAGCCGGGCGACGTCGGGGCCGGCGCCATGGGGGGCGCCGCCCGCGCCGGCCGCGAGTACTCGACGCGCGAGGTGCTGGCGGCGCCGCAGTTCTGGGCCATCGCGGTCACCCACTTCGCCTGCTGCGCCGCCCACTCGGGTCCGATCTTCCACATGGTGACTCACGCGACCGACCAGGGCATCGGTGCGATGGCGGCGGCGACCGCGCTGGGTGTGTCGGGGCTGTCGTCGATCGTCGGGCGGATCGGGGGTGGCCTGCTGGCCGACCGGGTCGGCGCCAAGCCGACGCTACTGGCCGGGCTGACCCTGCAGGCCGCCATGATCGTGCTCTACCTGTTCGTCCAGGACGTGGTGTCGTTCTACGGGCTGGCGATCGTCTTCGGCGTCGCCTACGGCGGCGTCATGCCGCTCTATGCGCTCGTCACCCGTGAGTACTTCGGCGAGAAGGTCATGGGCACGGCCTACGGCGGGGTGTTCCTCGTCTCCACGCTCGGCATGGGGATCGGCTCCTTCGCCGGCGGGGTGCTGTACGACCGCCTGGGCTCTTACGCGTGGCTGTACATGGGCTCGTTCATCATCGGTGCGGCGGCCATCGTCCTGGCGTTGACGTTCCGGGCTCCGCGCCATCTAGCCGCGCTGACCCCGGTCGCCACCGGCCACTGACCCGATGGCGGGGCAGGCCGAGCTCCTGAGCCGACTGCTGGTGGGGACCGGGCGGTCGTGACGGGGGTCGGATTTCTCGGCGGGGGCGCGATCCTTCGGACGGGCCTCAGCGTTCAAGGACTGACGACCGCGGCAGGCCTCTGGGCTCGTCGCCGCCAGAGGACGACATCCTCCGCCGGCGGGTCACCCTGGTGCTGACGAGTCGGCAGCCCGGATGGCGAAGTCGCGGGGCGGGAGCTGCTCGCCCTGCTCGAATCTCAGGCAGGCGTTCGGAGGGTTCGAATCGAGCCCTGGGGTGAGAAAATCAGCGGATCCGCGTTGACACAAAAGGCCGGCGATGGTATGACTTCCGTCACTTTTATCGGACGTTTAGCCGTCACTCCCCGCAGAGCGATCAAGGAGGATCACGCATGGTTCCGAAGGACATGAATCGCCGGCAGTTCCTCAAGGTCTCGGCCGCGACGGCAGCCGTCGCCGGCGGAGGCATCGAGGGGATCCTGGCCGCGCGCCAGGCGCCGGCGTACGCCCAGGGCACGAAGCTGCACTGGGTGCGCTGGGTCGACTTCATTCCCGAGTCGGACGTGGAGCTGAAGCGGCAGATGCCCGAAGCCTCCAAGGCGCTCGGCGCCGAAGTCACCCTGGAGACGATCAACGCCAACGACCTGCAGCCGCGCATCACGGCGGCCGTGCAGTCCGGGTCGGGCGCCGACATCTTCAACTTCCAGTACAACTGGCCGCACCTCTACCAGAACGCCGTGGTGGACGTCAGCGACGTCGCCGGCGCGCTGGCCAAGGCCGAGGGCGGCTTCTACGACGTCTGGGCGCCGTCCTGCCAGGTCAACGGCAAGTGGCTGTCGGTGCCCCACTCGATCGTCGGCAACGCGGTGGCCTACCGGAAGTCGTGGCTCAAGGAAGCCGGGGCCAGCGCCTTCCCGAAGACCTGGGACGAGGCCCGCAAGCTCTTCGCCGCCCTCAAGAAGAAGGGCAAGCCGTACGGCCAGACGCTCGGTCATACCTTCGGTGACGCGCCTACCTTCACCTACCCGATGACGTGGGCGTTCGGCGCCGCCGAGACCGACGCTTCGGGCAAGAACGTCGTCCTCAACAGCAAGAACGCCGTCGACGCGGTCAAGTTCATGCAGGCGTTCTGGAAGGAGTGCTGCGACGAGGGCGGCCTGGCCTGGGACGACACCAACAACAACCGCGCCTTCCACGCCGGCGAGCTCTCGGCCACGCTGAACGGGGCGTCCATCTACATCGTCGCCAAGCGCCAGAAGGACAAGATCAAGGACGACAAGGGCGAGCCGCTCTGGCAGGACATCGACCATGCGCCGCTGCCCGAGGGGCCCGCCGGCCGCTACCTGCTCTTCCTGAACCAGTCGCACGCGGTGATGAAGTACGGCAAGAACCAGAAGCTCGCCAAGGACCTCCTGCTGTGGCTCCACAAGCCGGAGAACTACGGCAAGTGGTTCGGCACCCAGGAGGGCTACTCGGTCGGCTCGACCAAGAAGTGGGAGAACGAGCCGATGTGGGGCAAGCTCGACGAGCCGCTCAAGATGTTCCGCACGGCGGCGCGCAACACCCGGCTGTTCGGCTACGCCGGACCCTCCACCGCCAAGGCGACGGAGGCGTTCACGAAGTACATCATCACCGACATGTACGCCAAGGGCGTGCAGGGCATGGGCGCCGAGGATGCGGTGAAGTGGGCCGAGGGTGAGCTCAAAAAGATCTACGTAGGCTAACCATCCGCTCCTGACTGGAGAGGCCCGATGCAGCGTCGAGCGTTCCTTCAACTGACCGGTATCGCCGGGATTCTGGCCGCTCATCGGGCCCCCGCCTTCGCGCAGGGGACCAAGCTGCACATCGTGCGCTGGGTCGATTTCATCCCCGAGGCCGACGTCGAGCTCAAGCGACAGGCCCCGGAGGCCTCCAAGGCGCTGGGCGCCGAGGTCACGTTCGAGTTCATCAACGCCAACGACCTGCAGCCGCGCATCACGGCCGCCGTGCAGTCGGGCAGCGGCGCCGACGTGTTCCAGATGCTGTGGAACTGGTGCCACCTCTACGCCAATGCGCTGGTCGACGTGAGCGACGTGGCCGAGCCGCTCGGCAAGTCCCAGGGCGGCTTCTACGAGCTGTTCGACGCCTCGGCCAAGGTCAACGGCCGCTGGCTGGGCGTTCCCCACGGCACCGGCGGCAACGCCATCGCCTACCGCAAGTCGTGGCACGCCGAGATCGGGCTCACGGAGTTCCCGAAGACCTGGGACGCGTGGCGCGAGGCCGGCAAGAAGCTGAAGGCCAAGGGCAAGCCGGTGGGCCAGGCGCTCGGGCACAGCTTCGGCGATCCGCCGACCTTCTCCTACCCCCTGCTGTGGAGCTTCGGCGGCGCCGAGACCGACGCCTCCGGCAAGAAGGTCATCCTGAACAGCAAGGAGGCCATCGAGTCGGTGAAGTTCCTGCAGGCGTTCTGGAAGGACGCCTGTGACGAGGGCGGCCTCGCCTGGGACGACACCAACAACAACCGCGCGTTCCACGCCGGCGAGCTCAGCGCCACCCTCAACGGGGCGTCGATCTACATCGTCGCCAAGCGGCAGAAGGACAAGATCAAGGACGACAAGGGCGAGCCGCTCTGGCAGGACATCGACCACGCCGCTCCGCTGCCGGCCGGACCGAACGGCCAGGCCGCCCTCTACCTGCCCTTCCAGCACAGCGTGATGAAGTACGGCAAGAACCAGAAGCTGGCCAAGGACCTCATCCGCTGGATGCACCAGAAGGAAAACTACGAGAAGTGGTTCGTGGTCAACGAGGGCTACAGCGTCGGCTGCACCAAGGTGTGGGAAGAGCACGCCATGTGGTCCAAGGTGGACAAGCCGCTGCAGATCTTCCGCCGGGCCGCCCGCCAGGGATTGATGCTGGGCCACAAGGGACCGGCCACGGCCAAGGCCACCGAGGCCTACACCAAGTACGTCATCGTCGACATGTACGCCAAGGCCGCCCAGGGCACCAAGGCGGAGGACGCCGTGAAGTGGGCGGAAGGTGAGCTCAAGAAGATCTATGAAGGCTGACCGTCCGACGACCCTGAGGGAGGGCACGATGAAGCGCCGCTCGTTCCTGAAGCTGACCGGCATCGCCGGCATCCTGGCCGCGCATCGCGCTCCCGCCTTCGCCCAGGGCACCAAGCTGCACATCACGCGCTGGGTCGACTTCATCCCGGCCTGCGACGTCGAGCTGAAGCGGCAGGCCGGCGAGGCCTCCAAGGCGCTGGGGGCCGAGGTCCAGTTCGAGTTCATCAACGCCAACGACCTGCAGCCGCGCATCACGGCGGCCATCCAGTCGCAGAGCGGTCCCGACATCGTCCACATGCTGCACAACTGGCCGCACCTGTACGAGAACGGCCTGCTCGAGGTCAGCGATCTGGCCGAGTGGCAGAGCAAGGAGCAGGGCGGCTTCTACGCCCAGTCGGAGGCGTACACGAAGGTGGGGAGCCGGTTCATGGCCCTGCCCCACAGCATCGTGCCCGGCCTCACCGCCTACCGGAAGTCGTGGTTCGACGAGGTCGGCGCCACCACGCCGCCCAAGACGTACGAGGACTACCGCCAGGTCGGCATGAAGCTGAAGAAGAAGGGCCACCCGCTCGGCCAGACGCTGGGCCACACCTTCGGCGACGCCCCCGCCTGGGCCTACCCGCTGCTGTGGAACTTCGGCGGGATGGAGACCGACAAGGGCGGCAAGACGGCGCTCGACAGCAAGGGCTCGGTGGAGGCCGTCAAGTTCATGACGGCCTTCTGGAAGGACGCCTGCGACGAGGGCGGCCTGGCCTGGGACGACACGAACAACAACCGCGCCTTCCTGGCCGGCGAGATCAGTGGCACGCTGAACGGCGCCTCGATCTACATCGCGGCCAAGCGCGGCCAGGAGAAGATCAAGGACGACAAGGGCGAGCCGCTGGTGCGGGACATCCAGCACATGCGGCTGCCGGCCGGCCCCGCCGGCTCCTGGAGCTACCACACGGCCTTCGCGCACGGGGTGATGAAGTACACGAAGAACCCGAAGCTGGCCAAGGACTTCCTCAAGTGGTTCCACGGCGCCGGGCCGTACGGCAAGTGGTTCGAGGTGGCCGAGGGGTTCTCGATCGGCGCCACCAAGCAGTGGGAGCGCCATCCGCTGTGGAACACCATCGACGAGCCGATGAAGGGCTTCAAGACCGCCGCCGACAACTCGCGGGTCATCGGCTTCGCGGGGCCGCCGTCGGCCAAGGCCACCGAGGTCTACAGCAAGTACGTCATCATCGACATGTTCGCCAAGGGTGTGCAGGGCATGAAGGCCGAGGACGCCGTGAAGTGGGCGGCGGGCGAGCTGAAGAAGATCTACGGGTGAGGTGAGCATCGCGTGAAGAAACCGATTTCCGGGGGCGCCGGCACCGCCCCGGTGGAGGTCGCCCTCCCCGGGGTCCGCACCTCGCAGCGCCCCTCGCGGCCGTCGAGCGTGCTCGAGAACGAGCGGATGCTGGCCGCCGTGCTGCTCGCTCCGACCGTGCTCCTGCTGGGGCTGTTCATCGCCTACCCCTTCGTCATGGGGGTGTGGCTGTCGCTGAGCAGCACCAGCGTCGGCAACGTCGGAGAGTTCGTGGGGGCCAAGAATTTCATCAAGGCCTGGAACGACTCGATCTTCCGGACCGCGTTCTGGAACACCTGCTGGTACACGGCGTGGGCGACCCTGTTCAAGCTCGTGCTGGGCATGTACCTGGCGCTGCTGCTGAACCGCAGCTTCCGCGGCAAGCGGCTGGTGCGGGCCTCGATGCTGCTGCCCTTCATCGTGCCGACCGTGCTGTCCACCTTCGCCTGGCGCTGGATGTTCGACCCCACCTTCAGCGTGCTCAACTGGCTCCTCTACCAGGGCGGCTTCATCGTCACCAAGGTGCCGTTCCTGTCCAACGGCGACTACGGCCTGTGGTGCGCGATCGTCGTGAACACGTGGCGGGGCATGCCGTTCTTCGCCATCACCCTGCTGGCCGGGCTCCAGACCATCAACCCCGACCTGCACGAGGCGGCCTCGCTGGACGGCGCCAACGGGTGGTACCGGTTCTGGAACGTCACCTGGCCGCTGCTCAAGCCGGTGACGCTGGTCGTCGTGGTCTTCTCGATCATCCAGACCTTCTCCGACTTCCAGCTCATCTACGTGCTCACGGGCGGTGGCCCCGCCAACGCCACCCACCTGATCGCGACCTACGCCTACCAGGTCGGCGTCGCCACCGGCCTCCTCGGCGAGGGCGCCGCCATCTCGCTGTTCATGCTGCCGGTGCTCTTCATCGTCGTCTGGCTGCAGCTGCGCTACCTGAGAAAGCTGGAGGCCGCGTAGTGCCGAAGAACAATCGAGGGCGGGATTGCGCCGGTCGTGTGGACGCCCCGAAGCGCGCGCCGAGCCCGAGAGCTTTTGGCGCCGACGACCGATCGGGCATGTCAGATCCACCACCTTCTATCGCGGCCCACCCACGTGTCTATCCGTGCTGGAGCCATCGTTAGATGGTCATCGAGCGCAAGTGGAAGAAGTGGGTCTACTTCTACATCCCGCTGACCATCTTCCTGATCGGGACCCTGTTCCCCTTCTACTGGATGCTCATCACGGCCATCCGCCCCGATGCCGAGCTGTACCGGTCGTGGCGGGCCGCCAACAACGCGCCGTTCTGGACGCTGGCCCCCACCCTGGACCACTTCCGGGACCTGCTGGCCAAGACGACGTTCCCCCAGTGGCTGTGGAACACGTTCTTCATCGCGGTCGCCTCGACGGTCATCTCGCTGTTCTGCGGGTTGCTGGCCGGCTACGCGCTGGCCCGACTGAAGTTCCCGATGGCCGGCATGCTCGGCACCTCGATCTTCGTGACGTATCTGGTGCCGCCGACGCTGCTGTTCATCCCGCTGGCCGACATCATTCGCAACTTCCAGCTCGGCAACACCCCGTGGGCATTGATCCTGACCTATCCCACGTTCCTGATCCCGTTCTGTACCTGGCTGCTGATGGGCTACTTCAAGACCATCCCCAAGGAGCTGGAGGAGTGCGCCCGCATCGACGGCGCCACCCGCTTCGGGGCCATGATCCGGATCATCTTCCCCATCGCGGTGCCCGGGATCCTGTCGGCCGGCATCTTCGCGTTCACGCTGTCGTGGAACGAGTTCATCTACGCGCTGATCTTCCTGTCGTCGCCGGAGAAGAAGACCGTCCCCGTCGGCGTGGTGTCCGAGCTGATCCGTGGCGACATCTACTTCTGGGGTCAGCTCATGGCCGGGGCGCTGCTGGGCTCGATCCCGGTCGCGGTGGTCTATTCGTTCTTCGTGGAGTACTACGTGACCGGATTGACCGGCTCCGTGAAAGGCTGAGACGATCTCGATGCGACTCCCGCAGTCAGCCTCCTCCGTCCGCCCGCTCGTCCCGCTACTGGCCTCGAACCCTCAAGGAGAACGTTCCGACATGACGACCCTCACTCGACGACAGTTCCTCTCGACGACGGCGACCGCGGCCGGCGTGGTGGCGGCGCCCCACGCGTGGATCCGTCCCGCCTGGGCCCAGGCCAAGGAGGTCCGCGTCCTCGCCTGGACGCACTTCGTGCCGGCCTACGACAAGTGGTTCGACGCCTTCGCCGAGCAGTTCTCCACCAAGCACAACGTCAAGGTCATCATCGACCACGTGCCGCATCTGCAGATCCCGGCCAAGATCGCCGCCGAGATCGCCACCCAGTCCGGCCACGACATCGTGCAGCTGGTGGGGTCCGGCACCGAGAAGTGGGCGGCCGCCCTCCAGGAGGTCCAGGACCTGGCCGACAAGCTCGGCAAGAAGTACGGCGGCTTCACGCCTCTGGCCGAGAACTACTGCAAGACCGCCGACGGCAAGTTCCACTCGATTCCCGACTTCTTCATCGACTTCCCGGGGCTCTACCGCAAGGATCTATGGACCGAGCACGCCGGGATGCCGAACGGCCCCGACTCCTGGGAGGACCTCCGGACCGGCGGCGCCAAGCTGAAGGCCAAGGGGTTCCCCATCGGCATCGGTCTCGCCCATCACGACGACTCCCGCGCCTCCTGGCGGGCCATCATGTGGTCGTACGGCGCCGCCGAGGTGGCCAAGGACGGCAAGACCCTGACCTGGAACTCCAAGGAGGTCCGAGAGGCCCTCAAGTTCAACAAGGCGCTCTACAAGGAGGCCATGACGCCCGAGGTGCTGGCCTGGGACGATGCCTCCAACAACCGCCTCCTCGCCTCCGGCCGCGGGTCCTGGATCCACAACCCGATCAGCGCCTACCGCTCGATCGAGGGGCAGAACAAGGAGCTCGCCGAGAAGATCTTCGTGCAGCTCTCGCCCAAGGGCCCGGCCGCCCGCCGGTCATTCGCGAACTGCCGCGCCTACGGCATCACCAAGTTCAGCAAGAACGTCGACGGCGCCAAGGCATTTCTGGAGGCGCTGGTCGACAACTATCGGGAGGGCGCCAAGGCCAGCACCGGCTACAACATGCCGTTCATGAAGGCCTTCGCCAAGCCGCCGTTCCCGATCATCAGCGACGACCCCAAGCTGAAGCCGCTCGAGCAGGATGCCGAGTACCACTTCACCACCGGCTACCCGGGCCCCCTGACCCCGGCCGCCGACGAGGTGTACCAGCAGTTCGTCATGGTCGACGCCCTGGCCCAGTTCTGCGTCGACAAGATGGACCTGGAGCAGGCCGTGAAGTGGGGCGAGGAGAAGATCAAGTCGGTCTACGCCAAGTTCGCGTAGAGTGCAGGCCCACGGGGGGGCCGGGGCCACCGGTCCCGGCCCCCCGAACGAGCGCCCGGAGCTCCCGACTCCGGGGAACCTATTTGAGGGAGAGTGCGCGATGGCCCAAGTGATGCTGAAAGCGCTCAACAAGAAGTACGACGAGGTCCACGCGGTCAAGGACGTGAACCTGCACATCCGCGACAAGGAGTTCATGGTCCTGGTCGGTCCCTCCGGCTGCGGCAAGTCCACTACCCTCCGGATGGTGGCAGGGCTGGAGGAGATCAGCGCCGGCGAGATCCACATCGGAGATCGGCTGGTCAACGACCTGCCCCCCAAGGACCGGGACATCGCCATGGTGTTCCAGAACTACGCGCTCTATCCGCACATGTCGGTGTACGACAACATGGCGTTCGGCCTGAAGATGCGGAAGTTCCCCAAGGCCGAGATCGAGAAGCGCGTGAAGGACGCGGCCGAGATCCTCGGCATCCAGGAGCTGCTCAAGCGCAAGCCCCGCCAGCTCTCGGGCGGCCAGCGCCAGCGGGTCGCGGTCGGCCGGGCCATCGTGCGGCATCCTCAGGTGTTCCTGTTCGACGAGCCGCTGTCCAACCTGGACGCCAAGCTGCGGGTGCAGATGCGCGTCGAGCTCAAGAAGCTGCACGACCGGCTGGAGACGACGGCCATCTACGTCACCCACGACCAGGTCGAGGCCATGACGCTCGGTGACCGGGTCGTCGTCATGAAGGACGGCTGGATCCAGCAGGTGGGCGAGCCGCTCGAGCTGTACGGCCACCCCACCAACAAGTTCGTGGCGGGCTTCATCGGCTCCCCGGCCATGAACTTCATCGACGTCACCATCAACGAGGTCGGCGGCCAGCTCGTGGCCGAGACCCAGGGGTTCCGGATCACGGTGCCGCCGGCCAAGGCGGCCGCGCTGAAGGCCTACAAGGGCCAGCAGGTGGCCTTTGGCGTGCGGCCGGAGGACGTTTATCTGGCCACCGGCGCCGACGCCGCCCACTACAGCTTCGACGCCGTGGTCGAGGTGGTCGAGCCCCTCGGCTCGGAGATCCTGCTGGACGTCCGGGTCGGGCACGGCACCATCGTGGCTCGGGTCGAGCCCACCGTGCGGGTGAAGGTCCACGAGACGGTGAAGCTCGCCGTCAACGCCGACCGGCTGCACTTCTTCGACTCCAAGACCGAGCAGGCCATCTAGGCCGGCGAGGGATGATCTCGCGTCGCGACTATGCGCAGTCCGGCGCGGGCGTCGCCGATGCCGCGGTGCCGGCGCGAGGCCGGCGCTGGCGGTGGCGGGAGGAGGCCGAGGGCCTGCTGTGGGTGGCCCCGGCCTTCCTCTATCTCGCCTTCTTCATCGCCTATCCGTTCGTCATGTCGATCTACCTGAGCCTGTCCAACGCGCGGGTGGGATCGCCGGACTGGCACTACATCGGGTTCACGAACTTCCAGCGGATCTTCGAGGATCCGACGTTCTGGCAGACCGTCCGCAACTCGTTCATCTTCACGTTCGGCTCCGAGGCCATCCGGCTCGTCATCGGGCTGCCGCTGGCCTTCGCGCTCAACCGGTCCTTCAAGGGCAAGCGGCTCGTGCAGGGGGTGATCCTCATCCCCTTCGTCATCCCGATCGCGCTGTCCTCGCTGGCCTGGAAGTGGATGTTCGACTCGCTCTACAGCGTCATCAACTGGATGCTCATGACGCTGCACATCATCGACTACCCGTGGCAGTGGCTGGGCGAGCCCGGGCTGGCCATGTGGGCGGTGATCATCCTCAACGTGTGGCGCGGCTTCCCGTTCTCGGCGGTCATCCTGCTGGCCGGCCTGACGGCGGTGCCGGTCGAGGTCATCGAGGCGGCCAAGATCGACGGGGCGGGGCCGCTGCGCCGGTTCATCTACGTGGTGGCGCCCATCGTGCGGCCGATCCTGTTCGTGGGGCTCCTGTACTCGATCGTGTTCTCGTTCACCGACTTCTCGGCGGTGTGGCTGCTCACCCAGGGCGGCCCCTACAACACCACCCACGTCTTCGGCACCTATGCCTACAACGTCGGCATCAACGCCGGCGACATCGGCCAGGGGGCGGCCATCACGCTGTTCATGTTCCCGCTGCTGGCGGTGTTCGTCATCGTCATGCTGCGCCTGCTCCGGAGGGAGTGACGTGACGCGACCCGGGCTGTGGCGGAAGATCAAGCGCGACTACGGCCCCTACCTGCCGCTGTCGCCGTACCTGCTGGTGGTGCTGTTTCCGTTCTACTGGATGGTCATCACCACCTTCAAGCGCGACAACGACCTCTACAACCTCACCGGCGTACCCTTCTGGTTCAAGGAGCCGCCGACGCTGAGTCACATCCAGCTCCTGCTCCGTGACACCATGTTCCTCACCTGGCTGCAGAACAGCCTGTTCATCGGCGTCGCCGTCGTGTTCATCACGCTGGTGATCGGCCTGCCGGCCGCCTACGGGCTGGCCCGCATGCGCTTCTTCGGCAACCAGACGCTGTCGACCGCGATGTTCCTGTCCTACCTGATCCCGCCCGCCCTGCTCTTCCTCCCGCTCTCGCAGGTCGTGCGGAAGATCGGCTTCACCGACTCGGTGTGGTCGCTCATCCTCGTCTACCCGTCGTTCACGATCCCCTTCTGCACGTGGCTGCTCATGGGGTTCGTGCGCACGGTACCGGCCGAGATCGAGGAGAGCGCGCAACTGGATGGCTGCACCCGCTTCCAGACGTTCCGGCTGATCGTGATCCCCGTGATCATCCCGGGCATCATCACGGCCGGCATCTTCGCGTTCACCCTCACCTACCAGGAATTCATCTACGCGCTGACCTTCGTCTCTGCCTCGGCCAACAAGACCATCGCCTACGGGGTCACCACCGACCTCATCCGCGGCGACGTATTTTACTGGGGTTCGCTCATGGCCGGCGCCCTGATCGGCGCCGTCCCCGTGGCGATCGTCTACGCCTTCAGCCTGGATCATTTCATCCACGGCCTCACGGCAGGTGCCCTCAAGTGAAGTAACCATTCGCGACTCGAAGGAGGACAGTTCATGACGAGACTCACCCGACGCCAGTTCCTCGGTACCACCGCGGTCGGCGCCCTGGCCGCTCCGCACGCCTGGGTCCGCTCCGCGAGCGCTCAGCAGAAGCAGCTCTCGATCCTGTGCTGGAGCCACTTCGTCCCCGCCTACGACAAGTGGTTCGATCAGTTCGGGCAGGAATGGGCGGCCAAGAACAACGTCAAGGTCACCATCGACCACATCCCTCACCTGAACCTGGCCGCCAAGATCGCGGCCGAGATCGCCACCCAGTCCGGCCACGACATCGTGCAGCTGGCCGCCTCCGGCACCGAGAAGTTCGCCCCCGCCCTGCTCGACGTCCAGGACCTCGCCGACAAGCTCGGCAAGAAGTACGGCGGGTGGACGCCGCTGGCCCAGAACTACTCGGAGGTCAAGGGCCGCTATCACTCGATCCCCGACTACTTCATCGACTTCCCCGGTCTCTATCGCAAGGATCTGTGGACCGAGCACGCCGGGATGCCGAACGGCCCCGACTCCTGGAACGACCTGCTCGTGGGCGGCCGCAAGCTGAAGGCCAAGGGCTTCCCGATCGGCATCGGCCTGGCCCACCACAACGACTCGCGCAACTCGTGGCGGGCCATCCAGTGGTGCCACGGCGCCTCCGAGGTGGCCAAGGACGGCAAGACCCTGACCTACAACTCCAAGGAGATGCGCGAGGCGCTGAAGTTCATGAAGACGCTGTACAAGGAGACGATGACGCCCGAGGTGCTCGCCTGGGACGACGCCTCCAACAACCGGCTGCTCGCCTCCGGCCGCGGCTCGTGGATCCACAACCCGATCAGCGCCTACCGGACGATCGAGGGGCAGAACAAGGAGCTGGCCGACAAGATCCACATCCAGCTCTCGCCCAAGGGCCCGGCCGGCCGGCTGTCGTTCGCGAACTGCCTGGCCTACGGCGTCACCAAGTTCTCGCCGAACCAGGACACGGCCAAGCTCTTCATCGAGGGGCTGACCGACAGCTTCAAGGACGCCTTCAAGGCCAGCACCGGGTACAACAACCCGTTCCTCAAGACGTACGCCAAGGGCCCGCTGCCGATCATCAGCGAGGATCCCAAGCTCAAGTTGCTGGAGAAGTCGCCCGAGTACCACTACACGATCGGCTATCCGGGGCCCCTCACGGTGCCGGCCGACGAGGTCTATCAGCAGTTCATCCTCATCGACGCCGTCGCGCAGTTCTGCACGGACAAGATGGACCTCGAGCAGACGGTCAAGTGGGGTGAGGACAAGCTGAAGGCGATCTACTCCAAGTTCGTCTAGTCGCCCGCCGGCAGAGGTCGTCGCGTCGCGTGGTATCCTCGCGGCGATGCGGCGACCTCTCGTCGCGCTGGCCGTCGCCATCGCCGTCGTGGGCGGGTTCACCGGCGGCCTCGCGTGGCTCCTGAACGATCCTCGCCCCCCGGCCGGCGCCGCCCGTGGCGAGCGCCTCTACTACGCCTACTGCGCCGAGTGCCATGGCCGCGACGGCCGTGGCTCCTGGCGCGCCGCCCTCTTCCTCCTCCGCCCCGGCAACCTCGCCGACAAAGCCCGCATGTCCGCGCACAGCGACCAGTACCTCTTCGACATCATCAAGCACGGCGGCTCCCCCGTCGGCCGCCCCGGCATGCCCGCCTTCGGCTACCACATCTCCGACCCCGACATCCAAGCCCTCGTCGCCTTCCTCCGCACCTTGCCGAAGGATCCCCCGTAGAGGGCGGACGAAGGCTAGCGGCGTTCGATGCGGAGGAGCACCAGCCGGTCGTCCTCCTGGCGCACGGCGAGTCGAAGCCGATCCCCCGGCTTGAGGCCGAGCGGATCGACCTGGGCGGGCGCGACCGACACCGCCATCTGCTCCATCGCGGACATGCCGAGCACGGCGACGGTCTCGTGGCGGACGAGGATGAGATCAGGCGTGGCGCGGGCGACGAACTCGCCCTGAACTTCGTAGGCGGCGGGCCGGAGGATGGTTCCCCACAGGCCCGCCGCGAAGGCGATCAGCAGCCCGACGAACAGGAGCGAGAGGCCCCAGCGGGTTCGGGCGGCCGGGGTCAGCGCAGGGACGTCAGTACGACTCCATCCCGGCGCCCTGGGTGCGGGCGTCCGGCCGGAGGTCGTCGCCGGTCACGATCCACTTGCCGCCACACCCCTCGTGGACGGCGGCGGAGGCGGCCCGATAGGCCGTGCCGAACGTCGCGGCGAGGGCCACGATGCCGGCCACGCCACCGAGCATGCAGGTGATGGCCCGGCCCGGCACCAGGAACACGTTCACGGCCACCGCGCCGGCGTCGTAGCTGCCGCGATTGCGGTCGGCGTCCTGCTGGGCCTTGAGCTGCTCCTGGAAGAGGTCGGGAGCCGGCTGCGTCGGCTGCTGGGCACCGGCGATCGACGCCAGCGGCCCGACCAGCAACACCGCCGCGAGCAGCCCCGCCACGACTCGAGTCCCGCTGATCATAGACCGCCTCCTTGTCATCCCTGTCCCTCCGCCGCCCGCCGGGAGGCGGCGGCTGGAAGGGCCCTCATTGTCGCCCGAAGGTGCGGGGCCGTCCCACCAAATTTTCCCCGCCCCTGGAAGGGGCTATAATCACGCCACATTTCTGCCGGGAGGCCAGCATCCATGAAGCTCGTCCGATTCTCCACCAACGGGCAGTCTCCGCGCCTCGGCGCGCTGCAGGGCGACCGCATCGCCGACCTGCAAGCCAGCGTCGCCGCCACCCTGACCCGACGCGGCGTGGTCCGCGCCCAGGAGATCGCCGCCACCCTGGTCCCGGCATCCACCCGCCAGTTCCTGGAGGGCGGCGCCGCCACCCAGGATGCCCTGGCCGCCGTGACCGAGTGGGTGACGGTGCCGGCCGGCTCGGCCCGGCTGCACGCCCCCATCGCCGATCCGGGCAAGTTCATCTGCATCGGCCTCAACTACAGCGACCACGCCGCCGAGACCGGCAACGCCATCCCCAAGGAGCCGCCGATCTTCGCCAAGTGGCCGAACGCGATCCTGGACCCGGGCGAACCGATCCTGCGCCCGCGCGGCTCCAAGGCCCTCGACTGGGAGGTCGAGCTGGGCGTGGTCATCGGCAAGCCGGCCCGCTACGTCTCGAAGGAGCAGGCCCTGGACTACGTGTGGGGCTACACGATCATCAACGACGCCAGCGCGCGCGACTTCCAGATGATCACCAGCCAGTGGATGGCCGGCAAGATCTTCGAGACGGCGGCGCCGGTGGGGCCCTACATCGGCGACCGCGCCGAGGTTGCCGACCCGCACACGCTCGGGCTGCGGACCTGGGTGAACGGCAAGCAGATGCAGAACGGCACCACCAAGACCTTCATCTTCGACGTGCGCTACCTGGTCAGCTACCTGTCGAACCTCATCACGCTGATGCCCGGCGACCTCATCGCCACCGGCACCCCGCCCGGCGTGGGCCTCGGCATGAAGCCCCCCGTGTACATGAACCCGGGCGACGTGGTCCGGATGGAGATCGACGGGCTCGGTTCGCTCGAGAACACGGTGAAGGACGCCTAGCGAGCGCAGGGTACACTGGGAGCGCCATGCTCGACCTCATCCGCTCGCTCGTGGTCGAAAACACCACCAAGATCGTCCTGTTGTCGCTGGACGGCCTCGGCGGGCTGCCCCGGCCCGAGACCGGCCGCTCGGAGCTGGAGACGGCCCGCCTGCCCAACCTGAGCGCGCTGGCCACGGCGGCGGCGTGCGGATTGATCCGTCACGTCGCCCCCGGCATCACGCCGGGCAGCGGGCCTGGCCACCTCGGCCTCTTCGGCTACGACCCGCTCGCCTATCAGGTGGGGCGCGGCGTCCTGGAGGCGCTCGGTATCGAGTTCGACCTCCGCGGGGGCGACGTGGCCGCCCGCGGGAACTTCTGCACCGTGGACGGTGCTGGCCTCATCACCGACCGGCGCGCCGGTCGCATCGCCACCGAGGTGTGCGTGCGACTCACCGAGCGTCTGCGCGCCATCCGTCTGCCCGGCGTCGAGGTCATGGTGGAGCCGGTCAAGGAGCACCGCTTCGTGCTCGTCCTGCGCGGGGCCGGCCTGTCGGGGCGGCTCAGCGAGACGGATCCCCAGGCCCTCGGCAAGGCGCCGCTGCCCGTGCGCGGCCTCGAGCCGGGTGCTGCCCGCGCGGCCGAGCTGGTCAACACCTTCATCGCCGAGGCGGGCCGCCTGCTCGCCGACGCCGCCCCTGCCAACATGATCCTGCTGCGCGGCTTCGACCAGCTTCCCGAGCTCCCGCGCTTCCCCGAGGTGTACGGGCTGCGGGCGGCGGCGATCGCCGCCTATCCGATGTACCGGGGACTGGCCAAGCTGGTCGGCATGGACGTGCTGAAGACCGGCGGCACCTACGCCGAGGAGATCGCCACCCTGCGCGAGCACTGGCAGGCCTACGACTTCTTCTTCGTGCATTACAAGGACACCGACAAGGCCGGCGAGGACGGGGACTTCGACGCCAAGGTCCAGGCCCTCGAGCGCTTCGACGCCTTCGTCCCCGCCATCCGCGAGCTCGGGCCCGACGTCCTGATCGTCAGCGGCGATCACTCGACGCCCTCCGTGCTCGCTGCCCACGGCTGGCAGCCGGTGCCCGCGCTCGTGTGGAGCCGCTACTGCGGCGCCGATCCCGTCACGGCCTTTACCGAGCGGGCGTGCGCCGCCGGTACTCTCGGACTGATCCCCGCCCACCACCTGATGTCGATCGTCATGGCCAACGCCCTGAGGCTGACCAAGTTCGGGGCGTAGCTGCAGGCACATGCGGTTCCTGATCCGTCTCCTGGGCGCGCTGTGGCTGGCGACGTTAGTCGTCAGCGCGGGCTTCGCGTGGACCGAGGTGCAGGCCGAGCGGCAGCGCCTGGCCGACGACCTGCAGCGTCGGGCCGCCCTGGCCGCCGACGCCGTGCGCGAGGCCACCGAGCGACTGGTGGCCCGGGGTGCGCGGACCGGCTACGAGCGCGTCCTGACCCGCTTCGGCCGGCAGGATCGCACCGTCGCCATCTTCGACGCCTTCGGCTCGGTGATCGAGGCCAGCCCCGAGATCAAACGCGTGCTGGGTCCCATCTCGCCCCTCGTCAGCGAGGCGATCACGAAGAACCAGCCAGCCCGTGCCTTCGCAGTCGTCAACGGCCGGACCCGCCTGGTCTACGTGCTACCGCTGCAACAGGACGACGGGCCCATCGGCGCCGCCGCGGTGCTGCTCGACGCCGAGTACCTCGAATCGGCCGAGTGGGCTTTGTGGCAGCGCACGGCGGTGCGCATCGGCGTCCTCATGCTGCTGCTGACCGGTATCACGTGGGTCCTCGTCCGGTGGTCGGTCACCCGGCCCATGGCCCGTATCGCGGAGTGGACCAAGCAGCTCAAGTCCGGGCAGCCGGTTGCCCCGCCCCCCAACGCCGACGTCAGCCTCTTCGGCCCGCTGGCCACCGAGGTCACCGGCCTGGCCCGCACGCTCAACCGGGCCCGGCTCGCCGCCGCCGAGGAGGCGCGCCTGCGGCTGGCCGGCGAGAGCCTGTGGACCGAGGAGCGACTCAAGCAGTTCGTGGAGATCCGCTTCGGGGAGCGGCCGATCTACGTGGTGTCCAACCGCGAGCCGGTCAGTCACGTCCACGACGGCCGGACCATCGCCGAGGTGCGGCCGGCCAGCGGCCTGGTGACGGCATTGGAGCCGATCATGCTGGCGTGCGGCGGCACCTGGGTCGCGCACGGCAGTGGCACCGCCGATCGCGTGGTCGGTGAGCGCATCGGCTTGCCCACCAACGACCCCGCCTACTCGCTACGCCGGGTATGGCTGACCGAGCAGGAGGAGGCCGGCTACTACTACGGCTTCGCCAACGAGGGGCTGTGGCCGCTCTGCCACATCGTGCACGAGCGCCCGCAGTTCCGGGCCGACGACTGGGAGCAGTATCGCGCCGTCAACGCGCGCTTCGCCGGCGTCCTCGTTGAGGAGATGGAAAAGGCCGAGCAGCCGATCGTGCTGGCCCAGGACTACCATTTCGCGATGCTGCCCCAGCTCGTCAAGCAGAGCCGTCCCGACGCCCGGGTGGCGCTCTTCTGGCATATCCCGTGGCCGAACTTCGAGGCGTTCGGCATCTGCCCCTGGCAGGACGAGATCCTGCTGGGCATGCTCGGCGCCGACCTCATCGGCTTCCACACCCAGTTCCACTGCAACAACTTCCTGGAGACGGTGGAGCGGACGATCGAGGGCCGCGTCGACTGGGAGAGCTTCAGCGTCGTGCGCGGCCAGCACCGCACGTGGGTGCGGCCGTTCCCGATCAGCGTGGCTCCCGACGACTCGGAGCCGATGCCCGACCGCGGCGCCCTGCGGGCCGAGCTCGGAGTGATGACCGAGTGGATGGGCGTGGGCGTCGAGCGCGTGGACTACACCAAGGGGCTGCCCGAGCGCTTCCGGGCGCTGCGGCGGTTCTTCGAGAAGTGGCCGGAATACCGGCGGCGGGTGACGTTCGTGCAGATCGCCTCGCTCAGCCGCAGCCAGATCCCGCGCTACCGGGCCCTCCAGGAGGAAGTCCGCGAGGTCGTCCGCGCGCTCAACGAGGAGATCGGCGAGCGCGGGTGGCAGCCCGTGATCTATCGGGAGCGCCATCACGACCACCGGGAGATCCGGCGCTTCTACCGGGCCGCCGACTTCTGCATGGTGACCTCGCTGCACGACGGGATGAACCTCGTGGCCAAGGAGTACGTGGCCGCCCAGAACGATGACGAGGGGCGCCTCATTCTCAGCCGCTTCACCGGAGCCTCGCGTGAGCTGCGCGATGCCTGGATCGTCAACCCCTACGACGTGGAGGACATGGCCGCGGCGATTCACGACAGCCTCACCGCCGATCCGCTGGACCGCCGCTCGCGCATGCGGCGCCTGCGCGACCACGTCCGCGAGTACAACATCTACGGCTGGGCGGGGCTGCTCGTCGCCGAGCTAGCGCGCATCCCCCAGCCGTCGCCTTCCCTCGAGCGAAACTGATCCTGGCCGTAGTAGAGCTTACAGATGTAAAAAATACTCTCGGCTTTGCCTTGCCTCCAACCGCCTGATAACTAGACGCATCTTCGTGGCATCGCGCTTGCCTTGCCTAGATCCGACCGACGATGGGGCTCCGGCCCACATCACCATGACGACGAGAAAGGCGGACGCGAACCATGGAAGAGCAGAACCTGAGCGACATCTCGATGAAGGGCGCGCCCGCCTGCGGGCGGTGTCACATGCTGGTGGCGCGCTATGCGCCGCAGGTCGTGGCCTCGACGGGGACGTATCACCGCGAATGCTTCGAGGCGTGGTACTTCGGCCGTTACAAGAAGCGGCCGGCCCTGCTGGCCGGCGCCGGCGGCAATCGTCACCGCTTCCAGGTCCGCGAGACCACCGAGATCCACGAGCGCGCGGCTTGACAACATAGTGGGGGGCCCCGAAATGGCCCCCCACACCCCCCCGCGCTCGGCACGCCCCGGCACAGCCGCGGCGCGCCTCGATCTCGCTCGGCGACGCCGGGGCCCCGAAATGGCCCCCCACACCCCCCCGCGCTCGGCACGCCCCGGCACAGCCGCGGCGCGCCTCGATCTCGCTCGGCGACGCCGGGGCCCCGAAATGGCCCCCCACACCCCCCCGCGCTCGGCACGCCCCGGCACAGCCGCGGCGCGCCTCGATCTCGCTCGGCGGCGTGGGGGCACGCGGGTCGAGCGCGATAGCCTGGGGGTTGTCGAGGTTCCGCGGCGGGCGCTCTGGGGCGCCTTCACGGAGCGCGCGCGCCAGACCTTCCATCTCACCGGGCGCCCGGCGCATCCGGCGCTCGTCCGCGCCTACGCGCTGATCAAGCTGGCGGCGGCGCGGGTGCACGGGCGGCTGGGGCTGCTGCCACCGCGGTGGGCGGCGGCCATCGCCGCCGCGGCGGCTCGGGTGGCCGCCGGCCGCGTGCCCGACGCCGCCGTCATCGATGCGCTGCAGGCCGGCGCTGGCACCCCCGCCCACATGAACGTCAACGAGGTGGTGGCCACGCTCGCCAACGAGCGGCTGGGTGGCCGGCGGGGCCGCTGGGAGCCGATCCACCCCAACAACCACGTGAACCTCGGCCAGTCGTCCAACGACGTCACCCCCACCGCGATCCGCCTGATGTCGCTCGAACTGCTGATCCCCCTCGACGCCGAGCTGACCGCGCTGGTCCGCGCGTTCCGCCGCCACGCGGCGCGGGCGCGGAGCGTGGTGAAGCCGGGCCGCACACACTTGCAGGACGCGGTACCCATCACGTGGGGCCAGGTCTTCGGCGGCTGGGCGCAGGCGATCGAGGACGGCCGCCGGGCGCTGGGGGTCGCGGCCGACGAGCTGCGCGTGATCGGCCTCGGCGGCACCGCCGTCGGCACCGGCCTCACCGCGCACCCGCGCTTCCGCGCGCTGGTGATGCGCGAGCTGTCGCGCCTGGTCGGGCAGCGCCTGCGGCCGGCGCCGAGCCTGCCGGCGGCCGCGTGGTCGCTGCGCCCGCTGGCGGCCACCTCCGCCGCGCTGCGCGGCGTGGCCCTCGACCTGGCGACGATCTGCGTGGACCTGCGGCTGCTCGCCTCCGGTCCCGACACCGGGTTCGCCGAGCTGCGGCTGCCCGAGGTCGAGCCGGGCTCGTCCATCATGCCGGGCAAGGTCAATCCCTCGGTGCCGGAGGCGGTGCAGATGGTCTGCTTCCAGGTGGCGGCCCACGATCATGCGGTGGCGCTGGCGGCCGGCGCCGGGGAGCTGGAGCTGAACGTGATGACACCGCTCGTAGCCGACAACCTGGCCGGCGCCTTCGAGATCCTGACGCGCGCCGTCCTCCTGCTGCGCACCGGCGCCGTCGAGGAGCTGGTCGTCGACCGGCGCCGCGCCCGGGCCCTCGTGGCCGGGAGCCTGATCGAGGCCACTGCGCTCTCTCCCTACCTCGGCTACGAGGTGACGGCGGAGCTGGTGAAGGAGGCGAGGGCGCGCGGCCGCTCGTTGCGCGAGGTCGTCCTTGGTCACCAGCTGCTCGACGCCCGCGCGCTCGGCCGTGTGCTGTCGCCGGCCGCACTCACCGGGCCCCGGGCGACCGACGTGGCGCTGCGCCGGCGGGTCCAGCGCGCGCCGGCCTACCGCGCGTTCCGCGCCACCCTCGCCGAAGAATAGGCTTGTCTCGCCCGGTGGCGGGTTCATACTTTCACTGACGCAATGCGCTGCCTCTTCGTCTGCGGCGATGACTTCCTCTGGCGCCTGGCCGCCGACCTCACGGACACCCGGGTGGCTCCGCTGTGGGTCGTCGAGCAGCCCCGCCTGCGGGCTCGCATCCAGGAGCGGGGTGGCGAAGCCCTGGCCGGTCGCCTCGAGGGTGATGCCATCTACCGGCGGGCCTTCCGCTCCGGCCACGAGCCCGTGCTGGTGGCTGTCGAGCGGGGGCGCCAGGGCCGGGTCCTGGCGGCCATCCGCAGGGTGGCACCCAGCGCCCCGCTGGTGGTGGTGGCCGAGACAGCCGGCGCTGCCGAGCCGCTGGTGATGCTGCCCCCGGGGGCCCTGGCCGGCCGCGTGCTGGAGGCCGCCCTGGAGCGGGCCACGACCCGCGCCCGCGTCCAGCGGTTGCGCGAGCACTTCGCGCCAGCCGAGCGGGTGCTGATCCTGATGCAGGACGATCCCGACCCCGACGCCATCGCCTCCGCCCTCGCGCTCAAGACGCTGCTCGGCCGCACCAAGTCGGCGGCGACGATCGGCACCTTCGGCACCATCACGCGTCCCGAGAACCGCGCGATGACCCGCTTGCTGGAGATCGACGTCGAGCAGGTGAAGACGCGCGCGGTCGAGGACCACGACATGCTGGCCATCGTCGACGCCCAGCCGGCCTTCTTCGAGGAGGCGCTGGGCGACGTCGATCTCGTCATCGACCATCATCCCGGCGAGGCGACGGGGCGGACAACCCTGCGGGACATCCGCCCCTCCTACGGCGCCACCTCCACGATCCTCACCGAGTACCTGCGCGCCGCCGGCGACGTGAAGATCCGCGAGCGGCTGGCCACCGCGCTGCTCTACGGCATCAAGACCGACACGCTGCACCTGGAGCGCGGCGCCACCCGGGCCGACATGGAGGCGTTCGCGTTCCTGCACGGCCTCGCCAACCACAACCTGCTGCGCCGCATCGAGCGGCCGGACCTGCCCGACGCCGCGCTCGACGTGCTGGCCCGCGGCCTCGGCGGCCGCCGCCTCGTCGATGGCGTGATGTTCGTGCACCTGGGGCCGGTCGCCTACCCCGAGCTGGTCGCCCAGTTCGCGGACTTCCTCCTCCAGGTAGAGGGGGCCGAGTGGTCGGTGGTCTCCGGTCGCGTCAACGGCGAGCTGCACATCTCCGTGCGCAACGTCGGCTACGTGCGCGCGGCCGGCGAGGTCGTGCACGACGCCTTCGGCGACCTCGGCGGCGCCGGCGGCCATCGCTCGATGGCCAAGGCGGTGGTCAAGCTGCGCGACTGGCGCGCGGCCCGCCTGCCCACCGGTGAGGACGAGGTCGCCCAGACGATCGTGTCGAGGTTCGGAGCCGCCCTGCGCGCCGGCCGCGGGTAGCGCGCCGTGGAGGAGACCGCCCGCCTCACCGAGTCGATCAAGGAGCTGCTGAGCGGCGGTCGCGAGGAGCGCCTCGTCCAGATCCTGGAGGACGCCCACTCCGCCGACATCGGCAGCGCGCTGCGCGAGCTGCCCGTCCCCGAGCGCGTGCACGTCTTCCGCCTGCTGCCCCCCACCCAGGCCGGCGCCGTGCTGTCCGAGCTGGACGATCAGACCTTGCTGGAGCTGGTGCGCGCCCTCGACGAGCACGAGGTCTCGCGCATCCTCGACCGGATGCCGCCCGACCACGTCGTCGAGGTGGTCGAGGAGCTGCCCAAGGAGCAGGCCGACAAGATCCTCGACCTCATGGAGGAGGAGAAGTCCGAGGAGGTCCAGGAGCTCCTCGAGTATCCCGAGAACACCGCCGGCCGCCTCATGTCGCGCGACTTCGTGGCCGTGCACGAGAACGCCACCGTCGCCCAGGCCATCGATCACATCCGCAAGGCCGCCACCGGCGAGGACGCGTTCTACCTGTACGTCGTCGACGACCACGACCACCTGGTGGGGCTGGTCCCGCTGCACCGCCTGCTCACGGCCGATCCCGCCATGCCGGTGCGGGCCATCCGCAAGGAGGACGTCGAGAGCGTTCCCGTCGACACCGACCAGGAAGAGGTCGCGCGGCTGGTGCACCGCTACAACGTCATCGAGGTGCCGGTCGTGGACAGCAACCACCGGCTGCTCGGCACCATCAGCGTGGACGACGTCATCGACGTCATCCACGAGGAGGCCACCGAGGACATCCAGCGCCTCGGCGGTGTGACCGGCGACGAGACCGTGCTCGATCCGCCCGAGGCCGTGTTCACCCAGCGGCTGGTCTGGCGGCTCATCAACCTGGGGACGGCCGTGCTGGCCGCCTCCGTCATCGGCCTGTTCGAGGGCTCCATCCGGACCCTGGCCACGCTGGCGATCTTCATGCCCATCGTGGCCTCGATGGGTGGCATCGGCACCACCCAGACCGCCACCGTGGTGGTCCGCGGCATCGCGCTGGGCGAGATGACGGCCGGGGTGCTGCGCCGGGTGCTGTACAAGGAGGTGTGGCTGGGCCTCATGACCGGGCTGGCCAACGGCCTGGTCCTTGCTCTGATTGCTTATGCATGGAAGGGCAGCTGGCTGCTCGCCGGCATCCTGGGGCTGGCCCTCGTCTTCAACATGGTGGTGGCGGCGGTGGTTGGCACCCTGGTGCCCATCGCGCTGAAGACGTTCCGGGTCGACCCGGCCATCGCGTCCAGCGTGATCATCACGACCTTCACGGATGTATGCGGGTTCTTTTCGTTTCTGGGCCTGGCGACCCTCATGATGCGGTTCCTGCTCTGACCTCAGAAGGCGCTTGGCAACGGCCCGGAACGGCGAGTAGAATTCAGCCGGCATCGGCCCCACCCGGGCTTTCGACCGTCCTTCAATCCAAGTCTCCGGAGGGACGAACGTGGACGTAGCGCTGGAAAAGAGGCAAGTCGAGCGTGCGTACGAGTTGTACGCGCCGGTCTACGACTTCATCTTCGACTGGATCTTCGCGCCGGGCCGATCGGCGGCGATCCAGCATCTGAACTTGAAGCCGAACGAGACGGTCCTGGAGGTCGGCATCGGCACCGGTCTGAACCTGCCGCTGTACCCGGCCTCGTGCCGCCTCACCGGTATCGATCTCTCGGGCGACATGCTCGACAAGGCGGTCGAGCGGGCCCAGAAGCTCGCCATGCCCAACGTCACCCTCAAGGTCATGGACGCCACGTCCATGGACTTCGCCGAGAACGAGTTCGACAAGGCCGTGGCCACCTACACCATCTCGGCGGTGCCGGATCCGGTGGCGGTGCTACGCGAGATGCGGCGGGTGGTGAAGCCGGGTGGCGAGCTGGTCATCCTCAACCACTTCCGCAGTGAGCGGCGCCTGTCGGGCTTCGTCGAGGACATGATGGCCCCCGTGTGCACGCGCCTGGGCTGGAAGTCGAACCTCGCGATGGCGCCGCTGCTCGAGCAGGTGGGGCTCACGCCCGAGGTCATCATCAAGGTGAACCTGTTCAACGGATGGCGCCTCGTGAAGTGCGTCAACCGGAAGTAGCCCGGCTCCTCTCCCTCGTCGCTTCCGCGCTCCTCGTCGTTCCGGTCGCCCGCGCCGTGGTCGACCTGCTGCTCGCCGTCGCCTTCCTGATCGAGTTCCTCTCGGCCGGCCACACCCGCCCGCTCACGGCGCTGACCAGCCCGCCCCGGCGCCAGGCCTTGCCCGTGGACGGGACGGCGGTCGACCGGTGGACTCGCGGCGGCGGCGTGCCGCTGGTGCTCGTGCACGGCTACGCCCCGGCCGGCAAGGACGAGCCTCGCGTGCAGGAGGCCGCGGCCCTCCTGGCCCGGGCCGGCTTCGACGTGGCGGTGCCAACCATTCCCGGCCTCACGCGCGGGCGCCTGCGGCCCGACGACGTGCGTCCCGTGGTCGCCACGTTGGCCGCCCGCGACGCCCCGACCGTGGTGGTGGCCGTGAGCGTCGGCGCCGGCCCCGCCCTGCTGGCCGCCGCCGATCCGTCCGTGCGCGACCGCACGCGAGTGGTCCTCAGCCTCGGCGGCTACGCCTCCGCGCCCGAGTTGCTGCGCTTCTTCGTGACCGGCGAGTATGCGTTCGGCGGCACCCGGGGGCGGGTCGTCCACGACCCGGCCGTCGTGCGCTTTTTCCTCGAGGCCAACGCGGACCTGCTGGACGTGTCCACGCAGGTGGCGCTCGCCGACCCGGCCCGGGCGGCGGCGTCCCTCGCCACGCCGCCGCCGGCGATCGCCGATCTGCTGGCCCGGCTCTCCCCCGAGCACGTGGCCGGCCAGATCCGCGCCCGTCTGGTGCTGGTGCACGGGGTCGACGACCCCTCGGTGCCCTTCACCGAAAGCCTGCGGCTGGCGGCGGCCCGGCCTGATCGCACGCGGGTGGTGCTGGTCCACCTGGTCCAGCACGTGGAGGGGGCCCGGGTCACCGCATGGTCGACGGCGCTGCGGGAGCTGGGCGCGCTGGCGCTGGTTGTCTACGGACTGGGCCGGCCCGGCTGAGGCGGCGCGCGGTCGGGTGCGCTACTGCGAGGCGGCGCGGCCGTCGGGCGAGCCGGGGCGCTGCACGCCCCACGTCGTCAGCTTGGCCAGCACGGTGTTGCGGTGCACGCCGAGCTGGCGGGCGGCCCGGCTCACGTTCCACTGCATCCGCTCCAGCGTGCGCAGCACGTACTGCCGCTCGAACTGATCGCACGCCTCCCGCAGCGGTAGCGTGTCGCGGGCCAGCACCGAGACGGTCTCCGGCATCGCCACGTCGAGCGGCACGTCCTGCAGGTGGACGACGGGGCCGCCGGCCAGCACCACCGCTCGGTGAATGACGTTCTCCAGCTCCCGCACGTTGCCGGGCCAGTGGTAGCGCAGGAGCGCGTCGAGGGCGCCGGCCGACACGCCCCGCACGTCGCGGTGGCTCTCGCGCGCGAACTTGCGCACGAAGTGCTCGACCAGCCTCGGAATATCCTCCCGCCGCTCGCGCAGCGGCGGCACGTGGATGGGCACCACGCTCAGCCGGTAGTAGAGGTCGTCGCGGAACGCCCGCTCACGCACGGCCTGGCGCAGGTTGACGTTGGTGGCGGCCAGCACGCGGACGTCGATGGGGATCGGCCGGCTGCCGCCCAGCCGCTCGACCTCCCGCTCCTGCAGGGCCCGCAGCAGCTTGGTCTGCAGATCGAGACGCAGCGAGCCGATCTCGTCGAGGAAGACGGTGCCGCCGTGGGCCAGCTCGAACTTGCCGAGCCGCCGCCCGATGGCGCCGGTGAACGCGCCCTTCTCGTGGCCGAACAGCTCGGACTCGATCAGCGCCTCCGGGATCGCCGCCACGTTGATCGCCACGAACGGCTGCCCGCTCCGCTGGCTGCGCTGGTGGACCGCGCGGGCCACCAGCTCCTTGCCGGTCCCGCTCTCGCCGGTGATGAGCACCGTGGTCGGCGTGGCGGCGATCTGAGTGATCAGCTGGTAGATGCGCGCCATCTCCGGATGGCGTCCGACCAGCCCCTCGAAGCCGTCGGCGGTGGCCGGGCCCGACGAGGCCAGCGCCGACTGCAGGCACAGGACCTGACGCTCCAGCGCGCGCTTCTCCAGCGCGCGCTCGACCAGCATCAGGATGTCGTCCACGTCGAACGGCTTGGTGATGTAGTCGTAGGCGCCGCGCTTGAGCGCCTCGACGGCAGTACGGACATCGTGGACCGCCGTGGCCAGCACGACCACGGTGGACGGATCGGCGGCTTTCACCTTGGGCAGCACGTCGATGCCGGGCTCGCCCGGCATCCGCTGGTCGAGCATCACCAGGTCGACGTCGCGCGCCCGGAGCAGGTCCAGCGCGTCGGCACCGGTCTCCGCCTCCAGCACCTCGCAGGTGCCCTCCAGGATGGCCCGGATGGAGGCGCGCACGCCCTCCTCGTCGTCGACGACCAGGACGGTGCCCCGCCGCGACAGCGTCGGCCCCTCGAGCAGGTCGGCGGTGTTCACGGCGTGCGCTCCCGCTCGAGGACGAGGTACTGATTGCGGCCGCCGCCAGCCGGCTGGTGGACCCAGACGATCACCGAGCGGCCCGCCGGCACCTCGCTCAGCGCCTTCTGCAGCGAGGGGGCGTCGTACACCGCCTTGCGGTCGACCTCCAGGATGACGTCGCCGCGCCGCAGCCCGCCCCGCTCGGCCGGCCCGCCGGTCGCCACGTCGGTCACCAGCAGGCCGTGGTTGAAGGCCAGCCCGAGCCGCTCGGCGGTGTCCGGTGCCAGCGGCTCGACCTGCAGCCCGAACCCGTCGGGTCCGGCCTCGATGTCGGCGGCCGCCGTGTCGTCGGCCGGCATCTCGCCCACCCGGACGTTCAACTGCTGCGGAGCCTGATCGCGGATGACGCCGACGGGCACCGTCTGGCCGGGAGCCACGTTGGCCACACGCCGCTGCAGGTCGGGCACCTCGCGGATCTTGCTGCCGCCGAGCTGCACGATGACGTCGCCCGGCCGCAGCCCCGCCGCCTCGCCCGGTCCGCCCTTCATGACGTCGGCCACCAGCACGCCCTCGCGCTCGCGCACGCCGAAGCTCGAGGCCAGCTCGTCGTTCAGGTCCTGGATGACGATGCCGAGCCAGCCGCGCGTGACCTTGCCGCGCGCGATGAGCTGGCCCATGACCGCCTTGGCCTCGTTGATCGGAATCGAGAAGCCGATCCCCTGCCCGGCCGCGACGATCGCGGTGTTGATCCCGATGACCCGGCCGTCCAGGTTCAGCAAGGGCCCCCCGGAGTTGCCGGGATTGATCGAGGCGTCGGTCTGGATGAAGTTCTCGTAGGTCGTCACGCCCACCCGCGTGCGGGCTGTGGCCGACACGATGCCGACCGTGACGGTGCGGTCGAGACCGAACGGGTTGCCGATGGCGATGACCCACTGGCCGACCCGCAGGCGCTCGGAGTCGCCGAGCTCGGCCGCCGGCAGCGGGGCCGGGGCCTCGACCCTGAGCACCGCCAGGTCGGTCTTGGGATCGCGACCGACCAGCGTGGCCGTGAACTTCCGGGAGTCGGACAGGCGCACGGTGATGTCCTGAGCGTTCTCGATAACGTGATTGTTCGTCAAGATGTATCCGGCTGGATCCACGATGACCCCCGAGCCGCTCGCCCGCGGCTCGTCGCGCGGCCGCCGCTTGAAGTAGCGCTCGTAGAACTCGTCGCCGAAGAACTCGCGGAAGCGCTGGGGATCGTCGGACGAGCCGGGGACCGGGCGCTTGGAGACCGTGCTCACGTTGACGACGGCCGGCGTCACCCGGTCGGCCACCGCGCTGAACGCTTCCTCCATGGCCTGCAGGACGGCGCGGGCGTCGACCTTGGGAGCGGGGGCAGGCGCCTTGGTGGGCGGGCGCTTGTCGGCCGGGGCGGCCGCGGCCGGCGGCCGCGGGGGCGCCGATTGGGGCCACGCCGGCACCGCCAGCGCGGCGATCAGGAGAAGGGCGAGAGAGAGTCGCATGAACGTCAGGGGCCGCATTCTACCGGCGGGCCTCGGGCTCCGCCAGCGTGATCAATTTCAGCTCGAGGATCTCGCGCGTCGCCGCGGTGACCGGCGCCGCCGCGCCGCGACGCAGCCCCGCCACCCACAGGATGCGCCCGGCCGACTCGACCAGCGGCAGCCGGTCGCGCTCCCAGCGCGCCACCTTGGCGTCGATCAGGAACGACTTGAGTCGCCGCTCCCCCGCGCCGAACGCGTCGAACCGATCGCCGCGCCGGCGGCGGCGGATGGCCAGCGGCGTGGTCACCGCGTCGGCGTCGAAGGCGACGCAGTCCGCCGCGCGGGGAACCGTGTAGCCGGCCGCCGGCAGCCGCCGCGCCTCGAGCGCGCGCCCGATCTCCGGCAGCTCCACGCGTCCCGGCACCGGGAGCGATCGCGGCGCCAGTGGTACGACCGGCCGGGCGCCCACCCGGACGTGGTCACCGCTCACTTCCACGACGACGCCGCCGAGCCGGAAGGGCCGGCGCGGCGGTGGGGTGGCCAGCACGCGGCGCAGGCCGCGGTGGGCCCACGCGCGCAGCGGGGCGCGGCTGCCGAGGCGCGCGGCGGCCTGGCGTAGCACCTCGGCCGCCACCGCCGGCGGCAACGCCGCCAGCGCCGACCGCGCCAGCGTGAGCGCGTCGGCGTGCACCGTACCCAGGCGGGCCAGCTCGCGCGAGGCCGTGCGATCGAGCGCGTCGACGCTCTCGCGGGCCAGCCGCGCCACCCGCGTCAGCGCGGGCACGAGGTCGGCGTGGTAGGAGGCGGCCAGCAGCGGCAGCAGCTCGTGGCGGATCCGGTTGCGGAGGAACTTCGGATCGCGGTTGGTCGGGTCCTCGACCCAGTCGAGACCGGCCGCCACCAGCGCGTCGCGGAGGGCCTGGCGTCGCAGCGCGATCAGCGGGCGGATGATCCGGCCGCGCACGGGCGGGATCGCGGCGAGGCCGCGCACGCCGGCGCCGCCGAGCACGCGCATGAGCACGGTCTCGGCCTGGTCGTCGGCGGTGTGGCCGACCGCGATGCGGGTGGCGCCGAGCCGGTCGGCCCACGCCTCCAGCGCGGCGTAACGGGCCGCCCGCGCAGCCGCCTCGACCGAGCCGGGGCCGACCTGCACGCGCTCCACGTCCACCGGCACGCCCAGACGCGTTCCCAGCGCACGCACGAGGTCGGCGTCGCGGGCCGAGTCGGCGCGGAGGCCGTGGTCGACGTGCAGCACGTGCAGCATGAGGCGCCAGGCGGGCGCCAGCGCGGTCAGGACGGAGAGGAGGGCGACGGAGTCCGCACCGCCGGACACGGCCACCAAGACGGTTTCGCCGCCGGCGAGCATCGCGTGGCGGCGAAGGGTCCGCTCGACGGCGTCGGTGAGGCCCACCTCACCCGCCCTGCAGGCCCACCCAGACCTCACCGTCCTCGAAGTGCTCCTTCTTCCAGACGGGCACGATGCGCTTGAGGGTGTCGATCGCGTAGCGGCAGGCCTCGAAGGCATCGCCGCGGTGAGCGGCCGACACCGCGATCAGCACCGAGGATTCGCCGATCTCGAGGCGGCCGATCCGGTGGAGCATCGCCACGCGCTTGACGCCGGGCCAGCGGCCCCGGATGGCGGCGCCGATCTCGCGCAGCTTGGCCTCGGCCATGGCGGCGTGGGCCTCGTACTCGAGGAACTTCACCGGGCGGCCGTCCGTCTGGTTGCGCACGACGCCGGAGAAGACGACGATGCCGCCGGCGCCGGGGTCGTCGACCTGGGCGGTGATGGCGTCGGGGGAGAGCGGGCGATCGACTACCGCGAACACGTCGTCGTCGCTGCCCCCGCTGACGGGCGGGAACAGGCACAGCTCGTCGCCCGCTTTCAGATGATGGTCGGCCTCGACGTAGTCGTGACCCACGGCGAACAGCGTGAAGGGACGGTACTCGGCCAGCTCAGGGTGGCGGGCGACGACGGCACTCCACGCGGTGTCGACCGTGCCCCCCTCGGGAAGGTCCAGGTCCACCTGTTGCCGCCCGATGGCTTCACGATACCGGGCGAACAGATGGACCCGGACACGCACGACGTCTAGAAGCTGTGGGAGTGGCCGCAGCCGCAGCTGGACTTCACGTTCGGGTTCTTGATCGCGAAACCGGCGCCCATCATGTTGTTGTCGACGAAGTCGATCTCGCTGCCCGAGAGATAGGGCGCGCTGTGCTTGTCGATGTAGACCTTGATGCCGTGGGCTTCGACGACGCTGTCCCCGTCGGCTTCCTGGTCTTCCCAGCCGAGATCGTAGGACATTCCCGAGCAGCCCCCGCCCACGATCCGGATGCGCAGGCCCCACTCGGGCTTGCCTTCCTCCAGGCGGAGCTCGCCGACCTTCTTGGCGGCCGTCTCAGTCATCGTGACCATGCAGTCCTCCCGTCCATTCGCGGCGTTTGCCGACTGGTGAATGTTATCACAGGATACCCCCCGCGGGCAGGAGGGTGAGCTCCTCCAGCGAGGCGTGCGGGGGCAGCGTGGCCATGAGCACCGCGGCCCGCGCAACGTCCTCTGGCCGCAGCATCTTCTCGCGCGGCGGCCCGGCCCCCAGGGTGTCCCAGAGCGGCGTGTCGACCGCCCCCGGCACCAGGACGCCCACCCGGACACCATGCGGTCGCATCTCCTCGGCCAGCACGCGGCTGAAGCCGATGACCGCCATCTTGGTGGCCGTGTAGACGGCGCTGCCAGGCAGGACCCGCTTGGCGGCGATGGAGGCCACGGTGAGGATGGTGCCGGAACGCTGGCGCATCATCGGGGCCAGCGCGGCCCGGCAGCACACCATGGTGGCGCGCAGGTTGACGGCCAGCATCGCGTCCCAGTCGGCTGGCTTGGACTCGGCGACGGGCCCGAAGGCGGCCGTGCCGGCCGAGGCGACCAGCACGTCCAGCCGGCCCAGGTCGCCCACGACGCGCTCGATCAGCATCTCGACGGCGGTGTCCTGGGTGACGTCGATGGGCTCGGCCAGCACGCGGCCGTTGGCGCGCTCGCGGACCTCGCCGGCCACCGTGGCCAGGTCGGCGCGCGAACGGGCGACCAGCGCGACCGCCGCCCCCTCGTCGGCGAACGCCAGCGCGATGGCGCGGCCGATGCCGCGGCCGGCGCCGGTGACGAGCGCGACCTTGCCGGCCAGGAGCTGGCTCACAGCACGAGCCCCCGCCCGGCCTTGATCAGCTCCATGAACTCGGCGCGGGTCTCGGGCCGGTCGCGGAAGGCCCCGAGCATGGCCGAGGTGACGGCCTTGGAGTTCTGCTTCTCCACCCCCCGCATGAGCATGCAGAGGTGCACGGCCTCCATGACGACGGCGACGCCGCGGGGCTGCAACACCTCGTTCAACGTGGTGGCGATCTGGGTCGTGAGCCGCTCCTGCACCTGCAGCCGCCGCGCGTACATGTCGACCAGGCGGGGAATCTTCGACAGCCCCACGATCTTCCGGTGCGGCATGTAGGCCACGTGGCACTTGCCGATGAAGGGCAGCAGGTGGTGTTCGCACAGGCTGGTGACGTCGATGTCCTTGACGATGACCATCTCGTCGTACTCCTCGACGAAGAGGGCGTCGTTGAGGATCTCTTGCGGGTTCTTCTGGTAGCCGGAAGTGAGGTAGCGCATCGCCGCCGCCACGCGCTCGGGCGTGCGCTCGAGCCCCTCGCGGTGCGGGTCCTCGCCCAGCTCCTTCAGCAGCTCCTCGACCAGCTGCGGGATCGCGTCGCCGTTCGGCATCAGGCCTCCTCGCCGCGGTACTCGAAGCGGTTCTTGGCCGTCTCCTGCACCACGACCTTCTGCAGCTCGCCGGCCGGCAGCGCCGCGCTCAGCGTGCGCCAGAACGCGTGGGCCAGCCCCTCGCCGGTGGTGATCACCCCGGCCAGCACGGGGGCGTCCTCCAGCTGGTGGTGGTCCACCTGGTCCAGGAGCGAATCGGCCACCGTCCGGTCCAGCCGCTCGAGATCCACCGCGAAGCCGGTGAGCGCGTCGGGGACACCCGCCACCGTCACCTCGAGGTAGTAGTTGTGGCCGTGCGGCCGCGCGCACTGGCCGTACAGGGCCGCATTGTCGGCCGCGCTCAGGGCCGCGTTGGCCAGGCAGTGGGCCGCGCTGAAATGGTAGACCCGCGTGAGCTCGACCCGGCGACGCATCTCACGCTCCATCATAGTCCACGAACAGCGTGGGGTCTTCCCACACCCGGACGCGGGCGAGGCGGTCGGGACCGAGCTTGGGCGCCAGCAGCTCCCACACGGCCAGCGCGATGTTCTCGGTGGTGGGGATGCGGTCGCGGAACAGCGCATCGGCGTTGAGGTCGGCGTGGTCGAAGCGCTCGATCACCGTGGCGTTCACGATCTCCTTCAGCTCGCCGAGGTCGATCACCATGCCGGTGCGGAGGTCGATGGGGCCGCGCACGGTCACGTCGAGCGTGTAGTTGTGGCCGTGGGGCACGGTCAGCCGGCCGAACGCCCGCGCATTCTCGTCGGCCGACCACTGGGCGACGTGATAGCGGTGGCCGGCCGAGAAGGTGAACCGGCGCGTCGTGGACGCGAGCGCGCTCACGAGGCCGTCACCACCTCGACGAAGCGCCGGGCCACCGGCGCCAGGTCGAGCGCCGCCACCCGCGCCGCCCCGGCGGCGCCCAGATCCGTGCGCAGACCGTCGTTCATCAGCAAGGTCTCCAGCGCCATCGCCAGCTCCTCGGGGCTCTCGCGATTGACCAGCAAGCCCGTCCGTCGATCCTCGACCATCTCGGGCACCGCCGCCGCCCGGCACGCGACCACGGGCAGCCCGGCCGCCATGGCCTCGGCGAACACGATCCCGAAGCCCTCCTGGACGGTCGGCAGGCAGAAGCAGTGGGCCCGCACGTATTCTACGGCCAGGGCCTGTCGGGAAACCTCGCCGAGGAACGTCACGGTATCACCGAGACCCAGCGTCGTGTGCAGCGCGTGCAGCCGGGCCGACTCCGGCCCCTCGCCTACGATGCGGATACGCACCGGCGGGATTCGGTCGCGCAGCACCGCGGCGGCGCGCAGCAGATCGTCCAGGCGCTTGCGCGGGTACATGCGAGCCACCGCCAGCACGGTGGGCGGGCCGCCGGGGGTCGGGGCCACCGCCGCGAAGCGGCGCCGCCACTCGGTGAGGTCGATCGGCTCGGGGACGACCGCCAACTTTTCCGACGGCACCCCGTAGACCTCGTGGGCGACGGCGGCCGAGTAGCGGCTCGGCACGATCACCCGCTCGGCCCGCTCGGTGTTGAGCCGCTCCCATCGCGCCTGGATCTGCAGGAGCGTGCGCACCATCCCCTGCTCGTTGCGCAGCTCGTCGGCGATGATTCCCTTGAGCGCGACGACGAAGCGCGTCCGCCGCGGCTGTCCGGCCCAGATGAAGCCATCGAGGTCCACCCCCACCACGACGTCGGCGACGGGCGGCGCCAGCGCGATGCGCGCGTTGTAGAGCCAGCGATCGAGGGTGTGGAAGCGCGTGCGGAGGCCGAGCCGGCGGCGGCCGACCGTGTGGCCCAGCCCTTCGAGGCCGCGGACGAGGCCGTCGATCGCAACCCAGGTTCCGCTGCCTTCGGTAGGGCTGGCCGGCGTGGAGCTGAGGAACTCGAAGCGCACGGAGCGGCGGGGCTCAGCGCCCCTGGAACGTCGGCCGCCGCTTCTCGAGGAAGGCGCGGGTGCCCTCCCGGTAGTCCTCGCTGGAGGCCGCCTCCATCGACAGCGCTCGCAGACGGGCGCGGCTGTCGTCGGTGAAGCCAGCCAGATAGGCCTGGATCGTGACCTTGGAGCCGCGCACCGAGAGCGGCGCATTGTCGGCCACGAGCCTCAGGTAGTCGTACGTCGTCGCCTCCAGCTCGGCGGCCGGCACCAACCGCTGGATGAGGCCGATGGCCAGCGCCTCGCGATCGCTCACGGTACGCGCCGAGAACAGGATGTCCTTGGCGTAGGCGGGTCCGACGAGGTCGACGAGCTGGGCGATCGCCTCCGAGGGATAGACGATGCTCAGTCGGGCCGCCGGGATCCCGAACTTCGACCCCTCGGCGGCGAAGCGCAGGTCGCACGCCATCGCCAGCCCCACCGCCCCCCCCATGCAGAAGCCGTGGATCAGCGCCACCGTGGGCTTCGCACACTCGCGCACCGCCGCGTAGGCGGCGGCCGTGGTCGCGTTGTAGCGCTGGGCCGTCTCCGCGTCCTTGCGGCTCGCGGGGAACTCCGAGATGTCCGCCCCCGAGGCGAAGGCCTCGGTGCCCGCTCCGCGGTAGACGACGGCCCGCACCGAGTCGTCCTTGCCGAAGCCCTGGGTCAGCCGCGCGATGTCCGCCCACATGGCCAGGTTGATGGCGTTGCGCATGCGGGGCCGGTTGAGAACCAGCGTGGCGATGGGACCATCCTGCTGCACGAGGATATCGTCACTCACGAGTGGGGAGTGTATCAGAGCCGACGGAGAGGTGGCGGGCGGAGGGCCCGGCGCACCAGACGGGGGTGCTGATTCTGCGTCGTCCCCGACACCCGCGTCCCCTATCATGGGTGGCGCGTGCGCAACGCACGTCGGGGAAACAGCCCAGCGGCCCGAGCGGGTCGGCGGGTGGGAGCAACGCATTGAGACTGGTCGTGGCCGATGATGATCCCGTGACGCGCCGCCTCCTCGAGGGGGTGCTCGGCCGGCTGGGGTTCGACGTCGTCCTCGCCAAGGACGGGACCGAGGCCCTGCAGATCCTGACCGGCGACGACCCACCCCCGCTGGCCATCCTCGACTGGATGATGCCGGGCATGACCGGGATCGACGTGTGCCGCACCCTGCGGGAGCGGGCGCCCTCCGGCCCGACCTACGTGCTCATCGTCACCTCGCGCGAGCGGACCGAGGATCTCGTGGCGGCGCTGGACGCCGGCGCCGACGACTACGTGACGAAGCCGTTCCAGGTCGAGGAGCTGAAGGCCCGGGTGGGCGTCGGGTTGCGGGTCGCGACACTGCAACGCCGACTCGCCGACCGGGTCACGGAGCTCGAGCTCGCACTCGCCCACGTCACGCGCCTGCAGGGACTGCTTCCGATCTGCATGTACTGCAAGAAGATCCGGAACGACCAGAACTACTGGACCCAGGTCGAGACGTACGTCAGCGATCACTCCGATGCCCGCTTCAGCCACGGCATCTGCCCGGAGTGCCGCATCAAGCACATCGAGCCGCAGCTCGAGCGGATGCGGCAGGCGTCAGCGGACAGGCAGGCGGCGGATAACCCGATCGGCTAGGGCGGCCGGGCGCTCGGGCGCAGGCCCGGACCGAGCGGGGGAGCGACCCCGTGCCGCTGTTGGTCAGTCACGTGCCACTTCGCCGAGGGCCGTGCCCTGGAATGCTATATGAGGGGTCGATCGACTCCCGCATATCACCATATATAGGTCCGCCAGGTTGGCACGAGCTACGCACGCCCGCTGGCCGTCGATGTGGAAGCCTCGGAGAATCCGCCTGAAAGGTGCCTCGCTCCGCTCGAGCGGCTTGCCGAAGACGAAGGAGACCCGGGAATGATCTCGCGACGGTTGACCATGCTGGTCGGCTTGTTCCTGCTCATCGCGGCCGCCGCGGCCGGCGGGGCGCTCGCCCAGCCCACCACCCCGCTGGTGTTCGGTGTGCTGAACCAGCAGAGCCCGGCGCTGACGGCGGAGCGCTGGAGCCCCATCCTCCACTACGTCAGCTCGGCGAGCGGGGTGCCGCTGCGTTTCCGCATGGGCGCCACCGTGCACGAGACGGATGCGATGATGGGGCGCGGCGAGTTCGACTTCGTCTTCACCAACCACAACTTCCAGCCCGAATACGACTCACTCGGCTACAAGGTGATCGCCCGCTGGGGCGGGGACGCCATCCGGAGCGTCCTGGCGGTGGCCCCCGGCAGCCCGATCACCGGACTGGGACAGCTCGCCGGCAAGCGTGTCGCGTTCCCGTCCCGTGACGCCTTCGCCGGCTACGCGGTGCCCATGGTGGCCATGAAGAAAGCCGGCGTGCGCGTCGAGGAAGTCCTGGCCGGGAACCAGGAAGGAGCGATGGCGCAGGTCAAGAGCCGTCGCGTCGACGCCGCCGCCGTCAACTCGCGATTCCTCGCGCAGTACTCCGAGCGTGAGGGCGCTCAGTTCCGCGCGATCTACACCTCCGATCCCTATCCGGAGCTGGCGGTCGTCGCGAATCCCCGCGTGCCGGCCTCCGTCGTCGACAAGGTGCGCCAGGCGCTGCTCGCGATGAAGACGGATCCGCTGGCGAGTCCCGTCCTCGAGCAGGCCACCTCCCCCGGCTTCGAGCCGGCGACCGACCGCGACTACGACGGTGTTCGCCGGATTTATCGACTGATCAGTCAATGACCCGAAGCCTCCGGACCCTGCTGCTGGGCCTCACCAGCCTGGCCGTCGTGCTCGTCACGCTCGGCGATCTCACGATCAACGTGAAGATGCGCACCGACACGGCGCGGCAGCAGCTGACGGAGACCACGCAGCGCATGCTCGCGGCCAGCCAGCCGTTGCTCCTCGGGACGCTGGTGGTCGGCGACCTGGCCAGCGCCGAGCAGACGGTTCGCAATCTCAACGCCGGCCGCGTCTGGCGCCGGGTGCGCCTGTACGAGCCCGACGGCCGGACGCTCATCTTCGACGCCTCGCCCGAGAAGCACACCGACCGGAGCGTGCCCGACTGGTTCGGGCAACTCATCGGCCTCGATCTCTCCGAAGCGAGGGTCGACATCACCGCCCCGCCGACGGTCTACGCGGTACTCGCCGTCGTGCCGTCGGCGGAAGAAGTGAGCCGAGCGCTCTGGCAGGAAACGCGCACGATGATGACGCTCGCCGTCGTGCTCCTGGCCACGCTGATCGTGGTGCTGCACGTGATCCTCGCCTACGGCCTGCGCTCGGTCCGGAAGCTCGGCGAGATCGCCGCGCGCTTCGGCGCCGGCGACCTCACCGTCCGCATGCCGGAGACGCGGGTCGCCGAGCTGGCGCCGACCATGCGGGCCTTCAACGCGATGGCGCAGAACCTCGAGAGTCTGATGGTCGAGCTGCGGGCCAAGGAGGCGGCCAACCGTTCGCTGGCGGCGAGCGTCGAGCAGGCCGAGGAGGCCATCCTGACCCTCGACCTGGAGCGGCGCGTCACCAGCTGGAACGTCGGCGCCCGCCGGCTCTTCGGCCGGCCGGCCGAGGCGATGATCGGGCATCCCATCGCCAGCATCTTCGACGGGGAGGACGCCGACGCGGATCGGCTGGCCACCAGCCTGATCGAGGCCCGGCTCCCCGAGCGGCTGGAGTTCACCCTGACCCGTCCGGACGGCTCGGCGTCGGTGGCAGCGTCGGCCTCCCAGCTGCAGGACGAGAGCGGGCACCATACGGGCTACATCGTGGTCGCTCGTGACGTCACCGTGCGCCGGGCGGCCGAGCGGGCGCTGCGGCAGGCCAAGGAGGCCGCCGAGGCCGCGAACCGGGCCAAGGCCGAGTTCCTGGCCACGATGAGCCACGAGATCCGGACGCCGATGAACGGGGTCCTCGGCATGAACGAGCTGCTGCTCGGCTCCGACCTCACGGCCGAGCAGCGGGAGTGCGCGACGCTGGTGCAGACCTCGGCCCAGGCGCTCCTGCAGGTGATCAACGACATCCTGGACTTCTCGAAGATCGAGGCGGGTCGCATCGAGCTGGAGGCGCTCTCCTTCGACCTCCGCGCCACCGTGGGGCGGGCGCTCAAGCCGCTCGCCCTCCGGGCCCACGAGAAGGGGCTCGAGCTCGTGTGTGCCGTGCACCCCGCCGTGCCCGAGCACGTCGTCGGTGACCCCGGCCGCCTGCGGCAGGTGCTGGTCAACCTCGTGGGCAACGCGGTGAAGTTCACCGAGCAGGGCGAGGTGGTGGTCCGCATCGAGCTCCATGGGACCGAGGAGGACGACGTCGTCCTGCACATCGTCGTGCGCGACACCGGGGTCGGTGTCCCCGCCACCAAGCGCGATCTGATCTTCGACGCCTTCACCCAGGCCGATAGCTCCACGACCCGGCGCTTCGGAGGAACCGGGCTCGGGCTGGCGATCACCAAGCGGCTCGTTCAGCTCATGGGTGGGCGCATCTGGCTCGAGAGCGAGGACGGTCGCGGGAGCGCCTTCCACTTCACGGCCCGCTTCGCCGTCGGCACCGCGGCGACGGCCGTCCTCGCCGGGCCGCGAGAGCTCGACGGGTTGCCGGTGCTCGTCGTCGACGACAACGCGACGAGCCGACGCATGCTCGCGGAGATGCTCGGGGCCTGGCGGCTGACGCCCCAGGTCGTCGACAGCGGCGAGGCCGCCCTGGCGGTACTGGAAGCGCCCACACGGACTGCGGCGATCCCGGCGCTCATCATCACTGACCACGAGATGCCGGGGATCGATGGCATCGCCCTCACCCAGCGGCTGAAGGCCAATCCAGCGCTCGCCGGCATCCGGATCGTGATGCTGTCCTCGTCGAACCTTCCCCAGGACGTGACCCGCGCGCGGCGGGCCGGCGTCGAGGTGTTCCTGTCCAAGCCAGTCGGGCAGTCCGAGCTGCTGGACGCGATCATGTCCGTGTTCGCCCCGACACTGGCGCCGCCGACTGCACCGCCGGCGGCGGCCTCCCCCGTGGCGACGGTGGCGGGCGGGCCCGGCTTGCGTGTCCTGATCGCCGAGGACAACGTGGTGAACCAGCGGGTGGCCTCGGGGCTGCTTCAGCGACGGGGCCACCGCGCCGTCGTGGTGGGCACCGGCCGCGCCGCGCTCGAGGCTCTCGAGTCGCAGCCGTTCGACGTGGTCCTCATGGACATCGAGATGCCCGAGCTGGACGGCTTCGAGGCCACCGCCGCCATCCGCGCTTACGAGAGGGAGATCCGGAGTGGCGCCCGCCCGGTGCCGACGGGCAACGCCTACGCGGTCGCCCGTGATCGCGACCGCCGGATCCCGATCGTCGCCCTGACGGCCCACGCCATGAAGGGGATGCAGGAGCGCTGCTTGGCCGCGAAGATGGACGGGTACGTGTCCAAGCCGGTCCGGGCCGAGACGCTGGATGCGGCCCTGGCGCCGTTCATTCCCGAGGCCACCGTGGCCATCGACGAGGAGGGGCCGACGGCGATCGATCGCGCCGCGGCACTGCGTGCCGTCGGCGGCGATGAGGCGCTCCTGACCGACCTGATGCGACTGTTCCTGGAGGACTGCCCCGCGCGCGTCGCCGACCTGCGGGCCGCCGCCGCCAGCGGAGACCCCACCCACGTCCAGCGCGCCGCCCACGCCGTGAAGGGCTCGGTGGGAACGTTCGGAGCCCAGCTCGCCCGCGATCTCGCCGCGGACCTGGAGCGCGCCGGTCGGGAAGGACGCATCGGAGAGGTGCCGGCGATGCTCGCCGCGCTGGAGACCGAGCTGGAGCGCGTGAACCGCGCCCTCCGTGCCGATCGCGCCGGCGGCGCCGAGGCGACCCTCAACCTCGCGACCGGCTAGTCGTCCGCCGTCTTACTGATCGGACCTGGCGGACCGGCGTCGCCCCGCCACCGACACCAGCACGATCAGCTGCCGCATGTCGATCGGCTTGCTCAGGACCGCCAGGAAGCCGGTGCTGGCCCGGTCCGGCATCCCGGTGATGGCAATCGCCGGGGTCTGGAACCCGCGGGATCGCAGCTCGGCGAGGGTGTCGTTGCCCGACATCCCGGGCATCAGGATGTCGAGAAGGACCACATCCGCGGCAAAGCTGGAGAGCCGGTCCAGCGCTTCCTTACCGCTCGCGACCGTCGCCACTTCGTACCCACCGGAAATCGTCAACAGATCGCTGAGCATCTGGAGAACGGACGGCTCGTCGTCGGCGATGAGCACCCGAACGGGTTCTGCCACGGTCTGCATGGTCGTCACAGGAGTGGATGGCCCTTCATGGCTGGGTCCTTCGAGTGTCGCGGACCGGCCGATCGAAACCAAAGCAGAAACGGCGCCGTGGCCAGCCGACCGAGGACTACGGCCGGTAGGTCTGGTGGCGGTCGGAGGAATTGAAGGCTCGCCGCGACGACGCCAATCGACGTAACTACGCAGACTTCTACGGCAGTTTCTCGCCGCCCTACCCTGCAACACCCGACCGACAACCGCCACCGGGATGGTTGACCTTCTGCCATTGTTCGCCCTAACGTCCCGGCATGGACCGCCGCCGTTTCCGCACCCTCGCGGAGGCAGAGCAGGTTCCTCTCCCCCCTTGCGATGACGTCCGCTCGAGGTCGTGACCGACAGTGACGTCGCGGGCGCGCTCAGGACACGCGGCCGCGGGGCCGGTGCCGCCGGGCGTGAGGACGCCGGGCGCGTAGAAGCACCGGCGGGGGCACTCGCCGGCTGGCGTAAACCGACGAGGGAGGCGAGGTGGCCGGTCGTGGCCGGCACGGCGTTTGCTCAAATCCTTCCCTAGTCCCATTCGCCCGATAGCGGAGGAATATCATGCACCGCACCGGCAATCGCGTTCAGCAGCCAGGCGTCTATACCTCGCGGTGTTGCAGCTACGAGAACAGCCTCGGCATGGATCAGGAATTCCCCGTGTGTGGCGCATGCAGTCGTCCGACGGAGTGGGCAGCCGTCACGCCCGGTCACGCGAGCCCAGATGACAAGGAACGGCGCATCGCGTAAGCCGTTCGCCGTGTTTCCCCGCGGTCCCTCCGGCCGGTGCGGGCAACCCGCGTCCGGCAGAGCGGTAAGAGGTGCGGACAGCCACGGTCCGGGCGCTAGAGATTCCCGAACGCCGGCCGTCCTGACCGAAGAACCATGTGTCAACAAGGGGAACGAGCGCCAAGCCTTCCCGGCGTGCAAGCGTCAGTGTGATCGGAACGCGAACGCTACGCACGACAGACGGCCTGACTGGCGTTTTGGGGGACGAGCCATGAGGGCGATCGGCATCGTCGCCGCCGCGCTGACACTAGCGGCGGCTACGGCCGATGCTGATCCCAGGGCATTGCACGCGCTCTACGCGGCCTCAGTCGAGCGCCTGCGCGCTTCGCCGTTCGGCCGGCCGCTGTGGATCGCCTCGACCGAGGCCGACGGCCGGCTGGAAGGCGAGATCCGGGCGGTCGTCGACCATTCATTCACCGAGGTCGAAGCGCTGACCGATCCGGCGCACTGGTGCGAACTCCTGACCCTGCTGCCGAACATCCGGCAATGCCGGGCGGCGGCGGATGGTCGGCAACTCACGCTGTGGTTCGCGCGACGGTTCGACGAGCCGCCTGCTGATACCCATCCGGTCCGCTTCGACATGCGTACCCGCGCGCTGCGCGGCGCCCATCTCGAGGTCGTCCTGCAGGCGCCGAAGGGCCCACTGGGCACGAGCGACTATCGCGTGGAGCTCGGCGCGGTGCCGGTCGACAAGGAGCGCGTGTTCCTGCGCGTGCAGTACGGCTACGCTTACGGCCTGTCCGCACGGCTTGCCGCGGGAGGCTACCTCGCCACGCGCGGACGCGACAAGGTCGGCTTCACCGTCGTCGCCTCGGACGCCGCCGGTGCACCGGAATACATCGGCGGCCTGCGCGGTGCCGTCGAGCGCAACGCGATGCGCCTGTACCTGGCCATCGACGCCTATCTCGATGCCTTGGACGGGTCGGTCGCGCAGCGGCGCGACCGCAGCCTGCGCACCTGGCTCGACGCGATCGCGCGCTATCCGCGACAGCTCGCCGAAGCCGACCGGCCCGCATACCTCAAGGCCAAGCGCGAGCGGTTGTGACGGCCCGGCGGGCTGAAGATCGGCGGGACGGGCACCCCGTGAGTGGGCGTTCCTCCCAAGCGAGGGGGGACGATCGGCGGAACATCCTTTTCGGGCATCGCTACGCCGAGGGCAGGCCGAGCGGCTCCCGGCCCTGGCGAGCGACCTCGTCCGCTTGAAGCCCGACTTGATCATGCGGCCGGTGGCGCGACCCCTGCTCCTCCGGTCCCACTCGTGCCTGACGAACCGGCAGGACCGCCGGTACCGCCGGCACCTGCAGTGCCGCGTCCCCCAAAGGCACCAGGTCTCCCGCACCGGCGCCAGCCCCGCCCGTTCCGCTCCCAGGCGCCGCTGACCGACGGGGCCAAGCCACGACCATCGCAACAACGCGACAACTAGGGTTTCATCATGCCCCTCCTATCGATGTTGGATCGGGGATGACCATGCGGACAGATTCGCGCCGCTGATTCCACTTGGCCCGTTGTACGCATCAAGACGCGCTCATGGAAAGCAAGGACGGAGGGAATGGCGACCAGGAGCGGCTCAGCCGCTTCCTGGCCTGGCGCCGGCTGTCAAAACACGCCCCGGCCCCTGGTACTGGATTGCGCTCATATGTCGCGCCGGTTGCGTGGTTGGGCATCGGACTTCTCACCGTCTCGTTCGTGGCCAACGCGCTGACCGCGTCGCGGCGGCCCGGCACGGGTGACGCCGAGTCCTCGGTCGACCCGTCGCCCTCCGCGTTCCCAGCCCAACTCAGACTCGCCTCGCTGCCGGGCCCAAAGGGCTTCCGGGATATGGGCGTGGTCCGCGCCGATGCGCCTGCGCGGTCGGAGCGGTCAGGCCCGAGCCGTCGCCTCTCGCGGTCGGCGGCGACGAATATCCGCCCTCGCCCGATGGCTCCGGCGGCGGAGTCACGGCTGACAACTACCCTCCTCACGGTCAGGGGGTGGGTCCGCGCCATGCCCCGGGTACGGCCCGGCAGGGCGCTCGTCCGTTGGACGCAATCGCCGCCACCCGCGACCAGTCAGTGGCCGATGGAGCCTAAGAGTCCGGAGGCCCGTTGAATGTGAGCGCGGTACCCGGGGGACGTCGCTCGCGCGGTCGATGATCATGCGGGGCATCGGCGGGACTCATGGGTCATCCCCACCACACCACGAAGGCGGCGAGGACCTCGGCAACGATGAAGAGCAACTCGCGCGTCTTCGCCGATGACTCGGACGTCATCGTGGTCGACATGGTCATGCCAGGACTATCCGGAACTAATGTGCTCACTGCTCTCCGTCGGACCGGCTGGACCCACGCGAGCTGCATCGACTGCTCGCCGCGTGGCTGCCCGGTGACCAGGACCGCGAGCACACCGTGGCCACTCTTACGGCCCGGCGACCGACCGTGACAGTCTCGCCGCCGAGCTGATCGCCAGCCTTGCCAGCATCCGAATGAGGTGCTCGAGGCCGGGGAGCCGGAGGAGCGCAAGGCCGTCGTGCGTATCTTCCTCGCCGGAATCCGGGTGGACCGCGCCGCCGGGCGCGTGGTCTTGCGCTGGCACCAGTTGCCCCAGGTTGCATGGGTAAAGTTGGTGGCGGTGGGAGGAATTGAACCTCCGACACGGGGCTTATGAGACCCCTGCTCTGCCGCTGAGCTACACCGCCGTGGCTAGGAAACTCGCGCAGTTGCGGAGGAGAATTCTACCGTACCGGAGCCCCTCGTGCCGAAAAACGTGGCGCTCGGTTCTACCTTTTGCGCCGGCCGCGGCGAGCCCACCCACCCTCGCGCGGGGGCAGAACGTTTGCTATATAATCCGCTCGGGCGAACGACGGAAGCCCGATTCCACGGCTCATACGTCTGGCCGGGTACGGCTCGGAGGAATCTTCACATGCAGCTCCGCACGACTCCTTGGCAAGACGAGACTGTGCTCCGTAGCAACGATGTCGAGGACGATGACGACGGGTTCGAGGACGACGACGCCGTGGACGACGAGGACGACGACGACCTGGACGACGACGAGGACGACGAAGACGCCGCCGACCCGGACGCCGAAGACGAGGAGGACGAACTCGACGACGACCTAGAGGATGATCTCGACGACGACGAGCTCGACGAGGATGATGAGGACGACGACGACGAAGATGACGATGACGACGAGCTCGACGACGACGAGGAAGACGACGATGACGACGACGACGAGTAGCTCCCCTCTCGACTAGGAGGCCGCGGGCAATGGCACTACTCAGTGGTGACGGCTGGCTGTTCCTCCTGCGATGGTTTCACTTCCTCGCCGGTATCACCTGGATCGGCATGCTGTACTACTTCAACTTCGTCCAGACCCCCTTCTTCGGCAGCAAGTTCGTGGCCGACAACGCCGCGGTGCGCAGCGGCATCGTCCGCGGCGGCCTCCTGAACTCGGCCCTGTGGTGGTTCCGCTGGGGGGCCATGTTCACCTTCATCACCGGCTGGCTGTACATCCTGCCACGTGGCCTTCGCGAAGTACGGCGGGCTCCGGGAGTTCGCGGCGAGCTCGTACGGCTGGAAGATCTTCTTCGGCGGCATGCTGGGTAGCACGATGTGGGCAAACGTGTGGTTCGTGATCTGGCCCGGTCAGCAGGTCGTCATGGCCTCGGCCGAGCAGGTCGCGACCGGCGGCCAGGCCATCCCGGATGCCGCCGCCAAGGGCGCGCGGGCGGGCGTCGCCTCCCGGACGAACACGCTGCTGTCGATTCCGATGCTGTTCTTCATGGGCGCCGCCAGCCACCTGGCGATGGCGAACCCGGCGAGCAGCGGTCAGAAGTGGGGTGCGCTCATCCTGCTCGCGATCGTCATCATCGCCGTCGAGTTCAACGCGCTGGCTGGTCCTGCTGCTCCACCCAGCGGCGGCAAGAAGATGCTGGTGACGCTGAAGGGCACGTTCTGGGCGGGCTTCATCCTCACGCTGATTCTCTACGTCGGGCTGGCCTGCCTCTTCGGCTAGGCGCGGACGACCAGCGGAAGTCCTCGACGGGCCCGGCGCCAGTGGCGCCGGGCCCGTTCACGTTCGGGGGGCGCTACTTCAGGAACTCGGCGAGGGCGTCGACATCGCCCGCCAGGTTGGGCTGGGGCGGCATCACCGCCGTGGGTCGCTTGGGCGTGTAGCCCGACGGGTAGGTCCCCCGCAGCACCTTGGCCTCCAGCAGCGCCCGCGACGAGCCCTTGACCGGCGGCCCGACCGGTCCCGCCTGGGACGGATCGAACGCGTGGCAGGCGGTGCACTGGGAGACGAAGACCTGGCGGCCGCGCTCGGCCTGGGGACTGAGCTTCTCGCCCTGGCACGCCGCCAGGGTCAGCGCTGCCCCGGCGAGGAGCAGGACCCGCGCTCGGCTCACGTGAAGTCCTCGGCCAGGCGACGCCGGACGGCCGGCGCCAGCACGGTACGGCCGCGATCGCCAGGGTGGTCGACGACGAGCGCGACCTCGGAATCGGCGAACGCCCGGCGGGCCGACGGCGGCAGCGCGAACCGGACGAAGTGGACCGCCGAGAGCTTGCCGCGCTCCTCGTCGGAGTGGCCGGCCTCGAACACCCCGGGCACCACGGCGGCGCCCACCTGGAGCCGCACGTGCTCCCCGACGTCGATGCCGAGCAGCGTGTCGAGCACGGGCTTGATCTGCGCGGACTCGGCGATCTCGATGAACATGGTCGCGGCCAGCTCGCCCGGCTGCGGCAGCAGTCCGTTGTAGACCTCGACCTCCTCGGCGATCCGGCCTTCGTCCACGATGCGCTCGGCCCGGACCATCTCCTGGATCTGGAACCACACCGTCTCCCGGTTCTCGAAGACGAAGGAGAGGTAGCGGCCCACTTCGACCCGCCGCTCGCTCTTGAGCGCGATGATCGCCCGCCGGCGGGCCTCGCGGACCTTCTCGTAGTCGTACAGGTTCAGGATCTCGCTCGTCTCCACCGGCCTCATGGATCGTCGAACCCGTAGGCGTGGGCCAGCACCTGGATGGGATGGCGCGGCTCGGTGCCGGTGCCCTGGGCAATCTGCAGCGCCGCCAGCGGGCAGTCGGTGGCCACGGTGGCGGCCCCGGCCGTGCGGACGGCGTCGAAGAGCGGCTTGGCCACCTTCATCGAGAGGTCGAAGTACTGTGTCTTGAAGCCCCAGGTGCCGTCGACGGCCGAGCACCGCTCGACCACCGTGACCTCGGTCCCGGGAATCGCGCGCAGCACGTCGGCCGACCGGGTTCCGATGTTCTGGGCCCGCAGGTGGCAGGGCACGTGGTACGTGACCGCTCCCACCGGCCGGGGGAAGCGCGTGTCGAGGGCGCCGTCGGCGTGCAGCCGGGCCAGGTACTCGAAGAGGTCGCGGGTGTTGGCGGCGACGAGGCGCGCGTCGTCGGAGCCGTCGATCCACGGGTATTCCTGCTTGAGCATGTAGCTGCAGGTCGGACCCGGCGAGACGATCTCGCGCCCCTCCCGCACGGCCGCGGCCAGCGTGCGCACGTTGTCGCGGATGAGCGCGCGGCACTGGTCGACGGCGCCGCCGTCGAGGTACGGCATCCCGCAGCAGCGCTGCTCGGGGACGCTGACGTCGACGCCGTTGCGTTCGAGCACCCGCACCGCCGCCCGGCCGATGGCCGGCGCGTTGTACTCCACGCTGCACGTGGCGAACAGCGCCACCTTGCGGGTGGCCGTTCGCCCGCCCTCGGCCGCCGCCGGCTTGGCCGTCGACCTGAACCACGACGAGAACGTCGGCCGGTGGAACTTGGGCAGCTGCCGGTCACGATGGATGCCGGCCACCGCCTGCATGAAGGCCCGGTGCACGGCCAGCTCGTTCATCCAGTTAGACAGCGGTGCCGTGAGGCTGCCGAGCTTGCCGACCAGGTCGGCGTTGCCCAGCATCCGATCCTGCAGCGTGACGCCGCTGCGGCGTGCCTCGGCCGCCCGGGCTCGCAGCATCAGCCGCGGGAAGTCGACGGCCCACCGGTGGGGCGGCGTGTACGGACAGTGGTTGTAGCAGAGCTTGCACTGGTAGCAGAGGTCGACCACTTCCTTGATGTCCGCCGACGGCAGCTTGTCGATGTCACCGTCGACAGCCTCCCCGTCCAGCCGATCGAACAACACCTTGAACGACGGACACAGCGGCAGGCAACGCCGACACCCCCCACAGATGTCGTACACCCGCCGCAACTCCCCCTCGACCTTCCCCAGATCCCAGAACTCCGGCTTCCTCAGATCGAGCGCCGGATCGTCAGACATGATCAGACATGGTCGATGCTCCGAGTCGTGGGGTGCGGCATGGAAGAGGAGGGGCCAGCTACCACCAAGGCACGCGGGTGGGGCGGGCCGGGGCGGTGTCCTGGGGTCCGAGCAACCCGTTTCCCACCAAGCCTGACCGCGCGCCCCCCAGCCGGATGGAGCCCAGCCGCGGCGGCCCCGAGTCGGTCACCGCGCTCGTGGTTGCCCGGACCCCAGGACACCGCCCCGGCCCGCCCCACCCGCGTGCCGAGAGTGCTAGATCGCGTCTGCCGGCTCCTTGCCCGCGACCTGCGTCAGCCCCTTGCCGAACCGCCCGGCGTGCGACTTCTCAGCCTTGGCCAGCGTCTCGAACCACTCGGCCAGCTCGGCCAGCCCCTCGTCGCGGGCGGTCTTGGCCATGCCGGGGTACATCTGCGTGTACTCGTACGTCTCGCCGGCCACCGCGGCCTTGAGGTTCTTCTCGGTCTTGCCGATCGGCTCGCCGGTGGCAGGGTCACCGACCTCCTTCAGGAAGTCCAGGTGACCGAAGGCGTGGCCGGTCTCGGCGTCCGCAGTGTCCTTGAAGAGGCCCGCGATGTCCGGATATCCCTCGATGTCCGCCACTCGCGCGAAGTACAGGTAGCGGCGATTGGCCTGCGACTCGCCGGCAAATGCTTCCTTGAGATTCTCGAAGCTCTTGGTCCCCTTCAGGCTTCGCCCTGCCATTGGATCCTCCTTGCCGGTGGACGGGTGAGACCGCGGCGGCCCCGGCAGGCTCCGCAGCGGCCGTAGAACTCGATGCGTTGGACCAGCACCTCGAACCCGGTGCGCGACGCCACCCGGGCGCGGACGCCCCGGGCGTCGGCGGCCGGCACGTCGTAGATGCGCCCGCAGGCCACGCAGGTGAAGTGGTCGTGGGGCGCGGTGTTGCCGTCGAAGCGCATGCCTCCGAGGTCGGCCCGCTCGGTGAGCAACCCCTCGGCGGCCAGCATGCGGAGGTTGCGGTAGACCGTGGCCAGGCTCACCCGGGGCAGCCGGCGCCGGACCAGCCGGTAGACGGCGGCCGCGGAGGGATGGGCGTCGGTGGCCCGCACGAGGTCGAGGATGACCTGGCGGGGGCGCGTGAGGCGCTTGCCCCGCGCGTGCAGCGCGGCGGCGTGTGTGTGCTCGCCGGCCCGGGCCTTCTTGGGAATCATTCTCAAGTGGAAGAAGCGGCCGGATTCTACCGGCGCTGCTTCCGACTTGTCAATGCACGGGCGTCAGGCGCGCAGGCGGGTGCGGGCGGCGGCGAAGTCGATGATCCGGGCCGGGCCGGCCGGCGGCCGCGCTTCCCTCAGGACGAGGTCGGCGCGCTGCTCCAGGAACGTCAGGTCGGTGTCGATCGGGGTCCGTCCGAAGCGGTGCACGGTTCGCACGACCTCGCGCGCGGTGAGGCGCAGCCGCCACCAGAAGGCGACCAGGCGCAGGCGCGGAGTGAGGCGACGCGCGCGGCGGGTGGGTCGCTCGACCGGCGGCGCCGGCGGGGTCAGGTAGTACACGTTGGAGACCGGATTCGTGGGGCTCATCGCAGTCCTCGCTCCTTCATCAACGCCGACAGCCGCTTCCAGGCTCCGCTCAACACGTCGTCCAATGCGGCCTCGGCCCGATGAGCGGCGATCGTGGCCGACACCCGGGCCCGCGTCGAGACCGCCTGCTCGGCCCGGCGACGGGCGCCGGCGGCCGCTGCGCCCAGCGTCTGCTGGGCCTCGGCCAGCGCGGCGAGCAGCGACTGCGCGGTGTCGAGGTGGGGGGCCAGCGCCTCCGGCCGGGCAGCCGGCTCGGCCAGCGCCACCGGGGGGCGACTGGGCGGTACCGTGATCGACGTCGCCAGCACGACCCCGGGGCGCCACAGCGCCACGGAGGGCGAGATCTCGATTTCACGGCGGGCGGGCGCGAGGTCGAGCGGCCGGTGACGCGGGGTCTTCATGGTGGACACTGAGGGCAACGAGAGTGCCACACCCAGATCCGGTACAAGCCATTGGAATCACTAGGATTGTCGAATCCACAACCGGATGGTGATGGGAGAGTCTCCCAGGGGCTCCTGGGAGACTCTCCCTGCTACTGGGCAATCTGGAAGTCGCGGATCTTCTTGTTGAGCGTCTTGATGTCCACCTCGAGCACCCGAGCGGCTCGCGCCTTGTTCCAGCCCGTGGCCTGCAGGACGCGCTGGACGTGGCGTCGCTCGATCTCGGCCAGCGGCGTCAGCGCGTCGTCGGCCGCGGGGGGAGGCGAGAGGACGGCGGGGGCGGCCGACGCCATCTCGGGGCCGGTCGCCGGCCGGCGGTGGAACTCGGCGGGCAAGTGGCTGGCCCGCACCTCGGGCCCCACGTGCAGGATGTGAACCCGCTCGATGAGGTTGCGCAGCTCGCGGATGTTCCCGGGCCAGCTGTACTCGAGTAGCCGCGCGAGCGCGTCGGGGGCGAAGCGCAGGCCGGAGCCGGGGCGCCCCCGCCCGCCCAGGAAGTGCTCGACCAGCAACGGCACGTCGGCGCGCCGGTGGCGCAGCGGCGGGACCGGAATCGCGATGGTGCTCACGCGATAGAAGAGGTCCCAGCGGAAGCGGCCCTCGGCCGCCTCCCGGGACAGGTCCTTGTTGGTGGCGGCCACCAGCCGGGCGTCCACGTGGAAGATGCGTTCCTCCCCCACCCGCCGGATCTCCCCGGAGTCGAGCACCCGGAGCAGCCGCACCTGCATGGCTGGTGACATCTCGCCGATCTCGTCCAGGAACATCGTGCCGCCGTTGGCCGCCTCGAACAGTCCGACCCGGGAGTTGATGGCGCCGCTGAACGCGCCCTTCTTGTGGCCGAACAGCTCGCTCTCCAGCAACGTGTCGGGCAGCGCGCCGCAGTTGATCGACACGAACGGGCGCGCGGCCCGGCGCGACTGCAGATGGATGCTGCGCGCCACCAGCTCCTTGCCGGTGCCGCTCTCTCCGTGCACCAGCACCGGGCTGTCGCTGGCCGCCACCCGCGTGATCATGGCCAGGACCTCGCGGATCTCCGCGCTGTCCCCGACGATCGTGGGCAGCCCCTCCCGGCGGTTGACGACTTCCTTGAGCGCGGAGTTCTCGCGCCGCAGCGCCTTCTTTTCGGCCGCCTTGGCCACCACCTCGCGCAGCTCGGCGTTCTTGCAGGGCTTGGGAATGAAGTCGTAGGCGCCCAGCCGCATCGCGTGGACGGCCGTCTCGACGTCGGCGTTGGCGGTGAGGACGATGAGCTCGGTGTCGATCTCGGTGGCGCGCACCCAGCGAAGCACGTCGAGCCCGGTGTGGTCGGGCATCTGGACGTCGACGACGGCGACGTCGAACTCCTCGCGGGCGAGCAGCGCCATGCACTCGGCGCCCGACGCCGCCTCGGTGACGCGGGCGCCGGCGTCGCCCTCGAGCACGGCGGTCAGCAGGCTCCGGACGTCAGCGTCGTCGTCGACGACGAGTACATGAATGGCGTTCGCCATCTGGCGTGATGATAGCACTTCCAGTAGACTCCCCATCTCAGGAGGACTGGCTGAATGCCCCAGCCCCGGGGGCTCCGGATCGAGGGAGCCCGCCAGAACAACCTCAAGAACGTCTCCCTCGAGATTCCTCACGATCGGCTCACCGTCGTCACCGGCGTCTCCGGCTCCGGCAAGTCGTCGCTGGCCTTCGACACGCTCTTCGCGGAGGGGCAGTGGCGGTACATCGAGTCGCTGTCGACGTACGCGCGCATGTTCCTCGATCGCGTCGACCGGCCCGACGTCGACCGCGTCGAGAACATCCGGCCCGCCGTCGCCCTCGAGCAGAAGAATCCCGTGCGCACGGCGCGCTCGACCGTCGGCACCGCCACCGAGGTCTACGACTACCTGCGGCTGCTCTACGCCAAGATCGGCCGCGTGCACTGCCCGCAGTGCGGCAGCCCGGCCGCCTCCCACTCGCCGGAGTCCATCGCCGACACCCTGCTGGCCGAGCACGCCGGCGCCCGCGCGCTCGTCACCTTCGCGCTGCCGGTGCCGGCCGGCCAGTCCCCCGCCGAGCTGTGGGCCGGGCTCACGCGCCGCGGCTTCGCCCGCGTCCTCGTGAACGACGTCGCCTGCGACCTGGCGGCGCCGCCGCCGGCGTCGGTCGAGAGTCCGGTGGCGGTGGTCCTCGACCGGCTCGTGCTGGAGCCGGCCCACCGGGCCCGGCTGGTGGAGTCGATCGAGGCGGCGCTGCGCGAGGGGGGCGGCCAGCTCGCGGTGGAGTTCGTGGGCGGCGGCCGCCGCGCGTTCGCCGAGGCCTTCCGCTGCGCCGGTTGCGGCACCGCGCTGGAACGGCCCCAGCCGATGCTCTTCTCGTTCAACCATCCGCTCGGCGCCTGCGCCGAGTGCAAGGGGTTCGGCAACATCCTCAAGTACGACGAGGGGCTCGTGGTGCCCGACCGCACCCTGAGCCTCGCCGGGGGCGCCGTGGAGCCGTGGACGCACCCCTCCGGTCGCTGGTACCAGCGCGAGCTGCTCAAGGCGGCCAAGCGCTCGGGGGTCGATCCCACCCGCGCCTGGGACGAGCTCGGCGAGACGGAGCGGGCTTTCGTGTACGAGGGCGCCGGCACGTTCCCTGGCATCAAGGGCTTCTTCGAGGAGATCGAGTCGTACCGGTACAAGCTGCACGTGCGCGTCTTCCTCTCGCGTTACCGCAGCCAGTCCCCGTGCCCGGTGTGCCGGGGCGCCCGGCTGAAGCCACCGGCCCTGGCCGTGCGGGTCGCCGGCCGCACCATCGCCGAGTTCACCGGGCTCACCATCGAGGAGGCGGCCGCGGTGCTGGGCGACCTCAAGCTCACCGCCTGGGAGGCCGCGGTCGGCCGCGAGATCATTCGCCAGCTGGGCGCCAAGCTCACGTTCCTGCTGCGGGTCGGGCTCGGCTACCTCACGCTGGCCCGGCAGACGCGGACGCTGTCGGGGGGCGAGGCCCAGCGAATCAACCTGGCCAACCAGCTCGGCTCCCAGCTCGTCGGCACCCTCTACGTGCTCGACGAGCCGTCGATCGGCCTGCACGCGCGCGACACCATGCGGCTGGCCGACCTCTGTCGCGAGCTGGCCCAGGCCGGCAACACCGTGGTCGTGGTCGAGCACGACCGCGGCTTCATCGAGGCGGCCGATCACGTCGTGGAGCTCGGCCCCGGCTCGGGCGAGCGCGGTGGCGAGATCGTCTTCGCGGGCCCCCAGGCCGAGTTCCGGAAGTCGACGCGCTCGCTGACCGCGCGCTACCTGTCGGGGCGGGAGAGCATCATGGTGCCCCTCGTGCGCCGTCCCGGCCGCCGCCAGCTCACCCTCACCGGCGCCCGCGAGCACAATCTCAAGGACGTGACGGTGCGGATCCCGCTGGGCACGCTCACGGTCGTCACCGGGGTGTCCGGCTCCGGCAAGTCCACCCTCATCCACGACACGCTCTACCGGGCGGTGGCCCGCGCCTTCAAGACCGAGTTCCAGTCGCCGGGCGTCTACGACACGCTGACCGGGCTCGAGTACCTCAAGGGCATCCGGCTGATCGACCAGGAGCCGATCGGGCGCACGCCCCGCTCGAACCCGGTCACCTACGTGAAGGCCTTCGACGAGATCCGCAAGCTCTTCGCTGCCCTGCCCCGGGCCAAGGCCCTCGGCCTCGGCGCCGGCGCCTTCTCGTTCAACGTGCCGGGCGGCCGCTGCGAGTCGTGTCAGGGCGACGGTTTCCAGAAGCTCGAGATGTACTTCTTCGAGGACGTGTACGTCTCCTGCCAGGAGTGCGAGGGGCGCCGCTACCGGCCCGAGGTGCTGGGCGTGAAGTATCGGGGACGCTCGATCGGTGACGTGCTCCGCATGACGGTGGACGAGGCCGTCGATTTCTTCGCCGGCCAGCTCACGCTGGCCCGCCGGCTGCGCGTGATGCAGGACGTCGGCCTCGGCTACCTGCGCCTGGGCCAGCCGGCCACGACGCTGTCGGGCGGCGAGGCGCAGCGGTTGAAGATCGCCGCCGAGCTGGGCGGGCGCGCCACCGGTGACGTCCTCTACGTGCTCGACGAGCCGACCACCGGCTTGCACCTCGACGACGTCAAGAAGCTGCTCGGCGTCCTCAACCGGCTGGTGGACGCCGGCAACACGGTGCTGGTGGTCGAGCACCATCTGGACGTCGTGAAGTGCGCCGACCACGTGATCGACCTCGGCCCCGAGGGCGGCGAGGCCGGAGGCGAGATCGTCGCCGAGGGATCGCCCGAGCAGATCGTGCAGACGCCAGGCTCCTACACGGGAAAGTTCCTGGCGGAGGTGTTGCCGAAGGTCAACGGCAAGCGATAGTGACCGTCTTTCACGGCTGGAAGGTCGTCACCGCGGCCTTCATCATCCTGTTCACGGCCTACGGCGCCCAGTACTCGTTCGGCGTCTTCTTCAACGCGCTGCTGCAGGAGTTCCACTGGAGCCGGGCCAGCCTCTCGGGCATCTTCTCGCTCTACGCGTTCGGCTACTCCGTGGCCGGCTTCCCGGCCGGGCGGCTGACCGACGCCTGGGGGCCGGGCCGGGTCATCGCCTGCGGTGCCCTGTTCCTCGGCGGCGCGCTGGCCGCCATGGCCGGGGTGACCGCGCTGTGGCAGCCCTACCTCCTCTACGGCGTGATCGCCGCGCTCGGGATGGGCACCGCCTACGTGCCGTGCAACAGCACGGTGGTGAAGTGGTTCGTCCGCCGACGGGGGCTGGCCGTGGGGCTGGCCTCGAGCGGCGGCAGCGTCGGCACCTTCGTGCTGCCGCCGCTGGCCCAGGTCGCCGTCACCGGCCTCGGCTGGCGCGGCGCGTACCTGGTGCTGGGCGTGAGCGTGTTCGTCGTGCTCGTGGCCACGGCGCCGGTGATGCGACGTGATCCCGAGTCGATGGGCCTGCATCCCGACGGTGACCCGACCCCGCCGCCGGCGGTCCGGGCCGGCGGTCGTGGGTTCCGGCTCAGCGAGGCGATCCGCACGGGCACCTTCTGGCTGCTCACCGCGGTGTTCGCCGCGACGTGGATCCCCGTGTTCATCCCCCTCGTGCACCTGGTGCCGCTCGCCCGCGATCTCGGTCACTCGCCCCTCGTGGCGGCGGCGGCCGTCAGCGTGCTGGGCGGCGGGGCCGTGCTGGGTCGTCTGATCATGGGCCCGACGTCGGACCGCCTGGGCCGCCGGCCCACCCTCGCCCTCGGCATGGTGCTGCAGGCGGGCGCGTTCACCGCCTTCACGGTCGCCCGCGAGATGCCCTCGCTCTACGGCGCCGCGCTCCTGTTCGGCTTCTCGTACGGGACGATCTCGACGCAGTTCCCGGCCATCGTCGGCGACTTCTTCGGCCGCACCCACGCCGGCTCGATCGTGGGCAGCCTGTTCGCGCTGGCCGGCTGCATGGCCGCCTGGGGCCCGCTCCTGGCCGGCGCCATCTACGACGCCACCGGCAGCTACCGGCCGGCGTTCCTGCTCTCGGCCGGGCTGAACTTCGTGGCGGTCGCCCTGCTCACCGCCTGCCGTCCGCCCCGCCGGGCGCTCACCGCAGCGGCGGCCTGAGCGACCGCGCTATACTCCGGCGGGCGATCACGGCAGCCGGGGAGCGTCGATGAGTCTTCGTGACAAGTACTGCATCGTGGGTGTGGGCGAGACCGAGTACTCGCGCGGGTCGGGCCGCTCGACGCGGGCCATGGCGGTCGAGGCCGTCCGCAAGGCCATCCTCGACGCCGGGCTCAAGGCCAGCGACGTGGACGGCATGCTGGACTACCAGGGAGGCGACTCGACGCTGGCGCCGCACGTGGCGCCCGACCTGGGCATCCGCCTGAATTTCTACATGGACGTGATGGGCGGTGGCTCCTCCACGGAGGCGCTGGTCGGCCTGGCCATGGGCGCGATCGAGGCCGGCATGTGCAAGACGGTGGCGATCTACCGCTCGATGAACGGGTACTCCGAGTTTCGCATCGGCGGCACCGGCGCCCGCGCGGCCCAGCCGGTGCGCGGGCTCGACCTGGCCCAGGTGCCGTTCGGCATGCGCAGCGCCGGCCAGAACTTCGCGCTCACGTTCATGCGCCACATGTACGACTACGGCACGACCTCCGAGCAGGTCGCCCACGTCAAGGTCGCCCACAGCAAGCACGCCTCCCAGAATCCCAAGGCGCTGCTCAAGGAGCGGGTGACCGTGCAGGACGTCGTCAACTCGCGCTGGATCGTCAAGCCGCTGCACCTGCTCGACTGCTGCCTGGAGACCGACAACGCGACCTGCATCATCGTGACCTCGGCCGACCGGGCCCGCGACATGCGCCAGCGGCCGATCCACATCCTGGGCGTGGTCGGACGCGTCTCCAAGCCCCGGCTGGACTTCCACTGGGCCCACGGGCCCATCAGCCGCGTGGCCGGCTACTACGCCAAGGACCTCATCTTCCCGCAGGCCGGCATCTCGCCCGAGGACGTCAGCGTCACCGGCTCCTACGACGCCTTCACCTTCACGACGATGCTGCAGCTCGAGGAGTATGGCTTCTGCAAGAAGGGCGAGGGCGGCCACTACGTCTCCAGCGGCGCCATCGAGCTGGGTGGCAAGCGCCCCAACAACACCTCGGGGGGCCACCTGTGCGAGGGCTACACCCACGGCATGTCGATGGTGATCGAGAACGTCCGCCAGCTGCGCGGCACCGTCGACGACTACTGCCCCAAGGGCACCGAGGGCGTGCACACCTACGACTACTCGCCGGGCCGGTGCCGGCAGGTGAAGGACGCGACCATCACGATGAACCTCGGGTGGGCCATGCCGCCGCTCGGCAGCGCCCTCATCATGCGGAGGGCCTGAGCATGCCGCAGCCGGTGACGTATCGAGGAATGTCGTTCGTCATTCCGGACAACGACAGCGAGTGGAACGAGTACTTCGGCCACGCACGGCAGCACAAGCTCATGGTGCGCGCGTGCACGGCGTGCGGGCTCATGCGCTATCCGCCCACCCACGCCTGCCCGTGGTGCATGGACCTGGGCTGGCGCTGGCAGGAGCTGAGCGGCAAGGGCACGATCCACTCCTACGAGATCGTCATGCACGCCATCCAGCCGGGCTTCAAGGAGATCACGCCTTACGCGGTCGTGCTGGTCGAGCTCGACGAGCAGCGCGGCAAACCGACGCCCGACGAGGCGCTGCGGATCATCGGCAACCTCGTGAAGGCGGACTTCTCGCCGGAGGACGAGGCCAAGGTGGCGATCGGCGCCCGGGTCCGCGTCGCCTTCCAGGATCTCGCCGATCACTTCGCGCTCCCGCAGTTCACGCTGACCGACGAAGCGCCGGTCGGTCGCGTCTGGCGGCTGGGCGGCTAGCCCGGCGGTCTCGTGGCGCCGGCCGCGATCCGCTGACCTAGTCGGGCCGGCGCTCCGCCTCGGGCTGGCCCAGCGGCCGGCCCGACGCCAGCGCCGCGATCTGCCGCGTGCGCGCTGCCCCCAGCGCCTCCGTGGTCGGCTCCAGCAGCAAGCCGTAGAGGTGCTCGGCCGCCAGCACGGGTGGGATGAGCACGTAGTCGGCGCCCTCGGCGTAGAGGCGCTCGGCCGACGCCCGCGTGTCGGCCGTGACGATGGCCCGCGCGCCCGGCACCAGCTGACGGACCTGGCGGAGCAGGCGCAGGTTGTCGGTTCCCTGCAGGAACCAGTCGGAGATGCTCGAGACCACGACCTGCGCGTGCTCGATCCCGGCATGGCGCAGCGTGTCGGGGTTGCTGACGTCGCCGTAGTGACACTCGACGCCGTCGGCCTGCAGCTGCTCCAGCGTCTCCGGGTTGAAATCGAACGCCACGATCCGCCGCTTCATGGCCGGATGCTCACGCTCCAGGTGGCGCAGGAAGGCCAGCCCCTCGCGCGAGATGCCCAGGAAGAAGATGTCGTGGGGGGCGGCCGGGGCCGGCTCCGCCCCCGGCGCCGGCCGCCCGCTCCCCAGCCAGCGCGGCACCCCGGTGGCCTCGAGCGCACGGGCCAGCGCGGTGGCGAGCGCGTGGTTCCAGCGGATCGCGTAGGTCGAGACGACCGCGGTCCCCAGCAGCGCATAGAGCACCAGTGAGGCCAGGGTCTGGCTCACGTGGCCGAGGGCCACTCCCAGTGAGACGATCACCAGCGAGAACTCGCTCATCTGACCCAGGTTGACGGCCACCACGCCGGCCGTGCGGGTGTCCAGCCGCAGGAACGCGAAGATCGGCAGCATCGCCACCAGGCGGCTCAGCACCACGAACACCGCCACCACCGCCGCCACCAGCAGGAGCTGCCGCGACGGCGCCGGCACCTTGAGGCCGAGCGCGACGAAGAACAGCGTCACGAAGAAGTCGCGGATGCCCGACAACCGGGTGACGACCTCGGTGCCGTACGGGAAGGCGGCGATGACCATCCCGGCGATCAGCGCACCCATCTCGCGCGACAGTCCCAGGGCGCCGGCGGTGCCGCTCACCAGGAAGCACCAGGCGATCGCGGTCACCAGGAGCAGCTCGTGCGAGCGGGAGACCGAGCGGAACAGGGCGGGGAGCACGTAGCGGGAGAGCACACCGGCCGAGGCCACCAGCGCCACGCCGGCCGCCACCGAGCCCAGCAGCACGGCCGGCCGCAGCTCCTGCAGGCTGGGCTGCAGGGCCAGGAACACGATGGCCCACAGGTCCTGGAAGACGAGGACGCCCAGCGTGATCCGCCCGGCCAGCGTGCTCATCTCGAACTTGTCGAACAGCAGCTTCACCACGATGAGTGTCGAGGACAGGCTGACGGCGACCGCCAGGTAGAGGCGGTCGAAGCGGCCGCCGGTGCCGGCCACCAGGTGGCCGAACGCCCACCAGGCCAGCGCCACGCAGATCGGAAACTGCAGGAGACCGCTGACCACGATGCTGCGGCCGGCCTGGGCCAGCGCGGGGATGTTGATCTCCAGGCCGATGATGAAGAGCAGGAAGATCAGCCCCATCTCGGAGATCAGCTCGATGCTCGCCTCGTCGGCGATGAGCCCCAGGCCGACGTTCGGGCCCAGGGCGGCGCCCGCCAGGATGTAGCCGAGGATCAACGGCTGGCGGACGGTGCGCGCGACGAGTGCGAAGGCGGCGGCGGCGACGATGCTGACGCCGATGGCCATGAGGACGTCCGGATGGGGCGCGGTCATGACGACACCATAGCCTCAGGAGGCGCCGAGCGCCCGCAGGGCCTCGCGGGCCAGCGCGTAGTCGGGCTGTTCGGCCAGCAGCCGGCGGTACTCGGCGATGGCCTCGTCACGCCGTCCGAGCCCCTCCAGCGCCCGGGCCAGGTTGAAGCGGGCGTCGGCGAGCGCCGGCAGGCGATCCAGCGCGAGCCGGGCCGCCGTGTGGGCGTCGGCCGGGCGGCCAATTTGAAGATAGGCCGCGGCCAGGTTGGAGGCGGCGAGCGCCTGTGCCTCGTCGGCGCCGTGCCAGTCGACGGCGAGCGCCTGACGCAGCGGCTCGACCGCCTCGGCCGGCCGCCGCGCGGCGAGCGCGACGTAGCCGACCTGCGCGCGCAGCACGCCGAAGCGCGGGTACAGCGCGGCCCCGCGAGTCGCGTAGCCGCGGGCGCGCTCGAGATCGCCAAGGGTCACCGCGGCGTTGACGGCGTCGGCGTAGAAGTAGGCGTTGTTGGGGTCCATGGCCAGCGCGCGGTCGAACCGCGCGAACGCCGCAGCCGGCGCGGCCCCACCGCCCTGGGCCAGATCGGCCAGCACGCGGCCGAGGTTGGCGTGGTTGTACGAGTTCGCCGGCACCAGCCGCAGCGCGCGCTCGTACGCGACCCGCGCCTGGCCCAGCGCGCGGGCGCGCGGCTCGGCCTCGGACATCAGCCGCGCCTGCGCGTGGGCGGCGGCGCCGAGCTTCACCCAGTACAGCTCGGTGACGGGGTCGAGCGCGACCGCGCGCTGCAGGCGCTCGACGGCCGGCGCCGGCTGGGTGGGCGTGAGCAGGACGCCCTGCTGGGCAGCCCAGGCGGCGGCGAGCGGCCGCAGCACGACGACGACGAGCAGGACGGCGCCCACCAGACCACCCACCGCCAGCGCCGTCCGTCCTCGTGGCGACCGCGGCGTCGCGCGAGCACCCCGGCGCACCGGCCGCGCGACAACCGCGGGCGAGTGGCCGGGCCCGTCGAGCACGAACGCCACGCCGGCCCCTCCCACCAGCGCGGCCACGACGACGAGCCCTCCGATCACCCGCGTCGGCTCGTCGAGCAGCGGCTCGACGGACACGTTGTGGACGAGGCCGCCGACCGCCAGCACGACCACGACAGCGAGCGTGACGGCGAACGCCGTCGGGCGGTCGCGGGGCGGCGCCGGAGCCTCGACCGGCCGGGCCAGTCGGGAGAGCAGCGCGGCCTGGGTGACGACGAGCGTGCCGCAGCCGGCGACCGTGAAGCTGAAGAGATCCTGGACGACGAAGGCCACGACCCCGGCGCCAAGGGCGACGATCAGCAGCCGATCCTCTCCGCCTCGCCACGCGCGCCACGCGGCCAGCAGGAGGCCGGCGACGAGCACCAGCCCCGTGACGCCGCCAAGCACGCCCTGCGTGGCCAGCAGGTTGAGCGCCTCGTTGTGGGCGCGCGTGGGGCTGGCGTTCCACTCGAGCGCCCAGTAGGCGGCCGTGCGCTGGCTCGCGAACGCGAGCTGGAAGGTGTCGAGCCCGCTGCCGATCACCGGATGCTCGCGGAAGATCCCCCACGCCGCCGCCCAGATGTGCTGGCGACTGGCCGAGTCACCGAGCTGGCGTAGGCGCTGGAGCAACCCGGCCAGGACCAGGCTGCCACCCGGCGCCGCGATGGCCAGGAGCCCCAGCGCAGCCACGGTGCCACCGGCGGCGGCGCCGGCGGCGAGCGCGGCCCGCCCGTGGCCAGCGGCCAGCGCGCCGCCCACGAGGACGAGGGCCGCGGCCGCCAGCGCCAGCCAGGCGCCGCGCGAGACCGCCACCGCCACCGCCATCCCCGCGGCCACGGCCACGACGGTGAGAGCGCCGGCGGCGACGCGGTACCCGTGGCCGCGCGCGCGCGCGAGCGCGTACAGGACCAGCGGCAGCACCATCGCCAGGTAGGCGGCCAGGAAGTTCGGGTGGCCGAGTGTCGCGAACGGGCGCACGAGGCCGCCGTGCCCCGCCACCCGCGCGTACAGGATGGGATCGATGCCGGCGACCTGCACGAGCGCGTAGACGGCCGCGCCCGCCGCCGCCACCACTGGCGCCAGCAGCAGCCGGCGGGCGTCGTCGAAGCCCTCGCACAGGGCCCGGGTGGCCAGAAAGAGCACGGCGTAGCCGAGCAGCGTCGTCAACCCGAAGTTGCTCTCATGGGCGCCCCGCAGCGAGGTCCACGGGCTGATCGACCCCAGCGTGGAGACAACCGCCGAGGCCAGGAAGAGCACGACGCCCAGGGTCAGCGGATCGCCGACGAGGATACGGCGGCCGACGACCAGGGCCCGCGGGGCCAGCGCGCCGAGGACGATGGCCGCCGCCAGCAGCAGCGCGACCTTGTTGTACTCGAACGCCTCGATCGTCGCGCGAGAGAAGACGAGCGGCGACAGCGCGAGGTGTCCGAAGAGCACGGCGCGGCCCACCGCGCCCGGCCACGCTCGCGCGGTGACTATCGCGTCAGCCTCGCCAGGATCTCGTCGAAGGCCTTGTCGGCCAGGGCCCGGACCTCCTCACGCGTGAGCGGCTGGATGGGATGCGCGACCACGACCGTCTTGTAGGCGGCCGCCCCCAGCGCGTTCGCCTGGGCGGCCGCCGCCCGCACGAACTCCGCGGAGATGACCGTCGCCGTCGGAATACCCTGCTCCTCGAAGAACACGCCGTCGTGCACACTGCACGTCGTGCAGGACCCTCAATCGGCGAGGGCCTCGATGAGGACGTCGGTCGCGTCGACGATCTCCTGGCGCAAGGCGGCGGGCGCGGGCCGGGCGAAGGTCGGCTTCTTCTTGCGGACAATCGCCTTCACGCCGGTGCGCTCGCGCAGCAGCTCCTCCACGCGGTCGAGCAGGTGGTCGCTCTTGGCCTTGGCGATGTCGAGCAGCGTGACGACCTTGCCGTCCAGGCTGGCCGGTCGGGGCGCGGTCGCGCGGGGGACGGCGACCGAGTCGGTCGGATCGAGGTAATCGGTCATCGGATTCTCCTCATCACGAGGTTGGAGCCCTTCGAGAACGACCAGCCGGCCACCACCGCCGAGAACCGGCCGGCGCTGCCGCCGGCGACCACGATCTGGATGTGCTCGGGCTTGCGGAACTTGGGGATCAGCGTCGCGTCGTGGTCGGGGTCCGCGAACTTGCGCAGCACGTGCTCGGGCAGCCCATCGCCGCCGTCGCGGCCCGGCACCAGCTCCCGCACCGGCTTCTGCAAGCGCTCGAACAGGAAGCGGCGGACGTCGGTCTTGTGCCAGCCGTCGCCGGCGATGGTCGCCGCGTGCTCGGGCGAGAGCACCAGCAGCGTGTCGCCCCAGTGGGTCATCTTGTGGTTCTCGATCACCGCCATGCTGGCCGCGATGGTCGCGCACAGGTCGGGCGCGGTGCGGCTGCGCTGGTCGTACACGGTGAGCGGCGCGTCGGCCGCCAGCAACGCCACCGTGTCGTCGGTCGGCGCAAAGCCGTGCTCGACGGCCAGCGACTCCCACGGGCTCGCCTCCTCCCGCTCGCCGATGCAGTACGTGTAGCGGCCCGGATGGGCCAGCGTCGACATGCTGACCACGCCCGGCACCGCCCCGCCGAGATTCACGCACACGAAGCGCAGTGCGCGGCCGATCGTCGCGTTGGCCCGCCAGCCGGGCCCGAAGACGCCGGCGCCGCAGTTGACGTCGAGGCGGTGACGGATCGGGCCGTTGACGATCACGAGCGGGGCCGGCGCGTTCGTCGTCGCCGACACGCCGTGCAGGTCGAACGCCTCGTCGCACACGGCCTCCACCGCCGCGATCACCACCGGCAGGTACTGCGGGAGGCAACCCGCCATCACCGCATTGATGGCGATCTTCTCGACGGTCGCGCGGCCATAGTTCGGTGGCACCAGGGCGATCAGCTCGTCGGCGGGCCGGCCCCCGGCGTCGAGCGCGCGCTGCACGCGCTCGCGAGTGGGCGGCACCACGGGCAAGCCGTCGGTGAGGCCCCGGGCGTAGAGCTCCTCGACGGGGTCGGTGGGAGCATGGGCCGCGTGCTCGGAGACGAGCGTGGGTGGCCTGTTCGAGGCACGGCGCGGCTCCGACACGCGCGACCGATCTGCGGCGAGCTTCGCGCGCGGAGAACGGCCGCGGCCGGCCGCGGTCTTGCGAGGCATGGGCAGAGGCTAACACACGCAGGTATGCTGGCCGTATGCGGCGCCCTCGCGCGCTTTTGGCGGCTGTCGCGGCGCTGCTCGTGGGCTGCGCCGCCGCGCCCGCGACCGTCGACCCGGGCGCCTGGCAGGCGCCGGCGGGGCGCGCGCATCCGCTCGTCGGCAAGATCTGGGACACCCGGGCGCAGCGCTTCGTATCCTCCGACGCGGTCGTGGCGGGGCTGACGCGCGCGCGCTACGTGCTGCTCGGTGAGCGCCACGACAACCCCGACCATCACCGCCTGCAGGCCGCGCTCGTGCGCGCGCTGCTGGCCGGCGGCCGGCGACCGGCGGTGGCGTTCGAGATGTTCACCGCGGACGACGCCGCCGCCATCGCCCGTCACCTGGCGACGGCGCCGCGCGATGCCGCCGGCCTGGCCGCTGCCGTCGACTGGAAGCGCTCGGGCTGGCCCGACTGGGCCTACTACCAGCCGATCGCGCAGGCCGCGCTGGACGTCGGCCTGCCGATCGTGGCCGGCAACCTGGCGCCCTCGACCGCGCGGGCGCTGGCGCGCGGCGACCGCGGGGCCCTTCCGGGCCGCCTGGCCGAGCAGCACGCCCTCGACCGGCCGATTCCGGACGGCGGCCAGGCCGCGCTCACCGCCGAGATCGCCGAAGCCCACTGCGGGGCCGTCCCCGCCGAGCGCCTGGAGGGCATGGTCCTCGCCCAGCGCGCCCGCGACGCCAATCTGGCCGAGAGCATGCTGACGGCCGACGGCGACGGGGCCGTGCTGATCACGGGCACCGGGCACGCCCGGGCGGATCGGGGCGTGCCGATCTACCTGCGCGCCCGCGCGCCGGAGGCCACGATCGCCACGCTGGCCCCGCTCGAGGTCCGCGAGGGGTGGACGCGACCGGGGGACTACGAGGGGGCGTACGGCGGGCGGCTGCCGTTCGACTGGGTGTGGTTCACGCCGCGCATGGGCGACGGCGACCCCTGCGCCGGCTTCACGCGACCGCCTGCGCGGAGCTGAGCGAGGGCCGGAGCGTCAGGCTAGCCGCGGCAGACGCGGAAGTTGGCGTAGTCGCCGGCGGCGGTGGACTTGGTGTCGTCGGCGTCGGTGAGGACGGCGATACCGCCGGGCCGGGGCCCCTCCGACACCTTGAACGACGCCTGCCAGTCCTTGAGGGCGTTGACGCGCTCCTCGACCCAGGCGTCCTTCGACGCCGGCGGGCCACTGCGCAGCACCCGGACCTGGGTGAGGCCGCCGTTGGACGAGAGCGGCGTGCCGACCGGGACCTTCTCGCTCCAGATGTACTTCACGGCGCGGGGGCCACGGACTTTCGAGTAGGGCACGGCCATGTAGACGGCGAGCGCGCTGTCGTTGGTGTCGGACGCGCGCTCGTCGGCGCCGCGGGGGAACTCACGCGGCCGCCACGACCAGGCCAGGATCGGATGGGTCCCCAGGTTCCACTGTTCCGTCTCGCGCGCGGCCTGGACACCGAGGCCCCGGGACAGCGCGCGGAGGAAATGCCGGCCGTTCTCGTCGACCACGCGATACACGCCCTTGCCCTCGTCCTTCCGGGGCTTCCAGCCGGCAGGAAACTCGCCCACCTTGGCCTTCGAGAAGTCGTCGAGGACGATACAGTCGTTGGGAGCGGCCGGCTGCGCGGCCTGCGCGAAGGCGAGGCCGGCGGCGAGGAGCAAGGCGAGCAGCACGAGGACACGCACACCTGAGGGCAAGAGCAAGCGCCGGGCCAGCGGCCTGGCGACGACCACGCTAGTGACCTCGGCGCCACCAGTGGTGCACGAGGTTGTCCACCACCTCGCCGAGCTGGCCGATGGTGCGGCACTCGCGCACGATGTCGCAGGCCGGCGCGTACATCGGCATGACGCTGTCGCCGATGCCCCAACCCCACTGCCCCTCGGGGTTGAGCCAGATGATGCCCTTCACGCGCTCGCGAATCTGCCGCAGCGCCCACGCCTGGGGGTCGTTGTAGTTGTTGCGGGCGTCGCCCAGCAGCAGGATCGTCGTCTTGCGGTCGAGCGACTCCAGCTCGGTGGTTGCGAAGCGGCTGAACGCGTAGCCGAAGTCCGAGCGGCAGTGGTAGTCGACCGGAGCCCCCTTGAGCGCCCACTCGATGGCCCGCTCGACCGGGTGGGTCGCGAAGGCGCCGGTGACCTCGGCGATCTCGGAGACGAACACGTACGAGCGCACTCGGCTGAAGCACTCTTGCAGACTCCACACGAGCTGGAGCATGAAGCGGGAGGCGTTGCGCACGGAGTCGGAGACGTCGCAGATGGTGACGAGCTTGGGCTTCTCGCGGTGCCGGCGCTTGAGGAAGATCTCCATCGGGATGCCACCGTAGGAGAGGCTCTTGCGGGTGGTGCGCCGGGTGTCGATGCGGCCCTTCTGCTCCTGTCGCTGGCGCAGGGCCAGCGCGTCCTTGATGCGGCGCGCGAGCTTGGCCACGACGTTCTTCATCTGCGCGACCTCGTCGGGGGTCAGCGCGAAGAGCGGCTTGTCGGCCAGGACCTCGCGGGTGAGCTTCTCGCCGGCCCGGTAGGCCCGGCGCTCCAGCTCCCGCTGCACGTGCTGGCGGATCATGCGGCGGAAGGCCTCCAGCCGCAGCTCCAGATAGTTGCGGATACGGGCGAGCTGACCGGGGTCGAGGCCCCGCGCCTCCAGCGCCTGCATGATCTTCTCGATGTCGCGCTCGATGGCCGACCAGTCGAACTGGTCGGAGATGCGGCGGCTGAAGAAGCCGACCTGCAGGAAGTACATCAGCCGCTCGAGGCCGGCGCTCTGGGCGCCGCCTCGGATGGCCATCTCCATCTCGCTCCCCTGCCCGCGCATGAGCAGCTCGGTCAGCTCGTCGAGGTCGAGGTTCTCGTCGTTGGCGAGCCGGTCGAGCTGGTCCTGCACCTTGGGATCCTCGGGGCCGAGCGCCTTCTTGAGCCCCTCGCCGAGGGCCTCGAGGTCGAGGAAGTAGAGGTTGAAGATCCGGTTGAACGTCTCCTCGTCGCGGGCCTCCTTGACGAGCGTGGAGGCCAGCGTGGCCTTGAAGATCTCGCGATCCGTCAGCCCGATCTCGGCGCTCGCCCCCAGGGCGTCGAGCGCCTCGGCGGTCGAGATGCGAATCTCGGCGCGCCGGAGGTCGCCGATGAACTCGAGGATGCGCTCTTCCATCGCTCTAGGCCGGCGTGTCCGCGAGGACCTTGTCGAGGGCGCCCTTGACGCGCTCGATGTCCTTCTCGTACTTCACGAGCATCGTCAGCGTGGACTCGACCAGGACGGGGTCCAGCTCCTTGGCGTTGAGGATCACCAGCGAGCGGGCCCAGTCGATCGACTCGGAGACGGACGGGGGCTTGCGGAGCTCCAGCGTGCGGATCTTCTGCACGGCCGCCACCACCGCCCGGGCCAGCCGCTCCGGCGCCTCCGGCACCTTGAGCCGGATGATCTCCAGCTCGTCGCCGGGGGCCGGGAAGTCGACGAACAGGTGCAGGCAGCGGCGCTTGAGGCCGTCGCTCAGCTCGCGCGCGTTGTTGGAGGTGAGCACGACGAGGGGGATGTGCCGGGCCTTGATCGTGCCCAGCTCGGGGATCGAGACCTGGAAGTCGGACAGCACCTCCAGCAGGAAGGCCTCGAACTCCGGCTCCGCCTTGTCGATCTCGTCGATCAGCAGCACGACCGGGTCGTCGGACCGGATGGCCTGCAGCAGCGGGCGCGGGGACAGGAAGCGGTACGAGAAGAACGCGTCGTCCTGCCCGGCGATGCGCGACACCGCCTCCGGCAGCGAGGGCGCGTCGGCGATCAGCTCGCCGATGCGTTCGCGCAGGAGCTGGGTGTAGAGCAGCTGCTTGGCGTACTTCCACTCGTAGAGCGCCTTGCCTTCGTCCAGTCCCTCGTAGCACTGCAGCCGGATAAGCGGCCGTCCAGTGACGTCGGCCAGCGTCTTGGCCAGCTCGGTCTTGCCGACGCCGGCCGGGCCTTCGATGAGCACCGGCCGTAGCATGCGCGCGGCGAGGAACATGACGGTCGAGATGCGCCGGTTGGCGATATAGCGCGCGTCACGGAACTGCCGCTGGACATCCTCCACGGACTCGAACATGCAGGCTCCTCATGGCTCAAAGTGAATGCCGGTTCATTGTACCCGAAGGCGCCGACCTCGATCGTCACCGGCTGCGGCCCCCACCGCGAATCATCCGGTCGCGGATCTCCTCCTGGGTGCGGTCGAGCGGCCGATCGTCGCCGGCCGGCGGTGGCGCGGTGTCCGGCGGGGAGCCGCGCAGGAGGTCCAGCACGCGCGCGCCCACGCCCTTCTTCTCTTCCGGAGCCGGGACCGGCGCCGGGGCAGGCGTGGCGACACCGCCCGGCGTCGCCCGGGCCGCGTCGGGCCACAGCGTGGCGACGTCCTGCACCAGCGCGTCGGGGTCGACGCGGGCGTCGCTCGCGATCTCGCTCCACGGCGCCCCCGTGCGCCGGGCGGCGAACACCTTCTCGATCGGATGACCGCCGCGGCTGGCGATCCGGTGCGAGATGAACAGGTCGCCCCAGCCCAGTCGCGTGCCCGCCCGCTCCGCCCGCAGCGCGTCGGGCGTGGTGCCCAGGAACTTCGCCATGCGCTCCACCGCGGTCGGCTCGGCCGCCGGCGTGATCGCGCGATCGACGCCGCCGGCGACGGCGTCGAGTCGATCCTGGGCGGCCGCCGGTTGCGCGGCCACCACGAGGACGAGCAGCGCCAGCGCCCTCGCCATTCCCACGTCACCATCACCTCCACGCCCGGGATGCACGCCCGCCGAAGTATGCCGCGCTGGCCCGCTATGTACAATGCGCGCATGCCCGAGCCGACCGAGGCCGCGCGCTATCACCGCCGGCAGCTGTGGCTGGGGCTGGCCGGCTTCACGCTCGGCCTCGGGTATCTCGTGGCCGTTCTCGTCTCGGGCGCCGCCGCCGCGCTGGCCGGGGCGGTGGCGGCTCACGCCGAGGCGTGGTGGGCGCGCGTGGCCGCGGTGGCCGTGGTCCTGGCGGCGGGCCGGGCGTTGCTCGGATTTCCCCTGGCATGGGTCCGCGGGTTCTGGCTCCCCCGGCGGTACGGCCTGCTGCACCAGTCCCTCGTCTCGTGGCTGGCCGACCGCGCCAAGGCGGCCGTGCTCGGCGGCGCGCTGGCCCTGGGCGGTGTCGTCGTGCTGTACGGGCTGATCCGCGTGACCGCGTGGTGGTGGCTCGTCGGCACCGCCGTGTTCCTCGTCGTGGGCGTCGGGCTCGCCGCGCTGTTCCCGATCGTCGTGGTCCCGCTCTTCTACCGTCTCACTCGCCTCGGCGATCCCGCGCTGGAGCGCCGGCTGCTCGGGCTGGCCGAGCGGGCCGGGGTCGCCGCCATCGGCGTGTGGATCGTCGACCAGTCGCGCAAGAGCCGCACGGCCAACGCCGCCGTCGTCGGCCTCGGCCGCACGCGTCGCATCATCCTCTTCGACACGCTGGCCACCGGATTCCGCGAGGAAGAGGTCGAGGCCGTGCTGGCCCACGAGCTCGCCCATCACGTTCACGGCGATACCCGGCGCGGGCTCGTCGTGCAGGGCGTCCTGACGCTGGCGACCTTCTGGCTCGCCGCCCGGCTGCTCGACGCCGGCGTCGCGTGGTGGGGGCTGGCCGGTCCCGACGATCCGGCCGGACTGGCCTGGCTGGCGCTCGTGCTCACAGGTCTGGGGGCGCTCCAGCTCCCGCTCAGCAACAGCTTCTCTCGCCGGATCGAGCGGGAGGCCGACGACTTCGCCCTCGGTCTCACCCGCAACCCGGCCGCGTTCATCGGCGCCATGGAGCGGCTCGGCGACCTGAACCTGGCCGAGCGCCGGCCGCACCGCCTCGAGGAATGGCTGCTCTACTCGCATCCCGCGCTCGATCGCCGGATCGCGCGCGCCAGAGGAGAAGCCGCATGAGCGTCCGTCGCACCCTGCGTGACCTCGTCGAGCCCAAGAACGGCCTCGTCGTCCCCGGCGCCTACGACGGCGTCTCCGCACGGCTGGTCGAGCGCGCCGGGTTCCCCGCCGTCTACATGACCGGCTACGGCACGTCGGCCTCGCGCCTGGGCCTGCCCGACCTCGGCTACGCCGGCCTCGCCGAGATGGCCGATCACGCCCGCAATCTCGCCGCCGCCGTCTCCATTCCCCTGATCGCCGACGCCGACACCGGCTACGGCAACGCGCTGGGCGTGCGGCGCACCGTGCAGGCGTACGAGGCGGCGGGCGTGGCGGCGTTGCACATCGAGGATCAGGTCGCGCCCAAGCGGTGTGGCCATCTCAGCGGGCACCAGATCGTGCCGCTCGCCGAGTTCGCCGGCAAGATCCGGGCGGCGGCCGACGCCCGGCGCGATCCGGATCTCCTGATCATCGCGCGCACCGACGCCATCTCGGCCGTGGGCTTCGACGAGGCGCTCCGGCGCGGCGAGGCGGCGGTGCGGGCGGGCGCCGACGTGCTGTTCATCGAGGCGCCCCGCGACGAAGCCCAGGTGGAACGGGTGGCGAAGGCCTTCGACACGCCGCTGCTCTACAACTATGCGGCGGGGGGCCGCTCACCGCTGCTGCCGTTCGCCCGGCTGCGGGCCCTCGGCTACGCGATCATCATCTTGCCGGTCGACACGCTGCTGGTCGCGACGAAGGCGATGGCGGGATTCCTGGCGGCCCTGCGCGCAGGCGACGATGCCGTGGCCCTCGGCGAGCAGGCCCTGCCGTTCGCGGAATTCAACGCGTTCATCGGCGCCACCGAGCAGATGGCACTGGCCGATCGCTATCGGGAGGCGTGAGGGACCGAGCGGAAGGGCGAGCGAGATCGGCGGAGGCGGGAGGCCCGGGTGGGCCCCCCGCTCCGGTACGCTAGTTCGCGACGGCGCAGACCGCGCCAGCCTCGACCGTGTCGGCAAAGTTGCTCGTGAGGGTATTGCGGATCGACAGTGTCCACTGATCACGACCGCTGGGCCAGCCGGTCCAGTCCACACCCTGCGGGAAGGGCTGGCGCAGGTTGGTGGCCAACCGCGAGACGTAGCCGGAAAACACGCTGGCGCCGGCCGGGCAATTGACCGTGATGTTCTGGATGCCGCCCATCGCCAGGATGGTCACCGACATCGGCACCGTCACGACCTGGTAACCGCTCAGCCCACTCGCACCTTGCGGTCCCGCCGGGCCAGCGGGACCCTGGGCCCCCGTCGCACCGGTGGCACCGACCGCACCGGCGGCGCCCGCCGGCCCCGCCGAACCCTGAGCGCCGGCCGGGCCCATCGGCCCCTGCGGGCCAGTCGGACCCGCGGGCCCCGCGGGACCTCGCGCACCCGTACTGCCACCACTGTAGGGAACGAGCGCGACCGACATCGAGTCGTACTGGTTGGACAGGCGGCTGCGAGCCACGATCAGCTCGTAGGTGCCGCGAGCGACGCCGTGCGGGAGAAGAGCCACGATCTCGTCCGTCTTGTGGCGAACGATGTCGAGCCGGTCGTCACCGAGGAACACGGTGATCGAACGCATCCCGAAGTGACCGCGCAGCGTCAGCGTGCCGCCCTCGAGATCAGGGTGGGCACTCTCCAGCACAACCGGACCGTTGTACGACGACGGATGATGCGCGAACGCCGGTGCCGCACAGCTCAGCACCAGCAACAAGGCGACTGTGCAACGTCGTAGATGTCCCATGTGGACTCTCCGGTTGAGAGACGGCTCAGTTCAGACGCTGGCGATGGGTACCGCTTTCGCCGGCGCGGGAGCCGCACGGGGGTTTCCTGCAACCCGGCGACCAAAATCCGCGTGCTGCGAAAACGTACACTTGACACTTCGTGACACGAGCATTCCCGATCCACTGGATGCCGCCTTGTCACCTCGGCGGGGCGAGTTGGTAAGCCGCGTTTTGCGTACGAAAAATGTGCGACCCGGCTCCAGGAACGCGCCGCGCGGAGCCACTCGACCCACACGAGGAGTGACGATGCGCTGACACTGCCGGGCCCCCGGGGAGGCCTCGGCTGGAGTGATATAGTTCTCCCCGCCGGTGGTGCCGGCGCAGCCCATCACGACCCGCGGGGAGATCTCGATGACCACGACCAAGGAGCGGATCGGCGAGGCGGTGGACCGCCTGGCCGACGACCTCGAAGCCCTGTCGCGACGGATCCACGACCATCCCGAGCTCGCCTACCAGGAAGTCCAGGCTGCGCGCTGGCTGTCCGACTACCTGGCCGGGCAGGGCTTCGAGGTCGAGCGTGGAGTGGCGGGAGTGGACACCGCGTTCCGGGCCACGGTCGAGACGGGCGCCGGCCCCACGATCGCCATCCTGTGCGAGTACGACGCGCTCCCGTCGATCGGCCACGCCTGCGGCCACAACGTGATCGCGACCTCGGGAGCCGGGGCGGGCGCGGCGCTGGCGGCCGTGCGCGACGTGCTGCCGGCCGGACGCATCCAGGTCATCGGCACGCCGGCCGAAGAGGGCGGCGGGGGCAAGGTCAAGCTCATCCAGGGCGGCGTCTTCGAACGCGTGGACGTGGCAATGATGATCCACGGCTTCGATCGCTGGATCCTCCACCAGGACCTGCTCGGCATCGTGCGCGTGGGATTCGAGTTCGTGGGCAAGGCGGCCCACGCCTCCGCCGATCCGTGGGAGGGCGTGAACGCGCTCGACGCGGTGATCCAGACCTTCAACAACGTCAGCATGCTGCGGCAGCAGATCCGACCGGAGACGCGCATCCACGGCATCGTCACCCAGGGCGGCGCCGCGCCCAACATCATCCCGGAGGCTGCGGCCTGCACCTTCTACGTGCGGGCGGCCAAGCTCGACGACATGTGGGCGCTGCACACGCGCGTGGTCGCCTGCGCCCAGGGCGCGGCCACGGCGACCGGCTGCTCGCTCAAGGTCGTCGAGTTCGAGGCGCCGTACGAGCCGCTCAAGCGCAACGACACCCTGCTCGGGCTGTTCCGGGCCAACATGCGGACGACCGGGGCCGTGGAGTCGCCGCCGCTGCCCGATCGCATGGGCTCCTCCGACATCGGCAACGTGAGCCAGGTGATCCCGGCCATCCAGCCCATGGTGCAGATCGCCCCCCACGGCACGCCGATCCACTCGCGCGACTTCGAGGCGGCGGCGGTCTCGCCGCTGGCCCGCCAGGGGATGTGCCAGGCGGCCAAGACGATGGCGATGACCACCTACGATCTGCTCGCCGATCCCGACCTGGTGAAGAAGGCGCGGGCCGAGTTCGAGGCGATGCGGTGAGCGTCGCCGCCGATCCGCTCAAGCTCGGGGTGGCCGAGACGGTCGACCGTCTCGCCGACGAGCTCGAGCGGCTGTCGCACCGTATTCACGACACGCCCGAGCTCGCGTTCGAGGAAGTGCAGGCGCACGCCTGGCTGACCGACTTCCTCGAGAAGCACGGCGCCCGGGTCGAGCGGGGCGTGGGCGGGCTACCGACCGCGTTCCGGGCGACGATCGACGGCCAGGGCCCGGGACCCACGATCGCGATCATGGCCGAGTACGATGCCCTGCCCGGCATCGGTCACGCGTGCGGCCACAACGTCATCGCGACCGCCGGCGTGGGCGCCGGCGCCGCCATCGCGGCGCTCGGCCGCCTTCCCTACCCGGGGCGCATCCAGGTGATCGGCACTCCGGCCGAAGAGGGCGGCGCCGGCAAGGTCAAGCTGATGGATGCCGGCGTCTTCGAGGGCGTCGACGCCGCCATGATGATCCACGGCCGCTGCGGCACCCAGGTGTGGCGGCCGGCGCTGGGCATCGTCAAGGTGAAGGCGGAGTTCTTCGGCCAGGCCGCCCACGCGTCGTCGTGGCCGTGGCGCGGTGTCAACGCCCTCAACGCCGTGATCGGGCTGTTCAATGGGCTCGACGCGATGCGCCAGCAGCTTCGGCCCGACGCGCGCGTGCACGGCGTCATCACCAGGGGCGGCGAGCAGGCCAACATCATCCCCGAGTACACCAGCGCCGAGTTCTACCTCCGCTCGATCTCGGTCGACTACTGCTGGGAGCTGCTGCGACGCTTCACTGCGGTGGCCGAGGGCGCGGCCACCGCCACCGGCTGCCGGGTCACCGTGACCCACGATCCGACCGTGCACGAGCCGCTCAAGGCCAACAGCACGATGGCGGGACTGTTCGCCCGGAACCTCGAGCTCATCGACTTTCCCGAGGATCCGGACGACGGCCAGGCCGGCTACGGCTCCACCGACTGTGGCAACGTGAGCCAGCGACTGCCGACCATTCACCCCTACATCCGGATCTCGCCCGACGGCGTGCCCGGCCACTCGCGGGAGTTCGCCGAGTGGGCACGTTCGCCGCTGGCCCGCACCGGCATGGTGGCCGGCGCCAAGGCGCTGGCCCTGACCGCCGTCGACCTGCTTGCCTCGCCGGAGTCGCTCGCCGGCGCCCGGCGTGACTTCGAGCGTGGAGGTGACCGATGAAAAGCCGAAACGTCGTCGTGGCCCTCGCGTCGCTGTTCGTGACCGGGTGCGCCACCGGGAGCATGCCCGTCGACACCACCGCCCGGGCCGACCTGCGCAACGCCGGCGGCCAGACGGTGGGCACCGCCACGTTCACGCAGGTGGGCAACGCCGTACGGGTGACGCTCGAGGTGCAGGGCCTGCCGGCCGGCGCCAAGGGCGTGCACGTTCACGCCGTCGGCAAGTGCGATGGGCCGGACTTCGCCTCGGCCGGGAGCCACTTCAATCCCACCGGACGCCAGCACGGCGCCCTGAATCCGCAGGGGCCGCACGCCGGCGACCTGCCGAACCTCACGATCGCCGCCGACGGCAAGGGGCGGCTCGAGAGCACGACCGCGCTGATCTCGCTCGTCGGGGGACCGAGCTCGGTGTTCGACGCCGACGGCAGCGCGCTCGTGGTGCATGCGGCGCCGGACGACTTCAAGACGGATCCGACCGGGAACTCGGGGGCGCGGATCGCCTGCGGGATCATCGGGCGCAAGTAAGACCCGCACCGGGCGGGGCGGCCGCTGACGCCGCCCCCGATCTTCCCCCCCCGCAGTTCCTCGCCCGATCGTTCGCATCTCGGAAGGCGCCGCGTCCCAACGCCCGGGCCACCGTGTCTCCCGTCACATCACCGATTCATCCGCGGCCCGGCGGCATGGGGCGGGGGGCGGGGCCGGTGTAGTCGGCACGGGGGCGAATGAGGCGGTTGTCGGCGTACTGCTCGAGGGCGTGGGCGCACCAGCCGGCGATGCGGCCGGTGGCGAAGATCGACGTGCAGAGATCGGCCGGGATGCCGAGGGCGTCGTAGACGACCGCCGAGAAGTAGTCGACGTTCACCGGCAGGCTGGTGCGCGCGCGCATCGCGTCGTAGAGGCGCTCGGCCACCTCGAACAGCCGCTCGCGGCCGGTCGCCTCCGCCATCGACTTGGCCATGCCGCGCAGGACGCGCGCGCGGGCGTCGTCCACCCGGTAGACGCGATGACCGAATCCGGGCACGCGCGACTTCGGATCTGTGCGCTGCTGCCGGCTGAGCGTGTCTCGCCGGCCGAGCCGGCTCTCCACGAACGCCTCGGCCTTGGCGGGGTCGCCGATCTCGCGCAGCATCAGCAGCACGTCCTCGTTGGCGCCGCCGTGACTGGGGCCCTTGAGCGTCGCGATGGCGGCCACGATCGCCGAGTGCAGATCGGCCCGGGTCGCGACGGCCACCCGAGCGGCGAAGGTGGAGGCGTTGAACTCGTGGTCGGCGTGCAGGGTCAGGATGACGTCGAGCACGCGCGCCACGTCGGCCGCCGGCGCCCGCCCCTCCAGCAGCGTGAGGAACCAGGCGGCGTGGGAGCCGCCGGCCGGTGCCGTCGCCGGCTCCTGGCCCCGGCGCAGGTGATGCCAGGCCGCGACCACGGCCGGGATCAGCGTCATCAGGCGAAACGCCTTGGCGAGGTTCGCCTCGGACTCGTTGGACGCCGCGTCGGGATCCAGTGCCGCCGCCGCCGACACCGCAGTACGGAGTGCGTCGAGAGGATGGCACGTGAGGGGCAGCCCCCGTAACAGCGCCACCAGCGGCGCCGGCAGCGCCCGCGCCTCGGCCAGCCGCGCCCGGAACGCGCGGCTCTCGTCGGCGGTCGGCAGCTCGCCGTCCCACAGCAGGCGCGTGACGTCCTCGAACGGCACCGGGCCGGCCAGGTCGCCGATCTCGTAGCCGCGGTAGTAGAGCCGCCCGGCGCCGCCGTCGATCGTGCAGACGCCGGAGCGAGCGGCGATGACGTCCTCCAGCCCGGCCTTCCAGTCGCTGTCCATGTGCGTTCCCTCCCGGCGGCCCCCGGCCGTCGCTGCTATATTGATACTACATGATTTATATTGATTCAACCGCCCGGAGCCGGGTGCCGGGGACGGCCCCGGGCGCCATCTGGTAGCCTGCGGGCGATGGTGATCCTGGACGGCGAGGAGTTCCTGACGGTCGAGGAAGCGGCCGCACTCCTGGGGGTGAAGCGGGAGACGCTCTACGCCTACGTGAGCCGCGGGATCCTCAAGAGCTACCGCCAGGGCATCAAGCGGCAACGCCTGTACCGCCGGGCCGAGGTGGCAGCGCTGATCAGGCTGGACCGCGGCGGCGGGCCGGTGATCCCGCCGGCCGAGGACTGGATCCGCGACTGAGGCTCGGCCGCGCTACGCGAGCGCGGCCACGATCTTCCGCGCTTGCTTCATGTGGTCGATGGCGTGCAGCCGCCACGACACCATCGCGTACGCCTTCCAGTCGAGATCCTCGACCCAGTGCAGCGGCCGCACCCGGCCGTCGGGCCCGGCGACATTCACCACCATGACGATCGGCACCCGGGCGTGGGTCTCGAACGCGGCCGGCACCGCCGCCAGCACCTCGACGACGTCGCGATGGGCCCGGCGCAGCTCGTCCAGCAGCCACGACCACGGCCGTAGCGAGGGGGCCTTGGACTGCAGCGCGGCCGGGATGGGCTCGCCGGGGGGGCGCTGGCCGGCCAGGACGCACCGCAGCTCGTCGAGGCCGGGCCGGTAGGTCTCCACGAGGTGATCGACCACCTCCTGCACCGACCACTCGCCGGCGAGGGGGCGCTCGGGGGCCCGGCCGGGTGGCACGCCGGCCAGCACGGCCTCCAGGGCCGCGGTCGCCGCCGTGATCCGCTCGCGGACCTCGAGCGACGTCAGCGTGGCGGTGCTGCTGAAGTACTCGCGGGCGCGCGCCTGGGCGTCGGCCTCTGCCGTCATGGAGTCTCCTTCGCGAGGTAGCGGGCGAGGGCGTCGTCGCAGAACCGGGCGGCGGCGGCGACGCTGAACGCCTCGGGATCGAACGTGAGTTGCAGCGAGACGCCGTCCACCAGGCCGAGCACGACGGCCGCCGCCCGCCGCGGGTCCACCGGCCGGAAGCGCCCGGTCGCGACGCCCTCGCTGACGAGCCGGCCGATCAGCCGGCGGGTGCGCGCGTAGACCTCGGCGTTCACCGCGCGCAGCCGCCGGTCGTGCAACATCTCGCCCCAGAACTCGAGGAAGACGACCCAGACCTCGGGCTGGCGGACGGCGACGTCCAGGCACGCGCGCACGAGGGCGCGGAGCCGGGCGGCGGGATCGCGGCCGGTCCGCGACTGGGCGGCGGCCACCCGGCGGTCGAGGTCCCGGCTGACCGTCTCCAGGGTGGCGGTGAGGATCGCGCGCTTGTCGGCGAAGTAGTAGTGCAGGATGCCCTGGCTCACTCCCGCCGCCCGCGCGACCTTCTTCATGGTGAGCCGGGTGTAGCCGTCGCGGGCGAGACAGCGGACGGTCGCCCGCACGATCTGCTCCCGGCGCACCGGCCCCATGCCGACCTTGGGGCTCATCGCGGCTCCTTTATTTGACTGGCCGACCAATTATCTTAGACGGCGGGCGGCCGCGCAACCGGGGACGGCGGGAATCAGTCGATCGGGCGGCGCTGGCGCCGGCGCTCGGAGGCCCGCTCGGCCTCCAGGCGCTCGAGCTCGACCGCGGAGTGATCGGCGAAGGTCATGGCGGCGGCGATCGCCCGGTGGCCGGCCTGCTCGGCGATCAGGCGATGCATCGCCTGGCCGATGCGGCGGTAGGACGGATGGCCTTGCGGGGTCGTCCGGAGCTCGATCAGGTGCATGGCCTCCCGCGCGTTCATGTCCACGTAGAAGCGCACGCGGCAGGCCATGGGCACCGCATAGGAGGCCACGTCGGGCTGCCCGGCGGCGGCGATGGCGTCGTGCAGCTCGGCGGCCGCGTCCATCACGCGCGTCCAGTCGTCGGCGCCGCCCGCCTCGCCGACGGCCTCCGGCATCGCCCACCCGTGCCGGGGAGTGAGCCGTTGCCACTCCAGGGTGAGCAGGCGATGCCGCTGCAGGTCGCGGAAGGCACCGTAGTCGGCGAGGACGTCGAAGCGATAGGCGGTCCGCTCGAAGGCGCGGCCGGGGCGGTGGCGCCGGTTCTTTCGCGTCCCCACGTACGCGCGCAGCACGTCGGCGCGGCGCTCCGGCGACAGCGCGCGGGCGATCGTCTGCAGGGCACGATCCGAGCGATCGCTGACCGCGTAGAGCGCGGCGGCGACGACCTTCACCTCGCCGTCCGGATCGAAGTCGGTCAGCGCGACCTCCTCCGTCTCGACCGGCCCGGGGGCCGCCGCCGGCCCCAGCAGCTCCTCGGCGATGGCCCGGGTGGCCGCGCGCGTCTCGACCAGGTAGGCGGACCAGGCACCGCCCCGGTCGGGCACATCGACGCGCCGCAGGAAGGCCGGGATCACCATGCGCAGCTCGGCGAGCATCATGTCCGCGTACGCGCGCACCTCGGCCAGCGGATGCGCGCGCATGCGCAGCAGCAGCTGCTCGTAGCCCTGGCCGGTGCCGTAGATTCCCACGTTGGACGTCGTGGCGGCCGGCAGCAGCCCCCGGAGGGTGTCGAGCGCCTTGGCCCGGATGGTCGTCCGGTAGACGCCTTCCGACTCGTCGGCCCCCCGCGGGTGCTTGGCCTCGAAGAAAGCGCGCAGGCGCGGCAGCCAGTCCCGATACGTGTCGAACGCGCGGTCCAGGGTGGCGGCGTACCGCTCACGCAGGGCGCCGGCCAGCTCGGCCGGCACGTGATAGCGATAGCGCCCGCCGGGCCGGTCGTCGTACGGGATGTAGCGCGTCGACTGCTCGAGATAGGCCATGAGCCGGCCCCACTCGAGCACCTTGGTGAGGATGTTCGACGCGCCCTCGCAGGCCAGGTGCACGCCACCGAGCTGCGCCACCGAGTCGTCGCCGTACTCGACGAAGACCCGCTCGTAGAGACGCTCGGCCCGGCTCGTGTCCAGGCTCGGGGCCGGCGGGGCCAGCGTCCCGTCCGCGACGAACTCGTCGAGAAAGAGACGGCGGAGCGACTTGGGCGAGCGCGAGTAGCGCGCGAAGAGCGCCCCCTTGACGACCTCGGGCAGGTTGACGAGCGCGAAGACCGGCCGATCGACGTTGGTGAAGTACGGGGCGAGGGTGATCCGCTCCTCGGCGCTGAACGACTCCATGGTCACCGCGATGGTAGCACCGACGACGGAGGCGATCAGCCGAGCCCGCGCAGGAGCGCCACGGTGGCAACCGCGAGCGCGATGGTCGCGAACAGGTTGACGCGCCACGCGGCCAGGACGAACACGACCACCGCGCCCCACAGCGGCGGGTGGGCCGGCGAGGCCATTAGCCGGCCGTGATCGACCAGGATCAGCGGCAGCGCCAGGGCGGGCAGCACGGCCAGCGGGATGAGCCGCAGCCATAGCCGCAAGCGTGGTGGCAGCGGACGCCGGGCCAGGGCCAGCAGCAAGCGGCGCCCGGGTGAGATAGGTCGCCACCGCCATGCCGGCGATTACCAGCCACACGTCCGTCCTCATGGCGACTCCGGCTCCAGCACCAGCGCCGCCACCCCGCTGACGACGACGCCGGCGATGACGATGTGCCAGTTGCCCGGCAGCACCAGCGCCACCGCGATGGCCAGTCCCCCACCCGCCAGCGCCACCAACCAGTCCGTCCACCTGTGCAGCTGGACGGCGATGAGGGCCAGGAACACAGCGGGGAAGGCGAAGTCGAGCCCCCAGCGCGCGGGCTCGGCGACCAGACCGCCAAGCTGGGTGCCAACCGGCACGCCGGTCAGGAACGCCACGCCGATGGCACCGGCGCTGCCGAGGTAGAACCACGGATCGGGTGGATTGCGATGCGCGACCGCGATCGCGAACGACTCGTCGTTGATCCAGTGGGCGACCAGGGCCAGCCACGCCCGCGGAAAGCCGCGGAAGGCCGGCGCCAGCGAGGCGGCCATCAGGTAGTGGCGCATGTTGATCACGTACGTGGTCAGCACGATGGCCACCGCCGGAGCCCCGGCGGCGAGCATCGGCACCGCCACGAACTGCGAGGCGCCGGCCAGGACCAGCAGCGACATCCCCCAGACCTCGAGCGCCCGCAACCCCGCCTGCACGGCGAGGCCGCCGAAGACCGTGCCGTAGACGAAGACCGACGGGACGAGGGCCAGAGAGGCGACGACACCGCCGCGCACTCGTCCGGTCGGCGGGTCCGGACGCTCGGACGTCGGGTCGATCGTGCCTATTTGATCGCGATGGTGTTGATGATCGCCTGCACGGCACCCGTCGTGCGCGACGGACCGAGCGTGAAGAGAAACTCCCACGCCTTGTCCTTGACCATCTCCTCGGTGTGCATATTTTCGAGGATGTAGATCCCGTTCAGTGGCAGCAGGATCTGGTGCACCTCGAACACCCCGGCATCCTTCTCGAAGGGCACCACCTCGAGTCCCCAGGTGTCGGCGCCGACCGCCAGCACCCCGAGCGAGGCGAGGTACTTGGCACCGTCGACGCCGAGCCCGGGTTCGCTCGTGTTGTACCGCTTGTTGTCCTTGCCGATCAGCTTGGTCCAGCCGGTATAGAAGAGAACCACGTCGCCCTTCTCGATCGGCTTGATGCCCTGCTTCTTGAGAGCGCCCTCGATCTCGGCACGGTTGAACGCGGTGCCCTCCTTCACGGGGTCAGTACCGCCGAAGTAACTCACCATGTCGAGCAGGATGCCGCGGGTGGCGATGGGCGGAACCTTCTCGATCCCGAGTTTCTTGAGGCCGTCGGCCTGGCCGAAGTCCGCCGCCTTGAGGCAGTTGTAATAGACGTAGTCGATCCCTATGTGCCCGAGCCCATCGAGCTGGGAGCCGACCCCTACCCACCCCGTGATGATGTCGTCGTTGTACGTGGTCGTGCTCGGGCCCAGGCTACCGCCCGCGACCTGACCCGGCTGCAGGATCGTCATGGAAAACGTGCGGGGTGGAAACGCCGGGGTGTCCTTGTTCGTCTCGATCCCGAGCCGGTAGGCCTTGCCCTTCGTGACGAGCTTGACAGCCGCCAAGGTCTTCTCCGGGGTGAGGTGGTTGGCGTTGCCGATCTCGTCATTCGGTCCGAACTTCGACGGCACGCACTTCTGGGGCTGCTGACTCTCGGCCGGAAGCACCCACGCCAGCGAGACGACGAGGACTGCGACCAGCCATACCGCTCGACCGAGCCTGCGCTGCGTCCTGATAGTTCCTCCATCGGCGTCGAAGTTCGCGGCCCCTCGGTGGCGGTACGTAAACATCGCCTCCGGCCGGTGTCAAGCGACGCGATGGTACTCTAGCGGCCCCGAGGAGAACCCCATGGCACTCAAGATCGGCTTCATCCCCATCGAGGGCGGGCATTACTACCGCGAGGCGCTGGAGGAGGTCACCCGGGCCGAGGAGCTGGGCTTCGACTCCGTCTGGATGGAAGAGCACCACTCGGTCACCAACCACTACTGGCCCTCACCCATCCCCGTGCTGGCCGGCTTCGCCACCCGCACCTCGCGGCTCGTGCTCGGCACCGACATCATCGTCGCCGCCTTCCACCACCCGGTGCGACTGGCCGAGGACGCGGTGATGCTCGATGCCATCTCCAACGGTCGGTTCGTGCTGGGCATCGCCATCGGCTACAAGCCCGACGAGTTCGCCCTCTACGGCGTCGACCTCGAGAAGCGCGGCGCCCGGTTCGAGGAGCAGCTGGCCATCATGAAGGGCCTGTGGACCCAGGAGCGGATCGAGTTCAAGGGCACGTACTACTCGCTGGAGGGTCGCCTGGAGCCCAAGCCCGTGCAGAAACCCCACCCCCCGCTGTGGATCGGCGGCTGGGGCGACATCACCCTGCGCCGGGCCGCCACCCTGGCCGACAACTGGATTCCCGGACCGACGGCCGACCTCGCGCGATTGCTCGCCGGCAAGCAGCAGTTCCTGGAGCGGCGGCAGGCGGCGGGGCGGCCGGCGCCGGCCGAATGGCCGCTGACGCGGGACGTGATCATCGCCGACACGGACCGGGAAGCGCGGGCGCTGGCCGAGGAGCACATCATGGTGGCCTACCGCCGCGAGTACGCTGGCGGCTGGCGCCATCCATTCATCGATGCCTCGATCGCCACCGACCTCGACAAGCTGATGGCTGACCGGTTCATCATCGGGGGTCCCGAGCAGTGCCTGGCTCGCATCCGGCGGTTCGTCGAGCAGTACGGCATGACCCACCTGATCTGCCGGATGTTCTTTCCGGGCATGCCGCACGCCCGAATCATGCGTGGACTCGAGCTTATTTCGCGCGAGATCATGCCGGCATTTCGCTGACCTGCGGGTCAGACCAAATGCTGGCGGAGTCCTAACTATGTGATATACTGGGCCTTGCCGGTTCCCGATAACGGCGAGGGGGAGTGATTCCGATCGCTCAGACCACCTATCGGATCGATCGTTCGTACGCGTGGAACTACGAACACGCGCCCAAGCTTCCGCGCGTGCGCCGGCTGCCTGCACCGCCCGGCGCCCGGCTGTTCGACTACACGCTCAATTCGCCTCTGGGCATCGCCGCCGGCCCGCTGCTGAACTCCAAGTGGGTCGAGGCGTACGCTCGCGTCGGCTTCGACGTCCTGACCTACGCCACCGTGCGCAGCAGCTTCTCCCCGGCCCACGCGCTGCCGAACATCCGGCCGGTCGAGAACCGCGAGCAGGTTGCGGTAGCAACCCGGCGGCCGGGGCTCAACGGCAACCTGACGCTGGCCGTCTCGCTGGGAACGCCGTCCATGGAGCCCGACGTGTGGCGCAAGGACGTGCGGCGGGCCCGGGAGCGCATCGGCAAGGGCCAGGTGCTGATCGTCAGCGTGCTCGGCACCGTACCGCCGGGCGGGGACCGGGAGGCGCTCATCGCCGACTACGCGGTCTGCGCGCGGTGGGCCGCCGAGGCGGGCGCCGACGTCATCGAGGTGCATCTGGCGTGGCCCGATCCCTTCGCGGACCAGCCCCAGGCGATCTACGAGAACCTGCCCCTGTCCGCTCAGATCCTCTACCGGGTACGCACGAGCGTGAGCGTCCCGGTCGTGGCCAAGTTCGGAGCCTTCCGTACGCCGCGGCTCCTGCACGACACCGCCACGAAGCTGGCCGCGTGGGCCAGCGGCTTCACGCTGGTGCACGGCTTCCAGCGTCGCGTGATCGACGAGGCCGGCGCTGTCGCCTTCGATGGGGCCGGCCGCGACCGTGCCGACATCGTCGGGGCCGACACCTTCGCGGCGGCATCCCGGCAGACCCTGGAGTTGATTGCATGGCGGCGGGCCGGATGCTGGGACCGCGCGGTCCTGGCCGTCGGTGGCATCACCACCGCCGAGCGGGCCCACGAGATGCTGCGCGAGAGCGCCGACGCGGTCCTGGTGGCCACGGCGGCCCTGTCGGCACCACTGCTGGCCGTCCGCTTCCGCGAGCAGCGAGCCACCGCCGTCGCCTGAGTTTCGACCCCGGGGAGCGTCCTGCTCCCCGGGCCTGGAAGTCGCGTCCGTACTGCGAATAAGTTTCGTAGCCGGTGGGGTCCCCCCCTACTGTAGTCAGCGCGGTGAAAAGCCTCCAGCGCGCGTGCGCGAGATTCCTGGCCCTGACGCTGTCCGGCTCGCTCGTGCTCGCCGGTGTTGCCCCGCAACCGGCGTGGGCCGGGGCGCCGACCGACGCCATGCGGGACTTCTTCGGCGCCGTCAACGTCGTGCTCAGCAACCCCGGCACCGAGGATCAGCCGCTCGAACGGCTGCGGGCCATCCGCCGGCACGTCGACGACGTCTTCGACTTCCGCGAGGCCGCCCGGCTGGCGCTGGGGCGCGAGTGGTCGGCGCACACCGCCGTCGAGCAGAACGAGTTCGTCGCCCTCTTCGCCGATCTCCTCGAGCGCTCCTTCGTCTGGCGCGTGGCCGGCAAGGCCGCCCTCGGCGGCGGCGTCAAGGTGCAGTACGTGGGCGAGACGGTGGATGGTGACACCGCCACCGTGGAGACCGCGGTCGCCGCCCGCGACGGCAGCGACCTCCGCCTCGACTTCCGCATGGTGTGGCGGGCCGACCGGTGGGTCGTGCGGGACGTCGTGATGGAGGGCGTCAGCACGATGGAGAACTACCACGCGCAATTCCAGCGCGTGGTGCGCGACAGCTCGTGGCGCGACCTCATGGCCCAGCTGCGAGCCAAGGTCGGGGCCCCCGCCGTTCAGGTGGCGGCTGAGCCGGCTGCCGCGCCCCGGCGTCCTCGTCGCCGGGCCGGCCGCCCCGGCCGACCTCGATCGCCCCGTCGATGAGCGCCAGGCCATCGCTCGCGACGTCGCCGCAGTGGTCACGCCCGGCCTCGCCTCCCGCGACATCGCGCCGCTGCCCCTGCTGCGGCCGCCGGCCTTCGCCGAGCCCGAGCGCCGCGTCTCGCCCCCGCCTCCGCCCGTGGCTCCGGTGCCGGCGGCCGCTCCGCCCGCAGTCTCCGGTCGCGTGGCGGCGCTCGCCAACGTGGAGACGTCTCGCCCGGGCCGGATGACTGACGCGGAGACCGGTCGGCCGGCCGATTCCGCGCGAGCCCCGCGCAGCATCGAGCCGGTGCGCGTCGCGCCGCCGGTCACCGCCGCCCTGCCCGCCGAGCCGCCCACCCGGCCGCCCGTCGCACGGGCGGTGGTCGCGCGCGCCACGCCCCCGGCGCCGGGCTTCTGGATCCAGGTCGGCGCCTTCCGCAGCGCGGCGACGGCGGGACGGGTGGCCGAGCGGGTGCGGGGCGAGATCCTGATCGCGCCCGCCGGCACCACCGCCGAGCCGCTGCTCCGCGTGCGGGTCGGTCCCTTCGCGAATCGGGCCCAGGCCGCCGCCCGGCTCCGCGAGTTCCAGAGCCTCGGCTACCAGCCCTTCATCGCCGCCGAACGCTGAGCCCGCGGGCCCGGCCGGCCCCCGTCCCTGACCGTCTCCGCGTGATACGCTAGCGCGCGTGCGCTGGCTGATCGTCCTGCCGTTCGCACGGCCGGGACTGATGGGGGTCGATTTCGGCGACGAGCTGCGAGCGCTCGGCCACGAGGTCCGGCTCTTCGCCTACCGGCGCGACAATCGCCTCTACAAGAACACGCCCACCAAGGCCGCCTATCAGCGGCTCATCCTGCGCCGCCTGGAGCGCACCTGCGCCGACTGGCGGCCGGAGATCGCCCTGGTCATCAAGGGTGGGCCGATCACCCCCGGAGTCATCGCGCGCGTGCGCGCCCGGTACGGCACCCGCTTCGTCAACGTCTTCCCCGACAACCCGCTGTGGATGATCCCGTTCGAGTGCATCGAGGCCTACGACGTCTTCTTCACCAAGGAGCGCTACGCGATGCGCTCGCTGCAGTCGGTGGGGCTGCGCAACCTGCACTACCTGCCGATGTACTGCGTCCCCACCCTGCACCACCCCGTCACCCCGACCGACGAGGAGCGGGAGCGCTTCGGCGCCGGCGTCTCCCTGGTCGGCAACCGCTACGACTACCGCGAGCGTCTCGTGCGGGAGCTGGCCGATCGCCCTCTGCGCGTGTGGGGCGGCGGCTGGCGCGGCGCCACCGATCCCACCGTGCGCCGCGTCGTGGCCGGCGGGGCGGTGTTCGGCCACGACAAGCTCTGCGTGTACGCCGCCTCCACGCTGTCGCTGAACCCCCACCATCCGATGAACGACATCGTCGGCGTCAACACGCGTGCCTTCGAGCTGGCCGCGGCCGGCGCCTGCCAGGTGGCGGATCTCAAGGAGGATCTGACCACGCTCTTCAAGCCGGGCGAGGAGGTGCTGCTGTACCGCGACCTCGCCGAGCTGGGACGACTGCTCGACACCTACCTGGTCCGGCCCGACGAGGCGCGCGCCATCGGCGCCAACGCACGACGCCGCGCCCTGGCCGAGCACACGCTGCGACACCGCGTGGACGAGATGCTGGCCGTGATCCAGGCCCGGTGCGCGGGATGACGACCGAGTCGCTGGCCCGCGGACTGATCTGCATCGACTGCGGCGCCGTGGCGGCGCTCGGCTATCGTCTGCAGTGCGAGCGCTGCGGCGGTCTCCTCGAGCTCACCTACGACCTCGACCGGCTGCGCCGCGAGGGGCCGGCCGGCCTGCGCGGCCGCGGCCTGTGGCGCTACGCCGCCGTGCTGCCGATCGACGATCCCGCCCACCGGGTCACGCTCGGCGAGGGGGACACGCCACTGCTGGACGCCCCGCGGCTGGCCCGGCAGCTCGGCGTCCGCCGGCTGCGGCTGAAGTTCGAGGGCGCCAACCCGACCGGCACCGTGAAGGACCGCTCGTCGGCGACGGCCGTCGGCGCCGCCTTGCAGTTCGGCTTCGCCACCACGTCGGTCGTGTCCTCCGGCAACGCCGGCTCCTCGATCGCCGCGTACTCGGCCCGGGCCGGGCTGCGCTCGCTGATCTTCGCCTACGAGCGGGCCTCGGCCCCCAAGCTCCTGCACATGGCCGCAACGACGTCCGACCTCGTCATCTACAAGGGCGTGTACGACGATCTCATCGCGGTCTGGGACCGGCTGGTCGAGGACCGCCTGTTCTTCGACTGCGGCGCCTCGCGCAACGCCTACAAGCACGAGGGCAAGAAGACGATCGCCTACGAGATTGCCGAGCAGAGCGGCTGGGTCCCGCCCGAGGTGGTGGTGGCGCCGGTGGCCGTCGGCGAGACCTTCATCGCCGCCGCCCGCGGCTTTCGCGAGATGCACGCGGCCGGCTGGATCCCCCGGGTGCCGCGCATGGTGGCCGCGCAGGCCGCGCGGGCCAACGCCGTCGTGCGGGCGTTCCGCGACGGCACCGCCATCACGCCGCTGTCGATCGGCTACACGGTGGCCGAGGGGCTGGCGGCGGGCAAGCCCGGCCGCAAGGGCGACTGGGTGCTGCGGCTGCTGCGCGAGCAGGGCGGCACCGCCGGCGAGGCCGAGGACGAGGAGATCCTGGCCGCCCAGCGCAGGCTGGCTCGCACCGAGGGCGTGTGGGCGGGACCGACCGGCGTGGCCACGCTCGCGGTGCTGATCCGCCTGCTCGCCGAGCGCGCCCTCGATCCCGCCCAGGACATCTGCGTGATCCTCAGCGAGACCGGGCTGAAGACCGAGGCGGAGCCGCCGAGCCGCGCCGGCGTCGCCTTCGACGAGGCCTCGCTGCGCCGGCTGGTCGCCGAGCGGCTCGGCGCTCGCTGAGCCCGTCGACGGCGTGCCGCTGCCCCGCGCGTTCTATCTGCGATCCGCGCGCGCGGTCGCCCGCGACCTGCTCGGCTGCACCCTCGTCTCCCGGCGAGGCCGCAGCACGGCGAGCGGCCGCATCGTCGAGACCGAGGCCTATCTCGGCCCCGAGGACGGCGCCTCCCACGCGGCGTTCCGGCCTGGCAGCCACTGGCTCTTCTACGGCGAGGGCGGCCTCGCCTACGTGTTCCTCAACTACGGCACGCATCACTGCCTGAACGCGATCGCGGGGCCGGCGGGGACGCCGGGCTGCGTGCTGATCCGGGCGCTGGAGCCGCTGAGCGGGCTGGCGGCCATGGCCCGCCGCCGCGGGGTGGCGCCCGACGCGCGCCGGCTGGCATCGGGGCCCGGCAACCTCACCCGAGCGCTCGCGGTCTCGCTGCGCGACAACGGCGCCGACCTCGCGCGGGGGCCCCTGACGATCGAGCCGGCGCCGGAGCCGCGGCGGTTCCGCATCGCCTGCGGGCCGCGGGTCGGTATCACCCGCTCGGTCGAGCTCCCCCTGCGGTTCTGGATCACCGGCAACCCGTTCGTCTCCCGCTGACCTCGCAACCGATCACCCAGCCTTGGACCCCCATTGCCCACCGCCCCGGCCGTCGGGCCTTGGCTGGCGCGGTGTTGGCGGGCCTGGAGCCCGGGGCACGCCGCTTGCCAGTGTCTCGGGCGGGACAGGTCGCACCCCGGAGGAGACATGACCACCATCACTCGAACCATCGGCGTCCTGGGCGTGGCCGCGCTGGCCCTGACCGGCTGCGGTGCCATGAGCGAGTCCTTCGTGCAGGTCGTGAACGACACCTCGATGACCACCGAGATCAAGACCCGGCTGGCCAAGGAGGGGCGCCTGAGCACGCTCACCGCGATCGGCGTCCACACCACCGACGACGTCGTGCGGCTCACCGGCACCGTGGCCGATGAGAACGAGCGCCGGCGGGTGGAGACGATCGCCCGGCGGACTGCCGGCGACAACCGTGTCGTCAGCGAGCTGCAGGTGGCGACCGCCCCCTCGGCGGCACCCCGGGCTCAGAAGCAGTAGGGACGCAGCTCCTCGGCCACCTCGACGACACCGTCGAAGTGGGCGCGGGCCTCCGCGGCCAGCGGCGCGACGTCGGCGTGGTACTCGGCGCCGACGTGCGTGAGGATCAGGTGCGCCACTCCGGCCCGGGCCGCCACCTGGCCCGCCTCGGCGGCGCTGGAATGGGCGGAGGCGGGGCCGGGCGGCCGGTCGCGCTCCGCGAACGTCGCCTCGTGCACGAGCACGCCGGCGCCGCGGGCGAGCGCGACGACCGCCTCGCTCGGTCGCGTGTCGGACGAGTAGACGATCGCGCCGCCCGCCTCGACGTCCACGCGCACCGCGAAGTTGGGCATGGCCCCGTGCTCGTTCGGCGTGGTGCGGACGGCCAGCGGGCCGCTGGTGAAGGCCGGAGCGCCGGCGCCGAGGTCGATCGGCGCCAGCACCACCGGGAACATGCCGGGTCGCTCCCACACCCGGAACACCGTGAGCAGCGTGCGCAGCGGCTCGACGTGCTCGGGCCGGCACACGACGCTCAGTGGAGTGTGCCGGTCCAGGAGGGCGAGCTGGCGTATCACCGAGGGCAGGCCGTACGCGTGGTCGACGTGCACGTGGGTGACGACCACGTGGGTGAGCGCGAGCGGATCGACGCCCAACCGGCGCAGGCGATGCATCGCGCTGCCCCCGCAGTCCAGCAGCACTGCGACGCCACCCGCTTCGATCACGATCGACGTGTTGTCGCGCACGGCCGAGGCCACGGCCCCCGCGGTTCCGAGGAAGGTGAAGCGGGCCGGGGTCAACGGCCCTCGCGGAGGGCCGCCGGGTCGAAGAGCGCGTCGGCCAGCCCGGTGTTGATGGTGATCGTGCGGACGACGACGAGCACCACCAGCTTGCCGTCGACGAAGGCCTCCTGGCGGTGCGGGAAGAAGAAGGCGCCGGCCAGGCGCCGGTGCTCGGAGAAGGCCAGATCGACCACGCCCTCCCCCTTGGGGAGGCGCTCGCGCCGGATGAAGCGGACCACGCCGTGATCGGGATCGAGCCATACCGACGGGGTGTCCCGCTCGCCGACCTTGGCGCCGATCACCGTGACCGCGCGCCCGCCCACCCGGGTGACGTGGCTGACGTCGTCGCGGACCCCGAGCGAGCGCCACTCGGCCAGCACGTCGGCCGCGGTGCGCCGGAACGGGATGACCAGGTGGGTCCGGTCACGCTCCCGGTCGCCCGCTGGCGCCTCGGAGACGCGCCCCTCGGCCGAGCGCAGCCAGACCTGGCCCTCGCTCGACAGGCGCACCTCGCGCCGGCCCTCGACGACCTGCTCGACCCGCTGCCGGCGCGGCACCTTGATCCACACCCGCTGCTCACCGGTGGACTGGGGATGGCGGCCATCAGGATGGAAGAGAGTGAAGGTCTGCTCGATGGCCAGGTCAGTGACCTGGGCGCCGGCCAGGCGAGTCACGAAAGCCTCGACCGCCGAGCGGGCATCGGCGGCCAGAGCGGCCACCGGGAGCAGCAAGGCGGCCAGGATGGCGAAGCGTCGCGCCACGGTTCCTTATAGCGTGTAAGGTCGCAAAAGACCTTGCAAAACGTTGACAGGCTAGCAAGGGGCTTCGTATGATCGAACAAAAGTAAAAGGAGTACCCGTTGCCTACCTCCGAGGCGCTCAGTTCCGGGGTCCTCGAACTGATCCTGAACGCCGGGCCGGTCGCGAAGTTCGTCCTCGCGGTCCTGCTCCTGTTCTCGATCGGGTCGTGGGCTCTCATCGTCGAGAAGTGGTGGCAGTTCCGGCGGGTCCGTCGCCAGACCCTCGCCTTCGTGAAGGTCTTCCGCGAGGGGCGCCGGCCCTCGGTCGTCCACGGCGCGGCGCGCAAGTTCCGCGACAGCCCTCTGGCCCAGCTCTATGCGGCGGCCTACAGCGAGATCTCGGGCATCCCCGACGTCGTGGACGCCGTGGTCGACGACGGTGACGAGGGGCTGCCGCAGGATCGGCTGGAGGCGGTGCACCGGGCCATGCGGCGCTCGGCGGGGCTGGAGATCGCCCAGCTCGAGCGGTACTTGCCTTTCCTGGCCACCACGGCCAGCGCGACCCCGTTCATCGGCCTGTTCGGTACCGTGTGGGGCATCATGTCGTCCTTCCACGGCATCAGCAGCCAGGGGTCGGCCAGCCTGGCGGTCGTGGCGCCCGGCATCTCCGAGGCCCTGATCGCCACCGCGGCGGGCCTGGCTGCCGCCATACCCGCCGTCATCGGCTACAACTACTTCCTCAATCGCGTGCGCCACTGGGCGACGGAGATGGACGGCTTCATCCTCGACCTGCTCAACGTGCTCAGCCGCCCCGTGGCGAAGCTGGCCCGGCCGACCAAAGATGGCGTTTAACCTCGGATCGCCGGAGGGCGGCGAGCGCCGTCTGGGCTCGTCGCTGGCCGAGATCAACATCATCCCGCTGGTCGACGTCGTCCTCGTTCTCCTGCTGATCTTCATGCTGACGGCGCCCATGATGTACCGCGGCATCGACGTGAACCTGCCGCGGGCCGCCGCCAAGCCGACCGCGGTGGAGGAGCGGATGGTCCTCACAGTCACCAAGGACCGCACTCTCTATCTCAACGACAAGCGGGTGGCGACGGGCAGCCTCGACACCCAGCTGCGCGCCGCCATGCAGGGGCGGACGGACAAGACGCTCTACCTCAAGGCCGACGCCGGCCTGGCCTACGGAGCGGTCATCGAAACGATGGACCAGGTGCGCCGGGCTGGAATCGAGCGCCTGGGCATGGTGACCGAGCCCACGCGGGAGCGCTGAGGGTGGGTGCCGCAGGTCTGTTGCTGCTCACCCCGCGCCTGCGACCCAAGACCGGCCCGGCGCTCCGGACGGCGCCGCTGCCCGTCACTGCGTCCGTGCTCTCGGCCATGCTGCACGGCGGGCTCGCGGTCGCGGTGCTGGTGACTGCCAGCGCCTGGTCTCGCAGTCAGCCCAAGACCTACGTCGTGAACCTGGTCCCGGCCGTGGCCGCGGTCGGGTCGCCCCAGGGCCGCGCCGCCCAGCCGCCGCGCGTCGAGGAACCGGCCCCGCGCCCGCCTGCGCGTCCGGCCGAGGTGCCGGATCGCCCCGCCCCGCGCGCCGCGCCCGCCCCACCGCCCGAGCTGCCGACCCGGGCGCCCGAGCTTCCCGCGCGCGCGCCCGAGATGCCGCCGCGGACGGCGGCGACCCTGCCCGACCGGCCACTGCCGCCGCGGCCCTCGGCCACGCCGCGGGCCGGCGAGAAGGAGCTGCCGCCGGTGGCGAGCAACCCGACCCCGGCCCCGCCCACCCCGGCGCCCTCGGCCCCGACGGCGAGCGCGGCCCGCCCCGAACCGCCGCCGCCGGCGCTGGGCCGGCCCTCGGGCTCAGCCCAGGGCGCGGGTGCCGTCACGCTGAATGCCTCCGACTTTCCGTTTGCGTGGTACTTGTCGGCTGTGCAGCGCAAGATCACCGAGCGCTGGGACGGTCGCGCCCTGCAGGGTCGCCAGCCCGTGGTGACCTTCGAGATCACGCGGGACGGCCAGGTGTCGAACGTGGCGATCAAGGACAGTAGCGGCAACCGATACTACGATCTCACCGCGATGCGGGCGATCGCCGACGCGGCGCCCTTCCCGAAGCTCCCGCCGGAATTCCCCGGCTCCGTGCTCCGCATCCATCTGGGCTTCAACTTCATGCAGGATCGAGGCTGACTCGATGAGCATTCGACGCCCGTTCGTGCTGTTCCTCCTCATCGCCCTGGCCCTGCCCGGCGTGTGGCCGGTGGCGCCGCCGCCGCCCGCTCGCGCCCAGGCCGTGGACGTGTTCCTCAACGTCACCGGCGGCGGCGCCCGCAAGCTCAACATCGCCGTCCCGGAGTTCACGGTCACCACCGGCGCCGATCCCACCGGGGTCGGCAAGCTGCTGTCGACGGTGGCCGGCGCCGACCTCACCTTCTCCGGCCTCTTCAGCGTCGTGGCCGCCGACGGCGCCATCCCCGCCAACAATCCGGAGGCCCTGCGGCGCTCGTGGACGGAGTTCGCGGCGGCCGGCGCCCACGCCGGTGTGCACGGTCTGGCCGCGCTGCGCGGCGAGCGGGCCGAGGTCGAGATGCGTCTGTACGACCTGACGACGCCCGACCACCGGCTGATCGGCACCAAGAAGTTCGAGCTGCCGGTCGGCCAGGTGCGGCGCCTCGGCCACAAGGTCGCCGACGAGGTCGTGATGCAGTTCACCGGCGAGCCCGGCATCGCCGACACCAAGATCGCCTACGTCACCGGACCCCGGGGGGCGAAGGAGATCCTGATGGCCGACTACGACGGCGCCGGCATCACGTCGGTGACGAAGAACGGCTCGATCAACCTCTCGCCCGTGTGGAGTCCGGACGCGCGGTCGCTGGCGTTCACCTCCTACAAGCAGGGCTATCCCGACCTCTACCGGGCGTTCCCGTTCGAGCGGCGCCCCGACCAGACGCTGGCCGCCTTCGTCGGCATCAACACCTCGCCCGCCTTCAGCCCCGACGGCAAGAGCCTGGCGATGACGCTCAGCAAGGACGGCAACCCGGAGATCTACGTGCTCAACCTGGCCAGCGGTGTCATGCGACGCCTCACGCGCCACGCCGGCATCGACACCGAGCCGAGCTGGGCGCCGACCGGCCGCCAGATCGCGTTCATCTCCGACCGTTCCGGCACCCCGCACGTGTACGTGATGGACGCCGAGGGCGCCAACGTCCGCCAGCTCACCTCGGGCGGGTTCCATACGCAGCCGCGGTGGTCGCCGCGTGGTGACACGATCGCCTACACGCAGCGGGCGGGCGCGCACGACATCTGGGTCGTCGACGTCGACGGCTCCAACCCGCGCCGGCTCACGAACGGCGGCGACAACCAGGGCCCGACGTGGGCGCCGAGCGGCCGCCATCTCGCGTTCCAGTCCAACCGTCTCGGTCGCTGGCAAATCTTCGCGGTGCTCGCCGACGGCACCGCGGCCGCACCCATCACGCGAGGCGCCACCGAGAGCACAAGTCCTTCGTGGTCCCCTCGCCTACCGTGATACGATTTCGCTGCTTCAGGGCGTTCAGGCGCCGGTTTCCAAAGGAGGCGACATGCTGTTAAGCCGCTGGATTCACGTCACGATGACGTCGTTGCTGCTCTTCGGTGTGCTCCTGGCGGGTTGCGCGAAGCGGCCGGCGACCACCCAGGCATCGGCGCCCGCCCCCACCGCCGCCGCGGCGACCACACCCGGCAGCGGAGCGGCCATGGCCCCAGCCACGGCAGCCCCCTCGGGCGGCGGCGACGCCACCACGGCTCCGGCCACGGCGGCGCCATCCACGGCGACCCCGGCGGCTCGTCCAGCCGTCTCGGAGTTCCGGTCGGTCGCCGAGCTGAAGGACGTGTTCTTCGATTTCGACAAGTACGACATCCGGCCGGCTGACGCCAAGGTGCTCGACAGCAACGCCGCCTGGCTGAAGACGAACGCGAACAACCTGATCCTGATCGAGGGCCACTGCGACGAGCGCGGCACCAACGAGTACAACCTCGCGCTCGGCGAGCGGCGCGCGAAGTCGGCGATGAACTACCTGGTGTCCCAGGGCGTCCAGGCCAGCCGCATCACGATCATCAGCTACGGTGAAGAGCGGCCCACGTGCAACGAGAAGACCGAAGAGTGCTGGGCCAAGAACCGCCGCGCCCACTTCCTCGTCAAGCCCCGCTAGGCGCCGCTGAGTCGGTGACGGGGCGGCCGCGCGGCCGCCTCGTCGCCGGGTTGTCCGTGGTCGGGCTGGTCTTCCTCGCCGGATGCGCCAGCGTCGCCGACGTCACCGGCACCGCCACCCAGCAGGACCTCGTGGAGATGCGGGGCGAGATCGCGTCCGTGCGCCAGGCCGCCCAGCGTGCCCGCGCCGAGGCGGAGACCGCCGCCCAGCGTGCCGTTGACGCGCGGCTGCGCACGCAGGGGGCGGAGAGCGAGCGTCAGCTCGCCGCCCTCACCCGCCGGCTCGACACGCTCGCGACCTCGGTGACCGAGCTCGGCGCGCGCGTCGACGAGCTGTCCTCGCGCGTGGACGCGCTGGGGCGCCAGGTGCGAGGCGGCGCGCCGGCCGGCCCCGCCGCCCCCCGCACCGCGACGCCGCTCACCCCGGGACCGCTCGGCGCCCCATCCCCGGCGCCGGGCGCCGCGACGGCGACACCGGTGACACCGCCAGCATCCGCAACCGCGACACCGGTCGCACCGGCGCCCCAGCCGCCGGCCGCGCCGTCGGCAACGCCGCAGACGCCGCCAGCGGGCGCGCGGCCGGCCACCAACGCGCTCCAGCCCCAGGACATCTATCAGGCGGCGTACATCGACTTCAGCAAGGGCAGCTACGCCCTCGCCATGGCCGGCTTCCGCGAGTTCCTGCGCCGCTTCCCCGACCACCAGCTGGCCGGCAACGCGCAGTACTGGATCGGCGAGAGCCACTTCAGCCTGGCCCGGGGCCACGCCAACGCCGGCCAGGCCGACAAGGCGACGCAGGAGCTGGAGCAAGCGGTGCAGGAGTTCCGGAAGGTGCTGGCGAACTATCCCCGCGGCGAGAAGGCGCCGACCTCGCTCTACAAGGAGGCGCTGGCCCTCGTCGAGCTGAAGCAGCCGGCGCTGGCGCAGCAGCGGCTGGAGTACCTGATCGCCAGCTTCCCCCAGGCGGAGGAGACCCCGCTCGCGCGCGAGCGGCTGACGGCGATCAAGGGCCGGTAGCCGTCAGTCCTTGTCCAGGCCGAAGACCCAGACGACGGCGACGTCCTGCTCGGGTGTGGAGTAGACCATCACGGTGCCGCGGGGGTCGTCGGTGCTCGCCGAGGTGACCAGCACGCCGGTCTCGAGCAGCGGCCGACCCGGTGTCCACTGCCACACCCCGACCGACATCAGCAGCGCCGCCATCGCTCCGGCCAGGGCCCAGCGCGGACGGGCCACGTGCTGCCACCAGGAGCGCGCGGGCGGCGCCGGCCGGGCGTGGCGCCGGTCCTCGATGCCACGCACGACGCCCGGCCAGAATCCCGACCAGTCCGGCTCGGCGACGGCGACGGCTGCCCCGCAACAGCCCATGGAGACGGCGCAGCTCGTCGGCCTCCCGCTGGCAACTCCCACAAGAAGCGAGGTGAGCGGCCGTCGAGCGCGCCGTCTCCTGGTCCAGAGCCCCGTCCAGGTATCCACCGATTCGTCGCCGGGTCCGGTAGCAGGTCAACACGTCGGTTGGACGTCGCCTCCCCCCCTCGTTATTCTCACGGCTGGATGATACCCGAACGCCCGGTCACCCTCGGTACCTCGGGGCTGGAGGGCGCCCTCGCCCTGGGCCCGGGGGCTCGGTCCGGGGTCGTCGTCTGCCACCCACATCCCCAGTACGGCGGGGACATGGACAGCCCCGTGGTCGTGACGGCCGCCGGGGCCTGCGGCCGGGCCGGCCTGGCGACGCTCCGGTTCAACTTCCGGGGGGTGGGCCGCTCGGCCGGGGCCTGGGACGAGGGCCGGGGTGAGCAGGATGACGTCCGCGCCGCTCTGACCCACCTGGCCGCGGCGCTGGGGTCCCCCGGCCCCGGTCGCCCTGGCCGGCTACTCCTTCGGGGCGGCCATGGCCGCGCAGGTCGCCGCGGCCGGGCAACCGCTGGCCGGCCTGCTCCTCATCGCGCCGCCGCTGGCCATGCGGGGCGTACCCACCCAGCCGGCGATGGTGCAGGGCCCGGTGCTGGTGGTGGCGGGCAGCGCCGACACCTACTGCCCGGCCACGGCCCTGGCGGGACTGGCCCGGGCGTGGCCGGCCGCCACCGTCACGGTGCTGGACGGCGCCGACCACTTCTTCTTCGGCGGGCTCGAGGCGCTCGACGCCGCGGTCACGGGCTGGGCGGCGAAGCTGCCTCGATAGCGGGCTACACCCTGGGCAGGTGGCTGGGGGTCGCGGTCCCGGCCGAGAGGATGACCCGCAGCCCCTCCTCGACGGTGAGACCCGTGAAGATCACGTCGCTGCGCGGCACCACCACCACGTCGCCCAGGTAGAGGTTGTTGGTCGGTACGAAGACCGTCACCATCTCGCCCTTCCCCACCGGCGACTCCAGCGTCAGCTCGCTGGTGACGAAGGCGAAGGCCCACGTGCCCTCCCGGGGATGCTGGACGAGCACGACGGCCTTGAACGATCCCCGCCGCTCCGGCGAGAAGGAGTCGATCAGCATCTTGATGGAGGGATAGAGCAGGCGGAAGACCGGCACCCGGTACAGGAACTTGTCGCCGAACGAGAGCACCCGCCGCCCCACCACGTTGCGCGCCACGATGCCCATGAGCAGGATGATGGCGACAGCCGTCAGGAAGCCGAGCCCCCATCCCGACACCGGCCGGCCCAGCATGCGCCCGTAGATCGGCGCGAACCGGTCGTCGATCCAGCTCCAGAAGATCCACAGGATCCACGAGGTGGCGATGGCCGGAAGCGTCACGAAGATCCCGGCGATGAAGCGAACCTTCAGCCAGTTCTTCATCGCGAGCGATCACTCATCTCGAATCGATCATGACACCGCTCCACCCCAATCGCAAAACCCCCCACCCCACCCCAGTGGTTCCAGGGCCACGGCAGCATCGCACGGCGAGTGATGCGGCCGGCACCCGGACGACTGTTCGACTTCGAGCGCCGGCTCCGCCGGCGCAATCCTGCTGTTTGGTCTGGGGGGAAGCAGGAAGGAGCACGCCGGTAGGCGTGCGACGACCGTCGGAAGGGGGGCGACGCCCCCCTCCGAGTCCTAAATCGCCGACGCGTCGATCAGGTCCGCGAGGTTGTTGACGTTGACCCAGCCGCCCCGCGTGTAGACGACGGTGACGGGCCGGCCCCTGGCCAGCACGCGGGCGAGCAGGTCGGTGAGCCGCGCGCGCGCCAGCGTGCCGTCGACGCGCGCCTCCGCGATGGCCTCGCGCAGCCAGGCCGCGCCGGTGCTGCCCAGATGGAGGAGGCCGATCCAGCCTCCGTGGCTGTCCTCGGCGCTCACGGCATCGCCGACGGCCTCGAGCTGGACAGGCTCGAAGCTGAAGCGCCCGGCATCCGGCCGGCTGCCGCGCACGCGGTCGGCCACCGCCTGGCCGGCCAGCGCGCTGTCGACGGACAGCGTGATGCCTTCGCCCGACTCCTCCAGCAGCGCTTGCAGGATATGGCGCTTGAGCACGATGTCGCCGAAGGCGAGCAGCGTGCCGGGGCCCAGCGCCGTCTCGGCCAGGGACAGCGAGTACGCCTCGCCGGTCGTCGCGAAGTCCGGATTGTCGACGAAGCGGGCACCGGCCATCTGCACGGCCTCGCCCCGGTAACCGCGCACCACGGTGACCGCGCGGCAGCCGAAGTGGCCGAGGTCGTCGAGCAGCCGGGCCAGGATGGGCCGCCCCTGCACCTTGAGCATCGCCTTGGGCACCGCCGCGGTGAGGCCGCCGAAGTCGGCCCCAGCGCCGGCGGCCAGGATCACCGCCGACAGCGTGTCCTCGCGAGCGGCCGGCAGGTAGCGGCGCTCGGCCTGCTCCAGTTCCTCGTCACCCTGCAGCCGGAACACCTCGGGCAGCGGGGCCACCTGGGGCTCGACCTCGATCAGCGACTCGTCGGTGTGCAGCCGCCGGGCCGTGACCTGCATGGCGGAGATGGCGGCCCGCAGCAGGTGGTTGGCCCACACGACCACGCTGACGCCGCGGGCGCGATACTCCGCCGTCGGCGTGCGCCAGTACTTGGTCGGGACCAGCACCACCGGCGCCCGGTTGGCCCAGGCGTCGAGGAACGTGAAGATCTCGGCCGCGCTCGACTGCCGGCTGTGGATCAGGATCGCGTCGGCGCCGGCCAGGTGATAGGCCTCGGCGCGGCGGATCGCCTCGGCCAGCCCCCAGCCGGCGATCAGCGCCTCGACGCGGGCGACGAGGACGAAGTCGGAGTCGGCCTGGCTGTCCTTGCCGGCCTTGATCTTGCCGCAGAACTCCTCGACGTCGGCCAGCGGCTGCTGCTCGGAGCGCAGGAACGAGTTCGTCTTGGGGAAGAGCTTGTCCTCGATGGTGACGCCGGCCACGCCGGCCTGCTCCAGCTTGCGCACGAGGCGGCGCATGTTGTTGAAGTTGCCGTAGCCGGTGTCGCCGTCGACCAGGACCGGCACCGCGGCGGCGTCGGCCATGAAGCCGACGTGGTCCACGACCTGCGACCAGGACAGCTCGTTGTTGTCGCGGACGCCGAACGAGGCCGAGGTCGTCAGGCCGCTGGCCCACACGGCCTCGAAGCCGGCCTCGGCGGCGATGCGGGCCGAGATGCCGTCGTGAGCCTCCATCAGGAACGCGATCTCGGGTCGGCTCACCAGTCGCCGCAGCTGGGTCGTGCGCTTCACCGTCAGCCTCCGAGCACGGCCGCCCGGAAGCGATCCCGGAGGACGGCCGGCGTGTAGGGGATGCGCGGAACGTCCGCCTCCTCGGCGGTGACCTTGACCAGCACGAAGTGGGGGCCGTCGGTGCCGAGCGCGGCCTGCAGTGCCGACTCCAGCGCCCACGGCTCGGTCACCGCCACCGCGGTGGCGAAGCCGGCGGCGGCGGCCACACGGTCGAGGCGTACACCCCGCGAGAGCGAGGCCTGGTTGCCGGTGGAGCCGTAGACCTCGTTGTCGAAGACGAGGTGGACGAAGTTGGCGGGCCGCCGGTCGGCGATCATGGCCAGGATGCCGAGGTTCATCAGCAGATTGCCGTCGCCGTCGAAGACCACGGCGCGGCGGTCGGGCCGCGTGAGGGCCAGGCCGAGGCCGATCGCCGGGGCCAGCCCCATCGAGCCGATCATGTAGAAGCTCTGGGGACGATCGGCCAGCGAGAAGCTCTCGCGACAGATGTAGCCGTTGGCGTGGGCGATCGGATCGTCGCCGGCGGCCTTGAGGGCGATGCCGAGCGCGGTGAGCCGCGGCATCGTGGCCGGCGGCAGCGGCCCATCGGGCGCGGGCGGCGACGCCACCGGGGTGACGACGGCGGCCGCGCGGGCGGCGGCGCCGGCGTGTACGGCGCCCGTCTCGACGACCTTCGGCGGCACCAGGAGCGCGACGGGCGAGCGGCGCGCGTCCATCTCGGCGGCGGCCCAGGCGAGGTCGGCGTCGAGCGAGTCGACGGCGAGCACGCGGTGGGGCACCCCCAGCAGCTCCAGCAGCCTCGGCGAGATCTCGCCGGTCAGGATGTGCTCGGGCGCGTCCTTGCCGCCGAAGCCGCGCCACGTCACGATCAGGAGCGCGGGCAGACCGTACATGAGCGACAGTGAGGCCAGCGCGTTGAGGCTGGTGCCGAGCCCGGAGTTCTGCATCAGCACGACCGGCCGCCGGCCCCCGAACCAGGCGCCGGCCGCCACCCCGACCGCGGCGTCCTCGCGCACGGCCACCACGTAGGGGGCGCGGGTGCCGCGCTCCAGCACGGCGATGAGGTCCTCGATCAGCGAGCACGGCACGCCCGTGAAGAAGTCGAAGCCATGACGCTCGAGGCGGGCGGCGAAGTCGTGACCGGAGATCATGGGGGGCTCAGGTCCGGGCGACGCGGCCGCCGCCCATCACGCGCAGGAAGTCGCCGAGGGCGGCGAAGCGCATGAAGGGGTTCTGGCGCTTCTCGTCGCCGATCGTCGACGCCGCCCCGCCGTAGTTGTGGCCGGGGAAGAGGACGGTGTCGTCGGGCAGCGCGCCCAGGCGCTGGGTCAGCGAGTAGTACATCTCGCTCGGATCGCTGCCCGGCAGATCGGTGCGGCCGCACGAGCCGATGAACAGGGTGTCGCCGGAGATCAACCGGCCATCGACCAGGAAGCACTGCGAGCCGGGCGTGTGCCCGGGGGTGTGCAGAAAGGTCAGCCGCAGGCGACCGACCTCGAGCGTGTCGTGGTTGTCGACCTTCACGAGGTCGGAGCCGAGGCCGGTCAGGAACTCGCGTTCGGCCTTGTGCACGTAGACCCGGGCCGGCGCCCGGGCCAGCAGCTCCTCGACCCCGGGGATGCGTCCCGGCATGCCCCACGAGGCCAGGCTGCCCCCGACGTGGTCCTGGTGGGTGTGGGTCACCAGCGCCCCGATCAGCGTCATCCCGTCGGCGGCCACGGTGTCCACGATCGTGTCGATTTCCCAGGCCGGATCGACCACCACGCACTGGCGGGTGACGGGGTCTCCCACCAGGTAGACGAAGTTCTGCATGGGGCCCAGCTCGAGCTGCTTGAGGTAGATCGCGCCCGCGTCCGGCACGGGGGTCATGCTACCCCAGCCCCCGCGACTGCGCTACAATCCGACTACTGAACGAATGTTCATTCAGTGAGTAAGCGACCGAGCCAGAGGAGTCCGACGATGTCCACCACGACCAGCCGACAGCAGGCGGCCCGCCGAGTGTCCTACCAGCTCGAGACGCTGTGGGACTACGACTACGAGCCGACGCACGCCGAGCTCGACACCCTGTACGAGACCGCCAAGAAGAACCAGTGGAACGGCTCGACTGCCATCGACTGGAGCCGGCCGATCGGCGCCGAGGGACCGGTCCTCAACGTGCAGGTCGCCTTCGCCGGCACCAACTTCTTCAGCCGGCTCACGCCCGAGGAGCAGAAGGAGGTCGAGATCCGGGTGTCGGCCTGGCGGCTCAGTCAGTTCCTGCACGGCGAGCAGGGCGCGCTGGTGGTGTGCGGCCAGCTCGTCAACTCGATCCCCGAGCTGGACGCCAAGCTCTACGCCTCCACCCAGGTCGTGGACGAGGGGCGCCACGTCGAGGTCTTCGAGCGCTACGTCAAGAAGCTGCACGGCATCTACCCGGTCGATCCGCTGCTCAAGGCCGTGCTCGACGAGATCCTGGCCACGAACATGTGGGAGCTGAAGCTGCTCGGCATGCAGATGATCGTCGAGGGCCTCGCCATCGCCGCCTTCAACGTGATGCGCCGGCAGACCGCCGACCCCACCCTGGCCCAGCTCCTCGACTACGTGATGCAGGACGAGGGACGTCACGTGAACTTCGGCTACTTCGCGCTGCGCCGCTCCATCCCCAACATGGAGGCGGCCAAGCGCGAGTACCTCGAGGACTTCACCTTCAAGGTGTGCGACCTCATGTACGCGCGCGACGAGCGTACCGGCTTCCGTTCGATCCAGGACGTGTGGAACGAGATGGGCTGGGATGGCGAGAAGATCTGGCGCGACACGGTGAAGACCTCGCAGACGACCAAGGCCTTCAACAGCTTCCTGTTCCAGGAGAACCTGATGCCCCGCCTGGTCCGGCTGGGGATGATCTCCGAGCGGATCGCGCCCCGCTACCGCGAGATCGGCCTACTCCAGGGCCAGGAAGGCGTAGCCGACCGCCCGTAGATCCTGCTCGACGGTGGTCCGGGTCCGGCGCTCGACGCGGCGGCGGTCCGAGGCGCCGCCGTTGCCGCGGCCGCGGCGCTCGCCCTGCCGGCGATCCCAGATGATCTCGACGGTGTCGGCGTCAGCGAAGGTCTGACTGAGGTAGCGAAACAGGTCAGCCCGGTCCCGGGCCACGATGAAGAGCTCACGGGCCATCGGGACTCGAATCTACATCACATCACCCCTTAAAGTCGTCTGGTACTTTCGGTGTCGGGCCCAGCGTGCGACTTTCCACGCTGAAGACGGTCGGCTGAGCCTTGGTCCGGATGTAGGCCACGGGCCCCTCCTGCTTGCCCACCTGCACCGTGGCGATCTCGGCGCCGTCACCCTTGAACAGGGCCACCTCGAGGGTTGGCGCGTCCAGCCCGTAGCGAGCCGGCTCCTGGCCATCGGCCGCCACCACCGCCTTCCAGCGCAGGCCGCGCAGGGTGAAGAGCAGGTCCTCGACCTTCGAGCTGTTGGCCGCGCCCTTGGCGGGCTCGACCACGCGCCACTCGGTGTCGCCCTTGCGCTCCAGCACCATCGTCTGCCCGCCCGCCTGCACCCGGACCCGCTTGACGTCCCGGGGCTCCAGGCCGCCGAGCAGGCGCTTGTCGCGCAGGTCGTCGGCCGAGCGCGTGAGATCGGCCAGTAGCGTGGCCTCGACCAGCACCGCCGGCCCCTGGCCCGCCACGCCGGCGTACGCACTGGGAGCCCCGCCCCGCGTCTCCTTGGAGGGCGCCAGGACCACGCTCGTGGTGACGCCAGCCTGGTCGGTCACCAGCACACTGACCTCCGGCTTCGGCAGGAACCGCGCGACGGCGGCGGCGTCCTCGCCGAGGAAGCCCTGGGCTCGGAGGTCGTGCAGCTTGGTGAGCACCGCGCCGACCTCCACCTGGTCGGCCGCCAGTGGCTGCGGGGCCACGATCTTCCACTGCCCGTTCTCGCGGGCCACCGTCACCGCCCCCTTGGGGCTCTGAATCTCCAGGCGGGCGACCTTGTCGCGATCGATCTCGACCAGCGTCTTGTTGCGGAGGACGCCGACGTTCTTGGGCACCTGGTTGTAGACGTCGTCGGGCACCAGCAGCACGCTCGGCTCGCCGGCCCGCATCGCGTAGACGCTCTTCTTGGCGGCGTCGACCTTGCCGAGCAGCAGGGTCCGGCTCACCCGGTCCTTGTCGCGGCCGCTATGGATGGTGACCCGCACCGGCCGCTCGAGGCCGTAGGCGTCTCGCGCGGCCGGCGCCTCCGCCACGAACTCGCGCACCTTCTGGCTGGCCAGCTTGTCGAGGAACTCGCGGACGGTCTCGTTGTCGGCGCGCAGGGCCACCGGCCGCGTGATCCGCCACGCGCTGGGGGCGCCCTCCACCACCAGCGTGTCGTCGGGCAGGACGATCTCGAACCCGGTCACGTCCTTGGCGTCGAAGGCCAGGATCGTCCGGTCGCGGAAGTCGGCGACGGGCTTGGTGGCGTCGCGCAGCACGCTCTCGCCCACCACGAAGACCGCCGGCTTGTCGCGCTCGCGGGCGTAGACCCAGACGCCGGTCGGGTTCTTGGCCCCGAGTTGCAGGCCGAGGGTCTTGCCGTCCTTGAGGGTGAGGGTGATGTCGGCGACGGGCTTGTCGAGGCCGAAGTCGGCCAGTGACTTGGGGTTGGGATCGATCTCACGGTCGATCTTGGCCGTCATGACGTTGGCGAGCAGCTCGTCCACGCCGGTCCGGCTGCCTCGGGCCTTCACGGGCTCCAGCAGCGACCAGGTGTCCCCCTCGCGCTGCAAGCGCACGGTCTCGTCGAGGCGCTTGAGCTCGACCGCGGTCACGTCCTTGGTGTCGGCGCTGAACACGCGGCCCTTGCGGGCGGCCGCCTCCTCGCGCGCGGGCCCCATCCGGATCTCGTAGACGTAGAAGAAGCCGCCCAGGAGGACGAGCAAGAGTGCCAGGGCTGCCGTGGTCTGCCAGCGCATCCGGGCTCGACGCTACTTCGCGGCGCGGCGGCGCACGACGGTCGCGATGCCCCCCGCCAGCGCCAGCCCGGGCAGGACGACCACCGGCAGCCAGAAGATCGCCTGCGCCTGCTGGCCGTTCAGGAAGATCGGGGCCGACTTGGTGTCCTTCGGCCGGACGGAGATCTGGTCCTCCTGCTCGGCCAGCCACGACATGGTGTTCAGAAAGAAATCCGGGTTGCCCTGCACGTTGACGAACTGGTTGATGGCCAGGTTGGCGGTACCGAACAGGACGATCCGCGTCTTGTCCTTGGTGGCGACAGCCGCCAGGGTGAGCGGACCCTTGGGATCGGCCGGATCCGGCTTGACCTGGCCCTGCTCGAGCGCCTGCCGGTCGGTCTCGCCCCAGGAGTCCGGCGTCGTCCGGGCCAGGGGCTGAAGAGCCACGCCGGCCGGGGGCGTCTTGGCCAGGGTGAGGCTGCGCGCGAGCGGGAACAGCGTGGCGATGTTCCGCATGTCGCGCGTGATCGGATGCGGCTCGTACTGCTGCACGATCGGCACCTGAGGCCCGATGCCGAACACCTGGCCGATCGGGTTGAGCTCGATCACGAGGTCGTCGTCGAGGCCGAGCCCCCAGCGGCCGAGCAGCTTGCGCAGTGACTCCGGCTGGTTCCGCTCGGGAAACGGCGGGTTCACCATGGCGAACAGCTTGCCGCCGCGGCCAAGGTAGGCGTCGAGGGCGTCGACCTCGGGGCCGAGAAGATCGGTGCGCGGCCCGGCGACGATCACGACGGAGGCGTCGTCCGGCACCTTGCCCTGCCGGGCCAGCACCAGCGGCTTCACGTCGTAGTTGGCCTTCTCGAGCAGGGCCTTCGCGTTGCTGAAGCCGGACTGCTCGGTGTTGCCCGGGTCGGGCTCCCCGTGGCCCTGGATGACGTACACGATCGGCTTGGCTTCGCGCAGCACCTTCAGGAGGCCGTTGGTGAGCTTCTCCTCCTGGTCGGCGTCCTGCACCTTCTCGGTGCGCCCCTTGGCTTCCAGGACGGTGACGCCGTAGTTCTCGGCGCCGAGGACCCGGGCCAGCGACGGGTCCTTGTCGGGATCGACCACCTTCCAGGTGAACTTGTCGCCGGCATAGCGCACGTACTGCTTGAAGAGGTCCTCGATCACGCGCTTGCCCGGCTGGTCGCCGCGGTAGAAGGCGACCGCGTTGACCTTGGCCTTGAGCCCCTGCAGGGTCTGGATCGTCTGGGGCGACAGGCTGTGGCGACGATTGCCGGTCAGGTCAACGCGCGCGCTGTGCCGGTACGAGAACGCCTCGACCAGGCCGGCGACGGCCAGGACGAGGATCGCGACGGCGATCGCGTTGGCGCCGTACCGGAGGGTGCGCTGGTTGGCCTGCGCCGCGGCCTGGCGGACCGGCGGCAGGAACGAGACGAGCACGAGGACCAGGCCGCCGATGACCAGCGGCCACCACAGCCAGTTCCACTCGGCCCCGACCACCCGCCATCCCCAGCGACCGCTGAGCGACTGCAGGACGGCACCGAGCAGGAGCACGATGCCCACGTAGAAGGCGATGTCCGCGATCCGCCGCATCAGGCTATCCCTTCCAGCGGCGCCGCTGCAGCGACAGCAGGCTCAGGACGAGGAACACCACCGTGAGGTCGAGGAAATAGACGACGTCCCGCGACTCGATCACGCCCTTCATGAAATTGTCGAGGTGCTCGGAGACCGACAGGTGTCGGAGGATGTCGCCGGTGGGGCCGGTCACGGCCTCGGCGCCCCAGCCGATGGCCCACAGGATGATCAGCAGCGTGAAGGTCCCCAGTGCCGCGATGATCTGGTTCTCGGTCAGGGAGGAGACGAACATGCCGACCGCGAGGAAGGCGGCCCCCATGATGAGCAACCCGAGGTACGCCGAGGCCAGAGCCCCCCACTCGAGCGCCGTGAAGTACCAGATCATGGCCGGGAAGGCCAGGGTCGAGATCAGCATCGCCACGTACAGCGATAGCCCGCCGAGGAACTTCCCGACGACGATGGCGGTGTCGCTGACGGGATAGGTGAGGAGCAGTTCCAGGGTGCCGTTCTTGAACTCCTCGGAGAAGAGCCGCATGGTGATGGCCGGCATCAGCGAGAGGAACAGGATGACGCTGAGCAGCCCCGAGAAGAGCGGACGGATCACGTTCTCGATGACGGTCAGATCGCGCCCCATCCCCGGGTTCATCGCCATCTGCATGGACATCTGCGTGTAGAACCGGAAATACAGGTTGAAGAAGAAGCCCATCACGAGCATGAAGGTGAACAGGATCGCCCAGGCCAGCGGCGTCGAGAAGTACAGCCGCAGCTCCTTCTTGTAGATCGGCCACACCCTCACGGCGCCGCCTCCGCGCCGGTCACCGGTGCCGAGGCCGGGATCGCCGGCTCCCCCACGGCCGCGTCGCTCTCCTCGCCGGCCACGATGCGCATGAACACCTCTTCGAGCGTCATGCCGACCGGCCGCAGCTCGAGCAGGTTCCACTTCTGCTGGGCGGCGAGCTGGAAGATCTCGCCCCGCACGTCGCGGCCCCGGGCCGACTCGACCATGAAGCGGGTCGGCCCGTCGCCGTCGGCGGCGACCGCGTCGACGCGGACAACGCCGGCGATCGCGCGCACGCCCTCCAGCACGGCCGCCCGCGGCCCCGCCATCTCCACCGCGACCCGCGCGGTCGGGAAGAACTCCTCGACCAGCCGGTCGATCGGGCCCTGGGCGACGATCTCGCCCCGGTTGATGATCACCACCCCGGTGCACACCATCGAGACCTCGGGGAGGATGTGCGTGGAGAGGATCACCGTGTGCTCGCCGGCCAGCGACTTGATGAGGTTCCGGACCTCGGTGATCTGCCGGGGGTCGAGGCCGATGGTGGGCTCGTCCAGCACCAGCACGTGCGGATCGCTCACGATGGCCTGGGCCAGGCCGACCCGCTGCCGGTAGCCCTTGGAGAGGTTGCGGATGAGCCGGTTCTGCATGTCGGTGATGAGGCAGCGGTCCATGACCTCGGCGATCCGCCGCTTGCGCGTCGAGCGCGGCACGCCCTTGGCCTCGGCCACGAAGTCGAGGTAGGGCGCCACCCGCATGTCGTTGTAGAGCGGCACGTTCTCCGGCAGGTAGCCGATGCGCCGGCGGACCTCCATGGATTCCCGGAACACGTCGTAGCCGGCGACCTTGGCGGTGCCGCCCGAGGCCGGCATGAAGCACGACAGGATCCGCATGGTCGTCGACTTGCCGGCGCCGTTGGGGCCGAGGAAGCCGACGATCTCGCCCGGCGCGACGGAGAATGACACGTCGCGAATGGCCGTGAAGGCCCCGTAACGCTTGGTCAGGTTCTGGACTTCAATCATAGTGAGCCGAGCCGGATGCGTATTATACGCGCCGACCGCGATCTTGCCAGCCTGATTGGCGCGCCATGAGAGCGTTCTTAGATACGACGGTCACGCCGGGATGGCGACGACCGGCATGATGGTGACCAGCCAGTCAGGGACCGCGATCATCTTGCTCGTGCTCGGGTCCCAGCAGGCGTGCAGCGTGGAGCCGGTGGCCACGGCCTCGTCGGCCTCGTTGCGGATCTCGTAGCCGAAGCGGAAGCTGGCCCGCCGCCGCTCGCTGATCCAGCACCGCACGTCGAGCAGGTCGTCGAGGCGGGCCGGCCGCACATAGCGCACCGTGGCCTCCACCACCGGCAGGTGCACCCGCCGGTCGACCTCCGACATCGGCAGCCCCTGCTGCCGCAAGAACTCCACCCGCCCCACCTCGAAATAGGTCAGATAGTTCCCGTAGTACACGACCTTCATGCAGTCCGTCTCTTGATACCGCACCCGGATCTTCGACGTGGAAATCACGCTGGACTAGAGGTACTGGCCATAGCGGATCTTCTCCACGACGCCCCGCACGCGCTTGTAGGCGTCGATCGAGACCAGCAGGTCTTCGGTGGAGACGAGGCCGGGGTCGGTGCCCTCGGCGGCGCGGTGGACCTTCGTCTCCAGCGCGCGCTGGATGATCTCCGAGATGTCCGCCCCGCTCATGCCACCCATCACGGGGAGGATCTTCCGGTAGTCGACCGTCTCGAACAGCGGCCGGCTGGCGTGGCGCTCGGCGCGGGCCCGGATCAGCTCGAGGATCTCGCGCTGGGCATCGGCGTCGGGCAGGACGACCTCGACCAGGTGGTCGAGGCGGCCCGGCGCCACCAGCTCGGCGTCGATGGCGTCGGTGCGGCTGGTGGCCCCCACCACGAGCACCCGACCGGTGGGGGCGAGGCCGTCGAGCTTCTCGCACAGGGCCGCGACCAGCCGGGCGCTGGCCTCGCGGGCGGCCGGCGGCGGCAGCAGGTGCTCGAGCGACAGCGCCTCCGCCTCGTCGAGGTAGAGCACGGCTCGTCCCTCGCTGCCGGCGATGCGGAGGATCTCCTGGAGCAGCTCGCCGGTGTTGGCGCCGAACTTCGAGGTGAGGTTCAGCAGCTTCACGTGGAAGAAGATCGCCCCGGCCGCCGTGGCCAGCGCCTTGGCCAGCTTGGACTTGCCGGTGCCGGGCGGCCCGTAGAGGAGGACGCCCTTGGGCGGCGCGATCCCCCAGTGCGCGTAGGACTCGGGCTGGCTCACGGCCAGCGCGAAGCCGCGCAGCAGCGTCTTGGCCTGCTGCAGGCCGCCGACGTCCTCGAAGGCCACGGCGGGATGGATCTCCGTCTCCACCCGCCCGGTCAGGTCGCCGAACTTCTCGCCCAGCTTGGCGAAGACGTCCTCGAGCCGGCGCTGGAGCGCCCACTGCAGATCATCGGCGGGCAGGCGGGACATCAGATGTGCGGCCGGCGGGCCGGTACACCCTCGGCGCCGCCCTTGTCGAACACCCGGTCCTCGATCAGCACCGGCGCCTTGGCCCGCATGGCCAGCGCGATGGCGTCGGAGGGCCGCGAGTCGAGCGTGATCTCGCCGGGGCCGCCGTTCAGGTGCAGCGTCGCGTAGTAGACGTCGTCGCGCAGGTCGGTGATGACGACGCGCGCGACCGAGACCTTCAGCCGGCCGAACACCGTCAGGACGAGGTCGTGGGTGAGCGGTCGGGGCGGCGTCACGCCGTGCAGGGGCACCGCGATGCCGATGGCCTCGGCGGCGCCGATGGCCATCGCCAGCTGGCGACGGTCGCGCTTGCCCTGCAGCACCACCGTGTGGGCCTGCGTGCGGGGATCGACCATGACCGCGACGATCTCGGCCTCCTGCGGCCCGCTCATCCGCGGCGTCACCTCCGGGCCCTGCCCGGGAGCGAGGGCGGCGCGGCCCGGCACGCCGGCCACCACCAGCACGAACAGCGCACTCGTTGCGATGCGTATCGCCGGTCTCATGCGCCACGTCCTTTCGGCGTCGCCGACGCGCCCGGGCGACGTCGGCAGCAGTATATGACGCGCCCCAAGGGGGCCGGCCGCCGCATTTTTCAGCCGCGCGCCGGCGCCGACGTGGGCGCCTTGAGCCGCAGCGAGATGAGGCACCCCACCAGGAGCAGCGCGGTGAGGGCGGCCCACATGGAGCCGTACCCGAGGGCGTTGGCGATCCAGCCGAACGTGAAGGCGCCGACCGTCGAGCCGACGAGGAACATCGCGCTGAAGATGCCGACGACGGCGGCCCGGCGCTCGTCCGGCGTGGTGTCGGTGACGAGCGCGGCCAGGCCCGGATAGAGGAAGCCGTGGGCCCCGCCCGACAGGAGCCCGGCCAGGAACAGCGCCGGCAGCACCGGCGTGGCGCTCGAGCGCGTCACCAGGGCGCCCAGCAGCGCCAGGGTCGCGGTGGCGGCGACCTGCACGAACATCGAGGGCACGATGACCGCCCGCCGGCCGTGGGTGTCGATCAGCCGGCCGCCGGCGATACGGACGGCGATCGCGGCGAGCGAGTAGGCGGTGTAGAACAGCGACAGCGTGGTGACGCCGAGATCCTCGGCGAAGGTCGGCAGGAACGCGAAGATCGTCCCCGAGCCGAGCCCGAAGAACATCGTCACGAACATGTGCCGATGCAGGACGTCCTCCAGCGCGGCCCGCACGGCGCCGGGCGCCAGCCGCAGCGGAGCGCCGGCGCCGCGCGGCGCCTCCCGCACCGGCCACACGAGCAGGAAGGTGCCGAGCCCGAGCGCGGCCGACAGCAGGAAGAGGGCGCGAAAGCCGACGGTGCGGATGATCCACTCGCCGAAGAGGGGGGCGACGGCGGTGGAGACGAAGCCGGAGACACCGTAGATGCCGAGCGCCCACCCCCGCTCGGCCGGCGGGATGAGGTCGAGCACGTACGAGAAGCTCGCCACGAAGAACATCGAGAAGCCGATGCCCTGCAGGGCCCGGACCAGGGCCAGCAGAACGACGCCGCCGGGCAGCGCGGCCAGCAGCGCGGCCCCCACCACGAGCCCGATGCCGACCAGCATGAAGGGGCGGCGGCCGACGACGTCGACCCAGGGTCCGATCAGCGGCTGGCACACGATGCCCACGCCGCTGTAGACGCCCATCACCATCCCGATCTCGATCTCGTTGCCGCCGAGCTGCTGGATGTAGAGCGGCAGCAGCACGAAGCCGTTGAGACCGAGAAAGAAGACGAAGTTGGTGACCGTCGCCCGCACGAACGGTGTGGGCGCTAGAATGGACCGCACTGCCGATGATTATCGCATGCTGACTGCGGAGGCCCTGCGCGCCGCCGTCGAGGGTGACGGCGAGTCGCGCGTGCTCCGGCTCGCCCTCGCCTTCCAGGGACTCCCCGACACCGCCCACGGCGGCAGCGTGCTGGCCGCGCTCGATCACGTGGCCGGTGCCGCCGGCTCCCGCCGGATCGAGGGTCACTTCCTCAAGCGCGTTCCCCTCGATGCGCCCCTGCGGCTGCGCACGCGGCGGGGCCCGACCGGCGCCGATCTCGAGCTGGCCGACGAGACGGCCGTGCTCGTCCGTGGCCGTGTGCTCCCGGCCGACGATGAGGGCGGAGTGGACGTGGGGCCCCCGGATCCGCGGGCGCCGGCGCTGCCCATCTCGCGCACGTGCTTCGCCTGCGGCACCGACAACCCGCTCGGTCTGCGGGCGCAGCTGCGCGCCGACGACGTCGCCGTGGGCGGCCGGTGGACGCCGCCGCCCGGCTTCGCCGATGACGGCGGCGCGCTGTCGACGGTGGCGCTGACGACCCTGCTCGACGAGGCCGCGTTCTGGCTCGGCGCCCTGGCCAGCGGCGAGGCCGGCATGACGACGGAGCTGCGGGTGACGCTGCACGCGGCCGCCCGTGGCGATGCCCCGATCACCGTCGCCGGCGCCCGGGCGGCGACGCGCCCACGCGCGGACGCGCGTTACTGGGATACCGCGCTCACCGCCCGCGACGCCGACGGCCGCCTCGTCGCCAGCGCGGCCATCACGTTCGTCGCCGTCCGGGGCACGGCCCGCCGGCTCATCACCGGCCTGCTGGCCGTCAACGCGCCGGACCTGCTCCGCCGGGTCTTTCCCGCCTACACGCCCGCGTGACGCGGCGGCGCGCGGGCGCCCCTGATCCGGCACGGGCGTGCCGGGCTGCATACGGGCGTGTCCGCGTGGCATCGCCCGCGACACGGCACGGACGGGCGTGTTCGGGGAAACCCCCATTCCTACGGGGCTTTCCGCTCTGGCCCTCCTCTTGCTCCGCGCCTGGACACTATTGCCGCCGGTTGACCATTCGTGTCAGCGCGGCGGACGGCTCAGGAGGGCCCGCGATGACCGAAGCGTTCGATCTCACGATGGCGCAACGCGTGGAGCGCCTGGAGCGTGCCCAGCGCCAGTGGCGACGCCTGGCCGTGTGCGCGGTGCTCGGCCTGGTCGGCGTGGCACTGATGGGCCAGAAGCCGGCCCCGCGAACCGTCGAGGCCGAGCGGTTCATCCTGCGGGATGCCGCCGGTCGCATCCGCGCCGAGCTCGGCGTGGACGGCGAGCAGTCGGTGGCCCTGCGGTTCCGCGACGCCGACAACCTGCCCCGGCTGTCGATCGGCACCGAGAACGGCGCCTCCGTCCTGGTCCTCAACGAGCAGGGTGGGAAGGTACGGGCCGGGCTGGTGACCCTGCCGCAGGGCTCGCCCGCCCTCACGCTCTACGACACCAACGGCAAGAACCGCGCGGAGCTGGCCCTCACCCGCGAGGGCGCTCCGGCGTTGACCATCCTCGACCGCGACGGCTTCCTCGCCTGGAAGACCCCCAACTAACCTCGCTCGCCTGACCGCGGATCAGCGCAGGTCGCGGAAGAACGCGCGGACGTCGGCGGCGAGGGCCTCGGGCTCCTCGAGGGCGGCGAAGTGGCCGCCGGCCGGCATGACCGTCCACCGGCGGATGTCGTAGACACGCTCCGCCCACGCCCGCGGCGGATGCAGGATCTCCCGCGGAAACGAGGCGTAGGCCGTCGGCACTCGCACCGGCCGTCGCTCGGAGATGGGCCACGCGCTGTGGGCCCGCGCGTAGTACGGCCAGAACGACGAGCCGATGGCGCCGGTGACCCAGTAGAGCATCACGTTGGTCAGCAGCACGTCCTTCGAGAACCGTCGCTCGACGTCGCCGCCGCAGTCGCTCCACGTGCGGAACTTCTCCACGATCCACGCCGCCAGCCCCACCGGCGAATCCGTCAGCCCGTAGGCCAGCGTCTGCGGCTTCGTGCCCTGGATCTGCATGTAGCCGGTCTCCTCGCGCATCCAGTGCGCGACCTCCTCCAGGTACGTCTTCTCCTCGTCGGTCGGCGCCGCCGGGGGCGCCTGGTCCCGCCGCACGGCCAGGAGGTTCACGTGGATGCCGGCCAGCCGGTCGGGATAGGCCGCGCCCAGGCACGAGGTGATGAACGCGCCCCAGTCGCCGCCCTGGGCGCCGAAGCGCCGGTAGCCGAGCACATCGGTCATCAGCGTGGCGAAGCGGTCGGCGATCTCGACGACGCCGAGGCGCGGCTGGCCGGGCTGGAACGACAGCGTGTAGCCGGGCAGCGAGGGGGCGACCACCGTGAAGGCGTCGGCGGGATCGCCGCCGAAGCGCGCGGGATCGGTGAGCATCGGGATGATGCGTTCGAACTCCACGATCGAGCCCGGCCAGCCGTGGGAGAGCAGCAGCGGCAGCGGGGCCGGCCCCACCCCGGGCTCGTGGATGAAGTGGACGTCGATGCCGCCGACCGGCGCCGTGAACTGGCGCCACTGGTTCAGGCGGGCCTCGTGCACGCGCCAGTCGTAGCGGTCGCGCCAGTAGTCGACGAGCTCCCGCAGGTAGGCCAGGCTGGTTCCGTGAGCCCAGCCGGCGCCGGGCGCCTCGTCGGGCCAGCGCACGCGCACGAGCCGCTCGCGCAGGTCGGCCAGCGTGGCGTCGGGCACGCGGAGCGCGAACGGGCGCGGGGTCACGATCGCTTCTCCGCGTCGACCCACGCCTGCCAGTCGGCGGCCGCGGAGCCGACCGTCACCTTGCCGCCGTTGCGGACCAGCGGCGTGCGCAGCAGCCGCGGGTCGGTCACGGCGCGGTCCAGCAGCCGCTGGGGCGAGTCGCCGGCCACGCGCAGGCCGAGCGCCTTGAAGCGCGCCCCCTCGCGGTCGATGAGGGCGGCGGGGCCGAAGCGCTCGGCGAAGCGCCGCAGCTCACCCTTGGCGGCCGGCCGCTCGTCGAGGTCGACGAAGTGCACGGGGATGCGCCGCTCGGCGAAGAAGCGCTGGGCCTTGCGCGTCTCCTGGCAGTCCTTGAAGCCGAAGATCTGGAGATTCATCGGTCACTGGTCCCGAAGCTCCTGGGCCTTTCGCTTGAGGTTCTCCCAGACTTCCAGCGGGATGGGCGGGCTGCCGAGCGTCGAGGCGCGGCCGGTGTGGGAGCCGTGGTAGTCGGAGCCGCCGGTGGCGACGAGGTGCAGGCGCTCGCACAGCTGCCGGTAGGCCGTGATCTGGGCCACCGAGTGCTCGGGATAGTAGGTCTCGATCCCGGCCAGGCCGGCCGCCACCAGCTCGGGGATCATCGCGTCGCGGTCGGCCAGGCCGGGATGCGCGAGGACGGGCACGCCGCCGGCCTTGCGGATGACCGCCACCGCCTCCACCGGCGTGAGCCGCCGCCGGGGGACGTTGGCGGGACCGCCGGCGCGCAACCACTTGTCGAACGCCTCGGGCACCGACTTCACGTAGCCGCGCTTCACCATGGCCTGGGCCACGTGCGGGCGCCCCGGCGAGCCCTCCTGGCAGATCGCGAAGACCTCGTCGGCCGTGAGCGGCAGGCCGAGCTCGGTCAGCCGCTCGACGATGCGGTGCACCCGTGCCGTGCGCTCCGCCCGCTGCTCGCGCAGGAAGGCCTGGAACCAGTCGGCCCGCCAGTCGACGTAGTAACCGAGGACGTGGATCTCCGCCCCCGGCACGTCGGTGTTGATCTCGAGCCCCGGCACGATCTCCATGTCGTGACGCGCCGCCTCGTCGATCGCCTCCGGCAGCCCCTCGGTCGAGTCGTGGTCGGTGACGGCCAGCACGCGGACCCGCTGGCGGGCGGCCAGCCGCACCAGCTCGCGCGGGGCCAGCGCTCCGTCCGAGGCGGTGGTGTGGGAGTGGAGGTCGACGCTGCCCGGCGGCACGGCTACCGGCCGGCGTCGGTCAGATAGGTCAGGATCGTGCGGACCGCGCAGCCGGTGGCGCCCTTGGGCCCCAGCGCCGTGTCCTTCTCGACGAAGGCGGGGCCGGCGATATCGAAGTGGGCCCACGGCCGCTCGCCCGCGAACTCCTTCAGGAACAGGCCGGCGGTGATGGCCCCACCGCCCCGTGGCCCCACGTTGTTGAGGTCGGCCACGTCGCTCTTGAGGTGCTCGCGGTACTCGTCGATGAGCGGCAGCCGCCACACCCGCTCGCCGGCGCCGTCGGCGGCGGTCAGCAGGCGATCGGCGAGGCTGTCGTTGTTGGAGAACAGCCCCGAGCACAGCGGGCCCAGCGCCACCACACAGGCGCCGGTGAGCGTGGCCATGTCGACGATCTCGTCGGCGTTCACCTTCTGGATGGCGAAGCAGATGGCGTCGGCCAGCGTCAGCCGCCCCTCGGCGTCGGTGTTGCCGATCTCGATCGTCGTGCCGTTCATCGCTCGCAGGATATCGCCGGGCCGGATGGCGGCGCCGCCGGGCATGTTCTCGGTGGCCGCGATGAGCCCGTGGACCTCGACGGCGGGCTTGAGCGAGGGCAGCGCGCGCATGATCCCCAGCACCGCGGCCGCGCCCGACATGTCGTCCTTCATGCGCAGCATCCCCTCGGGGGTCTTGAGGTCGAGGCCGCCGGAGTCGAAGGTGACGCCCTTGCCGATCACCGCCACCTTCTTGCGATTGCGTCCGGCCGGCGTCCACGCCAGGTGAATGAACTTCGGCGGCTGCTCGCTACCCGCCGACACCCCCAGGAAGGCCCCCATGCCGAGCTTCTTGCATTCGGCGCGGTCGAGCACCTCCAGCGTGAGGCCGCCGGCCTTGGCGATCTCGCCGGCCACCTGGGCCAGGTGCGTGGGGTGCACGTCGTTGGCCGGCGCGTTGATGAGATCGCGCGCGAACCACGTCGCCTCGGCGAAGACCTGGCCGCGGCGCGCCCCGTCGGCGGCCTCGCGCCGGCGGCGACCATCGGGCTCCACCACCCGCAGCGTCTCCACGATCTTGTCGGCCTTCTCACGCTTGTAGCGGTCGAACGTGTAGGTTCCGAGGATCGCGCCCTCGACCAGCGACTGGGCCCGCTGGCGGGCCGGAAGCCGATCGCCGAGCACCTCGATAGCCACGCTGCGGGCGCCGAGGTCGCGGGCCCGCCGCAGCCCCGCCGAGGCCGCCCGCCGCACCGTCTCGGCCGTCGTGTCGGCCCGCCGGCCCAGCCCCACCACGACGACGCGGCGGGACGGCAGCTTGCCGTTGGTGTGCAGGTGGGTGACGTAACCGAGCTTGCCCTGGAACTTCTCGGCGTCGAGCACCTCGCGGAGGGCGCCGCCGGCCGCCTGGTCCACCCGGGCGGCGGGGTCGCGCAGCTTCTTGTCGTCGGCGTAGACGCCGACCACGACGGCGTCGGCGGTGATCGAAACGAGCGGCTCTCCCACCACCGATACGTTCATGGCCGTCCCCGCCCGGCGAGCGCCTGCGCGCGCCGGATCATGTCCAGGAGCCCATCGGTCGTCTCGAGTCGCTCCACCTCGTCCACCTCCACCCATTGCGCCTCGTCGGCGTCGCTGGCCGCGCACAGCTCGCCCGACTCGACGGTGGCGACGTAGTCCACCAGGACCCAATGATAACGAATGCGTCCCTCGGCATCGCGCACCACCCGGTCGAGGATCCCCGCCAGCTCGCCGACCCGGATCCGCAGGCCGCACTCCTCGGCCACCTCACGGCGGGCCGCCTCGGCGGTCGTCTCGCCCAGCTCGAGCATGCCGCCGGGCAGGCTCCACTTGCCGGCCAGCGGCGGCTTGCCGCGGCGGACGAGCAGCACGCGGCCGGCGTCGAGGACGACGGCGCCCACGCCGACGCGGGGCACGCTCGGGTACTCGCGACCGTCGCTCACGCGGAGGCCGCGAGCCAGGCCGGGCTTGCGTACCGATCGGTCACGAGAGCGGCCACCCGCGCGGTCTCGTCGTCCGACAGCCCGCCCGGCCGCAGGTCGAGGCCGTGCTCGGACTCGAAGGCCCGGGTGAGCGCGTCGGCGACCTCGTCGAACGAGGGACGCCGGCCGAGCGCGGAGTCGAGCGTGGTCAGCGTCGCCAGCGGGTCGCGCGTGGTGGGAAACAGCGCGCGCAGCCGCGGCGCGTCCACGCCGAGCAGGACGGCGCCGTGCTGCAGGAACGACTCGCCCTGCCGCCGCTGGGCGCTGCCCACGAGCTTGCGGCCGTCGACCTCGATCTCGAAGACGCCAGTGCGGGCAAAGCAGAACGCCGGCACCGGGCCGTCGGGCGGCCGCTCGGGCACGAGCTCGACCGGAGCGCCGAGGGCCCGGAGCCCTCGCAGCAGGGCGGCGCCAATCCAGCGATAGGTCTCGAGGAGATCGGGGCCGATGCCGAGATCGCCGGCCGTGGCCACGACGCTGTAGGTCAGCTCACGCTCGGGACCGTCGTGATAGATCGCGCTGCCGCCGGTCGGCCGCCGCACGACGCCGACGCCGAGCGCGCGGCACGCCTCCAGATCGACGTGACGGTCGAGGGGCTGGCCGTAGCCGAGCGAGACGGTGGGCGGCGCCCACGCGAAGAACCGCAGCGTCGGGGGTGAAGCGCCGGCCTGGCGAGCGCGCCAGAGCGCCTCGTCGATCGCCATGTTGGTGGCACCGTCGGCGGGCTCGGTCACGAGCAGCCGCCACGCCCGTCCGGTCATTCGCTCACCTTCCCCCGCTCGCGGTCGCGTAACGATAACACGCGGCCGTCGACGCCCACGCGGGGGTCAGCTCTCACGGTACAGCAGCAGCAGCACGCCGACCGCGGCCAGGGCCGACGCCGAGAGCCACCCGGGCAGCCGTGAGGCCGGCGGCGGCAGGCGGACCTCGAGCCAGCGTCCCCAGCCGACGACCAGGCCGAGGACACCGAGTGGCGCGTGCGTCGCCTCGATGAGAAACGCCGCCTTCACGTCCTGGCTGGCGTGTCCGTGGGCCAGCAGCAGGCCGCCGCCGACCGCGCACAGGAGCGGGAAGACGAGCGCCGCCCACGACGCGCGGAGGCGACCGGTGCGCACCATCCACTCGACCAGCGCCGCCCCGACGATGAGCACGAAAATCCGGTGCTGCGAGACTTCGAGATCCGTCATCCCGGCCCAGAAGCTCTGCCCACCGAGCGGCCACGCCTCGGGGTCGCTCCTGACCGCCATGAACGCGGCGAGCCCGAGAAACAGCAGTGGCCAGTGCCTGGCCGCGCGCGCACCCGCCAGCGCCAGGAGGGCCAGGGCACCCATCACCAGCACGAACAGTCCGCTGACGTGGTGGTTGTACTCGGACCACGCTCGGTCGGCGTCGGTCCGGAGCGCATCCCGATCGACCGGAACCGCCTCGATCGGCGGCGAGCTGAAGCTCGGCCAGCGCGGCGTGAAGCGCTCGAGCACCTCGGCCGGGGCGGCCCGGTCGGCGACGACGTCGACGGCGGGTGGCAGCGAGGTGAGCGAGGCCGCCGCGAACAGCACCGTGAACCCGAGCCCCACCTCGACCTCCATCAGGCGCCGCCGCGACGGCGACGCGGTGTCCCGCCCGGCCCGGACAGCGACGAGGTTGAGGCCGCCCAGCACGAGCAGTCCTCCGAGCAGCACGATCTTCGTGAGCACCATGAGGCCGTAGGTGGTGCCGATCAGACCGCGCGGTCCGTCGGCGTACACGATCGAGAGGCCGACGCCACCGGTGATGAGCCCGCCGACCGTGACGAGGGCCAGGAGGGAGAACCTCCGCACGATCGCCGCGGCGACCGCGGGGACGACGCGAGGATCACGCACCGTCACGATGAGGTGCACCAGCCCTCCGATCCAGACCGAGGCGGCCAGCTGATGCAGGGCGCTCAGCAGCAGCGCGACGCTCCGGTCGCCCAGCCGGGCGGCCCCGTGGCCCGTCCACGCCGTGCTCGCCACGAGTGCCACGACACTGCCAGCGAGCGCGAGCTGCAACCCGCGGCCGGCCAGCGGCGTCCTGGCCACGGCCACCGCGAGGCCGCCGAGGAGCACGGCCGCCAGCACGCGCACCAGGGCCGCGTAAAAATACTGAGTGGCCGGGAGTCGGGCCAGGAGCGCGTCGAGCGGGACGTCGAGCGAGCGGGCCGTCAGCACGAGGCTGAGCGTTTGCGCCAGGGCGACGGCGAGGGCTCCCAGCGCCACGCCGCCCCAGAGACGACGCCCGGGGCCGGGGCCAGTCCCGACGCCCCGGACGACCAGGGCAAAGACCACCCCGCCGATGGCGACCGCCTGCCCCGACAGGGCCAGCCCCCGGAGGAGAACGTCGAGAAACGAGCCTACGTGGTCGGTCTCCAGCGGAGGTTGGGCTCGCGCGCGGCCTTGGTCTGGTCGAGACGGCGCACCGGCGTCGTCACCGGCGCCTGGTGGATGGCGTGCGCATCCGACTCCGCTTCCTTGGCGATCCGGATCATCGCCTCGCAGAAGGCGTCGAGGGTCTCCTTCGACTCCGTCTCGGTCGGCTCGATCATCAGCGCCTCGTCCACGATCATCGGAAAGTACGTGGACGGCGCGTAGAAGCCGAGGTCGAGGAGCCGCTTGGCCACGTCCATCGCGCTCACGCCCTGCCGCTTCTGGCGGCGGGCGGACAGCACGCACTCGTGCATGCAGGGGCCGGGGGCGGCCACGTCGTAGTGCCCCTCCAGCCGCTTCATGACGTAGTTGGCGTTGAGCACGGCGTTCTCGCTGACGGCCCGCAGGCCGGCGGCGCCCATGGTGCGGATGTAGGTGTAGGCGCGCACGTGCATGCCGAAGTTGCCCCAGAAGGCCTGCAGCTTGCCGATCGACTGCTGGCGCTTCCAGTCGAGCGTGTAGCCGTCCTCGCCCTTGACGATGACCGGGGCCGGCAGGAACGGCTCCAGGTGGGCCTTGATCCCGACCGGGCCGGCGCCGGGGCCGCCCCCGCCGTGCGGCGTCGTGAAGGTCTTGTGCAGGTTGAAGTGGCAGACGTCGAAGCCGAGGTCACCGGGGCGCGTGAGGCCGAGGATGGCGTTGAGGTTGGCGCCGTCCATGTAGACCTGGGCGCCGGCGGCGTGGCACAGCTCGCCGATCTCCATCACCCGCGGCTCGAAGTTGCCGAGCGTGTTGGGCACCGTGATCATGAACGCCGCCACGTCGGGCCCCAGGTGACGCTCGAGGTCGCCGAGGTCGACCCGGCCTTCCGCATCCGACTTCACTTCGATCACTTCGTATCCCGCCAGGGCGGTGGACGCCGGATTCGTGCCGTGCGCGGAGTCGGGGATCAGGACCTTGGTGCGCTTCTCCCCGCGCGCCTCGTGGTAGGCGCGGATCATGAGCACGCCGGCCAGCTCGCCCTGGGCGCCGGCGGCGGGCTGCAGCGACACCGCGTCCATGCCGGCGATCTCGGCCAGCATGCCGGCCAGCTCGTGCATCAGCTCGAGCGCGCCCTGGGCGAGGGCCGGCGGCGCCAGCGGGTGCAGGCGGCCGAATCCGCTCAGGCGCGCCATGTCCTCGTTGATCCGCGGGTTGTACTTCATCGTGCACGAGCCGAGCGGGTAGAAGTGGGTGTCGACGCCGTAGTTCATCTGGCTGAGCCGCGAGTAGTGGCGGACGACGTCGAGCTCGGAGACCTCGGGCAGCGCGGCCGGCTCGCTCCGGCGATAGCTCGCCGGGACCGCGGCCAGGGCCGGCTCGACGGGCACGTCGGACTCGGGCAGCGAGAAGGCCAGCCGGTCGGGCGAGGACAGCTCGAAGATCAGGCGGTCGTAGGCGCGCTGGTTGTCGTAGGGCATCACGCCACCGCCTTGGCCAGCGCCTCGGCGAAGGCGTCGATCTCGTCCTTCGTGCGCCGCTCGGTCACGGCCACCAGCAGGCAGTCGCCGAGCTTGCGGTCGAGCGTCTTGACCGGCAGGCCGGCCAGGATGTTCTGCCTGGCCAGCCGCGCGGCCACCCGCTCGGGCGGCTTGGGCAGCTTCAGCGTGAACTCCTTGAAGAACGGCTGGGCGAACCGCAGGCTCACGCCGGGCACGGCGGTGAGTCGCTCGGCCGCGTAGTGGGCCTTGGCCGTCGACAGCTCGCCCACCCGCACCAGCCCCTGCTTGCCCAGGGTGGCCAGGTAGATGGTCGCCATCAGCGCGCACAGCGCGACGTTGGTACAGATGTTCGAGGTCGCCTTGGCGCGCCGGATGTGCTGCTCGCGCGTCTGCAGCGTCAGCGCGAAGCCGCGGGCGCCGTCCAGATCGACGGTGGCGCCGACGAGACGGCCCGGCATCCGGCGGACGAACTCGCTCTTGGCGGCGAACACACCCAGGTAGGGGCCGCCGAACGACAGCGGCACGCCGAGCCCCTGCCCCTCGCCGACGACGATGTCGGCGCCCTGGCGTCCCGGCGCTTCCAGGACGCCCAGGTTGACGGGATCGCTGACGACCACGAGCAGGGCACCGGCGGCGTGGGCCAGCTCGGCGGCGGCCGCGACGTCCTCCAGGCAGCCGTAGAAGTTCGGGGACTGCACGACCAGCGCGGCCGTCTTGCCGCCGACCACGCGGCGGGCGGCGTCGGGGTCGATCACGCCGGCCGGCGACGGCACCTCGCGCAGCTTGAGGCCGGGGCCGTCGACGTAGGTCTCGACCACCCGCCGGTAGAGCGGGTTGACGCCGCCGGCCAGCGCGATCTCGGTGCGGCCGTTGATCGAGGCGGCCATCAGGCAGGCCTCGGCCAGCGAGGAGCCGCCGTCGTAGATCGAGGCGTTGGCCACGTCCATGCCGGTCAGCTCGGCGATCATCGTCTGGTACTCGTAGATCGTCCGCAGCGTGCCCTGGCTGGCCTCGGGCTGGTAGGGCGTGTACGCCGTGAGGAACTCGCCGCGCAGGATCATGTGGTTGATCGGGCTCGGCACGTAGTGGTCGTAAGCGCCGGCGCCGAGGAAGCACGCGTAGCCGTCGGCATCCGCGTTGCGCGCGGCGAGGCCGCGCATGTGGCGCACGAGATCGGACTCGGCCAGCGCCGGCGGCAGGGCCAGCGGCCGCGTCAGCCGGGCCTTGGCCGGGATTCGCACGAGCAGGTCCTCGATGCTGTCGACGCCGATGGTCTCCAGCATGGCGCGCTGGTTCTGCGCCGTGTTGGGGAGGTAGCGCATCAGTGGCCGCCCTCGGCGATGAACTGCTCGTACTGGGCGGCCGTGAGGAGCTGCTCCCACTCCTTGGGGTCGGCGGCGGCGACCACGAGCATCCAGCCGCGGCCGTAGGGCTCCTGGTTCACGGTCTCCGGCTTCTGGGCCAGCTCGGCGTTGATCTCGGTCACCTCACCCGACACCGGCGCGAACAGGTCCGAGACCGCCTTGACCGACTCGACGACACCGAAGGTCTGGTGCGCGCGCACGCGGGCACCGATCTTGGGCAGCTCGACGAAGACGACGTCCCCCAGCTGCTCCTGCGCGAAGTGGGTGATGCCGATGCGGACCCGGCCGCCCTCCTGCTTGGCCCACTCGTGCTCGCGCGTGTAGCGAAGATCTCCGGGGACGTTCGACATCGCTCAGCCTTTCTTGACTCGCGACGGATGAAAGGGCGTTTTCACGACACGGGCGCTCTTGACCTGGCCGCGGATCTCCACGCCCAGCTCGGTGCCGACGGCGGCGTGGGGCGTGGCCACGTAGGCCATGGCGATGTAGCGGTCGACCGACGGCCCGTAGGACCCCGACGTCACCACGCCGACCGGCGCTCCGTCCTTGACGACGGGGTAGCCGTGCCGGGCCACCGCGCGCTCGGTCATCTCGATCCCGACCAGCCGGCGGGCCGGTCCGGCCGCGCGCACGCGCTCGATGGCCTCCCGCCCGAGGAAATCGCCCTTGGCCGGCTTGACCACCCAGCCCAGTCCCGCTTCCAGCGGGTTCGTGGTGTCGTCGATGTCGTTGCCGTAGAGCGCGTAGCGCATCTCGAGGCGCAGCGTGTCGCGGGCCCCGAGCCCGATCGGCGCCACCCCGTCGGCGCGGCCCGCCTCCAGCAGCGCGTTCCACACCCGCTCGGTGTCGCCGGCGCCGAGGTACAGCTCGAAGCCGTCCTCGCCGGTGTAGCCCGTGCGCGAGATGAGCGTGGCGTCGCCGGCGACCTTGCCCTCGGCGAAGCGGTAGTAGCCGATCCGCGCCACGTCGACGTCGGCCAGGCGACCGACGAGCGCCTCGGCCTTCGGCCCCTGCACCGCGATGAGTCCGGTGGCCTCCGACATGTTGCGCCAGCGGGCGCCGGCGCCGTGCTCGGTCACGTGAGCCCAGTCCTTGTCGATGTTGCTCGCGTTGACGGTGATCATGTAGCGCTCGGGAGCCAGCCGATACACCGTGAGGTCGTCGACGATGCCGCCGTGCGGGTAGCAGAGGACCGAGTACTGCACCTGACCGATCTCGAGCGCGGTCACGTCGTTGGTGGTCAGCCGCTGCAGCGCGGCCAGCGCCGCCGGGCCCTCGACCTCGAACTCGCCCATGTGGCTGACGTCGAAGCAGCCGACGGCGCCGCGCACCGTCCGATGCTCCTCGACGATCCCGGCGTACTGCACCGGCATCTCCCAGCCACCGAAGGGGACCATTCGCGCGCCCGCCTTGACGTGAGCGGCGAACAACGGCGTGCGTTTCAGCGAGGTGTCCACGGGCCACTCAGTAGACCATCCCCCCCGTAGGTGGTCAAGGCCCGCGCCCTCCCTGGTTGCTGGCACCGTTCTTGCCGCCTAACTGAGGCACGATGGCAAAGCGAGAGGCGCTGCAGGGAGCCAAGGTCCTGCTCGTGGAAGACGCCGACGACATTCGCGAGGTCTTCGCGCTCCTGCTCACGGCCGAGGGCGCCGTGGTAACGGCGACCGGCAGCGGTCAGGAAGCCTCCGAGCTGGGTGCCCAGGGTGATTTCGACATTCTGCTGACCGACCTCGGCCTGCCTGATATCCCTGGCGATATGGTCATTCGCGACGTCGTGGCGGCGGCGCGCCGCCGCCCGTGGGTCGTCGTGGTGACAGGCTACGAGGAGCCGTTCGCCCGGCGTGCCCGCGAGGCCGGGGCCGACGTCGTCCTCACCAAGCCGATCGCGTGGTCGACGCTCCTGGATCGGCTGGTCCACGCCGCGCCCCTCGCCGCCTAGCCCGAATCGGTTGTAATGTTCGCCTCGGGCTCGAGACCCGAGCGCCCGGGCATCTCGTCCCAGGTACGACCTTCCAGGGCGCGTCCATTGGCCTTCGGCGTGCGGCCGCCCCACTGTTTGAAGAAGAAGGCGACGCCCGCCTGGACACACTGATCCCTGATCGCCGTGATCCAGGCGGCCTCGACCGGGCGCGCCTCGTGGCCGGACTCGCCCCCGGCGATCACCCAGTGCAGACCGTCGAGGGCCAGCGTCACCGGGCCGAGCAGCGGCTCGACCGAGAGGAACCGGACGGCCGCTGGCACCTCACGGAGGTGATCGGCGCGAAACGCGTAGTCCTGGTTCTCGACGGAGACGCCCATCCACACGTTCCCGGGCCAGGGCAGGCGCGGGGCGAGCTGCGTGAGGCGCTTGGATCGCTTGGTGAGCACCTGGTAGGTGTGGCGTGGGGTGTCCGCCATCACGTCGAAGACGCGACGGATGAACGGCTCGGGGACGGCGTCGTGGAAGAGATCGCTCATCGAGTTGACGAAGACGGAGCGGCGTCCCGGCCAGCGGCGGGGCGCGTCCACGAGGCTCTCGTGCAGCGTCAGGCCGAAGCCCGGGCCCGACCGGGGTGGGTCGCCGTCGTGCTGGTACTTGGGCTGCCCCATGGCCTTCAGCCGCTTGGCCAGGGTCAGCGCGTAGCAGTGGTCGCACCCCGGCGAGATGCGATCGCACCCCGTGGTCGGGTTCCACGTGACGTCCGTCCACTCGATGCGGCTCGCCGCCACGCGTTCGCGGCGACCTCCCGCTCAGACCTTCGGCAGGAAGTCGCGGAGCGGCTTGACCTGGCAGCCGGCGCGGTCGAGCGCCTCGCGGACCGTCCGCACGATGTTCTGGGCGCCCGGAGTGTCGCCGTGGCAGCAGATCGTCTGCACCGAGATGTCGACGTCGACGCCGTCGATGGTCTTGACCTTGCCCTCGAGCGCCATCCGCACCGCCTGGTCGGCCGCCCGCTTGGGATCGGTGATGAGCGAGCCCGGCAGCTTGCGGGAGACGAGGCTGAGGTCGACGTTGTAGGCGCGGTCGGCGAACCCCTCGGAGGCGGTGCGCACGCCCATCTTGCGCACGGTCTGGTCGTAGTGGCCGGAGGCCAGCGCCATCAGGATGAGCTCCTTGCCCGACTCCAGCGAGGCCTCACCGATGGCGGTCGACCACGACTGGTCCTGCTGCTTCTCGATCATCGTGTAGAGGATGCCGTGCGGCTTCATGTGCTGCAGCTCGGCGCCGGCGGCCCGGCAGTACTCGCGCAGCGCGCCCGTCTGGTAGCACAGGTAGTCCTTCAGCTCGGCCGGCGAGACGTCCATCACGCGACGCCCGAACCCCATGAGGTCGGGCAGCGAGGGGTGCGAGCCGATCGCCACGCGATGGCGCAGGGCCAGCTCCACCGTCTTGCGCATCACGTGGGGATCGCCGCCGTGGAAGCCGCAGGCCACGTTGGCCGAGGTGATGTGCGGCATGATTTCCTCGTCGGCGCCCAGCGTCCAGCGGCCGTAGCTTTCGCCCATGTCGCAGTTGAGATCGATGAACTTGGCCATCGTCGTGTCCTTTCCTTATTGACGTGCCAGCACGCGGGCGAGCGCGTTCACGAACCGGTCGACCTCCTCGTCGCCCATGGCGAGCGAGAGGGCCCCGAGGCCCCGCTGGGTCATCAGGATGCCCTCGTTGACCATCCCCACGAAGACCCGCTGGGCCATCTCGGCGTCCTTGACCTTGGTCGAGCGGTAGTCGGTCAGCGTCTCCGGCGTCCAGTGCAGCCAGAACAGCGAGCCGGCGCCCGACACCTGGCCGCGCCGCCGGGTCGCCGAGAACAGGCGGCTCACGCCGCCCCGCAGCCGGTCACCGAGGGCGTCGAGGCGCGTGTAGGCCTCCGGCGTCAGCGCGTTGAGCGTGGCCACGCCGGCCGCCATCGTCACCGGGTTGGCGTTGAATGTCCCCCCCTGGCTGATGCGGGCGCCGCCCTTGCGCGGATCGTAGAAGGCCATGATGTCGCGCCGGCCCCCGAAGGCGCCCACCGGCAGGCCGCCCCCGATGATCTTGCCGAACGTCGTCAGATCGGGTCGGATGCCGAGACGCTCCTGGGCGCCGCCCCACGCCGTGCGGAAGGAGATGACCTCGTCGAAGATCAGCACGATGCCGTGGCGCTCGGTCACCTCGCGCAGCTTGGGCAGGAAGCCGTCGACCGGCGGCAGCAGCCCCCCGTTGCACATGAAGGGATCGACGATGACCGCCGCGATCGACGAGGCCTCCTTGGCCAGGATCTCCTCGCAGGCCTCGGGGTCGTTCCACGGCAGCACGACGGTGTTCTTGAGCACGCCGGCCGGGATGCCGGCCGACCACGCGATGGGCTTGGGCCGCCGCCGGTTGCCCCACGACTTGGTGTCGCCGGTGACGCTGACCATGACCGCGTCGTGGGTGCCGTGGAAGGCGCCCTCGAACTTGGCGAGCTTGGGCCGGTCGGTGAAGGCGCGGGCCAGGCGCACGGCGTTCATCGTGGCCTCGGTGCCCGAGTTGGTGAAGCGCAGGCTCTCCACCGAGGGCACCCGCCGCACGAGCATCTCGGCCAGCCGGATCTCGTGCTCGGTCGGGCCCGGGAACGACAGGCCCGACTCGGCCACCGCCTGCACGGCCTTCACCACGTCGGGGGTGGCGTGGCCGAGGACCAGGCTCGTGTAGTTGCCGTTGAAGTCCACGCGCTCGACGCCGTCGGCGTCCCAGATGTGAGCGCCCTGTCCGCGCTGGAAATAGAACGGATACGGATCGAAGAAGGTCGTCGTGCGGCTGTTGCCGCCCGGCATGACCGCCACCGCCTCCTCGTGGAGCGCGCGCGAGCGGCTCGTCTTCGACGCGTACTCGGACAGCTCCTTGTCAAGACTCATGCAGACTCCTCCTTCGTTGCAACAGCCATCTCATGCGGCGGGCGCAGCCGCCAGCGGGCCGCCGGCGGCGGTGGCCAGCGCCGTCCGCCACGCCGCCCGCAGGCGGTGCGCCTCGGCGACGTCGATGGCGCGGAAGCGCACGCGCTGCCCCGGCTTCACCTGCCCGATGCGCCCGATGTCGAACGAGCCGACGGTGGCGATCTTCGTGTAGCCGCCGGTCGACTGCCGGTCGACCAGCAGCACGATCGGCTGACCATCCCCCGGCACCTGGATCGAGCCGAGCGCGATGCCGTCCGAGATGATGTCGTGGCCGCGGGCGTGCGCGATGCGGGGTCCCTTCAGGCGCGCGCCCATGCGATCCGACTGCGGCAGCATCTCGTAGGGCCCGCCCAGGAACGCAGCGATGCCGTCGGGCGTGAACCGGTCCGCCTCGGGGCCGAGCACCACGCGGATCTCCGGCTCGGCCTCGATCGCCGAGATCTCGGCGGGCGCCAGTCGCCGGGACGGCGGCACCGGCGCCGGGAACAGGCGCAGGACGTCGTCGCGCTTGAGCGCGCGCCCCTCGAGGCCGCCGAGACGGCCGCGCAGGTACGTGGCCCGCGAGCCGAGCGCCGCCGGCACGTCGAGACCGCCCGAGAACGCCACGTAGATGCGCAGCCCCACCCGCGCAGCGGCCACGCGCACGGTGTCGCCGGGGGCCAGCGCCAGCGTCGTCCACGGCTCGGCGGCGGCCCCGTTGACGGTGACGGGGGCCTCGGCGCCGGTGACCGCGATCGTGCACGCGGCGTCCACCGTGAAGCGCGGGCCCATCAGCGTGCACTCGAGGCCGGCGGCGCCGTCGGCGTTGCCCACGAGCCGGTTGGCGATCACGAAGGCACGGACGTCCACCGGCCCCGAGGGCGGGATGCCGTAGCGGAGCTGCCCGACCCGCCCGAGGTCCTGCACGGTCGTCTGGGGGCCAGGATCGACGATGCGGATCATGCGATCGCCGGCACGTAGGTGCGGGCGGCCACGCGGGCGGCGATGGCCTCGTACTCCGCGCGATCGATCGGCCGCATGCGCACGCGGTCGCCCGGCCGCAGCAGCGTCGGCTCGGCCGCCTCCGGGTCGTAGAGCCGCACCGGCGTGCGACCGAGCAGCCAGTAGCCGCCGGGGCTCTCGACCGAGTAGATGCAGTACTGGGCACCGCCGAGGCCCGCGCTGCCCGGCGGCACCTTCACGCGCGGCGTCTCCAGCCGCGGCAGCCGGATGCGCTCGGGCACGCCGGCCATGTACGGCAGCCCCGGCGTGAAGCCGACGAAGTAGACGAGATACTCGGCGCCGGCGTGCAGCCGCACCAGCTCGTCGGTGCCGAGCCCCAGACGCTCGGCGGCGGCGGCGAGGTCGAGGCCGAACTCGGGCTCGTAGCAGCACGGCAGCTCCACCAGGCGCGATGGCGGCAGCACGCTGGTGCCGGCCTGTTCGGCCAGCTCGCCGAGGGCGGCGCACAGCGCGTCGAAGCCGACCTGCTCGGGCTCGTAGTAGACGAGCAGCGAGCGGAAGCTCGGCACCGTCTCCACGACGCCGGGCAGCGCCTTGGCCTGGATCAGGTATTCGAGCGCGCGCACGCGGGTGTTGACCTCCGCGCTGATCTCGTCGCCGAGCTCGACGCAGAGCGCCACGTCACCGGCGGGGATGAATCGCAGACTGACGCCTCAGAGTGCCGCCAGCGACGAGTTCGGCAGGTCGGTGATGAACATGTGGCCGGGGCTGTGGGTGAGCATGAACGAGGGCTTGCTGGCCAGGGCCACCGCCTGCGGCGTCACGCCGCACGCCCAGAACACCGGCACGTCGCCCGGGTTGAAGTGCTGGGCATCGCCCCAGTCGGGCTTGCCGATGTCCTTGATGCCGAGCGCGGCCGGATCGCCGATGTGCACGGGGGCGCCGTGCGCGTTGGGAAACCGCGCGCTGGCCGTCACCGCCTTGGATAGCTGGCTCGACGGGAATGGGCCGCATGGACACGACCATGGGGCCGTGGAAGGCGCCGGCCGGCCGGCACTCGATCGAGGTGCGCCACATCGCCACGTTCTTGCCCTGCTCGACGTGCCAGAGCTTGATGCCGGCCTCCAGCAGCGCCCACTCGAACGTGAACGAGCAGCCGAGCAGGAACGCCACCAGGTCGTCGCGCCAGTACGGCGTGGCGTCGGTGACCTCGTCGGCCAGCACGCCGTCCTTGTAGATGCGGTAGCGCGGGATGTCCGTGCGGAGATCGGCGCCGGGCGCCACGCCCACCGGCTCCGGAGATCCGACGTCCGTCACCTCGATGAGCGGGCACGGCCGCGGGTTGCGCTGGCAGAAGAGCAGGAAGTCGTAGGCGTTCTCGCGCGGGAGCACGGCCAGGTTGGCCTGCACGTGGCCCTGGCCGAGGCCGGCGGTGACGCCGGCGAGCGTGCCGCGGCGGATGTCGGCCCGGATCTCGCGCGGATGCCGGGTGTCGATGGCCATGGGGGGATTCTACCTGAGTCCCAGGCGTGCCCCTACCTCGGGGTTGACGAGCACGTTGGGCTTCTCGCCGCGCAGCACGCGGAGCATCTCGCTCGTCACCTGCACCGACGCGCGCGCCGTCGCCTCGCGGGTGACGCCGGCCATGTGGGTCGAGAGCACGGCGTTGTCGAGGTTCAGCAGCGGGTTGTCGACCGGGCACGGCTCCTCCTCGAACACGTCGATGCCGGCCGAGCCGAGCTGCCCGCGTGCTGAGCGCCTGGAACAGCGCGCGCTCCTCCTGGACGCCGCCCCGCGAGGTGTTGACGTAGATCGCCCCCCGCTTCATGAGGGCGAGCGTCTTGTCGTTGATCATGTGCGCCGTCTCCGGCGTGAGCGGCGTGTGGCAGGTGAGCACGTCGACCTGCGGCATCAGCTTCTCGAGGCTCTCGACCGGCTCGGCGCCGCGGCGGCGGATCTCCTCGGCCGGAACATACTTGTCGTAGGCGAGCACCTTCATGCCGAGGGCCCCGCAGAACTTCGCCACCCGGCGGCCGACGTTGCCGATCCCGACGATGCCGAGCGTCTTGCCTTCCAGCTCGGTGTGGGCGGTGTTGGCCGAGGTGCGCTTGGCCCCCCAGTCCCCCGCCCGTGTGAGCTTGTCCTGGTAGAGCGTCTTCTTCACGCACACCAGCATCATCATGAGCGCGTGCTCGGCCACCGCCTGGGAGTTGGAGCCGGGCGCGTGGACGACGGCCACGCCGAGGCGGGTGGCGGCCGGAATGTCGACGGTGTCGAGGCCGACGCCGTGACGGCCGACGACCTTGAGCTGCTTGCAGGCGGCCATCAGGCTCTCGGTGCAGCGCGGCTTGGACCGGAACAGGATGCCCTGGGCCTGGGCGGCCATCGCGACCAGTCCCGCCTCCGTCTCGTCGTTGCACACGACGACGCGGGCGCCCGTCTCGAGATTGGCGTGGCCGTCGGCGTGGATGGGACCGGCGAGGACGACGAGGGGGCGATCAGCGCTCATGGGTGACCTCCTGGAGCGGCGATTATAGACGACGGGCGTGCTATCGTCTCGGGGCGATGACGACCCTGGTGACGGGGGCCTTCGGCTGCATCGGCTCGTGGGTGGTGCGCACGCTCCTCGCCGACGGCGAGCGGCCGGTGGTGTTCGATCTCGGCGACGATCCCTGGCGGCTGCGGATGATCGCCGGCGCCGACGTGACCGAGCGCGTCACGCTGATCCGGGGCGACATCGCCGACCGCGAGGCGGTCGCGCGGGCCGTGCAGGATCACGACGTCCAGCGCATCGTGCACCTGGCCGCCTGGCAGGTGCCGCTCTGCCGCCAGGATCCCGCGCGCGGCGCGCTCATCAACGTGGTCGGCACCACCAACGTGTTCGAGGCGGCGCGGGCGGCCGGGGGGCGCGTGGAGCGCATCGTCTACGCCTCCTCGGCGGCGGTGTTCGGACCGCCCGGCCTCTACCCGCCGGGGCCGCTGCGCGACGACGCCCCCCACCATCCGACCACGCACTACGGCGTCTACAAGGTCGCCAACGAGGCGACCGCGCGCGTGTACTGGGAGGAGCACCGCATCCGCTCGGTGGGCTTCCGGCCGCTGTCGGTGTACGGGCCGGGGCGCGACGTCGGTGTGACCGCCACCCCGACGCTGGCCATGAAGGCCGCCGTGCTGGGGCGGCCGTACGAGCTGCGCTGGGGCGGCAGCACCGACCTCATCTACGTGGAGGACGTCGCCCGCGCGTTCATCCGGGCCTCGCGAGCCACGCTCGACCGCGCCCGCGTCTACAACCTGCACGGCAGCGCCGTCGTGCTGGCCGACGTCGTGCGCGTGATCGAGACCGCGTGGCCGGCCGCCAAGGGGCTCGTCACCCACGTCGATCAGGCGATGCCGTTCGCCACCGCGCTCGACGACACGCGCTACCAGCGCGAGCTGGGGCCGGCGCCGGCCACGGCGCTGGTGGACGGCGTGCGGCGCACGCTCGACGAGTTCGCCCGGCTGCACAAGGACGGCCGGCTGGACGCGCGTGAGCTCGGGTGACGCGCGGGTGGACTATCGCATCCGTCCCGCCACCGAGGCCGACGCCGAGGCCGTCTGCCGCATCTACAACCAGGGCATCGAGGACCGGCTGGCCACGCTGGAGACCGAGCTGCGCACGCCCGACGAGCGCCGGCAGTGGCTGGCCGCGCGCGGCCCGCGCCACCCCGTGATCGTCGCCGAGACGCCGGCCGGCCCCGTCGCCTGGGCCTCGCTCAACGCGTTCAACGCGCGCGACGCCTACCGCTTCGTGGCCGACATCTCCGTCTACGTGGAGCGGCAGTGGCGGGGCAAGGGCGCCGGCCGCGTCCTGCTGGCCCGGCTGATCGAGCTGGGACGCGAGCACGGCTTCCACAAGCTGGTGCTGTCGGCCTTCCCGGTCAACGCCGCCGGGATGGCGCTCTACGCCGCCATGGGTTTCCGCACCGTCGGGGTGTACAAGGAACAGGGCCAGCTCGACGGCCACTGGGTCGACACCATCGTCATGGAGAGACTGCTATGAAGATCCTCTACACGCCGAACATGATCTGCCCCGCCATCCCCGCCGCCGACCAGAAGCGGATCCTCGAGCTGGCCGGCCCCGGCTCCGTGCTGATCGAGGCGCGCGACGCCGAGACCCAGCGCAAGGAGATCGCCGACACCGACGTGGTGTTCGGCCGCGTGCCCAACGACGTCTTCGTCGGCGCCCGCCGGCTGAAGTACTACCACTCGATCGGCGCCGGCGTGGACGCGATCCTCACCACCGAGCTGGTGGCCAGCAACGTCATCCTGGCCAGCGAGAAGGGCGAGGTCGGCATCCACCTGGCCGAGCACGCCTTCGCCCTGCTGCTCGGCATCACGCGGGGCCTGCATACCGCCGTGCGCAAGCCCGACTTCAGCCTGCGCGAGCCCATCCGCAAGGAGCAGTGGGAGCTGTACGACCAGACGCTCGGCATCGTCGGCTTCGGCGGCACCGGCCGCGCGGTCGCCCAGCGCGCGCTCGGCTTCGGCATGAAGGTGCTGGCGTTCGACATCGACGAGGTGCCGGGCATGGCCGGCGTCACGCTGTGGACGGGCGACAAGCTGCACGACCTGCTCGGCGCCTCCGACGCCGTCGTCATCTGCCTGCCGCTGACCAAGGCCACGCGCCACCTGTTCACACGCGACCTGTTCCGCCGCATGCGCCGCCACGCCATCCTGATCAACGTGACCCGCGGCCACATCGTCTTCGGCGACGATCTGCTGGCCGCGCTCGACGAGGGGCTGATCGGTGGCGCCGGCCTCGACGTGACCGATCCGGAGCCACTGCCGGCCGGGCACCGGCTGTGGACGCACCCCCGCGCGATCGTCACGCCGCACACGGCGGGCGGGTCGCCGCGCCGGGCCGGGCGCGTGATCGCGACGTTCATCGAGAACCTGGACCGGATGCGGGACGGGCGGCCGCTGCTGGCGCTGATCGACAAACAGAAAGGTTACTGAGGCACCCTCTCGCCCGCTCCACCGCGTGACGCCGACTCGGGCACAATGTCCGGCCGCCGGGCCTCCGCCCGGGCTCGCCTTCTCGATGTGATCGCCGAGTGCCCGCCAAGTCCTTGCGCCGCCGTGCGTCGCCAGCGCGGCACGCTTGATGCTCTTCGCCGGCTTCAGGGCAGCGTGGTCGAGGCCAAAGCGCACCGACCGGCGGTGACCCGGGATCAACCCAGGAGGCGGCGTATGAAGATCGTCCGGATCATCGTCCTCGGTCTCTCGGCGGTCGTGCTCTCGGCGAGCGTCCCTCGGCCGGCGCAGGCCAGCCTGACGGTCGCCCCGAAAGCGGACGCGTCCGGCTCGGTGGGGATGTTCTCCGTCCACAACCCGACGCGCGCCACCATTGCCTATCAGGTCAGGTGGGGAAGCGACAGCGCGTGGGAGCGCCACACGCTAGCGCCGGGGAAGGCCCTGCGACACTGGTACAAGCTCGACAACAACGATCGGGCCCCGGCTCCGTACGTGCGGTTCGACAATACCGGAGGCGACGGCCGGGTCACCCCCACGACCTACCACATGAAGTTCAGGAAGGTCGTGGCTCGGGGCGGGCAGGCGGCGCCGAAGGAGTACGCCTTCGAGTACGCGACGGACGGGCGGCATCTGGACCTCAGAGAGCGCTGACGGCGGCGCCTCATCGTGGGGCGCCGTGGCCGGCGGGTAGCTCGGCCAGCTCGATGAGGACGTTGCCCGTCGCCGCTGGATCGAGGAAGGCGATGCGGGCGCCGCCGTGGCCGATCCGTGGCGTCTCGTCGCGCAGCTTGACCCCCTTGGCCTTGAGCTCGGCGAGCGCGCCGTCGATGTCCTCGACCTCGAAGCAGATGTGGAAGAGGCCGGGGCCCTTCTCGCCGATCCACCGGGTGACGCCGGATTCCGGCCCCTGCCCCTCCAGCAGCTCCAGGTAGGTCTCGCCGACCGGCAGCATGGCGAGGCGCGTCTGGCCGATCTGCTCCTCGTACTCGAGGCTCAGACCGAAGGTGCTGCGCAGGAACTCGATGGACTGCTGGAGCGAATCCACCGCGATGGCGATGTGCTCGACGCGCTTGATCTTCATGATCTCCTCCACTCGGATGCGGTCAGTGTCCCTCACTTCATCGCCGCCGGGAACCGTCGTCGACCACGGCGACGACTGCGCGCAGGAGCCGCGAGAGAGGCAGTGATTCCCTACGGCACCAGCACGATCTGCCCGGTGGTGCGACGCCCCTCCAGGTCTCGATGCGCCTCCGCGGCGGCCGCCAGCGGGTAGCGATGGCGCACATCGACCCGGATGATCCCGCGGCGTAGCGCCTCGAAGGTGCGCTCGGTCATCGCGGTCAGGACCTCGCGGCGCGCGGTGAAGTGGAAGAGGACGGGGCGTGAGAGCGTCACGGACTTCTCCGAGAGTCGCTCCGGCGCCAGCGGATCGAGGGGCCCGCTCGCCTGGCCGTAGCTCACCCAGTGGCCGCAGAACGCCAGCGCCTCGAGATTCTCGGCGACGGCCGCCTGGCCGAGGCCGTCGTAGATGACGTCGGCGCCGCGACCGCCGGTAGCGTCCTTCACGGCCGCGGCAAATTCGGCGGCGGGGGCCACGATGGCGACGTCGCAGCCGAGCGCCCGGGCCGCGCGGGCCTTGTCATCGGTGCTCACGGTCCCGAGCACCCGGGCGCCGAGCGCCTTGGCCCACTGGCACAGCAGCGAGCCGACGCCGCCGGCGGCGGCGTGCACGAGCACCACGGTGCCGGGACGGACCGCGTGGGTGCGGTGCAGCAGGTACTCGGCGGTCAGGCCCTTGAGCATCAGGGCGGCGGCGGCCTCGTCGTCGACGTCGTCCGGCAGCACCACAACCTGCTCGGCCGGCAGCGTCCGCACGGTCGCGTAGGCGCCGGGCGGCGGACAGGCGTAGGCAACGCGGTCGCCGGGCAGCAGGTGGGCGACGCCGGCGCCGACGTCGACCACGACTCCGGCCGCCTCCATGCCGAGCGGCGCCGGCGGCCGCAGCAGCGGATAGAGGCCGGTGCGCACGTACACGTCGATGTAGTTGACGCCGATCGCCGTGTGGCGCACGCGAACCTCGCCCGGTCCGGGCGGCGGCGCCGACACCGGCTCGTAGCGCAGGACGTCCGGCCCGCCGTGGCGCGTGACGAGCACGCCGTGGCCCGCCAGCGCGCCGGTCGACGGCCGGAGCGCGACCGGCGCCGGCGCGGGGCGACCGGCGCAGGTGAGTCCGGAGCCCCTCGAACCCTCCCTCGTAGACGCCACGCCCGACGAGGTCGGCGAACTCCTGCTCGCGGCCGCGCGGGGCGTCGAACGTGGACTGCCAGTGCCAGAACGTGCGGTCGCCGTCGGTCACGCGCTTGAGCTGGACCGTGGCCACGTACTGGCGCAGCGGCAACGAGGCCTGCAGGATGCAGTACGACGACACGTGATCGCGGTCGGACAGGGCCAGGAGCTGTTCGCGGATGGTGTGGCCGTCGTGCAGGCGGAAGCTCCGCACGCAGCCGACCTGATCCGGGGGCTCGCCGTTCTCGATCGCCGACTCGGCGACGACCGGGTGCCAGTCCGCGTGGCTGTTGAAGTCGCGCAGGATCGCCCACACGCGCTCGATCGGCGCATCGATGACGGCGGAGCGGACGACCTTGATCATCTCTCGAAGGGGGGCTTCGCCCCCCTTTCGACGGTCGTCGCGCGCCTGACGGCGCACTCCTCCCTGCATCCCCCCAGAATCGGATTGCGCCGGCAAAGCCGGCGCTGGAAAGCGGCCATCATGATGCTCGTCCTCAGCCCGCGCTCAGTGACCCGCCTAGGCCGACTGCCACTGATGTCACCCGGCCTACCGGCGGACGAGGGTCTTCAGGTGGGCGAGGGCGGTCTGGAAGACGCCGTGGCCGATCTGCTCGGCCAGCGCCTTCTCGCGGTCGGGCGGGCAGTCGAACTCGGCCGACCACTCGGCGAAGGTGCGGTTGCCGTCCGTGACCGGCGTCAGCTTCAGCGTCGCGATGTAGTTGTCGACGCCCATCGGGCTGTCGAGGATCGAGTAGGTGCACTGGTAGTCGTAGTCGGACAGCGTGAGGAGCTGCTCACGGATGACGCCGCCGTCCGTGAGCCGGAAGTTGCGGACGCAGCCGACCTTGTCGGCGGGCAGGCCGCCCTCGATCCGCGACTCCGCCACGAACGGCGTCCACCGGGGCAGCCCGTTGAAGTCGCGGATCATGGCCCACACGGCATCGGCCGGCGCGTCGATGACGCTGGAGGTGTAGACGCGGATCATCGGCGGTCTACCCGGCGCCGCCGTTGCCGCCGGGCTCACCCTCCTCCAGGGCCGGCTTGGCCGGGCCGCGGTCGAGCAGGCCGCGGGCGACCTTGCCGACGTCGCCGGCGTCGATGCCGATCTCGCGCAGGAGCTGATCGACGAGGGGGGCCTGGGCGCGGAAGCGCAGGGCCGAGTTCACGACGTTGTCGGCCAGATTGCCGCCCTCGCCGCCGCCGCGCCCGCCGCCGCCACCGCCGAGGCCGTCCGCTTGCAAGATACGGATGCTCTCGATGCGCTCCATGGGCTTGACCGACTCGCGGATGATGCCCTCCAGCTTGTCGATGAGCTGGCGCCGCATCGCCGACAGCCGGGCCTCCGGCGTGAGGAGGTTGGCCGCCTCGTTCATGAGGCGGGCGCCCTCGGCCTCGACCTCGTGGCGGATGCGGGCGGCCAGCGAGCGGATCTTGTCGGCGTCCGCCTCGGCCTCGGCGTGGGCGCGGATGGCGGCGCCGCGATCGGCGGCGGCGGCGCGCTCGGACTCGGCGGCCACGCGCACGTGGAGGGCCCCGCGCTCGGCGTCCTGGGCCGCCCCGATCAGCTCGATGCGCTTCTTGCGCTCGGCCATCTCCGTCTCGCGCGCGGTGAACACGCGTTCCTCCTCGGTCACCGCGCGGGCCCGGGCCTGGTCGGCCGCCGCCTGGGCCTCGGACTGGGCGCGCGACTGCTCGGCCACGGCGATGGCGCGCCCCTGCTCGGCCAGCTCGATGGCCTTGCGGCGGGCGATCTCGCTCTCCTCGACCTCGCGCTCCTTGGCGATGCGCTCACCCTCCACCGCCCGCTCGGCGCTCAGGCGCGCGCGATCGACGGCCTCGCGGGCGTTGATCTGCGCCCGCTCGGCCTCCAGCTCCTTGGCCGCCTTCTCCTTGGCCACCTCGGCCCGCTGGCCGGCCCGCTGCACCTCCAGCTCGCGCTCCTGGCTGAGGCGCGCGTACTCCAGCTCGCGGTCGATGTCGAGAGCCTGCTTCTCGGTGTCGAGGTTCTTGTTGCGGATCTGGATCATGGTGTCCTGCTCGATGTCGTTCCGGATCTTCTTGCGGCGCTCGATCTGCTCGGTCAGCCGGGTCAGGCCCTCGGCGTCGAAGGCATTCGACGGGTTGAAGAACTCCATGGCCGTCTGGTCCAGCTGGGTGAGGGAGACGGTCTCCAGCTCGAGGCCGTTCTGCAGCAGGTCGGCGGCGACGACGGCGCGCACGCGCTTGACGTACTCGCCGCGCTTCTCGTGCAGCTCCTCCATCGTCATCTCGGCCGCGATGCTGCGCATGGCGTCCACGAACTTGCCCTCGACCAGCTCCTTGAGGGTCTCCGGCTCCATCGTCCGCTGGCCGAGCGTCTGGGCGGCCGACGCGATGGCCGCCACCTCGGCCTTGACGCGGACGTAGAACTCGGCCACGGCGTCCACCCGCATGCGGTCCCGGGTGATCAGCGCCTTGTCGCGGCCGCGCGAGACCTCCAGCCGTAGCGTGTTCATGTTCACCGGGATCACCGCGTGCACGATCGGCAGCACGAGGGCGCCGCCGTTCAGCACCACCCGCTGGCCGCCGAGGCCGGTGCGCACGAAGGCGCGCTCCTTGGACGAGCGCAGGTACAGCCAGTTGAGGAGCCACACGACGATCGCGACCACGATCGCGATCCCGATCAGCGTCAGGATGAACGCCCCGAACTGTGCGCCGCTCATGCTCGTTCCCTCCGTTGGGCGATCAACGTCGAATGGCCTTGAAGCGCCGGGTGGTGTCGGTCAGTGCGATCTCGGTCGGCAGCCGCTCCATGCTGGAGGCACCGTAGAAGCCATCGCAGGTCGGGCACCGGTCCAGGATGTACCGCGCGTCCTCGGGGGTGGCGATGGGCCCACCGTGGCAGAGGACGATCACGTCGTCCTTCACCTTGCGGGCCGCCGCCGCCCAGCGGTCGATGCGGGCCGGGCAGTCGGCCAGCGTGACCGCGGTGCTGGCGCCGATGGCGCCGCCGGTGGTGAGCCCCATGTGGCAGACGATGATATCGGCCCCGGCCTCGGTCATGGCGATGGCGTCAGCCTCCGAGAACACGTAGGGCGTCGTGAGGAGGTCGAGCCGGTGGGCCGCCCGGATCATGTCGACCTCCAGGCCGTACCCCATCCCGGTCTCCTCGAGATTGGCGCGGAACACCCCGTCGATGAGGCCGACCGTCGGGAAGTTCTGCACGCCGGAGAAGCCGAGCTCGCCCAGCGATCGCAGAAATGGGTCCAGCAGCATGAAGGGGTCGGTGCCGTTCACGCCGGCCAGGACGGGCGTGCGCGCGACCACCGGCAGCACCTCGCGAGCCATCTCGACGACGATCTCGTTGGCGTTGCCGTAGGCCAGCACGCCGGCCAGGGAGCCGCGGCCGGCCATCCGGTAACGGCCGGAGTTGTAGATGACGATGAGATCGATGCCGCCGGCCTCCTCGCACTTGGCCGAGAGCCCGGTGCCGGCGCCACCGCCGATGATCGGCTCGCGGCGCCGGACCATGCCGCGCAACCGGTCGAGGATGTCCTGGCGCGGGATGCGGGGCATGGTCAGCCGGCGATCTCGTCGAAGGCGGCCACCAGCGCGTCGGCAAACGCCGGGTCGTTGACGTTGTGGGGCAGGCGCGTGAGGCGCCGGTGCGGGCCGGGCCGGAACCCGGCGGTGAGCGCGTCGAAGAGCGCGCGGTCGGCCGCGGGATCCCAGAAGGGCCCGCCCGGCGCGTCGATCATCGACAGGCCCCCCTCGGGGATCAGGAAGCGCACCGGCCCCTCCATGCGGTTCAGCTTGTCGGCGAGAAAGCGGCCGATCGCCGCGCTCTCCTCGGGAGTCGTGCGCATCAGCGTCACGTTCGGGTTGTGCTGGTGCAGGGTGCGCCCGCGAAACCGGGGTGGCACCGTCTCCGGCGCCCAGAAGTTCACCATGTCGAGGGCGCCGCACGAGCCGACGTAGGGGATACGCACGCGGGCCATGGCGTCCAGCCGCGTGGGCCCGGCCGAGAGCACGCCGCCCACGACCTCGTCGGCGATCTCGGTCGTGGTGGCGTCGATCACCCCGGCCAGCAGGCCCGACTCGACCAGCTTCTCCAGCGACTGGCCGCCGGTGCCGGTGGCGTGAAAGACCAGGCAGTCGTACCGGTCCTCGAGCCGCTTCATCACCGCCTGCACGCACGGCGTCGTGTTCCCGAACATGCTCAACCCGATCGCGGGCCGCGACTCGGTGGCGGCCCCGGCCGGCCGCGCGTACGCGATCATGCCGGCCAGCGCGTGGGCGGCGTTGGCGAGGACCTTCTCGGAGATCCGGTTCAGGCCGGCGACGTCGGTGACGGAGTACATCATGCAGATGTCGGCCGCCCCCACGTAAGGCTTCACGTCGCCCGACGCCACGCTGGACACCATCACCTTGGGGACGCCGATCGGCAGCCGCCGCATGGCCGGCGTCGCCAGCGCGGTGCCCCCGGAGCCGCCGGCGGCGATGAGCCCGCCGACGTCCCGGCGCTGCGCGATGAAGCGCTCGAAGGCCACGGCCATCTCCGCCCCCGCCGACCCGCGGTCGTTCGTGAACACCGCGCGCTCGCCGCGCGGATGATGGCGCGCGACCTCGCGCGGATGGACGTTGGCCGGCGACGGCTTGCCCGAGGTCGACAGGTCGACGGTCACCGTCCGCACGCCGAGCTTGTCCAGGCAGGCGCGCACGAAGAACAGCTCGCGGCCCTTGGTGTCGAAGGTGCCGGCGACGTAGGCGACCCGGGCCGCGGTGGCGGCCACCGGCAGCGTCACCACCCGGGCCTCCCGGCGGCGGGCGGCGTCGTCGTCGAACGACGGCGGCGGGGCCACGGCCTCGACGGGGGCCTCGAGCAGCCGGTCGCGCGGGCGGGCCGCGGGATCGGCGGCGTTCCAGCGGGTGACGGTGCGCACGGCGCGCTCGGCGTCGCCGGCGGCCGGCGGGGCCTCGTCCACCGCACGCCGGACGGTGAAGATCTCGATCGGCTCGTCGGGCGGCGCCGGGACGCCGTCGGCGGTCGCCGTGTCGTCCTCGTCGGCGCCGACGGTGACGCCGAGCAGCCGTTGCTGCAGGGCGCGGTCGGCGGCCAGCTCGCGCGCCGGCATCGAGCGCGCGATGCGGCCGTTGACCATCACGTCCACCGTGTCGGCCACCTCGATGGCCACGCCGAGGTTCTGCTCGATGAGCAGCACCGAGATGGCGCCGTCGGCGGCCAGGTGCCTGAGCATCCCGGCGACCTGCTGGACGATCACCGGCGCCAGCCCCTCGGTCGGCTCGTCCATCACGAGCAGCACGGGGTTCAGGAGCAGCGCGCGCGCGATCGTGAGCATCTGCTGCTCGCCGCCGGAGAGCTCGGCCCCGCCGTGGCGCCGGCGCTCGGCCAGGCGCGGAAAGGTCGTGTAGATGCGGGCGACGGTCCACGGCCCCCGCCGTCCGTGCGCCGCCAGGCGCAGATGCTCGTCGACCGACAGTGAGGGCCACACGCGCCGGCCCTGGGGCACGTAGCCCACGCCGCGCTCGGTGATGGCGTTGGGGGGCAGTCCCAGGATCTCCTCGCCGGCCAGGCGCACGCTGCCGGCGGCGGGGACCAGGCCGGTGATGGCGTTGCACAACGTCGTCTTGCCCATGCCGTTACGGCCGACGACGGCGATCACGCCGCGCTCGAGCGTCAGCGAGACGCCCTGCACCGCGTGGGCGCGGCCGTAGTAGACGTCGAGGTTGTCGACGACGAGCAGCGGCCCGGTGCTGGCGCCAGCGCGCGTGCGCGAGAACCACCACATCAGCGTCCGCCCATGTAGATCGCCTGCACCTCGGCGTCGCCCTCGATCTCGGCCGGCGTGCCTTCCTTCAGCACCCGACCTTCGTGCAGCACGGTCACGCGCTCGACCACGCGGAGGGCGATCTCGAGGTCGTGCTCGATCAGGATGAACCCCATGTGGGGCGGCAGTGCTCCGAGCAGTGCCACCAGCTCACGCCGCTCGGCCGGCGACAGCCCGGCGGCCGGCTCGTCGAAGAGGATGAGCCGGGGGGCGCCGGCCAGCGCCATGCCGATCTCGAGCTGGCGCTGCTGGCCGTGAGAGAGGGCGGCCACCGGCTGGGCAGCGACCGCGGTCAGCCGCACCCGCTCGAGCAGATCCTGGGTGGCCGCGCGCGAGGGATGGGTGGCGCGCGTGCGCAACAGCGAGAAGCGCCCGCGTGCCACGCCCCGCACGGCCAGGAACAGGTTGTCCTCCACCGACAGCGCACGGCACAGCAGCGACGACTGGTAGGTGCGCCGCAGCCCCTGCCGGATGCGGTCGTGGGGGGGCCAGGCCGTGATGTCCTCGCCGAAGAACCGCACGCGGCCGGTGGTGGCCAGGAAGTCGCCGGTGATCACGTTGAACAGGGTGGTCTTGCCGGCGCCGTTGGCGCCGATGATCGCCCGGCGCTCGCCGGCGGCGACGGTGAGCGACACCCCGTCCACCGCCCGCAGCGCGCCGAACGTGCGGGTGACGCTCTCGAGCACGAGAGCGTCACCCGACGCGATGGTCTTCACGGACAGGCCGGAACGTCCCGGGAGCCGAGCCCGACCTTCTCGAACTCCGCCTTGGCCATGCCCAGGCGCTGATCGACGCCCGGCGTGGCCTTGACGACCTTGTTGTAGAAGCCGCCGTCGGCCGCCTTGGCCACCTCGGTGACGAAGGTGGTGCCGATGGCCTGGCGGTTCTCGTCGAGCACGACCTCGCCGGTGGGCGTCTGCAGCTTCAGCTTGGCCAGCGCCTCGCGGTACTTGGCCTGCCCGCCCGAGAGGTCGCCCTTCACGGCATCCAGCCCGTCGAGAGCGGCCTTCATGTTGATGTAGTACACGTAGGCGAACAGCGAGGGGCTGGGGAAGCCGTCCTTGAAGTTGGCCTTGTAGTCGGCCACGAACTTCTTCCACTCGGCGCCCTCGTAGGAGTCGGCGATGGGGCCGGCCGACGGCGTGCCCAGCAGCGACTCGCGCCGCTTGCCCTTGAAGTTGAGCACGGTCTGGTCGACCGTGATGGAGCCGCCAACCATGGGCTTGTTGCCGCCGGCCTGCTCGTACTGGGTGAGGAAGTTGACGGCATCGGCGCCGCCCAGCACGACCAGCAGCGCGTCGATGTCCTTGGGGATCGTCGCGATGACCGACGAGTAGTCCTTGGTCCCCAGCGGCACCCACGCCTTGGTGGGGACCTTGCCGCCGACCTTGCAGTACTCGGTCATGAAGCCCTGGACCTGCGAGTACGGAAACGCGTAGTCCTCGGCGATCACCATCATCTTCTTGTAGCCCTTGCTCTCGAAGGCGTACTTGCCGAGGCCGACCATCCACTGGGCGCCCTCGGTGTTGAACCGGAAGAAGTTCGGCGAGGGGTTCACGAGCGTGGTGGCCTGGGCCCCCGACGAGCCGTTGATGAAGGTGATGCCGGGCTGCGTCTTGGAGTAGTCCTTGACCGCGATGCCCTCGGAGCCCGACAGCGGCCCCACCATGATCTGCACCTTGTCCTGCTCGACCAGCTTGCGGGTGGCGTTGACCGCCACGTCGGGTTTGGCATCCGACGAGGCCTTGAGGATCTCGATCTTCTTGCCGGCCACCATGCCGTTGCGCTGCTTCACGGCCAGCTCGGCGCCCCGCATGCCGTCCTGGCCGCCGGCCGCGAACGGCCCTTCCAGCGTCGCCAGCAACCCGATCTTGATCGAGTCCTGCGCCTGCACGCCACCCGCCAGCAACCCGACGATCGCGACGCCGACCAGCCACCCCGTGCTGCGCCTCCGGTTGTGTGTCACGTCACCCTCCATTGGATGAATGCGGCACCCGTGGCCGCGTTGAGGTCCCGATGGCGTCATGGCCCGCGTCGACTCCAGGCGCGGGCGCCTCCGGCCGGCCGCGGCGCCGTCAGGCGCGACCACCAGCCGAGTAGCCCATCGGGTGAGAAGAGCACGACGATCAGGAACACCGTGCCGATGACCAGGTTGAAGCGCTCCCGATCGAACAGGTCGATGGCGAAATTCTGCAGCAGCACGAAGGCCAGCGCGCCCACGAACGGCCCGATCGGATGCCGCAACCCGCCCAGCACGGACACGATCAGCACGTTGATGAGCGCCGTGGTCCCGATCGAGCCCGGCGAGATCAGGCCGTTGTACCAGACCATCAGCACGCCGCCGACGGCGGCGAGGGCGCCGGCCAGCGCGTAGGCCGCCACCCGGTGCGCGGTCACGTGAAAGCCGAGGCTGGCCATGCGCCGGGGGTTGTCGCGGATGCCCTGCAGCGCGATGCCGAAGGGCGCGCGAACGACCCAGATCACCGCGAGGTACCCGGCCAGCGCCCAGAACAGCGCCAGGTAGTAGAACGGCGTCGCGTTGCCCCAGGTCACGCCGAGCACCGTGGGCGCCAGCACACGCTGGAAGCCCTGAAAGCCGTTGAAGACGGCATAGTTCTGCAGGACGAGGTAGTAGAAGGCCACGCCGATGGCCAGCGTGATCATGATCGTGTAGATGCCCTCGGTGCGCACCGACAGCCAGCCGATCACGACGGCGGCGACCACCGCGATCGGCAGCGCCAGCAGCACGGCCAGCCACCACGGCCAGCCCAGGCTGACCTGGGGCGTGCCGCTGGCCCCGAAGATCGCGACCGCGTAGCCGGCGATGCCGGCCACCGTCATCTGCGCGAGCGAGACCATCCCGCCGTAGCCGGCCAGGAAGGTCAGCGACAGCGCGATGAGGCCGAGCGCCAGCGACTGGGCGCCGATCTGGAACGTGAAGAACGGGCTGACGACCCACGGATATGCGACGAGCGCGGCCAGCACGACGACGTGAGCCGGATGCAGGTGGCGGCCGATCCAGGCCAGCCCGGCCGGGGCGGCCGCGGGCTCGGCGTCCCCCGGCGGCCGCGCCGCCGTCGGGCCGGCCACGCGGACCGGGCGCGGCCACGCCTGCGAGGTGGCGCCGGCGTTCATGGCCTTCCGCCAGTCAGCGGCGCTCATCGGCTCACGCGCGGCGCCCGAGCAGCCCCTGAGGACGGAAGGCCAGCACCCCCACGAGCACGACGAACATGAACACGATGCCGTAGGTGGGCGCGTAGGCGAGGCCGAACTGCTCGGCCAGCCCGATGAGCACCGCGCCGAGACCGGCGCCGACCACGCTCCCCATGCCGCCGACGATGACCACCATCAACGAGGCCAGCAGGTAGCGCGTGTCCTCGCCGGGTGCGATCGACAGCGCGGTACCGCCCACCACGCCGCCGAGGCCGGCCAGGCCGGCGCCGATCGCGAAGGTGACGGCGAAGACGAAGTGCACGTTGACACCGGCCGCGGCCAGCATGGCCCGGTCGTCGACGCCGGCCCGGATCATCATGCCGACACGCGTGCGGTTGAGGAAGGCCCACAGGAGAACGCCGAGCGCGATGGCGAGGGCGAGCACGACGAGGCGATAGGTCGGGTAGCGATCGACCAGCGGGAGCGGCGTGCCGCCGAAGATCGCTCGCGGCGGATCGAACTGGTAGATCTGCCCGCCCCACTGCCACAGCATGACGTCGGCGAGCATGATCGACAGCGCGATGGTGACCAGCGTCTGCCGCAGGTCTTCGCCCTGCATGAACCGGAACACCGCCGTCTGCAGCAGCAGGCCGACCAGCGCGGCGGCCGCGAAGCCGGCGGCCAGGGCCAGCAGCCACGATCCCGTCCGGTCGCCGATCTCGAAACCCACGTACCCGCCGAGCAGGTAGAGCGAGCCGTGGGCGAGGTTGACGTTGCGCATCAGCCCGAAGACCAGTGTGAAGCCGGCCGCCACCAGGAAGTAAAGCGCGCCGAGCGTGAGGCCGTTGAGCGCGGTGGTGAGAAAGAGCTTGGCGTTGGTGGCCAGCCCCCACGCCGACAGCGCCACCACCGGCGCGCCCACCAGCACCCCCGCGATCCATGCCCCCGCCTGGTTCACCGCGCTGGCGCCCTCATGCGACCGAGCGCGCCCAGCGCGAGGGCCCCGCCTGCCGTTCGGGCTGCTTGTAGAACACGCCGTCCTTCATGACCGCCAGGATCTTGCTCGGCTCGCGCAGGATGGCGAGGTTGGCGAGGGGGTCACCGTCCACGAGGATGACGTCGGCCAGATAGCCGTCGCGAAGCTGACCCAGCTCGTGGCCGAGCCCCATGATCTCGCCGCCGTAGCGGGTCGCCGACAGGATCGCCTCCATCGGCGTGAAGCCGAGGTACTTCACGAACAGCTCCAAATCGCGGGCGTTCTGGCCGTGGGGCAGGAAGGCGAATCCGTAGTCGCCGCCGGGCAGGACGCGGACGCCGCGCTTGTGCATCTTCCGCAGCGACTCGATCGCGGCCGCCCACTCGGTCTCGTAGCCCATCTCGACCGCCCGGGCGCGGTTGATGCCCCACGGCTCGCAGTGGTGGAGCATCGCGTCGATGATGCCGATGCCGGGGGCGACGAAGTGCTTCGCCTTGTTGGCCTCCAGCAGGTCCAGCGACTCCTCGTCGGTGAAGCTCGCGTGGTAGATGACCTCGATGCCGTGGCGCACCGCCTGCTTGACGGAGGCGGCCGAGCGCGCGTGGGCGGCGACGCGCTTGCCGCGCAGGTGCGTCTCGTGCACGGCCATGGCCACTTCCTCGTCGCTCATCCAGGTGGTGCCGGCCGGGGACGAGGGCGTGAAGTTGTCGCCCGAGAGGTTGAGCTTGACCGAGTCCACACCGTACTTGAGGAACGTGCGGACGGCCTTGCGCATCTCGTCCGGTCCGCTGACCACCACACCGAAGCTGAACTCCGGATACGGGATGTGCGGCAGCGTCTCGTCGCCGAGCCCGCCGGCCACCGTGATCTCCTGGCTCGCCGCCAGGTAGCGGGGCCCCGGGATCAGTCCCTCGTCGATCGCGTTGCGCACCACCACGTCGAGTCGCGGCTTGGCGCACGCCGCGCCCACGCAGGAGGTCCACCCGGCCTCGAGATAGCGCCGGGCGACGCCGGCCGTCCACAGCACGTGCTCCTCCAGCGGCATCCGCTGGATCTCCTGCAGGGTGGCGGCGTCGTTCCAGGAGAAGTGCGTGTGCGCCTCGACCATCCCCGGCATGAGGGTCGCCCCAGCGCCGTCGATCACGGTGGCGCCGGCGGCCGGGAGCGTCCGCGTCCCGTGGGCGACCCGCGTGAGCCGGTTGCCCTGCACGAGTACCTCGCCCGCGTAGGGGGCCGCCCCGGTGCCGTCGAGGATCCGCACGTTGCTGAAGAGCGTGCTGCCCATGCCGTCCTCCTAGTTGCGCCTGGCGTAGAAGCTGCGAAGCAGCGCGGTGCATTCTTCCGGCTTCTCGATCGGCGTCCAGTGCCCGCAGCGCGGCAGGACCTCGACCCGGCTGCCCGAGATCCGCGCCCCCAGGTGGCGCACCGACTGGGCCGGCGCCACCGTGTCCTCGTCGCCGGTGACGAGCAGCGTCGGGCAGCCGATCCGCGCCACGTCGGCCGTCTCCGCGTCGGCCAGCGCCTCGCACGTGCGGGCGTAGCCGTCCGGGCACTGGCGCATCACCAGCTCACGCACCAGTGCGACCGCCAGCGGCCGCCGCGCCCGCGTCTCGGTGGCCGTCGCCGTGGTGAGCAGCGTTTCGGCCAGGCTCTGCATGCCGGCCACGCCGTCACGTCGCGCCGCCGCGCCCCGGGCCCGCATGGCCGGCCGCGCGGGGTCGGGCGGGCCGGCGAGCGGCCCGAACAGCGCCAGGCTGCGCACCAGCCCCGGCGCCGCCACTGCGAGGTGGAAGGCCACGATCGTGCCGAGCGAGTGGGCGACGACGTGCGCGCGCTCGACGCCGGCCTCCTCGCACACGCGCCGCATCGCCTGCACGAACCGCGTGATCGTCAGCGGGCCCTCGACCCGATCGGACCGCCCGGAGCCCGGCAGGTCTGGCCGCAGCGTCCGGTAGCGGAAGAGCGCCGGCAGCAGCGGCGTCCACACGTTCGAGGTGCCGCCCAGACCGTGGATCATCAGCACCGGCTCGCCCTCGCCGGCCACCTCGACGGCGACGCGCTCGACGAACCGCGTGGTCATGCGGCGGTCAGGCGACCGACGCGCTCCAGCGAGTCGAGGCCGCCTTGATCGGCGGCGGCCGGTGGAACACGCCATCCTTCATGACGGCCAGCAGCCGGGCGCGATCCTGGAGGATCGAGATGTTGGCGAGCGGGTCGCCGTCGACCAGCAGCAGGTCGGCGAGCGCGCCCGGCTTGATCGCTCCCAGCTCGTGGCCGCGCATCATGATCTGCCCGCCCAGCTGGGTGGCGGCGACGATCGCCTCCATGGGCGTGAAGCTGAGGTGCTTGACGAAGTACTCGAGATCCTTCGCGTTGGTGCCGTGGGGCATCCAGGCGAACCCGTAATCGCCGCCGGGCAGGATGCGGATTCCCCGCCGATGCATCTTCTTGAGGGTCTCGCACGCGACTTCCAGTTCGCGGTGGTAGCCCATCTCGCGCGCCTGGTCGGGCGTGATCCCCCACGCGGCCGCGTTGTAGGACGTGTTGATCAGCCAGCCGAGGCCGGGCGCCACGAAGTGCTTGTCCTTGGCCGCCTCCAGCATGTCCAGCGCTTCCTCGTCGGCGAAGCTGGCGTGGTAGATGATCTCGATGCCGTGGCGCACGCACTGCTTGACCGACTCGCTGGAGCGGGCGTGGGCGGACAGGCGCTTGCCGCGCAGCCGCACCTCGCGCACGGCCACGGCGATCTCCTCGTCGGTCATCGGCGTGAACTCGGCCGGCAGCCCGGCGATGTACTCACCCGACAGGTTGAGCTTCATGGTGTCGACGCCGTACTTGAGGAACATGCGGACCGTCCGGCGCATCTCCTCGGGCCCGCTCACGATCGCGCCGAAGCTGAACTCCGCATAGGGCAAGTGCGGCGGCGTCTCGTCGCCGAGCCCGCCCGGCACGGTGATCTCCTGGCTGGCGGCCAGGTAGCGTGGGCCGGGGATCTGCCCGGACTCGATCGCGTTGCGGATGACCACGTCGAGCCGGGGCTTCGCCGTGGCCGCCCCCATGCACGAGGTCCAGCCCATGTCGAGGTAGCGCTGGGCGATGTGGGCGCACCAGAGGATGTGCTCCTCGGTCGGCATGCGCTGGATGCCGCCGAGGGTGGCCTGGTCGTTCCACGAGAAGTGCGTGTGGGCTTCGACCATCCCCGGCATCAGGGTGGCGCCACCGCCGTCGATGACCGTCACGCCCGACACCGATAGGGCCCGCACCCCGCGGCCGACGCGGGTGATGCGACTGCCCTCGACCAGCACGTCGCCGGCGTAGGGCTGGGCCCCGGTGCCGTCGAGGATCCGAACGTTCGTGAAGAGGACGCTCACAGCGGTGCCCTCCGGTGCCTCGGGCGCTTCGTAGGTGGCGGTAAGAAAAGCACATTTCCGGGTCCGGCGTCAAGGGCGAGGCGTGTGTTGACCGGTGGAACGAGGGCACCTAACTTGGGTCGAGCGGACGCGCTGAAGCGCATCGATCACCATGACGTTGGACGACCTTATTGAGGACCACTGGCGAATGACTGACAGCTATGCCACCGCGAAGGCGGCGTATCGGGAGCTACGCTCCACGATCGGGCCCTGGACCAAGGCCAACAGCTATCGGCGCTGGGCGGGCACCCAGGCGGGGTGGCAGAAGCCCGTGGACGCCGAGCAACGACTCTTGTTCAAGTTCGAGGGCGACGCCTTCGGCAACCCCGACACCGGGAATTCGTACCATGGCCTCGTCCAGCTGGAGCCCTTGGGTAGCCAGGGTTCCACGATTCTGCGTCAGTCCAATTTCTCGTGCTGCCTCGTCCAGGCCGAGCTCGACGAGCTGGCGCGAATCCAGGGAGCGATCAATCGACGGCGGCCGCCCCTGCCCGGGTATCTGAAGAAAGACGTCGCGGTGGACTCTCTGCTTGGCCATGGTCTGCGGGCGCTGTATGACCCGACGCCGCAGTACCGAGAAGGGCACCTGATCTCCTTCAGCTACCATAGCGTTCAGGACGCCCGAGAGTTCTCCGCCTTCATTGCGGCCCTGTTGCCGCAAGCTCTCGATCGGTTCCTGCAAGGACGCATCGCCCAGCCGATGAGCGATACGCCACCTCACCTGCGACCCAAGTGGCTCACCACTCTGGGGAAACCAAGCAGCAGCTGATGAAGAAGTCGCCCAGCGCCGGCCGCTCAGGCTGAACGTCAGACCCGGCATGCCCCCCTCCCAGCTACGCATCACGGCGGTGCCACCAGGCGAGGCCCCACTCTGGGTACGTGAGAAATGGGTGGGCCTATCCCTGCCGCTTGCACAACGCAAGGCGCGGGCACTCTCGCTCTTCACGTCCGGTGTGCTGTCAGGTCCGCGAGGGTTCTTCTCCAGCATCGGCGCTCTGCTGACGGGCAAGCTCGTACGCCGGTCTGGCTTCCTCGTGGAAGCGCAGGCCGCCATCGCCGTCCTCGCGAAGAGCAGCCCCGAAGCAGCGGCATGGTGGCGGGACCACACGCCGCACTTGTTGCGGCCAAAGCGCTACTTCGTTTTCCCGCCAGATGTTGGCCACGTCAGCGAAACCCATCCTGGGGCTTGACCTTCGCTCCAGCCGACGCGCTACCCCGCAGCCTTCGCGCGCGGCTGAGCCCAAGCGTTCGGCACCACGATATCGAACCTCTGTTTCCCTTCCTCAGCGCGCCGTCTTCGTGGTGGCGCGCGGAGTCGCGCTTGTCGCGCGGTTGTCACAGCGCCGCTCTGCGTTTCGGGGGCTGAGGACGGCAGCCACGTGGGCTTGAGTTAGCGGCCGGACGTCCAGCGAATCTGACCGGCGTGTCAGATTACCCTTACGATTTACCGGGTACCGGGCCATCCGGGCGGCCAGGCTTACCGTGTCGCCACGAGAGCATCCCAGCGATCAAGAGGCTCACCCCGAGAGCTATGAGACCAAGAAGGAGTTGCGTTGGTCCGTCGAATCCTCGATCAGCCCAGACTTGAGGATTTCCAAGAGGCCTTGGTGAACGAGTGGCACACCGGTCAGCCACGCGACGATCGCGAAAGCTTGCTTCGCGGTGAGTGCGGCGCCAGCGAGCACGGGAGGCACGGTGGCCGACTGGAGGCGATGTCGCCCTCGGCCGATGAAGAAAGCCCGCGACACCCGATCCGGTGAAAACGGAGCGCAGGACTGTTGAATCCTGTCCCAATGCCGTAGGGCGTTGCAGATCGCTCCGTCTCTGTGCAGCCCGTACGAGGCCAGCCCGCCTACGAGAACCGGGAATATGAACGCGCTGTACGCCCGCCACGACTCGTAGTCGCCGTCGCCAAAGGTGAACTCCCGAGGGTACGGAAACATGACAGCAAGCGCGCTCGTCAGAGCCAGGAAGAAGCTCACAATGCCCCCGAGTCGAAGAGTGAACCGTTGTGCCTCTGGAGACTTCAGGAAGGTGAGAACCCGGAGCTGCCCAGACGTCAGAGCCGTTGGATCGACAACCCTCAGGCCGAGAGCGTACGGGTACCGGGGCCGAACCACGGACAGGGCCGTTGGAAGTAGCGGCACCAGGTAAATAGTCCCGGCATTGAGTTCTAGCAGTCGATCACGCGCCGCAACTATCGGCATGGCGGCCGCCTAGAGAGGCGCCGGGCGCCCCCCGAAGGAGGTCTACGACAGCGCCAACGTCAGTACCCGCGAAGGCGTGAGGGATTATCGCGCGCGCAAGATGGAGGTCGGGGTCGATGCCCTTCCCGGTGTCGCGGACCCGGAGAATCGCCTCGGGATCGACCCACAGGCCGAGCTCGCCGACCGTGCGCCCGATGACCTCATCGCGCGCGTAGCCGTGCATCTCGGTGAACGCGTGGTTGACCTCGAGCAACCGCCCCTCGCCGGCGGTCGTGATGGCCAGGATGGTCGGGCTCAGCTCGAAGGCCCCGCGAAGCTTGGCCTCGATGCTGAGGGCGGCGTCAAGAGCGGGAGGGCCGGCGGGATCGGGCGGCATCGCGCCAAGTGTCGGGCGTTCTGGTCCGGGGCGCAAGCGACGCCGGACCGCGGGGCGTCACTCCACCGCGGCGATGCCGCGCGGCTCGTCCTCGGCCGCGCGCAGCCCTTCCACCCGCTCGCCCGACTTGGCCGGTGGCGGCTTCTCGATGCGCACGCGCCGCATGAACGGGATGAGCAGCAGCAGGCTGAAGAACATCATCGAGAGCAGGCGGAACTCGTCGACGTAGGCGAGCACCTGGGCCTGGGCCACCGTCTCCCGGTACATCATCGCCGTGGCCCGGCTCTTGGCGGTGAACACGTCGGTGCCGTGGGCCAGGAAGTGCTCGGTCCAGCGGGCCAGCTTGGCCGTCGTCTCCGGGTCCCATACGTCCACGTGGCCGACCAGCGTGGCCTGGTGATACTGGCTGCGGCGCACCAGCAGCGTGGTGGTGAGGGCCACGCCGATGCTGCCGCCCATGTTCCGGATGAGGTTGAAGGCGGCGGTGGCGTTGGGCAGGCGGGCCTTGGGAATGGTGGAGATGGCCAGGGTCGTGAGGGGCAGGAAGATGAAGCCCATGCCGAGGCCCTGCACGAAGCGGGGCCACACCAGAGCCCAGTAGTCCACGCCCAGCGTGAGGTTCGACATCCACGACAGCGCCACGCCGTTGCAGACGAGCCCCACCGCCAGCAGCCAGCGCTGGTCCATCCGGGTCACCAGGCGGCCGGCAATCAGCAGCGAGAACAGGTTGCCGACCCCGCCCGGCGCCAGCACCGCTCCCGACGACCAGGCGTCGTACCCGAGCAGCTTCTGCGTGTAGAGCGCGAGCAGCAACATGCTCGAGTAGAAGGTGAAGATGGACATCGCGACGAAGGTCGTGCCGAGGGCGAAGTTGCGGTTGGTGAACACCGTGAAGTCCATGATCGGGTCCTTCACGGTCAGCTCCCGCCACACGAAGGCGACCAGCGCGCACACCGCCATCACCGCCAGGTTGGTGATGAGCCGGGAGTCGAACCAGTCCTCGCGCTCGCCCCAGTCGAGCGTCAGCTGCAGGCAGCCGAAGCCCAGCACCATGAGGACGAGGCCCCAGACGTCGATGCGGCCCGGCTTGCGCAGGTGCGGCGAATCGATCAGGAAGGCGCCAGCCAGCAGGAAGCCGAGCAGCCCGATCGGCAGGTTGATATAGAAGATCCACCGCCACGACCAGTTGTCGGCGATCCAGCCGCCCACGGTGGGGCCGAAGATCGGCCCCATCATGATGCCCACGCCCCACATGGCCATGGCGAGCCCGCGCTGGTGGAGCGGGAAGATCTCCCACAGGATCGCCTGCGACATCGGGATGACCGGGCCGCCGCCCAGCCCCTGGAGCACCCGCATGAGAACGAGCGTCTCCAGATTGGGCGCGATGCCCGACAGGAACGAGGACACCGTGAAGAGCACGGTGCACACGAGAAAGAACTTGCGGCGACCGAAGTAGGCGGTGAGCCAGCCGGTGGCCGGGATGATGACCGCGTTGGCGGCCAGGTAGGAGGTGATGACCCACGCCACCTCCTCCACGCTGGCCGAGAGCGAGCCCTGCATGTGGGGCAGCGCCACGTTGGTCACGCTGGTGTCGAGCACCTGCATGACCGCCACGACCATGACCGAGAAGGTGAGCAGCCACTTGCGGCTGGCGGGGAGGTCGCTACCGGCGGCCTCGGCGACGGCGTCCCGATCGGCGCCGGCGCGCGGCGCGCTCACTTCAAGCGGACGGTCACCACGGCGGACATGCCGGCCCGGAGCGGCTGCGGATTGCCCGTGGCCCTGCCTTCCGGGGTGTCGAGAAGGATCTTCACGGGCACCCGCTGCACCACCTTCACCCAGTTCCCGGTGGCGTTCTCGGGGGGCAGCAGCGAGAAGCGCGAGCCGGTGCCGGCGCTGATCGAGTTCACGGTGCCGGTGAAGGCCACGCCCGGGTGGCTATCGACGCGGACCTCGGCGTGCTGGCCCGGACGGATGCGCGTGAGCTGCGTCTCCTTGAAGTTGGCGACGATCCACACGTCGTTGAGCGGCACCAGCGCCAGCAGGGGCTGGCCGGGCTGCACGATCTGGCCGACCTCGACGCTGCGCTTGGCGACGACGCCGTCGATGGGCGCGCGCACCACGCAGTGCTCGAGATTCAGCTCGGCCACGGCAAGATCGGCCTGGGCGGCCTTGAGCTGGGCCTCGGCCCGGGCCAGCTCGGCCGTCTTGACGGACACCGTCTGCTGCTGGCTCTCGGCGCGAGCCAGCGTACCCCGCACCTCGGCCACACGCTGCCGGGCCCCCTCGATGGCCAGCACCCTCGAGGCCATCTCGGCCTCGGTCTGCTGGACCTCCCTCTCGATCGAGCTCAGCCGGCGACGGGCCGCCTCCAGCGCCGCGTCGGCGGCTTCCAGCGCCGGCCATCGCGTCGTCGTGCTCGCGGCGGGAGACGTAGTCGTTCTTCATCAGCGCCTGCATCCGGTCCAGATCGCGCCTGGCCTTGCGCTGCAGGCTCTCGGCCGCCGTCACATCGGCCCGGCTGGCCGCCGCCGCCGCCCGCTTGGCCTCCAGCCGCGCACGCGCCTCGTCGACCGCCGACTCGCTCGACCGCACGCCGACCCGCGTCCCCTCCAGCGCCGCCCGGACCTCGTCCACCTGCGAGCGGGTGGAGTCACGGGTCAGCGGGAGCTCGGCCCGGGCGGCCCGGACGTTGGCCTCGGCCACCGCCACCGCCGCCCGCGCCTGGTCGCGCTTGGCGTCGAAGTCGCGGGGGTCGACGCGGAGGAGGATCTCGTTGGCCTTCACGGCCTGGTTGTCGCGGACCAGCATGTCAACGATGTGGCCGGAAACCTTGGCGCTGACCGGGGAGATGGTGCCCTCGACGTAGGCGTCGTCGGTGCTGACCTCCGCACCCGAGCGATACCAGGCCCACCCGCCCCAGCCCAGGATGCCGAAGGCGACGAGGATGGCGAATCCGATGATCGTCCGGCGGCTCACAAGCGCGGCACCACGGCTGGCGAACAATACGCGTTCATTGCGACAACGAGACTATCATCTTGCGGCCCGACGCGGGGATCGACACGTATTGACGCGAGCTTATCAGGCGGTGCCGCTTGTCAGGGCACCGTCGGACGGCTCAGGCGATCGTGCCAGGGACCAGTGCGGCGGCGATGAGTCAGAAGGGAATGATGCGCCCGGCGGCGTCGAAGGCCAGGGGCGCCTCGCCGAGCCGGGTCAGGTCACTGCGCTTGGCCACCTCGGCGGCGAAGGCCTCGGAGACCTCGAGCTCACCCAGCATCAGCGTGTTCTTGATGCGGACGACGCGGGCCCGCTCGGGCGGCGTGAGCCCGATGCAGTCGAGCGCGGTGGCAACGGCCTCGCGGTCGGTCTCGAAGGTGGCCGGGATCTTGGCGCCGCCCGGCGCGCAGGCGGTGATGGTGTTGATCAGCGTGGCCTTCATGTCGATCTTGTCGACCAGGCGCCGGGTCGTGAAGTCGGCGTTGCCGATGCCGGTGGCGTTGCCGTAGCTCTCCTCGGTGATGTCGAGGGCGACGATCCAGGTGATCTTGGGATCGGACGGGAACGGCTCGAAGGGGTTGGTGGGCCGGCCGATCACGTTGGTGTCCATGCCGGACCCCGAGATGTTCTTGCCGATCTGCTCGACGATGAGCACGTCGATCGGCGAGAACGGCAGCCGGGCCATCCACTCGCGCGCGCTCTTGAGCAGCCGGCGCTCGCCCGCCTCCAGGTCGAGGGCGTTGAAGGCCTCGATGTGGGCGGTCTCGTCGTACCCGTTCTCCACGATGCCCACCCCGAAGCCGATCCGGGCCTTGGCCAGCATCTCGCGGCCCACGTTGGTGATGACCGTCTCGTAGCCGTGGTTGACGTTGGCCCGGTGATACTGCACCGCGCCCTTCCACTTGCCGAGGCCGATCGTCATCATCTTGAAGAGGCCGGACTCGATCGAGCCCTTGAAGTCGGTGTGCGGCTTGACCCGGTTCACCACGCCGATCCAGTCGGCCTCGGCCGCGTACCGGTCCAGCCACACGGGCAGCCCGAGGGCCTCGCCCACCTGCACGACGTCCATCGTGGCCCGGACCGGGCAGCCCATGGTGGCCTCGGTGATCCCGTAGTGCTCCAGCACCGAGAGCTGGCCCTCGGCGGTGCCGCCGCCGTGGCTGCCCATGGCCGGGAAGACGAACGGCCGGGCGCCCAGGTCGCGCAGGTGGCGCACGGCGGCCCCGACGATCACGTCGATGTTGGCGATCCCGCGGCTGCCCGCCCCGACGGCGACGGTGTCGCCGCGCTTGATCGTCAGCCCGGCGGCCTCGAGGCTGCGGGCAACGCTGCCGGGGATGTCGGCGACGCGGGGGCGGGCGAAGGTCTGGCGCACACGGAGCATGGTGGGCAGCATGGGCCCGATGATACGACATCCGGACCGGCCGACGCTTGAAGCCGGCCCCGGCCACGGTTACGATGCCTTGCGTGACCACCGGCCGGGACCCCCCCACGGTGGCGCGGTCGTACGCCTCCGGCAGCGCCTCGTTTCCGGCAGCGTCCCAAGGAGTTGCATGGACACCGACAGCGTCCGTACTCGCGTCCGCCGGATGCTCGAAACCGGCGCCCTGCCCTGCGACGACCACGGCAAGGTGTGGGCTGGCCGGGGGGTCGGCACCCACTGCGTCGCCTGCGGGGAGCCGATCGAGCCGACCGAGATCGAGTTCGAGGTCGAGCTGGACTCGGGCCTCGCCATCCGGCTACACCGGACCTGCCACGAGATCTGGCGCGAGGAGTGCGACTCGATGCTGACCCGCTGACGGCCGCCCGGGAAGCCTGGGCTCCCGGGGGGACGCCACCCCGGTCATGGTCAGCCCGAAGGTTGTATTGCGGTGATGCAAATGCTATATGTATGGGCCACTTTTTCATGCCGATGCGCCTCGCGCCCCTGACACGACTTCTCCTCGCAGGCCTGCTGCTGGCGGCGGGCGGGTGCGCCTTTCTACGGCCGGCGCCGATCCCGATCCTGCCCCCCGACGAGCTCTACTCGCAGGGCGAGCAGGAGCTCGACCGCCGGCGCTACCTCGAGGCGCGCGACGCCTTCCGCAAGATCGTCGAGCGGCACCCGAACTCGTCGTGGGCGCCCCGCGCGCGCTTCCTGATCGGCGAGGCGTGGTACCGCGAGGCCGAGTTCGACAAGGCGGTCAAGGAGTTCGAGACGTTCCTGTCCTTCTATCCCCGCCATCAGATCGCCGATCTCGTGCAGTACCGCCTGGCCATGAGCTACTACGACCAGCTCAAGCCGGTCGAGCAGGACCAGGGGCTCACGGTCAAGGCCGTCGAGCAGTTCAAGAAGCTGGTCAAGGAGTACCCCGACAGCCGCTACGCCACCGACTCGCTGTCCAAGATCGACATCTGCCGCGGCCGGCTGGCCCAGAAGGAAGTGTGGGTCGCCGGCTACTACTTCAACCAGGGCAACCCGAGCGCCGCTCGCCAGCGGCTGGAGTTCGTGCTCAAGGAGTACCCGCGCACGCTGGTGATCCCGGAGACGCTCTATACCCTGGCCGAGGTGAACTTCGCCGAAGGCAAGAACCGCGAGGCGGTGGAGCTCCTGCGCCAGCTCGCCAACGAATACGGTTTCACCGAGTGGGGCAAGCGCGCGGTCCAGCGCCTGCGGGCCCAACGGTAGGAGACAGCCCGTGCACGACTTCGTCGACCTCCGCTCCGATACGCTGACGCTCCCGACCCCCGAGATGCGCGAGGCCATGGCCCGGGCCGAGGTCGGCGACGACGTCTGGGGCGAGGATCCCACCGTGCAGCGGCTGGAGGCGACGGCGGCAGCGCGGCTGGGCAAGGAGGCCGCCCTCTTCGTGGCCTCCGGCACCATGGGTAACCTGGTCGCGGTGGTGGCCCACACCCAGGCCGGCCAGGAGGTCATGCTCGACCTCGACTCCCACATCTACAACAACGAGGTGGCGGGCAGCACCATCGTCGGCCACGTGCAGATGCGCCCGGTGAAGACCGAGCGTGGCTTCCTCACGCCCGAGCAGGTCGAGGACGCGCTGCGGCCGGTCAACATCCACGTCCCGCCGACCGGCCTCGTGTGTCTCGAGAACACTCACAACCGGCACGGCGGCACCTGCTGCACGCCCGAGCAGATCGCGGCGGTCGCCGCGGTGGCCCACGGCGCCGGCGTCCCCGTCCACATCGACGGCGCCCGGCTCTTCAACGCCGTGGTCGCCCTCAAGCGGGACGTCCGGGAGTTCGTGGGGCCGGTCGACTCGGTCACCTTCTGCCTGTCCAAGGGGCTGGCGGCGCCGGTGGGCTCGATCGTGTGCGGCTCGGCGGCGTTCATCGAGCGGGCCAAGCGCGTGCGCAAGATGGTGGGCGGCGGCATGCGCCAGGTCGGCGTGCTGGCCGCGGCCGGCCTCCTCTCCCTCGACCGCATGGTCGACCGCCTGGCCGACGACCACGTGAACGCCCGGACGCTGGCCGAGGCGGTGGCCGCGATGCCGGGCCTGGCCGTCGATCTGGCCAGCGTGCAGACGAACATCGTCATCATCCGGGTCGACCGCGGGGATCGCGCGCGGTCCACCGCGGCCACCGCCGAGCTCGTGAAGGGCTGCGCCGCTCGCAAGGTGAAGGTGCACGCGATGGCTCCGACCGCGATCCGATGCGTTACCCACAAGGACGTGGACGCCGAGGACACCCGCCGGGCCGTCGACGCATTTCGGGAGTTGACCGCTCGCTGGTAGATCGCGTCAGGGGAGGTCCCATGGCCGAACGTCTGCTGGAAGTCAAAGGACTGAAGACCCACTTCTTCACCGACGAGGGCGTCGTCCGCGCCGTCGACGGCATCGATCTCTACATCAACAAGGGCGAGACGCTCGGCGTGGTCGGCGAGTCCGGCTGCGGCAAGAGCGTCACCGCGCTCAGCATCATGCGGCTCATCCCCCAGCCGCCCGGCCGCATCGTGCAGGGCCAGATCCTCTACAACGGCAAGAACCTGCTCGACCTGGCGCCGGCCCAGATGCGCAAGATCCGCGGCAAAGAGATCTCGATGATCTTCCAGGAGCCGATGACCTCGCTCAACCCCGTGTTCACGTGCGGCGAGCAGATCGCCGAGGCCATCCGCCTGCACGAGGGGCTCGGGCGCCGCGACGCCATGGACAAGACGGTCGAGATGCTGAAGCTGGTGCACATCCCCAACGCCGAGCGCCGGGTGAAGGAGTACCCGCACCAGCTCTCGGGCGGCATGCGGCAGCGGATCATGATCGCCATGGCGCTGTCGTGCAACCCGAACCTCCTGATCGCCGACGAGCCGACCACGGCGCTCGACGTGACCATCCAGGCCCAGATCCTGGAGCTGCTCAACGAGCTGAAGGCCAAGCTCAACATGGCGATCCTGCTCATCACCCACGACATGGGGGTCATCGCCGAGACCGCCCAGCGCGTCGCCGTCATGTACGGCGCCCAGATCGTCGAGGAGGCGCCGGTGAGCGAGCTCTTCAAGGAGCCGCTCCACCCCTACACCCAGGGGCTCCTGCGCTCGATCCCGCGCATCGACCTCGCCGCGACGAAGCGGCAGAAGCTGGAGCCGATCGGCGGCACGGTGCCCACGCTGCGCGGCCCCGAGAAGCCCGGCTGCCGCTTCGCGCCCCGGTGCGGGCAGGCCAAGCCGATGCACTTCGAGAACACGCCGCCCCTCAAAGAAGTCCGGCCGGGCCACAAAGTGGCCTGCTTCCTGTACTAAGGAGGCCACCCATGGCTGAGCCCCTCCTGCGCGTTCGCAACCTCAAGAAGTACTTCCCCATCCGGGGCGGCCTGCTCTCGCGCGAGGTCGCTCGCGTGCACGCCGTCGACGACGTCTCGTTCGAGATCATGCCCGGCGAGACGCTGGGGCTGGTCGGCGAGTCGGGCTGCGGCAAGTCCACGACCGGCCGCACCATCCTGCGCCTGATCGAGCCGACCTCGGGCGAGGTCTCCTTCCAGGGCAAGAACGTGACGACGCTCGACAAGCGTGCGCTGCGGGGCCTGCGCAAGGAGATGCAGATCATCTTCCAGGATCCGTACGCGTCGCTCAATCCGCGGATGACGGTCGGCTCGATCATCGGCGAGGCGCTGGTGATCCACAAGCTGGCCAAGTCGCGGCGCGAGCGCGAGGAGCGCGTGGTCCAGCTGCTGGAGACGGTCGGGCTGTCGGCCGACCACCTGCGCCGCTATCCGCACGAGTTCTCGGGCGGCCAGCGGCAGCGCATCGGCATCGCGCGGGCGCTGGCCGTCAGCCCCAAGCTGATCGTGGCCGACGAGCCGGTGTCCGCGCTCGACGTCTCGATCCAGGCCCAGATCATCAACCTGCTGGAAGAGCTGCAGGCGCAGTTCGGCCTGACCTACCTGTTCATCGCCCACGATCTCTCGGTCGTCGAGCACATCTCGACCCGCGTGGCCGTGATGTACCTCGGCAAGATCGTCGAGATCGCGCCGGCCAAGGAGCTGTACACCAACCCGAAGCACCCCTACACCGAGGCGCTCCTCTCGGCGGTCCCGATTCCCGACCCCTCGCTGAAGCGGAAGCGGATCATCCTCGAGGGCGATGTGCCGAGCCCGATCAACCCGCCGTCGGGATGCCGCTTCCACACGCGGTGCGCGTTGCGGGTGCCGTCGTGCTCGCAGAACGAGCAGGTGCTCAAGGAGATCTCTCCGGGCCACTGGGTGGCGTGCCAGGTGCGCACCGGGGTCTCGATGGCGTAGCCCTCACCGGCCCGGCGTTGGGGCCGGGGCGCGGGTGAGAGGGCCTGCGACCACGAGGCCCGCGGCGTCGGTCCGGCTGTAGCAATTCGAAACGGTGCGCCTGTATGCCGGGGCGGGGGACGGGTCTCAGGCCCTCTCACCCACGCCCCGGCCCCAACGCCTCTCCGTGTGGTTCGCCGGGTCGATCACCACGCAGCTCCCGTCTCGGAACCAGGGCCCTTCGCATTGTCATCGGCAGGACGCCGCGAATAATGATGAGAAGGCGTGTGCAGCAGGGAGGGTGGAGATGCCGAGGGTTGGGGTGAATGGGGTGGAGTTGCATTATGTGGAGGTGGGCGGGGGGGATCCGGTGCTGATGATCATGGGGTTCGGGGGGGATCATCTGGCGTGGGGGTTTCAGGTGCCGGCGCTGAGTGCGCGGTATCGGGTGATCGCCTTCGACAACCGGGGGGCGGGCCAGAGCAGCGTGCCGGACGTTCCCTACTCGACGCGCATGATGGCCGACGACGCGGTGGGGTTGCTGGATGCGCTCGGGGTCGAGCGGGCGCACGTCATCGGCGCGTCGATGGGGGGCATGATCGCCCAGGAGGTGGCACTCGGTCATCCGGGCCGGGTGCGCTCGCTGCAGCTGCACTGCACCTACGCGCGGCCGGACGGGTACATGCAGGCGCTCATGGAAGCCTGGCGCACGATGCGGACGAAGGCGTCGCCGGAAGAATGGCTGCGCACCGTTGCGCTGTGGCTCTTCTCGCCCCGGACCTACAACGAGCGGCCGGACTTCATCGAGATGGTGATCCAGACCGGCCTCGCCAGTGCCCACCCGTTCTCGCTGACCGGATTCCTGCGCCAGGGCGAGGCGGTGCGCGGCCACGACGCGCTCGACCGGCTGCGCGGACTCACCCACCCGACCCTCGTGAGCGTGGCCGAAGACGACGTGCTGGTGCCGCCGCGCTTCGCGCGCGAGCTGGCCGCCGCCGTCCCCGCCGCCGAGCTGCGCGTGATCGAGGGCGCGGGACACGCCTACTTCTGGGAGCGCGCCGACGTGTTCAATGCGATGTGTCTCGAGTTCCTCGACCGCCACGCGAAGGCCTGACCCCGCGCCCTGGCGCTCGGTGGCGGTCCGCTTGCAGCCCTCCGCCCGTCTCTTTCGGAATTGGAGGTCCACTCATGCACGAGCACGATCGTCTCGATGACCTGCGCGCCCACGGCCGCATGCACTGGCTCGACGACGCCCAGGCGTGGCGAGCCGAGCCCGACGAGGTGATGCGCGCGCTCGCCGATCAGGGCTATCAGGAGTGCAAGCGGGAGATCGCGCGGACGCCGCGAAGCGGCGTCGTGACCGGCGGCGTCTGGCAAGGTATGAACCCCCACACCGGCGCCGTCGCCTCCACCGTGTGGTTTCGCACCGCGACTGCCACCCCCACCGTCTTCATCAGCATCAACGGCCAGCCCCTGACGGATCGCTGATCCGAGCGCCTACGGTTCTCGGCCAGGGCTCGACGACGTCAGTGGGCGACAAGAACAGGGGCGGTGACGAGCATCGGACTATCGAGGGGCGCTATTCGAGGGGCACCACGGCTCCGCCGGGGTGCCCCGAGCCGCCCGGGGGGTTTGGGGGCCATATCGAGGCCCCCATGTAAATCAATCCCAGAGGTAGGCGCGCGGATTGACCGCCTGCCCCTTCACGTGAATCTCGTAGTGAAGGTGCGGGCCCGACGAGCGTCCGGTGTTGCCGGTATAGCCGATGACGGCGCCGCGCTCGACTCGCTGGCCGTTCTGCACGTTCACCTTCGAGAGGTGGCCGTAGAGAGAACGGATGTCCTGGCCGTGGTCGAGCACGATCGCGGTGCCGTAGTCCTGGGCGGGTCCGGCGTGGACGACGGTGGCGGCGGACGGCGCGTAGACCGGCGTGTTGCGCTCGGCCCGGATGTCGAGGCCGTTGTGAAACTCGCGCTCACCCGTCCACGGCGACTGCCGGTTGCCGAACTCCGAGTTGACGCCGCCCCGCACGGGCCACCGCGTCGGCAGTGCCGCCAGCATCTTGCCGGCTCGCGCCATCAGCTTCTCGAGGGCGCGCAGGCTGTCGGTCTGCTCCTTGACGGAGTCGCCGAGCCTGTTCAGCTCCTCCAGCGGCGACAGCCTCGCCGGCTTCCCGTCTGCCGACATCGTGCCGCCGCCGATGCCTCGATCGCGAGCGGTACGCCCCGGCTCCGGACCGAGCGGCTCCCAGATCCTCGCGTGCAGCTCGCGCCAGCCCGATACTTCCTGCCGCAGCTCGGCCACGCGGGTGTTGAAGGTGTTGATGGTCGCGTGCTGCTCCTGGATCTGCGCCTGGAAGGTCACGGCCTCCCGGGTCAGCTCCCGCAGCTTCATCCAGTCGCCGAACAGGATCCCCGTGGCCGAGACCGCCGCCACCACGGCCGCGGTCGCCCACAGGGCGGCCCGCCGCGGAAAGTTGATCCGCAGGACCCGCTCGCCGTCGCCACGGACGATCAGCAGGCTGAACCGGGCCCGGCGCGCCGCCGCCGGAGGCTGCCGTCGAGCTGGGGCGGGGACGAGCCGTCCGAGGCCGAGGCTGCCCAGAGTCTGCGGCTTCACGAGCCTGGCGGGGGCGCAGACGTCGTCGGTCGGAAGGGTCGCCTCGGGGTCCGGGGTCGGCATCGCGCGCCAGCACGGGGCAAGGGCCGTGCCGAAGTGGAGTGCGGGACAAATCAGGGACTTGTCTCCATCCAATCTGGCACTGCGCCAAACTGCCCGGCATGACCGTCAGTCGCGTGACAAGCCGAGGCCGGGCGGGCTATGATCCGGAAACAGTCCCGGACGCCCGCGCGCAGAGGAGTGGGATGGACGACTTCTACCGGATCAAGCGCCTGCCCCCGTACGTGTTCGCGATCGTCAACGACCTGAAGACGAAAGCCCGCGCACGCGGCGACGACGTGATCGACCTCGGCATGGGCAACCCGGACATGGCGACGCCCAAGCACATCGTCGACAAGCTCGTCGAGGCCGCCAAGAATCCGAAGAACCACCGCTACTCCGCCTCGCGCGGCATCACGCGGCTGCGGGTGGCGATGGCGAAGTGGTACCGCGATCGCTATCACGTCGAGCTCGATCCGAACTCGGAGGTCATCGCGACCATCGGGGCCAAGGAGGGCATGGCCCACCTGGCGCTGGCGGTTTTGCAGCCCGGCGACGGCGCCCTGGTGCCGAATCCGACTTACCCGATCCACTCCTACTCGGTGGTCATCGCCGACGGTGACCTGCGCTCGGTGCCGCTCACCCCCGACGGCGACTTCTTCGCGCGATTGCAGGAAACCGCCAAGCTGGCGTGGCCGAAGGCCAAGCTGCTGATCCTGTCCTTCCCGCACAATCCGACGACGATGTGCGTGGAGCGCGACTTCTTCGTGAAGGTCGTGGAGTTCGCCCGCGAGCACCGGCTGATGGTCGTCCACGACTTCGCCTACGCCGACTTCACCTACGACGGCTACCGGCCGCCCTCGTTCCTGGAGGTGCCGGGCGCCAAGGACGTCGGCGTCGAGATCTTCTCGACCTCGAAGTCGTACAACATGGCCGGCTGGCGGCTCGGCTTCGTGTGCGGCAACGCCAAGATGGTGAACGCGCTGGGCCGCATCAAGTCCTATCTCGACTACGGCGCCTTCCAGCCGATCCAGATCGCCGGCATCGTGGCCCTGGAGCACGACCAGAAGTGCGTGGCCGAGATCGTCGAGGTCCACCGCAAGCGGCGCGACCTCCTGGTCGACGGCCTCAACAAGATCGGCTGGAGCGTGCCCAAGCCCAAGGGGACGATGTTCGTGTGGGCGCCGATCCCGGAGGCGTTCCGCAAGCTGGGCTCGCTGGAGTTCTCCAAGCTGCTCATCCAGGAGGCCCGGGTGGCGGTGTCGCCCGGTATCGGCTTCGGCGAGTACGGCGAGGGCTATGTCCGGTTCGCGCTGGTCGAGAACGAGCAGCGCATCCGGCAGGCGCTGCGCGGCCTCAAGCAGCTGGGCCGCTGACGCCGGTCGCGGATCCCGTCCCCGTGCCCCCCGTGAGTGACGTCCGCATCGGCCTGCTGGGGCTCGGCACCGTCGGCGCCGGCGTGGTGAAGATCCTCCAGAACCAGCGCGCGATGCTGCAGGAGCGGACCGGGGCCGGCCTCACGCTGGCTGCCATCGCCGACACCGATCTCACCCGCCCCCGCGAGGGCCTCGACATCCGCGCGCTGCCCATGGTGGGCGACGCCGCCCGCGTGCTCGACGATCCCACCATCCACGTGGTGGTGGAGCTGGTCGGCGGGCTGGAGCCGGCCCGCACGTTCATCCTGCGCGCGCTGGCCGCCGGCAAGCACGTGGTGACCGCCAACAAGGCCCTGCTCGCCCACCACGGAGCCGAGCTGTACGAGGAAGCGCGCCGGCGCGGCGTGTCGCTGGGGTTCGAGGCGGCGGTGGCCGGCGGCATCCCGCTCATCCGCGCCGTGAAGGAAGGCCTCGTCGCCAACCGCGTGCTCTCGCTGGCCGGCATCGTGAACGGGACGTGCAACTACATCCTGTCCAAGATGACCGACGAGGGGCTCGACTTCTCGCTCGTGCTCAAGGAGGCGCAGGCCCACGGCTACGCCGAGACCGACCCCACCCTGGACATCGAGGGGATGGACTCGGCCCACAAGCTGCAGATCCTGGTCGCGCTGGCCTTCCGGAGCTTCATCGACCTCAAGCACATCCACACCGAGGGCATCACACGCGTCACCGCCCAGGACATCGACTACGCGCGCGAGCTGGGCTACCGCATCAAGCTGCTGGCCATCGCCAAGGCGACCGAGCGGGCGGTGGAGGTGCGCGTGCATCCCACGATGATCCCCGCTCCCTCGCCGCTGGCCGCGGTGGCCGGCGTCTTCAACGCGATCTTTCTCACCGGCGACGCCGTCGGCGATCTCATGTTCTACGGTCGCGGGGCCGGCCAGCTGCCGACCGCCTCGGCCGTGTGGTCGGATGTGCTGGAGATCGCCCGCCGGGTGGCCCACGGCATCCCCTCGCTGGCGCTGGACCTGCCCGCGGTCGGCTCGCAGCCGCTCACCCTCACGCCGATGGACGCCATCCGCTGCTGCTACTACCTGCGCGTGATGATGCAGGACCGCCCCGGCGCGCTCTCCCGCGTGGCCGGCATCCTCGGCGACAACGACATCTCGATCGCCAACGTCATCCAGAAGGGCCGCGGCACCCGCGAGGCCGTCCCCGTCGTCATGCTCACCCACGAGGCGCGTGAGCGCGACATGCGAGCGGCGCTCGCCGCCATCGACGCCCTGCCCGACGTGGCGACTCCCACCACCATGATTCGCGTCGAGGGCGGCCCCGCCTGAGTCGCGGGCCGTCGAGCCTCTGAGGCATCTGCGGGTCGTCGTCGGCATCGCCATCAGTGTGGCGCTGTTCGTCTACCTGCTGCGCAGCGTCGACCTGCCCGAGCTGGCCCAGCAGCTGGCGGCGACGCAGTGGTGGTGGGTGGGGCCGGCGGTGGCGGTGGGGCCGCTGGGGATCTGGGCGCGGGCCATCCGCTGGCGCTACCTGTTCCCGCCCGGGTCGGAGCCGCCGGGGCTGCTGGCCGCCAACATGATCGGCTACATGGTCAACAACGTCCTGCCGCTGCGGGCCGGCGAGCTGGTGCGCGTCTACGTCGCCGCGCGGCGCCTGGGGCCGGGCGCCGCCGACGGCACTCTCGGCGGTCGCCTGTGGCTGGCCGGCGCCACCGTGATCGTCGAGCGCGTGATCGACGGCCTCACGCTGGTCCTCCTCCTCGCCGGCCTCGTGCTGGTGATCCCGGTGCCGTCGACGCTGAAGTACGCGGCGGTGGTGGTGCTGGCCGTCGACGCGATCGCGGCCGGGGTGCTGGCGACGATGGCGCTCGCGCCCGATCGCGCCCGCCGCGGGCTGGCCCGCCTGGGCCGGCGCTGGCCGGCCCGGGAAGCGCGGATCGCGCGGGTCTTCGACCTCGTCCTGCGCGGCCTGGAGGGCGTGCAGACCCCGGCCCACCTGATCCCCCTCGCGGTGTGGACCGTCCTGATCTGGTCGCTCGGCGCGTTCGGGGCGTGGTCGCTCTTCCGCGCCGTGCATCTCGACCTGCCGCTGCTGGCCGGGTGGACGGTGCTGACGTTCGTCGGCTTCGGCATCAGCATCCCGTCGGCGCCGGGCTACGTCGGCGTCTGGCACGCCGCCGCCGTGCTGGCCCTGTCGCTGTTCGGTGTGAGCCAGGCCCCGGCCATCGGCTATGCGCTGATCTACCACGCGAGCCAGTTCGTCCCCGTCACGCTGGTCGGCTGGCTCTTCCTCCTGCGCGAGCATGTCACGCTCGGTGAGGTCACGCGGGCCCGGCCCGTCGAGCACCCGGCGGCATGAAGCTCGTCGAGCAGCTCGGCCAGTCGGGCGATCTGCTGTTCCGGTGGCGGAGCTGGCTGCCGCTGCTGCTGTTGCCGCTGTTCGTGGCCAGCTTCCAGGGGCTGGCCTACCCGCTCGGCTCCCATCGCCTCGACCTGCTGTGGGAGATCAGCTGCTTCGCGGTGTCCGCGCTCGGCCTCGCCGTGCGCGTCGTCACCGTCGGCACCGCACCCCGCGGCACCTCGGGCCGCAACACGCGCGCGCAGAAGGCCGTCGTCCTCAACACGACCGGCCCCTACTCGGTGGTGCGCCACCCGCTCTACCTCGCGAACTACCTCATCGCGCTCGGCCTGTCGCTGTTCAGCCGCACGTGGTTCCTGCCCATCATCGTGTCGCTGGCGACGATCCTCTACTACGAGCGCATCGCCGCCCGCGAGGAGGCGTTCCTCGAGTCGCGCTTCGGCGACGCCTTCCGCCGGTGGGCGGCCCGCGTGCCCGCCGCCCTCCCCCGCCTGCGCGGCTGGCAGCCGGCCGCGCTGCCGTTCAGCTGGGAGCGAGCGCTCGGCCGCGAGTTCTACGCGATCGGCGAGGTGGGCGTGGCCTTCTTCGTCCTCGACGTGCTGGAGGACTGGACGGTCAGCCAGCGGCTCGCGATCGATCCGGTGTGGGCCGCGGTGGCCGTCGCCAGCGGCGTGTTCTTCGTCGTGATGCGGATTCGCAAGAAGCGCCGCGCGGCATCGCGCGGCTGACCTCGTTCCGCGCGCCCGCGGACTTGCCGCCCTCGACCGGCGTGATAGGATGCGTCCGCCATGGCGCTGATCGTCCAGAAATACGGCGGCTCTTCGGTCGCCGACGCCGAAAAGATTCGTGGCGTGGCCCGGCGCGTCGCCGAAAGCGCGCCCGGACATCAGGTGGTGGTCGTCGTCTCCGCGATGGGCAAGACCACGGACGGCCTCCTCGCGCTCGCCCGCCAGCTCGCCCCCACCCCCGATACCCGCGAGATGGACATGCTGCTGGCCACGGGCGAGCAGGTCACCATCGCGCTGCTGGCCATGGCCCTGCACGGGCTCGGCTTCAAGGCGCGCTCGCTCACCGGCGCCCAGGCCGGTCTCCGCACCGACCGTGCTCACACTCAGGCCCGCATCACCCAGATCACCGCCGAGCGCGTGCGGGCCACGCTGGACGTCGGGGCCATCGCGGTGGTGGCGGGCTTCCAGGGGCTGAGCGACGAGGACGAGATCACCACGCTCGGCCGTGGCGGCTCCGACCTGACGGCGGTGGCGCTGGCCGCCGCCCTCAAGGCCGACGTCTGCGAGATCTACACCGACGTCGACGGCGTCTACACCGCCGATCCCAACGTCGTTCCCGACGCCCGCAAGCTGACCCGGGTCGTCTACGACGAGATGCTGGAGATGGCCAGCCTCGGCGCCAAGGTCTTGCAGGCGCGCTCGGTGGAGTTCGCCAAGAAGCACGGGGTCACCGTGCACGTGCGCTCGACGTTCAAGCCGGACCCGGGCACGATCGTCACCCGGGAGGAGAGCGGGATGGAAGACGTGGTCGTCACCGGCATCACCCACGATCGCAGCCAGGCCAAGATCTCGCTGCTGCGGGTGCCCGACCGGCCCGGCATCGCCGCCCAGGTCTTCGGGGTCCTCGGCGCCAAGCGGATCGTGCTCGACATGATCGTGCAGAACATCAGCCGGGACGGCTACACCGACATCTCGTTCACGGTGCCCCGCGGGGACTCGGGTTCGGCCGTCGCCGCGCTCGAGGAGATCGCCCGCGCCATCGGCGCCGAGGGCGTGCTCCACGACGAGCGGGTGGCCAAGATCTCCATCGTGGGGGTGGGCATGCGCAGCCACTCCGGGGTGGCCTCGCGGATGTTCGGGGCGCTGTCGCGGGAGAACATCAACATCCAGATGATCTCCACTTCGGAGATCGCCACCTCCTGCGTCATCGAGGACAAGTACGCCGAGCTGGCCGTGCGGACCCTGCACGACGCCTTCGAGCTAGGGCGGGAGGGCGTCCGCTCGTGATCACCGGCAAGGCCGCCGTGTTCCGCGGGCCCGGCCGGCCGTTCGAGATCCGCGAGGTGACCCTGCCCGAGATCGAGCCGGACGCGGTCGTCATCCGCGTCTCGCTCGCCAACGTGTGCGGCTCCGACCTGCACTTCTGGCGCGGCGACGCGCCCCTGCGTCTGCCCGACGACGGCTGGATCTTCGGCCACGAGATGACCGGCCGCGTCGCCCGGCTGGGCGCCCGGGTGAAGACCGACTCGCTGGGCCGTCCGCTCAAAGAAGGCGATCGCGTCGCCTACACGTACTTCTACCCGTGCGGCCGCTGCTACGCCTGCCTCAACAAGGAGCCGGCCAATTGCCCGGCCAAGATCGAGCGGCCGCGGGGACCGGGCGAGTTCCCGCACTTCCACGGCGCCTTCGCCGAGTACTACTACCTGCGGCCGGGCGGCCACCTCTTCAAGGTGCCGGACGAGCTGCCCGACGCGCTGGTGTCGCCGGTGAACTGCGCGCTGGCCCAGGTGATCTTCGGACTGCACCAGGCTGGCCTCCGCTTCGGCGGCACCGTGGTCATCCAGGGGGCGGGCGGCCTCGGGGTACAGGCGGTCGCCGTCGCCAAGGACATGGGCGCGGCCACCGTGATCGTGATCGACCAGATCCCGGGCCGGCTGGAGCTGGCGCGGATGTTCGGGGCCGACCACACGATCAACCTCAAGGACGTGCCCGAGCGCAAGGACCGGGTCGCGCTGGTGCGCAAGCACACCGGCGGGGCCGGCGCCGACGTGGCCTGCGACTTCGTCGGCTTCCCCCAGGTGATCCCCGAAGGGCTCGACATGCTGCGCACCGGCGGGACGTACCTCGAGATCGGCACCATCAGCCGCGGCGCCAAGATCGAGCTCGAGCCCGCCCAGCTCGTGTGGGGCGCCAAGAAGATCGTCGGCGTCATCATGTACGATGCGTGGGTGATTCCCCGCGCGCTCGACTTCCTGGTGCGCAACCGAGCTCGGTGGCCTTTCGACCGGCTGGTGTCCCACACCTATCCCCTGGAGCAGATCAACCAGGCCTTCGCCGATTCCGAGTGGCACGGCCGGGAAACCACCACCATCACGCGGGCGGCACTGGTGCCATGAAAGAACTACGCAAGCGTCTCGAGCGGGAGCGGCAGATGACAGCGAGCCGGCTGCGTCAGATGGGCGGCTCGATCACCCTGGAGGAGGCCGCCACGCCGGCTGACAGCGTGTGGGACGAGGCCGATCACATCCAGGCCAGCGAGCAGCGTGAGATGGGCCTGATGAGCCGCGAGCGGCTCGTCGAGCGCATCGAGCGGCTGACGGCGGCGCTCAAGCGCATCGACGAGGGCACCTACGGCACCTGCGTCGAGTGCGGCAAGCCCATCGGTCAGGCCCGCCTGAAGGCGATCATCGAGGTGGCTACCTGCGTCACCTGTCAGGAGAAGATCGAGCGCGGCGGCGACGCCTAGCCCAACCGCCCGCTGGCACATCCCTTGCGGTCACAGGGCCTGTCGCTCTCGAGCGACGAGGACCCGATTTCATGACCGCCGATCGAAGCCCTGACGCCGCGTTGCAAACGCGCATGCTGGCCGATGTCGCCGAGGCGGTGGCCTGGGCGCCCGACGCCAGCTCGGCGCTGCGCCGCGTGGCCGAGCTACTGGTCCCGGGCCTCGCCGACTGGTGCGCGATCGACCTCGTCGAGGACGAGATGACCTGCCGCCGGCTGACCGTCGTGCACGCCGACCCCCGACGGCACGCGCGCAGCGCCGGACTGCTTGGCCTATGGGCGCCTGATCCGGGCCAGCCCGGCGTCGCTGGCGTCGTGCGGACCGGTCAGCCCCACCTTTCCACCGATGGATCCGGCGCCGCCGCCCTGGTATCCGTCAATGACAGCGCGGGCGCCCGTCTGGTTCGCGAGCTCGGCGTGGCCGGGTACGTGTCGGTGCCGCTGCGGGTCGATGACCATCCGCTCGGCGCGCTGACGCTCGTGGTGGCCGACGACCGGCGGCGCCTCGCCGACGGCGACGTGGCGTTCGCGCAGACCCTGGCCCGCCTGGCCGGGTTGTCCATTGCCAACGCGCGCCTGCAGCGCGCGCTCGCCGATACCAGCCGGCGGCAGGACGAGCTGCTCGCCGTGCTCTCGCATCAGCTCCGCACGCCGCTCACCGCCATGCTGGCCTGGCTGCAGCTCGTCCGCCGCCTCGACACCGGCGCCGCGGTGCACGCGTTCGACACGATCGAGCGCAACGGGCGGGCGCTGGGACGGCTCATCGACGACCTCATGGATACCGCGCGCATCCTCACCGGCAAGGTCTCGATCGAGCGGCGGCCGCTGGATCTGGCCAGTCTCGTCACCGGTGCCGTGGCGGGCCAGCGCGCGGCCGCCCGCGTCAAGGGCGTGCGCCTCGATGCCGACCTCGGCTCGCTCGAGGCGCGATACGTCGGCGATCGCCGGCGCCTCGAACAGGTACTGGCGGCGCTGCTCGACAACGCGCTCAGGTTCACCCCGGCCGGCGGCCACGTCGTGGCCCGGCTCGACGGTGACGGCCGCCGGGCGCGCATCCGCGTGACCGACAGCGGCCGTGGTATCCCGGCCCCGCTGCTCCCCCACGTGTTCGACTCGTTCCGTCGCGGGGACGAGAACGGCGGGCTCGGCCTGGGCCTGGCCGTCGCCCGCGACCTCGTCACCATGCACGGCGGCACTCTCGAGGCAGCCAGCGACGGCCCCGATCGCGGCGCCACCTTCACGGTGCGACTGCCGCTGTCGACGTGAGCGCCGTGGGTGTGTCGATTCGTCCACTCTAGCCGCGCCGCCGACCGCGTGCGATCGTCCGCGCGTGACGCTCTACACGCGCCATCAGCTCCTGCTCATCTTGCTCCTTGCCGGTGCCGCGGGCGCCGGCCTCGGCGTCGATCACTGGCGTCGCGCCCAGCCTGAGCTGGTCGAGCGCCTCGAGGCTCTCGATCGCGCCGAGCCGCGCCCGCCCGCGCCACGCGCACCGGCCCGACGCCCGCGGGCCGGGCCGCCAGCGCAGCCGCTCGACCTCAATCGCGCCACCGAGCCTGAGCTGGCTCAGCTGCCCGGCGTGAGCGCGGCGCTGGCCGCGCGGATCGTCGCCGCGCGGCCGTTCGCCGACGTCGAGGAGCTGGGGCGGGTCAAGGGGCTGCGGCGCGCAACCCTCGACCGCCTGCGGCCGCACGTGGTGGCCGGCCCGCCATGACCGCCGGCCGCGGCTGGCCGGTGGTGCCGCTGGCGGTGGCGTTCGGCGGCGGGATCGCAGCGTCACCGCTGGCATCGCTGGGTGGCGCCTGGGCGCTGTGGGCGGTGGCGGCCGCTGCTGGCGGCGCCTTGCTGGCGCTGGCGCGGCCGGTGGCGGCGACGGGCGCGGTGCTGCTGGTGGTGGGCGCGGTCGGCGTGCTGCGCGGACTGGCGCCGCCGGTGCCGGTCGATCACGTCAGCCGGCTCGCGGTGCCACGCACCGCCCGCGTCGAGGCGCGACTGGCGGCCGAGCCGACCCGGTGGACGAGCGAGCGGGCGCGGCTACTCGTCGAGATCGACCGGATCGACGGCGAGCCGCGCTCGGGCGAGCTGCAGCTCACCGCTTACGGCCCGTTGCCTCCGCTCACGACGGGCCAGCGGATCTCGGTCGAGGCGCGGCTCGACCGGCCGGTCGGCTTCCGCAACCCCGGCACCTACGACCACGCCGAGCGATTGCGCCGGCACGGCATCGAGGTCGTGGGCACCGTGCGCGCCGAGCGCATCACCGCGCTCGATGCTCGCGAGCCCGCGTGGTCGGTGCGCCTGCGCCAGCGCGCGGTCGACGCCATGCGGGAGGCGCTGCCGCCGGTGTCGGCCGCGCTCATGGCGGGGCTGCTCCTGGGCGAGCGCACCGATCTGCCGCCCGACGTCGACACGGCTTTCCGCCGCGCGGGCGTCTACCACGTGCTGGCGGTCTCGGGCTTCAACGTGGCGCTGGTGGCCTCCACCGTGTGGGCTCTGCTGGCACTGGCCCGGGCGCCGCGGCGGCTGGCGGCGCTGGGAGCGCTGGTCGTGGTGGTCGGATTCGCCGTCGTGGTCGGATCCCAGCCTTCGGTGCTGCGCGCCACGCTGATGGCCGTGCTCGTGCTCCTGGCCTTGCTGCTCGAGCGCGACGCCGCTGTGCTGAACAGCCTCGCCCTGGCCGCACTCGTCATCCTGGCCGCGCGCCCCGCCGACCTGCACGATCCTGGCTTCCAGCTCTCGTTCGCCGCCACCGCCGGCATCGTGCTGGCGCCGCTGCCGCGTCGTGGTCTCGCCGGCGCCCTCGCGGTCAGTGCGGCCGCCCAGCTCGCCGTGCTGCCGATCGGTCTGGCCCACTTCAACCAGCTCTCGACCATCGGCGTGCTGGCCAACCTCGCCGTGGTACCGCTGGCCGGGCTCGCCACCATCCTCGGTCTGGTCGCCGTCGCGGTGGAGCCGCTCAGCGGAACGGTGGCGGGGTGGCTGTTCGCGGCCGCCTGGCCCGTACTGCTCGGCCTGCGCGGCGCGGTGTCGGCGGCGGCGGCGGTTCCCGGTGCGGTCATCCATCTGCCGGCGCCGGGCGCCCTGGCGATTGGATGCTACGTGGCCGCGCTGGGGCTGGCGCTCGTCGCGTGGCGCCGGCGCGCCACGCATGTGCGCTGGGCCCGGCGGCTCGGCGCGGCGGCGCTAACCCTCGTCGTCATCAGCGCGCTCATCACGCTGTGGCCGGCCCTGCGGCCGGCCGACGGTCGTCTGCGGGTGAGCGTGCTCGATGTCGGGCAGGGCGACGCGATCGTGGTGGAGGGGCCCGACGGCCGGACCCTGCTCGTGGACGCGGGCGCCGGCGGGCCCCACCGCCTCGACGTCGGCGAGCGTGTCGTCGCGCCGTTCCTGTGGAACCGGGGCGTCCTGCGGCTGGCCGCGCTCGTCGTCACCCACGCCGACGCCGACCACGCCGGCGGCGTGGACGCCATCCGCGCGCGCTTCACCATCCGCGAGGCGTGGGACGGCGCCATCGGTGCGCCGCTCGCCCTCGGCGGCGCCCTCGTCACCGCGTTGCCCACCGCTGCCGCCGGTCGCAACGACGCCGCCCGCGTGCTCCGCGTCGACCTCGGCCTCGTCTCGATCCTGCTCGCCTCCGACGTCGAGCGCGCCGGCGAGCACGCCCTGATCGCCTCGGGGGCGCCTCTCGGCGCCACCGCCCTCAAGGTCGCCCACCACGGCTCCCGGACCTCCAGCAGTCCACCCCTGCTGGCCGCCGTCCGCCCCTCGGTGGCCCTCGTGTCCGTCGGCGCCCGCAATACCTACGGGCACCCCGACCCGGACGTCCTCGCTCGCCTGAGCGCCGCCGGCGCCGACGTCTACCGCACGGATCAGGACGGCGCGCTCCTGCTCGAGACCGACGGCCGGCGGCTCGCCGTCACCCGCTGGGTCTCGGGCGCCACGACCACCTACTGTGTCGATCCCGACACCCCGTGCTGACGGGTGGGGCCACGCCGGGTGTCGCCAACCCTGATAGAATCCGCGGCATGGCGAACGTCAACGAGCACTATCTGAAGCTCAAGAGCAGCTACCTCTTCAGCGAGATCGCGCGGCGCGTGCGCGAGTTCCAGGAGGCCCACGCCGAGGCGCGCATCATCCGGCTCGGCATCGGCGACGTCACCCAGCCGCTGCCGCCGACCGTCATCCGCGCCCTGCACGAGGCCGTCGACGAGATGGCGCGCGCGGAGACGTTCCGGGGCTACGGTCCCGAGACCGGCTACGACTTCCTGACCGCGCTGGTCGCCAAGCACGATTACGGCGCCCGCGGGGTATCGATCGCGCCGGACGAGATCATCGTGAGCGACGGCAGCAAGAGCGACAGCGGCAACATCCAGGAGATCTTCGCCGCCGACGCCACCGTCGCCCTCACCGATCCCGTCTACCCGGTCTATCTCGACAGCAACGTCATGGCCGGGCGGGCCGGCACCGCCGACGAGCGCGGGCGGTACAGCCGCGTGGTCTACATGCCGTGCACGGCCGAGAACGGATTCCAGCCGGCGCTGCCCGACCGGCCGGTCGACATGGTCTACCTCTGCTTCCCGAACAATCCCACCGGCTCCGTGCTGACCCGGCCCCAGCTGAAGCGCTGGGTCGACTGGGCTCGGGCCAACAGCGCCGTGCTGCTCTTCGACGCCGCCTACGAGGCGTACATCCGGGAGCCGGAGATCCCGCACTCGATCTACGAGGTCGAGGGCGCGCGCGAGGTGGCCATCGAGTTCCGCTCGTTCTCGAAGAGCGCGGGGTTCACGGGGACCCGGTGCGCGTTCACCGTCGTGCCCAAGGACGTGATGGGACGTACGGCCGCCGGCGAGCGGGTACCGCTGAACGGGTTGTGGGTTCGCCGGCAGTCGACGAAGTTCAACAGCGTGCCGTACGTCATCCAGAAGGCTGCCGCCGCTGTCTACACGGACGAAGGACAGCGGGAGGTGCGCGCCCTCGTCGACTTCTACATGGAGAACGCCCGGATCATCCGCACCGGCCTGGAGAGCGCCGGTCTCACCGTCTACGGCGGCCGCAACGCGCCCTACATCTGGGTCAAGACGCCGGCCGGGCTGTCCTCGTGGGACTTCTTCGACAAGCTCCTGAACGAGGCCCACGTCGTCGGCACGCCGGGCTCCGGCTTCGGCCCCAGCGGCGAGGGGTACTTCCGCCTCACCGCGTTTGGCTCCCGCGCCCAGACCGAGGAAGCCATCGGCCGCGTGACGTCCCGGCTCAAGCGGTAGCGGGCGGGCGCACCCGGCGCCGCGACGCCCGCTCCGCACCGGCTGGCGAAATGGACGGCGTGCTCACGCCGTACCCCGAGGTCGACCCGCTGCTCCGCACACTGCTCTCCGAGGTACGCGCGATTCTCGGGTCGCGCTTCGTGGGCATGTATCTCGACGGCTCGCTGGCGGCCGGCGACTTCGATCCCCGCACCAGCGACATCGATGTGGTCGTCGTCACCGACGCCGACCTGCCCGACGCGGTGATCGCCGCGCTCCAGGCCATGCACGCGCGCATCGCGACGAGCCCGTCCCGGTGGGCCCGGGAGCTCGAGGTCGCCTACGTCGCCCGGCACGCGATCAGGGCGCCGACCCGCCGGCCGAGCCCCTGCCCGTGCATCGAGCGCGGCAGTGCGCAGCTCGAGGTCGTGCACCAGGAGAGCGGGTACTGGACCATCCATCGCCACGTCCTGCGGCAGCACGGCGTGGCCCTGGCGGGTCCGCCGCCGGCGGCCCTCATCGATCCGGTGCAACCCGGCGAGCTGCGACAGGCAGTGGCGGACATCCTCGAGGAGTGGTGGCAACCGATGCTCGACGATCCGACCCGGCTCCGCTCGTGGGGGTATCGCTGCTACGCCGTCCTCACGATGTGCCGCATGCTCTACACGCTCCACCACGGCACGATCGTCTCGAAGCCGGTAGCCGCGCGCTGGGCGCAGTCGACCCTCGAGCCGCGGTGGACACCGCTGATCCGCGACGCCCGGGCGTGGTCGGCCGCCGCCGCGCCCGACCTGACGGCGACCCTGGAGCTGATTCGCCATACGCACGCCCGCAGCCGCTGAAGCCGCCGCCACGGTCGGTCGTTCCGCTTCGAGCGCCGGCTTTGCCGGCGCCATCCTGCCGTGGGTCTCGGGGGAGTTGGGCCCGCAACCATTCCACGTGGGCTTGAATCTGCGGGCGGATGACGCGCGCGGCCTGGGCGAGGCGCTGCTCTTCGGCCAGAACCATCTCCAGCAGTTGCCGCCGGCGAGTCAGCCAGCCCTGCAACTCCTGCGTGAGCGCGTCCGGGACGGCCCGCGGTTCGGGCCGGACCGCGTCGGCAAAGTGGGCCAAGACCGCCGCGTCGATCGCGTCCGTCTTGGCGAGCTTCCCTACCGCCCGCGCAAAGTCGCGCACTTGCCGAGGATTGACCACCACGACCGGCAACGGCGCCGCCGTCAGCGCCGCCACCAGCGGCATCTCATAGCCGCCGGTGGCCTCCAGCACAATCAACGCGACGGGCCCGGCCGCTCGCAGCCGCTCCACCAGCTGCGCGATCCCCGCCCCGTCGTTCGCCGTTGTCCACCGCGTCCCACTCGCTCGCTCGGCGACGTCGAGCTGCCGCTTCGCCACGTCGATCCCGATGAAGCTCCCTGTCGTAGGCAGGGAGGAGTGCGGCGGAGCCGCGCGACGACCGCCGGAAGGGGGACGAAGTCCCCCTCCGGGCTAGTCTCGACAGTTCGACCAGTCGAAGGTGAGGATGCTGACGCGGTAGGAGGCAGCGGGGGCGACCCGTGCGGTGAAGTGGGTACGGTGCAGTGGAACCACCACGCCCATCACCCACGCGCGGGAGGTGCCCACGACGGTCCCGCCGGCGTCGAGACGCTCGACGAGGATCTGCATCCGATCGACGGGGACGTTGCCGACGTTGTCGACGTGGCCGGCGATCTCGGACCCGCGCGGGCCCGGCGTGGCCCGCCACTCCAGGCGGAAGTACTCGGCGATCGTCGCGTCGGCGTGGATGGGACCGGCGGCGCCGACGGCGGGGAGCAGCGCGGCCACTGCCGCCAGGATCGCGACCAGCCTGGCCATGCGCATCCCCGGCCTACGTCTCGTAGGCCCGCTCGTACTGCGAGCGCAGGCGCTCCAGCTCCTCGGGATCGAGGCGCATGCCGAGGGACAGCCCCATCTCGCCCAGGATCGTCTTGATCTCGTTGAGCGACTTCTTGCCGAAGTTCTTCGTCTTCAGGAGCTCGGCCTCGGTCTTCTGCACCAGATCGGCGATGGTGCGGATGTTGGCCGTCTTCAGGCAGTTCGACGCGCGCACCGACAGCTCGAGCTCGTCCACGTTGCGGAAGAGGTTGTCGTTCAGCTCCGTCCGCGGGCGCGCCTCGTCGCGGCCGGTCTCCTCCTCCTCGGGCATCGCCTCCGGGAAGTCCATCAGCAGGCTGAAGTGGTCCTGCAGGATGCGCGAGGCCTCGCCCACGGCGACGGCCGGCGTCACGCTGCCGTCGGTCCACACCTCGAGCACCAGGCGCTCCGGGGGCTCCTGCCCGGCCGGCGCGGTGCCGATCGGCTCCACCTTGAAGTTGACGCGCTTGACCGGCGAGAAGTCGGCGTCGAGCAGGATGGCGTTGATGGGCAGCGCCTCTGGCTCGCGCTTCTCGGCCGACACGTAGCCCCGGCCGCGCTCGATGCAGACCTCCATCTCCAGCGCGCCGTCCTTGTCCAGCGTCGAGAGCGGGACGTCGGGCGTGAGGACATCCACGTCGGCGTCGGGCTCGAAGTCGCCGGCCTTCACCTGGCCGCCGCCCTGGGCCTTCAGCCTCAGGATCTTGGGCCGGTTGACGTGCAGGGCGAAGACCACCTTGCGCAGGTTCAGGATGATGTCGAGCGTGTCCTCGGTGACTCCCGGCATGTGCGAGAACTCGTGCAGGACGTTCTCGATCTTGACCCACGTCGGCGCCGCACCGTGGATGGCCGACAGCAACACACGACGGTAGGCGATGCCGACCGTCAGTGCGAACCCGGCCTCGAAGGCCTCGATGGCAAGCTTGCCGTAGGTCTTGTCGGACTGGATCCAGTCGTGGCGCGCGGGGAGCTGAAGCTCGAGCATGAGACCCCCTTCAAAAGGTGTGTGGCCGACCGCATGACAGCGAAATTCAGGGCTTACCGTCCAGGCCCGACAGTATATCAGACAACAAGTCGCGGGTTGCGCCTTGCGTCACCAGGGATAGGGCGCGGGCCGGCCCTCGGGGTAGACTCAAAATATCATGCTGTTGCGGAGTCTCCTCCTACTCACCCTCCTGGGGCTGGGGCTCGCGGGCTGGCTCGCCTGGCTGGCGATGAAGCCCACGCCCGCCGCCCAGGCCGGCCCGCTGGTCGTCGAGATCCCCGCCCACGAGGGCGTGCTCGGCATCGCGACCCGGCTGGCCGAGGCCGACGTGGTGCACAGCCGCCTGGCCTTCCTGGCTCTCGCGGCCGGGCGCGGCCGCATCCGTCAGCTCAAGGCCGGCGAGTACGAGATCCCCCGTGACGCCACCACCCTGGACGTCATCAACCTGCTGGTGAGCGGGCGCGTGCGGCAGCACGTGGTGCTGCATCCCGAGGGGGCGAGCGTGGCCGAGCTGGCCCGGCTGCTGGAAGGCGAGCGCCTGGCCCAGGCCGAGGACATCATCCGGGCGGCCGGCGACGAGAAGCTGCGGCGCGCGCTCGACGTCAACGGCGCCAGCCTCGAGGGCTACCTGTTCCCCGACACCTACCAGTTCGTGCGCGGCCTCTCGGCCGACGAGATCCTGGGACGGATGGTGCAACGCCTGCGCACGAAGGTCACCCCCGAGCTGCTCAGCCGGGCCCGGGCGCGCGGCCTCGACCTGCACCAGCTCCTCACGCTGGCCTCCATCATCGAGCGCGAGGCGATCGACCCCGAGGAGCAGCGGCTGATCTCCGCGGTGTTCTGGAACCGGCTGCGGCTGGACATGCCGCTGCAGGCCGATCCCACCGTGCAGTACGCGATGGCCAAGGAGCGGCGCACGCTCACCCGCGCCGACCTCGCGACCGATCATCCGTACAACACGTACACGCGCCGCGGCCTGCCGCCCGGCCCCATCGCCAGCCCCGGCCTCGGCGCGCTGGAGGCGGCGGTCGACCCGGCCCCGGTCGACTATCTCTACTTCGTGGCCCGTGACGATCGGCGCCACACCTTCTCCACGACGGTGGCCGAGCACAACAAGGCGGTGCTGCGCTACCGGCTGATGCGACGCGCGTCGTGAGCGCGCGCGCGGCCGGGCCCGTGCTCGCGGCGCTGATGCTGCTGACCGGCTGCGCGACCTCCACGCTGCAGGGCCGGGAGGCGCTCGGCCGCGGCAGCTACGGTGAGGCGGCCGAGCGATTCGAGGAGTCGCTGGCGCGGGAGCCCGGCCGCGTCGCCGACCTGATCGGGCTCGGGATCGCCCGCTACAAGCTCGGCGCCCTCGACGAGGCCCGGGCCGCGTTCGAGGACGCGCTCGCCCAGAGGCCCGACCTGCCGCCCGCACACCTCTACCTGGCGCTGATCGCGATCCGGCGCGGAGACGCCACCGCCGCCGACACCCACCTGTCCCACTATCTGGCGCTCGGTCCTCCGCCCCGCCTGGCGGCCCAGGTCGAACGCGCGCGTCGCGTCGCCGCCGACGCGCTGACGCCGCAGCTGCGCGACTACGTTGCGGCCACCCTGGAAGACGGCTATCAATGGGCCGGCGAGGTCGCCGGCGCCGTGCAGGCCGCCCGCGCCGCCGAGTGGCGCCGCATCTCCGACGAGCGGATCTTCCTGCTGCCGCGTTACTGCCGCTGCCGCTAGCCCCGGCGGCCCGTCCCGGAGGGCCCGCCGCCTATACACTCCCCCACCCCCGTGCTATAAAACCGGCGACATGTCGCGTTCGACGGCCCTGTCTCCCACTACCGGCGTGGCCGGCGCGGTCGCGCCGTTTCCTTTCGTATACCAGGCGTTGCGGACACCGGCCCGGGCCGCGCTGGCGCGCTGGTTCGGCCTCCGGGTGGAGGGGCTGGAGCACCTGCCCACCGACGGCCCGTACATCCTCGCGGCCAACCACCACAACTATCTGGACGGCGTGGTGCTGGCGGTGGCGCTGCCGCGCCCCATCGCCTTCATGGTGATGCCGCGCGTGTGGCGGGCGACTCCGCTGCACCCGCTGCTGCACCGGCAGATCGGCTCCATCAAGATCAACCTCGAGCGCCCCGACGTCGGCGCCCTGCGCGGAGCCCTGCGGGCGCTGGACCGCGGAAGCGTCGTCGGCATCTTCCCGGAGGGGCCGTTCAGCGTGCGCGGATGCCTCGAGCGCGGCCTGCCCGGCGTCGGGCTCCTGGCCCTGCGGGCCGGCGTGCCGGTGGTACCGGCCGGCATCCAGGGCACCTTCCAGGCGCTGGTGGGCCGGCGCGGCTACATTCCCCGCCGGCATCCGCTGGCGGTCACCTTCGGGCCGCCGCGGCGCTTCCTGCGCGAGGCCGGCCACGGTCGGGCCGCCCGCGGCCGCATCACCCAGCGGATCATGGACGACATCGCGGCCTTGCTGCCATGAGCGGCCCCGACCGGACGCTGGCCCGCGCAGCGCTGGGCGGCGCCGCCGATCCGACCGCCGCGCGGTTCACCGGCTCGCTGGCGTTCGACCGACGGCTGTGGCCGCACGACATCGAGGGCAGCGTGGCGTGGGCCCGCGCGCTGGCCCGGGCCGGCCTGCTCACCGAGAGCGAACGCGACGCGATCGTGGCCGGCCTCGGCGCCGTGCGCGCCGAGCTGGAGGCCGGCACCTTCCCGTTCCGGCCCGAGCTCGAGGACATCCACATGAACGTGGAGCGTCGGCTCCTCGAGCTGGTGGGCGAAGTCGCCGGCAAGCTGCACACCGGTCGCTCGCGCAACGACCAGATCGCGCTCGACGAGCGGCTGTACCTCAAGGCCGTCGCCGCCAGCACCGGCGAGGGGCTGCGGGCGATCCAGCACGCGTTGCTGGCCCGGGCGGCCGAGACGGTCGAGGCGCCGATGCCCGGCTACACGCACATGCAGCGCGCCCAACCCATCGTGCTGGCCCACCACCTGCTGGCGTACGTCTGGATGCTGCAGCGCGACCGCGAGCGATTCGCGGCCGCCGCCACCCGCGCCGACGTGCTGCCGCTCGGCGCCGCCGCCCTGGCCGGCACCGCGTTCCCGATCGACCGCGAGGCGCTGGCTCGTGACCTCGGGTTCGGCACCGTGTCGCCCAACAGCCTCGACGCCGTCAGCGACCGCGACTACGTGCTCGAGTACCTGGCCGCGGCCGCCATCACCGGCATGCACCTGTCCCGGCTGGCCGCCGATCTCGCCCTGTGGGCGACGGCCGAGTTCGGCTTCGTGGAGATCTCCGACGCGTTCGCCACCGGCTCGTCGATCATGCCGCAGAAGAAGAACCCGGACGTGGCCGAGCTGATCCGGGGCAAGAGCGGTCGCCTCTACGGCAACCTCCTGGCGGTGCTGACGGCGATGAAGGGGCTGCCGCTCGCCTACAACTCGGACATGCAGGAGGACAAGGAGGCGTTCTTCGACTCCGTCGACACGCTGGCGGCGATCGCCGGCGTGCTGCCGCCCATGCTGGCCTCCCTCACCTTCCGCACCGACCGCATGCGGGCGGCGGCCGGCGAGAACTTCGCGACGGCGACCGACCTGGCCGACTATCTCGTCCGCAAGGGGCTGCCGTTCCGCGAGGGCCACGAGGTCGTCGGCAAGGTGGTGCGCTACGCGCTCGAGCGCGGCGTGACGCTGGAGCAGCTCGGCCTCGACGAGCTGCAGCGCTTCTCCGACCGGTTCGCCGCCGACGTCCACGGCGCGCTCACGGTCGAAGCCTCGCTGCGCGCGCGGGCCGTGACCGGGGGCACCGCGCCCGAGGCGGTCCGGCGGGCGCTCGCCCAGGCGCGCCAGATCGTCGGCGCGACCGGCGTGGACACCGCCTCTCACCCCTCGGGCGCCCCGACGCAGCCGTGACGCCCCCGCCCCGCGCGTGAGCGGCGCTCGCCGACCGGCACTGGCGCCGGTGCTGGTCGCCGTCCTCCTGCTGGTCGCCCTCGGCGCCTGCGGCCGCAAGGGGCCGCCGGTGGCCCCGGAGCGCCGCGTCCCCTCGCCCGTCGGTGACCTGAGCGGCATCGTGCGCGAGGGCGGCGTGGAGCTGTCGTGGACGCTGCCACGGCGCCGCGTGGACAATACCCGGCTGCTCGATCCCGGTGTGGCCCGCGTGTTCCGTACCGACGACGCCGGCCAGGGTGATCCCAAGCCGGCGCTGCTGAGCCACGACCGCGTCGCCGGCTACACGGAGGTCGGCACCGTGCAGCTCAGCGACCCGCCCGCGCCGCAGGTGCAGGGCACCCGCGTCGTCTTCACCGACCGTCTCAATCTCACCGTCGGCCGACGCTACACCTACGTGGTGGTCACGGCCGACGCGCTGGGCCGCACGAGCCCACCGTCGGGGCGGCTCAGCCTGACCTTCGCGGCGGGACCGGAGCCCCCCGCGGGCCTGCAGGCCGCGCCCGGCGAGCGCCAGGTGCAATTGAGCTGGCAGCCATCCGCCCGGTTCACCGACGGCAGCTCGGTCACCGGCCCGCTGGTCTACGAGGTCCTCCGAGCCCCGACGGCGGACGGGCCGCTGGCCCCCATCGCTCGCACCGCGCCCGGCGTCACCACCATGACCGACCGCGGTCTCGAGAACGAGCGGGCCTATCACTACGCGGTGCGGGCGGTCCGGCAGGAGGGCGCGACCCAGATCGAGGGTCAGCCGACGGCCCGGGTCGTCGCCACCCCGACCGACGTCACCGCGCCGGCGCCGCCCGCCGACCTCGTCGCCATCCCCTCGCAGGACACCGTGCGGCTGTCGTGGACGCCCAGCCCCGACGCCGACGTGGCCGGCCACGTCGTCTATCGCGCCACCGGCAACGGGCCGTTCACGCGGGTGGGCTCGGTGCGAGCCCCGGGCACCACCTTCACCGACCGCGGCGTGGCGCCCGGCACCTACCGCTACGCGGTGACGGCCCAGGACACCAGCGTGCGCGCCAACGAGAGCGCCCGTTCCAACGAGGTCACCGTCACCGCCCCCTGAGGCGCCCGCTCGCCTTGACTTCATCCTCGAAAAAGGCAACGATCACCCTCACATGAGCGTCCACCGGGGGGACGAAGATATGAGCCAGACGACGTTTCAGGGATCGTTCGTCGCGTTGGTCACCCCGTTCCGCAACGGTCGCATCGACGAGGCCAAGCTGCGCGAGCTGGTCGAGTTCCACGTCACCCACGGCACCGACGGCCTGATCCCGTGCGGCACCACGGGCGAGTCGCCGACGCTCACCCACGACGAGCACCGGCGGGTGGTCGAGGTGGTGGTCGACGCCGCCCGCAAGCGCGTGCACGTCATCGCCGGCACCGGCTCCAACTCGACGGCCGAGGCGATCGCGCTCACCAAGCACGCCGAGCAGGCGGGCGTCAGCGGCGTGCTGGTCGTGAACCCGTACTACAACAAGCCGACGCAGGAAGGGCTGTACCGCCACTACCGCGCCGTGGCCGAGTCGGCGGCGATCCCGGTGATCACCTACAACATCGCCAGTCGGACCGCCGTCAACGTGGAGACGGCCACGATGGCGCGCCTGGCCCGCGACTGCAAGAACATCGTCGGCGTCAAGGAGGCCTCGGGCAGCCTCGACCAGATGAGCCAGGTCATCGCCGCCTGCGGCCCGACCTTCACGGTGCTCTCCGGCGACGACAACATCACGCTGCCGCTCATGGCCATCGGCGGGCACGGCGTCATCTCGGTCATCGCCAACATCGTGCCGCGCGAGACCGCCGACATGGTCCACGCCGCGCTGGAGGGCGACTTCAAGCGCGCCCGCGAGCTGCACTACCGGCTGTTCCCGCTGGCCCGGGCCGCCTTCCTCGAGACCAACCCGATCCCCATCAAGGAAGCGATGGCGATGGCCGGCATGCTGGAGCCCGAGTTCCGGCTGCCCATGTGCCGGATGAGCGACGCGAACCGCGAGACACTGCGCGGGATTCTCCGGCAGTACGCGCTCGTCAAGTAACCCGGCGGACGCCTCTTCATGACGGTTGATTCGACGACCGTCGGCGCTCCCGTCGGTCTCGTCGTCGGGGGTGCCGCCGGTCGGATGGGCACCCGCATCGTCGCCCTCACCCGCGAGCGCGCCGACCTGCGCGTCGTCGCCGCGCTGGAGGCGGCCGGCCACGCCGCCCTCGGTGCCGACGCCGGCGAGACCGCTCTGGTTGGCCGCGTCGGCGTGCCGATCACCAGCGACGCCGCCGCTGCCATCACCGCCGGCCGGGTCCTCGTCGAGTTCTCCGTGCCCGAGGCCTCGATCGAGCACCTGCGCCTCGTCGCGGCGGCCGGGGCGGCGGCCGTGATCGGCACCACCGGCTTCTCGGCCGCCCAGCGCACCGAGATCGCCGCGCTCGCCCGCCGGGCCGCCATCATGCAAGCACCCAACATGTCGGTGGCCGTCACGCTGGCCTTCAAGCTGCTGCCCATCATGGCCCGCGCCCTCGGCGAGGACTACGACGTCGAGATCACCGAGATCCACCACCGGCTCAAAAAGGACGCGCCGAGCGGCACCGCCGTGCGCATGGCCGAGCTGGTGGCCGAGGCGCTGGGCCGCGACATCACCAAGGTGGGGGTCTACGGCCGCCAGGGGCTGCCGGGTGAGCGCACCGGCCAGGAGATCGGCGTGATGTCGCTGCGCTCGGGTGACGTCGTCGGCGAGCACACGGTGTCGTTCGGCGCCCTCGGCGAGCGGCTGGAGCTCACGCACCGCGCCCACAGCCGCGACACCTTCGCCCGCGGCGCCCTGCGGGCGGCGGGCTGGGTGGCCGGCCGCGCGCCCGGCCTCTACTCGATGGCCGACGTGCTGGGCCTCGCCTGAGCCGTGCAGATCGTCCGCTTCCGCGTCGAGAACAAGACCCGCTACGGTGCCCTGGAGGGCGCGGTCGTGGTCGAGTACACGGGCACGCCGTGGAGCCTGTTCCGGCGCGGCCGGCGCCGCTATGCGCTGCGCCAGGTGGTGCTGCTGGCGCCGGTGCAACCCTCCAAGATCGTCGGCGTCGGTCTCAACCATCGCGAGCACGCGATCGGCCTCGGCCTGGCCGTGCCCGACGAGCCGCTGCTGTTCTTCAAGCCGGTCACCGCGCTGGTGGGGCCCGGCGATCCCATCGTGGCGCCGCCGGCGAGCAAGCACGTCGAGTGCGAGGCCACGCTGGCCGCGGTGATCAAGCGGCGCTGCCGCCACGTGCCGGCCGCGCGCGCGCGCGAGTACGTGCTCGGCTACGCCGGCCTCAACGACGTGACCGCGCGCGACATCCAGGACCGCGGCGGCGACTGGACGCGGGCCCGGGCCTTCGACACCTTCTGCCCGGTCGGGCCGTGCATCGCGACCGACCTCGATCCGCACGCCGCCACGCTGGAGACGTGGGTGAACGGCGCGCCCCGGGTCTCGGCCTCGACGGCGGGGCTGGTGCTGCCGGTGGAGGAGATCGTCGCCCGGCTGTCCGAGATCATGACGCTGCTGCCGGGTGACGTGGTCGCCCTCGGCGCCCCCGGCGCCTCGGGGCCGGTGGATGCCGGCGATCGCGTCGAGATCCGCATCGCCGGGGTGGGCGCGCTGCGGAATACCGTGGTCCGGCTGTGACGACGGACCGGCTGCGGCTGGAGGACGTGCGTTTCTACGGGCACCACGGCGTCAGCAAGGCGGAGCAGACGGTGGGGGTGTGGTTCTCGGTCGACGCCGAGCTGGCCGTCGACCTGACGCCGGCCGCGGTGTCGGACGACCTCGCCGCTGCCGTCGATTACGGCGACGTCGCCCGCCGCATCGTGGAGATCGGCACCGAGGGGCGCGTGAACCTCATCGAGCGGCTGGCCGGGATGATCGCCCAGGCGCTGCTGCGCGAGTTCCCCACCGAGGAAGTACGCGTACGCGTGCGCAAGCTGACGCCACCGCTGGAAGGGCTGGTGGGCACGCCCTCGGTCGAGCTGGTGCGGAGACGCTGATGCCCCAGGTGTACCTGTCGCTCGGCTCCAACCTCGGCGACCGGCTGGCCCTCCTGCGCGACGCCGTGGACCGGCTGCGGGCGGCCGGCCTGGCGGTGGTGGCCGCCTCGCCGCTGTACGAGTCGGAGCCGTGGGAGGTGGAGCCGGGCCAGACGGAGAGCGAGCGCCCCTGGTTCCTCAACTGCGTGGTGGCCATCGAGACGTCGCTGCCGCCGCGCACGCTGCTCGGGCACCTGCAGGCGATCGAGACGGCGCTGGGCCGCACGCGGCTGCCCGGGCTGACGCCGGAGGCACGGCGCTTCACGGCGCGGACGCTGGACATCGACATCCTGTTCTACGGCGACGAGGTCATCAGCGCCCCCGACGACCTGCACATCCCCCATCTGCTCGCCGCCGAGCGCGCCTTCGTGCTGCGCCCGCTGGCCGATATCGCGCCCGACCTCACCCATCCCACGCTCTACCGCCCCGTGCGCGAGCTGCTGGAGGACCTGGGAGACGAGCACGAGGTGCGGCTGGGTGCCTATCCCGCGCGCTGGTTCGAGCGCTGAGCGTGGTCGACGTCGACTTCCAGCAGCAAGCCCTGGGGCACCTCGACGCGCTCTACAACTTCGCGATGTACCTGACGAAGCGGCCCACCGACGCCGACGACCTGGTCCAGGAGACGTACCTGCGGGCCTTCCGGTTCTCCCACCGATTCCAGCCGGGAACCCACCTCCGGGCCTGGTTGTTCCAGATTTTGAGAAACACGTTCCTGACGTTTTACCGGGTCCGCGAGCGGGAGTCCCCGATCGCGGAGGACGGCGTTCCCGAGTGGGACGTCCCCATGTTTCACCATGCCCCGGACGACGACGGGATCGCGATGGACGCACACACCGACCTGGAGCGGGCCCTGCGCCGCCTGCCCGAGGAGTTCCGCACGGTGCTGCTGCTTGCCGAGGTCGAGGGCCTTCCCTTGGAGGAGGTAGCCCGGGTGATGGCCTGCCCGGTCGGGACGGTGAAATCGAGGATCTTCCGGGCCAAGGAACGGCTCCGGGGCATGCTGCGCGACTACGAGACGAAATGAACGACCGTCACGACGAGAGCTCCGACGAGGTCCTGAGCCGCCGGCTGGCCGGCGACCTCCGGCGTTACGCCGCGCCTGCCCGCCTGCGGGTGAGCATCGTCGAGGCCGCCACCCCGCGGTCGCGCCGCCCGGCCTGGCTGTCGCCCCTGCTGGCGGCGGGGGCGACGGCGATGCTGCTGGCCCTCGTCCTGCTGCCGGTGATCCCGCGCATCGTGCCCTCCGACCCGGTCCAGCGCTACGTGCGCGCGGTCGTCAGCGAGCACTCGCGGGCGCTCATGTGGGGCGCGCGCCACGGCGAGATCCTGCCGACCGCGCTGCCGTGGCTCCAGCAGGAATCGGGCATCGCCCTGCCCCAGGTCTTCGTGGGTGACGAGCGGCTGGAGTTCGTGGCCGCGGAGCCGGTCTACCTCGAGCGGCAGCGCGGAGTGGCCATCCACTACCGCGACGTCGACGGCCACATGCTCACCTACATCGCCCTGCCGGCGCCGGGGCTGAGCGTGCCCGACCCCGCCCGCGTGCAGATCGGCCGCTGGCGGCCGGCGCTGCTGCGCGACAGCGGCTTCGCGGCCTGGGTGTGGAAGCAGGGCGACGTCGGCTGCTTCCTCGTCTCCGACATGGTCTCGGCCGACGACGTCGAGCGCTTCAAGGAGTACTTCACCCGCGTGCGGGCCACGACGGAGCCGGTGCCGGCGTACTGAGGGACCCGGACGACGACGTCCGAGTCGCTAGAGCGCTCCCCCCTCGAAGGAGAGAATCTTCACCTGCGGTCCTCCGAAGACAGAGGCGGCGACGCCGGGCTGACCGTTCGCATAGACCGTCCCGGTGGCGTTGTGGGTGATCACCTGCGCTCCGTTGAAGTAGACCCGGTGGGTGTTGCCCTGGGATTCCAGGCGCAGTCGCCGGGGCGGGTTGCCGATGGCGGCGGTCGCCGAGGCGAGCAGCGTGAAGTTCAGGCTGCCCGTATCGTCGGTCCGGTACAGGCGAACCTCACCCGCATAGACGATGGCCAGGTAGCCGCTTCCGTTGCCGGCCCCCTGCGTGCGTGTCGCCACGCCCACCCAGCTCGAGGTCCCGGGGTTCTGGTCGTACGTGATCTCCGCGTACTGATTGGCCCCCACCGTCGGCGTCACCAGCCGGGCCTGGGCGTTCAGGCCAACCGCGAAGGCGCCGTCGCTCTTGCGCAGATCGGCCCAGGCGCCCGGCGAGTCCCACCGGCCGGCCTCGAGTAGCGGATTCTCCGTCCCGGCGAAGGTACTGGTCGTGGCCGACGCGCCCGCCACCGAGAACGCGATGACGTAGTCGTCGGTGTTGACGTTGCCGGCGGCGTCCACGCAGCGGACGTTGAACTGGTAGCTGTGGCCCCCGGTCAGCCCGCTCACCATCGTGGCGTGCGTCGTGGATCCGGTCGTCGTGAACGTGTTCAGCATCGACGCGTAAGCCACGCCCGCCTGCGAGCTGTACCGGCACGTCGCCCCTTCACCGGTCGTCAGCCCCAGCGTCGCCTGCGTCGTTCCGGCCGCGAGCGTTCCCGCCGGCTGCCCGTTGAACCGCAGAGGCGGCGTCGAGTCGACCGGCGCCCCCCCCAGGCTCCCGCCCTCGAACGAGAGGATCTTCACCTGCGGTCCTCCGAAGACGGAGGCGGCGATGCCGGGCTGACCGCTCGCGTAGATCGTCCCGCTGGCGGCGTGGGCGATCATCTGCGTGCCGTTGAAGTAGACCCGGTGGACGTTGCCTTCGGACTCGAGCCGCAGGCGCCGGGGAGCGTTACCGATGGCGGCGCTCGCCGAGGCCAGCAGCGTGAAGCTCAGGCCTCCGTTGTCATCGGCCCGGTACAGGCGAACCTCGCCCGCATAGGCGATGGCCAGATAGCCGCTGCCGTTGTTGGCACCCTGGATTCGTGTCGCGACCCCCACCCAGCTCGCGGTGCCGGGGTCCTGGTCGTACGTGATCTCCGAGTACTGGTCGGCTCCGACCGCCGGCGTCGCCAGCCGTCCCAGCGCGTTCAGACCGATCGCAAAGGCCCCATTGCTCGCGCGCAGATCGGCCCACGCGCCCGGCGAGTCCCACCGGCCGCCCTCGGAGAGCGGGCTCTCCGTCGCGGCGAAGGTGCTGGTCGTCGCCGACGCGCTCGCCACGAAGAACGCGATGATGTAGTCGTCGACGTTGGCATTGCCCGCACCGTCCACACAGCGGACGTAGAACTGATAGCCGTGGCCTCCGGTCAGGCCGCTCACCAGCGTCGTGTGCGCCGTCGTCCCCGTCGTCGTGAACGTGTGCGTCATCGACCCGTAGGGCACGCCCGGCTGGGAGCCGTATCGGCACGTCGCGGCCACGCTCGTCGCCAACCCTATCGTCGCCTGCGTCGTCCCGGCCGGGAGCGTGCCGGTGGGATTGCCGTTGAATCGGGTGGGGCCTCCGGGGGAGGGCGGAGGCGGCGTGAAGGTGATGACGCTGACATGCGTCACGAAGCTGATGTTCATGGCGAGCGGCACCGACAGGAAGTTCCCGCTCGCGTCCAGGCGGAACACCATGCTGTAGCCCTCGTCAGGGACGAGGATGTTGTGATTCAGCGGATCCGACGCCGGTCGGCGCGGGCTCGACGGCCAGCCCGAACGGAATCATCCAGTTGGCGCCGCGACCGACGTTCTGCCACACCACCGTGCCGTCGACGGTGGTGCCGTTCGGCGTGCCGTTCCAGCCGGGCGTGAAGCTCTGGGAGGTCCCGGCGGTCACGACTCGGTGCACGCGCGCCTGGGCATCGACGCGGATGACGTCGCCGACCGCGTACGCGTGATTCGGCTGCCACGCCGGGGCATTGGCGTTGACGATGGTTTGCGTGTGGCTGGTCAGGTCGATCCGGAAGATCCCGGGCGGCGCGCATCCGTAGAACGTCCCCGCCGGGGGCGGGACCTGCGGCGTCGCCGGGACCGGGAACGTGAAGACCGTCATCAGGATATTGCCGTTGGGCTCGACGGCGACGCCCATGGGACAGCCGAATGGAGCCGACTGCGCCACCTGCGGCGGCGGCGACGCCGAGGCGGGCCCCCACAGGAGCGTCTGGGTGCCGCCGACCGAGGGCTGGATACGGATGATCGCGCCCTTGCCGTTGAACGCGCTCATGTCCGCCACCACGAGCGTCCGGGGCGTGGACGTGTAGTCGATCGCGATGCCGTAGGGATGGGCCAGGTAGGCGCCGGCCGACGTCGTGTTCTGACAGGCGGCATCGGCCGGGTGCACGGTGCACGGGGTTCCCGCCGCGATGAGCTCCTGCGCACCGGAGGCGGGATCCACCCGGATGATCTTGCCCGCTTCGTTGATCTCGGGCCGATCATCGTCGAAGCCGCTGTCGGCGACGTAGATGAAGCCCGTGTCCCGGTCGATGGCGAGCGCCCACGGATCCTTGAAGTACCCGCCCTGGGACAGGATGTTCTGCGTGCCCGTCGCGGGATTCACGCGGATCAGTCCGATCGTCCGGTGAACGGCGATGACGTCGCCGTCCGGCGCCAGCGCCACCCCCACGGTCTTGTGGGCCGGCAACAGCAGGCCGCCCTGCGAGATGGTGGTCTTCGCCCCGGTCACGGGATCGATGACGCTGATGCTGGAGACGCCCGGTTCCACGGCCAGGATGTCGCCCAGCTTGAGGACGGCGGCGTCAGCGGATCCGGTCGGCGCGCCCGCCAGCATCACGAGCATCGTGATGAGCAGACGCCAGAGGCCTCTCGTCGTCATTCCTTTTCCTCGCGAAGTGCAGGGTACGCGTCTCCGTTGACTGGACATCCGCGTGAGGCCGACCGATGGGGAGTCCGGATCGAGGTGAGCAGGGCGCAATTGTAGCCCAGCGCGCGCGATCACTTCGAGCAAATGACGCTCGATTCCTCGCAAGAAACTGTCAAATCGCTCGACAGCGCCGTTCTCATCGTCCTCGTTCCTCGCCCAGCTCGCCCGTCCCGACCGCGCCCCGAACACCGGCCCTTTCGCTCGCATACATCCAGCACCGCCCCACGAGCAGACGTTCAGAACGGCAAGGCAACGCCCGTCAGAGCGATAATCGTGCCGAGGCGGCTCGCGCGCCGGGTGTGTTCTCTATGCGGCTGATTCTGAACGTGACCAGCTCGCCCAGGCAGGAATCCGGCTCGCCGGCCGCGCGGTCGCGGCTGGTGCGATCACGCGTTATCTGCGTGGTGTAGCGCGCAGGTTTTTCGCCCTGTCCGGAACTCTTCCACTTTTGGTGCCGGCGCCGAGGGCCCCCAGGGACCGGCGAGCGCGCTCGCTACGATCGCCGGCGCGCCGCGAGGATCAGCTCGCACACCTCTCGGATGGCCCCGCGCCCGCCGCCGGCGCGCGTGACGTACGCGGCCGCCCGGCGAACGTCCTTGACGGCGTCGGCGACCGCGATCGGGAGGCCGACCATTCGCATGGCGGGCAGGTCGCCCACGTCGTCGCCCACGTAGGCGACGGCGGCCGGCGCCAGGCCGTGGCGCGCGCACAGCTCGGTCAGGACGGCGGCCTTGTCGCGCACGTCCTGGTGGACCTCGGAAATGCCGAGATCGCGGGCGCGGCGGGTCACGATCGCCGTCTGCTTGCGGGTGACGATGGCGATCAGCAGCCCGGCCTCGCGCAGCAGGACCAGCCCCTGGCCATCGCGCACGTCGAAGCGCTTCAGCTCGTCGCCGCTCTCGGCGTAATAGAGACCGCCGTCGGTCAGCACGCCGTCGACGTCGGTGACCAGGGCGCGCACGGCGGACCAGCGCGGGCGGCGGGCCGGGCTCACGTGCGGACGGCGACGCCGTCGCGGGCGAGGGCGAAGGGGAGCGCCATGAGGGCCAGGGCCACGAGCAGCACCTCCGTGTCGCCGAAGTTGTACTCGAAGAGACCGCCCACCAGGAACGCGCCGATGGCGGCCAGGGAGCCCAGCACCAGCGCCCGGTCGGCGGCGGCCGCGGCCGGCAGCCGCCGAAGGAGGGCGAGGCCACGGACGAGAAAGGCCACGAAGATCCACAGCCACGTGGCCAGGCCGAGCACGCCGCGCTCGACCAGCAGCTGCAGTGGCGTATTGTGCAGGTGGCTGGTGGACAGGCGCATCGCCTCGGCCGGGGCCACCCGCGCGTAGGCGTGCTTGACCTGGCCGGGACCGATGCCCATCACCGGGTGCTCCACCACCAGCCGCCGGCCCGCCTCCAGCATCGCCAGCCGGTCGCGCGTGGTGTCGTCGGCGGTGCTGCCGATCGTCCGCAGGCGGGCGCCGACGCCAGGCAATCCGATGAGCAGCGCCGGCACCAGCACCACGAGCGCCACGGCGACGACGAGGCCGCGCCGGCCGAGCCCGGCCACCGCCGTCACCGCGCCCGCCGCGAAGCCGATCCAGGCCCCCCGCACGTAGGTGAGCGCGAGCGCGGTGGCGCTGATGATCCACGAGGGCGCCAGCCACCACGCCTCGCCCGGCCACCGGGCCAGCCGCGGCAGCGCGGCGGTCAGCGTCAGCGCCAGCACGCCCGCCAGCGTCATGTAGATGCTGTAGAAGCCGCGCGCCCGCGTACACTTCCGGAGGAACTTGCCGGCCAGCGTGGTGGCATGGGCGGTGGCCTCCGGCCCGGGACAGACGGCCACCTGCACCAGCGCCAGCACCGAGGCCGCCGCCACGGCCAGCACCAGCCACGTCGCGAAGCGCCGGGCGCTGGCGGCGTCGGGCAGCGCGTTGGCGATGACGAAGAGGGCGGCGAGGTTCAGCAGACTCTTGCAGGTGTAGAGGCCCTCGAGCGGCCGCTCGGAGGCCAGCGCCGTTACCACGCTCCAGGCCGCGAAGGCGGCGATCGGCCCCAGCAGCGGCAGCTGCAGCGGCGGCAGGCGGCCGGCCCACCGCGCCAGGAGCAGCCAGGCCGCCAGCCCCGCCAGCGCGATCTGGCTCACCGAGATCGACAGGGCCAGCCCCACCACCAGCGCGACCAGCAGCCCGGTCCGCACGACCGGGCGCCAGTCCGACGAGGCGGCCGGTGCGTCAGCGACCGTGGTGGAAGCGCGCATGCGCGGCGGGAGCGCGGCGGCCGCTCCCGCCGCGCTCCCTCAGTACGCGTTGCGGTTGCGGAATCCCAGCCACAGGGTCCGGAGCAGGATGGCGAGGTCGAACCCCAGCGACCACCGCGCGATGTATTCGAGGTCGTATTCGATGCGCTTCTCGATCGAGGTGTTGCCGCGCCAGCCGTTGATCTGAGCCCAGCCGGTGATGCCGGCCTTCATCGTGTGGCGCAGCATGTAGCCGGGCACGCGGCGACGGAAGTCCTCCACGAAGCTCGGCCGCTCCGGCCGCGGCCCCACCAGGCTCATCTCGCCGCGCAGGACGTTGAAGAGCTGGGGCAGCTCGTCCAGGCTCCACGCGCGCAGGAAGGCGCCCACCCGCGTGCGGCGCGGGTCGTCGCGCACGGCCCATCGCGGCCCCGTCTCGGCCTCGGCGTCGGCCACCATCGTGCGGAACTTCAGCATGCCGAAGCGGCGGCCATCGAGTCCCATCCGCTCCTGCCGATAGATGATCGGCCGGCCGGAGGCGATGGCGACGGCGACGGCGATGGCCGCCATGATCGGCAGCGTCACCACCAGCCCCACCGTCCCCACCACCAGGTCGAAGCCGCGCTTGAGCACGCCGTTCCACCCGTACAGGGGCGACTCCCGCAGATGGATGAACGCGATCGACTCGAACTCCTCCACCCCGCCCCGCAGTGAGGCCAGACCGAACAGGTCGGGCACGAGGTGGATGGCCACCGGCTCATCTCCAATCTCGTTGAGCACGGTGGTCAGCCGCGGGTAGTCGCTGTGCGGCAGCGCGATGATGACGATGTCCACCGTGTGCGAGGTCAGCACCGCGCGGATCTCGTCGATGCCGCCCAGCCACCGCACCGGCGCTCCCTCGGCCTCCGGCTTGTCGCTCAGCAGCCCCAGCAGCTGGATGCCGGTGTCCCGCCGCCGGTCGAGCACGCGCAGCACCTCGGCGGCCGGCTCGCCGCCGCCCACCACCACCGCGTAGCGCTGGTTGTAGCCGCGGCGGCGGGCGAAGCGCAGCACTTCCCGGAACGCCGCCCGCGAGAAGCTCACGCTCACGATGGACGCCACCCAGAACATGAGGATGACGAGTCGCGAGTACTCGTAGCTGCGGAACAGGAACGTCATGCCGGCCACCAGGACCAGCACGCCGAGGGTGGAAGCCTTGGCGATGTCGAACCACTCGGCCAGGTGAGAGCCGAGCCGGTTCGGCCGGTAGAGATCGAAGGTCTTGTAGGCCACACCCCACACGATCAGGATCGGCAACAGCTGGAGCGCGTAGTCCGAGAACGGCGGGATGTCCCCGTGACCGAACAGGTTGAAGCGGACGACGTACGCCCCGAGCCAGCAGATGGCGATCAGGACCAGGTCGGTCGCCAGGGCCAGGTGCTGGAACAGCCGCGAGTGGGCCTTCAGCATGCGCCGGGCCCGGCGAAGGCGCGCCACCGGCGCTCGACGTACTCGCGGACGCGGTCGGCGAAGAGCGGGCGATCGAACTGCGCGGCCCGCGCCCGCAGGGCGGCGGGCTCGAACCGGTGGGCGGCCGCCTCGAAGGACCGGACGGCGCCGATGAGCGACTCGACGGTGGGCTCCGCGAAGAAGACGGCGGTGGGCGGCTCACGGCCGTCGTCGAGACCCACCATCGTCTCCAGCGCGCCCCCCCGGCCCAGGGCCAGCGTCGGCCGCCCCGCCGCCGCCGCCTCCAGCGGCACGATCCCGTAGTCCTCCACTGACGGAAAGAGCACGGCCTGGCAGCGCGCGTAGAGCTCGGCCACCTCGGCATCGGGCCGCCAGCCCAGGAAGGTCACGCCCGGGCCCGCCAGCGCGCGCAGCCGCGCCTCCTCCGGCCCGGTGCCCACCACCAGCAGCCGCCGGCCGAGCCGGGTGGCGGCGGCCACCGCCAGGTCGACGCGCTTGTACGGGACCAGCGCGGAGACGACCAGGTAGTAGTCGTCGGGCGAGGCGGCCGGCTGGAAGCGGGCGACCTCCACGGGCGGATGGATGACCTCGGAGTCGCGCCCGTACACGCGGCGGATGCGATCGGCGATGTGCCGCGAGATCGCCACGAAGTCGTGCACGCCGCCCGTCCGGCGGTCCCAGTGGCGCAGGGCCGCGGCCAGCGGCGGCAGCGCCGCCCGCGTCAGCCAGCCGGCGCCGCGCGTGTAGTCGTCCTCCAGGTCCCACACGTAGCGCATGGGGGTGAAGCAGTAGCACAGGTGCAGCGCCCCCGGCGGCACCCGCACCGCCTTGGCCGCGCAGTGGCTGAGCGAGATGACGAGGTCGTGGCCGGCCAGCGACAGCCCCCGCACCGCGGCCGGGAACAGCGGCAGGTACTGGCGGTACCGATTGGCGGCGCCCGGCAGGCGCTGCACGAACGAGGTCACGATGCGGCGACGCTCGATCAGGGGGCTCACGCTGCCGGGAACGTGCAGCAGGGTGAAGAGGGGCGCGTCGGGAAACAACTCGCAGAACACCTCGAGGCACCGCTCGCCGCCGCGCATGCCGGTCAGCCAGTCGTGCACGAGGGCGACGCGTGGCTGCCGCCTCGGCCCGCGGTCGGCGGCGCGACCGCTCAGCGCGAGGGAGCCGGCGTGCGCCGTCGCCAATACTCGAGGAGGTCGACGAGCGTCCGTTCGAAAGCGCTGCCCAGCAGCATCGCGGCCATAGTACTACAGCCCCAGGACCTCTCTATAGACGCCCTCCAGCCCGTCCAGCATGCGTCCAACGCCGAATTCCCGCTGCGCCCGGGCCCGGTTCGCGCCGCCCAGACGCGCCCGCAACGCGGGGTCGGCGGCCAGTGCGGCCAGCCGCTCGGCGAAGGCGGCGGCGGTACCGGCCACCAGCCCCGCGTTCCCCTCGCCCAGCACCTCCCGGTGAGCCGCGATGTCGCTGGCGACCACCGGCAGCCCCAGCGCCATGGCCTCGACGACGGCCAGTGGCAGCCCTTCCTTGCGCGAGGGGGACGCGAAGACGTCGAAGGCCCGGAACAGCCGCGCCGCCGCCGGGATCTCACCGGCGAAGCGTACCCGGCCCGCCGCCCCCAGGGCCGCCGCCCGCTCCCGCAGGCGCGGCGCCTCGGCGCCGTCCCCGATCAGCGAGAGCGTGAGGGCGGGCGCGATGGCCACGGCCTCCACCAGCAGGCCCAGTCGCTTCACCTCGTCGAAGCGCGCGGCGCTGCCCACGACGATCGCCGCCGGATCGAGCCCCAGGCTGCCGCGGGCCGCGTCGCGAGCCAGGGCAACGGCCACCAGCCCGACGACGTCGACGCCGTTGACGACGACCCGGCTCTGGCCCAGCGCGAACAGCCCCAGCGCCAGTCCCTCGCGCTCCTGGGCCCGCGACACATTGACGACGACGCGGGTGCGCGCCGAGAGCCGGCGTTCCACCCACAGGTAGGCGGCGCGACCGATCGCCAGGTAGCGCTCGTAATGAATGCCGTGGAAGGTGTGGACGGCCGGCACACCGGCCAGCCGGGCGGCCAGGCGCGCGTGGACGCCGGCGCCCTTGCCGTGCGAGTGCACGAGGCGAACGCCGCGCCGGCGGATCAGCCGGGCGAGTCGCACCGGCGTGAGCGGTCCGAGCCGGTCGGTGGGCAGCGCGACCGTCTCGATCCCGGCCTCGCGGAAGCGCGCGAACAGCGGGCCGTCGGCCGGCCCCGCCACGATCGACCGCCAGCCGCGCGGACGAAGCCCCAGCGCGACCGTCAGGACGTGCTGGGGGCCGCCGCCCGCCTTCGTGGAGACGACGACCTGCAAGATCGGGATCGGCTCGCTCACGCTCGCGATCCGGCCAGCGCCCCCCGCACTGCGCGCCGGAGCGGGCGCGGCAGCGCCAGCGCCAGCGCCGGGCGCAGCGCGAACAGCGCGCACCACGGCGGGTAGGCGCCGCTCACCACCGCGCGCCAGCGCACACGCGCCTCGGTGCGCAGCCGGTCCTCCTCCCGCTCGACCGACACCCGGCCCTCGCCGAGCCGCCGGATCACCAGCACGTCCTCGAGGTTGGCGAGCCGGGTGACACGGGCCAGCCGCATCCACAGGTCGTAGTCCTGGGCGACAGCCACCCGCTCGTCGTAGCCGCCGGCGGACGCCAGCAGTGCCCGCCGCGCCATCACCGAGGAGTGGACGAAGGGGTTGGTGCGAATGAGCGCCCGGCGGATTGCCGCATCGTCCTGGGGAGGCCGCACGTCGCCCACCGGCACTCCCGCGGTGTCGACCTCTCGAGCGGCGGTGCCGAGCACGCCAACGTCCAGATACGCCGTTAGGAACACCCGCTGGCGGGCGAGCCGCTCCGGCAGCGCCACGTCGTCGGCGTCGAGCCGGGCGATGAGCTCGGCGCGGGCGAGGCTCAGCCCGTGGTTCAGGGCTCGTGTGAGGCCGGCCGCCGGTTGCCAGACCACTCGCAGTCGCGGATCCGCGATTTCCGCCAGGACATCCGCGGTCGCGTCGGTTGACCCGTCGTCGACGACGATCAGCTCGAGGTCGCCGTCCGTCTGGCCGAGCACGCTGCCGACCGCCGCCGCGACGCACGTCGCGCCGTCCCGAACGGCCATCACGACCGAGACGGCGGGCACGCGCCCGGCCGTCATCCGCGGCCATCGTCGCGTCGACGGGCGGTCAGCGCCAGCACGGCCGCGAAATGGCGCAGGCCGGGCAGCCGACCGGCGGTCCGCTCCCACTCGAACCGCCGCCGCGCGTCGCCGATCAACCATCGCGAATACGGAATCCAATAGCCGTCCATGCGGACGTCGGTGAAGCCGCCCGCGCGACACAAGGCCCGCAGCTCCCCGCGGGTGAGGAAATCGTGAGTGGCCCAGTTGTGCTCGTCGCTCCGGAAGGCCGGCGCCCGGTAGTGCCGCATGTAGTTGCGGAAGAGCCGGGCAACTCGCCGCAGGTTGTGGTGTGGCTCAACGATGAACAGACGGCCCCCCGGCCGCACGACGCGACCGAGGGCGCGGAAGGCATCCTCCCGCCGGTGGAAGTGATGCAAGGATTGCAGGACGAACGCGGAATCGACTGAGGCCGCGCCGAGGTGGGCGGCGAGGCCTAGCGCGGTAGCGCCCACGATGCGCACGTTGTCGACGCCGGCGGTGCGGCAGCGGTCGGCCAGGACCGCTTGCATATCCGGCACCGGCTCCACGGCGAGCAGCGAGGTTGCGTGACGGGCAATCATCACGGTGAAGTAGCCGCTTCCGGCCCCCAGCTCGAGCGCGCGGCCGTACCCGCCGGCCACCCAGTGCCCGTCCACCAGCCCGCGCACGGGGTAATCGTGCGCCTCCGCCTCGGCATAGCGGTGGGTGCGGTCGTACTCGGTGGCGCCGGTGCTCGAGTAGATCCGCTCGTTGAAGGCCTGGTTGATCGTGTCCAGCCGCTGCCGCGAGCCGTCCGCCATGAGCGCCATCTTGATCCGATGCGGCAGCAGCAGATACGCGAGGTAGTGGCGGCGGCCGATCTCGATCCGCACCGTCACCCGCTCGCTTTCCGGTCCAGTCGGAACAGCAGGTTGAGGTAGGGCAGCGCCACGGACGGCGGACGGCCGGCCGCGCCCAGCACGGCCGCGGCCGCGCCGAACAGGGGCAGCAGCGCCCGTCGCGTCCGCGAGCGCGCGGTGGCGCGGAAGAACTGCAGGCCGTAGCCGGCCTGCTCCGTGAGATCGTCGACGCCGGCCAGCCCCGCCGACGGCAAGCAGTCGGCAAAGCTGGCGTTGCGCCAGCCGGTGCCGTCTGCGATGAACGCTTCGAAGGACACCGACCGGTAACGGCCCCGGCGACCCAGCCGCGCATAGTGGTAGGCCAACCGCGGCGGCAGCCACTGCACGAGCGGTAAGCCCACCGAGTGCGTCTCCAGCGGAAACCAGCGGTTGGGGGTGTCAAGGATCGTCAGCAGGCCGCCATCAGGGAGCACGCGATAGTACTCGTCGACCTGCTGCCGCCGGTACCGCGCCGGAAGATGCTCGACGACCCCCACCGCCACCACCAGGTCGAAGGCGCCGTCCGGCCACGGAAGCCGGCACGTGGCCCCCTGGTCAATATGGCGGACCTCACGGACGGTGCGAAGCTCGAGCTCCTCCACCTTGACCCGCGTCAGCTCGACGAACGCCGGGTCGGTATCAAACGTCGTGAGGGCGCCGATCTCCGGCTGATCGGCCAGGAACTCGGTCATGTGACCGAACGAGCATCCCACTTCGAGCACCCGCAGGCCATGACGTCCCTGCGACCGCAGATAGGCGATTAGCGGCGCCAGGAAATGTCGTCCGCGCGTCTCCTTGAAGTCGAAGTAGAGCGGGGCGCGGCGTGGCCCCTTGCGCTCGACGAGCATGCGGACCACGCGCGTGCTGTACCGCGTCGGGTACTGGCGGCCGTCCGTCTCGAGCACGCGGCGGTCGCCGAGGTCCAGGATGCGGAATGGCTGGGCCATTGCCGCCTATCCTGTCACGGCCGGCGGGCGACGACGAGCAGCATGTGACCGAGCAACCGCAGCGCCGGGCCGGTGTACAGCACCCGGCGCACGAGCGCGGCCAGCCGTCCGCGCGACGCGGCCGGGCCGGCGGCGGGCCGGCGACCAGGCGGCGCGGCGGAGCGCCGTCGGGCGCGCGCCACCACGGCGCCCGGAAGGACCCCGCGGAGCACCCGGGCCGGGTCGTAGGGACGCGCGGCCTGCGTCACGAAGCCGTGCCGGGAGAGGACGGCCACTAGCTCGCGCCGCGAGAACGCGTACTGGTAGAAGGCGCCCCCGGCCGCGGCCACGGCGCGTGCGCGACGGCGGATCCAGGGGGCGCCGAGACGGCGGGCGCCGTTGAGATAGGGCACCGAGACGATGAGGATGGCACCGGGAGCCAGCACCCGCCGAGCCTCAGCCAGAATCGCGTCGGGGCCATCGGGATCGTGCTCGACCACGCCGAGGGAGATGTACGCCGCAACAGAGCCGCTGCGTATGGCCAGCGCCCGCAGGTCGCTGGCCGCCAGAGGCACCGGCGTAGCCAGACGGGCAGTGGCGAGCGCGGCGAGGCTCCCGTCCACCCCGGCGGCGCGCCAGCCCCGCTGGCGCAGGAGGATGACGTATTGCCCGAGACCGCAGCCGGCCTCGAGCACGACCCCCTGCCGAGGCAGCGCGGCCGTGATCAGGTCCGTGAGCGGGGACACGGCAGCGATCGCCAGCAGCTCGTCGACCGTGTGGCCGCCCCAGTGCTCCGTCCAGAAGTCCGCGTGGGCGGCGGTGGAGTAGTACGCGAGCATTCCGCGGGCGGGGGATGCGACCGGTCGTTCAGCGCCGGACGGGCGCCCTCAGCCACTCCCGGGCGAGAACGCGCAGGAACGTGAGACCGACCGGAATGGCGTTGAGCTTGGACACCCCCCGCCCGATGCGGGGCGATTCTTGCGTCGGAATCTCGAGCACGCGGAGCCCCAGCTGGAGTGCGCGGATCGACATCTGGAACTCGATGGCGTAGCCTTGGGCGTCGGGCGCTAGCCGCCGGAAGGCTGTGCGGGTGATCGCACGGTAGCCGTTGATGGTGTCCGTGATCCGGTGGCCGCGTCCACACAGCACGTTGGCGAGCCAGGTGAACATGAGGTTACCCCACCGTCGGCTGGCGAAGAGAAACTTGTCATCGTCCTCCGACCGGGCGCCAGTCATGAAGCGCGAGGCGATGACCATGTCGTAGCCGTCGACCAGGCCGTCGACGAGGTGCGGGATGTCGTCGGGATCCTCGTTGCCGTCGGGGCTGAAGAACACGAGCCGGTCGTTGCGCGCGTGCTGTGTGGCCAGGCGGAAGGCCTCCCCCCGCCCGCGGCGCTCTTGGCGGATCACCCGTATGCCCCGCGATTCGAAGAACTGAAGCGTCCCGTCAGTGGAGCCGCCGTCCACCACCAGGATCTCGTCCAGAGCGTGCGACGGAAGCTTGGGAACGACTTGAGTGACGCCGTCGATCTCGTTGAGAGTGAGAATAACGAGGGTGACCGACATCATGGGGCGGCTCCAGTCTGGGTGCGCCGGTACCATTCGAGCGTCAGGGCCAATCCCTCGCGAAAACCCACCAACGCCTCGAACCCGAACGCCCGCTTCGCCCGCGATACGTCGGCGGAGCGCCGCTGCTGTCCGCTGGGCTTGGAAGCGTCGAAGACTAGCCGTCCCCGATAGCCTGCGAGCTCGGCGAGCAGCGTGGCCAGCTCGCGGATGGAGATCTCGAAGCCGGCGCCCAGGTTGATCGGCTCGCCCTCGTCGTAGCGCTCGGCGGCCAGCAGGATGCCGCGGGCGGCATCGTCCACGTAGAGGAATTCGCGCGTGGCTCGGCCGTCCCCCCAGACCACGAGCTCCGGCGCCCCCGCCGCGGCGGCCTCGACGAGGCGGCGGAGCAGGGCGGGGATCACGTGCGAGCGCTCGGGCTCGAAGTGATCGCCAGGGCCGTAGAGGTTCATCATCAGCAGGTGCACCGCGTTGAAGCCATACTGAGCGCGGTAGGCCTGCCCCTGCACCAGCATCATCCGCTTGGCGCTGCCGTAGGCGCCGTTGGTGGGTTCGGGATAGCCGGCCCACAAGTCCTCCTCGCGGAACGGCACCGGCGCGTGCTCGGGATAGGCACACACCGAGCCCACCCCGACGAACTTGGAGGCACCGGAGCCGCGCGCGTGCTCCATTACGAGTGCCCCCATCATCAGATTGGCGTAGAACACCTGGCCTGGATTGGCGAGGTTGTAGCCGATGCCGCCGACGTCGGCGGCCAGGTGGAGGACGAGGTCGACCGGGTGGGTGGCGAAGAGCCGCTCGACGTCGGCGGCACGCGTGAGGTTGTACTCGGCCCGCCGCGGCGCCACGATCGACGCACAGCCGGCGGCCGCCAGCTGCTTGCGGACCGCGCGGCCCAGGAAGCCGGCACCGCCGGTCACCAGCACCCGGGCGTCCGCGAGCGTCAGGCCCATCGCGCCATGAACTCGTCAACGCACTCGACCACGTAGGCCCGGGCGCGCTCGGTGATGGCGTGGTGGTTGCCGATGAAGAACGACTGGCGCATGACGAGCTCGGCGTTGGGGAGCGGGCCGGCGATACGGTGGGGGAAGAGGCTGATGGCCGGCTGGTCCCGGAAGTTGCCGGCCATGATGGGTCGCGTGGCGATGTGCCGGCTTTCCAGAAACGCCACCAGCTCATCGCGCGAGAACGGCGCCTCCGGCCGCACCGAGATCGGGTAGCCGAACCACACCGAGCGGGAGCCGTGGTCGTCGCGCCCGCGGCACTCGCGCAGCCAGCGACCGTGACGCCGCAGCCCGGCGTTCCAGTAGTCGACGTTGTCGCGGCGGATCTTGATGAACGGCTCCAGCTTGGCCACCTGGTGGAGTCCGAAGGCCCCCTGCAGCTCCATCGGGCGCAGGTTGTAGCCGAGGTTCACGAACAGGAAGCGCTCGTCGATCGGCGCATTCACGATGGCGGGCTTCTTCTTCACGTCCCGGGTCCAGCCGTGGGCCCGCAGCATGCGGGCGAGGTCGGCGAGGGCGGCGTCGTCGGTGACCAGCATGCCGCCCTCGATGGTGCTGATGTGGTGCGAGAAGTAGAAGCTGAAGGTGCCCATGGCCCCGAAGGTGCCGGCCATCTTGCCCTCGTAACGGGCGCCGTGGGCCTCGCAGGTGTCCTCGACGATCACGAGGTCGTGGCGGGCGGCCAGGGTGGTCAGCGGGCGCATGTCGCAGGCGTTGCCGAGCAGGTGCACGAGCAGCATCGCGCGCGTGCGAGGGCCGACGGCGCTGGCGGCCGCGGCCGGGTCGATCGTGAACGTGTCGAGGTCGACGTCGACCAGCACCGGCACCAGCCCCACGTTGACCAGCGGGTAGTACGAGGTCGACCACGCCACCGCCGGCACGATCACCTCGTCGCCGGGGACGAGTGGCCGCGGGAAGGCTGGATTGACCAGCGCCGCCGCCGCCAGCAGATTGGCCGACGAGCCCGAGTTCACCATGACCGCCTCGCCCACCCCGAGGTACTCGGCCCACATCTCCTCGAAGCGCCGCACCTTGTCGCCCATCGTCACCCGCGTGGTGAGCAGGCACTCGATAGCCTCGTTCACCTCGTCGGCGCCGAAGGAGGGCACGTGCAGGGGCAGCCGCACGTCGGCGGCGGGCTCGGGCTGCGCGAAGTACTCCTCGACCAGCGCGCGAATCTGCGCAGCCAGGGCCGGGCGGTTGGGGCTCATCGCGGGCGACTGCGGTGGGGGACTATCGGGCGGCTCCCCCGGCCAGCCGGCGCCAGCGCCGACGGGTGAAGAACACGTCCACGAACCACTTGGCGTAGCGCGTCTCCTCGCGACCGGTGATCACGGCCCGGGCCAGGGCGCGGACGACGCGCCAGGGCCGGAGCGCGAACGAGATCACGTAGAAGTTCACGAAAAACCACAGCATCGTCCAGTACAGGCGCCGGCTCGACACCGCGTCGGCATAGGACGGCGCCTTGGCCGTATAGAAGTCCATGGGCGAGACGAAGAACGCGTCGTCGAGCTCGAGCTTACCCTCGCGCTGCAGCCGCCGGAACAGCTCGGAGCCGGGGTACGGCACGAACTTGGAGACGGCCACGTCGTACACACCCAGCACGGCCATCCGGCGGATGAGCGACAGCGTCTGCCGCAGGGTATCCGGCGTGTCGTCGGGGAAGCCGATCACGATGAAGCAGGACAGCTTGAGGCCGCGCGCCACGGCCGAGCGCATGGCGGTCAGCATGTGATCGAGGTCGACCTGCTTCTTGACCGCCTTCAAGATCCTGGGCGAGCCGCTCTCGGGCGCGAAGGCCAGGGCCCGGCAGCCCGAGCGGTAGAGCAGGTCGGCGACCTCGGTGTCGAACACCTCGGCCCGGGTGCCGCTGGGCATCTGCCAGGTGATCTTCAGGTCGCGGTCGATGAGCTCCCGGCAGAAGTCGACGATCCACTGACGCTTCACGATGGCGGTGAGGTCCTGGAAGTCGAAGTTGGTGACCTCGTACTTGCGGACGTACAGCTCCATCTCGTCGGCCAGCTGCTTGGGGTCGCGCGCGATCCACCGCTGGGTCCACATGGCGGGGTTCGAGCAGAACGTGCACTGGAACGGGCAGCCCCGGGTCCCGAGCATCGGCATCGAGCGCCCGAGATTGATGCCGTTGGTCTGGTGCCGGGTGATGTACTCGCGGATCGGAAACGACTCCCACTCCGGCCGCGGGATGGTGTCGACGTCGCGCCGTCGGGCCGACAGGCCCGTGTTGATCACGCGGTCGCCCTCGCGGAACGCGATGCCCTTCACCTCGCCCAGGGCACGGCCGCCGGCCCGCGCCCGCAGCAGCTCCACGAAGGTGTCCTCGCCCTCGCCCAGGACCACGACGTCGAAGGGGCTCGTCGCCAGCACGTGGTCGGGGACCGCGGTGCCGTGCTCGCCACCCAGAACGAGGAGCGCCCGCGGAGCCTTCTCACGGACCGCGTCGGCCACCCGGTGCACAACCGGCCACAGCGTGCTGAACATGCAGGAGATGCCGATCACGTCGCTGGCCGGGTCGATCCGGCGGGTGATCTCGTCGATGGTGAGGCCCTGGATCATGAAGTCGGCGCGGTCGGGATAGGGCGATACGGCGTCCAGCGCTTCGCCGGTGCCGTCGATGACGCGGTGCTCGAACCCCGCCTCGGTCAGGGCGGCGGCGATGTAGGCCAGACCCAGCGGCGGATTCGGGGTATGCATCTGGAGGCCTGAAAAAGTCTTTATTCCTGGAGGGTTGACGAGGGTAATCATCGCACGAGACGTTACCGATTATACAGGAGCGACCCTCCGGAGCAGCGTGATCTCGGAGGCGACAAGGACCCCGAGATCATACTGGGAGACCACGAGCGACCTGCCGGCGAGGCCCAACGAGACGCCGAGAGCGCCGTCGGTCAGCACTTGCTCCAGCCGGTCGGCCAGATCCTGGGGCCGGCGGGGGTCGAAGAGCAGTCCGGTCCGGCCATCGGTGACGAGCGAGCGGTTGCCCTCGCAGTCGGAGGCCACGCAGGGCACGCCGGAGGCCATGGCCTCCAGCAGGACCTTGGGGTGGCCTTCGGTGAACGAGGCCAGCACGAAGGCATCGGCGCCGCCATAGAGCGGCGGCAAGCGCTCCTGGGGTACCACTCCGGGGAACTCTGCCTCCACGCCGAGAGCGCGAGCCTGCTCGCGCAGGCGGGCCTCCAGCGGCCCACCGCCGACCAGCACGAGGCGGATCGGCACCCGGCGCGCGAGCATCGCGGCCGCCGCCACGAGCGTCTCGAGATTCTTCTCGGCCGAGAAGCGCCCGACGTACAGCACGCGGGCCGGCCGGCGGGGAGCGCGCGGCTCCGGCGGCGGCGCGAAGCGCCTCGTGTCCACGCCGTTCGGCAATAGGTGGACCTCGCGGGCCACGCGGGCGGCGCGGGCGCGCAGGGCCTCGGTGGTGGCGATGACGGCGGCGGCGCGGCGCAGCCCCACTCGCTCGACCACGGCTTTGACCAAGCGTTTGGGCCCCGGCCGCGAGAGTTGCGCGTAGGAGAAGCCGTAGGTCGTCACGTAGGGTGTGCCGAAGCGCGCGCCGGCCACGATGGCTGGCACGGTGCCCGTCACCTGGAAGGCGCGCAGCACCGCGCACGAGCGCAACCGCGCCGCCTCCGTCCACGCCAACGTGGCGGCGCGACGCCCGCGATTGAGCGGCCGAGGAGGCGCGACGATCTCCACCCGCGCCAGGACGGCCGGGTCGCTCGTGAAGTCGCGGAGCGACTCGGTCAGGTACGTGAAGTAGAGCACGTGCTCGAACGACGTCACGTACCTCGCCAGGTAACCATCGAGCAGGCGGCCGGCCTGGCCGGTGGTAGCCAGTTCGCCGAGGCCGCCACCGAGTGCGGGCAGCAGACCAAGCCTCACGCCGCGTCCACGGCAATCACGGTGTCCGGTCTAGGCCACGATCGATGCTCCGACTCCGCACAGCTTTACCCTATCCTACCTCCGCCGCCCTGCCCACGTCGGTACCCAACCCTTGAGCGGGCCGAGCCTATCGCCATCGCCACGTCCGTCACACCTCGAGGAGAAGGACAGGTTCGTCCGAGGCTGCCGCCGGCTATCGCAACGAGGAGCGCCGACGCGCCGGGCGTGCAGGCTCGCAGCGGGCCGGCCGCCGCCGGGCACTCGACAGCACAGTCACGATCCGGCTTTCCGCGCTCGGACTCGAAAGCCGGTACTCTCGGCCGGCCACCGCAGCGCCGCCGCGCGCTTCCAGCGGCTCAGGCGATCGTAGAGACGGAGCGATAGCCCACCCGCCGCGTCGATGGCCCCGGCGAGCGGCGTGTCGAGGACGACCGGCAGCAGCGGGCCGTCGGGCTCGAAGCCACCCGCGCGCAGCTCGGCGACGAACTCCTCGGCTGCGTATTCGATCTTGTGGTCGGGATCCGAGTAGGCGAACAGACCCGCCCGGCGCAACGTCGCCCTCCAGCGCGTCTGGCTGTTCGGTGCCGACACCAGCAGCTGGCCGCTGTCGACGAGGAGCCGATGGATCTCACGCAGCACGGCCACTCGCGGGCGCAGATGCTCGATGACGTCGAGAAACAGAACGGTGTCAAACGCCTTGTCGGCGAACGGCAGCGGGCCGGTCAGATCCCAGGCGAAGACGCGAGCGTTACCGAGGGCCCGCTCACGGATTGCCCGCCCGGCGATCGTGAGCTGGGCGACGTCGTAGTCCACGCCCACAATGGAGCGGCAGTGCGGTGCCGCTTGCACCAGGTGGGCGCCGTTGCTCGTACCCACGTCGAGCACGCGGTCGCCCGCTGAGAGATACGGCACGTACCAGTCGTGCCAGGGCTGCTCGACGAGGTGTTTGGGATGGATCGCGTACGGGCTCTTACCGGTGAGCTTCACCAGCCGGACGCCGACGGACTTGCCGCGGCGATTGATCAGGTCGATTCCGCGGACCAGCAGACGCGTGAGCCCGTTCACTACCTGCTCCCGGGGCGTGCGCGCCACCGCGTCACCGCGCTCTCGTACTCACGGCGGGTGGCCGCCACGCAGCGCTCCCAGCGAAACCACCGGTCTACGCGGTGGGCGTTGACCGCCCCTTGGTTGGCACGGGCGGCCGGATCGCGTAGCAGCCGTACGAGCGCCTCCGTGAACTCGCGGGGGCGCGCCGGGTCGCACAAGAAACCGCCCTGACCATCGACGAGCAGCTCGGGGATGGAGCCCCGGTCAGACGCCACGACCGGCAGCCCCGAGGACATCGCCTCGCCCACGGCCAAGCCGAATCCCTCCAGCGCCGAGGGAAACACGAACACGTCGGCCAGGTTGTAGTGATCGGCCTTCTCCGCCTCCGGCACATAGCCGGTAAAGACCACACGGTCCCCGAGCCCGGCCGTTGCGGCCAGGCGACGCAGTACCGGCAGCAGGCGGCCACCACCGGCGATCAGCAAGCGCGCGGGGGGCACCGCGCGGGCGACCTGCGTCCACACGTCCAGCAGGAGCGGGAGGTTCTTGCGAGGCTTGAGGCCGCCGAAGAAGAGCACCACGGGATCTGCTCCGAGGCCGTAGCGCGCCCGCAGATCGGCTCGGGCCGGACGTCGCGCGAACCGCGGATCGACGCCGTACGGCGCCACTACCACGTGGTCGACGCGCACGCCGAGCACCTCGGCCAGCTGCCGGCGCGCGAACTCGCTGCCGACGATGACGCGGTCGCAGGCGTCGACGACACGCCTCTCGATAACCCGGTTCAGTGGATCGGGGTCGAGGTGATGGTGGTGGGCCACCACCGGCACGTCGAGCCCGAAGCGGCGGCGAGCCCACAGCGCGGCAGGGCCGATGAAGCGCAGCGAGTGGACGCGCAGCAGATCGAAGCCGGTCGCGTGGTGCACGCGGCGGATGGCGGGCGGCACCACCAGAGGCGCGACCCACCAGCGCAGGCCGCGGCCGATGCCGAATCGGTGTACCGTCCAGTTCGGCACGCCGGCCGGATGACGCTTACCCCGGGCCAGGATGAGCTCGAGCCTCACGCCGTCGAGGCCGAGCCGGGTCAGCAACTCGCGCTCGTAAGTCTCTCCGCCCGACGTGGTCTCCGGATCCATGCCGCAGTGCGGAGAGCAGACGCGCAGCGCCGTCATCGCGTGGCCACGATCAGGTAACCGCCCACGAACGACGCGAACTCCGAGCGCTGCACGCGGGCGGTCGCGTCGAGCCGGGCCAGCAAGTCGAGGAACGGGAAGAGACCGTAGCCGAGGTGACGCACTCCGGGCGGCGCGCGCAGCACGAGGAACCGCACGAGGCCGGCCAGGTGGGTGAAGTAGCCGCCCTGTGGCGCGATCCGCACCGGCCGCAGCCCCGCCTCGGCGAGCAGGCGCGTCCACATCGTCTCGGTGAAGCGCGCGTAGTCGTCTGGATCGCCATGCAGCCGCTCGAGGAATGGCACCGTCACCACCAGGTGACCGCCGGCGTGCAGCACGCGCGCACATTCACGCAGGGCGCCCGCCGGGTCGGGAACGTGCTCGAGCACCTCGGTCGCCTTCACGGCGTCGAAGGCGCCGCTCCGGAACGGCAGTGCCACGATGTCGGCCCGCACGTCCGCCCCGCCGGCGAGATCGGCCACGACCCAGCAGGCCCCGGCCGGCGGCCGGAAGCGCCCCCGGCGCCGGGCACCGCCGACGTCGAGGACACGGCCGTGGAAGTGGTGGGCGAGCGCCACCAGGTCGGCGTCCACGCGCTTGCGCCGATAGGAAACGCCAAGATAGTAGTCGAGCCGCGCCGTCACGCCGGCCTCGCCGCCAGGCTCTCGTAGGCGTCCAGGAGCGACGGGGCCAGGCGGCGCTCGTCAAAAACAGTGGCGGCGCGGGCCGCGGCCGCCGCGCCCATGCGCGCCCGGCGCTCGGGATCGCGCAGCAGCGCAGTGACGGCCGCCGCCAGCGCGGCCGCGTCGTTCTTGGGCACGAGCAGTCCGGTGACGCCGTCCTCCACCGCCTCCGGGCTGCCGCCGACCGCAGTCGCCACCACTGGGCGGCCGAATCGCATCGACTCGAGCAGGACCCGGCTGAGCGGCTCGGGCCAGATCGACGGCACGACGACCACGTCGGCCGCGCGGTAGAGCCCGAACAGCGTCGCCTGCGGGAGTCGCCCGAGCGCGTGAACGTCAGGGGCCTCCGGCAGCGCCATCTCCCCTTTGCCCGCAAAAGCGAATCGCACGCCCGGCACCGCCGCCCGGATGGCGTCGAGAGCCCGGACGAGGACGGCCGTCCCCTTCCCCAGCGAATGCTTGCCGGCGTAGAGCACCAGCGGACCGGCGGGGATCTTGAGGCGCTCGCGTGTACGCGCGCCCTCGGCGACGTCCGGCAGCGGTCCCGCCGCCGTCACCTCCGGCGGCGGCAGCGAGGCCACCACCCGGCGCCGGGCCGCCGGGATCAGCCGCTCGGGATACGGTGCCAGGATGCCGGCGCTCACGCCGATCACCCCGTCGACCCGCCGCAGGGCCACGTTCAACAGCCCGTGATCGAGCCAGCCGGCCACGAGCCGCGCCCAGTGCGCGACCCGCCGCAGGGGGCCCTCGCCGGGCGCGTAGTGGCGCAGGTAGAACGGTACACAGCGGCGCAGGTACTGGGCGGTCGTGCAATCGAAGGTCGTCCACGGCTCGAACAGCGTGCAGGCGCCGATCGGGCAGATCAGGCCGACGTCGCGCACCGTGACGACGATCGGCAGCCGGCGGGCGCGCGCGGCCAGCCAGGCACCGGGGAGCGCCCCGCGGTTCTGGGCGTGGATCAGGTCCACGCGTTCGCGTCGCGCCGTGCGGGCGATCTGCCAGGCGAAATACAGATGGAAGAGCGGTTGGCGGTGGGCGAGCCACCCCGCCTCGCCGGACCCGGCCAGCCCCAGCGGGAACGACACGCGGTGCACGGTGACCCCATCGTGCTCCTCGCGCGGCGCCGCTCCGTAGTTCGGCGTCACCACGACCACGCGACGGCCGTGGCGCGCCAGCGCGTCCGCCCACAGGGCGTGCGTCCACTCGGCCCCGCCGGGCGTGAACGGCGGGTAGTACTCCGTCGCGAACAGGACGGTCTCGATCGTCACGGCTTGCGCGCCACCAGCTCGATGAACGGCGAGGCGCCGGTCACCCGGTAGTAGAGTCCGCTGACCCCGCGCAGGCGCCCGACCGACTCCCGCGCCGGCGTGTCGGCGTAGAGCGTGGCGTCGGGCATGCCCACCCGGGCGAACGCGCGGCGCAGGCGGCCGGGCGTCAGCCGGCGCAGCGTCGCCAGGTACGCGGTCGGACGCCCGCGCAGGCGCAGGTAGAGGCGCGCCAGCGGCGGGGGCAGGAACGGCAGCCAGAACAGCTTGTAGTGACCCTCCCAGAGCGACCAGGCGCTGGGCGTATGCACGTACACGACGCCGCCCCGGCGGGTGACCCGCGCCATCTCGGCGACCGTGGCCTCCACCGAGCGGACGTGCTCGATCACCGAGAAGCAGTGGACGAGGTCGAAAACCTCGTCGGCGAACGGCAGGACCTCGGCGTAGGCCCGCACGAACGCGCCGCCGGTCTGGCGGGCCTTGAGGCCGCAGATGGCGATCGCCTCGTCGTCGTCGTCCACACCGACGACGCGGGCGCCGACGCTGGCCGCCAGGACGTTGAAGCCGCCAGTGCCGCAGCCTACGTTGAGGACGCGACCGCGGAGCGGCCTCGTGCCGATCCGGTGACGCAAGCGCTCCAGATGCGTCGCCTCGAGGCGCTCTTCCTCCTCCTCCCGCAGCTCCACCAGCGTCGCCCAGTCCGGGATGGCCAGGGTATCGCGGTAGTAGGCGGTATAGTAACGGCGAAGGCGGGCCCGCAACTCCACCGCCGCGCTCACACGAGGTGCGCGGTGAGCGCCTCGATCACGGCCTGCCGCTCCTCGGCCGTGATGCCGACCGAGCACGGCAGCAGCACCCCGCGATCCCACAGATGATCAGCGACCGCGATCGGGCCGGTGCGGGCGCCGCGAAACGGCGGCTGGCGGTGCAGCGGGTGCCACACCGGGCGCGCCTGGATGCCGTCAGCGTTGAGGGCGCGAATGAGGGCGCGCACGTCGGGGCAGCGGTGCGAGTCCAGGAGCACGGCCGGCATCCAGTAGTTGGACCGGGCCCACGCCGCCTCGCGAAAGACGGTGACACCGTCGAGCGCGCCCAGCGCCGCGCGGTAGTGATCCGCGGTCCGTCGCTTGCTCTCCACGAACCCCTCGAGCTGCTCGAGCTGGGCGGCGCCGAGCGCGGCCTGGATGTTGGTGAGCCGGTAGTTGAAGCCGACCTCGTCGTGCACCCACTCCAGCGGATCGCTGCGCGCCTGCGTGGTGAGCGCCCGTACGCGGGCGGCCAGCCCGTCGTCGCGGGTGAGCACCATGCCTCCGCCGCCGGTGGTGATGATCTTGTTGCCGTTGAACGACAGGCAGCCGACCCGACCATCGCACCCCGCCCGGCGGCCGCGATACAGCGCGCCGAGGGACTCGGTCGCGTCCTCGACGAGCGGCAGCCGCCACCGCCGGCACACCTCGAGCAGCGGGTCGAGATCGCACGGATGGCCATAGAGGTGCACCGCCAGCACAGCGCTCACCCGGCGCCCGGTCGCGCGGTCGGTCACCTGCCCCTCGCGCAGCTCACACTCGCCGTCCAGGAACTCCTCCAGCCGGCGCGGGTCGAGGCCCCACGAGACCGCCTCGGAATCGAGAAAGACCGGATGGGCGCCGCAGTGGGCGACGGCGCCGGCGCTCGCGATGAAGGTGAGGGTCGGCAGCACGACCTCGTCGTCGCGCCCCACCCCGGCCGCGCGCAGGGCGACGTGCAGCGCCGCGCTGCCGTTGACGGTGGCGACGGCGTGCGGCACGCCGACGTAGGCGGCCATCTCCCGCTCGAACCGGTCCACGAAGGAGCCGGCCGAGGAGACCCAATTGGTGTCGAGACACTCCTTGACGTACTTCCACTCGTTGCCGCCGAGGAACGGCACCGCGTTGGGAATCAGGCGGCGGGGCATCACCGGCCGGGTCCCTGCCCCGACGCCCACGCCCGATACCAGTCGAACGTCTCGGCGACGCCGCTCTCGAGCCCCACCTTGGGGGCCAGGCCGGTGAGCGCGCGCAGGCGGGTCAGGTCGGGGCAGCGACGCTCGGGCGAGCCGACCGGCGCCGACACGCGCTCCACGGTCGGCCGATGTCCGGCTTGCCGCAGGACCAGCGCGGCGAGGTCCTCGATCACCGTCTCCTCGGTGTCGTTGCCGATGTTCACCACGCGGCCCCCCGCGGCCTCGGTGGCCACCAGGCTCACAGTGGCATCCACGGCGTCGACGACGTGACAGAACGCGCGGCGCTGGCGCGCGCCGTAGAGGCGGAAGGGATCCTCGCGGCGGACCGCCCGCAGGGCCAGCTCGGGCACGACGTGGTCGGCGCCCATGCGCGGCCCGTACACGTTGTGGTAGCGGCCGATCACCCAGCGAAGCCCACGGGCGCGGCCGGCATGGATCACCGCCGCCTCGCCCAGGATCTTGCTCAGGGCGTAGGCCGCGCGCGGCGCGCCGGGGTCGGCGATCGTCAGCACCACGTCCTCGCCGGTGGGAACCGCGGCCAGCCCGAGCGCGACGGACCCGGCGTAGACCTCGCTGGTGGAGGCAAAGAAGAGGGTCTCGCCGGCCGCCGGCAACCAGTCGAGCAGGTGCTGCAGGGCCAGCGTGTTGGTTCTGACGACCCGGGCCGGATCGCGCTCGACGTTGCGGACCCCGACCACGGCCGCCAGCATGTAGACCTGATCCCACTGCCGCGGCAGCGCGTCCAGCGCGCCCGGGCGGGTGAGATCAGCCTCCACGAAGCGCACACCCGGCCGCGCGCAGAGCGCGGAGAACAGGGTATCGGCCCGTCCGCGCGAGAGGTCGTCCACGAGCGTCAGCGCGTGGCCCTCGTCGGCCAGCCGCGCGGCCAGGTGGTAGCCAATGAACCCGGCCCCGCCCAGGACGAGGATCCTAGCCATAGCCGAGGGCGGCGTAGGCCACGCCGGCCTGCCGCACCGCCTCCTCGTCGAGGATACGCCAGGCGTCGTAGAGCACCGCCGGCCGGCGCAGCGTGGGGAGCAGCGCCGCCAGGTCGAGCTTCGCGTACTCCGGGTGGTTCATGGTGAGCAGCACGGCGTCGGCCCCGTCGAGCGCCGCCTCCACGGACATCGGCGACGCGCCGAGACCGGCCAGCACCTCGGGCGCGACGAGATGGTCGTGGCCGCGCAGCTCGAGCCCGGCCGCCCGGAACAGCGGCAGCATCGGCGTGACCGGCGCGCCCCGCATGTCGTCGGTCGGTGGCCAGCCCTTGTACGCCCAGCCCAGCACGGCCAGCCGCGCCCCCTCGGTGGAGCCGCGCGCGCGCCGCACCAGCGCGATGAGTCGCTCGGCGACGCGCACCGGCAGCGCCTCGTTGAGCTGCCGGGCCGCGCCGATCAGCGCCGGGGCGTGGCCGGTGGCCGCCGCCGCCGACAGCAGGATGTACGGGTCCTTCGAGAGGCAGCCGCCACCGACGAAGCCCGGCTTGCAGAGGTCGGGCCGGGGGTACTCGACGTTGGCGGCCTGGATGACCTCGAGCGGATCGAGGCCCCACCGCTCGGCCAGCAGCGCGACCTCGTTGCCGTAGCCGTAGATGAGGTCGGTGTGACAGTTGTTGACGAGCTTCACCAGCTCGGCCGCCTCCAGCGATGACACCCGGACGACGCGCCGGGCCAGCCGCCCGAACAGCGCGGCGGCGGCCTCGCCGCTCGCCGCGTCGAGGCCCCCGACCACCTGGGGCAGCTCCTCCAGCTCGCGCAGCGCCTGGCCCTGGATCGTCCGCTCGGGCGCCATCGCCAGCCGCGGCACCGGCTGGCGCGCGGCCAGCTCGGGCAGCACGATCCCGCGGCTGGCGCCGACCGGCACCGTGCTGCGCACGACGGTCAGCGTGTCGGCGCGCGCGCGCTCGGCGACGTGACGGGCGGCCGCCCGGAGGTTGTCGAGCTGGGGCTGGCCGCTGGCCGTATCGACCGGCGTGGACACGCAGATGATCGCCGCGTCGACGCCGCCGGCCGGCAGTGCGCGCGCCACGTGGATCCGGGTGCCGAGCCACTGCGCCAGCCCGTCGTCGAGGCCGGGCTCGAAGAGATGCGCGCGGCCGCCGGCCAGCGTCGCCACCACGCGCTCGGACTGGTCGGCCCCGTGCACCACGAAGCCGCGGCGGGCCAGCGCGACGGCCAGGGTGAGGCCGACGTAGCCGAGACCGACGACGCCGATCGCCTTCAGTCGAGCAGCCCCTCGGCGACGTCCCGGTTCGCCTGGTGGAAGTCGCCGTCCCGGCCGACGTCGAGCCAGTACTCCCGGATCGGGAAGGCCGCCACCGTCCTCCGGTGCCGCTTCAGCAGCGGGACGAGCTCGGTGGCGTTGAAGGCCTGCTCACGCGGGATCAGCGACACCACGGACGGCTCGACCACGTAGACGCCGGCGTTGATGAGGAAGTCCAGACGCGGCTTCTCGTCGATGGTGACGAGCTCCTCGCCAGCCACCCGCAGCACGCCGTAGGGCACCTCGAGCGTGTGCGGCACCGCTCCCACCGTGAGGTCGGCCCGGCGGCGGTGGTGGAAGTCGAGCATCCCCACGAAGTCGCACTTGGTCAGGATGTCTCCGTTGACGAGAAGGAACGGGGCGGCGAGCGACTCCGGCAGTCGCGTGAGCGCGCCGGCGGTGCCGAGCGGCTCGTCCTCGCGCACGTACCGGATGCGCACGCCGAGACGACTCCCGTCGCCGAAGTGTTTCTCGATGAGCTCGGACTTGTGGCGGATGGCGACGAAGAACTGGGAGATCCCGGCCTCGCGCAGCCGCTCGATGAGGATCTCGAGCAGCGGCTTGCCGCCCACGCGCAGCAGCGGCTTGGGCACGTCCTCGCTGACACCACGGATCCGTCGACCATCGCCGCCCGCCATCAGGACCGCCACGTTGGGCAGCGGGACGGGGCGCAGCAGCTCCTCGAGAAGCATGACGTCCACGAGCCGGCCGGCGGCGTCGACCACCGGGAGGTGACGGAGGCTGCGCTGCTGCATGACGACGATGGCCGCGGCGCGCTCGGTGCCGGCCGGCGTCGTGGTGGGCCGCCGGTTCATCAGGTCGGCCACCCGACCCTCGATGCCCACGCCCCGGAGGAACCCGCGCCGGATGTCGCCGTCGGTGACGATGCCCACCAGGCGGCCGTCGTCGTCCACCACCATGACCGCCTGGCGACTGTTCTTGGTGATGGTCTCGAGCGCCTCGCGAACCGAGGCTGACGGGGCAACGAGCAGCGCGGCGTCTAACGCCATGAAGCCGCCATACCAACGCAGAATTGTACGATAGACTCGCTCACGATGCCTAGGCGCAGTCTCGGCCGAGCCTCCCTCGTCCTCCTCGGCAGCACCTGGATCCACAGCGCCCTCAGCCTGCTCGCCTCCGTGATGATCGCGCGCGTGCTCGGCCCCGCCGCGGTCGGCGCCCTCGCCCTCAACCTCGGGCTGGCCGCCCTCGTCATGGCCGTGCTGCTGCCCGGCTTCAGCCAGGCCCACCTCAAGCGGCTGGCCGAGGGCCAGGACCCCGGGCGCTGCGTCGGCACCATGCTGCTGATCCAGGGCGCGCTCACCGCGGGCCTGGCCGGAGCGCTGCTGGTCGCCTGGCGCGCCGGCCTGCTTGCCGACGCTCCCGCCGGCGCCGCCGTGTTCCTCGCGATGCTGGGCGCCCAGGTCTTCGGCCGGCTCGGCGACGCCTTCCTCCGCGTGTTCATCGCCCGCGAGTGGGTGGTGGGCCACGGCGGCGTGCTGGTGGCCACGCGGGTGGCGCGGCTGGCGGCGACGGCGGTGGTGCTGGTGACGGCGCCCAGCCTGCCGTGGGTCGCCGCCACCTTTCTGTTCGAGTCGGTGCTGACCCTCGTGGTCGCCGCCGCGACGCTCGGCGCCCTCGGCATTCGCCCGCGGGCGCCGACGTGGGAGGGCGTCGTCGACTACTGGCGCTACGCCCGGCCCTTCCTCGTCACCACACCGCTCGCGCTGATCCAGGACTCGATCGACCGTGTCCTGGTCGGCCGCTGGGCCGGCCTCACCGCGGCCGGCTACTATCACGTGGCCCGGGGACTCTGGGAGGCGCTGACCGGCGTCATGGCGCCCCCCGGCCTCCTGCTGTTCACCCGGCTGTCGGCCCTCTACGCCCAGCGCACCGAGGCGCGCGACCGGACGGCCCGCGATACGTTCTTCAACGGGCTGGATCGTCTGCTCTTCGTCTCGACGCCGCTGGCGCTGGCGTTCTGGGCGCTGGCGCCGCTCGGCATCGAGCTCGTCTACGGCGCCGCCTTCCTGCCGGCGACGACGACGCTGCGAATCCTCGTCCTCGCCGCATTCGCGATGAACGTGATCAATCCCTACGGGTACCTGTTCCTGGCTCTCGGCGAGGTGGCTCGGCTCATCCCGATCAACGCCGTCCGGCTGGCGGCGTACGTGCTGGTGCTGATCCTCCTCGTCCCCCCCGGCGGCCCCGACTGGATCCCGCGCGGGGAGGCCGGCGCCGCCGTTGCGCGACTGTTCGTCGTGGTGTTCCTGGCCTGGATCTACTTTCAGCACACGCGCGCCCTGGCCGGGATCCCCTTCTACCGACCGGCGGCGGCCTACGCGGCCGCCCTGGCGGTGGGCATCGTCACGTTCCAGGCGGTCGAGGCCGGGCTGCGCGCCGCACTGTCGACTGCGACGGCCCTGGAGATCCCCGCCGGGCTCGTCGCCCTCGGCGCCTATGTGGCCACACTCGATCGACTCCACCGGCCGACCCGCGCCCATCTGGTCACGACCGCGGCGCTGTTCTCCCCGCGGCAGATGCGTGACTTTCTCCGGCATCGCCCCTGACCGCCACCGTCACGCATTTAGCTGCGGTGGCGCCGGGCCATCCGGTAAGATGACGCCCGATCGCCAACATCGGTCGCATCGGCGCGCCGAGGGCGCCGTGGAGGCTGCATGAGCTGGAAGGGTTTGGTTCCCAGGGTGGTGAAGGTCCGCATGGCCACCGATTTCAAGGTCGGGGCCGCCAGGACGGAAGACGCCGTGCAGTGGTGGGCGCAGGACCACTACGTCGGCTTCAAGAGCATGCGGGCTTTGCGGTGGGCCGGCGTGAACTGGGTCAAGTGGTCGTACGAGAAGTTCCCCGACGCCTACTTCGCCCCCGCCGACGACATCGTGGCGCTCCTCAAGGAGATGACCACCGCCGGCATCGTCCCGTCGCTGGCCGCGACGTCGCGGGTGATGGAGGGCGGCTGCAACCTGGGCCGCAACCTGTGGGCGATCCGCCAGGCGTTCCAGTGCGAGGTGACCGGCATGGACATCTCGCCCACGGCCATCAAGACCGCGCGCGAGAAGATCTGGACGAAGCTGGACCGAGCCAACTTCATTCTCGACAACGTCCTGACCTCGGCCTGGTTCGACACGATTCCCGACGGGTACTTCGACCTGGCCTTCACGCGCTGGCACCTCATCCACATTCCGCGCAGCCCGGAGAAGACCAAGTACCTGGAGAACCTCAAGCGCACCTCGAAGGTGTTCGTCGTCCTCGAGCCCGTCAGCGCGGACCGCGCCGGCACCATCCAGAGCCAGATGGACGGACGCATCTGCCACTCCTGGGACCGGTGGGACCTCGACTATGACCTGACCGAGTACCGGGCGCGGACGCCGCTGGAGAACACCTCGGTCTTCTATTCGAAGCCGAAGCCACCGCGCTGAACGGTCGCCGGCCCGGGCTGACGGCGGGCCGGGCCCGGCCGCGCGCGCCGGCCCCTACAGCGGGGGCGTCAGGCCGGCCCCAGACCTCGCCGCTCGATGACGTCCAGCGCGCGGTCGCTCGACCGCGTATCGTCGAACCCTACGAACTGGCCCACGTAGGCGCGCCGCCGCTCGGCGTCCACGCGGAAATCGGCCAGGCCGGCGCCGTCGAGGCGCGCGATCGTCTCGCCCGGCGTCGCCGACCACACGACGCCGGCGAAGTTCTGGAGCGTGTCCGGCTCGGCGCCGTAGAACTCCGCGTAGGTCGCGTAGCCCTTCAGGTGCTCCTGTGAGATCTGCACGCTGAGCGAGGGCACGCCCGCGAAGGCCGCCTCCAGCACCCCGGCGCTCTGGAAGTGCACACAGAGGTCGGCCACGGCCATCAGCTCCATCGAGGTGTAGGGGTAGACCGACTCGTCGAAGACAAAGGCGTCCGCCAGCCGCCGCAGGAACGCCGGGTCGTCGTTCTTCTCGCGCGACTTCACGACGAGCGCGGCCCCGCTGCGATCGCACAGGCGCCGCACGGCGCCGACCAGGTCCGGGTAGCTGGGTCCGCGCCAGATCTCGGGCAGCAGGCCGGCGTGGCCGGTGGCCAGCGCCCGCGCCGTCCGCCACGCCCGCGGGCTCTGGCCCCAGACGAGCCGGCGCCAGGGGTCCGGGACCTTCATCTTGAGCGTCAACAGGAGCACGACCGGACGGTCGCCGAGTCCGTAGCGCTTGCGCACGGCGGCGCGGTCCACCCCGGCGAGCTGGTCGAGCATGGTCGAGCCGACCACCGCGCTGCGCGCCTGCAGCGCCAGGCGGTCGCCGAGAGCGGCGAAGCCGTCGGCCTTCACCCGCCAGTGCAGCTCGCGTTGCCACGCGCTCGCGTAGAAGGTGACGTCGACCGCCCGGTAGCCGGCCGGGTCGCTGGTGATCGTGTCGAGCCCGTAGTCCACCGAGTAGAGGCGGATGCCGGCGGCCGGGAACGCGGCGAGCTCGTCGGCGCGGCCGAACGCGCGCAGGATCTCCCAGGCTCGGGGGCCGACCAGCGCGGTGACGCCGGCGGCCTGCAGGGCCGGCAGCAGGGCCGTGCGCCGGTCGTACTCGACGATGCGGGCGCCGCGCCAGGCGTCCAGCTCGGCCCGGGTGAGGCGCTCGCCGGCCTTCGGCTCGACCGGGTCCCAGAGCAGCACGACGTCGTGGCCGCGCTCGAGCGCGGCCTGGATCAGCGCGCCCATGACCTTGAGGAAGCCCTTGCGAAGGGCGAGGAAGCCGACGGTCACGAGGCCAGGTCCACGAAGCGCTTGCGGATGAGGCGCGGCCCCAGCTCCACCTCGCGCAGCACGGCGGCAATTCGCGGCGCGGCGTGGCCGTCGCCGTACGGGTTGATCAGGCCGGCCAGGCCGCGGCGGAACGGGGGATCGAGCGCGCGGCGGATCCCCTCGGCGATGGCCGCGCGGTCGGCGGCGACGTCGATCACGTTGGCGGCGCGCAGACGGCCCCGCTGGCGGTCACCGATGTTCACGACGGGCAGGCCGAACGAGGGCGCCTCGATGAGCCCGCTGGAGGAGTTGCCGACCATGACGTCGGCCTCGTGGAGGAGGGAGGTGTAGACGTCGTCGCCGAGCGTGGGCGCCAGGCGCATCAGCGGCCGGCGCCCGGCCAGGCGCTCCAGCGCGGCGCTGATCGTGCGGTACGCCGTGTCGGCGCCCGGCGCGGTGACGACGATCTCGCCCTCGACCTTCTCCAGGGCGGCCGTCAGCTCCTCCACCTGGCGCGGCACGTCGGCGACCGCCAGCGTCTCGGGGTGGAACGTCACCAGCAGCGTGGGACGGCCGAGCGGACGGCCGAGGCGCTGTCCGATCTCCTCGCGCGAGAGCGACCCGTCGGTCCGCAGTCGGTCGAGGCCGGGGGCGCCGCAGCAGTGCACGCGCCACGGCTCCTCGCCCATCTGGCGCAGCCGGGCCGCGTACGGTTCGGCGGCCGGGAAGTGCAGGTGCGCGAGCTTGGTGATCGCGTGGCGGATCTGCTCGTCGATGGCGCCCTCGGTCACCTCGCCGCCGTGCAGGTGGGCGACCGGAAGCCCGAAGGGCAGCGCCGCCAGGGCCGCGCTCAGCATCTCGTAGCGATCGCCGAGCACGACCAGGATATCGGGACGACGCCGGGCGAACTCGGCGGCGAAGCCGGTCACGCCCCGGCCGGTGGCGGCGGCGATCGTCGCCGGGGAGTCGTCATCGATCCCCATGTCGACGCGAGCGGCGATGGGCCACCGGTCGGCCTCGACGAGATCGCCCGTCTTCACCCCGAACGGCGAGGCGAGGTGACTCCCCGCGACGTACACGAGCAGCTCCACGCCGGCGGTGCCCTGCAGCGCCCGCAGCAGGGGAAGCAGGTGGCCGTAGTCCGAGCGCGCGACCGTGACGACGCCGATGGCCCGACGCATCGAGCGAATGGTAGCACGCGGGTGCTTGACCCCTGAGAGGCGGCGCGATAGGCTCGGCCGATGCTTGGCCGTCTGCGCTCGGTCGCGCGCCGCGTGCTCGGCGTCACGCGCGCGTCGACGTACTACCTCCCCTGGCTCACCCGTCCCGGGCTGGAGTGCGTCGTCCTCGTCAACAACATCGAGTCGCGCTTCACCTCGGGACGCGACGCCGCCGGGCTGGAGGCGACCGTCACCCAGTACGACGCCGAGGGCCGCGTGATCGGCGTGTACGCGACCACGCTCGACGACAGCGCCGACACCCGCGAGGTGCACCTGACGCCCACGGCGACCGGCCACGGCTTCGTCACCGTGCGGGCGCCGCGGATCCACTCCGACCTCTACGTGACGCTGGTCGACGGCGACGCGTACGCCGCCACCCACGGCCGGCAGGAGTTCGTCGAGGGCTATCCGGTGTGGACGCGGGCGGCGCTGGCGGTGGCCGGCGGCGTGCTGGCCAGGGTCGGCCGCACCGTCCCCCTGTTCGCGCGCGACCAGTACGTCTACCATGGCCCGGACAGTCGCACGCACGTGCTCCTGTTCAACCTGTCGAACGTCGTCAACCGCATTCGTGTCGTCGCCACGCGCGCGGGCGTGCGCCCCGGCACCCGCCTGCTCCGGCTGCCCCCGATGGGCTCGGCCCTGCTCGACGTCGGGACGCTGGGCCCCGCCGCGAGCGGGCTCGTCGTGGATCGCCTGCACCTGACCGGCAACGCCTGGTTCAACCTCTATCTCGTCGGGGCGGGGGCGCGCGACCTCGACGGCGCGCTGTCGCTGATGCATGTCAAGTGAGCCGGCCGCGCTGATGTCCGCCACGTTCCACGAGGCGGGCTACGCGCACCTGGTCGAGCTGGTGCATCAGAAGGACGCCGGGGCGCGCCGCCAGCTCGCCTCGCTGCGGGTGGAAGCCTACGACGCCGCCGGCGTCCGTCACCTCGACACCCGGCTGGACCCGCGACAGGAGATCCTCGACCTCGACGCGCTGCTCGGCGAGGCGTGTCGCGCGCACGGGCGCCTGCTGGTCGTGTTCGACGCCCGCTACGATCCCGCGATCTTCCCCTACCGTCCCCACCACTACGCCTACCTTCAGCGCCGCGGCTCGGCGGCGCCGCCGCTCTACTACGCGGTCAACGCTACGCTGGGGGGCGTCCCCGACCGCATCGGGGCGGTCGCCCTCAACAATTTCGAGAGCTACCTGTTCCTCGACCGCCCGGTGACCGAGCGCTACGCGCTCGCCCTCGGCAACCTCTCGCGCTTCGCGACGGCCGAGGCCCAGGTCATCAGCTACTACGCGGGCGTGCGGCGGACGGAGGAGGTGCGCCTGCCCCCCAAGGCGCACACCGAGCTCGCGCTGGCGCCGGCCCACGACGGTCACCGCCTGGGTCGCGTCGAGCTCAAGGCGCTGTTCCGGCTCACGAGCTACGTCGTCGGGCGGCGGCCTCGCGAGGACGCCCTCGTCCTCTTCGACCACCTCTTCACCTACTTCAGGTGAGCGTCGAGCGGCCGGCCGCTCTCGACGCCGCGCTGGACGCCGAGCTCCTGTGCTACTGCACGGACCTGACCTTCGGCGCGCTGCGGGTGGCGTGTGCGCAGGGCGACTGGCCCCCACCCGGCAAGGAGCGCTCGGGCCGGCTCTGCACCGGCTGCCAGGGCGACCTGCTCCACTGCCTGCGTCTGCTCGGGATGCGCACCCCGGCGTGAACCGCTACGACGACTTCCGGCCCGACGTGCCGCGACTGCTCGCGGAGCAGGACGCCCGGCTGCGGGCCAAGCCGCCGGGGGCCCGAAGCGGCGACGGCCTGGGCCTGCTCGGACGCGGCTGGAGCCGGCTTCGGCTCTACGGGCTCGGGCTGCTGGTGCTGACCGGCTGGCATCGGGCGCTCACCTACGCGAATCTCCGGCTCCACTGGTTCGACGAGTTCCAGCGGTACTGGGTGGGTGAGCTGGGCAACCGCCCGCTCCATCCGCACGACTTCTTCTATCTCTTCGGGGTGTACCGGCAGCGGCTGCAGTCCATCGCCCCCGACCTGTCGACCGACGCCGCCCAGCTGGCGAGCTGGCGCGATCACCGGATCGTCTACTACCTGTTCGGCCACACCTACCGGCAGGCGCTCTCGCCGCTGCGCGTCCAGCACTACGCGCGCTTCCTGCGCCGGCGCGCTCGCATCGCGGAGTACGGCTGCGGCGCCGCCCCGGTCGTCACCGCGCTGGCCCGGCACTATCGCCACCTGGACCTGGCCCTGGTGGCGGCCGACATCCCCCACCTGCTCTTCCATTTCGTGCGCTGGCGCTTCCGCGACACGCCCTACGTCAGCGTCATCCCGATCGTGCCCGACGACGACACCCCGCTGGCGGGACGCTACGACGTCGTGTTCTGCCTCGAGGTGCTGGAGCACGTGCCTCGCCCGCTCGCGGTCCTGCGGCATTTCCTCGACGTGCTGGAGCCGGGGGGCGTGCTGGTCTTCGACTACGTGAAGTCGGAGGGGACCTACCTCGACAGCGCGACGTCACTGCAGGAGCGGGACGCGGCACTGCGCTTCGTCCTGGACCACTTCGATGTCGTCGAAGGCCTCGTGCCGACCGATGGCTCGCACGTCCAGCCCACCGTCGTCCGCAAGCGCGCGTCGCCGAATCGTTCGTGAACGACGTCGCGTGAGCCGGGCGGGCGGGTCCGGGCGCGGGTTACGGCTGCAGGTCGGGCCAGTCGAGCAGCTGGTCGGCGTCGAGGGCGCGGGCCAGGGTCCGGCCGACCACGCGGTCGAAGTCGGCGGGGGCGAGGCCGGTGCCGGGGCGCTTGATGGCGACGTCGGCGCGCGTGAGGCGGTGGCCGGCGGGCAGCGCGCGCGCGGCGACCAGCGAGCGGCGCGCGACGGCGCGGGTGTCGAGCTCACAGGGCATCGGACGCTTGTCGCCGTCGCCCAGCGCGCGCTCGATGGCGCGCGCGCCCCGCACGAGCGCGGCGAACTCGGCCGGCTCCAGCGAGGCCCGGTGGTCGGGGCCGGGCAGCGTGCGGTCCAGGGTGAGGTGCTTCTCGAGCACGGCGGCGCCGCGGGCGATGGCGGCCAGGGCGATCTCGATCCCGAGCGTGTGATCGGAGAGGCCGACCGGACGGCCGAAGCGCGCGCGCAGCGTGTCCATCGCTCGCAGGTTGGTCTCCTCGACCGGGGCCGGGTAGGCGCTCACGCAGTGCAGGATCGCCACGGCCGGGTCGCCGGCGACGCGGATCGTCTCCACCGCGGTGGCGACCTCGTCCAGGGTGGACATGCCGGTGGAGAGCAGGATCGGCCGGCCCTTGGCGGCCAGGTGGCGCAGCAGCGGCAGGTTCGTCACCTCGCCGGAGGGCACCTTGAGGAGCTCGACGCCAAGCCCATCCAGCAGGTCGGCGCTCGCCTCGTCGAACGGTGTCGAGAAGAAGACGAGGCCGCGACGCGCGGCGTGATCCCGCAGGCTCGCGTGGGCCTCCGCGCTCAGCTCGAGCCGGGCCAGCATCGCATGCTGGCTCTCGGCGCTCCCGGTCGTCTCCACCTGGTAACGCGCCTTGGGGGCGGCGGCGCTCACGAGCGCCTCGGTCCGGAAGGTCTGGAACTTCACGGCGTCGGCGCCGGCCGCGGCGGCGGCGTCGATCAGGCGTCGGGCCAGCTCCAGGTCGCCGTTGTGGTTGACGCCCGCCTCGGCGATGAGAAACGCCGGCCCCTGGCCGAGCACCCGCCCGCGCACGACGAAAGCCCCGGCCGACGTCGTCACTCTGCCCCTCGCTCCCGGGCCGGCACGCCGAGGACGGTGACGCCCGGACGCACGTCCCTCACCACCACGGCGCCGGCCGCGACGACTGCGTCGCGGCCGATCGTGACGCCGGGGACGATCACCGCGCCGGCGCCGAGGAACGCGCCGGGCTCGACGGTGACGGCGCCGCTGAGCACCACGCCCGGCGACAGCCACGCGTCGTCGCCGACACGGCAGTCGTGCTCGACGAGCACGCCGCTGTAGAGGACGGCGTTGGCGCCGATCTCGACGCCGGCCCCCACGACGCTGCCGGCGAAGACGACGGTGCCCGCCCCCAGGCGTGCCGAGGGCGAGGCGGTCGCGCGGGGATGGAGCAGCGGCGGCGCCGGCAGGCCGACCCTGCCCAGCCGATCGAAGAGCAGACGGCGGCGGCGCCGCGCGGTGCTGCCGACGCCCACCAGCCCGGCGTCGAGGCCCAGCCGGGCCGCGAGCGCGGGGAGGTCGTCGTCGGTGCCGACGACGTCGGCACCGGCGCCGGCCGGCTCGGTGAAGCCGGCGACCGTGAACCCGCAGGCGGCGGCGACGTCGGCCACGGCGCGCCCGTGGCCGCCGGCGCCGAGGATCAGCAGGCGGCGCGCCACGCCGGGCTCAGGCCCGCGCGACGGGGATCGGGGCGCGGCCCCGGGCCAGGAGCAGCTCGGCGAGCTGGAAGTCCCACTCGGTGTCGATGTTCACCGAGGCCTCGAAGGACATCACGATGCCGCGGTTGTCGTGGCCCAGCACCTGGCCCTCGTTCATGAGCACGGGGTAGCGCGTCACGTAGACGGCGCCCGAGGGCTGGTAGACCGCCGGGGCGTCCTGCCGCCGGACGTACTTCTTGCCCTCGGCGAAGAGGGGGATCGTGCGGTCACCGTCGAGCGTCTTCATGAAGAACGGATGGTAGGAGGCCTCGACCAGTGTCTGGGCCGAGTCGGCGCCGGTCTCGGCGACGCTGTCGATCGTACGATCGATGTCGGCGCCGACCCGGAACGGAGAGGTCGGCTGCAGGGTCACGACGAAATCGGGGCGCGCACCCGCCGACTCCAGCCAGCGCACCGCGTGCTGGAGCACCGGCACCATGCCCGCGTGGTCGTTGGCGAGCTCGGCCGGCCGCAGGAACGGCACCTCGGCGCCGTGGCGGCGTGCCTCTTCGGCAATCTCGGGGCTGTCGGTGGAGACGATGAACCGTGTCAGCCCCCGCGCCTCCTGCGCGCTGGCCACGGCGTGGCCAATGAGCGAGAGCGCGCCCAGGCGCTTCAGATTCTTGCCGGGCAGGCCCTTGGACCCGCCGCGGGCCGGGATGACGCCGAAGACGTAGGGGCCGCTCACCGGTCTTCGACCGTGACCCAGCGCCGCTCGGCGGCCGCGCGGCGGGCCGCCTCGATCACCCGCATGGTTCGCAGCCCGTCCCAGCCGTCGCAGCGCGGCGTCGCTTCGCCGCGGATGCAGGCCAGGAAGTGGCGCGCCTCCTCCAGGTACATGTCGTTCAGCTGTCCGCCCGAGGGGTAGACCTCCCAGCGGTTGGCGGCGCCGTCGAAGACGCGTACCTCGTTCTCCAGGCGCCGCCACTGCAGCACGCCGCGCTCGCCCATCAGCTCGAAGTGGCTGTGCACGTTCCAGGCGAACAGGTTCATGTGGATGCTGCCGACGGCGCCGCCGGCGAAGCGCACGGTGAGGTCGGCGAGGTCGTCACTGGTGATCTCCAGGCTCGAGAGGTGATCGACGACGGCGCTGACCTCCACGATCTCGCCGCACAGCCAGCGCATGTAGTCGATGGCGTGGCTCTCGTCGAGCAGGCACCCGCCGCCCTGCTTGACGTCGGCCATGTAGGAGGTGCGGTACGTCCCCGGGTAGCGGTGGGCATCGAGGTGATAGGCGTACTCGGTCCTAGCGGCCCGGACCGCGCCGATGCGATCCTCCTTGAGCAGCCGCTCGGCCAGCAGCAGCGGCGGCCAGTAGCGCCAGTTGTAGGCGGTCAGCACACGCCGGCCCCGCGCGTCACAATCGCGCAGGAACGCCTCGACGCCCTCGGTGGTGACGGTCAGCGGCTTCTCGATCATCACGTGAGCGCCGTGGGCGACGGCGACGCGGGCCAGCGTCAGGTGCGATTCGGGGGGCGTGCACACCGCGGCGCCGTCACAACCGTCCACCGCCGCCTCCGGGGTATCCACCACGGTCGCGAATGGGAACTGCCGGCGCGCCACTTCCCGCTGCTCGGGGGAGACGTCGTAGGCCGTCAGCCGCGCGGCACCGGCGGCCTGGAAGTTCTGGAGATGACGCCGCCCGATGGAGCCCAGGCCGAGAACCGCGATCTTCATGCCGCTCCCTGTCGAGCCGGCGTCGGGGCCGGCTGCTCGTGCCCGTGGAGCCGATTCCACTCGGCCTCGTACTGCGCGATGCGGTCACGGTCGCGATTGACCATCAGCTCACGCAGGCCGTACAGCTCCACGGCGTTGAACTTCTTCGAGATGACGGCGGTCACCTTGGTAGCATCGCCGAGGTCGAGCAGGAACTTCTCGAGGTCGCCGCCGTACTGCTCGAGGATCCGGGCCTTGTAGGTGTAGTACCACTCGGTGCCGGGATACGGCGTCGCGAAGAACGGCTTCACCTGCAGCCCCAGACGCTCCCAGGCGTCGATGTTGTCGCGGATCGAATCGAAGTCGTCGTCGGGGAAGCCGAACATCTGGTTGGGGATCGGCCGGATGCCGGACTCCAGCGTCCAGCGCAGCGACCGCTCGTTGGTGGCGGGGGTGGCCCCCTTGCCGATCGTCTTCATGACCCGCGGCGAGAAGCTCTCGTAGCCGTAGAGCAGGTGCGCGCACCCCGCCTGCTTCAGCGCCGCCAGGATGTCGGGGCTGACGAGGGTGGCGTGGCTGGTCCCGCCGAAATGGATACCCCGGCAGCGCTCGGGATCGTGCGGTACGCCCTCCCGGATGCACTGCGGCTGCAGACCCTCCTCGATCCAGAGCCGGGCGATCTCGGTCAGCCAGGTCTTCCCCGACGACTGGTGCATCGTCATGAGGTTCTCGTCGAGGAAGCTGATGAAGTCGGCGCCGAACCGGTCGCGCGCGTACTTCACCAGGTCGATGACGTAGCGGGGGCTGTGATAGCGGATGCTGCGCTTGTAGGTGAAGCTCACGTCCCGCTCGCCGTCCTGCTCCACCATCTGCAGGTCGCCGGCGATGCCCAGGTGGAAGCAGAAGCGGCAGATCAGCGAGCAGCCGTAGGAGGCGTTCACGTCCAGGCGCCGCTTCGCGGACATCCCTTCCTCGCTGTAGAGGAACTCGCTGTTCTTGAAGTAGATGTCCAGCGGGAACAGCTCCCAGGCCGGGTACGGCAGGGTGTCGAGCTCCATGAGGAGCGGCGCCTCGGGGTTCACCATGATGCGCCCGGCCGGATCCCGCCAGGCCAGGCCGGGCACGGCGCCCCAGTCCCGGTTGCCCGCATCCACACGGCGCAGGATCTCCGGAAACGACCGGAACGCCTCGCCGACGACCCCGACGTCGATCTGGGGCAGCAGCCGCATGATGTCCCGCGCCATCGCGGTGAGGAAGCCGCCGCCGGCGACGATCATGGCCTGCGGCGCCAGCGCGCGGGCCATCCCGACCACGTGCTTGATGGACCGGTAGGCGGTGGTGATGCCGCCCAGCGCGATCACGTCCCAGCGGTCGGCGCGCAGGATCTGGCTGACGATCTCGTCGGGCGCCCGCCAGGCGTTGGCGTCGTAGACCTGCACCTGGTGGCCGTCCCGCATGGCGATGGCCGCCAGCAGCGCCTCGCCGTAGGGGACGTGCCGGGGGTCGTCCTCCTCGCGGATCAGGGGGTTGACGAACAGGACTTTGGCCATGCTGTCCTTCAGCGGGCCACCGTCGTCGTGACGGCGGCCGACGCGTTGAGAGCTTCGAGCGTCCAGGCGACCGGGCGGGCGTCGCCTCGAAGCGGAAGGTCGTTGGTGTCGAGTCGGGGCAGCCGCAAGGGAGCGTCGAGCGTCCGCGCGATTCCCCGATCGGTCGTGAGTCCGAGTGCCGCGCCGGCGTCGGCGGCCAGTCGCGGCGTGGTCTGGTCGCAGGCGCCATAGGGGTAGCACATCACCCAGTCGAGAGGCAGGCCGCCGTGGACGTCGGCCAGAAAGGCGCACGTCCCCGCGATCTCGATACGCTGCTCGGCGGCGTCCAGCTGATCGAGCCAGACGTGCTCGGCGCCGTGCCCGCCGATCTCCATGCCGCTGGCGAGCATCGCGCGAAGCTGAGCAACGTCCATGTACAGCTCACGGGCGAACACCGCCTCCTCGACGCCCACCCATTCCTCGAACAGGGCGTGGGCGATCGCCGATCGGACGTCGGCCGGAAGTGGTCGCTTCTGGAGGACGCGCTTGATGAAGGCCGTGGGCGCTCCGTCCCCGACGGCCGAGCCGCTCCAGTGCTCCGCCTTCAGCGCCTCCGTCGTCACCAGCTCGTGGTCGCGGCGGCGGGCGTCGACCAGCTGGATCAGTCGAGCGGCCAGCCCCTCGTGGTCCGGGGCGGCGGCCAGGATGAAGTGGATCTTGTGAACGTCGAGGACGCGGCCGCCCCTCGCCACCACCGCCGGCGGGTAGAACGATCCGGACAGGCCGCGGGCGAGCAGGCGCGGGAAGACCGTCGTGTAGTGGTCGAGGAAGCCGTCGTCGAAGGTGAGCAGGCAGGCGTTCGGCGGCAGCGGCCGACCGCCCCGGCTCGCCTCGACGACCGCGCGCGCCGTGGTGAGGGTGTAGTGCTTCTGGATGTAATCGAGCTGCCCGTCGAACTCCTCCACGGTGCGGCCCTTGATCCTCGGATAGCGGGTGCGCGGCAGGTCGCGCACGTAGTGGTACATGACGATCGTCAGCGCGCTCATCGCGTGAACACGCCCAGGAAGGCCGAGCTCCAGGCCAGGCTCGCCGGCGCCGCCTCCAGCGCCTCGAACACGCCGGCCAGCCGATTGTAGAAGCGAGGGGAGGCGGCCTCGAGCGCCGGCGGAAACGGATGCGGATGGACGCCGAGGACGCCCGTCTCGCGGAATCCGGCCGCCGCGGCCGCCGCCGCCAGCTCGCGCGGCGTGTGCTGACGTCGCCGTCCGGCGAAGCCGCCGCTGTTCGGCGTCGTCTCGCTCGCCCGGTCGGTGGCCAGCGCCGCCTCCAGCTCGGGCAGCGCCTCCCGCAGCCGGGCCACGAAGTCGGCCAGCCGATCGGGCAGCGCGGGGCCGGGGCGAAGCGCGGCCAGCTCGGCCAGCAGCCCAACCGCACCGCCGGACTCGATCTCGCCCCGGGTGTAGTCGTTGAGGCTGGCCAGGTTGAACAGGCGGTTGCGGCAAGAGACCACGACCACGCCGCCCGGGCGCAGCCACCGCGCCGCCGTCCGGAAGAACGCGGTATCGTCGTCGAGGTACTCGACCAGCCCCAGCGCGGTGACCGCGTCGAACCCGGCGGCGGGCAGCGCGGCGCCCAGCACGTCGCCGACCCGGAAGGCCAACCGCTGCGCGACGGCCGGCGGCAGCGAGCGGCGCCGCGCCTCCGCCTCGGCGATCATTCCCTCGGCGACGTCGATCCCGGTCGCGTCGAAGCCCAGCCGCGCAGCCTCCACGCAGAGATCGCCGCCACCGCAGCCCAGATCGGCCAGGCGACCGCGCGGGGCGCCCAGGTGGGCGCAGACCGCGTCGAGCGCCAGCCGCACGCGGCTGGCCCCGACCGGATAGCTGACGGAGTGCGTCTCGGTGCCGTAGGCGGTGGCGAGCCAGCGCCCGGCGCCCTCCGAGAAATAGCGGCGGGTGTAGTCGGCCTCGGTCACGCCCGCGCCACCTTGGCCAGGAACTCGTCGAGCGCGACCATCGGCACGCGGTCGCCATGCAGGATGCCGCCCTCGGTACAGTTCACCGTCTCGCCGTCCGCCTCCTGTGCCATCTCGAGGAAGACGTCGCGGAACCAGTAGTAGGCGGGATCGGTGAACCAGGTCTCCCCGAGGAACGGGTTGGGCAGGCTGATGTAACCTTCGGCGAAGCGGTGGCCGAGCATCTCGCGCAGCTCCGGATAGTACTGCGTGCCCGTCAGCGGCGTCCCCGGCGGATAGGAGAAGTCCATCCCCAGCAGCCCGATCCGTCGCTTGCCCAGGAGCGCATGCGTCATCACCCAGGCCGCGGTGCCGACGTTGCCGCCGCCGTTGAGACACGGCAGGCCGTTGTCACGGTGCAGCCGGCGGGAGACGCTCTCGGGCTGATCGTAGTCGTCGAACATCGGGTTCCACCAGAACAGCTGCATCCCCGCCGTCTCGCAGCGCCCGACGACGGCCGGGGAGGCCGAGGTCGCGATGGCGACGGTGAGCCGGGGGCCGTGACGGTCCACCAGCGCGACGAGGTCGCGGTTGGCGCCCATCTCGTCGCGCGCGTGGGCCGGGTCCATCTCCTGCCGGCGGAAGTAGTCGTCGGTCGTCGGCGCCGTCAGGGTGGGATCGCCGAACCAGCGGACGATGCGCTCGGCGTGCGGATCGGCGGTGACGACGAGGTGCGGCACCACCCCGGCCCGAAGGCAGGCGCCGAGCGCGCCGTCCACGGCCACCACCGCGCCCCGGAAGCCGGCGTCGCGCAGCCGCTCGAGGCTCCGCCGCCGGTGCAGGCTCGGCCCGGCCGCGATGACGATCGCCGCGTCGCCGTCGCCGAAGGGCCGGTCGGCGAGCTCCAGGATCGAGCGGCCGATGCGGGAGCGGTTGCGCTCCGCGTTGGCCAGCGCCACCGGAGCGATCCGCTCGAACGTCGCCTCGTTAAGCCGGCTGGCGATCCTTCGTCCCAGATCCATCGGCACCGTCGCCCTTCCACAGGAACCCCTTCTTGCTCACGAAGCAGATGCTGCCGCCCAGACGCGAGAGCGCCTTGCGCTCGAAGGCCTCGGTCGCGTCCGGCGCGCCCTCCGCGGACTCCTCGACGGTCGCCTTCAGCTCATAGTTGCCGCGCAGGTACTTCGTCATGCCGCACCTTCTCCTTGGGGATAGCTCTTCCGATTGGCGGCGGCCGCCGCCGGCATCCGGCGGAGCGTCACGCACTTGGCGCGCGGCACGCCCTGCCGTTGCAGCTCCAGCACGTGGGGCTCGGGTCGCTCGAACGTGGCCACCACGAGCCCGTCGATCTCATCGGCGTTGAGCGCGCTCACCGGCAGTACCGGGAATCCCAGGAACCGGCCGTCCGCGGAGGCGGCGTACACCCCGATCGGCTCCAGCCCGCACTCCTTCAGGGTGAGGTAGGCGAGCTCGGCGGCGTCCCCGGTGCCGTAGAGCGCCACCCGCTTGAGCCCCCGCTCGCCCAGCCAGCCGAGCGACTCCCGCAGCGTCTGCCGCGTGCGGCGATAGAGGTTCAGCGAGTACACCATGTGCTCGTAGGTGAGCCGGCTCTTCTCGGCCAGCCCCTGGGGGGTCAGCAGGTACCGCAGCCGCTTGCCGGCGGCCGGGCGGTCGTTGAAGTGGACGACCTTGATGTAGCCCTTGCGGGCCAGCCGCTTGAGGCAGAGATTGGCCAGGCCCAGGGCCACGCCCAGGCGCTCGGCCAGCGCGCGCTGGGTGAGGGGCGTGCCCTCCTCGATGGCGCTGAGCAGCCGCAGGTCCCGATCGAGGTGGCGATCGCTCACGACGGGGCCGGGAACGTGGAGGAAGTGGGGGCCGTGTTCAACACTTGAACATGGATTGCACCATAGGGACTGGGCAGGGGTCAACCTTCTAGTGGCACCCAGGGGGTCCAGCGAGTCGGCCGGGTCGGGCTGGCTACTCTCCGATGAGCTGGACGGTGATCTCCCGTTTTCGGGGACCGTCGAGCTCGGCGAAGATGACGGACTGGAAGCGGCCCAGGGAGAGCTCGCCGTTGTTCAGCCCGACCGCGATGCTCCGACCCAGCAGCGCCGCCCGCAAGTGTGCGCAGGCGTTGCCGCGCTCGCAGTCCGAGTAGCGGGGGTCGTCGTGACGGTAGCCGCCTCGCTCGGGGACGAGCCGCTCGATCAGGGCCTTGAGGTCGTCGATCAACGCGCTCTGGAACTCGTTGATGAACAACGCACAGGTGGTGTGCAACGTGTTGATCAGCGCAATGCCGTTGGCCACCGGGGACTGCTGGATGACCTCGCGGATCAGCTTGGTGATGTCCGAGACCTCGCAGCGCTCCTCGGACGACAGCGTGAACGAGGTGTTGAAGACCTTCATCTGAGTGTCATTCTCCGAGCCGTCCCTGAGATTCGCCAGCGTGTGGGCCAGCGTGGCCGCCCCGAGGCCAAGAGTTACAGTAAAGGTACCTTTACACGATTGTCAAACTGCATGCTCAGGCGGTTTTCGGGTCCAGGAGGTCACGCAGGCCGTCGCCGAGCAGGTTCAGGCCGAGCACCGTGAGCGCGATGGCCCCCCCTGGGAATACCGCGAACCAGGGATTCATCGAAAGGAAATTCTGGGCTTCCTTGAGCATCAGCCCCCACGAGGGATGGGGGGGCTGCGTCCCCAACCCCAGGTAGGCCAGCGCCGCCTCGGCCAGGATCGCAACTGGAAAGCTCGTCGTCGCCTGCACGATCAGGGGGGGCAGAGAATTGGGCAGGACGTGTCGGAGGACGACCCGGGCGTCCCCGCCCCCCAGCGCCCGGGCCGCCACCACGAACTCGCGGTCACGTAGCTCCAGGAAGCTGCCCCGGATGATCCGGGCGAAGGTCGGCACGAACGCGATCCCGATGGCCACCATGCTGACGAGCATCCCGGGCGAGAAGACGGCCGTGAAGAGCAGCGCCGAGAGAATGGCCGGGAAGCCCTGGACGGCGTCGACCAGCCGCATGAGCCCCTCGTCGACCCAGCCGCCGAGGTAGCCGCTCAGCCCGCCGAGCAGCATCCCCACCCCGGCCCCGATCCCCACCGCGATGACGCCGACCGCGATCGACGTGACGGCGCCGGTCATCACGCGCGACAGCACGTCGCGGCCGAAATGGTCGGTACCGAAAGGATGGCCGGCCGTCGGCCCCTGCAGGCGGCCGGTGATCGACATCGCCAGCGGGTCGGCCGGCGTGTAGACGACGCTGAGGGCGGCGGTGGCGATCAGCACGAGCGTGATGGCCACGCCCAGCGTGAAGGTGACGTGCCGGAGCGGACGCCGGCGGGCCACGGCTACTCGTACCGGATGCGCGGGTCGAGGAACCCGTAGGCGAGATCGACCACGAAGTTGATGAGGACGATGCAAGAGGCGACGAAGAGCGCGACCCCCTGCACCACCGGCAGATCACGGGCGCCGATCGCGCCCAGGGCCAGGCGGCCGAGGCCGGGCAGCGCGAACACCGACTCCAGCACGATGGCGCCGGCCACGAGCTGGCCGAGCTGGATGCCGGCCACGGTGACGATGGGGATCAGCGCGTTGCGCAGCGTGTGCTTGCCGACGACGACGCGCTCGCCGACCCCCTTGGCCCGGGCCGTGCGCACGTAGTCCTCGCGGAGCACGTCGAGCACGGCCGAGCGGGTGGCGCGCACCAGCACCGCGGCCTGGAAGAAGCCGAGCGCGGCCGCCGGGAGCAGCAGGGCGCGCAGCGCCGGCCCCACGCCGGCCGACCAGCCGTCGAAGCCGCCCGAGCGCACCCAGCCGAGCGTGACCGAGAAGAAGAGGATGAGCAGCAGCCCCGACCAGAACTGGGGAATCGAGATCCCGAGCTGGGAGACGATCATCGCCAGGTAGTCGCCGGCCCGCCGGTGGTGGGTGGCGGCGTAGAGGCCGAGCGGAATCGCCACCGCCACCATGAAGACGGCGGCCAGCAGCGCCAGCGGCAGCGTGACCGGCAGCCGGGTGACGATCAGCTCGGCGACCGGCAGGTCGTACTGGATCGAGCGGCCGAGGTCGCCGCGCACGGCTCGCGTGAGCCACTCGACGTACTGCACGGGGAGCGGCCGGTTCAACCCCAGCGACTCGCGCAGCCGCTCGGTGGCCTCCCGGCTGCCCTCGGTGCCCATGATCAGCGCGGCGGGATCGCCGGGGAGGACGCGGACGACGACGAAGACCAGCCCGGAGACGAACAGCAGGGTCGCGGCGAGTGCCGCGACCCGACGGACTACGTAGCGGCGCACGCGGACGCGGGAGCCGTCACCGGGCAGGCGCCCAGCCGACCTCCGAGAGGTCCGCGGCGGGGACCGGCAGGTCCTTCCACAACCCCGTGAGCCCCTTCTTGGCCACGGCCAGGCGCGGGTGCATGAACAGCCACACCGAGGGAGCGTCCTCCACCAGCAGGTGCTGCATCTGCGCGTAGAGGTCGCGGCGCGCCTTGTCGTCGAGAGTGACCTCCGACTTGGCGAACAGGGCCTGGAACTTGGGACTGTCGTAGCGGAAATAGTACTTGGGGTTGGCGTAGTTGGCGATGTCCCACGACTCGGCGTGGCCGATGATCGTCAGGTCGTACTCGGGGTCGGTGCAGGGCGGCCGGCAGAACACCCGCGAGAGCCACTGCCCCCACTCGATCTGCTCGATCTTGACGTTCACGCCGATCTTCTTGAGGTTCTCGGCGATGACCTCACCCGAGCGCACCGTGTAGTAGTACTGCGGCGCCACCTTGAGCACGGTGTCGAAGCCGTTGGGGTAGCCGGCCTCGGCCAGGAGCTTCTTGGCCCGGGCCGGGTCGTAGGGCATCGCCTTGGTCAGGTCCAGGTAGTACGGGTTGAGCGGATCCACGTTGGTGCCGAGGATCTTGCCCATCCCGAACATGGCGCCCTTGAGCACGTCCACCTTGTTGATGCCGTGAGTCACGGCGCGCCGCACCCGCACGTCGTTGTACGGCTTGCGCATGTTGTTCATGGCCAGGGTGACGTCGTTGGTGGTGTCGCCCACGATCACCTGGAAGCGCGGGTCCTTCTGGACGTCCTGCACGTGCTCGGGGCCGAGGCCGAACAGCGAGGCGTCGACATCGCCGGCCTTGAGCGCGGCCAGCACGGCGTTGGGGTCGGGCATGAACCGGAACGTCACCCGGTCGAGCTTGGGCAGGCCGGCGACGTGGTAGTCCTTGTTCTTCACCAGCACGATCTTGTCGCCGCGCACCCACTCCTCGAACTTGAAGGGGCCGGTGCCGATCGGCGCGCTCTTGAGCGTGTCGACCGCCTCCCGCGGATAGATGACCGAGCCCTGGCGGGCGAGGTTCAGCAGGAAGTTAGCGTTGACCGCCTTCAGCGAGAAGGTGATCGTCGCCTCGTCCTTGACGATGATGTCGCCGATGGCGTCGTAGTAGCGCGGATAGGGGTGCTTGGTCTCGGGGTTCATGGCCCGCTCGAACACGTACTTCACGTCGGCGGCCTTGAGCTCGCGCCCGTTGTGGAAGCGGACGCCCTTCTTGAGGAAGAAGGTGTAGTTGCGGTTGTCGGCGGTGTGCCAGCGCTCGGCCAGCCACGGCGCGATCTTGCCGTTCCGGTCGACCTTCACCAGGCACTCCTGGATGTTGTAGAGCACCACCCCGGCGGTGGCCGAGGCGGGCGTGGCCGTGAGGTCGAGCCCGGGCGGCTCCACGGCGGCCTGCACGACGAGGTTCTGCGGCCCCTGGGCGCGGGCCGGACTGCCCGCGCCGCCGATGGCCAGGACGGCGCACAGCCAGAGCATCGTGCGGCGCATCATGAAGTCCTCCTGAAGAAGTGCAGCGTTCGCCGCAACCCCTCGTCGAACGGCACCACCGGCGTGTAGCCGAGCAGGCGCTTGGCCCGGTCGATGTCGGCCAGGGTATGGGGAACGTCGCCGGCCCGGGACGGCGTGTGACGGCGCGCCACCGGATAGCCGAGCAGCTCTTCCAGGCGCGCGGCGATCTGCAACAGGCTCACGCGCTCCCCGCAGCCCACGTTGAAGGCTTGCCCGGCCGCGCCGGGCGCGTCGGCGGCCAGGCAATTGGCCTCCACGACGTTGTCGATGTAGGTGAAGTCGCGCGACTGCTGGCCGTCACCGTGGATCTCGAGCGGGGCCCGCGTCAGCGCCCACAGGATGAAGCGGGGAATCACCGCCGCGTACTCGGAGGCGGGGTCCTGGCGCGGTCCGAACACGTTGAAGTACCGCAGCCCGATCGTCTCCACACCGTACAGCCGGTGCCACACCGCCGCGTACTGCTCGCCGGCGGCCTTGGAGACGGCGTAGGGCGAGATCGGCGCCGGCGGCTGGTCCTCGCGCTTGGGCAGGTCGGGGCGGTCCCCGTACACCGACGACGACGAGGCGTACACCACCCGCTTGACACCGGCCCGCCGGGCCGCCTCCAGCACGGTGAGGGTGCCGTTCACGTTGTGGTCGTTGGCGCCGAGCGGGTCGGCGACCGAGCGCGGCACCGAGCGCATGGCCGCCTGATGGAAGATGACGGCAGCACCGGCTGCGACTCGCTCGACGGTGGGCAGGTCGCGGATGTCGCCCCGCACGATCTGCAGGCGCTCCCCGGCCGCCGCCGCGAACGGCAGGTTCGTCTCGCTGCCGGTCGAGAAGTTGTCGAGGACGCGGACGGAGGCGGCCGGGTGATCGCGCAGCAGCCGCTCGACCAGGTGCGAGCCGATGAACCCGGCGCCGCCCGTGACGACGAAGACGGAAGTCACGCGGGGATTGTATCACCCGGCCGCGGCGGGGCCGGGCCGCTCAACGCGCGATGCCGTCCTCACGGAGGTTGTGCAAGCACGAGCCATCACTCATGATCGTCTCCTCGTTGAACGGGGGTAGTCGACCCTTTACACTATCCCCCGCGCCGGCGCCGGAAAACCCGTCGAGCGGCCAGGAGGCAGTGTTGCGTTTCTTCGTGGCGATGGTCTCGCACGAGACCAACACGTTCAGTCCGATTGCCACCGATCGCCGGCAGTTCGAGGCGCACGACCTTCGGTACGGCGGCGAGATCCTCGAGGCCTACCGCGGGACCGGCACCTGCGTGGGCGGCATGATCGACGGCGCCGCCGCTCGCGGCGTCACCCTGGTCCCCTCGCTGGCCGCCGGCGCCTCGCCGGCCGGGCGCGTCACCAAGGACTTCTACGCCGAGGCCAAGGCGCGCCTGCTCGCCGATCTGGCGGCGGCGGGGCCGCTCGACGGCGTGCTCCTCGACCTGCACGGCGCCATGGTGGTCGAGGGCCTCGACGACGGCGAGGGCGACCTGCTGGCGGCAGTGCGGGCCGCCGTCGGCGACGTCCCCATCGGCGTCACTCTCGACTTCCACGCCAACGTCACCCGCGCCATGGTGGACACCGCCACGCTGCTGCACGGCTACAAGACCTACCCGCACGTCGACATGGACACTCGGGGCCGCGAGGCGGCGGCGCGGCTGGCCGATGTGGTGGCCGGCCGCGTCCGTCCCACGGTGGCCTATCGCCAGCCGCCGCTGCTGCCGCCGATCGCCGGGCAGCTGACGGCGCGCGGACCGATGCGCCGCCTCTACGACCTGGCCGACGCTATGGAGCGACGCCCCGGGGTGCTGTCGATCTCCGTCTTCGCTGGCTTTCCGCTGGCCGACATCCACGACGCCGGCCTGTCGGTCTACGTCGCCACCGACCACGACCAGGCCCTGGCCGACACCCTCGCCGACGAGCTGGCGGCGGCCGCGTGGGCGATGCGCCGCGAGTTCCTGCACACGGCGCTGCCGGTGAAGGACGCGGTGGCGCGGGCGCTGGCGCTCGACGGCCGGCCGGTCGTGCTGGCCGACATCGCCGACAACACCGGGGGCGGCGCCGCCGGCGACACCACCGAGATCCTGCGCGAGCTGCTCCGGGTCGGCGCCCGGAGCGCCACCGTGGCCTGCCTGTGGGACCCGCAGGCGGCCGCGGCCTGCGTGACCGCCGGCGTCGGCGCCACCGTGACCCTTCCCGTGGGCGGCAAGATCGATCCGAGCCACGGCGCTCCCCTCACCGTCACCGGACGCGTGCGGACCCTGTCCGACGGTCGCTTCGTGTACAAGGGGCCGATGGCCCGCGGCGTCGAGGGGCGGCTGGGCCCGACGGCGGTGCTCGACGTCAACGACGTCAAGGTCATCCTCATCTCGAACCGGCGGCAGACGCTCGACCCCGAGATGATCCGCGTGGTCGGGATCGATCCGGTCGCCGAGAAGATCCTCGTCGTGAAGTCGTCCGTGCACTACCGGGCCGCCTTCGAGCCGATCGCCCGCGCCATCCTGGAGGTCGACGCGCCGGGGCTGTCGTCCTCCCACCTGGGCCGCTTCGCCTTCACGCGCGTGCGCCGTCCGATCTTCCCGCTCGACGACCTCTGAGCACCAGCGCCGAGGCCAGGAGACTGCCGATGCCCGCTGCCGCTTTCAACGCCTCCGACTTCAGGGTGTTCGACGTGCAGGGCTTCCAGGCCCGCATGGGCGAGATCCGGACCCGCATCCGCCCCAAGCTGGAGGCGATGGCCCATAGCCTGGTGCCGGCGGTGGGCCGGGCCACCGGCAGCCCCGCCTTCCCGCACGTGGCCAAGCACGTCCGGCGCACGGTCAACCCGCCCGACGACACCTGGGTCGCGTTCGGCCCCGACACCCGCGGCTACAAGAAGCACTGCCACTTCAAGGTGGCGGTCTCCCGCCACTGCGTGCGCTTCCTGTTCGAGGTCGGCCCCGAGCACGCCGACAAGAAGCGGTGGGCCAGCGCCTGGAAGCGCAGCGCCGGCAAGCTGGGGCCGGTGCTCCGGCGGGTGCGGGGACTGGCGTGGTTCAAGAACGAGCACGACGAGGAGCCGGGCGCGCCCCTGATCGACCTCACGCCCGAGCAGCTGGCCGAGCTGGCCGACGAGCTCATGCGCACCCGCGACGGCCAGATCGTGCTCGGCCGCGTGGTGACGGCCGAGGAGGCCGCGCGCTGGACCGAGGCCCAGTACCGTAACGCCGCGCTGGAGACCTTCCGCACGCTGGCGCCGCTCTACCGCCTGCGCTCGTGACGGGGACCATCGCCGGCGCCGTCGTCTTCGACATGGACGGCGTGCTGCTCGATTCCGGCGCCCACCACCGCGACGCCTGGCGGCGCCTGCTGACCGACCTCGGCGTGAAGCCGGCGCCCGACTTCTGGCGGCGCACGATCGGGCGGCCGGCCGAGGAGGCGGTGGCGCACCTGCTCGATCGGCCGGTCGAGGCGGCCGAGGCCGCCGAGCTTGCCCGCCGCAAGCGCGAGCACTACGCCGAGCTGGCGGCTCGCGGCATGCTGCCGGTGGCGGGCGCCCCCGCGTTCGTGACGACGCTGGCCGACGCCGGGGTGCCGCGCGCCGTCGCGACGTCCGCCTCCCGCCCCGACGTCGAGGCGCTGCTGACCGCCATCGGCGTGCGCCGGCACTTCGAGGTGATCGTCACCGCGGACGACGTCCGCTGGGGCAAGCCCAACCCCGAGGTCTACCTGCGCGCCGCCGAGGGGCTGGGGCTGCCGCCGCGGGTCTGCCTGGTCTTCGAGGACTCGGTGGTCGGCGTGCACGCCGCCCGCCGCGCCGGCATGCGCGTCATCGGCCTCACCACCGCCCACACCACGCGCGAGCTGCTGGCCGCCGGGGCCGAGCGCGCGATCGCCGACTTCGAGGGATTCGAATGGCCCGTGTGAGCGCGCCCGACTTCTGGGAGGGCCTCTACGCCACTGGCAACGACGGCTGGGACCTCGGTCAGCCGTCGCCGCCGCTGGTCGACGTCCTCGAGCGCACGCCGCCGCCGCGGGGACGGGTGGCCGTGCTCGGGTGCGGCCGCGGTCACGACGCCCGCTTCCTGGCCGCCCACGGCTACGACGTGGTGGGATACGACTTCTCGGCCGCCGCGGTGACCGCGGCCCGGGCGCTGGCCCGCCGCGACCGCGTGACCGTCGCCTTCGAGCAGCGCGACATCTTCACACTCGGCCGCGAGGCCGCCCGCGCCTTCGACGGCGTGTGGGAGTACACCTGCTACTGCGCGATCGACCCCGCCCGCCGCGACGAGTACGCGCGCACGGTGGCCGCGATCGTCCGGCCGGGCGGCTGGCTGCTGGCCTGCTTCTTCCCGCTGCGCGCGGTCAACGCCGGGCCGCCCTTTCCGGTCTCGCGGGCCGAGGTGCGACGTCGCTTCGCGTCGGCGTTCCGCGTCGAGCGCGCCCAGCCGCCGCTGCGCTCCGCGCGCGCGCGCCTGGGCCGTGAGTGGCTCGTGTTCGCCCGGCGCACGTGATACCCTGCACCCCACTTTTTCGACCCCTGAGGAGGGCGTCTCGATGAAATCCACCCGTATCCTGCTGGCGCTCGCGCTCGTGGTGGCGGTCGTCGTGGTTGCCGCCGTCGTGCCGCGCGTCGACGCCCAGGGCCAGACCATCAAGATCGGCGTGCTCTTCGACCACTCGGGTCCGTTCTCGGCCGCCGGCTCGCTCAACTGCTGGCGCGGCGCCAAGATGATGATCGATCTCATCAACGAGCGCGGTGGCGTGCTGGGCAAGTACAAGATCGTGCAGGTCGACGGCGACAGCCAGTCGAAGGCCGAGGTCGCCATCAACGAGGCCGAGCGGCTGCTGAACGTCGAGAAGGTCGACATCCTGGCCGGCGTCTACTCGAGTGCCCACGCCGTCCCGCTGGCCGAGAAGGTCGACAAGCAGAAGAAGTTCCTGTGGATCACCACCGCCATCGCCGACGGCGTGCTCATGGATCGCAATCTCCAGTACACGTTCCGGCCCCAGCCCAACGGCGGCCTGTTCGGCGCCTACTCGGTGCAGTACATCGCCAGCTACTCGCAGGAGCGGTTCAAGAAGGCGCCCAAGGATCTGCGCGTGGCGATCATCTACGAGGACGGGCCGTACGGCACCGGGGTGGCCGCCGCCAACGAGGCCGAGGCCAAGAAGCAGGGCATGCAGGTCGTCCTCAAGGAAGGCTTCTCGATCCAGGCCCCTGACCTCAGCTCGCTGGTCACCAAGCTGCGCGCCGGCAAGCCCGACGTCCTCTTCCACACCGGCTACGCGCCCGACATCGCGCTGTTCCTGCGCCAGGCCAAGGAGCAGGGTCTCCGCGTGCGGGCCTATCTCGGTCACGGGGCCGGGCACAGCCAGCTCGACAAGCTGAAGGAAGGCGTTCGGGAACGAGATCGAGGGCTTCCACACCGTCGATCCCATCGCCTCCCAGCTCATCGATCCCAAGAAGCTGAAGCCGGGCGTGGGCGAGCTGACGGCCGAGATGGTGAAGCGCTACAAGGCGTTCGAGCCGAACATGGCGGCCGGCGCCATCGCGCCCCACGTCTCGATGGGCTTCAACAACATGTGGATCCTGCTCAACGACGTCCTGCCGCGCGCCATCCAGAAGCACGGCGGCTTCGGGCCCGAGGCGCTGGCCAAGGCAGCCCGCGAGACCGACATCCCCGAGGGCGGCACGATGCAGGGCTACGGCGTGAAGTTCCACCCGCCCGGGCACGCGTTCGCCGGGCAGAACGCGCGCGCGTTCCCCGCCGTGTTCCAGGTCGTCGAGGGCAAGTTCGAGGTCGTCTTCCCCAAGACCGTGCAGACGGCGAGCCCGATCCTGCCGCTCGCGGCGTCCTCTCCGTACGCGGCACGCTGAGATCGCTCGGAGGGGGGCTTCGCCCCCCTTCCGACGGTCGTCGCGCGCCTGACGGCGCGCTCCTCCCTGCCTCCCCCGTCGGACAGGGCAGCGCGGGCGAAGCCCGCGCTCGAACGCGGTTGATCGAACGCTGAGGTGGCGCTGAATGCGTGAGGCGATGCTGCGGGTGGCGGGGTTGACGAAGCGGTTCGGGGGGTTCGCGGCCCTCAACTCCGTGTCGTTCGACGTGTACGAGGGGGAGATCCTGGGGTTGATCGGGCCCAACGGGTCGGGGAAGACGACGGCCTTCAACTGTATTTCGGGGGCGCTGACGCCGAGCTGCAGGGTCGATCCGGTTCAAGGACCAGGAGATCAGCGGGCTGACGCCGGACGCGGTGTGCCACCGGGGACTGGCGCGGACGTTTCAGATTCCCCGGCCGTTCCGGAAGCTGACCATCCTCGAGAACGTGGCGGTGGCCGCGCACTATGGCGCCACCGAGCGGCTGAACGAAGCCGAGGCCCGGCGGCGGGCGGCGCAGATCCTGGAGCTGGTGGGGCTGCCGACCGACGGCGGCTCGCTGCCGACCCTGCTCGGCGCCGGCGGCCTCAAGAAGCTCGAGCTGGCGCGCGCGCTGGCCACCGCGCCCTCGCTGCTGCTGGCCGACGAAAGCCTGGGCGGCCTCGATCCCGCCGAGATGGCGAGCGCCGCCGACATGCTGCGCCGGGTGCGCCGCGAGCTCGGCGTCACCATCGTGTGGGTCGAGCACATCATGGCCACGCTGATGCGCATCGTCGACCGCGTGGTGGTGCTCGACCACGGCGAGAAGATCGCCGAGGGGGCGCCGCTGGAGGTCGCCGAAGACCCGCGGGTCGTCGAGGCGTACCTCGGCGAGAAGATCGTGCTCGCTTGAGATCTCTGGGCGGGGCCGCGGGCGCGGGACGAGGCTGGGCCGTGGTGGGGGTCGTGGAATCACGAGGGTCGGCGGCCACCTCGGATCCGTGGCGGCTGGGCTCCATCCGGCTGGGGATACGCACGGTGCTGGTTGGAGGGAAACGGATGCCACGACCCCCACCACGGCCCAGCCTCGCCCCGCGCCCGCTGACCGTCGAGAGGCTCGCGGAGCCCGTCGTCTCTGCCGTGGGACATCGTCATCAGCTCGCTATCAGCGACTTTCGAGACGCCTGCGTGCTCGAGCTTAAGAGCGTCACGGCGGGGTATGGGCATTTCACGGCGTTGTGGGATGTGTCGTTGCGCGTGGAGGCGGGGGAGGCGGTGGCGGTGGTCGGGCCCAACGGCGCGGGGAAGACGACGCTGATGCGAGTGATCTCGGGGTTGATCGCGCCGAGGACGGGCGAGATGAGCTTCGAGGGGCATCCGATCGGGGGGCGGCCGGCGTACGAGGTCGTTGCGCGGGGGATCGCGCACGTGCCCGAGGGGCGGCGGATCTTTCCGGCCCTGTCCGTCGCCGACAACCTCAAGATGGGCGCCTTCCTGCCGGCGGCCCGGCGGAAGTTCGGCGAGAGCCTGGCCCGCGTGTACGCGCTCTTCCCGGTGCTGGCCGAGCGGGCGAAGCAGCGGGCCGGCAGCCTGTCGGGCGGCGAGCAGCAGATGCTGGCCGTCGGGCGGGCGCTCATGTCGGGCCCCAAGCTCATCCTGCTCGACGAGCCCTCGATGGGGCTGGCCCCGGTCATGGTGCTGCGGCTCTTCGATCTGATCCGGCGCGTGCGCCAGGAGGGCTACACCATCCTCGTCGTCGAGCAGAACGTCCGGCAGGTGCTCAAGCTGGTGGACCGCGCGTACCTGCTCGAGGTCGGGCGCGTCAAGATGGAGGGGCGGGCGGAGGCGCTGGCCGACCAGGACTTCGTCAGGAAGGCCTACGTGGGGCTGTGATCGATCCGCTCTTCCTGGCCGAGGCGGCGGTGAACGGGCTGCTCCTGGGTGGCGTGCTGGCGCTGCTGGCCCTGGGCCTGAACCTCATCTTCGGCGTCATCGACATCGTGTGGATCGCCTACGTCGACCTCGTGATGATCTGCATGTACGCCGTGTACTTCGTCGTGCAGGTCTACGGCTGGCCGATCTGGGTGGGCGGCCTCGCCAGCGTCGCCCTCGGCGCGCTGCTCGGCGTCGGCGTCCACGTGCTGATCATCTCGCCGATCCTCACCAGCGCCCCCGTGAACCAGCTCCTGGCCACCGGCGGGCTGCTCTTCTTCCTCCAATCGTTCGCGACCTTCCTGTGGACGACCGATCATCGCTCGGTGCGGCTGACGCTGCCGCGGCTGGAGCTGTTCGACATCCCGATCTCGGTCGCCCGGCTGGTGGCCTTCGCGCTCTCGATCCTGGTCATGGTGGGGCTCTACCTGTTCCTGACCCGCACCTACATCGGCACCGCCATCCGGGCCGTCTCCCAGGACCGCGAGGCGACGGCGCTGATGGGCGCCAATCCCCGGCGCGTGTACCTGGTCACCTCGGCCGTGGGCGGCGCCATGGCCGGGGTGGCGGCGGCGCTGCTCATCATCCAGTACGCGGTCCACCCGTTCTTCGGCGCCGCCTTCGGCCCCATCACCTTCATGATCTGCGTGCTGGGCGGGCTGGGGAACATGGTCGGCGCCTTCGTGGCCTCGTTCATCATGAGCGAGGTCATCGCCATCAGCGGCGTGATCTGGTCGACCGAGATGGGCTACGTCATCGCGTTCGTGGTCTTCATCGTGATGATCTTCGTCCGTCCCGGCGGCATCCTGGCCCGGCGCGGCTGATGGCGCGCGCGCTCGGGCTGGTGGTCCTGGCCGGGCTGGTGGTGGCCCCGTTCGTCCCCATGGGCGTGATGCGCGACTACACGATCCACGTGCTCGTGCAGATCTTCATCTGGTCCTTCATCGGTGGCGCCTGGTCGCTCATGGGGCGGTTCGGACTGACCTCGCTCGGCCACGGCGCCTTCCTCGGGCTGGGCGCCTACACGACGACGCTGCTGTGGAACTTCTTCGGCCTCACCCCCTGGCTGGGGGCGGTGGCGGCGGTGATACTGGCCGCCGGCTTCGCCGTGATCGTGGCCTATCCGTGCTCGCGCTTCCAGGTCGTCGGCCACTACTTCGGCCTCGTCACCCTGGCGGTCGGCGAGGTCGTTCGCCTGCTGATCATCGCCGAGCGGGACTGGACGGGCGGCTCGCTCGGGCTCACCGTGAAGACGGCCGGCCACGACAGCCTGCTGGCCCTGCAGTTCGCCGACAAGCGCGTCTTCTACTACGGCGCGCTGCTGCTGTGGCTGGCCGGCCTCTACGTCTGGGTGCGAGTGGACCGCTCGATGGCGCGCTCGGCCATGGAGGCCATCGGCGAGGACGAGACGGCGGCGGCCTCGGTCGGCATCCACGTGACCCGCTTCAAGGTCGGCATCACCGTGCTGTCGGCGGTGCTGACCGCCATCGGCGGCATCGCCTACGCCCAGTACATCTCCTACGTGAACCCCGACACCCTGGCCGGCATCGGGGTGTCGCTGCGGATCGTGTTCGCGGTCGTGCTGGGCGGCATGTACTCGCTGCTCGGCCCCACCGTGGGCACCGCCCTCACCATCGCGCTGTCGGAATACCTGCGCGTGCTGTTCAAGCTGAAGTTCATCGGCATGGCGGAGACGATCTACGGGCTCCTGCTGATCCTGTTCATCATCTTCCTGCCGGCCGGCATCTACGGCACCGTCCGCCAGCTGTTCGGGCGCCGGCGCTCCCCGACCGTTCCCGCCTGACGTATCCTGAGGACCCATGGCTGACTACACGATCTACCCGGACAAGGAGCCCTCGAAGGCGGCCCGGGCCCTGGCCGACCAGGTGGCCCGCGACGGCGGCCACGTGCTGGCCATCTACCAGGAGCCGATCGGCGACCACTGGCAGCTCTTCTGCCTGCTGCCCCGGGCGGCGATCGTCGCCAGCCCCTACCAGCGCGACGTCTCGCCGACCCACGTGAAGCGGCTGACCGAGGCGGTCAAGCGCATCGACCGCTTCGTCGACCCGATCCTGGCCGTCTCGCCGGGGCCGGGCGTCTACTGGACGCCCAACGGCAACCACCGGCGGACGGCGCTCGACAAGCTCAAGGCCGACTACGTCCCCGTCATCCTGGTGGCCGAGCCCGAGGTCGCCTTCCAGGTGCTGCCGCTCAACACCGAGAAGGCCCACAACCTCAAGGAGAAGTCGCTGGAGGTCGTGCGGATGTACCGGGCCCTGGTCGAGCAGCAGGCGACCTCCAGCGAGGACGACTGGGCGCTGCAGTTCGAGTCGGCCCACTTCATCACGCTGGGGCTGCTCTACGAGACGAACAAGCGCTTCGCGGGCGGGGCCTTCGCGCCGATCCTGCGTCGCGTCGACAAGTTCCTGAAGGGCACGCTGCGCCGCGGTCTGGAGGATCGGACCGAGCGCGCCGAGCTCGTGCGCGCGGTCGACGAGGTGCTGGCCCAGACGGTGGCCAAGGTGAAGAAGCGCGGCATCAACCATCCGTACGTGAAGAACTACCTGCTGGCCCGCACGACGCCGCTCACGCGGGCGCGCAAGACCCTGCCCTCCTTCGACCAGACGTTCAAGAAGCTGCGCGACAACCTCGAGGACTTCGACGTGACCAAGGTGCGCTACGACGAGATCCAGCGCTCGGCCATCATGATGGCGCCGGCGGCGGCGGACTAGCCGATGCCCCGCGTGGCGCTCGTCACCGGCGGCAGCGGCGCGCTCGGGCAGGCGGTGACCAAGCGCCTCCTGGCCGACGGCGCGGTCGTGTGCGTCCCCTGGGTGGTGGAGAGCGAGCGGGCCCGGCTGGAGGCCTCGGTCGAGGCGCCCGCGCGCGCCCGCCTGATGGTCGAGCGGTGCGACGTCGCCGACGACGCCGCCATGGCCGCCCTCGTCGTGCGCACACTCGAGCGCCACCGCCGCATCGACGTGCTCGTGGCCGGCGTGGGCGGCTTCGCGATGGGCGGGCTCGTCGACACCGACCGCGCCACCTGGGACACCCAGCTCACCCTGAACCTGACGACCACCTACGTGGCCAGCCGGGCGGTGCTGCCGGCCATGCTCGCTGCCGGCGCCGGCCGCATCGTGGCCGTCGCGTCCCGGGCCGTGGTGCCGCCGGCCGGGGGCTTCATCGCCTACACCGTGGCCAAGGCCGGGGTCATCGCGTTCGTGCAGGCGCTGGCCCAGGAGACGAAGGGGCGCGGCGTCACCGTGAACGCCGTGCTGCCGAGCACCATGGACACGCCGGGCAACCGCGCCTCCATGCCCGACGTCGATCCGCACACGTGGACGCCCGTCACCGCGGTGGCCGACGCGATCGCCTACCTGGCCGGCGAGTCCGCTGCCCACGTCAACGGCACGCTCGTCGCGATCTGATGCCGCTCCCCGAAGACCTCTAGCCCCGCCCATGTACCCCCACCAGGCCGAGCGACTCACCGCCGCGCTGCAGGCTGACCGCCTCGACGCCCTCGTCGCCGCCTCGCCCGCCAACGTGGCGTACGTCACGGGCTTCTGGAGTGTGACGCGGGCCGTCGATCCCACCACGGAGATCTACGCGGTGGTAGGGCCGGGCGGCACCGCGCTCGTCGTGCCCACGATCGACGCGCTGGCCGTGACCGAGGGGGACGCGCAGGCGGACCACGTCGTCTGCCACGGCCGCTTCCACTACGCCGGTGCCGACACCGCCGGTGAGCGTGGACGCCGCCTGAGCGAGGTCACGGCCAAGACGGCCGCCAACGCCGCCGACGCGCTTGCTGCCGCGCTGGCAGCGGTGGGTGTACGGGCCGGGCGCGTCGGACTCGACGACGCGGCGCTACCGGCGGCCCGAGCGGCGGCGCTCGGCGCGCGGCTGGCTGGCTGCACGCTCGTCCCCGCTTCCGAGGCCTTCGCGAGGGCGCGCCGGATCAAGAGCCCGTACGAGATCGACTGCCTGCGGCAGGCGCTGCACCTCACCGAGCAGAGCATCGACGCCGTCCTCGGCCTGCTCCGGCCGGGGGTGACGGAGCGCGAGGTGGTCACCGCGTTCGCGCACGAGGCGACCGGACTCGGGGCCACGCCCTATCGCACCGTCATCGCTTTCGGCGCCGACGCCGCCGTGCCCACGCCGTGGCCCACCGACCGCGAGCTCCGCACCGGCGACCTCGTGCGCTTCGATCTCGGCTGCGTCGCCAAGGGCTACCGCTCCAACGTCGCCCGCATGGCGGTGATGGGCGAGCCCTCGGCGCGCCAGCAGACGATCTTCGACGCGCTTCACGCGGGGATGGAGGCGGCGCTCGATGCGCTCCGCGATGGCGCCGAGGGCAGCCGGGTGTTCGATGGCACGGTGGCCGCCATCCGCACCGCCGGTCTTGCCGCCTACGACCGTCATCACACCGGACACGCCATCGGTCTTGATCCCACGGAGGCGCCGTGGCTCGCGCCCGGGGGCGGCGCGCTCGAGATGGGAATGGTGGTGTGCGCGGAGACGCCGTACTACGTGGTCGGCGAAGCGGGCTTCACGCTGACCGAGACCGCCCTGATCACGCGCTCCGGCTCGCACGTCCTCAATCGCTCGCACCGTGGCCTGATCGTCCTGGATTAGTTGGATGGGGGGCCAGGAAATGGCCCCCCAAACCCCCCCGTCGCTCGTCCCGCCCCGGCAAAGCCGGGGCGCTCCTCGATTGCGCGCCTGGCCTGGGGCCACGAAATGGCCCCCCACCCCCCCGTCGCTCGTCCCGCCCCGGCAAAGCCGGGGCGCTCCTCGATTGCGCGCCTGGCCTGGGGCCACGAAATGGCCCCCCAAATCCCCCAGACGCTCGTCACGCTTCGGCGCAGCCGGGCGCTCCCCGATTGCGCGCCTGGCCTGGGGCGGCAGGATGGCCTCCTGCGACCGTCGGCATTCGCTCCGGTGGGCTGCGCAGTTCTTCGCCGGGGATCAGGCAAAAATTCGACCGAGAGGCTTGCTCTAGATGGCACAAACGTCGTGCAACCGTCTGATTCGGCTTCGATAGTAGGGTTAGGCACCGGCTTTGCTCAATGACCACGCCATGCTGAATCGTGGATTCTTCCGACGGGAAGTGGAGCTGATCTTGCGCGCCGGCGCCTGTGCGCTGGTCCTGGGCGCGTTCGCCTCCTCGATTGGTTGGGGCTACCACCAGCGGCAGCAAGCCCTGGCCTGGCGTGAGCAGGCGTGTTCGTATCGCTTCGCCGATCTCGCGCGTCGCGCGACGTTCCTCACCGATGGCGAGGTCCAGAGCGCCTGCGGTCGGCTGCAGTCGCTCGGGCTCGGCCTCCGCGCATCCGGAACGACCGGCCTTCCTGTCCGTGACTGACCGACGGGGGGCCTGACGTGGCCCCTGCACCGCCGCGGCCCTGCCGCGGCGGTGCTCGCTAACCTCCCACGCTCGTAGGCGTTCTGCCTGGCCCTCGACGGCCAGGTAAACGCGTGCGGCAGCACTCCCGTCCAATCGAGCAGCAAGACCACCCCCGCTGGACGGGAGGCCCCCATGAGACTGACCGCGATCGTGATGACCGGCGGCCTGCTGGCCGTGCTGGCCACGGCTCCGGCCCTGGCCGACGAGATCGCGCGCGACCGGCACGACATCCGCCAGGACCGGCGGGAGATCCGCGGCGACAATCGCGACATTCGTCAGGACCACCGCGAGCTGCGGCGCGATCGGGTCGAGCTGCGGCACGATCGGCGCGCCGGCAACACCGACGAGGTGAAGGACGACCGCCAGGAGATTCGCGGCGACCGCCGCGAGCTCCGTGAGGACCGGGCCGATCGGCGGGACGACGTGCGTGACCTTCGTCACGATCGGCGCGAGCTGCGTCAGGACCGCGCCGGCCGCTGAAGCCTTGCCATCTCCATCGGCGGCGAGTCGGGCTCTCCCCGCGGCAGCACGCTGCGGCCGAGCGCGGCTCGCCGCCCGGGAGCCCGGTGTTTTTGGGCGGCTGGCTTGAGCGGGCGGACGGAGAATGGGATGGTGAGCTCCAGGGGTCGCGTTGACTCAGGAGATCTCGGATGAGGCGCTGTGCCGCCGGGTCGCCGATCGGGACGAGGCCGCCTTCGAGCTGCTCGTCGGCCGCTATCAGGGCCGTGCGTACCGGCTGGCGTGGTCACTCCTGCGCGACGCCGAGGACGCCCGCGACGTCTCCCAGGACGCCTTCCTGCGCGTGTACCGGACGGCCGCCGGCTTCCGCGGCGACGCCCGCTTCTCGACCTGGTTCTATCGCATCCTCGTCAATCTCTGCCTGGACCACCAGCGCCGCGGCAGCTGGTGGCGCCGCCTCCTGGTCCGCGACGATGGCGCCGCGGCCGACGGCCCGTTGCTGGAGCGCCAGCCGGCGCCCCTCGTCGATCCCGGCGACACGGTCGACCACGCCCAGGTGATGGCCCGCCTGTGGACGGCCGTCGAGCGACTGTCGCCGCAGCAGCGCGCGGCCATCCTGCTCCACGTGCAGGAAGAGCTGCCCACGGGCCAGATCGCCTCCGTGCTGGGTTGCACGGAGGCCACGGTGCGCGTGCACCTGCATCGCGCGGTGAGCGTCCTGCGCCGGACGGTCGGGCGTGACTGACGGCCGGCACCCCGACACCGCGCTCACCGCCTACGTCACCGGCGGCCTGTCGCCGTCCGAGCAGGCGGAGGTGACCGCGCATCTCGAGGCGTGCGCCGACTGCCGGCGCGCCGCCGACGACAGCCGCGCGGTGCTGGCCGCCCTGGCCAGCGCGACGGCGGCGCCGCCGCCGGTCGACTGGGGACGCTACGGGGCCGAGCTGCGGGCGCGGGTACAGACCTCGCCGCGGCGGGCCTGGTGGGCCCGGCCGGTCCCGGCGGTGCTCGCCGGCAGCGTGGTCGCGGCCGCCCTGCTGCTCGTCGTGCAAGGCCTCAGCCGCCGGCCGGTCGAGCTGGCGAGCGTCGAGGAGACGATGCTGGGGGCGCGACTCCCGCTGCTGCAGCAATACCGCGTCGTCGAGCGGCTCGATCTTCTCGAGGACCTCGACGCCATTCGCCAGCTCGATCGGCTCGGCCCCAGCGGGGGCGGCTGAGGTGCGAGCGCGCACGCTGGCGGCGGCGCTCGGGCTCGCCGCGTTCGTCGCCGGCTCCGCCGCCGCGGGCGAGGAGTCGCCACCGGTGCCTGATGCCCAGCTCCTGCTCGACCTCGACCTGTTGATCCAGGCCGAGCCGCAGGAGCGTGACCTCATGCGCCGCATGAGCCTGGTCGAGCGCCTCCGCGTGCTCGAGCTGTTCCGATATCTCGACGCCCGGCCGGCGGTGGCCCCGGCCGAGCCACGGACACCGCCGCCACCGCCGCCGCCAGCGGGGAGCCGGTGATGTTGCGCTGGCTGGCCGCCATCCTCGCGGCCGCGGCCCTCCTCGCCGGCGGCGTCCTCGAGATGGCGTGGGGGCAACCGCCGCCTGTCCCCGGCCTTGAAGGGCTGTCGGCCGACGAGCGGGCGGTGGTCGAGCGCAACCTCGAACGCTGGCGCCGGCTCCCGCCCGAGGAACGCCAGCGCGTGCTCGACAACTACCGCCACTGGCGCTCGCTGTCACCCGACGAGCGCCGGGCGGCGCGCGAGAACTTCCGCCGGTTCCGCGAGCTGCCGGCAGACGATCGCCGCCGCATCCTCGAGGACTTCCGCCGATGGAACGAGCTGCCCGAGGCGCGCCGACAGGAGCTGCAGCAAGCCTACGACCGGTTCCAGCGGCTGCCGCCCGATCGGCGGGAGCGCATCCTGGAGCGCTACGAGCAGTTCCGGCAGCTGCCGCCCGAGGAGCGGCAGCGCGTGATCGACAACTTCGAGCGCTGGCAGCGCCTGAGCCCCGAGGAGCGCGCGCGCATCCGCGAGCGCGTGCGCGCGATGCCGCCCGAGGAGCGCCAGCGGCTGCGCCAGATGCCGCCGGAGGAGCGACGCCGCCTCCTCCGCGACCGGCCCGCCGAGCCGGCGCCGCGATGAGCCGTCTCCTCGCGCGCGTCGCCGTCGTCCTGCTCGCCCTGGTGCCGCTGAGCTGCGCAGCCGCCGGCGGGCCGGCCGCGCCGCCGGCGGTGGCCACGCAGGCCCCGGCCGCCGACGACGTCACCGTCCTCCACGTCCTGCAGCGCGTGACCTACGGCCCGCGCCCCGGCGACCTCGCCCGCGTGAAGGCGATCGGCATCGCCGCCTGGCTCGAGAGTCAGCTCGACCCCACCCGGATCGACGACGCCACCGTCGAGCAGGCGCTGAATGCGCTGCCCACGCTCTCCATGTCGATCGTCGACCTGCAGCGCGAGTACCCCCGCCCCGACCCGGAGACGCAGCGCCGGTTCGCCGGCGGCGAGATGACACCGCGCGAGGTGCGAGAGCAGTATCCGTTCGAGCGGCGGCCGGCCCGGATCGTGGCCGAGCTGCAGGCGGCGCGGATGCTGCGCGCCATCGCCAGCGAGCGGCAGCTGCAGGAAGTCATGGTCGACTTCTGGTTCAACCACTTCAACGTCTTCGCCAACAAGGGCGAGGTGCGCTGGTACGTCACCGCCTACGAGCGCGACGTCATCCGGCCCCACGCGCTCGGTCGCTTCCCCGACCTGCTGCGCGCGACCGCCCGCCACCCCGCCATGCTCTACTACCTCGACAACTGGCTCAGCGTGCGGCCGGGCTTCGTACGGCGCGGCGGACCCGATCAGGGCCGGCGGGCCGGCCTCAACGAGAACTACGCGCGCGAGCTGATGGAGCTGCACACGCTCGGGGTGGACGGCGGCTACACGCAGCGCGACGTCACCGAGGTGGCCCGCGCGTTCACGGGGTGGACGATCGATCGGCCCCGCGAGCAGGCGCGCTACGTCTTCCGGCCGGTCACGCACGACGTCGGCGACAAGCGCGTGCTGGGGCGCGTGATCAGCGCCGGCGGCGAGCGCGACGGCGAGCAGGTGCTCGACCTGCTGGCTGCGCATCCGGCCACCGCGCGCTTCATCGCCGGCAAGCTCACGCGCCGCTTCGTGAGCGACCAGCCGCCGCCCGCGCTGGTCGAGCGCGTGGCCGCTGCCTACCGCGAGACCGGCGGCGACATCCGGGCCATGCTCCGGGTGATCTTCGCGGCGCCCGAGTTCCGCGCGGCCGACACCGCCGGCGCCAAGATCAAGAAGCCGTCGGAGTTCGTGGCGAGCGCGGCCCGGGCCCTCGGCGCCACCGCCGACGCCCGCGGCGCGACGGCGCTGGCCCGGGCCGCGGCCGAGATCGGCGAGGGACTCTACGAGGCCGCCCCGCCCACCGGCCATCCGGATCGCGCCGAGGCCTGGGTCAATCCGGGCGCGCTGCTCGCCCGCATGAACTTCGCCCTGTCGCTGGCCGGAGGCCGGCTGCCGGGCGTGCGGGCCGACGTCGACGCCCTCGTGGCCGGCGCTGACCGGCGCCAGCCTCCGGCCGTGCTGGATCGGCTGCTCGTCGCGCTGCTCCACGGGCGAGCCAGCGAGCAGACGCGGACCGTGCTGACCGCCCAGCTCGGCTTGCCGGAGATCACGCGGCTCACGCCCGACGACCGCGGCCCCGCCAACACCGACGTGGCCAAGCTGGCCGCGCTCGTCCTCGGCTCGCCGGAGTTCCAGCGGCGATGATGCTCACCCGACGAGCTCTTCTGCAATCTGGCGCCTGCGCCCTCGCCGCCGCGGCGGCGCCGCCCCGCTTCCTGGCCCGGGTCGCCGGCGCCGCCGAGGCACGCGGCAAGGTGCTGGTGGCGGTCTTCCAGCGTGGCGCCGTGGACGGCCTCAGCATGGTGGTGCCGCACGGGGACGCCGCCTACGCGCGGGCGCGACCGAGCATTGCGCTGGCCCGGCCCCGCGGCGGGGACACGGCCACCGCGCTCGATCTCGACGGCTTCTTCGCCCTGCACCCGGCGCTGGCCCCGCTGCTGCCCCTGTGGGAGTCCAGGGCGCTGGCCATCGTGCCGGCCTGTGGATCGCCGGACACCACGCGCTCGCACTTCGACGCCCAGGACTACATGGAAAGCGGTACGCCCGGCGTGAAGAGCACACCCGACGGGTGGCTGGGACGCGTGGCTGCCGGGCTCCCGTCCGAGCGCGCCACCCCGTTCCGCTCGGTCGCGCTCGCGACCCAGCTCCCGCGCAGCCTGCGCGGCGACGCCGGCGCCCTCGCCCTGCGTTCGCTCGACCGCTTCGAGGTGCGCACTCCGACCCAGACCGCCCAGACCCAGCGTGGCTTCGAGTCGCTGTACGGCGACGGCGTGCGCGACCTGCTCCACGGAACCGGCCGCGAGACCTTCGAGGCGGTGAAGATGCTCAGGAGCGCCGGCGCCACCAGGCTGACCCCGGCCAACGGCGCCGACTATCCCCGCGGCCGGCTCGGCGAGTCGCTCCGGCAGATCGCCCAGCTCGTCCGCGCCGACGTCGGTCTGCGCATCGCCTTCACCGACATGGACGGCTGGGACACCCACGTGGCCCAGGGCGCCGAGCAGGGCCAGCTCGCCAACCGTCTGCGCGACTTCGGCGCCGCGCTCGCCGCCTTTGCGCGCGACCTGGGTGACCGCATGGCCGACGTGGTCGTGCTGACGATGTCGGAGTTCGGTCGCACGGTTGCCGAGAACGGCAACCGGGGCACCGACCACGGGCACGCCACCGCCATGCTCGTGCTGGGCGGCGGGGTGCGCGGCGGTCGTCTCTACGGCCGCTGGCCGGGCCTGGCGCCCGAGCAGCTCTTCGAGGGTCGCGACCTCGCCGTCACGACCGACTTCCGCAGCCTCTTCCACGAGGTCGCCACGCGCCACCTGGCCGTGCCGGCGACGGCGCCGCTGTTTCCAGGCTGGCCACCCGGCAGGGTCACCGCTCGGCCTGCTCAGCTGAGGTCACGCGATGACCCGAACCTTGCCCTTCGCCGGGTACGGATAGGTCCCGGTCGGCACGGCCTCGTCGTGGTGGGATTCGGCGGCCCTCACGAAGCGCTGGGCGGCGGCGCGGACGGGCTCGTGCGCATGGCCCCCGATGATGCCGAAGGTGGCCGTGGTGTAGAGGCTGGCTGATCCGTCCAGGGCCGACACGGCTCACCAGCCGACCACTCGGTGCGCTCATCCGCTCAGCGCGGCATTCGTGCCTGGGCGCGCGCGAGCAGCCGCTCGACCTCGGCCGGGGTCAGGTCGAGGAACCAGAAGGCGACCGTGCGGTCGCTGTCGGAGCGGACGACCAGGGCCAGGGCGTCGAGCGCCGCCCCGCCGTCCGGCAGCGCGATCGACAGCCGCGCCGCCGTCCCCGGTTCCAGGGCGCGATCCAGCCGGGCGCGCAGGCCGGTGGCGCTCACCTCGATGACCGCGCCCGTCGCCACCCCGCCCAGCTCGGCGGTGACGCGCAGCGGGAGGGTGACCGGCAGCCGCGCGGCCAGTCGCCGCTCGAGCGGCCTGGCGTCGGGTGGTCGAGCGAAGACGGCCACGTGGTCGAGCACAGTGCCGAGCACCTCGAGAGGGACGGGCTTGGCCAGGAACTCCAGCGCCCCCAGGCGGAGACAGTCGCGGGCCTGCTCCTCGGTGACGAAGCCGGACACGACGATGATGGGGATGCCGGTGTCGCGGACGACGGGCAGCGAGAGGAACTCCATCCCGCTCATCCCGGGCAGGTTCACGTCGAGGATGATGACGTGCGGCGGCGCCACCCGCAGGCGCTCCAGCGCGGCCTCCGCGCTGGCGACCACCTCGGCCTGGTGGCCCAGCGCGACCACGCAGTCGCGGAAGACGAGGCCGAGATTGACCTCGTCCTCGACCACGAGCACCTGAAGGACGAAGGCGGCCGGGGGACGAACGGCGCTCACAGCTCGGGTCGGCAGACCGCGCGGAAGTTGCACCAGCGACAGATCCGCAGCTCCTCGGTGCGCTCGAAGTCTTCGATCCGGGCGGCGTTGGCGGGAGCGTCGGCCAGGTAGGCGCGCATGGAGCGGATCGACAGCCGCAGCTGCTCGCGGATGGCCTCCAGCCGCGCGTCGTCCCAGCGCAGCGGCGTCACCGTGGGCTCGCGGAGATTGGCCTCCAGCAGATCGACCTGGGCCGGGTCCACGCCGAGCATCTCGGCCGCGTAGAGGGCGTAGCAGCCGAGCTGGAAGGCGGTGGCCTGGGCGTCGGAGGCACCGGTCTTCCAGTCGACCAGCGTGAGCCGGCCCGCGTCGTTCCAGAAGCCGAAGTCGGGGGCGATCCACACCGGCGTGCCCTCGAAGTCGAACACCTTGGACCAGTGCTCGATCGACCAGTGCTCGGGCGCCGTCTTGCGGACCTCGGCCAGCAGCGGGAGCTGGAAGAAGTTCCGCAGGCAGGTCATGACGTTGCGGCTCAGGTGCTGCCACACCTCGGGCTTGAGGTCGAGGGCGTACTCGTGCTCGAAGAGCGCGACCGGCGTCTTGGGGACCTCGCGGTAGCGGCCGGCCCGCGAGTTGCGCCACTCGCCCCGCATGCGCTCGACCACGTCCTGGATGAACGGCTCCACGGGGACGTCGTGCCCCTCGCGGAAGATGTGCAGCGCCATCTCGATGGCGTCGTGCACCATGCGGCCCGCCCACATCTGGCGCGACGCGAGCTGCTTGAGGACGTACAGGCGGCGAACGTCGGCGAGGGCGGCGGCGTCCCAGCCGCCCCAGGAGCCGTAGTAGTGATAGAAGTACTTGCGCCGGCAGTCCTGGAAGGTCGCATCGCGGCTACGCGACCACGAGAACTCGTTGAGGAGCTCCGGCATCGCGAAGATTCTACGCCCTTGACCCCCCGGATGGCGCTTGTTAGCGTGACGCCATGGCGACTCCGACGTTCCTCGTCGCGTGCCCGTGCTGCCAGGCCAAGCTCACCATCGACCCCGAGCTCGGCGCGGTCATCGCGCACGAGGCACCGCCGACCAAGCGCACCGTCGACGACCTCGGCGCCGCCTTCGACGTCCTCCGCACCAAGGCCTCCGAGCGCGAGGCCCGCTTCCGGGAGCAGATGCAGGCCGAGGGGCAGAAGGGCAAGCTCCTCGATCGCAAGTTCCAGGAAGGGCTCAAGAAGGCCAAGGACTCGCCGGACCCGCCCAAGCGGCCGTTCGACTACGACTGAGCGCCCGGCGCGACCGGCCGAGGTTCGTCAGCGGAGATCAGCGCGATGAAGAACATGGTCATGCGCATCGTCGACAACAAGCTGGTGATCGAGGTGGATCTCAGCCAGGACGTCGGGCCGTCGAAGTCCGGCAAGACGATCCTGATCGCCACCACCGAAGGCAATGCCGACTGCCCCGGCCGTGAGGACGTCAAGATCGGGCTGAACGTGTACCGGTACGCCGACAAGAAGTAGTCCCGCCGCCACCCGTCCAGGTCCCATGCCCTCGACTGACGAGCTGCTCGGGGGCCTGCTCCGGCAGGTGAGCCGCAGCTTCTACCTGTCGCTGGCGATCCTGCCCCGCCCGCTCCGCGAGCCGCTCGGTCTCGCCTACCTGCTGGCCCGCGCCGCCGACACCGTCGCCGACACCCGGCTCATCGCCCGGCCCGAGCGCATCGGCCATCTGCAGACCCTGCGCCGGGCGTATGCCGGGGAGCACACCGAGGTCGGCGCCGTGGCCGGCGCCTGCGCGCCCCAGCAGACGCACGCGGCCGAGCAGCGACTGCTGGAGCAGGTGCCCGCCGTGCTGGACGCGGTGGCCGCGCTGCCGGCGGCCGATCAGGGCGGCGTCCGGGCCGTGCTGACGACGATCACCGACGGCATGCTGTTCGACCTCGCCCGCTTCCCGGGCGAGGACGCGGCGGGGCTGGCCGCGCTGGAGACGCTCGAGGACCTCGACCGCTACACCTACCTGGTGGCGGGCTGCGTGGGCGAGTTCTGGACCGATCTGCACCTGGCGCATCGTCCGCGGCTGGCCGGCTGGGACGCGGGGGCGATGCGGGCCACCGGGGTCCGGTTCGGCAAGGCGCTGCAGATGACCAACGTGCTGCGTGACGTGCCGAGTGACCTGGCCCTGGGCCGCTGCTACCTGCCCGCGCGGGAGCTGGCCGCGCTGGGCCTGAGGCCAGCCGATGTCCTCACCCCGGCCGGGGCCGCCCGCGCTCGCCCACTCCTGACCCGGCTGCTCGGCATCGCGCTGGCCCACTACGACGCCGCCTGGCGCTACACGCTGGCGATCCCCCGCGCCGAGTGGCGGATGCGGCTGGCCTGCGCGTGGCCGTTGCTGATCGGCCAGGCCACGCTCGAGCAGGTGGCGGCCCATCCCAATCCGTTCGCGTCCGCCCCTCTGAAGATCTCGCGTGGCGCCGTCCGGAAGATCCTGGCCGGCTCGACCCTCGGCGTCGCCTCCAACCGCACACTGGCCGCGATGGCCGCGCGCCGCCGCGCCCGCATCGCGGCGCTCATCGCCTAGTCCCGAAGGTCGAGGCCGAACAGTGTGACGGGGTCGATGCGAGCGGCGCCGACCTGGGCGCCGAAGTGCAGGTGGGGGCCGGTCGCCCGGCCCGTCGCGCCCACCGTGCCGAGCCGTTGACCGCGGTCGACCATCTCGCCGTCGGTGACGGCCACCGAGTCGAGGTGGAAGTAGAGCGTGTAGAGACCGAGGCCGTGGTCGACGATGACGAGACGACCGGGGAAGAAGAAGTCGGCCACCAGCGCCACCCGCCCGCCGTTGACCGCGACCACCGGAGTGCCGCGCTCGGCCGCGTAGTCGGCGCCGCCGTGGGGCGCGCGGGGCTTGCCGTTGATGACCCGGCGCGCGCCGAATCCGGTCGGCGCCTCGTGGCCCGCGACCGGCCGGACGAAGCGGCCGCGCCAGAGTCGCTCGGGGGTGATCGTGCGATAGAGCGTGCGCAGTCGCTCGCCCTCGGCCACGGCGCGGCGCTCGGTCTCGGGGTCGAGGTCCACCATGCCGGTCGGCAGCGTCAGCCGCTGGACCGGAAAGTCGCGCCGCTGGATCGTCACCCGCCCGGCCAGCGTCCGCGCCTCGCGCCCCGTCTCCAGCACGGCCAGCCGCCAGGGCGTGGGCCCGGGCTTGGTCTCGAGGTCGATGCCGACGACGGCCGCCTGGCCGCCCGCGTAGGGAAAGAACGCCAGCGGTCGCGCGCCCAGCGCGCCTTCGATCGCCGCGGTGTCGGCGGCGCCCTGCACGTGCACCCAGGCGACGTCGCCCACGCGCGGCTGGGCCGGGTGCCAGCTGATGGTGGGACGCTCGGCGGCGACGACGGGGAGCGCGAGCAGGAGGACGGCGGCGACGAGCGCCGCCAGGCGACGGCCGGGCGTCACTCCGGGCGCTGCTGCCGCAGGAACTGCTCGATCTCCGCGACCAGCTCGGAGGCCGGCGGCAGGTCGCTGCCGGGCGTGGCCTGGGCCTCCTCTTCCTTGTCGCGTGACTCCAGCTTGGCCACGTACGCCTTGATCTTCGCGTTCTGGGACACGATCTCGGCGAGGTTCTGATCGAACTGGCGCGAGGCCTCCTCGAGGTCGGCGAGGTCGGCCTCGAGGTTGAGCAGGCTCAGGGACCGCTGCACCAGGGCCAGCGCGGCCTTGGGATTCTCGATCCCCGACACGTAGTGCGGGACGTTGGCCCAGACGCTGGCCGTGGCCATCCCCTGCTCACGACACGCCGTGTTGAGCACCCCGACGATACCGGTGGGCCCCTCGTAGCGCGAGGGCCGCACGCCCAGCCGCGCCGCCAGCTCCGGATCGGAGGCGCTCCCGGTGATGCGCACCGGCCGCGTGTGGGGCACCTCGGCCAGCAGCGCGCCCAGCATGAGGACCAGGGTGGCGTCGCACCGGCGGGCCAGGTCCAGCACGGCCCCGCAGTAGGTGCGCCACTTGAGGTGGGGCTCCGTCGCGACCGCGATGATGAGGTCGCGCGGCAGGTCGCCGCCCCGCGTCACCGAGAACTCGGTGGCCGGCCACACGATCTCGCGCTCGGTCTCCGAGCCGCTCTTGTAACGTACGTGCGGCCGTGACAATCCGAAGTGATAGAACTCCTCGGGATCGATCTCGGCGAACTTCTCGGCCTGAAAGCTGCTGGCCAGGTAACGGGCGGCGGTGGTAGCCGCCTCGGCGGCGTCGTTCCAGCCGCTGAACGCGGTGATCAGCACCGGCCGGCGAAGCCCCTCGGGCTGGGTATGAATCGTGAGCGGATCCATGGGGATTGGCCGGAGTTTACCACGGTTGAAACACCGGGCAGCCGCGGGTAGCATGTGGTCACTCGACCACTGGAGTGAACCCGTCTGGAGGATGACCGACATGCGCACCGACCGCTGGAAAATGCTGCTGGGTTTTGCCGCGCTGCTCGCCGTTGGCGGCTGCGCGTCGGGCGAGGAGTGGACCACTTGGCGGGAGCATCCCACGCACTTCGCCTCCGGTGACCACCTGTTCTTCTCGACCCGCAACACCGAGGGCAGCTCCCCCCGGGTGACTCGCGAGGACATCGCGCTGGCCCGCGACCAGGGATGGTGGGGCAAGCCGATCACGGTCAGCCAGGAGCAGATCCTCGAGCGCTGAGCGGACCAGCTGACAGGCGTTGGCGCTCGGGTGTCAACCTGGCGTCAACGCCCCTCGATCGGAAGCGGCGAATCCGGCGACAATCCAAGGGAGCCACTATGGCACTGGCCGTGCAGAGGGGACCGCGCATGCATACCTCACGGACCGCTCACCGGGTGGCCCCCTCGTATCGCCGCGGACTGGCCGCGGTCGCGTTCGTCGCGCTGGCCCTGACCGGCACCGCCCCGGCGCTGGCCGCGCCGTCCGACTCGAGCGTCCTCCCGCCCGAGCAGCACACCTCGGACAAGGGCCGGCGGCTCGCCACGGCCCACGTGGGCGCACTGCGGGACCTGAGCAGCAAGGTCTATCACTGCATGCCGTGGGTCGAGGTGAAGCGAAACGGCATCGGCTTCTACAAGCCGAAGCACCTCGACGGCGACTACCGCTACCTGTCGATCAACCTGTTCATCGACCAGCAGCCGTCGGTGGAGTTCACCGCGTACACGGTCGAGGAGCGGGCGTCGCGCATGTTCTCGCGCTACGTCGGCCCGATGCTCAAGCGGATGGCGCGCCCGGCCGCGCTGGCCGCCGACAAGGACCTCGACGGGTTCACGGTCATCCTCGAGTGGCTGAAGCAGGCGCCCGTCTCGGCGAGCGCCCGCCCCGTGCACGAGACCATCGCGGTGTTCATCGAGCGCCCGGTCGTCCTCGACTACATCGGTGGCCGGCTGGCCGCCCGTGACCTGTCCGCGCGCTCGCGCGTGCTGGCCTGGGACGGTGAGACCGCGCTCGGCCCCGTGCGCGTGAACTCGTGGGACGACGACTTCGTGTCGACCTACAAGGTCAGCAACTACCAGCTCGCTCCTGGCGTGTCCTGCCCGTAGGCCTCGGAGGGGGGCTGCGCCCCCCTTCCGACGGGCAAGCGCGGGCCTGAACGGCCCGCGCTTTGCCCTGCCTCCCCCCCAGGAAGGATTGCGCGGGCAAAGCCCGCGCTCGAAAGTGGTTCGCCTCGCGTTTTGACCTCTCGAATCGTGCACGCCAACTCCCGTAGAGCACTACGCCGCCAGATCCCCGGTCCGCTTCTCTGCCCAGCTCGGGTTCTGCTTACCCGCTCCGCTCTGGTGATTTCTTTGTGGTGATGTAGTGGCGGAGGAAGCGGCGGATGGCGGGGAAGGCGATGAGGCGGTAGGGGATCGCGGTCAGCGGGAACCAGCGGAGCTCGGAGACGTCGTCGGCGGCGCGGACGCGTCGGGTCGTGGGGTGAACGCGGTAGAGGGCGGTGAGCACGACGACGCCGCCGGGGCCGTAGCGATCGGTGGCGAAGCCGATCAGGGTCGCCCGACGTACCCCCACGCCAAGCTCCTCCCGGAGCTCGCGGCGCAAGCCGGCGGCGGGAAGCTCGCCGGCTTCCAGGAAGCCGCCGGGCAGATCCCAGGTGCCGGCGTAGGGGGCACGCGCACGGCGACCGAGCAGGAGGCGCCCGCCCTCGATCACCACGGCCACCGCGGCGGGGACGGGATTGGCGTAGTAGGTCCAGCCACAGCGGGGGCAGCGCAGGCGCCGGTGGCCGTCCTCGACGACCGGCGCCAGCCGCGCGCCGCACGCCAGGCAGAACCGCGCCTTCACGAGGAGACGACGAGCAGGGTCTGGCGCAGCCCGTCGGCGATCGAGCGGAGCACGCGGGCGGCCGGCGCCTCGGGCGCGACCGCCACGTACGGCTCGCCCCGATCGGCGGCGGCGGCCAGCGCGGGATCGAACGGCACCCGACCCAGGAACGGCACCCCGCCGTCGCGGGCCAGCCCCTCGGCCCCCGGCCCCGGGAACATCCCCGCCATGTTCTCGATCAGGCCGAGCACCGGCGCCGGCGCCGCCCGCGCCACCGTCAGCGAGCGGCCCACGACGAGGCGCGAGACGTCGGAGGGGATGGTGACGATCACGGTGCCAGCCAGCGCGGGCACCAGCCCGACGATCGTGGCCAGCCGATCCGTCCCCGGCGGCAGATCGATCAGCAGCACGTCCAGCGCGCCCCAGGCGGTGTCGGCCAGGAACTCGCGCAGCGCGTTGGCCTCCATCGTGCCCCGCCAGGTGTGGGCCTCGGCCTGGCTCGGCGCGTCCCACGTGAGCGGCGTCGTGTCGCCGGCCAGCAGCAGGTCCATCGACATCACGCGGATGCCGAGGGCGCCGGCCGGCGGCTCGACGCCAGCGGCGCCCACCACCAGCGTGCGACCGCGCACGCCCAGCATGGTGGCCATCGATGGGCCGTTGAGATCGGCATCGAGCACACCCACACGGGCGCCGGCCAGCGCGAAGGCGCCGGCGAGGTTGGCGGTGATCGACGACTTGCCGACGCCGCCCTTGCCGGACACGACGGCGACGATCGCCCGCACCTGCCGCAGCCGCTCGCCCAGCCGCGCCTGCTGGGCCTCCACCTGCCCGACGATGTTCGAGCCGCCGTCCCCGGCGATGTCCCGGTAGCGCTTCACCGCAGCACCTCGTCGGCGCGAGCCAGGAACGCTGCCGGCAGGGTGAGGCCGAGGGCGGTGGCGGTCTTGAGGTTCACGACCAGCTGGAACTTGGTCGGCTGCTCGATCGGCATCTCGGCCGGGCGGCTCCCCTTCAGGATCCGGTCGACGTAGTCGGCGGCCCGACGGAAGACGTCGCGCATGTCGGGGCCGTAGGACATCAGGCCGCCAGCGTCGACGAAGCCGCGATGCTCGTAGAGCGTCGGCAGCCGGTGCTGGGCCGCCAGGGCGACGATGCGGCTGCGCTCCGAGGCGAAGAACGCCGAGGAGAGCAGCACCGCGGCCCCGGCCCGCTCGCGCACGGCCGTCCGGTAGAATTCCTCGATCTGCGCCGTCGTCTGGGCCCGTCCCACGACGGTGCGCAGTCCGAGCTTCCGTGCGGCCGCCGTGGCGGCGGCGTCCTGGCCAGGCGTCCCGGCGGGGTCGAAGAGGATCGCGACGACCTTCACCTTTGGCAGCGCTTCGCGGACGAACTCGAGCCACTTCTGCGCGAGATCGGCCGAGAGGATCGCCAGCCCGGTGACGTTGCCGCCGGGCCGGGCGAGGCTGGCGACCACGCCGGAGCCGACCGGATCGCCGCTGATGGTGACGATGGGAATCGACGTCACGGCGCCATGCGCGATCTTGGTGGCCAGGGCTCCGGACACGACCAGGGCGTCGACCTTGATCTTGGCGAGTTCCACGGCGAGATCGCGCAGCCGATCAGGCGCCTCGCCGGCGTAACGCTCCTCGATCACCACCGTGCGTCCCTCGACGTAACCGCGGTCGCGCAACCCCTGGCGAAAGTCCGCCAGGAATGGATGCGGCCCGGTCGTCAGCCAGCCGATCCTCGCCGGAACGGGTTGCGACCACGTCGGCGACCCGATCAGGACGGCCGCGAGCGCCAGGATCAGCCCGGCCGCCCGCGCGATCATGCGGGCTCCCGCGCGTCCGCCCACGCGGCCCGGGCCACCAGCGCCAGCGCGACGGCGGTGACGACGACGAAGAGCGTGGCGCCCGTGCGGAAGGAGATCTCGCCGCCCCAGGGCGCCGGTACGGTGGCCGTCACCGGGCGGAGGGCGACGCGCAGCGTCTCGATCGCGCGCCAGGCCATGAACAGGGCCAGGATGCGCGCGAAGTCGCGGCGGCTCACGATCCATCGCTCGAACCACGCGCGGGGCCGGCGCAGCAGGTAGGGAATGGCCAGCATCGGCACCAGGCCGGCCAGCGCCCAGAAGGCGACGTACGTCAGGCGCCGGAACGGCGTGATCGGTCCCGGGATGCCGACGCCCTGCGAGACCAGGTAGACACCGCCGACCCAGTAGACGATCGCGTAGCCGAAGTAGCCGCGGGCGGCGGCGCGGAACCGATCGCCCTCCGACGCCAGGCTCATGCCTGGGGCCGGAAGCGGCCGCCCCACTTCGCCCGCACGTCGGCGAGGATGGCCGCGGTGATCACGGGCTCGCCGCGGCCGCGCGCGTACGCCTCCACCGCCTTCACCACCATGCCACGCGCGAACGACGGGATCGCCTGCAGGCGCTCGCGGGCGGCCGGCTCCCACGTGAGCTCGTAGTCGACCGGCAGCCCGAAGGTCAGCGTGGCCGGCAGGTCGATCACGGCGCCGCCGTGGCCACCCGGCTGGTAGCCGCAGGCCGGATCCTCGGCCAGGAAATCGCCGTAGGTCGCGTAGGCGCGGCAGCGGCAGCCGCCGCACACCTTGGAGAACTCGCAGGCGCCGCAGCGGCCGCCGAGCCGGGGGTTACGCAGGGCGTCGAAGGCCGGCGCCGTCCGCCACAGCTCGTCGAAAGCCGTGTCGCGGAGGTTGCCGACCGAGACCGGCATGTACGGGCACGGCGTCACGTCGGCCGTCGGGCGTGATCCGGCAGTAGTACTTGCCGGCCGGACAGGAGCCGTGGGCGTAGTTCGCGCAGCAGCGCCGAGGACGGGTTGATCTCCCACAGGATGCGCCGGAAGTGCGGCGCGCACTTGGCCCGGATGAGCAGGCCGTCGGCGCGGCCCACCGGCGTCGACCACGGGTCCTCGAACTTCTCGCTGGGCTCGGGCCCACCCAGACCGAGCATCCGGCGCACGAACGACGGCGGCCCCTGCCCGACCCCCTGGGCCCGGGCCAGATAGGTCAGGATCCGCTCGTAGGCCGCCGCGTCGATGTCGGTCAGGTCGCGGCCGCGCCCGGTCCGGACCAGGAAGAAGAAGTTCAGGACCTTGGCCCCGAGCTGCCGGGCGAGATCGATCATGGCCGGCACCTCGGCCACGTTCCAGTCGGTGACCGACATGTGCAGCGAGAAGTCGAGGCCGGCGTCGGTCAGCACCCGGGTGGCGCGGATCGCCCCGTCCCACGACCCCGACTGGTGTCGGAACCCGTCGTGCTTCACCCGGTCGGTGGAGTCCAGGCTGATCGACGCCCCCAGCACCCCGCTCTCGCGCATCCGCTGCGCCTCCCGCTCGCGCAGCAGCACGCCGTTGGTCCCCAGCACCGTCGTGAACCCCTTCGCCGACGCATACCCGGCGACGTCGAAGATGTCCCGACGCAGCAACGGCTCCCCTCCCGTCAGGATCAGGAACACATTGGGATTCACGCGCGCGATCTCGTCGATCACCCGCCGACACTCCTCGGTGGACAGCTCCCCGCGGGTATCGGCCCCCGCATGCGCCGACATATAGCAATGCGCACACTCCAGATTGCACCGCTGCGTGAGATTCCAGGAGACGGAGTACGCCGTATACGGCGACGCCGATGAAGGCAAAGGCGAGGCCGACGTCGAAGAAGTCATCGGGTCAGCACGGAGAGAAGCCGCACGACCCTGGTGGCGCGCGGGCTCCGGTGGGGAGGGGGCCCGCCGACCCGTTTCCCTGCCAACCCAGGCCGCGCGCCCCCCAGCCGGATGGAACTCAGCCGCCCACAATCCAACTCGCCCGCCAACCCCGTGGTCGCCGGGCCCCCTCCCCCCGGAGCCCGCGCGCCACCATCCTAGCGCGGCTTCTTGTTCGAGACGTACCCGGCGATGACCTCGTTCATGGTCTGCCGCGCGTGCCCGAGACCCTCTTCGCAGACGGCCAGATCGATGGTCGTCACGCCGCTTCTCGGAGGCCACGCGCTCGATCTCCTCGCGGGTCATGTCGCGCATGAACCCGGCCGGCACGCGGTTGAGCCGCGCCGTCGCGTCCTCGGTCCACGTGAACGGGCTCGGCGCGGCCGCCCCGTCGGCGACCGGCGCCGCGCTCGGCACCACCGCCGGCTCGAACTTCGTCTTGGCCAGCAGGGTGTCCCAGCCGGCTCCGAGCTTGTCGCGGCCCACGGTCTCCTCGATCATCGGCAGCGCGAGCTGGCAGGTGATGACCGGGATCTTGCGCGAGCGCGCGTACTTCTCCACGCGGGCCTTGGCCCGGCGGCGCAGATAGGCGTCGGTGACCTCGCGCAGGGCGTCGCGGGCGTCGGCCGACCACTTCACCTGCACGCCCGGCATCGACTCTTCCTCCTCGATGCCGCCCTCCTGCGCCGCGATCGCCTCCACGACCTCCTTGGTGATGGTCTGGAACTTGTCGGCGGAGGCCGAGCACACCGGACAGGTCACCACGGCGTTGGGGCCCTTGACCGTGTAGCCGCAGATCGAGCAGATGGCGGTCGCCGCCTGCGTGTCCTTGCGAAGCTGGGCAACAGCCAGGTCCTCGGCCAGGATCTGCATCTTCTCGGCCATGCGCGTCGGCATGAAGATGGCCATGGCCTCGTCGATCACCTTGTTGGTGATGACGGTGTGGCCCTGCTCGATGGCGTAGCGCAGCAGCGCGGTGCGGGCCACGCCCTTGACCTGGGGCGGCACCCGCTCCATCCGGGCCTCGGCCTCCTCGGTCCAGGAGATGATCTCCTCGGCCTTGACGTCGAGCGGCGGGTAGAACCGGCCGTTGGTGAGCAGGACGTTGCACGGAGCCAGCCGCAGGAGGTTCTCGGTGTTGGAGCCGAGGTCGACCTCGTTCTCGTCGGAGTGCACGCCGACCCGGCCCAGGATGAGCAGCCACGGCTGTTCCTTGCGGGCGAAGGTCAGGATCTTCTCGAAGCACTTGCCGTCGAGGAGCGTGATCGACAGGTCCACGCCGTCGTCGGCGGCCAGCTTGCGGGCGATCTCCAGGTGCGACTGGTAGATCTTGGCCAAGCCAGTATCGATGATCTCCTCGTGCAGCTGCTCCTGCTCCTTGAACCGGAAGATCTTCGAGGCCTTCTCGTTCAGCACGCCGACGATGCCGTTGAACATCGCGTAGTGCAGGTAGGGGTCGTAGACGGCGACGGCGTGGACCGGCCGGTTCACGGCCCGGCCGAGCGCGATGCCGAGCTTGAGGCCGTGGAAGGACTGGGGGGAGCCGTCGAGGCCGACCACGATGGCGCCCTGGGCGTCGCGGAGGGCGTCGTGGTTGCGGACGATGAGGATGTCGCGGGTCACCCGGCGCACGAAGCGCTCGGTGACGGAGCCGAGCTGGCTGTCCTTCACCGCCCCCATGCCGAGGGCGCCCATCACGACCAGGTCGTAGTCGGAGGCCAGGGTGTCCTCGATCAGTGCCTTGTAGTGCTTGCCGTCCATCATCTTCGGCGTGAAGGGCAGGCCGGCCGCCTCCGCCTTGGCCTGCATCACGTCGAGGTAGGACTCCGAGATCAGCTGCAGCCCCATGGCGATGAGCGAGTCGTGGATCTTGCGCTGGCGCTCCAGCTCGGTCTCGTCCTTGTACTCCTCGGGCAGCGTGTACTCCATCTGCTTGAACCGGTAGTCGTGCAGCCGGGCGGCGTACACGTGACAACCCGTGAGCCTCGCCCCGAACCCGCGCCCCAGCTCGACCGCGAGATCGATGGCCCGGTTCGAGTAGTCCGAGTTGTCGACCGGAACGTAGATGTGCTTGTACATGCGGCCCTCTCCTGTCATTTGAGCTCGAAGTCGACGGTGGCGGTCGCCCGGGGGGCGATCGTGATCTCTCTGGTGATGGTCCGCGGCTCGTCGTAGAGCGGCCGACCGTCCTTGTCGAGGCCCTTGGGCCGGAAGCCCTCGTGCCACAGCGTGACCTTGTAGGTGCCGGGGGGAACGCCGTCGATGCGGAACGCCCCTCGCTCGTCGGTGACCGCGTAGTAGGGGCTGTCGTGCACGATCATCCACGCCGACATGTGAGGATGGGCGTCGCACACCACCCGGATCACGCCGGGACGGGTGAGCCGCTTGGTGATGTCGATCATCTGGTCCCGGTTGGGCAGGGCCAGGTTGAAGACCGTCGGCTTGCCGAGGAAGCCGTGCGTGTTGTGCAGGATCGCATCGGAGTTCTTCACCCGGGCCCGCTCTCCGGCCATGACCGCGGAGACGTGGGAGACGAACACGCAGCGGTTGTTGTCGAGCACCACCTCGGCGCCCGGCTTCTTGCCGCGAGCGACGCCTTCCACGAGGATCACGCTGCCCCGCACCCCGAGATCGGGCCCGAGCACGAGGGCCTCGGCATCCTTGCGGTCTCCGCACACGTCCCGGTTCTTGTTGACGGCCAGCGGCTCCAGCTTGGGCGGCGGCCCCGTGAACTTCACGACCCCGGCCACGACCCCGGCATCGGCCACCGTCGCGACCTCGTAGGCGAGGGCCGGCGCGACCAGCCCGGCCATGACGACCAGCGCGGCCAGCAGCCTCAGCATCGGACCCTCACGGCTCCGGGTTCAGCCCGTACTCCAGCCCCAGCCACAGACTGCGGCTGTAGCGAAAGAACCACAGCGGGAAGACGATCACGAACGGGACCCACAGGGCCAGCTGGGCGGCGGTGCCGAGGTCGATCAGCACCCGCAGCAGGAAGAATCCCCCGACGGCGATCAGCGTGGTCGCCGCGTAGTTCACGTAGATGGCGCCCACCCAGTAGCCCTGCGCCCGCTCGAACTTCAGATCGCACACCGCGCACACCGTGTTCATGGTGAACCACCCGCGGAAGAGCGGGGCCCGGCCGCAGCGCGGGCAGCGCAGGGCGAGCGCCCGCCGCTCCGCGCGGAGGACGCGCCCCAGCATCCCGTCTGCGGCCATGCCGCTCGTCGCGGTCCACGCGCGGGCGGCGCTAGTGCTTGGCCGGCGCCGCGGCGGCCGGCTTGACGTTGGCGGTCTTGTGATCGACGTAGAACGCGTCCGGCATGATGATGAAGACCAGCAGGGTGGCGATGGCCAGGGGCGTGAGGGCGATGAGACCCAGCGTGCGGGTCTCGAACTTCAGGTGCATGAAGTACATCGCCACCATAGCTGCCTTGCCGACCGCCAGCGCCGTGAGCAGGGTGCCGTTGATCAGCTTGCCGAACGGCAGGAAGACCACCCCGATCTCGACGACGGTGAGAACCGCCAGGAGCCAGAAGATCGCCATGTAGTTGGGATGCTTGTGCTCGGCCGCCATCGTTGCCGTCCCCTCAGAGGAGGTACATGAAGGTGAACACCATGATCCACACGAGGTCGACGAAGTGCCAGTACAGCCCGACGATCTCGACCACGTTGTAGCTGGCCGCGGGCTGCGGTCGCCGCGCCACCACGCCGGTGACGGCGAGCAGGTAGATGACCCCGCCGGTGACGTGCATGCCGTGGAAGCCGGTGATGAGGAAGAACGTGGTGCCGAACAGCGCCGCCCCCCACGGGTTGCCGTCGATGTGCAGCCCGCGATGGATGAGGTGCGTCCACTCGTAGGCCTGCAGGCTCACGAAGATCGCCCCGCCGAGCGCGGTGAAGAGCAGGAACATCTTGCACTTCCCCCGATCGCCCCGGCCGAGCCACTCGAGCGCCTTGACCATCGTCACGCTCGAGCAGATGAGCAGGAAGGTCATGGCCGCAGTCAGGTTGATGCCGAGGACCTCGTAGGGGCTCGGCCAGTCGGCGCTGGTGGCCCGCATGCCGCCGTAGGCGGCCAGCAGGGTGCCGAAGCCGACGGCGTCTCCGGCCAGGAAGATCCACATCCCGAGCTTGCCCCAGCTCTCCGGTGTGAGCGGAGACTCGGCCGGCTCAACTCCGTGCGCTGCTGCGTGCGACGCTGCAGCCTGACTCATGTCGTCTCCTCGTTGGCCGGAATCGAGCCGGGGACGGTCGACGGCCGCGGGCGCGGCGCCGGGGGGCGCCACCGCAGCCGATAGCCGGCGTTCCAGCCCAGGACGCCGACGATCACGACCATCACCAGGAATGGAGCGATGAGCAGTCCACCGTAACCCCAGTTGAATCCGCGGTCACCGTAGGCCGACGAGACGCAGGTGGCGCAGGCCGCGGCCAGCCGGGGCGCCAGGGCTCCCGCCAGCATCAGCGCGACCGCCGTCATCCGTGCGGGCCTCACGCCAGGTACACCGCGACGTACAGGATCGGCCACAGGCCGACGACGTAATGCCAGTAGGTCGCGCAGGAGCGCAGGCCGGCCACCCGGCCGTCCAGATAGCGGCCCCGCGCGGCCAGCAGCAGCGTGACGCCGAGCCACAGCAGGGCCCCGATCACGTGGGCGGCGTGGATGCCGATCACCGTGTAGAAGGTCGCGCCGTAGGCGCCCGAGGTCACGGTGAGGCCGTAGTGGATGAGCCGCGCCCACTCGAAGCCCTGCACGGCGAGGAACAGCACGCCGAGGGCGGCGGTGGCGCTCAGTCGCTCGACGAGCGCCCGGCCGTCGGCGCGGCGCATGGCGCGCAGGGCGGCGATCATGGCAGCGCTGGAGGCGAGGAGGATCAGCGTGTTGATGCCGGTGACCAGCACCGGCAGCCGGGGCTGCAGCGGCGGCGGCCACACCGGCGCCGACAGCCGCAGCACGAAGAACGCCGAGATCAGCCCCGCGAAGAACATCGTCTCCGCCGAGAGGAAGAACAGCATCCCCAGGCGGGCGTTGTCCAGGCGCGGCCGGTGCGGCGACGGATCCCGACCGTCGTCGCCTCCGCCGTCGGCGGGCGGCAGGGACGGCGGGAGCAGATCGCTGCCCCGGCGGATCACCGGGGGACGGGCGGGCGGCGCCTCGAGGACGAGCGGGCTCACCAGCGGATCCCCACCAGGAACGAGGCGATCAGCAGGACGGCCACGATGCCCAGGAGGATGCGGCGAACGAAGCGGTTGCGGTCGTCGAGGCCGTCCATCACGCCGTTCATGCCTTGTCGAAGGCCAGGAGGGCCAGCAGGGCCGGCAGGTAGAGCAGCGAGGCGAGGAGCACGCGGCGCGCACGGGACGCGGACGGCGCCAGCGCCTGCTGGGCCCCGAACGTCACGAACGAGGCGCCCAGCATCAGGGCGCCGATGAAGTACACGCCGCCGGCCAGCCCGATGAGCGTCGGCAGCAGGCTCACGGCGAGCAGCGCCAGGCATCCGCCCACGATCTGGCGCTCGGTGGCGCGCCCGTCGGCGTCGACCACCGGCAGGATCTGCACCCCCGCGCGCGCGTAGTCGTCCTGATAGAGCCGGCCGATCGCCAGCGTGTGGGGCAGCTGCCACAGGAAGAGGATGCCGAAGAGCACCCAGGCGCCGACGCCGAGGTCCTCCCGGGCGGCGGCCCAGCCGGTGACCGGCGGCAGCGCACCGGGGATCGCCCCCACGATCGTGCACAGCGAGGTACGCAGCTTGAGCGGCGTGTACGCGAAGATGTACAGCACGAAGGTGGCCGCGGTGACGAGCGCGGCCAGCCAGCCCACGCCGAGGGCGAGGACGGCCAGGCCGGCGGCGACCAGCGCCGCCGCGAACAGGAGCGCCTCCAGCGGGGCCAGCCGCCCGTCCGGCAGCGGCCGCGCGCGGGTGCGCTGCATGCGGGCATCGACGTCGCGCTCCCAGTACTGGTTGACCGCCAGCGTGCCACCGGCCGCCAGCAGCGTGCCGAGCATCAGCGCGATCAGCCGGCCGTAGTCGGGCGCCGCGGTGAGCCCCACGTAGTAGCCGACCACGGTGGTGACGAGCACCATGACCGCCACGCGCGGCTTGGTGAGCGCCACCAGGTCGATCGCCACGCGGCTGCGGTCGCGCTCGAGGGCGGCGGCGACGACCTCGCCGGGGCGGCTCACCGGGCGACTCCGAGCGCCCCGTGCGCGGTCAGCGTGGCCGGGGCAGGCCGGGCGGCGGTGACGACACGCACCGCCAGCACGACGGCGGCGGCGAGGATGAGGCCGCCGACCAGGCGGTGGGCGACCGGCAGCGCCAGCATGGTGAGCTGGCCCCCGGGAATCCACACGGCCGCGAAGCGGGCCAGGTAGCTGCCGACGCCGAGGACGAGCTGCAGGCCGAGGAGGCCGAGCAGCAGGCGCGCGGCCGGCGCCGCCACCGCGTCAGCCGTGCGGCGCAGGCGGGCCGTCACCACGGGGACGAGGCCGAACACCGCCACCGCCCCGGCCAGGTGCAGGTCGAGGCGGCCGGCGTGCGTCAGCAGGGCGCCGAAGACGATCTGCGCGTAGACGAGGAGCGCGGCCGCCAGCGTGAGGCCACGGGTGGCGCCGTCGACGGCCGGGGCCGGCCGGGCCATGCCCGGCGAGGTCACCAGCGCGATGGCCACCACGAGGCCGAAGAAGGCCTGGGCCAGCGGACCGTGCACCATGGCCAGCGCGTCGGTGAGCAGCACGACCCGCAGCCCGCCCACGACGCCCTGAGCGATCACGGCCGCCACCGCCACCACGCCGAGCGCGCGCAGGCGCCCGCCGCGCGGCCACAGGGCCACGGCCAGGCTGACGGTGAGGAGACCGACCAGCGCCCCCAGGAGCCGGTGGCTGTGCTCGTAGAAGACGCCGCCCACCATCTGCGACCACGGGAACAGGAACATGTTGTGCCCGAACGTCGTTGGCCAGTCGGGGACGGCCAGGGCCGCCCCGGTGTTGGTGACGAGACCGCCGAAGACGATCAGCACGCAGGTCGTGGCGGCCGTGAGCACGGCCAGACGGTGCGCCAGCCTCACCGCTCGGCCCTCGTCAGTGACCGCGCGCTCGCGCCCCCGCCCGCACCGGCGGCTGCGTCTGCGGCAGGAAGTCGTCGGCCGCCTCGGGATCGCTGTACTCGTAGGGGCCGCGGTACACGGTCGGCAGCGTCGGCCCCCAGTTCAGGTGGGGCGGCGGCGAGGCGGCCGTCCACTCCAGCGTGGTCGCGTTCCACGGGTTGAGCGGAGCCTTGCGGCCGGCGAACAGCGACCAGAAGAAGTTGACGACGAAGAAGATCTGGCCGAGCCCCAGCAGGATGGCCGCGTAGGTCATGAACACGTTCCAGTGCTGCTGGTGCTGCAGGAACTCGTACTGCATCGGGTTGTAGATGCGGCGCATCTGGCCGCCCACCCCGATGATGTGCATGGGGAAGAACGTCGCGTTGAAGAAGATCAGCGTGGCCCAGAAGTGCAGGTGCCCCAGGGCCGGGTTCATCATGCGGCCGAACATCTTGGGGAACCAGAAGTAGATGGCCGCGAAGGCGCCGAAGATGCGAGCCGCCGAACACGACGTAGTGGATGTGGGCGACGATGAAGTAGGTGTCGTGGATGTAGATGTCGACCGGCGTGCTGGCCATGAAGATGCCGGAGAGGCCGCCGATGACGAACATCGACACGAAGCCGAGCGCGAACAGCATCGGCACCGTGAACTGGATGCGGCCGCCCCACAGCGTGCCCAGCCAGTTGAACGTCTTGATGGCCGACGGCACCGCGATGATCATCGTGGTGACCATGAAGGCCATGCCGAGCGACGGGGTTCATGCCGCTCACGAACATGTGGTGGCCGTAGACGATCCAGGACGAGGAACGCGATGCCGATCATCGAGAAGGCCATCGCGTGGTAGCCGAAGATCGGCTTGCGCGAGAAGACCGGCAGGATCTCGGAGGCGATGCCCATGGCGGGCAGGATCAGGATGTAGACCTCGGGATGCCCGAAGAACCAGAACAGGTGCTGCCAGAGCAGCGGCTCGCCGCCGCCGGAGGGGCGGAACCAGCTGGTGCCGAGCGTGCGGTCGAACAGCAGCATGGCCACGCCCGAGGTCAGCACCGGCAGGGCCAGCAGCAGCAGGATGGCGGTGATGAACAGCGACCAGATGACCAGCGGCATCCGGAACAGCGTCATGCCCGGCGCCCGCATGTTGATGATGGTCGTGATGTAGTTGATCGAGCCCATCATCGACGCGATGCCCATCATGAACAGGCTGATGCACCAGAGGTTCTGGCCCCAGTTGACGCCGGTGTACTCCGGCACCGCCGACAGCGGCGCGTAGGACGTCCAGCCCGGCGGCGGCGTGACCGCCCTCGCACGAAGAAGCCCGACAGCATGATGACGCCGGCCGCCGCCGTCACCCAGAACGACAGCAGTTCAGCAGCGGGAAGGCCATGTCGCGGGCGCCGATCATGAGCGGGATGCAGAAGTTGCCGAAGGCCCCGGCCAGGATCGGCATGATCACGAAGAAGATCATGATCGTGGCGTGCATGGTGAACGCCATGTTGTAGGTGCGACGGCTCCAGGACGCCGCCGGTCTCCTTGAGGATCCCGCCGAGGCCGGGCACGGCCGTCTCCGGCCACGCGAGCTGCCAGCGGACCATGAGGGCCAGCAGGCCGCCCAGGATCATCATGGTCAACCCCATGAACAGGAACTGCTTGCGCGATCATCTTGTGATCGGTCGAGAAGATGTAGGTCCGGACGAAGCCCAGCTCGTGATGCTCGTGCGCGGTGTGCGCGTGAGCGGTGGCGGTGGGAGCGCTCATCGCTTGGCTCTGTCCTCCCGTGGTGGCGGCGACCGCCGCGTCCTGCTTGGGCCCGTCGGCCTTCTTGTCGCCGGCGGCCGGGCTCGCGCCGGCGGTGAGGTTCTCCGCCGCCCACTTCCGGTACTCCTCGGCGCCGTGCACGTAGATCCAGCCCTTCATGCCCGAGTGGCCGAAGCCGCACAGCTCGGCGCAGGGCAGCTCGTACTTGCCGGGCTTGGTCGCCTCGAACCACTGCACGATCTCGCGGCCCGGCACCGCGTCCTGCTTCATGCGGAACTGGGGCACGAAGAAGCTGTGGATGACGTCCTGGGAGCGGAGGTGGACGTGGACGACCTTGTTGGCGGGCACGTGCATCTCGTCCAGGAAGGTCTTGTCGTCACCGGTGCCGAACTTGCCGTCGGGGCCCGGGATAGGTGACCTGCCAGTTGAACTGCTTGGCCGTCACCTGCAGCACGAAGTCGCTGGCCGGCGGCGCCGAGATCTTGATCTTCGACCACGCCGGCGCGCTGAGGAAGGTGAGGACGACCAGGATCAGCGACGGCACCACCGTCCACACGATCTCCAGCGTCGTGTTCCCGTGCGTGTAGCGGGCCCGGCGACCGGGGCGGTCCTTGTACATCACCAGGAAGGCGATCATGGTCGCGAAGACCAGGATGGCCGTGATCCCGGTGATCCAGTAGATGAGGTGGAACAACCAGTCGATGTCCCGACCGTAGGTCGAGACGTTCTCGGGCAGCCACCGATCAAGCATTCGGATCTCCCCCGTTCCCGGTCGCCGGCTCGCCTACTTGCCCTTCATCTCGAAGCTGACCTTGGTCACCTGGCCGGCCTTGACGTCGACTTCCTTCTCCTGCTTGCCGAGCGTCTCGTGCCACACCTCGATCTTCTGCTTGCCGGCCGGCACGTTCTCGATCTTGGTCACGCCGTCCTTGTCGGTGACGCCGGCCAGGCCGGGCACCACCGCCACCCAGCCGAGCATCCAGCTGTGGACGTCGCAGGTGATCTTGACGAACTCCGGCTTGTCGAGCTTCTCCGTCATCGTCTTCTTGAACTTCGGCTGGGCCTTGTTGATGGACGGATTGGCCGTCGAGTACGTGTGGATGTTGTGCAGGATGTCGTCCGAGTTCTTGATCTCGATCTCACCCGGCTGCATCACGACGACGTGGGGGACGAACTTGCAGCCGTGCTGGTCGATCGTCGCCTTGGCCTTGGTGGTGCCCTTGGCGCCCGGCACCGACACGACCGCGTTGGCCAGCCCCTTGTTGCCGCCCACCACCACCTTCTCGATGACGGCCTCGGTGCCGCACTTCTCGGTGTCCTTGTTCACCTTCAGCTTCTCGACCTGGGCGGCGCCGCTGTACTTCACGTCGGCCTCGATGGTGCCGCCGCCCTGCGCAACCGCCCCTGTCACGAACCACATGGCCGCGCCCGCGACGAGCGCCAGCGCCGTTGCTGCCGTCACCGTTTTACGCATCGCCCGTACCCCTCCTGCTCAGTGTGTGTTCGACCGAATGGTGTCGATCGTTCCCGGCATCACCGTGTCCGGTTGGCCGTGCGAACGACGAGGATCATGGCCGCCAGCGTGAGGATTGCCACGACGGGAGGAATGATGAAACGCCGGTTCGACTGCGGCTCCTCCAGCCGCAGATAGTACCACGAGGTCAGCGACATCTTGGGGCCGGTCTCCCCGGCGCCGCCGTCCCACGCCTGGAAGGCGACCGGGGTGAACGCGGCCGGCCGGAACGTCGGCCGCCCCTCGCCCTTCCCGGCCAGCGGCCGCTTGATCACGAGGCGGTACTGGCCGTTGGCGTACACCGCCTTGCCGCCGATCTCGCCGCCCGCGAGCGGGGCGAGCTTGGCCGGGGCCGTTGGCGCTGACCTCGCCGACGCCCTTGCCCTGTTCCCAGCGCAGCAGGTACACGGCGTCGGAGCCGTCGCCCATCAGGAAGTAGGGTCGCTCGGTCCCGGCCGTGATCTGGGTGGGGAACTGCAGCGAGATCGCGTCGGGGAAGGTCTGCTTGCCGTCGCCCTTCGTCTCGGTGGGGTCGTCCCACGACAGGTGGAAAACGACCTCCTTGTCGTTGTAGGCGGCCCGCACCGACACGAGGTCGATGGACGGGTTGAAGTTGCGCGGGTCGATGATGACCTGGCCCATCAGGGGGACGTTGCTGGGCGTCAGCTTCTTCCAGAAGTCCGCGCGGGGTCGTCGGGGATCGCGTCCGAGACCGAGGTGACCGTGATCAGCGTGGTGTAGCGCGGCGACTCCGGTCCCAGCGACATGATGAAGTTCGTCAGGTGCCAGACGTCCTCGGGCTTCTCGACGGCGTCCAGGAAGGCCGGCATCGGCGTCCCCAGCACGCCGTTGGCGATCCGGGTGGCGACCTCCGTCCGGGAGGCGCCGCCACGGAACGTCCACCGCTTGGCCAGGTTGGCGGGCGGGATCGGATGGCCCCACTCGTCCTTCAGCTCCGGCGCGGGAGGGCCCGTCGGCGCGCCCCTCGGTGCCGTGGCACTTGTGGCACTCGATCGCCTCGAACATCTCCTTGCCACGCTTGATCGACGCCTCCGAGGACGCGACCTCCTTCGGCAGCTCGAGCTTCTTCGGCGCCTCCTTGAAGGCCTCCGCCGCGAACGTCTTCAGATAGGCCACCAGGTTCCACCGGTCCTTCTCAGGCAGAACTGCCCAGGCCGGCATGGAGGTCCCGGGCATCCCCTCGGTGATCATCCGGAAGATGTCCTGGTCCGTCGGCGTCTTGTTCGCCGTCGTCCGGACCTTGTACAGCCCCTTGGTGAAGTCCCGCGGTCGCGGCGCCAGCTGCTCCGCCCCCGCCCCCTTCCCATCCCCCTTCTCCCCATGACAAAGAAGGCACTTCCTCTCATAAACCGCCTTCCCCGCATTGGCGTCGCCCTGCGCCTGGGCTGCCGAAGCCGCGGCGAGCGAAAGCGAGGCCGCAAAGCTCGCGCCCAAGATCAGCCGCACCGACAACGGTCGAAGTAGGCCGATGAGAAGGGTCCAGATGCGAGGCGCGGCCTGAGTCCCCGACTGAGGCGTAGGCCGCCTACGCCGCAGGGAGGGGCGAAGGCCGCAACGAAGCAGATGGGCCCTTATCATCGGCCGCCGCCTAGTGCGCTTCCCACCGCCGGGGCTGCTGCCCGGTCGCATCGTAGAGATACATGATCACCTGCCAGATCTGCTCCTCCGTCAGGCGATCCTCCCACGCCGGCATCACCGAGTTCCACGGCGTCGACTCCTTCGGCAGCCCCGGCCCGCCCTTGGCGATGCGCCAGAACAGGTAGGCCTCCTGGAGCATGGCGATCGTGCCGGGATCGACGAAGTTGGCGGGCGGAGGATTGAACCCGTGGGCGAAGTGGCCCTTACCGTCCAGGTTGTCGCCGTGACAGTACATGCAGTTCTGGATGTAGATCTCGCCGCCGGCGCCCACGTGCTTCTTGAACGCCGCCTGGTCCTTGCGCAGCGGATTCTCGAAGCCGGAGATGTTGATCTCCTTGCCCCGGAACTGGATGGAGGCCGGCGGCGCCGGATGGACGGCGCGCAGCTCGGGCGGCGCCTGGGGCTTGGCGGCGGCCTGCGTGTAGGCGTAGTAGCCGAGCAGCAGCGGCAACGCCACCACGATCACCGAGCGCAGCAGCCGATAGCGGGGGTCGGTGAGCGTCAGCCACACGGGCCGCACGAAGTCGCGCCAGGAGTCGCGGTCGGACGAGACGAACACGAGCAGCGCCAGCCCGATGATGAACAGGTACAGGCTGAGGACGCTCCACGGCGCCGGCGGCCGGATCCCGAAGCGCAGGAGGACGAACGCCGCCACGAAGATGATCACGGCCTGGAAGAAGCGGGAGCGGAGGACGCTCATCGGCTCATTTCAGCGTGAGGAGGAACGACACGAGGTCGGTGTACTCCTTGGCGGTGAGCGTCTGACCGAACGTCGGCGGCATCACCCCGGGCGGAAAGCCGGACACGGTGCCCATGCCCTTGGGATCCAGGATCTTCTTCATGATGTAGTCCGGGGTCTGGATCTTGGCGATCTGCGACAGGTCGGGGCCGACGGGCGTGCCCGGAATGTCGCCGGCCTTGTGACAGGCCAGGCAGCCGCCCTTCGTCATGAACACCGTCTTGCCGAGCTTGGCATCGCCCGGCAGCTTGACCTCGGCGGGAGCGCCGCCACCACCGCCGGCGGCGGCGCCGACCGTCTGCGGAATGTCGTTGAGCGTGACGTCCACCGTGCCGCCCAGCGACTCGAGGAAGGCGGTCAGCGCCCATACCTCCGAGCGGTTCAGCGCGATCGGCGGCTTGTCGACGGCCGGCATGATCGGCGGATAGCCCTCGACGACGAACGCCTGCGGCTGCACCAGCGACTCGAGCAGGTAGGCCTTGGCGCTCATGCCCGGCTTGGCCTTCGCCGCCCGGGCGCCGACGCCGCCGAGGTCAGGCGCCCGGGTGCCCTTCTGACCGATGCGGTGGCAGATCTCGCAGGTGCCCTTGGTGTGATAGATCTCCTCGCCGGCCTTCACCAGCTGAGCCGTCGTCACGTTGCCGCCCTCGAGCGAGAGCTCCTGGGGTGGCTTGGACTCGATCTGCGGGATGGAGTTGGCGAACCACGAGTAGCCGCTCATCACCGCGATGGAGAAGACCCCGACCTTCACGCCGACGGGGACGCGCATCCTAGGCGTCCCGGTCGCTGCCGCCGGCCAGGACCGGGGCGGCGTGCCCGTGGGCACCCTCGGGGGCTCCCTTCTCGCCGAGGCCGCCGAGCCAGAAGATGAACATGACGAGCGCGAAGAACGCCAGCGTCACCAGCGTGATGACGTTGGCCGCGTAGCCGAGCGCCGGCGTCACCGCCTCGACCGAGGTGTCGCGCAGCACGCCGTACACGTGCCAGTGCTGGCGGATGCCGGAGCGGGCGAAGCCCATCAGCCCCATCAGCCAGGTGAAGGTCACCGCGAGCAGGATCAGCACGTACTGCGAGCGAGGGGCGATCGTCCCCCACCGGATCTCGCCGGTCGAGCGCGCCCCCTTGAACATCGGAACGTCGAGGGCCATGACGACCACGATGGCGCCGATGACGGCCGCCACCTGGTACACCGAGAAGCCGATGCGGACGATCGACTCCACGAAGTAGCCGTAGACGCCGTAGAAGACGACGACGAGGGCGGCGGCGCCGAAGGCCGCCCACTGGATCGCCATGCCCGTCTTCACCCAGGAGGTGGTCGGGATCTTGTTGGCGCGGCGATACAGGATGTACGACAGGAAGGTCGTCAGGATCATGAGGTTGACGACGGTGTTCTTGGCCGACATGACCCCGAAGAAGCCGAGCAGCGGGTGGTGAGTGCCGCCCATCGCGCGCGCCTCGTCGAGGGTGACGACCATGGAGCGCGGCGTCGCCCACACCATGAAGCCGATGGTGAGGATGATGAGCATGGGCGGGACGTACTTGCGATACCGCTCGGCGCCCGGAATCCGCTCCATGCCGAGCCACAGGTAGTAGTTGGAGCCGAGGAACAGGATGCCGATGAGGATGGCCTGGATGATCCACAGCCACGACATGAAGCCGCCCATCATCGTGATGCCCATCGTCTGGTTGAAGGCGTAGATCTCACGCCCCAGCCAGTAGCCGGCGAACGGCAGCACGATGAAGGCCGACAGGGCGACGAAATTGCCGATGTAGCCCATCCAGTCATAGCGGGCTCGTTCCTCGTCCGTCTTGGCCGCGAGGAATCGAAATGCGGCATAGGCGCCGGCGATCGTGCCCCCGAACACCACGTTGGCGATCAGCCGATGGATGTTGATGGGCATCCACGTGAAGTTGTTGATGGCCGCCCACACCCCGCCCTTGAGGGCGCCGCTGTCGTCGATGCCGGCCGGCGAGATCATGAACGTCACCCACGAGTTGGCGACGAACAGGATGGCGGTGCCGAACAGGTTCGACAGCACGCCCAGCCCGACGTGGATGGCCTTGCGCGGGCCCGACAGCCAGTTCCAGCCGTAGTACCAGAGGTAGACGGTGAAGGTCTCGGCGAAGAACAGCAGGGCGTAGACCCAGTAGGTCGGGAAGAAAATGGACGTCATGTACGTCCAAAACTTCGGGTAGTAGCCGACGAACAGGAACAGCAGGAGGGCGCCGAGCAGCGCGGTCGTCGAGAAGGCGGCGAAGGTCAGCTTGACCAGCTCGTGCGAGAGCCAGTCGTAGCGCGCCTCGCCGGTGCGCCAGCCGATGATCTCGATGATGACGGCGAAGATGGGGACGCCGAGGATGAACGCGGCGAAGTTCAGGTGCAGCTGGGCCACGGCCCACACCGCGAGGCGGGAGCCGATCAGCGGGAAGGACCGGTACGCGGGGTCCTTGGCGGCGGCCTGCTGGGCCTCGGCCGGGAGCAGGAAGAGCAGCAGGACCACACCCGCGAGCAGTAGCCCGGCCGCACACGCGCTCCGGCCCACGCCCCACCCCGATTTCATCGATTCAGCCTCTGGATGCGAGTCCCGTCCGGGGGCGCGACGACCGCCGACGCGGGCACGCTTGTTCGCGAAATCACATGAGCGTCCGGGGCAGATTCTTAGGGGCAACGCTTCGATGTGTCAAGCGGAAAGAGCCGCGGCAAGTTTGACACACCCTACCCCGGAGGCTAGCATCAACGACAAGGGACCTCGATGAAGCCGCGGCTCACCCAGCGCATTCAGTTCTCGCTCGCCTACGCCCTCGTCGTGGTGCTGCTGCTGTCGCTGCTGCAGTCCTGGCTGCTGGCCCCCCGCAGCGTCGAGCTCCCGTACTCCAAGTTCCTGGAACTACTGCGCGCCGACAAGATCGAGCGGGTCGCCCTCACCGAGCGGGAGATCCGCGGGATGGCCAAGCCGGGCGCCCTGCCGGCGCCGCCGGCCTTGCCGGGCGACCGCCTGCGCCAGTGGCTCGGTCCCGAGGAGGAAGTTCGCGTCTTCTCGGTCACCCGCATCCCCGGTGTCGACGAGCAGCCGCTGGTGGCCGAGATGGAGGCGCACAAGGTCGAGTTCTCCGGCCGGATCGAGTCGACCTTCTGGAAGGACCTCCTGTTCGGCTGGGTCATTCCGCTGGGCATCATGGTCGCCATCTGGATGTTCCTGATGCGACGGGTCGGCGGCGGCCCCACCCAGGCGCTGTCGTTCGGGCGGAGCAAGCACAAGATCTACGACCGCAAGGAGCTGAAGACGACCTTCAACGACGTGGCCGGGGTCGACGAGGCCAAGGCCGAGCTCGTCGAGATCGTGGACTTCCTCAAGAATCCCAAGAAGTACCAGCGCCTCGGCGGCCGCATCCCCAAGGGCGTGCTGGTCGTGGGGCCTCCCGGCACCGGCAAGACACTGCTGGCCCGGGCCGTGGCCGGCGAGGCCGACGTGCCGTTCTTCACGCTCTCGGGGTCGGAGTTCGTCGAGATGTTCGTGGGCGTGGGGGCCTCCCGCGTGCGCGACCTGTTCGAGCAGGCCAAGGACAAGGCCCCCTGCATCGTCTTCATCGACGAGCTGGACGCCATCGGCAAGTCGCGGGCAGGCGCCACCGGCTTCATGGGCGGCCACGACGAGCGCGAGCAGACCCTGAACCAGCTCCTGGCCGAGATGGACGGCTTCGACTCCTCCAAGGGCGTCATCATCATGGCGGCCACCAACCGGCCGGAAGTGCTCGACCAGGCGCTGCTCCGGCCCGGGTCGCTTCGACCGCCAGGTGGTGGTCGACAAGCCGGACGTCCGCGGCCGCGAGGCCATCCTGCGACTGCACGCCCGCGCGGTCGTGCTGGCCCCGGGCGTCGACCTGGCGATCATCGCGGCCCGCACCCCGGGCTTCGCCGGCGCCGACCTGGCCAACATCGTCAACGAGGCGGCGCTGCTCGCCGCGCGGAAGGAAAAGAACGCGGTCGAGATGGCCGACTTCGAGGAGGCGATCGACCGGGTCGTGGCCGGGCTCGAGAAGAGGAGCCGGGTGCTCTCGGAGAAGGAGCGCGACATCGTGGCCCACCACGAGATGGGCCACGCCCTCGTGGCCTCATCGGTGGCCCACGCCGACCCCGTCCACAAGGTGACGATCATCCCGCGCGGCGTCGCCGCGCTGGGCATGACCTACCAGCTCCCGATCGAGGACCGCTTCCTCATGACCCGCAGCGAGCTGGAGGACCGGATCGCCGTCCTGCTGGGGGGCCGGGTGGCCGAGGAGCTCGTCTACGGCGAGGTCTCGACCGGCGCCCACAACGACCTCGAGCGCGCCACCGAGGTGGCACGGCTGATGGTGACCAAGTACGGGATGTCCGAGCGGCTGGGGCTCGCCACCTACGGGGAGCGCACGCCGCTGTTCCTCAAGGGCTCGGGCGTGAACGGCGAGCGGGACTACAGCGACGCCACCGCCCGCACGATCGACGAGGAGGTCCGCGCCATCCTGGATCGCACCCAGGACCGGGTCCGCGGGGTGCTGACTGCCAAGAAGGCGGTGCTCGTGCATGCGGCGGGCGAGCTCAAGCGCGTGGAGACGCTCGAAGGCGATCGGCTGAAGCGGCTGCTGGCGGGCGAGGGATGACCCGGACGGTCGGAGGAGGACGAGACTGATGCTGGTCAAGGGCCGGACGTTCGCGGTCGGACTCATCCTGGCGCTGGTCGGCGGCGCGGCCGTCGGCGCACTGGCGACGACGCGGGTACAGGGGGCTCGGGCGCCGCTCATGCAGACCGCCCCCTCGATGGTGGAGGCCCCCGTCATCCCGGTGCAGATGCCCCTGACCACGGGCACCTTCGCCAAGGTGGCCGAGGCCATCAAGCCCGCCGTCATCAACATCAACACCGTGGCCCGCGGGGGCATCGGCCCCGGCCGCACGCCCTTCGAGGAGTTCTTCGGCGAGGAGTTCTTCCGCCGCTTCTTCGGCGACGTGCCGGAGCGGAGCCCGCAGCGCAGCCTCGGCTCCGGCGTCATCATCGACCCTTCCGGGGTCGCGCTCACCAACGCCCACGTCGTCGAGAAGGCCACCGAGATCGAGGTCATCACCCTCGACGGCTCCAAGCACAAGGCCAAGGTGATCGGCATCGACAAGAAGACCGACCTGGCCGTCCTCAAGCTCGACGACGGCAAGGGCAAGTTCCCCTACGCGCGCCTGGGCGATTCCGACCGCATGCAGGTGGGCGACTGGGTGATCGCCGTCGGCTCGCCGTTCGGCCTGCAGTCCACCGTGACGGCCGGCATCATCAGCGCCAAGGCCCGCCAGATCGGCCAGGGCCCGTTCGACGACTTCCTGCAGACCGACGCCGCCATCAATCCCGGCAACTCCGGCGGCCCGCTCGTGAACATGCAGGCCGAGGTGGTCGGCATCAACACGGCCATCGTGGCCGGCGGCTCCGGCATCGGCTTCGCGATCCCGTCCAACATGGCCCGGAAGATCCACACCGAGCTACAGACCAAGGGCCGCGTCACGCGCGGCTGGCTCGGAGTGTCGATCCAGCCGCTCACCCCGGAGCTCGCGAACTCGTTCGGGGTCAAGGACACCAAGGGCGTGCTCGTCTCCGACGTCGTCCCCGACAGCCCGGCCGGCAAGGCGGGCCTCAAGCCCGGCGACATCCTGCTGGAGTTCGAGGGCAAGAAGACCGAGGTCCCGTCCGACCTGCAGCGGGCCGTGGGCCTGGCCTCGCCCGGCCAGGACAGCAAGGTCAAGGTCTGGCGCGAGGGCAGCGAGAAGACGCTGGCGGTGAAGATCGGCGAGGCGCCCGACGAGCGCGAAGCCCAGCAGCAGCGCGGCGGTGGCCCCCGCGGCAGCACCCCGACGGTGCTGGGGCTCGACGTGCGGCCGATCACCCCCGAGGTCGCCCGCCAGCTGAACCTCCGGACCAGCGAGGGCGTGATCGTCGCGCGCGTGGAGGAGAACAGCCCGGCCGCGGAGGCCGGCGTCCAGCGCGGCGACGTCATCCGCGAGATCAACCGCCAGAAGATCCGTACCCCGGCCGACTACGAGCGCATCACCCGCGACGCCAAGGATGGTGACCGCCTCACCGTGCTCCTGCAGCGCGGCCCGATGTCCCTGTACGTCGCCTTCACCGTAGGCAAAGGGTAGCGAACATAGCGGCTTGGCCCCCTCCGGGGGCCAGGATCTCGCCGAGGTGTCTGTTCAGCTTTAGTGGCGAAGACTCAATTTGTCTGCTACATGTATTAGTAGGTTTGAGTGATGGCGGTTGAATTCAAGGACTACTACAAGATCCTCGGTGTCGACCGCACGGCGGACGACAAGGCGATCAAGGCTGCCTACCGCAAGCTGGCCCGCAAGCACCACCCTGACGTCGCCAAGGGCAAGGACAGCGGCGACCGCTTCCGGGAGATCAACGAGGCCTACGAGGTCCTGTCCGATCCGGAGAAGCGGCGGCGCTACGACACCCTGGGTCCCGACTGGCAGCGCTACGAGCAGGCTCCGCCCGGCGCCCAGCCGGGGGGAGCGCGCGTCGAGTACGCCGATTCCGCCGACTTCTCGGAATTCTTCCGGACGATCTTCGGTGATCGCGGTGGCAGTCGCGCCGGGCCCCGGACCGACACCGAGGGCTGGCTCGGCGGCTTCATGGGCGGCGGCCGGCGGCCGACCGGCCAGGACGTGCAGGCCGCCGTGACGATCTCGCTCGAAGAGGCGTACAGCGGCACCCGCAAGTCGCTCGAGTTCGGGGTCGAGGAACCGTGCCCGACCTGCCACGGCGCCGGCAACGTCAGCGGCAAGCCCTGCACGACCTGCCGGGGCAGCGGCTGGCAGGTGGGGCGCCACGACGTCGACGTGAAGATCCCGGCCGGCGTGCGCACGGGCCAGAAGGTGCGGGTGTCGGGCCAGGGGGCCGGCGGGGGCGATCTCTACCTCGTGGTCACGGTCACGCCGCATCGCGATTTCGAGCGGCGCGGTGACGACGTCCACGCCACGGTGCCGATCACCGCGCCCGAGGCCGCGCTCGGCGTGACGCTGGAGGTGGCAACGCTGCGCGGGAAGGTCTCGATGAAGGTGCCGCCGGCCACGTCGAGCGGGCGGACGTTCCGGCTGCCCGGCTACGGCATGCCGAAGCTCAAGGGCGGCGGCCACGGCAACCACCTGGTCACCATCCGCATCGTCATGCCGGCCGACCTCAGCCCCGACGAGCGGGAGCTCTACGAAAAACTGAAGGCACTGCGCAGCGACTCGCCGCGCAGCGGCTACGCACAAGGGTAAGACGAATGCGAATGGACAAGCTCACGATCAAGGCCCAGGAAGCGATCCAGGCCGCCCAGTCCCTGGCCGACCAGCACGACCACCAGGCGGTCGAGCCCGAGCACCTGCTGGCCGCCCTGCTCCAGCAGCGCGAAGGCGTGGTGACGCCGATCCTCGGCAAGCTGGGCGCCCGCGCCGAGGCCGTGCAGCGCCAGGTCGAGGCCGAGCTGGCCCGCGTCCCCAAGGTGCGCGGCGGCACCGGCCAGTACCTCGGCGAGCGCCTCCGGGCCGCCCTCGACCGCGCGCAGCGCGAGGCCGAGCGGCTCAAGGACGAGTACGTCTCCACCGAGCACCTGCTGATCGCCCTCGCCCAGGACCGCGACGGCGCCGCGGGCCGGGCCCTGACCGCGGCCGGCGTCACTCCCGACGCCATCTACAAGGCCCTGGTCGAGGTGCGCGGCACCCAGCGGGTGACCGATCCCAACCCCGAGGACAAGTACCAGGCCCTGCAGCGGTACTCGCGCGATCTCACCGACGCCGCCCGCAAGAGCAAGCTGGACCCGGTCATCGGCCGCGACGAGGAGATCCGCCGGGTCATCCAGGTGCTGTCGCGCCGCACGAAGAACAATCCCGTCCTGATCGGTGAGCCCGGCGTCGGCAAGACCGCCATCGTCGAGGGGCTGGCCCAGCGCATCGTGGCCGGCGACGTCCCCGAGGGGCTCAAGGACAAGCGGCTCGTGGCCATCGACATCGGCGCCATGGTCGCCGGCTCCAAGTACCGCGGCGAGTTCGAGGACCGGCTCAAGGCGGTCCTCAAGGAGATCACCGAGTCCGAGGGCAAGATCATCTGCTTCATCGACGAGCTGCACACGCTGGTCGGCGCCGGCGCCGCCGAGGGTGCCGTCGACGCCGCCAACATGCTCAAGCCGGCCCTGGCCCGGGGCGAGCTGCGCTGCGTGGGCGCCACCACCCTGGACGAGTACCGCAAGCACATCGAGAAGGACGCCGCGCTGGAGCGTCGCTTCCAGCCAGTGATGGTGCGGGAGCCCTCGGTGGAGGACACCATCGCGATCCTCCGGGGCCTCAAGGACAAGTACGAGGTCCACCACAAGGTGAAGATCAAGGACTCCGCCCTGGTGGCGGCGGCCGTGCTGTCGCACCGCTACATCGGCGATCGCTTCCTGCCCGACAAGGCCATCGACCTCGTCGACGAGGCGGCCGCCCGCATCCGCATGCAGATCGACTCGATGCCGCAGGCGATCGACGAGATCGACCGCCGGATCATGCAGCTGCAGATCGAGCGGGTCTCGGTCGCGCGCGATCAGGACGACCCGGTCGCCCGCGAGCGGCTCGGCAAGATCGACGCCGAGCTGGCCGACCTCAAGGAGCGCTCGGCCGTCCTCAAGGCGCAGTGGCAGGCCGAGAAGGGCGGCATCACGCAGATCGGCAAGGTGAAGGAGGAGCTGGAGCGAGCCCGGCAGGCGATGACCGAGGTCGAGCGCACCGGCGACCTCAACCGTGCCGCCGAGCTGCGGTTCGGCGTGATCCCGGGGCTGGAGAAGCAGCAGGCCGAGCTCGAGAAGGGGCTGGCCGACCAGCATCAGCACGGACGCATGCTGCGCGAGGAGGTCGACGAGGAGGACATCGCCCTCACCGTGGCCAAGTGGACGGGCATCCCGGTCACCCGGCTGCTGGAGGGCGAGGTGCAGAAGCTCGTGCGGATGGAGGAGCGGCTGAGTCAGCGTGTGATCGGCCAGGACGAGGCGATCCGGGCGGTGGCCAACGCGGTGCGCCGCGGGCGGGCCGGGCTCAGCGACCCCAACCGGCCGATCGGCTCCTTCCTCTTCCTGGGCCCGACCGGCGTCGGCAAGACCGAGCTGGCCCGTGCGCTCGCCGAGTTCATGTTCGACGACGAGCGCGCCATGATCCGCCTCGACATGTCGGAGTACATGGAGAAGCACACGGTCTCCCGGCTCATCGGGGCGCCCCCCGGCTACGTCGGCTACGACGAGGGCGGCCAGCTCACCGAGGCCGTGCGGAGGCGGCCCTACTCCGTCGTCCTCTTCGACGAGATCGAGAAGGCGCACGCCGACGTCTTCAACGCGCTGCTGCAGCTTCTCGACGACGGCCGGCTCACTGACGGCCAGGGGCGGACGGTCGACTTCCGCAACGTCGTCGTCATCATGACCTCCAACATGGGCAGCCACCTGTTCCGCGAGTACGAGCGGGCCGAGAAGCTCCGCCCGCTGCTCATGCAGGAGCTGCGCAACACGCTGCGGCCGGAGTTCCTGAACCGCATCGACGAGGTGGTCGTCTTCCAGCCGCTCGGGCGCGAGGAGATCACGCGGATCGTCGACATCCAGCTGGGCCTGCTGCGCCAGCGGCTGGAGGCGCGGCGCATCCACCTGGAGGTCAGCGAGGCGGCCAAGGCCCTGCTCGGTCGCGAGGGGTACGACCCGACCTACGGCGCCCGGCCGCTCAAGCGGACGATCCAGCGCCTGGTCCAGGACCCTCTGGCCCTCCGGCTGCTCGAGCGCGAGTTCGTGGAGGGCGACACCGTGGCCGTCGACGCCGACGGTGATCAGATCGTGTTCCGGAAGGAAGTCACCGCCGAGGTCGTGAACTAGAACACTCACCTCGGTGTTGCACCGGGCCAATCGACGTCTCCCAGCGGCGATTGGCCCGGTGAATCGCCCTCCGGCTATGCCACCATCTAACCGCTCATGACGACGGCCCGCCGGATCCATCCCGCCTGGATCGTGCTGATGGCCATCACCCTGTGCCTGCTCGCCTCCAGTGGCCTGCGCGCCACCTTCGGCGTCTACATCAAGCCGATCGAGGGCGAGATGGGCTGGTCGCGTGGGGCGCTGTCGGTGGCCGCGGCCATCTCGCTGCTGATCCTCGGCGCCACCGGACCGTTCGCCGGCCGGCTGGCCGATCGCTGGGGGCCGCGGCGGGTCATCGTGATCTCGCTGGTGCTGCTCGGCCTCGGCGCCGTCGCCGCGTCCTTCCTGGCCAGCCTGTGGCAGCTCTACGCCACCTTCGGCGTGATCATGGCCGTGGGCGCCGGCGGGGTGGCGCTGAGCACGGGCTCCTCGGTGGTCGCCCGCTGGTTCGACACGCATCGGGGAGCGGCGATCGGCGTGGCCGCCGGTGGGATGTCGGCGGGGCAGCTGCGTGTTCCTCCCGGTGGCGGCCTCGCTGACGCTGATCTACGGCTGGCGGAGCAGCCTGCTGTGGCTGGGCGTCGGGCTGCTGGTGATCGTGCTGCCGATCGCGGCCTGGCTGATCCGCAACACGCCGGAGGAGCGCGGCCTGCGTCCGTTCGGCTCGACCGGCACGGCGCCGACGGCCGCCCAGGCCGCCGCCGCCCAGCAGGCCGGCCGCGTCTCGGTGACGGAGGCAGCGCAGACGCTGCCGTTCTGGCTCCTCATGGGGACGTTCTTCGTGTGCGGCTACACCAGCGTCGGCATGATCGGCACCCACTTCATTCCCCACGCGCTCGAGCACAACTTCACCGCCATGCAGGCCTCGGCCGCGCTCGGCGTGATGGGCGCCATGAACATCGTGGGGACGATCGGCTCCGGCTGGCTCTGCGATCGGGTCGGCCGCCGGGTGCCGCTGGCGATCTTCTACTTCGTGCGGGGCCTGTCGCTGATCTTCCTGCTCTACGTGTGGAACGTCCCGTCGCTGCACTTCTGGGCCGCGCTGTTCGGCCTCAACTACATCTCCACGGTGCCGCCCACGACGACGCTGACCGCCAACATCTACGGACGGTTCTCGGTGGGCGAGCTGAGCGGCTGGATCTTCTTCGCGCACCAGGTAGGCGCCGCCATCGCCGCCGCGCTGGCCGGCTGGGTCTACGAGCTGACGGGATCCTACGGACCGGCCTTCTTCTCCGCCGCGCTCATGGCCTTCCTGGCCGCCGGCATGGCGCTCATGATTCGCGAGGAGCCCATCCGGGCCCGGCCGCTGCAGCCGGCGGCGGCTATCAGCTAGCCCGCCGCGGACGTCACGTTCAGTCGCCCCGCGGCGGCGGTCGTCCGCCTACTGCGCGATCGAGAGCGATCCCCGGCGCGGGTCGGCGCCACCCCAGCGCGTGCCCTCGGGGCCGACCTTCACCGCGCACACGGAGCCGGCGCGCCACTCCCAGTCGGGCCAGTCACCCATGGTGTGGCCGAGGCCGGCCAGCGCGTCGCGGGTGTCCTTCGACAGGCGCCGCTCGGCCTCGAGCTTGCCCGGCGAGTAGGTGTGGGGCCAGAACGAGTCGGGGAACGAGCGCGAGGCGACACGCGGAGCCTCGATCGCCTCCTGCAGCGGCATGCCGAACACGGTCACGTTGAGCAGGACCTGCAGCATCGCCTGCTGCTGGACGTCCCCGCCCGGCGTGCCGAACGGCATCAGCGCCTTGCCGTCCTGCAGCACCATGGCCGGGGCCGGGGTGAGGCGCGGCCGCTTGCCCGGCGCCACCACGCTGGCGTGACTGGGATCGAGCCAGCCCTGGGAGCCGCGCGGCGAGACCACGCAGCCCACGCCGGCGACGACCGGCGAGTCGACGTTGGGGTCGCTCGGCGTCGCCGAGAACGCGTTGCCCTCGGCGTCGACGACCGCCACGTAGCTGGTGTCGAGCGCATCCGAGGATCCGCCCGCCAGCGGCAGCAGCTCGCGGCGCGGCGCGGCGTCGCCAGCCGGGGGCATCTCCTTCCAGGCCCGCTCGCCCACCAGCGCGCGCCGCTCCTCGGCAAATGCCCGCGACAGCAGGCGCTCGGCCGGCACCTTCACGAACTTGGGGTCGCCGTAGTAGGCGTCGCGATCCGAGAACGCGAGCTTGATCGTCTCCACCAGGCGATGCAGGTAGGCCGGGGAGTTGTGGCCGAGCGCTTTCAGATCCAGGCCGTCCAGCATGTTGAGGATCTGCAGCAGCACCGGTCCCTGGCACCAGAAGCCGCACGCGGCGACCTCGAGGGCGCCGAACCGCGTGCGCAGCGCCGGCGCGACCTCCACGCTGAAGTCGGCCAGATCGGCCAGCGCCAGCGGTCCCTCGTTGGCACGATGGAACTCGGCGATGCGCTTGGCCGTCTCGCCGCGATAGAACTCGTCGCGGGCTGCGCGAATGCCCGCCGTCCGCGCGCCCCCCGCCCGCTTCTCGGCGGTGACCATGCGCTCGAGGGTGTCGGCCAGCTCGCGCTGCACGAGCACCTCGCCCATGCGGTAGGCGCGGCCCTCGCGCAGGTAGAGCGCGGTCGAGCTCGGCCACCGGCGGTACTTGTCGGCGTTGGCGCCCATCTGGTAGGCGGAGAACGCGGAGACGGCAAAGCCGCGGCGGGCGTGGCCGAGGGCCGGCGCGATGGCGTCGGCGAACGACATCGTCCCCCAGCGCTCCAGCGCGGTGCACCAGGCATCGGGCGCCGCCGGCACCACGGTGCGCGGCAGGCCGGCCGGGATCTGGCCGCCGTGGCGGGTCATGAAGTACTCGCGGGAGGACGCCCGCGGATACGGACCCACGCCGGAGACTTCGAACGTCTCTCCCGTCCGCGCGAGGTGCACCAGGATCGGCGCCACGCCCGCCACGCTGACCATGTCGCAGTGCACCACGCCGAGCGTGAAGCCGGCGGCGACCCCGGCGTCGACCGCGTTGCCCCCGGCCGCGAGCATCCGGGCCCCGGCCTCGGCGGCCAGGGAGTGGCCGGCGGCCACGGCCCAGCGGGTGCCGATCGTCTGGACGGTCGAGGTCGGCCGGTGAACGGGGGCGCTCTGCTGGGAGGACGCGGAATCGAGGCTCATGGTGTCATCACCTGGCGAGGCGGCGTTCTGCTCATGGTTGCGCCATCATATCGCGAAGGGCTAGGCTGCGCTTCATGGCGGCGCCACTGATCGGCATCACCACCTCGGTCACGGTCGACAAGGTTCCCGAGCGGGCCTACGTCAACGGCACCTATATCCGGGCCGTCCAGGCCGCCGGCGGCATCCCCCTGCTCCTCACGCCCCACTTCACCCCCGAGGTCCAGGCCGCGCTCTGGCAGCGGCTCGACGGGCTGGTCCTCACCGGCGGCGGCGACATCGCGCCCGCGCGCTTCGGCGAGGCCCCGCATCCGGCGGTCGACGACGTCTCCCCCGCCCGCGACGAGCTGGAGATCGGACTCACGCAGCGGGCCGTGGCCGACGACGTTCCGCTCTTCGCCATCTGCCGTGGCGTGCAGGTCCTCAACGTCGCGCTCGGCGGCACGCTCGTGCAGGACCTGCCGAGCGAGTGGCCGAACGCGCTCGCCCACAGCCAGAAGGCGCCGCGGCACGAGCCGAGCCACGCCGTGAAGGTGATGGGCGAGGGCACGCGGCTGGGCCGGGTGCTGGGCGCGCTCGAGATCGAGGTCAACAGCATGCACCACCAGGCGATCAAGCGACTGGGCGAGGGCCTCCGCGAGGTCGCGTGGGCGCCCGACGGCGTCATCGAGGGGGTGGAGATGCCGGGCGACGATCGGTTCGTGCTGGGCGTGCAGTGGCACCCCGAGGAGCTCGTGGGCCACGATCAGGCCGCTCGCAACCTGTTCGCCGCGATCGTCGACGCCGCCCGCCGCCGCTCGCACCCCTGACGTTCGCCCGGGAGAAACTCCCGGCCCCCGGGACGTTCTCCCTGCCCCTCGCGATTCACGCTCCTACAAAGCTCACGTCATCCAGCACTTGAGTGGGGGGTCGGCCTGGCGAGGCCGTTGCTCTACTGTGGCCCGATGCTTCGCTATCCCATCATTCTCGCCGCCCTCGTGCTGGTCCTCGCGACCCGGGCGCTGGCCGATCTCGGTGACGTGGCGGTGCCCGCGGCGCATCGCGTCGCGGTAGGCGAGGTGGTGACCGCCATGCGGCAGATAGGCCTCGTCCTGCCCGCCGACGTGCAGGTGCACGTCTACGACACGCGGACCACCTTCCGCCGCGGCCTGATCGACGAGGCTTACGTGCCCACCGACCGCGTCGAGGAGATCGCCTCCTTCGCGGCGGGCCTCGCACGCCCGGGCCGGGTGCTCCTGCACTCGAGAGCGGCGGGTGGACGGCGCGAGTGGCGTCGCCTGATCGCTCACGAGCTGACCCACGTCGCCCAGTTCGCGCTGGCCGGCGGCGACGGGCGGGCCGATCAGTGGCTGGCCGAAGGGGTGGCCGAGCGCGTGGCCTTCGAGGTGCTCGAACGGTTGGCACTCGACTCCCTGCCCGAACGCCGGGCGCGCGCCCTGGCCGGCGCCCGCCAGCACCCGGGCTTCGCGGCGGGCCGCCTCGACCTCGAGGCGCTGGGCTCACCGCGTGAGTTCACGCTGCGCCACCAGCGCGACGGCTCGCTGGAGACCTATCAGCTCTCGTTCCTCCTGGCCGACCATCTGGTGGACCGCCACGGTCTGGACGGCGTGCTCGCCTATTTCCGCCGTTGCAGCCAGATGGGTCGTGAGCGGGCGTTCGCCGCCACCTTCGGCCAGTCGGCCGGGCAATTCGAGACGGAGGTGCTGCGCTCCCTGCGCGAACGGCGTAGCTAGCCCGGGCGGGCTACAGCAGCTCCCAGCGCGATGGCGCGTCGGCCTGCGGAATCTCGCGCACGCGCTGCTCGCGGGCCAGCTTCTTGAGGTGAGAGGTGACCGACTGCGCGGCCACCGCGTGGAGGTTCTTCGGCACCGTCGCGTAGATGCGCTCCACCATCACGGGGATGGTGTGCAGGCCATCGCCGAGGGCGTGCAGGATCTGCCGCTCGCGCAGTAGCCGGTGCTCGACGTACTCGGCCAGCAGGCCGGGGCCGTCCTCGATCACGGGGCCGTGGGCCGGATAGATGCGCCTGATCCCGAGCGCCTGCAGCCGCCGCAGTGAGTTGAGGTAGTCGAGCAGGTCGCCGTCCTCGGCCGGGATCACCGTGGTCGACCCGCCCAGCACGACGTCGCCCGTGAAGACCGCGTTCTCCTCGGCCAGGTAGTAGCAGAGGTGATCGGAGGCGTGGCCGGGCGTGTGGATGGCCGTCAGCGTCACCCCGTCGCCCTCGATCGTCTGCCCGTCGCGCAGGTTCTCGACGCCCTCGGGCAGGTCGGTGTCGCGATGGATCATCTTGCCCACGGCCAGCCCGCGGAAGCGCTCGCGCAGGTGGAGGACGCCGCCCAGGTGATCGCGGTGGCGGTGCGTGAGGACCACGCGCGAGGGCTGGGCCCAGCCGCGCTCGTCCAGGTAGGTCTGCAGCCCCGTCATGTACTCGGGCACCCCGGCCCCGGTGTCGAGCAGGATCGGGTCGCGCCGTCCGATCAGGTACGTGTTCGTCCCCGGTCCCGTCATCATCCCGGGATTCAGGCCCAGCACCCGTCCAACCAGCGGGCTCACCGTCGCGGTCTTCGGAAAGTTCGGATCGATCCAGCTCATGGCGCGATCATACCCCCAAGTATCGATGCTGGACGTCGGCGCTGGCCCGCAGCGCGGCCGAGGTGCCGCTCCACACCACCCGCCCCTTCTCCAGCACGTAGTGATGGTCGGCCAGCCGCGTCAGCGCCTCCACGTGCTTGTCGATGAGCAGGATCGACAGCCCGCTCGCCTTCAGCTGCTCCAGGCAGCGCCAGATCTCGGTGCGGATCAGCGGCGCCAGCCCCTCGGTGGCCTCGTCGAGGATGAGCAGCCGCGGATTCGTCATCAGCGCCCGGCCGATGGCCAGCATCTGCTGCTCGCCGCCCGAGAGGGTGGCGCCCATGCTGCGCGAGCGGGACGCGAGCTGGGGCAGCAGCTCGAACACGCGCTCGACCGTCCACGGCGCCGGCACCCGCCGGCGGTTGGCCGCGGTCGCGACCAGGTTCTCGCGCACGGTCAGGTTCGGAAACACCTGGCGCCCCTCCGGCACCAGACCGAGCCCGGCCTGGGCCACCCGGTGGGAGGGCAGGCCGTGCAGCGGCCGACCGTCGAACTCCACGCGGCCGGCTCGCAGCGGCACGATGCCCATCATCGCCCGCACCGTCGTCGTCTTGCCCATGCCGTTGCGGCCGAGGAGCGTCACCAGCTGCCCCGCGTCCACGCCCAGCGTGATGCCGAACAGCACCTGGCTCACGCCGTAGGCCGCCTCCAGCCCCTCCAGCCGCAGCATCAGGCCGGCACCTCCTCGCCGAGGTAGGCGCGGCGCACCTCGGGGTTGGCCGGATCGCCTCGGGCGCGCCGGTGGCGATCACCCGGCCGTAGACCAGCACGCTGATGCGATCGGCCAGCGCGAAGACCACGTCCATGTCGTGCTCGACCAGCACGATCGTGTGACGCCCGCGCAGCGTGCGCAGCAGCTGCACCATGCGCTGCGACTCGTCGGGGCCCATGCCGGCCACCGGCTCGTCGAGCAGCAGCAGGCGCGGCCGCGTCGCCAGCGCCATGGCGATCTCCAGCTGCCGCTGCTCGCCGTGGGCCAGGGTGCCGGCCAGCGACCTCCGCGCGGGCGCCGAGGCCGACCTGCTCCAGCAGCGCGCGCGCGGGCGCGCGCAGCGCCGCCTCGCCGCGGGCCGGCCGCCAGAACCGGAAGCTGTGGCCGGCGTGGGCCTGCACGGCCAGCGCGACGTTGTCGAGCGCGGAGAACTCGCGAAAGATGCTGGTGATCTGGAACGAGCGGGCCAGGCCCCGGTGCGAGCGCACCGCGCGCCGACAGGGCGGTGACGTCGGCGCCGGCGAAGCGGATCGTGCCGGCATCCGGCCGCAGGTCGCCCGCCAGCTGGCCGATGAGCGTGGTCTTGCCGGCGCCGTTGGGGCCGATGATCGCGTGCGTCTCGCCCTCGGCCACCGCGAGGTCGACGCCGTCGGTGGCGACGAGGCCGCCGAAGCGCTTGCGCAAGCCGTGCACCGCGAGCAGCGGCTCAGTCACCGCGGGCCCCGCCCGGCAGCAGGCCGTAGAGGCCCCGCCGCGCGTACAGCACCACGAGCACGAGCAGCGGGCCCAGCACCACCTGCCAGTGCACCGTCCACGCCGACAGCAGATCCTCCAGCAGCAGGAAGGCGACGGCGCCCAGCACGGGCCCGAACAGCGTGCCCATGCCGCCCAGGATCACCATGACCATGATGTCGCCCGAGCGCGTCCAGTGCATGAAGCTCGGCGTCAGGTACTCGGTCTGGTTGGTCAGCAGCGCGCCGGCCAGCCCGCACACCGCCCCCGAGATGACGAAGGCGGCCAGCTTGTAGCGGAAGGTCGAGAAGCCCACCGCCCGCATGCGGGCCTCGTTGGAGCGAGCCGCCCGGATGACCACGCCGAAGCGCGCGTGGATGAGCCGGTGGCCGAGCCAGAGCAGCAGCACGAGCAGGCCGAGCACGACGTAGTAGAAGACGTAGGGATCGGCGAGGTCCACGAGGCCGAACTGGCTGCGCGCGGGCCAGCCGCATGCCGTCGTCGCCGCCCCAGGCGTTGATCGAGATGCCGAGGTAGTAGAGCATCTGCGCGAAGGCCAGCGTGATCATGATGAACGACACGCCGCTGGTCCGCAGCGAGACGGCGCCGATCACCAGCGCCGCCAGCGCCGACAGCGCCGACCGCCAGCGTCCACTGCACCAGGCCGCTGTGGATGCCGTAGAAGGCCGGAATGGCCACCGCGTAGGCGCCGATGCCCAGGTAGGCGGCGTGGCCGAAGCTCACCATGCCGCCGTAGCCGAGGATCAGATCGAGGCTGACGGCGGCGATGGCGAAGATCATGATGCGCGCGGAACAGGTCCAGGTAGAACGGCTGGTGCGTGAGCGCGGCCACCACCGGCACCAGGCCCAGGACCAGCAGGCCGGCGACGAGCGTGAGCGCGCGGGCCCGCGACGGCATCAGCCGCGCGCGGCCGGGAACAGGCCCTGGGGGCGGAAGTACAGCACGGCGGCCATGAGGATGTAGATCAGCATCGAGGCCAGCGCGGGCCCGGCGTTGTCGGCCGCCGAGGGGCCGAGGACGCTGCTCAGCATCGGCTTGAGGAACGCGCGGCCGAGGGTGTCGACCATGCCGACGACGACGCGCGCCGACCAGGGCGCCGCGGATGGAGCCGATGCCGCCGATGACGATGACGACGAAGACCTGGATGAGGATCTCCTCGCCCATCCCGGGCAGCACCGTGTAGATGGGGCCGGCCATGATGCCGCCGAGACCGGCCAGGGCGGCGCCGAAGCCGAAGACGACGGTGTAGAGCAGGCGGACGTTCACGCCGAGGGCGGCGAGCATCGTGCGGTTGCTGGCGCCGGCCCGGATCAGCATGCCGAGCCGCGTGCGGCTCACCACCACGTACAGCAGGAGGGCGACGGCGAGGCCGACCAGGATGATGACGGCCCGGTAGGCCGGGTAGCGGATGCCGGGCACGATCTCGACGAACCCGGCCAGGGCCGGCGGCACCGTCGTGAACAGCGCGGCCCGGCCCCACACGATCGCCACCAGCTCGTTGAAGAACAGGATCAGGCCGAAGGTGGCCAGCACCTGGTCGAGGTGGTCGCGCTCGTAGAGCGTGCGCAGCGCGACGACCTCGACCAGCATCCCCACCGCCAGCGTGCCGAGCAGGGCCAGCCCCACCGCCGCCGCGAACGAGCCGGTCCACTTGAGGAACGCCACCGCCAGGTAGGCGCCGACCATGTAGAGCGAGCCGTGGGCGAGGTTGACCAGGTTCATGATGCCGAAGACCAGGGTGAGGCCGGCGGCCATCAGGAACAGCATCACGCCGAACTGCAGGCCGTTCAGGCACTGCTCGACGACGAGCAACCCGCTCATCGGGGCCCCGATAAATGAAAGGGGCGCGGGTGACCCCGCGCCCCTGATTCGACCACGCTCGCCCGCGCTACCACTTCATCGGGCAGTCTTGGTAGTAGGAGTCCTTGTGGTTCTCGAAGACCGTCTTCTGGATCTGCATCTCGACGTCGCTGGCGCCCTTGACCGCCTTGAGCAGGTAGAAGTTCTGGATCGGGTAAGTGGTTCACGTTGTAGGTGAACTTGCCCCGCGTGGACTTGAAGTCGGCCTTGCGCATGGCCGCGACCATGCCCTTCTTGTTGGAGAGGTCGCCCTTCACCGCCCGCACCGCGGAGTCGATGAGCAGCATGCCGTCGTAGCTCTGGGCCCCGTAGTAGGAGGGCGTGTAGCCGAACTTCTTCTTGAAGTCGGCCACGTACTTCTGGCTCGCCTCGTTCTTGAGGTCGGGGCTCCAGTAGCGCGCCTCGAAGTTGCCGACGGCGGCGTCCCCGACCGCGGGCAGCGTGGTCTCGTCGACCGTGTAGACCGAGTAGAGCGGCGTCGACTCCCGCAGCCCGGCCTGCACGTACTGCTTGAGGAACTGGATGCCCATGCCGCCCGGGTAGAACACGAACACGGCCTTGGGATTCTTGGCCCGGAGCTGGGTGATCTCGGCCTGGTAGTCCTGCTGGCCGAGCTTGGTGTAGACCTCGTCGACGATCTTGCCTTTGAAGTACCGCTTGAAGCCGCTGATCATGTCCTTGCCGGCCGCGTAGTTCGGGGCCATGGCGTAGACGTCGGTGAGCCCCTGGTCCTGCATGTACTTGCCCATGGCCTCGGGCGTCTGGTCGTTCTGCCACGAGGTGGTGAAGTACAGCTCGCTGCACATCTTGCCGGCCAGCTCGTGCGGCCCCGCGTTGGTGCCGACCATGATGGTGCCGGCCCCGGTCACGGTGGGCGCCACCGCCAGCATCACGTTCGACCAGATGATGCCGCTCACGAAGCTCACCTTGTGCTTCTTCAGCATCTCGTCCGCCAGCTGCTTGCCCACGTCGGGCTTGCGCTGGTCGTCGCCGTAGACGACCTCGACGTCGAGGCCGCCCATCTTGCGGCCGAGGTGGTCGAGCGCCAGCTCGACCGAGTCCTTCATGTGCTTGCCGATGATGCCGGCCGGGCCGGACAGCGACGTGATGAAGCCGATCTTCACCGGCTCGGCCGCGCGGACCTGGCCGGCCAGCAGGGCGGCGACGAGGGCGAGAGCGAGGGTGACCTTGAGTGTGCGCACGGGTGACCTCCTTGAGAATGGGCGCCGGGATTCTAGCACAGCGCCCCCGAGGGGCCGGGCGGTCAGGGCACCCAGGCGATGGCGTCGATCTCGACGTTGACGCCGGCGCGGGGGGCGGCCGCCTCCACCGTGGTGCGCGCCGGCTGCACGCCCTTGAAGTAGTCGCGGAACACGCGGTTGAAGGTGTCGAAGTCCTTCATGTCGCGCAGGAACACGCCGACTTTCACCACGTTGGCGAGCGAGGTGCCGGCCGCCTCCAGCACCTTGGCAACGTTGTCGAGCGTGACCCGCGTCTGCTCGGCCAGGTCGGTCGACACCACCTGCTTGGTCACGGGATCGAGTGGCCCCTGGCCGGAGACGAAGACGAAGCCGCCGGCCTTCACGCCCTGGGCGATGGGCGACGGCATGTCGCCCGAGAAGCCGGTGGTGGGAGCCGCCTTGGTGTAGACGACCTCGGGTTTCATCGCGAAGCCTCCTCTCGGTTCACCGCGAACGGTCGGCGATCGCCGCGGGAGGCCTATCGTACCCGGGTCGGCCGCCCTACGCGGCGTCTCCGCGCAGGCGCCGGGCCACGTCCTCGGGAATGGGCGCCGCCTGCAGGGGCCCGGCTGGCGACGACGGCCGCGTGACCCACGCGCGGACCTCGAAGCCGGTGGCGCACAGGCGGCCGCCGGTGGCGATCTCGTACTCCATGCGGAAGGTCTTCTCCTTCACCCACGCCACCACCGCGCGGACGGTCAGGGTGTCGCCGTAGCGGGCCGGCGAGACGAACCGCGAGCCGGACTCGACGATGGGCACGCCCACGATCCCGTGGCGGGGGAACAGCTCGGGCCAGGGCAGGCCGAGGGCGGCGAAGAGCGTCTCGCAGCCGAGGTCGTACCACTCGAAGAAGCGCGGATAGAAGACGATGCCGGCAGCGTCCACGTCGCCCCACCGCACCGGCACCGGCGTCGTGTGCGCCACCGGGGTCACGGGTGCTCGGCCCACTCGCGCAGCACGTAGCGCTGCAGCTTGCCGGTGACCGTGCGCGGCAGCTCGTCCACCACGCGGATCTGCCGGGGACGCTGGTGAGTCGGCAGCTTCGCCGCCGCATGGCTGGCCAGCGCCGCCGGCAGCGCGTCGGCATCGCACGCTCCGCGCGCCACGACGAAGGCGACCGTCTTGACGAGACCGCCGGCGGCGACCGCGCCCACGACACCGACCTCGACCACGTCGGGATGGGCGCGCAGCACCGTCTCTACCTCACCCGGACTCACCCACTGTCCGGCCACCTTGAACTGCTCGTCGTCGCGGCCCTCGTGATAGTAGAACCCGTCGGCGTCGCGGGTGAGGACGTCGCCGGTGCGGAACCACTCGCCCGTGAAGGCGCGGCGGGAGAGGTCGAGCCGGTTCCAGTACGCGGAGCTCACCGACGGCGTCCGCACGTGCAGCACGCCCGGCTCGCCCTCGGCCACCGGGCGACCCTCGCCGTCGAGCAGCCGCGCCTCGGTGCCGGGCACGACCGGGCCGGCCGCACCGGCCCGGCTGCGGCCCGGCTGGTTGGCCAGCACCATGAAGATCGTCTCGGTGGCGCCGAGCCCGTCCAGCAGCTCCACGCCGAACCGCTTGCGCCAGGCGAAGTACAGCTCGGGCGGCAGCCGCTCGCCCGCCGAGACGCACGCCCGCACCGAGCGGAAGGCGTCGGCCGGCAGGTCGGCGCGCAGCAGGTGTCCGTAGAACGTCGGCACCGAGAAGAACAACGTGGGCTCGAAGCTCCGCAGCGTCTCGAGTACGGTCGCCGGGGCCGGCCAGGCCGGATCCAGGTACGTGCGAGCCCCCACGTAGAGCGGAATGAGCAGCGCGTTGCCGAGCGCGTAGGCGAAGAACAGCTTGGACGTGGCGTAGACCCGGTCTTGCTCGGTCGCCCGCAGCACGTCGATGCCGTAGTGGCGGCAGGCGAGCAGGTTGCGGTGCACGTGCACGGCCGCCTTGGGTCCACCGGTGGTGCCCGAGGTGTAGAGCCAGACCGCCATGTCGTCGCCGCTGACCGGCTCCGGCGCACAGTCGGGCGCCGCCCCCGCCAGCAGGGCCGGCCAGCTGGTGGCGCCGGCACCGGTGACCACGACCGCCCGCAGGTGCGGCACGTCGACCAGCGACGGGCGCAACGCCGCCAGCAGCTCGGCGTCGGCGACGAGCACGCGGGCCCGGCTGTCGCGTAGCATCGCCACCCACGCCGAGGCCGGCAGCCGCGTATTGAGCGGCACTGCCACCGCGCCGATGCGGAGGGCGCCGAGGAACACCGTCACCCACTCGATCCCGTCGGGCAGCAGCAGCGCCACCCGCTGCTCGGGCTCGACGCCGAGGCCGCGCAGCGCGTTGCCGGCCCGGGCCACCCGGGCCAGCAACCCGCGGTACGTCACGGTCTCCGTGGAGGTGACGAGCGCGAGCCGATCGCCGGCGCCGCCGCCGATCGTGTCGTCCAGGAACGCGCTGACCGCGTTAGCCACGGCAGTTGGTCCTCGTGAGCCCCGCAGCGGTGAACAGATGGATAGCGAAATGTATAGCACGGCGGGTGATCGCGACGAGCCGGACGCCGTCGGGACCGGGCCGCCCCGGGCCGCGCTCACGCGCGAGCGCGGCCGGAGCGAAAGGCGGGTTCTCCGCTACTTCTTGGGGTCGACCGTGTTGTCGATCTTCCGTCCCGCCTTCTCGGCCGGGCCCTTGCCGATCACCTTGTCGTTCCCGGTGACCTCGTCGACCTTCTCGCCGGCCTTCTGCAACGGCCCCTTCTCACACCCGGTCAGGCACACGCCGGCGACCAGCGTGGCCATCAACATGGACGTCATGAGCTTTCGCATCAATCTTCCCCTCGCTCGATGTGGTGAGCTTCGACACCCAGGACTCTGACAGGCACGCACCGTGCCAGCGCGGCGGCCGGCCAAGCGCGCGTCGGGCAAGGACTCGGTGGGCGGGCGCGGTAGCCGGCGACGCGATCAGGCCACTTCTTTGCTCTCCCGATCGGGAGCGCCGGGATGTGGTACACCTTGCCCCCATGAACGCCGACCAGCGGTGCTCCGGCAAGGTCGTCCTCGTGACGGGCGCCCAGCGCGGCATCGGGCGCGCCATCGCCGTCCGGTTCGCCGAGGCCGGGGCCGACGTGGCGCTCAACTTCCTGGACGACAAGGCGGCCGCGGAATCCGCGGCGGCGGAGATCATCGCCCTCGGCCGGCGGGCCGTCACGCTCGCCGCCGACATCGCGAGGCCCGAGGAGGCGCGGCGCCTCGTGGGCGATGCCGAGCGGGCCCTCGGTCCGGTCGACGTCCTCGTGAACAACGCCGGCATCTTCCCCCGCGCCCCCTTTCTCGACCTCACCGAAGAGATGTGGGACGCCGTGCTCGACACCAACCTCAAGGCCACGTTCGTCTGCTCCCAGGAGGCCGCCCGGCGCCTGGTGGCCGCGGGGCGGCCGGGGTCGATCGTCAATCTCTCGTCCGGCGCGCCGTACCGCGGCTCGATGCGCGCCACCGCCTACATGGCCAGCAAGCTCGGCATCGTGGGACTCACGCGCGGCATGGCCCGTGAGCTGGCGCCGCACGGCATCCGCGTCAACGCCGTCGCCCCCGGGATCACGAACACCGCCATGCCGCGGCAGGGCAATACCGAGGAGGCGCTGGCCACGCTCGGCCGGAGCAACCCAAGTGGCCGCCTGGCCGAGCCCGTCGACATCGCCGACGTCGTCGTCTTCCTCGCCACCGACGAGGCCCGCTTCGTCGTCGGCCAGCTGATCCACGTCAACGGCGGCGACTATCACGGGTAACCGCGAGCCCATGGCACGACTCGAAGGCAAGGTGGCGTTCATCACGGGTGCGGCCGCCGGAATCGGCCGGGCCACCGCGGTGCTGTTCGCGCGCGAGGGCGCCCGGGTCGTCGTGGCGGATGTCGCCGTCGCGGCCGGCGAGGAGACGGCGCACCTGGCCGGCCACGGCGCGATCGCGATCCGGACCGACGTCACCGACGAGGCCAGCGTGCAGGCCGCGATCCGCACCACGCTGGAGACCTTCGGCCGCCTGGACGTGCTGCACAACAACGCGGGCGGCTCCACGCCGCAGGACAACACCGTGGTCGAGGCGCCGATCGAGGAATTCTGGCGCGTCATCCGGCTGGATCTGTTCGGCACCTTCCTCGGCTGCCGCCACGGCATTCCCGCGCTGATCCGGTCCGGGGGCGGCGCCGTGATCAACATGGCCTCCAACCTGGCCTTGATGGGGATCACCGGCCGCGACTGCTACACGGCCGCCAAGGGCGGCATCGCCGCGCTGACCCGCTCGCTCGCCGTCGAGTTCGCCCCCCAGCGCGTGCGGGTCAACGCGATCGCGCCGTCCGCCACCATGACGGATCGGGTGCAGAAGCTGATGGCGGGCAATCCGGCCATCGACAAGCTCGCGCAGTCGCACCTGCTGGGCCTGATCCAGCCGGAGGACATCGCCAACGCCGCGCTCTACCTGGCGTCCGAGGACTCCCGCATGGTCACCGGCCAGGTCCTGCCCGTCGACAGCGGGGTCACGATCGCCTGACGGTCGGTCGATCCCGAGTCTTCTAGCCTATTGGTCGAACCGTTCGCCGTGTCACCAGACGGTGAAGTGTCGGAAAATTTCTTCCCAGGTGGCCCCAGTTGCGCTAGCTTCGGCAAGATTTCCGACGGCCTCTAGAACTTTCTGAACTTCACCGTCCCGAGTCTGGTGGAGGAGCGCCGGGTATGGGTGGTTTCCTGGTTGCCCTGCTGGTCATCTTGTCTCTTGCCTGCCCTCGACCCGCTCTCGCGCAAGCCATGAACGGCTTTGGCGTCGTGGGCGACAGCAGCTCGGACGAGTTCCGCGCTGACGACAACCGGGGCGGAGCCTACGCCGCCACCACCCTGAACTGGGTCGAGCTGCTGGTCAGGTATCGGGGGCTGAACGCGGGCCCATGGGCGACGTGGGGCGGGTCCCGGCGGACGGGGTACGAGCACAACTGGGCCCGTTCGGGCGCGCGCGCGGCGGATCTGACCTCGCAGGGGCAGGCGGCCGGCCTCGCCCAGCAGGTGGCCGAGGGCCGGATCGCCTGGGCCCTGCTGATGGTGGGGACCAACGACTTCGGGCCCTCCACCTACGCGAGCATCTACAACGGGACCCTGAGCGGCGCGGCGCTGACCGCCATGATCGACGGCATCGTGGCCAGCGTCGCCCAGGCGGTGGACACGGTGCGGGCCGGGGGTCCGGTGCTGCTGCTCGTGACGAACGTCCCGACGACGTCCACCGAGCTCAACCCAGCCGTGCAGAGCGTGTTTCCTGATCCGGCGCGACGACAGCTCGTCACCGCCGCGATGAGGGCCGTGAACACGGGGATCGAGGCCGCGCTGGCGCAGCGCGGGGTACCCATGGTGGACATCGACGGCCTCGGCGCGGGGTTCTTCGCGCAGGCCGACGCCAGCGGCAACCTGAACGTGGGAGGCGAGCTCATCTCTCTGCTCGTTGCCGGCGACGAGCCGCACCATAGCCTGCTCGGCGACAATCACGCCGGCACCGTGATGCAGGGTCTGATCGCGAACTACTTCCTCGACCATCTGGCGGCCGCCGGCGGCCCCGACGTTCCGCGGTTCACGGACGCCGAGCTCCTGGTCAACGCGGGCATCCTGCCCGCCGACACGATCCCGCCCACCGTGTCCATCACCTCGCCGGCCAGCGGCGCCGTCGTATCGGGCTCCGTGACGGTCACCGCGCAGGCGACGGACGCGCGGGGGGTCGCCGGAGTCCAGTTCCAGGTGGACGGCGTCAACCTCGGCTCGGAGGACACCACGGCCCCGTACTCGGCCACCTGGAATGCGGCCAGCGCGGCGCCGGGGCCCCACGTGCTGCGCGCGGTGGCCCGCGACGCGGCTGGCAACATCGCCACGGCCCAGGTGATGGTAACCGTGGTCGATGGGACGGCGCCGAGCGTGACGGTGACATCCCCGGCTGGTGGTACGACGGTGTCGGGCGCCGTCACCATCCAGGCGTCGGCGTCGGACAACGTGGGCGTCGGCGGCGTGACCTTCTACTGGAACGGTGCCGCGATCGGGCCCGAGGTGACGGTGGCGCCGTACCGCGTGACCGTGCAGACGACCGCGTCGCCCAACGGCTCGGTGACGCTCACGGCGGTGGCCCGGGACACGTCGGGGAACACGAAGACCTCGCTCCCGGTGACGATCACCGTGAACAACCCGGTGGCGGACACGATCAGCCCCAGCCTCGCCTTCACCGCTCCCGGCGCCACGGTGGCCGGAACGGTGAGCGTGACGGTGAACGCCAGCGACAACGTCGGGGTGGCGGGCGTCCGGTTCAAGCTCGACGGCAACAACCTGGGCGCCGAGGACACCGTCGCCCCCTACACCGTCTCCTGGAACACCACCACGGTGTCCAACGGGGCTCACGTCCTGACGGCCACCGCCCGCGACGCTGCCGGCAACTCGACCACGGTGACGCGGAACGTGACCGTGCTCAATCCCCGAACGGTCCATCCGTCAAGCTATGCCGTCGTCAGCGGCACCCACCAGTCGGGCGGCGTGTCGGGGCTCACCAGCGACGACGGCAACTATCTGGTCGTGCGGAGCACCACGTCCAACCTCGAGCGGACGGCCGGCGTCGACCTCGTCGTCGCCGGTGCGACCGGGCCCGTCAGTCGCCTGGACGTGCGGACGATCCTCAAGTCGAGTGTCGGAAGCACCAGCGCCAACATCTACATCTACGACGTCACGGCGGGATCGTGGGCGCAGCTGAGCAGCGCGACGATCGGCACCAGCGAGGTGACGCGCACCAGCAGTGTCTCGGGCCCGGCGCGCTACGTCGACGCCGGCGGCAACGTGCGGTTGCGGATCGAGAGCAGCCGGTGGCTCTCGACGCATTCTCTGAGCCTCGAGCAGGTACAGGTCACGGTCACGTACTGACCCGTCGGCGCTACTTGTCCTTGGTCAACGTGAGCTTGAAGTCGGGCCCGGTACCGGTCATCCGATTGCCGGAGACCATCAGTTCGGTCCGGAGGTACGTCAACCGATTTCCGGACAGGGTGCCGTTGATCGGGAACTCGGTCGTCCGCTTTCCCACGAACTCGACCTTCCCCAGGACTTTCTGACCGTCGACGCGCGTGATCGTCAGATAGTACCGGCCATTCTCGGCCGCCACATGGGCGCCGGTCCACGTCCCCGACCAGAGTCCGATCAGGCTCTGGGGGTCGACGTCCGTCGTCTGAGACCATGCGGCCGGCGTGAGTGTGACGACCGCGAAGACGGCAACGACCACCGAAAGAGCGGCCCCTAACCGGCTCCGCATCGTGGGTCTCCAGGTCGGGCAGGCTTGGACGGTACCGACCGAATCTAGTGGGCCGCATCACCATCGGTCAACCTGGCCTTCGACACGGGCACCGGTGCAGCCTGTGTCGGTGGCGCGCGGGCAGCTCCCCGAGCCGAGCGGTTCCGCGGCCGGTATACTCAGCACGCTGCGTGTCGCAGGAGCTGGTTGGAGGAGGTTCACATGGGACTGCTAGACGATCTTCTCGGTGGGTTGGCCGGACAAACGACGGGCAGGCGGGTGCCACAGCACCCAACGCAGGCGGCAGCCGGGGGCGCGGGCACGAGCCAGGCGCTCATGGCGCTGATGCCGATCGTGCTGGGGATGCTGGCGAATCGAGGAAGCCGAAACGCACCGGGGCGGCGGCGGCCTTGGCGACGTGCTCGGGCAAGTGCTCGGAGGCGGTGCCGGAAGCGGGGGGGCGACCGGTGGTCTCGGGGGCCTGCTCCAGCAGCTGCAGCGCTCGGGCTTCGGCGAGCAGGCCAACTCCTGGGTGGCTCGCGGCGCCAACCAGCCGATCTCGCCGGACGCGATGACGCAGATCTTCGGGCAGGACGGCCTCGAGCAGATCTCACGACAGGCAGGGATCAGTCAGGACGAGGCGTCGCGCGGCCTCTCCCAGCTGCTCCCCGAGGTCGTCGACCGGATGACCCCGGACGGCGACGTTCCCGATGCCAACGCGCTGTCCAACAGCGTCGACGACTTCGCACGGCGCCTCGGCCTCTCGTAAGCCCGAGACCGACCATGCCAAGTGCTCTGGCCGGAAAGGCGCTCAGCGTTCTCGGCGTCGTCGAGGGCGACGCGATGGGCGTGACGCTGCCGCACGAGCACCTGCTGATCGACTTCGAGGTGATGTTCCGGGAGCCGGCCGCCGCCAGCGACAAGGGCCTCGCCTACCAGCCGGTGAGCCTGGCCAACGTTGGCTGGGTGCGCCAGAACTTCAACGCCAACCTCGACAACCTCCGGCTGCTCGACGAGCAGACGGCCCAGGACGAGATCACGCTGTTCCGGCGCGCGGGCGGGCAGACGGTGGTCGATCCCACCAACGTCAGCCTCGCGCGCGATCCCCTCGCGCTGGCCCGCATCGCCCGCGCCACCGGCCTCAACATCGTGATGGGCGCCGGCTACTACGTGGCGGCGGCGCACCCGGCCGACATGGACAGGCGGAGCGAGGACTCGATCGTCGGCGAGATCGTGCGAGAGGTGGAGATCGGGGTCGGCGACACCGGCGTGCGGGCCGGGCTCATCGGCGAGATCGGCAACACGTGGCCGTGGACGGAGAACGAGAAGAAGGTCGTGCGCGCGGCCGTCGAGGCCCAGCGCCGCACGGGAGCGCCGCTGATGATTCACCCCGGCCGCGACCAGACGGCGCCCATGCAGATCGTCGAGCTGATCGCCAAGCAGGGCGGCGACCTGAAGCGGACGATCATGTGCCACATCGAGCGGACGATCGCCGACGAGCGACACCTGTACGATCTCGCGGCCACGGGTGTGTGGCTGGAGTACGACCTGTTCGGGCTGGAGAACTCCTACTACCCGTACAACCCGGACTTCGACATGCCCAACGACGGCGGGCGCATGGCGCAGATCCTGGCGCTGATCGGGCGCGGCCACCAGGAGCAGATTCTCATGTCGCACGACATCGCCTACAAGAGCTCCCTGACCAAGTACGGCGGCTACGGCTACCACCACCTGCTGGTCAACGTGGTGCCGCGCCTGCGGCGCAAGGGCGTCGACGACGCCGGGCTGCGGCGGCTGCTGGTCGAGAACCCGGCCCGCGCCTTCGTGTTCGCCTGAGGCCGGCGATGCCGCGCTATCTCTTCCAGGGCTCGTATTCGCGGGAGGGCGCGCAGGGGCTGCTGCGCGAGGGGGGCACGAAGCGGCGGGAGGCGGTCGAGCGCCTCGTGCGAAGCCTGGGCGGCCGGCTCGAAGCCTTTCACTACGCGCTCGGCGAGACCGACCTCTTCATCATCGTGGAGCTGCCCAGCGCGGTGGCGGCGGCGTCTGCCTCGTTGCTCGTGGCGGCGAGCGGCGCCGGGCACTGGCGCACGACCACGCTGCTGAGCGCCGAGGAGATGGACGCCGCCACGCGGACGGGCGGCGGCTACCGCGCGCCGGGGGGCTAGCCGGCTGCGAGTTTTCCCGTACTAGGCCCGGACGCGGGCCGAAGTCGGGTCGTACGGTGGCTCGAGCGACGCGGTGGCCGGGAAGCGCTCGGTCGCGAGCTCCAGCTCCCATCGTCCCGAGCGCACGAACGCCGCGTCCACGCCGCCGGCGTGGGTCACGTAGCCCATGCCGACGGAGCGGCCGAGCGTGTGGCCGTAGGCGCCCGAGGTGATCCGGCCGACCAGCACGCCGTCGCGCCAGATCGGCTCGTCACCGAGCAGGAGCGGCTCGGGGTCGGCGAGGGTGAACATCACCAGCCGGCGACCGAGCGGCGCCTCGCGCTGGCGCAGCAACGCGTCCCGCCCGACGAACCCGTCCTTCTTGAACGCGACCGCGAAGACCAGCCCGGCCTCGAGCGGGGTGTCCTCGCTGCCGATGTCGTGGCCCCAGGACCGATAGCCCTTCTCCATCCGCAGCGAGTCCATCGCGTGATACCCGGCGTGACGCAGGCCGAGGCCCTCGCCGGCCGTGATCACGTCGTCGTACACGCCGGCCGCGAACTCGGTGGGCACGTACAGCTCCCAGCCCAGCTCGCCGACGTAGGTGATGCGCGTCGCCCGCACCAGGGCCTGGCCGAGCTCGATCTCGCGCGCCGTCCCGAACGGGAACGCCGCCGTCGAGAGATCGGCGGACGTCAGCCGTGACAGCAGCTCGCGCGAGCGAGGCCCCATCACGCCGAGCACCGTAGAGGCCGAGGTCACGTCGGCCAGCGTGACGCGCCCGTCGCCGATGCCGCGACGGATCCAGTCGGCGTCGTGGACAGCGGTGGCGGCGATCGTCACCACCAGGTAGGCGTTCTCGGCGAGGCGCGTCACCGTGAGATCGCACTCGATGCCACCGCGCCGGTTGAGCATCTGCGTGTAGACGATCCGCCCGACCGGGACGTCCACGTCGTTGGCGCAGAGGCGCTGGAGCGTGGCGGCGGCATCCGGGCCTTGCACCAAGAACTTCGCGAGCGAGGACTGGTCGAAGAGCCCCACGGCCTCTCGCACCGCGCGGTGCTCGGCGGCGGCGCAGGGGAACCAGTTCTGCCGGCCGTAGGTGTAGACGTACTCCGCCTTCATGCCCGGCGCGGCGAACCAGTTGGCGCGCTCCCAGCCCGCGACCACGCCGAAGGCGGCGCCGCGCGCGGCCAGCCGATCGTGCACTACCGAGCGCCGCACATTGCGCGCCGTGTCCGGCTGGCGGAAGGGCCAGTGCATCGCGTAGAGGAGCCCGACCACCTCGCGGGTGCGCTCGCGCAGGTAGGCGGCGTTGCCCTGGAACGGCATGAACCGCCGGATGTCCACGTCCCACAGATCCATGGCCGGCTCGCCGCCCACGATCCACTCCGCCAGCGCCTGGCCGGCCCCGGCCGCCGAGGCGATACCGATGGAGTTGAAGCCGGCCGCCACGAAGTAGTTCCGACACTCGGGCGCCTCGCCGAGCATGTAGCGGTTGTCGGGCGTGAAGCTCTCGGGGCCGTTCACGTGCCGGCGCACGGGCGCCGTCTCGATGGCCGGGATGCGTACACAGGCCTGCTCCATCAGGAGACGGAAGTGCTCCCAGTCCTCCGGCAGCAGCGAGAACTTGAAGTCGACCGGGATGCCGTCCATCCCCCACGGCTTGGCCACGGGCTCGAAGCCGCCCATGAGCAGGCCGCCGACCTCCTCCCGCACGTAGATGTAGCCGTCGGTGTCGCGCAGCACGGGGAGATCGCGCGAGACGCCGGCCATCGGCTCGGTGACGATGTAGAAGTGCTCGGAGGCGTGCAGCGGCACGTTGACGCCGGCCATCCGCCCGACCTCGCGCCCCCACATGCCGGCACAGTTCACGACCATCTCGCAGGCGATGTCGCCGCGGTCGGTGCTGACGCCGGTGGCGGTGCCGCGCGCCCGCCGCACGCCCGTCACGGTGACGTTCTCGACGATGGTGGCGCCGCCCAGGCGCGCGCCCCGCGCCAGGGCCAGCGTGGTGTCGATCGGGTTCGTCCGCCCGTCGCCAGGGATCCACACGGCGCCGGCCAGGTCGTCGGTCCGCATCAAGGGCCAGAGGCGCCCGGCCTCGGCCGGCGAGATGACCTCGATGTCGACGCCGAAGCAGCGCGCCATGGAGGCGCCGCGCTTGAGCTCGATCAGCCGCTCGGGCGTGCGCGCCACGCTGATGCTGCCGCACCGGCGGAAGCCGGTCGCCTGGCCGGTCTCCGCCTCCAGCCTCTCGTAGAGGACGGCGCCATAGCTGGCCAGGCGGGTGAGGTTGTGGCTGGAGCGCAGCTGGCCGACCAGCCCCGCCGCGTGCCAGGTCGTTCCACAAGATAGGTCGCGCCGCTCGAGCAGCACGACGTCGCGCCAGCCGAGCTTGGTCAGGTGGTAGGCGACGCTGCAGCCGACGATGCCACCGCCGATGATGACGACGCGCGCCTGGGTGGGAAGCTCCGGCATCGGGCAGGACAGTACCAGGATTGGGTCGGGCGTGCCCAGGGGAGCGATCGGTTGACCTCGGTCCGACCGCAACTTCGTTCAAGACGTCGGTCCGCCCGCTCGATAGAATCAGCGCGTGACCTCGCCTGTCAGCCAGGCCGAAGCACTCGGGACGATGCCACTCGCCGCCGGGGAGGGCGCCAGGTTCTTTACCCCCGCCCGGTTTCCTGGTCTGGATTGCCTCACCGCAACGTTCCGGACGCACGTCTACGCTCCCCACACCCACGAGAGCTACGTGGTCGGCGTCATCGACGCCGGCTGCGAGACGTGGAACGCGCGGGGAGCGCGCCACTACGCGGCCCCGGGTGACGTCCTCTTCAACCTGCCGCTCGACGTCCACGACGGCGCGCCGTTCGGCGAGGGGTACACCTATCGCATGAGCTATCCGACCATCGCGTTCATGCAACACGTGGCGAGCGTGGTGTGCGGGCGCCCGGTGACGGCCACGCCGACGTTCCGGACGTCGGTGGTCTGCGATCCCGACGGCGCGCGCCTCTTCGCCGGGGCGCACGCCGCCCTCGAGCATGGCCGCGATGCGCTGACGGGCGAAGAGCTGCTGCTGCGCGCCTTGGGCGGACTGCTCGTGCGGCACGCCGACGTCCGGCCCACGACGCTGGGCCGCGAACCCGGACCGATGTCCCGTGTTCGTGACGCGATCGAGCAGCGGTACGTGGAGTCACTGACGCTGGCCGAGCTGGCGGAGATCGCGCGGGTCTCCACGTATCACCTCATACGCGCGTTCCGCGCCGAGGTCGGTCTCACGCCGCATGCGTACCTGGTCGACGTGCGGGTGCGCCGGGCGCGGGATCTGCTGCGGGCTGACCGGCCGCCCGCCGAGGTCGCGCTCCGCGTGGGGTTCGCCGATCAGGCTCATCTCACGCGCGCCTTCAAGGCGCGCATCGGCGTCGCGCCGGGAGCGTACCGGCGAGCCTTGCGCGGCTGATGCCGATTTCGTTCAAGACCGGCGCCGAGCCCATCGGCCACAGTGGCCGGCATGACGTCCTCCGCTCACCGCCCCGACTCCGAGTGGCGCGCCGCGCTCGCTGACATCGCGCCGGCCATGGTGGCCGGCATACCGTTCGCCGTGCTCTGTGGTGCGCTCGCCGTCGCCAAGGGCCTGTCACCGGCCGAAGCGCTCGCCATGTCCCTCATCGTCTTCGCCGGTGGGGCGCAGTTCGCGGCGATCGAGATCTGGACCACCCCGGTGCCGGTGTTCGCGCTCGTCGTGTCCACGTTGCTGATCAACACCCGCCACATCCTGATGGGCGTCTCCCTGCGCCCAAAGCTGCATGCGCTGAGCGCCGGGCAGCGGCTGCTCGGCTGCTTCACGCTCGCGGACGAGAACTGGGCTCTCGCCGAGCGCCGCGCCACCGTCCGGGTGATCTCGCCCACGTACTTCCTCGTGATGGGGGTCGTGTTCTGGGCGAACTGGGTCGTCTGGTCGTTCGCCGGGGCGCTGCTCGGTCCCGTCCTCGGTGATCCGAGGCGGCTCGGCGCGGACTTCGCGTTCACCGCCATCTTCGTCGCCCTGATCGTCTCGCTCCGCACTGGCCCGCGGAGCGGAGTCGTCGTCGCGGCCAGTGCGGTGACGGCGGCGCTCGTCCGCGCGCTGATCGGGTCTCCGTGGCACGTCCTGTCGGGCGCGCTGGCGGGAATCGTCGCGGCGGCCATGCTCGGCACGGACACGACCGAGGCGCGATGAGCCTCGACGGCACGACCCTCCTCGCGATCGTGCTCATGGGCCTCGCCACCTATCTGACCCGGGTCGCCGGCCTCTTCATCGCGGGTCACTTCCGGCTCGAGGGACGAGCGCGGGCAGCCTTCGACGCCATTCCGATCTCCGTACTCACCGCGGTGATCGCGCCGACGCTCCTCACCTCGAGTCTGGCCGAGAGCCTCGCGGGCGTCGTCACGGTACTCGCGGCCCCTCGCCTGCCACTGCTCGGCACCGTGACCGTGGGCGTCACCGCAGTGGTCCTCCTACGGCTCGCCCTGGGGTGACGAGGACGCCGAGAGGCGCTGGTGCACCGTTGCCGAGCGCCGCCATCGCGGGACGATAGCGCGCCGTCGGGCCGGTTGACACGCTCGGAGTTCGCTGACACCGTGCATCTCATCGGAGGAGGCGTCATGTCCGAGCTCGTGATTCGTGGCGGGATGGTGGTGGACGGCAGTGGCGGGCCGGCGCGGCGCGCCGATGTGGTGATCGCGGACGGCCGTATCGCGGAGGTCGGTGAGGCCCGCGGCCGCGGGGCCCGGGAGATCGACGCCGGCGGCCTCGTCGTCGCACCCGGCTTCATCGACGTCCACACGCACTACGACGCGCAGTACACCTGGGACCCGTACGCCACGAGCAGCATCTGGCACGGCGTCACCACGACCGTGATCGGCAACTGCGGCTTTGCCATCGCGCCCTGCCGGCCGGCCGACCGCGACCTCATCATGCGCACCCTGGTGAAGGTCGAGGGCATGTCGCTGGCCGCCATGCGGACCGGCATCACGTGGGGCTTCGAGACCTTCCCGCAGTACCTCGACCATCTCGAGCGGTGCAACCCGAGCCTGAACGTGGCCGCGCTGGTCGGCCACTCGACCATCCGCCAGTGGGTGATGGGCGGTGACAGCCAGCACCGGGTCGCGACCGCCGAGGAGGTCGACGCCATGGGCGGTCTCGTGCGCGAGGCCATGGCGGCGGGCGCGATCGGCCTCGGCTCGTCCACCGCCGAGGCCCACGTGGGCGAGAACGGCCTGCCGGTGGCGAGCCGGCTCGCGGACAAGGCGGAGTTCCTGGCCCTCACGCGCGCCATGGGCGAGTCTGGGCGCGGCCTCTTCCAGGCGACCATCGGGCAGAAGACCACGCTGGACGACCTGCGCGACATCTGGCGCACGAGCGGACGGCCGGTGGTCTGGGCGGCCTTCTTCCAGCGCGACGACCGCCCGGAGTACGTGCCCGAGCGCCTGGCCGCCACCGAGGCCTTCGCGCACGAGGGCGTCGAGGTGCGGCCCCAGGTCTCGTGCCGGCCGCTGACGATGGACTTCACGATGAAGAACCCCTACCCCTTCGAGGGGATGCCGGCCTGGCGCCACGTCATGCAAGAGCCCGAGTCGCGCTGGCTCGCGGTGTACGCCGACCCGGCCTTCCGCGCCGCCCTCAAGGCAGACCTCGACGCGCGCCGCCTCGCCGTCTTCCGCGGCCGCTGGGATCTCGTCCAGGTACTGCGGACCACGCGCCCCGAGCACAAGGCGCTGGAGGGAAAGAGCCTCGCCGACCTCGCGCGGGACACGGGCAAGCACCCGGTCGATGCCTGGCTCGACCTCGTCACGGCCGACGGCCTCGACGTGGAGTTCCTGGCGGGGCTGCTCAACACCGACGAGACGGTGGTGGGCGACCTCATCGTCCATCCCCTCACGCTCATCACGCTGTCGGACGCCGGGGCACACCTCTCCCTCATGTGCGACGCCGGCTACTCGAGCACGCTGCTCGGCACGTGGGTGCGCGATCGCAAGCGGCTGTCGCTCGAAGCGGCGGTGCAGCGCCTCACTGACGATCCGGCCCGCGCCTATCGCATTCGGCAGCGCGGCCGGCTGGTGCCGGGCTACTGGGCCGACGTCGTCGTCTTCGACCCGGCCACGATCGACGCCCAGCCGGCCGAGTGGGTCGCCGACCTGCCGGCCGGCGAGCCGCGCTTCGTCTCACGGGCCCGCGGCGTCGAGTGGAGCCTCGTCAACGGCGAGCCCGTCCTCGAGCGTGGCCGCGTGCTGGAACGGGCCGCCGGCGCGCGCCCCGGCCAGGTCCTGCGGCGCTTCGACGCGTAGAGGCGGGTGAGCCGCCTCACGGGCGCGTGATATCCGACACCTTGCGCAGTGTGCTTTCATGAACAGATGAAGAAGTCGAGCGCGAGCCAAGGCCAGTCGGCATCGGAGCTCATCTCGAAACGAATCGCCGAGCTCGGAGACTGGCGCGGGAAGACTCTCGGCCGAATGCGCAAGCTCATCAAGGAAGCGGTCCCGGGCGTCGTCGAGGAGTGGAAGTGGATGGGCACTCCGGTCTGGTCGCACGACGGCATCATCTGCACCGGCGAATCCTACAAGACTGTCGTGAAGCTCACCTTCTTGAAGGGCGCGTCCCTGAAGGACCCGGCCCGTCTCTTCAACTCGAGCCTCGACGGCAACGCACGCCGCGCGATCGACATCCACGAAGGAGAAGACGTTGACGAGTCCGCCTTCCAGGCGCTCGTTCGCCAAGCGGTCGCCCTCAACAGTGCTAGCAAGTCGAAACCTTCCAGGAAAGCGAAGCCCTGAGGACGACCGGTGACGACGTCAGCCGACGACCTCCGAAAGATCCCGCTCTTTTCGCGTCTCTCCGATGTTGACCTGCAGTTCCTCGCCACCAAGATGGACGAAATCACCGTTCCAGCCGGCACCGCGCTCATCACCGAGGGAATGGGTAACCATGTCTTCTTCCTGCTCGCGGACGGCGAGGTGGACGTGTTCGTGGGTGGCACCCACCGACGAACCTTGGGGCCAAACGACTTCTTTGGTGAGATCAGCATGATGGTGCTCAACCCGGCCACGGCTACTGTGGTGACGCGAACGCCCGTGCGGGCCTTCGTCATGAGCCACCTGCAGTTCCTCGAGGTGAGGGTTCACCAGACCGCAATGCTCCACCTCAGATCAGCCATGGGCGACCGGCTCTCCGCCGACCGGAAGCTGGTGTAGGGGCAGGCGAACCAAGGCGCTAGGAAGCCCCTCGCCCGCCCCCGCTCGTTCACACGAAGACGAAACACAAGCTGAGCCACACGCCCACGGTGAAGTAGAGGCTCATCCAAGGGACCTCGGGTCTCCATTCACTCCAGCGGTGCGCGATCCGTCGGCGCTGGAGGGCGTCTCTCAACCCTTCGGTGAGCGAGAGATAGCGGACGCCGTTGCGCTTCGCGTGTCGCCAACGCGCGAGGTACATGGGAACGTCCACGGCCAGCATCAGAAGGGCGGCGCCTGCGCAGGCGACCATGCCGAGGCTGCTCAAAATCCGGCTGTCCGCCGGCATCTGTCCCAAGGTCAGTCCCAAGCTGAGTGCCACCAGGAATACCAGCACCGACCAGAGGATCTCCTCGATGGCATGCCCGAGGTGATTCAGACTGATCACGGCATACCAGCAGAACAACTGGGCGAGGACAATGAGCGGCACGATAGACCATCCGACCACTTGCAGCGACGTGTTCCCGGTCAGCGCCGACAGCTTCGCGATCAACAACGCGCACTGTCCGGCGAAGGCGAGCTCCGCTACTGTCGCGACGCTCCGGCCCACGAAGATCGACGACAGGGGGGAATTCCAAAGGCATTGCCGCTCGAGATCGACCCGCGGGAGTATCGATCGGAACGCGCAGGCGGCCGCGAAGATGCCAGAGAGCACGAGTTGCTGGGCGACGTAGCCGTCGGAGAGGCCGTGCAGTTCGCGGGCGATGACGACCCACAGGACCAGGTTGCCAACCGATGCGACGAACAGGAACGACCACCACCACAGGACGGGTCTATCCGCGCCCCGGAGCGCCACTTGCTCCAAGGGGTTCGGGTCCGCCGTCGCCGGGCGTCCATACCGCGTCGCACCGTAATCGAAACGAAACATGACGATGAAGCCCACATCCTGCTGCCATCGACTTGATTCGTCAAGGACTGGCTGAAGCATCTCGGTGGAAGCTGGCGGTCGCCCCGCGGCCGTCTACCGCCAGCGAGCGACACGGGCTGCTAGACCGCGGCCGGGTCGCCGCCGTCGGATCCGGCGTCTCGCAACTCCAGGCCCAGGGTGGTGGCGAGCGCCCGAGCCTCGGCCACCCGGCGAGGCACGCGGGCCGCGCGGAAGGCGCCGATCGCCTGGGCCAGGTGCGTCTGCGCGTCGTCTCTCTCCCCGCGGGCCGCCAGCGTGCGGGCCAGATCCAGACGGGTCATCGCGGCCTCGAACGACGCGCCGTTCAACTCGAACGCCTCCAGGGCCCGGCCCAGGTGGTCCTCGCCCGCATGCGCATCGCCGGTGGCCCGGGCGGCGCGGCCGGCGGCGCGCTCGGTCAGGCCGACGTTGAAGGGGCTGCCCTCGATCTGCGCCAGCTCGGTCGCCCGCCTCGCCAGCTCCAGGCCGTGGGCGGCATCGCCGGCGAGCACGTGAGCCTCGGCCAGGAACGCCAGTGACTCGACGTAGGTATGGCGCACCGGGAAATGCTCGATCTGCTCGCACGCGCGCTCGAGGACGTCGATGGCGGCCCCGGCGTTGCCCTGGTCCAGGTGGGCGTAGCCGACCCAGCGAAGGGCCAGGCTGGTGGGAATCGTACCCCGCGAGGCCGCGAGCGCGCGCTGGGCGCAGTCCATGGCGGCCCCACCATCCCCGCGCGCCGCGTGGACCCAGCTTTCCAGACCCTCGGCCATCGAGCGCAGCTTGCGGTCGCCGACGCTGTCGGCGAGTGTCACGCAGCGCTGCAGTTGCGCGAGGGCGCTGTCGAACTGGGCGGTGTAGATCCGGTTGAGGGCCAGGAGCCAGTGCACGGAGGCGAGCCGTCGCCACGTGGCGGGGTCGTCGAGGATCTCCACCGCCCGCTCGCAGTAGTCCATCGCCTCGCCGGGCGCACCGGCCGCCGAGCTGACCAGCGCCAGCGCGTAGAGGGCCCGCCCGACCTGCTCGCGGTCTCCGGTGCGCTCGCCGTCGCGCAGCGCCGCCGCAGCGGCAAGTCGGGCCTCGGCGTAATCGCCCAGGTAGAAGCGGGTCATGGCCAGTCGGTAGTGATACTCGGCGGCCAGCGCGGGATCGGGGACGCGTCGCTGGCGGAGCGCGTTGGACCGCAGCACGTCAAGGCACTGGCGGTGCCGGCCGGCGGCGGCGAGAACGAAGGCGCGGCGGAGGGCCACGTCCAGGTGCCGACGGTCCCGCGACGACGGGGGCAGTCGCTCCACGGCGGTCTCGGCCTGGGCCAGCGCGGCCAGGGCCGCGTCCATCGCGTAGCGTCGGGTCGCGATCTCGGCGAAGCGCCCCAGATAGAAGATGGCCGGCTCGAGCTCACCGGCCCGCAGGAAATGGTGGCCGAGCTCGTCGGCGACCTCGTCGAGTCGCGTCGGGCTCGACGCTTCCAGGGCGCGGGCCACCGCCCGATGCAGCAGCACCCGTCGCGGCGCCAGCACGGCGTCGTAGGCGACCTGCCGGATGCGGTCGTGGCAGAAGACCAGCTCCTCGCCCGTGGCATCGAGCACCCGGCGTCGCACGAGCTCCTCGACGGCCTCGGCCGCTTCCGTGTCGCCGAGGCCGCTGGCGTCCAGCAGGAGCCGGAACGGGAAGGATCGGCCGACGACCGCCGCCGTGTCGACGGCCCGACGGGCCGCCTCGGAGAGCCGGGCCAGCCGTCGGGCGACCGCCTCCCGCACGCTGGCCGCGATGAGCGGGTGGCCCACCGCGCCGGGCAACACCGTCTCGCTCAGCGCGCGCATGGTCTCGACGATGACGAAGGGGTTGCCCTCGCTGATCGCCCACAGATCGTTGCCGATGCGATCGACCATATCGCCGTCGGCACCGCCCGGAGAGACCCGGGCCAGCGCGAGGCTATCCTCACGGTTGAGCGGTCCGATCGCGAGCTCGAGGAGTCGGCCTTCCCGGCGCAGCTCGTCGAGGGCCCCGGCAACGACTGGCGTGTCGACGGCGTCCTCCGGGCGCGTGCTGGCTACCATGAGGACGGGGAGCGCACCGAGCCGGCGGCTCAGGAAGGCCAGCAGGCGGACGCTCATGGTGTCGGCCCAGTGCAGGTCCTCGAGCACGATGAGGACCGGACCGCGCTCGGCGACGAGACCGGTGAGCTCGCCCATCGCCTCGAAGAGCAGCCCGTGCTCGTCGGAGTCGGTGTCGGGGCTTCCGCCGCCATCGGCCAGCTCGGGGTAGACGCGGAGCAGGGCCGCCCGCGACACCGCGCTCAGCCGGCCGGCCAGCGCGGGGTCCAGCGTCGCCCGCTCGGCGCGCAACGCATCGACCCACGGGCGGAACGGCAGCGGCCGCTCCGTCTCCCGGCACCACGCCGACATCACGCACATGCCTCTGGTCCGGGCGTCGGCCGCCACCTCCAGCAGGAGCCGTGTCTTGCCGATCCCCGCCTCGCCGGTGATCACGACGAGCCGACCACCCGCGTCGAGCACGTCCTCCATCACCCGGCCCAGCTCGGCCAGCTCCCTCTGGCGCCCCACCAACGGACCGGCCAGCGCGCGGAAGCCGGGCGCGGCCTCTGCTGTCCATCCGCCAAATGACCGCTGTCCGGGGGCCACGTCGCCACCCGATCCGCGCAGCAGCCCGCGGTACAGCTCACGCGTCTCCTCTTCGGGATCGACGGCGAGCTCCCGCTGGAGCGTGGCCACGCACTCCTGGTACTGGCGGAGCGCGGCGGCGCGCCGTCCGAGGCGCATGTAGAGCCGCATCAGCGTCCGGTGCACGCCCTCCTGCAGCGGGTCCATGGCGAGCAGGCGGAAGGCGGTCCGGGTCGCCGTCTCCAGTGAGTCGGCCTTGATCTGCTGCCTGAGGAGTTTGGCGAGTCCGTCCAGAGCGCCGGCACGCAACCGCTCGCGCTCGACGACCCACCACTCCTCGAAGCCCGGCTCGGTGACGCCGAGCCCGTCGAGGAGATCGCCGCGGTACAGCTCGGCGGCCCGGGCCAGGGCGTCGGCTCCACCGTCCCGCAGGGCGGCCTCGAAGCTGGCGACGTCGACCGCGACCGACTCCGCATCGAGGGCGAGGGCGTCGGGACGGGTCAGGAGGACCGGAGGATCGAGGTCACCGACCGTGCGGCGGAGCATCGCGAGCGCCTGGCGCAGACTCTGGCGGGCGTGAGCCTCCGGGGCCTCACCCCAGAACAGGGTCGCGAGTGTCTCCCGCGAGTGCCAGCGCCCGGCCGGTAGGGCCAGAAACGCCAGCAGCGCCTGAGCCTTCCGCGAGGGCAGGACAAGGGGCCGGCCCCCATCGAAGCGGGCGGAGAAGCCTCCGAGGAACTCGAGAAGGAGCCTCGTCATCGATACGGAACGTCGACGTCCTCGACCCTAGCACAGCGCTCGAAGGAGCGCCCACGGTTGGTGGTGTCGCCGATCTTGACGGACTGGCGAGCAGCGTCGGCGCGCGCTTTCACGTCGGATTCACACCGAACTGATGAGATCGCCGCGTGAACCGTCGGAACGCGTGCGGAACGCAAGAACGGAGGTCAGCGATGTCTTGGCATCGATCGAGCGGGTTCAGCGCTGTCGCGATAGTCGTCCTCGCCCTGCTGACGGCCAGTCCGGCGTGGGGCGCCACTGCCGGCATCGACCGAGAGAGCCTGACCGGAACGGGAGGAGGCCATCCGGGCGACGCCGACTTCGGATCGGGATTTCACGCCAATGGCGTTCCCACGGGCCCGTATTCGGTGACCTGGGACTTCACCCCCGCCGCTGGCGTCGTCCAGGTCAGCGCCCGGGTGCAGGGCACGCTGTACCTGGACCGGCTCGGCTCGGGCTGCGTGCGGCTCCTGGTCGACTTCCAGGACCGAGACTTCAACAACCTCGCCAGACGGACTTTCCAGTTTTGCGCTTCTGGTTTCGACGCGAACAACTCGGCAAATCAGCAGGCCGTCGACATCTCCAGCGCCAACATTGCCAACTTTCCCGATGCACTCCTGCGTCATGTTCAGCTGACCATCGGCTCGGGTTCGAGCGCGGGCGCCGTCGTCAATGACCGGACGGGAACCGAGACCGTTCCGCGCGTCGATGTCGACGACATCATCAACAATGGCACCACCGATGTCGGCGGACCAGGACCGCTCGTGCATGCCTTTGGTTCCCCGGTGAACCGGTATTCCGCGTCGATCGAGCTCCTGCAGACCGGCGTCGTCAGGGGCCACGTGACCGGTATTCTGTTCTGGGACTCCACGGCCGCGGGCACGGCCTGCCTCCTCATGGACTTCCAGGATTCGTCCGGTGCGATTCTGAGCACAGCGCCACCGGTCATCGCGAGAGGGGTCAAAGGCGGCAACGCGCTCCAACCAGCCAACCAGCAATCCTTCGATCAATTCTTCAGCAGCGCCTCAGGATTCAAGATTCGGATGCGGGTTGGCACGGCAGCGGGCCCGGGATTGGCGCCCTGCAGCACGCTCACGAGCGTGACCACCAAGACGTACGCTCTCGGGCCCGCGATCGGCTTGGGCCTGGGCATCCCGTTCCAGGCGAGCGCCCGCGTGGGCGAGGAGACCGGCTACGGCGTGCAGTGGACCGTGCCGGAACCGGAGAGCTGGCACTCGCTGGACACCCTGGAGGTCCGATTGGTGGATGTGGATGACGAGAGCGAGATCTTGCAGTTCAGGTTCGACGAGGCGAGCAACAGCTTCAGCCTGTTCAATCCGCATACCGGCCGGTTCCGCGCCCCCGTGGAGCCGGGCAGTCACGCTCGATTCGAGAGCTCCGATGTCGCCGTGCTCCTCAGGGGCACCGAGGTCATCGGCAGCGGCCCCACCGGGCCATTGGTCACCTTGAACCTGGCGCTGAAGTTCAAGCCCGAAGCGGCGGGACGGACCTTCGCGGTGGAGATGAGGGCGGCTGACGACTTCGGGAGCGTGCAGGGGTGGGACACGGTCGGGAGCATCACCGTCCATCGCGCCCACCGCGGGCGACATCCGTGAAGACCATCGCGGTCGACGTCGAGACGGCTACTGCCGGACACCCGGGAACCGCGCGCGGATCGTCGGCCGCCAGCCGAGCGGGGCCTCGCTGACCTCGAGCGGGCGGGCGATCGCGCGGGCGGCGCCGCCGAATGCCCCGCCTGCCGGTTTCCTGAGGCTTGACGATCTATGCTGGCGAGACGGACTTCTCGTAGCAGCGGCTCACCGGGTCGTCGGTGTACGGCCCGAAGGGCGGGATGCGCCGGAAACCGAGGCGTTCATACAGCCGGATCGCGGCCTGCTGATGGATGCCGGTCTCGAGGCGCAACAGCGTGACGCCGTGCGTTCGGGCGTACGCCGTGAGGTGATCGACCAGCAGCTCACCATACTTGCGGCCACGGAACTCGGGCCTGACATACATGCGCTTCAACTCGCCATACTCGCGGCCGCACAGCTTGATCCCACCGCACCCCGCTGGCGCGCCATCGACGCGTAACACGAAAAACGCCACGCCTTCCTTGATCAGTCGCTCGACGCTAAATCCGTGCCGGCTTTCCGGCGGATAGAATGACTCCAAATGAGTCTGTAATTCGTCGATCAGAAGCATCGCATCGGCGGTATCGGGGCCTTCGGCGGTGATGGTAGGCAGCGTCACGCACTCCCTCCGCGATACCGAGTGGCAATCGAGCGTATCGAATCAGTTAGAGCGACGCTTCTTCGTCGTGCTTCTCCTTCACGAGACTCCGAAGCGCATGGTCACTCATTGCGTCTCTCCTGTCCGTGAAGAGAGCGACAGCCGACGTGCGGAGCGGCGCAAGATCACCCGCGCCGCTCCGCACATCCTTGCTAGGTGCCGCAGCTGGTGGTGCCTCCACAGCAGCCCGCCGCACCGACCAGGGCGAGGCTAGGCTTCTGGGTCTCGGCCTCTTCGCCTTCGAGGTCGTAGTTGAGGTGGTACACCTCCCACTCGACACCGTCAGGATCCTTCACCCAGAATTTGTCTTGGTTGGCGTGACAGCAATTGACCCCCATCTCCTCGGTCACGGAGAGCCCGGCGCCCTTGACGCGCGCCAGTTGCGCCATGACCGTCTCGACCGAGTCCACCTGCACACCGACGTGGTCGATCGTGCCGGCGCCGATGGGGCCGCCCGTCGACAAGGCCAGATTGACTGGGGCCCACGCGGGCAGGAACTTCACATAACCTTGCTTCACCTTGACGGGATCGCCGCCAAGGAACTTCTCGTAGAATTCCCGACTCTTGGCGAGATCCGCGACGTGCATGTGCATATGAACTTTGGCACTCATGGGGCTCCTCCTTTAGCAGCAGGCAGTGAGCAGACGTGTCAACGTGGTCACCGTCTCCCGCCTCACGGAATAGTAGATGTACCGCTCTTCCTTCCGACTCTCGAGCAGCCCTGCCCGCCGGAGCGCATCCAGGTGGTGGGAGAGCGTCGGGCCTGGAATCTCCAGCTCCGCTTGGATCTCGCCGACGGACATCTCGGTCTTCGCGCGCACGAGCATGAAGAAGATCTGCAGCCGCGACAGATGGGCCAGCGCCTTGAACGCCTCGACGTGCTCTTCGGAGGCTTCCAGCCGACCGAGGGGAAGCGGTGTGATCGATTTCATATTTCCATGTATATGGAATCGTCGAGACGATGTCAAGCGGTTGCTCGGAGGCCTATATCCACTGCGATCAGACACGTCCGGCCAGTAGGCGCAGGTCTGGCGCCTGAAATGTGTATAGCCTGTGGATAGCGAGGGCGAATTCGGCCTTGTTTCTACTGCGTTTGGCTAGGAAATCGATTCTGCTTCCAGTCGAAGTCCTTCCAGAACCCGTGCACCCGATCGACCACGCCATGGAACTTGTGCTGGCCGTCTGCGTGCGCCGCCCACAGCTCCTCCAGCGAGGAGAACTGCGCGAGGTAGCCCAGGCCGTACTCCGCCGGCTCGGCCATCTGCATCTCGCCAGCGATGAAGCGGCGATAGCCCTCGCCGGGGTGGATCCAGAAGGCCTCCGACGTCTCCTCGGTGAAGAGCGCGGGGGCCTGGTCGGCGAGCACACGGCACAGGAAGAAGCGCGCGGTGAAACGGATCGGGCTGGAGGTCGGCGTGATGAAGTGCGACAGGTAGCGCAGTCCGCGCAGATCGCACCGCCATCCTTGACGCGCCATCAGCGCGGGCAGCGGCGTGCCCGCCATCAGCTCCTTGCGCAAGCCGGCGATGAGGTCACGGGTGGCCTGGTCGTGGCCGTCGATGGGGCGCCCGGCGGCATCGCACGCGAACAGGATGCCGCTCTCCTCCAGGAGCTCGCGCACGGCTGTGATCCAGAACGCCAGCGCGGGGCCGCCGTCGTGGCCGGGGAAGGTCGCCTCGGCCGCCGCCACATCGACGCCGTGGCAGCACGCGAGGGCCTCCGTCGCGCCGTCGGCCGCGTCGACCCGACCGCCCGGGAATGCGTAGTAGCCGCCGAGAAACTTCATCGTCTGGTGGCGGCGGATCATCCACACCTCGAGCGGCTCGGGGGCGCCGGGCGGCGACTCCCGCACGATGACGACGGACGCGGCGGGCCGGGGCACGGCGGGCACGGCGGCGGGCTCGGTCATGACCCTTACTCTACGCCACCGGTCACACGACGCCGAGCCGCTCCTTGAGCGGCCGCATCCGATCGCGGGCCACGGCCAGCTCGGTGCGGCGGGGGTCCTTCAAGCAGACCTGCAGGTGGCCATCCTCGTCGGCGCGTAGCTGATCGACCCAGGCGACGTTGACGAGCACGCCTCGGTGGATGCGGAAGAAGCGGGCGGGGTCGAGGCGGCGCTCCAGCTCGGCGATCGTCATGTCGAGCACGTGCTCGGTGGCCGCCGTCACCGCGTAGGTGGCGCGGTCGCGAGCGACGACGTGGGTCACCTGCTCGATCGGCACCAGGTGCACGCGGTCACGGAGACGCGAGGCCAGGTGGTCCAGGAACTCGCCGCCCCGCAGGTGGCGGGCCAGCCGCTCCAGCGTTGCACGCACGTCCGCGCCACCGTCGCCACGGCGGCCGGCGATCCGGTCGAGCGCGCGGTCCAGGCGGGCGGCCTCGACGGGCTTGAGCAGGTAATCCACCGCGTTGACCTCGAACGCCCGCACCGCGTGCTGGTCGTGCGCCGTCGTGAACACGACGGCGGGGCCCGGCGGGACCTGCTCGACGACCTCGAAGCCGCTGAGCCCGGGCATGTGGATGTCGAGGAACAGCACGTCGATTGACTGGGCGCGCACCTGCTCCAGTCCGCGGGCGGGATCGGTCGCGCGGCCCACCACCTCCACGCGGCCGGTCGCTTCCAGCATCCGGGCCAGGCGCGTGATGGCCAGTGGCTCGTCGTCGATGAGGAAGGCGCGCAGGCGGCCGCCGGTGCTCACGACGCCGACCGCGGCAGCGTCACGGTCACCTGGGTGCCGCTGTCGCGGGCGACGATCGTCAGCGTCGCGGCGTCGCCGTAGCGTGCCTGCAGTCGCGCCTGCAGGCTCTCCAGACCGTGGCCGGGCCGCAGCGCGGCGTCGGTGAAGCCGGGGCCGTCGTCCCATACGGCCAGCACGACGGCGCCGCCGGTGGCGGTCGCGGTGACGCGGATGCGGCCGCCGCTCGGCCGCGGCGCCACGGCGTGCTTCACGCTGTTCTCGACCAGCGTCTGGATCGACAGGGGCGGCACCTCGGCCCGCGCGAGCTCGGCGGGGGCGTCGATGGTGAAGGCCAGCCGCTCTCCCAGCCGCGTGCGCTCGATCTCCAGGTAGTCGGTCACGATCTTCAGCTCGTCGGCCAGCGGCACCACCCCCCGCCCGGTCGCATCGAGCGAGAAGCGCAGCAGTGCGGCGAGCCGCTCCACCATGCGCTCGGCGTGGTCGGGGTCTTCCTGGATGAGGGCCGAGATCGCGTTGAGCGTGTTGAACAGGAAGTGTGGCTGCAGGCGCGATTCCAGCGACGCCAGCCGCGCCTCCAGCGCCATCTTGCGGGCGCGCTCGTGATCGAGCTCGCGAGCCCGCAGCTCGAGCCGGACCCCCTCCAGGCGCAGGCGCTGCGACTCGTAGAGCGTCATGCCCACACCCGCCGTCATGGTCAGCAGCGCGTTGATCGGGTACGCCGAGGTCAGGCACGGCCAGCAGCCGCCCCACCCCAAGGCCTCGACCAGCACGATCAGCGTGCAGGCGAGCACGCTGCCCACGACGGCCAGCATCAGCAGTGCGGGGATCGTCACCGCCCATCCCACCACCGGCCTGGCGCCGGCCAGGCGGTGGCGGATGGCGGGCATGAACGCGCCGCACAGCCCGGCCATGATCGTGGAGTGCACGAGCGTGTGCCGGAGCACCATCGACAGGCGCGTGGTCTCGCCGAGACTGACCAGCAGCGCCGTCAGCAGCAGCGAGGCCGTCACGCCGACGACGGCCACCCGCAGCCAGTAGCCGGAACCGTGCCGGTGGCGCGTCGGGGTCGTCATCGCGGCGATCGTATCAGGTGCCGTCGCCGGAGCGCAGCGCGCGCCGGGCCAGGCCGGCGCCCACCAGCGCCAGGCCAATCAGCACCGTCGTCCACTCGCGCGGGACGCCCAGGGTCCGGACCAGCACGACTCCGAGCCCCACCAGCGTCACGATCACTCCCGCCAGCATCAGTCCGTTGGCGCCACAGCGTCGGTTCATGGTCAGAACCTCCAGGTCGTGGTGAGAGTCACACGGTCGTTGCGGTCGAACTGTCCGTACAGCGTCCGCCTCGGCCCCTCGAACAGGTCGGCGCCGAGGGAGACGGTCAGCGAGCCGGTCGCCAGCCAGTCCAGGCGCGGGCTCACGCGCAGGTCGCCGCGGTCGACACCGACGACGGCGAGCACGGTCGGGTTCAGCGTGTTGTCGAAGAAGCCGGTGGTGACCCGCAGGGCCACCGAGGTCGTCGTCAGGCCGGCCACGCCGGGCCGGGTGAGGTTCGTCGCCGAGCCGGTCAGGACCTTCTGGCTCACCTGCAACGAGGTGTCGAGGGCGCCGAAGAACGTGTAGTCGACGCCGACCAGATAGTCGACGGTGTCGCGCCGGACGACGCCGTCGCGGTCGAGCGGGTCGGCCGTCTCGTAGCGCTTGCCCACGGTCAGGGCGACCTCGCTGCGCACGACGACGTCGCCGATGCTCTTGCCCAGCGTGGCCCCGACCACGTGCAGCCGTGGGTGGCGTGGCTCCAGGACGATCACGTCGGGCGCGGGCGGCTGGGGCACCCGGCGCTGGAAGAACACCGGGCTCTTGTCGGCCTGGTCGTAGTAGATCAGCGCCACGTCCCAGCCCTCGCGCAGCACCGAGAGGCGGGCGCCGCCCTCGCTGCGGTCCAGGCTGAACTCGTCGGCGTCGTCGGGCAGGCGCACCACCGGGTTGCGGAACCGGAACGGGAAGCGGGCGAACTGGAACTCGGCGCCCCGCTTGGGCAGCCGGTTCGGCATGGTGTCGGGCGTCCACACGCCCTCCAGGGTGACGCCCGGCCCCAGGCGGTAGACGACGTCGAGCGCCCAGATGGGAATGCGTAGCTCGGTGAAGTCGGGCAGCACGAACTCGCGGAAGTCCTTGGGGTTGACGACGTCGGTGACGAAGGTGCTGATGGCCTCGCCCCAGACGATCTGCTGGCGGCCCAGCCGGACCTCGAGGTCGCCACGACGCAGCGTCAGGATCGCCTCGCGCAGGCTCAGCGACCGCGCCTGGTCGCGCTCGACATTGGCGGGGTAGCGGTCGGTGGCGTCGAAGACCGCGTCGTACCAGCCGCGCGTCGCGATTCGAAGCTCGGCCGACTCGGAGAGCGTGTACTTGCCCTCCAGCCAGCCGAGCGTCTTGATCTTGGCGACGTCGCCCGGATCGTGCAGCCGGTAGGCGAACTCCTCGGCCAGCCGCCCCCGTACGCGCAGCCCCTCCGGCCACTCGGGGCCCGCCGCCGGCTCCTGGGCCGCGACGGACCCCGGCGAGGGCCAGCACGAGCACCGCGGCGGCCAGCCACCACATGTCAGTCGAGCGACTTCATGAAGTTCTTGTCGAAGTACTTCTCGGGCACGTCGCGCACCGTGATCTCGCCGTAGTCCAGGACGGACGTCCGGTCCTTGCGGATCCCGTCGACGAGGGTCAACCGCGTGGCCAGCACGCGCCCGTTGACCTCCTTGAAGCTGCCGAAGGTGCCGGTCTTGAGCAGCGTCCCGGTGCCCGCGTAGAACTCGGCCCGCACCGGCCGGCGGCCGTCCTTCGACACCCAGTACTTCACGGCGGCGTAGGTGACGTCCCTGGTCTTGGCCTTCAGGTCCAGCACGTGGCAGGCGACCCCGTCGACCGTCTCCTGGCCGGCCAGCGTCACGTCGTAGTCGCCGGTGTAGTCGGCGCGCGCGATGTCGCCGTTGGCCACCTGCCCGACCAGTCGCTGCGAGAACGGGATGCGCACGGGCTTGCCGGCGTCCGGCAGGTAGATCCACAGATCGCGGCCGATCGCCAGCAGCGAGCGCCCCACGTTGCGCGGCGGCGCCACGAACCGGACCAGCGAGCGGCCGGCGCCCTTGACGTAGACCTCGAAGCCGTCGACGCTCGGCGCCTTCTTGCCTTCCTCGCTGGTGATCGTGATCTTCCACACGAAGCTGTCGCCCGGCCGCCGGAACCGATCGGCGTCGCGCACAATCTCCGCCGCCTCGTCGGCGACCGCCGGCCCCGCCAGCCCGAGCACGATCATCACGGCCAGGGCGAGCCTACACATGCCGCAGGGCCTCCACGACGTTCAGGCGGGCGGCGCGCCACGCCGGGTAGAGCGAGGCCAGCGCCGCCGTGATCAGCGACAGGCGAAACGCCTGGCCCAGCACCTCGGGGACGACGAAGATCTGCACGGCGAAGCCGCGCGTGGACCCGGGCGGCGGCGGTAGCTGGATGCCCAGCGCGGTGATGGCCTTGGCCAGGCCCACGCCCAGCAGCAGCCCGGCCACGCCGCCGAGCACGCCGAGGGCGACGCCCTCCAGCACGAACATGCTGACGACGCCGCGGGCCCGCGTGCCCAGCGCCATGATGGTGCCGATCTCGCGGGTGCGCTCGAAGATGGCCATCGTCATGGTGTTGGTGATGCCGAACACGACCATGATCGACACGATCACCGTGAGCACCGCGAAGATGCGGCCGAACAGCTCCCGCACCTGGTGATAGCGCAGCGCCAGGTCATCCCACGTCTTGAGCTCGAGCGGCAGCCCCCGCTCGCGGATCAGCCGTTCGATGTCCGCGCGGACCGCCGCGGTGTTCTCGGTCCGGTCGAGCAGGAGGACGACCGACTGGACCTCGCCGCCCTCCAGGTCGAGCAGGCGCTGGACCTCGGGCAGGCCCACGCGCAGGAAGCGGTCGTCGTAGGCCTTCTCGCCCGACTCCCACACGCCGCGCACCTTGAGCGCCAGCGCATTGATCGATCCGTGCCGGGTCGAGGTGAGCACGGTCAGCTCGTCGCCCGGCTTGACGCCGAAGGCCCGGGCCAGACCCACGCCCAGCGTGGCGCCCCGGGGATCGCGAGTCGCCAGCTCCTTGCCGTCGACGATCACGGCCAGCGCCGACAGATCGGTCTCGCTCTCCGGCTGCACGCCGGTGCCCACGAACGAGGTCGTCGTGTCGCCGGTAGAGATCAGGCCCGAGAAGCCGAGCCGGGCGGTGACCGCCTTCACGTGGGGCAGCTTCAGCAGCTCGGCGCGCAGGGCGGGGTAGTCGGCGATCAGGTAGTCGTAGGGCGCGAGGTTGCCCTTCTCCGAGTACCCGGCGCGGTAGATCTGGATGTGGCCGAGCTGGCTGCGGATCGTCGACTCGCGCACACCCCAGTAGATCGAGTGCACGAAGCCGCCGAACACGATGATGGCCGCCACGCCAAAGGCCATCGCGGCCAGCGTGATGAGCGTGCGCCGCCGGTTGCGGAACACGTTGCGGATGGCGAGCTTGAGCTGCAGTGGCATGGTCACAGGCTCCTCAGCTCGCGCTCGATGGCCTGGGCCTCGGGCGACGACGGGTAGAGCTGCCGGCCCTTCTCCCAGGCCGCGCGCGCCTCGGCCGGCTGCCGGTTGCGCTTGTGGGCGCGGCCCAGGTTCAGGTAGACGGTCGGCATCACCGTCTCCGGCACCGCCTGGGCACTCGCCTCTCGCATCGTCACGATTTTGCCGAGGTCCTGGACCGCCACCGGTGTCTTGTGGAACAGATCGGGGACGTTGGTGGCGGTGAGGCCGCGGACCAGGTAGACGACGAACGCGCCCGGAAAGCGCTCGACCGCCTCGTCGAGCGTGTCGAAGCCGCGCTTGACCCAGCCGGCCGCGTCCATCGGCTCCACGGCGCCGGCCTTGCGCACCTGGGCACTGCCGAGCCAGGCCAGCGCCGCTGGATTCTTGGCGTCGGCGCTCACCGCGCGCTCGAACAGGCTGATCGCCTCGTCGATCCGCTTGGCGTCGAGCGCCTGCCGTCCCTGGGTGACGAGGTCGGCCGGCTGCGCCTCGATCTGGTCGACGGGCACCAGGAAGCCCACCGTGAGAGCGGCCGCCAGCAGGAATCCGAGACCACGGCGTGTCGTGCTCATGTGCGCACCCTCCCGGCGTCGCGCGGACGTCATGACTGGAGCCGGCCGTCGGAGATCTCGAGGACCCGGTCGGCCGCGTTGACGATGCGGGGATCGTGAGTCGAGAAGACGAAGGTGGTGCCGCGCTCGCGGTTCAGCCGCCGCATCAGCTCGACGATCTCGTGGCCGGTGCGGCTGTCGAGGTTCGCGGTGGGCTCGTCGGCGAGGACCAGGGCGGGCTCGGTGACGAGCGCGCGGGCGATGGCCACCCGCTGCTGCTGGCCCCCCGACAGCTCGGTCGGCCGGTGCCGCGCCCGGTCGGCGAGGCCGACGTGCTCGAGGGCGGCCTGCACCCGCGCCGCCACATCGGCCCGGCGGCGTTGCAGGAGCAGCGGGTACTCGACGTTCTCCCACGCCGTCAGCACGGGGATGAGGTTGAACGTCTGGAAGACGAAGCCGAGCTTGCGCGCGCGCAGGTCGGCTCGGCGCCCTGCCGACAGCCCCCCGATCGCCTCGCCGTCGATCGCGATCTCGCCCGAGGTCGGCGTGTCCAGGCACCCGATGAGGTTGAGCAGCGTCGTCTTCCCGCTGCCCGACGGCCCCGCCACCGCCAGGAACTCCCCCGCCTTCACCGCCAGCGACACCCCGGCCAGCGCCGTGACCATCACCTCGCCCAGCCGGTACGTCTTGCTCACATCCGTCACCGTCACCCGCTCCCCCATCCCCCGCCCTCCCCTACCTGGTGAGCGCACCCTACGGCCCCCGGCAGCCCCCGACAGCCCAATCTCACGAGCGGTCGCCGCCACGGGATGAACCGGACAAATCCGGGGACGAAAGGAAGCGCCAGAAAGCCGGCAGCGCCGATCAGAGTGCCGGCAGAGTAGGAAACCAAGCCCGATGCAGGAGTTGGATGAGCGCCGCTGTCGCAGGATCGAGCGAGCCGGCGGCTCGCTCGCCACGCGAACGGGGGAGTTTGAGGGGGGCGCGTCCGACGTGCCCCCCTCAAGCTAATCAATCAAACGCGGCGAATCACCCCGACGCGCATTGTCCAGAGTTGGATGAGCGCCCCGTTCGCAGGATCGAGCGAGCCCTCGGCTCGCTCGCCACACGAACGGGGGAGTTTGAGGGGGCGCGTCCGACGTGCCCCCCTCAAGCTAATCAATCAAACGCGACGAATCAGCCCGAACCGCATTGTCCGGAGTTGGATGAGCGCCCTGTCGCAGGATCGAGCGAGCCCCGGCTCGCTCGCCACGCGAATGGGGGAGTTTGAGGGGGGCGCGTTCGACGTGCCCCCCTCAAGCTAATCAATCAAACGCGGCGACTCACCCCGAACGCAGCGAGTTGGCTGCCCCTGAGGTCGATCGTCGACGCGAACGATGAGCGCGCGCTGTCTAGCAGACGAATCGAACAGTAGCGACAACTCGCCACACTAACCCTACAGATTGATCAGCTGCGCGACCCGCTCCCGATGCCACGTGCTATCGCCGAAACTAAACTCCGACGACTTCGCGCGCTTGAAGTACAGGTGCAGGTCGTGCTCCCAGGTGAAGCCGATGCCGCCGTGCAGCTGGATGCCGGTGCCGGCGGCCTTGCGGAAGGCGTCGGAGACGTAGGCCTTGGCCATCGACGCCGCCAGCGGCGCCTCCGGCACGTTCTCGTCGACGGCCCACGCCGCGTAGTACGTCAGCGACTTGGCGTTCTCGATCTCCACCAGCATGTCGGCGGCCTTGTGCTTGACGCCCTGGTAGGAGCCGATCGGCTTGCCGAACGCGATGCGGATCTTCGCGTACTCCGTCGTCATGTCGAGCACGCGCTGGGCGCCCCCGCACATCTCCGCGCACAGCGCCACGGTGGCGCGGTCGAGCACGCGGGACAGCGGCGCCCACGCGCCGTCCTTGGCCCCCACCAGCGCGTCGGCGCCGACGACGACGTCGGCGAAGGTCACCTCGCACAGCTTGCGCGTCTGGTCCATCGTCGGCAGCAGCTTCACGTCCACGCCCCTGGCGGCTGCGGGGGACGAGGAACAGGCTCAGCCCTTCCTCGGGCCGCTTGCCTTCGCGCGTGCGGGCCACGACCACGAGCGCGTCGGCGAGGTGGGCGTCGAGCACGAAGAGCTTCGTCCCGCTCAGCGTGAACTTGCCGCCGCTCTCGCGCGCCGTCACCGTCACGGCGGCGGCGTCCCAGCGCGCGTTGGGCTCGGTGAAGGCCAGCGTCACCTTGGCCTGGCCGTCGCCGATCTTGCCGCAGCCATTCCTTCTTCTGAGCGTCGGAGCCCGCCTCGAGGATGGTCAGCCCGCCCAGCAGCACGGTCGAGAAGAACGGCCCCGGCATGACGGCCCGGCCCATCTCCTCCATCAGCACGGTGAGGTCGACGAAGCCGAGCCCGGCGCCGCCGTACGCCTCGGGGTAGATCAGCCCCAGCCAGCCCTGCTCGGCCAGCTTGGCCCAGAACGCGTCGGTCACGCCGGCCGGCTCGGCCATGCGCGTGCGGACGAACTCGGAGGTGCACTCGCTCTCGAGGAACTTCCGCGCGGTCGCCCGGAGAAGCTCCTGCTCCTGGTTGAATCCGAAGTCCATGGCTCTCCCCTACCCCTTTGGCAGGCCCAGCACGCGCTCGCCGATGATGTTCTTCTGGATCTCGGTCGTGCCGCCCTCGATCGAGTTCGCGCGCGACCGCAAGAAACCGTACTGCCACACGCCGCCGTCGATCGCCCGGTCGGAGCCCTTGACCAGCTGCGCGTAGGGCCCCTCGATCTCCATCGCCAGCTCTTGAAGCTTCTGGTGCGTCTCGACCCAGCCCATCTTGCCGGCCGAGGCCTCCGGCCCCGGCAGCTCGCCCCGGAGCAGCTTCGTGATGGCCCGGGCGCCGGTGTACTTGAGCGCCTCGGTGTCGATCCACAGCTGGGCCAGCTTCTGCCGCAGCAGCGGATCCCGGGTGACGGCGCGGCCGGTCTTCTCCACCCGGCGGCCCATCTCGATGAGCGACTCCAGCGCGATGCGCAGCCGCACCTGCAGCCCGAAGCCCAGGGCCAGCCGCTCGTACATGAGCGTGGTGAGGCCGACCGCCCAGCCGTTGTTCACCTCGCCCAGCACCTGGCGCTCGTGCACGCGCACGTTGTCGAAGTAGACCTCGTTGAACTCGGCGTCGCCGGTCATCTGCTTGAGCGGCTTCACGGTGACGCCCGGCGTGCGCATGTCGAGGAGGAAGTACGTGATGCCCTTGTGCTTGGGCGCGGCCGGGTCCGTCCGGGCCAGCAGCATCATCCAGTCGGCCACGTGGGCGAGCGACGTCCACACCTTCTGGCCGTTGATGACGTAGTGGTCGCCGTCCTTCACCGCCCGCGTCTGCAGCGCGGCCAGGTCGGAGCCGGAGTTGGGCTCCGAGTACCCCTGGCACCAGATCTCCTCGCAGGAGAGGATCTTCGCCGGGTATCGTTTCTTCTGGTCCTCGGTGCCGTAGGCAATGATGGTCGGGCCCGGCCATGCCGACGCCGAGGACGTTCAGGATCGGCGGCGCTTTCTGAAGCGCCATCTCCTCGTGCAGGATCATCTCCTCGACGAACGTGAGCCCCTGGCCGCCGTACTCCCGCGGCCAGGTGACGCCGATGAAGCCGCCGTCGGAGAGCTTGCGCTGCCACCGCCGGCCGAATTCGTACATGTCGGCGCGGGGCACCTCGGTCGAGCCGAGCGCCTTCCACTCGGGCGGGACGTTGGCCTTGAGCCAGGAGCGGACACGCTCGCGAAATGCGTGCTGGTCGGGAGTCAGCGTGAAGTCCACGGGTCCCTCCTACGGACGGGGTACGGCACTGAACGGTGGTTCATTCTAGGGACCCCCCGTCACACACGTCAAGGCTATACTCCTGCGCCATGACGACCGTCAACGCCGCCCGGCTGCACGCGCGCATCGCCGCTCTCGCCCGCTTCGGCGGGTTGCCCGGCGGGGGTGTCACCCGCTCCTGCTGGAGCCCGCCGCACGAGGAAGCGCGCGCCTGGCTGCTGGGCGAGATCCGCGCCGCCGGGTTGCAGGGCTGGGTCGACCCCGCCGGCAACGTCTTCGGCGGGCTGGGCACCTCGAGCTTCAGCGCCGCGGCGCCGGCCGTGGTGACCGGGTCGCACATCGACACCGTGCCCGAGGGCGGCATCCTCGACGGCGCCCTCGGCGTGCTGGCCGGGCTGGAGTGCCTCCACGCCATCCGCGAGGGCGGCGCCGCGCCGCGCCGGCCGCTGGTGGTCGCCGCCTGGAGCGACGAGGAGGGGCGCTACGGCAGCCTCTTCGGCTCGCGGGCATTCTGTGGACGTCTCGACGCCGCCGCGATCCCGACGATGGCGGCGGTGGACGGCGAACGCCTCGTGGACGCGATGGCGCGCGCCGGCTACGACGCCGCCCAGGCGCCGGCGGCGGCGGCCCCGGCCGGGGCCGTGCACGCCTACATCGAGCTGCACATCGAGCAGGGGCCGCGGCTGGACGAGGCGGGGGTGCCGATCGCGGCCGTCGACTCGATCGTCGGCGTGCGCCGCTCGCGACTGATCTTCACCGGCCAGGCCGATCACGCCGGCACGACGCCGATGGAGCGCCGCCGCGACTCCTTCCTGGCCGCGGCCGACTACGCGCTGCACGCGCGCGACCTGGTCGTCGAGCGTGGCGGCGGCCGCAGCGTGACCAACATCGGCGTCGTCTACGTGCATCCCGGCGCCAGCAACGTCGTCCCCGGCCGCACCGAGCTCGTGCACGAGATGCGCAGCCCCGACCCCGAGCTGCTGGAGCGGCTGGCCCAGGCGTGCGAGGCCCTGGCCCAGGAGATCGGCCAGCGGCGCGGCATCGGCGTCGAGATCCGCCGCACCTCCGCGACGACGCCGGTGGCGTGCTCGCCACGCGTGCAGGCCGCCGTCGCGGCCGCCTGCAAGCAGCTCGGCCTCGGCTGCACCACCCTCTACTCCGCCGCCGGCCACGACGCCCAGAACCTGGCCCTCGTCACCGACTCCGGGATGCTGTTCATCCCCTCGCGCGGCGGCAAGAGCCACCGCGTGGACGAGACCAGCGACGCCGAGGCCATCGAGCGGGGCGCCAACGTCCTGCTCCGCACCCTCCTCGACCTGGCTGCCTAGCCGCCGTCGTCAGCGGGGCCAGCCGTAGGCGTCAGCGACGAACCGCAGCTCCTGCCAGTCGTCCTGCATCCTCGCGCGGGCACTTATCGGCGCGCACAAGGTCCCGAACGGGCCGGCCGGCACCCGGATCCGCGGGGCCTCGAGGTCCGGCGCCGAGGCGAAGTCCAGCGCCAGGGCGAGATTGTTGGCGGTGGCGTCCCGCACGGTCAGTGGATCGAGTTCCCACCGCCACTCGATCAGGCGTAGCACCGAGGTGTGATCGAAGAGGACGCTGGAGACGTGCTCGCGCGGCGCGCGGGGCGAGACGATCACGCACGGCACCCGGAACCCCCGCAGCCCGTCCTCGTTTCCAGCCGCCGCATCGGCGTCCGGGATCGGCGCCGCCGTCGGCGCCACGTGATCGAAGAAGCCTCCCCACTCGTCGTAGTTGATCACCAGCAGCGTCCGCGCCCACGCCGGGCCCCGCGTGACGGCGTTGTAGACGAGGTTCAAGAACGCCTGGCCGTTACGGATGTCGGCGTGTGGGTGGTCGTCGTTGGAGCTCCCCAGCTCGGCCGACAGGAAGCGCGGCTCGACGAATGCCACGGAGGGCAGCGCGCCGGCGGCGGCGTCAGCCAAAAAGGCGGAGAACGGGCGGGCGATGTCCACGTATTTGCTGCCCCACAAGGCCAGGAACGGCACGTCGCTGAAGTAGTATCGGCCCTCGAGGCCAGCGGCGGCGAGCCGGTCCCAGATGGTCGCCAGCGTGGACGGCGTCAGCGCGTTGTCGAGCCGGTCGGTCTGCGCCGCGTGCTGGTAGACGCGGTTCGGGAAGGTCGGGGCCAGGATGGCCGAGAAGTAGCGGTCGCACGTCGTCCACGCCGGCGCCGCCCGGCCGAAGAAGTCGAGGTCCTTCCGGGTGTAGTAGCCGATGGCGTAGTCGTCGTTGTCGCCGGCCCGCAGCCACCCGTCGGCAGCGCCCCCGTTGTATTCGACACGGCCGCCCTCGTAGGTGTGGTCGGGATCCGGATGATCGCAGCCCTGGAACTCGGGCGCGAGCGGGTGGGTCTGGTGGGCCACCCCGGCGGCGTCGAAGTACGTGAGCTTCTTCTGACGGCCGTCGGCGCCCGGCAGCCAGCCAAGGTAGTGGTCGAACGAGCGGTTCTCCATCATCAGCACGACCACGTGGTCGATCCCGGAAGCGTCGGGCGAGGGCAGCGTCGTCTGAGACAGTGCGGCGCGTGTGCGCCCGAGCGGGCCGAGGGCCACCGCCCCCGCCGTCGCGGTCGCTCCCTGGAGGAACCGGCGACGGCTGATGGGGGTCCGAGTGGTGCTGGCGGGTGAGTTGTCATCGTCGTGGGTCGTCAAGGCGTCCTCCCGGCTCGTCGGCGTTGTCTCCTCACGCCTACAAGCGGCGTGCCCGGTCGGGGCAGAGGCCTGCGCGACGGCCGCACCCGTGATTTCCGGCCAAATGGGCGAGCCCGGGAACCGGCCGGGCCGATGGAGCGGCCGAGGCCACGGCCTGGATGTGCACGAGATTCCTCGGAACGGCGTCCGCGCGGCATGGCCGAGCCGGTCAGGGCCGTGCGCTGCTTGCGCAGTTCGAGCGGGCGCGCTACCGTTCGATGCGTGCACCGTCGGCCCAGCTTGCGGGGGTCGGTCTGCGCGCTCGCCGCCGCCCTCGCGGTGATCGTGCTGGCTGGCGGCTGTGCGTTCGACGGGCCGATGTCCACCCTGGTCGCCGGCTCCGACCTGAACCGCTCGATCCTGTCCCTCTACTCGATCATCACCTGGGCGTGCGTGGTCATCGCCGTCGTCGTCTCGGCGGCGCTGGCCATCATCCTGGTGCGCTTCCGCGAGAAGCCGGGGGCGGCCGGGCTGCCGCGCCAGATCCGGGGCCACACCGCGCTGGAGCTGGCGTGGACGATCATGCCGGCTCTCGTCTTGCTGATCATCGCCATCCCGACTATCCAGGTCATCTTCCGCACCCAGGGCGCCGCGGCGCCGCCGCACGCGCTCACCGTCACCGTGCGCGGCTGGCAGTGGTGGTGGGAGTTCCGCTATCCCTCGCTCGACGTCGTCACCGCCAACGAGCTGCACCTGCCCGTGGGGCGGCCCGTCGTCTTCGCCCTCGAAGGGCCGGACGTCATCCACAGCTTCTGGGTGCCGCAGCTCGGCGGCAAGCGCGACGTGGTGCCGGGCCGCCTCAACCGGATCACCCTCACGCCCGAGCGCGTCGGCGAGTACTGGGGGCAGTGCGCGGAGTTCTGCGGCGCCTCCCACGCCAACATGGGGCTGCGCGTGATCGTCGAGGAGCCGGCGGCGTTCGAGCGGTGGGTGGCCGTCCAGAAGGTGACGCCAGCCGGAGCCCGAGGGCGCCGCCGCCGAAGGCAAGGCCCTGTACACGCGGAGCGCGTGCGTCGGCTGCCACACCATCCGCGGCGTGTCGGCCGGAGCGCTCGGCCCCGACCTCACGCACTTCGGCGGCCGCGCGCGCTTCGGCGCCGGGCTGTGGCCCAACACCGCCGAGCACGTGGTGGCGTGGCTGAAAGACCCGCCGGCGCTGAAGCCGGGGTCGAAGATGCCGAACCTCAACCTGAGCGACGCCGAGGCCAAGGCGCTGGCCGCCTACCTGGCGAGCCTGAAGTGATGGCCACCCGCGAGGCCGCGCTCGTCCATGACCACGCCGGCGCCCACGCGCCCGCCGCCACCGGGCTCTGGAGCTGGGTGACGACGGTCGATCACAAGCGCATCGGCATCCTCTACGGCGTGTCGGCCTTCGCGTTCTTCCTCATCGGCGGGATCGAGGCGCTCATCATCCGGCTGCAGCTGGCCCAGCCCAACAGCGCGGTGGTGACGGCGGGGACGTTCAACGCGCTGTTCACGATGCACGGCACCACCATGGTGTTCCTGGCCATCATGCCGTTCAGCGCGGCCTTCTTCAATTACATGGTCCCGCTCATGATCGGCGCCCGCGACGTGGCCTTCCCCCGGCTCAACGCGCTGTCGTTCTGGATCTTCCTGTTCGGCGGCCTCTTCCTCAACGCCAGCTTCCTGGTCGGCGCCCCGCCCGACGGCGGCTGGTTCGGCTACACGAGCCTCACGCTGCGGCAATACTCGCCCGGCATGGGCATCGACTTCTGGATGCTCGGCCTCCAGGTGCTGGGCGCCTCCTCGATCCTGGCCGGCGTGAACTTCATCGTCACCATCCTGAACATGCGGGCCCCCGGCATGACGCTGATGCGGATGCCGGTGTTCGTGTGGATGACGCTCACGGTGCAGTTCCTGATCGTCCTGGCCTTCCCACCCGTCACCGTCGGCCTCATCTTCCTCATGTTCGACCGGTTCTTCGGCACCCACTTCTACGACGTCACCGCCGGCGGCGACCTGCACCTGTGGCAGCACCTGTTCTGGATCTTCGGCCACCCCGAGGTCTACATCCTGATCCTGCCGGCCTTCGGCATCGTCTCCGAGGTGCTGCCGACCTTCGCGCGCAAGCCGCTGTTCGGGGCCCCGGTCGTGATCTACTCCGGCGTCCTCATCGGCTTCTTCGGCTTCGGCGTGTGGAGCCATCACATGTTCGCGGCCGGCATGGGCCCGGTGGCCGACGCCGCCTTCTCGATCGCCACCATGCTGATCGCGATCCCGACCGGCGTGAAGATCTTCAACTGGCTGGCCACGCTGTGGGGCGGCCGCCTGCGGCCCACCGTGGCCCTGCACTACGCGGTCGGCCTGGTGGCGCTGTTCACCATCGGGGGGCTCAGCGGCGTCATGCACGCCTCGCCGCCGGTCGATCTGCAGCAGACCGACACCTACTTCGTGGTGGCGCACTTCCACTACGTGCTGATCGGCGGCAGCCTCTTCGGGCTGCTGGCCGGCGCCTATTACTGGTGGCCGAAGATGACCGGCCGCCTGCTCGACGAGCGGTGGGGCCGCCTGCAGTTCTGGCTGATGTTCGCGGGCTTCAACTTGACCTTCTTCCCCCAGCACTACCTCGGCGCCGTCGGCATGCCGCGCCGGATCTACACCTACGGTCCCGACACCGGCTGGGGGTTCTGGAACCTCGTCTCCACGGTCGGCGCCTTCGGCATCGCGCTGTCCATCCTGCTCTTCGCGATCCTGGCCATGCGCTCGCTCCGGCAGGCGGCGGTGGCGCCGGCCGATCCCTGGGACGGGCGCACGCTCGAGTGGCGGACGTCGTCACCACCGCCCGTGCACAACTTCGACACGATCCCGCCGGTGTACGGGCGCGACACTTTCTGGCGCGAGAAGCACGGCGACAGCCAGGGCCGGACGCCGACGCCGCTGCCGCCGGCGCCGGACCCCCACGGTCTCCACCTGCCGGCGCCGTCCTTCTGGCCCATCGTGACGGCGGCCGGCATCGCCCTCGCCGCCGCCGGCGCGCTCATCCACCTGGCCGTGGTCGTGGCCGGCGCCGCTGGTGGTCGTCGTCGGCGCCTGGGCCTTCGCGCTCGAGCACCATCGCGCCGCCGCCAACATCCACCAGGACGGTGTCCTCGGCATCGACCACCGCAAGCTGGCGATGTGGGTGTTCATCGGCTCCGAGTGCCTGCTGTTCGGCACGCTCATCGCGACCTACCTGGCCTACAAGGGCCGCAGCGTGGTCGGCCCCCACCCGCACGAGATCCTCAACATCCCCCTGACGACGCTCTCGACCTTCGACCTGCTGATGTCCTCGCTGCTGATGGTGCTGGCCCTGGCCGCCGTGCAGCGCGGCGACCGGCGACAGGCGCGGCGGTGGCTGCTGGGCACGGCGTTCTTCGGGCTGGTCTTCCTGGGCTTCCAGGCCTGGGAGTTCACCGAGTTCGTCCACGAGGGGCTGACCCTGCAGCAGAACCTGTTCGGCTCGACCTTCTTCGTGCTGACCGGTTTTCACGGCGGCCACGTGACGCTGGGCGTCGCCCTGCTGCTGACGCTGTGGGTGATGGAGCGGCGAGGCCACCTCGGCCCGCAGGACGCGGTCAAGGTCGAGGTGGTCGGCCTCTACTGGCACTTCGTCGACGTGGTGTGGATCGTCATCTTCACCGTGGTGTACTTGATCCCGTGAGCCACGACGCGCCGGCGGCCGACCACCCCGCGCCCGAGCACGCCTCGGTCCGGACCTACGTCCGGGTCGCGCTGATCCTCACGCTGATCACCGCGCTCGAGGTCGGCGTCATCTACATCCGCCAGCTGACGCCGATCATCGTGCCGCTGCTGCTGGCAATGTCGCTGGCCAAGTTCGCCCTGGTGGCGATGTACTTCATGCATCTGCGCTACGACCCGCGCCCGCTGTCGGCCGTCTTCGTCGGCCCCCTGCTGATCGCCACCGGCCTGGCCATCGCGCTCATGACCCTCACCGGGGCCTTCCTCGTCTTCGGTCGCTGACGCCGTGGCCCCCCCGCCACCGTTTTCGTGGACGGGCGGATCGATCCACCCCGAGGTCGTCCTGGTCACGGGCCTGCTGGCGGCGGGGTGGGCGTGGGGCTGGCACGCGCGGGGCACGCGGCCCCGACCTGGCCAGGCCGCTCGCTTCGTGGCCGCGCTCGTGGCCCTCCTCCTGGCGCTGAACGGGCCGCTGCACGACCTCAGCGACTGGTACCTGTTCAGCGCGCACATGGTCCAGCACCTCGTGCTCACGCTGGTCGTGCCGCCACTGCTGCTGACCGGCCTGCCGGGGTGGATGCTCGACGCGCTCCTGCGACCGATCGTGGCCGGGCGCGTCGGCGCCGCCGTGGTGCGGACGGCGACGCGACCGCTACCGGCCTTCGCGGTGTACGCGGTGGCGCTGGTGGCCTGGCACCTGCCCGGCCCCTACAACATCGCGCTGGAGATCCACGGCTGGCACGTCGTCGAGCATCTCGCGCTGCTGACGGCGGCGACCCTGGGCTGGTGGCCGATCGTGTCACCCTCGCGGCTGGCCCCCGCCCTGCCCTACGCCGCCCAGCTCCTCTATCTGTTCGTGTTCGGCATGCCGATGACGGTGGTGGCCGCGATGATCACCGCGGCCGAGCGCGTGCTCTATCCGTTCTACGAGGCCGCGCCCCGGCTCTTCGCGCTGTCGCCGCTCGAGGATCAGCGGCTCGGTGGCGTGATCATGTGGGTGCCGTCCGGGCTCATCCCGCTGGCGGCGTTCACCATCGTGTTCTTTCGCTGGGTCGCCGCCGAGGCCGACGAGACCGCGTAGTCGCAAGTGCGTGGCACCTGCCTTGCAACCCTTCTCGGCCACCGGCGGCAAGCGCCGGGAGAAGGAGGCCCACGATGCAGGTGCAGTTCGTCCCGGTTGGTCGCAACCGACGCGAGTGGATGTGGAAGGCGCGCGACGAGGACAGCAACACGATCTCGATCTCGGGCCAGCGGTTCGAGTCACTGACCGACGCCGTGCGGGACGCGCGCACGCAGATCGACGGTGACCACGACGGCGACGACGGGCCGTCGGCGGCGTGAGACGGCGGTAGGTTCGCCCATCCGGCAGAAATTCCGACAGTTCAACCGTTTCGGTCGCTGACGCCCTCTCTTTTTCGCTCCGCTCCGAAACTGCCTGCTATCATGGCTTGGCCACTGACATGAATATCTGCGTCGTCGGTACAGGATACGTAGGGCTGGTCACGGGAGCGGTGTTCGCGGACTTGGGCAACGACGTCCTCTGCGTCGACAACGACGCTGCCAAGGTCGCCAGCCTCGAAGCCGGCCACATGCCCATCTACGAGCCCGGTCTCGAGGAGATGGTCGCCCGCAACGTCACTGACGGCCGCCTGGCCTTCACCACCGACATCACCGCCGCCGTGCGCCGCGCGGTCATCGTCTTCATCACCGTGGGCACGCCGCCCAAGCCGGACGGGCGCGACCGATCTGAGCGCGGTGGAGGACGTGGCCGGCGTGATCGGCCAGGCGATGGAGCGCTACACGGTGGTGGTGAACAAGTCCACGGTGCCGGTCGGCACCGGGGAGTTCGTGCGAGAGGTGATCGAGAAGCACCAGGCCCGGCCGGTGCCGTTCGACGTCGTCTCCAATCCGGAGTTCCTGCGCGAGGGCTCGGCCATCGAGGACACGCTGCGGCCGGACCGCATCGTGATCGGGGCTCCGACCCAGCAGGTGGCGATGACGCTGCTCGAGCTGTACGCGCCGCTCGAGCGCCCCATGATCATCACCGACGTGCCGTCGGCCGAGATGATCAAGTACGCCTCCAACGCCTTCCTGTCGACGAAGATCTCGTTCATCAACGCCATCGCCAACGTGTGCGAGCTGGCCGGCGCCGACGTGAGCCAGGTCATGAAGGGCATGGGCCTCGACGCCCGCATCGGCTCGGCCTTCCTGTCGGCCGGGCTCGGCTACGGCGGCTCCTGCTTCCCCAAGGACACCGACTCGCTGGTGCACACGGCCTCCACCCTCGGCTACGACTTCTCCCTGCTCAAGGCCGTGGTCGACATCAACCGCGAGCGGGCCGCCCACTTCGTGGACCTGATCGCCAAGGCGCTCAACCCCCTGGCCGGGCGCTCGATCGCGGTCCTGGGGCTGGCCTTCAAGCCGAACACGGACGACATGCGCGAGGCCAAGTCGGTCGAGGTCATCGAGCTGCTCCTGCAGCTCGGCGCCACCGTGCGCGCCTACGATCCGGTGGCCATCCCGGCCGCGCGCCGGCTGCTGCCGGCCACCGTGACCTTCTGCGAGTCGCCCTACGAGGCGGCCACCGGCGTCGACGCGGTGGCGCTGGTCACCGAGTGGAACGAGTTCAAGTTCCTCAACCTCGAGCGGCTGCGAGGCGTGATGCGGCGGCCGGCGGTGTTCGACGGCCGCAACATCTGGGAGCCGGAACGGATGCGCCGGCTCGGCTTCGAATACCACTCGATCGGGCGCAAGCCCGTCGTCCCATTCAGTCCTGAGCCCACCGCGGCCGATGGACCGGAGCGCCTGATGCGCGTCGTGGTGACCGGAGCCGCCGGCTTCATCGGATCCCACCTGTGCGAGTCGCTGCTGGCCCGGGGCTGCGACGTCCTCGGCATGGACAACTTCATCACCGGCTCCCCCGACAATCTCAAGACGTTCTGGACCGACGAGCGGTTCGCCTTCGTCAAGCGCAACGTCACCGAGTACATCCACGTCGACGGTCCCGTCGACTGGGTGCTGCACTTCGCCAGCCCGGCCTCGCCGGTCGACTACCTCGAGCTGCCCATCCAGACGCTGAAGGTCGGCGCGCTCGGCACCCACAACGCGCTCGGCCTGGCCAAGGCCAAGGGCGCCCGCTTCCTCATCGCCTCCACCTCGGAGGTCTACGGCGATCCGCTCGTGCACCCTCAGCGCGAGGACTACTGGGGCAACGTGAACCCGGTCGGGCCGCGCGGCGTGTACGACGAGGCCAAGCGCTTCGCCGAGGCCATGACGATGGCCTACCACCGGGTGCACGGCGTCGACACCCGCATCGTGCGCATCTTCAACACGTTCGGGCCCCGCATGCGGTTGAACGACGGCCGCGCCATCCCCGCCTTCATGACCCAGGCGCTCACCGGCGCGCCCTTGACGGTCTTCGGCGACGGCTCGCAGACGCGCTCCTTCCAGTACGTCTCCGACCTGGTCGAGGGGCTGTGGCGGCTCATGGAGCGTGGGGGCAGCGATCCCGTGAACATCGGCAACCCCCACGAGATGACCCTCCTGCAGCTGGCCAAGCGCATCCTGCAGCTGGCCGGCTCGCGCAGTCAGATCGTGTTCAAGCCCCTGCCCGAGGACGACCCCAAGGTCCGGCAGCCCGACATCGGGCGGGCCCGCTCGCTCCTGGGGTGGGAGCCCCGCGTCGACACCGAGGAAGGGTTGCGCTTGACGCTCGAGTGGTTCCGCCAGAAGCTCGGCCGCTGAGGCCCATCCGGGCGACGAGGGGGTGAGCGCATGATCGACGAAGAGCTTCGAAGCATCCTGGTGTGCCCCGCCTGCAAGGGCGATCTCCTCTTCGAGGAGACCCGCATCATCTGCCGCGCCTGCCGCAAGTCCTATCCGATCCGTGACGGCATCCCCGTGATGCTCATCAGCGAGGCGGAGCCCTGGTCGCCGGGCCCGTAGCGCCGGCCACCCAGGCCGTCATCCTGGCCGGGGGCCAGGGCACACGGCTGCGGCCGCTGACGCTGGAGCGGGCCAAGCCGGTGGTTCCGCTGCTCGGGCACCCGTTCCTCGCCTACCAGCTCGCGCTGCTGCGCGCCCACGGGGTCACCGACGTCATCCTGGCCTGCTCCTACCGGGTGGACGACGTCCGCCGGGCCCTCGGCGACGGCGAGCGGCTCGGCGTCCGGCTGCGCTACGTGGTCGAGACCGAGCCCCTCGGCACCGGCGGCGGCGTCCGCAATGCCGCCGACCTGGCCCGCGGGACGGTCTGGGTGCTGAACGGCGACGTCCTCACCGACGCCGACCTGACCAGCATGCGGCGGCTGCACGAGTCCCGCGGCTCCCGCACGACCATCTTTCTCACCCCGGTCGAGGATCCCCGGGCCTACGGCCTCGTCGAGCTCCACGGCGACGGCCGCCTCGCCCGCTTCCGCGAGAAGCCGACCGCCGAGGAGCCGATCACCACCAACACGATCAACGCCGGCATCTACCTGATCGACGCCGCGCTCCTCGACCGCATCCCGGCCGGCCGCGTGGTCTCGATCGAGCGCGAGTTCTTCCCGGCCCTGATCGCCGACGGCATCCCCTGCTACGGCTGGAGCGGGACCGCCTACTGGCGCGACATCGGCAGCCCCGCCGCCTACCGCGACGCCCAGGTCGATCTGCTGAGCGGCCGCGTCCGCTCGCCGCTGCCCCCGCCCGGCGGGGCGCGCGACGGCTCCTGGATCGCCGCGAGCGCCCGCGTGGCTCCCGACGCCCGCGTGCAGGGGCCGTCCGTCCTCGGCGAGCGCGTCGAGGTGGGCGCGGGAGCCCACGTCGGGCCGCTGACGGTCATCGGCGACCACTCCCGGATCGCGGCCGGCGCCCGCGTCGAGGGCGCCATCCTCTGGGAGCGCGTCGACGTCGGCCCCGGCGCCACCCTCCGCGAGTGCATCGTCCCGAGCGACGTCACCATCGGGCCCCACGCCACCATCGGCCCCGGCGTCGTCCTCGAGCCCCACGCCCAGATTCCCGCCCACACCAAGCTCCCCGCCTGACCGGCACCACCGCTGCTGAGGGGGGTCCGCGCCCCGGTCCGGCGGCGCGCCTTGCAGCGTCCGTGCCGACCGGGTGGGCGGAAGCGGCGTGCTAGACTGAGGCGGGATGAGTCTCGCCCGCATTCGCAACTTCTCGATCGTGGCCCACATCGATCACGGCAAGTCGACGCTGGCCGACCGCCTCCTGTCCCTCACCGGCACCATGGACGCGAAGAAGGCCGTCGACCAGGTGCTCGACTCGATGGACCTGGAGCGCGAGCGTGGGATCACGATCAAGGCCCACACCGTGCGGCTGCTCTACCGCGCCCGCGACGGCCACGAGTACACGCTGAACCTCATCGACACCCCGGGCCACGTCGACTTCTCGTACGAGGTCTCGCGCGCGCTGGCCGCCTGCGAGGGGGCCGTGCTCATCATCGACGCCGCCCAGGGCATCGAGGCCCAGACGCTGGCCAACTTCTACCTGGCCTCCGACGCCAACCTCACGATCGTGCCGGTCATCAACAAGATCGACCTGCCGGCCGCCGACGTCGACGCCACCCGGGAGGCGATCACCGACGTCGCTCGACCTCGACGGCAGCGAGGCGCTGGCCATCTCGGCCAAGCACGGCACCGGCGTGCCGGAGGTGCTGGAAGCGATCGTGGCGCGCATCCCGCCGCCGACGGGCGATGCCGAGGCGCCGCTGAAGGCGCTGGTCTTCGACTCCTACTACGACTCCTACCAGGGCGTCGTGGTCTACGTGCGCCTGACCGATGGCCGCGTCCGGGAAGGCTCCCGCATCCTGTTGATGTCCAACGGACGGTCGCTCGAGGTGCAGCAGGTCGGCGTGTTCAGCCCCGACATGCGGCCGGTCGAGGAGCTGTCGGCCGGCCAGGTCGGCTACATCACGGCCTCGATCAAGCGGGTGTCCGACGCCAAGGTCGGCGAGACGATCACCGACGCCCTCCGGCCGACGGCGGAGGCCTTCCCCGGCTATCGCGACGCCAAGCCCATGGTGTTCGCCGGCCTCTACCCGATCGAGGACACCGAGTACGAGGGGCTGCGCGACGCGCTCGAGAAGCTGCGGCTGAACGACCCCGCCTTCAACTACGAGCCGGAGACGTCGCTGGCCCTGGGCTACGGCTTCCGCTGCGGGTTCCTCGGCATGCTGCACATGGAGATCGTCCAGGAGCGGCTGGAGCGCGAGTTCAACCTCTCGCTCATCATCACCGCCCCCTCCGTGCAGTACCGGATCCTCACCACCGCCGGCGAGGTGCTGGACATCGACAACCCGTCCAAGATGCCGACGCCGGACCGGATCGAGCAGATGGAGGAGCCGTACGTGCACGCCTCCGTCTACGTGCCCGACCGAGTTCATGACGTCCATCTACAAGCTGGCCCAGGAGAAGCGCGGCGAGCACAAGTCGCTGGAGTACGTCGGCAAGCGCGTGCACATCCGCTTCGACTTCCCGCTGGCCGAGATCGTCGTCGACTTCTACGACAAGCTGAAGTCGATCTCCAAGGGCTACGCCTCCTTCGACTACGAGTTCGCCGACTTCCAGCCGTCGGACCTGGTCAAGCTCGACATCCTGCTCAACGGCGACCCCGTCGACGCGCTCAGCATCATCGTGCACCGCGACAAGGCCTACGAGCGGGGCAAGGCCCTGGTCGAGAAGCTCCGCGCCGTCATCCCCCGCCAGATGTTCGAGGTGGCCATCCAGGCCGCCATCGGCAGCCGGGTCATCTCCCGGGAGACGGTCAAGGCCATGGGCAAGAACGTCACCGCCAAGTGCTACGGCGGTGACATCACGCGCAAGCGCAAGCTGCTGGAGCGGCAGAAGGAAGGCAAGAAGCGCATGAAGCAGGTCGGCCGTGTCGAGGTGCCACAGGAAGCATTCCTGTCGGTCCTCAAGAGCTGAGCCCGTGGACCAAGATCCCAAGCCACCCGCCCAGCCCGACACTCGCTTCGACTACGAGCGGGTGGGGATGTCGAACGGGCGCCCCGAGGATCCCGTGACCACCGCCCCCGTCGACGAGGTGACCACCGTCCCCGGCGTCCGCCGCCGCAAGTCGGTCGTCCGCGAGTACGTCGAGGCGATCGCCATCGCCATCCTCCTGGCCCTGGTGATCCGCACCCTCATCGTGCAGGCCTTCACCATCCCGTCGGGCTCGATGATGGACACGCTGCTGATCGGCGACTACATCCTGGTCAACAAGTTCCTGTTCGGGCCCGAGCTGCCGCTGACCGATTACCGGCTGCCCTCCCTGCGGTACCCCCACCGGGGCGACATCATCGTCTTCAAGTACCCGCAGGACGAGAAGCGCGACTTCATCAAGCGCATCGTGGCCACGCCGGGCGAGACGGTGCAGGTGCGCGGACAGCAGGTCCTCATCAACGGTCGGCCGCTGGAGGAGCCCTACGTGCGGCGCAACCCGGGCGCGCTCAGCCACACCGCGTCGCCCGGCTACTGCGGCTACGCCTACGCGTGCGAGCCGCTCGTCGTCCCCGCCGACTCGTACTTCGTGATGGGCGACAACCGCGACAACTCTCAGGACTCTCGCTACTGGGGATTCGTCAAGCGCGACAAGATCAAGGGCAAGGCCTTCCTCATCTACTGGTCGTGGGACGGCGACCGGCACTGGCTGCGCTGGTGGCGGCTGGGCCGCTACATCCCCTAATCCCGCCTCGGCGAGCGACCGCGGGCGTGCTCGCCGAGACCGCACCTCGCAGTCGATCCCTCGGGCTGTACGTCCACGTTCCCTTCTGCACGAAGCGGTGTCACTACTGCTCGTTCAACACGGCGCCGCTGGAGGGGGCGGCCGAGATGCGCCGTTACGTGGAGGCGGCGCGGCGGGAGGTCGGGCTGCTGGCCGAGGCCGCGTGGGCGCCGGGTGTCACCCTGGAGACCATTTTCTTCGGGGGCGGGACGCCGTCGCTGCTGGCGCCGGAGGACATGGCCGCCCTCCTGGACACCGTCCGCGGACACTTCGCGATCGCGCCGGCTGTCGAGGTCACGGTCGAGTGCAATCCGGAGAGCGTCAGCCGCGCACAAGCTGACCGCCTACCGGGCGGCCGGCGTCACCCGGATCAGCCTCGGCGTGCAATCGCTGGACGACGCGATCCTGCCTCGGCTGGGGCGGCTGCACGATGCCGGCGGCGCCCGGCGCGCGTTCGAGACGGCGCGGGACGCCGGCTGCGACAACGTCAGCGTCGACCTCATGTACGGACTGCCGGGCCAGGACCCGGCCACGTGGCAGCGCAGCGTCGAGGGCGTGCTCGACTGGAAGCCCGAGCATCTGTCGGCGTACGGGCTCACGCTCGACGCGGGCAGCCTGTGGGCGGTGACCGGCGTGGAGGGGCTGCCGCCCGAGGGCACGGTCGTTGATCAGTACTGGGCCCTGGCCCGGGCGGCGGCGGCCGCCGGCCTCGAGCACTACGAGATCTCCAACTACGCGCGGCCCGGCTTCCGCTCGCGCCACAACCAGGTCTACTGGCGGGCCGCCGAGTACCTGGCCGTCGGCCCCGGCGCCTGCGGCTTCGTGGGCGACGTGCGCTACGGCAACGTCAAGCCGGTGGCGCGCTACTGCTCGATCCTCGAGACGGGCGCGCTGCCGATCGACACCAGCGAGCGCCTGACGCCGCGCCAGCAGCTCGGCGAGCGACTGATCCTGGGTCTCCGCCTCGTCGACGGCGTACCGCGCGAGTGGATCGACACCCGCGTCGAGGGCGACGCCGCGCTGGCGCGCACGCTGGCCCGGTGGCGGGACGCCGGCCTCCTGGCCGAGCGGGGCGAGCGTGTCGCCTTGACCGAATCGGGCTTCCTCGTCTCCGACACGCTGTTCGCCGATCTCCTCTAGCGGCGCTGCCCCGGGCCCGGCCCCGGGCGCCTAACCCGGCAGTCGGAGAGTCGCGGCCTCGGTCTCCTCGTCGGCGGGAAAGAACGACTCGATCCGCAACTCCTGCAGCGTGATGTCGTGGGGGGTGCCGAGGCTCGTCAGCGTCGTGAAGTAGCGCAGGGTCACCTCGCCTCGGCGGAACTCGATCGGCAGCACCGGCGTGGGGGAGGCGTCCAGGTCGAGGCGGCGCCACTGGCGCGGCACGTCCGGGTACGCCAGCACCTCCTCCAGCAGCGCCCGCGTCGGGGCGTCGCCGAAGCCGCTCACCGCGTCGCGGTGCAGCCACTGGATCAGCGAGGCGGCCGTGGCCTCCCAGTTGACGATGAAGGGGCGGAAGGCGTGGGGATGGAACATCAGCCGCATGGCATTGGGGGGGCCGAGCGCCGCCACCGCCGTCGCGTCAAGGAAGTGCGCCTGCACGCGCGCGCTGCCCGCGTTCACCTGCAGAACGTTCCAGTGACGGTCGAGGACGAGGGCCGGGTACGGCTCCTGCTGGCGCAGGATGAAGTCGAGCGCCCGGCGCACGTGGGCCATGGCCGGCGAGTCCAGATCCGTCCTCCGGTAGACGGGGGCGTAGCCCGCTGCCACCAGCAGGTCGTTGCGGTCCCGCAGGGGCACATCCAGCGTACGGGCCAGCAGCAGTACCATCTCCCGGCTCGGCTGGGCCCGGCCCGTCTCCACGAAGCTCAGGTGACGGGACGACACGCCGGCCTCGACCGAGAGGTCGAGCTGGCTCAGCCCGCGCTGCGCCCGCCATTGCCGCAGCAGCCGCCCGAACCCGCTGTCCGCCGTCGTCGCCGCCGCCCGATTCATCCCGGGGACTGTACACCGCGCCCGGCGGCGGGGACATTACCTGGGAGGTAGTTGACCGGCTCCACCCGAACCACCACCCTGAGCCGTATGACCTGGGAGGACGCGGAATGACCGTCGACCCCGCCGCCATCACCGAGCGTCTGAAAGGCACCCTGAGCGATGTCCTCGGCGTGCGCTTCGTCGAGGCCACGCCCGACCGGGTCGTCGCCGAGCTGACCTACCGCGACGACCTCACCACGATCGGCGGCAGCCTGCACGGCGGCACGTTGATGGCCTTCGCCGACACCGTCGGCGCCACCGCCACCGTCCTGAACCTGCCCCCGGGCGCCACCGGCACCACCACGCTGGAGTCGAAGACCAACTTCATGGCCGCCGGGCGCGGCGGCGTCGTGCGGGCTGAGGCCACGCCCCTGCATCGCGGCAAGCGCACGATGGTGTGGCAGACGCGCGTCACCGACGCCTCCGGGCGGCTGCTCTCGCTCACGATCCAGACCCAGATGGTCCTCACGTGAGCCTCGCGCCGCCGCGCGAGGTCCCCGGCGCCTGTCCGCTCGACTGTCCCGACACCTGCGCGTGGGTGGTGACCGTCCGCGACGGGCAGGCGCTGACCCTGCGCGGCGACCGTCGCCACCCGTTCACCCGCGGCGCCCTGTGCGCCAAGGTCAATCGCTACCTCGACTACACGCGCGCGCCCGACCGGCTCCTGCATCCGCAACGGCGTGTCGGCGCCAAGGGCGAAGGCCGCTTCGCGCGCGTCTCCTGGGACGAGGCGCTCGACGAGATCGCCACCCGCTGGCGCGGGATCATCGATCGCCACGGGCCGGCGGCGCTGTGGCCCTACTACGGCTCGGGGACGATGGGGATGCTGCAGGGCGTGGCCGGGGCCGGCCGGCGTCTGTGGAACGTCCTGGGCACCTCGCAGCACCAGATGACGATCTGCACGATCGCCGGCGGCTACGGCACCGGCTACACGCTGGGCGACAACCGGGTCGGCATGGATCCCGAGACGTTTCCGTCCTCGAGGCTGATCCTGCTGTGGGGCACCAACACGCTCACGACCAACCATCACCTGTGGAAGTACGTCGAGGCCGCCCGCCGCGCGGGCGCCCACGTGGTGGCCGTCGACCCGGTGCGCACGCGCACCGCGGCCGCCGTCGACGAGCACCTGGCCCCGATTCCCGGCACCGACGCCGCCCTGGCGCTCGGCCTGCTGCACATCGTCGTCGCGCTCGGGCGCGAGGACCGCGAGTTCATCGCGGCCCACACGACCGGCTGGGAGGCGTTCCGCGCCCGCATCCAGGAGTTCCCGCCCGAGCGAGTGAGCGCGATCACCGGGCTGCGGCGCGAGCGCATCGTGGCCCTCGGCGAGCGGCTGGCGACCACGCGGCCCACCGGCATCCGCCTGACCATGGGGCTGCAGCGTCACGCCGGCGGCGGCATGGCCGTGCGGGCCATCACCTGCATCCCCGGCGTGACCGGCGACTGGCGGTACCCAGGCGGCGGCGCCGTCTACGACACGCGCGGCTTCTTCCGCGGCAACTGGGCGGCGCTCTGGCGCGACGACCTGCGGCCGCCGGGCACGCGACGGCTGAGCATGACCCGGCTCGGCGAGGCGCTGCTCGAGGTGGGCGATCCGCCCGTCGCCTCGCTGCTGATCTACGCGAGCAACCCGGTGGCGAGCGTGCCCGACCAGGGCAAGGTCCGTCGGGGCCTCGCGCGCGAGGACCTGTTCACGGTCGTCGTCGACAACTTCCAGACCGACACCGCCGACTACGCCGACCTGCTGCTACCGAGCACGATGCAGACCGAGCACGCCGACCTGCACTACGCGTACGGCCATCTCTACCTCAACTGGAACGAGCCGGCGGTGGCGCCGCCCGGCGAGTGCCTGCCCCACACGGAGATCTTCCGGCGTCTCGCCCGGCGCCTGGGCGTGACCGAGCCTTGCGTCTACGACTCCGACGACGACCTCGCGCGGTCGGTGCTCGACTCCGACGATCCCGCGCTGGCCGGCATCACGCTCGAGCGCCTCCAGACCGACGGGTGGGCGCGCCTGACGGTGCCGACCCCGTTCGTGCCGTTCGCGAACGGATTCCCGACGCCCTCCGGCAAGCTGGAGTTCGTCTCACCCCGGATGATCGAAGCGGGCCTCGACCCCGTTCCGGACTACACGCCGCCCTCCGAGGCCGCCCAGCAGGGCACCGCGCTGGCCGCGCGCTACCCGCTGGCGCTGGTCGCGCCGGCCTCGCACTACCTGCTCAACTCGATGTTCGCCAACGTCCCCGAGCTGGAGCGCCGCCAGGGCGCCCCCGCCGTCGTGCTGCACCCCGACGACGCCGCCTGCCGCGGCCTGAAGGACGGCGACGTCGCGCGCATCCACAACGACCGCGGCGAGTTCCAGGCGACGGTCCGCGTGAGCGACGCGGTGCGCCCGGGCGTGGCCGCTGCCAGCAAGGGCTTCTGGCCCAAGCGCGTCCCCGGCGCCGCCAACGCCAACGCCACCGTCCCCGAACGCGACTCCGACATGGGCGGCGGCGCCGTCTTCCACGACAACCGCGTCGAAATCACCCGCGCCCAGCCGTAGAAGGTCATGGTGGATGCAGGCGGAGCGTGACGGCGCCGCCCCAGATCAGCGACTCGCTGTCTCAGCGATGAGTCGTCCGGCAGCGCGGGGTGCCGGCGCGGGGCGCGGGCGGCGGGGCGATCGGGTCTCCTGAGGTTCCGTTGGCTTCGATCGTGTAGGGCCACCACGTAGGACAGGCTCCGACCACCCCTTCGCGCCCCGGTCAGTCTCTCGCGGAACCGAAGGGGACCCGATCGCCCCGCCGCCCGCGCCCCGCGCCGCCGCCGACGCTAGCGAAGGCGACGCGCGATGCGACCCTCGGCATCCGCCCACCCCGCATCGAACGCATGCCCCGCCTCGTCGAGATCGACGACGAGCGGCGTGTGGTCGGACGGCACCGGCTTACCCTTGCGCGCCTCGCGGTCGATCTCGGCGGCGACCACGCGCCTGGCCACGCTGGCCGTCACCAGCAGGTGATCGATCCGCATGCCGAAGTTCTTGTGGAAGTTACCGGCGCGGTAGTCCCACCAGGTGAAGCGCGCCGGCTCGCGGTGGTGGAGGCGATAGGCGTCGGTGAGCCCCCATGCGCACAGGCGCGCGAAGGCCGCGCGCTCCGGCGCCGACACGTGCGTACCCCCGTGGCAGGCCGCCGGGTCCCACACGTCCTCGTCGGTGGGAGCCACGTTGTAGTCGCCGCCGAGGGCCAGGGCATCGGCCGGGGCCGCGGCCTCCTCCAGCCAGCGGGCCAGGCGTGCGTACCACGCGAGCTTGGCGTGGTAGAACGGCGAGTCCACGGTGCGTCCGTTCGGCGCGTACAGGCTGACGACGCGCACGCCGCCGCACACGGCCGATAGCATCCGCGCCTCGGCCAGCGGCTCGTCGTCCCCCACCTCGGGGGTGGCGGCTCGGCGCAGCGGCTCGCCGAAGTTGGCGACGACCTCCGTGATGCCGACGCGGCTGGCGATGGCCACACCGTTCCAGCGCCCCTCGCCGTGGTGGGCGAGGTCGTAGCCGGCGGCCCGGAAGACGTCGGCAGGCGCGTCGGCGTCGGCCAGCTTCGTCTCCTGCATCAGGAGCACGTCGGGCTTGGCCCGCTCGAGCCACCACGTGACCTTGTCGAGCCGGGCCCGCAACGAGTTGACGTTCCAGGTGGCGATTCGCATCTATCGGATCCCCGACGGTCATCATATCCGAAGCCGCGAGCGGGCCACCCGGGGACGGAGTATCATCTGGCCACCGAAGTCCCCTAGCGAGGAGGATTGCCATGGGAGCCAAAGGCGAGACGTTTGCCAAGCAGTTCGAGGCGAAGGCGCAGGAGGTCACAGCCGCGATCGAGCGCCTGTCCGACACCGACTGGAAGAAGGTCACGGCGAGCGAGAAGTGGCCGGTGGGGGTAGTGGCCCACCACATCGCGAGCTCGCATCAAGGGATCTGCGGCATCCTCAAGATGCTGGCCGACGGCAAGCCCGGCCCGAACATCCAGATGGACATGATCCACGCGGGCAACGCCAAGCACGCCCAGGAATTCGCCAACGTCAGCAAGTCGGACACGCTGGCGCTGCACAAGTCCAACGCGGCGGCCGCCGCCGCGACCCTTCGTGGCATCGCCGACGCCGAGTTCGACCGCAGTGGCCCCGTGCTGAGCGGCCTGCCGCCCATGAGCGCCGCTCAGCTCGCCGGCGGGCTGCTGGTCGGTCACATGGACGAGCACCTCGGCAGCATCAAGGCCACCGTCGGCCACTGAGCCGGGCCACAGTCAACGCGATGAGCCAGCTCGAGCGCGCCGTCGAGCTCCTGGAGGCCGGGTCGTGGCAGCAGGCCCACGAGATCGTCCAGGCCGACAAGTCCGCCCTCGCGGCGTGGCTGCACGGCATCGTGCACACGCTCGAGGGCGACCTCGACAATGCCCAGTACTGGTACCGGAAGGCGGACCGGGTTTTCCGCGGAGTCGAGGCGGTGAAGGAGGAGCTGGCGGCGGCGCGCCGGAGCCTGCCGGAGTGAGTGTCGCCGCCGACCGCCACGTCCGCACGTCGATCGATCTGCTGTCGGCGTGGATCGGCGCCCAGCTCGCCTACAGCGGCGTGCCCGGGCTCTCCATCGCCATCGTCCACGACCAGGAGCTGGTGTGGGCCGCCGGCTTCGGCCATGCCGCCCTGGAGCCGTCGCGGCCCGCCACCGCCGACACGCTCTATCGCATCGCCTCGATCACCAAGCTCTTCACCAGCACCGCCATCCTGCAGCTGCGCGATGCCGGCAAGCTGCGGCTGGACGATCCGCTCGTGGAGCACCTGCCCTGGTTCCGGATCGGCGGCGCCGGGGCCGAGGCGCCGCCGGTCACCCTGCGTCATCTGCTCACGCACACGGCCGGGCTGCCGCGCGAGGCGGGGTTCCCGTACTGGACCGACGGCGAGTTCCCCACCCTGGCTCAGATCCGCGAGCGGCTGGCCGCCCAGCAGGCCGCGCTGCCGACGGAGACCGAGTGGAAGTACTCCAACCTCGGTCTGGCGCTGGCCGGCGAGGTGATCGCCGCCGTCTCCGGTCGCACGTACGCCGAGTACGTCGCCGAGCACGTCCTCGAGCCGCTCGGCATGCGGCGCACGTGGGTGACGACGCCGCCCGCTGACCACGTCGACCTCGCCACCGGCTACTCGCGCCGGCTGCCGGCCGGCCCGCGCACGGCCGCGCCCCACACCGACGGGCGCGGCATCTCGGCCGCCGCCAACATGACGACCAGCGTCGCCGACCTCGCCCGATTCGCGATGCTGCAGTTCCGCGACGGACCGATCGGCGGCGCCCAGATCCTGCGTGGGAGCACGCTGCGCGAGATGCAGCGCGTGCACTGGCTGGAGCCCGACTGGGAGGCCGGCTGGGGCCTGGGCTTCCGCATCATGCGCACCCGGGGCAAGACCTACGTCGGCCACGGCGGTGCGCTGCGCGGCTATCGCACGATCGTGCACCTGTGTCCGGCCGACCGCGTCGGCGTGATCGTGCTGACCAACGCCGACGACGGCAATCCGCTGCTCTTCGCGGAGAAAGCGTTCCAGTGGGTGGCCCCGGCCATCCTGAAGGCCGCGGCGCCGGCGGCGCCGGCGGGACCTCCGGCCGGCTGGGAGCGCTATGCCGGTCGCTATCGCAGTCCCTGGGGTGATGCCCAGGTCCTCGTCGTCGACGGCCGCCTGGCCCTCCTCGACCCCTCGCAACCTGATCCGATGCTCACGGTGACCTGGCTGGCCCCGACCGGCGAGCATACCTTCCGCAGCGAGACGAAGAACGGGTACGGCAGCAACGGCGAGCCCGTGGTGTTCGAGCTGGGTGCCGACGGGCGCGTGGCCCGACTCAAGGTCGGCGAGAACTTCCTCGGTCCCCTCACGGACTGGTAACCCGACACGCAAGGAGGCGACATGTTCGAGGTCGAGACCCCCAAGGAGCTGCTGCAGCACATCGGCCGCGAGCTCGGCCCCTCGGACTGGATGACGGTCGACCAGGCGATGATCAACAAGTTCGCCGAGGCCACCGGCGATCACCAGTGGATCCACGTCGACGTCGAGCGCGCGCGCAAGGAGATGCCGGACGGCAAGACGATCGCCCACGGCTACCTCACGCTGTCGCTGGTGCCGCGGCTGGCGGCGACCCTGACGCGGGTGAAGAAGCGCAGCCGGGGCGTGAACTACGGCTCCAACAAGGTTCGCTTCATCACCCCGGTGCAGGCCGGTGCCCGTATCCGGCTGCGCCAGCGTCTGGCCAACGTCGAGGAGATCCAGGGCGGCGTGCGCATCACCTCCCAGATGACCGTCGAGATCGAGGGGCAGGAGAAGCCCGCGCTCGTCGCCGAGACCATGGGCCTGTCGTACACGTAGCCTGCGCTCCGGCAGCGCGCGGGCTGGCGACGGGCGGGGTGGCAGCGTGGGGCGTCTGCAGGCCGGGCGCGCCGCGGTGGCTGCGCCTAAATCCCGCAAGCGGGGCTCGCTCGACCCCCCATCCCCCGGTGGGGGCTGGGGTTACGCCAGTCGGGCGTCGGCGGCTCGCTCGCCCCGCCGCGAAATCCACGCGCGAGCTACGGCTCGCCACAAGCGGCGCGCCCGACCTGCAGACGCCCCACGCTGCCACCCCGCCCGTCGGCAACCGCGCGGTCGAATGAGCAGATCGCAATTGGGCAGGCGCGTCTAGCGGCGGGCGAGGGCGACGAGGCGTTCGGCTTCGAGGTCGTAGGGGCGGGCGTCGAGGGCGCCGTAGAGGGTGATGGCGCCGAAGCCCGCCTCGGTGAGCAGGGCCTTGAGCTCCTGGCCGGAGTAGATGCGGAGGCTGAACTCGAAGGTGCGGGCGCGGCCGTCGCGGACGACGGTCCACTCGTTGCGGATACGGCTCCAGTCGTCGACGATGTGGTGGCGCTGCACGAGCAAGGCGCCGTCGGCCGTGCGCTGCGAGATCGTGGGATGCAGCACGCGGGCCATGCGTTCCTTGCTGGCCACGTCCATCACCAGCACGCCGCCCGGCCGCAGGCTGCGGTGGACGTTCTGCAGCACGCGAAGGTCGTCGGCGGGATCGTCGAAGTAGCCGAAGGACGTGAAGATGCTGAGCGCGAGGTCGTAGCTCTCGGCCCGCACGTACGCGCGCATGTCGGACTGCACCAGCTCGATCGTGAGCCCGGCCGCGGCGGCTCGCTCGCGGGCGCGGGCCAGGTGGAACGGCGACAGGTCGACGCCCGTCACGCGAAACCCGCGGCGGGCGAGCGGGATCGCGTGGCGGCCGGGGCCGCAGCCGAGGTCGAGGGCGTCGCCGCCCCGCACGCCGCTGAGCGCGAGAACCTTGTCGACCTGGGCCACGCCGGCGTCGATGACCGGATCCGGGAACTCGAACGGGTAGATCTCCGCCCAGAACGCCTCGTCCGCGAACCAGTCCACGGCTCAGGTTCGGGTCAGCGGCGGCAGGATGAACGGCCCGCCCTCGACGGCCAGCGGGCCACGCGCCATCAGCCCCGTGAACCAGTCGTCGTGGGAGGCCGCCAGCCCGGCGTCCAGCGGTTCGGCCACGAACCCCTCGCCGAGCCGATCGGGATGGAAGAGCGTCATGACGCGGTCGGCGTCGGCCCCGATGGCGTCGACCAGCGCCCCCAGGGACGGGATCGCAGGGCCCACGACGTCGTAGAGCACGAGGGTCCGGTCGCGAACCTCGTGGACGGTCAGCACGTCGAGCCCGGCGTGATGGTGGACGCGCGAGAAGTCGCCCCACGTCAGCAGCAGCGCGACGACGAACACGGTGCCGTCCTCCAGCGAGCCGAGCCGCTCGGACACCGGAGCCCGCACCGCCAGCAGGCGCCGCAACAACTGCAGATCCTCGGGCCGCTCGGTCAGGACGCGACCGCCCGGGCGCGCCGCTCCGGACCGCGGCGGCAGCGCGCGCGTGAACGCGTGCTCTCGCACGGGGCGGAAGCCGAACTTCACGTAGAAGTCGGGGATCGCCGTCGTCAGGACGAGCGTCTCGTACCGCCCGACGCACGCCGCCAGCGCCTCCTCAATCAGCGCGCGGCCCAGGCCGCGGCCGCGCCGCTCGGGATCGGTGCACACGGCGTGGATGGAGCCGACGGCCACCCGACGGCCCGCCATCACCAGCGGCAGCTCGATGACGCCCACGTGGCCGACGACGCGGCGGCCCTCCCGGCGCACGAAGGGCGTGGACACGGCCGCCCACGCGAAGCCCATCGCCTCGGCCCGGGCGGCGCTGGCGGGCAGCCGGGGCCAGACGCGGCCCAGGAGTGCGGCGAGGTCGGGATCGATCCGTGGCGTCGTCATCGCCGCATTGTAGCCGTCGCCGCCTTGACTTGGCCCGTCCCCGCCGCTACAACGGGTCAGATGGACGAGCGTCACCGGAACGTACTGATCGCGGTCATCCGCGAGTACATCGACTCGGCCGAGCCCGTCGGCTCCCGGGCGCTCAGCAAGCGGCACTTCCCGAACCTGTCGCCGGCCACGATCCGCAACGCCATGTCCGATCTGGAGGACATGGGCTACCTGGCCCAGCCGCACACGAGTGCGGGACGGGTGCCCACCGACAAGGCGTACCGCTTCTACGTCGACTCGTTCCCGCCGCCCCAGTCTGGGCTGCCCGCACCCCAGCGCCCGCTGGGCGCTCGCCGCGTCGGCATCGACGGCTTCATGGAGCAGACCTCCTCGCACCTGTCGGCGCGCACCAAGCTGACCGGCCTGCTGCTGGCGCCGCCGCTCAAGCACACCACGATCGCCCGCGTGGATCTCCGGCCGCTCGAGAACGACCGGGCGCTGGCCGTCATGGTGACCGACGCCGGCTGGCTCACCGTGCGCGAGATCACCCTGGAGCCGCCGCTCGGGCCCGAGGAGGTGCGCGCGCTGGGGCGCGAGCTCACCCGCAGCTTCCGCGATCGCACCGTCCAGGAGATCGTGGAGATGGAGCAGGCGCCCGACGACCCGCTCGATACCCTGCACACCCGGGCGCGAGCCGTCACCGAGCAGATCGTCGGCATGCTGCGGGGCCGCACGCTCTACGTGAGCGGGGCCATCAACATGCTGGATCACCCGGAGTTCTGGGACATCGAGACGACCCGCCAGCTCCTGCGCACCTTCGAGCACAAGGAGCGGCTGGCCGAGATGATGACCACGCTGGCCGGCGACGAGGGCGTGCGGGTGACGATCGGCGACGAGAACCCGGTCAGCGAGATGCGCGAGTGCACCCTCATCACGTCGACCTACATGTACCGCGACCAGGTGCTCGGCATCCTGGGCGTGGTCGGCCCCCGGCGCCTGCCCTACCCCGACGTGATCGCCGCCGTGGACGAGACCGCCCGTCAGGTGACCGAGGCGCTGTCGCGGGTCCGCCAGGACCTCTACCTGCCGTCCTGACGACCGGGCCGCCCCCGGGCCGCTGATATACTTCTAGAGCTATGGATGACCGCACGCCGCCAAACACCGCTGTGCCGGATGGGCCTTCCGCCCAGGCCGAGATCGACGACCTCCGCCGCCAGATCCAGGACAACCAGGACCGCCTGCTCCGGGCCCTGGCCGAGACCGAGAACGTCCGCCGCCGGCTCGAGCGCACGGCTGACGACCGTGTCAAGTACGCCAACGAGGCGCTCCTGCGCGACCTCCTGCCCGTCCTCGACAATTTCGACCGGGCCGTGACCGCCGCCCGTACCGGCAGCGGCGCGGCGGCCAACGTCCTCGAGGGCGTAGACCTGATCCAGCGTGAGCTGCTGCGCGTGCTCGAGCGGGCCGGCCTCAGCCGCTACTCGGCGGTGGGGCAGCGCTTCGATCCGGCCCGGCACGAGGCGATCGCTCGCGTGGTCAGCGTCGACGCCGCCCCCGACACGGTCGTCAGCGAGACGGGTCCCGGCTATCTGCTGCATGGCCGCGTGCTGCGCCCCGCCCTGGTCGCGGTGGCCGCCGCCCCCGACGAGGACGCGGCGTAAGTGGCCGGCTACTACGAGACACTCGGCGTCACCGCCCAGGCCACCGAGGTCGAGCTCAAGAAGGCCTTCCGCACGCTGGCGATGCAGTATCACCCCGACCGGAACCCGGGTGACAAGCAGGCCGAGGATCGCTTCAAGGAGATCAACGAGGCCTACGCGTGCCTGTCCGATCCCGACAAGCGCGCCCATTACGACCGCTTCGGCACCGCGCCCGGCACCGGCTCGTCCTCAGGCTTCGACGCCGGCTTCGGCTCGTTGTTCGAGGACATCTTCGAGAACTTCCTGGGCGGCAGCGGCCGGGGGCGGCGCACGCGGGCGGCGCGCGGCGAGGATCTCCAGTACGAGCTGAAGATCACGCTGGAGGAAGCCGCGTCGGGCCTGGAGACGAAGATCCAGGTGCCGCGGCTGGAGACGTGCGAGACATGCAAGGGTACCGGCGCCGAGGCGGGCACGCGCCGGGTGGCGTGCGACGGCTGCGGCGGCCGCGGCGAGGTGCGCATGAGCCATGGCTTCCTCACGGTGGCCCGCCCATGCCCCCGGTGCCAGGGCGAGGGGCAGATCAACAAGAGCCCCTGCAAGAGCTGCCGCGGCGAGGGGCGAGAGCGCAGCGAGCACCTGCTGTCGGTCAAGATCCCGGCGGGGATCGAGGACGGCATGCAGATGCGCCTCACCGGCGAGGGGTCGGGCGGCCTCAACGGCGGCCCGCCCGGCGATCTCTACGTCCTGATCCACCTGCGCGAGCACGCGATGTTCGGCCGCAACGGGGCCGATCTCCACTGCGACCTGCCGGTGTCGTTTCCGCAGCTGGCGCTCGGGACGGAGCTCGAGGTGCCCGTGCTCGGCGGCACCGCCAAGCTCAAGGTGCCGTCCGGCAGCCAGCCGGGCCAGGTGCTGCGCCTGCGCGGCCGCGGCATGCCGCGCCTGCGCGATCGCGGCCAGGGCGACACCTGCTATCGCCTGCTTCTCGAGGTGCCGCACAAGCTCAACGCCAAGCAGCGCGAGGCGCTGGAGGCGTTCGAGGAGGCCTCCTCCAAGGAGCGCGGGCCGCTCGCCACGTCGTTCTTCGAGCGCATGAAGAAGCTCCTCGGGTGACCACCGTCGCCGGCGGCTCCGCCTACGTCGAGCTGACGGCCGACGCGGGCGAGGAGGCCGCGGAGGCGCTGACGAACTTCCTGTGGGAGCTGGGTGCCGTCGGCGTCGTCGAGGAGACGACCGGCTCGGGCCCCGCCCGCCTGCGCGCCTTCTTCCCGGCCGCGGCCGACACCGAGACCCTCACCGTTCGCGTCGACACCTACCTCGACGGCCTTCGCGCCCTCGGCCTCGTCGCCGGCCCGCGGGCGCGGCTGGCGCCCGTCGCCGACGCCGACTGGGCGGCGGCCTGGCGCGAGCACTTCCGGCCCGTCACCATCGGTCGTGCCCTGCTGGTGGCGCCGCCGTGGGAGATTCCGGCGGCGAGCGACCGGGTGGTGCTGGCCATCGAGCCGGGTCGGGCGTTCGGCACCGGGCATCACGGCACCACCGCCGGCTGCCTCGAGCTGCTGGAGGCGCTCGTCACCGGCGCGCCCCCGCCCCGCGCGCTCGACCTGGGCACCGGCTCCGGCATCCTGGCCGTCGCCGCGGCCCGGCTGGGTGTCGGCGACGTGCTCGCGTGCGACACCGATCCCGACGCGGTCGAGGCCGCGCGTGCCAACGCCGCCCGCAATGGCGTCGAGGGTCGCGTGCGCGCGGTCGACGCCGACGCCGGCACCCTGACCGCCGCTCCGGCGCCGCTCGTCCTCGCAAACCTCCTGGCCGCCGCCCACCACGCGCTGGCCGAGCGTTACCGCGAGCTCGTGGCCGACGGGGGCGCCCTCGTGCTGGGCGGTTTGCTCGACGCCGAGGCCGAGGCGGTGATCGCGACGCTCGCCGCCCACGGCTTCCGTCACGAGGCCAGCCGCAGCCTCGAGGGCTGGACCAGCCTGACCCTGCGCCATGCGCCGCTTCACGCTTCCGCCTGAGCGGCTCGCCGGGGGCCGCGTCACCTTCGACGCGGGCGAGTCTCGCCATCTCGCGCGCGTGTTGCGTCTGCGGCCCGGCGACACCGTGATCGCCACCGACGGCGCCGGCCGTGACTACACCGTGCGCCTGGAGAGCGTGGGGGAGCCCGCCACCGGCACCGTGATCGCCGAGGCCGCGGGCGTCGCCGCCTCGCCGCTGGCCGTGACGCTGATCCAGGGCGTGCCCAAGGGCGACAAGATGGAGGCGATCGTCCGCGCCGCCACCGAGCTCGGCGTCGCCCGGGTGCGCCCCGCCCTCTGCGAGCGCACGATCGTCCGGCTGGAGGCCTCGCGCTGGCGCGAGCGGGCGCGGCGCTGGCAGCGCGTCGCCCGCGAGGCGGCCAAGCAGTGCGGCCGCGCGGTGATCCCCGAGGTCGAGACGCCGCGGCCCCTGGCCGAGTGGCTGGCGCTCGACGAGCCGGCCGACCTCGCGCTCTGTCTGTGGGAGGGCGGCGGGACCCCGCTGGCCACGCTGCTGGCGGCGGCGGTGGCACCCCGCTCGGCGCTGCTCGTGATCGGGCCCGAGGGGGGGCTGGCCGCTGCCGAGGTCGACGCCGCCCGCGCACATGGGCTCACGGTGGCTTCGCTGGGTCCTCGCATCCTCCGCACCGAGACGGCCGGGCCCGCCCTCGTGGCGATCGTTCAGTCGCGCTTCGGCGATCTCGGATGACCACCGCCGGCTGGGAGCACTTCGAGGTCGAGGCCGACGTGGGCGTGCGCGGCTGGGGCCCGAGCCGCGCCGAGGCCTTCGCGCAGGCCACGCTGGGCGTGTTCGCCCTGCTGGTAACGCCCGACCAGGTGCAGGCGCGCGAGGATCGAGAAGTACGCGCCCAGGCCGACGGCCCCGAGGCGCTGCTGGTGGCCTGGATCGACGAGTGCCTGTACGTGCACGAGATCGAGGGCTTCGTCGTCCGGGGGGTGGAGATGACGATGTGCACGGACACGCTCGCGCTCGGCGTCCTGCACGGAGAGGCCGTGGACCCGGCCCGGCACCAGACGGGCACGGTCGTGAAGGGAGCCACACACCACAAGGTTGCGGTCACGGTCCGGGATGGCGTCCACGAGAGCCGAGTGATCGTCGATGTGTAGGCTCCTCTGGCGCTTAAGGACTGTCTCATAAAAGAGACTCGGGGCCCTGCGCACCGTGTCATCCCGGCGACGTTCTGATCTGACCATGGTTTGCGCCGACTTATAAGGGTGTGTTTCTTAAGGTTGTTAGAGTTTCCGACAGGGGTGGCACTCACGTTGCTCTAGTTCCGGCCCGGCAATGCGCCAGCAAACGATCCGGCGGTCGGTCGCGCTCGAGGGTATCGGTCTCCACTCCGGCAAGCCGGCAAAGATCACGGTTTCCCCGGCTCCTCCCGATTCCGGCATCGTGTTCCGGACAGGGCGGGACGGGCAGCCAATCCCCGCCGCCCCGGAGAGCGTGATCAACTCCCACTACGCCACGACGATCGGCCGCAACGGCACCCGCATCCAGACGGTCGAGCACCTCATGGCGGCCGCGGCCGGCCTGGGAATCGACAACCTGCAGGTCGAGGTGGACGGCACCGAGGTCCCGGCGATGGACGGCAGCGCCAAGCCGTTCGTCGGGCTCCTGAATGCGGCCGGCCGCACGACCCAGAGCGCGCGGCGCCGCCCGATTGCGATCCCCCAGCCGGTCCGCGTCGGGAGCGGCAACCGGTGGATCCAGATCGTGCCGGCCCCCGAGTTCCGCATCAGCTACACGCTCGACAACGACCACCCGGCCATCGGGGTGCAGACGCTGTCGTGGGTGCCGACCGAGGAGTCGTTCGTCAGCGAGTACGCGCCGGCCCGCACCTACGGCTTCCTCGAGGACCTCGGCACCATGCGCAAGCACGGCCTGGCCCTGGGCGGCTCCCTCGACAACGCCATCGTGGTCGGCAAGCGCGGCACGCTCAACAACCTGCGCTACCGCGACGAGTTCGTACGCCACAAGATGCTCGATCTCGTCGGCGATCTGGCCCTGCTGGGCCGGCCCCTCGTGGGTCACGTCATCGCTCGCAACGCCGGCCACGGGCTCAACTTCGAGCTGGTGGTCGAGATCCAGCGGGCGCTCGGCCTGGAGCGGCGGACGGCCGGTGCCGCCGCCCGGGTGGCCCTGGCCCCCGAGGCCGAGGTCTTCGCCTCGACCCCCGCCCCGGCCGCGATCTAGTCTCTCCGCGTCGTTCCTGCCTCACCCGCTCCGGGCGCTATAATGTTGCGTTCGCCCATGCCTGCGAGCACTCGCGTGTCGATCTGGGCGGTGACGCTGGCGGCGCTGATCCTCACGGTCGCGGCCCCGGCGGGCGCCGATCTCCGCATCAGCGACCTGGAGGTATTCCTCAACGACCACGAGCTGACCGTGAACGTGGCGGTGCTGGGCGCCATCGGCCCCGCCTTCCAGGAGGGCATCGAGAGCGGCATCCCCACCCACGTCCGCTACACGATCGAGCTCTGGCAGTACAACCCCTACTGGCGCGACAGCCGGCTGCTGACCCGGGTGGTCGAGCGCCAGCTCGTCTACAACCCCGTCACCAAGGAGTACAAGGTGGTCACGCTCAAGGGCGAGTCGCGTACGCCCCACCTGACGCGCGACCTTCGCGACGCCCAGCGCGTGCTGTCCGAGGTCCGCGGATTCAAGCTGGGCGCGTCCGGTGCCCTGAACCCGGTCGAGGTCATCTACGTGCGCGTGCACGCCGAGTCGGCGCTGAACGGCGAGAACTCGATCGTGGCGCGCATGGCGGGGACGGCCGAGCAGGTGATGCGCCAGTCCGACTACCGGACCCTGCAGCGGGTGCAGTAGCCGTGCCTCTGCTGAGCGATCAGAACCGCCGCAAGCGCAACCTCGTCATCATCGCCGCCTTCCTGCTGCTCATCGGCGGCGCCACCGCCTTCGACCTCGGCATCTTCGCGCCCGAGCTGCCGGTCGCCTCCAACATCGTCATCTTCGCGCTGTTCAACCTCAACCTGATCGTCCTGCTCCTGCTGATCCTGCTGCTCTTCCGCAACCTCGTGAAGGTGTGGCTGGAGCGCCGCCAGAACGTGATCGGGGCGCGGTTCCGGGCCAAGCTGGTGCTGGCGTTCCTGGTGCTGTCGGTGGCGCCGGCCGGCCTGATCTTCGTGATCGCCTCGAACTTCATCAACAAGTCGATCGAGGGGTGGTTCAAGCCCCAGGTCGAGCGGCCCGCTCGACCAGGCCCTGGCCGTGGCCCAGACGTACTACGCCAACCTCGAGCGCACCGCGCTGCGCCACGGCCAGCACATCGCGCGGGTGATCGACCGGGACGGTCTGCTGGCCGATGACCGCCGGGAGGCGCTGGCCGCCTACCTCGTCGAGCAGCAGGACGTGCTGTCGATCAGCACGATCACCGTGGTCAACGCCGGCGGCCAGGAGCTGGTCCACACCAAGGACCCGATCCTGGGCGACCTGCCGACCCGCGAGCTCAACGAGAACCAGGTCAAGCGCGGGCTCGGCGGCCAGGAGGTCACCACCGTACGCGAGCTGACCAACGGCGACCTCATCGAGGCCGTCACGCCGATCTGGCAGACGCGCAACGGCGAGCGCCGCGTCGTCGGTGCGGTGGTGATCGGCAGCCACGTGACCGAGCGCCTCGAGCAGCGGGTGCGCGGCATCTCGCAGGCGTTCCTCGAGTACAAGCAGCTCAAGCTGCTGAAGAACCCGATCAAGGGCATCTACATCCTGCTCTTCCTGCTGATGACCCTGATCGTGGTCTTCTCGTTCACCTGGTTCGCGCTCCACCTGGCCCGCGGCATCACCGGCCCCATCGAGCAGCTGGCCGAGGGCACCCGCGAGGTGGCGGCCGGCAACCTGGCCTACAAGGTCCAGACGCGCGGCGACGACGAGATCGGCACGCTGGTGGAGTCGTTCAACCACATGACGGACGACCTCGGCCAGTCCAAGCGCCGGCTGGAGGAGGCCTACCTCGACCTGCAGGACAAGCACACCGAGCTGGAGGACCGTCGGCGTTACATCGAGACCGTGCTGGAGGCCATCACCACCGGCGTGATGTCGCTCGACCCGCTTGGACGGGTGACGACGATCAACCGGGCGGCCGCCCGCATGTTCGGGATCGCCGAGGCGGCCAGCGTGGGGCGGCTGCTGGAAGAGGTGTTCGCGCCGCCCGAGCTGCGCGAGATCGTCACCCTGGTCCAGCGGGCGCGGCGACCGCGGGCGGGCAGCGTGGCGCTGCAGCTGCACCTGCGCCAGGGCGGGGTGGCGCTGTCGCTGCTGGCCGCCGCCACCGCGCTACGGGGCGAGAACGGCGAATACACCGGCGCCGTGGTGGTCTTCGACGACCTCACCGAGCTGCTCAAGGCCCAGCGGCTGGCCGCCTGGCGCGAGGTGGCCCAGCGCATCGCCCACGAGATCAAGAACCCGCTCACGCCCATCCAGCTCTCCGCCCAGCGGCTGCGCCGCCGGCTCGGCTGGGGCGACGACGACGACCACCGGCTGGTGGCCGAGTGCACTGACACGATCGTGCAGGAGGTCGACGGGCTGCGCCGGCTGGTCGACGAGTTCTCGCGCTTCGCCCGCATGCCGGCCTTCGTGCCCAAGCCGACCGACCTGCGGCCCATCGTGGAGGGCGTGGCCGCGCTCTATCGCGACTCCCATCCCGGCCTCGCCCTCGCCACCCGCCACGACGAGCTGCCGCCGTGCGAGGTCGATCCCGATCACGTCAAGCGCGCGGTGCTGAACCTCGTCGACAACGCAGTGGAGGCGGTCGGCGCCGCCGGCGGCGAGGTCGTGGTGGAGACGCAGTACCTGCCCGAGACCGGCCGCGTGCGCATCGTGGTGAGCGACACCGGCCCCGGCATTCCGCTCGAGGATCGCGACAAGCTCTTCCTGCCGCACTTCTCGACCAAGGTCACCGGCATGGGGCTGGGGCTGCCGATCGTCAGCGAGATCGTCGGCGAGCACGGCGGCACCGTCAGCGTCGAGGACAACGAGCCGCGCGGCAGTCGCTTCACCATCGAGCTGCCGGTGACCCGCACCCCGGCCCCGCTGGAGGTGTAGGGGCATGCCGGGCGAGCACATCCTGATCGTCGACGACGAGCCGGCCATCCGGAAGGCGCTGCGCGACGTGCTGGAGGACGAGGGCTACCGGGTCAGCGTCGCCGGCTCCGGCGCCGACGCCCTCAAGACGGTCGCCGACGAGACGCCCGACCTCGTCTTCCTCGACATCTGGATGCCGCGCATGGACGGCCTGGAGACGCTGGGCGAGCTCAAGCGCCTGCGGCCCGACGTCACCGTGGTCGTGATCTCCGGCCACGGCACCATCGAGACGGCGATCAAGGCCACCCGGCTCGGCGCCTGGGACTTCATCGAGAAGCCGCTGTCCCTCGAGAAGACGCTGGTCACGGTGACCCGGGCCCTCGAGCACGGCCGCCTGGAGCGCGAGAACGCCTCGCTACGCGAGCAGCTCGACCGGCGCACCGAGATCATCGGGGAGAGCCCGCCCATGCGGGCGCTGCGCGAGCAGATCGCCACCGCCGCCCCCAGCAGCGGCCGCGTGCTCATCCACGGCGAGAACGGCAGCGGCAAGGAGCTGGTGGCCCGGGCCATCCACACGCTGTCGGCCCGGGCCGACCAGCCGTTCGTCGAGGTCAACTGCGCCGCCATCCCCGAGGAGCTGATCGAATCCGAGCTGTTCGGCCACGAGCGGGGCGCCTTCACCGGGGCTCACGCCCGCCGGCGCGGCAAGTTCGAGGCGGCCGACCACGGCACGCTGTTCCTCGACGAGATCGGCGACATGAGCCTGAAGACCCAGGCCAAGGTGCTGCGCGCCCTCGAGGAGCAGGCCTTCGAGCGGGTGGGCGGCCGCGACACCCTGAGGGTCGACGTCCGGGTCATCGCCGCCTCCAACCGCGACGTGGTCTCGCTCATCGCCCAGGGCGGGTTCCGCGAGGACCTCTTCTACCGGCTCAACGTCATCCCGATCGAGGTGCCGCCGCTGCGGACGCGCAAGGAGGACGTGCCGGCCATCGTCGAGCACTTCATCCGGGTGTTCTGCGCGGAGAACGGCAAGCGGCTCAAGGCGGTGGCGCCGGCCGCGCTGACCTGGTTCATGACGTACGACTGGCCGGGCAACGTGCGCGAGCTGCGCAACATGGTGGAGCGCCTGGTCATCATGGTGCCCGGGGACACGATCGGCGCCGACGACCTGCCGCCGCCGCTCCGGCCCAAGGCCGAGATCGCCGCGGCCCCAGCGCCCGGCGATGGCAAGCCGCTCAAGGAAGCGCGCGACAGCTTCGAGCGCGCCTACATCCTCTCCGAGCTGCGCGCCCAGGACTGGAACATGACCCGGACCGCCGAGCGCCTCGGCATCGAGCGCAGCCACCTCTACCGGAAGATCCGCGCCTACGGCATCACGCCCCCGAAATAGGCGGCGGTGGGCGTGGTGTAGTATCGGCCGGTGCCCGTCTGGAATTTCGTGCGCCGCAGCGTCTACCACGACTCCGTCACGCTGATGCGACTCACCCACGACATGGAAGCGGTGGCCGGTGTCCGCCGGGCCGCCGCCATGATGGGCACGCCGGCGAACCGGGCGCTGCTGGCCGAGGCCGGCCTGCTCGCCGGCGAGGGGGAGAGCGCCGGCCCCGCTGACCTCGTCATCACGGTCGTGGCCGACGCCGCCGCGGCCGCCGCGGCCGCCTGCGCCGCCGCCGAGGCCGCGCTGAGCGCGGGCCGGACGGCCCCCACGGTGGGCGGGGTCCGGCCGCGCACGCTGGCCGGTGCCCTGCGCGCGCGGCCGGACGCGACGCTGGCGCTGATCTCGGTGCCCGGCGTCTACGCCGGCGCCGAGGCCCGGCGCGCGCTCGACGCCGGACTGCACGTGATGCTGTTCAGCGACAACGTCTCCGTCGAGACCGAGATCGAGCTCAAGCGCGTGGCGGCCGAGCGCGGGCTGTTCATGATGGGCCCCGACTGCGGCACCGCCCTCGTGGCCGGCGTACCGCTGGGCTTCGCCAACGCCGTCCCGCGCGGACGCATCGGTCTGGTCGCCGCCTCCGGCACCGGGCTGCAAGAGGTGAGCTGCCGGCTGGCCGCCGAGGGCGAGGGCGTCTCGCACGCGATCGGCGTGGGCGGCCGCGACCTGTCCGACGCCGTCGGGGGGCGCATGACGGTGGCCGCCCTGGCCGCCCTCGCCGCGGATCCCGCGACCGAGGTGGTGATCGTCGTCAGCAAGCCGCCCGGGCCCACCGTCGCCGCGCGCCTGGCCGAGGCGCTGCGCGCGCTGGGCAAGCCGAGTGTCGTCTGCGCGGCCGGCGCCGAGGCATCACCCGGGGTCGCGTCGCCGGCCGAGCGTGCGGGCGCGCCCGTGCACATCGCGGCCACCCTCGAAGATGCCGCGCTCGCCGCGGTGGCGCTGGCGCGGGGCCGGACGCCGTGTGCGGTCGAGCTGACGCCGCCCGCCGCCGAGATCGAGTTGCTGGTGGCCACGCAGGCGGCGGCGCTCGCGCCAGGCCAGCGCTTCGTGCGCGGCGTCTACTCGGGCGGCACGCTGGCGTGGGAGGCGGTGGCGCTGCTGCGCGCGCGCCTGCCCGGGGTCGCCGCCGGCGTGCGCGGCGACGGGCCCGGCCATCGGATCGTCGATCTCGGGGACGACGCGTTCACCCTCGGCCGCCCGCATCCGATGATCGACGGCGCTGTCCGCCGCGAGTGGATCGAGCGGGAGGCCGCCGATCCCGCCACCGCGGTGGTGCTGCTCGACGTCGTGCTCGGCTACGGGGCTCATCCCGATCCGGCCGGCGAGCTCGTCCCGGCGCTCGAGGCGGCCCGGCGCCAGGCCACCGCCGACGGGCGCGGCCTCGCGGTGATCGCCGGCGTTACCGGCACCGAGCAGGATCTGCAGGTGCGCTCGCGTCAGGTGGCCACGCTCCGTCGAGCCGGCGTCTGCGTGATGGATTCCAACGCCCAGGCCGCGCGTCTCGCCGCGCTCGTGGCCGCGCGGGTCACCGTCGCCCGGCCGTGACGGGAGGCTTTCTCGGGACGCCGCCACGCGTGATCAGCCTCGGGCTCGATCTCTTCGCCCGCGCGCTGGAGCGGCTCGACGTGCCGGTCGTGCACCTGGCGTGGACGCCCCCGGCCGGCGGCGATCCCCGGCTGGCCGCCCTGCTGGAGCGGCTGCAGGCGCGCACGGCGGAGATCGACACGGCCAACGCGGAGGTGCTCGCCCGGCTGGTCGGCGGCGAGCCGGTGCTCGCCGACTGCCGCCCGGCCTGGGAGGCGCTGGAGCTGCCCGAGCACGTGGTGCTGCACGCGGGACCGCCGCTCGAGTGGGCGCGGATGTGCGAGCCGATGCAGGCCGCCGTGCTGTGCGCGATCCGCTACGAGGACTGGGCCGCCAACGACGACGCGGCCCGGCGGCTCGTCGAGCGGCGGCGCGTGCGGCTGGAGCCGTGCCATCACTGGCGCGCGGTGGGGCCGATGACCGGCATCATCACGCGCTCGATGCCGGTGTTCAGCGTCGAGAACCGGGCGCGCGGCAACCGCGCCCACGTCACGATCAACGAGGGGCTCGGCAAGGTCCTGCGCTTCGGCGCCAACGACGCCAGCGTGGTGGCGCGCCTGCGCTGGCTGGCCAACGAGGCGGGGCCGCTGCTGGGCGCGGCCATTCGCGCCGCCGGCGGCCTGCCGCTGCGGCCGCTGATGGCCCAGGCGCTGCGGATGGGCGACGAGATGCACCAGCGCAACCTGGCCGCCTCCGCCCTCCTGGCCCGGGCGCTCATGCCCCACGTGGCGCGCGCGGGCGGGCGGCACCACGCGGTGGCGCGGCTGGCCGAGTTCATCGCGGGCAACGACCAGTTCTTCCTGAACGTCGCGATGGCGGCCGGCAAGGCGACGGCCGACGCCGCCAGCGGCGTGGCCGGCTCCACCCTGGTGACCGCCATGGCCCGCAACGGCACCGAGTTCGGCATCCGGGTGGCCGGGCTGGGCGACCGCTGGCTCACCGCGCCGGTCGAGACGCCGGTCGGTCTCTACTTCCCCGGCTTCGGCCCCGACGACGCCAACCCCGACATGGGCGACAGCGCCATCGTGGAGACGATCGGCCTCGGCGCCGTCGCCATGGCCGCCTCGCCGGCGGTGGCGCGCTTCGTCGGGGCCGGCGGCATGGCCGAGGCCGTGGCCGTCACCGAGGCGATGCGCGAGATCACGGCCGGCGAGCACCCGCACTTCCGCATCCCCACCCTCGACGAGCGTGGCACACCGGTGGGCATCGACGTGCGGCGCGTGGTCGAGACGGGAGTAACACCGCTCATCAACACCGGCATCGCCGGTCGGCGGGCCGGCACCGGCCAGGTGGGCGCGGGGGTGGCACGGGCGCCACTGGGGTGCTTCACGGCCGCGCTGGAGGCGCTGGCCGAGGCGGGGCTATGAGGCGTTCGCGGCGGTGCCGATGAGGCGCTGAACGAGGTCGAGCAGGGCGGCCTCGCTGTACGGCTTGGGCAGGACGTCGCACCCGTTCTCGCGCGCCACGTCCTCCACCGAGCGGCCGGTGGTGAGGATCACCGGCAGCCGCTGCCACTGGGGCGTGGCCCGCAGCCGCCGGAGGAACTGGCGGCCGTCCATCCCCGGCATGGAAACGTCGAGCAGGATCAGGTCGGGAGCGAGGGCGGGCAGCTGGTCGAGTGCCTCGCGGGCGCTGCCGAGCGCGGTGGTGGCGTAGCCGGCGTCGCTGAGCAGCAGAACCTGGACGTCACGCAGGTACGCCACGTCGTCGACGACGAGGATCCGTTTTGTCACTCGCCGCCGGGTGTGCAAGCCGACTGCCACGAGCGCCAGAATCGTGCCGATGCGCGACTGGTTGTAGTCGTATTCGCTTCACACGCGGCCGACAGTCCCCCCGGTCCGTTCCCGCGCGGCCCCGATCGTGCAAATCGTGACGAGCGCGTGACGGCCTGACGCATCGGTGTCAGAACGCAGCAACGGCCGAGGGCCGGCGTCAGGCAACGACGCCGGCCGCGCGGAGGCCGGCGATCTCGGTCGGCGCCAGGCCAGCTTCCGCCAGGATGGCGTCGGAATGCTCGCCCAGCGCGGGGGCCGGGGTCCGGATACCGCCCGGCGTCAGGCCGAGGCGGATCGGCGTGTCGAGGGTGCGGAAGCGGCCGGCTCGCGGGTGGTCCTGCTCGACGATCAGGCCGGTGGCGCGTACCTGCGGATCGTCGGGCAGGTCGGCGTAGCGGTTGACCGGGGCGCAGAGGACGTCGTGGGCCTCGAGCGTTGCCATCCACTCGGCCACGCGGCGGCCCCGGAAGATCTCGGCGAGCAGCGCCGTCAGCTCGGCGCGGCGCTGCAGGCGGGCGGCCCGGGTGGCGAACCGGGGATCGGTGGCCAGGCCTGGCCGCTCGATCGCCGCGCAGAACGGCGCCCACAGACGATCGATCCAGACGGCGACGTAGACCCAGCCGTCGCTCGCCTCGAAGGCCTGGAAGGGCACGATGTAGGGATGGCCGCTGCCCCAGCGGCCCGGCTCCTCGCCCGTCGCCAGGAAGATCGACAGCCGCGCGGCGTGCGCGAGGAGCGTACCGTTCAGGAGCGAGACGTCCACGCGCTGGCCCTGGCCGGTACGTTCCCGGTGCAGCAGCGCGGTGAGGATACCCTGGCCCGCCATCAGCGCGCCGATCGTGTCGAGCACGGGGGCGCCGCACAGCACCGGCGGGCCGTCCGGCTCGCCCATCACCGCCATGAGCCCGCCCATGGCCTGCACGAGCATGTCCACGCCGGGCTTGTCACGCCACGGTCCCGTCGGGCCGAAGGCCGACAGCGAGCAGTAGACGAGCCGGGGATTGAGCGGCGCCAGCCGCGGCCAGTCGATGCCGAGCCGCTCGGCGACGCCGCCGCGATAGGCCTCGAGCACGACGTCGGCCCGCACCACCAGCCGCTCGAAGGCGGCCCGCCCCTCCGGCCGCGCCAGGTCGAGCGCCAGGCTGCGCTTGTTGCGGTTGACGGTGACGAAGACCGCACTCTCGCCGCCGAGCTGGCTGCCGTAGGCCGTGCGGGAGGCGTCACCCCCGGTGGGTTGCTCGAGCTTCACCACGTCCGCGCCCATGTCGGCCAGGTACATGCCGCAAGCGGGCCCCGCGATGAGGTGCGCGAGCTCGAGCACGCGGTACCCGGCGAGGGGCAGAGCGGCCATGGCGCCCTACTCTAGTCCATTTCCGCCGGCCGGGGATTCGTCGTAGTGTGTCGCATGGCCGTCTGCTCGGGGCGCGCCCCACGATGAGCGAGACGGTCGACCTGCTGCTGCGCGGCGCCCGCCTCCTCGACCGTGACGGTCTGGTCGACGTCGCCATCGCCGGCGACCGCATCGCCGGCGTGGACACGGTGGCCCGGACGGCGCGGGAGACGATCGACCTCGGCGGCCGGCTGGTGACGCCGGGGCTCGTCGAATCGCACATCCACCTCGACAAGGCGCTGCTCGACGACCGCGTCGTCTCCACGACCGGCACGCTCGAGGAGGCGATCCGGCTCACCGGCGAGGCCAAGCGCGCGTTCACCGTGGAGGACATCCAGGCCCGGGCCCGCCGCGTCCTCGACATGGCCGTGCGGGCGGGGACGACGGCGATGCGCAGCCACGTCGAGGTCGATCCCATCATGGGCCTGACCGGGATGGAGGCCATGCTGCCGCTGCGCGAGGAGTACGCGCCGGCGCTCGACCTGCAGCTGTGCGCCTTCGCCCAGGAGGGGATCGTCAAGGCGCCCGGCACCGAGGGTCTCCTGCGCCGGGCACTCACGATGGGCGCCGACCTGGTGGGCGGCTGCCCTTACAACGACACCGACGGCCTCGAGCACATCCGCATCGTCTTCGCGCTGGCCACCGCCTTCGGCGTGGACGCCGACTTCCACGCCGACTTCGCCGACGAGCCGGAGCACTTGCACGTGCGCGAGATCGCCAGCCAGACGGTTCGGGCGGGCTGGCAGGGCCGGGTCGTGGTGGGCCACCTGAGCGAGCTGAGCGCGGTGCCGGGCTACCGCCAGGATGAAATCATCGCCGAGATCGCCGGCGCCGGCGTCGGCGTGATCTGCCTGCCCGCCACCGATCTCTACCTGATGGGACGCCGCGACGAGAGCAACGTGCGGCGCGGTCTCACCCCGGTGCGGCGCCTGCTCGCGGCCGGCGTGCCGGTGGCGCTGGCCTCGAACAACATCCGCAATCCGTTCACGCCCGTCGGCACCGCCGACCTCGTCCACATGGCCTTCGTGGCGGCGGTGGCCGCGCACATGGGAACGCCGGCCGATCTGCGGGCGTTGCTGGCCGCCATCACGCTGCATCCGGCCCGGCTGCTGCGCCTGCCCGACTACGGCCTCGCCCCCGGCTGCCGCGCCGACCTCGCCGTGTGGGACTGCGCGCGGGCCGAGGACGCGGTGGCCACCATGGCGCCGCGCACGCTCGTGATCAAGCGCGGTCGGGTGACGATCGAGGCGCACCACGAGGTCCACGAGCGATGGCGCTGAGCCCGGCGGTGCTGGTCCGGGGCGGCGGGTTGCTGGTCCTGCTCTGGCTCGCCCTGCTGATCGTCTCGCGCGGGCTCACACCGTCGACGGGGGGCGTGCTGGCCTTCGTCCACCTGATCGATCTGGTCTTCCACGAGGCCGGGCACGTGATCTTCGGCATCCTCGGGCGATTCATGGGGATGCTCGGCGGCTCGCTGAACCAGGTGCTGATCCCCGCCGTCTGCACGGGCTACTTCCTCTGGCACCGCCAGCCGGCGGCCGCCGCCGTCACGCTGTTCTGGACGGGCGAGAGCCTCGTCGACGTGGCGATCTACGTCGCCGACGGCCGGGACATGGCGCTGCCGCTCCTGGCCGAGGGCCTCGTGCACGACTGGAACTGGATCCTGTCGGAGCTGTCGCTGCGTAACCACGCGCCCGCCCTGGGCCGGATCGTGTTCGTCGCCGGCGTGAGCGTGCTGACCGCCGCCCTCGCGCTGCTGGCCGCCGACGCCTGGCGCGTCGCCGGGCGGCCGGGCTCGGCCCGCGTGCTATCCTCGGAGCGACCCTCCGTCAGGAAAACGCGGTGAGTACCGATCCACGCACGCCGGCTCGCCCCGGGGGCATCCCCCCCGCAATCCTCGATGCGCTCGCCGAGCCCATCCTGCTGGTCGATGCCGCCGGCATCGTCGAGTACGCCAACATCGCCGCCATCCACCTCCTCGGCGCCGATCGTGACGTCGGCCGGGCGATCGGCGATCACCTGGCCCGCGTGCATGCCCGCACCCCCGACGGCGCCCCGCTGCCACCGGCGCTGCACCCGATCTCGCGCGCGCTCGCGCAGCGGCAGGCGCTGATCGGCGCCGAGCTGCTGCTCGAGATCGACGGCCGCGCGCTCACCTGCCTCGTCAACGCGGTCCCGTTGCCGGCCGAGGACGGCGGGGCCGTCTCCGGGCGCGTGCTGGCCGTGGTCGAGGACATCACCGAGGGCGCGCGGCTCGAGCGCGAGGTCGCCCGCCAGACGGCCCAGCTGCAGGCCATCGTGCACCTGGTCGACGAGGCGATCTTCGTCGTCGACGACGCCGGCCGGCTCGTCTTCATGAACGACACCGGCCGGCGCGTGCTCGACTTCGCCGAGGGCATGTCGCTCGAGGCCCGCATGCGGCAGCAGCCCCTGTTCGAGCGGAATGGGCAGCCGCTGGCGCCCGCGGCCTATCCCTCGTCGCGGGCGCTGCGGGGCGAGGCGGTCAGCGGCCAGCTCCTGACCCTCGACCACCCGCGGACGGGCCGGCGCCAGCTGCTCGTCAATACCCACCCGCTCCGCCGCCCCGACGGCAGCGTGGAGGCGGCCCTGGTGACCTGGAAGGACGTGACCGAGCAGGAGCGGGCCCGCGCCGAGCTGGAAGACGCGCGCGAGATGGCCGAGGAGGCGAGCCGGCTGAAGGATCAGTTCATCGCCGCCCTGTCTCACGAGCTGCGCACGCCGCTGCAGCCGATCCTGGGCTGGACGGAGGTGCTGCGCCGTCACCGGAGCCTCGACGACATGACGGCCCGCGCGCTCGACGCCATCCATCGCAACATCCGCCAGCAGGTGCGCCTGGTCGACGACCTCCTCGATCTCTCGCGCATCGTGCACGGCAAGTTCACCCTGCGCTTCGAGACGCTCGACCTGCGGGATCCCGTGCGCACGGCGGTGGAGACGCACGAGGATGGCGCCGCCCTCAAGCGCCTGCGCTTCACCGCCGAGCTGCCGGCCACGCCGCTGCCCCTGTGGGGCGACGGCGCCCGGCTCCAGCAGATCACCGGCAACCTGATCTCCAACGCGCTCAAGTTCACGCCGACGGGCGGGCGCGTCATGGTCCGACTGACCGCGGCCGGCGGCCACGCCGTGCTCGAGGTCGAGGACACCGGGGAGGGCATCGCCCCCGCCGACCTGCCGGTGATCTTCGAGGCGTTCCGGCAGGGGACGCAGACGCGGGCGGGCGGGCTCGGCATCGGCCTCGATCTCGTCCGCCGGCTCACCGAGCTGCACGGCGGCCGCGTGCGCGTGGTCTCGGAGGGCAGCGGGCGCGGCGCCTGCTTCCGGGTCGAGCTGCCCTTGAGCACGACGCCGCCGACCGCCGCCCAGGATGGCCGCCGCCCGGCCGGCCGGCTCGGCCAGCGCTCGATCCTCGTGGTGGAGGACGACGACGACACCCGCGCCGTGCTGCGTGTCATGCTCGAGACCGAGGGCGCGCGCGTGGAGACGGCCCCCACCGGGAACGACGGGGTGACCTCCGCCCGGCGGCTGCAGCCGCAGGTCGTGCTGTGCGACATCGGGCTGCCCGACATCGACGGCATGGAGGTCGCCCGGCAGCTGCGCGCCGAGGGATTCCGTGCCCGGCTGGTCGCCCTCACCGGCTACGGCCAGGCCGAGGACGTGCGCCAGGCCGTCGCGGCCGGCTTCGACGCCCACGTCACCAAGCCCGTGAACCTCGATCAGCTCATCGCGGCGCTGGCCGCGCGGGACGAGCCGTTGACAGGAGTGAGATCGGGCGGGTAGAGTTGTTGTCGACGCTGCTCTTCCTTTAAGCGGGTCCCGTGAGGCTCGCAAGGAGAGGTCATGGCCGGAGCCCCCCGCCTGCGCGAAAAAGCGCAGGTCCTCGACGAGGCTGCACTCGATCGCGCCCTCACCCGCATCGCGCACGAGATCCTCGAGCGTAACGGTGGCGCCAAGGAGCTGGCCTTCGTCGGTCTGCGCACCCGGGGGGTGACGCTGGCCCACCGTCTGGCCGCCAAGCTGGCCTCCATCGACGGCGCCAGCGTCCCGGTCGGCACCCTCGACATCACCCTCTACCGCGACGACCTCGACATGCGGGGCGCGCCGGTCATCCGCGGCACCGACATCCCGTTCTCGATCAAGAACAAGACCGTCGTGCTGGTCGACGACGTGCTCTACACGGGGCGGACCGTCCGGGCCGCGCTCGACGCCCTGATCGACCTGGGCCGGCCGAACATGATCCAGCTGGCCATCCTGGTCGACCGCGGGCACCGGGAGCTGCCGATCCGGCCCGACTACATCGGGAAGAACCTGCCGACGTCCAAGCGGGAGAGCGTGGCCGTACGGATGCGCGAGCACGATGGTGAGGACCGAGTCGTGATCGAAGAACCCGAGGAGGCCTGACATGGGCTGGACCCGGAAGGACCTCTTGGCGATGCGCGACCTCGACGCCTCCGAGATCCTGCTGCTCGTGGACACCGCGGCCACGCTGCAGGAGATCGCCGGGCGCGAGATCAAGAAGGTGCCGGCCCTGCGCGGCAAGACGATCGTGAACCTGTTCTACGAGAACTCCACGCGCACCCGCACGTCGTTCGAGATCGCCGGCAAGTGGCTGTCGGCCGACGTCGTGAACTTCTCGGCCAGCGGCTCCAGCGCTTCCAAAGGCGAGAGCTTCATCGACACCGCCAAGAACATCGCGGCCATGAGCCCCGACGTGGTGGTGGTCCGGCACTCCTCGGCCGGGGCCGCCGAGCTCCTCGCCCGCGAATCTCTCCTGCTCGATCGTGAACGCCGGCGACGGCGCCCACGAGCATCCCACCCAGGCCCTGCTCGATCTGCTGACCATCCGCGAGCACAAGGGCCACTTCGAGGGGCTGAGCGTGGCGATCGTGGGCGACATCGCCCACAGCCGGGTGGCTCGCTCGAACATCCACGGGATGCGCAAGCTCGGCATGACGGTCACGGTGGCGGGGCCGCCCACGGTGATCCCGCCCTTCATCCAGGAGATGGGCGTCAAGGTCGCCTACCGCCTGGAGGACGCCATCCGCGACGTGGACGTGATCATGATGCTGCGGCTGCAGCACGAGCGGATGACCGCCGGCCTCATCCCCTCGCTGCGCGAGTACTCGCGCTACTGGGGACTGACGCTCGACAAGCTGCGGGCCCAGGCCCGGCCCGACGTGCTGATCATGCACCCCGGCCCCGTCAACCGCGGCATCGAGCTGTCGCCGGAGCTGGCCGACGGCCCCTACTCGGTCATCCTCGACCAGGTCGCCAAGGGCGTGGCCGTGCGGATGGGCGTGCTCTTCCTGCTGGCCGGCAGCAAGGGCGGAGACCAGGCATGAGCCTGCTCATCAAGAACGGCCACGTCGTCGATCCCGCCAGCTCGACCGACGCCGTCCAGGACGTGCTCATCGCCGACGGTCGCGTGGAGCGGGTGGGCCGCGACCTGCCCCGGGAGGCGGCGCACGACGGTGCTCGACGCCACCGGCAAGATCGTGTGCCCGGGCTTCATCGACATCCACGTGCACCTGCGCGAGCCCGGCTACGAGTACAAGGAGACGGTCGCCAGCGGGACCCGGGCCGCCGCCGCCGGCGGCTTCACGGCCGTCTGCTGCATGGCCAACACCCACCCGGTGAACGACAACCGCTCGATCACCGACTACATCCGCGCCAAGGCGCGCGGTGGAGGGCGCGGTGCGCGTGTACCCGATCGGCGCCGTCACCCGCGGGCTCGGCCGGCGAGGAGCTGGCCGAGCTGGCCGAACTGGCCGAGGCCGGCTGCGTGGCGTTCTCCGACGACGGCAAGTGCGTGATGAACGCCGCGCTCTACCGCCGGGCCATGGAGTACACGCTGCCGTTCGGGGCGCCGGTCATCAGCCACGCCGAGGACCATCAGCTCTCGCGCGGCACCTCCATGAACGAGGGCGTCGTCTCCACCGAGCTCGGCGTCCCCGGCGCCCCCGCCGCCGCCGAGGACATCATGGTGGCGCGCGACATCCTGCTGGCCGAGCTGACGGGCGCCCACGTGCACATCGCCCACCTGTCGACGGCCGGCGCCGTCCGGCTCGTGCGCGACGCCAAGGCGCGGGGCGTGCGGGTGACGGCCGAGGTGACGCCCCACCACCTGCTCCTGACCGAGGAGGCCGTGCGCACGCTTCGACGCCAACGCGAAGATGAATCCGCCCCTGCGCTCCAAGCGCGACACCGAGGTCCTGCTGGAGGCGCTCATCGACGGCACCATCGACTGCATCGCGACGGACCACGCGCCCCACGCGGGCAGCGAGAAGGAGGGCGAGTTCGACCGCGCCGCCTTCGGGATCGTCGGGCTGGAGACGGCGGTGGGGCTGATGCTGGACCGGCTGGTGCGGCCGGGCGCGCTGCCGCTGGCCACGCTCATCTCGCGGCTCAGCCGCGACCCCGCTCGCCTGCTCGGCCTGCCGGGCGGCAGCCTGGCCCCGGGCGCGCCCGCTGACGTGACCATCCTCGACCCCGCGGCCGAGTGGACCGTCGACCCGGCGCGGTTTCAGTCCCGGAGCCGCAACACGCCCTTCGGGGGCTGGGCGGTCACGGGGCGCCCGTGGAAGACTATCGTGGGAGGCGGCGTCGTATGGGAGTGACGGAGGCGGTGCTGGTCCTGCGCGACGGCCGCGTGTTCCGCGGCGAGGCGCTGGGGGCCGTGGGCGAGACGACGGGCGAGGTCATCTTCAACACGGCCATGTCCGGGTACCAGGAGATCCTCACCGATCCCTCCTACCGCGGCCAGATCGTCACGATGACCTACCCGATGATCGGCAACTACGGCCTCAACGACGAGGACGTCGAGTCGCGACGGCCGTGGGCCAACGGCCTCATCGTCAAGGAGGCGTCGGCGTACCCGTCGTCGTGGCGCGGGCGCGTGAGCCTCGACGCCTACCTGAAGAACCACGGCATCGTCGGGCTGCAGGCCATCGACACCCGGGCGCTCACCCGCCACCTGCGCGATCACGGCTCCCAGGACGGAATCATCTCCTCCGGCGACCTCGACGCCGACCGCTTGCGCCAGCGCGTGCAGGCGCTGCCGCTCATCGTCGGCCAGGACCTCGTGAAGGACGTCACCGTCGACAAGGCGTACGGGTGGTCGGAGGGCGAGTGGCGCCTGGGTCGCGGCTACACGACGCCGCCGGCGCCGCGCTTCAAGGTGGTGGCCTTCGACGCCGGCATCAAGCTGAACATCCTGCGCCAGCTCCGCACGGCCGGCTGCGAGGTGGTCGTGGTGCCGGCGTCCACGACGACGGCGGGCGTCCTCGAGCACAAGCCCGACGGCGTCTTCCTCTCCAACGGGCCCGGCGATCCGGAAGGCGTGCCGTACCTGGTCGAGGCGGTGCGCGGCCTGCTGGGTAAGGTGGCGGTGTTCGGCATCTGCCTCGGCCATCAGATCATCGGGCTGGCCGCCGGCGGCCGCACCTACAAGCTGCCGTTCGGCCACCACGGCGCCAACCATCCCGTGCGCGACCTGGCCACCGGGCGCATCGAGATCACCTCGCAGAACCACAACTTCGCCGTCGACCCCGCCTCGGTGGCCAGCGCCGGCTGGGAGCCGACGCACCTGAATCTCAACGACAACACGTGCGAGGGCCTGCGCCACCGCGAGCTGCCCGTCTTCTGCGTGCAGTACCACCCGGAAGCCTCGCCGGGCCCGCACGACGCGAACTACCTGTTCGCACGGTTCACCGATCTCATGACGGCCGCCGGGCGGGCGCCGAAAGGGAGCTGAGCCACGCCATGCCGAAATACCTGATCTCGTACCGCCGCACCGACGGAGCCGGGCAGAAGCCCGAGTGGGCCTCGTTCACGGCCCAGAGCGAGGCCTCGCTGGAGGGCAAGGCCATCCGCGAGCGCGTCGACCGGCGCATGAGCGTGCTGGGCGAGCAGCTCTGGGGTGACGGCCAGGCGGTCTGGGTCGGCAACGGCCGGATCGACGACGTGCTCTACAAGCGTGAGGAAGCCGCCCCGGACACGTCGATCGTCTACGGGCTGGTCGAGGAGTAATGCCCAGGCGCACCGATCTCAAGAAGATCATGATCGTCGGCTCGGGGCCGATCGTCATCGGCCAGGCCTGCGAGTTCGACTACTCGGGGACCCAGGGCTGCCGGGCGCTCCGCGAGGAGGGGTTCGAGGTCGTCCTCGTCAACAGCAACCCGGCCACGATCATGACCGACCCCGAGATGGCGGCCCGCACCTACGTCGAGCCGCTCACGGCGGAGTTCGTGGGCAAGATCGTCGAGCGCGAGCGCCCCGACGCGCTGCTGCCGACGCTGGGCGGCCAGACCGCCCTGAACCTGGCCGTGGCGCTGGCCGAGAACGGCACCCTCGATCGCTTCGGCGTCGAGCTCATCGGCGCCAAGATCCCGGCCATCAAGAAGGCCGAGGACCGCGAGCTGTTCAAGCAGGCCATGGAGCGCATCGGGCTGAGCCTGCCCCGCTCGGGCTTCGCGCGCACGTTCGAGGAGGCCCGGGCCGTCGTCCGCCACACCGGCTACCCGGCCCTCATCCGCCCCTCGTTCACGCTGGGCGGCACCGGCGCCTCCGTCGCCTACAACCCCGAGGAGCTGGAGGGCGCCGTCCGCTGGGGGCTGCAGATGTCGCCGGTCGGCAGCGTGCTGATCGAGGAGTCGATCATCGGCTGGAAGGAGTTCGAGCTCGAGGTGATGCGCGACCTCGCCGACAACGTGGTCATCATCTGCTCGATCGAGAACTTCGACCCGATGGGCGTGCACACCGGCGACTCGATCACCGTCGCCCCCGCCCAGACGCTGACCGACAAGGAATACCAGCTCATGCGCGACGCCGCCGTCGCCATCATCCGCGAGATCGGCGTGGAGACGGGGGGGTCGAACATCCAGTTCGCCGTCAACCCCGAGGACGGCCGGCTGGTCGTCATCGAGATGAACCCGCGGGTGAGTCGCTCCTCGGCGCTGGCCTCCAAGGCGACGGGCTTCCCCATCGCCAAGATCGCCGCCAAGCTGGCCGTCGGCTACCGGCTCGACGAGATCCGCAACGACATCACGCGAGAGACGCCGGCCTCGTTCGAGCCGGTGCTCGACTACTGCGTGGTCAAGATCCCGCGCTGGGCCTTCGAGAAGTTCCCGGAGGCCGACCGCACGCTCACGACCCAGATGAAGTCGGTGGGCGAGGTCATGGCCATCGGCCGCACGTTCAAGGAGGCGCTGCAGAAGGCCGTGCGCTCCCTCGAGCAGGACCGGTGGGGGCTCACGCTCGACCGGCCGCTGGAGGATGACGAGCTGCGCCAGCTGATCCGGGTGCCCAACCCCGACCGGCTGTTCGCCATCGGCGACGCCTACCGGGCCGGGATGTCGACCGCCGACGTCCACGCGCTGTCGAAGATCGACCCGTGGTTCCTCGAGAACCTGCGCGAGATCGTCGCCTTCGAGGCCGACATCACCCGCGACGCTCTCACCTCGCCGGCCACGCTGCGCAAGGCCAAGCAGCTCGGCTTCGCCGACCGCCGCATCGCGGCCCTGACCGGACGGACCGAGCTGGAGATCCGCGCGCTCCGCAAGCAGCGCGGCCTCGCGGTGACCTTCAAGACGGTCGACACGTGCGCGGCGGAGTTCGTCGCCCACACGCCCTATCTCTACTCGACCTACGAGGAGGAGGACGAGGCGCCGGCGTCCGACCGCCGCAAGGTCATCATCCTCGGCTCCGGCCCCAACCGCATCGGCCAGGGCATCGAGTTCGACTACTGCTGCGTGCACGCGGCCTTCGCGCTCAAGGAGATGGGCGTGGAGGCGATCATGGTGAACTGCAACCCCGAGACCGTCTCCACCGACTACGACACCTCCGACCGGCTCTACTTCGAGCCGCTCACCCTCGAGGACGTCCTCAACATCGTCGAGAAGGAGCAGCCGCTCGGCGTCATCGTGCAGTTCGGAGGGCAGACGCCGCTCAAGCTGGCGGTGCCGCTGCAGCAGGCCGGGGTGCCCATCCTCGGCACCTCGCCCGACGCCATCGACCGGGCCGAGGACCGCGAGCGGTTCAACGTGCTCATCACCGAGCTCGGCCTGCAGCAGGCGGCCGGGGCCACCGCCCGCTCGCTGACCGAGGCCCAGACGATCGCGGCCGGCATCGGCTACCCGGTGCTGGTCCGGCCCAGCTACGTGCTGGGTGGCCGGGCCATGCAGATCGTCTACGACGAGCAGGACCTCGTGCAGTACATGCGGGAGGCGGTCCGGGTCTCGCCCGAGCATCCCATCCTCGTCGACAAGTTCCTGGAGGACGCCCTCGAGATCGACGTGGACGCGGTGGCCGACAAGGACCGGGTGGTCGTCGGCGGGGTCATGGAGCACATCGAGAAGGCCGGCGTGCACTCCGGCGACGCCGCCTGCGCGCTGCCCCCCTACTCGCTCGACGAGACCCAGGTGGTCATTCTGCGTGCGCAGACCAAGGCCATGGCCAAGGCCCTGGGCGTGATCGGCCTCATCAACGTGCAGTTCGCCATCCGCAACGACGTCATCTACGTGCTGGAGGTGAACCCCCGCGCCTCCCGGACGGTGCCGTTCGTCTCCAAGGCGATCGGGGTGCCGCTGGCCAAGGTGGCCACCCGGGCCATGCTGGGGGAGAGCATCGAGGCCATCGTCGGCATCGAGGGGATCGAGCACAAGCACGTGGCCGTGAAGGAGTCGGTCTTCCCGTTCATCAAGTTCCCGCAGGTCGACACCGTGCTGGGGCCCGAGATGAAGTCGACGGGCGAGGTCATGGGCATCGACCGGGACTTCCGCAAGAGCTACCTGAAGTCGCAGATCGCGGCCGGCTCGATCCTGCCCACCTCCGGCAAGATCTTCATCTCCGTCCGCCAGCGCGACAAGCGCGCGGTGGCCTCGCTGGCCCGCCGGTTGACCGAGATGGGGTTCGGCCTCGTCGCCACCATCGGCACCGCCCGCGTCTTCGAGCGGCAGGGCATGAGCGTGCAGCTGGTCAACAAGGTGCTGGACTCCGACCGGCCAAACGTCATCGACCTCATGAAGCAGGGCGCGATCGCTCTCGTCATCGAGACCCCCGGCGACGGCCGGGCCCGCAAGGACTCCTACCTGATCCGCCGGGCCGCCGTGAACTTGAACGTCCCCTACTACCTGACGGTCGACGGCGCCCAGGCCGCCATCGGCGCCATCGAGGCGTTGCTGAAGGAGGAGCACCAGGTGCGCAGCCTGCAGGAGTACCACGCGGATGTCTGAGCCGCGCCCCTCGGATCGGCTGTACGTCGCGCTCGACGTCGACCGGCTCGAGGATGCCGAGGCGCTGCTGGATCGGCTGGCCGGCGTCGCCGGGGGCTGCAAGATCGGCTCGCAGCTCTTCACCGCGGCCGGCCCCGTCGCCATCGAGCGCGCGCTGAAGCGCGGCTTCCGCGTCTTCCTGGATCTGAAGTATCACGACATCCCCAACACCGTGACGGGCGCCGTGCGCGAGGCCACGCGGCTGGGGGTGTTCATGCTGAACGTCCACGCCTCCGGCGGTGTGGCGATGATGCGAGCCGCCGCCGAGTCGGCCGCGAAGGCGGCCAAGGAGTTCGCGCTGCCGCGGCCGCTCGTGCTGGGCGTGACGGTGCTCACCAGCCTCGACCGGCGGTCGCTGGAGACCGAGGTGGGGGTGCCGGGCGCCGTGCCGGCCCACGTGCTGCGACTGGCCCAGCGCGCGCGGGAGGCGGGGCTGGACGGCTGCGTGGCCTCGCCCCAGGAGATCGGGCCGCTCCGGCTGGGACTGGGACGACGCTGGGTGATCCTGACGCCGGGTATCCGGCCCGCCGAGCGCACCGACGACCAGATGCGCACGGCGACGCCGGCGGCCGCCATCCGCGCCGGCGCCGACTACCTCGTGGTGGGGCGCCCGATCACGGCCGCGCCCGATCCGGCCGCGGCCGCCCGCGCGATCCTGGAGGACGTCGGCACCGCCCTCCGCTGACCGGGCCACCCCGGTCGGCCTCCGTGCTCGCCCTAGCGACGCTGACCGAAGTACAGCGTATGGCCTTGATCGTCCTTGATGGAGAACTCCCGGGTTCCCCACGGTGTGTCGTGCACGTCCTTCACGAGGCGAATCCCGTTGCCCTTCAGGGCGGCGGCGGTGGCGTCGGCGTCGTCCGTGTCGAGGTACAGGTGGAAGTGATCGCCCTTCTCCACGAAGGCGATCGACGGATCCTTCTCGTCGACGAGCTTCAGGTGAAAGAGCTGGCGGCCGGCCCGGATGCCCGCGTAGAAGTCCTCGTACTGGAAGTCGAGGGCCAGCCCGACCTTGGTGGTGTAGAAGCGCACCGAGGCGGCCAAGTCCGTGGTCCGAAGCTGCGTCGTGACGCCCGATATCGTCATCGCGAGTCTCCTCAATCGCGCCCGTATGGATCGTCGAGCACGAAGAGCCACGTTCCATCACGCTGTCGGCGGACGACCTCGATCGCCTTGCCGCCACGCTCGATCGGCGGTCCGTCCGGTCCGGGCGCCGACATGGTCCAATCGCTGTAGACCATCGCGAGATCCTCGCCGGTCCTGATCACCTTCGCGACCTTGACGCTCAGGCGGGGTTGCATGGCCACGAGGCGCCCCAGGACTGTCCCGATCGCCGCGTGACCGGTCGCAACACCGCCGTCACGCTGAACCAGGCTCCCGGTCGGGTCGTACAGCTTCAGCAGGGCGTCCAGGTCACCGCGATTGACGTACTCACCGAACAGGTGATCGCACTCCTCCGGAGTCCGTGCGGGCATCCCGTACCTCCCCGCGACGCTCGTCGCGCTTGACCAAAGCCTAACGTCATCGCAACGGGCAGGCGGCGCATGGTGCCCCCTCCAGCCGGCGGCGGCGGGCCCTCAGCCGAGTCGCGGCATGACACGCTCGGCGAACAGCCGCATCGACTTCATCACGCGCTCGTGCGGCACCTGCCCGCCGCTGTTCATCCACACCGAGAGCGTCGAGTAGCCGAGCGTCTCGCGCAGCTCCAGCAGCCGGTCGGCCACCGCCTCCGGGGTGCCGTAGACGGCGAAGTCGTGCAGGACCTCGTCATAGGAGATGTCGATCAGGCGCTGGCCGGCCTCCGTGCGCATCGTCGTCGTGGTCGACTTCGCCAGCGCCTGTCCGATCGAGCGGTAGAAGTGCATCGCGCTCGCTTCCGGCTCCTCGCGCGCCTGCCGGGCCGTGTCCGCCACGTACACGGGGATGATCACGCCGACCTCGCCCCGCCCGGGGTGACCGGCCGCCTTCCACGCCTCGTGGTAGCCGCCGATCCAGCCCGACAGCTCGGAGATGGACGACGTCCGCACGGCCAGGAAGACCGGGTAGCCCATGCGGCCGACCATCGGGTAGGTGTCCTGGGTGGTGGCGGCGATGCGGATGGGCGGGTGCGGGCGCTGCCGGGGCTTGGGCACCACGCACACGTCGCGGAACTGGAAGTACTTGCCCTCGTGGGTGAACCGCTCCTGCGTCCACGCCTTCACGAGGATGTCGAGCGTCTCCAGGAACCGATCGCGGCTCTCCGCATAGGGGATGTTGAAGCCGGTGTAGTGGGCGGGCAGCCCGCTGCGCCCCACACCGAGGTCGATGCGGCCGCCGCTCAGGTGATCGATCGTCGCCACGTCCTCGGCGATGTGCAGCGGATGGCTCAGCGGCAGCACCTGCACCGCGATCCCCAGCTTCACGCGCCGCGTGCGGCCGGCCAGGGCGGCGGCGATCGCCAGCGGCGCGGCCAGGACGGACCGGTCCTTCTGGAAGTGGATCTCGGCCAGCCAGATGGCGTCGTAACCGCAGTCCTCGGCCGCGATCATCTCGGCCATCGCCTGCTCGAAGGCCACCGTCTCGCTCATGCCGGGGGCCTGACTGAACTCGGTGAAGAAACCGAACTCGGTGCGCGCCGTCTTGGCGGGCGGCTCGGGGCTCATCGCGGAGGCCACACTACCACACGGCCCGCGCGCTACAATCTCTCTCCACCATGCGGGTCGTGTTCTGGAACATCTGTGCGGGCGGCGGCGTTCGCGCCACGCGCATCGCCGCGCGCCTGGCGGCGTGGGCGCCCGACGTCGTCGCGCTCTGCGAGTTCCGCGGCACGCCGCCCAGCTGCGCCCTGGCGGCGGCGCTGGCCGGACACGGTCTCACCCACCAGTGCACGACGGCCGACGCGGCCACGCCCGGGATGAACGGGTTGCTGCTGGCGTCGCGCTGGCCGCTGCGCCGGGTACGCGGGCGGGCCGAGCCGGCCGAGCCCGCGCGCTGGCTGCTGGCCGAGGTGGCGGCGCCAAACCCATTCACGGTCGGGGTCATGCACGTGCCCAACCGCGTGACCGGGCGCAAGGACGTCTTCCACGCCGAGGTGCTCGCCATGATCCGCGGCTGGCGCCGCGGGCCGGCCGTGATCGTCGGCGACACCAACTCGGGCCGCCCGGACGTCGACGAGGAGGTGCGGGTCTTCGGCCCTCGCGAGGTCGCGTGGCTCGACGCGATCGAGCGCCTGGGCTGGGCCGATGCCTTCCGCGCCCTGCACGGCCCCCGGCGCGCCTACACCTGGTACTCGCCGAACGGGCGCAACGGCTTCCGTCTCGACCAGGCGTTCGTGAACCGGGCGCTGCAGCCGCGGCTGAAGGGTCTCGCCTACGACTGGGGCGGCCGGCGCCGGATCGGCGGCCTGACGCTCAGCGATCACGCCGCCCTCGTGCTCGATCTGGATGGGGCCCCGACATGGCCCCCCATGTCCCCCCGACGTTGTCACGCCCCGGCGATCGCGCGCCCTCTTTCGTGGCGGCTCGGCGCGTCCTCTGACGCCTTGCGGCTCAGCGCGCGCAGCCAGCAGGACCCGGGACGGCGCTATACTCGGGGCCCCGACTGGGAGAAGGAGCACACGATGCGTTACGAGCTCATCTCCGCCGACTGCCACGTCGATCTCTGCTGGCTGCCGCCCGACCTGTTCACCACCAACGCGTCGCCCGAGATGCGGGACCGCATGCCCCACGTCGTCGAGGGCCCGCACGGGCCCATGTGGACGACGAAGCGCGGAGCCAACCTGGGCCTCGTCAACGGGATGGGCTCGGCCGGACGCGTGTACGTGCCGGGCAAGATCCACCGCGCTGATCGCATGGCCTCCACCGGCCTCTACGACGACGGGCGCCGCGGCATCCGCCGGCTGACCGATCCGCACCTGCGCGTGAAGGACCAGGATCGTGACGGCGTACAGGCCGAGGTGCTCTACGGCGTGCTCGGCGCCAGCAGCCGCCTCAACGACCCCGAGGCGGCCGTCGAGGTCATGCGGGTCTACAACGAGTGGCTCGCCGACTTCTGTGCGGCCCAGCCGGGACGCTTCGCCGGGCTGGCCTCGATCCCCAACAACCCGATCGAGGCGTCGATCGCCGAGGTCGAGCGTGTGGCCAAACGCGGGGGGCTGGCCGGCCTCGACCTCGCCAACTCGGCCGACCTCAAGCCGCTGTGGGATCCGCACTGGAACCCGCTGTGGGAGGTCGTGAACGCCTCCGGCCTGCCGCTGCACTTCCACACGGTGGGCGGCTACGTCCCCGATCACATCCGCAAGATCATCCTGATCGGCTCCGATGCCACTCGCGCCAAGGCCGTCGACGCGCCGAAGGTCGAGCTCTCGGTGGCCCGGGCGGCGTACGCGACCAACATCACGGCGTTCCAGATCAACATGGCCAACGTCCTCACCTCCATGATCTTCAGCGGCGTGCTCGAGCGCTTCCCGAACATCAAGCTCGTGCTCGGCGAGTCGGGCATCGGCTGGATCCCCTACGTGCTATGGCGCATGGACGCCGAGTGGGAGGACCAGTTCCAGGATCTCTCGCTGAAGATGGCGCCGAGCGGCTACTGGAAGCGCCAGTGCTGGGCCACCTATCAGACCGACCCCATCGGCGTGAAGCTGCTGGACGAGCTGGGCGCCGACAAGGTCATGTGGGGGTCGGACTTCCCGCATCCGGACGGCGTGTGGCCGGACTCGCGCGAGTACATCCAGCGCGAGCTGGGACACCTGCCGGCCGCGGTGCGACGCCAGGTCACCTGCGAGAATGCCGCGCGTCTCTACAACTTCACGCTGAGCTAGGACCACGATGACCACCCTCTACGGCGCGACCCTGATCGACGGCACCGGCGCCGCCCCGGTGCGCGACACCACGATCGTCCTGCAGGACGGTCGCATCGAGAGCATCACGAGCGGGGCCGGGGGGCCGCCACCGGCGGCGGGCGACGTCGTCGACGCCCGGGGCCTCACCGTCCTGCCCGGCCTCATCGACTGTCACGACCACCTGGCCTCGCACGGCTACGAGCTGACCGCGCGCTGGGGGCTGAGCGAGCCGGCCAGCACGCGCAGCGTGCGGACCAGCCGGGTGATCGAGCAGACGCTGGCGGCGGGTTACACCACCGTACGCGACGCCGGTGGCCTCGACGCCGGCTTCCGGGCCGCCGTCGCCGAGGGGCTGATCCGGGGGCCGCGCCTGCTCACCGCCATCGCGATCATCTCGCCCATCGGCGGTATCGGTGACCGCGTGAGCCCGTCCGGCCACGAGTGCCTCGTGGCCGACGATCCCGCGCTCCCGGCCGGCGTCGCCAACGGCGTCGAGGAGGTGCGGCGGGTGGTGCGCACGATGATCCGGGCGGGCGCCGACGTCATCAAGTGCGCCACGACCGGCGGCGCCTCCTCGCGAGCCGGCCACGGCCCCAGCGACCCCGCCTTCAACCTGGACGAGATGCGCGCGCTGGTCGACGAGTCGCACGCCCAGGGGCGCAAGGTCATGTGCCACGCCCTCGGCGGGCCCGGACTGCGGCTGGCGCTGGAGGCCGGCGTCGACTCCGTCGAGCACGGCTGCTATCTCGACGAGGACCCCGAGCTGATCCCGATGATGGCCGAGCGCGGCATCGTCCTGACGCCGACGCTGCTGGTCTACGAGTACCACCGCGAGTCGAAGGCCGCCCACGTGCGCGAGCGCGCCCGGGCGCTGCAGGAGCACCATCGCGAGAGCATCCGCCGCGCGCTGGCGGCGGGCGTGCGGGTGGTGGCCGGCACCGACGCCGGCGGCCACGGCCATCCGCCCAACGCCGGCGAGCTGCCCCTGCTCGTGGCTGCCGGCCTCACGCCGATGCAGGCCATCCAGGCCGCCACCGGCTGGGCCGCGGAGTGCGTCGGCCTCGAGCGCGAGGTCGGCACGCTGGAGAAGGGCAAGCGCGCCGACCTGATCGCCGTGGCCGGCGATCCCCTCGCCGACATCGGGGTGCTGACCGACGCCTCGCGCATCCGACTGGTGCTGAAGGACGGCGTCGTCGCGGTCCGGCGGTAGCCATGGAGTTCGGGTTCACGGCCGAGGAGCAAGCCTTCCGCGCCGAGGTCCGTCGCTTCATCGCCGAGCATCCGGCCGACCGGTACCCGCTCGATGGCATGGACGCCGGCTACGGCTCCGGCGCCCACTCGCGCGCGTTCATGGCCGAGCTGGGCCGGCGCGGGTGGCTGGCCATGACCTGGCCGCGTGCCTTCGGCGGCGCCGAGCGCCCGATGTTCTTCAAGCTGGTCCTGTTCGAGGAGCTGGCCGCGGCCGGCGCGCCGTTCGGACCGCTGGCCGGCTCCTGGCAGACCGCCGACGCCCTCATCGAGTACGGCACCGAGCGGCTACGGCGCGATCTGCTGCCCGCCGTGGCCCGCGGCGAGGCCACGTTCTGGCAGGGCTACAGCGAGCCGGGCGCCGGCTCCGATCTGCTCTCGCTCACCACCGAGGCCAAGCGCGACGGCGATGGCTGGATCATCCGCGGCCACAAGATCTGGTCGAGCCACGCGGGCATCGCCACCCACGGCCTCGTCTTCACGCGCACCAGCCGCGAGGCCCGGCGCAGCCGTGGCTTCAGCATGTTCGTGGTGCCCAACGGCACGCCCGGCATGCAGATCCGGCCGATCAGGAGCCTCACCGGTGAGGTCTATCACTACGAGGTCTTCCTGGACGACGTCCGGGTGCCGGCCGACACGATGCTGGGGCCGGAGGGCGAGGGCTTCCAGGCCCTGCTGAACGGCCTCGACTCCGACCGATTCTGGGGACGCTTCTACAAGGCCCCCGCGCTCGAGCGCGTGCTGCGCCAGCTCGTCGACTACGCCAACACGACTCACGCGAACGGTGCCCCGCTGGCGCGCGATCCCGGCGTGCGGCGCCGGCTGGCCGGGATGGCGACGGACATCGCCGCGCTCCGGACCATCTTCTATCGCGCCGCCTGCCTGCTCCGCGACGGGGCGCCGATCACCTACGAGACGGCGGTCGCCAAGGTCATGGCCGACGAGCTCGGGCAGAAGCTGGCCCGGCTGGGGATGGACCTGCTGGGCCCGTGGGCACCGCTGCGGGGGGGCTCGCGCGGCGCCCGCCTCGACGGCCGGATCTCGCACGACTACCTGACCAGCCTCGGCCACACGATCGCCGGGGGCACCGCCGAGGTGCTGCGCACGACCATTGCCGTGCGCGGCCTCGGCCTGCCCGCCGAGAAGCGAGGCTGAGCCAATGGACTTCACGCCGTCGCCGTCCCAGCAGATGCTGATCGCCACCGCCCGGGATTTCCTCCGAAAGCTCTGCCCACCCGAGACGGCCCAGCGCCTGGCCCTCGACCCGCACGGCTTCGACGAGGCGCTGTGGCGACGGATGGCCGAGCTGGGCTGGCCCGGCCTGCTGATCCCCGGCGACCTCGGCGGCAGCGACGGCTCCCTGCTGGACGTCGTCCTCCTCGTGGAGGAGATGGGCCGGGTCGGATTGCCGGGCCCGTTCGTGACGAGCGCAGTGGTGGCCACCTCGATCCTGCTCGCCGCCAACGTCCCGCGGCTGCTCCCCGCGCTGGCCGCGGGCGAGCGGATCGCGACGCTGGCGATGGTGGAGGACGGCGGCTCCTTCGACCCGCGGGCCGTCGCGCTCCACTGCGCGGTGCCGGGCCGGCTGAGCGGTGCCAAGCTGTTCGTCAAGGACGCCCACGTCGCCACCGACCTGCTCGTCGTCGTGAACGATCGCGACCTGCTGCTGTTGCCGACCGACCGTCGCGGCATCGCGCGACTCCCGCTGGACACACTGAGCGGCGAGAAGCTCTTCGAGGTCACGTTCGACGCCGTGGACGTCCATGCCGAGGACCGGCTGGCCGGCGGTGCCGACGCGCTCGCGGCCGGGCTGACCGCGGGGGCGCTGGCCCGGACGGCCGAGATGGTGGGCGCCGCCCAGCGCGTCCTCGACCTCGCCGTCGAGCACGCCCGCACGCGCGTGCAGGGCGGCCGGCCGATCGGCGGCCATCAGGCCATCCAGCACGCCTGCGCCGACCTCGTGCGCGACGTCGACACCTCGCGCGGTCTGCTGTACGTCGCGGCCTGGAAGGTCAGCGAGGGCGCAGCGGGCGCCGCCGCCGACGTGGCGACGGCCAAGGCCTACGCGGGCGAGGCCTGCCTGACCGTGGCCCGGCGCGGCCATCAGATCTTCGGCGCCATCGGCTACTGCGAGGAACATCCGCTGCACCTGCTGCACAAGCGCATCCAGGCGGCCAGCGCCGACTTCGGCGACGCCACGCTGCATCTCGAAACCGTCGCGAGCGCGATCGGCCTTCAGTAGCCGACGCTCGCGTGGACGGCGGCGCCCGGCGCCCCCGCGGTCCCCGAGAACATCGGCTATCGAGCGGACTGCCCCCGGTAGTCGCGGTTGGGCTTGAAGGTGCCGGTCAGATTGCCGTGGCGGTCGACCTTCCAGGCGCCGATGATGCGGTCGGCGGGGACGACGTCGTCGGGGCCGAAGGTGCCGTCCACGACGTAGACCCAGCCGCCGGGATGCCGCTTGGCCTCCTCGCGCATGGCCGCGGTCGGCTCGGGCGGGATCGTCTTCGCGCGTCGGAATGGCCACATCGCGCTCGCCTCGTCCGGGCACTCTAGCATCGCGGCCGTCTTGACTCCCAGCGGCGCTCGCACTAGCGTGCAGGCGCATGAGTCACTTCTTCGCCTACCTGTCGCGGATGCGCTTCATCCGGCGGTGGGGCCTGATGCACAGCACGCAGACCGAGAACATCCAGGAGCACAGCCTGCGGGTAGCCATGATCGCGCACGCGCTCGCGATCATCCGCAACCGGCTCTTCGGCGGCGCCGTCAGTCCCGAGCGGGTGGCCGTCCTGGGGATGTATCACGACGCCGGCGAGGTGTTGACCGGCGACCTCCCCCGGCCCGTGAAGTACTTCAACCCGGAGATCGAGGCCTCGTACCGTCGGATCGAGACGGTCGCCCGCGACAAGCTGCTCGGCATGGTGCCGGACCCACTGCGTGGGGACTACGGAGGGCTGCTCCACCAGACGTCGACCACACCCGACGAGCACGCACTGGTGACGGCGGCCGACAAGCTGTGCGCCTACATGAAGTGTCTGGAGGAGGTCACCGCCGGCAACCGCGAGTTCGGCCAGGCCGAGCAGACGCTGCGCCACACGATCGAGGCCATCGACCTGCCCGAGGTCCGTTACTTCGTCGCGACGTTCGTGCCCAGCTTCCGGCTCACGCTCGACGACCTCACGTAGTGCCGGCCGGCCGCTCGGCCGGCCCCCACGCCGAGTCGATCGTCGTCACCGCCTCCTCCAGCCCCCTCCGGATCGCTGCCACGTTGCCCTGCGGGTCGGCCAGCGCGACGACGAAGCCGATGCGGCTGGCCGCCAGGAACAGGGTGCCGTCGTCCGCCGAGAACATGGCCGCCTGGAAGGCGCCGCGGCCGATCCGGCCGGCTCCCACCTCGAGATCCCGCCCCAGCGTCGCCGCCAGCGCGGCCAGCGGCTCGAGCGCGACGGCGGGCGGCACCTCGGCGGCGATCACGAACCCGTCGGGCGCCACCAGCAGCGCACCGCGCACCGCCGACACGCGCGCGAGCCCCTGCACGATGTCGCGCACCTGGCGCCCTCGCGAGCTGCCGTCCATCTCGAGCCCCAGTCTCAGTCGGCTCATGACACTCTCCCGCCTCTCGCCGCCGTCGCGGCCCGATCATCGATCTCGTCCCTCGCGACGGTCAGCTCGTGCTGGGCGGCCGCCCACAGGCGGTTGACCTCCAGCAGGCCCTGCGTGACGTGCGTTGTGCGCGGCAGCGTCACCGCCAGCGTGAGCGTGACGTCGGCACGCAGGAAGTGAGTCTCGCTGGTGTCGGCCACGATCCCGCGTCGCAGCACCCCGAGCCCGGCTCGACGCAGGGCGGTCGCGGCGAAGCTCGCCGCCCGGGCCAGGCGGTGGCCACCCTCGCCCGCGGTCTCGGGCCGGGCCGCGAGGACGACGCCGTCCTCGCCCAGTACGAAGAGTCCGAGGGCAGCCGCCGGCAGACGGAGGCGGTCCAGGCGCGGCTGCCGCGGCGACGATGCCGGGCGGCGTGCCGCGAGCCCGTCGAGCAGCGCCTGCGCCTCGGGAAAGTCGGGGTAGGCGCGCAGAGCCCGCACGAGCAACTCGCGGCCACCGTCGACGTCGCCTTCCTCCAAGGCCAGGCGGGCCAGGCCCAGTAATGCGCGCGGATGGGAGGCGTCGCGCTCGAGCACCCACCGGAACTCCTGCCGGGCCGGCTCGTTCGTGCGCCGGGCCACGTGCAGGTAGGCGGCAAGCAGGTGGCCGGTAACGCTGGCGGGGTCGAGCGCGAGGCCCTGGGTGACGAGCTCCGCAGCCTCGTCGTAGCGGCCCGCGCGCCGAAACCGGTCGGCGTGACCGAACAGCTCGGCCGGAGTCGGCTCTCGCCGGGACAGCCCCGGCCGCCAGAGCCGCTGGAGCATGACGCTCACGCCAGCGTCACGCGCAGGATCTCCTGCATGGTCGTCGTGCCGTCGAGCACCTTGGCGAGGCCGGCCTGCCGCAGCGACTTCATGCCCTGCTGCTCGGCCATCGTGCGGAGCTCGGCGGTGGAGGCGTCCTTCAGGATGAGCTGGCGCAGCTCGTCGGAGATCGGCATCACCTCGTAGAGCGCCACCCGGCCCTTCATCCCCGAGAAGTTGCAGGCCTGGCAACCGCGGCCCCGGTGCAAGGTCAGGCGGCCGATCCCCTGCGGCACGTAGCCGAAGGGCGCCAGCTCGGACTCGTCGACCTGGTAGGGCTCCTTGCAGTCCTTGCAGATCCGGCGCCCCAGCCGCTGGGCCAGGATGAGCTGCAGTGAGGAGGACAGCAGGAACGGCGGCACCCCCATGTCCACGAGGCGCGCGACGGTCGACGGGCAGTCGTTGGTGTGCAAAGTGGTGAAGACCAGGTGGCCGGTGAGGGCGGCCCGGATGCTGATCTGGGCCGTTTCGAGGTCACGGGTCTCACCGACCAGGATGACGTCGGGGTCCTGCCGCAAGAACGAGCGGAGGACCGCGGCGAAGGACCGGCCGATGCCGTCGTTGACCTGCACCTGGTTGACGCCGAGGAGGTTGTACTCGACGGGGTCCTCGGCGGTCATGATGTTGTGGCCGGGCGCGTTGATCGTCGAGATGGCCGAGTACAGCGTGGTGGTCTTGCCCGACCCGGTGGGCCCCGTGATGAGCACCATGCCGTAGGGCTGGTGGATCGCGTGGTCGAACTTCTCGAAGCTCCAGGGGTCGAAGCCGAGCTTGGTCATGTCGAGCTGCAGCGCTTCCTTGTCGAGGATCCGGAGCACCGCCTTCTCGCCGAAGATGGTGGGGAGGATCGACACCCGGAAGTCGATCTCGCGGCGTCCGTGGCGCAGCTTGATGCGCCCGTCCTGGGGCAGCCGCCGCTCGGCGATGTCCAGGTTGGACATGATCTTGAGCCGCGAGATGATCGCCGGCTCCAGCCGCTTGGGTGGCGTGACCATCTCGTGCAGCACGCCGTCGATGCGAAACCGGATCCGCAGCTCCTTCTCGTAGGGCTCCCAGTGCAGGTCGGAGGCGCCCCGCCGGATGGCGTCGAGCATGATCATGTTCACCAGCTTCACCACCGGCGCCTCGTCGGCCGACTCCTTCAGCTCGAAGACGTCGCTGGTGGCCAGCTCGGTCTCGGCGACGACCTCCAGGCGGCCGGGGTCGGCGGCGATCTCGGCCAGCAGGTCGGTCATCGGCGCCGCGGCCGTGTAGTGCCGGTTGATCGCGGCCCGGATGGCCTTGCCGGCCGCCACCACCGGCAGCACCGACAGCCGCGTCATCGCCGCGATCTCGTCCATGACGATCACGTTGGTGGGGTCGGCCATGGCCAGCGTGAGCGCATTCTCGACACGGCTCAGCGGCAGCACGTCGTACTTGCGCGCGATATGCACGGGCACCAGGGCCAGGACGTCGGGGGTGATGGCGTAGGCGTCGATCGAGACCGACGGCAGCCCATGCTCCTTGGAGAGGATCTCGACGAGCCGCTCCTCGCTCACGAAGCCGCGCTTGGTGAGCACGCTGCCGAGCCGCTCCTTGGAAAGGCGATGCTCGCGGAGGGCGTCGTGGAGCTGACCGGGGGAAATCACCCCCTCGGCCACCAGGAGGTCACCCAGCCGCTCGCGCCGGGGCACCGGCCGGCCGTGCGCAGCGATCGACTCGGCGCGGCTGGGGGCCGGGGGCATCCGCGGCGTGGACGAGTACCCGATGACGGGCGTCGGAACGCCGCGCCGGCCTCCTCGTGACGGCGCCGGCCGCGACGGCGGCGGCGGCTCCGGCTCGGCCGGCACCTCGTACACCGCCTCGTACTCCGAGGGCGGGTAGTCAGCCGGCGGCGGCCCCGGAGACCGCGGACGCGCGGACGGCGGGGCCACGCTCGGCGTGGGCGGCAGCACTGGCGGCGCGGTGACAGCGGCCAGCCGCTCGAGGGTCAGCGCGAGCCGGGGCTCGTCGCCGAGCCGTTCATAGATCTCCCTCAGCGACTCGAGGGTCGGCTCGTCGAGCCCGCCCGCCTCCACCACGCTCTCGAAGACCGCGGCGGTGGCGAGCAGCTCCCGCTGTTCCTCCTGGGACAGCCGGCCCTCAGGCGGGACGATGATCGCTCGCGCGCCGCGTTTCCTCGGCGGTCAGGGGCGTGGCGAGCACCCCCACCAGCTTCGGCCGCTTGCGCGTCTCCTCGAGGGCAGCCCCGATGGAGGTACAGGCCTCCCGGGCGAACAGGCGCACCATGCCGATCGTGGTGTGGTCGTCGAAGATCGCGAGCAGGATGGTCTGCTCGTCCACGGTGGAGACGTGCATGCTCTCCTTCACGCCCTCGTGGAAGAGGACCGAGAACTCGCTCTCGCCCAGCAGCTGAGCCAGGGCTGCGGTGGCGCTGAAGGCCGCCGCCGCCAGCGCCCCGACGGAGCCGACGTCGAGGGTGCGGGCGGTGCCGGCCTCGGCCAGCGGCTGACCGCTACGGTCGATGAGCACGACCGCCGAGCAGCTCGAGTCGCTCAGGAATCGCCGCAGGACGGCGTCGATGCGCGCCGCTTCGCTTTCGTGGATCACGATGTCATGGAGTCTCACGAGCGGACCTCCTGTGCTTGGCCGAATTCCTTGACGAGCACCATGCGCGACACCGTGTTGAGGGTGTCGAAAACGCCGGTGCCGTCGACGGCGACGGCCTCGAAGAATGGCACTCGCCGGGTGCCGCGGTTGAGGAGATATTCGAGGTAGTCGAGCGGCGCGACGCTGCCGAGGTCGCGCTTGTTGTATTGGATGACGTGGGGCATGGTCGCCAGGTCCAGACCGTACTCGCGCAGGTTGTCGTCGAGGTTACGGAGGCTCTCGACGTCCTCGCGCAGCCGGTCCCACTGCGAGTCGGCCACGAACACCACCCCGTCCACGCCCCGCAGCACGAGCTTGCGCGTCATGTTGTAGTGCGTCTGGCCGGGCACCGTGTAGAGCTGGAACCGCGTGGTGAACCCGCGCACGCCGACCGCGGACACCGGCAGGAAGTCGAAGAACAGCGTGCGGTCGTCGCCGGTCGCGAGCGAGATCATCTTGCCCTTGTTCTCGCCGGGCAGGCAGCGGTGGATGTACTGCAGATTGGCCGTCTTGCCCGCGAGGCCGGGGCCGTAGTAGACGACCTTGAAGTTGATCACGCGAGCGGCGTAGTTGATGATCGACACGTCAGTGTGCCTCCAGAAGCGCGGCCGCCTCGGCGACCGCACGATGCGCCCGTCCCTCCAGTGCCACCTCGCCCGCCGCGGCCAGCACGCCCAGCTGTCCGCCCGGGCCCCGTAGCGGCCGCAGCACGGCCCGCTCACGCCCGCGGTGGAGCACCACCGACTCGAGCCGTCCGAGTGCTTCCTGGTCGTGGCCGGCCACCAGGGTCTCGTGCACCGCGCGAGCGGCGCCGGCCAGCACCGCCTGGTCCTGGCCCCCGAACACGTACACGCTCGGGGCCGTACCTTCCGCCGCCGCCACCGACATGGCGAGTGGTCCGAACGCCGCCAGCGCGCGCGCGGCCTCGGCCAGGCGATGGCCGTTGCCGTTCGCGGCCGGCGCGGTCGCCACCGCGGGGAAGGCAATCGACGGCGAGGCCGAGCCCGGCGCCCCTCCGGCTGCGCGGCCGGCCCGCGCCGACAACATCTCGAGCATCGCCACCGGACCGCCGCGCCGTACGGTCGCGGCCAGGCAACCCCGCCCGAGGAGCGGCGTGAGCACGCACACCACCCGCGTGGTGCGGATCGTGACCTGCTCGATTCCCCACGACGCCAGTCGCGCGACGAGGGGGGCGGCCCCGACGGCCAGCGCATCGATCGGCTCTCGCGAGAGGGCTGGTGCCACGAAGCTCACCAGCGGCCGGCCCGCGGCGTGGCGCGTCTCCCAGTCGAAGGCGCCGAGCTGCGTGAGCCCCAGCGCCAGCGTGCGGCCGAGCGCCTCCGCTTCCTCGTCGACCGCCGGAAGAACGGGCGGCGCGGCGGCCACCACCGGCGCCGGCGGCGCTTCGAGCATCGGGGCCGGCGCGACGACCGGCGGTGCCATCACGACCGGCGGCGGTGCGATCACCGGCGCGGGCTCAGCAGCCGCGACGGGCATCACCGGGGGCGGAGCCAGCACGGGCGCCGGCGGTGCGACCGGGGCCGGCTCCGTGAAGGCGAAGACAACGTCGGGGATCTTTTCCGCCGCCAGGGGCTCCTCGGCCGGCTCGATCGCCGGCGGCGGCGGTGCCACCGGCGGCGTCACGACCACCGCCGCGATCGACTCGGGCGCGGGCGTCTCCTCGGGCTCGGGCGCTTGCGGCGTGAACGGTGCGGGAAACTGGCTGAGGTCGAGGAGCTCGGCGGCCGGCGCCTGGGCGCGATACAGATGGGACGGGAGCTGGCGGACCACCTCGTCCATCGGCAGCGAGAGCACCCAGCCCGGGAATCGGTGCCGCACCTCGCTCTTCGGCATCGCCAGTGCGAGCTCGGGGAACTGGTCCTCGATCAGCGTCCACGGAATCTCGACGGCACCCTCGCCGAGCTGCGGCAACACGAGCCGGCTGGGAATCACGATGACGTGGGGCTCGCGCACGCTCTCGGCCAGCCGTTCGGGCGGCAGCACGAAAACGTCGGGCGGCAGCTGGTCCGCGATCCGATCGAACGGGATCCGGACAATCGGCTCGTCCGGAGCCGCTGGTGCCTGGACCGCCGCCGGAGCCGGCGGAGCCGGCGCCGCCACCACCACCGACGGTTTCGCGGCGGGCGGTGGCGTCACGACGACCGGGGTTGGTGGGGGCGGCGGCGGGGGGCTGGGCGGTGGCGCCATCACGGGCGGCACCATGACAACAGCCGGGGGTACCGGGGCGGCCGGCGGAGTCACCACCGGCGGCGACATCACGATCGTCGGCGCCAGCGCGACCATCGGTGAGCCGGGCGCCTCGGTGGGTGCAGTCGTCACGGCGGCGGCCGGGGCGGGCGCCGGCTCGCGGCGCCGTCGCGGCTCCGGCACCGGCGCGGGTTCGGGCTCATGCGTGGCCCGGTCGAAGACCGGCCCGCTCGGGCCCGAGCCCCACGTCATCGGCGAGGCCACCCGCAGGACGGAATCCCAATCGGGCGTGGACGCCTCCAGTGGCGGGGCCGGCACCCGCGGCTCCCGACGATCCGCCGCGGGCCGGAACCGCACGAAGGTTCGCAGCGGCAGCAACCGGCTGCGCCAGCCGAGCAGGACCAGCGGCGCGGCCACGAGGTGGACCAACGGCCCCGGCGCATAGGCCCAGAGCGCGCGCCGCATCGCACCCTCCATCGACATCGGATGTGCCAGCGACAGGGTGACGCCGCTGACGATGGCGAGCATCGCATTGATGCCGCACGCCGCCAGTGCCCAGCCCAGTCGCCGGCCGAGCGGGACGCCGCGCAACAGGACGAAGGCCAGCACGAGGTAGACCGCCGGCGGGGTCAAGGCCACCGTCGAGGGCGCCAGCAGCATGGCGCGACCGAAGTCCGCCTCGAAGGCCGCCGTCACCGTTCCGGCGGCGGCCGCCGCCACCACCACTGCTCGCAGCGAACGCAGGACCCGGACCCGTGTGCGATGCCTGGCCATTCTTCACACCGCCTGTAGCAGCTCGGAGATGGACTTCTTCGCGAAGTACCGGACCTTGCCGAGGGCCGAGGGCTCACCGAGGGCGATGGCGAGCAGCGCCGAGGCTCCGACGCTGTACAGCACGACCATGCCCTGGGCGTATTCGAGGATCATGCCGTGCAGCGGCCCGCGCCGGAGCTCGCGGCCGAGCCCCTCGGACGACTCGGTCAAGCATGCGCTGAGCGCGCTGGCGACGGCGCCGTCGACCACGTCCTCACCCGAGGCGTCGAGCAGGAAACCCTCGCGGTCGGCAAGCACCGCCCACTGCACGCCCTCGATCGCTGCGAACTGCTTCAGGATCGCCGAGCTGCCGGTCGCGGCCGGCGCCGACGGCCCGGGCGGCGGCGACGCCAACGGCTCGTGCCCCTTGCTGCTCTCGCCGTGGCCGTTTCCGTTGATGGCCGCCGGGGCTGGCGCAACTGCCGGCGGCACCGGCTCCGGCCGGGCGGGAGCGGGCGCCGGGGCCGACGCCGCCGCCAGCGCGAGCAGCGTATCGAGCTTGCGCAGCAGGTCGTCGGCGGCGAACGGCTTGCTGAGCACGTCGGCCGACCTCACCCGCGCGGCCCGCTCGCGCACCTCGTCGTTGACGATGCCCGACATCAGCAGCACCGGCGTCCGTCCCAGGCGCGGGTGGCCCTTCACGAACTCGCAGATCTCGTAACCGTCCTTGTCCGGCATCACGACGTCGCAGACGACGACGTCAGGCTCGTCGCGCTCGATACACTCGAGCGCCTCGCCACCGGTGGCGGCGCAGACGACCTCCATCTTCCGGGCCAGCAGCGCACGCTCCACCACCTTGCGCACGCTGAGGCTATCGTCGACCACGAGCACCTTGGCCATGGCCTAGCCCTTCTCGTCGATCGCCGTCGCGCTGCTGAGGAGCAGCTGGTCGACGGTCTTGTCGATCGTCCGCGGCTGGCCGGTCGAATCCCCCGCGGGTGATGGCAAGAAGCAGAAGCGTCCAGCCCCGTCGGCGTGGCATGCGGCGAGGAGCGCTCCGAACGCTTCCTCGCCGACGGCGTCGCGATACTCGGCGTGCACGATGCGTCCCTTGTCGTAGAGCATCAGGCCCCCACCCTGAGGCAGCGCCAGGATCAGCCGGCCGGTCTTGCCGCCAGCGCTGATCGCTTGCGTGAGATCGGCCAGCTCCATCACCTCCAGGGAGCCCTGGAACGTGCCACTCGGGATCGACGACAGATCCGGGACCGAGGGCGTAGGCGCCGGCCGCGGCGGTGGCGGCGCCGCCGCTCGCGGCGAGGCCGGCGCCGCCGGCCGTCCGGGAACCGCTGCGGAACGACCGCCCGGCATGGATGGCCGCGCCGGGCTGCCGCCACGCGTGGACGCCGATGCGCCGCCGCGCACGGGCGAGGGCGCCGATCGCGGGGCCGTCGGCACCGCCACTCGCATGGGCGGCGCCGATGGGTTCGAGGCCGGTGGCGCCGGCCGCGGTGGCACGGCGGCCGGCGTGATCCTCGGCGGAGCGGCCGTCGCCGGATCGGACGGAGCGGCCTCGGCCCAGGGGCCGTCGGGTCCCGCCGTCACCATGGTCGCGTAGCGCTTCGGCGGATCGGCGGGCGGCGGGGGCGCGGCCGCGGGCTTGATGCGCGGCACCTCGGCCTCGGCCGGCGCCGGCGCGGTCTCCCGCGCGACCGAAACGGTCGCCGGTGGAGCCGTGGACACGAGCGGAGCAGTCGGGGCGGCGACTGGCGCGGTCGCGGCGGCCGGGGCCGGCGCCGGCGCGGACATCGAGGGCGCCTCACTCCCCGCGGCGCGATTGGCCTGCATGAGCCGGACGACCAGCGGCAGGATGGCCCCGCTGGTCATGCTGGGCGGCAGCACCAGATCGACGCCGGCGGCGGCGGTCTCGGCGCCGGTGACCTCGTCGGCCCCGGCCACGAGCACGAAGCGCACCTCGCGGGTACCGGGATCGGCCTTGAGGATGGCGCAGAGCTCGTGGCCGTCCATGTCGTCGATGCGGGCCCGGCTGACGACGACGTCGTGGCGATTCCACTCGAGCATGGTCAAGGCGAACGAGCCGCTGGAGGCGATCGTCACCTCGGCGCCCCCGGCCGCCAGCGTGTCCTTGAGCGCGGGAGCCCTCCGGAGATCGGGATCGACCACCAGCACCTTCATGACTTCGCCTCCGCGCCGCCGTGCAGCGCCAGGGATTCGATGAGCCTCACGAACACGTCCTCGGCGACCGGCTTCGTCACGTAGTGGCTGACGCCGAGCCGGCGGGCGAGCGACTGATGCTTGGCGCCGGAGCGCGTGGTCAGGATCACGATGGGGAGCTCCCGCATGCCCGGCCGGCGCCGCACGTCCTCGAGCAGCTCGTAGCCGTTGAGGCGGGGCATCTCGAGGTCGGTCACCATCACGTCGAACGGCCGCTCGCCGAGTCGGGTGACGGCGTCGGCGCCGTCGATGGCGGTGGTGACGGCGAAGCCGGCCTTCTCGAGCATCCGGCCGACGAACCTCCGCACGCTGATCGAATCGTCCACGAGCAACACGTTCCCCTTCCGGGCGACCGGGTGAGCAGCGCCGGGTCCGTCCCCTGCGATCACGGCCGCCCGCTCGCGGCGGGTGTCCACGACGGGCGCATCGGCCACCGCCAGCTCGCCGAGCCGTACCGGGTCGAGAAGCAACGTGACCCGGCCGTCGGCCGAGACCGTGGCGCCGCCGTAGGGCCCGACACCGTCGAGAAACGCGCCGAGCGGCTTCACGACGATCTCCTCCTTGTGCAGCAGCTGGGTCACTGCGCACGCGAAGAGCCCGGCCCCTCCGCGCAGGACCAGGCTCGGCTGGACTCCGGTCGGGGTGGCCGGCAGACCGAGCACGCGATCGAGATGCAGCAGCGGCAGCCAGCGGCCCTCGACGAACGCGGCCTCGCCGTCCGGTCCCGTCCGCCGCGACTCCGGCCCGAGGGCGGCGATCACGTGCACCGCGTTCAGCGGCACCGCCAGGAGCTCGGGCCCGACCCGCACCAGCAGCGCCTCGGTGACGAGCACGGTGAGCGGCAGCCGCAGCGTGAAGCGGGTGCCGGCGCCGGGCACGGTGTCGACGTCGATCTCGCCGTTGAGGCGACCGACGTTGGTGCGCACCACGTCCATGCCGACGCCGCGCCCGGCCGCCGTGGTGACCTCGGCCGCCGTGCTGAAACCGGGACGGAAGATCAGCTCCAGCGCCTCCCGGTCGGACAGCGCCGCCGCCGTCTCCGACCGCACGAAGCCCTGGGCGACGGCCTGCCGGCGGAGGCGCTCGGCGTCGATGCCGCGGCCGTCGTCGGCGACCTCCACCACGACGAACGCACCCCGGTGGCTGGCGCTCAGCGTGACCGTCCCCGCGGCCGGCTTGCCCCGGGCGGTGCGCTCCTCCGGCGTCTCCAGGCCGTGCACGACCGCGTTCTGCACGAGGTGCAGCAGCGGGTCGACGATCTGCTCGATGATGCTGGCGTCCAGCTCGACCGACTCGCCGCTCGTCTCGATGCGAACGCTCTTGCCGGCGGCGCGGGCCGCCTCCTGCCCTTGCCGCACGAAGCGCGTGTACACGGTGCCGATCGCCACGAGCCGGGCGCGGCCGAGCCCCGCCCGAACCTCGCCGGTGAGGCGATGCACGAGGCCCAGATCCTCCCGCACCGCGCGGCCCAGGCCGGCGACCTCCGCCTGCACCTCGGCGATGTCGGAGGCGATCTCGGCCACGCTGCGGGCGAGCAGCGTGAAGTCGTCGTAGCGGTCGAACTCCAGCTCGGCGAACAGCTCGGAGACCGAGCGCGGCGACACCGCCGGCGCCGGGGCGGCGTCGGCGGACCGGGGGACAGACAGCCGGGGATCGAGGTGGCGCCGCTCGAAGTCGGTGACGGCCTGGCCCAGGCGGGCCCGGCTGGCGAAGAGCACGTCCCCGAGACGATCGAGGTCGCCGAGGCGCCGCTCGAGCGCACTCCGCGCCACCACCAGCTCACCGACCAGATCCATGAGACCGTCGAGTCGCTCGAGGGCGACGCGAATGGTCTGGCGCCGGCGCGGGGTGACCGCCTCCCGCGGAGCCGGACGGACCCGCGGCGGCAGCGACGGGGCTGGCGGCGCTTCCCCGGGCGGCGCCGGCGCGGTGGCGGCGGCCGCCAGGATCGCGGCGACGCGCGTGCCGACGCCGGCCACCGCGGCCGTGAGATCGCGCGACGGATCGGCGGCCGGGTCCAGCATGTGCCGGAAGGTGTCGACCGCGATGAGGGCCGCCTCGAGCACGGCGGGCGTCAGCGGGGCCCGGTGACCGCGCACGGCGACCAGCAGATCCTCGAGGCTGTGGGCGAGGGCGCCGACGGGCGTGCAGCCGACGACGTAGGCGGCACCCTTGAGCGTGTGGACGGCGCGGAAGAGCGCGTCCAGCTCGGCATCGCCGGAGTGCTCCCGCTCGAGCGCGACCAGCGCCGCACTCATGGCCTCCAGGTGCTCGGCCGCCTCGGGGCCGAAGTACGCGAGCACCTCGTCGCCGTCGGCGAAGAAGCGGAGGAGGTCGCGACGCACCGGGTCGGCGTCGGACCCAGGCGCGGTCCGCGGGGGCCGCACCGCCGTCAGCGCCGACACCACCGCCTCCTCCGGGCGGTGATGCTCGATCGCGTCCAGTACCGACTTGAGCGGGTCCAGCAGGGCCGTGAGGTCGGCGGCGGCCGCCGTGCGCTCGGGCGCCGCCGCCGCCCTCAGCGGCTGCAGGCCTCGCTCCACGGCGTCCGCGAGCGCGGTGACGTGCTGGAATCCCTGCAGGGACGCGGCGCCCTTGAGCCGGTGGGTGACGACGAACAGCTCGTCCCAGGCCGGTTCGGCGCCCGCGGCCAGGCGGCCGATCCCATCCTCGATGACGGCGAGGGTGTCCCACGCCTCCATGAGGAAGATCGACCGGAGGAACTCCTGATCGGTCGGCTCGACCATGTCGGGCGTCAGGCCGCCAGCTTGAACCGTGACAGGCTCCGCGTCAGCTCATCGGCCAGCTTCACGAGGTCCTCGACGGTCTTGCGCGTCTGCAGCACGGCCTGCTCGGTGTTGACGGCGACCTGGGCGATGGAGTGCATGGCCCGGGCGACGCCATCCACACCGTCGGCCTGAGCGGTGCTGGTCCGCGAGATACCCTGGGCCAGCTCGGCGGACGAGGTCGACATGCCGGCGATCTCCTTCAGGTGCTCCTCGGCGCGGATGGTGACCTGGTAGCCGGCCTCGACCTCGCGCGTGCCCTCTTCCATCGCCATCACCGCCTCCTGCGTCTCCGCCTGCACGGTACGGATCAGCCCGGCCACGTCCTTGGTGGCGGTGGCGGCGCGCTCGGCCAGCTTGCGGATCTCGTCGGCGACGACGCCGAAGCGCAGGCCGGCCTCGCCGGCGCCGGCCGCCTCGATGGCGGCGTTGAGCGCGAGCAGGTTGGTGTGGGAGGCGAGCTCCTCGATCAGGTTGACGATCGCCGAGATCTCGAGCGAGCGATCGCCGAGCCCCTTGATCTTCTTCGCGATGACCTGGACCTCGCCGCGGATCCGCTGCATGCCGGCCAGGCTGTCGCGCACCGCCTGCTCACCCTTCCGCGAGGCCTCCAGCGTGTGGTGGGCGGCGCCGGCGGCGGACTGGGCACTGGTGGCAACCTCGCGCACGGCGTGGCTCATCGCCTCCATCGTGCGGCTGACCGTGGTGATCTCCCGGGCCTGGGCCTGGGCGCCGCCGGCCATCTGATCGGTGGCGCCGATCATGTCGTTGGCGCTGGCCGCCACCCGGAGGGCGGCGTGGCGCACGTCGGCGAGCAAGGCGGCGATCTCCTCGACCATCACGTTGATGGAGTCGACCACGTTGCCGAGCACGTCGGGCGTGACCTGGCCGCGCTGGGTGAGATCGCCCTGAGCGATCTCCATGACCGCGTCCAGGAAGGCTTGGATGTTGCGCTGCAGCTCCTCGCGCTTGCGCTTCTCATCGTCCCGCTCGCCCTCGGTCATGACCTGGGAGCGCAGCCGGACCACCGTGTCGTTGAAGGTGTGGGCGAGCTGGCCGATCTCGTCGCGGGAGGTCACCTTGACGGACTCGCCGAGGTCTCCGCGGCCCACGCGCTCGGCCACGCGCACGATCTGGGCGATCGGCCTGGTCAGCCGCCGGGCGAAGACGACGCCCGCCGTCCCCGCCACCGCCGCCCCCGTCGCGAAGACCGCGAACAGGAACCAGCCGGAGCGGGCGGCGGCGGCGTCGATGGTGGCGCGGTCCATCCCGACGCGAACGGTGCCGAGGGTCCCGCCCAGCATGGGGATGCCGATGTCGATGATGTGGCGGGAGGTGCCGGTCACCGGGTCCGCATACTCGATCTCGCGCACCTGCTTGAGGATGTCCCCGGGAACGAGGTTCTTGTCGACGATGTCGGGCGGTACGAACGGCACGAAGGTGTGGGCGATCTGCGCCCTGTTCGGGTCGTACACCATGACGTAGGCCACCCCGCTGATACCGGCGAACTGGTCGATCAGCGCCTGCACGGTCGAGGCGTCGCGAGTCAGGATGAGATCGACGCCGGACGAGGCCAGGCTGTTCGCGATGGCGGTGCCCTTGGAGGTGAACTCCTCGGTCATGCGGTGCCGGAGGGTCTGCACCGAGACGAGCCACGTCACCGCCGCCAGCGGGATGAGCACCGCGGCCAGGAACAGGATCACCTTGGCCTGGAGGCCGAATCGTGGCTTGCCGCTCTTCATGACCCTTTCCCTCTCAGGCCTGCATGGCCAGGGTCCAGTCGGTGATGGGCACCCACCGTTCGCCGTCGACGCGCGTGAAGTAGACGCTGTCGAGTCCCTGGTGACGCTCGGGGCCGAAGGTCAGGGCGGCGCCGATGCCGAGGTCGAAGCCCTTGAGCGACTCCAGCGCCTGCCGGAAGCCGGGCCGGGTCAGCTGTGGCCCCGCCCGCCGCAGCGCCTCCACCACCACGCGCGCGTTCACGTAGCCCTCCAGGCTGATGAAGCTGTAGCGCTGGGGCACGTACTTGTCGTCGCGGAGGGCGGCGGGCAGCGTGGGGTTGTAGCGATCCATGAGGCCGCGGTACTCGACCACCCCGGGCAGCGAGACGTCGTCGTAGCTCGGCACCACCTGGGAATTGACCAGGGCCCGGGTGTAGTCACGACCCGTCGTCTTGCCGTGCTGGATGAGCAGGCGGAGCATCGCATCGGACCCGACGAAGGAGACGTTGGAGATCGGGACCGTCCAGCCGAGGTCGCGGGCCGTGCGCACGAAGGCGCCGCAGCCCTGATAGGCCCCCGTGCACAGCACGGCATCGGCGCCGGCGCGGCGGAGCGCGTTGACCGCGGGGGCGACGTCGTCGTCGAAGCGGGCGCCGCGCTGGTAGGTCGTCTCGGCGGCAACGCGGGCGCCACGCCCGGCCAGGGCCCGCGTGACCCCGTCGGTCCCGCTGCGGCCGTAGGCGTCGGCCTGGGAGTACACGCCGAGGTGGCGGGCGCCCATCTGCCAGAACCGATCGACGAGCGCGGCCATCTCCTGCCGGTACGAGGCGCGCACGTTGAACACGTGCTCGACGTAGGGCGCTTCCCGTTGCGGCTGGGCTCCGGTGAAGTTGCCGACCAGCACCACCCCGTTGTCGGCGTAGCGCTTGATGACCGGCAACGCGCGGGTCAGCGTCGGCGTGCCCACGTAGTTCGAGAGGAGGAAGACCGACTCCTTCTCGAGGAGCTGGATCGTGTTGCGTATGCACGGCAGTGGCTCGTAGTTGTCGTCGAGACCGACCACCGTCAGCGTGCGCCCGTGCACGCCACCCCGGGCGTTCACCTCGTCGTAGTAGGCCTGGGCGCCCCGGTAGAACTCGGTGCCGAGGCCGGCCGCCGTGCCCTTGAACGCCGCGCTCATCCCGATCCGGATCTCCTTGCTCGTCACGCCGGGGGCACTGGCGGTCATCGGCTCGGCCGGGATCCACCGGGTCGGCGCCGGTCGGGCCGGCGACGTCTCGGCGGCGGCCGCGGCGACACGGCTCAGGGCGCCGGGCACCAGCGCGGCGGAGAGCAGGCGAAGGACGGCTCGTCGCTGCATCGTCATTCTCCTGACACAGGAGTCCACTCCCGCCGGATGGCCCCCAGCAGGGCGCGGGCGTCGAGCAGGGTCGCCCGCCCGGCCTCCCCCGCGATGAACTCGCCCACGGCCAGGTCCCCCTCGCCGGCGGCCGGCGGCTGCACGCCTTCCAGGGCCGTGAGGCCGAGCACCCCCTCGATCACGACGGCCGCCCGCCGGTCACCGTCGGCCACCACCAGCGCGCGATCACGGCCGGCTGTGCACCGGTAGCCCCAGCAGCGGTCGTGCCTCCACCACCGGCAGCACGTGGCCGCGCAGGTTCATCACGCCGAGCACGGCCGGGGGGGCGCCCGGCACCGCGGTGGTGGTGTCGAGCACGACCACCTCCCGCGCGTCGGCGACGTCCACGGCGAACGGCCGACCGCCCAGCATCACCAGGCAGGCGCGGGGGACCGGCGGCGCCTCCAGCGACGGGACGAGGGCGCCCGGGACTGGCATCTCAGCGGACAAAGCGGCCCACCATGTTCACGAGCTGGTCGGAGGTGAACGGCTTGCCCAGGTACTCGTCGGCGCCCTGACGGCGGCCCCACGCGCGGTCGCTCTCCTCGTTCTTCGACGACACCAGGACGATCGGTGTACCGCGTGTCGCGGCGTTGCGCTTGAGCGAGCGCAGCAGCTCGTACCCGTTGCGCTTGGGCATGACGATGTCGAGCAGCAACACATCGGGACGCTCGGCCGTGACCTTGTCCTCCAGTGCGTCACCGTCGATCAGGGTGACGACGTCGTGCCCGGCTCCGCGCAGGATCGACTCCATGAGCTTCAGCTCGGAGTAGGCGTCGTCGACGACCATCACCTTCGCCATCGGCTCCTCCCGCGCCGGCGCACTCCCGGCACGTTTTGCGCGAGCCCGCCTCAGGTGCAACGGGACTGCCAAACCGGGCGAGCCGGTCGGTGTGCGGAAGGCGAACAGGACAGCCCCTGACAGTGTTGATTGGCGCTTGTCTGCGCCGTCGGGGCACGCGCGGGGGCTGGGCCGGGGTCCGCGCGCGCCAAATCGCCCGCATCCGTGCCGCCTCCGTGTCGCGGGCGTGGACGGAGTGACATACTATGTCGCCATGACGACACCGGCTCCGCTCACGGAACGCGAGACGCTCGAGCGGTACGAGAAGCGCGGCGCGCTGCTGCGCGGCCACTTCCGTTTGACGTCCGGTCTGCACTCCGACATCTATCTACAGTCGGCACTGGTGCTCCAGCACCCCGAGGACGCCGGCGTCCTTGGCGAGGGGCTGGCGGCGGCCTTCCGCGATGAGCACCCACAAACCGTCCTGGCCCCGGCGATCGGGGGGATCCTCGTTGCGCACGAGGTTGCCCGCGCGCTGGGTGTCCGCGCCCTCTTCAGCGAGCGCGAGGACGGCGTCATGCGGCTGCGGCGCGGCTTCACGCTGAGTCCCGGCGAGCGGTGCCTGGTGGTGGAGGACGTCATCACGACCGGCGGCTCCACGCGCGAGGTCGTGCAGTGCGTCGAGAGCCTCGGCGGCATCGTGGTCGGCGTCGGGTCGCTGATCGACCGTAGCGGCGGCGCGGCGGCGTTCGCGGTGAGGCGGGTGGCGCTGGCAACGGTGACAGCCGCCACCTACCAGCCCGACGCCTGCCCGCTCTGCAAGGCGGGCAGTCAGGCCATCAAGCCCGGCAGCCGTACCTGACGGTCGCCTCGTCCACGTCGAACCGGTGAGCAGCGACGGCCGGCTCGAGTATCAGCAGCGGGTCAACCGGGTCATCGATCACGTCCGCGAGCATCTCGCCGAGCCCCTGCCCCTGGCCGAGCTGGCCCGGGTCGCCGCCTTCTCGCCGTTTCACTTCCACCGGGTGTTTCGGGCCATCACCGGGGAGACGCTGTTCGGCTTCATCCAGCGGCAGCGGATCGAGAAGGCCGCCGGCGCCCTCCTGCTGCCCGGCGGTCCGAGCGTCCTCGCGGTGGCCCTCGATCACGGGTTCGGCTCGGCCGCGACCTTCGCCCGCGCGTTCCGGGCCCACTTCGGGATGAGCGCGACCCAGTGGCGGGCCGGCGGCGCCGCCCGCTGGCGCGCCCGCCACGCTCCCGGGCGCAAGCCGGGCAAACAGCTTCGCAAGCCGCGCAAAGCACGGCGTCCCGGCCGGGCGGACACTCCTCGTAGCCGTCGCAAGGAGGGCACGATGAGCATCCAGGTCAAGGACCTCCCGGACTACCACGTCGCCTACATGCGCTACGTCGGACCCTACGGGCCTCACGGGATTCCCGCGCTGTGGGACCGGCTGATCGCCTGGATGGAGCCGCGCGGCCTCTGCACGCCGCCCCGGACCCGGCTCGGCATCGGCTACGACGATCCGTCGATCACCGCGGCCGCCCAGTGCCGCTACGACGCGTGCGTCGTCGTCCCGCCTGACTTCGTCGGAGACCGCCGGGTCAACGTGACGGACGTCCGGGGCGGCCGCTACGCGGTCGCCGAATTCGCCGGCACCGCCGGCGAGATCGAGGCCGCCTGGCACAGCATGTTCAGCGCGTGGCTCCCCGGCAGTGGCTACGCGCCCGACGACCGGCCCTGCTACGAGATCTATCGCGGCGAGCCGAAGACGAGCGCGACGGCGCGCGGCTTCCGGTGCGAGCTGTGCCTGCCGGTGAGGCCGCTGTGAGCTCGCCCGACGCGGACCGGTGAACGGGCGCCCTAGTACTCCGGCGGGGCGTAGACGGTCACGAAGAACAGCGGCGTGGTCCCCGGATTGCGCACGTGGTGGTTCGCGCCGGCCGGGATCGTGACGAGGGTGCCGGCGGCGGCCGCGTGCTCGTGGCCGTCGATCCGCACCACCGCCTCGCCCTCGATCACGTAGACGATCTGGTCGCCGCCGTGTTCTTCGGCAGGGCCGCCGTCGGCGCCGGGGGCGATCGTCATGACCGCGCACTGCGTGCGGGAGGTCTGCTGGAGCACGCGGAAGAACTCGCCGCGATGGCCGAGGATGGAGGCGACCTGCGCCCGATCCGAGGTCTTCATTGGATGAACACTCCGTTCTGCCAGAGCACGACCCCGAGCCACAGCAGCTGACCGGCCACGAAGATGGCCAGCCCCTGCTGGCGCCCCTGCCGCGTCTGCACCCGATACTGCCAGACGGCACCGGCCACCGCGAGCAGGGCGAACAGCGTCCCGTCGTAGATGGCGAGGCCGTAGTGGTTGACCATTCCCCCCACGAAGCCCCACAGCACCCAGGCCCCCAGCCACGCGGTGACCACGGAGACGAGCGCCGACGGTCGCGAGCCGCCCCGCCCGGCCATCCGGGCGGCCCGGTGCGCGAGCAGGCCGAGCAGCACGGCCAGACCACCGGCCAGCCACACCCATCGCTTCACGCGCGGCCGCGGTACTCCGGCCGCCAGCGCAGCAGCCGCGTCTCGACCTGCTTGATACCGAGCGCCATCACGATGCCGATCACGCCCAGCGCGATCAGCGCGACCATCATGTCGGCGGCGTTCAGCGTGCCGAGCGACTGGATGATGAGGAAGCCGAGGCCACCGCCCGACTCCCCGCCCAGGAACTCGCCCACCACGACGCCGATCAGCGCGAAGGAGATCGAGGGCGTCAGCGAGGCGAACGTCCACGCCAGCGCCGACGGCACGATGACGGTGCGCATGATCTGCCGGTCGGAGCCGCCCAGGAAGCGCGCGGAGTGGATGAGGTCGGCGTCGACCGAGCGGGCGCCCTGGAAGGTGTTGAAGAACACGATGAAGAAGACGATCGTCCACGCCAGCACGACCTTGGCCAGCAGCCCGAAGCCGAAGATCATCGTGATGAGCGGCACCAGCGCGATGCGCGGTAGCGAGTTGAAGGCGATGATGTAGGGCGACAGGATCCGGGCCAGCCGGTCGTTGCGGCCGAGCACGAGGCCGGCCGCGAACCCCGTGGACACGCCGACCAGGAAGCCCCACAGCGTCGACTGCACGGTGGACAGCGCCATCTGCCAGATGGAGAGGCGCACCTGGCCCCCGGCCAGGTAGGCGAAGCGCTTGACGATCAGCGAGGGGCGACTGATGAAGAACGGGTCGATCCAGTAGAGCCCGGGCGTCCGCGAGATCGTCTTGATGCCGGTCAGCCACTCCCAGGCGCCGACCAGCACGACCAGGATCGCCAGCCGCCACAGCAGCACGCGCGCGCGCTCGCTCATCACGCCCGCCCCGCGAACTCTTCGCCGAGCACGTGCCAGAGGGCGCCATACTCACGCGCGTAGGCGTCGCTCTCGCGCAGCTCGATCACGTTGCGCGGGCGCGGCAGCCCCACGGCGTGGACGAGCTTGATCCGCCCGGGCCGGCGCGTCATGACCACCACCCGGTCGGCCAGGGTGATGGCCTCCGACAGGTCGTGCGTCACGAAGACGACCGTCTGGTGCCGCGCCTCCCACAGGGCCAGCAGCTCGGCGTGCAGGCTGATCTTGGTGTGGGTGTCGAGCGCGCCGAACGGCTCGTCCATCAGGAGGATCTGCGGCTCGACCACGAGCGTGCGCATGAGCGCCACCCGCTGCCGCATGCCCCCCGACAGCGTGGCCGGAAAGGCGTCCTCGAAGCCGGCCAGGCCGGCCAGCGCGACGGCCTCGCCGACCCGCCGCTGCACCTCGGCCCGCGGCACCCCGCGGTACTCGAGGCCGAGTGCGATGTTGCGGGTGACCGTGCGCCACGGGAAGACGGTGTCCTTCTGAAAGACGTAGCCGACCTGGGGCGGCGCCACTCCCACCACCCGGGCGCCGTCGATCTCCACCGCGCCCGCCGTCGGCGTCACCAGCCCCCCGATCATGTTCAGGATGGTCGACTTGCCGCAACCCGACGGCCCCACGATGGCCACGAACTCCTGGTCGAAGATCTCGAAGGAGACGTCGTCGACGGCGGCCACCTCGCGGCCGTCGTCGCGGAACGTCTTCGTCAGCTCGCGGATGACGATACGGGCGCGCTTCACTCCGTCACGACTTGTACTTGGCCTGGGCCTTCTTCACGAAGGACTGGTCGACGGCCCGGGCGTAGGGGATCGGCTTGTCGATCGCGGTGGGGATGAACACCTTGAGGCCGTTGTCGTAGTCCTTCTCGGCGATGAGGAAGTCCCAGTCGAAGATGGTCTTGTAGTAGCGGACCGTCTTCAGCACGTCCTCGCGGGTGAAGGTGTCCATGTACGGCTTGTAGAGGAGCTCCACGATCTCCTCGTCCTTGGCCTTGCGGATCCACTGCTGGGCCCGGTAGCAGGCGTTGACGTAGGCCTGGACCAGGTCGGGCGACTTCTCGATGGTCTCGCGCAGCACGTAGCCCACCGTGACCGGGATCGGCCCGCCGAAGACGCGGTTCCACGCCTTCTCGTCGAGCACGTCGTAGATGGGACGGCCGAACCCCTCGGTCTCGGCGGCGAACTGCCACTCGGGCACCGCCATGATCGCGTCGAACTTGCCGGCCTTCAGCCCGCCCAGCATGGTCGTGGAGGCCCCGCCCCCGACCCACTCCACGTGCTCGTTCACCGGCTTGCCGTCGGCGGCCTTCGTCCCGCTCAGGACGTACACGCCGTAGACGTAGGTGCCGGAGCCGATGGCGGTGGCGGCCACCACCGCCTTGCGGCCGACGAGCTTGGCGTCGGCCAGCGCCTCGACCGACTTCACCCCCTTGTCGTACAGCTCCTTGCGCACGACGATGTTGGCGTACGAGCAGCGGGTGTCGGTCGCGAAGAGGATGGCGGTGTCGCGGCCCTTCTCGGTCGCCTTCAGCGGGTGGTTGGAGTCGCCCAGCCCGAACATCGCCTGGCCGGCCGTCAGCGCGTTGATCACGCGGGCGCCGCCCCCGGGAACGATGAAGCCGGGAACGCTGACCCCCTCGTCCTCGAAGAACTTCTTCTCCTTGGCGACGAGGTGTTGCCCGTAGACGAACGTCGATACGCTGTGGGCCAGCGTGATCGTCCTGGCCTGCGCCCGGGCGGCGCGCGGCCAGCCGGCGGCCAGGCCGGCGCCCACCCCGGTGGCGGTGGCGAGAAATCTCCTGCGAGTCCAGGTCATTAGGGCCCCTCCTCGGCGGATCATAACATATTGACACTACAGCGAATTTCAGCCATTCTGGAGCACTCGATGGTTCGGAGCATGACCGGGTTCGGACGCGCGGAGGTGCGCGGCGACACGCTCGTCGTCACTGTCGAGGCGCGCTCGGTCAATCATCGCCACCTCGACGTCGCCCTGCGCCTGCCCCGCACGCTCGCCCCCCTGGAGATGGACGCGCGCCGGCTGGTCGCCGCACGCCTGGAGCGCGGCCGCGTGGACATCAGCGTGCAGGCCACCGCCGTCGCCGAGCAGGCCTCGCAGCGGCTGGTGACCGACGTCGCCCTCGCCCGCGAGTACATCGCTCGCGCCCGCGCGCTGGCGGCCGAGCTGGCCGATCTCGGCGTCACCGGCAGCCTCACGCTCGAGTGGCTGCTCCAGCGCCCCGGCGTGCTGCGCATGGAGGAGGCAGAACAGACCGAGACCGCGGTGCCGTGGCCCGTTGTCGAGCAGGCGCTGGGGCGCGCGCTCGACGAGCTGGTGGCCCGGCGTACCGCCGAGGGCGAGCGGCTGGCCCAGGAGCTGCGCGACCTGCACGCCGAGCTGGCGGCGATCGTCGCCACCATGGCCGGCCGGGCCCCGGCCGCCGTCGCCCGCCGCGAGCAGCGGCTGCGCGAGCGGCTGCATGCGCTGCTCGGCGCCGCCGGCGTCGACGAGGCGCGCGTGGTGACGGAAGCCGCCGTGTGGGCCGACAAGGGCGACGTCAGCGAGGAGCTGGCCCGGCTGCGCGTGCACCTGGCCGAGCTGGCCCTGGTCCTCGACAAGGGCGGCGCCATTGGCCGGCCCCTCGACTTCCTGCTCCAGGAGCTCGGCCGCGAGGTGAACACGGTGGGCAGCAAGTCCGACGACCTCGAGCTGAGCCAGGCGGCGCTGGCCGGCAAGGGCGTGCTCGAGAAGATGCGCGAGCAGGTGCAGAATCTTGAGTAGCCGGAACGGCTCGTCGGTGCGGCTCATGAACGTCGGCCACGGCAACGTGGTGGTCGCCGGGCAGATCGTCGCCATCGTGGCCCTCGACTCGCTGCCGGTGAAGCGGCTGATCGAGGGCGCCAAGGGCAGCACCAAGCTCATCGATGCCACCAACGGACGGCGCACGCGGGCCGTCATCGTGACCGAGAGCGATCACCTGATCCTCTCGTCGCTGGAGCCGGCCACCCTGGCCCAGCGCCTGGCCACGGATCGGGGCCCGGCCGAGTGATCCGGCGCCGGGGAACCCTGTTCGTCGTGTCGGCGCCGTCGGGCGCCGGCAAGACGACGCTGTGCCGGGAGATGCGCCAGCGGCTGCACGACCTCGCCTACTCCGTCTCGGTGACGACGCGGGCGCCGCGCCCGGGCGAGATCGACGGCAGCGACTTTCGCTTCGTGAGCGAGCCCGAGTTCCGGGCCATGCTCGACCGCGGTGAGCTGGCCGAGTGGGCGACCGTGCACACCAATCTGTACGGCACCCCGGCGGGGCCCATGGAGGCGGCGCTGCGCGACGGCCGCGACGTCCTGCTCGACATCGACACCCAGGGCGCGGCCCAGCTCCGGGCCCGCTACCCGGAGGCGGTGCTGATCTTCATCGTGGCGCCGTCGATGGCCGAGCTCGAACAGCGCCTGCGGGAGCGGCGCTCCGATCCGGAGCGCGAGATCGCCGGCCGGCTGGAGCGGGCCCGCCACGAGGTGACGCTGTGGCGCCGCTACGACTACCTGATCGTGAATCGCGACGTCAAGGAGGCCATGGAGCAGCTCGCGTCGATCATCCAGGCCGAGCGCAGCCGTGTGGCGCGCCTGGCCCTCACCTTCCCCGACCTGGAGGTACCGAACTGATGGCGTTTCCCTCGCTGGAAGAAGCCCTGAACAAGGTGTCCAACCGCTACCTGCTCGTCGTGCTGTCGGCCAAGCGGGCCCGCCAGCTCAACCGCGGCGCCCAGACTCGCGTCGAGTCCAAGCACAAGAAGCCCACCAGCTCGGCCCTGGAGGAGATCGCGGCCGCCAAGGTCGAGTACCGCGTGAAAGACGAGGGCGAGACGAAGGGATGAGCGTCGCCCTCGACGGCCGGGAGATCATCCTCGGCGTCACCGGCTCCATCGCCGCCTACAAGGCGGTCTATCTGCTGCGCGAGCTGACGCGGGCCGGCGCCCGCGTCACCGTGTGCCTGAGCGAGCACGCGCGCGAGTTCGTGGGCCCGCTCACCTTCCGCACGCTCTCGGGGCGGCCGGTCCTCACGAACCTGTTCGACCCGCAGAGCGACGCGGCGGTGGAGCATGTGGCCCTGGCCGAGCAGGCGGCGGCCGTGGTGGTGGCGCCGGCCACCGCCAACCTGCTCGGCAAGGCCGCCCACGGCATCGCCGACGACTTCCTGACGACGATGCTGCTGGCCGCTCGCTGCCCGGTCGTCATGGCGCCGGCCATGGATGGCGGCATGTGGACGCACCCGGCGGTGGCCGCCAACGTCGCCGCCCTGCGCGCCCGCGGCGTGGTCGTGCTCGAGCCCGACGCCGGCGCGCTCGCCTCCGGCCTCAGCGCGCGCGGTCGGCTACCCGAGGTCGAGGTGATCGTCGAGGCCGTGCTCAGCGCACTGACGCCGGCCCGCGACCTCGCCGGCGACCGGGTCGTGGTGACGGCGGGCCCGACGCGCGAGCCCATCGATCCCGTCCGCTACATCTCCAACCGGTCGTCGGGCCGCATGGGCTACGCCCTGGCGGCGGCGGCGGCGCGACGGGGTGCCCAGGTCACGCTCGTCTCGGGCCCGACCGCGCTGGTGCCGCCGGCGGGCGCGGCCTTCGTCCCCGTGCAGACCGCCGAGGAGATGCGGGAGGCGGTGCTGCATCACGCCGAGCGGGCGAGCATCGTCATCAAGGCCGCCGCCGTGGCCGACTACCGGGTGCAGCGGCCGGCCGACCAGAAGATCAAGGGCAAGCGCGATCTCACGCTCGAGCTCACGCCCAACCCCGACATCCTGGCCGAGGTGGCCGCCCGCGCGCGCGGCGGCTTCATCGTGGGCTTCGCGGCCGAGACGAACGACGTCGTCGCCAACGCGCGCGCCAAGCTCACGGCCAAGGGGATCGACCTGCTCGTCGCCAACGACGTGAGCCGCCGCGACATCGGCTTCGACGCCGAGGACAACGAGGTGCTGCTGATCGACCGCTGGGGCGGCAGCCGGGCGCTGGCCCGGATGCCGAAGCCGGCGGTGGCCGACGCCATCCTCGACGAGATCCTGGCCCTGCGCGTCGCCCACCCGGCGCGAAAGGCCGTCCACTGAGCGACGATCCGCGGGCCGCCCTGGCCGACGCCCTCGGCGACCTCGCCGCCACCCTCCGCTTCCACCGCGACCTCGGCGTCGAGAGCGTGCCGATCGGCGGCGACTTCTTGCAGTCGCCGGCCGAGGCGCTACGCGCGCAGGAGGCCCGGCTGCAGGGCTGCAAGCAGTGCAAGCTCTGCGAGGCGCGCCACTCGGTCGTGTTCGGCTCCGGCAACCCGGAGGCCGACCTGGTCGTGATCGGCGAGGGCCCCGGCGCCGACGAGGACGCCCAGGGGCTGCCGTTCGTCGGCCGCGCCGGCCAGCTCCTCACCAAGATGCTGGAATCGGTGAAGCTCACGCGCGACGAGGTCTACATCTGCAACACCGTCAAGTGCCGCCCACCCGGCAACCGCAACCCCGAGAGCGACGAGCTGGCGGCGTGCGCGCCATTCCTGGCCGAGCAGTTCGGCGTCATCCAGCCCAAGGTGATCCTCTCGCTCGGCAGCGTCGCCACCCAGGCCCTGCTCCGCACGAAGGAGCCGATCGGCAAGCTCCGCGGGCGCATCCATCCCTACGGCGCCGCCATCCTGATCCCGACCTTCCATCCCGCCTTCCTGCTCCGCAACCCCGGCCAGGAGTACAAGCGCATGGCCTGGGACGACCTCAAGCTCGCCAAGCGGGAGTACGACCAACGCCGCACCCGGTAGCGACCGATCGCGGTATGAGCAACGAGCCGAAGGCTCGAAACCGCAGAACCAGAAACCGCAGGGCCCGGAACAGCAGGGCCCGACACCGCGGCGCCCGACACCACAAGGCCCGGGGCCGCTTCGCAGAAAACAACGGAGCCGAAAACCTTCTACAGCAGGCCGCCCGCGCTTCAAGCCGGCCTCACGCTCCGATACAGAAGCCCGAGAACCTTCTACAGCAGGCCACCTACGCTTCAAGCCGGCCTCACGCTCCGATACAGACGCCCGAGAACCTTCTACGGCAGGCCACCCACGCTTCAAGCCGTTCTAGCGCTCCAATACAGTGATCGCCGAGGTCGCCTTCGATGCGCCGGTCGACCATCCGTTCTCGTATCGGGTCCCGCCCGGCCTGACGATTGCCCGCGGCCAGCGCGTGATGGCGCCACTCAAGGGGGCGCGGCGCGTCGGCCTGGTGGTGGCGCTGCGCGACGGCGACGAGTCGGCGCTCAAGCCCCTGCTCGGCGTGGTGGATCGCGCGCCCGTGCTCGATCCCCCGCGCCTCGAGCTGGTGGCGTGGATCGCCCGGGAATCGCTGTCGACGGTGGGCTCGACAGCTGCGGCGCTGCTGCCGCCACCCTCCGAGATCGGAGGGCGCGGCGTCGAGCGCCCGGCACCCGCCGCCGGCGCGGCCGGGCCGGTCGAGCTCCTCGTCGGCGCTGGTCGCGAGCGGCGGCTCCTCGATCGGATGATCGAGGCGCCCAGCGCGCTGCTGATCGTGGCCGACGTCGAGGCGGCGGCGCGCTGGGCCCAGCGCCTCGCCCGCCGCGTCGCGGTCGCGCGGCTGGACTCGGGTGCCGCCGAGGCGGCCCGGGCGGAGGCGTGGGCCCGGTTCGGCGATGGGGCGGCGCGCGTGGCCATCGGCACTCGCTCGGCGCTGCTGACCCCGCTGCCACCCGGCGCGCTGCTGGCCCTGGTCGACGAGCACGAGGCGGCCCACAAGCCGCCCGGCCCGCCGCGCATCCACTCACGGGACGTCGTGCTGGAGCGGGGACGGCGCGAGCGCCTGCCGGTGCTGCTGACCGCCGCCACGCCGAGCGTCGAGCAGTGGTGGCGAGCCACCGACCGCGGCGGCGTGACGATGGCGCCGCCCGCCGCGGGCCCGTGGCCGGTCGTCACCATCACCGACACCCGCGGGATCCTGCGCCGGGAGCCGCTGACGCCTCCCCTGGCCCGGGCGGTGCGAGAGACGCTGGCGGCGGGCCGGCGCGCGCTGCTACTGGTGAGCCGGCTCGCCTCGTCGCTGGCCTGCGACGAGTGCGGCGAGATCGTGCGTTGCCCGGAATGTGCGCTGGCGCTCACCTACACGCGAGCGGGCGCCACGCTGACCTGCCGGCTGTGCGGGACTGCGGTGCCGTTGATGGACACGTGCGGGCACTGCCGGGGCCGTCGGCTGTCGCCCTTCGGCTGGGGGCTCGAGCGCGTCGAGCACGCGGTGCGCCGGCGCTTCCCCAAGGCGCGGGTGGCGCGCTGGGACCCCGAGGCCTCGCGCGGGGCCAAGGGTGAGGCGCAGCGGGCGGCTGCCGCCGCCGCCGAGATCGTGATCGGCACTCGCGGGGCGCTCCGGCTGTTCGGGCCCGCCTCGCTGGGGCTGGCCGGCTTCGTCTCGCCCGACCAGCTCCTGCGCATTCCCGACTTCCGGGCGGGCGAGCGGATGTTCGCGCTCCTGTGGGCGGCGGCCGAGCGCGTGGGCGCGCAGGGCGCGCTCGTGATCCAGTCGCAGAACCCCACCCACTACGCGCTGGAGGCGGTCGCCCGCCAGGAGCTGGCCGCGTTCTACCGTCACGAGATCAAGTTTCGCGCCGAGCTGGGGTATCCTCCGTTCCGCCGGCTGGCGGTGGTGACGGTGCGCGGGGGCGACACGCCCCGGCTCGCCGACGAGGTGGCGGCCGCGCTCCGTGCCTCGCCGCGCCTCGTCGTCTATCCGCCGGTGGCCGAGCGGCGCGAGCGGGCGCGGCGCATCGTGGTGAAGGGCGACCCCGAGCTGGCCGTGGTGCTGGCCGCCGCGATGGAGGACTTCCGGGGGCCACGCCCGCGCAGCCGCGGTATCATTGACGTGGAGGTGGATCCGGTCGAATGGCCGTCCTGAAAGTTCGCCGCTACGGCGACCCGGTGCTCCGGCGTCGCGCTGTCCCCGTCGAGGCCGTCACTGCCGAAGTCCGGCGTCTCGTCAGCGACATGATCGAGACGATGTACGACGAGGTCGGCATCGGGCTGGCCGCACCCCAGGTCGGCGTCTCGACGCGGCTGATGGTCGTCGGCGACGAGGAGGGCCGCGGCGTCCAGGTCCTCGTCAATCCCGTCATCAGCGCCCAGGGCGGCAAGGTGACGGCCGAGGAGGGCTGTCTGTCGCTGCCGGGTGTCTTCGCCCAGGTCACCCGCTCGGAGTGGGTCACGCTGGAGGCCCAGGACCTCGAGGGGCGTCCCATCGCCGTCACCGCCCGCGGCCTGCGGGCGCGCGTGTTCCAGCACGAGATCGACCACCTCGACGGCGTGCTGTTCATCGACCGGCTGGAGCCCGTGGTGCGCGACCGGATCAAGCGCCGGATCAAGAAGGAAGGCTTTACCGAGGACAGCGCCCACCGCGCGTTCGCGCTGTAATCCGCTGAAGCTTCTCTTCTACGGCACGCCGGCCTTCGCGCTCCCTGCGTTCGAGGCGCTGCGCCGTCAGCATGACATCGTCACTGTCATCACCCAGCCCGACCGACCCGCGCATCGCGGCCAGCGCCTGACCCCACCCCCGGTCAAGACGGCGGCGCTGGCCGCCGGTCTGCCCGTCCTGCAGCCGGCGCGGCTGCGCGATCCGGAGTGGCCGGAGCGGCTGCGCGCGCTCGACGCCGATCTCGCCGTCGTCGTCGCCTTCGGGCAGATCCTGCCCCAGGCCGTGCTCGACGCGCCGGCCCGCGGCTCGATCAACATCCACGGCTCGGTGCTGCCGCGCTATCGCGGGGCGGCGCCCATCCAGTGGGCGATCATCCGCGGCGAGAGCGTCACCGGGATCACGACGTTCCAGATGGATGCGGGCATGGATACCGGGGCCGTGCTGCTGACCGCCGAGACCCCCATCGGCCCCGAGGAGACGGCCGGCGAGCTGTCCGAGCGGCTGGCCGTCCTCGGCGCCGAGGTGATCGTCGACACGCTCGCTCGGCTCGACACGCTGACGCCGGTGCCGCAGCGCCACGAGGCCGCCACGCTGGCCCCGCGGCTGAAGAAGACCGACGGTTCCCTCGACTGGCGGCGCCCCGCCCGCGACCTCGTGAACCTCGTCCGCGGGTGCAACCCCTGGCCGGGCGCCACGACGCCGACGGTCGGCGGCACGCTCACGCTGTGGCGCGCGCGGACCGTGGCCGGCGCCGGCGCGCCCGGCACGCTGGTGGCGCACGAGCGCACGCTGGCGATCGCCGCCGGCGAGGATGCAGTACTCCCGCTCGAGGTGCAGCCGGAGAGCCGTCGAGCTGTCGGGTGGGACGAGTTCCTGCGCGGCGCGCGCCTGGCCGCCGGCCACCGCCTCGTGACGCCGTGAGCGCGGCGCCCGGGCGCCGGCCCGCGCGCCGCGAGGACGCCGCCCGCCGGCCCGCCTCGGCCCGGGCCGTGGCCGCGCACGTGCTGGAGCGTGTCGAGAGCGACGCGGCATTCGCCGACCTGGCGCTCGACGCCGAGCTGCGCCGCCGCGCGCTGCCGCCGCGCGACGCGGCGCTGGCCACCGAGCTGGTCTACGGCACGCTGCGCTGGCAGCGCTACCTCGACTGGATCCTGGCCCCCCACTCGCGGCGGCGGCTGCCCGCGCTCGACGCGCGCGTGCGGGTGCTGCTGCGGCTCACGGCGTACCAGCTGGCGTTCCTGGAGCGCGTCCCCGCCTTCGCGGCCGTCAACGACGCCGTCAGCCTGGCCCGCGGTGCCCCCGGCGTGGCCGAGTACGTCAACGCGGTCCTGCGCGCCTTCGCCCGCCGCGGCGCCACCGAGCGTGAGCCGCCACCGCCCCGCGATGCCCTGGAGGCCCTGGCCACGCGCTGCTCGTTTCCCACCTGGCTGGCCGCGCGGTGGGTGACCCGCTATGGCGAGGCCGACGCCGAGGCGTTGATGCGCGCGCTGAACGAGCGGCCGCCGTTCACCGTACGCGCCAACACGTTGCGGGTGACCCGGGAGGCGCTGGCCATGCGCCTGAGCGCCGAGGAAGACGCGCAGACACGGCCCACCGCGCTGGCGCCCGAGGGGCTCGTCGTCGAGGGCGGCGGCGATCCCGGACGCTGGCGGGCCTTCGTCGAGGGCGTCTGCGTCGTGCAGGACGAGGCCTCGATGCTGATCGCGCGGCTGCTCGAGCCCGCCGCCGGCACGACCATCGCGGACGTCTGCGCGGCTCCGGGAACGAAGACGACGCACCTGGCCCAGCTCATGGGTGACCGCGGCCGCGTGCTCGCCTTCGATCCCCAGCCCGGGCGGCTGGCCCGCGTGAGCGAGGCGGCCGCGCGACTGGGCGTGACGATCGCCGAGGCCATCGAGGGGCCGGTGGAGGCGCTGGCTCCGCGCTGGGCCGGCGATTGCGACGGCGTGCTGGTGGACGCGCCGTGCACCAACCTGGGCGTGCTGCGCCGCAACCCCGAGGTGAAGTGGCGACGGCAGCCGGCCGACGTCGCCGCCGCCGGCCAGCGCCAGCGCGGCATCCTGGCGGCGGCGGCCACGCTCGTACGGACGGGCGGGCGACTCGTCTACGCGACGTGCTCGCTCGAGCCGGAGGAGAACGACGAGGTCGCGCGCGAGTTCCTCGCCGCCCATCCCACCTTCGCGATCGACCCGCCGGCCGGGGCGCCGGTCGCGCCCGACGCGGCGGGATTCGTGCGCTGCCTGCCCCACCGCCATGGCACCGACGGCTTCACGGCCATCCGCTTCCGCCGGCGCTGAAGCCGTTTGCGGTATAACAAGGGCGTGATCAAGATCGCGCCCTCGATCCTGTCCGCCGACTTCGGCATCCTGGCCGAGGAGATCGCCCGGGTGGAGGCGGCGGGCGCCGACCAGATCCACATCGACGTGATGGACGGCCGCTTCGTGCCGAACATCACCATGGGGTTCCCGATCCTCGACGCCATCCGCAAGCGCACGCGGCTGCCGCTCGACCTGCACCTGATGATCGTCGAGCCCGAGAAGTACCTGGCCGAGTTCGCCGCGCGCGGCGCCGACATGCTCACGGTGCACGTGGAGGCCTGTCCCCACCTGCAGCGCACGCTCGTCAGCATCCGCGAGCTGGCCGACAAGCGTGGCGCCCCGGTCCGCTCGGGCGCGGCGCTGAATCCGGGCACCCATCCCTCGACGCTCGACTACGTGCTCGACGATCTCGACCTCGTGCTGGTCATGTCGGTGAACCCGGGCTTCGGCGGCCAGAAGCTCATCCCGGCCGTGTACCCGAAGATCCGTCAGATCCGCAGCCAGCTCGGCACCCGCGCGGTCGACGTGTCCATCGACGGGGGCGTGAAGGTCGAGCACGCGCGGCCGCTGGCCGAGCACGGCGCCTCCATCCTGGTCGCCGGGTCGGCGGTGTTCGAGGCCAAGGATCCGGCGGCGGTGATCAAGCAGATGCGGAGCGCGGCGGGCTAGCACTCCCCCGGGCGCGCGGGAGGGCAGGCCTGGCCCGCGGCCGCGTGTCCGGCCGTCGCGCCGGCGGCTCGCCTAGATCGTGCGAGCGGGGCTCGGCTCGGGCCCCCCATCCCCCAGTGGGGGCTGGGTTTCCGCCAGTCGAGCGTCGGTGGCTCGCTCGCCCCGCCCTGGAGAGAGCCGTCGGCGGTACGGCTCGCCGCAAGGCGCGACGGCCGGACACGCGGCCGCGGGCCAGGCCTGCCCTCCCGCTCTCGGCGGCGTTCCCGGCCTCCACGGATCCACGGGAATCGTCACACGCGCTTCTTCGTCAGGCTTCCCCTGAATCCTCCGATCCCGCATCGGGCTCGAACATTTGGAGGTCAGTCATGGGGGGGATGTGGGTGGCGGAGGTTTGGCGGTATCCGGTGAAGTCGATGGGGGGCGAGCGACTGCAGAGGGCGGAGGTCACCGCCAATGGGATCGCTGGTGACCGGGTCGTGCACGTGCGGGATGGGCGGGGGCGCGTGGTGACGGCGCGCACTCATCCACGGCTGCTGGGACTGCACGCGACGCTCGGTGAGGAGGGCGAGCCGCTGATCGACGGGCGGGCGTGGACGGCGGCGGAGTCGGCGGCGGCGGTGCGGGCGGCGGCGGGGCCCGGGGCCACGCTAGCGCGGCACGACGGCCCCGAGCGCTTCGACGTGCTGCCGCTCCTGGTGGCCACCGACGGCGCCATCGCGGCCCTCGGGGTCGATGGCCGGCGTCTGCGTCCCAACGTGGTCGTCGCCGGCGTGGCGGGCGTGCTCGAGCGCCGGTGGCCGGGGCGGCGGCTGCGCATCGGCGAGGTGGTCATCGCGATGGAGAAGCTGCGTGGGCGCTGCGTGATGACGACCTACGACCCGGACACCCAGGTCCAGGACCTCTCGGTCCTGCAGCGCATCGTCGACGACTTCGACGGCCGGATGGCGCTCGACAGCGCGGTGCTGGCAGGCGGCACGATCGCGGTCGGTGACGCCGTGGAGGTCCTCGAGTAACCGCGCACGTTTGAGGGCGCCACGCAGAAACGGCGCGGGCGCCCGATCCCCAAGTCGTTGATTCTCCTGACGGTCACCCCTGGCATTCAGCTTGCCGCACCCTTCAGTGTGGCCATGCTCCTGCGATGCTTGCGCGCGCTGGGCTTTCGACGATGGGACCGGCGCACCTGCTGGCGCGAGCTCGACTTCTGGGTCGCGCTGGCGACGCTGCTCCTGCCGTTCGGCTTCGTGCTCCAGGTGCTGCGGTGGGAGCCGATCCGGGCCCGCCTGTTCTCCTCCCCCGACGCTGCGCCCGCGAGCGCCGACACCGCCCGCTGACCCACTGACGCAGCACGCTGGCGGCACCTGCCTCGGAGTTGAAATCTTCCGCGTAGTTGCGTAGACTTCGTGTTTCCATGTTCGACTCTCTCAGCACGAGACTGCAAACGATCTTCGACAAGCTGGGCGGCCGCGGCCGGCTGAGCGAGGACAACATCAATGAGGCGCTGCGCGAGGTGCGCGTGGCGCTGCTCGAAGCCGACGTCAACTTCAAGGTCGTGCGCGGCTTCATGGAGCGCGTGCGCGAGAAGGCCGTCGGTCATGATGTCCTCAAGTCGCTCACGCCGGGCCAGCAGGTCGTCAAGGTCGTCCACGACGAGCTGATCGAGCTGCTGGGCGGCAGCGGCCACCGGCTGGCGCCGGCCTCGCACCCACCGACCGTCATCATGCTGATCGGCCTGCAGGGCTCGGGCAAGACCACCACGGCCGCCAAGCTCGCCCGCATGTACGGCAAGCAGGGCCAGCATCCGATCCTGGCCGCCGCCGACACCTACCGCCCGGCTGCTCAGGACCAGCTCCGCACGCTGGGCGGCCAGATCAACGTGCCGGTGGTCGGTGGGCCGGGCCAGACGCCGATCGAGATCTGCCGGGCCGCCCGCGAAGAGGCGGCCACCCGGGGGCTGACGCCGCTGCTGCTCGACACCGCCGGCCGCCTGCACATCGACGAGACGATGCTGGACGAGCTGAAGGTGATCAAGCGCGAGCTGACCCCGCACCACGTGCTGCTCGTCGTCGACGCCATGACCGGCCAGGACGCCGTCACCGTGGCCGAGCGCTTCAACCAGGCCGTCGGCATCGATGCTGTCATCCTCACCAAGATGGACGGCGACTCCCGCGGCGGGGCGGCGCTGTCGGTGCGCCACGTCACCGGCCGGCCGATCGCCTTCGTGGGCGTGGGCGAGAAGACCGACGCGCTGGAACCCTTCCACCCCGACCGCCTGGCCTCTCGCATCCTCGGCATGGGCGACGTGCTCTCCCTGGTCGAGAAGGCCCAGCAGAACGTCGACCAGGAGAAGGCCCAGGAGCTGGTCCGCAAGCTGCGCGAGGACAGCTTCTCGCTCGACGATTTCCGCGAGCAGCTCCGGCAGCTACGCAAGATGGGGCCGCTCGACCAGATCATGGGCATGCTGCCGTTCGGCAAGATGCTCAAGGGGGCGCCGGCCGAGCTCGACGGCGAGCAGGCCGACCTGGCCCGCTTCGACGCGATCATCTCGTCGATGACGCCACTGGAGCGGACCCGGCCCGAGGTCATCAGCGGCAGCCGCCGTCAGCGCATCGCGCGCGGCAGCGGGACGAGTGTGCAGGACGTGAACCGGCTGCTCAAGCAGTACGCGCAGCTGCGCAAGATGATGAAGCAGTTCAAAGGCATGGAGGGCAAGCTCGGCAAGCTCAAGGGGCTGCCGGGGTTCCCGACCCTGCGGGGGTGACGACGTGCCGGTAACCATTCGACTCCGACGTGAAGGTTCGAGCAAGCGTCCGCGCTACCGCGTGGTGGTGACGGACTCCCGCTCTCCGCGGGACGGCCGGTTCATCGAAGTGATCGGCCACTACAACCCGGTAACGCAGCCGCCCACGGTGAAGATCGACCGGGAGAAGGCGAGCGCCTGGATCAGCAAGGGGGCCCAGCCCTCCAACACCGTGAAGAAGCTGATCGCGGTGGTCGCCAAGGCGGCCGTGGTCTAGGACGCCCGTGAGCGGGGCCGGAGACCTCGTCATCATCGGCGAGGTGACGCGGCCTCACGGGCTGCGCGGCGAGATGCGGGTGATACCGCACACCGACCGCCCCGAGCGGTTCCAGGGGCTGGCCGAGTGCGTGCTGTGGGACGAGGCCACCGACGTGCGGTCCGTACGGCGCGTCACCGGAGCGCGGAGGCAGGGCGAGGCCGTGCTGCTGTCGGTAGCCGGCTGCGACTCGGTCGAGGCGGCGGCCGCGCTGGTCGGACGGCTGGTGGCGCTGCCGCGCGCGCAGGCGCTGCCGCTGCCGCCCGGCCACGTGTACCCGTGGCAGCTGGTCGGGTGCGCCGTGGTGACCGAGGACGGCCGGGCCGTCGGCGAGGTGAGCGGCGTCGAGGCGTCACCGGCCCATGACCTGTGGGCGGTGCGTGGCGCCGGCCGCGAGCATCTGATCCCGGCGGTGGCCGAGATCGTGGTCGAGGTCGACGTCGAGGGGCGGCGGATCGTGATCCGGCCGCCGGAGGGACTGCTCGAGCTCTAGGGCGACGGCGGATGCGCATCGACATCGTGACGCTGTTTCCGGGGATGGTGGAGCCGGTCGTCTCCGAGTCCATCCTGGGCCGCGCGCGCACCCGGGGGCTCGTTGACATCCGGGTGGTCAATCTCCGAGACTACGCGGAGGGTCGGCACCGGATCACCGACGACTACCAGTTCGGCGGTGGTGGCGGCATGGTGCTGAAGCCGGAGCCCCTCTTCGCAGCGGTCGCGGCGCTGCGCACGCCGCCGGCTCGAGTCGTCCTGATGGACCCGCGCGGCCGGCGGTTCACGCAGGAGGTCGCGGCCGAGCTGGCGCACGCGCCGCACCTGATCCTCCTGGCCGGGCGTTACGAGGGCGTGGACGAGCGCGTGACGACGGGGCTGGCCGACGAGGTGCTGTCGATCGGCGACTACGTGCTGACCGGCGGTGAGGTGCCCGCGCTGGTCGTGACCGACGCGGTGACGCGCCTGCTGCCCGGCGCGCTGGGGTCGGAAGGCGCGGCCGAGCGCGAGTCGTTCGCGAGCGGGCTGCTGGAGCCGCCGCAGTACACGCGGCCCGAGGAGTTCCAGGGCGCGAGAGTGCCGGCGATTCTGTTGTCGGGCGACCACGCGCGCATCACGCGCTGGCGCCGGACCCAGGCGCTGTGGCTGACGTGGCGGCAGCGGCCGGATTTGCTGACGCGGGCGCCGCTGGACGCGGACGACCGCCGCTGGATCGAGCGATTCGAGCGCGGAGAGACGCCGCCCGACGGCGACGCGCGCTGAGCCCGGAAAGGAAAGAGGAGCACCATGGACGCGATTCGGATAGTCGAGGCGTCGCAGCTCAAAAAGGACCGCCAGGGGTTCCAGCCTGGCGACCAGGTCCGCGTGCACGTGAAGGTCATCGAGGGCGAGAAGGAGCGGCTGCAGATGTTCGAGGGCACCGTCATCCGCCGTCGCGGCGAGGGCGGGCGTTCCTCGTTCACGGTGCGCCGCATCTCCTACGGGGTCGGCGTCGAGCGCACGTTCCCCGTGCACTCACCGCGGATCGACCGGGTGGAGGTCGTGCGGCGGGGCCGTGTGCGCCGTTCGAAGCTCTACTACCTGCGTGAGCTGGCCGGCAAGGCCGCCCGCCTGAAGGAAAAGCGCGTGGTCGTCGTGCCGGCCACCGCCGCCATCGACACCCCCGCCGAGTAGCGCCGCCCCGGCGTGTCGCCGACCGCGGCGCCGTACCGGTTCGAGGGTCAGGCCTGGCGGACGGGTCTGACCCGGATCGCCGGCGTGGACGAGGCCGGGCGCGGGCCGCTGGCCGGCCCCGTCGTCGCTGCCGCGGTGGTGATCTCGCCCGACCGCCGCGTCCGCGGCATGGCCGACAGCAAGGTGCTGCCGGCCGAGCGGCGCGAGGAGCTGTTCGCGCTCATCCACGAACGGGCGGTGGCGGTCGGCGTCGGCATCGTCGACCACCTGACGATCGACCGCATCAACATCCTGGAGGCCACGCGCGTGGCCATGGTCCAGGCGCTGGCCGCCCTCCTGCCCGTCGTGCCCGAGCTGGTCATCACCGACTTCGTGGCTCTGCGCAGCCTGGAGTGTCCGCAGCGCAACCTGGTCGATGGCGATGCCCGCTGCGCCAGCGTCGCGGCGGCCTCGATCGTGGCCAAGGTGACGCGTGACCGGCTGATGCGCGTGATCGACGCCGAGTATCCGGTCTATGGGTTCGTGCGCCACAAGGGCTATGCGACGCCCGAGCACATCGCGGCGATCGATCGCCACGGGCTGTGCCCGCTGCACCGGCGCTCGTTCGTGAGCGAGTGGCGGCAGGGTCAGCTGTTCGTGGAGCGGCTGGACGCGTGACGAGGTCGGTCTTCGCGCCGGATCTCGGAGCCCGCGGCCGCGTCGCACCGTCGAAAAGATTGGACATTGCTCGGCGGGCCGCGGGGGGCGACGCTGCCGGCATGGCGGACCACCGGCAGACGCTGGGTCGCGCGGCCGAGGATGCCGCCGCCCGCTTCCTGCAGCACGCGGGCCTCGCCATCGCCGAGCGCAACGTCCGCTTCGCCGAGGGCGAGATCGACCTCGTGTGCCGCGACGAGGGCGTCGTGGTCTTCGTCGAGGTGAAGTGCCGGCGGGCCGGCTGGGACGAGGCGCCGGCGGCGGCGGTGTCCTGGCACAAGCAGCGCCGACTCACGCGGCTGGCTCAGCACTACATCAAGTTGCGCCGCCTCGATGGTGCTCGCTGCCGGTTCGACGTGGTGTCCGTCACCGTCGCTCCGGGCGGCGCCCTCGATGTGCGCCACGTCCGCTCGGCCTTCGACGCCGCCGGCGACTGAGCCCCGGCGCGCTTGACGACGCGGCGCCGCCGCCGCATGCTGCCCCGTCGATGGCCCGCGAGTACCTGTTCGTCCAGGTCGACGTGTTCACCGATCGCATGTTCGGCGGCAACCCGCTCGCCGTGTTCCTCGACGGGCGCGGGCTGGCCGACGGCGAGATGCAGGCGATCGCGCGCGAGATGAACCTGTCGGAGACGACGTTCGTGCTGCCGGCCACGCGACCGGAGTGCGCCGCCCGCGTGCGCATCTTCACCCCGGCCCGCGAGGTGCCATTCGCCGGTCACCCGACCATCGGCACGGCGTGGGTGCTGGCGACCGAGGGCCGGCTGGGCGGCGCCGGGGCGGCGCTGGAGGAAGGCATCGGCCCGGTGGCCGTTGCGCTGGAGGGACCGCCCGCCCGCCCGAGCTTCGTGTGGATGCGCCATCGCGACGCGACCTTCGGCCCCGACGTGCTCGACCGCGCCGGCGTGGCCGCCGCGCTGGGGCTGGACGAGACGGACTTGCAGCCGCGGGCTCCGGTCTGTACCGGCACCACCGGCTCGCAGTTCCTCTACGTACCGCTCCGCGACCGCGCCACCGTCGACCGGGCCGTGCTCGACGTGGCCGCCATGCGACGGGCCTTCGACGCCGCGCCGCTGCCTGGGGTCTTCGTCTTCGCGGCCGAGCGGCCAGACGGCGCATATTCGCGGATGTTCGCGCCGCACACCTCCGGCGTGCCCGAGGATCCTGCCACCGGATCGGCCAGCGGGCCCCTCGGCGCCTACCTGGTCCTGCACGGACTGATCGCGCCCGGCGAGACGGTGCGGATCGTCAGCGAGCAGGGCACGAAGATGGGGCGGCCGAGCTTCGTGCACATCCGCCTGCGCGCGCAGGACGGCAAGGCGACCGACATCAGCGTGGGCGGCAGCGTGGTGCCGGTGCTCGAGGGGCGCCTGCGCGTTCCCTGAGGTACAATTCGGCGCTCATGACCATCCGCTGGGACACATACCGGACCGCGCTGTCGTCGATCGCCGAGGCCGTCGGGCGCACGCCGCTGGTGAAGCTCAATCGCGTCACGGCCGGGGTGCGCCCCGCCGTCTACCTGAAGGTCGAGTGGTTCGGGCCGAGCGGCAGTCTCAAGGACCGCATCTACCTGTGGATGTTCGAGCGCGCCGAGGCGCGGGGCGACCTCAAGCCGGGCATGCGTGTGCTGGAATGCTCGACGGGCAACGCCGGTATCGCCTGCGCGTTCGTCGCCGCCGTGAAGGGCTACCGCTGCACGGTCGTCATGCCGGAGGGGATGAGCGAGGAGCGCAAGAAGATCATGCGCGCCTACGGTGCCGATCTGGTGTTCACGCCGGGCGGCGAGAGCGACGTCGATCTGTCGCTGCAGCGACTGACCGAGATCCGCGCCGGCGACCCGCCCGGCTACTGGGTGCCCGGCCAGTTCGACAACACCGACAACGTCGACGCTCATTACCGGACCACCGGCCCCGAGGTGTGGGAGCAGACGGGCGGTGTCATCGGGGCCTTCGTGGCCTCGCAGGGCAGCGGCGGCACCCTGACCGGCGTGGGCCGCTTCCTGCGCGAGCAGGACGCGCGCGTGCGCCTCTACGCCGTCGAGCCGGAGGAGTGCGCGCTGCTGGCCCGGCGCGAGTGGGGGCCCCACGGCATCGAGGGCATCGGCGACGGCTTCATCCCCGACAACCTCGACGTCGCCCAGCTCTCCGGCGTCATCACCACGACGACCGAGGAGAGCCTGACGATGGCCCGCCGGCTGGCCGCCGAGGAAGGCCTCTTCTGCGGCGTCTCCACCGGCTGCAACGTGGCGGCCACGCTGAAGCTGGCCGCCCGTCACCCCGAGCTGCCGTCGATCGTGACGATGGCCAACGACACCGGCCAGCGCTACTTCACGACCGCGCTGTGCGGCGAGGACAAGAAGGTGGACGTGCCGGTGCGCGACCACCCGATGGACCCCAAGACGCAGCGCGAGCTCGACCGCTACCAGGCCGCCTGGGAGATCCTGACCTGAACCCGCGCGAGTACGACTTCGTCGCCGCCCGCCGCCGGCTGGAGGGCAAGGCGAAGTCGGCCGGCGAGAAGCTCACCAGCCTCGACGACGCGGCCGGCCGCGTGAAGGACGGCGATCACGTCGTGGCCGGCGGCTGCCTGTTCACCCGCACGCCCATGGCCCTGGTGCGCGAGGTGCTGCGCCAGCGCCGCACCGGGCTCACGCTCTCCCGCAACCTCATGTGCACCGAGGGCGAGCTGATGATGGCCGCCGGCGCCGCCGAGCGCGTCGTCACCGCCTGGATGTCGATCGGGCTGCCGTGGGGCGTGTCGAAGGTCATGCGCCACTACGTCGAGACCGGCAAGGTAGCGCTGGAAGAATGGAGCCACCTCGCCTTCGGCTTGCGATTCCGCGCCGCCGGCATGGGCGTGCCGTTCCTGCCGGCGCTGACCATGCTGGGCTCGGACCTGATGGGCGTCGGCGGCATGAAGACGATCCAGGACCCTTACACCGGCGAGACGCTGGCCGCCGTGCCCGCGCTGTTCCCCGACGTGGCGCTGCTGCACGTGAGCCGGGCCGACCGCTTCGGCAACTGCCAGATCGACGGTTATCCGCACATGGACGCCGACATGGCACGGGCGGCGGCGACGGTGATCGTGACGACGGAAGAGCTGGTGACCGAGGAAGAGATCCGGCGGCGGCCCGACCGGACCGTCATTCCCGGCTTCGTGGTCGACGCGCTGGTGCTGCAGCCCTTCGGCGCCTATCCGCACGAAGTCTGGGGCCGCTACCACGCGGACTTCGAGCACTTCGCCGAGTACACCGCCGACATCGACACCCGCGGCGTGCCGACGGCGGTCGGCCACTACCTGGCCCGCTACGTCCACGCGCCGGCCAGCTTCGAGGACTACCTGGAGCTGTTCGGCGGCGAGCGTCTCAAGCGGGCCCAGGACGCCGCACGCGAGCTGGTTCCGGGCCTATGAGCGTCACCGCCTCCGAGCTGCTGGCGGTGATGGGCTCGCGCCAGCTCAAGGACGACACGACCGTGTTCGCCGGCGTCGGCGTGCCGCTGCTGGCCGCCGCCCTCGCCCAGCAGCGCCACGCGCCGAAGCTGACGATGGTGATCGAGGGTGGGATCATCGGGCCGCAGATCCGACCCGGGCGGCTGCCGGTGTCGACCAACGAGATGCGCGCGGCCCATCGTGCCCAGATGCTGCCCGGCATCACCGACACGTTCCTGTTCGCCCAGCGGGGGTTCCTGGACTACGGCTTCATGGGCGGCGCCCAGATCGACATGTACGGCAACATCAACACGAGCGTGGTGGGCAGCGATTACTGGAAGCCGAAGGTGCGGCTGCCCGGCACCGGCGGCGCCAACGACATCGCCTCGCTATGCCGCGAGGTCTTCATCCTGACCGCCCACGAGAAGCGGCGGTTCGTGCCTCGCGTGGATTTCGTGACGAGCCCGGCCTGGCTCGGCGGCGACGGCGCCCGCCGGCAAGCGGGGCTGCTATTCGGCGGCGTGTCTCGCGTGGTGACGACGCTCGGCATCTTCGGCTTCGACCCCGACAGCAAGCGGATGCGCGTGGAGGCCCTGCACCCCGGCGTGACGCTGGAGGCGGTGCGGGGCGAGACCGGCTTCGAACTCCTGACGGCGCCCGACGTGGGCGTCACCGAGCCGCCGACCGACGACGAGCTCGCGATGCTGCGCGCGCTCGACCCCGAGCGGCGCTTCCTGGGATAGACGACGACCATGCCCGTGCACTTCGGCCTCGCCATCAAGAACTTCGTCGGCCCCACCGAGTCGCCCGACATCGACGAGCTGTATCGCTACTCCGCCCGTGCCGAGGCGCTGGGCTTCGAGTCGCTGTGGGCGTGGGACCACGTCATCCTGGGCGTCGAGCCCTCGTTCCCGATCCTCGACGCCGTCGGCACTCTGACCGCCATTGCCGCTCGCACTTCGACGATCAAGCTGGGCACCGGCGTGCTGGTGCTGCCGCTGCGCAACCCCACCGTGGCCGCCAAGGCCATCGGCACCCTGGACGTGATCAGCAAGGGCCGGTTGATCCTGGGGGTGGCGGCCGGCTGGTACGCGCGCGAGTTCGACGCCGTTGGCGTGCCGTTCAAGCAGCGCGGCCGGCTCTTCGAGCGCAACTTCGAGATCCTCACCCGTCTGTGGACCGAGGACCGGGTGACGCTGCAGGCCGACGAGTTCAACCTGCGCGAAGCCGTCATGCGCCCGCGCCCGACCCAGCGCCCGCGCCCGCCGATCCTGATCGGCGGCTACGTCGACGCCGTCCTCAAGCGCGTGGCGACGAAGGGTGACGGCTGGCTGACGTACTTCTACACGCCGGAGAGCTACCAGCGCGGGTGGGAGAAGATCGTTGGCTTCGCCCGCGAGGCCGGGCGCGATCCGAAGACGCTGACCGGGACCAACCAGCTGGCGATCCTGGTCGGGAAGTCGCGCGCGGAGACCGAGGCGCCGATGCGGCAGTGGCTGCAGACCGAGTGGGACGTGGCGGCGTGGAGCGAATCGACCATCGAGCACGCGATCCGCGGGAGCGCGCGGGAGTGTGTCGAGCAGCTGCGGGCGCACGTGGCCTCGGGCGTCGATCGGATCATTCTGATTCCGTATCGCTATCAGCCGGAGCAGGTCGAGATCATTGCCAAGGAGATTCTCCCGGCGCTTCGCTGAACAGTCCTTGCCGTAGGCGCCACGCACCCGCTATGGTGACGAGAGCGGACACTTATCGACCATGTCGCGATCTCGATACACCGGCCTGCTGTCGATAGAACTGCTGGCGCACCCACGCCATTTCCCGCTGGCTGGCCCCAAGCTCCTGCTCGGCTCGCGCGATCATGGTCGAAATAGGCGGGTCGGCCTATCCCAGCGCCCCGCAGACCCTCTCGCGTCTGAATCTCACGACTTCCGGCGGTTTGCGGCGTCCCCGCACTGGTGCGACGGCTGGAATAGGCTGACCAGCTTGTCAGCGCCGGGCGGATTAGCCGGTCGGCCGATTAGTAGTTAGGCCGATGCGCGGACGCAATCGGATATCGAAGGCATTTCTGAGCGACTTTACGTTAGCTGCGTGATCTGCGGCAGTTGCGATGGCCGCGCGGGTATGCGGCTTCACTACAATCCTGGGGCGGCATCGTCGGCTCCGGCATGCCACTGCGAGTCATGGTCTTTTGGCGCCACTCGTTCAGCTTCTGGCCGGTTCAGCCCTTTAGCGCAGACCCTCTTCTCGATGCAGGTGTTTCGGCACGGCCGACCTGGCAAACAGACGTCTTATGGCCTGGTCGCAGGCATCGGATACTTGGCGATACGTGGTGGGACGGCTGAATCGCGGACGACGCTCTTGGCGTAGATCTTCAGAGGGTCCTGTGGCGATATGGGTCGAGCCATCTAACAGGCCGTTAGAGCGGGCCGGCATGAGACCCTCGCGCTCCAGCCAAAGGCGCGAGCGCCGGCCGCTCAACGGCCGATGCGTTAGAGGGACAGCGGCCAAGTCAACGGAGTGCTAGGATCGAGCCATGGCGAAATCGGCGCGTGAGCTTTTTGAGGAGGCGATGCGGCTCGATCCGAAGGAGCGGGCGACGCTTATGCGCCTCCTCATCGACACACTAGATGCCGAGACGGAGGAAGGTTCCGAGGAGGCATGGCGGGCCGAGGTAGAGCGTCGGATCGCCGAACTAGACGCAGGCGCGGTCGAGACTGTTCCCTGGGAAGAGCTTAGAGCGCGGCTGTACCAGCGCTAAATGGCGCCGTCCGCCGTCAGGTTCCATCCTGCCGCAGCGCAGGAGGTGGAATCCACCTATGCGTGGTACGCCGCAAGGGATGTCTCAGCAGCGCACGGCTTTCGTGAGGAGCTGCGTCAGGCCGTCGATGCGGTCGCTGAAAGCCCGCAGACGTGGCCGCGCTACGGAAGCCGCGCGCGGCGCTACGTGTTTCCTCGCTATCCCTTCAGTCTCATCTACATCGTTCGCGGCGATGGCATTGAGGTCGTCGCCGTCGCACACGGTCGGCGTCGCCCCGGGTACTGGCGGTCACGACTCCGAGGCGCCCTCTAACAGGCCGCTTGAGCGGCCCCGCATGAACGCGTCGTGGTCGGCCGAACCCGCCAGCGCCGGCGGCTCAGCGCCGAGTCGTTATCCGGACTGAGGACAGGACGATGGGCGGGCTAAAGAAGATTCCCTCTGAAGGCGGCTCGGGGGGTAAGAGCGGCCACTCCGCCATGGAGCACTGGGCGTTCACGGCGGAGATTAAGGACGCCGCAAGAATTCAGCGGCGGGCTGGTGATCGCAAGGCGGTCAAAGAGGGCAAGGGGGACGTTGATCGGCCTCAAGTCAACGCGGCTAGCCGGAGACGGAGCACGAAACGTCAGTGATCGGCGACATCAACTGCCGGATAACAGGCCGCTTGAGCGGGCCGGCATGAACGCGTGCCGGCCAACCGATCGCGTCCGCGCCGGCCGCTCAGCGCCTTCCCGTTCGACGACCGGCAATGCTCCGAAGGAGATAGGCAAATGGACCGCGCTACTGTCGATCACCTGCTGACCACGACGCGGACGGTCCGGAGGCGCCTTGACCTCGGCAGGCCGGTGGAGCCAGAGGTGATTCAAGAGTGCCTCGAGCTCGCCATCCAAGCCCCGAATGGTGGAAATCAGAATCGGTATCACTTCGTCGTTGTCACAGATCCAGCGAAGCGGGCAGCCATCGGCGCCATCTACAGGAAGGTCTTCTACCAGGAGCACGTGCCACTATCGGGCGCGGGGGACCCAGGTCTGCCCGTATACCAGAAGCGCTCGGAGAACATACAAGACTCCGCCAGCTACCTCGCTGACCACATGGCTGAGGTGCCCCTGCACATCATCCCGTGCGTCGAGAGTCGGTTTGAGAACGCGGGAACCTTTCGGCAAGCAACCCGGTATGGAAGCATTTTGCCGGCGGCGTGGTCGCTGATGCTGGCGCTGCGCTCCCGCGGCCTCGGCACGGCGTGGACGACCCTCCATCTCTATCACGAGAAGGAGGTGGCGGCCCTTCTTGGGATTCCCGATGACGTTACTCAGGTGGTCCATCTGAGTGTGGCTTATTACACGGGTATTGAGTTCAAGCCCGGGTCGCGGATCCCCGCTCGTACACGGACATACTGGGATGTCTGGGGACAGAACCGCTAGGCGATTCGAACGTCGTCGTCGAACAAGCGCATCCAGCCGACGGCGCTCAGAGCCGCGCCGCGGCTGATACGCAGCGTTAGGCGTCAGGAAACGACGCGTTTGGGTATGTTTTCAAAGCCCCCAGCAAGGAGCCACCCAATGAACCGCCAAGCGATCAACTTTCAGCAGAAGTTTTCGCTCTTCACCGAGCAGTGGCAGCCAAAGGTCGTCGCCGAGATGAACGACTACCAATTCAAGATTGTGCGGCTGCAAGGTGACTTCATCTGGCATGACCACAAGGACACGGACGAGACGTTCATCATCCTCGAAGGCAAGCTGCGCATTGACTTCCGAGACGGTGCGGTAAACCTTTCCACTGGCGAAATGTTCGTTGTGCGCAAGGGCGTTGAACACAAACCGTTCGCTGATGGGGAGGTCAAGCTGCTGCTCATCGAACCGCGGGGTGTTCCCAATACCGGGCACGAAGACAGCGATAGAACGGCACAGAATGACGTCTGGATCTAGCCCAGTTTGGTTCTCGGGCCGCCCTGCGTGTACCAGCGAGCTCCTGACGCCTAACCCTTCGTTAGGCCGGCATCATGCAGCAACCATACCGGAGGCGAAGTGACGATGAAGATTCAGTATCTTGAGATTGTGACGAAGGACGTGGGCGCGGTGTGTGCCGCATACGCCGTCGCACACAAAGTCCAGTTCGGCGAACCTGTCGCTGGGCTCGGCAACGCGCGAACAGCCACGCTGGCGGGAGGCGGGTTCGTGGGAGTGCGCGCACCTTTGCGTACGACTGAGGAGCCGGTGGTGCGACCTTATTGGCTGGTCGACGATATCACTGCCGCCGTCGCCGCTGTGGTTCAGGCCGGCGGCGAGCTTGCCGTCCCACCAATGGAGATCCCCGGTCATGGCACGTTTGCCATCTACCTCCAAGGTGGCAATGACCACAGCCTGTGGCAGTTGTGAGCCGAATCCCAACGTGTTCAGCAGCGACCTAACAACCGGTTGCAGCCGACGGTCCGCTGCGCGTCCCGTCGCTGAACCGGAACGTTGGGCGCCAATACACAGTGCCCGGTCGCCCCGTAGTGGTCCAGACACCGTTCGTTTACGATAGGAGCATTCCTGATGGCCGACATGGACACATTACTCACGAGGAATCTTCATGAAGTTTTTGGCGAACGTGACGCGGCGAAACGTAACGTCACAATAGCCGAGATCTGGCGCGACGACGGAACGTTCATCGACCCGTTTGGCTCTCACATCGGACACGGTGCACTGGATGAGGCCGTTGTGCGGCTACACGAGCAGTTTTTGGGCTTTGTATTCACTGAGCTGAGCCCGCCGCAGACCTTTCATGGTATCGGCCGGATTGCTTGGGGCTTTGGTCCTCCGAACGAAGTGCCCAGAGTCACTGGCCTCGACGTCGGCGTCGCCAAGGACGGTCGGCTTAGCGTCTTATATGCCTTCATTGACGAGCCGAAGGCGTGAGGGTGTGGCAGCGCCCAACTATGCGTTCGACGGGCGTGCCATAGGAAGCCATGGCACCCCGCTCAACTTAGGCGTTCGGCGTACATGCCTTTGCTGGTCACGCTCCAAAAGTCAGGACGGCACGCGATGTCAACAGAAGAGAACAAGGCGCTGGTGCGTCGTCTCCTCGAAAGAGTGCGGGACGGGTGGAGCCCTGCTGTCATCGAGGAGTTCTTCGCGCCGAGTTACAGAAGGCACCTCAATCCCACAACGGTACCGCTCACCCGCGAGGGGCAACGAGAGCGAGCGAACGGACTTCGGGCGGCCTTCCCCGACGCCACGGTGACGCTCGAAGACATCTTGGCGGAGGGTGACCGAGTCGCATACCGCCTGACCATACGCGGTACCCAGCAGGGCGCCTTCCAAGGCATTCCCCCCACTGGGAAGCAGGTGACGGTCTCTTTCACAGCTATCGTTCGCACCGAAGACGGGCGAGTGGTCGAAGAGTGGGGAGGGCTCGATCTATTCGATCTGCGGCGACAGCTCGAGGCGGTGGTCACAGGCCCGGACAGCAAGCATGCCCAGGCGTCCGACGCCGAACAGCGCGCTTGAGCGGACCGCTGCCCCGCATTCGCTCACCGCGGCCGCTCAACGCGAACGTTATACGGACTGAGGAGTGTCTATGGACTACGACACCACGAAGGTCGATGAGGTTGTCTTGGCGCTGCTTCACCTCAACGCGAACACCGACCATGGCGTCACGCGAGCCTGGAAGGGATTCGACTGGGATGCGATGGACCGGCTGCACACTCAGGGGTTCATCTCGGACCCCAAGTCGAAGGCCAAGTCAGTAGTTCTCACGGACGAGGGCGCACGAAGGGCGGAGGAGTTGTTCAGGAGGTACTTTGGCAAAGCCGTATAACAGGCCGCTTCAGCCGGCGGCGGGCACGGAGCGCGGCCAGTCCACCGCAAGCGGCGCCGCGGCAGAGCGCCGATCCGTTAGACCGGCAGCGGCGAGTGCGTACGAAAGATAAGCGGCGACGCCGTCTTGCTTCACGTGGGAGGATCGGCGATTCTTTGCTCCAACCGTTCTATGCGGTCGCCGCTTCGGAAGGAGGTGACGTGGCCCTCTACGACCCTTCCAGCCATCCTTGGTAAAGCACATTCACACACGAGAGAGGCCAATCATGGTCACCCGGATCATCATCACTCTGACTGTGGTCATCTCCATGGTCGGTGCCAGCGCCTATGCCCAGAAGCCGGAATTCGGGACGGCGGCCGAAGCAAAGGCCATGCTCGAGAAGACGGTCTCCTCCATGAAGGCCGACAAGGCCAAGACGCTCGCCATGATCAATAAGGGCGAGGGAGGGTTCAAGGATCGCGACCTTTACCCGGCATGCTCGGGCGTGGACGGCAAGGTAACCGCGCACCCCGACAACACGCGAATCGGGATGGACCGGAACACGATGAAGGACCAGGCGGGCAAGCCGTATGGTGCCGAGATCATGAAGGCCGCCCAAGAGGGCAAGATCGCGGAGGTGTCCTACATGTTCCCGCGGCCCGGACCCGACACGAAGCCAGTTCAGAAGGTGGCGTACGTCACGAAGGTGGGAGATCAGGTCTGCCTCGTGGGCTACTACAAATAGAACGCCTGGTCGGTTCGCGCGCGTCATCACGTTCGACAAGCGTGGGAGAGGCATGTCGGACGCACTGACGTCGGAGCGGTCATGGACGCAGTCGGTTGCCGCACCGCCTGGCTGCTGGGTGTTTCCGAGGTGGCCCCCATGAGCACGCTCTTCGCGGCAACGTACCCCGAGCGCACACGGGGCCTGGTGCTCTGGGGGACGTACGCGCGCTACTGCAGGGCGCCGGACTGCCAGTGGGGACCAGAGAAAGAGGCCTTCCTCGACGGCGTGCGGGAGCGGTCGGCGGTTTGGGGGAGATCCCGTGAATGGGCGTTCCCCGGACACCGTTGGCCCTTCGATGAGCAGGAACGCCGCATTTCGTCAGGCTGTCGCGCGCCTGTGCAGGTCAGCATTCGCGCCGCGCACGATGGTGCAGACGTGGGCGCTCGCCGTGGACATCGACGTTCGGGGAATCCTCTCCTCGGTATCCGTGCCCGCGCTCGTGCTGAGCCGTCGCGGCGATCTCGTGGTCTGAAATCTGAGGCGTTAGACCGACGACGGCGAAAACCCAGAGAAAGGATCATGCATGACCAACAGGCGGCGGCGCCAGACGACGGATGGCGCCGCCGTCCGGACATGAGCCCGTTCACGCGGCCCTTCCGCGCCTCCATCGTGGCCCGCGCCCGCTTCATCGAAGATCTCGTCGCGGACCACGCGGCCCGTGGCGTCCGGCAATACGTCATCCTCGGAGCGGGCCTGGATACCTTCGCCCAGCGTCGGCCGGAGATTGCCTCCCGTCTGCTCGTGTTCGAGATCGATCGGCCGGGCCCTCAGGCGTGGAAGCGCCAGCGCCTCGTCGACCTCGGCCTCGGCATCCCGCCGTTCCTGCGCCTCGTGCCAGTCGACTTCGAAGCCGGCGACGGGTGGTGGGAGCGGCTGGCCGCGTCGGGCTTCGACGCCGAGCGGCCCGCGGTCGTGGCGTCCACCGGTGTCAGCATGTACCTGACTCAGATGGATCGGGCGCGCTGCGCCAGGTCGCGGCGCTCGCTCCGGGCTCCACGCTTGCCATGTCATTCATGCTTCCGATCGAGCTGGCGGACCCCGAGGTGCGTCCCGGAATTGAGCGAGCGATTGCGGGGGCGCGAGCAAACGGCACGCCCTTCATCAGCTTCTTCACGCCGACCGAGATGCTGACGGTGGCCCGCGACTCCGGCCTCAGAGAGGTCCAGCACATATCGGCAGCGACGCTTGCCCAACGCTACTTCGCGGGCAGGACAGATGGCCTTCGTCCGCCAAATAATTCAGAGGAACTGCTCGTGGCAACTACCTAGAATCAAGCCGTCCAACGTTGATCGTCCTGAGGGTCGAGCGTGCGCAGGATGAGGAAGGTCGCGGTGTTTGGCAATGCCGGTGGCGGGAAATCTACGCTCGCCAAGCGGTTGGCAGAGGTGACGAGATTGCCGCTGTACCCGCTCGACATGATCCAGTTCACAGCGGGTGGCGGTGAGGTCCCGCATGACGAGTATCTCGAGAAACACCGAGACCTCCTCGGCCGGGACCAGTGGATCATTGATGGCTTTGGCTGTGTCGCCTCGGCCTGGGAGCGGTTCGCTGCCGCTGACACGCTCGTGTACATTGATCTGCACCTTCTGGCGCACTACCGGTGGGTCACGAAGCGCTTCGTCAAGGGCCTTTTCGTCAACCCGGAAGGGTGGCCCGAGAATAGCCCCATGTGGAGCAGCACGCTGGACAGTTACCGCGTGGTCTGGCGCTGTCATCGCCGACTCACGCCCAGATATAGGCAGCTCGTCATCGAAGCGGCAGCCTCGAAACGGGTCCACCATTTGAAATCACCGGCGGACATGAGAGCGTTTCTCCACGTGGTCGAGAAGGAACAACAGAGCGCAGCACAAACACCCTAGCCACCGAGGTGAGCATGAAGGTACTGGTGAAGAGCGCCTGGGGTTCCGACGATCCGACCAAGTCGGCGTTCCCGTTCCTGCATGCGAACGCCCTGGCCGAGGCCGGCCACGACGTACAGATTTTCCTGCTCGGCGAGGCCGTTTCGCTAATGCGTGATCCGGTCGCGAACGCCATCGTGCCGGTGGGCTGGCCGCCGCTGGCGGAGACCCTGCGCGCGACGGTGGCCCTCGGCATACCAATCCATGTCTGAGGGGCCTGTTCAAGGGCTCGTGGAGTCCTTGAGACGGATCTCGCGGGGAAGAAAGCCTCGTTTGCCAACCCGGTAATTTTCGTCCAGCTCGTCGAGTGGGCGGACAAGCTGCTCACTGAATGAAGGAGCGGCCGGCGGACCGAATCGCGCTGTCCTCCAGCCTGCCGGGCACGTGGCGGATCGAGTCTCGCGTCGATGTCACCGCGGCCGGGACGCGTCAGGTCGAGCCGTCGCTCGGCGACGACCCAATCGCCCTCCTCTTCTACGATCGGTCCGGTCACTTTGCCGCTCAGTTCATGAAGCGCGACCGGTCCGTCGCCGTCCCGGACGGACCCGGTGGGGCGCTGAACAACAGCCGTGCCCAGGGCGGCTACGACGCGTACTTCGGGACTTACACGGTCGACGACGCGCGTGGGACCGTCACCCAGCGGCTGGAAGGCGCCCTGTCTCGGGAGAATGTCGGCTCGGTCCTGACGCGCGCCATGGAAGTCCAGGGCGACAGCCTGATCATCCAACTGCAGACCACTTCCTCGGACGGGACGGCGATCACTCGGACGCTCACCTGGAAGCGGGTTGGTTGAAGTCTTGGTGACGATCGGGGACGCCTGGGACTCGGGTCACGCCTACGAGCAGTACGTCGGGCGCTGGAGCCGCAAGGTCGCCGTCGAGTTCCTTCGCTGGCTCGCACCTCTTCCGGGCCTCGCGTGGGCAGATGTCGGCTGCGGGACGGGAGCCTTGGTCTCCACCATCCTGAGCCTCTGTGCACCGTCGTCGGTCTACGGAATCGACTCGTCGGAGGGCTTCGTGTCACAGGCGCGACGACGCATTGGAGACCCGCGCGTCCGCTTGGAGACTGGCGATGCGACACGCTTACCGTGGGAGTCGGCGGTCCGTGACGTGACCGTGTCTGGCTTGGTCCTCAACTTCGTTCGCGACCACGAGTCCATGACGCGAGAGATGGCCAGGGTCACAAGCCCGGGCGGACGGGTGGCGGCGTACGTCTGGGACTATGCCGGTGGAATGCAGATGATGCGGCACTTCTGGGACGCCGCCGTGGCCGTGAGCCCGAGCGACGCCAAGCTTGATCAGGCCGAGCGATTCCCTCTGTGCCAGCCGGGGCCGCTCCAGGCCCTGTTCGAGAAGGCGGGGCTGAAGACGGTGACGGTTCGCGCCATCGACATTCCAACGGTCTTTCAGGACTTCGACGACTACTGGAGCCCGTTCCTCGGCCGGACAGGCGCGGCCCCGACGTATCTGGCCTCGGTTGGCGGCGAGGTCCAGGAACGAATCCGGCGGCACCTCGAGTCGCGCCTGGTGTCGACGCGCGGCGGGCCGATCGAGCTGACCGCGCGGGCGTGGGCGATTCAAGGAATCGTTTGACCGGCTTGCCGAACCGGCCTCGGCCCGGCTATGGTGAACACCCCCGGACGGGGGAGCCGGCATCGGGTGCCGGGCGGGTGCCTCGAACGCGGTCAGGAGACGGCCATGAAGAAGAAGGGCGCGAAGGCGAAGAAGAGCGGGAAGACGCGTGATCTCTCGGTAAAGGCCAGCAAGGGTAGCGACGTGAAGGGCGGGCTCAGCAACATCAAGATGCGGCAGTGACCATGTAGGGTCAGGCGCCACCCGTGCCGGCTGGACGTGTGACGCCTGACCCCACCCGCCTGGCCCGCGCGTACGCCCGGATGCGCCAGGACGTGGCCGGGGTTCGCACCATCGCGGTCACCGGTACCAAGGGCAAGACCTCCACGACCGAGTTCATCGGCCAGCTCCTGCAGGCGGCTGGCCTCCGCACGGCCGTCTCCACCACCGAGTCGGCACGCATCGGCGCCCGCACGCTGCCCCCGTGCGAGCATCTCGCGGACTTCGTGGCCTTCGTGGCCTCCACCCGCCGCGCCCGGATCCAGTGCCTGGTGGTCGAGCTGTGCTCCTCGGCCCTGAGCTGGAACGTGCACCGCGGGCTCGACCTCGACGCCGCCGCACTGACCAACATCGGCACCGACCACATCTCGAACCACGGCAATGTCCGTAACTACGTGGCCGTGAAGGCCAGGCTGTTCCGGGATCTGCGACCACGGCCGGCCAGCCCGGCGCCGGTGGCGATCCTGAATGCCGACGACCCTCACGCAAGCGGCTTCCGGCGGCAGCTCGCTCCGGGAGTGCGCCTGACCTCCTACGGGCTTGGCGCCCGAACGCCTGGCCTGTGGGCCGGCGACGTCGTCCACGGCCTCGACGGCACCACCTTCACGGTGCACGGCCTGGCCGGGCGCCCCCTGCCCTGCCGCACACGCCTTCACGGCGACTTCAACGTCGCCAACGTTCTGGCCGCGCTGGCCGGCGCGGTCGCCCTGGGCGCCGACCCGCACCAGGCGATCGCCGATGCCGCCGCTCTGGCACCGCCCCCCGGCCGCTTCCTGATCGTCGCCGGCGCCTCCGCCCGCCATCCGGCCGTGGTGGTCGACTACGCGCACACGCCAGAGAGCGTCGGCTCGGCCCTGGCGGCGGCGCGCGACCTCTACCCGCACGGCCGGCTGCACGCCGTGTTCGGCTGCGGCGGCGACTGCTACAAGGCCAAGCGCCCGCTGATGGGCGCCATCGCCGCCCGCGCCGCTGATGCGATCACCGTGACCAGCGACAACCCGCGTACCGAGGACCCGCGGGCCATCGTCGGGGCCATCATGCGAGGCATCCCGACCACCCGGCGGCGCGGCGTCTGCGTCGAGCTCGACCGGGCCCGGGCGATCGAGCAGGCCGTCGCCGGGGCGCGCGGTGGCGACGTGATCGTCCTGCTCGGCAAGGGGGCGGAGCGGACACAGGAGATCGACGGACGAGCCTACCCGTTCTCGGACGCCCGGGTGGCGCGGCAGGCCCTCGCGCGGCGGGCACGGCGATGAGCGGTGCGGCCCGGACCCGGCCGTTCCTCACCGCCGAGTGGCGATACCTCGTGATGCTGAACTACGAGATCGATCCCGCCGTCCTGGCGCCGCTGGTGCCGACCGCCACCGAGCTGGACCTCTGGCAGGGCCGGGCGCTCGTCAGCGTGGTCGGCTTCCGGTTCCTCGGCACCCGCGTGCTCGGTCTGCCGGTGCCGCTCCACACCGACTTCGATGAGGTGAACCTGCGCTTCTACGTTCGGCACGTTCCACGCGGCGGCGACGCCCGCCACGGCGTGGTCTTCGTGCGCGAGTTCGTGCCGCGCGTGGCCATCGCCAGCGTGGCCTGGCTGGCGTACAACGAGCCGTATCGGGCCGTGCCGATGCGGAGTACGGTGCCGGCCGCCCCGACGGAGGCGCCCGGCCGGCTCACCTACGAGTGGCGCGCGCACGCCGCCTGGCACCGCCTGGCCGCCACCGCGGCCGGCGCCCCGGCGGCCCCCGCGGTCGGGTCGGAAGCGGCGTTCATCACCGATCACCACTGGGGCTACACACGGCAGCGGGACGGCGCCACCGTCGAGTACGAGGTGACCCACCCGGTGTGGCGCGTGTGGACGGCGGCCGATCCGGTGCTCGGGGCCGACGTGACCGCGCTGTACGGCCCCGCGTTCTCCGGGGCACTCTCGCGGCCACCGGTCTCGGCGCTGGTGGCCGAGGGCTCGCCGGTCGTCGTCCACTCGCCACGCCGGCTCGTGAGCATCTGAGCCATGGCCCGCAATGTCGAGATCAAGGCCGCGGTCGCCGACTTCGCGCGGGTCACGGCGGCGCTGGCCCGGCTGTCGCCCGGGCCCGGCGAGTCGCTGGTCCAGGAGGACACGTTCTTCCGCTGTAGGCGCGGTCGCCTGAAGCTGCGACGGTTCTCGGCCACGGGCGGCCAGCTGATCTACTACGAGCGGCCTGACCAGGCGGGGCCGAAGACCTCCGAGTACACGCTGGCGCCGACCGCGGAGCCGGAGCGGCTGGGCGCCGTGCTGGCGGCCGCCCACGGCGTGCTCGCGGTGGTGCGCAAGCAGCGCACCGTCCACATGGTGGGCCGCACACGCGTGCACCTGGACGAGGTCGAGGACCTCGGCCGCTTCGTCGAGCTGGAGGTCGTGCTGGAGGACGGCGAGCCGGTCGAGCGCGGTGTCGCCGAGGCACGCGACTTGATGATGACCCTGGGGATCGAGGAGGATCAGCTCGTGTCTCACGCCTACGTCGATCTGCTGCTCGCGGCGGCGCCGCGATGAGCGACCGCGCCGCGGAGTTCGCCCGCATCCTGCGCCTGGAGCCGGGGCGCACCGCCCTGCTCGTGGTGGACATGCAGCGCGGCTTCGTCGAGGCCGGCCAGGCGATGGAGGTGCCGCCGGCCCGGGCGATCGTGCCGGTCATCGGCGCGCTGCTCGACGGCTTCCGCGCTCGGAACCAGCCGGTCGTCTTCACCGAGTTCACCTACTCGCCGACGGTGCCCATCCTGGTCGGCCAGCTGCACCCCGAGCACCGGCCGGCCGCGCCGGGGGCGCCGCGTGGCTTCGGCCTGCCGTCCTCCTCGTGTCTGGAGGGCGACGCCAGCGCCCACACGATCGACGCGCTGGCGCCGCGGCCGGAGGAGCTGGTGATCCGCAAGCGCTGGTACGACGCCTTCGCCGGCACCGAGCTGGACGGCGCTCTGCGCGCTCGGGGCGTGACCTCGCTGGTGGTGACCGGGACGATGACGGACATCTGCGTGCTGTCGACCGTGGTCGGCGCTTTCAACCGCGAGTACCGCATCTCCGTGGTCGAGGATGGTGTGGCCACCCTGTGGCCGGAGATCCAGCGGGCCACCCTGGACATCGTGAGCCGCGCGTTCGGGCGCGTCGTACAATCGGGCGAGGTCCTGGCGACCATCTCGGGCTGGTAGGGAGAGCGATCCATGCGTGAGTCGCTGCGGTTCTCGGGGGTGATGCCGGCCAACATCCTGCCGTTCAAGGCCGACCTGTCGATCGACGAGCCGGCCTACCGCCGCCACCTGCGCTGGCTCGCCGACACCCGGGGAGTCACCGGCCTCGTCGTCAACGGCCACGCCAGCGAGGTCTCGTCGCTGAGCCGGGACGAGCGGAAGCGCTCGCTGGCCGTCGCGCTCGACGAGGTCGCCGGGCGATGCCCGGTGATCGCCGGCGTCTACTCCGACGGCACCGCCGAGGCCGTCGAGCTGGCGCGCGACGCCAGGGCCGCCGGCGCGGCCGGCGTGCTGGTCTTCCCGCCCACGCTGTTCATGTGGGGCGCCCAGCTCAAGCCGGACATGGCGCTCCGCCACTTCGGCGAGGTGGCGGGGGTCGGGCTGCCGATCATCGTCTTCGAGTACCCGCCCGCCTCCGGCATCGGCTACGCGCCGGAGACCCTTGCGAAGCTGGCCGAGATCCCCCAGGTGGCCGGCGTCAAGGACTGGTCGAACGAGATCGTCGCCTTCGAGCGCAACCTGCGCGCCGTGCGCGCCACCGGGCGGCCCGTGGCCATGCTGTCGTCGTTCACGATGTCGCTGATGGCCAGCTTTCTGCTGGGCGCCGACGGCGCCATCTCCGGCATGGGCAGCGTCGCCGCCGACCTGCAGGCCGAGCTGTTCGAGGCGTGCGGCAAGGGCGACCTGGACGGCGCCCGGCGGATCAACGACCGCCTCGATCCGCTCGTGCGGGTCTTCTACGCGCCCCCGTTCGTGGACATGCACAACCGGATGAAGGAGGCGCTGGTGCTACTGGGCCGGATCCCCGCCGCCCACGTGCGTCCCCCGCTGACCCCGGTGTCCGCGGGTGAGCGCGAGGCCATCCGGCACGCGCTCGTCGCCTCGGGGCTGCTGCCCGCGTAGCCGCCCGCTCGGCCCGTCTCGCCGACGACCGGGGTGCCGCCGGGCCCCCGCAACCGTCAAATCTGGCAACGCTTGCACGGTCTGACCAGTTGGTGATAAGTAGGGGCCCACTCTTTTCCCCGAACCAGTGCCCGTTTCACGGGCAGTGACAGGAGGCAACAACATGGCGGAACGGTGGCAGGACGAAGCCTGGACCAAAGAGCTCTGGTGGAGCGGCAAGACGACGCGCCGTACGTTCCTCGGCATGGGAGCGGCGGCGGCCGGCGCGCTCGGCGCCACCATCCTGGTGCCGGCGCCGTGGCGTGAGGCGTTCGGCCAGGCCAAGGCGTACAAGATGGGCGTGATGCAGCCGCTGACCGGCACCGCCGCCTCCGGCGGCAAGACGGCGCTGGTCGGCTCGATCATGGCGGTGGACCGCATCAACAAGAGCGGCGGCGTGAACGGCCGGCCGATCGAGGCGGTCGTCGTCGACTACGAGTCCAAGCCCGACATCGGGCGTCGCAAGGCGGAGAAGCTCACGCTGGAGGACAAGGTCGACTTCGTCGAGGGCGGCTACCTCTCCAACGTCTGCCTGGCCTGCATGCCGGTGTTCGAAGAAGCCAAGACCGTCTACATGATCGGCGTGTGCCTGGACACGACGATCACCCAGTCCAAGTGCAGCCGGTACGTCTTCCGGCCGTTCGACTACGCGCCGGCCCAGGCGGTAGCGGCGGCCCCGTACATGGTCAACAAGATGGGCAAGAAGTGGTACATCGCCTACGCCGACTACGCGTGGGGCCAGTCGACCAAGGACGCCTTCGTCGCCGAGATCAAGAAGAACGGCGGCGAGGTGACCGGCACCCTGGGTATCCCGCTCGGCACCACCGAGCTGACGCCGTTCCTGTCGAAGATCAGCGGCAACTTCGACGCCGTCTTCGGCATCTTCTTCGGGCCCCAGGGCATCGCCTTCGTGACGCAGAGCGCCGATCTCGGGATCAGCAAGAAGTACAAGCTCGCCGGCGACGGCGCCATCGCAGTCTCGACCAACCTGCCGGCCATGGGCGCCAAGGCCGACGGCTTCGTCGGCATCGACCGCTACGTGCCCATCCTGGAGGGCGTGCTGAACACGCCCCACCACAAGCGCTTCCTCGACGAGTCGACCCGGCGGCTGAAGGAGATCGATCCCTCGGGGCCGCTGCCCGACCGCTACGTGCAGTCGAACTACGAGGCGGTCAACGCGCTCAAGATCGGCATCCAGAAGTCGGGCTTCCGTGGCAAGGAAGACACCATGAAGCTCATCGAGGCCCTCGAGGGTCTGGAGATGAAGGAAGGCGACGACTTCCCGCAGGGCGACAAGCTACTGCGCAAGGAAGACCATCAGGCCTTCCTGCGGGAGTTCATCTTCGAGATCCAGTCCGGCAAGTTCAAGGTGCTCGACGTCATCCCGAAGGAGAAGACGCTCGTGCCGCCGACCGGCTGCAAGTTCGCCTGAGCGTGACCGCGAGCTCCAGTCACGCCGGCGCCCCCGCCTCCGACGGCGGGGGCGCCGCTCCCATCCTGCGCACCGAGGGGCTGACCGTCCGCTTCGGCGGCCTCACCGCGCTCAACAACGTCAACGTCGCCGTGGGCCGAGGGGAGATCCGCGCCATCATCGGGCCCAACGGCGCCGGGAAGTCGACCTTCTTCAACTGCCTGACCGGCGTCATCCGCCCCAGCGGGGGCCGCATCATGTTCGACGGTGGCGACATCACGGGGCTGTCGCCCGATCGTATCTCGCGCCGGTCGCTGGCACGCTCGTACCAGATCACCAACATCCTGCCCGGCGCCACCGTGCTGGAGAACGTGCGCATCGCGGCCCAGTCGCGTCGTCACGGCTGGAGCCTGCTCCGCCACCACCGCGCTTACACCGACGTGATCGACCGCTCCCGGGCCGTGCTGGACTCGGTCGGCCTCCTCGACAAGGCCGACGAGCTGGCCGCCAACCTCTCCCACGGTGAGCAGCGCAACCTCGAGATCGGCATCGCCCTGGCCACCGAGCCCAAGCTCCTGTGCCTGGACGAGCCGACGGCCGGCATGAGCGTGGCGGAGACGCACGCCACCGTCGACCTGATCCGCCGCATCGCGGCCGATCTCACCATCCTGATCGTCGAGCACGACATGGAGGTGGTGATGGGGCTGGCCCGGACGATCACCGTGCTGAACTACGGCGAGGTGCTGGCCGAGGGCACGCCGGCCGAGATCCAGGCCAACCCCCGGGTGCAGGAGGTCTACCTCAAGACCTGATGCTGAGCCTCACCGACGTCCACACCTACTACGGCAAGTCGCACATCCTGCACGGCGTCAGCCTGGAGGTCGGCCCGGGCGAGGTGGTGGGGCTGCTGGGCCGCAACGGCGTCGGCAAGTCGACGACGCTCAAGAGCGTCATGGGCCTGGCCCGGCCGGCCGGCGGCCGCGTCACCTTCGAGGGGCGCGACATCACCGGGCTGGCGCCCCATCACCTGGCCGGCATCGGCATCGCGTGGGTGCCGGAGGACCGGCGCATCTTCCGCCTGCTGACGGTGCTGGAAAATCTACGGACCGGCCTCGACCGGGCCGGCGTCGACGACGCCCGCCGGGCGCGACTGCTGGACAAGGTCTACGCGGTGTTCCCGGTCCTGCGCGAGCGGCGCCATCAGGCCGGCGGCACCCTGTCGGGCGGCGAGCAGCAGATGCTGGCCATCGCCCGGGCCATGATGCTGGAGCCCAAGATCATTCTGCTCGACGAGCCGACCGAGGGGCTGATGCCCCGCATGGTCTCGCAGATCCGCGACATCATCGACGTGCTGCACCGCGAGGGCGTCGCCATCCTGCTCGTCGAGCAGAACGTGCCGCTGACGCTGGCGGTCAGCAGCCGGATCTACATCATGGAGAAGGGTGTGGTGCGCCATCAGGCGCCGGCCGCCGCCCTGCGCGCGGACCAGACGGTCATCCACCAGTACCTGGGGGTGTGAGCGTGGGGATTCCGGTCGAGCAGATTCTCGTGCAGACGGTCAACGGGCTCGTCAACGGCATGATCCTGGCCCTGGTCGCCTCGGGCCTCACGCTGATCTTCGGCATCATGGACGTGGTGAACTTCGCCCACGGTGACCTCGTGATGCTGGGCGGGTTCGTGGGGGCTACCACCATGGCCGCCACCGGCAACTTCTGGGTGGCGCTGCTGGCCGCGGCCGTGGTCATCGCGGTCTTCGGCGCCGCCCTGCAGATCACCACGCTGCGCCCGCTCCTGGGCCGCGATCCGCTCACCACGATCCTGGCCACCTTCGGCATGTCGCTGGTGCTGCAGAAGTACGCGCTGTGGCAGTGGGGGCCGTCGGCCCGCAACCTCCAGGAGCCGATCACCGGCCGCTTCGACCTGTTCTACCTGCAGTACCCGTGGTACCGCGTGGCCACCGCCATCCTGGCCGGGGCCATGATCGGGGCGCTGTGGCTCTTCCTCAAGCGCGGCACCTACGGCATCTGGATCCGGGCCACCACCCAGGACCGGATCATGGCGGCGGCGATGGGCATCCCCGTCCCCTGGGTGCACACCGCGGTCTTCGCGATCGGCGCCGCCATGGCGGCGGCCAGCGGCGTGCTGTTCGGGCCGATGGGCGGCGTCACCCAGACGATGGGCGCGGACTTCACGCTGCGCGCCTTCATCGTGGTGGTGGTGGGCGGCATGGGCAACCTGGGCGGCTCGATCCTGGCGTCGATCTTCATCAGCCTGCTGGAGGCCTACGCCTCGCTGTTCGTCAGTCCCGCCCAGGCCGTGATCGTGTCGTTCGTGGCGCTGATCCTCACGCTGCTGTTCCGACCCACCGGCCTCTTCGTCCCGACCCCGAAATGACCCCGCGCTCGAATCGCGGCTACTGGATCGGCTTCGCGATCGTCCTCGGTGCGCTCGCCGTCGCCCCCATGGTGCTGCCGCCGTTCTGGAGCCGCTTCGCCACCGAGATCCTCATCTGGGGCCTGCTGGCGATGTCCTCCGACATCCTGATCGGCTACACCGGCATGGTCTCGTTCGGCCACTCCTCATTCTTCGGCCTCGGCATGTATGGCGCCGCCGCCGCCTTGCTCACCGTCAAGCCCCCGAACCTCTGGCTGGCCATCGTCTACGGATTGGTGGGCGCCGGCGCCGTGGCGGTCTTCGTGGCGTACTTCTCCACGCGCCTGCGCGACATCTACTTCTCGATCACCACGCTGGTCTTCTCGCAGATCTTCTACGTGATCATCTTCACCTGGACCGAGGTGACCGGCGGGGAGAACGGGCTGAACTTCCGGCAGCCGGCCCTGGCCCTGCCGGGGCTGACCGGGGTGGCCTTCACGCCGACGACGCTGCACTGGTTCGTGCTGGCGATCGTGACGGTGTCCTACCTGCTCCTGCGCCGGATCACCCAGTCACCGTTCGGCATGGTGCTGCAGTCGATCCGGGAGAACGAGCCGCGCACGCGGGCCATCGGCTACGCGGTCGAGCGCTACAAGATCGTGGCGGTCATGCTGTCCGGCCTCTTCGCGGGGCTGGCCGGTGTGCTGTACGCCATCCAGAACAAGTTCGCGGCGCCCGACTTCGTCTTCTTCCTGATCTCGGGCGAGGTCGTGATCTTCAACGTCATGGGCGGGGTCGGCACGCTGGTGGGTCCGGTCGCGGGCGCCGCCTTCTTCCTGCTCCTGCGCGAGGGGCTATCGCGCTACTTCGAGTACTACCTGATTCCGGTCGGCATCATCTTCACCCTGATGGTCATCTTCCTCCCGCAGGGCTTCCTCGGCTTCCTCCGCCGCCGCCTCAACCAGTAGCGGTCACGCTCGAGGGCCCCGTTCGAGGCCCCCCGACGAGGATATCGTGGACCTTCTGCATGAGGGCGTCGACGGTGAACGGCTTGTGCAGGAACCCCACCCCCGGCCGCAGCCCGCGATACTGCTCGACGCTCTCCTCGATGTCGCCCGACATGTAGAGCACTCGGGCGCCGCTGCGGTCCGGGCCCAGCCGTCGGACCAGCCCGTCACCGGCCACGCCGGGCAGCAGGAGGTCGGCGACGATCAGGCCGATCGGCCCCGCATGCTTCTGGCTCACCGCCGCCGCCTCGTCCACGTCGTGGGCGGTCAGCACCTGATACCCGTGGATGTCGAGAATCTCGCCGATCAGCTCGCGCACGCCGGGTTCCGGCTCCACGACGAGGACGGTGACGGTCCCGGGCGGCGCCGCGATGACCCCGGCGCCGGTCTCGGCGCCGTCCCGCGGCATGTAGACCGTGAAGGTCGAGCCGCGGCCGACCTCGCTGGACGCCTCGATGTGACCGCCGGCCTGGGTGACGAAGGCGAACACCGTGGCCAGGCCGAGCCCGGTGCCCTTGCCCGGCGCCTTGGTCGTGAAGTACGGTTCGAAGGCCCGCGAGAGGGTGGCGGAGTCCATGCCGACGCCGGTGTCGCTCACGCGAATCATCACGGCCGGCCGCGCCCCGGCCGAGCTCTGCTCCGGGGTGGCGTGGCCGGTCTCGATCGTGAGACGGCCGCCGCCCGGCATGGCGTCGCGCGCGTTGAGCACCAGGTTCATCAGCATCTGCTCGACCTGGCCGGCGTTGGCCAGCACGCGGCCCAGTCCCGAATCGAGCCGGTGAACGACCTCGATACGGTCGCCCAGCAGCGGCTGCAGGGTCCGGGTCACGCCGGTGGCGAGCGCGTTGATGTCGAGCGAGGTCCGCGCCGGCGCCACCGCCCGGCTGGTGGCGAGCATGTGCTGGGTGAGGTTCAGGCCCCACACGGCGGCCTTGCGAATGGACTCCGCACCCGTCCGGAGCGGATCGGTCGGGTCCATCCGCTTGAGCATCAGCTCGCTGTAGCCGGTGATCACGGCCAGGATGTTGCTGAAGTCGTGAGCCACGCCGCCGGCCAGGCGCCCCACCGCCTCCAGCCGCCGGGCGTCGCGCAGATCCTCCTCGAGCCGGCGACCGCGCACGCGCTCCTGCTCCAGCTCCTGGCTGAGGCGCTCGGCCTCGGCCAGAGCCTCCGGCAGCGTCACGTCTTGCCGGCTCACGGATCCGGCCCCACCGGCCGGGGAAACATCATCGAAGATCGTCGCCATGGGGCCCGGCCTCCGCCGGAGGGTCGGGAAAGAGCGGGAGCGCGATCCGGAACACGGTGCCGACCGCGACCGTGCTGCGGAAATCGATGGTGCCACCGTGGTCCTCGATGATCTTGTGGGTCAGCGCCAGCCCCAGCCCGGTGCCGCCGGTCTTCGTGCTGAAGAACGGGTTGAAGACGCGATCGGCGACGGCGGGGGGGATGCCGATGCCGGTGTCCTCGATCTCGAGGCGCACGCGCCGGGCGCTGCCGGCCCCGCGCCGACCGGCCCGACCGAGGTGGGTCTCGTCGCTCCAGCCGGCCCGCAGGGTCAAGGTGCCACCCGTGGGCATCGCGTCGAGGGCGTTGCGGACGAGGTTCACGAAGGCCTGGTACACCGTCTCCGAGTCGACCCACACCACGGGCAGGTCGCGGGCGTAGTCGCGGGTGACCTCCACGCCGTGATGCTCCATCTCGGCGGCGTACAGCTCGACCGCCCGCTCCAGCAGGGCCGGCAGCCGCACGGCCGCGAAGTTGGCCTGGGCCGGCCGGGCCAGCTCCAGCAATCCCTCCACGATGCCGTTGATGCGCTCCAGCTCACGCGGCACCACCGACTGGAACTTCGCGCGGAACTGCTCGTCGTCGAAGCGCCGCGACAGGTGGCGGCTGAAGGTCAGCAGCGAGGTCAGCGGATTCTTGATCTCGTGGGCGAGGCCGGCGGCGAGCTCGCCGAGCGCGGCGAGCCGGTCGGAGCGGCGCAGCCGGCTCTCCAGCTCGCGCACGACGGTGAGGTCGCGGATGGCGGCGATGACGCCCAGATCCTTGCCCTCGCCGCCCTTGAGCGGGGCCGCGCTGATCTCGACCGGCAGCGTGCGGCCGTTGCGTCGGTGCAGCGTGGCCGCCACCCCCGGCGTGGCCGAGCGGCTGGCGATGGTCTCCATCAGGATCTCGCCCAGCTCGGCGGTCTGGGCGAAGACCTCGGTGCAGTACCGGCCGGTCACCTCGCCGGCGAAGAAGCCCGTCATCATCTCGGCGGCGGGGTTCAGCGTGACCACGCGGCCGTCGAGGTCGACGGTGACGATGCCGTTGGTCAGGGAGGCCAGGATGTTGTCGGTGTAGCTCTTCAGGTCGGCCACCTCGTCGAGCCGCTGCCGCAGCTCGGCGTTGGCCCCCTCCACGGCGGCGCGCTGCTGCCGCAGCTGCTCGGCCATGTGGTTGAACGCGACGGCCAGCCGCCCGATCTCGTCGTCGCTGGCGGGCTCGATCCGTAGATCGAGCTCGCCGCGCGAGATCGCCGCCGCGCCCTCGGCCAGCTGCTGGACCGGGCGGGAGATCCGCCGGGCCACCAGCGCCGCCCCCAGACCGCCGAGCAACAGCGTGACGATGGTCAGGGCGCCCAGCTCCCACCGGGTGCGACGGATCAGCGCCTCCGCACGCTGACGCGACATGCCGACGCGCACCACGCCCCACTTCTGCTTGCCCTGGATCACCGGGAGCGCGAAGTCGTCGAGGACCTCACCGGTTTCGGTGCGCGCTTCCTGCACGAGCGCCTCCACGGTGGCGGCGGCCCGGCGGTCGAGCCCGCCCGGCAGAACGAGTCCGACCGCCTCCGGCCGCTTGCTGTGAGCGGCCACCCGCCCCTCGGCGTCCAGGACGATCGCGTAGCGAACGTCGTCCTCGAGGGCCAGGCGGGCGGCGTGCTGCTCGAGGGTGATGAACGTGTACAGCAGCAGGGGCGCCTCGGAGACGGCGGCCAGGTCGCGCGCGAGCACCTCGCCCCGGCGGCGGGCCTCTTCCATGACGGCGGTGCGCTGGCGCTGCTCGACGACCACGATGACCGCGGCCATCATCAGGCCGATGACCAGCACGGTGCCCCACAGGAGCTTGGTCTGCAGCGAGGAGGCGCGCACCATCAGCGGACTCACGGCTCCAGCCAGATCTTCCGCAGCGGGATGTAGGGATCGCCCAGCCCGCTCACCTCGATGCTCTTGACGTAGGGCTGGAAGACGCGCTCGTAGGTGTAGTGGAAGAAGGGGATCACCACCGCGTCGTTCACGACCTGCTGCTCGGCCTGCCGATAGAGCTCGACCCGCCGCTGCCCGTCCGGCTCGGTGCGGGCCCGCACCAGCAGCGCGTCCAGCGGGCCACTCGCGTATCCGGTGTAGTTGCGCGGGCTCTTCGAGTGAAAGAGCTTGAAGAGGAAGTTGTCCGGATCGGGCACGTCGGCCAGCCACGCGTACTGGAACATCGGGAATTCCCCGGCCGCCAGCCTCCGGTTGAACTCCGGCCACTCCGTCACGTACTTGAACTCGGCCGTCACCCCGACCGCGGCCAGGTGCTCCACGATCAGCTGGTGCTCGCGCTCCAGCTTCACGCTCGACCAGATCGTGAGCGGCGGCAGGCCGCGGCCCCCGGGGTAGCCGGCGGCGGCCAGCAGCGCCCGCGCCCGGGCGGGATCGTAGCCGGCGCCGTTGAGCTGGGGGTTGTAGCCGAGCGTGCCCGGCGGCAGGATGCCGCGGGCGACCGCGAAACGACCGCGCGTGACCTCCTCGACGATCTTCTGGCGATCGATGGCGCTCATCAGGGCCTGGCGCACGCGCACGTCCCCGAGCGGCTTCACGCGCGTGTTCAGGCCGAGGAAGCGGACACTGAACATCGTCCGCTTGACGTGCGTGGCCTGCGTGGTGGCCAGCAGCTTCGGGTAGTCCTGCATCGGCACCGGGCTGTCCTCGAGGTGGCCGCGCCGGAACTCGTTGAACATGTCGCCGAACTGCTCGCCGGGAAAGACCCGGTAGACGACGCGGGCCAGACGAGGGGCGCCACCGAAGTAGTCCGGGTTGGCGGCCAGCACGATCTCCTTCCCGCGCTCCCAGCGCTCGAATCGGAACGGTCCGGTGCCCACGGGCGCCAGCCCGAAGGCGTCCCCGCCCGCGGTCACGCGATCACGCGGCACGATCTTCGCGTACCCGATGGCCAGCATGGACACCAGTGGCGCCTGCGCCTCGTCGAGGACGACACGCACGGTCGCCGGGTCGACCGCGGTGAACCCACTCACCGTCGCCGCCCGCCCCTCGCGAAACGCCGCCGCCCCCCGCACATTGACGAACACGTCGGCAGCCGCCGACTTCAGCTTGGGATCGAGCAAGCGCGTCAGTGAATAGACGACGTCGTCCGCCGTCACCAAGCGCCCGTCGTGGAACCTGACGCCCTTGCGCAGCGTGAAGGTCCACGTCAGTCCGTCGCGGCTCGCCGTCCAGTACTGGGCGATGGCGGGCACGATCCTCAGCGCCTGGTCGAACTCGACGAGGCCGTCGAAGATCTGCTGAGCCACCGACAGGCCGTAGATGTCGCTGATCCGCGCCGGGTCGAGCGTCGCCGGGTCGTTGCCGAGCGGCCGCCGATAGATCGACACCCGGTCGCTCGTCGGCGACTGGGCAAGGACCGGCCCCGGCGAGGCCACCAACACGACGAGCAGCAACAGCAGGACGAGGCCAGGGGGGCTTGCGCCCCCCTGCCTCGGAGCAGCCGAGCAGAGGTCTAGTACCCGCCGCCGCCACCCTCGGCGGTGCCGATGGCCTGGAAGAACTGGGTCGAGCCGGAGGTGCCGGACTCGATCACGGGCAGGGCGAGCAGGAACGAGGCGAGCAATAGCGCGGCAGCCAGAACCTTGGTCATGTGTCTCCCCCTTTAGGAGCTTGGAAGCCCTCGCCATGAGGGCTTCGACGCGGGGGAGCGTATAGCAAGACGATCGCCACAGCTGGCGCGGGCCGCTCATCTCTGCAACTCCTCGATTCTTCGTGATCGTCGTCCTCGCCGCCACGATGCCTCCGAGCGACCGGTGCACAGCGGCTGGGCGACGATCGATGCGTGTGGTGCGATGAAAGCGATTGATTCCGCGGACCATTCCGCGAAATTGGCCAACAACGGTGCGGGGTGTCCTGCTACTGGGCGCCGCCCACGTCGCGCGCCCGGACCTTCCAGCGCGCGAGCTTCGCCTTGAGCGAGTTGCGGTGGATGCCGAGCACGCGGGCCGCCTCGCTGACGTTGCCGTCCAGGCGGCCGAGCGTGCGGAGGACGATCTGGCGCTCGAAGCGATCGCTGGCCTCGTTGAGCGGTAACGCGTCGGCGCGAGTGGTATCGGGCGAGGTCAGCGACAGCTCCAGCGGGAGGTCGGCGATGTCGATCATGGGCCCGTCGACCAGCACGATCGACCGCTCGACGACGTTCTGCAGCTCGCGCACGTTGCCGGGCCAGCGGTAGGTGCGGAGCGCCGCGGCGGCCTCGGGCGTGAGCCCCTGGATGCGCTTGCCGAACTCGTGGTTGTAGCGACGGATGAAGTGGGCGACGAGCGCCTCGACGTCGTCGACGCGCTCCCGCAGGGGCGGCACCGTGAGGTGCACGACGTTGAGCCGATAGTAGAGGTCCTCGCGAAAAGTGCCGGCGGCGACGGCGGCGGGGACGTCGGCATTGGTGGCGGCGATGATGCGGACGTCGAGCTTGATGGCCTGGCCGCCGCCCACCCGCTCGATCTCGCGCTCCTGCAGTACGCGCAGCAGCTTGACCTGCAGCTCCGCGCGCAGCGTGGCGATCTCGTCGAGAAACAGGGTGCCGCCCTGGGCCAGCTCGAACTTGCCGAGCTTGCGCTGATAGGCGCCCGTGAAGGCCCCGCGCTCGTGGCCGAACAGATCCGACTCGACGAGCGTCTCGGCGATGGCGGCGGGGTTCACGGCCACGAACGGCTTGTCCCGCCGGGGCCCCTGCCGGTGGATCGCCCGCGCCACCAGCTCCTTGCCGGTGCCACTCTCACCCGTGATGAGCACCGTCGTCGTCGTCCGGGCCACCTGGGCCACCAACCGGTTGAGCCGCTGCATCTCGGGATGCTGGCCCACGAGCATGGCGTCCTGCCGGCGCTCGAGCTCCCCGCGCAGGTACACCACCTCGCGCTCGAGGGAGCGCCGCTCCAGCGCGCGGCGCACGAGCGAGAGCAGCTCCTCCTCCTCGAACGGCTTGGTGAGGTAGTCGAAGGCACCGAGCTTCATGGCGGCAACCGCCGTGCGCACCGTGCGAACCGCCGTGACCAGCACCACCTCCAGGCTCTCGTCGATGGCCTTGATCCGCTCGAGCACCTCGATGCCGTCCATGCCCGGCAGCCGGATGTCGAGCAGGACGAGGTCGATCTGGGAGGTGCGGACAACCTCGAGCGCAGTGGTCCCGTCGGGGGCGTCGATGACCTCGAAGTCCTCGTCCAGGATGAGGTGGAAGGACTCGCGCAGGCCGGGTTCGTCGTCCACGACGAGAATGACGGGACGAAGGCCCCGGGGGCCATCCGGAGGTTCCGGCGGCCGCGCCTGTGCTGCCATGGCGCCAGACTTTACCACTTCGCCGCGGGGCCCTGGGCGGTCGGGGCGGGCGGCCCGCGAGGTCGTGGTCGGCCGGCGCGGAGGGCCCCACCGGTAGCCGCCGGGGCCGGGTCGCCGGGATCGTTGACTCGCGGCGCCGTACCGGCCGAGAATCGCACTCGTGAGATCAATCGTTCGTTTGCTGGTGCCCGTGCTGGTCGCCCTGCCGGTCTCGGCTGCCGCCCAGGTGGTCTCGCCGACGACGCCGGTGCATCCCTCCATGCCGTGGAGCGGCATCACGACGCCGCAGGGCCAGCTCATCCGCTACATCTACGTGCCGCCGCAGCCCGTCATGCTGGAATACATCGTGCCGGCCGCCGCCACGGAGAGCGCTCCGCCCCCGGCCGTGGAGGCGCCGCCGCCCCCGAGCGGCGAGCCCAAGGACGGCGAAGCCAAGGGGCCAGACGTCAAGGGTCCCGACACCAAAGGTCCAGATACCAGGGTGGAAACGCCCCCGGAGGCAGCCCCGCCCGGCGAGAAACCGCCGGAGGGCCCGCAGATCGTGCGCCAGCAGCTCACGGTACCCGGCTATTACGTGCGGGAGACCACCGTCGGCTTCCACTACCCGGAGCGGTGGACGATCGAGCAGGCGGCGCCGAACGTCTATCGCTGGCGGCAGATCGCCCCGCAGTTCGTCCCGAAGTAGCCCACCCCGCCGCGCGTCAGGTCAGCTCAAGTTCGCGACAGCTGCGTGGGGAACACGGTGGCGTACCGGAATCGGGACATTGACGCCGGATGCGCGCGCCCGAAGAATGCCGTCCGTGCTGGCCCACGTCCTGTCGGCAGCGCTGCGCGGGGTGGACGCGGCCCTCGTGCGCGTCGAGGTCGACGTCTCCGCCGGGCTCCCGGCATTCCACACCGTCGGGCTCCCCGATTCGGCCGTACGCGAGAGTCGCGAGCGCGTGCGCACGGCGATCCGTAATGCCGGCTTCGCCTTTCCGTCTGATCGCATCACGGTCAACCTCTCCCCGGCCGATCTCCGGAAGGAAGGCGCCTCGTTCGATCTCCCGATCGCGCTCGGCATCCTGGCCGCCACCGGTGCGCTGCCCACTCGCGAGGTGGGTCCCTTCGCCGTCGTCGGCGAGCTGGCGCTCGACGGCCAGATCCAGCCGGTGCGCGGCACGCTGGCCGTCGGCCTCACCTGCCGCCGCCGCGGCATCGGCACGCTGCTGGTCCCGGAGGACAACTGCCGCGAGGCGGCGGCCATCACCGGCCTGCGCATCCTGCCGGCGGCGACCCTGCGCGACGCCGTGGCGCTGTTGAGCGGCACAGTAGCTGCGCCGGTACCCGTTGCGGCCGAGCCGGCGGCCGCCGCGAACGAGGAGCTCGACTTCGCCGACGTGCGCGGGCAGGCCCACGCCAAGCGCGCGCTCGAGATCGCGGCCGCCGGCGGCCACAATGTCCTGCTGGTCGGGCCTCCGGGCGCCGGCAAGACCATGCTGGCGCGGAGACTGGCCGCGGTCCTGCCGCCGCTGGACGGCGACGAGCTCATCGAGGTCTCGACGATCTGGTCAGTGGCCGGCCTGCTGCCGCCCCGCACCGGGCTGGTGCGCGAGCGGCCGTTCCGGGCGCCGCATCACACGATCTCGGTCTCGGGGCTGATCGGCGGCGGCAGCGTGCCGCACCCGGGCGAGGTAACGCTCGCCCACGGAGGTGTCCTCTTCCTGGACGAGCTGCCCGAGTTCCAGCAGCACGTCCTGGAGTCGCTGCGGCAGCCGCTGGAGGATGCGCGCGTCACCATCGCACGCGCCCGCGGCATCGGCGACTTCCCGGCACGCTTCCAGCTCGTGGCCGCCGCCAACCCCTGCCGGCGCGGCTGTCCCTCGCTCGACCGCTGCCTGTGCACGCCGGCCGAGCGCAGCCGCTATCTGGGCCGCCTGTCACGACCCCTGCTGGATCGCATCGACCTGCAGGTCGAGTTGCCGGCGCTGGAAGCGGTCGAGTTCCAGGGGGCCGCCGTCGGCGATGGCTCGGCCGTCATCCGGGCGCGCGTACTGAGTGCACGCGAGCGCCAGCGCGCCCGCCTGGGCAGGGGCGGCCCGGCGCTGAATGCCCAGATCAGCCCGCGGCAACTCCGGCGGCTCTGCCCGCTGGCTCCCGACGGGGCGCGGCTGCTGGGGGCGGCGATGAGCCGGCTCGGGCTGTCGGCACGCGGGCACGACCGCGCGTTGCGCGTGGCTCGCACCATCGCCGACCTCGCCGGAGCCGACACCGTCCGCGCCGAGCACTGCGCCGAAGCCGTGCAGTACCGGAGCCTGGATCGCACCTGGCGCGCGTGAGCCGGATCCCGAACAAGCCGTGAGACAATGGCGCCGCTGCCGCGATTTCCTGCCCGGAGGAGGCCATGGCCCGCCCCGTACTGGTCGTCGTTGACGTACAGGAGCGACTCTTCAACGCCATGGACGCCGAGCTGCGCGACGACATGGTGGCCAACGTGAAGATCCTGGTCAGCGCCGCCCACCGCCTCGACGTCCCCGTGGTCGTCACCGAGCAGTACCCGAAAGGCCTCGGGCGCACGCTGCCCGAGCTGAAGGCGCTGTTCGGGGAGACGGCGCCGTTCGAGAAGACCACGTTCTCGTGTGCCCGGATCGTGGCCTTCACCGACCGGCTGCGCTCCCTGGGGGCCGACCACGTCATCCTGACCGGCATCGAAGCGCACGTGAGCGTGCTGCTCACCGCCCTCGACCTGCTGGAGCAGGGGCTGCGGGTGTCCGTGGTGGCCGACGCGGTGTGCTCGCGACGCCCGGCCAATCTCGAGATCGGCCTCGAGCAGGCGCGCCAGGCCGGCGCCGTGGTGACGGCCACCGAGACGGTCGTCTTCCAGCTCCTGGGCGCGGCCGATTCCGACGCCTTCCGGGAGCTGAGCAAGCTCCTGCGCTGATGCCGCGGTACTTCGACCTGCGCTCGACGGTGCTCATCGTGGTCGGTCACGGAATCCTCCCCGAGGAGGAGGACCGGCCGCTCGCCTACGACCTCAAGCGCGAGATCACCGCCCGGGCCGACGGCGCCCAGGACCGGACGGCCGTGGTGGTCACCGACGTGTGGCTTCTGGGCCAGGAGCTCGGCGAGTTCTTTCCGGCCATCGCCATCGGCGGACCGGCGGTGAACGAGTTCACCGAGAACATCTACGGCGACCTGCCCGTGGTGGCTGGACGCGACCAGGAGGTCTTCGTGCAGATGGCGCCCGAGGGCAAGCGAGCGGCGCTGTGGGGCATGCACGAGGAGGGGACGCGCGAGGCGGTGGAGTCGTTCCTGCGCCAGCGACTGCTCGAGCGGTTCCTGGAGGTGGCCTGGCGGCGGAGCTGAGGCTTAGCGGCGACCGCGCGGCGGAATGTTCGTGTAGGTGACCGTGCCGTCCGTCTCGACCGTCTGGTAGATCCGCGTCGACGGCGTGGTGCCGCCCTCGACGGAGCCGCCGTAGAAGTGCATCACCTTCGTCACGTAGTCCTGGGTCTCGGGGTACGGCGGAATCCCACCGTGCTGCACGACGGCCTTCTCTCCGGCGTTGTAGGCGGCGATGGCCAGCGGCAGGCTGTTCGGGAACCGGTCGATGAGGCCGCGCAGGTGGCGCACGCCGCCGTCGATGTTCTCGCGCGGATCGAACGAGTTGCGCACCCCCAGGATCGACGCCGTCGTGGGCATCAGCTGCATCAGCCCCTGAGCACCCTTGCGCGACACCGCCCGGGGATTGAAGCCGGACTCCGCGCGGATGACGGCGGACACCAGCCGGATCGGAACCCCGTAGCGCTGCGACGCGTCCTGGATCTCCTTGACGTACGGTCCCGTCCCCGCCTCGGCCTGCGGCAGCCGCAGCCATCCCGCCGCCGTCCCCGAGGACACGGCCATGCGCTGATAGCGCGGGTCGGTCGGGGCGTTGGTGAAGTGCAGGGTGCCGTCGGGCTCGGCCAGCTTGTACATCTCGGCGCGCGCAGCGGTGACGCCGAGGGTGGTGGTCAGGAGTGCAGTGAGCAGCGCGAGTCGGACGACGAACACGGTGAAGCCATCTTAGGCGACCGTGGGGGCAAGGTGCAATGATCCCCGGCGGCCGGAGCCGCCGGGGAATTTGACTCGATCGAACGGGGCTTTAGCGAGGCGCCGGACCGGCCAGGTCGGCCTCGGTCAGGCTCGGCACCTCGTCGAACGCGGCCGCCAAGACCTCGGGGATCGTGTCCACGAGGTGTACGGTCATGACGTCCCGCACGGCGGCAGGGACGTCCTCCATCAGGCTCTTCTCGTTCCGGCGCGGCAGGATCAGGGTGCGCACGCCGGCCCGGTGGGCCGCCAGCACCTTCTCCTTGATACCGCCGACCGGCAGCACCCGACCCGTCAGGCTCACCTCACCTGTCATGGCCAGCCCGGTCTTCACGGGCCGCCCCGTCAGCAGCGACACCAGCGAGGTGGCCATCGTGACCCCGGCCGAGGGCCCGTCCTTGGGGATGGCGCCGGCCGGGACGTGAACGTGGATGTCCGAGCGCTCCCAGAAGTCGGACGGCAGACCGAGGTCGTTCGTGTGCGAGCGCACCCAGGCCAGGGCGGTCTGGGCCGACTCCTTCATCACATCGCCGAGCTGCCCGGTGAGCGAGAGCGTGCGCTTGCCCGGCATGCGCGTGGCTTCGACGAACAGGATGTCGCCGCCGACCGGCGTCCACGCCAGCCCGGTCACGACCCCCGGCACGCCCATCCGCTGCTCCAGCTCCTCGAACTCGAACCGCGGCTGGCCCAGGAACGAGGTCACCATGTCGGGCGTGACTCGCGCCGGCTCGGTCTCGCCCTCGGCCCGGCGCCGAGCCACCTTGCGGCAGACGCTGGCGATCTCGCGTTCGAGGCTGCGCACCCCGGCCTCGCGGGTGTAGCCGCGGGCCAGCAGTCGCAACGCCTCCGGCGTGAACTCGATGTTCTGGCCGGCCGTCAGCCCGTGGTCGCGCGCCTGCCGTGGCACCAGGTGCTGGCGGGCGATGGCCACCTTCTCCTCCTCGGTGTAGCCGGCGAGGTTGATGATCTCCATCCGGTCCCGCAGCGGGGCCGGCACCGTGTCCATGACGTTGGCCGTGGTGATGAACAGCACCCGCGACAGGTCGAAGGCCACGTCGAGGTAGTGGTCACGGAACGTGTTGTTCTGCTCGGGGTCGAGCACCTCGAGCAGGGCCGAGGCGGGGTCGCCCCGGAAGTCCATGCCGAGCTTGTCGATCTCGTCCAGCATGAGGACCGGGTTCTTGCTCCCCGTCCGCCGCAGGCCCTGCACGATCTGTCCCGGCAGGGCGCCGATGTACGTGCGCCGGTGCCCGCGGATCTCCGCCTCGTCGCGCATGCCGCCGAGCGAGATGCGGTGGAACTTGCGGCCGAGCGCGCGGGCAATCGACTTGCCGAGCGAGGTCTTGCCCACGCCGGGAGGGCCGACGAAGCACAGGATCGGGTCCCGGCCGCCCGCCCGGATCTTCTTCACGGCCAGGTACTCGAGGATGCGCTCTTTGATCTTCTCGACGCCCTCGTGGTCCTCGTCGAGGATCTCGCGGGCCCGGGTGAGGTCCACCGCGTCGGTGGTCTCCTGACTCCACGGCATCGCGATCAGCCAGTCGATGTAGGTCCGGGCCACCGTGTACTCGGCCGCAGCCGGCGGCATCTTGGCGAGACGGTCGAGCTCGCGGAGAGCTTCCTTCTGCGCCTCCTCGGGCATCCCGGCCGCCTCGATCTTCTGCCGCAGCGACTCGATCTCCTGCGTACGGTCGTCGCTGTCGCCGAGCTCCTTCTGGATCGCCTTCATCTGCTCACGCAGGTAGTACTCGCGCTGTGTCTTCGACACCTCGGACTGGACCTCGGACTGGATCTTCGAGCCCAGCTCGAGGACGTCGGCCTCCTTGGCCAGCGCCCCCGCCAGCGTCTGCAGGCGGGCGCGGATGTCGACCGTCTCCAGCAGCTGCTGCTTGAGGTCGTTGGCGAGCGTCGGCAGCGTGGCGGCGATCAGGTCGGCCACCGCCCCCGGCGCCTCGGTGTTCCCCACCACGCTGATCAGCTCGTCGGGCAGCCCCGGGGTCAGCGTGACCACCTTCTCGAACAGCGAGCGCACGCTGCGGGTAAGCGCCTCCAGCTCGAGGTCGGCGTCGGGCGCCGGCTCCTCGATGGCCTCGACCCGTGCGCGCAGATAGGGCTCGCGCTCGATCACCTCCACGAGGCGGAAGCGCCCGAGCCCCTGCACGATCAGACGCAGACTGCCGTCGGCCTGCTTGACGGCCTTGTGGATCACCGTGACGGTGCCGACCGGGTGCAGGCCGTCGAGGCCGGGCGCGTCCTGCTGCGGATCGCGCTGCATGACCGCGCCGACCAGGCGGCCGCTCTGCACGGCCTCCTCGATCAGTCGAATGGACGAGGCCCGGCCGGCCCCCAGCGGCAGGACCGCGTGAGGCAGCAGCACGGTGCCGCGCAGGGGCAGGATGCCCAGGATGTCGGGAACGAGTCCGGCGCGATACTCTTTCACGTCACTCATGGATGAGCTTCTTTCTCAGAACAGGTCGAGGGGCTTGAGCTGGTTGGATGCGGCCCGCACCAGCGCCTCGCGCGGCTCGCGCGCGGTGCCGGCGGCCTCGCCGCCGCTCTCGCGGACGTAACCCACCAGGTCCTCGATCTGTCTCTGCATATCGGTCATCCGGCGTCTCATTTTTAGGATGATCTCGACGCCGGCTAGATTCACGCCCAGGTCACGGGTAAGACGGAGCAGCCGTGCGATGTCTTCCAAATCCTCCTCGGAATACATCCGCGTCTGGCCCTCGGTCCGGCCCGGTCGCACCAGCCCCTTCTTCTCGTAGAACCGGAGCGTCTGGGGATGCACCTTCAGCATCTCGGCCACGACCCCGATCATGTACACGGGCTTGGAACGGTCGGTCACGAGGCGCCTCCCCGGTAGCGGCCGAGGTCCTCCCGCGCGGGACCGGGCAGCAGCCGCTCGAGCTCGCGCACGAGCTCGTCGGTGCGGGCGTCCAGCCCCGTCGGAACCTCGATCCGGACGGTGACGTACAAATCCCCGGAGGCGCCGTCCACCAGCCGCGGCAACCCCTGCCCGCGCAGGCGGAACACGCTGCCCCCCTGTGTCCCCGGCGGAATCACCAGCACACCCTCGCCGAGCGGCGTCGGGACGCGGATGCGCGCGCCGCGCACCGCCTCCCACAGGCCGATCGGCAGCTCGCAGTGCACGCCGTCTCCCCGGCGCACGAAGAATGGATGCTCGTTGACCCGGGTGCTCACGACGAGGTCACCGCGAGGGCCGCCGAAGGGCCCTGCGCTGCCCTCGCCCGACAGGCGCACCTGGGTACCGGAGTCCACGCCGGGCGGGATGACGACCGACACGGCGTCGATGGAACGACGCACCCCACGCCCCTGGCAGCCCGAGCACGGCCCCGGCCCCGCCCGGCCCGTGGCCCCGCATGCCGGGCACGGGGAGAAGCGCGGTACACCGAGCTCGAGCGTGGCGCCGCGGGCGGCGGCGGCAAACTCGAGCTCGACGTTGACGTGGATGTCGTCGCCGTGGCGCCCCGCGCTGAGCGCCTCGCCGGCGAGGCCGGGCCCGAACCGGTCGTACATGGCCCGCGCCTGCGGGTCGCTCAGCACCCGATACGCCTCGGCGATCTCCTCGAACAAGGTCCCGGCCGTCGCGTCCCAGAAATTGACGTCCGGCGAATACTGCCGCGCGAGCCGGCGATACGCCTGCCGGATCTCGCGCGGCGCCGACGTCGCCGCGATGCCGAGCACCGCGTAGTAGTCCCTCCGCATAGCCGCCTACTTCTTCTCGCCCAGATCCTCGAACTCGGCGTCCACGACCTCGCCCTCCTTGGGACCGCTCGGCTGACCGGCCGTCGGGCCCTGGCTGCCGCCCGGCGCCCCCGCGTTCCCCGGCTGCGACGCGTCGCGATACATCACCTCGGCCAGCTTGTGCGTGGCCTTCGTGAGGGCTTCCTGCGCCCGGGTGATCCGCTCGACGTCCTCACCCTTGAGCGCCTCGCGGGTCTCGGCCAGCGCCTCGTCGATCGCCTTGCGGTCGGCCTCGGCCAGCTTGGCGCCGTGCTCGGCCAGCGTCCGCTCGGTCGAGTACACGAGCGAGTCGGTCTGGTTGCGCGTCTCGATCTCCTGCTTGCGCTTGGTGTCGTCGGCCGCGTTGGCCTCGGCCTCCTTCACCATGCGATCGATGTCGGCCTTCGTCAGCGTCGACGACGCCGTGATGGTGATCGTCTGCTCCTTGCCGGTCGCCTTGTCGCGCGCCGACACGTTCAGGATGCTGTTGGCGTCGATGTCGAAGGTCACCTCGACCTGGGGCACGCCGCGCGGCGCCGGCGGGAGGCCCACCAGGTGGAACTTACCCAGCGTGCGGTTGTCGCGGGCCATGGGCCGCTCACCCTGCATCACATGGACCTCGACCTGCTCCTGGTTGTCGGCGGCCGTGGTGAACGTCTCGCTCTTCTTGGTCGGGATCGTCGTGTTCCGCGGGATGAGCGTCGTCATGACACCGCCCAGCGTCTCGATGCCGAGCGACAGCGGGGTCACGTCGAGCAGGACCACGTCCTTGACCTCGCCGGTCAGGACCGCCGCCTGGACCGCCGCACCGATGGCGACGACCTCGTCGGGGTTGACGCCCTTGTGCGGCTCCTTGCCGAAGAGCTGCTTGACCGCCTCCTGGACCTTCGGCATGCGCGTCTGGCCGCCGACCAGCACCACCTCGTCGACGTCCTTGGCCGTCACGCCGGAGTCCTGCATCGCTTGCCGGCACGGCCCCAGCGAGCGCTCGACGAGGTCGGCGACGAGCGACTCCAGCTTGGCCCGCGTCAGCGTCATCACCAGGTGCTTCGGCCCGCTGGCGTCGGCGGTGATGAACGGCAGGTTGATCTCGGTCTGCACCGTCGAGCTCAGCTCGACCTTGGCCTTCTCGGAGGCTTCCTTGAGCCGCTGCAGCGCCATCCGGTCCTTCCGGAGATCGATGCCGTTCTCCTTGCCGAACTCGGTGGCGATCCAGTCCATGATCCGCTGGTCGAAGTCGTCACCGCCGAGATGGGTATCGCCGTTCGTCGCCTTGACCTCGAAGACCCCCTCGCCGATCTCCAGGATGGAGATGTCGAAGGTGCCACCGCCGAGGTCGTACACGGCGATCTTCTCTTCCTTCTTCTTGTCGAGGCCGTAGGCGAGGGCGGCCGCGGTCGGCTCGTTGATGATCCGGAGCACCTCGAGACCGGCGATCTTGCCGGCGTCCTTGGTGGCCTGGCGCTGGCTGTCGTTGAAGTACGCGGGCACCGTGATGACCGCCTGGGCGACCTTCTCCCCCAGGTAGGCCTCGGCCGCTTCCTTCAGCTTGCGCAGGATCATGGCGGAGATCTCGGGCGGCGCATACTGCTTGCCCCGGACTTCGACGCGGGCTTCGCCGTTGTTGCCCTTGGTCACCTTGTAGGGGACGAGCTTGATCTCCTGGACGACCTCGTCGTGACGGCGCCCCATGAAGCGCTTGATGGAGAACACCGTGTTCTCCGGATTCGTGATGGCCTGTCGCTTGGCCACCTGCCCCACGAGGATCTCGCCGTCCTTCGTGAAGGCGACCACCGACGGCGTGAGCCGGCTCCCCTCCTGGTTGGGGATGACGGTGGGGTTGCCACCCTCCATCACGGCCACGACCGAGTTGGTCGTGCCGAGGTCGATGCCAATCACCTTCGCCATGTCTGCTGTCTCCCTTCGCTCTCCCTGTCCGCTGGTCGGCGTCGCCGACGCAGGTCGGGGGGCTCGGAGGGGCCCCGAGGGGCCCCTCCGTCTGATCTCGCCTAGAGAATGTCGATCTTGATCTCGCGCGGCTTGAGCTCTTCCGCCTTGGGGAGCGTGATCTCCAGCACCCCGTCGCGGTAGGCCGCCTTCACCTTGTCGGCCTGCACGGCCATCGGCAGCTGGACCAGCCGCTCGAACTGGCCATACGCACGCTCCACGTGCAGAAACTTCTGATCCTTGCTCTGGTCGTCCCACCGGCGCTCACCCTTGATGGTGAGCAGGTCGCCAATGATCGAGACGGCCACGTCCTTCTCGGTCACGCCCGGCAACTCCACTCGCAGCACGAGATCGTCCTTCGTCTCGTGCATATCGACGGACGGCAGCCACGGTCGGCCCGTCTGCGCCGCTCCGGCCATCGGTCGGCCGGTGAACGTGTCGAACAACCTGCTGACCTCGCCCTGAATGTCGACGAGGTTACGGAACGGCTCCCAGCGATCCACGGTCCCGAACGGACGCCAACGCTCCATCGTCATGTCCCTCTCTCCTCCTGGAATCGGGCCGGCCTCCCAGGTCCGCCCTATTGAGTACACATGTCATATATCATCTGAGTCTCGTACTGTCAATTACTGGCCCTTCGGGGTCGTGATAGGGTGACGCTCGATGAGGCTGGGCTGCTCTGGATGCCTGGGCACGGTAATGGGCCTGGCCCTGGTCGCGGTGGTCGTCGGCGGCATTGTGGGGGCCACCATCAGGATGCTGGCCGATCCCCACGTCCCGATCCCCGAGACGACCCAGGCCGACGGCTCGAGGGCGCAGCGGAAACTCTTCGAGCTGGGGCGCCAGGGTCGGCGGGGAGAGCCGGTGACGCTGACCGAGGGGGAGATCAATGCCCTCCTCGCGCGTCACCTCGTCGAGGCTCGGGGCCTCAGGCTCGCCGCCCCGAGCACTCGACTGATCGGTGGCGATCGCTTCGTCCTGTACGTCCAGAGCCCCCTGCGGCAGTTGCTCGACGAGGCGTCCCTGGGCTCTCTGGCGAACGTGTTGCCGAGCAGCTGGCAGAACCGGCCGGTCTGGCTACGCCTCGGCGCTCATGTGCGGGTCGACGACGGTGGGCCTCGTCGACAACTCCGTGTAAATGTGGACGAATTCTCGGTGGGTCGGCAGCGCCTGCCGGCGCCAGCGCTTCGCTTGTTGCTGGATCCGGCCGCGGTCGGCCTCCTGCAGTGGACGCTGCCGGAGCACGTGGAGCGAGTCGCCATCGAGCCCGGCCGGGTCGTCATCCAGACCGCCGCTCCGCACTGAGCGAACCTGGCAGGTGCGCAAAACCCCCGATGTATAATTCGTCGACCCCCAGGAACGCACATGACTCAGCCCTCCGGTGCTCTGTTCGAGCGGCTCCTGGACATCATGCACCGCCTGCGTGGTCCAGGGGGTTGCCCCTGGGATCGCGAGCAGACCCCGACCTCCCTGAAGCCGTACCTCATCGAGGAAGCCTACGAGGTGCTGGAGGCCATCGAGGCGGGCGACGCCGGTGCGCTGCGGGACGAGTTGGGCGATCTCCTGCTCCAGGTCGTCTTCCACACCGAGGTCGCGGCCGAGCGCGGCGATTTCGCAATGGCGGACGTGCTCGCCCGGCTCATCGACAAGATGGTGCGCCGCCATCCGCACGTGTTCGGCGACGCTCGCGCCGAGACGTCCGGTCAGGTGGTGGCGCAGTGGGAGGCGATCAAGCAACGTGAGGCCGAGACCGAGGGTCAGCCACGCTCCGTGATCGGCGGCGTGCCCCGCGCGCTCCCCGCGCTGCTGCGGGCCCAACGCATACAGGGCAAGGCCGCCCGCGTGAACTTCGACTGGCCGACCGCCCGCGCCGCGTGGACGAAGGTCGAGGAGGAGATCCAGGAGGCGGCCGCCGTGCTGGCCGAGGGGGAACGAGAGCGCGTGCAGGAGGAGCTCGGGGATGTACTGTTCTCACTCGTCAATGTCGCCCGCCTGTCGTCCATCGATGCCGAGGACGCGCTGCAACGGGCCATCGAGAAGTTCCAACGGCGCTTCACCATCATGGAGAGTGAACTGATCGCCCGGGGGAAGTCGGTCGCCAGCGTGTCGTCCGAGGAGCTCGAGCAGTCGTGGGAAGCAGTGAAGACGCAGGAGCGGTCGCGATGAAGATCAAGGTCGGCACGGCGATCGTCGCCGTCGAGCGCGGCGACATCACGGCCCAGGACGTCGATGCCATCGTCAACGCCGCCGGCCCCAGCCTGGCGATGAGCACGGGCGTCGCCGCCACCATCAAGCGCAAGGGCGGCGGCCTCATCGAGGAAGAGGCGGTACGGCAAGGGCCGATCGAGGTCGGCGAAGCGGTGCTCACCCCGGGCGGCAATCTCCCGGCGACGCACGTGATCCACGCGGCCGCCGTGGGCCCGGACCTCAAGACCGACGCCGAGACGGTGGCGCGGACCACCCGCGCGGTGCTGGCCCTGGCCGACAAGCACCGGCTCACGTCCTTGGCGCTGCCGGCCCTGGGAACGGGCGCCGGCCAGGTCGCGCCGGCGGCGGCCGCCGAGGCCATGCTGAACGCCGTCATCACGCACCTGAAGGCCTCGAAAACATCGCTGAAACGGGTGGTCTTCATCCTGTACCAGGACGAGACGTTCCGTGCCTTTACCGATACGTTGAAAAGGCTAGGTACGTTACAGTAAAAGTTCTTCATGGCTCAGGTGAAGCTCGGGCAGCAAATGGTCCGGCGGCTCGGCGACCTCCTCGTCGCCGAGGGCCTCGTCACCGAAGCCCAGCTTCGCCAGGCGCTCGGCGACCAGAAGGGGAAGGCGGACAAGCTCGGCTCGGTGCTGGTCCGTCAGGGCGCGATTAGCGAAGAGCAGCTGATCGGCTTCCTGTCGCGGCAGTACGGCATCCCCTCCATCACGCTGGCCAACCTCGACGTCGACGCCGAGACGCTGCGGCTCGTCCCGCCCCACATCGCCAAGAAGTACGAGGTCCTGCCGGTCAAGCGCATCGGCGGCACCCTGACGCTCGCGATGTCCGACCCCACCAACGTGTTCGCGCTCGACGACATTGCCTTCATGACCAACCTCCAGATCTTGCCGGTGGTCGCCCCCCAGGCGGCCATCCGGAAGGCGCTCGATCGGGCCTACGACGCGAACCAGCCGGTCTCGTCCATGACCGACATGATGTCGGAGATCACCGGCGACGCCAGCAACGTCGAGGTGGTCGAGGACGAGCAGGCGGGCGCGCAGGTCGACGTCTTCGAGCTGAAGGAGTCGGCCGACGAGGCGCCGGTCGTCAAGCTCGTGAACATGGTGCTCGTCGACGCCATCCGCAAGGGCGCGTCCGACCTGCACTGGGAGCCGTACGAGAAGACGTTCCGGGTCCGGTTCCGCATCGACGGCGTTCTGCACGAGATGCTGTCGCCGCCCAAGCGGTTGGAGCCGGCCATCATCTCCCGGCTCAAGATCATGTCGAACCTCGACATCTCGGAGCGGCGCCTGCCCCAGGACGGCCGCATCAAGCTGCGCTACGGCGCCCGCGAGATCGACTTCCGGGTGTCGATCCTGCCCACGATCTTCGGCGAGAAGGCCGTGCTCCGGATCCTCGACAAGGACGCGCTGCAGCTCGACATGACCAAGCTCGGCTTCGACCCCTGGAGCTACGAGAAGTTCGGCCACGCGATTCACCAGCCGTACGGCATGGTGCTCATCACGGGGCCGACCGGATCCGGCAAGACGACCACGCTCTACTCGGCCATCTCGACGATCAACGCGCCCGAGCACAATATAATGACCGCCGAGGACCCGGTTGAGTACAACCTGAAGGGCGTGAATCAGGTTCAGGTCAACGAGGGCGTGGGACGCACCTTCGCCGCGGTCCTCCGCTCGTTCCTGCGGCAGGACCCCGACGTCATCCTCGTCGGTGAGACGCGCGACCTCGAGACGGCCCAGATCAGCATCCGGGCCGCCCTCACCGGCCACCTCGTCTTCACCACCCTGCACACCAACGACTGCCCGTCGACGGTCGCCCGCCTCGTGGACATGGGCGTGCAACCCTTCCTGCTGTCCTCGGCGCTGCTCCTCATCCTGGCCCAACGGCTCGGACGCCGGATCTGCAAGGACTGCAAGGAACCGATCGAGGGGCACGAAGACGACCTGGTGCCGTACGGCCACGTCTCCGAGGGCCGCGGCAAGGTGACGTTCTTCAAGGGCAAGGGCTGCCAGACCTGCAACTTCACGGGCATGAAGGGCCGCGTCGCGCTCTACGAGGTCATGCCGATCACCGAGGACCTGCGCACCGTCATCCTCAAGGGCGCGCAGACGGCGGAGATCCGCGAGATGGCGCAGAGCCAGGGCATGAAGACCCTGCGCCAGGCCGGCCTCATCAAGGTACTGGAGGGCACCACCACGGTGGAGGAAGTCTTGCGCGTCACGCTGTCGACGTAGGAGGGGGTATGGCGCTCTACGCGTACAGGGGCCGTTCGGGAGCCGCAGCCGTCAACGGCGAGATCGAGGCGGACAGCCGCCCGGCGGCAGTGGCGGCGCTACGCGCCAAGGGCGTGGTGGCGACGGCGGTGGAGGAGCGCAAGGCGAAAGCAGCCGCCGCCGCGGGCGCCGCCAAGCTCGGTGGCTCCGTCAAGGCCAAGGACATGGCCATCTACACCCGCCAGTTCTCCACGATGGTCGATGCCGGCCTGCCCATCGCCCAGTGCCTGCAGATCCTCTCCGAGCAGACCGAGTCCAAGGTGCTGCGCGACGTCACCGCGCGGATCGCCAACGACGTCCAGGGCGGCGCCACGCTGGCCGAGTCCTACGGCAAGTACCCCAAGACGTTCGACAACCTCTTCGTCAACATGCTGGCCGTCGGTGAATCGGGCGGCGTGCTCGACGTCTGTCTGCAGCGCCTGTCGACTTACATCGAGAAGGCCGCCAAGCTGAAGGCGCAGGTCAAGAGCGCGATGGTGTACCCCATCACCATCATCAGCGTGGCCTGCCTGGTCATCATCTTCATGATGGTGTTCGTGCTGCCCACGTTCGCCAACATGTTCAAGAACATGGGCGCCGACCTCCCGCTGCCGACGAAGATCGTCATCTGGATGTCGGATTTCACGCGCAAGTACATCATCCTGATCGCGGCGGTGGTGGCCGGCGGCATCTACGCGCTCAAGCGCTACTACAACACCGACCAGGGCAGCATGGCGATCGACACCTTCATGTTGAAGGTCCCGGTCGTGGGCATGCTGATCCGCAAGATCGCGGTCGCCCGCTTCACCCGGACCCTCGGCACCCTGATCTCCTCCGGCGTGCCGATCCTGGAGGGCCTGCTCATCACCGCCCGCGCCTCCGGCAACCGGGTCGTGGAGAAGTCGGTCATGCAGGCCCGCCAGCACGTGACGGCCGGTGGGACGCTGGCCGAGCCGCTCAAGACCACGCCGGTCTTCCCGGCCATGGTCGTGCACATGATCTCGGTCGGCGAGAACACCGGCGCCCTGGACGCCATGCTGAACAAGATCGCCGACTTCTACGACGACGAGGTGGACGCGGCGGTCACGGCCCTGACCTCGCTGCTGGAGCCGATGATGATCGTGTTCCTCGGCGTGTCGGTCGGCGGCATCGTCATCGCCATGTACCTGCCGATCTTCAAAATGGTCACGCTCATCAAGTAGCGCCCCGCGGCGCGGGATGAATGAAGCTGGCCGACTCGCATAGTCTGCTGCGCGGCTTCGGGCTCGCGCGGCTCGCAGTCGCCGCGCTCCTGCTGGCGGTGGGGCCGGCGCTCCCGGAAGAGCTCCTCCCCGGCACCAACCGGGGCATCCTGGCGCTGGCCCTGCTGGTCGTCGTCGGCAGCTCGGGCCTGCTGATCGCCTTCGCCCCGGCCGTCAAGCCCCACCGGGTCGCGTGGTTGATCTGCCTGCTCGACTCCGCCCTGATCACGGCGGTGGTGGCGGCCACCGGCGGCGCCCGCTCGATCTTCGCGTTCCTCTACGTCCTCTCGGTGACCGCGGCCTGCGTGCTCCTGTCACGGGTCGGCGGCCTCACCATCGCCGCCGCCAGCAGCGCGCTCTACTCGGGGCTGGTGTTCGGGCGCACCGTCTTTCCGATGACGGCATTCTTCGAGCCGCCCGCGGAGAGCACCGCGCTGGAGATCATCACGATCTTCATGAACACCGGCACCTTCCTGGTGGTGGCGATCGTGGCCGGCGGGCTGGCCGAGCGCTTCCGCTCGACGCAAGAAGAGCTGGAGACCAAGCAGGCCGATCTGCGCGACCTCGAGGCATTCACCAACCTCATCTTCGAATCGGTCGGCACCGGTCTGATCGCGCTGGACCGCCGGCACCGGGTGACGGCCGTGAACCGGGCCGCCGAGCAGATCACCGGCCTCGCCGCCGACTCCACCATGGGTCAGCCGTGGAGCGTCTTCGGGGGCGGGGTCCCGCTGGCCGTCATCGAATCCGAGATCGCGGCGTCCGCGCGTGGCTCCGCCTGGCGCGAGGTGACGCTGCGCCGGCCCGACGGCGAGGAAACCCCCGTCCGCATGACCTTCTCGGCGCTGCGGGCCGGGGACGGGCGCGGGATCGGCCTCATCGCCGCCTGCGAGGACCTGTCGGCGATCCGCGCGATGGAGGCTCGCATGCGGGCCGCCGACCGGCTGGCCACGCTGGGCCGGATGGCAGCCAACATCGCCCACGAGATCCGCAACCCGCTGGCCGCGCTGTCGGGAGCCGTCGAGGTCATGGCCGCCGGGGCCGCCGACGACGCCCGCGAACGTCTCGCCCAGATCGTCCTCAAGGAGACCGGGCGCCTCAACGGGATCATCCGGGAGTTCCTCGAGTACTCACGACCGGCCCCGCTCAGCCGAACGGCCGTGAACGTCGCCGAGGCAGTGGACGAAGTGCTCCTGCTGCTCGAACACCAGGTCGGCCCGGGGACGCTCAAGGTCGTTCGGGAATTCGCGCCGGCCATCACGTGGACGGTGGACCGCCAGCAGTTCCGCCAGGCGGTCTGGAACCTCTGCCTCAACGCCGTGCAGGCCATGCCGGACGGAGGCGAGCTGCGGGTGACCATGGCCGCCGCCGGGGCCCGGCTCGTCCTCCGCGTGAACGACACCGGGGAGGGCATCGCCGCCCCCGACCTCGGTCACATCTTCGAGCCGTTCTTCTCGAACAAGTCGGGCGGCAGCGGCCTCGGCCTGGCCCTGGTTCACCGGATCGTGCAGGACCACGGCGGCGAGATCGACGTTCGGAGCCGGTCCGGCGCCGGCAGCACCTTCACCGTCACCCTCCCGGCCGTCGATGCCTGACATCCGGGTGCTGGTCGTCGACGACGAGCAGAGCATGCGCGATCTGCTCGCCATCATGCTCCGCCAGGCCGGCTACGACGTGTCGGTGGCCGACGGCGGCGAGCCGGCCATCGAGGCCCTGAAGGCGGAGAGCTTCGACCTCGTCGTGACCGATCTCCGCATGCGCAAGATCGATGGCATGACGGTCCTCAAGGCGGCCAAGGAGCTCTCACCGCGCACCGTCGTGCTCGTCGTCACCGCCTATGCCTCGACCGAGACCGCCGTCGAGGCGATGAAACTGGGGGCCTACGACTACGTCACCAAGCCCTTCAAGCTCGACGAGCTGAAGGTCACCGTCGCCAACGCGCTGGAGCGGCGCCGCCTCCAGGAGGAGAATCTCGCCCTCAAGCGGCAGCTGCATCGCGAGCGCGGATTCGAGAACTTCGTCGGGCGCAGCCCGAAGATCCTGGACGTGTTCGAGACCATCCGGAAGACCGCCGACAGCGGCTCCACCGTCATGATCACGGGCGAGAGCGGCACCGGCAAGGAGCTGGTGGCCCAGGCGCTCCACTGGGAGTCGAGCCGCCGCAACGGGCCGTTCGTCTCCGTGAACTGCGGCGCCGTCCCCGAGGCCCTGATGGAATCCGAGCTGTTCGGTCACCTCAAGGGCGCCTTCACCGGCGCGGTGGCGAGCACCGAGGGCCTCTTCGCGGCGGCCGACAGTGGCACCCTGTTCCTGGACGAGATCACCGAGATTCCGCACACCGTGCAGGTCAAGCTCCTCCGCGCCATCCAGGAGCGGCAGATCCGCCGCGTCGGCGACACCCGGGACGTCAAGATCGACGTGCGTCTCATCGCCGCCTCCAACCGCGACCTGGGCCGGGCCGTCAGCGACGGCGTGCTGCGCGAGGATCTCTTCTATCGCCTCAACGTCATCCCGCTCCACCTGCCTCCGCTGCGCGACCGGCGCGAGGACATTCCCTTGCTCGTCGCCCACTTCATCAAGAAGCTGTCGGGTGAGGTGGGCCGCTCCGTGCGGGGCGTGACCCCGGAAGCGCTGGCCGTGCTGGAGCAATATCACTGGCCGGGCAACATCCGAGAGCTGGAGAACGTGATCGAGCGCGCCATCGTGCTTGGCTCGAGCGAGGTGCTGGAGCCGAGTGCGCTGCCGCCGAGTCTGCGGGAGCCGCGTGACCGTCACGAGGTTCCGCTGGAGCTACCCGCCGAGGGCCTCGATCTGGAGGCGATGCTCGACCGGATCGAGCATCGCTACATGCAGCTCGCGCTCGAACGGGTGGGCGGAGTGCAGACCCGCGCAGCCGAGCTCCTGCGCGTCAGCTTCCGCCAGTTTCGCTACAAGCTTCAGAAGTTTCATCAGCGGCGGGGCGAGCCAACCAAGTGACACGAGGGCCCAGGCCAAATTGCGTCCCGGCCCGTGCCAGCGTCGTCAGAACGTCGCTGCTGAACGCGACCGTCAGGCCCGCAATACACCGGAATCTCAAGGCGCTGCGGACCAGGAGCCCTGGCATTCTGGATGCACCAGGCGAGCGGCAGAAACGTTATCCACGTCGCTTCCTGGAGGGTTTCAAATGTTTCGACTGATGCGCAAGCGGTTGGGTGGTCAGCACGGCTTCACGCTGATCGAGCTCCTCATCGTGGTCGCGATCATCGGCATCCTGGCGGCCATCGCGGTGCCGCTGTACGCCAACGTGCAGCAGCGCGCGCGCATCGCCAAGGGCCAGGCCGACACGCGGGCCATCTCATCTGCCGTCAGCATCTACGGGGCACACTGCGGTGGTCTGCCGGCTCCGGCCGGTGCAGCTGCCACCAACTGCCCGATGTCCGCCGCGGCCGCCGCGGGCGACCTCCCGGTGGTTCTGTTCTCGGTGCAGACGAACGGGCAGAACCAGGTCGGCGGCCCGTTCCTGAACGGCTCGCCCCGACTGCCGGCCAACTGGACGGGCTCCGGCACCTCGTACAAGTACTCGCTGGCCGCGAACGGCACCTTCCTGGTCTGCGGCAGTGGCGACGGCACGGCCGCTGACTCGAACGGTGGCACCACCTGCCCGTAACGTTGGCTCGGGGCTGATCTCACCGATCCCGGCGGTCAGCTCACCGGCCGCCGGGATCAGTGTTGTTTAGGAGCCCATCCCACAATGCTCGTCGCCGCCTTCGTCGTTGCCGGCCTGCTGATCGGTAGCTTTCTCAACGTGGTCATCGCGCGAGTGCCGGAGCACCGCAGCCTGTGGAGCCCCGGCTCGGCCTGTCCGGGCTGTGGGGCGGCCATCGCGTGGTACGACAACATCCCGATCCTGTCGTTCCTGGCCTTGCGGGCTCGTTGCCGAGCGTGCGCCACCCCGATTCTGTGGCGTTATCCGCTGGTCGAGGCCATCACCGCCGCGCTCTTCGCCGCGGCCGCCCTCCGATTCGGCCCGACTGTCGACGCGGGCGTGGCTGCTGCACTGCTGGCAGTGCTTGTTGCCCTGACGGCGATAGATCTCGAGCGCCAGATCCTTCCCGACGTGATCACACTCCCGGGCATTTTGGCAGGGGCCCTTGCCAATCTGGCCACAGGCCGAGTACCCTGGCTCGAGTCGCTGATGGGGATCATCGTCGGAGGCGGTGTCTTTTTCGTGATCATCCTGGCCAGCGGGGGCGGGATGGGCGCAGGCGACATGAAGCTGGGCGCGATGCTCGGCGCCTTCCTGGGCTGGAAAATCGTGCTCTTGTCGATATTCGCTGCCGTGGTCGTGGGCGGGATCGTGGCGGTGGCGCTCATGGCGTCCGGCCGCCGGGGCCGCAAAGATCCGATACCCTTTGGTCCTTTCCTTGCAGCCGGGGGCGCGTCCGGCCTGCTCTGGGGCGAAAGGGTGTTGCATTGGTACCTGAGTGGCTTCGGCGGATCGTAATGCTCCCGCGCGGCTTCACGATGGCCGAAATGGTCGTCGTGGTCGCCATCCTGGCCATTCTCACGGCTGTGAGCGTCCCGAGCCTCTGGGAGTACGTTCGCTCAGCCACCCTGCGGGCGGGCGCCGAGGAGCTCGTGGCCGTCCTCAACGGCGCCCGACAGCTGGCCATCCGCATGAACACGACCGTGTGCGTCACCAACGACGGCGCGCGGGCCCGTTATCACGTGGCGACCTGCAGCGGCGCGGCCTGGACGGGTGTGGGGACGGACGCTGACGGCACCATCCGGCTGGCCAACGGTGTCCGCGTGAGCGGCGCCGACCACCTCTGCTTCAACTACCTCGGCGCGGGTTCGGCCACGCCCGCCCCCTGCGCCGCCAACGGCACCCTGACGGTCGCCAATCCGTCCGGCGGCGGAACCATGAGTGTGATCATGGCCACCACCGGACGCGTGCGGATCCAGTGACGGGCGGGCGACTGCTGAACGAGCGTGGACTCACCCTCGTCGAGGTTCTCCTCGCCGTCGCCGTGATCGGCGTCGCCGTGGCGGGCGTGGGGGTGGTCGTCCCCATCTCGAGCTACAGCGTCCAGGACGGCAACCAGCTCTCGGCGGCGACCTTCCTGGCCGAGCAGATGCTCGAGCGCGCCCGGGCGGCCACGTGGGCGCTCGAGCCGCCCGTCGATTGCCTGGGCGCGTCCGTCGGGGACACGGCGCCGGTGCCGACCGGCGCCACCTGCCGGGGCGTGGCGACGACGCAATTCCCGGACGAGACCGTCGGCGTCAGCAGTGCACCGCAGTACCGGCGGGCCGTGCGGATCAGCCGTTGCGAGACCGGAGCGTGCGCCGGGGTGAACGCCACCGGGTTGCGACTGGTCGAGGTGACGGTCGACTACACGCCGCTCAGCACGGGAAGCGTCGCGGGCGGGGTCCGGACCGTCCAGCTGGCCTGGCTGGCCTCGCAGAAATGAGCGACGTGACGCTCGAACCCAGCTCATGGCGGCGCGGCGAGCGGTGGCGTCGAAAGGGGGTCGAGACCGCGAAGCCTGGTATGTGGGAAAACGTTTGTCCTAAGCGCGAGGGACCCTATACTACTTCCCCAGCGAGCAAAATGACTTGTTAAACAAGATCTTCCGAAAACAGAGCGAGAGCTTCGGCCTGGACATCGGTTCGAGCGCGGTGAAGGTCGTGCAGATCCGCGAGAGCGGCAATGCACGGACGTTGACCGGCTTCGGGATGGTGTCGCTGCCCAACGAGACGATCACCGACGGCGCCATCAACGATCCCGGCACGGTCGCCGACGCGATCAAGGAAGCCGTCGGTCGCGCGGGCGTGAAGGCGACCGACGCGACGATCTCGATCTGCGGTCGCGAGCTGATCATCAAGAAGATCCAGATCCCCGAGGTGCCGACCGCCGAGATCGACGACGTCGTACGGCTCGAGGCCGAGCACCACATCCCGTTCGCGATCGACGAGGTCTTCATCGACCACCACACGGTCGGCAAGCACGGCGGCCAGCTCGATCTCATTCTCGTCGCCGTGAAGAAGGCCAAGGTCACCGACTACATGACCGTCGTCGAGCAGGCGGGATTCAGTCCGTCCATCGTCGACGTCGACGGCTTCGCGCTGGGCAACCAGTTCGAGGCGAACTTCCCCGGCGAGGACGACGAGGCGGTCGCCCTCATCGACATCGGGGCGTCGATCATGAAGACCAACGTGCTCCGGGCCGGCGCCACGATCTTCGCCCGCGACATCCCGTTCGGCGGCAACAACTACACGCAAGCCATCGCGCAGCGACTGAACATCTCGTTCGAGCAGGCCGAGGCGGCCAAGCTGGGCAAGGACGTCGGCGTCAAGTGGGAAACCTTGGTGCCGCCGCTGGAGGCGGTGTCGCGTGACCTCTCGCTGGAGGTGCAGCGGACCTTCGACTACTTCGCCTCCACGGCCGAGTCCGAGCGCATCGGCAAGATCGTGCTGGCGGGTGGCTGCGCCCAGCTGCCGGGGCTGAACGAATACCTGTCGTCCAACTGGGGCATTCCGGTCGAGTTGGCCCGCCCGCTGGAGCGCATCCAGGTGGCGCCGGCCTATGCGGGAGACGTCGGCACGCTGGCCCCGGCGCTGGCCGTTGCGGTCGGGTTGGCCCTGCGCCGGCCCGGTGACAAGGAACAGCCGAAATGATCCGGATCAACCTCGCTCCGGTCGAAGCGCGGCGGCGGATGCCGTCGATGAGCCTGTCGGTCCCGTCGTTCAACCTCGGGATCCTGTTCGGGCTCCTCTACGTGCTCGCCATCGGCGGTCTCGGCTTCTACTGGTACGGCCTGATGTCCGAGGAGTCCGCGCTTACCGCCGACGTCGACCGGCTCAACCGTGAGCTGGCCTCGCTCAAGACGACGCTGGGCGAGGGCGCGGGCGTGAAGGCGCAGCTGGCCGAGGTGAAGAAGCGGGTCGCGGTCCTGGAGGACCTCACCAAGGGCCAGGGCCGGTCGATCGTCCTGCTCGACTCGTTCATCGACACGGTCCCGCGGGACCTGTGGATCACCAGTCTCGAGCAGAAGGAGTCCGTCTTGAAGCTCAACGGTACCGCCTTCTCGACGACCGCGGTCTCCGACTTCATGTCGAATCTCAAATCCTCCGGGAAGTTCAAGGAGGTCGACATCGTCCTCTCCCGCCAGGCCATCGACAAGACGCCGAGCCTCGTGACCTTCGAGGTCACCTGCCGGTTCGAGATCTGATATGGCCCTGCCGGCGCCGCTCCAGACCTTCGTCGACGGACCCAAGCTCCCCAAGGTCGTGCTGGGGATCGTGGGCCTGGTCGCCATCATCGCGCTCGCCTACTTCTTCCTGATCTCGCCGATCCAGCTGCGCATCGAGGCCCTGATCCAGCGCAAGACCCAGGTCAACACCGAGGTGATGCAGGCACGGGCCCAGGTCGCCGAGATCGAGCGCTTCCGGCGCGAGCTGGTCGAGCTCGAGAAGCGCCTCGTCCTGCTCCAGGACAGGCTGCCGTCGGAGAAGGAGACGCCCACCCTGTACCGGGCGCTGTCCTCGGCGGCCGAGCAGGCCGGACTCGGTGTCTCGCTGTTCCAGCCCCGCGCGGCGGTCGCCCGGGACGTCGTGAACGAGATCCCGATCGCCCTCTCCGCGGAGGGCGGCTACCACCAGCTCGCCAAGTTCTTCGAGCGGGTGGCGGGGCTGCCGCGGGTGGTGACGATCAACGACTTCAAGCTGTCCGGACTCAGCAAATCCAAGAATTCCATGAGGGCGGACATGACGCTGGCAACCTACATGTACCGGAGCGCCTCCACCCCGGCTCCGGCCAAGCCCGCGCCCGCCGTGACGCCCAAGCCGGCGGCGGCGGTGCCAGGGTCGACGGGAGATCGCTCGTGAGTCGCGCCGGCGGGCTCGTCGGCCTCACGGGCATCTGCGCCACCCTGGTGGCCTGCGGCGGCGCCCCGCCACCGGCGGCGCCACCCAAGCCGGTCGCAGCGGCGGCGCCGGCGCCAACGCCCGCGGCCGGCGGACCGGCCGCGCCGTTGGTGACGCCGCCGGCCGTGCCCCGCTCCGGCGGTCCCGAGTACGAATCGAAGGACCGGCGCGATCCGTTCCTGCCGCTCGACGTCGTCGGTGGCGGCCCCAAGGGACTCGAGGTGGCGACGACCAAGCTGACCGGGATCGTTCGAAGCGCGAGGACCACGCTCGCGCTCGTCGAAGCCCAGGACGGCATCGGCTACATTCTCAAGCCGGGCGATACGCTCGGCGACGGTCGTCTGGTGGAGATCGGCGCCGACACCGTTGTCTTCGCCGTCTCGGCGAGGCCTGGAAATCAGTCCAACCGCGTGGTCCTAAGACTGGCGGCCAACTAGATGACTATGCGACGGGCGGGTGTCGTACGGCGGTCGATTGCGATCGCGCTTCTCCTGCTGCTGCTTCCGGTCGGCGCCGTCGTCGAGGTCGACGCCCAGACGCCGCGCCCGACGGAGCTGCGCGACGTCAGCGTCACCACGCAGCCGGATTCGGTGACGATCGTCGTGAAGACGACCGGTGAGGTGAAGTACCAGGCCGAGCTGGTCGACCAGCCGTACCGCCTCGTGCTCGACTTCGAGGACACCAGCTACGGGTGGCGCAAGACCCCGCTGGCGGTCGAGGCCGAGCCGCTCAAGCAGATCCGGGGCAGCCAGTACCGGCGCGGCGTGGCCCGGGTCGTGGTCGAGCTCACCCGCAAGGTCGGCTATGCGATCCGCGAGGAGAGCGACGGGCTGGCGATCGTCATCCCGACCGCCACCAGCGCCCGCCTGGCCGAACCTGTCGCAATGCCGAGCCCCAAGCCCGCGCCGAAGCCGGCAGCGACCAAGCCGGCAGCGCCGGCCGCCGCGGCCGCGCCGGCGCCCAGGGCGCCCGAGGCCAAGCCGACCGAACCGGTCCGCGTCGCGCAGGCGCCAGCCGCGCCGGCGCCGACCGCGCCCATCGCGCCACCGCCGCCGCCGGCTCCACCGGCGCCGCCGGCCTCCAACGGTCCCCGGCTCATCTCGCTCGATTTCAAGGACGCCGACGTCGTCAACCTCCTCCGCATTCTCGCCGCCGAGAGCACGCGCAACATCGTCATCGGCGAGGACGTGAAGGGCAAGATGTCCATCACGCTGCGTAACGTACCGTGGGATCTCGCCCTCGACACCGTGATGGAGGCCAAGGGCCTCGTGAAGGTCGAGCGCGACGGCGTCATCCGGATCGTCAGTCAGGATCAGCTCGGCAAGGAGCGTGAGGCCCGCGCCAAGCTCGAGGAGGCCAAGGTCAAGGCCGAGACGGAGATCCGCACGAAGCTCGCCGAGGCCAAGCTCAAGGAGCAAGAGGCCCAGGCGCGCCAGCTCGCCGCCGAGCAGGCAGCCGCCGAACAGGCCGCCCGTGGTCCTCTGCGGGAGGAGACGCTGCGCCTGTCCTACGCGGACCCGGAGGAAGTCGCCAAGACGCTCGAGGGCATCCTCGGCCTCCAGGGCGGGTCGGCCCCGGCCGCGCCCACCTCTGGTCCCGGCGTGATCCCGGCGCCGCCGTTCTCGCAGCTGTTCGGTCCCGGCCAGCAGCCCGGGTCGCCGCCACCGTCGCCGTCGGTCGATGTTCTGGCCAAGGGCATCACGATCAAGGCCCACAAGCCGACGAACTCGCTGTTCATCCGTCACTATGCGGCGGACCTCGACCGGATCAAGGTGCTGATCCGCGAGAAGCTCGACATCCCGCTGCCGCAGGTGAAGATCGAGGCGCGCATGGAGATCCTGGCGCGCAACGACCTGTTCGCGCTGGGCATCCAGTGGGGCGGCGGCGGAGTCTCGACCGGCAGCCAGGCCACGCTGGTCGGCCGCGGCTTTACCAGCCAGGTCGGCAACACGCTGGGGAGCGGCGGGATCCCGGCCAGTGGGCTCGGCACCCTGCCGAACCCGAACCTGAACGTCGGTGGGACCGGCGGCCAGCCGCTCCCGGTCAGCGCGACGACGGGCCTGCCGTCCGGCGGAAACGTCGTCAACCTGCCGATCGGCTCGATCCTGCCGGGTGTCGTCTCGGCGGGCACCGCCGGCATCGCGTTCGGCATCGTCGGCAGCCGCCTGAACCTCAACCTCGCGCTCGAGGCCCTGAAGAGCGAGGGCAAGACCCGGACCCTGGCCCGGCCGGAGATCGTGACCGTCGAGAACAACAAGGCGGCCATCTCGCTCGGCGAGGAAATCCCGTACGCCACGGTCAGCTCGGCGGGCACGCAGATCCAGTTCAAGGAGGCGGTGCTCAAGCTCGAGGTGACGCCGACCGTCGTGCGCGAGGGCGACAGCAACCGCATCAAGATGATGGTGCTGGTCGAGAACAACTCCCGCGGCGCCGTGGTCGACCTCGGGGCCAGCGGCGGTCAGCCCCCCGCCATCAACAAGCGCAAGGCCGAGACGCAGGTCCTCATCAAGGAGGGCGAGCGGCTCGTGATCGGCGGCGTGACCAACAGCGAGAACGAAGAGGCCGTACGCCGCGTCCCGCTGTTCGGGGACATCCCGATCCTGGGCTGGCTGTTCAAGCAGCGCGGTGAGCGCACCACGTCCACCGAGCTGGTGGTCTTCATCACGCCCTCGATCGTCCGGCGCGACGCCACCACCGCCTCGCTCCCGAGCTCTCCCGCACCCCGGCAGTGAGCCTCGGCTTCCGCCGCCCCACCCCGGTTCACGCGCGGTGAGGCGGTGGAAGCATCGCGGCGCTGGCCCGGCCGGCGTCGCTCGAAGCCCCCGATGATCGTCTCCGTCAACCTCGGCCCCCGGTCCTACTCCATCGTCGTCGAGTCGGGCGCGCTCACCGGGGTCGGCGAGCGCCTGCGCGCGCTGGGCGTCGGCCGCCGGGCAGCCCTGGTGACGGACGCCGGGATCATGCGGCTGCATGGCGCCGGGGTGGTCCAGGGGCTGGAACAGGCGGGCTTCACGCTGACCGTGCTCGAGGTTCCCGAGGGCGAGGCGGCCAAGACCCTGGCGGTGGCCGAGCACTGCTGGGACCGACTGCTCGCGGCCGGCCTCGATCGCACCTCGACCGTGCTCGGCCTCGGCGGAGGCGCGGTCGGTGACCTGGCGGGTTTCGTGGCGGCCACCTACATGCGCGGCATGCACTTCGTGACGCTGCCCACCACGGTCCTGGCTCAGGTCGACGCCTCGATCGGCGGCAAGACGGCCATCGATCACCCCAAGGCCAAGAATCTGGTCGGGGCCTTCCATCAGCCCCGGCTCGTGGTCGTCGATCCAGCCGTCGTCCGGACCCTTCCCGAGCGCGAGTTCCGCTCGGGGCTCGCCGAGATCGTCAAGCACGGCATCGTGCTCGAGCAGGCGTACTTCGAGGAGGTGGAGCGGGACGCGGCGGCCCTGCTCGGCCGCCGGCTCGACGTGCTGGAGCGGATCATCGGCGGCTCCTGCCGCCTGAAGGCCTCGGTCATCGAACGCGACCCCGAGGAAAAGAGCGACCTCCGCTACGCCCTGAACTACGGGCACACCATCGGGCATGCGCTGGAGGCCACCACCGGCTACTCGCGCTGGACCCACGGCGAGGCCGTTTCGCTCGGGATCGTGGCGGAGGCCCGTCTGGCCAGCCGCCTCGGCCTGGCCGAGGCCGCCACCGCCGCCCGGCAGGAGGCGCTGCTGGCGGCCGTCGGGCTGCCCGTCCGGACCGGGACGGTCGACGTGGAGGCGGTCATGGCGGCGATGACCCGCGACAAGAAGGCTCGCGACGGCCGCGTCCCCTTCGTGCTGGCGCCGCGACTGGGCGAGTTCCGCGTGGTCTACGACGTGGCGCCGGCCGACATCCGGGCCGCGCTCGACGAGGTCACCGCCTGAGTCGCGAGACCCGGGCCGCGCTCCTCGCCGGCCGCGGGGCGGCGCCGGCTCGATTCCCGACTCGCCCAGCAGGTGGACGGCGTTGACAACGAAAACTCCGGCTTCTTATAGTCCGGGCATGAGGGGCCAGTGACCGACGACCGGGCGCTGGCCGAGGCCATCCGACGCCACGAGGAGCGGCTCGCCCGCGACCCCGAGTCGCTGGCCTTCGCCCAGCTCGCCGACCTCTACCGCAAGGCGGGGCGCACCGGAGACGCCGTGACGCTCTGCCGGGAGGGGCTGCAGCGGTGGCCCCACTACACGACAGCCCGCCTCATCCTGGCCAAGACGCTGCTCGCCGATGGTCAGCTCGGCCCCGCGCTGGCCGAGGTGGACGCCATTCTGCAGACAAGCCCGAAGGACGTACAATGTCACCGGCTGGCCGCCGAGGTCCATCGGCGTGCGGGGCGCCTCGACGCGGCGGTGGCTCACCTGGAGAAAGCCGTCGGACTGGATCCTGGTGACCGGGAGTCCAACGCGCTCCTGGCGTTGCTGCGCGCCGACACGGCCGCGCCGGGGGAGAGCGGCGGCCTGGCCCGGGTGCTGAGCGACGACACGTTCGTCACGCTCTCCTTCGGAAAGCTGTGCCTGGAGCAAGGCCTGGCCGACGAGGCGGCGCTCGTGCTCACCCGCATCGTCCGGAAGTGGCCTGACAATACCGAGGCCCGCGAACGGCTGGAAGCGGCCCTGCGGGCCCGCTCACGACGGAGAGGGTGACCAGCGCATGCAGGTGTCGACCGCGGAGTTCAAGAAGGGGCTGCGCATCGTCTTCGACGGGCAGCCGTACGCCATCGTCGATTTTCAGCACGTCAAGCCCGGCAAGGGCGGCGCCTTCGTACGCACCAAGCTCAAGCACATGCGGCAGGGCAAGGTGATCGACAACACGTTCCGCTCGGGCGAGAAGGTGGAGCTGGTCGAGTACGACGAGAAGCATATGCAGTTCCTGTACAAGGACGACCGCTACAACTTCATGGACACGGAGACCTACGAGCAGGTCTCGATGTCGGCCGAGGAAGTCGGCGACGCCCGCGACTACCTCAAGGAGAACATCGAGGTCGACGTGCTCTACATCGACGGCTCCCCCACCGGGGTCGAGGTGCCGAACTTCGTCGAGCTGACCGTCAGCCGCACCGATCCCGGCCTCCGTGGCGACACCGCCCAGGGCGGCACCAAGCCCGCCACGCTCGAGACCGGCGTCGTGGTCCAGGTGCCGCTGTTCCTCAACGAGGGTGACGTGGTCAAGGTGGACACCCGCTCGGGCGAGTATCTCGGCCGGGTAGCCGTGGCCGGCTGATGGCCAGGGCCCGTCGCCCAGGGGCGCCTGCTGCCGGGCCGTCGGCCGACGAGCGTACGGTCGAGTTGACCCGGCGGCTGGCGACGCTGCTTGGTGAGCTCGGCCTGTCGGAGCTCGAGGTCGAGTCCGGCGACGTGCGCGTCCGGGTGCAGCGGGCCACGGCACCGGTGCTGGCTCCGTCGCCCCCGGTCGCGCCGCCGCCCCCAGCCGGGGCCGATGAGCGCCCGCTCGTCGCCGACGTCGTCTCGCCGACCCTGGTCACGGTGGAGGCGCCGATGGTCGGCACCTTCTACCGCGCCTCCTCGCCCACCGCCGATCCCTACGTGCAGGAGGGCGATGCGGTGAAGGAGGGACAGGTCCTGTGCATCATCGAGGCGATGAAGCTCATGAACGAGATCGAGTCGAAGGTCGGCGGGCGCGTGGCCCGTATCCTCGTCGAGAACGGGCAGGCGGTGGAATACGGCCAGCCCCTGTTCCTCGTCGACCCGCAATCCTGATCTACCCCGCATGATCAGCCGTCGTGGGCTGTCCGCCCTCGTGGTCCCCACCATCGTCGTGGTCGCGATGGCGACGGGTGCGTGGTGGGGCACGCGCGCGGGCCACTCCCGTGATGCTCCGCGTCTGCCCGTCACGCCGGCGGCACGCCTGAGCGCGCTCACCGACGAGGCGATCCGTCTCTATGCGACCGGTCAGTTCCCCCGCGCCTGCGAGCGCTTCAGCCGGGCCTGGGACGACGAGCCTGCCAGCACCGCCCGCCGCGAGGACGTGGCCCGCTGCTTCGAGGCGTGGGGCTGGAGCACGTTGCGCCAGGGCCGGCCGGACGAGGCGATGCTGCTCTTCCGCCAGGGGCTGCGCCAGAGCCCCGAGACACCGGCCCTGCTGCGTGGGCTCGGGCTGGCCGCGGTCCACGCCGGCCGCGCCGACGAGGCGCTGGCGCCGCTGGAGGCCGCCGCCCGGGTCGGCACCGACGCCGAGGTTCGACTCCTGCTCGCCCACCTCTACGACCGTCGCGACGACACCGCCCGGGCTCTCGCGCATCTGCGAACGGTCCTCGACGTCGATCCCGCCCACGACGCCGCCCGGCGGCTGCTGGACAAGGTCGAGCGCGAGGCTCGGGCCGAGGCAGGCTTCCGCCGCGAGGTGACCACGAGCTTCCTCGTGAAGTGGCACGCCGGTGGCGACCTCGATACCCGCCGGGCGCTGGTGACCGGCCTCACCAACGCGCGCGCCCGTGTCGTCGCCCAGCTCGGCGAGGCGCCCCGCGAGCGAGTGACCGTCATCCTGTACGAGGCCGCCCAGTTCCAGGAGGTGGTCCGCGTGCACGGCTGGGTCACCGGGCTGTTCGACGGCAAGATCCGGCTGCCGGCCGGCGCTGCCCTGCCGCCGCAACGGGAGCTGGAGCGCGTCCTCGTTCACGAGTACGCCCACGCCGCCATCCACGATCTGGCGCGTGGACGGGCGCCGCGCTGGCTCCACGAGGGGCTGGCTCAGGCGCTGGAAGGCGCCACGCCTGATCCGATGCTGCGGGTGCCGGGCCGACCCACGCTGCTCGGCCTCGAGGAGCTCCTGGCCGACGCTGACCCCGGCCAGGCTCGCACCGGCTATGAGGTCGCGCTGTGGGTGGTCCACGATCTCCTCGACCGGGGCGGGATGCCGGCCATGCGCCAGCTCATGACCCGCCTGGGGCGCGGCGAGCCCATCACGGCCGCGGTGCCGGCGGCATACGGGCTGTCGCTGGCCGAGCTCGAGCACCAGTGGCGCCGCGTGCTGGGCGGGTAGCGGGATGTTCCACAAGATCCTGATCGCCAACCGGGGCGAGATCGCCCTGCGGATCATCCGCACCTGCCGCGAGCTGGGAATCCGGACCGTGATCGCGCATTCCACCGCCGACGCCCACTCGCTGCCGGTGCGGGTGGCCGACGAATCGATCTGCGTGGGGCCCGACGACGCCCGTTCCAGCTATCTCAACCTGGCCTCGATCATCTCGGCCGCCGTGGTGACCGACAGCGAGGCGATCCACCCCGGCTACGGCTTCCTCGCCGAGAATCCGGCCTTCGCCGACATCTGCCGCGCCTGCGGCCTGACCTTCATCGGCCCCTCGCCGGAGGCGATCCGGCTCATGGGCGACAAGGCCCAGGCCCGCGTGATCGCCAAACAGGCCGGGGTACCCGTGGTCCCCGGCAGCGAGCTGCCGCTGAAGGACGACGCCGAGGCGGCGGAGGTGGCCGACGCCGCCGGCTACCCGGTGATCTTCAAGGCCGCCGCCGGCGGCGGCGGCCGCGGCATGCGGATCGTGCGCAGCCGGGCCGAGGTCGCCCAGGCCTTCGCGGCCTGCCAGGCCGAGGCCGGCGCCGCCTTCGGCTCCTCGGAGATCTACTGCGAGAAGTTCATCGAGGCGGCCCGCCACGTCGAGGTGCAGGTGCTCGGCGACAAGAACGGCATCCGCCTGCACCTGGGCGAGCGCGACTGCTCGGTGCAGCGGCGCCACCAGAAGCTGATCGAGGAATCGCCCGCGCCGGTCCTGCCGGCGGAGACGCGCGCCGGGCTGCACAAGGCCGCCCTGGCCGCCGCCGCCGCCGTGAACTACGTGAGCGCCGGCACCGTGGAGTTCCTGGTCGACGCTCACAGCGGCCACTTCTACTTCATCGAGATGAACACCCGCATCCAGGTCGAGCACCCGGTCACCGAGATGGTCACCGGGATCGACCTGATCCGCGAGCAGATCCGCGTGGCCGCCGGCGAACCGCTCGGCTACCGCCAGGACGATGTCCGCGTGAGCGGTCACGCCCTCGAGTGCCGCGTGAACGCCGAGGACCCGGTGACCTTCGCGCCGAGCGCGGGCCGGGTGACGGCCTGGTTGCCGCCCGGCGGCTTCGGCGTGCGGGTCGACAGCCACCTGATGGCGCCCTACGTGGTGCCGCCCTTCTACGACTCGCTGCTGGCCAAGATCGTCGTGCACGGCCGCGACCGGGCCGAGGCGATCGCGCGGATGCGGCGGGCGCTGGCCGAGACCGTGGTCGAGGGTGTGAAGACGACGATCCCCTTCCATCTCCGGGTGCTGTCCGATCCGGCCTTCGTGCAGGGCGGCTTCTCCAGCGTCGACGGCGCGCGCCTGACCGCGGCCTGATGGACCCCTCGCTCTACGTCATCCTCGACCGGAACGTCGCTCGGGGCCGCGATCTCGACGACCTCCTGGCCGCGGCGGTGGACGGCGGCTGCCGGCTGGTCCAGCTGCGCGAGAAGGAGTGGCCGTCGGGCCGGTTGCTGTCGCTGGCCGAGCGCCTGCGGACACGCTGCGCCGCCGCCGGGGTGACCTTCATCGTGAACGACCGGGTGGACCTCGCCCTGGCCGTGGGCGCCGACGGGGTGCACCTGGGCCAGGACGATCTGCCGGCCCGCGTGGCCCGGCCGCTCCTGCGCACCGGCATGATCTTGGGCGTGTCGACCCACAGCGTGGCCCAGGCGCGGGCGGCCCAGGCCGACGGCGCCGACTACGTCGCCGTCGGCTCGATGTTCGCCACCCATAGCAAGGCCGACTTCGAGCTGGTGGGGCCCGATCTCCTGCGGAAACTCCGGGGGGAGATCCGTGTTCCGTTGATAGGCATCGGGGGGATCACGCCCGACAACGTGCAGGAGGTCATCCGCGCCGGCGCCGATGGCGTCGCCGTCATCTCGGCGGTCGGCGCCGCCGACGATCCGCGGGCGGCCTCGGCACGCTTTCTTGGCCTGATCCAGGCGGCGCGGGGCTTGACCGCCCCCCGGCCGTCGCTATAAATTGGCGGCGCGTAAATCGTTGATTCGACAATTCATCAAGGAGGCTCTCATGAACTCGAAGCACCTACGCAGCGTCCTGGTCCTCAGCCTGGCGCTGGCCGTGGCCCTGCTGCCGGGGGCCTCCCCGCTCCAGGCCCAGGGCAAGGGCACCATCAAGATCGCCACCCAGTCCCCGCTCTCGGGCGGCCAGGCGGCGCTCGGCGAGGGCATCAAGCTCGGCGCCCAGCTCGCTGTCGAGAAGTTCAAGGGCAACCTCGAGAAGGCCGGCTTCAAGGTCGAGCTCGTACCCTTCGACGATCAGGCCAAGCCCGACGTCGGCGTGGCCAACAGCAAGAACATCATCGCCGACAAGGACATCCTGGCGATCATCGGCCACCTGAACTCCGGCGTGGCGATCCCCTCGTCGGAGGTTTACAAGGAAGTCAGCCTGGCCATGATCTCCCCGGCCAACACCAACCCGACCGTCACCGACCGCGGCTACGGCAACGTCAACCGGGTGTGCGGGCGTGACGACGTGCAGGGCGTGGTGGGCTCGGAGTTCGCGGCCGGCACCGTCAAGGCCAAGAGCGTCTATATCGTCCACGACAAGACCACCTACGGGCAGGGCGTGGCCGAGTTCTTCCGGGACGACGCCAAGAAGAAGGGCCTCACCGTGGCCGGCTTCGACGGGACCGAGGAGAAGTCGAACTTCGACGCGATCCTGACCCCGATCAAGGCCAAGAACCCCGGCCTCATCTACTTCGGCGGCATCTACGACCAGGGGGCGCCGTTCTTCAAGCAGGCCAGCGAGAAGGGTATCAAGGCCAAGTTCATGGGCCCCGACGGCATGGACTCCTCCGACCTGACCAAGATCGCCGGCAAGGCCGTCGTTGGCATGTACTACACCTCGGCGGCGGGTCCCGCCTCGGCGCTGGCCGGGGCCAAGGGCTTCGTGGACGACTTCAAGAAGAAGTTCAGCAAGAATCCCGAGCCGTACGCGGCCGAGGCCTACGACGCCACCGCGATCGCTCTGAAGGCGATCGAGGCCGCCGCCAAGGGCGGCAAGGTCCCGACCCGCGAGGACGTCTCGGCGGCCGTGCGCAACGTCAAGCACAAGGGCATCACCGGCGAGATCGAGTTCGACGGCAAGGGCGACCGCAAGAAGGCGCTCTACTTCGTCCTGCAGGTCGTCAGCGACAACCCCGAGAAGTGGGGCGACAACAAGATCGTCAAGCAGCTCACGATCGCCGCTCCCGCCGCCGCCAAGAAGTAGCGTGACCGCGGGCGCCGGGTGGCCCGCGCCGCCCGGCGCCCGCCGTCGTCGCTGCCAGCGCCATGGACTTCCCGCTGCTCATCGCGATCTTTCCGCAGGTGCTGCTCGACGGCATTCTCCTGGGCTTCATGTACGCCTTGATCGCGCTGGGCTACACGATGGTCTACGGGGTGCTGGAGTTCATCAACTTCGCCCACTCGGAGATCTTCATCTTCGGCGCCTTCGTCGGCGTGGAGATCTTGCTGTCGCTGCAGTCGGCCGGCTGGCTGGCCCGGATCCCGTGGGTCGTGGTGCTCGTCCTCGTCATCCTGGCCGGGATGCTGGCCAGTGGCCTGCTGGCCGTCACCGTGGAGCGCGTGGCCTACCGGCCCCTGCGGACGGCCCCGCGGCTGATCCCGCTCATCTCGGCCATCGGCGTGTCGTTCTTCCTGCAGGACGTCATCCGGCTGTTCGAGTCCATCTGGCGTAACGCCTTCAACCTCGTCTATCCGACCATGGACGTGATGAACCACCGCTTCGAGCTGACCAGCACGCTCGACGTCTCGGTGCGCTCGCTGGTGGTCATCGTGGCGGCGCTGCTCATGCTGGCCGGCCTGCACGCGCTGGTGAACCGCACGAAGATCGGCACCGCCATCCGCGCGGTCGCCGAGGACCAGGCCGCCGCCAGCCTGATGGGCATCAACGTCAACCGCATCATCTCGCTCACGTTCCTGATCGGCGGGGCCATGGGCGGCGCCGCCGGGGTGCTGTTCGGCATCCAGTACAGCCTGATCAATCCGTACACGGGATTCATTCCCGGCCTGAAGGCCTTCACGGCAGCGGTGCTGGGAGGCATCGGCAACATTCCCGGCGCGATGCTGGGGGGGCTCGTCCTCGGCCTGCTGGAGGCCTTCGCCGCCTCCTACATGGGGCTGCTGACGGGAGGCGCCTTCGGTGCCGAGTACAAGGACATCTTCGCCTTCTCCGTCCTCATCCTGATCCTCATCTTTCGCCCCAAGGGCTTGCTGGGCGAGGTCGTGCGGGGCCGCGCATGATCCCCCGCTCGGTGGCCGCGGTAGCGGTGGTCGCTCTGTCGGTCATCCTGGTCGCCGTCTTCCCGCGGTCCATCCTCGTGTTCCTCGCCTTCCAGGGCTCCCTGCTGTTCGTGTACGTGACCTCCATCCCCACCTGGCTCCGCGCGGGCCTGCTGGGACTGGCCCTGCTCGTGCTGATGCCGCTCATCGGCTACTACAATGGGTACTACCTGGAGGTCGCCACCCAGGTGGGCATCTTCGCGGCCCTCGCGCTCGGGTTGAACATCGTGGTCGGGCTGGCGGGGCTCCTCGACCTCGGCTACGTCGCCTTCTTCGCCGTCGGCGCCTACTCGTGGGCGATCTTCGGCTCGCCCCACGCCAACCTGATCTTCGGCGGCGGCTTCCCGCTGGCGCCGGGCTGGTTCTACGTGTTCCTCTTCGTGGGCCTGGGGGTGGCCGCGCTCACCGGCGTGCTGCTGGGGCTGCCGGTGCTCCGCCTGCGGGGCGACTACCTCGCCATCGTCACCCTCGGCTTCGGCGAGGTCATCCGGGTGCTGGCCAACAACCTCGACAAGCCGATCAACCTCACCAACGGGCCCAAGGGCATCACGCCGATCGGACGGCCGCCCCTGCCGGCTGGCGTCCCTTACAACGAGGCGTTCTACTTCCTGGTGCTCCTCATCGTCGTGGTGGTCATCATCGTGAACCGGCGGTTGGAGGATTCGCACATCGGGCGGGCTTGGGAGGCCATGCGGGAGGACGAGATGGCCGCCCAGGCCATGGGCGTCCCCCTCGTCCGGGCCAAGCTGCTGGCCTTCGCCTGCGGCGCCTCCTTCGCCGGCGTGATGGGCGTGGTGTTCTCGGCCAAGCAGATCTTCATCAACCCGGAGTCGTTCACGTTCCTGGAGTCGATCGGCGTGCTGGCCATGGTAATCCTGGGCGGCATGGGCTCGATCCCGGGCGCGGTGGTGGGCGCCACCGTCGTCACCGTCCTGAACCTGCAGGTGCTCAAGGGGTTCTCGCTGTGGCTCAACGAGCTGAAGAACGCCGGGGTCAGCATCCTTGGCTACAGCCTGGCCAACCTGCCCACCCAGCTGGAGCCGGCCAAGTACGAGCGGATGGTGTTCGGTGTCATCCTCGTGCTGATGATGATCTTCCGGCCGCAGGGCATCTTCCCGGCCCGCCGGCGCCAGCGCGAGCTGGCCCACACCCCGCCGCCGGAGTCGACGGTACCCGGCCCGTGACCACGCTCTTCGAGTGCCAGGGCATCGTCAAGCGCTTCGGTGGTCTGGTCGCGATCAACCGGGTCGACTACGCGCTCGACCGCGGAATCTCGTCGATCATCGGCCCCAACGGCGCCGGCAAGACGACGCTGTTCAACGTCTTCACCGGTCTCTACGAGCCCGATGCCGGCGGGGTCACCTTCCGCGGCCACTCGCTGGTAGGGCTCCGGCCCGACCAGATCACCGCGCTGGGCGTGTGCCGCACCTTCCAGAACATCCGGCTGTTCGCCAACATGACCGCGATCGAGAACGTGCTGGTCGGCATGCACGCCCGCGTGCGCCTGGGCATCTGGGACGCGCTCAGCCACCGCCCGCGGTTCCACGAGATCGAGCGCGGGCTGTGGCGGCGCGGCGGCGAGCTGCTCGAGCGTGTGGGCCTGCGGGGCAAGGCCAACGAGGTGGCCCGCAACCTGCCCTACGGCGAGCAGCGGCGGCTGGAGCTGGCCCGCGCGCTGGCCTCCGAGCCCGCCCTGCTGCTGCTCGACGAGCCCACGGCCGGCATGACCCAGGGAGAGGCCGTCGAGCTCATGGGGCTGCTCCGCCGCCTCGTCGTCGACTTCGATCTCGCCATCCTGCTGATCGAGCACAACATGCGGGTCGTCATGGAGGTCTCCGACCGGGTGACCGTACTCGACCACGGCGAGAAGATCGCCGAGGGGTTGCCGCGTGAGGTCCAGGGTGACGCCCGGGTGATCGAGGCCTATCTCGGCCGCCGGGCCACCGCACGGAGCCCCCGTGCTGCACCTTGACGGCCTGCACGTCTACTACGGCGAGATCCACGCGCTCAAGGGCGTCTCGCTGGAGGTGCGGCAGGGTGAGATCGTCGCCCTGCTCGGTAACAACGGCGCCGGCAAGACCACTACGCTGAAGACGATCTCGGGCCTGCTGGCACCGCGTCAGGGCTCGATCCGCCTCGAGGACAAGCCGCTGGTGGGCACCGCGCCCCATGACGTGGTCAGCCTCGGCATCGGTCACGTGCCGGAGGGCCGACGCATCTTCAACCGCCTGACCGTGCGCGAGAACCTCATGATGGGCGCCTTCCTGCGCTCCGACGACGGCATCGACGCCGACCTGCAGCGCGTCTTCGCGCTCTTTCCCCGCCTGCAGGAGCGCATCGTCCAGGTGGCCGGCACGCTGTCGGGCGGCGAGCAGCAGATGCTGGCCATCGGTCGCGCCCTGATGGCGCGTCCGCGCCTGCTCCTGCTCGACGAGCCGTCCATGGGACTGGCCCCCGTGCTGGTCGAGCAGATCTTCGAGACCATCGGTGAGGTGAACCGGCAGGGGACGACAATCCTGCTGGTCGAGCAGAACGCCTCGATGGCGCTCAGCATCGCCCACCGCGGCTACGTGCTGGAGACCGGCCGCATCGTGCTCGACGGCACCGCCGCCGCCCTCAGCGAGAACACCGAGGTCCGCCGCGCGTATCTCGGCGAGTAACCCAGAGAGGACGCCATGCAATCGCCAGGAGTGACGTTCGAGAAGCACCAGGTCGGCGACGTCTACCGGACGCTGGCCCGCACGGTGTCGGAGACCGACATCGTGAACTTCGTCAACCAGTGCGGCTTCACGGAGCCGCTGTTCCTCGACATGGAGTACGTCAAGCGGGAGTCGGTGTTCGGTCGCCGGGCCGCCCCCGGCGCGCTGACCTTCTCGCTCAGCGAGGGCCTCGTCATGCAGACCGGGCTCATCCACGGCACCGGCATGGCCTGGCTCGGCGGCGAGCTGCGGGTGGTGGCGCCGGTGCTGGAAGGTGACACGATCCGGGTCGAGGTCGAGGTGGCCGACAAGCGGGAGACGAAGAAGACGGACCGTGGCATCGTCACCTACCGGCACCGCGTCCTGAACCAGCGCGACGAGCTCGTGCTGGAGGCGACCATCCAGCGCATGATCCGGCGCGAGGGCGCCTGAGCGTGTCCGCCGCCGGCCGCATCGTGCAGCTCAGCGTCTCCGCGGGGGGCGTCCCCAAGCGGGCCGTCGCCGAGGTCCGGGTGACCCACCTCGGCCTCGAGGGCGATGGCCATCGGGACACCGAGCACCACGGCGGCCCCGACCGGGCCGTCTGCCTCTTTTCGATGGAAGCAATCCACGCCCTTGCCGCCGAGGGGCACGCGATCGCGCCGGGGGCGATCGGCGAGAACGTCACCACCGAGGGGCTGGGGTGGGCCCAGGTGGTGCCGGACACCTACCTGCTGCTCGGCGAGGGCGTGTTGCTGCAGGTCACGCGGTACACGAGCCCCTGCCTCACCATTGCGCCCGTCTTCACCGACCGCCAGTACTCACGAGTCTCCCAGAAGCGGCACCCCGGCTTCAGCCGTGTGTACGCGCGCGTGCTGACCGAGGGGCGGTTGCGCCCAGGCGACGGCGTCCGCATCGTCAGCGAGCGGGAGGCCGCCCGGTCCTCGCTCGCGTGAGCGCGCTTCGTGGGCGCGCCGCCACCGGCGAGCAGGTACGCCTGCGCCCATTCCGCCGGGAAGATCTGCCGCGCGTCATCGCCTGGCGCCGCGACGAGGAGCTGCGCCACGGCGCCCTGTGGGGCGACGCGCCGTTCGGGACTCGCGAAGCCCAGCGCTGGTTGCGGGCAGTCACCGTCGCCGTCGATCCGACCCGCGCGACGTTCGCCATCGACCTCAAGGGGTCGGGGCGCCTGGTCGGCCTCACCACCCTCACCCGGATCGACCGGCGCAACGGCACCGCCTACTTCGGGGTCGTCATCGGCGAGAAGGACTGCTGGGGCCGCGGCATCGCGCGCGAGGCGCTGCACCTGGTGCTGCGGCGGGCGGCGGCGATGAGGCTGCGCAAGGTGTTGCTGGAGGTGGCCAGCGACAACCCGCGCGCCATCGCGCTCTACCGGCGCGCCGGATTCGAGACCGAAGGAGTGCTCCGGCGTCATCTGCCCCGCGGCTCGAACTTCGTCGACGTGCTGGTCATGGCCGTCTTCCTCGGCTAGACGCTGGCGCGGTCGGTCGTGCCTCGCCGCCGGCCGCGGTTGACAAAATTGCCGGAGGCCGCCAGCATCGCCGGATGATTCCCCTTCCCGATCCGACCAGTCTCGGCATCTTCGTCGTCGCGGCCCTCGTGCTGCTGCTCACGCCGGGGCCGGCGGTCCTCTACATCGTCGCGCGGACGATCGACCAGGGCCGGCGGGCTGGGCTCGTCTCGATGCTGGGCGTACACGTCGGCACCCTCGTGCACGTGGCGGCGGCCGCGGCGGGCCTCTCGGCCGTGCTGGCGGCCTCGGCCGCGGCCTTCGGCGCGGTCAAGCTCCTGGGGGCCGCCTATCTGATCTATCTCGGGCTGCGCCGCATCTTCGCGCGGCCCGCCGCGTCCACGTCCGGGGCCGAGCGTGAGCGCCCCCTGCGCCGGGCGTTCCTCGACGGGGTGGTCGTGAACGTGCTCAACCCGAAGACCGCGCTCTTCTTCCTGGCGTTCCTGCCCCAGTTCGTCGACGTGTCGCGCGGCCACGTCGGGGTCCAGGTCCTCGTGCTGGGAATGGTCTTCGTCGGGCTGGGGCTGATCACGGACGGCGGCTACGCGCTCACCGCGGGAACGGCGGCCGGGTGGCTACGTGGCCACCCACGCTTTCTGGCCAGCGAGCGCTGGATTTCCGGTGTGATGTACATCGGCCTCGGCGTGGCAGCAGCGGTCTCCAGCGGCCATCCGCCGCGCGCGGCGACGCGCTGAGGTCGACGCCAAGAGCCGATCCGGAAAGGGGCCGCAGAGGGGCGCGCCGTCAGGCGCGCGGCGACCGTCGAACCGAGGGAAGGCCCCCCGGCGAGCTCAGCGGGGTGCGTCCCCCAGGGTCACCACGACCAGGGCGCCGGGCGCGTCGGTCGGCTGCACGCCGCGGCCGTAGGCGGCCACATGAGTGCCCACCCACCCCACGCACGGCGTCCGCTCGTCGACCGCCCCCCGCATGGCGGCCCATTCCTGGGCGAAGGCGGAGCCCAGCATCTGCTGGCGCGCCGCGCTCTCGATCACGAGCACGAGCCGGGCGGGACGGCCCTCGAGCCGCTTGACCGCGGTGAGCATGGCGTCGGCCGCGCCGTGGACCAGCGTCTCCCTGGAGGGCGTCACGCCGTCGGTCGGGGAAGCGTCGGTGTAGCCGATACCGGAAGCATAGGGGGCCTCGACGCACGCGACGCTGGCCAGGGGCTGGGCAGCCCCCCGGCCATACGCCGCGCCGCCGTTGAGTACCGTACAGACGGTCCGCATCTTAGGCCCCATGAAGTCACGCCAGGAGGCGAGGAACGTCTGGGCGACGTCATCCCCCTCCGGACGTGCGAAGGCGAAGGCCAGCCCGCGCGGGTATCGCGCGCGGAACGGCCAGCCCGCCAACACAAGACGCGCTGCCGCCTGCCCAGCCTCACTGATATTGCGACCGGCAGTGGCAGCCACCCCGCTGGCGGCGCCGTCGGCGTTGGACACGCAGACGACGAGCGCTCCTTCCCTCGAGAGGCCGTGATCCGTGAGCAGCGCAGTGGCGGCACCTCCCGCCACCGAAATGGGTCCGAGTACCTCACGCAGGGCGCCGACCGTGTCTCCAGCGACGGAGCCGGCGGTCACGACCAGGGCGAAATCCGGGGCGGCGCTACCAAGGCGGCGGGCGGCCAGGCCGGCCGCTTCGGCGATTGCCGTGTCCGGGTTGGAGTCCGTGCTAACCCCGATCGTCACTTCCAGCTTGGAGCTGAGCTGCGTCTGAGGGACCTCGGTATCAAGCATGGGCGGGCGTCTTTGCGTCGCCCGTGCCAAGCGGGAAATGCCCAGGAATACGCGATTTTTAGGTGGGGAGGGGCACTTCGGCGTGCCGGCGCGGCACGCATTGACGGCCTGCGGCAGTCCGGTGGTGACTAGAAGCGGACCGGCCTTCGCGAATCGACGCCACCAACCGGAAGCCCGGGAGGGGCCTCAGGCGCCCCCAGGGGCTCGACTGGGCTACAGGACGCCGTACTCCTTGAGACGGCGGTAGATCGTCCGCCTGGAGATGCCCAGAGCCCGGGCGGCGGCCTCCTTGTCGTCCTTGAAGACCGCCAGGGCCTTCAGGATGAGCTCCCGCTCGACGTCGGCCAGGGTCGGGACGGGCTGGTTGCTCGCCGAAGCGGCGGCGGCCGCCACGGGAGCGATGATGGGGGTCCGTCCCAGGGAGGGCAGATCGCCGAGCATGATCTGGTCCCGAGCGCCCATCGCATAGGCGCGCTCGATGAGGTTCTCCAGCTCCCGGACGTTGCCCGGGAAGCTGTAGGCCGTGAGCGCGGCCAGGGCGTCGGGGGCGATGCCCCGGACTTCCCGGTGGAACCGGCGGTTGAAGCGGCGAAGGAAGTGGGTGACCAGAGCCGAGATGTCGTCGCGGCGCTCCCTCAGGGGCGGCAGCGTGATGCGAACCACGTTGAGCCGGTAGAAGAGATCCTGCCGGAAGGCGCCCTCGGTCATCGCGCGTTCGAGGTCGCGGTTGGTGGCGGCGATGACGCGAACGTCCACGGGATAGGCCTTGGTGGAGCCGACCGGGCGGACCTGCATCTCCTGCAGGACGCGCAGCAGCTTCACCTGGAGCGCCGGCGACAGCTCGGCGATCTCGTCCAGGAAGATCGTCCCCTCGTCGGCCCCGCGGAAGAGGCCCAGGGCATCGGCGACGGCTCCGGAGAACGCTCCGCGGACGTGGCCGAAGAACTCGGACTCGAGCAGGTCCTGGGGGATCGCGCTGCAGTTCACGGGGATGAACGGACGCTTGGCCCGGGACGAGATGCGGTGGATGGCGGCGGCCACCAGCTCCTTGCCGGTGCCGCTCTCACCCTCGATCAGTACCGGCGAGTCCGTCACCGCGACCTTGGAGATGACGTCCTTGACCTGCTGCATTGGCCCCGAGGAGCCCACCATCTCACTGACGGTCAGCTCCTCGCCGAGCCGGGCTCGCAGGGTGTGGACCTCGCCCCGCAGGAAGCGGCGCTCCATCATCCGCGCCATGAGGTGGCGCAGCTCGTCGAGGATCAGGGGCTTGGAGAGGTAGTCGTAGGCCCCCTCCTTGAGCGCCTGCACGGCCGAGGCGATCGTCGGGTAGCCCGTCATCATGACGACCTCGATCGACTCGTCCTGCTTGCGGACCTCGCGCAGGAGATCGAGGCCGCTCATGTCGGGCATGCGGACGTCGCTGATGAGCGCGTCGAACAGGCCGTTCTTGAGCAGCTCCAGTGCCTCGACCGCGGAGGGGGCGCACGTGACCTCGTATCCCCACTGGGTGAGGGCTTCCTTGAGCAATAGCAGGATTGACTTCTCGTCGTCGACGACCAGGATTTTGGCGGCTTCCATGAGTAAGATCGACTCTAGCATGGGGGGGTGCCAAACTGACAGGGGAACGATGCGCTCTGAAGAGCCCCCGAAGTTGCGCCAGGTCGCTTGCCATGTTAGCGTTGGCGTTGACTTTTTACTAAGAGGAGCGCGGAATGAGTGACGCGGCGACGGTCCATCTCACCGAGGCCAATTTCGACGAGACCCTCACTGGCCACCAGGGGCTGCTCATGGTGGACTTCTGGGCCGAGTGGTGCGGGCCCTGCCGGGCCATCGCGCCCGTTCTCGAGGATCTCGCCCGCGAGTCGGCGGGACGCGTGACCCTGGCCAAGGTCAATGTCGACGAGAACCACACGCTGGCCGGCCGCTACGGCATCCGCTCGATTCCGACCATCCTCTTCGTCAAGGCCGGAAAGGTCGTCGATCAGGTGATCGGCGCCATCCCGAAGGCCAAGCTCAAGGAGAAGCTGGACGCGCTGGCCGTGTAGCGCGTCGGCGCTGGGCCTCGCATCAGTTCCGCCGGCATAGGAATTCCGTCCCTCTCCCCCACCCGGGAGGAGTTTCGCGACCTCGCGGGTCAGGGCAACCTCGTGCCCGTGTTCGCCGAGCTTCCGGCGGACCTGGACACGCCGCTGTCCGCCTACCTGCGACTTCGGCCCGGTCCCTACTCGTTCCTGCTCGAGTCCGTCGAAGGCGGCGAGGTGTGGGCCCGCTACTCGTTCCTCGGGACGGACCCGCTCGTGGTGCTCAGCGCCAAGGACGGTCGGATCACCCTGCGGCGCGGGACGGGACGACCCGAGCGTCTGCCCGATGGCGATCCCCTCGAGGCGCTGCGGCGGCTGCTCGCCGACTTCCGGCCGGTCGCCGTACCCGGGCTGCCCCGTTTCCAGGGAGGCGCCGTCGGCTACCTCGGCTACGACATGGTCCAGCACATGGAGCGACTGCCGCGGAGCACCCGGGACGACCTCGGCCTGCCCGACGCGGTGTTCATGCTCAGCGATACCCTGCTCGTCTTCGACAACCTGCGCCACCGGCTGCTCGTCATCGCCAACGCGCACATCGAGCAGCACGACCCGGCCTCGCTCGACCGCGCGTACGATCAGGCCGCCGTGCGGATCGGGATGACGCTGGCCAAGCTCGCGCGGCCGGCCCGGCCGGCCACGGCCCTCACCCTGCCCGCGCCGGGCCCATTACTCGCCCTCGGCGAGGAGGGGTTCACGTCCACCATGGACGAGGCGACCTTTGCCGACGCCGTGCGGCGGGCCAAGGAGTACATCGCGGCCGGCGACGCCTACCAGGTCGTGCTGGCGCGGCGCCTCGACTACCCGCTGGAGACCGAGCCGTTCACGATCTACCGGGCGCTGCGTACGGTCAATCCGTCGCCGTACCTCTTCTACCTCCGGCTGGGGCCCACCACGATCGTCGGCTCGTCGCCGGAGGTCCTGGTCCGGGTCGAGGGTGATCGGGTCGAGGAGCGGCCGATCGCCGGCACCCATCCGCGGGGCGCCACCGAGGCCGAGGACCAGGCGATCGAGCAGATGATGAAGACCGACCCCAAGGAGCGGGCCGAGCACGTCATGCTGGTGGATCTCGGCCGCAACGACGTGGGGCGGGTGTCCGAGCTGGGATCGGTCAAGGTCACCGAGTTCATGGCGACCGAGCGGTACTCGCACGTCATGCACCTGGTCAGCCACGTCGTCGGCACGCTCAAGCGCGGCTCCGACGCCTTCGACGTGCTGCGCGCCTGCTTTCCGGCCGGGACCGTCACCGGGGCGCCGAAGATCCGGGCCATGGAGATCATCGACGAGATCGAGCCCACCCAGCGCGGCCCCTACGCGGGCGCCGTGGGCTACGTCTCGTACTCCGGCAACCTCGACTCGTGCATCACGATCCGGACGATCGTCTGCCACGGTCGCCGGGCGTCGATCCAGGTCGGCGCCGGCATCGTGGCCGACTCGGACCCCAAGACGGAGTGGCAGGAGACGTGTTCCAAGGCGCGCGGCCTCGTGCTGGCACTGCGCATCGCCGCCACCTCGGGCCGCCCATGATCCTCGTCATCGACAACTACGACTCGTTCACCTACAACCTCGTCCAGTATCTGGGCGAGCTGGGGGCGACGCTGGAGGTCGCGCGCAACGACGCGCTGGACGTGGACGGGGTAGCCCGGCTGGCGCCCGAGCGCATCGTCATCTCGCCCGGTCCCGGCAACCCCGACCAGGCCGGCGTCTCGCTGGAGGTCATCCGGCGGCTGGGGCCCACCACGCCGATCCTCGGCGTGTGCCTCGGCCACCAGGCGATCGGGCAGGCGTTCGGCGCCACCGTGGCCCGCGCCCGCGCGCAGATGCACGGCAAGACTTCGAGCATCCGCCACGACGACCGGGGCGTCTTCGCCGGACTCGCCAACCCGTTCGTGGCCACGCGCTACCACTCGCTGGTCGTGCTCGCGGACACGGTGCCCTCCGACCTCGAGATCACGGCCCGGGCCGAGGACGGCGAGATCATGGGGCTGCGCCACCGCCGCTACCCGGTCGAGGGCGTGCAGTTCCACCCCGAGTCCATCCTGACGGTGGAAGGCAAGCACCTGCTCGCCAACTTCCTGGGCGTGCCGGCCCCACCGATGGCGGTAGCGTCATGAGCGGTGGCCGAGTCGGCGAGGAGGCGCTGGTCCGCGCGATCCGCGCCCTGACCGGGACCGCCGGCGATACCGCCGGCGTGCGGGTCGGTATCGGCGACGACTGCGCGGTGCTGGAGCCGACGCCCGGCGCCGCGCTGCTGGCCACGACCGACTTGCTGCTGGAAGACGTCCATTTCCGCCGCCGATGGGCCGAGCCCGCCGACATCGGCTGGAAGGCGCTGGCCGTGAACCTCTCGGACATCGCCGCGATGGGCGGCCGTCCACGGTGGGCGCTGGTGGCCCTGGCCTGTCCGGAGGGCACGCCCACCGAGGAGATCGAGGCCTTCTACGAGGGCGCCCTGGCCCTGGCCCGGTCGCACGGCGTCGCCATCGTGGGTGGCGACACCTCGGTCTCGCCGGACGGCTGGCTGATCAACGTGACGCTGCTCGGCGACGCGGTGACGCCCCGCCTCCGCTCGACCGCCCGCCCCGGCGACGCCATCGCCGTGACCGGTGCCCTCGGCCGCTCGGCGGCCGGCCTCGCGGTGCTGGAGCGCGACGTCGCCCCCGCTGGCGTCGACCCGGCCCGCCTGGCCGAGGTGACCGGCGCCCACCTGCGGCCCACGCCCCGCGTCCGCGAGGGCGAGTGGCTGGCGGCAGCGGGCGGCGTGACCGCGATGATGGACCTCTCGGACGGGCTCGGCCTCGACCTGCCCCGCCTGCTCGCCGCGAGCGGGACCGGGGCACGCGTGGACGTGGATCGCCTGCCGGTCGACGGCGCCACGCGGGCCGTCGCCGCCGCGCTCGGTGCCGATCCCACCGCGTGGGCCACCGGGGGCGGCGAGGACTACGAGCTTCTGCTGACGTGCGAGCCGGAGGCGCTCGCGCGGCTGCAGGGAGTGCTGGCCGACCGCGGCGGCGCCCGGCTGACGCCGATCGGCGAGGTCACCGCCGGCAGCGGGTCCGTGCGCTGGATGTCGGGCGGCCGCGAGGTGACGGTGGCGCGCGGCTACGAGCACTTCGCCGGCCGCCCGGCCGCGAGCGGAGCCGGCGCATGATGGCCAGCGTCGTCCTGCAGCTGCTCGCCCTGCTCGGGCTGGTCGTCTGCTCGGCGCTGCTGACCGGCGCCGAGGCCGCCTACTTCTCGCTCGGGCGCGCGCGTCTGGCCCGCATGGCCGACCGCAGCGGCGGCACCGGCGGGGCGCCCGTGCTCATCGAGCGCCCCCACGACCTGCTGGTGACGTTGCTCGTCGGCATCACGCTGATCAACATCGGCGGCGCCGGACTGGCCGCGCACCTGGCCCACCAGCTCGTCGGCCCCACCTTCGGTCCCGTGGTCGACATGCTGGGCATGACGCTGTTGCTCACGACCTTCGGCGAGGTCCTGCCCATGACGCTCGCGGTCACGTACCCCGAGCGGTTCCTGGCCGTCGTGGGACCGCCGGTGGCCTTGCTGGGCGCGGTGCTGACTCCGGTGCGGGCCCTCCTGGGCGGCCTCACCACCCTCACGGTGCAGCTCATCGGCCGCGACCGTCAGGGCCAGCCCGAGCTGAGCGAGGAGGAGCTGCGCACGCTGGTCGACGTGGGCGCCAGCGAGGGCGTCGTCGAGCGCGAGGAGCGCGAGATGATCCACAAGGTCTTCGAGCTGGAAGACACGCTGGTGCGCTCGGTCATGGTGCCGCGCACCGACATGTTCTGCCTGCCGATCGACACGCCCTCCGAGCAGGTCCTGCCCGCCCTGCGCGAGAACCTGCACTCGCGGGTGCCGGTCTACGAGGGCTCGCTCGACGTCGTCGTTGGCATCCTCTACACCAAGGACCTGCTGCCCTACGTCGCCACCGGCCTGCCCGTCGACTTCGATCTCCGGGCCCATCTGCACCCACCGTACTTCGTGCCGGAGTCCAAGCGGGCCGACGCCCTGCTCCAGGAGTTCCAGGCCAAGAAGCTGCACATGGCCATCGTGGTGGACGAGTACGGCGGCACCGCCGGGCTGGTGGCGCTGGAGGACCTGCTGGAGGAGCTGGTCGGGGAGATCGCCGACGAGTACGACGAGCCCGAGCGGCTCATCCAGCGGCTCGACGAGTCCACGTTCCGGGTCTCCGGCAAGCTCGCCGTGGAAGACCTGAACACCGCGGCCGGGCTCAGCATCGCCAACGAGGCCTACACCACGGTGGGGGGCTGGGTGCTCGACCTCTTCGGCCGGGTGCCGCGCAAGGGCGAGCGGCTGGAGACGCCGGAGCTGACGGTGACGGTCGAGAAGGTCGAGCGCACCCGGGTGGTGGAGGTGCTCATCGCGCTGCGCAAGCCGGTGTCGGCGGAGGCGGCGGCGTGACGGGCCTGCTGTGGCTGACCGGGCTGTGCCTGCTGGCCACCATGTTCTTCTCGGCCGCCGAGATGGCGTTCATCGCCGCCAACCGGGTGCGGTTGCGCCACCTGGCCGAGGAGGGCAGCCCCGTCGCCGCCCGCTACCTGGAGGACTTCCGTCACCCCGAGCGCGTGCTTTCCACGGCCATGATGGGCGTCACCATCGCCCACATCGTGGCCGGCACCGCGCTGACCTTCGCGCTGCTGCCCAGCCTGGGTGGCCTGGCCTGGATCGTGACGACCTTCGCGCTGACGCCCATCATGCTGATCTTCGGCGAGATCATCCCCAAGGCCATCGCCCGCGAGTGGGCGACCAGCCTCATCCTGCGGCTCTACGGGCCGCTCACGTGGGCCTCGCGGGCCCTGGTACCGTTCGTGGTCGTGGCCAACACGATCGTCACCGCGGTGCTGCGCGCGTTCGGCGGGCCCCGGGCCGACACGCGCCAGTTCGTCTCGCGGGAGGAGCTGAAGGCTCTGCTCCAGCTCGAGCCCGGCGAGGTCTCGGTCAGCACGCAGGAGGCCGAGATGATCGACAAGATCTTCGACCTCGGCGACACCACGGTGCGCGAGATCATGGTGCCGCTGGTGGACGTGGCGATGCTGCCCGACTTCGCCAGCGCCGCCGAGGCCATCGTCACCGTGCGGCAGCGCGGCTTCTCCCGGCTGCCCATCTACAGCCAGCGCGAGACCAACGTGATCGGCGTCGTCACGGCCATGGACCTGCTGCGGCGGGGCGGCCAGGTGCGCGGGGTGACCGAGCTGATGCGGCAACCGACCTTCGTGCCCGAGACGAAGCGCATCGACGATCTCCTGCGCGAGATGCAGAAGGGGCGCAACCAGCTGGCCGTGGTGGTGGACGAGTACGGCGGCGCCACCGGGATCGTGACGCTGGAGGACATCGTCGAGCAGATCGTCGGCGAGATCCAGGACGAGCACGACCGCACGCCGGCCTCGGTCGAGCGGCTGCCCGACGGCAGCTACTGGGTGGCGGCCCGCACCCACATCGACGAGCTCAACGAGGCGCTCGACTGGTCGCTGCCCAAGCAGGACTACGAGACGGTGGCCGGACTGGTGCTGGCCACCCTGCACCGGATCCCCCGTACCGGGGAGGAGTTCCAGATCCCCGGCTACGCGATCACCGTGCTCGAGGCCGACGCCCGCCGGGTGAAGGCCGTGAAGATCGCGCCCCTGACGGCCCCGGCGGCAATCGCCGGCGCCGTCTAGCCTCAACCCCAGCGAAGGAGGACAACGACAATGCCCGGTAAGATGGTGGACTTTCCCTCCAACGGCAGCACGACCCACGGCTATCTCGCCACCCCGGCCTCCGGCAAGGGCCCCGGGATCCTGGTGATCCAGGAATGGTGGGGGCTCGTCGGCCACATCAAGAGCGTGGCCGACCGCTTCGCCGCCGAGGGCTTCACGGCGCTGGCGCCCGACATGTACCACGGCCAGACCGCCAGCGAGCCCGACGGCGCCGGCAAGCTGTTCATGGCGCTCAACATCGCCCAGGCCGAGAAGGATCTGCGCGGCGCCGCCGCCTACCTGGCCCAGCAGTCGACGGGCTCCAAGATCGGCGCCGTCGGCTTCTGCATGGGCGGCCAGCTGGCCCTGTTCGCCGCGACCGTCAATCCCAACGTCGGGGCGACCGTGAACTTCTACGGCATTCATCCCAACGTGAAGCCCGACTACACCAAACTCTCCGGTCCCGTGCTCGGCCTCTTCGCCGAGAAGGACGGCTTCGTGACGCCCCAGGTCGCCCGCGACACCGACGCCGCCATCAAGAAGGCCGGCAAGACCTCCGAGATCCACATCTATCCCAACGTCGACCACGCCTTCTTCAACGACGACAACAAGGCCGCCTACAACAAGGCCGCGGCCGACGACGCCTGGCGTCGTACGCTCGCCCACTTCCGCCAGCACCTCAAGTAGCCGCCGCGGGGAGGCGGGCCGGGCGCGCCGGGCCCGCCTCCCCGCGTTCGCTCCCGACCCCGGCCCTGCACGGAGGACCCACGACGTGATCAAGAGCATCTCGCTGCTGACTCGCAAGGACGGGCTGACGCACGAGCAGTTCGTCCGGCACTGGGTCGAGATCCACGCCCCCCTGGCCCACGCGGTGCCGGAGCTACGGCGCTACGTGCAGTCGCACATCGTGGAGGAGCGGCGGCGCCCCGACATCCCGGCCCTGGACGTCGAGGTCGACGGCATCGCCGAGCTCTGGTACGACGACCGCGAGAGCATGGCCCGGGCGATGGCCTCGCCGGAGTCCAAGGCCCTGCACGCCGACGGTGCGCGCTTCATCGGCCGGATCAAGAGCTTCACGGTGGAGGAACGGGTCATCGTCCCCGTCGGCGCGTGACGCCGCGCTGGCTGCTGCTCGGGGTCCTCACAGCCTCCTACGGCGCCGGCGCCTTCGGGATGCTGGGGATCTCGCCGCTGTCGCCGAGTCTCGTCGAGGGCTTCGCGCTGTCCCGCCTGCAGGTGGCCTTCATCGTCCCGTCGATCTACCTGGGCGGCCTCTTCTTCTCGATGCCGGGCGGCCGCCTGGCCGACCGTCTCGGCGTGCGCACGAGCTTCCTGGGCGGCCTCGCGCTCGGCGCCGCCGCCCTCACGGCGGGGGCGTGGGCGCCGGGCTTTCCCACCTTCCTGCTCGCGCTGTTCGTGGCCGGCATCGGCTGGAGCGTCGTGAATCCGGCCCTCGGGCGCGCCATCATCGACCTCTTCCCCGCCCGCGAGCGCGGCATCGCCATGGGCATCAAGCAGATGGGGCTCACCGTGGGCGGCTTCGTCGCCGCCCTGGTGCTGCCCACGGTGGCGGCGCGGCTGGGCTGGCGCGCCGCCATCGTCACCTGCGGGGCGGTGGTGGCGGTCCCGGTCGCGCTCACCTGGCGCGCGCTGGCTCCGCTGGCCACCGGAGCGCCGCCGGCGGTCTTCGACGGGGGCGCGGCGTCCCCCGCGGTGGGCGCCTGGGAGTGGTTGGGACGGCCGGCGCTCGTCGTGTTCTTCGCCACCGGGCTCGTCCTGGGGATGGTGCAGGCGGCGGTACTGAGCTATCTGCCGCTCTACGCCGTTCAGGCGCTGGGCTTCGACAAGATCGGCGCCGGCCTCCTGGTGGCCTGCTCGCAGGCGGGCGGCGCCGTCTCGCGGCTGGTCCTGGGGGCCGCCAGCGACCGCTGGCTCACGGGGCGGCGCTCGCTGTGGCTGGCGCTCACGGGCTCCGTCGGTGCGGCCATCTTCCTGGTCTACGCGGCGCACCCGGTGACGTCGCCGGGACTGGCCGGGGCGCTGGCCTTTGCCAGCGGTGTCGGCGCCTACGGGTGGGTGGGCATCTTCTTCGTCGTCAGCGCCGAGGTGGGCGGGCGCCGATCGGCCGGGCTGCTCAGTGGGGTGGCCTTTGCCTCGATCGTGGTGGGATTGCTGGTGGGCCCGGCGGTATTCGGCCTGCTGCTCGTGTGCGCGGATTCCTACGTGCTGCCGTGGGCGGTCTTCGCGGGGCTGGCCGTGCTCGTCAGCGCAGCCACGCTGGCGTCCGGGCGCGCCATCGACCGGGAGCGGGAGACGGCGTAGCCCGCCTCAACCGGCGGCGGCCGCCGCCTTCTCGCGCTTCTTGCGCCGGCCGCCCGTCCCTGCCTCGCCCTTCTCGCCCTTCGGGGCCTTTTCCTTCTTCTCGCCCTTGCCGCCGCCGGCGGCGGGGGTCTCGGGGCGATCGACCAGCTCCAGCAGCACCATGGGGGCGGCGTCACCGTGGCGGACGCGCGACTTCACGATGCGGGTGTAACCGCCGTGACGGTCGGTGTAGCGGGCGACGATCGTGTCGAAGATGCGTCCCACCACCTCGGTGTCGGGTACCAGGCTCAGCACCTGCCGGCGAGCGTGGAGGTTCTCGCGCTTGGCCAGCGTGATGACGTGGTCGGCCAGTCCTCGCATCGCCTTGGCCTTGGCCTCGGTCGTCTCGATGCGCTCGTGGCGGAACAACCCGGTGAGCAGGTTGCGGAACATCGCCCACCGGTGCTGGGTGAGCCGCCCGAGCTTGTAGCCGTCCTTGCGGTGCCTCATGGGGTCCTCGTCATCACCGTTGTCCCGGTGTCTACCGTATGCAAGATTGGCGGCTCAGCTCGCCACGTCGAACGTGGCTCACTTCGCAAATTACGGACTGGCGACTCAGCTCGCCGCGTAGAACGCGGCTCACTTCGCAATGCCACGCCCCAGCGCGCCCAGCACGTTGGGGTCGATACGCATGCCGAGCGAGAGGCCGAGGGCGGCCAGGGCGGTCTTGATCTCGTCGATGGACTTGTCGCCGAGGTTCTTGACCTCGCCGAGGTCGGCTTCCGTCTTCTGCACGAGGTCGGCGACCAGGTGCAGGTCGGCGCCCTTGAGCGCGTTGATGGCCCGGGCCGGCAGGGCCAGCTCCTCCAGCGTCTTGGCGAGCGCGTCGCGCAGGAAGGCCTCGCCGGCGCCCGCCTCGGCCTCCTCGTCCTCGTCCCGACCGGCCGCGAGCGGCGCGTAGTGGTCGCGCAGGAAGGACGAAGCGCGGGTCAGCGCGTCGTCGGGACCGATCGCCCCGTTCGTCCACACCTCCAGCACGAGCTTCTCGTAGTCGGTGATCTTGCCCAGCCGCGACATCTCGACGTTGTAGGCCACCCGCGTGATGGGCGAGTAGGCGGCGTCGAGCGACAGGGCGCCGGGCGGCGTGCTGCCGCCGGGCTGGTCGGCCGCCTGGTAGCGACGGCCCACGCCCACGCCGAGCTCCATGGTGACCCGGGCGCCCGCCTCCAGGGTGAACAGGTGCGCCTCCGGGTTGAGGATCTCGGCGCCCGTCTCCGGCACGTCCTCGCCCCGCACTTCCTTGGGGCCGGTGACGTCCACGCGCAGCACGCGGGGCTCGTCCGAGGGCACCTGGATCGCCAGCTTCTTGAGGTTCAGCAGCACGTCGGTCAGGCTCTCGGTGACGCCGGCGATCTTGGTGTCGGTGGCCTTGACGCCGTCGATCTTGACCCACGCCACCGCCGCGCCCGGCACGATCGACAGCAACGTGCGGCGGAGCGAGTTGCCGACGGTGAGCGCGTAGCCCTTCTCGAACGGCTCGGCCACCAACCGGCCGTACCGGTCGCTGAGGATCTCCCACTCGACCTTCTTCGGCTTCTGGAACGGTATGCGTGGCATGCCCTGTCCGGCCTCCTTACTTGCTGTACAGCTCGACGATCAGCTGCTCGGTGACCGGAATCTGGATGTCCTCGCGCAGCGGCAGGCCGCGCACGACGGCCTTCTTGCCGTTCACGTCGACGTCCAGCCACTGCGGGATCTGGCCGCGGCCGGCGTTGGCGTTGTCGTCCAGGCGCGGGCCCAGCTTGGAGCTCGGCCGCAGCGCGACCACGTCGCCGACCTTGGTCAGGAACGAGGGCACGCTCGCCTTGCGACCGTTCACCTGGAAGTGGCCGTGGGCGACCATCTGCCGCGATTCGCGCCGGGAGGCCGCGAAGCCCATGCGGTAGACGACGTTGTCCAGGCGCAGCTCCAGCAGCCGGAGCAGGTTCTCGCCGGTCACGCCCTTCTGACTCTCCGCCCACTGGAAGTACTTGCGGAACTGGGTCTCCAGCACCCCGTAGATCCGCTTGGCCTTCTGCTTCTCACGCAGCTGGACGCCGTACGGCGTCAGCTTGCCGCGCTGCAGGCCGTGCATGCCCGGCGGGTAGTTCCGGCGCTCGATCGCGCACTTGTCGGTGAAGCAGCGGGCGCCCTTGAGGAAGAGCTTCATGCCCTCGCGGCGGCACAGCCGGCACTTGGCGTCACGGTATCGGGCCATGGTCGGCCTCCCCTACACCCGCCGCCGCTTGGGCGGGCGGCAGCCGTCGTGGGGAATCGGGGTGACGTCGCGGATCGCGGTGATCTCCAGCCCGACCGCCTGCAGCGAGCGGATGGCCGCCTCCCGCCCGGCCCCGGGTCCCCTGACGAACACCTCGATCTGCTTCAGCCCGAACTCCATCGCCTTGCGGGCGGCGATCTCCGCCGCGGTCTGGGCCGCGAACGGGGTGCTCTTGCGCGAGCCCTTGAAGCCCGCGCTGCCCGCGCTCGACCACGACACGACGTTGCCCATCTTGTCGGTGAGCGTCACGATCGTGTTGTTGAACGTGGCCTGCACGTGGGCGACGCCGGTACGGACCTCACGGCGCTCACGCTTCTTGCCGCCCTTCTTCCGGGGAGCGGGCTTCGGCGCTTCTGCCATCCTGGGCTCCTATGCTTTCTTCGGCGGCGGCCGGGGCCGGTGATGCCGCTGTCGGCTTCTTCTTGACCATCACGCCCTTGCGCGGGCCCTTGCGGGTCCGGGCGTTCGTGTGCGTGCGCTGCCCCCGCACCGGCAGTCCGCGACGGTGCCGGATGCCGCGGTAGGCCGCGATGTCCATGAGGCGCTTGACGTTCATGGAGATCTCGCGCCGCAGGTCGCCCTCGACCTTCAGCTCGCGCTCGATGATCTCGCGGACGCGGGCCGTCTCGTCGTCGTTCCAGGCCTTCACGCGCTTGGCCGGATCGATGTTGGCCTTCCCGAGGATGCGGTTGGCCGTCGCCCGCCCGATCCCGTAGATGTACGTGATCGCCACCTCGCCCCGCTTCTCCCTCGGCAGATCCACGCCCGCCACTCTCGCCATATGCCTTGCCCCTTCCCGTCTATCCTTGCCGCTGCTTGTGCCGGGGGTTCTTGCAGATGATCCGCACCACACCCTGGCGCTTGACGATCTTGCAGTGCTCGCACCGCGTCTTGACCGACGGTCTCACCTTCATGGCTCTCGCTGGCTCCCTACTTGAACCGGTACGTGATGCGGCCGCGCGTGAGGTCGTAGGGCGACAGCTCCACCTTCACCCGGTCGCCGGGCAGGATCCGGATGAAGTTCATCCGCATCTTGCCGCTCACGTGCGCCAGGACGCGGTGTCCGCTCTCCAGCTCGACGCGAAACATCGCGTTCGGCAGTGGCTCCACCACGGTGCCCTCGACCTCGACGGCGTCTTCTTTTGGCATGTAGCGCTTTCAGGCGGCCCTGGCCGAGCCGCCGCTCTTGCTGGTCAGCACCTCGGGCCCCGCCTCCGTCACGGCGATCGTGTGCTCGAAGTGGGCGGCCAGGCTGCCGTCCTTCGTCACCGCCGTCCAGCCGTCGTCGAGGATCCGGACCTCCCAGCTCCCCATCGTGACCATCGGCTCGATCGCCAGCACCATGCCCGGCCGCAGCTGCGGCCCCCGGCCGGGATCCCCGAAGTTCGGCACCTGGGGCTCCTCGTGCAGGGCCCGCCCGATGCCGTGCCCCACGAAGGCGCGCACGACCGCGAAGCCGTGGCCCTCGACGTGCGACTGGATGGCGTGGGAGACGTCGGAGAGCCGCCGGCCCGGGCGACATTCTGCGATGCCCGCCTCCAGGCTCTGGCGGGTCGCGTCGAGCAGCTCCTGGACCCTCGGCGGCACGTCCCCGACGGCGAGCGTGAACGCGCAGTCGGCGTAGTACCCATCCACGATACACCCCAGGTCCAGGCCGACGATGTCGCCCTCCTTCACCCGGCGCTGCGCGGACGGAATGCCGTGCACGACCTCCTCGTTGATCGAGATGCACACCGTGGCCGGGAAGCCCCGGTACCCCTTGAAGGCCGGGCGGGCCCCCCGGGACAGGATGAAGCGCTCGACGTCCTCGTCGATCTCCAGGGTGGACAGACCGGGCTTGACGCTCCCCCGCAGCCGCTCCACCACGTCGTCGAGGATGTGGCCGGCCCGTCGCATCAACCCGATCTCGCGGGCCGACTTCAGCTCGATCACCGGGCCTCCGTGGCGGCGCGGCGGATGGCGTCGCGGATGGTGCCGATGGCACCCTCGCCCTGGATCGAGGCGAGCAGGCCGCGGCGGCGATAGTAGTCGAGCAGCGGGGAGGTCTGCCGATTGTAGACGCCGAGCCGGTGACGGACGGTCGCCTCGCTGTCGTCCTCGCGCTGGTAGAGCGGGCCGCCGCAGCGGTCGCACACGCCCTCCTGCCGCGGCGGCGCCGACACCGTGTGGAAGGCGGTCTGGCACTGGCGGCACAGGCGGCGGCCGGTGAGCCGGCGCACCAGCTCCGGCTCGGCGACCTCGAAGAAGACGACGGCGTCGAGCTTCTGGTCGAGGTCCTTCAGCAGGCGCTCGAGCGCCTCGGCCTGGGCGATGGTGCGCGGGAACCCGTCGAGGATGAAGCCACTGGCGGCGTCGGGCTGGCGCAGCCGCTCGGCGATCAGCCCGATCATCACGTCGTCGGGGACGAGGCCGCCGGTCTCCATGATCCGCTTGGCCTCGCGGCCCAGCGGCGTTCCCGCCGCCACCGCCTCCCGCAGCATCTCGCCGGTGGCGATCTGGGGCACGCTCCACTCCCGGGCCAGCTCGCGCGCCTGGGTGCCCTTACCGGCGCCCGGGGGGCCGAGGAAGATGAGCCGCAACCTCAGCTCCTCCGGGCGAAGGCGCCCGAGCGCGACTTGGAGCGCTTGAGGAAGCCCTCGTAGTTGCGCATGAGCAGGTGCGATTCCATCTGGCGCACGGTGTCGAGGGCGACGCCCACCACGATCAGCAGGCTGGTGCCGCCGAAGTAGAACGGCACGTTGAACCAGCGGATGAGCAGGTCGGGCAGGACCGAGATGATGGCCAGGAACAGCGCGCCCGGCAGCGTGATACGGGTGAGGACGTGGTCGATGTACTCGGCCGTCTTCTTGCCGGGCCGCACGCCCGGGATGAAGCCGCCGTACTTCTTCATGTTGTCGGACAGGTCGATCGGGTTGAACACGATCGCCGTGTAGAAGTAGGCGAAGAAGACGATCAGCCCCATGTACAGCACGGTGTAGGTCATCTGGCCGGGGCTGAGGGCGTCGGCCATCCCCTGCATCCACGAGTACGGCAGGAAGCGGGTGAGCGTGGCCGGGAACAGGATCAGCGACGAGGCGAAGATGACGGGGATGACGCCGGCCGTGTTGATGCGGAGCGGGATGTGGGTGGACTGGCCGCCGTAGACGCGCCGGCCCACCACCCGCTTGGCGTACTGCACGGGGATCTTGCGCTGGCCCTCCTGCATGAGGACGACCGCCGCCGTCACCGCCACCATCAAGAGGATGATGGCCCCGAAGACGAACAGCTTCATCTCGCCGGTCTTGATCAGGGTGTAGGAGGACTGCATCGCCGAGGGCAGCCGCACCACGATGCCGGCGAAGATGATCAGCGAGATGCCGTTGCCGATGCCCTTCTCGGAGATCTGCTCGCCCAGCCACATGATGAGCGCGGTGCCGGCGGTGAGCGTGATGACGGTCAGCAGCCGGAAGCCCCAGCCCGGGTTGGGCACGATGGCCAGCCCGGCCGGGCTGCGCATGCCCTCGAGGCCGTAGGCGATGCCGAGCGACTGCACCAGCGACAGCGCGATGGTGCCGTAACGGGTGTACTGGGTGATCTTCTTGCGGCCGGCCTCGCCCTCCTTGGCCAGCCGCTCCAGGGCCGGGACCACCACCGTCAGCAGCTGCAAGATGATGGAGGCCGAGATGTACGGCATGATGCCGAGCGCGAAGATCGACAGCCGTCGCAGGTTACCGCCCGAGAAGAGGTCGACCATGCCGAGCAGCGTGCCCTGCACCTGGTCGAAGAACTGGGACAGCGCGTGACCGTCGATGCCGGGCGTCGGCACGTGGGCGCCGATGCGGTAGGCCACCAGCAGGATGGTCGTGAAGATCACCCGCCGCTTGAGCTCGGGGATCTTGAAGATGTTCTGGAAGGATTGCAGGCTCTCGATCACGAGGCCGCCGCCTTCTCCTTCTCGGGCAACACCTCGATGCGGCCGCCCTGGCCCTCGATCTTCGTCCGTGCCGATTCACTGATCGCGTGGGCGCGCACGGTGAGCGCGTGCGGCACCTCGCCGTCGCCGAGGATCTTCACCCGGGCCCGCCCCGACCGCTTGATGAGGCCGGCCTTGGCCATGGCGTCGGGATCGACCACGCTGCCCGCCGCGAAGTCCCCCAGCGCCTTGAGGTTCACGACGGCGTAGGAGGTCCGGCCGCCGAACGGCGTGAACCCCCGCTTGGGAATGCGCCGGTAGAGCGGCATCTGGCCGCCCTCGAAGCCGTTGGTCTTGCCCCCGCCCGAGCGGGCCTTGTGACCCTTGCTGCCCTTGGTCGACGTCTTGCCGTGGCCGGAGCCCGGACCACGGCCCACCCGCTTGCGGCGGACGACGGCACCGGGGGCCGGACGCAGATCCTCAAGCCTCATCGCGAACCTCCAGCACGTGCGGAACCTTGGCGATCATGCCGCGGATGACCACGTTGTCGTCGTGGGTCACCTGCTGGCGAATCCGCCGCAGGCCGAGGGCCTTGACCGTCCCCTCCTGCTTGGGGCTGAGCCCGATGATGCTCTTGACCAGCGTGAGCCTAAGCCTCTTGCTTGGCACCGACCGTCTCCTCTACCGAGTTGCCGTCACCGCCGCGCCGCCGGGCCGCGTGCAGGTCTTGCAGGCGCTTGATCCGTCGCAGCGCGTCGATGGTGGCCTTCAGCACGTTGTGAGGATTGTTCGTCCCCAGCGTCTTCGTCAGGATGTCCTGGACTCCGGCCGCCTCGAGCACGGGCCGCACGGCGCCGCCCGCGATGACCCCGGTGCCCGGCACCGCCGGCTTCAGGAAGACCCGGCCGGCCCCGAAGTGTCCGGTGATCTCGAAGGGGATCGTCGTCTCCTTGAGCGGCGACGAAGATGATGTCCTTCTTCGCGTGCTCGACCGCCTTGCGGATCGCCTCCGGCACCTCGTGGGCCTTGCCGAGGCCGACGCCGACGTGACCGTGGCCGTCCCCCACCACGACGAGCGCGGTGAAGGAGAACCGCCGTCCGCCCTTCACGACCTTGGCCACCCGGTTGATGGCGACGACGCGGTCGCTCAAATCCAGGACGCTGGGATCGATCTTCGCTTCCGCCACTCAGTGTCTCCTGACTGTGTCGATGCCGAACACGTTGTCGATCCCGTTACCGCCAGCGGGGGTTGTCATCGGCCCGGTCAAAACACCAAGCCGCCGGCGCGAGCCGCATCGGCCAACGCCTTCACCCGCCCGTGGTACATGTACCCCCCGCGGTCGAACACGACGCTCTCGAGGCCGGCCGCCTTGGCCCGCTGGGCCAGCACCGTGCCCACCGCCTTGGCGGCGGCCACGTTGCCCCCGCGCGGCTGGCCGGTCCGGAATTCCTTGCTGCGGCTGTCGGCGGCGACCAGCGTGCGGCCGGTGTCGTCGTCGACGATCTGGGCGTAGATGTGGTTCAGGCTGCGGAACACCGCCAGCCGCGGCCGGGCCGCCGTGCCCTTGAGCCACCGCCGCAGACGATGGTGCCGCTTGTCGCGGGGCCCGCGCTTGTCCTTGATGATCATTTCGCGCCCGCCTTCTTGCCGACCTTGCGCCGCACGGTCTCGCCCGCGTAGCGGATACCCTTGCCCTTGTAGGGATCGGGCTTCCGCAGGGACCGGAGCTTGGCGGCGGTCTCGCCGAGCACGGCCTTGTCGGGACCGCGCAGGGTGATGGCCACCTGCCGCTCGATCTCGGCCGTCACCCCGTCGGGGAGCGGGAACAGGACCGGGTGTGAGTAGCCGAGGGCCAGCTGGATGCTCTTGCCCTGCATCTGGGCCCGGTAGCCGATGCCGACGATCTCGAGCTTGCGCTCGAAGCCGTCCTTGACGCCGGTCACCATGTTGGCCACCAGTGCGCGGGCCAGGCCGTGGAGCGCGCGGATCCGGCGGTCCTCGCTGCCGCGCTCGATGACGAGGATGCCGTCGGTCACCTTGGGGGTCAGCCCGGTCGGCACCAGCTGGCTCAGCTTGCCCTTGGGGCCCTCGGCCCGGACGGTGAGGCCGTCGAGCTGGACCTTCACGCCCGGGGGAATCGGGATCGGTTTCTTGCCGATGCGGGACATGTCAGGCTCCTACCACACGTAGGCGAGGACTTCGCCGCCGACCTTCTGCTTGCGGGCCTCGCGGTCCGTGAAGACCCCGCGCGAGGTCGACAGCAGGGCCACGCCCATGCCGGCCAGGATGGAGGGAATCTTGTCGTGGGTGACGTAGACCCGGCGGCCCGGCGTGGACACCCGCACCAGCCCCGAGATCATCCTCTCGTTGGCGGTCCCGTACTTCAGGTAGACGCGCAGCGTTCCCTGCCGCCCATCCTCCAGCACGCGGAAGTTCTTGATGAACCCCTCGTCCTTCAGGAGCTCGGCGATGCGCACCTTCAGCCGCGAGGACGGGATGTCGACCTTCTCGTGCTCGGCGTTGCTGGCGTTGCGGATGCGGGTCAGCAGGTCGGCGATCGGATCGCTCCGCATTACCAGCTCGCCTTCACGATGCCCGGCACCTCGCCCTTGAGGGCGAGCTCGCGGAAGCACAGGCGGCACATCCGGAACTTCCGGAGGTAGCCGCGTGGCCGCCCGCACAGCCGGCAGCGGCTGTAGCGGCGGGTCGAGAACTTCGCCGGCGCCAGCGACTTGATGATCAGCGCAGTCTTGGCCATGGTCTAGGACTCCCTGAACGGCATGCCGAGCTGCGCGAGGAGCGCCTTGGCTTCCTCGTCCGTCCGCGCCGTCGTCACGATGTTGACGTCCATCCCGCGCACCTTGTCGATCTTGTCGTAGACGATCTCGGGGAAGATCAGCTGCTCGCGCAGCCCCAGCGCGTAGTTGCCCCGGCCGTCGAAGCCCTTGGGGGGCACGCCCTTGAAGTCGCGCACGCGGGGCAGGGCGATGCTCATGAGCCGATCGAGGAACTCGTACATCCGGGCCGCCCGCAGCGTCACCTTGGCCCCGATCGGCACGCCCTCGCGCAGCTTGAAGTTCGCGATCGACTTCTTGGCCTTGGTCACGATGGGCTTCTGGCCCGTGATCAGCTGCAGATCGGCGGTGGCGAAGTCGAGGATCTTGGCGTTGTCGCGCCCCTCGCCCACGCCCATGTTGAGCACGATCTTCTCGAGCCGGGGCACCTCCCACACGTTGGCGTACCCGCGCTCCTTCATGAGGGCCGGGATCACCGTGCGGGCGAAGTGGTCCTTCAGGCGCGGCGGGACCTCGCCGGTCCCCTTGGGCCGCGTCTTGGCGACGGGTGCCTCGGGGGCGCCCTTGTCGCGCCGGGGCTGCTGCTGGGGCCGGGGCGCCGGCTTGCCGCCCGCCGGCGCCTTGGGTGCGGGACTTCCGCCTGGCTTGGCCATGTCGCTAACCCTTGTCCATCGGCTCGCCGCACCGCTTGCAGGTGCGGACCTTGCGGCCGTCGGCCAGCACCGTCACGCCGGTGCGGGCCGGCTTGTCGCAGCGGGCGCAGATCGGCAGCACGTTGGACAGGGCCAGCGGCCCCTCGCGCTCGATGATGCCGCCCTGCCGCAGCTTCTGGGTCGGGCGCTGGTGCTTCTTGATCATGTTGACGTGCTCGACCAGGACCCGTCCCTTGTCGGTCAGCACGTGGAGCACCTTGCCCCGCTTGCCGCGCTCGCGGCCCGCGATGACGCCGACCGTGTCGCCCCGTCGCACGTGAATCGCCTGCATGTCAAAGAACCTCGGGTGCCAGCGAGATGATCTTGGTGAATTGCCGCTCGCGCAGCTCGCGGGCCACCGGCCCGAAGATGCGGGTGCCGACCGGATTCTCGTCGGGCTTGATCAGCACCACGGCGTTACGGTCAAAGCGGATGTAGGAGCCGTCGCGGCGCCGGACCTCCTTGACGGTCCGGACCACCACCGCCCGCGCCACCTCGCCCTTCTTCACGGTACCGTCGGGGGCCGCTTCCTTGACCGCCACGATCACGGTATCGCCGAGGGAGGCGTAGCGCTTGTTGGCGCCGCCCATGACCCGGATGCACTGGACCTTCTTGGCGCCCGAGTTGTCGGCGACGTCGAGCATGGAGCGCGGCTGGATCATGCCCGGGCCACGCGGGTCAGCACCTGCCGGATGCGCCAGCGCTTCTCCTTCGACAGCGGTCGCGTCTCCTCGATCAGCACCCGGTCGCCGACGTGGCTGGCGTTCTCCTCGTCGTGCGCCTTGAGCTTCTTGGACATCCGGATGACGCGCTGGTAGCGCGGATGGCGGTAGACCCGCTCGATCCGGACCACCCGTGTCTTCTGCATGGCGTCGCTCACCACGACGCCTTCCCGAGTCTTGCGCTCGCCCACGAGCCTATCCCTTCGCTTTCTTCGTCTTCTTCGTCGACTTCTTCTTCGCGGCCGGCTTCGACTTCTTGGCCGGGGCCGCCGCCTTGGCGCGCGGCTTCTTGGCCGCCGCCTTGGGCGCCGGCGCCGGGGCCGGCGTGGGGGCGACCGCGGCCGCCACCGCCGCCGGGGTGCCGCCGCGCTCGCGGATGATCGTGTAGGCCCGGGCCAGGTCGCGCCGGGCCTCGCCGATGCGCGACGGGTTCTTGGCCACGCCCATGGTGAGCTGGAAGCGGAGGTTGAAGACCTCCTCGGACAGCTCACGCACCTTCTGGGTCACCTCGTCGTCCGACAGGTCGCGCCACTTCGCCGCCTTCATAGGGTCCGCGTCCGGGTGATGAACTTGGTCGAGATGCCCATCTTGTTGGCGGCCGTCCGGAACGCCTCGCGGGCGATGTCGACGGTGACGCCTTCCATCTCGTAGAGGATGCGGCCGGGCTTCACCACGGCCACCCACTCCTCGGGGTTGCCCTTGCCCTTGCCCATCCGCGTCTCGGCCGGCTTCTTCGTCACCGGCTTGTCGGGGAACACCCGGATCCAGACCTTGCCGCCCCGCTTGAGGCTGCGGGTGAGCGCCACCCGGGCCGCCTCGATCTGGCGGTTGGTGACCCAGCCCGGCTCCAGCGCCTTCAGCCCGTACTCGCCGAACGCGAGCGACGAGCCCCGCTGGGCCTTGCCGCGCATGTTGCCGCGCTGGGCCTTGCGGTACTTGACGCGCTTGGGCATCAGCATGACGTCGCCCCTAGGCCTCCGCCGGCGCGGCGCGAAGCACCTCGCCCTTGAAGATCCAGACCTTCACGCCGATGGTCCCGTAGGTCGTGTGGGCGGTGGCCAGCCCGTAGTCGATGTCGGCCCGGATGGTGTGGAGCGGCACCCGACCGTCGCGGTACCACTCGCGGCGAGCGATCTCACCGCCGCCCAGCCGGCCCGCGCAGGCGATCCGGATCCCGTCGGCGCCGAGTCGCAGGGCCGAGGTGACCGCCTTCTTCATGGCCCGCCGGAACGCCACCCGCTTCTGCAGCTGGAGGGCGACGTTCTCGGAGACGAGCTGGGCGTCGAGCTCGGGGTGGATGACCTCCTCGATGTTGAGGTAGATCTCCTTCTGGGTCCGCATCTGCAGCTCGTTCTTGAGCCGCTCCACCTCGGAGCCCTTGCGCCCGATGATGATGCCCGGCCGCGCGGTGAAGATCGTGATGCGGGCCCGGTTGGCCGAGCGCTCGATGTCGATCTTGGAGATGCCCGCGTGGTACAGCTGGTCCTTGATGTGCCGCCGGATCTTCACGTCCTCGTGCAGCAGGTCGGCGTAGTTCTTCGTCGCGAACCAGCGCGACGACCACGTCCGCGTGGAGCCGAGGCGGAAGCCGATCGGATGTGTCTTCTGACCCATCGCCTAGTTCTTCTCCTTGGGCTTCGTCCGCCCCTTGCCTCGCGGCGTCGCCGCCGACGCCCGGGCCGGTCGGGTCCGGGGCGCCGGGGCGGCGGCCGCCGCCGGGGCCGCGGCCGGCAGCCGGCGGACCTGCATGTGCCGGGGCCGCGTCAGCACGCCCCGGGTGCCGTTGACCTCGTCGCTCACCGCGATCGTCAGGTGGCTCGTGCGGTGCTTGATGAAGAACGCGCGGCCCATCGCGCGCGGCTGCACGCGCTTGAGCGACGGCCCGCCGTCGGCCACCGCCCGCACGACCCGCAGGTCGTCCAGGTTGCGGACCTGGTGGTTGTGCTCGGCGTTGGCCACGGCCGAGCGCAGCACCTTCTCGATGAGGCGGGCGGCCGCCCGCGGCGTGAACTCGAGCGTGGCCAGGGCGTCGCCCACCGACTTGCCGCGGATCTGATCGAGGACCAGCCGCGCCTTGCGGGCCGACACGCGGATGAACCGGGCCCGGGCCTCGGTGATCACGACTTCCCCGTCGGCGTGGCCGAGGCCTTCTCGGCCTGGCCGTGCGCCTTGAAGGTGCGGGTCAGCGCGAACTCCCCCAGCTTGTGGCCGACCATGTTCTCGGTCACGTAGACCGGGATGAACTTCTTGCCGTTGTGGACGGCGAGGGTGTGGCCGACGAACTCGGGGGCGATCGTCGAGCGCCGCGACCACGTCTTCAACACCTTCTTCTGACGGGTGCGGTTCAGCTCCTCGATGCGGCCGTAGAGCTTCTCGTCGATGTAGGGGCCCTTCTTGAGCGAACGTCCCATCCCGAGCTCCTATTTCTTCCGGCGCGTGACGATGAAGGCGTCGGTGGGCCGGGCCCCGCGCCGCGTCTTGTAGCCCTTGGTCGGCTTGCCCCACGGCGTCATCGGGTGGTTGCCCTTGCCCTTGCCCTCGCCGCCGCCCATCGGGTGGTCGACCGGGTTCATCACGGTGCCGCGCACGGTGGGACGGAAGCCCCGCCACCGCACCCGCCCCGCCTTGCCGACCGACACGTTCTCGTGGTCGAGGTTGCCGACCTGGCCGACCGTGGCCATGCACTCCAGGAGGACCAGCCGGACCTCCCCCGAGGGCAGCCGCAGCGTGGCCCGGTCGCCCTCCTTGGCCAGCAGCTGGGCCTGGGTGCCGGCGCTCCGGCACATCTGGGCGCCGCGGCCGGGCTGCAGCTCGACGTTGTGCACGAGCGTGCCGACCGGGATGTTGCGGATCGGCAGCGCGTTGCCGGGCACGATGTCGGCCTGCGGCCCCGACATGAGCGTGTCGCCCACCTTGAGGCCGTGGGTGGCGATGATGTACCGCTTCTCGCCGTCGCGATAGTGGAGCAGGGCCAGATGGGCCGAGCGGTTCGGGTCGTACTCGATCGCCGCCACCCGGGCCGGGATGCCCAGCTTGTCGCGGCGGAAGTCGACCTGCCGCAGCATGCGCTTGGCCCCGCCGCCCCGGTGGCGCACCGTGATCCGGCCGTAGCTGTTCCGGCCGTTCGTGCGCCGCTTGGGGATCAGCAGCCCCTTTTCCGGCTCGGTCTTGGTGATCTCCTCGTAGGTGACGTACGTGAGGTAGCGCCGCGCGGGCGACGTCGGCTTGACGGTGCGGATCCCCATGGCGCTCAGGCCCCCTCGACGAGGTCGATCTTGTGGCCGGGCGCCAGCGTCACGATCGCCTTCTTCCAGTCGGACCGCCGCCCCTGGAAGCGGCCCATCCGCTTGAGCTTGCCCTCATAGGAGGCGGTGCGGACCGCCGTCACCTTCACGTTGAACACGCTCTCGACCGCCGCCCGGATCTCCACCTTGTTGGCGTCGGGCCGGACCCGGAACGCGACCGTGTTCAGGACCTCCTTCTGCTGCATCGACTTCTCCGTCATCAGCGGCCGGATGAGCACGTGGCGCGCGTCCCTCATGATCCGAGAGCCTCCTCGAGCGTCTTGAGGGCCGCCCGCTCGAACACCACCTGCCGGGCGTGCAGCACCTGGTACACGGAGACGTGATCGGGCGTCTCGACGGTCAGCCAGGGGACGTTGCGGGCCGACCGGAGCAGGGCGTCGCCCAGCGAGGCGACGACGACCAGCGTGGAAACCGGCCGCAGCCCCAGCTGGCCGAGCCCGGTCACCAGCGTCTTGGTCTTGCCGTCGGCGGCCATGCTCTCCACGACGCGCAGCGTCTCCCCCGTGATCGTCGAGGCCACGGCCGAGCGCAGCGCCTCGCGGCGCATCTGCCGCGGCATCGCCTTGTCGTAGCTGCGCGGGGTGGGACCGAACGGCTTGCCGCCGCCCTTCCACTGCGTCGCCCGGATGCTGCCCTGGCGGGCGCGGCCGGTGCCCTTCTGCTTCCAGGGCTTCCTGCCGCCGCCCGAGACCTCGCTGCGACCCTTGGTGTCGTGGGTACCGACCCGGCGGTCGGCCAGCTCGCGCACGACCGCCTGGTGCAGCAGCGGCGCCTTGACCTCGGCGCCGAACACGTCGGCCCGCAGCTCCAGCGTGCCCGCCTGCTTTCCCTTGCCGTCGAGGACCTGTACCGTCGGCATTATTTCTTGTCCGCCGCTTTCTGCTGCTGTTGCCTGGTCGTCTTCACGGACTTGCGAAGCATGACCAGGGAGCCGTTGGAGCCGGGCACCGAGCCTCCGAGGAGCACGAGGTTCTGCTCGGGCATCACCCGCACGATCCGGACGTTCAGCGTCGTCCGCCGCACGCCGCCCATGCGGCCCGGCAGCCGGTGCCCCGGCCACACGCGCGAGGGATCGGACGAGGCGCCGATCGAGCCCGGGGCCCGGTGGAACATCGAGCCGTGGGTGGCGTCGCCGCCGAACCAGCCGAAGCGCTTGACGCCGCCCTGGAACCCCTTGCCCTTGGTGACCCCGACCACGTCGACGAGCTCGCCGGCCGCGAAGACCTCGCTGGTGAGGGCCTGGCCGACCGGGTAAGCCGCCACCTGCTCGGGCTTCTCGAGGCGAACCTCGCGCACGATCCCCATCGGGGGCACGTTGACCTTCTTGAAGACCCCGGCGACCGGCTTGCTGATGTTCTTCTTCTTCGGCTCGAACCCGAGCTGCAGGGCGTCGTAGCCGTGCTGCTCGCGGGTCCGGTGACCGATGACCGTGCAGGGTCCGGCCTGGACGATCGTCACCGGGATGTGACTGCCGTCGTCGCCGAAGATCTGGGTCATGCCGAGCTTGCGGCCGATGAGTCCTTCTTTGCGTGCCATGGGGTTACGCGATCCTCAACGCTTGGCGAAGACCGATGAGAAGTGCCCATCTGCGTCGTTGCCGACTCGTCCCACTCCCTGCGGCGTACGCGGCGTACGCCTCAGTCGGGGACTCCTCGGCGCCTAGCAGCTGGACACTTCTCATCGGTCTTTCTCAGAGTTCTTAGAGTTTGATTTCGACGTCGACGCCGGCGGGAAGATCGAGCTTCATGAGACTGTCGACCGTCTGCGGGGTGGGATCGACGATGTCGAGGAGGCGCTTGTGGGTGCGCATCTCGAACTGCTCGCGGGACGTCTTGTCGACGTGGGGCGAGCGCAGGACCGTCCACCGGTTGATGATCGTCGGCAGCAGCACGGGGCCGGCCACGCGGGCGCCGGTACGCCGCACGGTCTCCACGATCTCCTTGACCGAGCGATCCAGGAGGTGATGATCGTACGCCTTGAGACGGATGCGGATCTTCTGATCGGCGGCCAGGGTGACCATGTCTTACTCCGCGATCTCCGTCACGACGCCGGCCCCGACCGTCCGCCCGCCCTCCCGAATCGCAAACCGCAGCTCCTTCTCCATCGCAATCGGCATGATCAGCTCGATCGCCATCGTCACGTTGTCCCCCGGCATCACCATCTCCACCCCGCTGGGCAACGTGCACACCCCCGTCACGTCCGTCGTCCGAAAGTAAAACTGCGGCCGGTACCCGTTGAAGTACGGCGTGTGCCGCCCCCCCTCTTCCTTCGTGAGGACGTACACCTCCGCCTTGAACTTCTTGTGCGGCTTGATCGACCCCGGCTTCGCCAGCACCTGCCCGCGCTCGACTTCTTCCTTGTCGATCCCGCGCAGCAGCGCCCCAATATTGTCCCCCGCCTGCCCCTCGTCCAGCAGCTTGCGGAACATCTCCACGCCCGTCACCACCGACTTGCGCGTGTCGTGGATCCCCACGATCTCGATCTCCTCGCCCACCTTCACGATCCCCCGCTCCACCCGCCCCGTCACCACCGTCCCCCGCCCCGTGATCGAGAATATGTCCTCGATCGGCATCAAAAACGGCTTGTCCACCGGCCGCGGCGGCGTCGGGATGTAGCTGTCCACCGCCTCCATCAGCTTCCAGATCGGCTCCGCCGCCTTGGCGTCCGTCGGGTTCTCGTTGGCCTGCAGCGCCGACCCCCGGATCACCGGCACGTCGTCCCCCGGAAACTGGTACTTCTTCAGCAGCTCCCGCACTTCCAGCTCCACCAGATCCAAAATCTCCGCGTCGTCCACCATGTCGACCTTGTTCATGAACACCACCAGAAACGGCACGTTCACCTGCCGCGCCAGCAGCACGTGCTCCCGCGTCTGCGGCATCGGCCCGTCATTGGCCGCCACCACCAGAATGGCGCCGTCCATCTGCGCCGCCCCCGTGATCATGTTCTTGATGTAGTCCGCGTGCCCCGGACAGTCGATGTGCGCGTAGTGCCGCTTGTCCGTCTCGTACTCCACGTGCGCCACCGCGATCGTGATCCCCCGCTCCCGCTCTTCCGGCGCGTTGTCGATCGACCCGTACTCCCGGACCGCGATCCCCTTGTTCTTCGTGTGCAGCACCTTCGTGATCGCCGCCGTCAGCGTCGTCTTGCCGTGGTCGATGTGCCCGATCGTCCCCACGTTCACGTGCGGCTTCGTCCGCTCGTACTTGGCCTTCGCCATCGTCGTCTACCTTCCTTCGACTGCGCTCGTGGTTCTCAGCGGGTACCGGCGCGGGCCGCGGGCTTGCCCGCGACCTTGGCCATGATTTCTTCGGAGATCGAGGTCGGAACCTCTTCATAGCGGGCGAACTGCATCGTGTAGGTGGCCCGCCCCTGGGTCATCGACCGCATCTCGGTCGCGTAGCCAAACATCGTCGCCAGCGGCACGTTGGCGCGGATCACCTGGGAAGTGCCGCGGGCCTCCATCGAGACGATGCGGCCGCGGCGGCTGTTGAGGTCGCCCACGATCGCGCCCATGTACTCCTCGGGCGTGACCACCTCGACGTCCATGACCGGCTCCAGCAGGGTGGGCTTGGCCTTGCGGCAGGCGTCCTTGAACCCCATCGAGCCGGCGATCTTGAAGGCCATCTCCGAGGAGTCCACGTCGTGGTAGGAGCCATCGGTCAGAAAGACCTTGATGTCCACCATCGGGTAGCCGGCCATGATGCCGGTCTCCATGGCTTCCTTGATGCCCTTCTCGACGGCCGGCACGTACTCACGCGGCACCGACCCGCCGATGATCTTGTTCTCGAACACGAAGCCCCCGCCGGCGTCGTTCGGCTCGACCTCGATGTACACGTCTCCGTACTGGCCGCGGCCACCGGTCTGCCGCACGAACTTGCCCTGGGCCTCGCCCTTGCGCCGGATCGTCTCCCGGTAGGCGACCTGCGGCTTGCCGACGTTGGCCTCGACGCGGAACTCGCGCAGGAGGCGGTCGACGATGATCTCGAGGTGCAGCTCGCCCATCCCGTGGATGAGCGTCTGCGAGGTCTCCTCTTCCGTGGTCACCCGGAACGTCGGGTCTTCCAGGGCCAGCCGTGACAGCGCCACGCCCAGCTTCTCCTCGTCGGCGCGCGTCTTGGGCTCGATGGCCACCGCGATGACCGGCTCCGGGAACGTCATCGACTCCAGCACGATCGGCTTGTCGGCGTCGCACAGGGTGTCGCCGGTCGTCGTCAGCTTGAGTCCGATGGCGGCGGCGATGTCACCGGAGGCGATCGACGGGACCTCTTCCTTCTTGTTGGCGTGCATCCGCAGGAGACGACCGATCCGCTCCTTCTTGTCCTTGGTGGAGTTGTACACACCGGAGCCGGCCTCGAGCGTGCCCGAGTACACCCGCAGGAAGACGAGCTGACCCACGTGCTGGTCGTTCATGATCTTGAAGGCCAGCGCGCTGAAGGGGGCGTCGTCCGACGCCTTGCGCTCCTCGGTCGCCCCCGTCTCCGGATTCACGCCGACCATGGGGGGGATGTCGAGCGGCGACGGCAGGTAGTCGATGACCGCGTCCAGCAGCGGCTGCACGCCCTTGTTCTTGAAGGAGGCGCCGCAGATCACCGGGAACACGGTCATGGCGATGGTGCCCTTGCGCACCGCCGCCTTCAGCTCCTCGGGGCTGATCGCCTCGCCGTGGACGTACTTCTCCATGAGGGCCTCGTCCACCTCGGCGAGCCCCTCGATCATCTTCTCCCGGTACTCCTTCACCAGATCGAGCATGTCGGCCGGGATCTCGACCGTCTTGTATTCCTTGCCGAGCGTCTCGTCGCCCTCGTCCCACACCATCGCCACCTGATCGATGAGGTCGATGAGGCCGCGGTACTGGTCCTCGCGGCCGATCGGCAGCTGGATGGCCACCGGGTGGGCGCCGAGGCGGCTGCGCAGCATGTCCAGACACCGGTAGTAGTCGGCGCCGATGCGGTCCATCTTGTTGACGTAGACGAGCCGCGGCACCTGGTACTTGTCGGCCTGGCGCCACACCGTCTCCGTCTGCGGCTCGACACCGGAGACGGCGTCGAGGATGGCCACGGCCCCGTCGAGCACGCGGAGCGAGCGCTCCACCTCGACGGTGAAGTCGACGTGGCCCGGCGTGTCGATGATGTTCACGCGGCAGTCCCGCCAGAAGCAGGTGGTGGCGGCCGAGGTGATGGTGATCCCCCGCTCCTGTTCCTGCACCATCCAGTCCATGGTGGCGGTGCCCTCGTGGACCTCGCCGATCTTGTAGGACCGTCCGGTGTAGTACAGGACGCGCTCGGTCGTCGTCGTCTTGCCCGCGTCGATGTGGGCCATGATGCCGATATTGCGCGTCTTCTCCAGGGAGTACTGCCGCTCCACGTCCGCCCTCTTTTCTTGGCTCTGCATGCGTGAAGGGGGGTCAGCCTCCTCCCCCCTTCGCCGGTGACCGACCGCTACCAGCGGTAGTGCGCGAACGCCTTGTTGGCCTCCGCCATCTTGTGCGTGTCTTCCCGCTTCTTGACCGCCATGCCCCGGTTGTTGGCGGCGTCGAGCATCTCGGCCGCCAGCTTGTCGGCCATGCTGCGCTCCGACCGGCGCCGGGCGGCCCCGATCATCCAGCGCATGGCCAGCGAGGTCCGCCGGTCCGGGCGCACCTCGACCGGCACCTGGTACGTCGAGCCGCCGACCCGCCGCGACTTCACCTCGACGGCCGGCTTGACGTTGTCGATGGCGGTCTTGAACATCTTCAGCGCTTCCTGCTTGGACCGGTCCTCGACCGCCGTCATGGCGTCGTACATGATGCGCTCGGCCGTCGACTTCTTGCCGCAGATCATCATGATGTTGACGAACTTCGCGACCAGTCGGCTCCCGTACTTGGGATCCGGCAGCACCTCACGCTTGGCTGCGCCCGCCCGCCGCATGGCCTAGCTCGCCTTCGGCGCCTTGGCGCCATACTTGGACCGGCTCTGCTTGCGGCCCGTCACCCCGGCGGTGTCGAGCGAGCCGCGGATGATGTGGTACCGGATGCCCGGCAGGTCCTTCACGCGGCCCCCGCGGATCATCACGATCGAGTGCTCCTGCAGGTTGTGGCCGACACCCGGGATGTACGAGGTGACCTCTTGCCCGTTGGTGAGCCGCACGCGGGCCACCTTGCGGAGGGCCGAGTTCGGCTTCTTGGGGGTCGTGGTGTAGACGCGGATGCACACGCCGCGCTTCTGCGGGCACGCCTGCATCGCGGGCGTCTTGGACTTCTTCCGCACCGCTTCACGACCGTATCGCACGAGCTGGTTAATGGTCGGCATAGGTCTCCATCGCCGGGAACGGCGACAAAACTCTCACTTTATAACCGAGTGCCCCGGTGTTGTCAATTTGGTCGAGGGTTTGGACATGGGGGCCCCGAGATGGCCCCCAAACCCCCAGCGCTCGGAGCGGCCCGGCGAAGCCAGGCCGCCCCTCGATCACCCTCATCCGGCGGCCGCGACCGAGCCCTCACCGTCGGTGGGCTCGGCCGGCGCCGGCGGATCGAAGCTCAGCATGCTGTCGAGCGGCTTCACGGCCTCGCCGCCCGGGGTCAGGACCTCGACCCGCGTGTAGTTGTTGAGGCCGGTGCCGGCCGGGATCAGCCGGCCGACGATGACGTTCTCCTTCAGACCGCGCAGGTCGTCGGTCTTGCCGGAGATGGCCGCCTCCGTCAGCACCCGGGTGGTCTCCTGGAAGGAGGCCGCCGAGATGAAGCTGTCGGTCGACAGCGAGGCCTTGGTGATGCCGAGGAGGACCGGCTTGGCGGTGGCCGGGCGCTTGCCCTGGCTCAGCACCCGGTCGTTCTCCTCCTGGAACACGAACTTGTCGACCAGCTCGCCGACCACGAAGTCGGTGTCGCCGACCTCCTCGATCCGCACGCGCCGCAGCATCTGGCGCACGATGATCTCGATGTGCTTGTCGTTGATCGTCACGCCCTGCAGGCGGTAGACCTCCTGCACCTCGTTGACGAGGTAGCGCTGCAGCTCACGGTCTCCGAGGACGGCCAGGTAATCGTGCGGGTTCGGCGACCCGTCCATCAGGGCCTCCCCCGCCTTCACCCGGTCACCCTCGTGCACGCTGATGTGCTTGCCGCGCGGGATCAGGTACTCCTTGGTCTCCGCGTTGTCGGCCCGGATGACGATCTTCCGCATGCCCTTGACGAAGCCGCCCATCTCCACCCGGCCGTCGATCTCGGTGATGACCGCCTGCTCCTTCGGCTTGCGGGCCTCGAAGAGCTCGGCCACCCGCGGCAGACCGCCGGTGATGTCCTTGGTCTTGGTGCTCTCCCGCGGGATCTTGGCGATGATGTCGGCCGCGAACACGTCGGCGCCGTCGACGACCGACAGGTTGGCGCCCACCGGCAGCGGGTAGCGATGCCGCTCGGAGCCGGTGGCGGGACCGGCCCCCTCGGAGTGGGCGCCGTAGATGATGACGCCGGGCTGCAGCCGGCCGTCGGCGTCCTCGATGATGACCTTGCGGGCGAGACCGGTGACCTCGTCGAACTCCTCGCGGACGGTCACGCCCTCCACGATGTCCTGGTACTGCGCCTTGCCGGTGAACTCGGTGAGGATCGGGTTGGTGAACGGATCCCACTCGACCAGCACCGTGCGCACCTTGATCTTCTGCTCGGCCTTGACCTTGATCTTGGCGCCGTACACGACCGGGTAGCGCTCGCGCTCCCGGCCCCGCTCGTCGGCCACGGCGATCTCGCCGTTGCGGTTGGTGGCGACGAGGTCGCCGTCACGGTTGACGACGGTCCGGAGGTTGTGGAACTTCACGACGCCGGCGCTCTTGGCCTCGTGCTTGGAGGCCTCCACGACCCGGCTGGCGGTGCCGCCGATGTGGAACGTCCGCATCGTCAGCTGGGTGCCCGGCTCCCCGATCGACTGGGCGGCGATGATGCCGACCGCCTCCCCCAGCTCGGCCAGGCGGCCGGAGCCGAGGTTACGGCCGTAGCACAGCACGCAGATGCCGCGCTTGGTGTCGCAGGCCAGGGTCGAGCGGATGCGGACCCGCTCGAGACCGGAGTCCTCGATCTTCTGGGCCAGCTCCTCGATGATCTCGTTGTTGCCCTGGACGATGATCTCCTGCGAGAGGGGATCCCGCACGTCCTCGGCCGCGACTCGGCCGATGATGCGGTCCCGGAGCGACTGGATGATGTCACCACCCTCGACGAGCGGGGTGGCCTCGATGTACTTGACGGTGCCGCAGTCGTACTCGCTGACGATGACGTCCTGGGCCACGTCGACGAGCCGGCGCGTCAGGTAGCCGGAGTCGGCCGTCTTCAGCGCGGTGTCGGCCAGACCCTTGCGGGCGCCGTGGGTGGAGGTGAAGTACTCGAGGACGGTGAGGCCCTCGCGGAAGTTCGACGTGATGGGCGTCTCGATGATCTCGCCCGACGGCTTGGCCATGAGACCGCGCATACCGGCCAGCTGGCGGATCTGCTGCTTGGAGCCGCGGGCGCCGGAGTCGGCCATCATGAAGATGGGGTTGAACTCGCCGCCCTGCTCGCCGTCCTCCAGCTCCTTGAACATCTCCTCGGCGATCTGCTCGGTGACGTGGGCCCAGACGTCGACGACCTTGTTGTAGCGCTCACCGTTCGTGATGACGCCGTCCTGGTACTGCGTCTCCACCTCGTTGACGTCTTCCCGGGCCTTGTTGATGTGCCGCTCCTTCGACGACGGAATGTGCATGTCGTCGATGCCGATAGACAGGCCCGACAGGGTGGCGTACCGGAAGCCGAGATCCTTGAGCTCGTCGAGGAAGTGCACGGTGATCTCGTTGCCGAGCTGGTTCATGCAGCGGCCGACGAGGGCGGTGACCTCCTTCTTCTTCAGCTCCTGGTTCACGAAGCGCAGCGCCTCCGGCACGATCTCGTTGAAGAGCGTGCGGCCCACCGTGGTCTCGATCACCTCGCCGGTCTTCCAGCGCAGGCGGATGCGGGCCTGGAGGTCGATGTCCTCGTTGTCGTAGGCAATCCGGACCTCCTCGGCGTCGGAGAACAGCCGGCCCTCACCGCGCACCGGGTGCTCGGGCGTGGACAGCCGCTCCTTGGTCAGGTAGTAGATGCCGAGGACCATGTCCTGCGTCGGCACCGCGATGGGGGCGCCGTTGGACGGCGACATGATGTTGTTGGCCGACAGCATGAGGACCTGGGCCTCGAGCTGGGCCTCCATGGACAGCGGCACGTGGACGGCCATCTGGTCGCCGTCGAAGTCGGCGTTGAAGGCCGTGCACACCAGCGGGTGGATCTCGATGGCCTTGCCCTCGACCAGGATGGGCTCGAAGGCCTGGATGCCGAGCCGGTGCAGCGTGGGCGCCCGGTTGAGCAGCACCGGGTGCTCCTTGATGACGTCGTCGAGGATGTCCCAGACCTCCGGCCGCTCCTTCTCCACGAACTTCTTGGCGGCCTTGATCGACGAGGCGATGCCCCGCTCCTCCAGCTTGCGCAGGATGAACGGCTTGAACAGCTCCAGGGCCATCTTCTTGGGCAGCCCGCACTGGTGCAGCTTCAGATAGGGGCCGACCACGATGACCGAGCGGCCAGAGTAATCGACGCGCTTGCCGAGCAGGTTCTGGCGGAACCGGCCCTGCTTGCCCTTCAGGGTGTCGGACAGCGACTTCAGCGGGCGGTTGTTGGGCCCGGTGATGACGCGGCCCCGGCGGCCGTTGTCGAACAGGGCGTCGACGGCCTCCTGCAGCATCCGCTTCTCGTTGCGGATGATGATCTCGGGCGCCTTGAGGTCCATCAGTCGCTTCAGCCGGTTGTTCCGGTTGATGACGCGGCGGTAGAGGTCGTTGAGGTCCGACGTCGCGAACCGGCCGCCGTCGAGCGGCACCAGCGGCCGCAGCTCCGGCGGGATGACCGGGATGACCTCGAGGATCATCCACTCCGGCTGGTTGCCGGATTTCAGAAATGCCTCGATGACCTTCAGCCGCTTGACGATCTTCTTGCGCTTCTGGACCGAGGTCTCCCCCAGCATCTGGGCGCGGAGGTCGCGGGCCAGCGAGTCGAGGTCCATGTCGCGCAACAGCTCGCGGATGGCCTCGGCGCCCATGCCCACCTTGAGGGCCTCGGGGCCGTGCTCCTCGTGCATCTTGCGGACCTTCTCGACACCGACCAGGTCCTTCTTCTTGATGCCGTTGATCCGCGACTCGAGGCACACGTACTCCTCGAAGTAGAGGATCTTCTCCAGCTCGCGCAGGGACATGTCGAGGAGCTGGCCGATGCGGCTGGGCAGCCCCTTGAAGAACCACACGTGCGACACCGGCGAGGCCAGCTCGATGTGGCCCATCCGCTCGCGCCGCACCCGGGCCCGGGTCACCTCGACTCCGCACTTGTCGCAGATGACGCCGGCAAACTTCATCCGCTTGTACTTGCCGCACGCGCACTCGTAGTCCTTGGTGGGCCCGAAGATGCGCGCGCAGAAGAGGCCGTCGCGCTCCGGCTTGAAGGTCCGGTAGTTGATGGTCTCCGGCTTCTTCACCTCGCCGTGCGACCAGTCCCGGATCTTCTGGGGCGCCGCCAGCTTGATTCGGATCGCATCAAACGTGATGGGCTTCGCATGCCGATCGAGGATGCCCCACAGGTCCTTGGCGGGCTTGTCCTCTCTGATCAGGCTGCCGAAAGGCCGATCCGTCAGCATTCAGTATTCTCCTTTGTAGCGAAGCCGTGAGGCCGGTTCGAGACGCCGGTGGCCTGTTCGAGATGCGCGTGGCTCCGACCCGCCCGTTCAACCGTTCGACCAGCGCGCCGCCGCTCCACTCTGTTGCGCTCTTCGCTCGCTCTCCTCACGACGCCTTCTTTCCGTCTTTGGTGACCAGCTCGACGTCCAGGGCCAGGCTCTGCAGCTCCTTCACCAGCACGTTGAACGACTCCGGGGTGCCGGGCTCGAGGAAGTTCTCGCCCTTGACGATCGCCTCGTAGATGCGGTTGCGTCCCTCGACGTCGTCGGACTTCACGGTCAGCATCTCCTGCAGCGTGTGGGCGGCGCCGTACGCCTCCAGGGCCCACACCTCCATCTCGCCGAACCGTTGGCCGCCGAACTGGGCCTTGCCGCCGAGCGGCTGCTGGGTGACCAGCGAGTAGGGCCCGATCGAGCGGGCGTGCATCTTGTCGTCGACGAGGTGGGCCAGCTTCAGGATGTAGATCTGGCCGACCGTCACCTCCTGATGGAACGGCTTGCCGGTGCGGCCGTCGAAGAGCCGCGTCTTGCCGGAGGTCGGCATGTTGGCCTGCTTGAGGTGCTCCTTGATCTCCTGCTCGGTGGCCCCGTCGAACACGGGGCTGGCCACCCACAGGCCGAGGGCGCGGGCCGCCCAGCCCAGGTGGGTCTCCAGGATCTGACCGACGTTCATACGAGACGGCACCCCGAGAGGATTCAGGACGATCTCGACGGGGGAACCGTCGGGGAGGAACGGCATGTCCTCTTCGGGCAGGATCTTGGACACGACGCCCTTGTTGCCGTGGCGGCCGGCCATCTTGTCGCCGACCGACAGCTTGCGCTTCACGGCGACGTAGACCTTCACCATCTTGATCACGCCGGGCGGCAGGTCGTCGCCGCGGCGCAGGCGGCCGATGCGCTCCTCCAGCATCGAGTCGTAGATCGAGATCTGCTCTTCGGCGAGCTCCTCGATCCGCTTGATCATCTGGGCGAGGCCGTCGTCCTCCTTGACCTTCACCTTCTTGAGCTCGTTCCAGGAGAAGGTGTCGAGCTCCTCGCGCTCGATGTGGTCACCCTTCTTGGTGACCCGCCGGGTCTTGTTGGTCGGGTCGAACAGCTCGTTCACCGACGTCTTGCCGACCAGGAGGTTCTTCAGCTTCTGGTCGCGCTCCATCTCGACCATGGCGATCTCGTCCTGGTAGTCCTTCTCCAGGCGCCCGATCTCCTCCTCCTCGATCGACTTGGCGCGCTCGTCCTTGTCGACGCCGCGCCGGGAGAACACCTTGACGTCGACCACGGTGCCCTCGATGCCGGGCGGCACCGTGAGCGAGGTGTCGCGCACGTCGCCGGCCTTCTCGCCGAAGATGGCGCGGAGCAGCTTCTCTTCCGGCGTCAGCTGGGTCTCGCCCTTCGGCGTGATCTTGCCGACCAGGATGTCCCCGGCCTTGACCTTGGCGCCGATGCGCACGATGCCCGAATCGTCCAGATCCTTCAGGGCTTCCTCGGAGACATTCGGAATGTCTCGAGTGACCTCTTCTTTACCGAGCTTGGTGTCGCGGGCCTGGACCTCGAACTCCTCGATGTGGATCGAGGTGAAGCGGTCGTCCTTGACCAGCCGCTCGGAGACCAGGATCGCGTCCTCGAAGTTGTACCCGCCCCACGGCATGAAGGCGACCAGCACGTTGCGGCCGAGGGCCAGCTCGCCCTGGTCGGTGGCCGGCCCGTCGGCGATGACGTCGCCCGGCGACACCTTCTGGCCCTTCCGCACGATCGGCTTCTGGTTGATGCAGGTGTTCTGGTTGGAGCGCCGGTACTTCGTCAGGTTGAAGATGTCCAGCGGCAGGTCCTGGACGGGGTCGGCCTTCTTCGACCGGCTCTCCGCCCGCACCACCACCCGGTCGGCCGAGACGTACTCGACCACGCCGGGCCGCTTGGCGACCACCACCGAACCGGAGTCGCGCGCGACCACGTGCTCCATGCCGGTGCCGACCAGCGGCGCCTCCGGCTGCAGCAGCGGCACCGCCTGCCGCTGCATGTTGGAGCCCATCAACGCCCGGTTGGCGTCGTCGTTCTCGAGGAACGGAATGAGGGCCGCCGCCACCGACACCAGCTGCTTGGGCGAGACGTCCATGTAATGCAGCTCTTCCGGCGCCACCATCCGGTACTCACCGGCTCGCCGGGCCGACACCCGCTCCTGCATGAACTTGCCGGTCCGGTCGATCTCGGCGTTGGCCTGGGCGATGACGAACTTCTCTTCCTTGAGCGCGTTGAGGAACTCGATCTCGTCGGTGACCCCGCCCCTGACCACCTTGCGGTACGGCGTCTCGATGAAGCCCAGCTCGTTGGTGCGAGCGTACGTCGACAGCGAGGAGATGAGGCCGATGTTCGGGCCTTCCGGCGTCTCGATGGGGCAGATGCGCCCGTAGTGGGTCGGGTGCACGTCGCGCACCTCGAACCCGGCCCGCTCCCGGCTGAGGCCGCGCGGACCCAGGGCCGACAGCCGGCGCTTGTGGGTCAGCTCGGCCAGCGGGTTGGTCTGGTCCATGAACTGCGAGAGCTGGGAGGAGCCGAAGAACTCCTTGACCACCGCCGAGACCGGCTTGGCATTGATCAGGTCGTGGGGCATCAGGTTGGTGATGTCGGAGATCGACATCCGCTCCTTGACCGCCCGCTCCATCCGCGTGAGGCCGACCCGGAACTGGTTCTCCAGCAGCTCGCCGACCGAGCGCACCCGGCGGTTGCCGAGGTGGTCGATGTCGTCGGTGGAGGTGCTGCCCAGCTTGACCATCAGCAGGCGGCGGATGACCGAGACGATGTCCTCGCTGCGCAGCGTCTTGGCGCTGGCCGCCCCCTCGATGCTGAGCTTCTCGTTGATCATGAAGCGGCCGACCCGGGCCAGGTCGTAGCGGCGCGGGTCCATGAACATGCCGCGGAACAGCGCGCGGGCCGACTCCACGGTGGGCGGATCGCCCGGCCGCAGCTTGCGGTAGATCTCGACCAGCGCCTCGTCGGGGTTCTTGACGTGGTCGCGGGCCAGCGTCTCGTAGATGGAGGCGTCGATCTTGCCCGGACTCAGCACCAGGAGCTTGAACGGCGCCACCCGACGGCTCATGACCTGGGTGAGGACCGTCGAGGTCAGCTCGGTGTTGGTGCCGACGATGACCTCGCCGCTCTCGGTGTCGACGATGCGGGTGGCCGTCCGCCGACCCACCAGCGCCTCGGCCCGGACCGGGATCTTCTCGACGCCGCCCTCGATCAGCTTCTCGACCAGCTTGGCGTTGAGCACCTTGCCGGCGGTGACGATGGCCTCGCGGTGCCGCGGCGGCTTGACGTCGTCGGCGACCTTGGCCCCCACCGACGCCTCCGGATGCACCTTCACCCAGGCGGTGCCGTCCTCGAAGCTCAGCACCTCCTCGGCGTCGTAGAACTGGGCCAGGATCTCCTCGTCGGAGAGGACGACGTTCTTCTCCAGGAACCAGAACGCCCGCAGATAGGCGGTGGCGTGCATCTTCCGCCGCCGGTCCACGCGCACGTGCAGCAGGTCGTTGGCGTCGAAGTCGAACTCCACCCAGGAGCCGCGATAGGGGATCACGCGGGCCGAGTAGAGCGGCTTGCCGGAGGCCAGCGTCTTGCCCTTGTCGTCGTCGAAGAACACGCCGGCCGAGCGCTGCAGCTGGCTGACCACGACGCGCTCGGTGCCGTTGATGATGAACGTCCCCTTGTCGGTCATCAGGGGGAGCTCACCCAGGTAGACCTCTTGCCCCCGCTGCTCCCGGATCGTCCGGGTCTTCGCTTCCTTGTCGTGGTCGAACACCACGAGCCGGAGCGTGACCTTGAGGGGGATGGCGAACGTCATGCCCCGGTCGTGACACTCCTCCACCGTGTACTTCGGATCCCCGAAGTGGTACGAGTCGAACTCGAGCAGCGCATTGTCGTTGTAGTCGGCGATGGGAAACACCGACTTGAACACCGCCTGCAGCCCGATCTCTTCCCGGCGCTCGGCGGAGACGTCCTTCTGCAGAAAGGTCTCGTAGGACCGCTTCTGCACCTCGATGAGGTTCGGGATCTCCACGATGGACGGGATCTTCCCGAAGTCCCGACGACTGCGACGCCCGCACTGAATCGTGCCTGCCATGGCTTCTCCTGAGGATGAGGGTTTCGTCCGACCGTTGCCTGCCCGCGGGCGGCTACTTGACCTGGACGGTGGCCCCCTGCTCCTCGAGCTTCTTCTTCATGTCCTCGGACTCGGCCTTGGTGACCTTTTCCTTCACGGCCTTGGGGGCGCCGTCCACGAGGTCCTTGGCCTCCTTGAGACCCAGCCCCGTGAGCTCGCGGACGACCTTGATGACCTGGATCTTCTTGTCACCGGCCGCCATGAGCATGACGTCGAACTCCGTCTTCTCCTCGGCCGCCGCCGCGCCGCCGCCGGCCGCGGCCGCCCCCGGCATCGCGGCCACCGCCATCGGCGCCGCCGCCGACACGCCCCACTTCTCCTGCAGCATCTTGGACAGCTGCGCGGCTTCGAGCAGCGTCAGCTTGTCGAGTTCCTCGGCGATCTGTTCGACATTGGCCATGTGACTCTGGTCCCCCTTGTGTGATCGTTACTCGGCGGCGGGGGCGGATTTCCCCCGCTGCTCCAGGACGTACACGAGCTCGCGCTGGGGCGCCTGCAGCAGGCCCACCAGCTGGGTGAGTGGTCCCTGCAAGGCGCCGACGAGGGCGGCCCGCAGCGCATCGCGCGACGGCAGGTCGGCCAGCGCCTTGAGCCCGGCCGGCTCCAGCATCTGGCCCTCGACCATGCCGACCTTGAGGACGAGCGCCTGGTTCGTCCGCGCGAACGTCTGCAGCGTCTTGGCGACGCTGACCGGATCGCCCTTGGCCAGCACCAGCCCGGTGGGGCCGGTGAGGGCGGGGCCGAGGCCGGCCAGGCTCGACGAGGCGATAGCCAGCCGGGCCAGCCGGTTCTTCACGATCTTGTACTCGGCCGACACCGCCTTGAGCTGCTTGCGGAGGTCGGACAGCTGCGACACGGTCAGCCCCCGGTACTCGGCGAGGAGCACCGTCTTGACCCCGTCCAGCCGCGACTTCAGATCCTCGATCGTCTCGACCTTGTCTTGCGTTGGCACTCCGGGCTCCTCAGCTCGCGGCTTTCTTGAACAGGTTGGCGACCGCGACCGCATCCACCGGCACGCCCGGGCTCATCGTGCTCGACACCGTGAGCGACCGGAGGTACGTGCCCTTGGCGGCGGCGGGCTTGGCCCGCACGATCGCCTCGATGAGCGCCATCGCGTTGTCGCGCAGGTTCGCCTCGCTGAACGACCGCTTGCCGACCGGCGTGTGGACGTTGCCCGCCTTGTCCACGCGGAACTCGATCTTGCCGGCCTTGGCCTCGCGCACCGCGCGCGACACGTCGAAGGTGACGGTGCCGAGCTTCGGGTTCGGCATGAGGCCGCGCGGTCCCAGCACCTTGCCGAGCCGGCCGACCTGGCCCATGAGATCCGGGGTCGCGATGGCGGTGTCGAAGTCCATCCAGCCGCCCTGCACGCGCTCGACGAGATCCTCGGCGCCGACGGTGTCGGCGCCGGCCTCGCGGGCCTCGCGGTCCTTCTCGCCCTTGGCGAACACCGCGACCCGGACCGTCTTGCCGATGCCGTGGGGCAGCACGACGGCGCCGCGGACCATCTGGTCGGCGTGCTTGGGATCGACGCCGAGCCGGAACGAGAGGTCGACCGACTCGTCGAACTTGGCGCCGGGCATCGCCTTGAGGACCCCGATCGCCTCGTCGAGCGAGTACTGGCGATCCTGGGCGATCTTGCCGACGGCCGTGTCGTAGCGCTTGCTCACCGTGGTGGCCATGACGGTCTCCTAGACGACCTCGATGCCCATGCTGCGGGCGGTGCCTTCGATGATCCGCATCGCGGAATCGACGTTGTCGGTATTGAGGTCCACGAGCTTGGTCTGGGCGATCTCCCGGACCTGGGTCCGCGTCACCTTGCCGATCTTGTCCTTGTGGGGGATCGCCGAGGCCTTGGCGATGCCGGCCGCCCGCTTGAGCAGCACGGCCGCCGGCGGCGTCTTCACGATGAAGGTGAAGGAGCGATCCGCGAAGATCGTGACGACCACGGGGAGGATCAACCCCTCCTGGGTGTTCGTCTGGGCGTTGAAGCCCTTGCAGAACTCCATGATGTTGACGCCGTGCTGGCCGAGCGCGGGCCCCACCGGCGGCGAGGGATTGGCCTTGCCGGCCGGGATCTGCAGCTTGACCATCGCCTGGACTTTTTTCACAGTCGCTCCACCTGGTAGTACTCGAGCTCGACCGAGGTCGGCCGCCCGAAGACCGGCACGACCACCTTCATCCGTCCGCGCTCGGGATTCATGTCCTCGACGACACCCTGGAAGTTGACGAACGGCCCGTCGACGACCCGGACCTTGTCGCCGCGCTGGAAGACCGACTTGGGCTTGGGCTTCTCGGCCCCCGCCTCCATGTTGCGCACGATCTCCTCGACCTGCTCGGCCGGCAGCGACACCGGCTTGTTGCCGGAGCCCACGAAGCCGGTCACCTTGGGCGTCGAGCGCACGAGGTGCCAGGTCTCGTCGGTCAGCTCCATCTCGACCAGCACGTAGCCGGGGAAGAACTTCTGCTCGGTCTCGCGCTTCTGCTTGTTGCGGACCTCGACCACCTTCTCGGTGGGGACCAGCACCCGGGCGATCTTCTCGGCCATCCCGAAGATCTTGGCCCGCGACTGGATGGCCTCGGAGACCTTGTTCTCGAACCCCGAGTACGTGTGGACGACGAACCACTGCTTGTTCGTCGTCGGCGCGTCACTGCTCATCTCAAATTCCTTTCCGCCCGCCGCCCAGGATCCACTCGACCACGCGCGCCAGGACGATGTCGACGGCGCCCAGGAAGAACGCGAGCACCACGGTGACGACGATGACCACCACCGTGGAGTTCACGAGCTCCTGCCGACTCGGCCACGAGACCTTGCGGAATTCCGCGAGGACTTCCTCCACGAACTCCCGGACGCGCCCGATCACTCCCGGCATCTCTTCTCTCGACCTCGACTCCCTCGACCTCGACGAACCCTGTGGCCATGGCGGGGGAGGCACTGCCGCCTCCCAGCCGGTACTCTTCGCGTGCAATGGCAGGGGTGGAGGGATTCGAACCCCCATCCCCCGGATTTGGAGTCCGGTGCTCTAGCCGTTAGAGCTACACCCCTATTGCCGGTGAACCCTCGCCCCCGGGAACGACGTCACTTCGTTTCCTTGTGGGGGGTGTGCTTGCGGCACCACTTGCAGTACTTCTTCAGCTCCATCCGGTCGGGATGGGTGCGGCGATTCTTGGTGGTGCTGTAGTTGCGGCGCTGGCAGGTGCCGCAGGCCATCGAGACGATGTCGCGCATGTCCTACTCCGCGATCTCCGTCACGACGCCGGCCCCGACCGTCCGCCCGCCCTCCCGAATCGCAAACCGCAGCTCCTTCTCCATCGCAATCGGCATGATCAGCTCGATCGCCATCGTCACGTTGTCCCCCGGCATCACCATCTCCACCCCGCTGGGCAACGTGCACACCCCCGTCACGTCCGTCGTCCGAAAGTAAAACTGCGGCCGGTACCCGTTGAAGTACGGCGTGTGCCGCCCCCCCTCTTCCTTCGTGAGCACGTACACCTCCGCCTTGAACTTCTTGTGGGGCTTGATGGACCCGGGCTTCGCGAGCACCTGCCCGCGCTCGACCTCTTCCTTGTCGATCCCCCGCAGCAGCGCCCCAATATTGTCCCCCGCCTGCCCCTCGTCCAGCAGCTTGCGGAACATCTCCACGCCCGTCACCACCGACTTGCGCGTGTCGTGGATCCCCACGATCTCGATCTCCTCGCCCACCTTCACGATCCCCCGCTCCACCCGCCCCGTCACCACCGTCCCCCGCCCCGTGATCGAAAATATGTCCTCGATCGGCATCAAAAACGGCTTGTCCACCGGCCGCGGCGGCGTCGGAATGTAGCTGTCCACCGCCTCCATCAGCTTCCAGATCGGCTCCGCCGCCTTGGCGTCCGTCGGGTTCTCGTTGGCCTGCAACGCCGACCCCCGGATCACCGGCACGTCGTCCCCCGGAAACTGGTACTTCTTCAGCAGCTCCCGCACTTCCAGCTCCACCAGATCCAAAATCTCCGCGTCGTCCACCATGTCGACCTTGTTCATGAACACCACCAGAAACGGCACGTTCACCTGCCGCGCCAGCAGCACGTGCTCCCGCGTCTGCGGCATCGGCCCGTCATTGGCCGCCACCACCAGAATGGCGCCGTCCATCTGCGCCGCCCCCGTGATCATGTTCTTGATGTAGTCCGCGTGCCCCGGACAGTCGATGTGCGCGTAGTGCCGCTTGTCCGTCTCGTACTCCACGTGCGCCACCGCGATCGTGATCCCCCGCTCCCGCTCTTCCGGCGCGTTGTCGATCGACCCGTACTCCCGGACCGCGATCCCCTTGTTCTTCGTGTGCAGCACCTTCGTGATCGCCGCCGTCAGCGTCGTCTTGCCGTGGTCGATGTGCCCGATCGTCCCCACGTTCACGTGCGGCTTCGTCCGCTCGTACTTGGCCTTCGCCATCCCTCGCTACCTCCCGTTGACCGCGGCGCTCGCTGCCGCCTGAATACTGGAGCCCATGTCCGGGTTTGAACCGGAGACCTCGTCCTTACCAAGGACGCGCTCTGCCAACTGAGCTACATGGGCCCGCTCGATGTTCTATGTCTGTGGGGGCCCCGACATGGCCCCCACACCCCCATCCGCTCGCAACCGGCCCGGCGGAGCCGTGCCGGTGCTCGATGTCCGCCGGTGCTCGATATCCTTGGAGCGGGAAACGGGATTCGAACCCGCGACCCCCAGCTTGGAAGGCTGGCGCTCTACCGCTGAGCTATTCCCGCACGCGTCACCTGTCGCCGGCGCACCGTTGGCCGAACCGTCGTCGCGCGAGTCGGATCCACGCGCATCTCGCTCAGGCCACCCACGACCCTATCCGTCCGCGCAGCCGTCGCTACAATGGTGGGGAGGGGAGGATTTGAACCCCCGAAGGCGTACGCCAGCAGATTTACAGTCTGCCCCCTTTGGCCACTTGGGTACCTCCCCGAACGCGCCGGCATGGCGATGAGAGACCTCTCGAGCAACGAAGCATCCTCAACTGCTGGCGCTGGCGGGAGGATTTGAACCCCCGACCCACTGCTTACAAGGCAGTTGCTCTGCCCCTGAGCTACGCCAGCGCAGGCAAAGTTCCAATCTAGTTACGGCTTGGCTCTACGTCAAGGAGTTTTAGGTGATTCAGCGCGCTGGCGGGCCACTTCGTAGCAGAGGACAGCCCCGGCGGCGGCCACATTGAGGGAGCCCACCCCGCCGTGCATGGGGATCGAGACCAGGACGTCGCACGCCCGGGCCACCAGCGGCCGGAGCCCCTCGCCCTCGCTCCCCAGCACCAGGCAGACCGGGCCCCGCAGATCGGTGGACCAGGGTCGCTGGCCACCTTCGGAGGCTGCTCCGTAAATCCAAATACCTGATTTCTTGAGCCTCTCGAGCGTACTGACCAGGTTGGTCTCGCGAGCAACGGCCACGTACTCGACCGCGCCCATGGCTGTCCGCGCAGCCGCCTCTGTCAGCCCGACGGCGTGGTGCTTGGGCACGATCACCCCGTGCACCCCGAAGGCATCGGCGGTGCGGAGGAGGGCGCCGAAGTTCCGAGGATCCTGAACCTGGTCGAGGGCCAGGAAGAACGGTACCTGATTTCGCTGGGATGGCAAGGCGAGCAGGTCCTCGAGGTCGGCATAGTCGGCGGCGGCCACCCGGGCGACCACCCCCTGGTGGTCCGGCGAGCCCGCCATGGCCGTGAGCTGGTCCCGCGTCCGGTACGAGACCTTGATCCCACCCTGGCGGGCCAGGGAGACGACCTCCGAGATCGGCCCCTTGGCTCCGGCCAGCACGGCGACCTCGTCGGCCCGACGGCCACCGCGGCGCAGGAGGGCCAGGACCGGATTGCGCCCCCAGACGCGATCCTCGCTCACCGGCCCTTCCATCGCCATACGGTCCCGGCCGGCTTGTCCTCCAGGATGGCGCCCAGCCCGTCGATCTCGGCGCGGATCTCGTCGGCCCGCTTGAAGTTTCGCTGCCGCCGGGCCTCCATCCGCTCGGCGATGAGCCGCTCGATCCGGGCCTCGTCGAGCCCACCGCGCCGCGGGCCCTGCAGGCCGAGGGCCCCGGCCAGCGTCCGCAGCTCCTCGGCGCCCCGGACCTGGGCCGCCGGGCTCAGCTCGGGCGCCCGGAGGGCGCGGCTGAAGTCGAAGAGCGCTCCGAGCGCCTCCGGGGTGTTGAAGTCGTCGTCCATGGCGTCGAGGAACCGCTGGCGGAACCCGGCGAGCTCGGCCGGCAGCGGCTGCCCTCCCGCCTCGACCGCCCCAAGCTTGGCCCCGTCGTCGATCGGCCGCCACAGCCGTTCGAGGGCACGGGCGCTGTCCGCCACCCGGTCCTCCGACCACTCGAGGGGACTGCGATAGTGGGTGCCGAGCAGGAACAGCCGCAGCACGGCCGGGTCGTGGCGAGCGACGAGGTCGCGAATCGTCAGCGTGTTGCCGAGCGACTTCGACATCTTCTCGCGACCCATGTTGACCATGCCGTTGTGCACCCAGTAGCGCGCGAACGGCTGGCCGGTGTCGGCCTCGGTCTGGGCGATCTCGCACTCGTGGTGGGGGAAGATCAGGTCCTCGCCGCCGCCGTGGATGTCGAACGACTCGCCCAGGTAGCGCACCGCCATGGCCGAGCACTCGATGTGCCAGCCGGGCCGGCCGGGGCCCCACGGGCTGTCCCAGGCCGGCTCGCCCGGCTTGGCCGACTTCCAGAGCGCGAAGTCACGCGGATCCCGCTTGCGCTCGTCCACCTCGACGCGGGCGCCGGCCTGCAGCTCGTCGAGGTTCTTGCCCGAGAGCTTGCCGTAGGCCGGGAACCGGCCGACCTCGAAGTAGACATCGCCGTCCACCACGTAGGCGTAGCCGCGGGCGATGAGACGCTCGATCAGCCCGATCATCTCGGGCAGGTGCTCGGTCGCCTTGGGCTCGACGTCGGGCGGCTCCACGCCGAGCGCGGCCATGTCCTCGTGGAAGGCCGCGATGTTGCGCTCGGACACCTCGCGAGCGGAGACGCCCTCCTGGACGGCGCGCCGGATGATCTTGTCGTCGACGTCCGTGAAGTTGCGCACGAACGTGACCCGGTAGCCGGCGAAGCGCAGGTAGCGGGCGATCACGTCGAAGACCATCAGCATCCGCGCGTGACCGACGTGAGAGAGGTCGTACACCGTCACCCCGCACGAGTACATCTTGATCTCGCCGGGCGTCAGCGGGACGAGATCCTCCTTCATGCGCCCCATCGTGTTGTAGATCTTCATTCGCCTCGGAGGGAGGCTCCGCCCCCCGTCCGAACCTCCCCTCCAGGATTGCGCCGGCCGGGCCGGCGTCAGCGGCACGTCATCCGGGCACCTCCACACTCACGACCGCCATGGCAGCGATGCCCTCGCGGCGCCCGAGCAGCCCCAGACCCTCGGGGCTCTTCGCTTTGACGCTGACGCGGTCCATTGGGATGCCGAGGACGTCGGCCAGGCGCTTGGCCATCTCGGGCAGGTGGCCCACGAGCTTGGGCGCCTGGGCGAGGACGGTGGCGTCGACGTTGACGAGCGCCGCACCGCGCTCGCGCAGCAGGGTCATCACGTGGCCGAGCAGCAGCAGGCTGGAGACGCCCCGCCAGCGCGGGTCGGTGTCCGGAAAGTGGCGACCCAGGTCACCCAGGGCCAGGGCACCGAGCAGCCCCTCGCCGACCGCATGGGCCAGCACGTCGGCGTCGGAGTGGCCGTCGAGCCCGAGGTCCGAGGGCACGGTGACGCCGCCCAGCACCAGCGGCCGGCCGCTCACCAGCGGGTGCAGGTCGAAGCCGAATCCCACGCGGTTCACCGCCGCCCCCGCGCTCGCTGCAGGTCTTCGGGCGTGGTGATCTTGACGTTGGCGGCCAGGCCGGGGACGACGCGCACGGGATGGCCGAGGCGCTCGACCAGCATCGCCTCGTCGGTGCCGACGACGCCGTCGCGCCGCGCCTTGTCGTGCGCCTCGCGCAGCAGGTCGGCGCGGAAGGCCTGGGGCGTCTGCACCGCCCACAGCCCCGCCCGGTCGAGCGTCGTCTCCACCACCCCGTCGCGCACGCGCTTGATCGTCTCGGCGATGGGTAGCGCGCAGATCGCCGCTCCGTGGGCGGCGGCCGCCGTCACCACCGCGTCGATGAGCGCCCGGTCGACGAACGGGCGCACCGCGTCGTGCACCAGCACGATCTCGACGCCGGCCGGCGCCGCCTGCAGGGCCAGCCAGACCGACTCCTGGCGAGTGGCCCCGCCCGCCACCACCTCGACCACCGGACGCCCGGACCGGCCGACGACCCGGCGCGTGCGGGCCAGGTGCTCGGCGGGGGCGGCGACGACGATCGCCCGCACGTCGGGGTGACGGCGGAAGTGGGCCAGCGTCCGGGCCAGGATGGTGGCGCCGCCCAGGGTCAGGAACTGCTTGGGCGTGCGGCTGCCCAGGCGCGTGCCGAGACCGCCGGCGGGGACGAGCACGGCCAGGCTAGCCATCGCGCCCGCCCTCGTCGCCGCGCGGCCGCGCGAAGATCATGCGACCCGCCGAGGTCTGCAGCGCGCTGGTCACCACCACGTCCAGAGACTGTCCGATGAATCGCTTGCCGCCCTCGACCACCACCATCGTGCCGTCGTCCAGGTAGGCCACGCCCTGGCCGGCCTCCTTGCCCTCGCGCATCACCTGCACCTGCATGCCCTCGCCGGGCAGCGCCGCCGGCTTGAGCGCGGTGGCGAGCTCGTGGAGGTTGCCGACCGCCACGCCGGCCAGCGCCGCCACCCGACCCAGGGCGGAGTCGTTGGTCAGCAGGCGGGCGCCGCGGGTACGGGCGAGCTCGACGAGCTTGCCGTCGACCTCGACGATGGCCGGGAAGTCGGTGTCGACCAGCTCCACCTGCACGGCCGGGCTGCGCCGCAGCCGGTCGAGCACGTCGAAGCCGCGGCGGCCACGGTTGCGGCGCACGGCGTCGCCGGAGTCGGCCAGCCGCTGCAGCTCGGCCACGACGAAGCGAGGCACGATCACGGGTCCGTCCAGGAAGCCCGCGGCCGCCATGTCCGCGACGCGGCCGTCGATCAGCACGGAGGTGTCGAGCACCCGCGCCACGCCCGGTGCCCCCGGCGTTCCGAGCTCGCCGGAGCGTCGCGCGGCCACCGCGCCGCCGACCCAGGCCGCCAGCAGCGCGATACCGCCGCGCACCACCGGGGCCGCGCCGCCGGTCAGCGGCGCCAGTGCGGTACCGAGCGCGAGCCCAGCCAGCAGGCCGCCCACGGCGCCGCCGGCCGTCCACAGCAGCGGCCGCAGCGGGGCCGCGCCGGCCGCCGCCTCCAGCGCGACGGCCGCGGCGGCGGCGACAGCCGCGAGCCCGGCGCCGGCGAGCGGGCCGAGCCCGAGCGAGGGCGCCAGCGCGAGTCCGGCGGCGGCGGCGACGGCGATCACGACCACCCGCGCGATCACGAGCGCCATCAGCCCAGCAGCGCTCCCAGCGCGTCGCTCACCGTGGCGACCGCGCGGACCGGCAGCGGCAGCGCACCGTCGGCGTTGCTACGCGGAACGATCGCCGACTTGAAGCCGAGCTGGGCGGCCGCCCGCAGCCGCACCTCGACCCCGCTCACCGCCCGCACCTCGCCGGTGAGGCCGACCTCACCCAGGATCAGCACGTCGCCCGGCACCGGCCGCTCCAGGTAGCTCGAGGCCGCGGCGATGACGATGCCGAGGTCGGCGGCCGGCTCGACCACGCGGCCGCCCCCGGCCACGCTCACGAACACGTCCTGGTTGCCGATGGGCAGCCCCGCCCGCTTCTCCAGCACGGCCAGCAGGACGCAGACCCGGTTGTAGTCGGCGCCGAGCACGGTGCGCCGCGGGGTGCCGAACGAGGCGCGGGCGACGAGCGCCTGCAGCTCCAGCAGCAGCGGCCGCGTGCCCTCCAGCGCGGCGACGATGACGGAGCCCGGCGCGTCGGCCGGGCGCTCGGCCAGGAAGAAGCCCGACGGGTTGGGGACCTCGACCAGGCCGCCGGCCGCCATCTCGAACACGCCGATCTCGTTGGTGGAGCCGAAGCGGTTCTTCACCGCCCGCAGCACACGGTAGGCGTGGTGATGCTCGCCCTCGAAGTAGAGCACGGTGTCGACCAGGTGCTCGAGCACGCGGGGTCCGGCCAGCGCGCCGTCCTTGGTGACGTGGCCCACCAGGAAGGTCGCGATGCCGCGCCCCTTGGCCAGCGTCATCAGCCGGGCGGCGCACTCGCGCACCTGGGCCACGCTGCCCGGCGCCGACTCGAGGTCGGGCAGGAACACCGTCTGGATCGAGTCCACGATGAGCGCGCGCGGCTTGATCGTGTCGAGCTCGGCCTGCACGAGCGACAGGTCGTTCTCCGCCCACAGCAGCAGGCCATCGCCGCTCACGCCAAGCCGGTCGGCGCGCATCTTCACCTGGGCCGCCGACTCCTCGGCCGACACGTAGAGCACCGGCGGGCTCACGCGGGCCAGGGCCCGGGCCGCCTGCAGCAGGAGCGTGCTCTTGCCGATGCCAGGGTCGCCGCCGATCAGCACCAGCGAGCCGCGCACCACGCCGCCGCCGAGCACACGGTCCAGCTCGCCGATGCCCGTCAGCGTGCGATCGGCCTCGTCCATCACGACGTCGGCCAGCCGCACCGGCCGCGTGCCGGCCGGGGCAGCGGCGCGGCGGCCGCCCGGCGCCGGCGCCGCCCGCTCCTCCACGAGCGGCACCAGCTCGCCGGTGGCGCGCTTGCAATCCGGGCAGGTGCCGGGCTTGGGGGTCGCGAACCCGCACTGCTGGCAGCGGTAGACGCTCGTGGCGCGCGGCATCCTCACTCCTTGGGCTTGCCGTCCCGGCCGTCGCGGCCGAGGCCGCGCAGCAGGCCGCGAAGCAGGAAGCTGCGCTGGGCGCCGTCGAGGATGTTGACGAGCCGCTCGTAGATCGTGGGATCGGCGATCAGCGCGCCCATGGTGCCCTCGCCGTCCTTGATCTTCTCGGTGATCTCCCGGAGGTTCGCCAGCGCCGCCTGGAAGTCCCGCGAGGCCTGCCGGATGCCGCCGTCGGTGGGCTCGTCCTTCACGAGGCTGCCCAGCATGCCACGGCCACCGGCCAGGCGGTCGGAGACGTCGCGCAGGTTGTGGGCCACCACGCGCAGGTCGTCGAGCACGGGCCGGTACTTGGGATCGAAGAGCAGCGCCGGCAGCACCCCGTCCTCGGCCGAGGGTTGCTCGACGACCCGGCTCAGCCGGTCCATCGCCGCCACGAAGCGCCTGGCCGCCGCCGTGGACTGCTCGGAGGTCAGCACGCCGGCGGCGCCCTCACCGCGCTGCACGCGGTCCACCAGGGACTGGGTGGTGACGACCAGCTCGTTGACCCGGCGCAGGGCCACCGGCTCCTCGTAGATCAGCGCGTGGGCCCACCCCTTGCCGCGCTCGACCTCGCCGACGATCCGCCCCACCTGGTCGGTCACCTTGCGGGCCGTCTGCACGGTGGCGGTGGCCTCCTCGATCAGGCGCGACTGGTTCAGCGTCTGGGCCGTCTCCCGCAGGCTGTCGGCCAGCGTGCCGATGCTCTTCACCACCTGGGCGCTCTCGCCCATCACCTGGTTGAGATCGAAGGGGTCGCGAGAGGTGATGAGCTCGCCGGGTTTGACCGGCGGCGTCGCCGACGTGCCGACGCTGATCTCGATGATCTTGTCCCCGAGCAGGCCCTGGGTCTCGATGCGGGCCACCGAGTCCTTGCGCACGCGGTCGCCGAACTGCTTGCCGATGGTCATCTCCACGCGCACCTTGCCGCCCGGCTGCGGCGGCAGCAGCACGCCGCTCACCCGCCCGATCTGCACGCCGGCCAGCCGTACGGTGGCGCCCTCCACCAGACCGCCGACCTCGGTGAACTCGGCCGAGACGGTGAAGCGCGGCTCGAACAGCCGGGCCCGCGCACCGAGCGCGTAGATCATCGCCAGGAACGCGACCAGGCCGATGAGCACGAAGATCCCGACCCGTACGACCCGTCCCCGCTCGCCACCCTCGTCGCTCATGTCCTCACTCCCGCGCGTCGCCGGCCAGGAAGGCCTGCACGGCCGGATTGTCGGAGGCCAGCACCTCGTCACGGGGGCCGAGCGCCGCGAAGCGCCCCTCGATCAGGATCGCCACCCGGTCCGCGACGGTCCGGGTCAGCTCCAGATCGTGGGTCACGACGACGGCGGTGTCGCAGACGCCGCCGCGCAGCTGCACGATCAGGTCGCCGACCATCCGGGCGTTGGTCGGGTCGAGGCCGGCCGTCGGCTCGTCGAAGAGCAGCATCTCCGGCTCCTGGGCCAGCGCCCGGGCGATGCCGACCCGCTTGCGCATGCCGCCCGACAGCTCCGAAGGCAGCAGCTTCAGCACCTCGGGGCCGAGGCCGACCAGCGACAGGAAGCGCAGCACCCGCTCGCGGATCTCGGGCTCGTCGAGGTTGGTGTGCTCGCGCAGCGGGTAGGCGACGTTCTCGTGGACCGACAGCGAGTCGAAGAGGGCGGCCCCCTGGAACACGTAGCCCATGCGCCGGCGGATCGGCAGCAGCTGCTCCTCGCCGAGGCCGTCGATGCGGGTGCCGAACACCCGGACGACACCGCTGGTCGGCCGGATCAATCCCGCGATCAGCCGCAGCGTCACCGTCTTGCCGGAGCCGCTGCCCCCCATGATGACCGTCGTCTCTCCGCGCGGCACCTCCAGCGACACACCCTTGAGCACGTCGTTGGCCTCGAACCGCTTGCGGACGTCGACCAGCTCGACCGCCGGCGGCTCGGCGGCCGGCGGTGAGGTCGCCGTCGTTCCCGCGCGCGGGGCCGGCCGCATCACCAGAAGAGCATCAGCATCAGCTTGGTCAGGAAGAAGTCGGAGATGATCACGCCCATGGTGCAGTGCACGACGGTCCCCGTCGTCGCCCGCCCCAGCCCCTCCGTCCCCCCGGTCGTGCTGAGCCCGTTGTAGCAGCCGATCAGCGTGACGATCCCCCCGAAGAAGAACGACTTGGCCACGCCCATCAGGAAGTCGCGCGGGACCACCCAGTAGGCCGTGGTATTCCAGTACGCCCACATGTCGGTGCCGCGCTCGAAGTACATGATGACCATGCCGCCGAGCACACCGAGGACGTCGGCCAGGATGGTCAGCAGCGGAAACACGATCAGGGCGGCCACCACCCGCGGCACGATCAGCCGCTTGATGAAGTTCACCCCCAGCGTCCGCAGGGCGTCGATCTGCTCGGTGACCCGCATCGAGCCCAGCTCGGCCGTGATGCCGGAGGCCACCTTGCCCCCGACCAGGATGGCGGTGAGCACCGGCCCCAGCTCGCGGAGGATGGCCAGGGCGGCGATGGGCCCCACGTAGTTCTCGGCGCCGAAGCGGGCCATGTTGACGGCACTCTGCAGCGCGAACACCATGCCGGTGAAGATCGAGGCGGTGAGGGCGACGCCGAGCGAGCGCACGCCCATGACCTCGATCTCGATCACGATGAGCCGCAGGTACTTGCGCGGCAGGGCCAGGCTGCGGAGCACGTCGGCCGTGAGCAGGCCGAGCCCTCCGTACCACAGGACCGTCTGCCGGAGATAGGCTTCCACCGGTCACTCGCCCGTGAAGCTCTGGACGAAGCGCTGGAAGTCGCCCCGCCAGGCGTCAAAGGCCTCGGGCGGGGCGACGTAGAGCAGGTCGTACACGCAGCGGTCGCCCTTCAGCGTGTAGCTCTCCACCCGCACGCGCTCGTCGGTCTGCTGCATCCGTCCTTCCAGCAGCCGGTGCGACGCCACGCGGCCGTTCACCGGCGCCTCGTTCGCCTCGAGCATCGTCCGGTCTCGCATCCCGATCAGCAGGTGCTGGCCCAGCACGTCCCAGCCGCGCCGCGCCACCGCCGGATCGCAGACGGCGTTGGCCACCATCCCGGCCGAGGCGGTCCGGTGCCGCAGCTCCAGGTCGGCCCGGCTGTCGGCGGCCACCTCCCACGCCGGGCCCGGCACCGTCACCCGGTACCCGCTCGGCGCGTGGTAGACGCCGTCGACGAGGCGGCGTCCCGCGCAGGCACCGAGCGCCAGCACGAGGACCGCCGTCAGTGCCGCCGTACGGCGGGCGGCCGCGCTCACGCGCTCGTCAGCCGCCGGACGCCGGCGGCGCCGCGTGCCGGCGCGCGAGCTCCTCGAGCACGTCGCGCAGCGGGATCGAGCGCCGGCCGAGCAACACCATCGTGTGAAACCAGAGATCGGCGACCTCCTCGATCACGCGCCGGTCGCCCTCGCCACCCAGCGCCGCGGTGATCACCTCCACCGCCTCCTCGCCGATCTTGCGGCAGACGGCGGCCTCGCCCTTGGCCAGCAGTGCGGCCACGTAGGAGCCGGCCGGGGCCGCCGTCTTGCGCGAGGCCACGATCTGCTCGATGCGATCGAGCATGCCGGCGGCCGCGCCCGGCCCCTGCAGGGACGTGAAGAAGCACGTCCGGCTGCCGGTGTGACAGGCCACGCCGTCCTGGTGCACCTGCACCAGCAGCGTGTCGGCGTCGCAGTCGGCGTAGACGCCGCGCACGTGCTGGCTGTGGCCGGAGGTCTCGCCCTTGCGCCACGGCGCCTGCCGGGAGCGCGACCAGAAGTGGGTGAGGCCCGTGGCCAGCGTGGCCGCCACGGCGTCGCGATCCATCCACGCGACCATCAACACCTCGCCGGTCTCGGCCTCCTGCACCACCGCCGGGACCAGCCCGTGCTCGTCGTACTTGAGCGCGTCGGGCGTCACCGCCGCACCTCCACCCCGCGCTCGGCCAGGTAGTCCTTCACCTCGCCGATCGTGTAGGTGCCGAAGTGGAAGAGCGACGCGGCCAGCGCCCCGCTGGCGTCGCCCTCGACGAACGCCTCCCGGAAGTGCTCCAGGGTGCCGGCCCCACCGGAGGCGATGACGGGGACCCCGACGGCGTCGGCGATCGCGCGCGTGAGCTCGAGATCGTAGCCGTCCTTGGTGCCGTCGCGGTCCATGCTCGTGAGCAGGATCTCGCCGGCACCCAGGGCGACCGCCTCCCGGGCCCACTCGACGGCGTCGCGCCCGGTCGAGCGCCGGCCGCCATGGGTATAGACGGACCAGGTCGGAGCGGGCGGCGCGTGCTCGGGCAGGGGCGCGGGTGGCCGGTTCGAGGAGGCTCGCGGATCTGTTCTTCGAGCGTCGATCGCGACGACGATGCACTGGCTGCCGAAGCGCTCGGCGGCCTCGCGGATCACGGCGGGGCGGGCCAGCGCGGCGGTGTTGAACGAGACCTTCTCGGCGCCGGCCCGGAGCAGCACGCGCACGTCGTCCACGGTGCGCAAGCCCGCCCCCTACCGTGAACGGGATGTAGAGCACCTCGGCGGTGCGCCGGACCACGTCGAGCATGATCGAGCGGTCCTCGTGCGAGGCGTTGATGTCGAGGAAGACCAGCTCGTCGGCGCCCTGGGCGTCGTAGGCCAGCGCGGCCTCGACCGGGTCGCCGGCATCGCGCAGGTCGAGGAACTGCACGCCCTTGACCACGCGGCCGTCCTTGACGTCCAGGCAGGGGATGATGCGCTTGGCGAGCATCAGACCGCCTTGACGGCCGCCAGCGCGTCCGGCAGGGAGAACGCGCCCGTGTAGAGCGCGCGGCCCACGACGGTCCCGAGCACGCCGGGAACCGCGGCCAGTCGCACGAGGTCGTCGACCCGCCCGACGCCGCCCGAGGCGAGGACCGGCAGTCCCACGGCCAGCGCCAGCGCCGCCGTCGCCTCCACGTTGGGCCCCAGCTCGGTGCCGTCGCGGCTCACGTCGGTGTAGAGCAGAGCGACGATGCCGGCGTCACGCGCGCGCCGGCCGAGCTCGGTCACGGTGAGGTCGCCGGTCTCGGTCCAGCCGCGGATGGCCACCCGGTCGCCGCGGGCGTCGGCGGCCACGATGATCCGCTCGCCGAACCTGCGGCCCGCCTCGTCCAGGAACGCCGCGTCGACGGCGGCGCGAGTGCCGACCACCGCCCACGCCACCCCGGCCTCCAGCACGGTCTGCAGCGCCGCCAGGTCGCGCAGCCCGCCACCCGCCTCGACCGGCACCGGGCGCACGGCCTCGACGATCTTGGCGATGAGCGCGGTCTGGCGGGGCGCGCCGGCGAAGGCGCCGTCGAGGTCGACCACGTGCAGGCGCTCGGCACCGGCGTCGACCCAGCGCTGGGCCATGCCGACCGGGTCGTCGGAGAAGACGGTCTCGGCGTCCGCGCGCCCCTCCCGCAGCCGCACGCAGCGGCCTCCGCGCAGGTCGACGGCCGGGATCACGATCACCGGCTGTCCTTCACGATCGCCGCGAAGTTCTCCAGCAGCCGGATCCCCGCCTTCTGACTCTTCTCGGGATGAAACTGCGTCCCGTAGATCCGCCCCGTCTCGATCGCCGCCGCAAACCGAACCCCGTAGTCACACCACGCCGTTGACAGCGAGGCTCGGCTAGACCCGAGCCCGGAGTCGCGCGTGTCGGAGCCACTCCCCTCCTGGGCCAGGCCACCCACGTCCCTACCCGTGCTGGCGCCACTCGCTACAACAGGAAAATACGAGTGCACGAAGTAGAACCGGGCCCCGTCCTCGATCCCCTCGAACAGCCGCAGGGCACCGCCGTGCCACACGCGGTTCCAGCCCATGTGCGGCACGTCGAGGTCGGGTGGGAACCGGCGCACGACGCCCGGGAACACGTCCAGCCCGCGGCCGTCGCCGAACTCCTCACTGCTCGAGAACAGCAGCTGGTAGCCGATGCAGATGCCGAGGAACGGGCGGCGGCCGTCGAGCGCGCGGCGCACCGGCTCGAGCAGGCCGAGCCCGGCGAGGTTGGCCATGGTGTCGTGGAAGGCACCGTCACCGGGGAACACCACGGCGTCGGCCTCGTCGACGGCGCGCGGGTCCTGGGTGACGATCGCCGGCACGCCCACGCGGCGGAAGCTCTTCTCGACGGAGCCGAGGTTGGCCCGGCCGTAGTCGATGACGGCGATCACGCGCCCGGCTCCACGGCTACAGCGTGCCCTTGGTCGAGGGCAGCACGCCGGCGATGCGGGGGTTGAGGCGGGTGGCCTCGGCGAGCGCCCGGCCCACCGCCTTGAAGACCGCCTCGGTGATGTGGTGCAGGTTGTGGCCGTAGTGCATCGTGACGTGCAGGGTGATCTCGGCGTTGAAGGCGAAGGCCCGGAAGAACTCCTGCAGCATGTCGAGGTCGAAGTTCGACACCCGGGTGCGCGCCACCGGCACGTTGAAGACGAGGAAGGGCCGGCCCGAGAGGTCGACCGAGGCCTGCACCAGCGCCTCGTCCATCGGCACGAAGGCGGTGCCGTAGCGGACGATTCCCCGCTTGTCGGCGAGGGCCTGGCGCAGCGCCTGGCCCAGCACGATGCCGACGTCCTCCACCGTGTGGTGGATGTCGACCTCGACGTCGCCGCTGGCCTCGACGGCGAGGTCCATGAGGCCGTGCTTGGACCACGCCTCCAGCATGTGGCTGAAGAACGGGATCGGCGTCTGGACCTTGGAGGCGCCCGTCCCGTCCAGGTTCAGCTGCAGCGCGATCTCGGTCTCCTTCGTCTTGCGCTCGACGCGCGCCTGGCGATCGTTGCCGCTCATCCACGGGCCTCCTTGGCTCGGCACTGGGCCGCCCGACCGTGGCCGTCCAGCCCCTCGACGGCCGCGAGCGCGGCCAGGTGCGGCTGGGCCGCCGCCAGCCCCGACCGCGAGTACTCGATCACGCTGGAGCGCTTCACGAAGTCCTCCGTCCCCAGCGGCGAGGCGAAGCGCGCGGTGCCGGCGGTGGGCAGCACGTGGTTGGGGCCGGCCACGTAGTCGCCGACGACCTCGGGCGTGTGGGCGCCCACGAAGATGGCGCCGGCGTGCCGCACCCGCGGCAGCAGCGCGGCGGGGACGCTCACCATCAGCTCCAGGTGCTCGGGGGCCAGCCGGTTGGCGACGTCGACCGCGGCCTCCAGATCGGCCACCAGCACGAAGGCGCCGTGCGCGGCCAGGGCCTCGGCCGCGATGGCCCGGCGGGGCAGCCCCTCCAGCTGCGCGGCCAGCGCCGCCTCCACGCGGGGCAGCAGCTCGGGCGCGTCGGTGATCAGCAGCGCGCGCGCCATCGGGTCGTGCTCGGCCTGGGCAAGCAGGTCGGCGGCGATCCAGGCGGGATCGGCGGCCCGGTCGGCGATCACCACCACCTCGCTGGGGCCCGCCACCATGTCGATGCCGACGTCGCCGAACACGCGCGTCTTGGCGAGCGCGACGTAGACGTTGCCGGGCCCCACGATCTTGTCCACGCGGCGGATGGTGGCGGTGCCGTAGGCCAGCGCCGCGACCGCCTGAGCGCCACCCACGCGCCAGCCCTCCGTCACGCCGGCCACCCGGGCCGCGGCCAGCACGGCGGCCGGCACCCGCCCCTCGGCGTCGGGCGGCGTCACCAGGACGATCTCCCGCACGCCGGCCACGCGGGCGGGCACCGCCGTCATCAGCACCGTCGAGGGATAGGCCGCGCGGCCGCCGGGGATGTAGATGCCGACCCGGTCGAGCGGCCGCACCTCCTGGCCCAGGATGGAGCCGTGCTCGTCGGTGATCCGCCACGACTTCGGTGACGCGGCGGCGTGGTAGCGCTCGATCCGCTCGGCCGCGTACACCAGCGCCGCCCGCACGGCCGGCTCGATCTCGCGCTCGGCGGCCTCGAGCTCGGCCGGCGCGATGGCCAGGCCGGCCGCGGAAGCCGGGCGGAACCGATCGAAGCGGCCCGTGTACTCGAGCACCGCGGCGTCACCGCGCGCGCGGACGTCAGCCACGATCGCGTCGACGGCGCGCGCGACCTCGGCCGGCACGTCCGAGGGCGGCCGGTCGACAGCCCGGGCGACCCCTCCACCCCGAGCGCGCGCGCGTCGAGCGTTTTCATGGAGCGGGGTCCGCGAGGCCGGCTCGCCACGTGGGTGGCCTGTTCAGGAGCGGCGTGGCTCCGACTCCGCAACTTCGCGATCAGCTCGCTAATGGTGGCGTACTCGGTCTTCATGGCCGCGCGGTTGACGATGAGGCGGGCGGTCGAGCGGGTGATCTCCGCCACCTCGACGAGACCGTTGGCGCGCAGGGTCTCGCCCGACTGCACGAGGTCGACGATGCGCTCGGCCAGACCGACCAGCGGCGCCAGCTCGATGGAGCCGTCCAGGTGCACGATCTCGACCTGGACGCCACGCGCCGAGAAGTACTGCTCGGTCAGACGCGGGTACTTGGTGGCCACCCGCACCCACGACCACTTCGCGGGGTCGTCGCGCTCCCACAGCTCGCGCGGCTCGGCGACGACCAGCCGGCACACGCCGAAGCCGAGGTCGAGCGGCTCGTACACGTCGGGCTCCTGCTCGAGCAGGATGTCCTTGCCGACGATGCCCAGGTGGGCGGCACCGTAGGTCACGTAGGCAGGCACGTCGGCCGGCTTGAGAAAGAGCAGCCGCAGCCCCTGACGGGCGTCGTCGAAGATCAGCCGGCGCGAGTCCTGATCGACGCCGTCGACGCCGACCTCGCGCAGCCGCTCCAGCGCGCCGTCGAGCAGGCGCCCCTTGGGCAGGGCCAGCGTGAGCCGGCTCGTCACGTCAGCCGCTCGATCCGGGCGCCGAGCGCGCCCAGCTTGTTCTCGAGCCGCTCGTAGCCGCGGTCGAGGTGGTAGATGCGCGAGACCTCCGTCCGCCCCCGCCCGGCCACGCCGGCCAGCACCAGCGCTGCCGAGGCCCGCAGGTCGGAGGCCATCACCGGCGCGCCCTGGTAGGCGGCGACGCCGTGAATGATCGCCACCGAGCCCTCGGTGAGGATGTGGGCGCCCATGCGAGCCAGCTCGGCCACGTGCATGTAGCGATTCTCGAAGATCGTCTCGGTCAGCTTCGAGGTGCCCTCGGCCAGCCCCAGCAGCGTCATCAGCTGCGCCTGCATGTCGGTCGGAAAGCCCGGGAACGGGCTCGTCACGATGTCCGTCGGCCGCGGCCGGCCCTGCGCGCGCACTCGCACCCAGCTCGGCCCCGTCTCGACGGCGACGCCGCACTCCTCGAGCTTGCTCAGCACGGCCGCCACGTGGGCGGGGACCATGTCGGTGACGCGGACGTCGCCCTGCGTGATCGCCCCCGCCACCAGCAGCGTGCCGGCCTCGATGCGGTCGGGGACCACGCGGTGCACCGCGCCGCCCAGCTCGCGCACGCCCTCGATCTCGATGCGGTCGGTCCCCACGCCGTGCAGGCGCGCGCCCATCGACGTGAGCAGCGCGGCCAGGTCGCCGACCTCCGGCTCGCGGGCGGCGTTCTCGATCACCGTCGTCCCCTCGGCGAGCGCGGCGGCCATCATGAGGTTTTCGGTTCCGGTCACGGTGACGAGGTCGGTCGCGATGCGCGCGCCCTTGAGGCGGCGGGCCCGGGCCACCACGTAGCCGTTCTCGATGGCGATCTCGGCGCCCAGCGCGGCCAGCCCCTTGAGGTGCTGGTCGATCGGACGCACGCCGATGGCACAGCCGCCTGGCAGCGCCACCCGGGCCGAGCCGTGGCGGGCCACGAGCGGGCCCAGCACGAGCACCGAGGCGCGCATGGTCGAGACCAGCTCGTACGGCGCCTGATCGCTGGCGACGCGCTCGACGGTGACAGTCGCCTCCCGGCCCCGGCGGGTCACGGTGGCGCCGAGCGTCTGCAACAGCTTGAGCATCGTGCGGATATCCCCGAGGTCGGGGACGTTGGTGAGCGTCACCGGCGCCGGCGTGAGCAGCGCGGCGGCGAGTGCCGGCAGCGCGGCGTTCTTGGCGGCGCTGGCCGCCACCTCACCCTTGAGCGGCACGCCACCTTCGATGATCAGACGTGCTGGCATGACGAGATCCCTCCGGCCACGAAGCGAACGGTCCCGGCCAGGTCCGGGCGCGTCTCGATGCGTGTGAAGCCACGGGCATCCATGAGGGCGACGACGTCCCGCGCCTGCTCGTCGCCCCCGGTCTCCAGCACGAGCCAGCCGCCGGGCACCAGCCACCGGGGCGCAGCGTCGACGAGGCGGCGGATCACCGCGAGGCCGTCCGGCCCGCCGTCGAGGGCCAGACGCGGGTCGTGCCGGCTGACCTCGGGCGCCAGCGTGGGGATCACCTCGCTCGACAGATAGGGCGGGTTGGAGACGATGAGGTCCGCTTGGACCGGGCCCAGCGCCGCGAAGAGGTCGGAGACCTCCACGGTGACGCGCCCGGCCAGGCCGAGGGCGGCGACGTTGTCGCGGGCCAGGGCGACGGCATCCGGCGACACGTCGAGCGCCAGGACGCGGACGTCGGGGCGCTCGAAAGCGAGCGCGCACGCGATGCAGCCCGAGCCGGTACCGACGTCGATTACCACCGGCGCGTTCGCGGGTGGCAGCAGCTCCAGCGCCCAGCCGGCCAGCAGCTCGGTCTCCGGCCGCGGCACCAGGGCGTCCCCGCTCACCCGGAGCGTGAGATCGCGGAAGGCCTGGGTCCCGACGATGTGCTGCAGGGGCTCGCGGCCGATCCGGCGGCGCAGCGCCTGGACGTAGCGCGCGGCGGCGGGCGGCTCGACCGGCTGCTGGCCGTGCAGGGGCAGCCGGCCCCGCGCGATGCCCAGCGCCTCGGCCAGCAGCCACTCGGCGTCGACGCGCCCCCCCTCGACGCCGGCCTCGCCGAGGGCGGCCGCCCCGAGCTCGAGGGCGGCCCGCACGGTGGGTCGGGTGTCGACGAGCGTGTCGGGATCGGCCGGGCGCGCCATCAGCTCGCCACCTTCTGGAGCCGCTCGGCCTGCTCGGCCGCGGCCAGCGCCTCGATCAGCTCGTCGATGTCGCCCTCCAGCACCTCGGGCAGCCGGTGCAGCGTCAGCCCGATGCGGTGGTCGGTCACGCGGTTCTGCGCGAAGTTGTAGGTGCGAATGCGCTCGCTGCGCTCACCGGTGCCGACCTGCGAGCGCCGGTCGGCCGCGATGGCCGCCTGCTGCTCGTCCTGGGCGCGCTCCAGCAGCCGGGCCTTCAGCACGCGCATGGCCTTCGCGCGGTTCTTGATCTGCGAGCGCTCGTCCTGGCAGGTCACGACGAGCCCGGTCGGGATGTGGGTGATGCGGACGGCGGAGTCGGTCGTGTTCACGCCCTGGCCGCCGGGGCCGGACGAGCGGTAGACATCGACCCGGATGTCCTTCTCGTCGACCTTCACGTCCACGTCCTCGGCCTCGGGCAGCACGGCCACCGTCACCGTGGAGGTGTGTGTCCGCCCGGACGACTCGGTGGCCGGCACCCGCTGGACGCGGTGCACGCCGCGCTCGAACTTCAGCCGGCTCCACCCGCCGCGTCCCTGCACGAAGAGGATGACGTCCTTGAGGCCCCCGACCCCGGTGGGGCTGGAGTCCATCAGCTCGACTTTCCAGCGCTGGCGCTCGGCGTACTTGGTGTACATCCGGGCCAGGTCGGCCGCGAACAGGGCGGCCTCGTCGCCGCCGGCGCCGGCCCGGATCTCGACGAACACGTTCTTGTCGTCGCTGGGATCGCGGGGCAGCAGCAGGCGCTTGAGGTCGGCCTCCAGCACCACCTGGCGGGCCGACAGCTCGTCGACCTCCGCCTGGGCCAGCTCGTGCAGCTCCCGGTCACCGCCCTCGCCGAGGATGTGCCGGGCCTCGGTGATCCGCTTGAGCACGTCGCGGTACTCGCCGAAGCGCTCGACGATCTCCTGGCTGTCGGCGTGCTCCTTGCGCAGGCGGGCGTACTCGGCTTGCTGCGAGAAGATGGCGGGGTCCGCCAGCCGCCGGGCGATCTCGTTCGATCGCTCTTCGATCTGACGGAGCTTGTCAAACAGCATCGCGGATCAGCGCCTCCCGTGCGCGCACGCCCGCCCGCGGCGAGCGAGTGGGGAGAGGAGCAGCCCGGTGGGAGCCGGGCGCGGCCGGGACCGGCGGCCTACTGGGCCGTCGTGGGCTGCCGCTTGTACTTACGCTGGAAGCGCTCCACACGACCGGCCGTGTCCATGAGCTTCTGCTTCCCCGTGTAGAAGGGATGACACTTGGAGCAGACCTCGACCCGGATGTCCGGCTTGGTCGAACGGGTCTTGATGACCTCCCCGCAGGCGCAGGCGATGGTCGTGTCCATGTATTCCGGATGAATGCCCACCTTCACGACTGGCTCCTCCTCAAGAGCCCCAAGGATATCACGGACCTAGCCCATCGAGTGCATGGCGGCCAGGAACTCCTTGTTGCTGCGGGTCTGCTTGAGCTTGTCCAGCAGGAGCTCCATGGACTCGACCGGGTTCAGCTGGGACAGGGCCTTGCGGAGCAGCCAGACCTTCTGCAGCTCGTCCTTCTCCAGCAGCAGCTCCTCTTTCCGGGTCCCCGACTGCTCGATGTTGATGGTCGGGAAGATGCGCTTGTCCATCAGCCGGCGGTCCAGGTGCACCTCCATGTTGCCGGTGCCCTTGAACTCCTCGAAGATCACGTCGTCCATCCGGCTGCCGGTGTCGACGATGGCGGTGGCCATGATCGTGAGCGAGCCGCCCTCCTCGATGTTGCGCGCCGTCGCGAAGAACCGGCGGGGCCGCTGCAGCGCGTTGGCGTCGAGACCGCCCGACAGCACCTTGCCCGAGGATGGGATGACGGCGTTATGGGCGCGCGCGAAGCGCGTCAGCGAGTCGAGCAGGATGACGACGTCGCGCTTGTGCTCGACCAGCCGCTTGGCCTTCTCGATGACCATGTCGGCCACCTGGATGTGGCGCTGCGGCGGCTCGTCGAAGGTGGACGACACCACCTCGCCCTTCACCGAGCGCTGCATGTCGGTGACCTCTTCCGGCCGCTCGTCGATGAGCAGGACGATGAGGTAGACCTCGGGGTGGTTGGTGGCGATGGCGTGGGCGATCGACTGCAGCATCATCGTCTTGCCGGTGCGGGGCGCCGCCACGATCATGCCGCGCTGCCCCTTGCCGATGGGACAGAGCAGGTCCATCACCCGCGTCGTCAGGTTCTCGGTCTCGTGCTCGAGGCGCAGCCGCTCCATCGGGTAGAGCGGCGTGAGGTTGTCGAAGAAGATCTTCTCGCGGGCCTGGTCGGGCGTCTCGAAGTTGATCGCCTCGACCTTGAGGAGCGCGAAGTACCGCTCGGTGTCCTTGGGCGGCCTGACCTGACCCGAGATCGTGTCGCCGGTGCGCAGATCGAAGCGGCGGATCTGGGAGGGAGACACGTAGATGTCGTCGGGGCCCGGCAGGTAGTTGTAGTCCGGCGCCCGCAGGAAGCCGAAGCCGTCGGGGAGAACTTCCAGCACGCCCTCGGCGTAGATGAGCCCGTCTTTTTCAGCCTGCGCCTGGAGGATCTTGAAGATCAGCTCCTGCTTGCGAAGGCCGCCATAGTTCTGGACGTTGAGGTCCCGGGCCAGCCCGTTCAGATCGGCAATCGGCTTCTCCTTGAGCTCGGAGAGGTTCATGCCATTGACGGGGGCGGCGGGGGCGTTCTCGGCGGCGTTGGGTTGTCCTCGTTCTCGGCGGGCAGTCATTCGGGGGCTCCGGGGGCGGCACGTGGAGGCCGCTTCGAGTGTTGTGTTGCCGTTTGTGTAGGTTTTCTACGAGGTTGGGGCGGCAGCGTCAGGCCCCATCCTCCCATCCGGTCCGTCATTTGTCAACGGCTTTCAAATACGGACCTCGATGAGGGCGCGTTGCTTGATTTCCTTGAGCCAGCTGTCCAGACGCGTATCGAACTGCTGTCTGAATAGGATGTCGCGGATCTGCTGTCGGATGCTGGCCGCCTCCAATGAGTCCCGGGACTCCAGCCGGAACACGTGGAATCCCAGCGGGGAGCGGACCGGGCGGGAGACCTGGCCGGGCGCCAGGGTGACCAGCTCGGACTCGACCTCGGGGGCCAGCTCGCCCCGCTTGAGGGGGCCGAGGTCACCGCCGTCCTTGGCCGTGGCGTCCCGGGAGTGCTGCTTGGCCAGCTCCACGAAGTCGGCCCCGTCCTCCAGCTGCGTGCGGAGCATCTCGGCCTTGATCCGGGCCGACTCCCAGCCGACGTCGTTGTCGGCCTCGGGCGTGACCAGGATGTGGCGGGCGTGGAAGGACAGGCCGGTCTCGAGCTTGGCGCGGTTCTCGTCCAGGTACTGCGTGATCTCGGCCTCGGTGACGGAGACCCGCAGGGTCACCTTGCGCCGCACGAGCTTGTTCACCTTGAGCCCGTCGCGCAGCCGCTTCTTGATCGAGTCCACCGTCACGCCCTGGCCCTTGACGAGCTTCTCGAAATCTTCCTCGGTCTTGGCGCCGTACCGCTTGATCCGGTCGAGGAACTCCTCGTTCAGCTCGTTCTCGTCGACCGTGATCTTCTCGCGCTCGGCCTCCTGCAGCTGCAGGCGGTTCTCGATGAGCCGGTTGAGGAAGTCGCGACGCAGCTCCTCGTCGGTGGGTCCGGAGCGGGCCGGGTTCTCGGCCCGGTAGGAGAAGATCGACTCCTGCAGCTCGCCCAGCGTGATCGCGTCGTTGTTGACGACGGCGATGATGCGATCGGTCACGGTCTCGTCGCTGTCCTCGACCGGCCGCTGGCGGACATCGCCCGGCTTGGGTGTGTCGAGCGTCTCCTTGGGAGTCCCCGACGAGGCGGCCGTCGAGGCGGGGGCGGGCTTCTTGCCGAGCAAGGGCATCCAGCCCGGCATGCTCGGCATGCTCGGCAGCGTCGGCAGGGCACAGCCGGCCATCGTGAGCGCGGCGAGACCGAGGGTCAGGAGCCGGAGGCTTCGCATCAGGCGGTGAGCCCCGTCAGGACGGCCAGCAGCGAGTCGCGCATGGTGGGCCAGTCGCCGGTGGCAATCGTGGCCTCCACGGTGAACTCGCGCCGCATCCGGAGCCGGCCGCGGCTGGCCTGGATGGCGGCGACCAGACGTCCAGGGTCGATGGGTGTGGCCGGCGAGAAGGTGATCACCGCCTTGCCCTGGCCGGCCTCGACACGCTCCACGCCGAGGGTGCGGGCGGCGCTGCGGATGCGGACGATGTCGAGGAGCTGATCGGCCGGCTCGGGCAGCGGACCGAAGCGGTCCTGCAGCTCGGCGCGGAGATCGGCGACCTCGGCGTCGCCGGTCGCACCGGCCAGCCGTTTGTAGAACGCGAGTCGCTGGTTGACCTCAGGGACGTACTCCTCGGGCAAGAACCCTTCGACCGAAACGCTGATGACCGGTTCGACGGCGGCCCCGGTCTTATCGCCGCCCAATTCTTGCACAGCTTCGGCGAGAAGCTTCGAGTAAAGATCATAGCCGACCGCCGCGATGTGCCCGTGCTGCTGGGCCCCCAGCAGGTTGCCAGCGCCCCGGATCTCCAGGTCACGCAGGGCCAGCTTGAACCCCGACCCCAGCTCGGTCAGCTCCTGGAGCGCCCGCAGGCGCCGCTGGGCCTGCTCGTCGACCCGCCCGTCGGCCGGGACCAGCAGATAGCAGTACGCCTGCAGCCGCTCCCGCCCCACCCGGCCCCGGAGCTGGTAGAGCTGGGCCAGGCCGAAGCGGTCGGCCCGGTTGATGATGATCGTGTTCGAGGCCGGAATGTCGAGCCCCGACTCCACGATGGCCGTCGAGACGAGGATGTCGGCCTGGCCGCTCACGAACCGGACCATGGTGGCCTCCAGCTCGCGCTCGCTCATCTGGCCGTGGCCGACGATCACCCGCGCCTCGGGCACCAGCTCCTGGATGAACCGGGCCATCGAGACCAGCGACTGCACGCGATTGTGCACGAAGAACACCTGGCCGCCGCGGGCCAGCTCCCGCTCCAGGGCGTCCTTGATGACCGCCTTGCTGAAGCGCCGCACGACCGTCTCGATCGGCAGCCGGTCGAGGGGCGGCGTCTCGATCACCGACATGTCGCGCACGCCCGAGAGCGACATGTAGAGCGTGCGCGGGATCGGGGTGGCGGTGAGCGCCAGCACGTCCACCGAGGCGCGCAGCTGCTTCATGCGCTCCTTGTGGGCGACGCCGAACCGGTGCTCCTCGTCGATGATCATCAGCCCCAGGTTCTTGAAGACGACGTCCTTGGAGAGCAGGCGGTGGGTGCCGATGACGACGTCGACGCTGCCCTGGCGCAACCCCTCGACCACCGCCTTCTGCTCCTTGGGCGACCGGAAGCGCGAGAGCAGCTCGACCTTGGCCGGGAACGGGCCGAAGCGGTCGGTGAAGGTCGACCAGTGCTGCTGGGCCAGCACGGTCGTCGGCACCAGCACGGCCACCTGGTGGCCGTCGGCCACCACCTTGAAGGCCGCCCGCAGCGCGACCTCGGTCTTGCCGTAGCCGACGTCGCCGGCGACCAGCCGGTCCATCGGCCGAGTGGCCTGCATGTCGCGCTTGACCTCCTCGATGGCCCGGAGCTGGTCGGGCGTCTCCTCGAACCGGAAGGCCGCCTCGAACTCGCGCTGCCACGGCGAGTCGCCGGTGAACGCGTGGCCCTGGGCCACCGCCCGCTGGGCGTAAAGCTTCAGCAGCTCCTCGGCCATCTCGCGCAGGGCCGCCCGCACCGACTCCTTCACGCGCTGCCAGGAGGCGCCGCCCATCCGGTCGAGCCGGGCGGTACCGGCGTCGCCGCCGAGGTACTTGGAGACGAGGTCGAGGCGCTCGACCGGCACGTACAGGCGCCCGCCCTCGGAGTACTCGAGCAGCAGGAAATCGCCCTCGCGGTCGCCGACGGCCATCGTGCGCAGGCCGAGGTAGCGGCCGATGCCGTGGTCCTCGTGGACCACGAGGTCGTTGACCTCCAGGTCCGTGAAGGCCGTCAGCGCGGCGCCGCGCTGGTACTTCGGCCGGCGCAGCGCCCGGCGGCGGGCGCCGAAGATCTCGGTCTCGGTCAGCAGGACGAGGCCGACCGCGGCGACGGCGATGCCCGCCGAGCACTCGCCGACGACGATGGCCGGCGATTCCGGCGCGTCGATCGTCGCCACGATCGGCACCTCGGCGTCGTGGTCGCGCAGGATCTGGCGCAGGTGCTCGGCCTGGTGCTCGTCGGCCACGACCAGCCGGACCGTGAAGCCCTCGGCCCGCCAGCGCCCGAGCGCCTCGGTGAGCTGTACGAAGTGGCCGGTGAAGCGCGGCACCTCCTGGGTGTCGAGCGCGTGCTCGGCGCCGGTGCCGGCCACCAGCTCCAGCTCCAGGCGGGGCCGTTCCCCCAGGACCACGCCGAGCGGCCGGCGGCCCGGCGCCTCCTCGGAGGTCTCGTCGAGCAGGGCGGGGGCGTCGAGGATCATCGGCGCCGAGGCCGGGACGTAGTCGAGCAGGTAGGCGGCGCCGGCCTCGTCGGCGGGGGCGCCGAGCGGCAGCACCAGCAGCTCGTCCAGCGTCTCGGTGGAGCGCTGGGTGGTGGGATCGAAGCGGCGGATCGACTCGACGTCGTCGCCAAAGAACTCCAGCCGCACCGGGCTCGGATGGCTCGGCACGAAGACGTCGACGATGCCGCCCCGCACGCTCCACTGCCCGACCTCGACGACCGTCTCCGTGCGCTCGTAGCCGGCTGTCTCGAAGGCCTCCAGCAGCAGCTCGCGCTCGAGGCGATCGCCGGTGCCGATGCGCAGCGTGCGGGCCGTGAACTCGGCCGGCGGGGGCAGCGGCGTGTCGAGACCGGCCGGCGTCGCCACCACCACCACCGGGTCGCCGGCGCCCAGCCGCCGGGCGATGACCGCGCGCTCGGCGTCGGCCTCGCGGTGGTGGCCACCTCGCCAGAGACGCGGCTCCCGCTCGGGGAACTCCAGCACGGGGGCGCCGAAGAACTTCAGATCCTGCGCCCACCGGTGGGCATCGACCATCGAGCGGACGACGACGACGGCCGGACGCGGATGGGCGTGCAGGAGCTCGGCGACGGCCAGCGGGCGGGCGGAGCCGGCGAGGCCGGCGACGCGCAGGCAAGCGTGTCCCTCGACGAAGGCCTTCGCCAAGCCTTGGAACGCCTGCCAATCCTTCAACATCGCAGCGGCTTCACCGTATCACGGGGTGTCCCCCCGGAGGGCGGGCGGCGCCTAGCGCGCGCCCTTGGCCAGATAGAACGAGAGCGTCTCCAGCTCGATCGAGAGATCGACGTTCTTGAGCCGGACCTCGCGCGCCACCCGCAAGCGCGTCGGGGCGAAGTTGAGCACGGCCTTGATACCGGCCGCCACCAGCTGCTCGGTGACGGTCTGGGCGGCCTCGGGCGGCACCGCCACGATCGCGATCTGGATTCCGCGGGCCTTGATCTCGCGGGCCATGTCGCGGCTCGGCACCACGGGGACGCCGTCGATCTCGCGGCCGATCTTGCCGGGGTCGTCGTCGATCACCACCGCGATCCGGAACCCCTGGCGGCCGAACCCCTTGTAGTGGAAGAGGGCCGAGCCGAGGTTGCCGATGCCGACCAGCGCCACTGCCCACTCGCGGTCGAGGCCGAGGATGCGCTGCAGCTCGGCCTTGAGCCCGGAGACGTAGTAGCCGATGCCGCGCACTCCGAACTCGCCGAAGTAGGCCAGGTCCTTGCGGACCTGGGCCGAGTTCAGGCTGAACCGCTCGGCCAGCTCCTGCGAGGAGATGGTCTTCACGCCGTCCTCCTCGAGCTGGAGCAGGCAACGCGTGTACACCGAGAGACGACGGATCGTCATCTCCGGGATCTTCGGGAGGCGATGGCTCGAACGCGCCATGTGCAACGGCGGCGCGGGTACTGGGCCCGCGCCGCCGAACCCCTGGTGCGCCGCTATTTGATCGGCTGCACGAACAGTAGAATCATCGCCACGACCAGCACGTAGATCGCCAGCGACTCGATCAGCGCCAGACCGATGATCATCGCGGTCTGGATGCGGGCGGCGGCGCCGGGCTGGCGCGCCATGGCGTCGACGGCCGAGGCCACCGCCTTGCCCTGCCCGAGGGCGCACAGCCCCGCCGCGAAGGCCATGGCGAAGCCGGCCACCACGACCGAGTACGGCCCGACCAGGCTGCCGTCGGCCGCCAGCGCGAACTCCGGAACTGCCAGAACTGCAAGACCTGCCAGGATGAGTGAACGTCGCACGACCGCCCTCCTCTGTACGTGTGATCTGCTAGTGATGCGCCGGATGGTGCTCGCCCCCGTGGTGCTCGGCTTCCTCGATGGCTCCCGCGATGTAGAGCATCGTCAGCATCACGAAGATGAACGCCTGGAGGAACGAGACCAGGATCTTGAGCGGATACAGGAAGCCGACCGTGAAGACGACCATCACGAGGCCACCGATCCCGCCCACGACGGCGCCGAGCGGCTGGCCCGAGAGCGCCCAGCCGATGAGGCCGTCGAGGCCCATCAGGAAGAAGATGATGGCGAGCAGGACGTGGCCGCCGAACATGTTGCCGAACAGCCGCAGCGTGAGCGAGAGCGGACGGGCCAGGTGGCTGATGATCTCGATCACGAACATCAGGGGCTTGAGGGCCAGCGGCACCGGCCCCATGAAGTGGGCCAGGTACGTGAGCGCCCCCTGCTTGCGCACACCGATGTAGTGGTAGCTGAAGAACACCACCAGCGCGCAGGCGGCGGTCGTGTTCAGGTTGGTCGTCGGCCCGTACATCCCGGGGACCAGGGACATGAGGTTGGCGGCCAGGATGAATAGTCCCAGCGTGGCGATCAACGGCAGGAACTGCCGCCCCTCGGGGCCGATGACGTCGTCGATCATCTGCTGGAACTGCTCGAGCACGACCTCGAAGAAGTTCTGCATCCCTCGCGGCACCAGCGCCACGTTGCGGGAGGCCACGAAGGCGACGACGGCCAGGATCACCATGAACACCCACGTGTAGGTCACGTGGTCGGGGATCCCCGGCAGCCGGAAGATGGGCGGGTGCTCGAGGCTCACGCGCGACTCTCCTCACCGGCCCGACGGAGGCCCTGCAGCACCACCGCGAGCGGGAGCGCGCTGTACCCGACCAGCCACGCAACGGGATGCGCCCAGCCCTGGACGAACAGCAGCCCGGCGACCCCCGCCACCACCGCGAAGCGCAGCCCCGCCAGCAGCGGCCACGGCGCCGTGAGCGACGAGCCCGCCGCCACGACGGCGCCCAGGCGGGCGGCCAGCAACCGGAAGCTGCCGAGGGCGAGCGCGCCCCCGGTCACCACGCCGAGCACGCCGGGCCCGCCGAGCAGCCAGCCGGCTGCCACTGCCGCCACCAGCACGGCGAGCCGCCGTCCGCTGCGTCACGCCTCTGGTCAGGTCACTTGCGATCATCGATGCTCCGCTCCGCCCGCTTGACTGATCGAAAGAGGTTCACGAATCCGGCCGCGATCCCGAACAGCAAGCCGATCAGCGTCAGCCATGGCGAGGTGTGCAGCCACCGGTCCAGGTAATACCCGCCGGCCAGCCCGATCACCGTGGCCACGACCAGCGTCAACCCGATCGTCGACAGCTCGCCGAGCGCTTTCCAGGCGTTCTGCTCGCCGGACGGCGCCATGTGAAGCGAAACACTAGCACAGCCCTCCGGCGCCGACAAGCACACGCAAGATGCTGATTTAACGACCGAATAGACACACCCGCGAAGGGGGTATGGGTACAACCGTTACCCGAACATGCCACCCATGCGCGCGCCGGCCACCCGGTTGATGATCAGGACGCTGAGGGCGGCGACCGCGATCAGGACCATCCCCAGCGCGGCTGCCTCGTTCGCGCTGCCGGCGATGTAGAAGGCAAAGATCCCGACCGGGATCGTCTCCCAGCCGCCGAGCGAGAGGAACAGCACGGCCGAGGCCTCCTGCAGGGAGGTCATGAACGAGAAGAGCGAGCCGACGAGCACGCCGCGCCAGATCAACGGCAGCGTCACGTCGCGGAAGCTGCGCAGCCCGGTGGCACCGACACTGGACGCGGCTTCCTCCATCGAGCGGTGCACGAGCAGTAGCGAGGCATAGGCGCCGCGCACCGTGTAAGGCAGCCGGCGAATGCACAGCACCAGCGGCAGCACGATCCACAGACTGGTCAGCTTCACGTCCAGCCACGGCAGCGGCGTGTGGAACGCGCGGATGTAGGCGATGCCGATCGCGGTGCCGGGCAGGGCCAGGATCAGGGTGTTGAGACCGTCGAGCGTGTCGCGGCCGGGCAGCCGCGTGCGGGCCAGGATCCACGCGATGGGGACGCCGACCACCACGCAGCCGAGGCCGGCCAGGGTCGAGTACAGGAAGCTGTTCACGATGTACTTGGGCGTCTCCACGATCACGCGCTCGTAGTACTGCAGCGTGTACTGCAAGGGAAACGGCGTCAGCGACCAGCCCTTGCCGACCGAGGCGAGGCCGACGCCGAGGTACGGGATGAACGAAGCCAGCATGATCAGCGAGAGGAAGCCGACGACCGCGGCCTGGCCGGCCGGCGACAACCGCCGGCGGGCCACCCGGGAATACGAGAGCGAGGAGTAGTCCTTGATGGCGACGTAGCGGCGGGCGGCGACCAGGAACACGACGGCGAGGCCGACCATCAGCGCCGAGATCACGATGCCCATGCGGAACAGCCGCCGATCGACGAACTGCACGATGTTCAGGTAGGCCTGGGCGGCCAGCAGGTCGTGCACGCCCAGCACGAGCGGCGTGGCGAAGTCCGAGAAGGTCCAGATGAACACCAGCAGCGCCCCCGCCACGTAGCCGGGCGTCGTCAGCGGCAGCGTGATCGTCCGCAGCTTCGTCCAGCCGCGAGCCCCCACACTCTCGGCCGCCTCCTCCAGCGAAGGGTCGATCTTGCCGAGCGCGTCGACCACGTTGAGCGTGATCATCGGGAACAGGTGCAGCGTCTCCACCAGCAGCACGCCGTGGAGGCCGTACACGAAGTTGACGGGCCGCGCCAGATCGAACCACTCGTGGAGCAGCACGTTGACGGTGCCGGCCCGACCCATGATGAACGTGAAGCCCAGCACGCCGACCAGCGGCGGCGAGATGATCGGAATCAGCGTGAGGTAGCTGAACAGGCCGCGCCCGCGGAAGTCGAAGCGGACCAGCAGGAAGGCGACGGCGAAGCCCAGCACCGAAGTGCAGGCGACGGTGGCGAGGCCGAGCAGGATCGAGTTGCCGAGCGAGCGCACGTAGTAGGCGTCGCCGGCGAAGTGCACGAAGTTCACCAGCGTGAACCGTCCGGCCTCGTCGGTGAAGGCATCGTAGAAGATGCGCAGGAGCGGATAGATGAGGAACGCGATCAGGAAGAGCCAGATCGCTCCGTAGCCGACCGCCGGCAGGACCGGCCGGGCCGCCCGAGCGGTCGGGATCGCCACCTCCGGGGTCGCCACCCGGCTACTCGTCCGGCAGCGTCAGCGCGACCGACGCCGGAAAGCCGACCCGCACCGGCTGGCCGACGGCGAGGGGCTGGTGGTGCCAGGGGTCGCGCACGTCCACCTTGAGGAGGAGGCCGGCCGGGGTCTCGACGTCGTACCGCAGCGTGTTGCCCAGGTAGGAGGCCAGCGCCACCCGGCCGTCGAACACGTTGTCGGCGACCATCCCCAGGGTCAGGTTCTCGGGGCGCACGGCCAGCACGCAGCGGGCGCCGGTGGCCACGCCGTCCCCCGGGCGGCCGTGAAGGGGGCCGAGCGCAGTGTCGACCACGCTGCGTCCGTTCTCGCACGCGCGGCAGACCCCGGGGATGAAGTTGTTGGTGCCGACGAAGTCGGCAACGAAGCGGTTGGCCGGCTGCTCGTAGAGCGTCTTGGGCACGGCCACCTGCTGGATACGCCCGTCGCGCATGACCGCGACCCGGTCGGACAGCGAGAGCGCCTCCTCCTGGTCGTGCGTCACGTAGACGGTCGTGATGCCGAGCGCCTGCTGCAACCGCCGGATCTCGGCCCGGACCTGCACCCGGATCTTGGCGTCCAGGTTGGACAAGGGCTCGTCCAGCAGCAGGATGTCGGGGTTCAGCACCAGCGCCCGGGCCAGGGCCACCCGCTGCTGCTGGCCGCCCGAGAGCTGGCCCGGATATCGATCCTCCAGCCCGGTCAGGTTCACCTGTCGCAGCCCGTCCCGCAATCGCCGCTCGACCTCCGCCGCCGCCAGCTTGCGCAGCCGCAGGCCGTAGGTGATGTTGGCGCGCACCGTCATGTGCGGCCACAGCGCGTAGTTCTGGAAGACCATCCCGATGTTCCGCTCGTACGGCGCCAGCCCGTCCACCCGCCGCCCCCCGAAGCGGATCTCTCCCTCGTCCAGCCGGTAGAACCCCGCGATCAACCGGAGCAACGTCGTCTTCCCGCACCCCGACGGCCCCAGCAACGTGAACAGCTCCCCGTCCGCCACCGCCACCGTGGCCCGGTCCACGACATTCGTCGTCCCGAACCGCTTGCTGACCCCGTCTAGCGCAATCTCCACCTAGCGGGCCTCGCAAGACCTGGTGGGGCGGCGGCTGGCCAGACGCGGGGGGCGAGGGCGCGCCATCATGGCGAGCCGTTGTCGCCGTTCGAGCGCAGGGCCCGGCGAGCGAGCCGACGACGATTCGACTGGCCCGCCCCCCAACCCCCTTTGGGGATGGGGGGCTCGAGCGAGCCGGGCCCGGAGCGAGTTACGGCGACAGGCGAGCCATGCCGGCGCGCCCTCGGCCCCCGCGTCCGGCCGGCCGTCGCCCCACCAGGTCTTGCGAGACCCACTAGTTGGGCTTCTTCCACACCGCTTCGATGTCCGACCGGAAGCGCGTCTTGAGCGCTTCCGATCGCTTGGCCGCGACGCCCTCGTCGTAGACGTTGGCGACGTCGCCATCGAAGTAGGAGCGCATGCCGCCGGTGAACTGCACGGCCAGCTCGGCGGTGGAGCCGGGCGGCCCCTGGACCTTGTAGCGCGGCGTGATCGGGAACAGGCCACGCTCCATGAACACCCGCTGGCCGCGCTCGGTCAGCAGGAACTCGATGAACGCGCGGGCCGCCCGGGGATTGCGGGTACCGGCCAGGATGGCCATCGGCTCCGGGGTGACGAAGGCGTTCTTGGGAGCGACGTAACGGATGTCGAAGCCGGCCAGCTTCTCCTCGAAGGCCATGTAGGACGGCACCGCGAAGCCGGCCGCGAACTCGCCCTTGGCCACCACGGTCGGCACGTCCCGGCTGCGCGCGGTGAAGTGGCCGGTGTTGGCGGCCAGCTTCTTGAGCCAGTCCCACCCCTTCTCCTCGCCCAGCATCGAGAGCATGACCTCGTAGGTCGCGTTGGACGACGACGAGCGGGTGGGCGCGCACTGGGCGATCTCGCCCTGGAGCTTGGGGTTGAGCAGATCGTCCCATTCCCGGGGCTCGGGAATGCCCAGGCGCTTGATCTTCACCGGGTGGTAGACGAGCCCGTACGGCTCCAGCGCGGTGCCGACCCAGAAGCCGTCCCGGTCCTTGAGGGGGATCGGCCGGGGCTTGCCGATCGAGGCCGGGATCGAGTCCCACAGCTCCTTGCTGATCTCGACCTTCTGCAGGAGCTTCTGCTCGGCCAGCTTCTCGAACAGCGCCGACTCCCCGCCCCAGAAGATGTCGGCGTCGGGCCGCCCCTTCCACTCCACGATGCGTCCGTAGGCGACGGGGGTGCCGGCCGGGATGGCGTTGGTCCTCACCGTCACGTTCCACCGCTCCTTGGCGTAGTCGGCGAACGCCTTGAGGGCGGCGTCGTGGATGAACTTCGACACCGGCGTGATCAGCGTCAGCTCGCCCTCGATGGGCGGGGCCTGGGCGCCGGCGCCGAACGCCAGGCCGGCGACGAGCGCGACGAGCAGGACGAGCGCGATCCTATGTCTCATGCGGAACTCTCCTTTTCCCAGCGGCGTGAGCGGTCGACGGCGCGACGCCAGCCCTCGTAACGGTGGGCGCGCGTCGCCGGATCCATGGTCGGCGTGAAGGTGCGGTCGATGGCCTGGCGAGCGGCCACCGCGTCGAGCGAGTGCCACAGCCCGGCACCGAGGCCGGCCAGGAACGCCGCCCCCAGCGCGGTGGTCTCGATGACGCGCGGCCGGGTGACGGCGGCGTCGAGGACGTCGGCCTGGAACTGGCAGAGGAAGTCGTTGGCGACGGCGCCTCCGTCCACCTTCAGCGCGCGCAGCGGCACCTTGGCGTCGGCGGCCATGGCCTCCAGCACGTCACGGCTCTGGTAGGCGATGGCCTCCAGCGTCGCCCGCACGAGGTGGGCGCGGGTGGTGCCGCGGGTGAGCCCCACGATGGTGCCGCGCGCGTACGGATCCCAGTACGGCGCGCCGAGGCCGACGAAAGCCGGCACGAAGTAGACGCCGCCGGTGTCGGGCACCGACTCGGCAAGCGCCCGCGTCTCGTCGGCGCGCGCGATGACGCCGAGACCGTCGCGCAGCCACTGCACGGCCGCCCCGGCGATGAACACGCCGCCCTCGAGCGCGTAGCTCGTCCGCCCGCCGATCCGCCAGGCCACGGTGGTCAGCAGCCCGTGACCGGAGACGACGGGCTCGGCGCCGGTGTTGAGCAACGCGAAGCAGCCGGTGCCATAGGTGTTCTTGGCGCTGCCGACCTCGTAGCAGGCCTGGCCGAACAGGGCGGCCTGCTGGTCGCCCGCGATACCGGCGATCGGCACGCCGGCCGGTAGCCACCCGAGGTCATTCGTCTCGGCACAGACCCCCGAGGAATCGACAACGGCCGGCAGCACCGCGCGGGGAACGCCGAGCAGGTCGAGCATCTCGGCGTCCCAGTCCACCGATCGGAGGCCGAGGCACAGCGTGCGCGAGGCGTTGGTGGCGTCGGTCGCGTGCACGCGGCCGCCGGTGAGCTTCCACAGCAGCCAGGCATCGACGGTGCCGAAGGCCAGCTCGCCCCGCTCGGCCCGCCGGCGGGCGCCGGGCACGTGATCGAGCAGCCAGCCGATCTTCGTCCCCGAGAAGTAGGCGTCGAGCACGAGGCCGGTCCGCTCCCGCACGAACGGCTCGGCGCCCCGGGCCTTCAGCGCATCGCAGGCCGCGGCGGTACGCCGGCACTGCCACACGATCGCCCGGTGAATGGGCGCCCCCGTCGCGCGATCCCAGACGATCGTCGTCTCGCGCTGGTTGGTGATGCCGATGGCCGCCACCTCGGCCCCGGTCACACGGGCCTCGGCCAGCGCCCGGCCCGCCGCCGCCGTCGTCGTCGCCCAGATCTCCTCGGGATCGTGCTCGACCCAGCCCGGCTGCGGGTAGTGCTGGGCCAGCTCGGCGTAGCCGCGCGCTCGGACGGCGCCTTCGGCGTCCACGACCAGCGCGGTGGAGCCGGTGGTGCCCTGATCGAGTGCGAGGACGTAGCGCCGGGCGGCCACGCGTCAGGGCCGCCCGCGGCCGGCCAGCCGCAGGGCCAGGTCGGGATGGTCGGACATGACGAGGTCGACGCCGAGGTCGAGGAGCCGGCGCAGGTCGGCCTCGGCATTCACCGTCCACGCCGAGAGCCGGACTCGCGCGGTGGCAGCGGCGGCGATCACGCGCGCGTCGATCAGCCGGTGGTCGAGGCCGAGATCGGTGGCACCGAGCGCGCTCGCCCACCGCACCGCCTCGGTCGGCTCCGCCCGCGCGCTCTCCAGCCGGCGCCCCGACACCAGCAGCATGGTGCGCTGGGCGGGCTCCAGCTCGCGCACCCGGCGGATCGTCGCCTCGTCGAACGCCTGCAGCGTGGCCCGTGCACCGAGATTCTGCGCGGCCAGCGCCGCCAGCACCTTCTCCTCGATGCCCGGGTAGCGCCGGCCCCCGGCCGCGGTCTTGATCTCGGGCAGCACCTCGACCGGCGCTGCGGCCAGGGCCAGGACCTCCGTCAAGGTCGGCACCGTGTCGTTGCTGACGCTGCCGTCGCGCGCCTTGAGATGCAGCGCGCGGAGCTGGGCCAGCGTGGTGTCAGCGACGGCGCCGCGTCCGGTCGTCGTCCGCTCCAGGGTGGCGTCGTGGATGACGACGGGCACGCCGTCGGCCGTGAGGTGCACATCGAACTCCAGCGCGTCGACGCCGAGCGCCAGCGCGCCCCGGAAGGCCGTGGGCCCGTTCTCGGGCGCCAGGGCGGCGCCGCCGCGGTGGGCGGCGATGCGCGTTCCTCCGGCGCCGGCGCCGCCCACGGCCGCGAGGAGGGCACCGACGGCCAGGACCGCGACCGCTCGCTTCATGCGAGCAGCCGCCCGCACGTGAAGACGCCGATGACCCGCCGGCCGTCGGCGCCCGTTTCGCCACGCCTCATGTCTGACTTGGGCTCCTCCACCTGAACCACCTGAACCACGCTGAATAGAGCGCGACAGACCGTTCAGGCCTGGCCGGCCAACTCTAAATGTCGGTCCTCACCGAGACAAGGTCTCTCACTGCCGGCCGAGCAGGGGCCCGCGGATGCCGAGCCGCCAGCCGTTGCTCAGTGGCCCCCGGCGGCCTTGGCGGCGCCGGCCGGCTGGCTGTCGATCCAGTGAAAGTACTTGATGTACTGCCGGATCTCGGTGTCGCCCAGGCTCTGGTTGGGCATCGGGATGTTGTTGTACTCCTTCAACAACGCCCTGGCGTCGGCGTCGGTCACGAGCATCTTCTCCGGCTCCTTGAGCCAGCGCGCCAGCCAGGCGTCGGTGCGCCGCTTGGTGACACCGGCCACGTCGGGACCGAGCTTGCGGCCTTCGCCGACCGAGTGACAGGCCAGACACTTGCTCTCGAAGTTGAGCTTGCCCTGCACCGCGTCCGGCTCGCTCGGCACCGCCGAGGCGGGCAGGTTGTGGTGCTCGAGGTCCTTGGTCTCCGTCTTCACGTTCGCCGAGATGAGCCCGATCGCGCCCTGGGAGGCGTTGGCGAAGTGGTGGTCGACCATGATGTAGGAGCCGGCCTCGGGGATCATGAACTCCACCGTGGCGGCGCTGGAGGAGCCCAGCAGGACCGTTTGCATGCCCCGGAACTGGTTGTCGGGGTTCCCCTCGAACCAGACGCGATCGAAGATGGTACCCACGATGTGGAAGCTCGACGTCTTGCTGGGGCCCACGTTGAGCACGTGCACGCGCACCCGCTCGCCCGGCTGGGCGGGGAGCGGCTTCTTGACCATGCCGTTGTGCTCGCCGTTGAATACGGTGTGGGTCGGCTGGGCCGCGCGCAGCCGATCGCCGTCCAGCACGTAGAGCGGCGTGCCGTCGACCATCCGCTTGCCCGGATCGAGCTTGGCGTAGAACTCGCTCTGGACGACGACGTACTCGCGCTGCACCGTCGTGGAATAGCCCGTCTTCGGCTCGACGATCACGGCGCCGTACATGCCGGAGGCGATGTGCTCGAGGATCATCGGCGTCCCGCAGTGGTACATGAAGATGCCCGGGTAGTTCAGCGTGAACTCGAACTCGATCGTCTGGCCGGGCGCAATCGAGCGGTACTTGTCCTGGGGCGAGACCATCGCCGCGTGGAAATCCATCGAGTGCATCATCGGCGCCGCCGTGACCTGCACCCCGGGCACCGGCTCGTCGCTGCGGTTGGTCATGCTGAACTTGATCCGGTCCCCCACCCGCGCGCGCACGGTGGGGCCGGGCACTTGATTGCCGAAGGTCCACGCGCTGAACCGCACGCCGGGGGCGATCTCGACGATCTTGTGGGTGGCGTCGAGCCGCACGGTCTTTACTGACGCCGGATCCAGCGGTTTGAGCTCGGCGCTCGTGCTCAGCGCCGCCCCCTCCGCGAACGGGCCCCGGTGGCGCTCGGCGTGAACCCTCGCGGCGACGGGCTTGAGATCCATCTTGGCCGGTTCGTACGGATCGTCCGGAGGCCGGGGCCCGCGTTCACATCCGATGAGGAGCAGCGCGGCGGCGACGAGCAGACGAACGACACGAGGCGGCATCCGGTCCCGGTTCATGAGCCCCCCGTCAAGGAAGGCCGAAGATTTCTTCCCGCCGCCGCCGGATGCGCCCGGTGATCATCGCGACCGGGACCTCGGGGACGTTCGCTTCACCGCGCGCAGCAGCCACAGTGACGCCAGGGCCAGGCCCCCGAGCGCGACGCCCAGGGTGATCGGCATCAATCCGAACGCGCCCAGCAGGCCGCCACCACGCTCGGCGCTGCGCGCCGCCGCCTGCAGCGCCAGCAGCCCACCCAGGCCGAGCAGCACCGCGCCCGCGAGCGCGGCGATGTTCGTCCAGCGCAACGCCGTGGCCGACCACGGCGTGAGGCCCCGGAAGCTGAAGACGGCCAGCGCGAGCATCCAGAGCGCGGGCGCGGTGAACGCGAAGACCATCAGCGCGGCGGGGGCCGAGAGGCTCCCCAGCGTCCGGCCGGGGACAAAGCCCATGATCGAGGCCACCGGTGAAAGCAGGATCAGCCCCATCAGGAGCTGGAACAGTCCGAGCAGGATGCGGAGTGCGCCGCCACCGTTCCTCCTGTCGCCCATCGCCACCCCCATGTCACCCCTCCGTCTGCAGCCGGGTGACGAGGTCGGCGCGATCGCTGATGATCACGTCCACCCCGAGGGCAGCCAGCCGGCGCATGGTGGGCTCGTCGTTGACGGTGAAGACGCCCACGGCGATCTTCGCCCGGTGGGCCGCCTCGACCACGGCCGCGTCGCAGATCGAGTAGTGCAGGCCGAGGAAGCTGGCGCCGGCCTCGGTCGCCCAGTCGACCGTCTCGGCGGGCCGGGCGCCCGACTCCTCGACGTGCCGACGATCGACCAGCAGCGTGGTGGGCTGCGCCGGCGCCAGGGAGCGGACCTCGGCGAGGACCGCGGGGTTGAAGGCCATGACGAACGAGCGTTCGGCGACGCCAGCCCCCCGCAGCGCGTCCAGCACCTTGCGCTCGAGCCCCTCGTAGCGCGGCCCCGGAGCGGCGACCACCCGGTCGCCCCGGCGCTCGTAGCGCACGGCCGGACCCGGCCCCTTCACTTCGACCAGTAGCGCCACCCCGGCCGGCGCCGCCAGGGCCAGCACCTCGTCGAGCGTGGGGACGTGGTCCTCGGTGAGGGCGCCGTCGGGACCGCGCAGGCGCGCGCGCTGCAGGTCGGCGGCCGTGCAGGCCCCGACGGGGCCGGTGCCACTGCTCGTGCGCGGCAAGGTCGCGTCGTGGATCACCGCCACCGTCCCGTCGGCGGTCAGGTGCACGTCCAGCTCCAGGATCCTCGCGCCCAGCGCGATGGCGTTGCGGAAGGCGGTGAGGCTGTTCTCCGGCCACTGCGAGGCGCCACCCCGGTGCGCGACGTAGCGGGTGGCCACGCTACTTCTCGCTCTCGATCAGGCCCTTCACGAACCAGCGCTGCATGAAGACGATCACCGCCACCGGCGGCAGCAGCGCCATCATGGCGCCGGCCATGATGAGGTTCCAGGTGGGCAGCTCGGTGCCGGTGCGCGGGATGAGCCGCTCCAGTCCGATCACGACCGTGCGCATCTCCTCGGTGTTGGTGATCAGCAGCGGCCAGAAGTACTCGTTCCAGCCGTAGATGAACAGCACGACGAACAGCGCGGCGATGTTGGCCCACGACAGCGGCAGCAGGAACGACCACAGGAAGCGCAACGGCCCCGCCCCGTCGATCTGGGCCGCCTCGGCCAGCTCGTTGGGGACCGTCATGTAGAACTGGCGGAACAGGAAGGTGGCGGTGGCCGAGGCCATGAGGGGGACCGAGAGCCCGGCGTAGGTGTTCAGCCAGCCGAGGTTGCCGACGACCTCGTAGGTGGGCAGGATGCGCACCGGGATCGGCAGCATCAGCGTGAGGAAGATCAGCCAGAACACCAGCGAGGCGCCCCGGAACCGGAAGTAGACGATGGCGAACGCCGACAGCATCGAGATGGCGATCTTGCCGACGGCCACCGCCACCGCCACGATCGCCGAGTTGACGAGGAGATGGGCCATGCCGGACCGGCGCCACGCCTCCACGTAGTTCTCCACGGCGTGCGTCGACGGCCACAGCCGGGGCGGCTTCTGGATGACCTCGCTCAGCTCCTGGGTCGAGATGACGAAGGCGAAGTAGAGCGGGAAGGCGATGACCGCCATGCAGATCAGGAGCGAGGCGTGCACCAGCACCGTCCCCCACGGGAACTGGCGGCCGGGCGCCCGGCGCTCGCCGACCACGATGCGCGGCAGCGCCGCCGTCGCGCCCAGACCGGGCGACGGGCTCGTGCAGCCGCCGGGGGCGATCGCCTCGGCCCGGGCCGGGTCGTTCAATACGTGACCCTCTTCTCGGCGAACCGGAACTGCAGCATGGTCAACCCGATCACCACGGCCATCAGGATGACCGACTGGGCGGCCGACGACCCCAGGTTGAGGCCGATGAAGCCGTCCTTCCACAGCTTGAAGACCATGATGCCGGTGGCGTTGCCGGGGCCGCCCTGGGTGACGGCGTGGATCACGCCGAACGCCGAGAAGAACGCGAAGACCATGTTGACGACGACCAGGTAGAACGTGATCGGCGAGATCAGCGGCACGATGATCGCCGTGAACTTGCGCACGGGCCCGGCCCCGTCGACGCTGGCCGCCTCCATGACCGAGGCGGGGATGGCCTGCAGCCCGGCCAGGAAGAAGGCGATGTTGTAGCCGAGCTGCGTCCACGAGGTGGCGACGATGACCAGCGTCATCGCGATCCACCCCTTGAGCAGCCAGTTGAACTCGTAGGCGGTCACGAACGACAGCAGATAGGGCAGGATCCCGTAGGCCGGGTGGAAGATGAACAGGAAGATGATGCCGGCCACGGCGGGGGCGATGCCGTACGGCCACAGCAGGGCCGTCCGGTAGAACCCCAGCCCGCGGATCTTCTGGTTGGCCAGCACCGCCACCACGAGGCCTCCGGCCACGCTGAGCAGGGTGACGCCGCCCGCGAACACGAAGGAGTTGAGGACGCTCTCGTAGTACTCGGGATCGCGCAGCAGGGCCGCGAAGTTGTCGAGCCCGACGAAGATATCGCGGCCGCCGAAGGGCGGCGACTTGAAGACCGACAGATACAGTGACTTGCCGGCCGGCCAGAAGAAGAAGACGATCGTCACCGCCACCTGCGGCGCCACCAGCAGGTAGGGCAACCAGCGGTTCGGGAAGACCGTGCGCTTCACCCGTGCCCTCCGCCGCCGCGAGCTACTGCTTGTAGGTGGCCGCGAAATCCTTGAGCAGCGCGTTCGACTTCGCCACCGCGTCGTCGAGCCCCTGCTTCACCGGCTTCTTGCCGCCGTAGATGTTCTCCAGCTCGCCCTCGATCACGTCGCGGATCTGCACGAAGTTGCCCAGGCGCAGACCCGAGCTGTTCGGTGTGGCGATCCGCTCCGGCTTGACCGGGGCCGCCTTCTTGTCCTTCATGGCCGCCGGGGGCGTGGGCGGCAGCCCCGTGAGCTGGGCGAAGGCGGTGTACTGCTTGGGGTTCTTCACGAAGTGGTAGCCCTGCTCGAGGTTGCGCACGGCCGTGTTGGAGATGGCCAGGTAGCCGGTGTTCACGTGCCACCACATCTGCTGCTCCGGCTTGGAGAGATAGTCGAGGAACCGCGCCACCCCCCGGTACTCGGCGGTCGGCTTGCCCTTGAGCACCCACAGGGTGGCGCCGCCGATGATCGACGTCGCCTTCTTGTAGGGCGCGCCCCAGTGGGGCAGCTCGCCGGTGCCCCAGTCGAACTTGATCGACTTGGTGAACCCGGAGATGAGCGCCGAGGACTGGATGTACATGGCGCAGTCGCCGTTGACGAACTTGGGGTCGGCGGTGCCGGTCCGGCCACCGTAGGAGTAGACGTTGTCCTTCTGCCAGGCGTTCAGCGCGCCGATGTGCTTCTGGCCGAACTCGCCGTTGATCTTCAGCTCCACGCCCTCGACGGCATCGAAGCCGTTGTTCTTGGAGGCGAAGGGCTGGTCGTGGGTCGCGTGCATGTTCTCGACCATCGTCCACGACGGCCACCCCGTCGAGAACCCGCACTTGGCGCCGCCGGCCCCGATGATCTTCTTCGAGAAGGCCTCCACGTCCTGCCACGTCTTGGGCGGCTTCTCGGGATCGAGCCCCGCCTTCTTGAAGGCGTCCTTGTTGTAGTAGAAGATCGGCGTCGACGAGTTGTAGGGCATCGAGTACAGCTTGCCGTCCTTCGTGTAGTAGCCGACCACCGGCTTGATGAAGTCGTTCCAGTCGACCTTGATCTCGTTGTCGCGCATCAGCTCCCACACCGGGTACACCGCGCCCGACAGCATCATGGTCTGGGTGCCGACCTCGAAGACCTGCACGATGTGGGGCGGGTTCTTCTGTCGATAGGCGGCGATGGCGGCGGTCAGCGTCTCCGCGTAGCTGCCCTTGCGCAGCGGCTTCACCTCGTACTCGCCCTGGCCGTCGTTGAACTGCTTGACCTGCGTCTCCAGCGCCTCGGCCAGCGCGCCGGTCATGGCGTGCCAGAAGTGGACCTCGGTCTTGGCCTGGGCGGCCGGAGCCAGCGCCAGCACCGCGGCCGCGCACACCAGCGCGATCAGCGGGAGCGAACGCGACGTGAACACCTTCATGGTGTCCTCCTGATCTCGAGCGAGACGGGGTGGCGAACCGTGCCGGACTATAGCACAGCCCCTTTTACGGGCCGGTTACGGCCGGGGCGTCGCCAGGATCCACTTCGCGATGGCCGTCACCACCTCGGCCTCGATCCCGAAATAGCCGTGGGCCGCGCGGGCGTCGCACGGCCCCGACTCCGGCGGCAGGCCGCCGTCGAACGACAGCAGCTCGCGCCGCGGCGCCGCCGAGAAATCGCGCAGGAGCGCCACGGTGTCGGCATAGGGTGTCGCCCGGCAGGCATCCTGGCGATGGTGGACCACGAGGGTGGGCACCCGAACGTCCTTCAACCGCACGTCCCCGACCGTCTCCGGCCGCTCGCGGACCTGGCGCGTCACCGACGAGGTCAGCACGAGCCCGTCCGGCCCGCCAGTGGTGAGTCGGGCGGCGGCGTTGGCGGCCGACACCGTGCCCATGCTGGTCCCGACGACCCACACCGGCACCGCGGCCTCGGCCCGGAGGGCCGCGATCACCGCCTGCACGTCGGCCGCGTGGGCGGCGGTGGCGCGAAAGCCGTCGAGGCCGGTCGGATGATCCGATGGGGCGTCGACGACGGCCACCAGCAGACCGTGCTCGGCAAAGCGCGCCCGGGTGCGGACGAGGAAGTTGCCGGCAAGCCCGAGCCGGCCCGACCCCAGTCCCAGGGCGCCGTGGCCCCCGGCGAAGAACAACGCCGCGGCCACCGGGCGATCGGGCGGGCGCACGAGGAGGAACGACTGGGTGACGCCGGGCCGGGAGGGAATCGTGCGGATGTTCTCGGCGGCGGCGCCGACGCTGACGACGCCCGCGAGCCAGGCCGCCGCCGCGACCGCCAGCGCCCGGCGCCGCCGTCCTCGGCTCACGCGCGGAATCGCTGCGAGCGCGCCACGTGGGCCTGGTAGGCCTCCAGCTCGGCGTCCAGACGACGCGAGCTCCAGCCGAGCAGCGCGGCCATGCGCTGGCCGATGGCCGTGGCGCAGTCGGCGCCCTGGCAACGGCCGGTGCCGATCCCGGTGCGGCGCAGCAGGAAGTCCTGCAGCGATACCGTCAGCTCCTCCTGCACCGCGTGGTGGAGCTGGGCGACGATGTCGGGGCTGGACGGGCACAGCGGCTCGGCGCCGCCCGGCTTGCCGGCCAGCTCCATCACCCGGCGATAGTTGCGACCGTACAGCGTCACCAGCGTCTCCAGCGTCTCGGGGGAGAGGCCGCTGGCGGCCACGTCGGCGGAGACGTCGAGCCAGGTGTGGGCCTCCACCCGCGCGGCGTCCTCGTCGGCGCCGTCGAGCGTGAGGCGCCCGGTGGGAGACGGCCTCCCGCGGCCGAGCTGGCGGCTCACGCGATCGCCCAGCTCCTCGGCGAGGCTGCGGAAGCAGGTCAGCTTCGTCCCCGTGATCGACAGGAAGCGGCCGCCCGCCTCCTCCACGACCTTGTGGGCGCGCGAGACGTCGGACGCCCGCCGCCCCTCCTCGAACGACAGCGGCCGCACCCCCGCGTAGGTGTACAGCACCTCGCTCGGAACGACGCGGGGGTCGGGCAGCGCGTGGCGCACCTCGCCGAGCAGGTAGGCCACCTCGGCGCCGGTGGCGTGGACGCGGTCGAGGTCGCCGTCGAAGTCGGTGTCGGTGGTGCCCACGAGCGAGAACTCGCGCCAGGGGATCACGAAGATCATGCGGTCATCGCTGGTGGAGTGGTAGATCGCCCGCTCGGTCAGCCGCGGCAGCAGGCAATGGATGCCCTTGGTGCGGCGCAGGACGCGAGTGCCGCGGTCGCTCACCCCGGCCCGCGCGCGCAGCTCGTCCACCCACGGTCCCGTCGCGTTGACGATCACGCGGGCGCCCAGCGTCGCGACCGTGCCAGTCAGGAGGTCTCGAACGCGCACGCCGTCCGGCCGGCCGGCGGCGTCGCGCCGGACCTCCTCGACCTGCGCGTAGTTGTAGGCGCGAGCGCCGTGGCGACACGCCGACAGCACGTTCTCCAGGCACAGCCGCTCCGGGTACAGCAGGAGGTCGTCGAAGTAGTAGCCGGCGCCGCGCAGGTCCTCGGATCGGATGCCCGGCTCCAGGCTCAGCGCGTCCACCGCCCGCAGCACCCGGTAGCGCTCGCGTGTACGACCCGGCGTCAGCCAGTCGTAGAGCTTGAGGCCGATGCGGACCTTGATGAGCCCGCGCGAGGAGTCGCGGTAGATCGGTACCAGGAACGGCAACGGCCGCACCAGGTGGGGCGCCAGCCGGCCCAGCCGCTCGCGCTCGGCGAGCGACTCGCGGACCAGGCCGAAGTCGAACAGCTCCAGGTAGCGCAGGCCGCCGTGGATCAGCTTCGAGGAGCGGGCGGTGGTGGCGGAGGCGAAGTCGCCCTTCTCGACCAGCGCGACCGACAGGCCGCGCAGGGCCAGGTCGCGGGCGGCACCGGCCCCCGCCATGCCGCCGCCGAGCACGACGACGTCATAGTCGGCGTCGGTCAGCCCCCACGGGCGGTTGTGCTCAGCCGGCAAGCGCGTTCAGCATGACCGTCAGGCCCACGCGAAGGCCGACCGGCAGCCCGTCCTCGTTCATCTGGTACTCCGGCGCGTGGTGCGGATACGGGCCGCCCTCGCGAGGGGCGATGCCCACGCGGAAGTAGCAGCCGGGCCGAGCGTTCAGGAACAGGCTCATGTCGTCGCTGGCCATCACCGGCGGGCCGGGGTTCAGCGCGCCGGCCCCCAGCTCGGCCGTCACGCACTCGCGCACGAACGCCGTCTCGCGGGCATGGTTGACCACGGCCGGGCAGCCGTCGCCCTCGAACGTCAGCCGCGCCTCGGTCCGGTAGGCCCGGGCGATGCCGGAGACGAACTCGGCCAGCCGGCTCTTGATCTGCTCTCGCACCGTCTCGTCGAAGGTGCGCAGCGACCCCCGCATGACCGCGGTGGCGGGGATGATGTTGTGCTTGGTGCCGCCGAGGATCTGGCCGACCGTGAGCACCGCCGTCTCGTGGGCCGAGACCTCGCGCGAGACCAGGTTCTGCATGCCGAGCAGGATGTTGGCGGCGGCCGTGATGGGATCGATCGACAGGTGAGGGTAGGCGCCGTGCCCGCCCCGCCCGGCGATGTCGACGTTGAAGAAGTCCGCCGAGGCCATCGAGGGCCCCGCGACCACGCCCACCTGCCCCACCGCCGTCTGCGTCGTCAGGTGGAGGCCGTAGATCTCCTCGACCCGCGGGTTGTCGAGGACGCCGGCCGCGATCATGGGGGCGGCGCCGCCGAAGACCTCCTCGGCCGGCTGGAAGACGAACACCGCCGTGCCGGGCAGCTCGCGCCGGCGGGCGGCCAGCATCTCGGCCAGCGTGATGGCGATGGCGGTGTGGCCGTCGTGACCGCAAGCGTGCATGACCCCGGGCTTCGACGAGGTGAACGGCGCCTCGAAGATCTCGGTCAGCGGCAACGCGTCGATGTCGGCGCGCCAGGCCACGGTGCGGCCGGGGCGGTCGCCGTGCAACACCCCGACGACCCCCGTGCGCCCGAGGCCGGTGCGCACGTCGAGCTTGGCCGCATGCAGCCGTTCGGCGATGATCTCGGCGGTCCGGCGCTCCTCGAACGACAGCTCGGGATGGCGATGAAAGTCACGGCGGAGGGCGACGAGGCCCTCCTGGCGGCGGCCGATCTCCTGCGTCCACTCGGTAGTCAGCGTTCTCATGGGAACCACGATAGTCCGGGCACCCCCGGTTGCCAAGTGGGGCGCTCGGCCGGGGCGACGAAGCCGCGCGCCGGGTCAGCCGAGTAGCGATCGGATGCCGGGGAGGACGAGATCGGGGGCCAGCTCCGCGATGCGCGGATCGCCGGGGAGGGTGATGCCACTGAGCACCAGCACGGTGGCCAGTCCCAGGCGCTTGCCCATCTCGATGTCGGTCTCGATCCGGTCACCGACGATCACGCACTCCGACGCGGTCACGCCGAGCGCCTCCAGGGCGACCTGCAGGATGATCGGCGACGGCTTGCCTACGATCGCCTCCACGCGCTTGCCGGTCACCGCCTCCACCGCCGCGATCATCCCCGCGCAGTCGGGGATCTCACCCCCCTCGACCGGGCACGTCCGGTCGGGGTTGGTGGCGATCAGCCGGGCGTCGTGCCGTCGCACCGCCTGCAGCGCCGTGTTGAGCTTGGCGTAGTCGAACGTCCGATCGAAGGCGATGACCACCCACCGCACCTCGGCGTCGTCCCGCACCTCGAACCCCTGCTCGCGCAGCTCCCCGATCAGCGGCGCCTCCCCGATCACGAACACCGGCGCCCCCGGATCCAGCCGTGGAGATGCCGCACCAGCACGATCGACGAGTTCACCACCTCGTCAACCGTCGTCGGGATCCCCAGCCGCGTGAGCTTCTCCGCATAATCCGCCCGCGTGTACAGCGGCTTGTTGGACAGAAACGCCACCCGCCGCCCATCCCCCCGCAACGCCGCAATCGTCTCCGCCGCCCCCGGCAACAGCTGCTCCCCCAAATAGACGGTCCCGTCGAGATCGAACAACCACCCCCGATGCGGCAGCACGATCCTCATATGTCAGAAGGAAAGACGAAGGGGACGAACGAGAGGTCGGCGAGGGTTGGTCGGGCGCGCCGGCGGCGGCCGAGGTCGGGGAGGTCGGCCGCGCCGCTTGACGGCGAGCCGTGTCGCCGCCCGCGTTCCGAGTGTGGCGTAGCGCGCCGCCGACGGTCTACTGGCCGCGCCCCAGCCCCCCCTGGGGGATGGGGGGCTCGCGCAAGCCGCGCTCGGAACGCGGAGCGGCGTACAGGCGAGCCGTCCGCGGCGCGGCCGGCCTCCCCGACCTCGGCCGTCGCCGGCGCCCTCGACCGAGGCGCGCGCCGCACTAGCGGAGGAGCGGCGCCACCGCAGCCTGGGCGAGATCGGCGAACGGCGCCGGCATCAGCCCCAGCAGCACGATGCCGACGAGGGCGATGGCCAGCGCCAGCCCGCCGGCGAACGACGGCGCCACCGCCATGCTCTCGCCGGCCGGCTCCCGCATGTACATGTAGACGATCACGCGCAGGTAGTAGTAGGCGGCGATGGCGGAGTTCAGCATCGCGATGACGACCAGCCAGATGTAGCCGGCCCGCACGGCGGAGCCGAACAGGTAGAACTTCGAGACGAAGCCGGCCAGCGGCGGGATGCCGACGAGCGAGAGCAGGAAGAGCCCCAGCGTCGCCGCCAGCACCGGGTGGCGTCGGGCCAGGCCGGCGTAGTCGCCGACGTCGACCGCCTCCTCGCCCGCCCGCGAGCAGAGGCCGATGACGCCGAAGGCCCCAATCGTCGTGAACGTGTAGGCGAGCAGGTAGAACAGGATGGCGCCCGCACCCTGGGAGCCGCCCGCCACCAGCCCCGTCAGCATGTAGCCGACGTGGGCGATCGAGGAGTACGCCAGCATCCGCTTGAGGTTCGACTGGGCCAGCGCCACCACGTTGCCGACCGTCATGGTCACGACGGCCACCACCCACAGCAGCGCCGACCAGTCGGCCTGGGCGCCGCGCAGCGCCACCACGAGGACGCGGATCATGGCCGCGAAGGCGGCCGCCTTGGAGCCGGTGGCGATCAGCGCGGTGATCGAGGTCGGCGCCCCCTCGTAGACGTCGGGCGCCCACATGTGGAACGGCACCGAGGAGATCTTGAAGCCGAAGCCGACCAGCAACAGGCCGGCGCCGGCCAGCACCATCGGCTCCGGCCCCTTGGCGGCGGCCGAGGCGGCGATGCGGTCGAGGTTGGTGGAGCCGGTGGCGCCGTAGATCAGCGCGATGCCGTACAGCAGGAACGAGCTGGCGAAGGCCCCGAGCAGGAAGTACTTCATCGAGGCCTCGCCCGAGGTGAGCCGCGTCTTGAATAGGCCGGCCAGGACGTACAGCGACAGCGACATCAGCTCGAGGGCCAGGAACACCACGATGAGGTCGCCGGCCGAGGCCATCAGCATCATGCCGGCCGTGGCGAAGAGCACGAGGCTGTAGTACTCGCCCGACTCGTGGCCCGTCCGCGCCAGGTAGTCCATCGACAGCATGACGACGAGGGCGGCGGCATAGCAGATGATCACGTCGAAGAAGAGCGCGTAGCCATCGAGCAGGACCATGTCGCGGAAGGCGCGGCCCTCCTGGCCCCAGCGGCCGACGGCGACCAGCAGCGCGGCCAGGATGCCGGCCAGGGCCACGCCGCCCAGGTGGGCCTTGCTGGTGCGGGGCGGCAGCACGTCGAGCACCAGCACCAGGGCGGCGGCGCCGAGCACGATCAGGACCGGCAGCAGCACCGACAGGGAGACGGCGGGCGCGGGGATCATGGCGCCGGGGTCATCGGGCCAGCGCCACGCTGGCCTTGCTCTGGACCTGGGCGATGAGCGCGGCGATGGTCGCCTCCGTCTTGCCGGTGAAGGCGGCCGGATAGACGCCGATCCACACGATGAACACCACCAGCGGCACCAGCATGGCCCATTCGCGCGGGGTGAGGTCGGCCAGGCTCCGGTTGGCGGCGTGCGTGATCTCGCCGAAGATCACCCGCTGGTACATCCAGAGCAGGTAGACGGCCGCGAAGACGATGCCGGAGGTGGCCGCCGCCGCCAGCCATCCGCTCACCTGGAAGGCCCCCACCAGCACCAGGAACTCCCCCACGAAGCCGTTGAGGCCGGGCAGCCCCAGCGAGGACAGCACCACCACGAGGAACAGCGCCGAGAAGGCCGGCACCACCTTCCAGAGACCGCCGAACTCGCTGATGAGCCGGGTGTGGCGCCGCTCGTAGATCATCCCGACCATGAGGAAGAGGGCGCCGGTGCTGAGGCCGTGGTTGATCATCTGGATGACGCCGCCGACCAGCCCCTGCTGGTTCAGCGTGAACAGGCCCAGCATGACGAAGCCCAGGTGGCTCACGCTCGAGTACGCCACCAGCTTCTTGAGGTCGGGCTGCACGGTCGAGACCCACGCCCCGTACACGATGCCGATCACGGCCAGGGTGAAGACGAGCGGCGCGAACGCGATGGAGGCGTCGGGGAACAGGGGCAGGCAGAAGCGCAGGAAGCCGTAGGTCCCCATCTTCAGCAGCACGCCGGCCAGGATGATGGAGCCGGCGGTGGGCGCCTCCACGTGGGCGTCGGGCAACCACGTGTGGAACGGGAAGAGCGGCACCTTGATGGCGAAGGCCAGCGCGAAAGCCAGGAACATGAGGTTCTGGGCGGTGCCGGGCGGCAGCACCCACCGGGCCAGCGCGGGCACGTCGAACGTGTACACGCCGGTGGCGGCCCCGTGCTGGTAGTAGAGGGCCAGGATGGCCACCAGCATCAGCGCGGAGCCGACCATCGTGTAGAGCACGAACTTGATCGCGGCGTAGATGCGGTTGCCGCCGCCCCACACCCCGATCACCAGGTACATCGGGATGAGCATCGCCTCCCAGAAGACGAAGAAGAGGAACAGGTCGAGGCTCACGAACACCCCGAGCATCCCCGTCTCCAGCAGGAGCATCGTGATGACGAACTCCTTCGTCCGGTCCTCGATGGCGTGCCAGGCCGAGGCCAGCGCGACCGGCGTGAGGAACGTCGTCAGGAGGACGAGCAGCAGACTGATGCCGTCGATGCCGACGTGGTAGCTGACACCCAGCGAGGGCAGCCAGCGGAACACCTCCTCGAACTGGAAGTCGGCGCTGTCGCCGACGAAGCCCGTCCACAGCGGGATCGACACGGCCAGCGTCACCACCGCCACCAGCAGGGCGCCGGCGCGATGGACGCCCTCGAGCCGCCGCGGGACGAGGGCCAGGGCCACCGCCCCCACCGCAGGCAGGAAGGTCACGACGCTGAGGAGGCCGGGGGTCATCGGCTCATCGGGCGAGGAGGAAGGCGACCAGGACCACGGCCCCGACCAGCATCGTCAGCGCGTAGTTGACCGCGTACCCGGTCTGCAGCCGGCGCAGCCCGGCCGCTCCCGCCGTCACCGCTCGGCCCACGCCGTTGACGATGCCGTCGAGCACGCCGGCGTCGAACACGGTGGCCAGCACGCTCGACAGGACGAACAGCGGCCGCACGATCACCCGGTCGTAGAGGGCGTCGACGTAGTAGGCGTTGAGCAGCAGCGCGCGCAGCGGCGTGCTGGGCTGGCCCACCCGCTCCGGCTTCACCGGGGTCAGCTTGTAGCGGTAGAGGGCCAGCACGAAGCCGGCCACGACCACCACCACCGAGAGCAGCGGCACGATCTTGGAATGGGCGCTCTCGTGGTCGGCGACGACCGACTTCAGGAGCTGCGCGAAGCGCGTGCCGTCCAGCGGCAGCCCCAGCACGAAGCCGGCCACGACGGTCGCCAGCGCCAGCAGCACGAGCGGCCCCGTCATCACCCACGGCGACTCGTGGGCGTGGTGCAGCACCTCCTTGCCCATGCGGGGCGAGCCGCTGAAGGCCAGGAAGAGCAGGCGGAAGGTGTAGAAGGCGGTCAGGAGGGCGCCGGCCAGCAGCAGGAGGAACATCAGCGTGTGGCCCTCGCCCATGGCCGCGGCCAGGATCTCGTCCTTGGAGAAGAAGCCGGCCAGCGGCGGCACCCCGGCCAGGCCGAGGCCGCCGACCCACATCGTGGTGGCCGTGATCGGCAGCTTGTAGGCGAGCCCGCCCATCTTCCGCAGATCCTGCTCGCCGTTCAGCCCGTGGATCACGCTGCCGGCGCCGAGGAAGAGCAACGCCTTGAAGAAGGCGTGGGTGACGAGGTGGAAGACGCCGGCCACGTAGGCGCCGAGCCCCACCGCCGCGAACATGTAGCCGAGCTGGCTGATCGTGGAGTACGCCAGCACGCGCTTGATGTCGGTCTGCACCAGGCCGATGGTCGCCGCGAAGACCGCGGTGATGGTGCCCACCCAGGCCACCACCTCCAGCGCGCTCCCCGAACGCTCGAACACCGCGTGGCTGCGCGCGACCATGTAGACGCCGGCCGTCACCATGGTGGCGGCGTGGATGAGCGCGGAGACCGGCGTGGGCCCCTCCATCGCGTCGGGCAGCCAGGTGTGCAGCGGGAGCTGGGCCGACTTGCCGCAGGCGCCCATGAACAGCAGCAGCGCGATGCCGGTGGCGGTGGCCGTCGGCAGCGTGGCGGCGCCCTTGAACACCGCGACGAAGTCGAGGGTACCGAGCGCGGTCCACAGCCACATGATCCCCAGCCCGAAGCCGAAGTCGCCGACCCGGTTGACGATGAACGCCTTCTTGCCGGCCTGGGCCGCGGCCGGGCGCGTGTACCAGAAGCCGATGAGCAGGTAGGAGCAGAGGCCGACCGCCTCCCAGAAGACGTAGAGGAGCAGGAAGTTGCCGGCCAGCACCAGCATCGTCATCGAGAACACGAACAGGTTCATGTACGCGAAGAAGCGCGCGTAGCCGGGGTCGTCGTGCATGTAGCCGGTCGAGTAGAGATGGATCAGGAAGCCCACGCCGGTCACGACCAGCAGCATGACGCCGGTGAGCGCGTCGACGTAGGCGGTGACGCCGGTCTCGAAGTCGCCGGCGACGATCCACGTGAAGAGCGTGTCGGAGAAGGCGCCGCTCGACCACGCCCGGGCGGCGACCGCGCACGAGGCCAGGAAGCTGCCGGCCAGTGCCGGCACCGCGATCCAGTGGGCGCGCCGGCCCGTCAGACGCCCGAAGAAGACGTTGAGGAGGGCTCCGGCCAGCGGAAAGGCAGGAACCAGCCAGAGTGTAGACACCGCGTCAATCTAGCGACCGGCCCGGGGGGTGTCAAGCAACGCTGGGCTCGGCCGGACCGTCTGTTATCATTCTCGTCGTGCCTCAGCGGTCACGGACGAAGGCGTGGGTGGTCCTGGTCGTCATCCTTCTCCTCGCGGTGGTCGGAGGCGTGTCCTATCTCGGCTGGCGCCAGTCCGTTCCCGGGCCGCGGGCGACGCTGACGGCGCCGCGCTTTCTCGGTCACAACACCTCGTTCACGGTCACGCTCGAAGCGGTGCGCGGCAACCTGCGCCGGGGCGAGGTCCGCGTGGTCCAGGGCGGCAAGCCGGTCACGGTGGCCACCGCCAACGCCGGCGCGCGGCGCGCGGACCTGCCGGTCGTCGTCGACAACGCCGCCCTCGGCCTCAAGGAGGGCGCGGCCACGCTGGAGGTCTGGGGCAGCGACGACTTCTGGCGGCCGCTGCGTCCCAAGGACGCCGTCCTGGCCTCGCAGCCCGTCACCATCGACCTCACGCCGCCCCGGGTCGAGATCCTGTCCTCGACGCGCTACGTGTCGCCGGGCGGCGCCGTCATGATCGCGTTCCGCGCCGCCGACGCGGCCCGGGTCGACGTCAGCGTGGGTTCCCGCGTCTTCCCGAGCTATCCCTACGGCCCGCCCGACAAGGGCGCGCGCGTCGCCCTCATCGCGCTGCCGTGGGACTTCAAGGCGGGCACGCCGCTGGCGGTGACCGCGCGCGACGAGGCCGGCAACATGGCCACCCGCGGCGTGCCGGCCGAGCTCAAGCCACGCCCGTTCCCGCGCGACACCATCAACATCACCGAGGCGTTCCTGCAGGCCAAGGTGCCGGAGCTGCTGCCGCAGCGGCCGCCGAGCCAGCCGCTGATCGACGGCTTCCTGATCATCAACCGTGACCAGCGCCGGCAGGCCGAGGACGAGAAGCTGAAGATCGGCGCCAAGACGGCCGACAAGCCCCTGTGGGAGGGGCCCTTCGTGCAGCCCCGCAACACCAAGGTGTTCTCGAACTTCGCCGAGACGCGCACGTACGTCTACATGGGGCACCCGGTCGACACCCAGGTCCACGTGGGCTTCGACCTGGCCTCCACGAAGCAGTCGCCGGTGCCGGCCGCCAACGCTGGCCAGGTGGCCTTCGCCGGCCCGCTCACGATCTACGGCAACGCGGTGATCCTCGACCACGGGCTCGGCCTGCAGACGCTCTACGCGCACCTGTCGACCATCGGCGTGAAGGCGGGCGACGCCGTCACCAAGGGGCAGGAGCTCGGCCGCAGCGGCACCACCGGCCTGGCCGTCGGCGATCACCTGCACTTCGAGGTGCTCGTCGCCGGTGTGTCGGTGACGCCGATCGAGTGGTGGGACGGCAAGTGGATCCGCGATCGCGTCAACCGGCCGCTGAAGCAGGCCGGCCTGCCGGAGATCGCGGGCGTCGGCGAGGTACCGGATGAGCCGGTCGCGCGCTCGGAGGCCACGCCCCGTCCGTCTCGTCGCCGGCGCTGAGTGTCGAGCGCGCCCGCGCCGCCCGTCCCCTTCACCGCCGCGGCTCGGGAAAGTTTACAAATTCGCGTCGCCGGGTTGCTGGTGTCTCCGAACTGGCTGGATTCCCGGCCCCCGCGCGACTGGCACGCCACCCGCAAGGACACCGCTCACAACCACAGTCGAAGAACAACAGGATGGAACGATGAGCGCGAGCAGTTTTCTGGCAGACCTCTGGCAGCGAGGAGTCGTCTTGAGATTGAGCGAGGATCGCCGCCGCATTCTGGCCCCCAGCAGCCGGTTGTCTCCCGAGCTGCGCGCGCGGCTCACCCAGGACAAGCCGGAGATCGTGAAGCTCCTGGGCTTCGTGGACGAGTACCAGGCGCTGATTCGTAACGCGTTTGCCGTGATGGTCCATCACGCCTCCGCGCGCAAGGGGCTGCGCGCGTTCGCCGAGGACCAGGCCCGGCTCACCGACGAGCTCGGCCCCACGCTGGCTTCGATCATCCGTGACGGCGAGGCGCGGCGCTGGCTGCGCGACACCGGCCTCTGTCCGGTCTGCGGCGACGACGAGAGCTGCGACATGTGTCGGGAGATCCACCAGTCCGGGACGGAGCACTGATCGCTCCGGGGCCCGGACGCCTCCGCTTCCCTTAAAACGCTCGGAGGGCTCCTCGCCGGCGGTCGATCACCGCCGAGGGATAGCGGGCGAGCCCCGCGCGCCGGACTGACGCGTCCGGCGCGCGGGGCCACCTCGATTCAGAACGCGCCGAACTTCTCGTACGCCGCCAGCGGCGTCATCCCGCGCTTCACCGCCGCCCGCACCTTGTTCTCCGTCCCCACCAGCCGCTCGCAGCGCTTCAGGACCTCGACGGCGGCCCGCCGCGGCACCACCACCACGCCGTCGAGGTCGCCGACGACGATGTCACCCAGGCTCACGCGCACGCCGCCGATGGTCAGCGGCTGGCCCCAGTCGCTCACTCTCCAGCGAGGCACCGAGTCCTGGGGCGTCCGATACCGGACGAAGGTGGGGAAGCGCACGCGCGAGATGTAGGCGGCGTCACGGGTGCTACCGTCGATCACGGCGCCGCGGACCCGGCGGGCGCGGAACCACTCCGCCGACAGCTCGCCGAAGTGGGCGGCCTCGTTGTCGTTGGCGGCCAGGACCAGCACGGAGTCGGCCGGCACCGCGCCGAGCATCCCGAGGAAGCGCCGCAGGGTGGCGTCGCGCTCGCGGGGGCTGCCCCGATGGGCCCGGCCACGCGCGGTGAAGGCGTAGCCGGCCATCCGCATGTCGGGCGTGAGCGGCTGGATCGCGTGGGGCAGCGTCTGCCGCAGCAGCCCCATCTCGTCCATCACGTCCGTGAGCGCCGCCGTGTAGATGCGGGCAAACCGTCGCGGCAGGTTGTCGGATCGGGTGGTCATCGCTCCCCCTGGGGTCGGTCCGGGTGACAGCCCCCTACACCTACACCGGCCCTCGCGCGATGCACAAGCCCGGGGCTCCGTTGACCCGCCCCGGCCGGAATTGCTAGCGTCGGTCATGACGATCCCCTGCCGCCGAATCCTCGTGGGACCGCTCCTGCTGACCGTCGTCCTGCTGACCACCGCGGCCGCCGAGGCCGGCTGGCTCATCGTCGACGACCGGGGCGACCAGACGCTCCTGTCGCGCGGACGGTTGAAGATCGCCACCCCCCAGGTCGACGGCCACGCGATGGTGCTCGACCTCGGGCGCGCCCGTCTCTGGGTGGCCGACCGCGGGCGCCGCCTCTACTGGGATGGCACCGTCGAGGAGTACTGCCAGGCGATCCGCGCCGTGATGCCGTCAGCGGCCGAGCCACCCGCCGCCCAGCCCGCTCCGGAGCGCGGGGCCCAGCCCAAGGTGGCGATCGAGCCCACCGCCGAGACGGAGACCATCGCCACCCTGCCAACGCGCAAGTACCGCGTGGTCGTCGACGGCGCGCTCTACGAGGAGCTCTGGCTCACCAGCGAGGCCTCCCTGGTCCGCGAGCTCGAGCTGGGCCGGGCGCCCGAGACGTTCGGCCGGATGTTCGCGTGCATGAGCGGCGGCGCCCAGCGCGTGGAGGCGACCGCGGAGTACCGCCAGCTGTTCGGTCGGGGCTGGCCGCTCAAGGCCATCTATCACGCCGAGGGCGGACGGGCGCTACGGGTGCTGGTGACGCGGGTCGAGGAGCGGGACATCCCCGAGGGCGACTTCACGCCGCCGCCCGGCTTCCGCACGGCTCCGCTCACCGAGCTCTTCGGCCGGCGCTAGCCCTCGCCTCCTTCGCTGCGGTCGGAGGGTACCGCGCGGGGCCGGGGGCGACAGGGTCCCCTTCGGTTCCGCGAGAGACTGACCTGTGCGCGAAGGGGTGGTCGGAGCCTGTCCTACGCGGGGCCCTACACGATCGAAGCCAACGGAACCTCAGGAGACCCTGTCGCCCCCGGCCCCGCGCGGTACCCCCCGACCGCAGCGATGCCACCCCATGTCTCGTCCATGACGTCGATCCTTGACCTCGTTCGGCGGCAGCCGAGCGGAGATCGTGTGCGCGGAGGGTTGGCTAGCGGCGCAGCAGAAGGGAAGGGAGGGCGGCGGGGGGGATGTAGTCGCCGATGACGCCGAGGAGGGCGTCGAGGGCGGCGGGGCGCTTCGTCAGGATGTGGCAGGCGAGGTTGGCGAGGCGGCGGTGGCCGATGATGAGCTGCAGGGCGCGGGTCACGCGCTCCTTGCCGCTGAAGGCCTGGCGGCGTGACTGCTCGTAGGTGGCGAGCGCGGCCAGCGAGACGTCGTCGGTGCGCAGCGCGCGGGCGACGGTGTGCGTGGCCAGCTCGGCGGAGCGCAGGGCGGTGAAGACGCCCTCGCCGGTGAAGGGGTCGTAGAAGCCGGCGGCGTCGCCGATCAGCAGCACGCCGCCGACGCGCGGCGGCTCGACCCGGTGCGCGAGCGGACCGAGCGCGTTGATCGGCTCGACCCGGGTGGCGCCGGCCAGGCGACGAGCCAGGTGCGGCAGCTGGCGCACCCGCGCGGCCAGGAAGTCGTCGAGCCGGCCGCTCCAGGGCGCCGCGTGGTCGAGCGGCACCACCAGCCCCAGGTTCACCCGGTCCGGCGCCACCGGGTTGAGGATCGCGTAGTCGGGCGGGTCCACGAAGATCTCGCCCAGCTCGTGACAGTCGGCGAGGCCACTGACGTACGTGATGAGCGCCAGCCGCCGCCGCCGGTGCGGGTGACGACAGCCGAGCCGCTGGGCGACGACCGAGGCGCGTCCGTCGGCGCCGATCACCACCCGCGCGCGCACATCGAGCGAGCTGCCGTCCGGGCTCTCGGCCCGCACGCCCACCACCTGGCCCGCCTCGACGTGCACGTCCACCACCCGCGTCCGCTCGCGCAGCTCGATGGGCGCGCTCCGCAGCCGCTCGGCCAGCGCCCCGTCGAGCGTCGTGCGCGACACGCCGAGGGCGTGGCGGTAGGGCTGCCAGCCGCCGACCGCGCGGTAGCGACCGACCACGGTGGTGCCGTCCGGCGCCGTGATGCGCATGCCGGCCAGCGGGGCGGCGCCCGCGGCGTCCACCGCCTTGAGCACGCCGAGGCGGTCGAGCAGCCGGCCGGCCTCGGGGCTCAGGTACTCGCCGCACACGATGCGCCGCCGCGGCAGCGCGGCGCGCTCGAGCACAACGACGTCGAGTCCGTGCTCGGCCAGCAGGAGGGCGGCGGCGGCGCCCGCCGGGCCCGCCCCCACGACCACGACGTCCGCCCGCCGCCCGCTCACGAGATCTCGGCGACCAGCCGGGCCAGGAACGGGTAGGAGCGGATGCGCGCGTGAACGCCGGCTCGCACGGCCAGCCGCGGCCAGCTCCCCGGCCGAGTACGCGCGGCGGACCGACAGCGGCCCATCGTGGCGGGACACGCGGGTGCAGGCGAAGCACGCGCGTCGTGAGCCAGACCAGCGCCAGCGCGGCGCGCGTGCGCAGCAGGTCGTTGACGACGGCGCAGCGACGAGGCGCGCCGCCAGCGCGGCCAGGCAGCCGACAGCGGCGTCCTGGTCGAGGTGGTGCAGCGTGAGCGCGGCCACCGCCACGTCGGCGGCGCCGTCGCGCAGCGGCAGCGCGGTGGCGTCGGCCTGCACGACGCGCGATCTCGGGAAAGCCGGCGGTGCGCGGCCGCGCGAGCGGCCAGGGTGGCGGCGTCGGCGTCGACGACCAGGACCCGCACGGGCCGCCCGCGGCGGCGCGCCCAGCGAACGACGGCGACCGCGAAGTCGCCGCGGCCGCCGCCGACGTCCACGACGAGGAGCCGCCGGCCGCGCGGCAACGCGGGCGGCGGCGCGGCGGATCCGGGCCAGGGTCAGCGCGTAGCCGCCGAACCACGCGTTGAGCCGGTCGAGGTCGGCCAGAGTCGAGCGCAGGGCGGCCGGCGCCAGCGGCCCGTCCAGTCGCTCGCGGGCGTGCTCGGCCCGCGCCAGCGTGAGGGTCATCACCAGCGCAGCAGCGCGCCCTCGGCGGCGAAGCCCGGGCCCAGCCCCACCATCACGCCCCACTCGCCCGGCACGCCCTCGCGGCGCAGCGCGCGCTCGAGCACGAACAGGATGGTGGCCGAGGACATGTTGCCGTACTCGCGCAGGACGGTGCGCGCGTGGACGAGCGCGCTCCTCGTCGAGGTCGAGCAAGCGCGCGCACGCGGTCGAGCACGCGGCGGCCGGCCGAGTGCAGGACCCAGTCGCGCACGTCCTCGCGCTTGAGCCCCTGGGCGTCCATGAGGGCCCGCGCCATCTCGGCCATCATGCCGCTGCCGATGCGCCGCACGTCCTTGGAGAGGATCACCCGCGGCCGCCCGCCCGGATACTCGAAGCCCATGGCGTCGAGGTGCTCGGACCGGAACAGCGTGCGGTGCTCGAGGATGGCCGGCCCGGCGCCGTCGCGGGCCAGGGCCACGGCGCCGGCGCCGTCGGCGAAGATCGCGTGGGCGACCGCGCTCTCCAGCCGCTCGTCGAGGAAGTAGGCGGCCGAGCAGATCTCGACGGCGAGCACGAGCGCCCGGTGGTCGGGGAACGCGCGCAGATGGTTCCACGCCTGCTGGAGCGCGACCACGGCGGAGGCGCAGCCGGTGTCGCCGACGTGCACGCGCTGCACGCCGGCGCGACAGCCGAGGCGCGCGACCAGGTGGGCGTCGAGGCTCGGCGTGAGCCGGCCCGTGCACGTGGTGGTGGCGATGAAGTCGAGCTGATCCGGCGCCCAGCCGGCCCGGTCCAGCGCCGCCCGCGCCGCCTGCTCGCCGAGCTCGAGGGCGCCGCGGCGGAAGCGGGCGCTCAGCTCGTCGACCGACTCGTTCGGCCGGAAGTGCTCGGGGTCGATGTAGAGGTGCCGGCCGGTCGATGTCGCTGGCCTCGAAGAAGCCGCGACGGCGCTCGTCCCCGTACCCGGCCAGGCGCGAGGAGCTCGTCCTGGCTGAAGCGGTGGGCGGGGGTGGCCGTGGCCACGGCGGCGATCCTCGGATGATGCATGTCGATCCTCGTTTCCAGCGGCGGCGCGCGCGGCGGCTTCGCGTAAGATGAGGACACTTCTGAGGATACTGCGAGGGTCCACCCCATGCCACTGTTCAGCTTCGAGGGAAAGTCACCGCGCGTGCATCCGTCGGCGTTCGTCGCGCCGACGGCCGTCATCATCGGCGACGTGACGATCGAGGAGCGCGCGTCGGTCTGGTACAACGCGGTCGTGCGCGCCGACTTCCAGCCGATCGTGATTCATGCGCGGCGCCAACGTGCAGGACTGCTCGGTCCTGCACGTCAACGGCACCCAGGGCGTGGAGGTCGGGCCCGGCGCCACCGTCGGTCACAACTGCACCGTGCACGCGGCCTGGCTCGCCGAGGAATGCCTGATCGGCAACGGCGCCACCGTCCTCGACGGCGCCCGCATCGGCGTGCGCGCGATGGTCGCCGCCGGCGCCCTGGTGACGCCGGGCACCGACGTCCCCGACGGCATGCTCGCGATGGGTACCCCCGCCAAGGTCCGCGGCCCCCTCGCCGGCACCCCCGCCGAGCACTGGGTCCGCCGCAATCCGGAGGGCTACCAGAAACTCGCCCAGCGCCACAAGATCGGCGTGACTCTGCTCGACTAGGCCCCGTTCGAGCGCCGGCTCTACACGCCCTTGAAATTGGCGGCGCGCTTTTCCTTGAACGCCGCCACGCCCTCGGCGTGATCGGCCGTCTGGCGCACGATCGACATGTGCGAGCTCACGAGATCGAGGTGCGTGCGCAGGTCGAGCTTCAGGCTCTGGTAGACGAGCCGCTTGATCATGCGCACCGGAATCTGCGGACCGTCGGCGATCTGCCGGGCCAGCGCGTAGGTCGCGTCCTTGAGCTCGGCGTCCGGCACCACCCGCTGCACGATGCCGAGCCGATGCGCCTCCGGCGCCTCGATGAAGTCGGCCGTCCACAGCAGCTCGAGCGCCTTGGCGGCGCCGACCAGTCGCGGCAGGAAGTAGGTGTCGCCGTCGCCGGGGACCAGACCCACCCGCACGTAGCCGGTCGAGAAGCGCGCGCTGGTCGGCGGCGACGCGGATGTCGCACATGACGCACATGCCCATGCCGGCCCCGACGGCGAGGCCGTTGACCATGGCGATGACCGGCTTGTCCATCTGCTCGAGCTGCTTGGGTACGCGGTGCACGCCCTCCCACAGCGAGTTCTTGCCGTCGAGCGCGGTCGGCTCGCCCGTGCGCATGCGGCCGACGTCGCCGCCCGAGCAGAAGGCGCGGCCGGCCCCGGTGACGATGACGACGTTGACGTTGTCGTCGGCCTGGGCCTCGCCGAGCGAGCGCGCCCACGCCTGGATCATGTCGCCGGTGAACGCGTTGAGCTTGTCGGGCCGATTGAGCGTGATCGTCGCGACCTTGTCCTTCACTTCGTAGAGCAGGTCAGCCATGGTTGTCCTCGCTTGGGGTGTGAGGCGTCAGTCCTTGGGCAGGCCCAGCACGCGCTCGGCCAGGATGTTGCGCAGGATCTCGGTGGTGCCGGCGCGGATGCCGCTGCCCCGGGCCAGCAGCTCGTAGAACTGCCACTGGCCGTCGTCGGGCGCCCACGCCGAGCCCTCGGCGATCTGCGAGTACGGCCCGATGACGTGGGTGGCCGCCAGCGCCAGCTCCTGGTCGAGCTGGCTCCAGAACAGCTTGGAGGTCGAGCCCTCCGGGCCCGGCTGGCCCCCGCGCAGGATCTTGGTGAGGCTGCGATAGCCGTTGAGCGCCAGCGCCTGCTCGCCGATCCACAGCTCGGCGATCTTCTGGCGCACGACCGGGTCGGCGCCGCGCCCGCGGCTCTGGGTCAGCTTCACCAGCCGGTGCAGCGCGTTGCGCAGCGAGATGTGGCGGATGAACGTGAGCAGGTCGCGCTCGTAGGCCAGCGTGGTGATGGCCACGCTCCAGCCCTCGTTGAGCTTGCCGACCAGGTTCGCCCGCGGCACCCGGACGTTGTCGAAGAAGGTCTCGTTGAACTCGGCCTCGCCGGTGATCTGCCGCAGCGGCCGCACCGTGATCCCGGGCGTCTTCATGTCGACCAGCAGGAACGAGATGCCCTTGTGCCGGGCGGCGGCGGGGTCGGTGCGCACCAGCAGGAAGCACCAGTCGGCCACGTGGCCCATGCTGGTCCACACCTTCTGGCCGTTCACCACGAAGTGGTCGCCGTCCAGCACCGCCCGCGTCTGGAGGTTGGCGAGGTCGGAGCCGGCGTTCGGCTCCGAGAAGCCCTGGCACCAGAGATCCTCGGCCGTGCGGATCCGCGGCAGGAAGCGCTTCTGCTGCTCGGGCGTGCCCAGCTTCATGAGGGTCGGCCCCAGCATCGAGACGCCGCCGCGGTTGACGATCTGCGGCGACTCCGCCCGCGCCATCTCCTGGTACAGGATCACCATCTCGGTGATCGGCGCCCCCCGCCCCCCGAACTCGGCGGGCCAGTCCATGCCGACGTACCCGGCCTCGGCCATGGTCTTCTGCCACGCCCGCAGCCGCTTGACCTCTTCCACGTCCGCCCGCGAGGCCGCGAACGCCTTCCCCCGCAGATCCTCGGGCAGGTTCCGCTCCAGCCACGCCCTGACCTCTTTGCGAAACGCCTCTTCCCGCTCACTGAAATCGAAATTCATCGTCCTATCTCGTCTCTATTTCCACACCGCTTCCACACCGCGCCCCGCACGAGCGATGAGAAGGGTGCAGCTGCGAGGCGCCGCGGCAACGAAGCAGATGGGCCCTTATCATCGCTCGTGCGCCTCAGTACATGACGCAGCCGCCGTCGACCATCAAGGCCTGGCCGGTGATGTAGCGGGCCTCGTCGGAGGCGAGAAAGACGGCGGCGTTGCCGATGTCCTCGGGCGTCTGCTCGCATCTTCATGGGCACGATGTCGCCCACGCGCTTGTCGAAGACCTGGCGCGCCGTCATCCCCTTGAAGGCGGGGTTGGTGTCGGCGATGTGCTGGGCCAGCTTCTGCCAGAACTCGGTGTAGAGCACGCCCGGGCAGATCGCGTTCACGGTGATGCCGTGCGCCGCCAGCTCCTTGGCCACCACGCGCGTGAAGGTGATGACGCCCTGCTTGGCCACGCTGTAGGCCGGCATCGTGGGCGCGCTGAGCGGCCCCGCGATGGAGGCGATGTTGACGATGCGGCCGGCCTTGCGCTCGATGAAGTACGGCGCGATCGCCTTGCAGGTGAGGAACACCGACTTGGTGTTGACCGCGAACGCCCGGTCCCAGTCGTCCTCGGTGTTGTTCGTGAACGGCATGCCGGGCGGCGCCGCCATGCCCGCGTTGTTGACCAGGATGTCGATCTTGCCGAGCACGTCGCGGGTGCGATCGACCATGGCCTTGACGTCGGCCGAGCTGGTGACGTCGGTCTTCATGGCGATGACCTTGCGTCCCAGCGCCTTGACCTCGTCGGCGACCCGCTCGGCGTTGAGGACCTGGATGTCGGGGATGGCGATGTCGGCGCCCTCGCGGGCCATCGCCAGCACGATGCCGCGCCCGATCCCGCTGCCTCCGCCCGTGACCACCGCGATCTTGCCGGCCAGCCGCATGCAATCTCCTTGTCAGGTGAGCACTTCCGGAGGGTGCTCATCACATCACACCCGCTCAGGACGTGCAACCGGTCCACCCGCGGGTGGGATTGCCGTGTAAGCTTCACATCCCGGAGGGCGTCATGACATCCCACCCGCTCCGCAGCCGCAACTGGTTCGGCCGTCAGGACCTCGACGGCTTCGTGCATCGCTCGTGGCTCAAGGCCGAGGGGTTCAGCGACGTCGTCTTCGACGGCCGGCCCGTCGTCGGCATCGCGAACTCGTGGTCGGAGCTGACCAACTGCAACGCGCACCTGCGCCAGGTGGCGGAGGCGGTGAAGCGGGGCGTGTGGTCGGCCGGCGGCTTCCCGCTCGAGTTCCCCACCATCTCGCTCGGCGAGGTGCTGATGAAGCCCACCACCATGATGTTCCGCAACCTGATGTCGATGGACGTCGAGGAGTGCATCCGCGCCTACCCGCTCGACGCCGTCGTGCTCCTGTCCGGCTGCGACAAGACCACGCCGGCCATGCTGATGGGAGCGGCCTCGGCCGACGTGCCGGCGGTGATGGTGACCGGCGGGCCGATGCTGAGCGGCAAGTGGCGCGACCAGGAGCTCGGCTCCGGGACCGACGGCTGGCGGCTGTGGGCCGAGAAGCGCGCCGGGCAGATCACCGACGAGGAGTTCTGCGAGGCCGAGTCGTGCATGTCGCGCTCGGCCGGGCACTGCATGGTGATGGGCACCGCCTCGACGATGGCCTCGATGGCCGAGGCGCTCGGCATCACGCTGCCCGGCAACGCCGCCGTCCCCGCCGCCGACTCCCGCCGGCTGGCGCTGGCCGAGCTGGCCGGACGCCGCGCGGTCGAGATGGCCACGGCCGGTGGCCCCAAGCCGAGCGAGATCCTCACCGCTCCGGCTTTCGACAACGCCATCCGCGCGCTCATGGCGATCGGCGGCTCGACGAACGCGGTCATCCACCTGCTCGCGCTGGCCGGCCGGGCCGGCGTGCCGCTGTCCCTCGCCCGCTTCGACGAGCTGTCGCGCACGACGCCGTTCCTGCTCAACCTGCGCCCGTCCGGCAAGTACCTGATGGAGGACTTCTTCTATGCCGGGGGCCTGCCCGTCGTGCTCAAGGAGCTGCTGCCGCTGCTGCACGGCGGCGCGCCGACGGTGAACGGCCACACCCTCGCCGACAACGTCCGCGACGCCCGCTGCTGGAACGACGACGTCATCCGACCGCTGGGCCTGCCGCTGGCGCCCGAGGGTGGCCTGGCCATCCTCACCGGCAACCTCTGTCCCGGCGGCGCCGTCATCAAGGTGTCGGCCGCCTCACCGCAGCTCATGACCCACCGGGGCCGCGCCGTCGTCTTCGAGGACCACGCCGACCTGCACCGGCGCATCGACGATCCGGCCCTCGCCATCGACGAGCACTCCGTGCTGGTCCTCAAGCACGTGGGCCCCCAGGGAGCGCCGGGCATGCCGGAGTGGGGGGCGGCGCCGGTGCCGTCACACCTGCTGAAGAAGGGCGTCAAGGACATGGTGCGGATCTCCGACGCCCGCATGAGCGGGACCTCGTACGGGACGGTGGTGCTGCACGTGGCCCCGGAGTCGGCGGCCGGCGGTCCCCTGGCGCTGGTGCGCGACGGCGATGAGATCGCACTCGACGTGCCCCGGCGCACGCTGACCCTCCGGGTGGACGACGCCGAGCTGGCGCGCCGCAAGGCCGCGTGGACGCCCCGGCCGCCGCACTTCACGCGCGGCTACGGCCGGCTATTCCTGGACCACGTGCTGCAGGCCGACCAGGGTTGCGACTTCGACTTCCTGCGCGGCCGCACCCCCGTCCGCGCCGAGGACACCGCCGGCCCCTCCCACACCTGACCGCAGTGACGCCCCGCCGGACCAGAGCGCCGAGAGGGGCGCCACGCTCCTTCCGGGAGGCATCCGAACGGGGCACATCCGAACTATCCCGAGGGGCACCACGCTCCTTCGGGGGACAGCGGAACCGGCGCATCCGACCCGATCCCGAGGAGCGCCCCGGCTCCGCCGGGGCGCTCCGAGCCACCCGGGGGGCTTGGGGGGCCCTTCGAGGCCCCCCCATGTGGTCAAGGCGATTGCGTGCGCTCGCGCGCGCGTGGCTCGCGAACGTCGACGGTCGTGGGACGCGAAGCCCGGGGACGGCGCACGCGAGTCAGCGACGCCGGTGCATCGACGGTCTGGGCGCGCGCGACCAGCGCCCCGCGCGGGCGCTGGTGGAGCTCGTCGAGCAACAGCCGCGAGGCGCCGTCATTGACGGGCTGGGCGATCACCATGAGGCCCGCCGCCACCGCGAGCACCACCACGACGATCTCGGACCCCCGGCTGCTGCCGCCGGGCGCGGGCGCCGAGCCCTCTGCATCCCGGCGCAGCTGCGAAGCATGCACCCGGGCGCCACACTTCAGGCAAATTCCGTCCGTGAACTCCACGCGCAGTCCGCGCCAGCTGACCACGCCGAGGAGCTTGAAGTGACCGTAGTTCTGGAGATGCCACGCGCATCGCGAGATCAACATGGCTCTACGAATACGCAATGAGTGTGCCCATGACCGCAGGCGGCGGGAACGTCAGCGGGGGGGTGGCGGTTCCAGCACCGAGCGCAGGGAGCCGCCCGCCGCCCGCAAGGCGCGGGCAGCGGCATCGGCGGGCAGGCCCCTGCGCGCCATCACGATCGCCAGCCGTACGCGCCCGCGCGCCCCGCGCAGCGCCCGGCGTGCCCGATCCAGCCGCACGCCGGCGATCTCGGCCACCAGCCGCTCGGCGCGAGCCCGCAGCTTGGCCGAGCGGGGCTGCAGGTCGATCATCCGGTTTCCATAGACCTTCCCCAGGCGCGTCATGCTGGCGGTCGTCAGCATGTTGAGCACGAGCTTGGTCGCCGTCCCCGCCTTCAGGCGCGTCGAGCCCGCCAGGACCTCGGGTCCAGGCACCGCCCGGACGATCACGTCGGCGGCGACCCGGCTGCGGTGGGCATTGCACTGCACGAGCACGGTGGAGGTACCGAGGCCGCGGGCGGCGGCGAGGGCGGCCCGCACGAAGGGGGTCACCCCGCTGGCCGAGACCCCCACGACGACGTCCCCGCGGCGCGCCCGCGCACGCACGGCGCGCGCGGCGGCGCGCCCATCGTCCTCGGCGCCCTCGCGGGAACGGAACACGGAGCGGCGGCCGCCGGCCATGATCGCCTGCACGAGGCCGGGCCGGGTGCCGAACGTCGGCGGGCACTCGGCCGCCTCCAGCACGCCCAGCCGCCCGCTGGTGCCGGCGCCGACGAAGAAGAGCCGACCACCACCGGCCAGCGCGGCGACGATCGCATCGACGGCGGTGGCGATGGCCGGGGCCGCGCGGCCCACCGCCGCCACCGCCACCCGGTCCTCGCGATTCATGAGGGCCACGATGCCCCGCGCGTCGAGCCGATCGAGCCGGGCGCTTCGCGGGTTGGCGCGCTCGGTCGCGAGGCGATCGTAGCGGACGCGCGCGGCCATGGCGCGCATGGTAACACCGGCTGCGCTACACTCTGGCCCGGTGCCTGCCGTCCAGTCCGGCCTCGACGTGCTCGTCCACCATCGGCTCGGCCTCCTGCGCGGCCGCCGCTTCGGGCTTCTCGCCCACCAGGCCTCGGTCGACGCGCGACTCGACCACGCCGCGGATCTGCTGGGCGACGTGCGAGGGGCGCGGCTGGCTGCCCTGTTCGCGCCCGAGCACGGCCTGTGGGGCGCCGCCCAGGACCTCGTGCACATCCCCCTCGCGCGTGATCCCCACACCGGGATGCGCGTGGTCAGCCTGTACGGCGAGCGGCGCGAGCCGACGGCGGCGATGCTACGCGGGCTCGACGTGCTGGTGATCGACCTGCAGGACGTCGGCGCCCGCTACTACACCTACCAGTGGACGACGGCGCTGGCGATGCGTGCCTGCGCCCGGGCGGGCGTGCGCGTGCTCGTGCTCGACCGGCCGAACCCGCTGGGTGGCGAGATCGTCGAGGGCAACATCCCCGATCCGGCCTTCGCGTCCTTCGTCGGCCTCTACCCGCTCGCCGCGCGGCCGGGGATGACCCTGGGCGAGATCGCCCGTCATCTGCAGCAGGCGCACGACCTCGGCGGCGCCGGTGGACGTGGTCGGGATGCGCGGCTGGCGGCGCTCGATGCTGTGGGAGGACACGGGATTGCCCTGGGTCGCGCCGTCACCCAACATGCCCACGCTGGACACCGCGCGCGTCTACCCGGGCGGCTGCCTCATCGAGGGCACCAACATGTCGGAGGGGCGCGGCACGACCCGGCCGTTCGAATGGGTGGGCGCCCCCTGGCTCGACGCCCACGCCTACGCCGAGGCGCTCGCGGCGGAGCGACTGCCGGGTGTGATCTTCCGCCCCGCGCGCTTCCGTCCGACGTTCCAGAAGTGGGCCGACCAGGTGTGCGGTGGGGTGCAGCTCCACGTCACCGACCGCGCGCGGTTCAAGCCGTTCCTCACGGGTCTGGCCGTCGTCGCCGTGGCCCGCCGCCTGGCCCCGCGCGCCTTCCGCTGGCGCCGGCCCCCGTACGAGTTCGAGCTGCGGCGGCTGCCGATCGACATCCTGCTCGGCACCGACCGTATCCGGCGCGCGCTCGAGCAGGGGGCCTCGCTCGCCTCGATCGAGCGCGACTGGCAGGCCGACCTCGCGCGGTGGCGGCGCCGGCGCGCCGCGGCCCTGCTGTACCGGTAAGCGCCGAGGAGGAAGCGCGGAGCGCCGGAGGCGCTCCGCGTCAGGCCATCGAAGGGTTGTGAGGGGCCCGCGCGGGCCCGTCGATCACTGGAAGAGGCTGGTGAAGAAGGTCTTCACCGAGCTGCCGAACGAGTTCGCGGTCTCCTTGAGGTTGGTCCAGGTGCTCTTGGCTTCGGGCTCGGCGGCCTTGCCCGACTCCTTGAGCTTCTCGCCGGTGTACTTGGCGCCCTCGACGACCGTGTTGCCGATCCCCTTGGCCGTCTGCTCGACGCCGTCCCCGACCTTGCCGTCGCCGATCTTCTTGGTGCCGCTCTCGACCTGATTGGTGGCGGCCTTGACCTTGGAGTCGTCCGCCGCCACTGCCTGGAGCGCCGGCGCGAGCAACGCAACGATGCTGAGCACGAGCACGAAACGCTTCATGGTTCGCCTCCCGGCCCGTTCGGGCTCACCCCTCATCGTACCAGCCGGGGGGAGGCGTGCTCGTGCTAGCTGGAGTATCCCCGCGAGCGCATGCATCGCGCGTAGGCGTCGCGGTACTTCTCGTCGTCCTTGCGGGTCTCGTTGAGACCGAACAGCGTGCCGCCGCCGGCGCCGACGAGGCCCCCGATCGCCGCACCCTTGCCCGCGCCCTTGCCGCCGTCCGCGATGGCTCCACCGGCCGCGCCCACCGCGGCCCCGATGACCGCGCCGATGGCGGCGTCCTTCACGACCTCGGTCGTCTTGTCCTGGGTGCTCGCCTCCATGGACGCCTGCCGGTTGCACGTCTGGACCGTCGCCCGGGGCGGGGTGGGCAGGGCGCTGCTCTGGGCCGCCACCGCCATACGGACCGCCGCCGACTTGAGCGGCTCGGCCTGCGGAGTGCCGGCGCCGCGCTCGCGCACGCTGCCGGCCGTCCAGTTGGCGACCACCGCCCCGGTGACGATCGCGGTCATCAGAACCAGCGAGACCGCAATGGCAGTCACCTTCCAGGGATTGTTCATCGCCCGGCCAGCTTGCCCTTCTGCGCGGCCGTCGACTCCGAGCCGCTGCCCTGGTGCTCGTAACGGGTCACCACCTGGCCCAGGTTCGACTCGTGGAGCAGGCCGCGGGTCTTCATCGCGTGAAAGACCTGGCCCCACGCCGTGCCGCCCTGCTTCTGGGCGGCGATCTCGTCCAGCGTGAGCGGCTTGGCGCCGGCCGTGGGCCCGGGGATCGGCGCGGCCATCTGCGCGTCGAACAGGGCGCGGGCGACCTTCTGGTTGCCCGGCGAGAGCCGTTCGTACGCCCCGCTCACCAGACCCGGCGTCTGAGCGCCGGAGGGGGAGGTCGTGGCCACTCCCAGAAGCAGCAGCAAACCCGCGAGCGCGGATGGATTGCCCATGACCGTTACCTCCCCGATCGACCTGGCCGGGCAGTCCCGGCGGGCGCTGGGAGAGCAGCGGACGTGCCAGACCCCCCAAAAAGCGGAGGGTCTGACGATTCGTGGGTTTACGCGCCGTCGACGGCCGACCGGTGGGAGGCGGCGTCGGCGTCCCGACCCTATCTCCCAGGTTGCCGGCCAAATTGGCATCCCCGGAGCCCACTGCCCCCATCCGCGTTCCGATCGCTCGGTCGTAGACAGGCGTCCGCTTAGAATCGGGAACGTGACCGACATCGCAGACCTGGTCGGCGAGCGCCTGATGATCGGCCTCACCGGACCCACCGTGACCGACACCGATCTCGCCGTTTTCCGGGAAACGCGCGCCGCCGGCCTCATCCTGTACCGGCGCAACTTCGAGGACCCTGCCGGTCTGGCGACGCTGCTGGACTCGCTCGAGTCCGCGCTCGGCCGCCGCCTGCTGGTCGCGACCGACCACGAGGGTGGCCGCATCGTGATGCTGGGCCGCGGCACCACGATCTTCCCCGACAACCTCGCCCTCGGCACCGCCGGCGAGGAGGCGTTCGCGTTCAAGCAGGGGCTGTTCGAGGGGCGCGAGCTGCGCCGGCTCGGCATCGACCTGAATCTGGGGCCGTGCCTGGACGTGCTGACCGACCGCTACAGCCCCAACATCGGCATCCGCTCCTACGGCAAGGACCCTGCGGTCGTGTCCCGCTACGGCGTGGCGCGCATTCGCGGGATGGCCAAGGGCGGGCTGTCCGCCTGCGCCAAGCACTTCCCCGGCAAGGGCCACTCGCCGCTCGACGCCCACCTGCGCCTGCCCACGATCGACTCCTCGCCGGAGGAGATGCGCGCGGTGCATCTGCCGCCGTTCGTGCAGGCGATGGCGGCGGGCATCGAGGCGGTGATGACCTCGCATCCCGTCTACCCCAAGCTCGATCCGAGCGGCGTGCCGGCCACCTTCTCGCGCCGCATCGTCGGCGACTGGCTGCGGGGCGAGCTGGGCTTCGGCGGCGTGATCGTCTCCGATGACCTCGAGATGGGCGCGGTGAGCGAGGCGTGCCCGATCGGCGAGGCCACGGTGCGGACGGCGGCCGCCGGCCACGACCTGTTGCTCGTCTGCCACACCGCGCCCGCCCAGCGCGCCGCCGCCGCCGCGCTGGTCGAGGCGTATCGCGACCGCCGGCTGCCTCTCGACGAGTGCGAGGCCGCGGCCGAGCGCGTGCGGCGGCTGCGCCTGGCCCGCCCGGCGCGGCGCGAGCCCGGCGAGCCGACCCCCGAGCCCGATGGCCGCCCGCTGGCCCAGGCCATCGCCACCCGCGCGGTGACCGAGGTGGGTCGGGGGACGCCCGACCTGGCCCGCGCCCTCAACGGGCTTGTGCACGTCGTCTTCCCGCGGTTCTCGGACCTGGCGCCCCGCATCACGATCGAGCCCGAGGTGGCCGACGAGCGCGGCTGGGTGCACGGGGCTTTCGGGCCGGCGGGCATCACGCCGGAGGTCAGCGTGGTGAGCATCGAGCCCCGGCCGGAGGAGATCGAGGAGGCCGCCACCCGGGCCGCCGCGGCCGACGCCACCGTGCTCTTCCTCTTCGACGCCCACCTGTATGCCTCGAATCGCGCACTGCTGGAGGCCGTGCAGGCGCGCGCCCGCCGGCTGGCCGTCGTGCTGCTGCGCGATCCCTACGACGCCGCGCTGCTGGCGCCAGGGGTGCGGGGTCTCACCGCCTTCGGATTCCGCAAGTGCCAGCTCGACGCGGTCGTCGCCCGGCTGACCCACCCCTGATGGCCGCGCCGGTCGTCGTCTACGAGCCGTTCCGCTCGATCTTCTACGCCCCCCAGTTCGTGACGCTGTACGGCGGCCACTTCGCCGCCGAGGGGCTGGACGTCGAGGTCCGGACCGCCAGCGGCGGCGTCACGACGACCGGCGCGCTGATCGACGGGACCGCTACCGTGAGCCTGGGTGGGGTGATGCGCAGCCTCGACCTGGCCGATCGCGGCGGCCCCCGGCTGGTGCACTTCGCCGAGGTGAACAGCCGCAACGGCTTCTTCCTGCTCCGTCGCGAGCCGGCCCCACCCTTCGCGTGGTCGCAGCTGGCCGGGCGGACCGTACTGTCGTTCGCGGAGGCACCGACCCCGTGGCAATGCATGCTGACCGTGCTGCGCAAGCACGGCGTCGATCCGGCCCGGGTGCGGATCGAGCGCACGCTGCCCGTGGCCGAGGCGGTCGCCGCCTTCCGGGCCGGTCACGGCGACTTCCTGGAGACGGGGCAGCCGTTCACGGAGATCCTGCTGAGGGAGGGCGCGGCGCACCTGGCCGCCTCGATGGGCGACGCCACCGGACCGCTGCCGTTCTCGTCGTACATGACGACGACGGCGGCCCTGACCGAGCGGCGCGAGCTGCTGGTCCGTTTCACCCGCGCCCTGGCCCGGGCCCAGCGGTGGCTGGCCACCGCCACCGCCGCCGAGGTCGCCACCCTGATCGCCCCCGCCTTCCCCGACGTCGCGCCGCCGGTGCGGCAGGCCGCGGTGGCGCGCTACCTGGCCCAGGGCACGTGGGCCACCGATCCCCTGCTGCGAGCGCCGGGCTACGAGTACCTGCAGCAGATCCTCCTCGACGGCGGCTTCATCACCCGCCGCCACCGCTACGAGGATCTGGTCGACACCACCATCGTCAGGCAGGCGACGGCGATGCGCGCCGGGTGAAGAGCAGGGCCAGCACCACCGTCCCCGCCGTCCCCAGGATGACCAGCCACGACCACGCGAAGGTCAGGATCTTGAACTCGGAGAGCAAGAGCAGCGTGAGGTTCACCAGGGCCATGACGACCATGGCCACGACGTTGGCCACGTCGCCCACCCGGCGCTGACTCAGCAGCCCCATCAGGAACACCCCGAGCAGCGAGCCGAACGTCACCCCGGCGATCTTGAAGGCCAGCCACAGGATCCCGTCATAGGACGAGAAGCCGTAGGCGATCAGCCCCAGCACCACGCCGAAGACGACCACGCAGACGCGCGACACGCGCAGGTAGTGCCCCTCGGCCCGGCCCGGCGCCAGCAGCGGCCGGTAGATGTCGGTGACGAACGAGGCGGCCAGCGACCCCAGCGGCGAGTCGATCGAGGCCAGCACGATGGCGCTCAGCATCAGGCCCCGCAGCACCGGCGGCATCACCTGCTGGACGTAGTGGGGCAGGATCTCGTCCGGGCGCGAGACCGGCAACCCGGGGTTCTGGGCGTAGAACGTGTAGAGGGAGGCGCCGAGTCCGAGGTAGATCGCCAGGGTGAGGAGCGTGCCGATCGGCGTCAGGGCGAGTGTGAGCTGACTGCGCCGCCGCGTCTCCACCGTGAGCAGCCGCTGCATGAGGTCGTGGTCGGTGCCGAAGGCGGCCATCGAGCCGACCAGTCCGTTGAGGACGGCCACCCAGACGATGTTGGGCTCGGTCAGCACCCGCCGCCAGAAGTCGGGAGCCCCCGGCGACGGGCCCCAGTTGACGACGTTGAGCCGGCCGGCCTCGCCGGCTACGCGCACGACCGCGTCGAGGCCACCGTCGATGTGCCAGAGCAGGAAGCCGAGGGTGACGCCGCCGGCGAGCAGGAAGGCCAGCGCCTGAAAGACGTTCGTCCACACCACGGCCTTCACGCCGCCGGTGGCGATGTAGAGGATCGAGATCAGCGTGAACACGGCCAGCGTCGGCACCAGCGGCCAGCCCATGAGGATGGACACGGCGAGCACGGCCGCCATCAGGCGGACGCCGGAGCCGGTCAGCCGGGTGATGAAGAAGAAGATCGACGCCGCCACCTGGGTGGCGCGGCCGAAGCGATAGGCCAGGAACTCGTAGATCGTGGTCACGTCGTGGCGGTAGAAGGCCGGGATGAACAGGAAGGCCACGGCCAGCTTGGCCAGGCTGGAACCGATGAAGAACTGCGCGTACTCCCAGTTCTCGCTGTAGGCGGTGGCCGGGACCGAGATGATCGTGACCGCGCTGATCTCGGTGGCCAGGAAGCTCAGGCAGGCCGCCCACCACGGGATGTGGCGGCGGGCGAGGAAGAAGTCGACCGTGTCGTGCTGCTCGCGGCTGAACGCCACCCCGATGGCCACGAGCACCGCGAGCGCGAGGGCGAGAACCGCGTAGTCCGGCCAGGTCAGGGACGAGACGGCGCCGAGCACCCGCCTATCTTAGTCGACCGCCTTGTGCAGACCGCCAGGGCTTTGCGCCGCCGGCGGGCCGAGACGGGGCCGGCCGGGGATCAGATCAGCGCGGCGTGCGCACCAGGGCGGCGGCGTCGCCGTTGTTCTTGCGCAGCCGCTCGACGAGCTCAGCGTAGGACTCCCGCTGGATGATGCGGGCGAACTCGCTGCGGTAGGTCGCCACGAAGCTCACATGGTCGATGAGCACGTCGTACACCTTCCAGCGGCCGTCGCGCAGGTGCAGCCGGTAGTCGAGCGGGGTCTCGGTGCGGCGCCGCGTCACGACCTTGGAGCGCACCATCGCGAACGGCCCGTCGACCACCTCGCCCAGGTAGATGATCTTCTCGCCGGAATAGGACTCGATGCGCCCGATGTAGGTCCGCTCCAGCAGCCCCGTGAAGAGCCGGACGAACTCGGCCTGCTCGTCGGCGCTGCGGCCGGTCCAGTAGCGGGAGAGGGCGCGGCGGGAGATCTCGTCGAAGTCGAACAGGTCGGCGGCGACCCGGCGCACCTCGAGGCGGCGCTGCTCCCGCGCGTGCCGCTGGGCGGGGGACCGGTCGCCGTCAGCCTCGGGAGGCTGCACGGCGGCAACGACACGGCTGACCGCCGACTGGACGAGCTCGGACGGGCTCGCGACTGGTGCCGCTACTGCGCTCGCGACCAGCAGCCACGCCATGAAGGCCTTGCCCATTTGTCCCGGCTCCCGACCGGCAGGTAGGACCAAGCATGGTGTATGCCACCGCGCGCCACGGGCTAACGGGGCGATTTCGCGCCGCTCGCGATTCGGGCCGTCACTCCCCATAATGGACAGCGGCGTCAGCCATGTCTGGGACTCGACAGCGACTTCCGTCGCTCGCGGTCGGCATCGATCTGGGCGGTACGTGGATCCGCGCCATCGTCGTTCGTGACGGGCGCGCCACGCGCCGTGTGCAACGCGTCACCCGAGTGCCGGAACTCACCAAGTTTTTGCCTACCCTGCTGGGCTCGCGGCGACGGGCCGGCTCGCTCGTCGTGGCGGCGCGCGGCGTGTGGACCACCGCCGAGCGCGCGCGGCTGCGGCGTCGGCTGCGCAGCCTCGCCGACCGCGTCGAGGTGATCTCCGATGCCGAGGCAGCGCTGCTCGGCGCGCTCGGCGACGAGCCCGGCGTTCTCGTTCTGGCCGGCACCGGCTCGATCGTCCTGGGCCGTGGTCGTCGGGGCCGGCTGGCGCGCGCCGGAGGGCTCGGCCCGCTGCTCGGCGACGAGGGCTCCGCCTTCTGGCTCGGCCGCGAGGCGTTGCGGCTGCAGCCCGGGGCGGCCGGCCTCGCCCGGACACTCGCCCGCCGCCCCGACGCCGTCGCGCGCATCGCCGCCCGCGCGCCGGTCGTCCTGGCCCGCGCCCGCCGCGGCGATCGCCGAGCCCGCTCGATCACGGCCGCCGGCCAGGATCACCTGGCCGCGCAGGCCGCCTCGGTGATCAAGCAGCTCGGCCTCGCCGCCCCCGTCAACGTCTCGTGGAGCGGCGGGCTCCTGGCCGATGCCTGGTATCGGGCGGGAGTGCGGCGAGCGCTGGCGCGTCGGGTGCGCTGCCGGTGGCGTGCGCCCGCCTGCGATGCCGTTCATGCCGCCGCCCGCCTGGCGGCCGCCCGGCTGCGAGGCTGATGCCGCGCCGGCTCGTCATCACGGTCTGCCTGCGCGAGACCGGCGCGGTCATGCTGCCGGTGGAGCGCGGCCAGCGAGCCCGGCGGCTCGACGCCCGGGCCGTGTTCGCCGCGCTCCGGGGGTTGGTGGAGCGAGCCGGCGTGGGCGGTCGCGTGCACGTGCGGGACGCCTGCGCGGGGGGATGCGTGGGCCGCGGGCCCAACGTGAGCGTGGCGATGTACTCGTTACCGGTGGCGGGCGAGCGCGCCGACCAGGTCGCGGTCGCCTGGAAGACCTACGTCTACTCGCTGCCGACGCTGGACTGTCTGGCCCAGGTCATCGAGGACAATCTCGACGAGACGCCCGCACCGCCATCCACGCCGCCGGCCCGGTCAGGGCGGCCGTCACCCCCGCCAGGGTGTTGAGCCAGCCCGCCGTCGCCATGGCCAGCAGCGAGAGCGCGGCCGGCATCCCGGCCACCACCAGCGCGGTCCCGATCCCCCCCGGCACCCGCCACGGCCTCGCCATCCCCGGCTCCCGGGCGCGCAGCCACGCGAAGGCGGCCAGCTCGACCAGCAGGCTGAGCGAGTAGAGCCAGACGTTGAGGACGATCAGCTCCTTGAAGGAGAGCGCCGCGAAGGCCGCGTAGAGCACGGCCGAGATGACGACCGCGACCCACGGCGTGCCGAAGCGCGGGTGGATGGCGGCCAGTCGCGCCGGCAGCAGGCCGTCGCGGGCGAGCACGTAGGGCAGCCGCGAGTTCGTCAGCAGCAGCGTGAGGAACAGTCCCGCCGCGCTCACCACGGCGCCGGCAGCGACGGCGTGGCCGAGCCACGGCCCGCCGACCGCCTGGGCCAGCTCCGGCAGGGCGCCGGTCTTCCACGCCGACCACGTCGGTGGCCCCGGTGGCCAGCACCGCGCCCACCGGCAGCAGGTAGGCGGCGGCGATGACCGGCAGGGCCACGAAGAGCGCGCGGCGGAACGCGTGCTCGGGCGCCTCGGCCTCGCCCAGGCAAGTCGACGGCGTGTCCCAGCCGGAGTAATTCCACATCACGACGGCCAGGCCGACGCCGAGGCCGGTGCTCAGGCTCTGCCCCTCGGCGACGAGCGGCCGCCACGGCACCTGGGTGGCGCCGGCCAGCCCGACCACCACGAGCACCGCGACCGGCGCCAGCGCGAACGCCGCCAGGACGACCGCCGCCTGACCGGTCGGGCGCACACCGACGACGTTCAGGCCGGTGAGGACGACGATGAACGCCACCGCGAGCAGCCATCGCTCGAGCGGCGCCATGGCCGGGTACCAGAAGCGCAGGTACTCGACGAACAGCGCCGGGTAGACGGCGACGTCCACGAAGCTGTCGATCCACGACCACCAGCCGACCTGGAATCCCCAGAAGGGCCCGAACGCGCGCCGCACCCAGGTGACGTAGCCGCCTTCGTCGGGCATCGCCGCCGCCAGCTCGGCCATCGCGAGGGAGACGGGCAGGCTCCACAGCAGCGGGGTGAGGATCAGCAGGAGCAGGCTGAGGCCGGGGCCGAAGGTCGACACCACGTCCTCGACGCCGTAGGGGCCGCCGCTGACGTTGAAGAAGACGATGGCGGCCAGCGAGACGAGGCCGAGCTCGCGCCGCAGGCCGCGCGTCGTCACCGCTGGGCGGCGGTGATCAGCGCGGGCAGCTCCTTCAGCCACTCGTCGAGCGGGCGGCTCGCCTCGACCGTGATCTCGAGCTTGCCGCTCGGCAGCCGCCGGACGCGGCCCGGCGTGGCGGGGCCGAGCGGGATCACCAGCATCTCGCGGTGGATGCCGAGGGCGTCGGTCACCGCGAAGATCTCGGTGATCTCCTTCATGCCGACCGCTTCAAGCATCGACGCCCACCTCGCGGGCCACGTCCTGGATCTGCTTCCAGGTGGTCTCCTCGATCGGCACCCCGCCGGCCCGCCGCTCGCGCTCCATGCGCGCCTCCGGCTCGCCGGGGATGAGGATCTCGGTAGCGCCGGCGGCCAGCGGGGCCGAGCGCACCCACTGCAGCAGCGCGGCGACCTGCGCGTGGAAGTCGGCCAGCGGCAGGAAGCGCGCGGGGTCGATGGCGACGATCAGGGTGCCGTTGCGGAACACCGGACGGCTCGCCACTGGCCGCCCCGGCGCCGGAGAGGATGCCGCCGAGGATCTCGATGGCGACCGACAGCCCGAAGCCCTTGTGGGCGCCGGCGGTGAGCAGCGAGCCGGGCGGCTCGGTGTAGTACTGCGCGCGGGTCGGTCGACGGCTCGCCGTGGCCGTTCAGCATGATGCCGGCCGGCACCGTCTCGCCGCGGTTGAACTTCACGCGCAGCTTGCCCTCCGCCCACACGCTGCTGGCGAAGTCGTGCGACATGGAGACCACGCCGTCGGGCCCCGGCACCGCGACCGCGTGCGGGTTGGTGCCGAGCCGGCGGGCCGCCCCGCCCCACGGCGCCACGTTGAGGCCGCCGCGCGCGTTGGCCCACAGCAGACCGATCAGCCCGGCCTGGGCCGCCATCTCGGCATAGTCGGCCAGGCGGCCCACGTGGTTGGCTCCGCGGAGGGCGACGGCGGCCAGCCCGTGGGCACGCGCCCGCTCGATGGCCAGGCCGATCCCCCGCCGGGCGACGACCTGGCCGAAGCCGCCGTCGCCGTCGAGGATCGCCACCGTCGAGGTGTCGACGACCAGTCGCAGGTTGGGCTTGGGGTTCAGCGTGCCGGCCTTGAGCGCGGCGACGTACTGGGGCACGCGGATCACGCCGTGGGAGTCGTGGCCGCGCAGGTTGGCCCGGACCAGCATGGTGGCGATCCAGGCGGCGTCGCCGTCGGGCACGCCGCGCGCGGTGAAGACTTCCCGGGTGAGGCGCTCGAGCAGGGCGGCGTCGAGGTTCGGCATGGGCGCTACACTACCACCCTGCACCATGCCCACGTGGGAGCCCGAAAGGATCCGCCTCGGCATCTCGAGCTGCCTGCTGGGCGACGAGGTGCGCTACGACGGCGGCCACAAGCGCGACGCGTTCCTCGTCGACACGCTCGGCCCGTTCGTCGAGTGGGTGCCGGTGTGCCCGGAGGTCGAGGTCGGTCTCGGCGTGCCGCGCCCGCCGATCCGGCTGGTCGGCGACGACGCCGCCGCGCCGCGGCTCGTCGTCGAGCGCACCGGCGAGGACCTGACCGTCCGCATGCGGCGGTGGGCCGCCGGCCGGGTCGGGGAGCTGGCCGCGCTCGGGCTGCACGGCTACGTCCTCAAGCGCGCCTCACCCTCGTGCGGTCTCTTCCGGGTGCGCGTGTACGGCGAGGACGGCGCGCCCGGCCGCGTCGGCCGCGGCCTCTTCGCCGGCGCGCTGGTCGACGCGCTGCCGATGCTGCCGGTGGAGGAGGAGGGCCGGCTGACCGACGCCGGCATCCGGGAGAGCTTCATCGAGCGCGTGTTCGCCGCCGCCCGCTGGCAGGCGTTCGTCACCGCCCGCCCGCGGGTCCGTGACCTCGTCGCCTTCCACGCCGCGCACAAGTTCGCGATCCTCGCCCACAGCCCGCGCGAATACACCGAGCTCGGCCGGCTCGTGGCCGGCGCCGGTCCGCGCCTCGCCGCCGAGACGCTGACGACCTACGGCGCGCGCTTCATGCAGGCGCTCGCCGTCCGCGCCACCCGCACTCGCCACGTCAACGTGCTGCAGCACCTGGCCGGCTTCTTCAAGCGCCAGCTCGCCGACGACGAGCGCGCCGAGCTGGGCGAGGTGATCGCCGAGTACCGCGCGGGCCTGGTCCCGCTGGTGGTCCCGCTCACCCTGCTCAAGCACCACGTCCGTCGTCTGGACGTCGCCTACCTCGCCGACCAGGTCTATCTGACTCCACACCCGAAGGAGCTGATGCTCCGCAACCACGTGTGATGCGCGCCCGGCCGCCGGGTCGGGTATGCTCGGGGCCGCCCGCATCCATCAGGAGGAATCGTCCATGCCCCCGGCGCCCGCAGCCGCTCCGCTCCTCGACGGCATCACCGTGCTCGACTTCACGCGCGTGCTGGCCGGACCGTACTGCACGCGGCTGCTGGCCGACCTCGGTGCGCGGGTGGTGAAGGTGGAGCGGCCCGGCGAGGGCGACGACACCCGGCGCGGCTACTACCAGGTCGAGGAGGGGCGCGCCGACCAGGCGACCTACTTCTTGCGCATCAACGCGGGCAAGCTCGGGGTGGCGATCGACCTGTCGAACCCGCGCGGTCGCGAGGTGGTGCTGGACCTGGCCCGCGTGGCCGACGTGGCGGTCGAGAACTTCCTGCCCGGCGTGGCCGCCCGCATCGGCTGCGACCACGCCGCGCTGTCGCGCGTGCGGCCCGACATCGTCTACTGCTCGATCTCGGGCTTCGGCCAGACCGGCCCCCTGCGCGACACGCCGGCCTTCCACCACATCATCAACGCGGTGTCCGGCATCATGCACCTGGAGCGTCAGACCGACCCGGGGCCGCGCGTGGGCTATCTGCAGGCGGCCGACGTGCTGGCCGGCACCCACGCGTTCGGCGCCATCCTGGCCGGGCTCGTGCGCCGCGGCCGCACCGGCCACGGCGCCTACCTCGACGTCTCCATGCTGGAGGCGATGATCGCCGCCGAGGACATCACCTACGGGGCGATCATCAACGGCGGGGCCGTCTATCCGGGCCCGCGCGCGGGCATGGTGGTCCACACCCTCGAGGGCGGCGACTTCGCGATGCAGACGGTGGGCGCGCCGCAGCTGTGGGCGCGCCTGTGCGAGGCGATGAAGCGGCCCGACCTCGCCGAGGACCCGCGCTTCGCCACCCCGATGGGCCGGCGCCAGAACTGGCCGCCGCTGCGCGACCTCATCGTGCAGTGGCTGGACGGCTTCGTCAGCCGCGAGCGCGCGCTGGGCGCGCTGCGGGCCGCGCGGCTGCCGGCCGCGCCGGTGCTGTCGCCGACCGAGGTCGTCGCCCAGCCACACCTGGAAGCCCGCGGCGCGTTCCCCGAGGTGCCGCACGGGGGACGCGGCACCGTGCGGGTGACGGCCACGCCGTTTCACGTGGACGGCAAGCCGACCAGACCGTCGGCGGGGGCGCCGTACCGCATCGGTGAGCACACGCGCCAGGTCCTCGGCGAGGTGCTGGGCTACGACACCGCCCGGATCGAGGATCTGGCCAAGGCCGGCGCCATCGCGCTGGCCTGACGAGGAGGTTGCCTTGCTCTTCATGGTGATCGAGCGGTTCCGCAACCAGGACGCGCTGGCGGTGTACCGCGAGTTCCGCGCGAAGGGCCGGCAGATGCCCGACGGGCTCGGCTTCGTCGGCAGCTGGGTGTCCGCCGACGTCGGCCGCTGCTTTCAGCTCATGGAGTGCGACGACGTGACGCTGCTGCAGCGGTGGGTGGCGGCCTGGTCCCACCTGATCGAGTTCGAGATCGTGCCGGTCGTGGCCGGCACTGACACCGCGGCCGCGCTGACCGAGCGATGAGGGGGGGCCACCGGTAGTCCAGAGGCCCGCACGGATCTGGCCGCGCCGCCGGCGTCACCACCAAGGCACGACGGCGCGGCACACCGTGCTAGTCGGACAGTTCTCGGTAAGTCCCGGGGATCAGCGCGAAGCCGATGGGCGCCCCCGGCGGCGGAGTCAGGTTTGCGCAATTGAAGCGTATTCGCGAGTTGCCGGTCGTGCTGGTGTCATCCGACGAGATGGCCGTGGCGGTCGTGTCGCGAATGTTCTGGGAGATCGCGAGCCCCCGGATCTCCCCGGTCCCGGTCCCGTTGTAGGTCAGGTCATTGACCGCGTAGACGAGTCCGTTGATCGCCATGTTACCGCTGATACTCAGCGACCCGTTCACGATGATCCAGCCTTGGAACGCGCCGCTCACAAACGGGTTGCCGTTGATGCTGAGCGACGCGAAGTCCGCGGGGTTCTGAGAGGCTGGGGCCGTCGGGATGTCGTTGCCGCTCAAGGTGTCAACGAAGACGATGCCGTTCTTCACCTTGTTGCTGGAGTTGAAGGTGACGCTGCCGGTATAGCTCGGGCTGCCCGCCGGCGTCCCGTCGGGATAGCCGGGTCCGAAGTAGGTGCCGTTCTTCTTCGCCAGCTCGCGTAGCATCTTGAAGTTACCCGCATCCAGCGTGATCCCCTTGAAGAGATCGGGATCCGTTTGGTTCTGCAGATAGTCGCTGCCCTCCTGGTTGGCGATGGCGTTGCCGTCGGTGCCCTTGATGGACGCGCTGCCGCTGACGTCCGTCCGGCCCGAGGTGATCGAGCCTTTCTTGTTACCGCAGCTGGTGTCGGTCGTGCCATCGACGAGAGCGTTGCCCCCTACTCCGAGGTCACCCTTCACGCACAGGGCGCACGGCGTCTCGAACGCGAACGCCGGCAGGCGCTCGACGGTCGCCTGGATCCGCCGGTGGGCCTTCGTTCGGCTGTCGGTTACCGCGTTCGTTGGGGTCCAGCCGGTCGACGTGATCTGCCGTGCGTTGGGACTGCCCACCGGATCGGGGGACGTGACGCTGACGACGTAACCACCGGTATTGCCGTTGGCCACGAAGATGCTCCCGTCGTACGGAGCCGGCGTCGGGACTGGCAAGGGTGCCGCGAGGCTGGCGGCCGTCCCCGGCGCGATGACGCCCTGGGAAAGGGCCCACACCGCGCGCTCGAAGCCGGCCTCGGCGTGCGCGCGCGCCTGGGTGACGCGCAGCTGGTTGTGCGCGATGACTGGCTCCGTCTGGGACAGCACGGCGAAGGCGACCATGAGGGTCGTGAGGGCGACGAGGACGATCATCGCCATCGGCAGGGCGACACCGCTCTCGTTCCGGAGCATGGGTGTGAGTTTCATGGCGCGTCTCCCGACGTTACGTTCCCGGGAAGTCGTCCCGGATCCTGGCGTTGTTGGCCTCGTCGAGATCGATCGTGGCGATCGCCCCGGGCGCCAGCGGCACTCGGAGCCGCCACGTGGGCTCTCGGCCGATCCGGTCCGTCAGCATGTACGTCCCCGCCGGAATCTGCTTGAACTCGAACCAGCCCGTGTCGTCCGTTCGCTTCACCCACTGCAGGTTCGCGTTGGGGCTCTTCGGGGCACCCTTGAGAAAGATCTGGACCCGGGCGGTCGGGCGGCCGTCGGCCCAGACGACCCGACCTTGCACCCCGCTCGTGCCGGGCGTTTCCTCGGTGATCTCGGTCGACGGCAGCGCCGGGGTCTCGACCGCACGGGCCAGCACTCCCGCCTCGGTCAGCCAGCGCCGCGCCTCCACGGCCTCCGGTAGCTCGGGCGCCACGTTGGCGAGCACCCACCGGAACTCGCGAATCGCCTCGTCGCGACGATCCAGGTGGGTGGCGGCCAGGGCCAGCTGGTAGTGAAGGCTCGCTCGCGCCGGGTCCTGGACCAGGGCCTGACGCAAGAGATCGGCCGCGCGCGCCCACTCGCCCCTCTCCATGGCCGCCATGGCTTCGCTCGCGACATCGCGGGCCGTGGGGCCCGGTCCCGACGGCGGCGGGCTGGTGCAAGCCACCGTGAGGGCGAGCGCGATCATCAGGGTGAACGGGCGGATCGTCATGCTACTCCTCGAGGTCAGAGGTTGCGAAGCCGCACGCGGGCTTCCATCACGGCGTGCTGATTGCGGTCGGAGTTCGTGGCCGCGCCCGACTCCGTCCGGGTCGTGACCTGCACGTGCACCGAGCGCACGTTCGCCGCGGTCGCGGTCAGGGCACCGGCCGCGTCGTAGCACCATATGCGGAGGCTCTGCACGCCTCCCACGAGCACCACCCCGTTGCGCTGCAGGTCGGAGCCGACCAGCTGATACTGGATGGCCGCCCCGCCCTGCTCGGTCACGCTGATGGTGGTGCCGCCGCCGCCGGTCGGCACCGGCCCCGTTCCGCACGCGGCCGTTACCGCCGTGATCGCGAGGGCAGACCGCACCTCGTTGAACATCGTCTCCAGGGCGGCGCGCGCATTCTGCTGCACCTCGACGCGGGCCGTACCGACCTGATACGCGCTCAGTCCCTGGCGCTGGACGGTCAGCACGCCGAGCATGATCACCCCCAGTACCGCGGTGGCGACCAGCAGCTCGGCCAGGGTGAAACCGCGTTCGTTCACAAGCGTTGTGCGACGAGCCATTCGAGAGTCACCGAGGTGTCGGCGGTCGAGCCGCCGGCCGCCGAGATCGGGCGGTACGTGACGGTCACCGTGACCAGGCGCATCGCGGAGTGCGTGACCGCGCCGCACGCGGTCACGCCGCAGTCCGTGGTGCGCACACGACGCGCGTACTGCGTGAAGCCCGGCACGCTGGCCTCGTCGGCGAACGTCACCGCCGTGGCGCCGCAGGAGCCGGCGGGCGAAGGCGCCGGCGCCGAGGTGGCGTTCGGAGAGAGTCCGACGCAGTCGGTCGTGCTCGTCCACAGGGCATTGCGGATCTCCTCGACGCGTTGCTGGGCCAGGAAGGTCGCCGTTGACGTCTGGGATCCGTCCTGGATGCCGTAGCTCGCCACCGGCACCACGCCCATGAGCGCGGCCAGGCCGATGCCCAGGATGGCGGCGGCGATGAGGACCTCGGCCACCGTGATCCCGCGCTCGTTGGAGAATGTCCGCCGGCGACTCATGGGCCCAGGGACACGCGCCCGGAGGGCGCCACGATCACGCTCAGGCTGCTTCCATCCTGCGGATTGGTGACGGTGTAGGTGCCCGAGGTGCTCGCCGTCCCCAGGTACGTGAAGAGGGCGTCGGGCCCGTTGGTCACCGTGATGTTGTTCGACAGCTGGATGAGTCCGGCCGCGTCCGTCCCCGGCCCCGTCCACACGGTGCCCGCGCAGCTTCCAGCCCGATATCGCACCTGGTTCCCGGACCGCTGCACGCACATGCTTGCGTTGTCCCGGATGGCCAGCTGGCGGGCCCGGTTCAGCACACCGCTCATCTCCTCGGCGCCGGCACGTAGCGTCGAGGTGCGCAGGAACGAGAGAAAGAACGGCGCCGAGGCCGCCATGATGATCCCGATGACGCCGACCACCACGATCAGCTCGGCCGCGGTGAATCCCGCCTGGCCGAGACGTCGAACCCAGTTTGAGGACCTACATGTACCCATCGCCAGAGCAGTAGGGCAAATGGCATGCCCTGCGAGCCCAGCCGATTAAAGTGCCCTGAATTCAGGCCTTCCTCCGATGCATCGATGCCGGCGGCGGCCCGGGATGTGCCAGACTGGCGTGGAGGTGCCCGGAATTGTCGGTGGGCTTCGGAGTGTGCCTGAGAGATCGTTCAGTTCAGCGTTCGCTCGGCAGCCGCCTCGCCGGAGTGGATGCAGTCGGCGAGGCCGACGCCGCGGTAGGCGGCGCCGGCCAGGGTCAGGCCGGGGAGGGTGGCCACGCGGCGATCGATCGTCTCCACGCGGGAGAGGTGGCCGACGCGGTACTGCGGCATCGAGGCGGGCCAGCGGTGCAGTCGGGTGAGGACGGGGGCGGCCGTCACGCCGAGGGCGGCGCCTAGCTCGTCGCGCGCGCGCGTCACCAGCGTCTCGTCGTCCTCGGTCAGGATCGCCGCGTTCAGCATGCCACCCAGGAAGCCGCGGATCAGGACGTGGCCCTCGGGGGCGCGGCCCGGGTACTTCACGCTGGAGAACGTGCCGGCCAGCAGCGCCTTGCCCTCGGTGCGCGGCACCACGAAGCCGAAGCCGTCGAGCGCGTGCGGCACGTCCGCGCGCCGGTAGCCGAGCGACACCGTCGCCGCCGAGGCGTACGGGATCTCTTCCAGCAGCGTGGCCAGCGCGGGATTGAGATAGCGGACCAGCCGCGCCGTGGCGTGGGCCTCGGTGGCGACGATGACCCGGTCGGCCTCGAAGGCTCCGCCCTCCGCCGTCGTGACCCGCCAGCGCCCGCCCTCGCGCTGCACCCCGTTCACCCGCTGCTTCAGGACGACGGCTCCCGCCGGCAGCCGACCCGCCAGCGTCGTCACCAGCTCCTCCATCCCGTGGGCGAGGGTGACGAAGAGCGACCAGCGGGCGCCGCTGGTGCCGGGCAGCGGGGCCCGGCGCAACGCGCGGCGCAGGCCCAGAATGACCGAGCGCTGCGTGCGCTCCAGCTCGATGAAGCGCGGCATCGTCGCCGTCAGGCTGAGGTCGTCGGGATCGGCGGTGTAGATGCCGGCCACCAGCGGCTGGGCGACACGCTCGAGCGCCTCGGCACCCAGCCGGCGGCGCACGAAGGCCCCCAGGCTCTCGTCGTCCCCGCCGCCGCGCGGCAGCACCAGGTCGAGCGCCATCCGCAGCTTGCCGGTGAGCGAGAACAGCGACGAGGTCGCGAACGGCAGCATCGCGGTGGGGGCCAGGAGCTGGAAGCCGTCGGGCAGCGGGTGCAGCCGGCCGCGATGCCAGACGAAGACCTTGCGAAACCGATCGTCGGTGCGCACCAGCCGGTCCTCGATGCCGAGGCGCCGGCACAGGGCGAGCGCCCACGGCTTCTCGGACAGGAAGGAGTCGGGCCCCGCCTCGACCAGGAAGCCATCGGTGCGCTCGCTGGCGATGCTGCCGCCCAGCCGCTCGCGCGCCTCGACCAGCGTCAGCTCGACCGCGATCCCCCGTTCGCGGGCGATCTCCACCGCGCGGTGGGCGGCGCTCAGCCCGGCGATGCCGCCGCCGACGACCAGCAGCCTCACGGCGTGGCCCGGACGAGGTCGGCCAGCATGGCGATGAACTCCGGATGCGCGTTCACCGCGGAGGCGCGGTGCAGGGTCACGCCCGCCTCGGCGGCGATCCATCGGGCCTCGACGTCGAGGTCGTAGAGGACCTCGACGTGGTCGCACACGAAGCCGGCGGGCGACACGACCACGTGCTGCGCCCCGTCCTTCGCCAGCGCGCGGATCGCGTCGCCGACATCCGGCTCCAGCCACGGATCGCGCGGGCTGCCGCTGCGGCTCTGGTAGGCCAGCGACCACCGCGCGTGGCCGAGCCGGGCGGCGACCGCGCGGGCGGTGGCCGTGAAGTCGGCCACGTACGGCGAGGCGGCGGCCATCGCGGCCGGCACGCTGTGCGCCGTGAACAGCACCGGGGTGTCGGCTCGCTCCGCCGCCGGCACCCCGGCCAGCGCCCGCTCGACGCCGTCGGCCACCGCCGCCACGAAGCGTGGGTGCTCGAACCACGGCGGCGCGAAGACGATCTCGGGGGCGCCGGGCGTGCGCTCGCGGGCGGCGGCGACGTCGGCGAGGTAGCGCTCCCACGAGGCCTCGGTGCGGAACGACGACAGGATGATGCCGAGCGCGCGACGAGAGCCGCGGGCGGCCATCGCGGCCAGTGTCTCGTGCAGGAACGGGTGCCAGTTGCGCATGCCGACGAAGACGGGCAGCGTGCCGCCGCGGGCCAGCAGCGCCCGGCGCAGCCCATCGGCCTGGGCCTCGGTCAGCTCGCGCAGCGGCGAGCGCCCGCCGGGCATCTGCTCGTAGTGGTGCACCACCTCTTCGAGCCGCTCGGCTGGAATGCGGCGGCCGCGCGTGACCAGCTCCAGGAACGGCCGGATCTCGGCCGGCGCGGTGGGGCCGCCGAACGCGATGAGCAGGACGGCGTCGATCATCGCGCGCTCAGCTCGTGCACCGCATCGACGAGCGCCCGCACGTGATCGACGGGCGTGGACTGGTGCACGCCATGGCCGAGATTGAAGATGTGCCCCGGCCGGCCGCCGGCCCGGGCCAGGATCGCCTTCACTCGCTCGCGGATGACCGACGGCGTCGCGAGCAGTACCGCGGGGTCCAGGTTGCCCTGCACGCCGACGTCGTGGCCGACGGCGGCCCAGCCGCGGTCGAGGTCCACCCGCCAGTCGAGGCCGATGACGTCACCCCCGGCCTCCCGCATGAGCGGCAGCAGGGTGGCGGTGCCGGTGCCGAAGTGGACGACCGGCGTGCCGGGCCGCAGCGCGCGGATGACCGCGCGCGTGTGGGGCAGCACGTAGGACCGGTAGTCGTCGGGCGCCAGCGCGCCGACCCAGGAATCGAAGAGCTGGACCATCTGGGCGCCGGCATCGATCTGGCCGTTCAGGTACGTCGCCGTCGCGTCGGCCAGCACCTCCATGAGGCGGTGCCAGGCGGCCGGCGCTTCGTACATCAGCCGCTTCGTGTGCAGGTAGTCGCGGGAGGCGCCCCCTTCCACGACGTAGGAGGCGACGGTGAACGGCGCCCCCGCGAAACCGATGAGCGCGACCGAGGCCGGCAGCTCGCGACGCACGAGGCGCACCGTCTCGAAGACCGTGCCCACGCTCGACTCGACGTCGATCGGCTTGAGCCGCGCCACGTCGGCCTCCGAGCGCACGGGCCGATGGATCACGGGGCCCTCGCCCTTGGCGAACTCGAGCCCGACGTCGAGCGGCTCCAGGATGAGCAGGATGTCGGCGAACAGGATGGCGGCGTCGACGGCGAAGCGGCGGACCGGCTGCAGCGTGACCTCGGCGGCGGCCGCCGGCGTCCGGCACAGCTCGAGGAATCCGTACCGCTCGCGCAGCGCGCGGTACTCGGGCAGGTAGCGTCCCGCCTGCCGCATGAGCCACACCGGCGTGACCGGCGTGGGCTCGCGCCGGGCGGCGCGCACGATCAGGGGCGATTCGGCGGGGGGCACGTCGGACAGGGTCGCACCCGAGCACCCCTGGAATCAAGCGTCGACGGGGTTTATGATCGCGGCCACCATGCCTTTCATCTCCGGCAAGCAAGCGTTTCTCCGGATCCTCCGGCACGAGGGCGTCTCGGTCATGTTCGGCAACCCCGGCACCACCGAGCTGCCGCTCATGGACGGCCTCGCCCGCGAGCCTGGCATCCGCTACGTCCTGGCCCTGCAGGAGGCGCCGGCCATCGCGATGACCGACGGCTACGCGCAGGCCAGCGGCGGGCTGGGCGCGGTGAACGTCCACGTGTCGCCGGGGCTCGGCAACGCGATGGGCATGCTCTACGACGCCTACAAGGCCGGCTCGCCGCTGCTGGTCACGGCCGGCCAGCACGACCAGTGCTTCACGGTGACCGAGCCGATCCTCTGGTCCGATCTGCCGCCGGTCGCGCGGCCGTACGTGAAGTGGTCGACCGAGGCCCGTCGCCTGGAGGACCTGCCCCGGATCGTGCGCCGCGCCGTGAAGACCGCGCTGGCCCAGCCCACCGGCCCCGTATTCCTCTCGCTGCCGGTCGACGTGCTGAACGCCGAGCGTGACATCGACCTCGGCGATTCCACTCGCGTGGCGCCGCGCCTGGTCGGCGACCGGGCGGCGATCGACGAGGCGGCCCGGCGACTGGTGCGGGCCGAGCGGCCGTTGCTGGTCGCCGGCGACGCCGTCGCTCAGTCGAACGCGCTGGCGGAGCTCGCCGAGCTGGCCGAGCTGCTGGGCGCCTCCGTCGTCAGCGAGGGCGTGGCCTCGACCTGCAGCTTCCCGTTCTCGCACCCGCTCAACGGCGGAACGTTCCCCCGGCTGGCCCCGCCGATCCGCGCGTTCCTCATGCGCCACGACCTGCTCTGCTCGATCGGCGCCGATCTCTTCACGCTCTCGCTGCCCTCCGACGTGGAGCCGATGCCGGCCGGGCTCGACATCATCCACATCGACGTCGACCCGTGGGAGATCGGCAAGAACTACGCGGCGGCGGTCGGCATCCAGGGCGATCCCAAGGCCACGCTGCCCGAGCTGTGCGAGGCCGTGCGCCGCCACAGCAGCAAGACCGGCCCTCCGCAGGCGGCCAAGCGCCGCGAGGCGGCCGTGGCCGCCAACGCGGCGGAGCGCGCCGAGCTGGAGCAGAACGCGCGGAAGTCGGCCAACCTGGCGCCGATGGCCCCGCTGGCCCTCGTGCACGCGGTGGCTCAGGCCACGCCGGCCGGCGCCACCATCGTCGACGAGACGATCTCCTCCGGGGCCGGCGTCCGCACCTTCTTCAAGTGCGAGGACGCCAAGAGCTTCTTCGGCCTGCGCGGCGGCGGCATCGGCTGGGGCCTGCCGGCGGCCATCGGCGTGAAGCTCGCGCTGCCGCAGCGCCCGGTCATCGGGCTGATCGGCGACGGCAGCGCGATGTACACCTGCCAGGGACTGTGGACGGCGGCCCACGACTCGGTGCCGGTCGTGTTCGTGATCTTCAACAACGCGTCGTACCGCATCCTCAAGCAGCGCACGCTCGGGCTGAAGGGCTTCTCGGCCGAGGACGACGTGTACGTGGGCATGGACCTCGACAAGCCGCTCATCGACCACGTGGGGCTCGCCAAGTCGTTCGGCGTGCCCGGCGAGCGGATCGAGAAGGTCTCGGAGGTCGGCCCGGCCATGGGCCGCGCGCTGGCCAGCGGCGGTCCGTACCTGATCGACGCGCGCATCGACCCGCACTTCAAGTAGGCGCCGGCCCGTGGGCTGGCCGTTCGCGGAGCTGCTGGGGATGCGGGCAAAGTCCGTCGGTGACGGCCGCGCCCGCTTCGAGCTGGCCGTCGAGGCCAAGCACCTCAACCCCAACGGCACCCTGCACGGGGGCGTGATCTACAGCCTGGCCGACTCCGCGATGGGCACGGCGCTCTTCGACCGGCTCGAGCGCGGCGAGCAGTGCGCGACGCTGGAGATCAAGATGAGCTACCTGGCTCCGGTGACCGGCGGGACCATCGCCGTCGACGCCGTCGTCGTGCAGCGCACCAAGCGGATCGGTGTGCTGGAGGCGAAGGTCTTCGGCGACGGCGACCGGCTGGTCGCCATGGCGACCGGTACGTTCTACATCCAGGCCCCGAGGAGCTGAGATCGATGGCGATGACGTTCGGGATCCACATCGGGCACATGGGCGGCCCCCTCGACGAGATGCGCAAGCTGTGGAAGTTCGCCGACACCATGGGCTTCGACTGGTTCTCGGTGTCCGACCACTTCCAGGAGTCGCCGCCCCGGGGCGGCGACATCGACTGCTACGAGGCGATCGCCACCCTGACGGCGGCGGCCATGGAGACGCGGCGCGTGCGGCTGGGCGCGCTGGTCTACTGCGTCGTCTACCGCAACCCCGGCCTGCACGCCAAATCGTTGACGACGATCGATCACCTCTCGGGCGGCCGCGTCGACTGCGGCCTCGGCGCCGGCTGGCACGAGGTGGAGGGCAAGGCGTTCGGCTACGCGTGGCCGCGCATCGGCGTGCGCGAGGACATGCTGGAGGAGTACGCGCAGATCATGCGGATGCTCTTCGACCGCGAGCAGAAGCGTGCGAGCTTCGCCGGCCAGCACTACACGGTCGACAACGCCCCCAACAACCCCAAGCCCCTGCAGCCGCGGGTGCCGATCTGGATCGGTGGCCAGGGTGAGAAGCGCACGCTCCGGGCGGCCGCCCGGTACGCCGACGGCTGGAACGCGCCCTACATCGGCCCCGACGTGTGGACCCAGAAGAGCCAGGTCCTGACCGACTGGTGCGAGAAGGAGGGCCGCGATCCCCGCTCGATTCTCCGCACCGCCAACGTCGGCTTCTACCTCGGCGCCGACGCCGCCGGGGCGGCCCGCGGCGAGGCCGTCTTCCAGTCGCACTTCGGCAAGGATCAGCGCCGGGGCTTCCTGCGGGGCACGCCCGAGCAGGTCATGGACCTGCTGGCCGGCTACCGCGACGCCGGCTGCCAGCGGGTGAACATCGCGTTCCGCGAGGGACCGTACGACTGGGACGCGCTGCACGCGTTCGCCGAGCGTGTGCTGCCCGCCTTCGGGTCGCGACGGCCCGAATAGCCCAGGTCCGCCCGGCGTCAGACGAATGAGGAGCATGACCATGAGCCGCGCCCTGTCGATCCTGTTCGCGTCGCTCCTCCTGACCGCCGCCGTGCCGGTGGTGGCCCGGGCGCAGGACTGCTCGAGCCTGCCCGCCTCGGCCCAGAAGGCCCGCTCGTGCAGCCCCCGGCAGGAGTGCGTGGCCCAGGTGGAACGGAGCCTCAAGGGCCCGGCCCTGGACTCGGCCCGGCGCGACTGCCAGCGGCTCCCGCAGAGCGGCACCTGCTACGGCCCCGAGACTTACAGCCCCCAGGCCGAGTGCCGGGAGCGCCAGGGCAAGAAGAAGTAGCCTCGCGCGGTGGCGACCGGCCGCGGGCCGGCCGCCGCGAGTCACCGATAGTCGTCGTGGCTGGCCTGAAGGCCGCGCTCGCGGATCTCCTCGATATAGCGCCAGATGTCGGGCCGTGAGCCATCCAGGTCGGTGAACCCGTACACGCGGGCCAGTTGACCGGAGCTGACCGATTGCTGGTTCCAGCGGACGCGCTCGGGATCCGAGGCCAGCGCCGCGATGGCCCGTCCCACGTAGCGAGGCGACTCCGAGAGCGCGAAATCGGCGGGGGCGGTGTGGCCGCCGGCTCGCGCCGGCGCCAGGGCGTCGCGCCAGCTCTCCTCGGTGACACCGAAGTTGTCGAGCATCATCTCGGAGCGAAGCCAGCCGGGCGTGATGACGACCGCAGTCGCGCCGTGCGGCGCGAGCTCATGTCCCTGGGAGAAGGCCAGCCGGGCCACCGCCACCTTGGCCAGGTCGTAGAACGCGGAGATCCGGTAGTGCGAGGCGTTGTAGTCAGTAGTGCCGTCGGTCACCTCGACGAGCAGGCCGCCCGGCCTGTCGACCAGCAGCGGCAGCAGATGATGGGATGTGATCAGGTGCGTGTCGATGGCGAGTCGGAGGATCCGCAGACCGTCGCCGAGGTCGTGCTTCCAGATCGGCGTGTTCCACTGCGCCGGTCCTCCCTTCAGCAGCTCGCCGCCCCAGATATCGTTGACCAGCACGTCGACGTGGCCGTAGCGCTCCCGGATCCGCTCGGCCAGGATCGCCACCTGGGCGGAGTCGAGATGATCGGCGGGAACGGCGATGCCGGTGCCCCCGAGCCGCGTGACGAGCTCGGCCGTCTCCTCGATCGTCTCGGGGCGGTTGTATTCGGATCGGGCGGCTCGCGTGCTGCGCCCGGTGCACACGACCGTGGCGCCGGCTTCGCCGAGGGCGGCGGCGATGCCCCGGCCGGCCCCCCGGGTCGCGCCGGCCACGACGGCCACGCGACCGCGCAGGGCGTCTCGGTCCGGTGACCACGCCATGGGCCGAGCTTGCCAGCCCTCGTCGAGAAGCACAAACCGGCGGCTCGCCGGGGCCGGTTGCCAAGCGCGCGGTCACGGTATACCGTCGTGTACCCATGGCCAAAGCGCCCCCCGACCCTCTCCGAGCCCTCTGGCGCCTGCACGGGCGGGGCGCCACGCTGGCCGACTCGGTCTACCAGACGCTCCGCGCGGCCATCCGCGAGGGCGCGGTCGGCGAGGCCGAGCCGCTACGCGAGGGGCGCCTGGCCGCCCGCCTGACCGTCAGCCGCACCCCCGTCCGTGAGGCGCTGCAACGCTTGACGCGCGAGGGGCTGATCGGCCACGCCAACGGCAAGGGCGTGGCCGTCCCGGCCCTCGACGGCCGCGACCTCGAGGAGGTCTACGAGATCCGCCTGGCCCTGGAGCCGGCCGCCGCCGCGCTGGCCGCACGGGGCGCGTCCGACGGCGAGCTGGCTGCGATGGCGGCCGTGCTCGACCAGGCCGAGGCCGCGCGCGAGCACGACCCGCGGCGGCTGGCCGCGCTGAGCGCGCGCTTCGGCGATCTCGTCGGCGAGGCCAGCCGCAACCGGCGCCTGGCCGCCCTGCTCCGCCAGCACCGTGACGTCATCCTGAGGACCGAGGGCACCACGCTGGGTCACCCCGGGCGGGCCGAGAAGGCGCTGGCCGAGCATCGCGCGCTGCTGGCCGCGCTGCGGGCGCGCGACGCCGAGGCCGCCGCCCGCGCCGCCCGCGAGCACCTGGAGGAGGCGCGCCGCCTCCGCCTGCAACTCCACTTCGAGAGGGCATGACCATGACCGAAAGCAGTGGCCTCATCCGCGGGCTCGAGGGCGTCGTCGCCGCCGAGACCCAGCTGTGTGACCTGGACGGCGCCAACGGGCGCCTGGCCTACCGCGGCTACGACATCGCTGACCTGGCCCGGCTGGCCACCTTCGAGCAGGTCACCTATCTGCTCCTGCACGGCGAGCTGCCCAAGGCGGCCCCGCTCGACGGCTTCGTCGTGCAGCTGACGGCAGCCCGGGCGATCCCGCCCGAGCTGGTCCAGGCCTTCCGGCTCATGCCGAAGGACACCGACCCGATGCGCGTGCTGCAGGCCTCGGTGGCGATCCTCGGCATGTCCGATCCCGACACGACCGACAACTCGCACGCCGCCAACGTCCGCAAGGCCGTGCGGCTCACGAGCCAGTTCGCGACGGCCATCTGCGCGCACCACCGCGTGCGCCAGGGCAAGGAGCCGGTGACGCCGGCGGCCGGCCTGTCGCACGCCGCCAACTTCCTCTACATGCTCACCGGCGAGCGACCCAACCAGCCGGCCACCAAGGCCTTCGACGCCAGCCTCACCCTCTACGCCGAGCACGAGCTGAACGCCTCGACCTTCACGACGCGCGCGATCGTCTCGACGCAGTCCGACCTGCACTCGGCCGTGGCCGGCGGCGTGGGCGCCCTCAAGGGTCCGCTGCACGGCGGCGCCGGCGAGGCCGTCATGCACACGCTGATGGAGATCGGCGAGGTGGCCAACGTCGACGCCTTCGCCGACAAGTCGCTGGCCGCCAAGCGCCGCTTCATGGGCATGGGTCATCGCGTCTACAAGGCCGGCGACCCCCGCGCGGCCATCCTGCGCGGCATGGCCGAGGAGGCGTGCCGGCAGTCGGGGCAGTTCAAGTGGTACGAGATGGCCGTCAAGCTCCACGAACGGATCTCCAAGGAGAAGGGGCTCATTCCCAACGTCGACTTCTACTCGGCGCCGCTCTTCTACTCGCTCGGGATCCCGGTCGACCTCTTCACGCCGGTGATCGCGGCCGGTCGCATTGCCGGCTGGAGCGCCAACATCGTGGAGCAGCACGACGACAACCGGCTGATCCGCCCGCGCGCGGACTACGTCGGCCCCAAGCGCCGCGACTACAAGCCGATCGAGCAGCGCTAGCCATGCGCCAGAGCCTGACCCGCAAGCTGATCGAGGCTCATCTGGTGGCCGGCCGCCCGATCGTCGGCGAGGAGGTCGGCATCGGCGTCGACCAGGTGCTGCTGACCGACACCAACGGGACCCAGGCGTGGCTGCAGTTCGAGGCGCTGGGGTTCCCGCGGGTGGTGCCGGGGCGGGCGGTGACCTACATCGACCATCAGGTCTACCAGACCGACTCCCGCAACACCGACGACCACCGGTATCTGCAGACCGTCTCCCGCAAGTACGGCGCGACGTTCTCCAAGCTCGGCAACGGCATCTGCCACCAGGTGCACATGGAGACCTTCTCGGTCCCCGGCCAGACGCTGCTCGGCACCGACAGCCACACGCCGCTGTGCGGCGCCGCCGGGATGCTGGCCATCGGCGCCGGCGGCCTCGACGTCGCGGTGGCCATGGGGGGCGGGCCGTACTCGTTCCGGATGCCGGCCGTGGTGCGGGTGTGGCTCACGGGGGCGCTGCAGCCGTGGGTCACCGCCAAGGACGTCATCCTCGAGCTGCTGCGACGGCTCACCGTGCGCGGCGGCACCGGCAAGATCTTCGAGTACGCGGGCCCGGGGCTGGCCAGCCTGCTGGCCGCCGAGCGCATGACCATCGCCAACATGGGGGCCGAGCTGGGGCTCACGACCAGCGTCTTCGCCTCCGACGAGGTCACGCGCTCGTTCCTCACCCGGCTCGGCCGCGGCGAGGACTGGCGACCGGCCGCGCCCGACGACGACGCGACCTACGACGACCAGATCGAGCTGGACCTGAGCGCGATCGTGCCGCTCGTCGCCCTGCCCGGCTCGCCCGATCGCGTGGTGCCGGTGGCCGAGGTCGCGGGGACGGCGATCGACCAGGTGATGGTCGGCTCCTGCACCAACGGCTCCTGGCACGACATGGCCTCGGTGGTCGGCGTCGTGCGCGACCGGCAGGTGCACCCGTCGATCTCGTTCGTCGTGTTCCCGGGCAGCCACCGAATCCTGGAGACCATGGCTCGCGAGGGGCTGCTGGCCGACCTGCTGGCCACCGGGGCGACGGTGTCGGAGCCGACCTGCGGCTCGTGCGCGGGCATCGGCCACGTTCCCGCCGCCGGCACCAAGAGCCTGCGCGCGTTCAACCGCAATTTCTCCGGGCCGCAGCGGCGTGAAGGGCGACGAGATCTATCTCTGCTCGTCGGTGGTGGCGGCGGCCTCGGCGCTGACCGGTGTCATCACGGATCCGCGCACGCTCGGGGGCGGCCCCCGGGGTGACGCTGCCGGCGAAGTTCGCGGCGTCGGTGGCCGGCTTCGTCGCCCCCGACGGCGAGGGCGAGGTGGTGCGGGGGCCGAACATCAAGCCGGTGCCGCTCGGCGAGGCGGTCGCGGAGTCGCTGGAGGCGCCGGTGCTGCTCAAGCTCGGCGACAAGATCTCGACCGACGACATCTCGCCGGCCGGCGCCGCCGTGCTCGTCTTCCGCTCGAACGTGCCGGCCATCGCCGAGCACTCGTTCAAGTACATCGATGCCGAGTTCGTGGCCCGCGCGCGGGCGGCGGGGCGCGGCATTCTCGTGGCCGGCGAGACGTACGGCCAGGGCTCCTCGCGCGAGGCGGCGGCGGTGGCGCCGATGTACCTGGGCGTGCGCGCGGTGCTGGCCAAGTCGTTCGCGCGCATCCACCGCGCGAACCTCATCAACTGGGGCATCGTGCCGCTCACGTTCGACGATCCGGCCGCCTGGGACGGCATCGAGCGCGACGACCGCCTGCGGCTGCCGGGCCTGCGGGCGGCCCTCGTCGGGCGGCGGCGGCGTCACCGTGGAGAACACGCGGACCGGCGCCCGCTTCACCACGGCCTGTCCGCTGACGCCGCGCGAGCGCGACATCCTCCTGGCCGGCGGCATCCTCGCCCACACACGGAGCCAGTCCGCACCTGAGCCAGGCCAGCCCGGCTCGCGGAGGTCGCACCCATGACACAGCGCAAGATCCCGGCGGTCTACATGCGGGGCGGCACCAGCCGGTGCCTGGTATTCCACGAGCGCGACCTGCCGCCGGCGGGACCGGCCCGCGACGCGATCCTGCTCGCCGCGCTCGGCAGCCCCGACCCCAACGGCCGCCAGCTCGACGGCCTCGGCGGCGGCATCTCCTCGCTGTCGAAGGCGGTCATCATCGGCCCCCCGAGCCTGCCCGGTGCCGACGTCGACTACACGTTCGCCCAGGTCGAGGTGAAGAAGGCATTCGTGGACTACGCCGGCAACTGCGGCAACTGCTCGTCCTCGGTCGGGCCCTTCGCCATCGACGAGGGGCTGCTGCCCGCGCGCGAGGGCGAGACGCTGGTGCGCATCCACAACACGAACACCAAGAAGCTGATCGTCGCCCACGTGCCCGTCGCCGGCGGCGAGGCCGCGGTGACCGGCGACTTCGAGCTGGCCGGCGTGGCCGGCCGGGGCGCCCGCATCGCGCTGGACTTCGTCGATCCGGGCGGGGCCGGCACCGGCCGCCTGCTGCCGACCGGCCGGGCGCGCGACGTCATCGCCGGCGTCGAGGTCTCGTGCGTGGACGCCACCAACCCGGTCGTCTTCGTGCGTGCGCGCGACCTCGGCCTCACCGGCGCCGAGACGCCGCCGGCCGTCGACGCCGACCACGAGCTGGGCGCGCGACTCGAGAAGCTGCGGGTGGAGGCGGGCGCGCGCATGGGCATGGCGGAGAGCGCGGCGGTGCCAAAGATCGCGTTCGTGGCGCCGCCGGCCGACTACACCGCCCTCGACGGGACACGCTACGCCGCGCGGGACTTCGACGTGCTGGGCCGCGCGATCTCCATGGGCAACTGCCACCGGGCCTTCCCGCTCACCGTGGCCATGTGCCTGGCGGTGGCGGCGCGCATCCCCGGCTCCGTGGTGCAGGAGTGCGTGGCCAGCGCCACCGGCGACGTGCGCCTCGGCCATCCGTCCGGCGTGCTGCCGATCGCCGCCCGCGTGGACACGGCCGGCGGTGAGCCGCGGGCCGAGACGGTGACGGTCTACCGGACCGCGCGGCGCCTCATGGAAGGCTTCGTCCGGGTGTCGTGAGCCGGCTCTGCTTCGTGGGCGAGGACGCCAAGGCGCTGCTCGACGCCGCCGGCGAGCAGCCGATGCCCGAGAACCTCGTGTGGCGGATCGTGGCCTTCTGAGGCGCTCAGTGCTGCGCGCGGATCTCGTCGAGCACCGGCAGGATGTACCGGCGGAACTGCGCGGGGTTCTCGCTCATCGGGAAGTGGCCGATCTCCCGCATCACCGTCACCCGCGCGCCCTTGATCTTGGCGGCGGTGCGCTCGGTGTCCTCGGGCGTGCACGAGAAGTCGTACTCGCCGGTGAGCAGGTACAGCGGGCACCGCGCGGTGTCGATCTGGGCGACGCGGTCGCGGAAGTCGCCGTCGGCGCGATAGAAGAACAGGTCGCCCTTGAACACGCCGGGGCCGCCCTGCATGTACATCCACAGCGTGTCCCAGCGCGTCTCGCTCGGGCTCTGGGGCGCGATGAGCCCCGACATCATGGCGCCGCTGACCTCACCGCCGTGCACGTCGGGGCGGTGCAGCCAGCCGGTGTCGTCGTACCACGGCGCCTGGTAGTCGGCCGACTCCAGCCCGATCAGCGCGCGGAAGGCGGGCGCATGCAGCCGCGCCAGCTCCAGCACGATCTTGCCGCCGATCGAGCAGCCCAGCACCACCGGCCGCTCGAGGCCGAGCGTGCGGATGAACGTCATCACGAGGTCGATGTAGCCGTGGGTCGTGAGCTGGTACTCCTCGTCCTGCCAGCCAGCCGGCGGCAGCGACTTGCCGTGCCAGGGCATGTCGAAGGCCAGCACGCGGAAGTGGCGCGTGATCTCGGCGTCGTTCAGCAGGTGGCGCCACTGGCGGTTGTCGGCGCCGGCCGTGTGCAGGCACACCAGCGGAATGCCCTGCCCGGCCTCCTCGACGTAGAGCCGGTGGGCACGGCCGTCGAGGTCCAGGCGCAGGTAGCGGCCGACGATCGGCTCGTACTCGGCCACTCAGCCCCTCCCGCGCGGCAGCGTCAGCACGTCCTTGACGTAGCGAAGGTTGGCCATGAACGGCTGCAGGTCGCCCTCCACCCGGGCGTGGCCGCCCTTGGTGAGCGCGAAGAGGTCGTGGAAGCCGGGCGCTGGCACCGCCTCCCAGTAGCGCCGCCACGCGTCGGCCGAGGCGCGGATGGCAAACGTCCACTCGCGCATGAGGAACGGGCCACGCTCCACGCGCGTCACGCGCCCCTCGTGCACGGTGACGAGCCAGGCGGTGTCGCCGACCTCGACCAGGAACGTCGTCGAGAAATAGCGGCCGCGGCGGACGAGGGCGGGATCGGCGGCGACCCACTCGGGCAGGCGATCGAGCGTCACGCGCGGCATCATAACGCATGAGCCGCTCCGCCGCGCCCGACCCCATGGACCGCTTCTACCGCGGCGTGCGCGCCGTCGCCCGGTTCTGGCTGTGGTTCCTGTTCAAGTCGGTCGACGTCCGCCACCCCGAGCGGGTGCCGGCGGCGGGGCCGATCTTGCTGTGCCCCAACCATCCGAACAACTTCATCGACTCGCTGGTAGTGGGCGGCGCCGTCCGCCGCAAGGTGCACTACCTGGCCACCGCGGCGATGTTCCGCAACCCGATCGTGGCGCGCTTCCTCCTGGCCTGCGGCGCCATCCCCGTCTACCGCAAGCAGGACGACCCCGACAAGATGGACCGCAACCTCGACACCTTCTCGGCCTGCTTCGCCGCCTTCGCGCGCGGCCGGCTGGTGGCGATCTACCCCGAGGGCACGACCCACGCCGAGGTGCGGGTGCAGCGCATCAAGACGGGGGCGGCCCGCATCGCGCTCGGCTACGAGGCCGATCATCCCGGCGAGCTGCGGATGATCCCGGTCGGGCTGTCGTTCGAGGCGCGCAAGTCGTTCCGCAGCCGCGTGCTCGTCGCCTTCGGCGAGCCGATCCACCCCGCCGCCTACCTGGCCGCGTACCGGGACGACCCCGTGAAGGCGGTGGACGCGCTCACCCGGGATCTGCAGTGGGCGATGGAGGCCCAGGTCGTCAACGTCGAGCGCATCGACGACCAGCGCCTCGTGGGGGCGATCGAGGAGCTGTACCGCGACGAGCTGGCCCAGCAGGTGATGGACTCGCGCGGGCTGGCCCGCCGCGACGTCGATCGGGTGCGGCTGTCGCGCTCGATCGCCGACGCCCTGCGCCACTTCAAGGCGACCGATCCGGTGCGGGTGGAGTCGCTGTGGCAGCGCATCCAGGCCTACCGTTCGCTGCTCGCGCAGTACCACGTGCGTGACGAGGTCGTGCGCACGCGGCGCCAGCGGCTGCCCGCGCGAACCCGGCTCGTCTACTCGTGGGACGCGGTCGTCGGCCTGCCGTTCTTCGGCTACGGCGCCGTCGTCAACGCGCTGCCGTACTACGTGCCCGCGCTGGCTGGCCCACCGCATGGCCCGCAAGGAGACGGACTACGCGACCATCCGCCTGCTGGCCAGCATCGTGGCCTTCCCGCTCTTCTGGGGCATGGAGACGTGGCTGGTGGCGTGGCTGGCCGGCGCCGTCTGGGCGGCGGCCTTCGCGGTCTCGCTCCCGCTGTCGGGGCTGATCGCGTATCGTTACCTGATCGGGGCCGGATGGCTGCGCACCCGGCTCCGCTTTGCCCGGTTGGCCGCCACCCAGAGCCAGGCGGCGCGCCGGCTCGTCACCGAGCGCGAGGCGATCGTCGCCGAGCTCGAGCGGGCCAAGCAGGACTACCTGACCGCCACGAAAGGAAGCAGCTTTTGAGCGTGTACCGCCTGGAAGAGATGTCCACGCCCGCCCTCGACGCGCTCGACCGCGAGCGGACCGTCATGCTCCTCACCGTGAGCCCGCTGGAGGAGCACGGCCCCCACCTGCCGGTCGGCGTCGACGCCTTCGCCGCCCGCCACTTCGCCGAGACCATCGCCGAGCGCGTGGTGGCCGGCCGGCCCGGCTGGTCGGCCGTGCTGGTGCCGACGCTGTACCTGGGCTCCTTCACCTTCGACACCGTCGGCACCATCACCGTGCGCCAGCGCGTGGTGCGCGATGCGGTCGTCGACTATGGCGACTCGCTCGCGCGGGCGGGGTTCCGCTTCATCCTCGTCGCCAACGGCCACGCCGGCCCCGGCCACCTGACCGCGCTCGACGAGGCGGCGGCGATCGTGACCCGCCGTCACGGCGTCATGATGGCCTCGTTCACCGGCCACCTGGCCTGGGAGTTCCTGCGCGGCCGGTTCATGGACCGCATCGAGACCGAGCTGGGCCGATCGCTGACCGCGGCCGAGCGTGGCGCCTTCGCCGAGGACGCCCACGGCGGCTGGTGGGAGACCTCGTTGATGCTCCTGCTCCGGCCCGAGCTGGTCGACGAGTCGTACCGCACGCTGCCACCGGCGCGCTACTCGCTGGCGGCGCGCGTCGTGCCGAACTATCCGCTCAAGAACGGCGGCCAGGGCTACGTCGGCCACCCCGCCCTGGCCGACCCGACGTTCGCCAAGGCGACGACGGAGGTCCTGATCAACGAGGCCATGATCATCGTCGAAGGGCTGCTCGACGGCCGGCTCAAGCCGTCCGACCGGCACTCGCCGTTCTTCCAGGTGCCGTTCTTCCGCACGAACTTCTGGCCGGCGGCCGGCGCCACCGCCGCCGTCGCCGCGATCGGATTCGGCCTCACGAGCTGGCTGCGCCGGCGCAAGAGCTCGTGAGCGACCTCGTCCTTCTCGAATCCGCCGCCGAGGGCGTCCTCCGTCTGATCCTCAATCGCCCTCAGGCCCTCAACGCCCTGAACCGGGACCTGACCGGCGAGCTGGAGCAGACGCTGGAGCGCGTGGCCGGACAGGAGGATGTCCGCGTGCTGCTCGTGTGCGGCAACGGGCGCGCGTTCTGCGCCGGCAACGACATCAAGGAGATGGAGACGGTCACCGGCGACGAGGCTCAGGCGCTGGCGACGCGCCACGCCGTGCTGATGGATCGCTTCACGACCCTGCCCCAGGTGACGGTCGCCGTGATCGACGGTCACGCGCTCGGCGGCGGCCTCATGCTCGCGGTGGCCCAGGATCTGCGGATCGCCTCCGACCGCGCCCGGCTCGGCCTGCCCGAAGTCACACTCGGCTTCAATCCGGGCTACGGCATCGCCCGCTTCCTCGACATCGCCGGCGGCGCCCACGGCCGCGACCTGCTGCTCTCGGGCCGTGTCATTCACGCGAACGACGCGCTCAGGATGGGGCTGGTCAACCGGGTGGTGGCCTCGCCGACGCTCGACGCCAGCGCGGTGAAGTGGGCGTCGGAGATCGCGGCCTCGCCGCGCGAGGGGCTGGCCGCCACCAAGCAGATCGTGGCCGACATCCGCCGCGGCAAGCGCGGAACCGAGCCCGAAGCCTACGGCGCCGCTCTCCGCACCAGCGCCGCCGCCCGCGCCCGCATCCAGGCCTTCGCCTCCCGCCGCCGCCCCCCCGCCTAGCGCGCGGCGGCGCCGCGCGGGTGGGGCCGCCGCCTGGCGTCATCCGCGCGGGGCCGATCACGTTGCGCAGGATCGCCGGGTGGCGGAAGATTGCCGCGGTGCTCAGTCCGCCGGGGCTGCTGCTATGCGTCACCTGGTGTCCGAGTGCAGCCGGCGAGGGGCCGGAGGCGATGCCATGAAACGTGGGATGGCGCGAGCGGCCGCCGTGGCATTTCTCGTCCTCGGTGTCACCCTGCTCGCGCTTCCGACCCAGCTCGGGGCGCAACGAGCCCCCGGGATCGCGCGCGTGGGCTGGCTTGAAGTCTGTGGCCCTGGTCCTCGGCGCCCCCATTTCGATATTTTTCGGGCGCGCCTGGCTGAACTCGGCTACGTCGAGGGGAAGAACCTCATCCTCGAGCAGCGATTCGCCGATTGCCGCTACGACCGGATGCCGGGGTTAGCCGCTGACCTCGTGCAGGTCCCGGTCAACGTTCTCTTCACCATGGGCACGCGGGCCGCGCGAATCGTCGCCGGCACCGTGAAGACGACACCGGTGGTCGTCTACTCGTGCGACCCGTTCGAGCACGTCACCCGCCTCGCCCGGCCCGGTGGAAATCTGACCGGGGTGACATGCATGACGACGGAGCTGAGCCCGAAGCGCCTCGAGCTCCTCAAGGAGGCGGTTCCCAAGGCCTCGCGGGTGATGTTTCTCCACGACCCGGAAGCGGCTCCCAACGCGTTGAAGCTGACCCAGGAGGGCGCACCGCGGCTGGGCATCAAGATGCAGGTGGCCCCGGTGGGAGCCGCCGACGAGCTGCTCCCCGAGCTCGCGATGATCGCCAAGGAACGCCCTGACGCGTTGTTCGTGTATCCCGACGTCGTGCTCAGCTCTCATCCTCGGCCTCGGCAGCTCGCCGACTTCGCCCTCAAGGCCCACCTGCCCACGATGCATGCGTTCCGTTTCTTCGTGGACGCGGGCGGTCTCATGTCCTACGGCGCGACCCAATCGGAGATCTATACGATCGCGGCTGAGCAGACCGCAAAAATCCTGGATGGCGGTCGGCCGAGCGAGTTGCCGCTGCGACAGGCGACACGGTTCGAGCTGGTGATCAACTTGAAGACCGCCAGGGCGCTCGGCCTCACCATCCCGCCGTCGTTGCTGCTGCGGGCCGATGAGGTGATCGAGTGACCTCGACGATCGGAAGGTGAGGGTCTAGGCCGTCTCCCGCCGCTCGCGCTCGCGCGCCTTGCGGTCGAGCATGTCGCGATCGGCCTCGCGCAGGAATTCCTCGACCGTCTCCGGCGGGTTGTGGCTCCAGGCGATCCCCGCCGTGCACTCGATCGTCACCGGCAGCCGGCGCTGGGCGGCCAGCGCCGCCAGCTTGTCGCGCACGCGGATCAGGATGATGTCGACGTCCTTGGGCAGGGCGTCCAGGAGGAGCACGGCAAACTCGTCGCCGCCGTAGCGGGCGACGACGTCGGTGGTGCGGGTGGCCTCGGTCAGCGCATCGGCCACCGTGCGCAAGACCTCGTCGCCCAGCGTGTAACCGAAGCCGTCGTTGATCGCCTTCAGGTGCAGCACGTCGAGGGCCAGCAACAGCAGCCCGCTCTTGCGGCGGCGGGCGCCGGCGGCCGTCCGCCGGTACTGCTCATGCAGCGCGCGGCGGCCGTTGAGACCGGTGAGCGGATCGGGCGCGTAGCGGGCCAGCTTGCGGTCGGCGTCGTACAGCCGCGAGGCGATCACCCGCAGCAGGCCGTTGGCCAGCGGCACCGACTCGTTGAGCGCGGCCACGAACTCCGTCTGCCGCAGCACCAGGCAATGCGTGCGCTCGACGGCGATGACCGTGGCCGAGCGCGGCTGATCGCGCAGGATCCCGAGCTCGCCGAAGACCTCGGCCTTGCCGATCTCGCCCAGCAGCATCTCGGCCTGGCCGTCGGTGGTCGCTTCCACCACCCGCACGCGCCCCGACAGCAGCACCCATAGCGACTGGGGCGCCTCGCCCTGGCGGGTGATGACGTGGCCGGACGGATAGACCTGCTCGGTGGCCTGGGCCACCAGCGTGTTGAGCTGGGCCGGGGTGAGGGGACGGAAGAGCGGTACCGAGGCCAGCATGCTGGCCAGCAGGGTCTGGGTGGGGCCGTGGTCGTCGCGCGCGTCCTGGGCCGTGACCGCCTCGACGGGGCCGGTCGGCGCCGTCTCCGTATAGGCGACCAGCGTGCGGGCCAGCCACGCGCGCACACGCGCGCGGAGCATGGGCGGGCTGTACGGCTTGGCCAGGTAGTCGGTGGCACCCACCTCCGGCCGGTGCAGCGCATCGATCTCCGGCCGCTCGGCCAGCAGGATCACCGGGAAGTTCGCGCGGCCCATGCGGCTGCGGAAGGCGGGTATGAGGTCGGCGCCGTCGCCGGGCGCCAGGTTGGTGTCGACGATGGCCAGGTCGGGCAGGTGCTCGGTCCCGCGCGTGAGGGCGGCGTGCATGTCGGGCACCGGCAGCGCCACCATGCCGTCCTCGGCCAGCGCCTCCTCGATGCTCGCCACCTGCGTCTCGTCCGGTGTCACCACCAGCACGCGGGCGCCGGCGATGAGGCGGCGACGCAGCGCCGAGATCTCCGCCACCGGCGCGGCCCGGTTGCTGCCGTCGATCTGCAGCTCGAGCCCCTCGCGGGCGGCGAACACGTCGAGCACGCCACGGCACTCCTTGACTCGGGTGCGAGCGTCGGCCTCGAGCCGCTCCATCACGCTGTCGTCGTGGCCGGGGTCGTGGTGGAAGAGGGCCAGCCGCTTGACGCTGGCCGCCAGGGCCACGTCGGTCGCGTACTCGACGGTGGAGTGGCCCCAGCCCAGCCGGTTCGCGTACTCCTCGTGGGTGTACTGCGCGTCGTGGATGACCAGATCGGCGCCGCGCATGAACGCGATGTGCCGCTGATCGCCCGGGTGGTGCAGGATCCCGTCCTCGGACTTCCAGAACGGCTCGTGGTCGGTGACGTAGGCCACGGTGGCGCCGCCACTCGACATCCGATAGGCGATGGTGGGCGCGGTGTGATTGAGGTACTGGGTCTCCACCAGCACGTCGCCGACCCGGAAGAACCCCTCCTCCAGCTCGGTGAAGTGGATGCGCGAGCGCAGGTCGCGCAGCTTCACCGGGAAGTACGAGTACTCCATCTGCCCGGACATGGCCTCCTCGAGGCTCTGCTGAAAGCCGAGCGGCGCGTACACGTTCAGCTCGGAGCCGGGCAGGAAGGCGGGTACGAAGAACGGGAAGCCCTGGATGTGATCCCAGTGGGTGTGGCCGATGAAGAGGTGGAGGCGCATCGGCGCCGGCATGGTCCGGACCAGGTGCAGTCCGAGCTCCCGGGCCCCGGTGCCGCAGTCGAGCACGATCACGGTCCCGTCGGCCGCGCGCACCTCCACGCAGGAGGTGTTGCCGCCATAGCGGGTCGTGCTCTCACCGGGTGATGCGATCGAGCCCCGGGTTCCCCAGAATCGTACGTACACGCTGGCCTCTCCGTGCGCCGAACAGTCCGAGAATTCTAGCATCCCCGGGGTGGCGCCCGGCGCGATAGAATGTGCCGCTTCGGCCCCGTTCGTGGGCCGACATGACGCGTAACCCCGCAAGGAGACAGTCGATGAGGACGACACGGCGGCAGTTCCTGGCCCTCACCGGAGCCGCCTCGGCGGCCACCCTGCTGCGCCTCGACACCGCGCCCGCCTTCGCGCAGTCCGGCCCCGTCAAGGTCGGCGTCCTGGCCGCCAAGGCGGGGGTGCTGGCGCCGGTCGGCGAGTCGGGGCTGCGCGGCGTGACCTGGGCGGCCGACCGCATCAACGCGGCCGGCGGCATCCTGGGCCGGAAGATCGAGCTGGTGGTCGAGGAGGAGTCGAGCCCCAAGGACACGGTCGAGCGGTTCCGCAAGCTCGTCCTGCAAGACAAGGTCGACGTCGTCTCCGGCGGCATCTCGACCGGCGTGGGGCTGGCCCTGGGTCCGGTGGCCGAGGAGATGAAGGCGATCTGGCTGGCCTGGGACGCCACCACCCAGAAGGGTGTCGACGAGACGATGCCGAAGCCGAAGTACGCGTTCCGCTCCACCGACAACGAGTGCGAGGCCGTGATGGCCTCGATCCTCACCGCCCGGAACTGGAAGGGCAAGTTCCGCACCGTGGCCGGCATCAACCCCGACTACTCCTACGGGCGCGACAACTGGGCGGCGTTCCTGGCCATCATGAAGAAGCACGCCATCGACGTGCAGGTCGTCAGCGAGCTGTGGCCCAAGCTGGGCGCCACCGACTTCACCGCTCACGTGGCCGCGCTGCAGCAGGCCAAGCCGGACCTGATCTTCTCGTGCTTCTGGGCGGGCGACACGCCGATCTTCATGAAGCAGGCCCACGCGGCCGGCCTCACGACGAATACCAAGTTCGTGCTGACCACCGGCGGTGGCGTGCACGAATCGCTCAAGAAGGCGTTCACGCCGGAGGGCGCGCTGCTCGGCTACAACTCGATGTACTTCGAGCACCCCAAGGCGAGCGCGCTCATGAAGGAGTTCTCGCGCTGGCACCAGGAGAAGTTCAAGGAGTGGCCGAACTACGAATCCGACCACGGCTACTTCACGATCGCCGCCTACAAGGCCGCCGTGGAGCGCGCGGCCAAGGCCGGCGGCGGCAAGTGGCCGGGGCCGGACGCGGTGATCGCCGCGCTGGAGGGGGTCGAGGCGGAGTCGCTGTCGGGTCTACGCCGCTTCCGCGAGGACCACATCATGGAGGCCACCTTCTTCCAGGGCTACACGACGCACAAGAACAAGCACGACTTCGTGACGATCGATCCCGTCGAGGCCATGGGGACGAAGCAGATCCAGAAGCCGTCGGGCGTCGGCCTCTACGACTGGATCAACTCCTGGAAGGTGTGAGCGGGCGGCCCTGATCCAGCAGAGCGTCAGCATCGTGCTGGGCGGCGTCTTCCATGCCGCCGTACTGTTCCTGGTGGCGGCGGGGCTGCAGCTGGTCTTCGGCGTGCAGAAGATCCTCAACCTCGCCTGCGGCTCCTTCTACGCGCTGGGCGCGTACTTCGGGGTCACCGCGGTGAACTGGGCGCTCGGGGCCGGGCTGCCGGCCCCGCTGTTCGTGGTCGTGCTGCTGGCGGCCGGGCTGGCCCTGGCCGCCATCGGCCCCGCCGTCGAGCGCGTGCTCCGGACGATCTACGACCGCGACGAGAGCTTCCAGCTCCTGCTGACGTTCGCCCTGGTCCTCATGTTCGAGGACGTCATCCGGTTCGTGTGGGGCACCGCGCCCCACCAACTCGGCAGCGTGTATCTCGTGTACGGTCAGCTGCGCGTGGCCGGATCCACGGTGCCCGTGTACAACCTCGTCGTGATCGGGGCCGGCGCCCTGATCGCCCTCGGCATGGGCTGGCTGCTCACTCGCACCCGCTTCGGCCGGATCGTGCGGGCCACCGCCGAGAATCGCGAGATGAGCGAGGCCCTCGGCGTGGACATGCACCGCGTGTACGCGCGCGTGTTCACGCTGGGGGTCGCGCTCGGCACCGTGGGCGGCGCCCTCGTCATCCCGGCCACCGCGGCCATGAACGAGATGGGCATCGAGCTGATCGTGGAGGCCTTCGCCGTCGTCGTGATCGGCGGGCTGGGCAGCATGCGCGGGGCCTTCGTGGGCGCCCTCGTGGTCGGGCTCCTCAAGGCCGGGGCGATCGCGATCTGGCCCGAGGTGGAGATGCTGGCCATCTACGTGGTGGTCATCGGCGTGCTGGTGCTCCGTCCGGCCGGACTGTTCGCGCGGGCCACGGCGTGATGGCCCGCGCGCTCGGTGTCGTGGCCGTCGTGGCCCTCCTGGCCGCTCCGCTGGTCGCCCCCCGCTACCACGTCACCCTGCTGCTGCCCGCCTTCGCCTACGGCATCGGGCTGCTCGGCCTCAACCTGCTCTTCGGCACCACCGGCCTGCTGTCCTTCGGCCACGCCCTGTTCGTCGCGCTGGGCGCCTACACCGCCGCCGTGCTCACGACGCACTTCCACGTCCTCCACCTGGAGGCGATCCTGGCGGCGGCGGCCACGGTGGCGGCGGTGGTGGCGGTGCCGGTCGGCCTGCTGTGCGTGCGCTACGTGAAGATCTACTTCGGCATGCTGACGCTGGCCTTCGGCATGCTCTTCTACTCGTTCCTCTACAAGTTCTACGCGCTCACCGGCGGCGACGAGGGCATCCGTGTCCTCCGTCCGCTCCTGCTCGGTCAGGCCTTCGCCGGGCTCGACAAGGTCGACTTTCTCATCGGCCCCTTCTACTACTACGCGCTCGGGCTGCTGGCCGCCGCCACGCTGGTGATGCGGCGCATCGTGCGCTCGCCGTTCGGCCTGTGCCTGCAGGCGATCCGCGAGAACCCGGAGAAGGCGGCCGCCGTCGGCGTCCCCGTGGGCCGCTACCGCTTCGCCGCCTTCGTGCTGGCCGGCGTCTTCGGCGCCGTCGGCGGGGCCCTGCTGGGCGTACCGACCGGGCTGGCCGATCCGCTGCTCGCCTACTGGACCCACTCCGGCAACCTGGTCTTCATGCTCCTGCTGGGCGGCTTCGATCACTTCCTGGGGCCGCTGGTGGGCGCGGTCGTCTTCATCCTGCTCCAGGACACCGTGATGTCGCTCACGTCGTACTGGCGCTTCGTGTTCGGCGCCATCCTGGCGGTGGTCGTGATCTTCTTCCCGCGAGGCCTGCTGGGGCTGGTGGCGCCGAGCCGGGGGCCGGCGGCGTGAGCCTGCTGGAGGCGGTCGACGTCCGCAAGCGCTACGGCCCGTTCACGGCGCTCGACGGCGTGAGCCTGGCCATCGAGCCGGGTCAGTTCGTCTCGATCATCGGGCCCAACGGCGCCGGCAAGACGACGCTGGTGAACATCTTCACCGGACTGGTGGCACCGACGAGCGGGCGCGTCCGCTTCAAGGGCGCCGACGTCGCCGGCGTCGGCCCCGTGCGGCTGGCCCGGCTCGGCCTGGCCCGCTCCTTCCAGCTCGTCAACGTCTTCCCGGCGCTCACCGTGGCCGAGACACTCGCGGTGCCCATCCTCACGCGCCGCCGCCGGAGCGGGCGCCTCTTCGCCGCCCTGGCCACCGATCGGGAGACGCGGCGCGAGGTGGCCGAGGCGGCCGAGCTGTTCGGCCTCGGCGACAAGCTCGGACAGCCGGCCCGCACGCTGCCCCAGGGCGACAAGAAGCTGCTGGATGTGGCCAGCGCCTTCGCGCTCAGACCCGAGGTCATCCTGATGGACGAGCCGACCAGCGGCGTGAGCACCGCCGACAAGCACACGATCATGGACACGCTGGTGCGGGCGGCCGCCCGCATGGGCGTGCAGGCCATCATCCAGGTCGAGCACGACATGGACATCGTGTTCGGCTACTCCGATCGCATCGTGGCACTGCACGAGGGCCGGGTCCTCGCCGACGCCACCCCCGCCGCCGTCCGCGCCGACGAGCGACTCATCGACACCGTCGTCGGCCGTGGCTACCTGGCGCGATGACGGACGAGCCCGGCCGGGGCGCTTCTCGACCCGGCTCCCCACGCCCCGAGCCGGCCCCGCGGACCCCGCGACAGCCCGCCGCGCTCCTGGACGTGCGTGGGCTATGCGTGACGATCGAGGCCAGCGAGATCCTGCGCGGCATCTCGCTGGAGGTCGAGACCGGCCACACGGTGTGCGTCGTCGGCCGCAACGGGGCCGGCAAGACCACGACGCTGCGCACGATCATGGGCTACCGGCGGCCGGCCGCCGGTACCATCACCTTCAAGGGCGAGTCGATCGCGGGGCTGCCCACCCACGCCATCGCCGCCCGCGGGCTCGGCTTCTCGCCCGAGGACAGCGCGATCTTCGCCAACCTGACCGTGGCCGAGAACATCGAGATCGCCACCTGGACTCGGCCAGGAGGGCGGCCGGCCGCCGAGCGGGTGGCGCTCGCCTACGAGATCTTCCCGCGCCTGCGAGGCTACGCGGCCCGGGGCGGTACCCAGATGTCGGGCGGCGAGCGCAAGATGCTGTCGATCGCCCGGGCGCTGGCCCTCGACCCCGACCTGCTCCTGCTCGACGAGCCATTCGAGGGGCTGTCCCCGGCTATAATCCCCTCGCTCGCCGAGTCGATCGCCGCGATCACGCGGCTCGGCCGTAGCGTCGTGATCGCGGAGTCGAACATTCACCACGTGCCGGACTGGACGCACCGCCTGTACGTCGTCGAGCGCGGCGAGATCATCTTCGCCGGCACGCCCGACGATGCACGGCGCGACGCCACGGTGGCGCGCGTCATCGGAGGAAGAGTGTCATGAGCAGCCTGCCCGTCCTGCCGACCTCGGTCGTCGGCTCCCACGGCAAGCCCGGCTGGTGGTTCACGCTGGTGCGCGCCCACGAGGCCGGCGACGCCGGCCCCGCCGACCTCGACGAGATGTTCGACGACGCCGCCGACGCGGCCATCCGCGACATGGAGCGGGCGGGGGTCGACGTCATCACCGACGGCGAGGTCCGCCGCCTGGACGGCTACGTCGATTCCTACTACGCGATCATCAAGGGCATCCAGCCGCTGCCGGTGCGCCGCAAGGTCGGCCCCTGGGGCTACGACCAGCAGACCCGCTACGAGGCGGTGGGCCGCATCGAGACGCCCGCCGGCGGCCTCGGCATCGTCAAGGAGTTCGAATATCTGAAATCGCACACGACCCGGGCCACCAAGGCCACCTGCGCGGGCCCCCTGACCTTCGGCTCGCGCATCCATCCGGGCAAGCAGTACAAGGGCGTGGTCGACGTCGCCGAGCGATTTGCCGAGGTCATCAACGCCGAGCTGAAGGCGCTGGTGGCGGCCGGGGCCGACTGGATCCAGCTCGACGAGCCGGCCCGCGGCAATGTCTCGGGCGAGGAGATGGCCCGGCTGTTCAACCTGGCCACCGACGGCGTGAAGGCCCGCCTGGGCTTTCACATCTGCTTCGGCAATCGCTTCGGCCGCTCTCGCTTCCCCCGGACCTACGCGCCGTACTTCCCGGGAGCGCTGGCCGCCCGGGCCGACCAGTTCGTGCTGGAGTTCGCCAGCCGGGAGATGAGCGAGGTCGACCTGTGGCAGAAGTACGGGGGCGGGCGGGAGCTGGGCGCCGGCGTGGTGGACGTGAAGGGTTTTCAGGAGGAGACTGCAGAGAGCGTGGGCGCGCGGATCCGGCGGGTGTTGCAGGTGTGCCCCGCCGACAAGCTCACGCTGAATCCCGACTGCGGCTTCGGGTGGTCTCCCCGTTACATGTGCAACCAGAAGCTGCGAGGGCTGGCCGCCGGTGCCGCTCTCGTGCGCAAGGAGCTGGCCGGCAAGGCGTAACGCACCGGGAACCGCGACCGCGGGTCGCGGGTTGCCTGGGCGCCGAGTCTGATCGAGGGTCCCTCAACCCCCTGCACGGAGGACTGATCGATGCGCACCGCACGTCTTGCAGTGGCCGCTCTGGTCGTGGCCGTCGCGGCCGGGCTGCTCCCGGCGCCGGCGCCCGCCCTGGAGGTCGGCGCCAAGGCCCCCGAGTTCACGCTGGTCGGGCCGGGCAACAAGCCGGTCAAGCTCAGCGAGCTCACCGCCAAGGGCCCCGTCGTCCTCTACACGTTCATCCAGGCCTTCACCAACACCTGATCGAAGGAAATTCGCGACTTCGACGCGGCCCTGCCGCAGTTCGAAGCCGCGGGTGCCCAGGTCGTGGGCATCAGCGCCGACCACGCCGCCACGCTCGAGGCGTTCACCAAGCAGCAGGGCACCAAGCACCTGCTCCTCTCCGACTTCCGTCGCAGCATGCTGCCGGCCTGGGGGGCCCTGGAGACGAACGAGCAGAGCCCGATTTTCCGCTACGCCAAGCGCGCGTACTTCGTCGTCGACCGGCAGGGCGTCGTTCGTTACCAGAAGATCATGACCAACGCGCTCGACCTGCTCAATCCCGAGGAGGTCCTGAAGGCCCTCAAGGACTCGGGCGTCTCGTGAACCGGCGCGTGGCCGCCGGCCTCGTCGTGGCGCTGCTGCTCCCGCTGGCGGCGGCGGCCGCGCCGGACTTCAAAGCACTCGACATCCAGCGCTACGAGACACCGAAGCCGGCCCCCGACTTCACGCTGCCCGACCTCGAGGGCCGCCCGGTCAAGCTGTCCGACCTGCGGGGCAAGGTCGTGCTCCTCTTCTACTGGGCCACCTGGTGACCGGACTGCCGGGAGGAGTTGCCTTCCGTCAACACGCTGTATCGTGAGTTCAAGGGCCAGGGGCTCGAGGTCCTGTTGATCGATTTCCGCGAGTCGCCCGCGCGGGTGCGCCAGGTCGTGAAGGAGCGCGGCTACATCGCGCCGGTGCTGCTCGACGAGAGCGGCGACATCACCGGCCGCGTCTACGGCGTCTGGGGCCCGCCCACCGTCTATCTCGTCGACCGCGCCGGCCGCCTCGTCGGCCGTGCCATCGGCCGCCGCGACTGGAGCACCCCCGCCGCCCGCACCTTCATGCGCGACCTCCTCGCCAGCTCCTAGTCCCTCTCACCGAGTACGGAGTCTGTACCCGGTCGCGTGTGGTGGGGGCTCACGGCGTGGTGGGCCGGGTGCCGGTCCCGCCGCGCCTCATGGCGAGCCGTCGTCGCCGCGCCTGTTCGGGCCGTGGCGAGCAAGCCGCCGGCGGTTGAAAGCCCACGGGCCACCCCTCGGGGGATGGGGGGTCGCAGCGAGCCGCGGCCCGAACTGGCAGCGGCGTACAGGCGAGCCATGCGGCGCGGCGGGGCCGGCACCCGGTCCGCCACGCCGTGAGCCCTCGCCACGCGCGACCGAGCGACGCTTCGCGGGAGAGACTAGCGGGCGGGCGCGGTCAGGGGGAGCAGGAAGACGAAGCGCGATCCGCGGCCGGGCTCGCTCTCCGCCCAGATGCGCCCGCCGTGCGCCTCGATCAGGTGGCGACAGATCACGAGCCCGAGGCCGCTGCCCGGGCTGCCGACGGTCCGGGCGGCGCTGGCCTGGCTGAACTTCTCGAACAGGAGCGCCATCTCGTCGGGCGGGATGCCGGGCCCGGAGTCGCTCACCACCACCCGCACCGACTGACCCTCCACCGCCAGGCTGACGCCGATGCGACCGCCTGTCGGTGTGAACTTCAGCGCGTTGGATAGCAGGTTCATGAGCACCTGCTCCAGGCGGCGCGCGTCGGCCGTCACCGTCAGAACCGCCTCGGCGTGGTCGAAGTCGAGCATGACCGAGTGCTGGACGGCGACCGGCCGCAGCCGCTCGACGATCTCGGCCGCGAACTCCACCAGGTCGAGCGGCTCAGGATCGAGCTTGAGCTTGCCCTCCTCGAGCTTGGAGACGTCGAGGATGTCTCCGATGAGCCGGATCATTCGCGTGCAGGCGTCGCGGATCGAGCCCAGGTAGCGACGGTGCTTGGGCGGCAGCGCCTCCGCCGCGCCCTCCAGCAGCTGCAGGTAGCCGGTGATGATCGTCAGCGGCGAGCGCAGGTCGTGGACCAGCATCGAGGTGAAGGTGCCGCGCAGCGCCTGCACCTCCTGGATGAGCCGCCGTCGTTCGATCGCTGCCCGTACGCGCGCCGCCACCCGCCCCGGGGAGATCGGCTTGGTGAGGTAGTCGACCGCGCCCGCCTTCAGCGCGCGCTCCATGGCGCCGGTGCTCTCCTCGCTGGCGGTCAACACCAGCACCGGGATCTCGCGCGTGCGGGGCTCGGTGCGCAGGCGGTCGAGCACCTGGAAGCCGTCGAGGCGGGGCATGGCCAGGTCGAGCAGCACGCAGTCCGGCTGCTCGGCGCGGATCAGCTCGAGCCCGGTGAGGCCGTCGGCCGCCTCCAGCACGCGATAGTCGGGGGGCTCGAACAGGAACCGGATGACGGCCCGGTTCGGCTCGTTGTCGTCGACGACTACGATGGTGAATGGCTTCACGTGGTTGCTGCGGCGGGCTCGTCGTCGAAGACGAGAATCGATGTCCCTGGCACGGTTCTCCGATCGGCACCCGGTTCGATCGGGAGCATTGTCCGCGGGGGTGCGCGTTTTCCTGTCGGGGAAACCCTGACCCCCCCATTTTCCGGGGGCGGGGCGGATCAGGGCCCGAGCAGACCGAGAGCGAGTGCAAGCCGGACGATGTCGGCCCGGCTGGTGAGCCCGTGCTTGTCGCTGAGCCGCGACCGGTGCGTCTCCACGGTCTTCACGCTCAGCGCCAGGCGATCGGCAACCTCGCGGTTGGTGTGGCCCCGGGCCAGCAGCTCCAGCACCTGGCGCTCGCGCGGGCTGAGCGCCGGCAGCCGCAGGGCCAGATCGGAGGCGGTGAGGGCCTCGACCCCCTCCGAGCCGACCTGCACGAACGTGCGACCCCGGTGCACCGCCCGGATCGCCGCCAGCAGCTCGGCGCTGTCCGAGTCCTTCACGACGTGGCCGGCGGCGCCGGCGGCGAGGGCCACCCGGGCGTAGGCCGGATCGTCGTGCATGGTGAGCACGAGCAGGCGCGTGGCCGGCAGCTCGCGGCGCAGCCGCTCCAACGTCTGCACGCCGCTGAGCCCGGGCATGGTGAGGTCGACGATGGCCAGATCGGGGCGGCTGACCAGCGCCCGCTGCACCGCCTCCTCGCCGTCGGCGGCCTCGTCGACGACGATCATGTCCGGCTGGGCGTCGAGCAGCATGCGCAGGCCCGCGCGCAGGATGGCGTGATCGTCGGCCAGCAGCAGGCGGATCTTCTTCACGCGCCCTCGACCGGCAGCGGGATGTCGACGGCCACGCGGGTACCGTTTCCCGGGGCCGAGTCGATCGCGAGCGAGCCCTTGTGCACGGCCGCCCGCTCGCGCATGGAGTGGATCCCGAGGCCGCGCGTCGCTCCGCTCGCCACCGGCGGGCGGGACGGGTCGAAGCCCTGGCCGTCGTCCTCGACGACCAGGGCCACGGTGGCGCCCCGCCGCTCGAGCCGCACGCGCACGCGGTGGGCGTCGGCATGGCGCGCGATGTTCGAGAGGGCCTCCTGCATGATCCGGTAGAGGGCCGTCTCCACCGCCGCCGGCATGCGGTTGCCGTCCAGCCCGGCCGTCTGCAAGGTCACCGCGATCCCCCGCGCCCGACCGAACTCCTCGGCGTAACGCTCCACCGCCGTCGCCAGGCCGAGGTCGTCGAGCACGCTGGGCCGCAGACCCCAGGCCAGCCGCCGCACCTCGGCCAGCGCGTGACTGGCCACCTGGTGCAGATCGCGGGCCTGGGCCCGGGCCGCCTTCACGGTCCTGGTCTCCTGCAGCGCGCTCAGGCCGAGCAGCATCGAGGCCAGCGATTGCGCCGTCTCGTCGTGGAGCTCGCGGGCAATGCGCCGCCGTTCCTCCTCCTGCACGGTGATGACCTGGTTCAGCAGGAGCGCGCGGATCTCCTCGGCCTGCTTGCGGTCCGTGATGTTCGAGTAGAGCCCGTACACGTAGGTGGTGTCGTGTCCCTGATAGGTCGCCACCGCCCGGTCGTGCAGCCAGATCCAGCGGCCGTCGCGGTGGCGCAGACGGTACTCGACGTCGAAGCCGGCCGCCCCGCCCTCGAACAGCGCCTCGAAGTGGCGGCGCACCATCGACAGGTCGTCGGGGTGGATGCGGCCGAACCAGCCGGCCGAGCCGGCCCGGTAGAGCTCCTCGGCCGTGTAGCCGCCGACCTTCTCGACGTTGGGGCTGATGAAGACGGTGTTGCCGGCGCGATCGACCAGCCACGCCACGTCGGGGATGTTGGTCACGAGCATGCGATAGCGTTGCTCGCTCTCGCGCAACGCCTCCTCGGCCCGCACCCGCTCGATGGCGATGCCGGCCAGCCGCGTGATCCGATCGATCACCCGGCGGTCGCCGGCCACGGGCCGGCGCGGCGTCCGGAAATACACGGCGAAGGTCGCCAGCGGCAGCCCGCCGGCGTCCATGACGGGCACCGACCAGCACGCACGCAGCCCGTGGTCGAGGGCCAGGGCCCGGTAGGGCTCCCAGAGCGGATCGGTCGCGACGTCCTCCACGAACACGGGCGCGCGACGGAAGGCGGCGGTGCCACACGAGGCCGCGTGAGGGCCGATGGGCAGGCCGTCGAGGGCCGCCAGGAACTCGCGCGGCAGGCCGGGCGCCGCCCCGCTCCGCAGCCGGTCGCCCTCTACCAACAGCACCGAGCACAGCCGGCCGTCGCCCTGCGACTCGACGGCGCGACACAGCGCCTCCAGCAGCTGCGGCAGCGACTCGCCGCCGGCAATCGCCTCCAGCACGCGCTTCTCGCCGGCCAGCAACGCCTCCATCCGCTTGCGCTCGGTGACGTCCACGTACAGGCAGCGCAGGCGCGGCGGCTGGCCGGGCTCGCGCACGAGGCTGGCGCTGTCCCGCACCCACACCACGCGACCGTCGGCGGCCAGCAACCGATACTCCTGCCCGTGGCTGCGGCCGGCGGCCACCTCCGCGTGGGTGAACGACAGTACGCGCGGGCGGTCGTCGGGGTGGAGGTGGTCGCGCCAGAAGTCCGGCTCGGCCGTCCACAGCTCGAGCGGATGGCCGAGCAGCGCCTCGCCCTGCCGGCTCACGAAGAGCACGCGCCGGGTGGCCACGTCGAACTCGATCACCACGGCGTCGATGCTCTCCACCAGTCCCCGGAAGCGCTGCTCGGCCGCCTCGGCGTCGGCCCGCGCGCTCCGCTCGGCGGCAAAGAGCCGCGCGTTGCTCAGGGCCACCGCCGCCTGGTCGGCGAACGCCTCCAGCAACCGCTGCGCGTCGGCGTCGAACACCGCCCCCGGCCGCGCGGCCACGCCGAGCGCGCCGATCGCCTCGCCGTTGACCAGCAACGGGGCGGCGATGACGGTCCCGAGCCTGAGCCCCTCTAGCCGTGCCCGTAGCTCGGCCGGATAGACGACCGTCGGATCCTCGAGCACGTTGGGCGTCGTCAGCGACCGGCGCTCCAGCACGGCGCGGCCGGCCAGTCCGATGCCGCGGCCGAGCACGAGCGGCACGTTGCGCTCGGCATTGTGGCCGGCGAAAGCCAGCGCGATGAGCTCGCCGGTATCGGCGGTCAGTCGGTAGACCGCGGCCTGACGGGCGCCCAGCAGCGCGAGCACGGTGTCGGCGATGAGCTGGGAGACCACCGCGGGGTCGAGCGAGTGAGCCAGCGCCTGGGCCACCGCGGCCAGCGCCTCGGCCTCGCGCCGCCGTCGCTCACTGTCGGCGTCCAGGCGCGCGCTCTCCACGGCGAGCGCGACCTGGGCGGCCAGCGCGCCGAGCGCGTCCACCGTCTCGGCATCGGGCGCGTCGGCGCTCCGCACGAAGACGCCGAGCACCCCCTCCAGGGCATACCGCGCGGTGAGCGGCACCCCGACGAACCAGCGCACGCGCTCGACCTGCAGGAAGTCGCCCCGGCTGGTGCGCGGGTCGGCGGCGGGCTTCTCCACCACCACGGTCTGGCGAGCGCGGGCGACGTGGCCGGCCAGCCCCTCCCCGAACGCCAGGTCGGTCGGCAGACCGGTGTGGGTGCCTTCCAGCACGCCGGCCGCGCCCCGCAGCAGGAGCCGCTCGCCGTGCAGGATCCACACGAGGACGAAGCTGTCGGGCACCAGCTCGGCCGCGCTACGACTGGCGGCCGCCAGCAGGTCGCCGAGGCCGAGGGACGCCGTCATCGCCCGGGCCAGCCGGGGCAGCAACCCAGGGTCGATTGCCAGGGCGGGGGTGGCCATGTCCGCACACCCTGACCGATTCCCGGCAGCCGCGTCAAGACCGCCCCCGGCGCCGATGATAGACTCCTGGCCGTGGCGCTCCCTCTCGACGGTCTCGTCGTCGTCGACCTCACCCAGAACGTCGCCGGGCCGTTCTGCACGCAGATCCTCGGCGACATGGGCGCCGAGGTCGTGAAGGTCGAGCGGCCCGGCCGTGGCGACGACGCCCGCGCGTGGGCGCCGCCGTTCTGGGGCGAGGAGAGCGCCTCCTTCATGGCGTTCAACCGCAACAAGCGCAGCCTCGCGCTGGACCTCAAGCGCGAGGGCGGTCTCGAGGTGCTGCGGCGTCTCGTCCGTCGCGCCGACGTGTTCGTGCAGAGCCTGCGGGCCGGCGCCATCGCCGAGCTCGGCCTCGACTACGCGGCGGCCAGCGCCTCCAACCCGCGGCTCATCTACTGCTCGATCACCGCCTACGGGCCCCGGGGCCCGCTCGCCCACCTGCCGGGCTACGACCCGCTCATGCAGGCGTACGCGGGCCTGATGTCGGTGAACGGCCACCCGGGGCAGGAGCCGGCCCGGGTCGGCACCTCGATCGTGGACATGGGCACCGGCATGTGGGCCGCGCTCGGCATCATGGCCGGCCTGCGCCAGCGCGAGAGCACCGGACGCGGCGTGGAGGTCACCACCGCGCTCTTCGACACCACGCTGATGTGGGTCTCGTATCACGCCATGGGCTACCTGGGCAGCGGCGAGGTGCCGCAGCCGCAGGGCTCGGGCACGGCGATGATCGCGCCCTACCAGGCGTTCCCCACCGCCGACGGGTACGCGATGATCGGCGCGGCCTCCGATGCGCTCTTCGGGCGACTGGCCGGGGCCCTCGACGCCCCCGGGCTGCTGGCCGATCCGCGCTTCGCCGACAACCCCTCGCGCGTGCGCCACCGCGCCGAGCTGGTGGAGGCGGTGTCGGCGCGCACCCGCGCGTTCAAGACCGCCGACCTGCTCGAGCGGCTGCGCGCCGCCGGCGTCCCCGGCGCGCCGATCCACACCATCGATCGCGTGCTGCAGGAGCCGCAGACCGAGGCCAGCGGGATGCTGGTCGGCGCGCCCCACCCGCGCCTGCCCGACTACCGCTCGGTCGGCCTGCCGATCCAGTGGGACGGCCGCCGCCCCGGCGTCCGCCGCGTCCCCCCGCGCCTCGGCGAGCACAGCGCCGACGTCCTCACCTGGCTCGGCTACACCCTCGACGACGTGCGAAATCTGAAAACCCAGGGCCTCGTCCAGTGACCGCGGGCCGCCGGTTGACTGCAGAGCGGAGCCGCGAACGTTCTAGGTCAGGCCACCCACGCCCCTATCCGTGTAAGCGGCCCCCGCTACAATAATCCCCGTGTATCACCACCTCCTCGTCACGCGCTCGGACGACCGCCACGTGGTCACCGTCACCCTCAACCGCCCGGACCAGACAACGCCATGAACACCGCCGATGGGCGAGGACCTGCTGGCCTGCTTCACCGATCTCGCCGCGCGACGCCGACGCGCGGGCCATCGTGTTCACGGGCGCCGGCGAGCGCGCGTTCTGCGCGGGCGGCGATCTCAAGGAGCGCAACGGGATGACCGACGAGGCGTGGCGCGCCCAGCACGTGATCTTCGAGCAGGCGGCGATGCGCGTGCTGCGCTGCCCGGTGCCGGTCATCGCCGCCGTCGAGGGGTTCGCGCTGGCCGGCGGCTGCGAGCTGGCCATCCTGTCCGACTTCATCGTGGCGAGCGAGACGGCGGTGTTCGGGGTGCCGGAGACGACGCTGGGCATCTTCCCCGGCATCGGCGGCACCCAGCTGCTGCCCCGCATCGTCGGCGCCCCGCTCGCCAAGGAGCTGATCTTCACCGGCCGGCGCCTGAAGGCCGACGAGGCGAAGGCGGCGGGGCTGGTCAATCACCTGGTGCCGGCCGGCCAGGCCAGGGCCAAGGCGACGGAGATCGCCACCACCATCGCGCGCAACGGCCCGATCGCCGTGCGCCAGGCCAAGAAGGCCATCGCCTACGGCAGCGAGACCGACCTCGAGACGGCGATGATCCTGGCCATCGAGGCCTACAACGCCACCGTGGTGACCGAGGACCGGCTGGAAGGCGTGCGCGCATTCAACGAGAAGCGGAGGCCCGAGTTCAAGGGCCGCTGACCCAGGGGACAGAACATGGCATCCATCGACCTCGCACTCACCGACGACCAGCGGGCGCTCAAGGTCGGCATCACCGAGATCTGCAAGCGCTACCCCGGCGAGTACTGGCGCGACCTCGACAGTCGCCGCGAGTACCCGGAGAAGTTCGTCAACGAGCTGACCCAGACCGGCTACCTCGGCTGCCTCATTCCCCCGGAGTACGGCGGGGCCGGGCTCGGCCATGCGCGAGGGCGGCCTGATCCTCGAGACCATCCACGCCAACGGCGGCAGCGCCTCGGCCTGCCACGCCCAGATGTACATCATGGGCACCGTGCTCCGGCACGGCAGCGACCGGCAGAAGGAGACGTACCTGCCGAAGATCGCCACCGGCGAGCTGCGGCTGCAGGCCTTCGGGGTCACCGAGCCCGACGCCGGCTCCGACACCACGAAGCTCAAGACCACGGCGGTGCGGAAGGGCGACCGCTACGTCGTGAACGGCCGCAAGATGTTCATCTCACGCGCCCAGCAGTCGGACCTGATGCTGCTGCTGGCCCGCACGACCTCAGCCGAGCAGGTGAAGAAGCGGACGGACGGCCTGAGCGTGTTCCTCATCGACATCCGCGGCCTCAAGGGGCTGGAGATCCGCCCCCTGCGCATGATGATGAACCACTCGACCAACGCGCTCTTCTTCGACGACGTCGAGATCCCCGCCGACAGCCTGGTCGGCGAGGAGGGCCGGGGCTTCCACTACATCCTGTCCGGCATGAACGCCGAGCGGATCCTGGTCGCCTCGGAGTCGATCGGCGACGGGCGGTGGTTCACCGACAAGGCGGTCGCCTACTCGCGCCAGCGGGTGATCTTCGGCAAGCCGATCGGCACCAACCAGGGCGTGCAGTTCCCGATCGCCAAGGCCTACACCAACGTGGAGGCCGCCGCCCTCATGCGCGACAAGGCCGCCGCGCTCTTCGACGCCGGCGAGCCGTGCGGGGCCGAGGCCAACATGGCCAAGTACCTGGCCGCGGAGGCGGCGTGGGAGGCGGGCAACGCCTGCATCGACTGCCACGGCGGCTACGGCTACGCCGAGGAGTACGACGTGGAGCGCAAGTTCCGCGAGTGCCGCCTCTACAAGACGGCGCCCATCAACAACAATCTGGTCCTGGCCTACGTCGGTGAGCACGTGCTGGAAATGCCGCGGTCCTACTGAGAGGCGCATGCTCTACTTCGAGGATTTTCCGCCGGGCGACGTGCGCGAGTCGCCGCCCCGCACGGTCACGCGCGACGAGATCGTCACCTTCGCCGGCCAGTTCGATCCCCAACCCTTCCACCTCGACGACGAGGCGGCCAAGCGCTCGATCTACGGCGGGCTGCTGGCCAGCGGCTGGCACACCTGCGCCATCTCCATGCGCCTGATGTGGGAGACGTTCCTCAAGGACACCGCCTCGCTGGGCTCCCCCGGCGTCGATGAGATCCGCTGGGTCAAGCCGGTGCGGCCGGGCGACACACTGCGGGTGCGGTTCACGGTCGTCGAGGCGGTGCCCTCACGCAGCAAGCCCGACCGTGGCATCGTGCGGTCGGTGTCGGAGATCTTCAACCAGCACGGGGACGTCGTCATGACCATGCGCGGGCTCGGCATGTTCGGACGCCGGCCGGCCTGAGGTGCGGGTCGCCCCCCTCGTCCTCCTGGCTCTTCTGGCGGTGGCGCCGGCCGCGGCCGGCGCCGAGACCCAGCGGATCGTCTTCCCGACGCTGCTCGGGGAGTACCAGCTGACCTTCGACGACAAGCGGACGTCGGAGGCTGACGTGCGGGCGCTGGCGATCCTCTCGCCGCACCTGGCCGGCTGGACCAGCCTGGCGGTGGCGCCGCGACTGGAGCGGTGCGTGGTGGACGACCCCGCCTACCTCGACTGCCGCACGCGCTCGCCGAAGTCGCCGAGCTTCCTCTGGAACGCGCGGATCAACCTGGAGCGGGGCAACGCCGCCCTCAGCCACGTGCGCAGCCTGCGGGCGCCGCCCGAGCTGGAGCCAGTGGTGAGCTGGCTGCAACGCTCGCTGACCTTCAGCCTGTGGCTGGAGGAAACCAAGCTGGAGTTCTTCCGCGCCAACGACGTCGCCGTGCTGCGCCGACCCTATGAGGACGTCGACCCCGGCCGCGACTGCGGCGGCCCGATCAGCGACATCGCCCGGGCCGGTTCCCCCGACGCCCAGTTCGACCTGGTGGTTCTCCGCTGGCACAACTGCGTGAACAACCAGTACCGCCGCAAGCTCGGCGAGTACCCGATACCCGCCTGGAAGCGCTTCCTCTCAGCCTGGCGCATCAACGAGCGCGTCGTCGAAGCCTTCCCCACCACGCCCCGCGAGGAAACCCAGAGCCGGTAGTTCCTCGAGTCCGACCGCCGTTCATCCGGCGCGGGCGGTCTCGACTCGCGGCGCGGCCATCGAGGGCCGGGTGCGCCGCGATGGCTCCGCCTGCACCACGCAAGCGGGGCTCGCTCGCCCCCCATCCCCCAAGGGGGCTGGGGTTGCGCCAGTCGGACGTCGGCGGCTCGCTCGCCCCGCCCCGAAAGAAAGCGTGAGGCACGGCTTCGCCATAAGCGGCGCCCCCGACCCTCGATGGCCGCGCCGCGAGTCGAGACCGCCCACGCCGGATGAACGACTCTCGGGCGCGGGTTGACTAGGCGCTTGGGGCAACGCCGGCCTGGTGGGCCAGGTCGGCGGCGCGCGCGGCCCAGACCGGCGCGCCCATGGCCGTGAACTCGGCGTGGGCGGGCGTGACGTCGCGGGCCACGGCGGCGCGATCGCCGGTGGTCCACGCCACTTCGGCCAGGGCCAGGCGCGTGCGGGCGGCGAGGAAGCGGGCGCCGATGCGCTCGGCCACGGCCAGCGACTCGTTGAGCGCGCGCGTGGCGGTGGCCGGGTCGCGGCGGATGCCGGCCACCAGAGCCTCCACCACGCGCGACTCCATGATGGCCGGCCCGAAGCTGAGCCCGCCCACGACGTCCATCCCGCGGCGGGCGACCGACTCGGCGTTGGCGGGATCGCCGAGCAGCGCGTGGGCACGACCCTGCAACACCGTGAACCAGCCCTCGAGCTGCCGGAAGCCCAGTCGCCCGAACGCCTCGGCCGCGCGCTCCAGCAGCGGCAGCGCGGTGGTGGCGTCGCCCTTCTCCAGATAGCTGGTGCCCAGAAAGCCCTCGGCCAGCGCGCGACTCATGTCGTCGAAGGCCACCTCGACGGCGCGCCGCCCCGCCTCGATGCCGGTCGCCCAGTCGCCACGCGTCGCGTGGATCCAGCCGCTGGTCCAGGCCGCCTGGCTCGCGAGGCGGCGATCGCGCAGCTTGTCGGCGATCGTGCTGGCCCAGGTAGCGGAGTCGAGCGCCTCGTCGAAGCGGCCGAGCAGCCCGTAGCTGAGTGCGCGAGCCCAGTGCGCCATCGCCAGCCACCAGCGCTCGCCGACACGGTCCAGCAGCACGACAGCGCGGCGGCCGTGCTCCACGCCCCGCTGCAGGTCACCCATCCAGAACGACTCGCGGGCGAGGATGTACTCGGCCTTGCCCTCGGTGGCGGCGTCACCGGCGCGGCGGGCCTCGGCCAGCGCCAGCTCGGCGTGCTCGATGGCCCGAACGCCGTCGCCGAGGATGCCGAGCAGGGAGGCCAGGCGGAAGTGGTACTGCGCGGTCAGCGAGGCGTCGTCCACGCGCTCCACCAGGTCGCCCCGTGCCCGCAGGTCGGCGAGACCCTCGCGGGCCTGGCCGATCAGGAGCTGGGCCTGCGAGCGCTCGAGGGCCAGCTCGAGGATGACGCGGTCGCGTTCGTTCGTCAGGCGTACGGCGTGCGTCTCCGCCTCGCGCAGGGCGGCGACCGCCTCGACGTTGGCCGAGGCGCCCATCGCCCGCGTGGCCACGCGGCGCAGCGCCTCCACCGCCTTGTCGGCCCGGGGCGTGCGCGTCCAGTGATAGGCCAGTCCCTCCCACTCGCGCTCGGCCCGGCCCTGACCCGCCGACTCCAGCGTCTGGGCGGCGGTCTCGTGCAGCGCGGCCCGATGAGCGGTCAGCAGGCTCTCGTAGGCCACCTCCTGCGTGAGCGCGTGGTTGAAGGCGTAGGCCGGCGCTCCGCCCGCGCTCAGCTCGTGCACGAAGTCCAGCCGGGCCAGCTCGGCCAGATGCGCGGACACCGATCCGGGCCCCTCCCAGACGGTCTCCAGCAGCCGGCGAGGGAACTCGCGGCCCAGCACGGCGGCGGTCTGCAGCAGCCGCTTGGGTGCGGCCGGCAGCCGATCCATGCGCGCGCTGAGCAGCGCGCGCAGCGTGTCGGGCACCCCGTGGGCAGCGCTGATGTCCCCCTGCTCGGCGACGGCGCGGGCCAGCTCTTCGAGGAACAGCGGGTTGCCGGAGGCGCGATCGAGGATGCCGCGCGCGAGTGATTCCGGGAGATGCGCGCTCACCACCGCCTGCACCAGCGCGAGGCTGTCGATCTCGCCGAGCGGGGCCAGCGTGATCGCCTCGGCGGCGACCGGCGCCGGCCACTGTGGCTGCCAGTCGGGGCGATGGGTGGCGACGACGAGGATCGGAGCGGCGTCGAGCCCCGCCACCAGCGTGCCCAGGTAGTCCTCGGAGGCCTCGTCGATCCAGTGCAGATCCTCGACGACGACTAGCAGCGGCCGCCGGCGGCTGGCCTCGAGCAGCAGGCCGCGCAGCGTCTCGACCGTGCGCGCGCGGATGAATTCGGCCGTGAGGTCCTCGAAGAGACCGTCGTCCTTGATCCCGAGCAGCCGTAACAGGAACGGCGCCCCCTCGTCGGCGGCGAGGCCGAGGTCGCCGAGGGTGGCCCGCACCTTGTGCACCACCGTCTCCGGCGGGTCGATCTCCTCGATCCCGCACTGCCCACGCACCAGGTCGAGGATGGGCAGGTACGGGATGGCGGCGCCGTAGGCGCGACAGCGCGCCTCCAGCGTGGTCAGCTCCGTCGCGCCCAGCGTGCGGCGCAGCTCGTAGAGCAGCCGCGACTTGCCAGCGCCGGCCTCGCCGATCACCCGCACGAGCCGGCCCGCACCGGCCTGGGCCGCGGCCAGCAGCGCGCCCAGCCGTTGCAGCTCCGCGTCGCGGCCCACGAAGCGTCCGAACGCGCGCTCGGCGGCGTGCTCGAAGGCCGAGCGACGCGGGGCGAGGCCGAGGACCTTGTAGGTCACCACCGGCTCGCTGCGCCCCTTCACGTCCATGGCGCCGGCCGCGGCCAGGCGCACGTCGCCGCGCACCAGCCGCGCCGTCGCCTCGGCCACGAGGATCTCGGCGGGGGCAGCCGCCTGCTGCAAACGCGCGGCGACGTTGGTGGTGTCGCCGACGGCGGTGTAGTCCATGCGGAGGTTGTCGCCGATGGAGCCGACGACGACGAGGCCGGTGTTGAGGCCGATGCGCACGGTCAGTTCGGCCCCGGAGCCGAGGCCGGCGTAGGAGCGGCGGTCGCGCAGCGCGCGTCGGATGGCCACGGCGGCGCTCACCGCCCGGCGGGCGTCGTCCTCGTGGGCGAGCGGGGCGCCGAACAGCGCCATGAAGCCGTCGCCCAGGAACTGGTTGATCGTGCCCTCGTAGCGGTGGACCTCGGCCAGCGCCAGCTCGAAGAAGCCGTTGAGCAGGGCGTGCATGCGCTCGGGCCCGACCCGCTCGGCCAGCGGCGTCGAGTTGGCGATGTCGCAGAAGAGGACGGTGACCTGCTTGTGCTCGCCCTCGAGCGCGGTCCGTGTGGTGAGGATGCGCTCGGCCAGGTGACGCGGCGTGTAGGAGGCGGGCGAGGCAAAACCGGGCCGCGGGCGCAGGTCACGGCCACATTCCAGGCAGAACTTGGCGTTGTCAGGGAGCTCGGTCGCGCAGTTCGGACAGCGCATGCGGTGACCGTGGCGGCCCCGGCGCCGGCGGCAGGCGCCGGGGCCAGCGGCTATGCCAGGAAGGACCTCAGCATCCAGGCCGTCTTCTCGTGCTTCTCGAGCAGGCCGGTGAGGAAGTCCGCCGTCCCGACATCCTTGTACCGGTCATTGACAGTCCCGACGTCGTCGCGCAGCGTCCGGATCAGAGCCTCGTGGTCGGCCAGCAGCGAGACCAGCATCTCGCGCGCGGGCGGCACCACGCCGGGCTTCTCGCCCAGCCGCGCCTTCGTCTTGAACTCCTCCAGCGTGCCGAACGCGCGGCCGTCCAGCGCCCGCGTCCGCTCGGCGACCTCGTCGATGACCTCGTCGAGCGCCTCGTACAGCGTCTCGAAGAACTTGTGGAGATCGTTGAATTGCAGCCCGGTCACGTTCCAGTGGTAGTTGCGGGTCTTGGTGTAGAGCAGGAACTCGTCAGCCAGCAGGGTATTGAGGATTGCCACCACGCCGTGGCGGTTGTCGTCGGAAATGCCGATGTTCACGCTCATGCCGTCCTCCTGTGCCGTTGAGATGCCGGCTGCGCGGTCAGGGGTTCGACGCCATGCTACAGTGAGCCCGCCGGAGGCGCCAATGCAAGTGCCCGAGCGCGTGACGATCTGCGAGGTGGGGACCCGGGACGGCTTCCAGATCGAGCCGGAGTTCATCCCGACCGATCAGAAGGTCGAGGTGGTGAACCGCCTGAGCGAGGCCGGCGTGCCCCGCATCGAGGTCACCTCGTTCGTCAGCCCCAAGGCCATCCCCCAGCTGCGCGACGCCGAGGCCGTGATGGCCGCCATTCGCCGCCGGCCCGGCACCCGCTACGCCGCGCTGGTGCCCAACGACAAGGGGGCCTCGCGGGCGGTCGATGCCGGCGTGGACGCCATCCACACGGTCGTCTCGGCCAGCGAGAGCCACAACCTGGCCAACGTCAACATGACCATCGCCGAGTCGATCGAGAAGCTGCGGGCCGTCGGCCAGATCGCCAACCGGGCCGGCGTGCCGCTGCAGTGCGGCATCTCGACCTCGTTCGGGTGCCCGTTCGAGGGCGACGTGCCGGTCGATCATCTCGAGGGCGTGGTGGCCCGGCTGGTCGACCTCGGCGCCCGCGGCATCGGCCTGGCCGACACCACCGGCATGGCGAATCCGCGGCAGGTGGCGGGCGTGCTGGAGCGGCTGCTCCCGCGTTTCCCCGGCATCGAGTGGACGCTGCACACCCACGACACCCGCGCGATGGCGATCCCGAACATCCTGGCCGCCATGCAACTCGGCGTGACGCACTTCGATGCATCGATCGGCGGCCTCGGCGGCTGCCCGTTCGCGCCGGGCGCCTCCGGCAACGTCTGCTCCGAGGACCTCGTGCATTGCCTGCACGCGATGGGGGTGAGCACCGGCATCGACCTCGATCGGCTGGTCGACGTCTCACGGCAGGTCGAGCGCATCGTCGGCCGTCCGTTGCCCGGGCAGATCGTGAAGGCGGGGCCGTCGACGCGCCGCTATCCCGTGCCCGACGGCGTCGCCGGCCGGCTCGCCGGGGCGGCGCGGGCGGGCCGGTAGTCGGAAGCCGTGTCGAGCGCCGCATGACCAAGCGCGCGCAGCGCATGCTGGCGGTGATGGACCGGGCCACCGCGCTCTGGCACATCCCCAACGTCGGGCGCGCCAAGGGACGCGTGATCCGGCGGCTCATCGACCGGCACCGGCCCAAGCGGGCGCTCGAGCTCGGCTCGCTGCTCGGCTACTCGGCCATCCTCATCGCCGGCTCGCTGCCCCCGGGCGGAAGGCTGACGTGCCTGGAAGCCAACGACTACCTCGCGAAGTTCGTCAAGGCCAACGCCGAGGCGGCGGGGTTGGGCCAGCGTGTCCGGGTCGTGGTCGGCGACGCGCTGCGGGCGATTCCCCTGCTGCCCGGCCGCTTCGACTTCGTCCTCATCGACGCGCGCAAGGAGGACTACCTCGACTACCTGCGCCAGCTCGAGCCCAAGCTCGGCGCCGGCGCGGTGGTCGTGGCCGACAACACCGGCGTGTTCCGTCGCGACGTCACCCCGTACCTCGAGTACGTGCGCGATCCCGCCTCAGTGTGGCAGTCGCGCGAGCACGATTTCGGCGACGACGCCATGGAAGTCTCCGTCCGCAAGTAAGGAACCCTGCATGCGACTGGCCACGTATCTTTCTCCCGGGGGCGACCTGGCGGCGGGGGTCGAGCTCGCCAAGCGTGCCGAGGCGCTCGGCTACGACAGCGTGTGGGTCACGCACGGCCTCGGCCGCGACTCGTTCCTGGTGCTGGCGGCCTACGGTGCCGCCACCTCGCGGATCGGTCTCGGCAACGGCGTGGTGCCCATCTATCCGCGCCATCCCGTCACCATGGCCCAGGCCGCGCTCACCCTCTCGGAGCTGACGGGCGGACGCTTCCGGCTCGGCATCGGCGTGAGTCACCGGGCCTCGATGGAGACCATGCTGGGCGTGCCGGTCGTCGAGCCGCTGGCCGTGATGCGTGAGTACGTGGCCGTGCTGCGCGGCGCCCTCGGCGCCGGCGCCGCCTTCGAGGGCAAGCACTTCCGCGTGCACTGGAGCCTGGCGCTGCCCAACCGGCCGCCGGCCTCCCCCATCCTGCTGGCCGCCCTCGGCCCCAAGATGTGCGAGCTCGCCGGCGAGATCGCTGACGGCGCCATCCTGTGGCTGTGCACGCCGGACTACGTGCGCGACGTGGCGCGGCCGGCCATCGAGCGCGGCCGGCGTCGGGCCGGCAAGACGCTCGAGGGCTTCGAGATCGTCGCCGCCGTCCCGCTGGCCGTCGCCGACGACCCGGCGGCAGCCCGCACGGCGTTCCGCAGCGAGCTGGGCCGCTACGCCTCGCTGCCGTTCTACCGCGCCATGATGGAAGCCAGCGGGCTGGGCGAGGCGCTGCAGACCTACGACCGCGAGGGCACCGTGCCGGAGTCGATGGCGGCCGCGCTCGGCGGCGTCGGCAACGCGGCCGTCGCGCGCGCGTATCTGGAGGCGTACCGCCAGGCCGGCGTGACGCTGCCGGCCGTGCGGCCCATCACCTTTCCTGACGCACCGTGGTATCGACGGACGCTGGAGGAGGCGGCGGGCTGGTGATCCGGGGCCGTGGCCCCGTTGAATAGCGGCCGGGGGCGGGCCGTCCAAGCGGCTGACGGGAGGAGATCGGACATGCGACTGGCTCGGGTTCTGGCGCTCGCGTTCGCCGTGCTGGCCTTGCCGGCGCTGGCCCTGGGGCCCGCCGAGGCGACCGACCTGGCCCCGAAGCCCGGGAGCTTCAACAATCCACCCGCCCCGCCGCCGGCGCGGACGCCCTCCATCCTGCGCGGTGGTGATCCGGGTCTGCTGCGCTCCGACAACGATCGCCGTGGCGACGGTCGCCCCCAGCACCCCGGCCACCATCGTCCGGTCTTCGTCGTTCCCCAGACGGTCTTCGTGACGCCGGGCCGGTGCTGGCAGCCGGGATACTGGACCTACCAGTGGGTCCCGCAGACGTACACGTACAACACCTGGGTGGCCGGGCAGTGGTCGGCGGACGGCTACTGGATCGACGGCCACTACGCGCCCAGCCAGTACAGCACCGGCTACTACCAGCCGCTCTGGGTCGAGGGCTACTACAGCGGTTGCTGAGTAACGTCCCGGGCCTGCGATAATACGCGGGCCCATGGACGCCCTGCTCACGCTCGACGGTCTGGTCGCGCTGCTCACGCTGGCCGCGCTCGAGATCGTCCTCGGCGTCGACAACCTCGTCTTCATCTCGATCGTCACCGGCCGGCTGCCGGCCGCCCAGCAGCCGCTGGCCCGCAAGCTAGGGCTCGGGCTGGCCCTGGGCTCGCGCCTGCTGCTGCTCTTCACGATCTCGTGGATGATGGGGCTCACCCGCCCGCTGTTCCGCATCCCCTTCGGCGGCGACATCTCCGGGCGTGACCTCATCCTCCTGCTCGGCGGTCTCTTCCTCATCGCCAAGGCGACGTGGGAGATCTACGACAAGGTCGAGGCCGAGGAGCACGAGGCGGAGGGGAAGGGCGCCCGGCGAGGCTTCACGTCGGTCGTCCTGCAGATCATGGTGCTCGACATCGTCTTCTCGCTGGACTCGGTGATCACCGCGATCGGCATGGTGAACAACCTGCCGATCATGGTGACGGCCATCGTCATCGCCATGGCGGTGATGCTGTTCGCGATGGAGCCCGTGAACGGCTTCATCGAGCACCACCCGAGCCTCAAGATCCTGGCCCTGGCCTTCCTGATCCTGATCGGCGTCCTCCTGGTGGCCGACGGCTTCGGCCAGCACGTCCCCAAGGGCTACATCTACTTCGCCATGGCCTTCTCGCTGGGCGTCGAGCTGCTGAACATCCGCTACCACCGCAAGCGCCGTCCCCGCGCGGCCTAGTGCGGCGCTACGTCGTCGCTCGGCTGGCCCAGTCTGCGCTGGTGGTCCTGATGTCGCTGTCGGCGGTGTTCGGCATGGTGCGGCTGGGGGGCGATCCGGTGCTGCTGTTCCTGCCCATGGACATCCAGAGCAAGGACGTGGAGGAGTTCCGCGCAGCGGCTGGGCTTCAACGACCCGCTGCTCGTGCAGTACGGGCGCTTCATGGGAGGCGCCTTGCGGGGGGACTTCGGCGAGTCGCTTCGCTATCGGCGCCCGGCCCTGGGGCTCGTCCTCGAGCGGTTGCCGGCCACGCTGCTGCTGGCCGGCAGCGCCATCGCGCTGACGCTGGTGATCGCGGTGCCGCTCGGCGTGCTCACGGCGGTGCGGCGCGACACCCTCGTCGATCACCTCGGCACCGTGGCCACCGTGCTGGGCCAGGCCACGCCGGGCTTCTGGCTGGGGCTCATGCTGATCTACGTCTTCGCCGTGCAGCTCCGCTGGCTGCCGACCGGCGGCACCGGCACCGTGGCCCACCTGATCATGCCGTCGGTGGTGCTGGCCGCCTTCTTCGCGGCCCGCGTCGCCCGGCTCACGCGCTCGGCCACGCTCGACGTGCTCAACGAGGAGTTCATCAAGACGGCGCGCGCCAAGGGGCTCGGCGAGGGGCGCGTGATCGGCAAGCACACGCTGCGCAACTCGGCGATCCCGATCGTGACGCTGGCCGGGCTGGAGGCGGGCCAGCTCCTCGGCGGCGCCGTCATCGCCGAGACGATCTTCGCCTGGCCGGGACTGGGCCGCCTCACCGTGCAGGCGCTGCTCAACCGCGACTTCCCCGTGGTGATGGCCGCCGTGTCGTTCACCTCGATCGTCTACACGCTGATGAACCTCACCGTCGACCTCGCCTACGGCTGGCTCGACCCCCGCATTCGCGTCCGATCAGCGTGACCAGACAGATCCGGCCCGCTCCTCGAACAGCCCACCCACGCCCCTACCCGGGCACGCGGCCCCCGCTACAACAGTGAAGAAGACGCTGGGCCTCGCCCTGACGCTCGCCGCCCTCGTCGCCGCCGTCGCCGCGCCGTGGCTGGCGCCCCACGATCCGCTGCGCGCGGACTTCGCGGCCAGCCTCAAGCCGCCGGGGTCGCCCGACCACCCGCTCGGCACCGATCAGCTCGGGCGCGACCTGCTGGCCCGCGTGCTCCACGGCGCCCGCCTCGCGCTCTTCATCGGCGTGTGCACCGTGGTGGTGACCGCGATCGTCGGTGGCCTCCTGGGCCTGGTGGCCGGCTTCGTCGAGCGGTGGCCGTCCGCGGTGCTCATGCGGGTGGCCGACGTGCAGCTGTCGTTCCCGTTCATCCTGCTGGCGCTCACCATCAACGCGATCGTCGGCCTCGGCCTGCGCAACATCATCCTCAGCCTGGCGGCGGCGGGGTGGGTCGTCTACGCGCGGGTGGTGCGCGGCGAGGTCCTCTCGGTGAAGCAGCGCGACTTCGTGCAGGCCGCCGCCGCGCTGGGGGTGGGCCGGGGCCGGCTGCTGTTCCGTCACGTGCTGCCCAACGTGGCGCCGTCGATCATCGTCGTCTCCAGCCTGCAGTTCTCGCAGTTCATCGTGGCCGAGGCGGCCATCAGCTTCCTGGGCTTCGGCGTGCAGCCGCCCACGCCGGCCTGGGGCAGCATGCTGAGCGAGAGCCGCGACTTCCTGTACGTGGCCTGGTGGCTGGCCGCCTTCCCGGGCGCCGCGCTCGCCCTCACCGCCCTCGGCGTCAACCTGCTCGGCGACTGGCTGCGCGACACGCTCGATCCCAAGCTGCGCGTCTGACGGAGGGACGGCCATGGACCTGGTGGGATTCTTCCTCGGACTGCACGCCACCACCCACGCCGGCGACGTCTCGGGCGGCCCCGCCGGGCCGGAGCGATGGCTGGGTGGGCTCTCCGACGACCAGCTCCGGCTACGCCCCGCCGCCGGCGTCAACTCCCTGGCGTGGCTGCTCTGGCACATGGCGCGGACGGAGGACGTCGCGGTCAACCTCGTGGTGGCTGGCCGCGCCCAGGTGTTCGACGACGACTGGGCGCGGCGGATGCGAGTGCCCCGGCGCGACATGGGCACCGGCATGACGGCGGACGAGGTGGCAGAGCTGAGCGAGGGTGCCGACGTCGCCGCCGTGCGCGCCTATCGATCTGCCGTCGGGATCCGCACCCGCGAGGTCGTCCGGACGCTTCGTCGCGAGACCTGGGACGAGACGCTCGGCCTCGAGGACACGACGCGCGCCGCCGCCGCCGGCGCCTTCGGGCCGAACGACGAGTGGCTCGCCGGCGTCGGGCATCGTCCCTGGCAGGGCCACAGCCGGGGCCATCAGCTCGGCCAGACGGCCATCCGACACAACACGGCGCACATCGGCGAAGGCATCACCGTCCGGGGGCTGGCCGGACTGGGTCTCGGTGTTTGACGTGACGCGCGCTACACTACGGACCCCAACCACTTCAGCAGCAGGGAGAAACTTCATGGTCACCAGGCGTCGTCTCGTCATGGTCGTGCTCGCGGTCGCCGCTCTCACCGGGAGCGCCGCCCCCGCCCTCGCCCAGGACCGCACGAAGACCAAGGAGATCGTGGTCGGGCTCGGCGCCGAGCCCCGCACGATGCTCGGCGTGATGATCGTGGACTGGACGACCAACAACATGCTCGAGCACATCTACGATCGTCTGCTCGACCGCGACGCCAAGACCTTCAAGCCCAAGCCGATGCTGGCCGACGAGCTGGAAGATCGTCAACGACACGACGTGGGAGTTCAAGCTTCGCAAGGGCGTGAAGTTCCACAACGGCGAGCCGTTCACGGCGGCCTCGGTCAAGGCCACCATCGACTGGGCGCTCGATCCGGCCACCAAGAGTCACTTCGCCTCGGCCGCCTACTGGGGGCTGGTGAAGGAGGTCCAGGTCGTCGACGACTACACCGTCCGCTTCGTCACCAAGGGGCCCTGGCCGAACCTGGTGGACAGCGCGGCCTCGACCAACTCGCTGATGATGCCGGCCAAGGCGCTCAAGGAGCTGGGCCCGGCCAAGCTGGCCGAGAAGCCGATCGGCACCGGGCCGTTCAAGTTCGTCGAGTGGAAGCGTGACGAGCGGCTGGTGCTGGAGCGCAACCCCGACTACTGGCAGGGCCCGGCCGACGTCAGCCGGGTGACCTTCCGCTTCATCCCCGAGTTCAGCGCCCGGATGGCCGCCCTGCTCTCGGGCGAGATCGACATCATGAAGGACGTGCCGCCCCACGCGGTCGAGGCCATCGAGAAGAGCGGCCGCGCGCGCCTGCGCGCCACCGTCTCCTCGCGCATCAACTACCTGGCCCTGGTGAACCTCAAGCCCGGCCCGATGCAGGACGTGCGCGTGCGGCGGGCCATGAACCACGCGGTCGACGTCGACGAGCTGATCAAGCAAGTGCTCAAGGGCCGGGCCACCCGCATGTGCGGCCCGCTGGCGCCGGCCAACGTCGACTACGCGCCGGTGGAGTGCTACAAGCACGACCCCGCCCGCGCCCAGGCGCTGTTCAAGGAGGCGGGGGTCGATCCCGCCAAGCTCGCGCTGACGCTCGACACGCCGTCGGGCCGCTACCCGCTCGACAAGGACGTCTCGCTCGCGATCGGCGCCCAGCTGCAGCGGCTCGGCATCAAGACGAACGTGGTCGTGAACGAGTGGGGCACGCACCTGGACAAGATCAAGAACCGCAACACCGGCGAGCTGTTCTTCCTGGGGTGGGGCCCGGCCCTGCACGGCCAGGGCACGATGCAGCCGCTGTTCCTCGCCGATCAGACGTACTCGTCGTACGGCAACAACAAGACGATCGACGACAAGATCGCCCGGGCCCAGACGCTGCTCGACCCCAAGGCCCGCGCCGAGGCGTACGCCGACCTCCAGAAGGTCGTGCACGACGAGGCGCCGTGGGTGTTCCTGTGGCAGCAGCACGACATCTACGGCGTGGCCCAGACCGTCGAGTGGACGCCGCGCGCCGACGAGAAGGTCTGGATGTACGACGCCAAGATCGTGGCCCGCTGAACGGAGCCACCCGTGCCTATCGCGGGCCACCTGCGTCCCTATCCGACGTCACGGAGATCTCGACAATGAGTATTACTGTTTTCACGAACGCGTTCCTGATCGACTGCACGGGGGCGGAGCCCGTCGAGGGGGCCACCGTCGTCGTCGAGGACGACCGCATCAAGGAGGTCACTGCGGGGAGCCGGGTGGGCGCCCTGCCGGGCCGGGTGACGACGCTGGACCTGGCCGGCAAGACGCTGATGCCGGGGCTCACCGACGCCCACGTCCACATCTGCGCGGTGACCGAGAACATCACCGACCAGCACCGGCACTACCCGCCCTCCTACATCGCCGCCCGGGCGATGCAGCGCGCGCACGAGTGCCTGATGCAGGGGTTCACGACCGTGCGCGACGCCGGCGGGGCCGACTACGGCTTCCGGATGGTCCTGGAGGAGGGGCACTTCGTCGGCCCCCGCCTGCTCGTGTCCGGCCGCTACATCTCGCAGACCGGCGGCCACGGCGACAAGCGGCGTCGCTCGGAGTGGACCGACCCCATCGACTGCTGCGTGGGGATGGTCGGCTTCATCGCCGACGGTCCCGACGAGGTCCGGCGGGCCGCCCGCGAGAACATCCGCCGCGACGTCGACCAGATCAAGATCATGGCCTCGGGCGGCGCCATGTCGCCCTCCGACGAGCTCGACACCACGCAGTACACCGTGGCCGAGATGCGGGCGGCGGTCGAGGAGGCCCAGGCCGTCGGCAAGTACGTGCTGAGCCACGCGTACTCCGACACGGCCGTGCGCCGGGCCATCGAGGCCGGCGTGCGCTCGATCGAGCACGGCAACCTCATCCGCGAGACAGCCGCCCAGGCCATCAAGGACGCGGACGCCTTCCTGGTACCCACGATGGTCACCTACGAGGCCATCTTCCGCGAGGGCAAGCGCTACGGCATCGGCGATCACCAGATCGCCAAGATCGACCTGGCCCGCCAGCAATCGATCCAGGGGCTGACCTACGCCTACAAGGCCGGCTGCAAGATCGGTTCGGGCTCCGACCTGCTCGGTGACATGGCTACCCAGCGCGCCGTCGAGTTCGAGCTGAAGGGCCAGGTGATGAAGCCGATGGAGGTGCTGCTGTCGGCGACGAAGGTCAACGCCGAGCTGTTCCGGATGTCGCACCTGATCGGGAGCGTCGAGCCGAACAAGTACGCCGACCTGATCGTGGTGGAGGGCAACCCGCTCAAGAATCTGCGGGCATTCCAGAACCAGGACAACCTCAAGATCATCATGAAGGGCGGCCGGCTCCACAAGCAGACGATCTGAGCCCGGTGAAGCGCCCGACCAGCGGCATCCTCGTCGCCGGCCTGTATCTCGTCGTCCTGGCGCGGTTCCTGACTACGGACTATGAGTGGGCCCACGCCCATCAGCGGCTGTACCTGCTCGAGGTCCGCTACGCGTCGGTCGCGGCTCTGGTCAAGGACGTGCTGGTCAATGTCGGCGCGTTCGTGGCAGCCGGCTGGCTTCTTGGCCGGGCCATCCGTGACGTCACCGTGTCCCGGCGCGCCCGCGTGTGGATCGTCGGTGGGTTCTGCGCCCTGTTCAGCCTCGGCATGGAGACCGTGCAGTTCTTCATCCCCTCGCGCTACTCGTCGGTCGTCGACGTCCTCACCGACACGGCTGGCGCCGTGCTGGGCGCGTGGCTGGCGAGCCGATGGGAGTAGCGGGCGGTGCGATACTCGCAGGGGGAGCCGATCCGATGAGTCCCGACAGCGCCTCGCCGAGCCGGCACGCCGAGATGATCCTCGACCAGTTCACGCGGCAGGCGGTGCCGTTCGCCACCGCCGCCGTCATCAAGGACGAGGCGGCCCTGCGCCTGCTGGTGGAGTTCAGCGGCGCCGGCCCCGAGGACACCGTGCTCGACGTCGCCTGCGGTCCCGGCCTCGTCGTGTGCGCGTTCGCCAAGGTGGTCCGGCACGCCACCGGCATCGACCTGACGCCGGCCATGCTGGACCGGGCGCGGGTGCACGCGGCCGAGCAAGGCGTGGGCAACGTCACCTGGCAGCAAGGCGACGTGCTGCCCCTGCCATGGCCGGACGGCGCCTTCACGATCGTCACCGCCCGCTTCGCCTTCCATCACTTCCTCGACCCGCTGGCCGTGCTGCGCGAGATGACGCGCGTGTGCGCGCCCGGCGGAACCGTGCTGGTGGCCGACAGCGCGCCGGCAGCGGCCAAGGCGGATGCGTTCAACCGGATGGAGCTCCTGCGCGACCCCTCCCACACGCGTGCCCTGCCGCTGGCCGAGCACGTCGAGCTCTTCCGCCGGGCCGGGCTGCCGGCGCCGAGGACGACCGAGTACCGGCGCGAGGGCGACCTGGAGGGGCTGATCGCGCGCTCGTTCCCCCAGCCCGGCGACGCCGACCGCATCCGCGCGATCTTCGTCGAGTCGCTGGCCGACGACGCCCTCGACATGCAGGTCCGCCGCGAGGGCGATCGCATCGTGTTCGGCGGTTACCCGGTGGCCGTGCTGGCCGCTCGAAGGAGCTGATCATGCGCATCGTCGATCTGAGCTTCCCGATCAAGCCGCACTTCCGCTGGAAGGTCGAGCCGGTCCTGCGCAGCTCGCACGCCCACGGCGACAACTTCCAGTCCACGGTGCTGACGATCTCCTGCCACGCCTACACCCACGTCGACGCGCCGGTGCACTTCCTGCCTGGCGACCGCGACATGGCCTCGATGCCGGTCGACCAGTGGATCGGGCCCGCCGCCGTGGTCGACCTGACCCACCTGGGCGACAACGGCGAGGTCTCGGCCGCCGAGCTCGAGCGCCATGCCGGACACGTGCGGGCCGGCGACATCGTGCTGCTGTGGACCGACTGGCCGAAGAAGGTCGACGTGGCCACCGAGAAGTTCTGGAAGGACGCGCCCTACACCGGCAAGAGCGCCTGCGACTGGCTGGTGGCCCGGCGGGTGAAAGCGGTCGGCTACGACTACCCGCCCGACTACACGGTCCGCACGGGCATCTTCTCGCCCGGCACCAAGGTCCCGCGCGAGGAGTGCACGACCCACCACATCTTCTTCCCGGCCGGCATCACGGTGATCGAGTACCTGACCAACCTCGACCAGATCCGGGCGCCACGCTGCCAGTTCACCGCGCTGCCGCTGCGGATCGAGGGGGCTGACGGCTCCCCGGTGCGGGCGATCGCCTTCGTCGACTGACGCACCCCGGCAGCCGAGCGCGAGGGCCCGGTCGACGTACAATAGCCTCGTGAACGATCTCGATCTTCGCCTGGCCCCGATGGCCGGCATCACCAACGCGCCGTTCCGCCTCGTGTGCCGCGAGAGCGGTGCCGGTCGGCTGACGACCGAGGAGATCGACGCCCACGCCTACGTGCGCGACAACGGCAAGACCGAGATGCTGACGCGCTACCTGCCCGGGGAGCGCCCGCTGGTCATGCAGCTGCTCGGCTGCGATCCCGACCTGCTGGCCGAGGCGGGCCGGCGGCTGGAGGCCACGGGGGCCGACGGCATCGACCTCAACATGGGCTGTCCGGTGCGCAAGATCGTGACCAAGGGCCACGGCTCCGCGCTGATGCGCGACCCGCTGGCGGCCGCGGTCATCTTTCGCACCATGCGCAAGGTGGTGGGCGTCCCCTTCACCGTCAAGATGCGCGGCGGCTGGGACGATCACACGATCAACGCGGTCGAGATCGCCCGGCTGGCCGAGAGCGAGGGGGTGGACGCGGTCACCGTGCACCCCCGCACGCGCTCGCAGCTCTTCACCGGGCAGGCGCCGTGGGAGATCATCGCCGCCGTGGTGGCGGCGGTGCGCATCCCGGTCACCGGCAACGGCGACGTCCACAACCTCGACGACGCCCGGGCCATGGTGGCGGCCACCGGCTGCGCGGCCGTCATGATCGGGCGCGGCGCGCTGGGAGCCCCGTGGATCTTCCGCGGCGCGCCGGCCGGCCGCGAGGAGCGCGCGGCCACCATCGCTCGCCACATCGCCCTCATCCAGGCTCACCTGCCCGAGCGCATGGCGCTGGTGCAGCTCAAGAAGCACCTGGCCTGGTACTCGACCGGGCTGCCGGGCTCGGCGGCGGTGCGGCTGCGGCTCTTCGAGTCGGCCTCGGCGGCGGAGGTGTGCGAGCGGTTCTGGGCGCTGTGGACGGCGTGACCCAGCGCTGGTTCGAAGACTTCAGCGTCGGCGACCGCTTCGGGAGCCCGGGCCGGACACTGACCGACGCGCACTTCATGTTCTTCGCGGGCATGACGGGCGACGCCCATCCGATCCACTACGACGACGAGTACGCCCGGCACACGCGCTTCGGCCGGCGGCTGGCTCACGGCCTGCTGCTGACCTCGCTGACGGCGCTGGGCGCCTCGACGCTGGCGCCGATCCTCGAGCACTCGATCGTCGCCTTCGTGGAGCAGACCACGCGCTTCCGGGCGCCCGTCTTCATCGGCGACACGGTCAAGCCCGACCACGAGGTGGTCGCGCTGGAGCGCAAGCGCTCGGCCGGGCTGCTGACGCTTACGGGTGACGCTGACCAACCAGCGCGGCGAGACCGTGCTGGAGGGCGAGCACCGCTACCTGATCGCCTACCGCCCGGCCGCCTGAGGCGCGGCGGCGCCCAGCCGCCAGCCCAGCCAGCCGATGCCGACGAGCAACGCGATCACCACCGCGATCGCCGAGGCCCGGGACACGCCCGACAGCAGCGCCAGGGTCGTGCTCGACAGCCCGGTGAAGGCCAGCCCCACCACCGGCAGCACCGGCGCCCCGCACCCGACGACGCTGCACGGCCCCGTCGACAGGCCCAGCACGCTGACGCCGGCCCCGACGACGCCCCCCGCCCGCCCCGAGCCCGCCCGCCAGCCGCCGCCCGCCCGCCGCTCGAGCCAGAGCGCGACGTAGACCGCCGCCAGCAGCGCGGTGATCACGAACCGGCCAACGTCGGCACCGTCGACCGCGAAGCCCCACTCCGGCTGGCCGTACGGCCCGTCGGCCGAGAACCAGAAGAGCGCCACCCGCGAGAGGAAGTCGAGCTTGTCCGCCCACGGGGTGGGCGAGCTCAGGTACTCGGGCAACCGCTTGAGGAACGGATTGAACGTGAAGTACGTCCACGGGGTGCGGACCACCGAGAGCAGCAGCGGGGGCGCGAGCACGTCGAGGGCGAGGACGCCGATGAACGTCAGCGCAGCGGCGCCGGGGTGGGCGCGGAGGCCGCGTCCGATTCCCCGCGCGATCGACCGCACCGCGCCCGCGAGGCGGCTCAGCATGCCGCCCATTATAGTTAGGGGCCGCCTTGACAGTTGGTCAGACCGCATGTTACTGCCAGACCACGCAAGAGAGATGGATCGCCGCGAGTTACGAGCTCACCCAACGGAGGGACACATGGCGGAAGTGAATCGACGTGATTTTCTGGCTGGCATCGGCGTCACGATGGGTGCGTCCCTGGCGGCCCTGCCGGGGCTGCCGTCCGTCGGTATCGCCCACGCCCAGGGCACCCCGAAGGGTACCATCCCCGACACGCCCTACAAGATCGGCCACATGACGTTCTTCACGGGCCCCGCGGCCGTGCTGGGCGAGCCGATGTTCAAGGGCCAGCAGCTCGCCGCCGAGGAGATCAACGCGGCCGGCGGCCTGCTCGGCAAGCGCAAGATCGAGCTGCTCAAAGCCGACGAGAACGCCGGCACCGACGCCAACGTCAAGGAGATGCGGCGGCTGAAGCTGTCGGAGAAGATCGACTTCTTCTGCGGCATCACCTCGTCCGGCAACACGCCGGCCCTCGGGCCCGTCGCCGAGGAGCTCAAGCTCCTGACGATGTTCGTCGACGGCTGCACCGACTTCCTGTTCGACAAGGCGGTGCCCAACCCGCACTACGTCTTCCGCACCACCAACATCCAGTCGGCCGACGGCGTGACCACGGCCCTGGCCATCGCGCAGACGTGGCCCAAGGCCAAGCGCATCGCCCACATCCACCCCGACTACTCCTACGGTCGCAACGCCTTCGACCACGTGAAGATCGTCATGAAGAAGCTGATGCCGCAGGCGGAGATCGTCTCCGAGGGCTGGCCCAAGCTCGGCACCACGGACTTCTCCTCGCACATCACCAAGGCCATCTCGTCCAAGCCCGACCTCGTCGTGTCCTCGGTGTGGGGCGGCGACTACGTGGCGCTGTACAAGCAGGCCCTGCGCTACGGCATGTTCCAGAAGGCGAAGTTCGCCACCACGCTGGCCCTCGGCGTGGCGCCGCACGCGCTCGGCAAGGACCATCCGGAGGGCGTCATCGCGGGGGTGCACAGCAACTATCACTTCACCTATCCCGGCGGCGACAAGTGGCCCCTCAACAAGACGTTCGTGGAGAAGTACCACAAGCGGTTCAGCGAGTACCCGAACTTCCAGGCCGAGGGCGCGTACACGACGACCTACATGCTCAAGGCGGCCATCGAGAAGGCCAACCGGCTGGTCGGCGGCTGGCCCGAGGACGACGCCATCATTGCCATGCTGGAGGGCATGATGCTGGCCGGCCCCGCCGGCTACGTCTACATCCGCCCCGACAACCACCAGGGCTACAAGGACGCGCTGATCGGGTTCAGCAAGAACACCGACGAGTACCCGTTCCCGATCCTGGACCCCGCTCGCATCATCACGATCCCCATCCGCTCCATCACGGCACCGCCCGGCTGGCCCAAGGGTGAGCCGACCTCGACGTACACCTGGATCGACAAGACCTGGCCGACGGCCAAGGTCTGAGCGGTTCCACGGCGGGGGCCGGGCTGCGAGGCCCGACCCCCGTCGTCCGTCCGTGAAAATCGCCACCGTCGTCCTCGCCGCGCTCCTGCTCGTTCCACTCGCGTGGGCGGGCCACGAGCTCACGTTCTATCCGGCGTTCTACCCGCAGGAGGTCACCGTCCGCTGGGTGGAGCCGCGCGCGGCGGGGCCGCTGCTGGTGAAGAACGCGCTGCACGCCTACGCCGGCGCCGACCCGTTCCCGGCCGGCGCCCCCGAGAAGATCCGCCGGGCGGAGTCGCTGCGGGGGTGGGTGGTCCTGACCTTCCGGCGGCCGGCCGGTGACGCCGAACCGCGGTGCGCCGCCGGGGCGGCCGTCGTCCGGGCCCTCGGCGGCACCGCGGCGACGTTCATCGCGCATCCGTGGCCGGTGACGCCCTACCACGCCGACTACGTGCACCAGTACGACCTCGCACAGCGGCCGGGCGAGCGGGCCGCGGGCCCGGTGCCGAGCGTGCGGGCCGCCGGTCCGCTCGCCCGCGCGCTGGCCAGCGCCGGCATCACCGTGGCCGACACGGCCGACGCCGTCGTCGAGGAGATCACGCTGCGCTCGCTGCTCGACGGCGTCGAGACGCGCCTGGCTGGCTGGCACGGCCCGGCCTGGTTGAAGGAGGGGTGGTTCCACGCCTGGTTGCTGCAGGCGCCGGCCCTGTCGCCGGCTTCACGCCGCGCGGCCGAGGAGACGTTCCGCCTGCGCGCCGAGGGCGCGCCGCTGCCGGCCGCCGAGCGCATCAACCTCGAGCGTCGCCTGGTCAGCCAGGCGACGGCCGGCTGCGAGCGCGTGGTGCTCGGCTACACGCTCCGGCGGGAGGCGCTCAACGACGACTACGCGGAGGGCGTGGAGAACATCGCGGTCGACTCGCAGGCCGGCATCGACTCGCCGATCTTCCTGCGCACGGTGAAGCTCAAGGACTTCCCGTGGAACGGCTGGCTCCACGTGGGAGTCGAGGGCGGCGCCCGGGCCGCGTGGAATCCCGTCGCCGGCTTCACCGATGCCGCCGGCCGCGCGGTCTGGGCCGCCGTCGGCGATCCGGCCCTCCTGCCCGACCCCGACCGCGCGCGCTTCGTCCCCAACCGGGCGCGGCCGCAGTCGATCGAGGACGGCGGCGAGGTCCCCGGCGACGCGCTGGTGCCGGCCGGCGGTACGCTGAAGCCGGCCGGCGCCGGCGTCACGGCGCGCACGAAGATCGTCTACCGCGTGCTGCTGTCGAACCTCCACGACGGCCAGCGAATGAGCGTCGCCGACATCCTCTATCCCTACGCGCTCGCGTCCCGGTGGGGCGTGAGCGGTGGCCGCGACTACGACCCCGAGGTCGACCGGTCTACCGCGGCCCTGCGCCAGGCGCTCGCCGCGGTGAAGGTCGTGCGGGTGGACACCGAGGTGCGGGAGATCGGCGAGCTGCACCTCTTCTATCAAGTGCCGCTGGTCGAGGTCTATCTGAAGACGGCGGTCGACCCGCGCTACGCCGCCACGCTGGCGCCGCCGTGGAGTCCAGTGCCGTGGCACGTGCTGGCGTTGATGGAGCAGGCGGTCGGCCGGGGGCTGGGTGCGTTCTCCGAGCGCGAGGCCCGGCGCCGCGGCGTGCCGTGGCTGGACCTCGTGCGGGACGCCCGCACCCGGACCGCCCTGGTGCCCATCGTTGCCGACCTCGAGCGGCGCGCGTGGGTGCCGGAGGCGCTGCGCGGCCTCGTCACCCCCGACGAGGCGCGCGAGCGGTGGCGCGCGCTGCGGCAGTTCCAGCGCAAGACGGGCCACGTCCTCGTCACCGCCGGCCCCTACCAGGTCGGGCGGGTCACCGCGGAGTCGGCCACGCTGCCGGTCTTCCGCGACTTCACCTATCCGCTCGGCGTGGGCTCGTTCGACCAGTTCGCCCTGCCCACGCGCGCCTACGTCCGGGCCGTCGAGCGCAAGGGCGACCGGCTCGAGATCCAGGCCGACGTGGAAACCGTCGAGAAGGCCGGGCGGTCGTATAAGATCGTGCGCGGGCCGTTCCAGCCCCGGCCGCCCGGCGAGGCGACCCGGGAGCCGCTGACGGCTCACTGGACGGTGGTCGGTCCCGGCGACGAGATCGTCGCCGCCGGCGCCGCGGCCGACGTGCAGGCCGGACGGCTCGTCGTCGATCTGCCCGGGCGGCTCAAGCCCGGCGCCTACCGCGTCGTGCTGGCGCTGGCGCTCAACGGCAACCTCGTGAACCCGGAGGTGAAGGTGCTCCCCTACCGCGTGGGCGACTGATGGACACCATCGTCATCCACGGCCTCAACGCCCTGCTCTATGCCTCGGTCCTGTTCCTGATCGCGGGCGGGCTGAGCCTCATCTACGGTGTCATGCGCATCGTGAACCTCGCCCACGGCAATCTCTACGCGTTCGGCGCCTACGTCACCGCCTGGATCGTGGGCGGGGTGGCCGTCCGCCTGCAGGCCGGCGGCGGCGAGCCGTCCACGCTCCTGCTACTGGTGCTGCTGCCGGCCGGGGCGGTCGCCGCCGCCGCCGTGGGGGCCGTGCTGGAGCCGACCCTGCTGCGGCCGTTCTACAAGCGGGCCGAGGAGTACCAGCTGCTGGTGACCTTCGGCCTGCTGATGATCATCGACGACGTGATCCGCTTCCTGTGGGGCCCCTATCCGCTGTCGGCCAGCGTGCTGTTCGAGAACTTCGGCAGCGTGACCATCGGCGAGTCGATCTACCCGACCTACAACTTCCTCGTCATTGCCGTGGGCGGGCTCGCCGCCGTCTTCCTGTGGGCGTTCATCTACCGCACGCGCTTCGGCGTGGTGCTGCGGGCGACCTCGCAGGACATGCGCATGTCCTCGGCCCTCGGCGTGAACGTCAACCGGGTGTACGTGCAGGCCTTCACGCTGGGCTGCCTGATGGCCGGCCTGGGCGGCGCCATCATCGTGCCCAGCCAGTCGGCCGTGCTCGGCATGGGCGTGGACGCGCTGATCCTGTCGTTCATCGTGGTCGTGGTGGGCGGCCTCGGCAGCCTGGAGGGCGCGCTGCTCGGCGCCGTCATCGTCGGCTTCGTGCGCGAGGCCGGCATCGCGTGGTTTCCGGAGATCGAGCTGGCCGTGCTGTACCTGATCGCCGCCGTGGTCCTGCTGATCCGGCCGGCCGGACTGTTCGGGCGCGCATGAGCACGGTGACGACGACGACCATCCCGATGGAGCATCGCTCGCCCTTCCGGACCCTCGGCTGGGCGCTCCCCGCCCTGGTGGTGCTGGTCGCGCTGCCGTGGGTGGCCGACCAGTACCAGACGATCCTGCTCGCCTACGGGCTGGTCATGGGCATCGCCGCCCTCGGCTTCAACCTGCTGCTCGGCTACACCGGGCTGCTGTCGTTCGGCCACTCCGCCTACTTCGGCGTCGGCGCCTACACGGTGGCCCTGATGGTGAAGTACCTCGGCGTCACCTCGATGGAGCTCTTCCTGGCCGGCGCCATCGTGGCCTGCGTGCTCGTCACCGCCGTCTTCGGCGTGGCCTGCGTGCGCTACACGCGGATCTTCTTCGGCATCCTGACCATGGCGCTGTCCCAGGTGCTGTGGAGCCTGGCCTTCAAGTTCTTCTGGGTGACCGGCGGTACCGACGGGCTCCGGGTGCCCACCCCGACGCTGCTCGGCCTCGTCACCGGCCAGGGCGACAAGATCGCGTTCCTGGCCACCGCCTACTACTACTACGTGCTCGGCGTCTTCATCCTCTGCGTGGCCCTCATGTGGGTGATCGTCAACTCGCCGTTCGGCCGCGCGCTCCAGGCCATCCGCGACAACGAGGTCCGCGCCGAGTTCGTCGGCATCCAGGTCCGGCAGTACCGGTGGGTGGCGTTCCTCGTCTCCGGCGTGTTCACCGGGATCGCCGGCGCCCTGTGGGTGCCGCTCAACGGCCTCACCACGCCCGACATCATGCACTGGACGTTCTCGGGTGAGATCGTCTTCATGACCGTGCTGGGCGGCTTCCGCTCGTTCACCGGCCCCATCGTCGGCGCCATCGTCTTCAACTACCTGAAGACCTACGCGATCGGCTACACGGTGTACTGGCAGGGCCTGCTCGGCATCGTGCTCGTCGTCCTGGTGCTCTCGCTGCCCACGGGCATCGTGGGGACGGCCGGGCGGCTGTGGGCGCGCCGGAGATCGACGTGAGCCTCCTGCTGGAGACCCGGAAGCTGCTGAAGCAGTTCGGCGAGTTCCGCGCCGTCGATCACGTCGACTTCCGCGTGCAGGAGGGCGAGGTGCTGGCGCTGATCGGATCCAACGGGGCCGGCAAGACCACGCTGGTGAACCTGATCAGCGGGCTGCTGCGGGCCGACGAGGGCCAGATCATCTTCCGGGGCCAGGATGTGACGCGGCAGACGGTGCACGAGCGGATCGGGGCCGGCATCGCCCGCAGCTTCCAGCTCGTCAATCTCTTCGACCAGCTCAGCGCGCTCGACAACGTGGCGCTGTCGATCTTCTCGCGCCAGCGCAAGACCCGGAAGCTGCTCTCGCTGGCCGAGGCCGACCGGCCGGTCTGGCAGGAGGCCATGGACATCCTGCACGTCTTCCGCATGGAGACGAAGGCCCGCGTGCTGGCCGGCGGCCTCTCCCAGGGCGAGCGCAAGCTGCTCGACGTGGCGATCGCCTACGCGCTCAAACCGAAGCTGCTGTTCCTCGACGAGCCGACCAGCGGCGTGAGCACGCGCGAGAAGGCGCCCATCATGGACACGATCTCGTCGGTGGTACGCTCGGAGGGGATCTCGGCGGCGATCATCGAGCACGACATGGACGTCGTCTTCTCTTACTCCGACCGGATCGTCGCCATGCACCAGGGCGCGATCCTCGCCGACGGCACCCCCGATCAGATCCGCCGCGACGAGCGGGTGCTGACCACGCTGATCGGCACCCCGGAGACGCCGGCGTGAGCACCCCCGGTCCCCGGCTCGAGCTCGACCGGGTCGAGACCTACCGCGGCCCTGCTCAGATCCTGCGCTCGATCTCGCTCACTCTCGGGGCCGGCGAGTCGGTGTGCCTGGTGGGGCGCAACGGCGCCGGCAAGACCACCACGATCGATACGATCATGGGGCTGCTGCCGGCGCGGAGCGGGGCCGTCCGCTTCCAGGGCCGCGACGTCACCCGGCTGCCCGCGCACCAGCGAGCGCGGCTGGGCATCGGCTACGCGCCCGAGGACTGCGGCGTGTTTCCCGACCTCACGGTCGAGGAGAATTTCCAGATCACCGCGTGGATCGGCCACGACGCGGCGGCCGTCACCGCCGAGCACTCGGTGTTCGCGATCTTCCCCGAGATCAAGGAGTTCCTCACCCGGCGGGGCCTCCACCTGTCGGGCGGCCAGAAGAAGATGCTCGCCATCACCCGCGCGCTGACGCTGAAGCCGACCGTCCTGCTGCTCGACGAGCCCTTCGAAGGGTTGGCCCCGGTCGTCGTCACCCGGTTCATCGAGGCCGTGCGAGCGATCAAGGCCCTCGGTGTGTCCGTGCTCATCGCCGAGTCGCACGTGCAGAACGCCGGCCGCATCGCCGACCGTCTCTACGCCATCGACCGCGGCGAGATCATCTTCGCGGGACGCCCGGCCGAGCTGACCGGCAACGCAGAGGTGATGAAGACGCTGCACGGGTGATCCCGCGGGCGCCGGGCGTCGGGGCGGTCGCCGCGCTCCTGCTCGTGCTGCTCGCGGTGCTGCCGGTGCCGGCGGGCGCCCAGGACGCCGTCGCGGCCGCCCGGGCGCTGCTGGCCGCCTGGCACGAGGATCCTGCCCGCATCGACCGGGCCCGGGCCCTGCTGGAGGCGGCGGCGGCCGCGGCGCCGGCGCCGGAGACGCTGACCGAGCTGTCCAGCGTGACGTTCCTCGCCGGCGAGTTCCGCGCCGGGACCGAGCCCGAGCGCATCGCCGCCTACGAGCGCGGGGCCGAGGCGGCCCGCCGGGCCGTCGCGGCCAGCCCCCGCAGCGATCGCGCGCACTTCATGCTGGCGATCAACTACGGCCGTCTCGCCGAGATCAGGGGCGTGTTGCGCGCCGTCACCCTGGTCGGGGTGATCCGTGAGGAGTCGGCGACGGTCCTGCGGCTGAACCCGTCGAACGTGGAGGGTCTCATCCTGGCCGGCAGCCTGGCCGCCGAGATGCCCGCTCTCCTGGGCGGCGACCGCGTCAAGGCCGAGGCGCTGTTCAAGCGCGCGCTCGAGCTCGACCCGCACCGCACCGGCGGCCGGCTCGAGCTGGCCCGGCTCTACCTGGCCAGCCGGCGCTGGACCGAGGCCCAGCGGGAGCTGCAGAGCGTGATCGACGAGCCGGCGGCCACCGACATCCCGCGCTGGACCGTGGGCGAGCGCCCGCGCGCACGGGCGCTGCTGGCCGAGCTCTACGACCGCGGGCGGATCAGCGGCCCGCAGTCGCCGTGAGGCGTCAGCGCTGGCCGATCCATCCCTCGTCGGCAACCTCGCGCCAGCGGGCGCGGATGCGCTCGAACTCAGCCGGTGGTAGCGGACCCTCGTCGAAGCGGGCCGCGTTCTCGCGCCAGCGGCCGGGGCGGGTGGTGCCCACGATCAGCGTGTGCACGCCCGGGATGGCGGCGGTGAAGCGCATGGCGACGCCGACGGCCTCGGCCGGCGGCCGCCGCAGGAATTCGAATTCGAGGCGCTGCAGCCGCTCCCAGTAGACGTGATGGTAGGCATTGTCGGGCCGGCGGCCGGTGCGCCAGGCCGCGTTGGCAATGGGCCGCTTGGCGATGACGCCCATGCCGCGGGCGTGGGCCAGCGGCAGCGTCAGCTCGATCGCCTCCTGATCGGCGACGCTGACGGAGGTCTGCAGCGTGTCGAAGCTCCCGCACTCGACCGCGTAGCGGGCGGCGGGGCCGTCGCCGCTATAGCCGATGAAGCGAGCCTGGCCGCGCGCCCGCGCGCGCTCGAGCACCGCAATGACCTCGCCCCGGCGCAGATCGTCCTCCGAGCACGTGTGCAGTTGCAGGAGATCGACGTGGTCGGTGCGCAGGCGCTCGAGGCTGCGGGCGATGCTGCGTTCGAGCGAGGCGGGCCGCCAGTCGTCCTGGCCGGAGCCCTCGTAGTGGCCGCACTTCGTGAAGAGGTGGACATCGTGACGGCGCCCGGCGAGCGCGGCACCGATGAGCGACTCGGAGTCGCCGTAGCACTCGGCGGTGTCGACCACGTTGAGGCCGGCGGCGAGCGCGTCGTCGAGCAGTCGGCGTACGGTGGCGGCCTCGGTGCCCTCGAAGCCGATCTCGGAGCCACCGAAGCCGAGCACGCTGACGTCGAGCCCGGTCCGGCCGAGCGCGCGCCGGATCATCGGCGCGCGCTCGCCCGGCTCAGGCAGCGCGGGGCAGCACCAGGTCCTCGACCGCGGGTGCCCGCACCGGCGCCGACGGCCTGACCACGACCTCGTAGCCGGCCGGCACGTGCGCGGCCACGCTGGCCCACGCCGGCTCGAGCAGCCACGCCCAGTCGGCCGGCGCGCTCAGCACGACGCGGCCCGCCCGCCACAGCGCGGGCGGCTCGACCTCCACCGCGACGAGCGAGTCGCCGCCGAGCGCACGAAACAGCGTGGCGTGCAGGTCGGCCCGAACGGCCAGCGCGCGCGCCTGACGACGGTCCCCGTGCGCACGCCACAGCAGCGGCCCGAGGACCAGGCCCGCCATGACAACGAATACGAACAGTTCCGAGAGCATGCCCATGTCCTCCCAGCGCTTGGGATGACGGGGCCGGGGGGTGGGATTCCGCCGGGCTAGTCCGAGCGGCCACGGGCCGCGATGTCCCACACCGCCTGCACGCTCGTCCCCCGGACCACGTGGACGCGGTCGTAGAGGTTGAAGGTGGGATCGCAGTGCGGGGGGAAGAACTCGATGCGCTCGCCCAGCTTCGGTGCGCGCGAGGGGTCGGTGAGGCTGAGCCGGCCGTGCTCGTCGCCGGCGAAGCCGTACTCGACGCCCGGCCGCTCCACCGCCTCCGGCGGGAACGGCTTGTCGGTGGAGAAGGCCTTGAGGCCGGCGTCGACCATCACGCGGTCGGCGGCCACGCTCACCACGGTGGCGACGACCGTGATCGCCATCTCGAAGTCTGTCATGGCGTCACCGGCGCGGCCGCCGATGCGGCGGTAGTCGAGATCCATCACGCAGTAGGAGCCGGCCTGCAGCTCGGTGAGCCCGGGCAGCTCGAGGTCGATGTTGTAGGTACCGGTCGAGCCGCCGGCCACGATCTCCACCGGCAGCCCGGCCGCCTCGAAGCGCGCGCGCGTGTCCATCAGCGGCGCCATCGCCGCGTGTGAGCTCTGGCGCCGGGCGGCCCAGCCCATGACGTGCGCGCAGTGGCCGGCGTACCCCTGCAGGCCGCGCAGCTGCAGACCCCGCTGCCCGGCGGCGAGCCGCCCCAGCGCCAGCGCCGGGTCCCCCGGCTCGGTGCCGGTGCGGCGGGCGCCGACGTGGACGTCGACCAGCACGTTGAGCGTGACGCCGTCCTCGACGGCGGCCTGGGCCAGCGCGCGCACGTTGTCGGGGTGGTCGATCACGACCATCGTGTCCGGCGCCTCGCGGGCCAGCCGCGTGAGCCGGCGGATCGCCGAGGGCGCCACCACCTCGGTGGTGATGAGCAACCCCCGCACGCCGGCCCGCGCCATCACCTCGGCCTCGCCCAGCTTGGCGCACGCCACGCCGAGCGCGCCCGCCGCCACCTGGCGCCGGGCGATCTCCGGGCAGCGGTGAGTCTTGGCGTGCGGCCGCAGCTGCTTGCCGGCGCCGCGTACGTGGGTGGCCATCTTGCCCAGGTTGCGCTCGAAGCGGTCGAGGTCGAGGAGCAAAGCCGGAGTCGGGATCTCGTCGCGGTGCATGGCTAGAGACTATACAACGACTGCGCGCCCGCCACGCTTGCGGCGGCGGGCGCGCTCCGCTATACGAGGACCGGGGCCACGCATGCCGGAGCTCACGTATCGCTCGCCCAAGACCGAGGTCCGCTCGAGCCCGATCCAGGGGCGAGGGCTGTTCGCCGCCCAGCCCATCGCCCGCGGTGAGATCGTGGCCGTCAAGGGCGGCTACATCCTGCCGATCGCCGAGTGGGCGACGCTGGAGCCGGCGCTCGGCGCGGCCGAGATCCAGCTCAGCGAGGACCTCGTCATCGCCCCCGTGCAATCCGACCACCGCGACGGGTCCATGCTCTTCACCAACCACTCGTGCGATCCCAACCTGGCCATCCAGGGGCAGATCGTGCTGATCGCGATGCGTGACGTCACGCCCGGCGAGGAGCTGACGATCGACTGGGCGACGACCGACGACGGGGAATACACGCTGGACTGCCGGTGCGGGAGCCCGCGCTGTCGCGGTGTGGTGACTGGCAAGGACTGGATGCGACCGGATCTGCAGCAACGCTACCGGGGCTGGTTCTGCTGGTTCCTCCAGCGAAAGATCGATGCCGGCGCGGTCAGCTCAGGCTGACCTGGTCGCTCAGCTCGTTGCGGTCGTCGGGGCGGGGCGGAAAGAACCGCCGCAGGACCTCGCCCACCTCGGCCACGGCGTGCAGGACGGCCGCGCGCGCGTCCCCGCGGCGCAGGCGCTCGACCATCGCGTCGCGGATGCGCTGCCAGTACTCGTCACCCACGCGCGCGTGCACGCCGGCGTCGCCGGCGATGGCCAGCTGGTGATCCTCGACGGCCAGGTAGATCAGCACCCCGTTGCGGTCCGCTGTCGCGTGCATGCCGAGCCGGGTGAAGATCTCGGTCGCCCGGGGCAGCGCGTCGCCCGGCGCGCTGCCGCGCGGCAGCCGTCGCTCGAGATGCACGCGGATCTCGCCGGAGGTCTGGCGCTCGGCCGCGGCCACGGCGGCCCCGATGGCCTCGAGGTCGTCCGTGGTGAACAGCGCGCGTGTCCAGCGCGGATGCCGGCCTCCTACCACGAGCCGCTCGCTCCCCCGCCGCCGAAGCTGCCGCCCCCGGACGAGAATCCGCCTCCGCCGCCGCCACCACCACCGCCGCCCCGACCCCAGCCGCCGAAGATCGGGGGAACGATGACCGAGGACGAGTCCCAGCCCCGCCGCCCGCCCGCCGTGTAGCCGCTCCGGCGTGCCCGGCCTCCCGTGCTCATCGCGTCCCGGGCCACCAGGAGCGCGATCAGCCCGAAGACGCCCAGCACGCCGAGCGTCCACGGCGACACGCCGAGCCCCCGGCGCGGCGCCGTCGGCACCCCGCGCGTCTCGATGCTCGCGTACACCAGGTTGACCGCCGCCTCCAGGCCGGCGGCGTAGCGCTGCTCGCGGAAGCTCGGCGCGATCGCCTCGCGGATGATCCGGGCGGACACGGCGTCGGTCAGCACCCCTTCCAGGCCGTAGCCGATCTCGAGCCGTACGCGCCGCTCCTGCAGGAACACCAGGAGGATGACGCCGTTGTCGAGGCCCTTCTGCCCCACCCGCCACTGCTCGGCCAGGCGGATGCTGAAGGCGGAGTCGTCCTCACCCTCGAGGGACGGGAAGACGGCGACGACCATCTGGGCGCCGGTGGCGCGCTCGCGCTCGGTCAGCCGCGCCTCCAGGCGCTGCTGGTCGGCCGGGGAGAGCAGCCGCGCGTAGTCGTTCACGCGCTGGGTCGGCGTGGGCGGAATGGTGAGCGCGAGAAGGAGGAGTACTACCGGCAGCAGATTAGAACTTCACCTTCGGCGGTGTGGCGGCGTCGGGCGCCGCCTCGAAGAACGCCTTGGGTCTGAAGCCGGCCAGCCGCGCCACCAGGGTGCCGGGAAACAATCCCAGGCGCGTGTTGTAATCGCGCACCGCCTCGTTGAAGCGCCGGCGCTCGACCGCGATGCGGTTCTCGGTGCCCTCGAGCTGACTCTGCAGGCTGAGAAAGTTCTGGTTGCTCTTCAGCTCGGGATAGCGCTCGACGGTCACCAGCAGCCGGCTCAAGGCGCCCGAGAGCTGGCCCTGGGCCGCCTGGAAGCGCTCCAGCGCCTTGGGATCGTTCAGCGCCTCCGGCGTGAGCTGGATGCTGGTGGCCTTGGCGCGCGCCTCGACGACCTCGGTCAGAACGGTGCGTTCCTGGGCGGCGAAGCCCTTCACGGTCTCGACCAGGTTGGGGATGAGGTCGGCGCGGCGCTGGTAGACGTTCTGGACCTGGGCCCACTTCTCGTTCACGCCCTGGTCGAGCCCGACCAGCCCGTTGTAGACGCCGACCGCCCAGACACCGAGGGCCACCACGATGACGGCGACGACGGCCAGGACGACGATCAGCGCCTTCATGCGGTCGGATTATACGCGACTCCGACCCAATTGACCGGCCCGGCCGCCGTGCGTACACTCGCGCGCGTGAGCCCCGAACCCCTGCCCGACTATCGTGTCAAGGCCCGCAACACCTCCTCGAACAGCGAGAACAAGATCCACGACGACGCCACCGCCAAGCGCTACGGCTTTCGCGGCGCGCTGGTGCCCGGCGTCACCGTCTACGCGTACCTGACCGAGCCGCTGGCCGCCGCCTTCGGGCAGGGCTGGCTCGAGCGGGGCACGGCCAGCGTGCGCTTCCTCAAGCCCGTGCTGGACGGCGAGGAGCTGCTGGCCGCCGGTGCGGTGACCACTCGCGACCCCAAAGGGTCGGCCGCCACCGTGACCGGCGCCACGGCGGCCGAGCCGCAGGCGGCCACGCTGACCGCGACGCTGCCGGCCGGCGCTCCCACGCCGGTGAACCTGGCGATGTACCGTCAGGCGCCCCTGCCCGAGTCGCGGCCGGAGGCGACGCGCGCGCACCTCGCCTCGCTGGAGGCGCTCGGCACGCCGGTGAACCGCTACGATGAGGCCGCTGCCGCCGAGTGGCTGGAGCGCGTGAGCGATCCGCTTCCGCTCTACCGCGGCCGGACCGGCTGGGTGCACCCGGCCTTCTACCTCGACCAGGCCAACCGTGCCCTCCGCCAGAACGTGCAGGTGGGGCCGTGGATCCACGTTGGCAGTGTCATCCGCCACCTCGGCGGCGCCCGCATCGGCGAGACGCTGTCCACCCGCGGCCGCGTGCGCTCGCTCTTCGAGAAGAAGGGCCGCGAGTTCGTCGAGCTCGACCTGGTCATCGTGGCCGGCACCGGCGAGCGCCCCCGCCCGGTCGCCCACATCCTGCATACCGCGATCTATCACTTGGGGGGCCCCGATATGGCCCCCCAATCCCCCCCGACGCTCGGCAGCGTCCCGGCAAAGCCGTGACGCTCCTCGACTAGAGCCGACACTCCGGCCGCCCTGTCCCCCGGAGTACGGCGATCTATCAGCGGGGGGCCCGATATAGTCCCAGACCCCCCGACGCTCGGCAGCGTCCCGGCAAAGCCGTGACGCTCCTCGGCTAGAGCTCGACACTCCGGCCGCCCTGTCCCCCGGAGTACGGCGATCTATCAGCGGGGGGCCCGATATAGTCCCAGACCCCCCGACGCTCGGCAGCGTCCCGGCAAAGCCGTGACGCTCCTCGGCTAGAGCTCGACACTCCGGCCGCCCTGTCCTCCGGAGTACGGCGATCTATCAGCGGGGGGCCCGATATAGTCCCAGACCCCCCGACGCTCGGCAGCGTCCCGGCAAAGCCGTGACGCTCCTCGGCTAGAGCTCGACACTCCGGCCGCCCTGTCCTCCGGAGTACGGCGATCTATCAGCGGGGGGGCCCGATATAGTCCCAGACCCCCCGACGCTCGGCAGCGTCCCGGCAAAACCGTGACGCTCCTCGGCTAGAGCTCGACACTCCGGCCGCCCTGTCCCCCGGAGCGTGAGACGTTCGCATGACGGGCGGGGTCCCGCGTTGCTCGTCCGTGGCCCGCGTGTTACAAACGGGCCACTCCCAGGAGGCTCGCATGGATCTGAATTACTCGGCCGAGGACCGCGCGTTTCGCGACAAGACCCGGCGCTGGCTCGAGGCCAACGTGCCGACCGAGGACCTCAAGACGCTGGCCGAGCGCAAGGCGTGGCACCGCAAGCTCTACGAGGCCGGGTACGTCGGCATGCTGTGGCCCAAGGAGTACGGGGGCTGGGGCGCGACGGCGATGCAGCAGGCCATCGTGCAGGACGAGATGGCGCGTATCCAGGCGCCGCCGGCCATCAACGGTCTCGGCATCGGCTTCATCGGGCCGACGATCATCGTGCACGGCACGCCCGCCCAGAAGGAGCGCTACCTCAAGAAGATCCTGACCGCCGAGGAGATCTGGTGCCAGCTCTACTCGGAGCCCAACGCCGGCTCCGACCTGGCCGGTCTCAAGACGCGCGCCGAGGACGCCGGCGATCACTTCGTGGTCAATGGCCAGAAGATCTGGACCTCCAGCGGACCGATCGCCGACTGGGGGATCCTGCTCGCCCGTACCGACGCCAAGGCGGCCAAGCACAAGGGCATCTCGTGCGTGCTGCTGAACATGCGCCAGCCCGGCGTCGAGGTGCGGCCGCTCAAGCAGCTCACCGGCCACTCGCTGTTCTCCGAAGTGTTCATGACCAACGCCCGGGCCGAGAAGGCCGACCTCATCGGCGAGCTCAACGGGGGCTGGGGCATCGCCCAGACGACGCTCGGCTTCGAGCGCGGCGGCAACTCGCTGGGCCGGGTCACCCGCTACGCCATCGCGTTCAACCAGCTCGTCAAGGCCACCAAGCAGCTCAAGCGAGGCGGCCGGCCGCTGATCGAGGACCCGGCCGTGCGGGCCAAGATGGGCAAGCTCTACACCGAGCTGGAGGTCCAGCGCTACGCCGGCCTCCGCGTGCTGTCCGCGCTCGACAAGGGTGACTCGCCCGGCGCGGCCTCGTCGATCACCAAGCTCTCCTATACGGAGTTCGAGAAGCGCTACTACGAGACGGCGCTGGAGATCCTGGGGCCGTGGGGTCAGCTGATGACCGCGCGCCAGGAGTTCGAGGAGATCGACACGGCCTCGGGCGAGGCGGGGACCTGGGCGACGGCGTTCCTGTGGGCGCGGGCCGGCACCATCTATTCAGGCTCGTCGGAGATCCAGAAGAACATCATCGGTGAGCGCGTGCTCGGCCTGCCCAAGGAAGTACGCGCCGACCGGTTGAGGAGCTGAGCCGTGGACTTCTCGTTCACGCCCGACCAGACGCTGCTCAAGAACTCGGCTCGCGCCTTCCTCGACGAGCACTGCAAGCCGGCCACGGTGCGGCTGCTGTGGGACGATCCGCGCGGGGAGAGCCAGGCGATGTGGAAGGAGATGGCCCAGCTCGGCTGGCTGGGCCTGTCGCTGCCGGAGGCCCACGGCGGCAGCGAGCTCGGCATGGTCGAGACGGCACTGCTGCTCGAGGAGCTGGGGCGGGCCGCCTATCCCGGCCCCTACTGGCCGACGATGCTGGTGGCCACCGCCATCGCCGAGGCCGGCACCGAGGCCCAGAAGAAGCGCTGGCTCGGCGCCATCGCCGCCGGTGACGCGCGCGCCACCGTCACCCTGCTCGACGGCGATCTCGACTGGAGCCCGGAGGCAGTCGCGACCCGCGCGGACAAGACGCCGACCGGGTGGGCGCTGACCGGCGTCAAGCGCTACGTCGCCTGGTCTCACGTGGCCGACGTGCTCCTGATCCCGGCCCGGACGGCCGAGGGCGTGACACTCTTCCTGGTCGATCCGGCCTCGGCCGGGCTGACCTCTTCCCCTGTGCAGTGCATGGACCCCGGCACCCGCTGGGTCGAGCTGAAGCTCGACAAGGTCCCGGTGCGTGGTGAGGACGTGCTCGGCACCCCGGGCGGGGCGACGCCGATGCTGGGACGCCTGCTCCGCCGCGCCGGCGTCGGCGCCGCGGCCGAGATGCTCGGCGCCGCCCGCCGCTGCCTGGACATGGCGGTCAGCTACGCCAAGGTCCGCGAGCAGTTCGGCCAGCCGATCGGCTCCTTCCAGGCCATCCGCCACAAGTGCGCCGACATGCTGCTGGAGGTCGAGAACTCGCATTCGGCCGTCTACTACGCGGCGTGGGCGCTCGACGCCGGGGCCGAGGACGGCGAGACGGCCGCCTCGATCGCCAAGGCCTACGTGGGCGACGCCTCCCGCAAGGTGTGCGGCGAGGCCATCCAGGTGCACGGCGGCATCGGCTTCACCTGGGAGTTCGACCTGCACATGTACTTCAAGCGGGCCAAGGCGCTGGAGGCGCAGTACGGTGACGCCGACCATCACCGCGAGCTGATCCTCAGCCACGTCGCCCGGTGAGGCCGTGCCGGTGACGCCCGCTCCGCCGCCGCTCGACGGCATCCGCGTCGTCGACCTGACGAGCTACATCGCCGGCTCCTACGGGGCGATGATGCTGGCCGACCTCGGCGCCAGCGTGGTCAAGGTGGAGGCGCTGGAGGGCGACTCCTTCCGCGAGCTGCCGGGCTTCTACGGCTGGAACCGCGGCAAGCGCTCGATCGCGCTCAACCTCAAGACGTCCGAGGGCCGCGAGATCGTCGAGCGCCTGGCCCGCGAGGGCGATGTCGTGATGGAGAACTGGCGCCCCGGCGTGGCCGATCGGCTCGGCGTCGGCCCCGAGCGGCTGATGGCCCTGAACCCGCGGCTCATCTACCTGTCGGTGAGCGCCTTCGGCTCCACCGGCCCCTACGTCGATCGTCCCGGGTTCGACCCGCTGCTGCAGGCGCTCGGCGGCCTCATGACGCTGCAGGGCTTCGGCGGGGCGCCGCAATACCTCCGCACGGCGCCCACCGACTACTTCACCGCCGCCCTCGGCTGTCAGGCCGTGCTGACCGCGCTGTTCGTGCGCGAGCGCACCGGGCGGGGGCAGCGCATCGAGACCTCGCTCCTGCGTGGCGTGCTCGCGCTGCAGTCCGGGATCGTCCTCGATTATCCGGGCAAGCCGACGCTCATGCGCGAGAACCCGACCTATCGGCTCTACAAGGGCAGCGACGGCCAGTGGTTCTTCGTCGCCTGCGGCAACCAGTCGTTCTGGGTGAAGCTCTGCAAGGCCCTCGGCATGGAAGAATTCGCCGACGACCCGCGCTTCGGCTCCTGGCTGCTGCGCCTGCGGAACAACGAGGCCCTGCTGCCGATCATCGAGCAGCGCTTCGGCGACAAGACCCGCGAGGAATGGCTGGCCATCCTGGCCGCTCACGACATCCCGGCGGCGCCGGTGAAGACGGTCCTCGAATTCATGGACGATCCGGCCGTCCAGCACCACGACATGGTCCACGAGTACGACCACCCCGACGTCGGTCGGCTGCGCCTCATGGGGCAGCCGCTGGTCTTCAACGACACGCCCACGCGCGACCCCGGCCCCCCGCCGCTTCTCGGCCAGCACACCGACGAGGTGCTGAAGGAGGCCGGCTACGACGCCGCCACCATCAACGAGCTGCGAGCCAAGAAAGTCGTGCGATAGCCCATGACGACGACCTACGAGACGCTCCTGTACGAGGCCGCCGACGGGGTGGCCACCGTCACCCTCAACCGCCCGAACGTCCACAACGCCATGAACGAGGCGCTGCGGCGCGACATGATGCGCTGCTTCGAGACGCTGGCCACCGACGAGACGGTCCGCGTGATCGTGGTCACCGGCGCCGGCGGCAAGGCCTTCTCGGCCGGCGCCGACATCCGCGAGTTCACCGCACCCCAGGTCCCGACGGTGTTCCGGGAGAACCGGCGCCGGCTCGACTTCCGGGCGGCCATGGAGAAGTGCTGGCAGCCGATCATCGCGGCCATCGGCGGTCACTGCTTCGGCGGCGGTCTCGAGCTGGCCCTGGCCTGCGACATCCGCATCGCCGCGGCCGATTCGCGCCTCGGCCTCACCGAGGTCGACCTCGCCATCATCCCTGGCGGGGGCGGCACCCAGCGGCTGCCGCGCGTGGTCGGGCGCGGGAAGGCGCTGGAGATGGTGCTGACCGCCGCCCGCATCGACGCCGCCGAGGCGCTGCGCATCGGCCTGGTCGAGCGCGTGGTGCCGGCCGGCGAGGCGCTGAAGGCGGCTCACGAGCTGGCCGCCACGCTGGCCGCCAAGGCGCCGGTGGCGCTGCGCTACGCCAAGGAGGCCGTGACCAAGGGGCTGGAGATGTCGCTCGGCGACGGCCTGCGGCTCGAGAACGACCTGGCCACGCTGCTGCGCACGACCGAGGATCGGCTCGAGGGCGCGAAAGCCTTTCTCGAGAAGCGTAAGCCGCGCTGGCAGGGGCGCTAGCTCCTCGCGTTGCGGCTGGGGGCGCGGCGCATGCGAGGCGGGGTCCGTGGCACCACGGGGCTGGAGTTCGCCTCGCCCCGCCGCGGCTGGGCTCCATCCGGCTGGGGGGCGCACGGCGGCGCGCGGCAGGAACGGGTCCACGGACCCCGCCTCGCATGCGCCGCGCCCCCAGCCGCAACGCGGCGTGAAACTCCTGACCTGGCGCAAGCGCGCTCTTCACGACGACGACTGGGATGCCGTTCTCGTATTACGCGCGGCTGACGCGGGCGCAGCAGGCGGTGTATCGGAAGAGTGATGAGATCACGGAGGTGCGGCTGCCGCGGCCGGCGGCGCTGCAGCCGGCGGTGACGACGCTCACCACCGCCCTCACCTCCGAGGATCGAGGGCAGGTGCAGCGGGCCACCGAGCGGCTGATCCGGGGGCTCACCGATGCGCTCGACGTGCCGCCGGTGCAGGTCGAGGTGCTGGCGGCGCGGCCGCACGCGAAGTGGGGCGAGCTGCACGGGCTCTACACACTCGAGCGGGGCAAGCCGCCCAAGATCCAGCTGTGGATGCGTACGGCCAAGCAGCGACGGGTCGTCGCCTTCCGGACGTATCTGAGGACGCTCCTGCACGAGGTCGGGCACCACCTCGACTACCACCACACCGCGCTGCGACTGCGCGACTCCTATCACACCGAGGGGTTCTACAAGCGCGAGTCGAGCCTCTTCCACCAGCTCGTCGCCGAGCGCCGCACGCCGTGGCCGAGCGTGGACGCGTGGTTCCAGCGCACGCCCGACGAGCGCCTGGCCCGGCTGGCCGCTACCCCGGGCGAGATGGCGATCGCCATCGAGGGGCGGGCCGCGCGGGCGCTGGCCCGGCGGCCGGCGCCGGGGGCGTGGGCGCCGGTGGAGATCATCTGCCACCTGCGCGACGCCGAGGAGATGTTCGGCGAGCGCTTCGCCGCGATCCTCAGCATGGCCGAGCCCGCGCTGGCCGAGGTCGAGCCGGCCCGCTGGGCCGAGGAGCGCCAGTACCTCCGCCACGACGCCGCCACCGCGCTCGCCCACTTCCGCCGGCGGCGTGGCGAGTCGCTGGAAACGCTGGTGGCCTCGTCGCCGTCCGACTGGCAGCGGGGCGGCGAGCATCCCGCCCGCGGCCGCCTGACCATCGACATGCTGGTGGCGCAGATGGCCTGGCACGACGACAATCACCTGGAGCAGCTCACCCGAGCCGTGGAGGGACGCCCCTGATGCCGACGATGGACGAGTACGCCAAGCAACCGCGCGAGCACCGCCTGCAGCGCCTCACCCGCACCGCCGACGAGCTGGCCGCCGCGATCAAGGGGCACAGCGAGACCGTCCTCGCCCGCCGTCCCGACGCCAAGAACTGGGCGGCCAAGGAGATCGTCTGCCACCTGCGCGACGCCGAGGAGGCCTTCGGTAGCCGGTTCGATCAGATCCTCGCGATGGACGTCGATCCCAAGCTGCCGGGCGCCAGCCCGGACCGGATGGCCGAGGAGCGCCAGTACCTGCGCAACGACGTGACGGAGGCGATCGCCGCCTTCCGGGGGCGGCGCCTGGACACGCTGGCCACGCTCGCCAAGCTCACGCCGGCCCAGTGGGACAAGGGCGGCCTGCATCCGGTGCGGGGGCGCATCACGCTCGATGGCTTCCTCACACTCATGGCCTGGCACGACGACAACCACCTCGACCAGATCGCCCGCGCGCTGGAGGGTCGCGCGTAACCGGCTCCCGAGGCACTATAGTGCTGAGTCCTGCCGTGACCATCGGACCACCACGCCCGGCCGTGTCTCCTCGGGTCGCTCTCGCGAGGCCGGGCGTGTTAAAGTCGGGCCGCGGTCCCTCGTCGACGCCGACGAGACGGCCGCCATCTTGACGACGATGGAGGCGGAGCGGGTGGATGGGGACGTGACGCGGCCGACGCCGCGCTATCTGACGACGCACCACCAGCGCACCGGAATCCGCTTCCGGGTGTTCCCTCAGCTTCGCGACCTGCCCGACTTCGGCGTCCCCGTCACCGTCTGGCTCGACGGCTCCCGCGGGCCGATCCGCCCCGGCCCCGAGGACGACGCCATGTACGTCGTCGATGCCGTCGGCAAGCAGCCCTACTTCTCCGAGGGGGTGCAGCGCGGGGTGCCGCCCTACCAGCGGGCGGTCTCGGGCCTGCGGGCGACGCCGGATCGCGAGGGCCACTTCGATCACATCCAGCCCGTCGCCTCGTCGGCCCGGGAGTTCTCGTGCGCCGCCATCTACGCGGCCATTCGCTGCACGCTGATGGTGTGGGAGCACTACCTCGGCCGGAAGGTCCGGTGGTACTTCGACAAGCAGTTCTCGCGCCTCGAGGTGATCCCCCGCATCCAGTCGGGAACCGCGTACTCGCGACCCGGCTACATCGAGTGCGGCCACTACGAGCGGCGCCCGCTGTGCGACAACTTCGAGATCGTCTCCCACGAGGTCGGCCACATCATCGTGCGCGCGGTCATGGGCCACCCCGCCCATCCCCAGGCGGTGGAGCCGCGGGCCCGCGAGGAGGCGTTCGCCGATCTCGCCGCCATGGTGACCCTCCTGCACTTCGAGCCGATGGTGTCCCACCTGCTCCGCCGCACCCGGGGCAACCTGTTCTCGCTCAACGCGCTCTCGAAGGTGGGCGAGCTGAGCCGCAAGCGGACGGTGCGGCGGGCCTTCAACGACAGCAAGCTCTCCACGCTGAAATGGGACCCCGACCAGGACGCGTTCAAGTACGCGCTGGCGGCGCCGCTGACCGCCGCCGTCTTCGATGTGCTCGTGGACGTCTACGAGCGGGCCCTGGTCCGCCGGCGGGCCATTCCGGCCGACGTCGCCACCGCTTCCGTCGGTTTCGTGGGCGAGAGGCTGCCGGCCATCCAGGCCGAGTTCGCCGTGCACTACCGGGCGAAGGCGACGCGATTCGAGGACGCGTTGCTCGAAGGGCGCGACGCGGTGGCGACGCTGCTGGCCCGGACGTGGGAGCGCAGCTCGCCGTACGACCTCTATCCTCACGTGGCTCGGACCATGATCCAGGTCGCGACGGATCTCGGGGGCCGCTCGCTGGCCCGGGTCGTCCGGGACGCCTTCGTGTTCCGTCACATCATGCCGGCGGCGGCCGGGTAGCCGATGCCGGCCCGCGTCCTCGTCCTCAGCGCCGGCACCGGTGCTACCAACAACCTGATGCGCGGCCTTCGCGCCGGCGACGCCGATCTCGCCATCGTCGGCGTGCACGCCGATCGCTTCACGCTCCGCAAGTCGGTGGCCGACCGGAACTACCTGGTGCCCGCCCCCGACGACGACGGGTTCCTGCCGGCCCTGCAGACCGTCGTCGCCAAGGAAGACATCGACCTCTGCATCCCCGGCGGCGACGACGACGTCCGGCTCCTCTCCGGCCTCCGGGCGGCGCTGGCCGGCCGCGTGCTCCTGCCGCCGGCGGCGGTGATCGAGACGTGTCAGGACAAGTACCGCACGAGCGTCTGGCTGCGCGAGCACGGGGTGCCGGCGCCGCTCACCTTCGAGGTGCCCCACCTCGACGCTCTCGACGAGATCTTCGCGAAGCTGCCGGGGCCGCGCCGCTGGTGTCGCATCCGCACCGGCAGCGGGTCCCGCGGCGCCATCCCGGTGATCCGGCCGGCCCAGGCCCGCGCCTGGATCGAGTACTGGGGCGAGATGCGGGGCGTGCCGGTCACGGACTTCACCGTGTCCGAGTACCTGCCGGGCCGGGACTTCGCCTCGCAGTCGGTGTGGCGCGACGGGACGTTGCTGCTCACCAAGGTCTGCGAGCGCCTGTCCTACTTCGGCGGCGGCGCCCAGCCCAGCGGGATGTCGTCGACTCCGGGCCTGGCCCGCTCCGTCGTCGAGCCGGAGGTCATCGCGGTGTGCGCGGCCGCGATCCGCGCCGTCGATGAGCGGCCGGCCGGCATCTACACCCTGGATCTGAAGGCGGACGCGGCGGGCCGGCCGTGCGTGACCGAGATCAACGCCGGCCGGTTCGCGATGATCACGCCGTTCTTCGACTCGATCGGCCGCCACAACATGGCCGCGACGTTCGTCCGCGTGTTCCGGGGCGAGCCGACGGCGATCCCCGAGCCCGACGACTCCGTCGAGGACTGGTACATGGTCCGTGACCTCGACACTCTGCCGGGGATCTATCACGCCGACGAGCTGTTCGACGGGATCCACGATCTACAGGCCGCCGACGGCAACACACCCACGTGAAGGAGGTGAGACCATGTTCGCTGTCGAACCGAAGAAGACTCACACGAAGTTCACGATCCAGGTCGCGAAGTCGGATTCCAAGCGCCTGGCCAAGTTCAAGCGGGAGCTCCAGGCCCTCGTGAAGAAGCACAAGGTCAAGCCGAAGCGGAAGTCGAAGCCGAAGGCGAAGCGGCGGAAGCGCTGACGGGTGCCGGCCCGGCCATTCCCGCTGTCCCGGGGAATGGCCGGCGACCGGCGGGAGAACGAGCGACCGATGGACGAGGCCGGTGACGACGACCTGGATGAGCTCGAGATCTCCGGACGCCTCGAGCTGGTGGGCGATCTCGACGCGCACGCGGCCGAGGCGCTGCGCTTGCAGATCCGGCGCCTGGCCCGGCAGCACGGCATCGAGCTCGTCGAGCTGACGATCGAGCCCGACGCGGACGACGCGCCCTCAGCCTAGGCCCTGCCGCTCCGTTCGCACGCGGGCCAGCCACCGGGTCATGCGCAGCTCCGCGTAGAGCGCCTCGGCTCGTTGCAGCTGGTCGGCGGCCTCGGCGCGACGATTCCCCCGCAGCGCCATGACACCCAGGGCCAGCCGGCAGTGCGCAGCAAGCGGGCGCATCCCCAGCTCCTCAGCGAGGGCCAGCCCGGCCTGGAAGCTCTCGGCGGCGCCGGCCGGGTCGTCCTCGACAGCGCTCTCCCCGCGGATCCAGTGGACCCACGCTTCGATGCCCCGGTCGCGGTGCGTGCGCGCCAGCGACAGCGCCCGCGACGTCGCCCGGGCGGCGTCGGGCCGCCGGCCGGCCAGCACGTAACCTTCGCCCAGCGCCACCACGGCGCCGGCGTAGTCGTGCACGGAACGCATCATCGCGCTCTGCTCCACGGCCTGCTCGAGCAACGGCACGGCCTCGGTGGAGCGCCCGGTGAGCGCCAGGGCCGAGCCGACGGCGACGGAGAGCCGCGGCAGCCAGGCCTGGATCGTCCACTTCCGGGCCAGCTCCAGCCCGGGCTCGAGCACCTCGAGGGCGCGCTTGGCGTCCCCCTGCCGCAGGGCCAGGTGGCCGAGCGTCCAGTAGGCGACGGTCCGGCTGAACGGATGCCCGGCCTCGTTGGCGATGGCCACCGCCTCTTCCGCGTGCGCGAGCCCCGCTTCGAAGTGCCCGAGCTCGGTGAGCGAGCGGGCCAGCCAGTGGCGGCAGCCGACCGCGAAGATGAGCGGCAGGCCGAAGCGCTCGAAGCGCGCGTCCCCGGTGAGCGCACGCAGCGGCTCGCTCAGGATCTCCACGGCCTGCCGGTAGTCGCCGAGGGCATGGTGGACCTGGCCGAGACGCAGCTGGGCCTCGGCCCGCAGCCGGGCGTCATCCACCGCCTCGGCGAGAGCGAGGGCCCGGCGCCCGTGCTCGAGCGCGCGATCCTGGTCTCCGGTGATGAAGAAGTAGTGGGTCAGGTACGTGCAGATGCGCCCCAGTCGGCCCTGGTCCCCAAGCGCGGCCGCCAGCTCCTCGGCCTCGCGCAGATACGTGAAGATGCGCTCGTACTCTCCGGGAGGCAGCAGTGACGTGCGCAGGTCGATGCGCAGGTCGATCGCGTCGCGCCGGCGCTCGGGATCGGAGGGGAGGTTGCCGAGGGCGGCCAGCGCCTGCTCGAAGCAGGCGACGGCCTCCCGGTGCGCGCCCCCGGCAAACGCCCGGGCGCCGGCCTCGCGGAAATGGCCGAGGGCGGCCTCCCAGCGCTCGGCCTGGAGCGAATGGTGGGCCATGCGCACGAGATCCTCGCCCGAGCGGGCCCGCGGGTCGTGCTCGAGCGCGTCGGCGATGCGGCCGTGCAGCGCTCGCCGCTCGGCGATCTCGAGACCCTCGTAGGCGACCTCGTGCGTCAGCGCGTGGCGGAACGTGAAGCCGGGGTCGCTGCCGGCCGTCGTCTCGTACAGGAACTCCGCGGACTGTAACCGGGACAGCCCCTCCCGGAGCTCGGCGCCCGGCACGTCGGAGATCGCCTCCAGGAGCGCGCCGCTGAAGTCCTTGCCGATCGCAGCGGCCGCCGACAGCAGCTGCCGGTCGGGCGGCGCCAGCCGGTCGATACGGGTCTGGAGCACGTCCTGCACGGTGTCCGGCACGACGACCGCCGCCACCGGGCCCTCGTGGCCCCGCACCGCGCGCGCGAGCTCTTCGAGGAAGAATGCGTTGCCCTCGGCCCGCTCCAGGATCGCGTCGATCACGTCGCCGGGGACGTCGCCGCCGGGCAGTACCGAGCCCACGAAGTGCCGGGCCTCGAGGGGATCGAGAGGCTGCAGGGCGACGTGCGTCGTGTACGACTTGCTGCTCCACGGTGGCCGGTAGTCGGGCCGGCTCGTCGTGATGAGCAGGATGGCGACGCCGGGCAGGCCGTCGGCCAGCGTCGCCAGGAAATCCTCGGACGTCCGGTCGATCCAGTGCAGATCGTCCACGACGACGACGAGCGGCGCCCGCTGGCTGCGCCGTCGCAGCAGCTGCCGCACGATCTCGAAGATGCGCGCGCGCAGGGAGGCTTCCGGCTCGAGGGCCAGCCGCTCGCCGCCCTCCTTGACGCCGAGCAGATGGAGCAGATACGGGCTCAGCTCGCCGACGTCGCGGCCGAGCTCGCCGAGCGCGTGGTGCGCCTTGCCGGTGATCGCCTCCGGCGTGTCGAGATCGCCGATGCCGCAGAGGGTGCGCGCGAGCTCGATCACCGGCAGATACGGCACGGCGCCCCCGTACGGAAAGCAGTGCACGACGAGGCAGTCCACCCCGGCCGGGGCCAGGCCCTGGTGGAACTCGTGGACCAGGCGCGACTTGCCGATCCCCGCCTCGCCCGCGATGGTGACGACCTGCCCTTGCCGGCGGCTCGCGGATTCCAGACGCCCCCGCAGCAGCTCGAGCTCGAAGCGGCGCCCCACGAACTCCGCCATGCGGCCGCGCAGCCCGAGGCCGGTGCGCTCGCGGCCGACGAGCACGTGGGTCGTGGCGCCGTTGGCGGCGGGGCCCGGCCCTGGCGCCAGCTCGAACCGGCGCCGCAGGAACGACGCCGCCGGGTCTGACGTGAGGATCGTGCCGAGCGAGGCACGCTCCACCAGCTCGTCGAGCAGCGGCCACACGTCACGCCGCTCGTCCATGTCGATGCTGACCGAGCCGGCGACCACGCTCACCAGCACGGTGCTCAGGTGCAGGCCCACGCGCGCGCTCACGTCGGCCTGCTGCTCGCGGTGGGCCCGGTCCACCGCCTTGAGGATCGCCATGGCCGCGTGGGCGGCCCGCTCGGCCGCATCGCCGGCCGCGTCCAGTCCGAAGACGGCGACGAGCCCGATCGGGCCCACCCCTTCCAGGGCGCCGCCGAACGAGGCCACCTTGGTGACGAGATCCTCGAGGACGCGACCGATGATGAGCGGAGCCTCGGGGCCGGTCGGCGGGGCCAACGCGACGCGCACGAAGGCCACGCGCCGGCGCTCCCAGCGGCGAACCGAGGAGGGCGTCGGCTGCAGGGGGGCGACGACGACGGGGGCCGTCACCACCACGGGCGACGCCTCGGTCGGGGGCGCGCTCACGCTGGCCGGTCGGCGGCTCGGCGGCGCCGCCCGGGGAGCGCCCTCGCGCTCGCGCAGCCCGTACTTGTCCATGCGCGCGCGCAGCGTGTTGCGCGAGATCCCGAGCAGGGCGGCGGTCCGCGAGATGTTCCAGCTCGTCTGCCCCAGGACCTCGACGAGGTGCCCGCGCATGGCGTCGTCGAGCGACACCGGAGACTCCGCCTGACCGGCCGCGGGCGCCGCCGCCCGCGGGGGCGGCGCCTGCAACCCGAGCTCGGCCGCGGTCAGGTCGCTGCCCGGCGCCAGCAGCACCGCCCGCTCGATGACGTTGGACAGCTCGCGCACGTTGCCGGGCCATGGATGGGCGAGCAACGCCGCCCGCGCGTCGGCGGTCAGGGGCTTGCGCGGGATGCCGTACTCCGCGCACGTGCGCTCCAGAAAATGCTCGGCCAGGGTCGTGATGTCGCCGCCGCGCTCCCGCAGCGGCGGCAACGTCACCGTGAGGATGGCCAGGCGGTGGTAGAGGTCTTCGCGGAAGCGCCGGTCGCGCATGCTCACGCGGAGGTCCTCGTTGGTCGCAGTGAGCACCCACACGTCGATGGGCTCGTCGCGGGTGGCGCCGAGCCGGCGCACCTTGCGCTCCTCCAGCACCTTGAGCAGCTTGGCCTGCAGCGCCTCCGGCAACAGCCCGACCTCGTCGAGGAAGATCGTGCCGCCGTTGGCGGCCTGGAAGAGCCCGGCCTTGGAGCGGCGGGCGTCGGTGAAGGCTCCACGCTCGAAGCCGAACATCTCGGATTCGAGCAGGTTGTCCGGGATCGCCGCGCAGTTCACGTCGATGAAGGGCCCGGCGGGCCGGGGACCGGCCTGGTGGATCATCCGAGCCAGGAGCCCCTTGCCGGCGCCGGTCTCGCCCTCGATCAGGATCGACGGAAGCCGGCGGACGTCCTGCTGGTGGGTCAGCAGACGGGCCACGGTCTCGCGTACAGCCCTGATCCCCGGGCTGTCCCCGATCAGATCCCCGAGGCCCTTCATGTCCGGCATCTTACCCCCGCTCCCAAGTGTTGAGCAGCTTGCCGTTCAAGTCCTGACCACCCACCTCCTGACCGGTGGGTTGACCACCATTCAACATATTGATATCACGCGATTCTTTGTTGGTACTCGGATTGCCTTTACACCCCGCCGTGCTCAAACTACTGACGAGGGACTCCTGGTCGATCCGCTGGTACACGCCGCTGCTGGCGCTGGCTGGCCTGCTGCTCGCGATGCTGGTCCTGGCCCTGGCGTTCATGGAAGTGCTCACGGCCAGGAGCCCGAGCCGGGTGCCGCCATCCGCATGGCTGCAGCCCTTGCAGCAGGTCGACGACGCCGTCGCGCGAGGCGACGACGCGGCCGCGCGGGCCGCGTGGCGCCACGCTTATGGCGCCGCCGTCCGCAGCTCGCACTGGGAGGGCCTGATGGAGGTCGGCGCCGCGGCGCACCGCCTGGCCGACGGCCACGCCAACGCCCGGCAGGCCTACCGCACGGCGCTCCTTCGGGCTCAACGCGAGGGCTCGCTCGACGGGCTGCTCGGCGCCGCCATTGCGTTCGGCGATCTCGGCGACCGTGACGTGCTGATCCAGGCCCTGCGCCTCGCCGAACGGGCCGCCGGAAACGATCCCGCCAAGCGCGCCCGCGTGCGCAACGTATCCGATCTGTGGATAGGCCCGCGCCTCGAAGCCGAACATCGCGATCCGACACTCTCCGGAGGAGACCAGCCATGATGATCGATCCGAGACTCAGCCAGGCGCCGTGGACCACGCATCTCGATGCAATGGACACGGCGATCACGACCAGCAACGCGAGCGCGGCGGTGCTGGCCTGGCGGCACGCCTACGCAGCCGCCCTCGACCAGCCGGGCTGGCGCGGCCTGGTGGACGTGGCGGGGGCCGCCCTGCGTATCGGCGTGATTCCCGGCTTCCGGAAGGCCGCGGAGTCTCGCGCGCGCGAGAGCTACTGGACGGCGCTGTTCCGGGCCCGGCGGCAGGGCTCGCTCAACGGTGTGCTCGACGCCGCCGAGGCGTTCGGCACCCTCGGCGATCGCGTGATGGTCGAGCAGTGCATCCGCATCGCCGAACGCCTGACCCTGCTCACCGGCGATGCCGATGCGGCGGAGCGTGTGCGTATCCTGGCCGCCGGCCTGGCCCAACGCTACGTCGAGGTGGATCGACCGGACGTCGCGATGGCGGGGCGTCGCTGAGATCGGAGAGCGCGGGTCGCCGGCTCAGTACCGGCCGCGGGTCGGCGCGCCGATGTCCCGGGCCAGGGGGTCCTTGGCCGTTTCCGGCTTGCCCGAGGGATTGACCGCCACCCACCCCCGGCCCCGCATGCAGGCGTCGTCCAGCGAGCCACCCTTCGAGCAGGCGGCGTGATCCCGCTGGAACTCCTCGGTGGTGTACTTCCCGCTCAGCTTCAGCCACTGGCGCTCGTCGCTGGCGCAGCCGGCGGCGGCCAGGACGGCGGCGACGATCACGATCCGGGTGGTCATCCTACGCATTGCGCCGCATTGTACCGGGTGTAAGGTCTGAATGGGAATTTGCCATGAGCGGCGACCACTGGCCTAACGACGTCTGGTCCGGGCTCCTTCAGGTACGTGAGCGGCTGCTGGCCGTGATCCCCGGCCTGCTGGTCCTGCTCACGCTGCTGGCGGTCGGGTTCCTCCTGGCGTGGTTAGCGCGGCGCGTCGTATCCCGGGTGGGGCGCGCGCTCGGCGTCGATCACCTGCTCGAGCGCTGGGGCGTGGCCCCCTCCCTGCGCCGCTCGGGCATCCTGCGCCCCCCCGCCGACGTCATCGGGCTGGTCTGCTTCTGGGCCATCTTCATCCTGTTCGCGAGCGTCGGCATCGACGGTCTGGCGCTGCCGGGTGCGCCCGGCGCGACGGCGCTGCTGATCGCCTTCCTGCCGCCGCTGCTGGCCGCCGCGCTCATCCTGCTGGTCGGCTGGCTGGTCGCCAACTTTCTCAGCCAGGGTGTGCTCATCGCCGCCGTCAACGCGCGCCTTCCGGAGGCCCGGCTGCTCGCGCGGGGCGTGCACTGGGGGGTGCTGCTCTTCGCGGCTGCCACGGCGCTGACGCATCTCGGGATCGGCAAGGAGATGGTGCTGGTGGCGTTCGGCATCACGCTCGGTGGCGTGGTCTTCGCGGTGGCGCTCGCCTTCGGTCTCGGCGGCCGGAGCATCGCCCGCCACATCCTCGAGCGCCGGCTCCGGCGCGAGACGCCGCCGCCGCAGGAGCGCATCTCCCACCTCTGAGGCGGCTCAGCCCGATCCGGGCGGAGCGAGGACGTAGGCCACCCCGCTGCGCTCGAGCCAGACCCGAGTGAGCTCGTCGCGTCGATAGCGACGCGGGACACCCCGCGCGACCGGCGCGGCCGGATCGTTCACGAGTACCTCGTCGCGCTCCCAGCCCGTGAGGACCACCAGATGGCCCGGCGTCTCCGTGACGGCGGCACCCGTGAGCTCACCGGCACCGTAGCGCACCGAGGCGATCAGCGGCAGGCCCCGGGCGAGGCACCAGCGCGCGGCCGTCCAGTCTGGGAACCGCAGCAGGTAGCCGGCCAGTCCATGACGACCCGCGGCCAGGATGGCGGCCGGCCAGACGCCGTAGAGGTCGGTAGCGGGATGGAACATCTCGGCGGCGAGCGCCTCCAGGCTCACGGCCCGCCCCCAGAAGTCGAGCACCATCGCCACCGAGGTGGGCGAGCAGATGCGCGCGCCGATCGCCCCGCCGCTCTCCACCTGGCTGCGCGCCGGCACCACCAGCCTGACGCCCGGCGCGTCCACCGTCCGGTCCTCCGAGGCCACCGGCCGCGGAGCGGCGGCTGAGAGGGTCAGCGCCCACGGCGCCTCGAGGACGGCGCCCGACGCCGGGCCGCGCACCCTTGCGCGTAGGCGCACGGCCTCGACACCGGCGGAGGCGCCAAACACGTCGACATCGACGTCGAGGCCGGCGTGCGAGGGCGCCGGCGGGAACGACGCCGGCCCCAGGCTCGCGCCCGCGACCCACGGCGACCACTCGCCGCTCATGCGCACTGACAGCTCCAGGCGGACGCTGAACGGCTGCGAGGTGAGCGCGCAGAACGAGGGCACGAAGTGCGTCGCGCCGGCCGCCGCCCACGTCGGCGTGTCGACGACCGTCTCCTCGTGCAGGGTCACCACCGCCGCCGGCGCATCCACCACCCGGCGGCACGAGGGAGGAACCGCCTCGGCCAGCGCCGATAGACCTCCGGTAGCCATCCACAGCGTCGACGTCATGACCGAAAAGGGCAAGAAACTTCCCTGAGCATCGCAGTCGGCGAGGTGAAGTCTGCGTCGCGTTTCACGCAAGCGAGCGGCACCTCGATTGCACCTATCCGCGCCCCAAGTTCATTCCCCACCGCCGCCTCGCGCGGCAAGGAGAGTCCATGGCGACGTTCGGAAAGTGCGTCTGGGACGGTTGCACTCGCCACGCCGAGAAGGAATCCACCGGGGCCTGCCGGTCGCATCACGTGATGTTGCGCGACGCCCGCTGCCCGAAGTGCCAGGCGCAGCTCACCAGTCGTGCCGAGCTCGACGCGCGCGCGTGTCGTCGCTGCGCTGCGCAGCGAGCCGCCTGACACCCTCTCGAGTTCTGCGGCCCTGGTCGCGCTCACCGGCGTGGCACTGGGGTTGCATTTCCGACGAGCATGCCGGACGAGCCGAGGCCGCGCGACGATGCTCCCGACCCCGTGGTCCACTGCTTCACGGTGCAGCGCGGGATGGCGGTGGCCGTCGTGATCGAGACGCGCGACTGGTACCAGGGGTTGCTGCAGGCGGCGCTGACCCGCATCCGGCTGGAGGGTCAGAACTGAGAGGCGGGGGCCGCAAGCGGAGGGTACTGCTGCTCCGCTTGCGGCATCCCCTGGTTGTGTGTGCGCGGCGCTACGGCCGCGCGCTCCAGGCAAAAGCCGGAGCTTGGTATTCGCTCGCGGCGCCGGTCGTACCGCTAGCAGGTCCGTCCGGGCGCTTCCTTCGAGTCCGGCGGCGTAATCTCCATCCGCACCCCCTGTAACGTCCAGTGTGCGTCCGACGGAACGGGATCCGCGTTCCGTCTCTTCCTTCCTACGCCTGTCGCTGGACGCGGTCAAGCCTCGCGCGGCGCGCACGTGCACCATTTCACGACCCGCGCAGCCGCGGATCGAGCACGTCGCGGAGCGCGTCGCCGAGCATGTTGAAGCCGAAGACCGCGAGCGAGATCGCCACGCCGGGCCACACCGCCATCCACGGCGCCCGGAACATGTACGTGCGGCCCGAGCCCGAGAGCATCGCGCCCCACGCCGGGTGCGGCGGCGGCACCCCGAACCCGAGAAAGGACAGCGCGCCCTCGGCGAGGATGACGGCGCCGAGGCCGATGGTGGCCAGGATGATGATCGTGGCCGCCACGTTGGGCAGGATGTGGCGCAGGATGATCCGCAGGTGGCCGCAGCCCATGGCCCGGGCCGCCTCGATGTAAGCCTGCTGGATGACGCCGAGGGCGGCGCCGCGGATCACGCGCGAGTTGGTGGCGGCGATCAGGACCGAGAGCGCGATCACCACATTGCCCAGCCCCGGGCCCAGCACGGCCATGACCGACAGGATGATGATCAGGTACGGGAACGATAGCCAGGCGTCGACCACGCGCTGCACGACCAGGTCCCACGCGCCTCCGAAGTAGGCGCTGGTCACGCCGATCGCGGTCGCCAGCAGCGTGGCCAGCGTGATGGTCAGGAAGCCCATCGTGATGGAGACGCGGGCGCCGTACACGATCCGGCTCCACATGTCGCGGCTGAGGTTGTCGGTGCCGAGCCAGTGGGCCGCGCTGGGCGGCTTCATCCGCGCTCCCCGCACCGTCTCGTCGTACTTGTAGGGCGCGATCTGCTCGGCGAACACCGCCATCACCAGCATGGCCAGCACGATCGCGCCTCCCACCGCGCCCAGCGGCTTGTGGCGCGCGAAGCGCCCCAGCATCACGAGCCAGCGTAACCGGCCGGCCCGCCGCCGGGCCGGCGCCGGCGTCACCGTGCCGTTGAGGTCGAGGGCGGCCGAGCCCGGTCCAGTCATGACGGATCAGTACCGGATGCGCGGATCGAGGACGGCATAGAGGGCGTCCACGCCGAGGTTGATGAGCACGACCGTGGAGACGACCACGAGGTTCACGCCCTGGATGACCGGGTAGTCGCGCTGGTTGATCGCGTCGAAGAGGAAGCGGCTCATCCCCGGCAGACCGAAGATCGTCTCGATGATCACGGTGCCGCCGATGATCTGGGGCAGCTGGGTGCCGAGCAGGGTGACGACGGGGATGACGCCGTTACGCAGGGCGTGCTTGAGCACGATGACGCGCTCGCCCAGCCCCTTGGCCCAGGCCGTGCGCACGTAGTCCTGGCGGAGCACCTCCAGCAGCATCCCGCGGGTGAGGCGCATCAGGGCGGCGGCGGCGGCCACGCCCAGCACCGCCGACGGCAGCAGCATGTGGCGCAGGTTGGCCACGGGATCGGAGGTGAACGGCGTGAAGTCGCCCGACGGCCGCCAGTTCCACCAGATGGCCGGCAGCACGATCAGCAGCGTGGCCAGCCAGAAGCCCGGCACCGACAGCCCGATGATGGCGGCGCTGCGCGCGATGAGATCCGCGAGCGTGTCGTGGCGGGCGGCGGCGACGATGCCGATGGGCAGCGCGATCAGCAGCGCGATGGCCAGGGCGATCAGGGCCAGCTCGAGCGTGATCGGCAGCCGGCTGCCGATCTCCTCCAGCACCGGGCGCTTCGTCCACAGCGACTCGCCGAGATCCCCGCGGACCGCCCGCGCCGCCCACTCGAAGTACTGCACGTGCAGCGGCCGGTCCAGCCCGAGCTTGGCCCGCAGCTCCTCGACGTCCTTGGCGTAGGCCTTCTCTTCCAGCATGAGCTGGACGGCGTCGCCGGGAATCAGCCGCGGGAGCGCGAAGACGACGAGCGAGGCGATCAGCAGCGAGGGGATCGCGATCAGCAAGCGGGTGGCGATGTACCGCCTCAGCATGGGCTCTCGCCGGGCGGCGCCGTCGCGGCGCCGCCCGCCTGACCGACCGCTGCTAGCGGTCCAGCCACGCCGCCATCAGCCGGCCGCCGTAGTCGTAGCCGAGGTTCGGCCCGTAGTTCTTGAGGGCGGCGTCCCACACCGCCACGTACACGCCGGAGTTCGTCGTGATGTAGTACTGCTGCTTGGCCAGGTACCGCTGGATCTCGTAGATGACCTCGCGCCGCTTGGCCGGATCGGCCGTCCGCCGCTGGCGGACCAGCATGTCGGCCACGACCGGGTCGTTGATGTGGCTCTGGTTGCGCGGCTGCTCCGGGTAGTACTGGCCGTACAGGAAGGTGTCCGGCTCCAGGAACGGCGTCTGCGGCCCGTAGGTCATCGACGGGAAGTTGCCGTAGAAGCACGTCGAGATGTAGGCGCCGTACTCCTTCTGGTCGATCTTGGAGTCGATGCCGACGTCCTTGAGGTTCTTCTGGACGATCTGCATCGAGTCGATCAGCACCGTGGAGCCGTAGGTCGTGAAGCAGACGGTGGCCGGGAAGCCGTTCGGGTAGCCGGCCGCCGCCAGCATCTTCTTGGCCTCGGCGGGGTCGTACCGGAGCCACTTGGCTCCCTCGCCGAGCTGGTCCATCGGGATCGACCACTCCTTGAGCGCGGCCGGCACCGCCGGGTTCGTTGCCCCCACGCCCTCGGCGACCGCGTCGATGATGCCCTTGCGATCGATGGCCAGCGACATGGCCTGGCGGACGCGGACGTCGCTGAACGGCTTCTGGTCGGTGCGCATCGAGATGTGGCTCATGACGTTGGACGGGAACTCGGCGGTGCGGACGGGCCGCTTGACCTTGTCCTTGATCTGCACCCAGTCCGTCCGGTTGATGGTCCCGGGGTTCTCCCAGCCGAGGTCGTACTTGCCGGACAGGAAGGACGAGATGCGGGAGGCGTTGTCCTCGTCGACGGCGACCTCGATCCGGTCGATGTAGGGCAGGCCCGGGAATGAAGTAGGTCGGGTTGCGCACCAGCGTCATGCCCTGGTTGGGGCGATACGAGTCGAGCATCCACGGCCCGGTGCCGACCACCGACTCCCACTTCTTGAGGTCGCCGAACTTGTCCACGCACTCCTTGGCCACGATGGCCACCGCCATCGGGTTGGCCAGGGTGTCGAGGAACCACGCGAAGGGCTCCTTCAGCGTGAACTTCACCGTGTACTTGTCGAGCGCCTCGACCTTGTCGAGCGAGCCCAGCATGAAGGCGTTGGCGTTGCCCTTGGTGGTCAGGAAGCGGTTGACGCTGTAGACCACGTCGTCGGCCACGAGCTCGCGCCCGTTGACCGGTGGCTTGGGGTGCCACTTCACGCCCCGCCTCAGCTTGAAGATGTAGGTGGTGTCGCTGGGCTGGGTCCACGACTCGGCGAGGTCGCCCTCGAGCGGGAACGTCCCCGGCTGGACGTTGGGCCCGGCCTTGGGCTTGATCAGCCGGCTGTGCGTGAAGGTCAGCGGCGATGTGCACCTTGTAGGAGAGCCCGCCGGGCCCGTGCAGGTCGAAGTGCGGTGGATCCCACAGCCGGAGCGACAGCGTCCCGCCGCGCTTGGCGGTCTGGGCCCGCGCCAGCCGCGGGGCGAGCGCGGTCGACGCCAGGGTGAGGCCACCGGCGGCCAGCAGATCACGTCGGCTCAGGTCCATGGGCGATCTCCTTTGATCGGGATCAGGCCGTCCGGGCGGCCACCGCCGCCAGCGCGGCATCGAAGACGCCCAGCAGCTCGTCGACGTCGGCGTCGCTGTGGGCGAGCGAGACGTAAATCTTGTTCACGGCCTTCACCACGCCGCGGCGCAGACACTCCTCGTTGAAGAGCGCGATGCGACGGCGGTCGGCGGTCAGGGTCGCGCGGTAGTCGACCACCGGCCGGTCGGTGAAGATGATGTCGAACACGGGCGGCTCGCCACACACCTGGGCCGGCATCCCGTGCTTGCGGGCGGCGGCGGTCAGCCCGTCCTTCAGCCGGGTGCCGGTGGCGAAGAGCTTCGTGTAGGCGCCGGGCTTGCGCAGCTCGGCCAGCGTGGCGAGGCCGGCCACGGCCGCGATCGGGTTCCCGTTCAGCGTGCCCGCCTGCCACACGTACTCCGGCGAGCCCTCCAGCGCGGCGTCGAAGTGGTGCATGATGTCGGCCCGCCCGGCCACGGCCGCGAGCGGGAAGCCGCCCGCCAGCACCTTGCCGAAGGCGGCCACGTCGGGGATGACGCCGTAGTACTCCTGGGCGCCGCCGTAGGCCAGCCGGAAGCCGGTGACGATCTCGTCGAACACCAGCGGCACGCCGTAGCGCTGGGTCACCGCCCGCAGGCCGGTGAGGAACCCCGGCTGCGGCACGATCACGCGCTGGTAGGGCTCGACGATGACGGCGGCCAGCTCGTTGTGGTGGGTCGCGATCAACGCCTCGGTCGTGGCGAGGTCGTTGTAGGGCGCGATGAGGACGTCCTCGCCGATCGCGTGGGGGATGCCGCCGGAGTCGGCCATGGCCGCCGGAAACGCCTTCGGCGAGCGCGGACTGACGCTCATGAGCGCGTAGTCGTGGGTGCCGTGGAAGCCGCCCTCGAATTTCATGATCTTGTCGCGCTGGCGGAACGCGCGAGCCACCCGCAGGGCGAAGAACGTGGCCTCGGAGCCGCTCGACATGAAGCGCACCTGCTCGGCGCCGGGCACCGCCCGTACGATCTCCTCGGCCAGCTCGATGATCGGCTGGTTGAGGAGCATGAAGGTGGTGCCGTGGGAGGCCTGGCGCTGCACGGCGTCGACCACGGCCGGGTGGGCGTGGCCCAGCAGCATGGGACCGGAGCCGAGCAGGCAGTCGATGTACCGGCGGCCGTCGACGTCCCACAGGTACGGCCCCCGCGCGTCCTTCACGACGAACTCCAGGCCGGGGGCGGCGCGATGGCTGCCGAGCACGCCTCCGGGGAGTACCTTGGCGGCGCGGGCGACGAGGTCCTGCTGATCGGTCATGGAATCCCTGCCTCGCTGAAGGTTGGCCGATGATACCCGGAAACCCTACTCGGTCAAGAGAACCCCGGAGCCCGTGATGACGCCCTGCTTGAGCAGCTCCAGCGCCTCGTTGGCGATCTCCAGAGGGAACTCCGTGGTGGCCAGCCGCACCGGCACCCGGGCCGCCTCGACCAGGAACTCGGCGCCGTCGGCCCGGGTGTTGGCCGTCACCGAGCGGAGCCCGCGCTCGTAGAAGAGGTCGGCCTCGTACTCGAGCCGGGGAATCGGCGTCATGTAGATGCCGGCCAGGGCCAGGGTGCCGCCGCGGGCCAGGTTGCGCATGGCGACCGGCACCAGCTCACCGGCCGGCGCGAAGAGGATCGTGCCCTCAGCGCGGTGCGGCATGGGATCGTGCACGTCGCCCACCCAGGCGGCGCCGAGGCTCTCGGCCAGCTCGCGGTGGGCCGGCTCGCGCGTGCACACGTAGACCTCCATGTTGCGGCCGCGGGCGAGCTGGATGGTCACGTGCGCCGAGGAGCCGAAGCCGTACATCCCGAGCCGGCCGCCCGGCCGCACCGCCGCCAGCTTGAGCGCCCGGTAGCCGATGATCCCCGCGCACAGCAGCGGCGCGGCCTGCACGTCGTCGAACCCCGCCGGGATCGCGTAGGCGTAGTCCTCGTCGACCACCGCCAGCTCGGCGTAGCCGCCGTCGGCGTGCCAGCCGGTGAACTCCGCCCGCTCGCACAGGTTCTCGCGGTCGGTCGCGCAGTACAGGCAGCGGCCGCACGTCCGTCGCAGCCAGGCGATGCCGACGCGATCGCCCTCGCGGAAGCGCGTGGCCCCGGGGCCGCGGGCCGCGACCCGGCCGACCGCCTGGTGGCCGGGCACCAGTGGCGTGCGTAGCAGGGGCAGCTCGCCCTCGATCACGTGCAGGTCGGTGCGGCAGATGGCGCACGCCCGCACCTCGACCAGGATCTGGCCAGGGCCGGGCGTGGGGTCGGCGATGTCGTCGATCCGCAGCGGGCGGTCGGACACCGGCGCCTGCTCGCGCAGGAGCATCGCCCGCACGACTCAGACCGCCCGGGCGAGGATCTTGAGGGCGCGCGTGAGATGCGGGGCGTCCACCATCTGCCCCTTGAAGCGGAACGCGTAGACGCCGCGCCGCTTGTGCTCCTCGAAGGCGGCCACCAGCTCCCGCGCCTCGTCGACCACGGCCGTAGCCGGCGTGAAGACGTCGTTGATGACCTCGATCTGCGAGGGATGGATGGAGATCTTGCCCGTGAAGCCCATGGCCACCGCCTCCTCGCACTCCCGCCGCAGGCCGGCCAGGTCGGCGATGTCGGTGTACACGGTGTCCATCGCCTCGACCCCGGCCGCCGAGGCCACGACCGTGCACATGACGCGGGCGTAGCGGGGAATGTCGAGGTAGCGATTCTGGGCGTCGCGCACGGCCGGCAGCCCCATCGCTGCCGACAGGTCCTCGATGCCCCACGCCACCGTCACGATCCGCGGGCTGGCCGCCGCCACCTCGCGGATGTTCAGCAGCCCCTCCGGCGTCTCGGTGGCGATCAGCACCAGCTTGGTGGAGCCGTTCTCCAGGCCGTGGCGGTGCTCGAGCCGGTCGAGGATCTGGGCGATCTCACGCACGTCGCCGGCGTGGCGCGGCTTGGGCACCACGTAGCCCTCGGGGCGGCCGGCGATGGTGGCCTCGAGATCGGCCACGCCGAGCCCGGTGGCGATCGGGTTCATGCGCACCCACCGCTCGCGCCCGCCGAAGTCCAGCTCGCCGAGCCAGCGGGTGACGATGGGCCGCGTGGCCACCTTGAGGTCGGGCGCCACCGCGTCTTCCAGATCGAGGATGAGCCCGTCGGCGGGCAAGGTGAGCGCCTTGGCGATCATCCGCTCGTTGCCGCCGGGGACGAAGTGCAGCGAGCGCCGTCGCTTGCCGAGCGCCATGTCAGGCCGACTTCTTGCGCATCATGGCGTTGCGGCGCGCGCGCATGACGAGGTCGCCGTGCTGGTTGCGGGCGCGGTGCTCGAAGGTGACGATGCCCCACTGCGGGCGCGACTTGGACTCGCGCTTGTCCACGACTTCCGTCTCCGCGTAGATGGTGTCGCCATGGAAGACCGGCTTGGGGAACTCGACCTTGTCGAAGCCGAGATTGCCGACGGTGGTCCCGAGGGTGGTCTCGCCGACCGACACCCCGACCGCGATGCCGAGCGTGAGCAGGCTGTTCACCAGCGGCTTGCCGAACTCCGCCTTGGCCGCCGCGTGGAAGTCGATGTGCAGCGGCTGGGGGTTCATGGTGAGCGTGGAGAAGAACACGTTGTCGGCCTCGGTGATCGTCCGGCCGATCTCGTGGTGGAAGGTGTGACCGACCTGCAGCTCCTCGAAATACTTTCCCGCCATCGTCGCCTCCCTGGCGCCGCGACGCCGCCCGGCGCCGCGGGGCCCCGATGGTATATCATCCCGCCATGATCTACGAATACCGCGCCTACTACGCCATGCCCGGTCGCATGCCCGACATCCAGAAGCGGTTCAACGACGTGACGATGAAGCTGTTCGCCAAGCACGGGATCAAGGTGGTCGGCTTCTGGGACACCGTGATCGGCGAGAACAACGAGCTCGTCTACATCTGCGCCTTCGACGACCTCGCCCACCGGCAGAAAGCGTGGGGGGCGTTCCAGTCCGATCCCGAGTGGCTGGCGGCGCGCAAGGCCTCGGAGGCCAACGGGCCGCTCGTCGAGCGCGTCGTCAACAAGATCTGGAAGCCGACGCCGTTCTCGCCGCTCCAGTAGCTGGGCGCCGGTCACCCCGCGCGGGGTGACCGCGGGCAGGATTGGCGCTCGGACGGATCGAGGGCGTCCGTGCGCCCGGCGCGGCCATCCGGCCGGCACGGTCGAGGAGGAGCTTGCCATGAGGCTGAAGGTCAACGACGTCCACATCAACTACCGCATCGACGGGCCGGACGGCGCGCCGTGGGTCACCATGAGCAACTCCCTGGCCACGACCCACCGCATGTGGGACGCCCAGATGGACGCCTTCACGCGGGAGTACCGCGTGCTGCGCTACGACAAGCGCGGGCACGGCGAGTCCGACGTGGCGCCGGGGCCGTACAGCTTCGAATTGCTGGCCGACGACGTGCTGGCCCTGCTCGACGCCCTCCGGATCACGCGCACGCACTTCGTCGGGCTGTCGATGGGCGGCATGACCGGGATGACCATGGCCCTGCGCAAGCCGAGCGTGCTGCGCAGCCTCGTCCTCTGCGACACCACCAGCAAGGATCCGCTCGGCGATCCGGCCCTGTGGCAACAGCGCATCGACGCCGTCAACGCCGGCGGGAGCATGGAGCCACTCGTCGAGACCACGGTGGGGCGCTTCCTCACCCCCGACACCGTCAAGAACCGCCCGCCGATCGCCGACGCCGTCCGCGCCATGGTGCGCTCGACGCCGATCGCCGGCTACGTCGCCTGCTGCCAGGCCATCGCCAAGCTCAACCTGACCCATCGCCTCGGCGAGATCACGCTGCCCACCATGGTGGTGGTCGGTGCCGACGATCCCGCCACCACCGTCGCCATGGCCCGCACGATCCACCAGGGCATCGGCGGCTCCGAGCTGGTCATCCTGAAGGACGCCGCCCATCTCGCGAACCTCGAGCAGCCGGCCGCCTTCAACGAGGCGGTTCTCGGCTTCCTGAAGCGACACTGAGTGACGGAGGGACGCGGATGACGCACGCCGATCTCAAGGGCCTCGCGGTGTCGACGACCTCGGCCGACGCGCTGGCGGCCTACGAGCGCGGAGTCGACCTGTTCCTGCGCTGGCGCGGCGGGGTCATGGACGCCCTCGACACGGCCGGTCAGCGCGACCCGTCGTTCGCGCTGGCGCACTGTACGCGGGCCTACGTCGCCTGGCGGATGGGACGCGTCGACCTGGCCGAGGCGGCCGCGCAGCAGGCCACGGCGCGGGCGGACGCGGCGCACGACGAGCGGGAGCGCGAGCACGTGCAGGCGGTGGCCGAGATGCAGCGGGGTGATGCGATCGCCGCCCACGATCGCCTGCGACGGCTGGCCGCCCGCTATCCGACCGACCGTATCGCGGTGCGCATCGCCGGCCTGAACTGCATCACCCAGGGCGACTATCGGGCCGGCATCGACATCGCGCGCCGGAGCCTCGAGGCCGATCCCGGCGAGCCGCAGTACCAGACCATGCTGGGCTTCTTCCTCGAGCAGTCGGGCTACAACGACGAGGGGCTGGAGATGAGCACGCGCTCCCTGGCCCAGGACCCGACCAACCTGTACACCTACCACGCCGTCGCCCACGCCTATCAGGCCCGGGGCGACTACGGCCACGCGCTCGAGACGTTCGAGCGGGCGGCCTCGCTCGAGCGCTACCCGCATATCCTCTGGCACCTGGCCGAGGCCCACGCGCTCCTGGGCCACGTGCGCATGACCCGCGAGTACTGGGCCTCCACCGCGCCCGCCTTGCCGCTCTACGAGCGCATCGAGCTGCTGTGGCGTCTCGAGGTCCTGCGGCACGGCGTCACCGATCCGGCGGTCTGGCGAGACCTGGCCGGGCAGGCCGATCGGATCCTGGACAATGCCGACTTCCAGACCGTGTGGATGCACCACTGGATCGGCGTGGCCTTCGCCCGGGCCGGACAGTGGGAGAAGGCGCGGCAGCAGGTCGAGCGTCTCCGCCGCCTGCCCGAGGGCCGTCCGAGCGGCTACTGGTCGACGCTCGGGGCCTCGCTCCTCGAGGGCGAGCTGGCCCTGATCGCGGGGGACGACGCGGCCGCCGTCCGATTGATGGCGCCGGCGGTGGCGCAGGTCCACACCATGGGCGGCGGCAGCCGGGAGCAGAAGGACATCTTCCGCGACGTGTTCATGGAGCTGCAGCGCCGGCTCGGACACGGCGAGCAGGTGGTCGAGCTGGCCCAGCAGCGGCTGCTGGCCAATCCGTACCACGTCCAGTCGCTGGCGGCCCTGGCCTGGGCCTACGAGCGCGGCGGCGACACCGCGCTGCAGCGGCAAGCCTGTCGGCAGCTGGTGCGACGCGCGGAGGAGATCGGCCTGGCTCCGGACGCGCCCGAGCTGCTGGCCGCGCGCCGGACACTCCAGGTCGCTGCCTGATCGCGACCGCTCGCGTCAGCGCGACGCGAGGGTCTTCAGCGTCGCCTGGATCTGCTCGAGGTGGATGAGGTCGTGCTCGGCCCAGTGATCGAGGATCTGGTCGATGCGCAGGGCGCCGTACTCGGGATGCCGCCCGGCCGCGCGGCGCTGAGGCGGGCTCAGGCGGCGCAGCAGGGCCACGGTGTCGGCGCGCAGCGTGGTGAAGGCGACCAGCGTGGTGACCGGGTCGGCGCGGTGGTGGTGGAGACCGGCCGTCCACTTGTCCTGATCCCAGGCCACCAGCGGCCCGCCCGGCTCGGCCGCCGCCGAGCGAACCCGGAAGCCGAGCGCGATCTCCGCGTCGAGCAGGTGGCCCAGGATCTCGACCACCGACCACGCGCGCGGCTCGGGGCGACGGCGGAGCCGGGCCCCGCGCGCGCGGCCCACGGCCCGGGCGATCCGGCGGGGGCCGGCGGCGAGCGAGGGCAGCACCGGGGCCCGGCCGAGACGGTGGTGCGGCTGGCGACACATGGGGCAGGTAGCACGCGCCTTCGCCATCGGGGGCGACTATAATACGTCCGCCATGACCTACGACATCGCGATCATCGGGGGCGGCATCGTCGGGCTGGCCACGGCCCGCGCGCTGCTCGAGCAGAAGCCGTCGCTCAAGCTCGTGCTGTGCGAGAAGGAAGCCGAGCTCGGCCGCCACCAGACCGGTCACAACAGCGGCGTCATCCACTCCGGCATCTACTACAAGCCCGGCTCCTTCAAGGCGCGCCTGTGCGTGGAGGGCGCCCGCCTCATGGTCGAGTTCTGCGAGGCCCACGCGATCAAGTACGACCGGTGCGGCAAGGTCATCGTGGCGACTTCCGCGGAGGAGCTGCCCGCGCTGCAGACCCTCTTCGAGCGCGGCACCGCCAACGGCGTGCCGGGGCTGACCAGGATCGACGCCGCCCGTGTGAAGGAGATCGAGCCGCACGTGCGCGCGGTGGCCGGCATCCACTCGCCCAACACGGCCATCGTCGACTACGGCGAGGTGGCGGCCACCATCGGACGCGAGCTGGTCGCCAGCGGCGTGACCATCGAGTACAACTTCCCGGTCACCGCCATCACCCGCGTGCGGGGCGGCGGCCTCGCCGTCAGCACGGCCCAGCACACGATCACCGCCAGCAAGCTGATCAACTGCGCGGGGCTGTACTCCGACGTGGTGGCGCGGCTGGCCGGGGCGCAGACCGAGGCCCAGATCATCCCGTTCCGCGGCGAGTACTACTTCCTGAAGCCGGAGCGCGAGAGCCTCGTGCGCGGCCTCATCTACCCGGTGCCCGATCCCCGCTTCCCGTTCCTGGGCGTGCACTTCACGCGGACGATCCACGGCGAGGTCGAGGCCGGCCCCAACGCCGTGCTCGCCTTCGCCCGCGAGGGCTACCGGTTCACCAGCTTCCGCCCGCGCGAGTTCGCCGGCACCCTGGGCTACGGCGGCTTCTGGTCGATGGCCCGCAAGTACTGGAAGATGGGCGCCTACGAGATGTATCGCTCGCTGTCGAAGAAGAAGTTCGTGGAGGCGCTGCAGCGGCTGATCCCCGACCTCAAGGGCGAGGACATCACCCCGGGTGGCGCCGGCGTGCGCGCCCAGGCCGTCCGCGCCGACGGCGCGCTCCTGGACGATTTCAGCATCGCGACCGGCCCCGACTCGATTCACGTGGTCAACGCGCCGTCGCCGGCGGCGACCGCCTCGCTCTCGATCGGGCGACACATCGCCGGCCTGGCCACCGAGACGTTCGGCCTCCGCTGAGCGCTGGCAAATCGATACTTTAAGGTTGGACCTACCCGAAAACGCCTCTGTTGACAGGGGTTTGCCCATCAGTTAACATGACCTCCCCATGATCAGCGTGCCTGCGCGCCGCGTCAAGCAATTCGGCGTCGAGTTCTACCAGGCCGGACTCACCGCGAAGGACATCGATCGTCTCGTCAAGTTCGAGGTGCTGGGCTATACCGGTGGCCCCCAGCCCGACGCGCCCAAGACCAAGCGCAACGCCGCCCGGGCGCGCGTGAACTGGGACATGCTGGAGAAGCGGATCAGCGAGAGCGAGACCGCCTACCAGCGGCCGGTGATCCGCAAGAAGATCGACGAGCTCGCCGCGTACTACCGCGAGTGCAAGGACGCCGCGACGCTGCCCGCCATCCCGGGCGCGGTCATCATCACCTCCGAGAAGCGCTTCACCTTCACGCCGGTGGCCGGCCACCACGACCTGGGGCTGCTGCAGATCCCCGAGGAGCACGGCGTGCTGCGGGTGCTCGACGGCCAGCATCGGTTGCTGGCGCTGCACTCGCTCAGCCAGGCCGGCGAGGCGGGTGGCATCGAGGTGCCGGCGGTGCTGTTCGACTCGCTCGACGCCCGACAGATCGTCGAGCTGTTCGTCACGATCAACGCCAAGCACACGCGGCTCAACCCCTCGCACATCATCAGCCTGGCCGGGCGCAAGCTCTACCCTGACCCCAACCAGGCCCTGGCCCACGACGTCATCCGCTCGCTCAACGAGGACGACACCTCGCCGCTGCACGGCGAGATCAAGATGCTCGGCACCGGCCGCGGCCGGGTGAGCCAGGCGCCGCTGGCCGAGGAGATCGTCGACTTCCTGGAGACCGTCGAGAAGGTGGGCGGCGGGGCCAAGATCCAGGAGGTGCGCTCGCACGCCAAGCGCTTCTTCCTGAACTACATCAAGGCGCTGTCGACGACGTTCCCGACCGCCTGGGCCGGCCGCAAGTACTCGATCAAGACGGGTGCGGCCCTGCGCGCCTTCATCCGCACCGCCCCCGACGTCATGGCCCGGGCTCGCGAGCTGCGCCGCGACGCCCACGACCTCAACGCCATCCGCGAGGCCATCAAGCCGTGGGGCGAGCGGCTGCGCGACCGGCGCTTCGAGACCGAGGGCGAGTGGAAGCTGAAGCTCGCCGGCGGCACCCGGGGCACGGTCGACACGCTGAGCCGCGAGCTCCGCGACGCGCTCCGCTAGCTCGAGGACCGCGCCGCCCGCCTGAACGTTCTGCTCCGGCCCCCGACGCGCGCGACATCCTCCGCGAGCTGCGGGCGGCCGAGTCGCAGGTGGGCCGCTACACGGCCGCCGTCGAGGCGCTGGGGCGCGCCCGGCGGTTGCAGCCCGCGTCGATCGTCAACGACACCCTCCTCGCCGACCTACTCGTTCGCGCCGGCGACCACGCGGGTGGGATCGAGGCCGCCACCCGCGCCCGGACCCGGTTCGCGACGCAGCGGAGCTCGGACGATCCCTCGGCGCCGAACACGGCCGCGGTCGCCGAAGCCCTGATCGCCGACGCCGAGGGCCGGTGGGAGGAGGCCGAGGCCTACTGGCGCAAGGCTCTGGACCTGGTCACGCTCGCCTTCAGCACCCCGTCGATCCGCTCCGTGGAGCTGGGCGCCTCCGAGGACGTCACCCGGGCACGGCTGCGCGCCCGCGTCGCCGAGGCGCTCCGGCGGCAAGGGCGCGTGCTCGAGGCCGAGATCTTCGCGCGTGAGGCGCTGCAGGCGATGCTGGGCGTATTCGGGGCGTCGAACATCGAGACGGTCGAGGTCGTGAACGAGCTGGCGCTGGCCATTCTCGATCAGGGCCGCGCGGCCGACGCCGAGCTGCTTGCCCGGGCCGCGCTGGCCCGGCTGGACGCGATGGGAGCGCCGGCCGATGCGCCGATCCGTGCGCCCAGCCGGCTCACGCTGGTCCGCTCGCTACTGCCGCGGCGCCAGTGGGCCCACGCCGGGCGAGAGCTCGTCGCGCTCCGGGCGGGACTCGGCGACAATCGCGCGCTCTTCGATCGTGGTCTCGCCCTCGATCCCGACGTCCCGCTCACCCTGCTCCAGAGCGGCCAGGTCGACGAAGCGCTGGCGCTGGCGTCGGCGGGACACCAGGCGCTGGCCGCGACCCAGGGGCCGACCGCCCTGGAGACCGCGCAGATGCAGGCCGTGCTCGCGCTGGCGCTGGGAGCCAAGGGCCGGGTGGCCGAAGCGCTCGCCGCGTTCCGGGAGGCGCTGCCGGTGCTGCTGGCGCGCGAGACGCAGCCGTCGGCGCCATCCCGACCGGGCAGGGCGCCGACTGGCGGCAGCCGATCTTCATCGAGGGCTACGTGGCCCTCCTGGCCCGGAGCGCCGGGACCGCGGTGGAGCGACAGGCCGGGATCGACGCCGCCGCCGAGGCGTTTCGCGTTGCCGACCTGGCGCGGGCCGGCGCCGTCCAGCGCGCGCTCACCGCCAACGCCGTCCGCGCCGCCTCGCGCACACCGGAGCTGGCCGATCTGGTCCGGCGGGAGCAGGACGCGCACGCGCAGTCCCTCGCCCTGCTCGGCCAGGTGGCCGACGCCACGCTCGCGCGGGTGGCGGACAAGGACGCCGACGGCAAGCCCAGGTCCGCGGATCAGATCAAGGAAGCGGCGGCGGCGCGCATCAAGCAGATCGCCGACCTGAAACAGAAGGTCGCCGACCTCACCGTGGCCCGCCGGACGCTCCGCGGGGAGATCGAGCGGCGGTTCCCCGACTACGCGGCCCTGGTGACGCCCCGCCCGGTGCCGGTCGACGAGGCCCGCCGCGCCCTGCGCGCGGGTGAGGTACTCCTCGCGTTCCTGAGCGGCGAGGACCGCACCTGGGTGTGGGCGGTGCCGCGCGAGGGCGCCGTGAGCTTCACCGCCGCCCCGCTCGGTCGCGAGCAGCTCGGCGCTCTCGTGGCCAGGCTGCGGCGCGGCACCGCCCTCGCGGAGGCGGCGACGCTCGACGACGTCCCGGTCTTCGACGTCGCCGCCGCCCACGAGCTGTATCGGGTGCTCCTCGAGCCCGTGGCTGCCGCCTGGCAGAGCGCGCGGACGCTGGTGGTGGCGCCCCACGGCCCGCTTGGCCTCGTCCCGTTGTCGATGCTGGCGACGGCGCCGCCGCCGGCCCGGCCGGCGGGCGGCCCGCGCTTCTCGGAATATCGCGGGGTCCGCTGGCTCGCGCGGACCCACGCGGTGACGACGGCGCCGTCCGTCGCCTCGCTGGTGGCGGTGCGTCGCCTGGCGGCCGCGAGCGCGTCGAGCGAGGTGATGGCGGGACTGGGGCGCGCGGCCTTCTACGCCGGCGCCCGGGCACTGCTGGTGAGCCACTGGGCCGTCGAGTCGGTGTCGGCACGACTGCTGACGACGGGCCTCTTCGAGCGCCAGCGCACCAGCCCCGAGCTGACGCGCGCCGAGGCGCTACGCCAGTCGATGCTCGCGCTGATCGACGGCGCACCGATCCCGCTCGGCCGCCGACCCACAGCCTCGCGCACCCCGCGTTCTGGGCGCCCTTCGTCCCCGTCGGCGCCGGCGGCTAGATCAAGTCCAGCACGGCGGCCGCGATCTTCTCGGGGAGCTGGCGGTCGCGCCGGGCCGTGCCCCAGCCCAGGTCGTGACCGCCGGCGACCGCCACCAGCGCGGTGCGGACGGGGACGAGCGCGCGCGCCCGCGCCAGCTCCTCGGTGGTGGCGAAGGGGTCGGTGGCGCCGTGGACGAAGACGGTCGGGGTGCGCAGACGCGGCAGGTGGTCGACGCGGAGCCGCTCGGGCTGCCCGGGCGGGTGTAACGGATAGGACTGGAGCAGCAGCGCGGCGGCGAGGGCGGGATCGTCCGCGAGCAGCATCGAGGCCATGCGGCCGCCGTAGGAGTGGCCACCGAGGAAGAGGCGGCCGCCGAGCCGCGCGCGCAGCACGCCGAGGGCGGCGCGCAGGCCCTCGCGATCGCGAGCGGCCCCGGCCGGCGACGGCGCGCCCCGCGGCCGGGCCTGGCGATACGGCAGATCGCAGCGCAGCACGCTCACGCCCCGCGCCGCGAACGCCGCCGCCACCGCCACCAGCAGCGGGGCGTCCCGGTTGCCGCCGGCGCCGTGCGTGAGGACCAGACCGTCGGCACCGGGCGCGGCGTGCAGCACGCCCCGGACGGACGGATCTCCGTCGACCTCGATGCGCTCGAGCCCCACGGCCGCGCTCAGCGGCTGGAGGGCGGGGAGGCGGGCAGGATCGCCGAGGCCGACTTCGACGCGGGATCGCGCCGCGGCCAGCGGCCGGAGTCGACGGCGGTGAGGAAGTCGAGCACGGCCCGGTTGAACAGGTCGGGCTCCTCGAGATTGATCGCGTGGCCGGTGTTCGGGATCACGACCAGGCCGGCGCCGCGGATCTTGCGCTTCATGAAGAGCGCCGGCTCCAGGCACGGCTCGTCCTCGTCGCCGGTCATGATCAGCGTGGGCACGTCGAGCTTCGTCAGCTTGTCCTCCAGCTCGAAGATCGACGGCCGCCGCCGCTGCACCCCGCGCATGGTGTTGGCGTGGCCGAGCGCGGAGCCGGCCGCGAACCGGTCGTAGAACTCCTGCCAGCCGACGGGGTCCTTGGCGATGAACTGCACGCGCGTCGGCCCCCGCGTGTAGAACTCCGCCACCTTGGCCATGCCGCCGTCGAACTGCGCGATGACGAGGTCGGTGTCGCGGTGGAAGGCCGCGCGGTCGGTGCTGACGCTGCCGTAGCCGGCCCCGCCCACGGTGAGCGACAGCGCGCGCTCGGGGAACATGAGGCCGAAGTGCAGGGTCGCGTAACCGCCCATCGACAGCCCGATGACGTGGGCCCGGGGGAGCCCGAGGTGGTCGAGGATCGCCTTGATGTCCTCGGCGGCCTGGGCCTGCGAGTAGCGCTCGGGGTCGGCCGGCACGTCGGAGGGTGGGTAGCCCCGCGCGTTGAAGGCCACCGTGCGGTAGCGCCGGGCGAAGAACTTCACCTGGGCGGCCCAGCCCTTGACGTCGTCGGCGAACTCGTGGACGAGGACGATCGGCGTGCCCTGCCCGACCTCCTCGTAGTACAGCTTGACGCCGTCGGGAGTGCTGGCGTGGGGCATCAGTCGGTCACTCGCTCCAGGGAAAGTTGACTTCCAGGATGTCGAACGTCTTCTTGCCGTTGGGCAGCTGAGCGGTAACGGTGTCGCCGACGCGCTTGCCGATGAGCGTGCGGGCCAGCGGGGCCAGCACCGAGATGAGCCCCGGGCCGGGGTCGCCTCGTCGGAGCCGACGATCCAGTAGCGGACCTCCTTGCCCGCCTCGTCTTCCAGACGCACGGTGGAGGCGAACGTGATCCGATCGCCGCCGATGGGCGTGTCGATCACCTCGGCGGCGCCCACCTTGCCGTCCAGCTCGTTGATCCGCCCCTCGGTGAAGCTCTGCTTCTCGCGGGCCGCGTGGTACTCCGCGTTCTCGGAGAGGTCGCCGTGGGCCCGCGCCTCGGCGATGGCCTTGATGATGGCGGGGCGCTCGACGCGCTTGAGCCGTTCCAGTTCTTCCTTGAGCTTGTCGTAGCCCGCCCGGGTCATCGGGGTCCGCGGCACTGCCATGCGGGTAACTTAACACGGGCCCTGGAATGCGCTAGGCTTGGTGGACCTTGAGGGCTTCCGTGGTCCGGCTCCTGTGTCTGCTCGTGCCGGCCCTGCTCGCGTTCACCGGCTGCAACCGAACCCAGGCGGAGACCGCCAAGCCGGCGCCGGGCAGTGCCACGCCCGCCCTCCGCTCGATCGCGGTCAACGTCACCCCCGCCCAGTCGCGCCCGGTGCAGCGAACCGTGGAGACGAGCGGCAGCATGCTGGCCGCCGACGAGGTGCAGGCCAAGTCCGAGCAGCCGGGGACGCTGGCCCGCCTGCACGTGGACCTCGGCGACCGCGTCGCCGCCGGCGCCGTGCTGGCCGACTACGATCGCCGCGAGTTCCAGCTCGCGGTGGACCAGGCCCAGGCCGATCTCGGCGCCGCCCAGCAAGCACTGGCCCGGGCCCGGGCCACCGCGGTGGCCAGCGAGGCGATGCTCAAGCGCACGCGCGACTCGCTGCCGGTGCTGGAGGCCGACGTGGCGCGGGCGGAGTCGCAGTTCGCGTTCATGCGCTCGGAGATGGAGCGCACGCAGCAGCTGCACGCGCGCGAGCTGGTCGCCGCTCGCGACGTCGACAACGCGCGCAACCAGCTCAACATCGCCGCCGCCCAGGCCGCCAGCGCCCGCACGATGGCCGCGCAGTTCCCCGATCAGGTGCGGACGGCCGACGCCCAGTACGGCTCCGACCTTGCCGCCGTGCGGGCCGCCGAGTCCCAGGTCAAGCAGCGGGAGGCCGCGCTCGGCCTGGTCCAGAAGCGGCTCGGCGACACGACGGTGCGGGCCTCGCTGGCCGGCCTCGTCGCCAAGCGCCACGTCTCGGCCGGCGAGTACGTGAAGGAGAACACGCCGCTCTTCACCATCGTGGTGGCCAACCCGCTCAAGTACGTGGGCACGGTGCCGGAGCGGCAGGCGCCCGAGCTCAAGCCGGGTCAGACGCTGCGCCTCGGTGTGGAGGCCTTCGGCGACCGTGCGTTCGCCGGCACCGTCACCCGGGTCTCGCCCGCCGTCGACGTCGTCACCCGCACGCTCACGGTCGAGGCCCGCGTCCCCAACGGTGACGGCACGCTCCGGCCCGGCTTCTTCGCGAAGGGCCACGTGCTCGTCCGCGAGGATGCGGCGGCGGTCTTCGTGCCGAGCGAGGCGGTGACCTCGATCGCCGGCATCACCAAGGTGTTCGTCATCGTCAACGGCAAGGCCGTCGAGCGCCTCGTGAAGCCGGGGACGCGCCAGGGCACCTGGGTCGAGATTCCCGACGGGGTGAAGGCCGGCGAGACGGTGGCCATCACCAACCTGGCGGCGCTGTTCAACGGCGCCCCGGTCGATGCCGCCGCGGCTCGCTAGTGCTCGAGGTCTTCGTCCGGCGACCCGTCTTCACCACGATGCTGCTGGTGTCGCTGGTCGTCCTCGGGCTCGCGTCGTTCGTGCAGCTCGGGGTGGACATCTTCCCCAAGGTCGATCTGCCCACGATCACGATCACGACGCGGTTGCCGGGAGCCTCGCCGGAGGAGATCGAGAGCCAGATCACCAAGCCGCTCGAGGAGGTCATCAACACGATCGCGGGGCTCGACGAGCTGCGGTCGAGCACGATCGAGGGGCAGTCGCAGGTGTTCGCCACCTTCGTCCTCGAGCGCAACGTGCAGGAAGCGGCCAACGACGTGCGGGAGAAGGTCGGCACCGTGCTGGGCAGCCTGCCGGCCGGCACCGAATCGCCGATCATCGAGAAGGTCGATCCGGACTCCTCGCCGGTCCTGGCCGTGGTCGTCTCCGGCCAGCGCTCGCAGCGCGAGATCACCGAGATCGCCGACAAGCGCATCAAGCGTCAGCTGGAGACGGTGAAGGACGTCGGCGCGCTGACGCTGATCGGCGCCCGCAAGCGCGAGATCCAGGTGCTGGCCGATCCGAACCGGCTGAACGCCTACGGGCTGTCGATCCAGCAGCTCAAGGACGCGCTGGGGCGCCAGAACGTCGAGATCCCGGGCGGGCGACTCACCGGCGGCTCCCGGGAAGAAGGCGTGCGCACGCTCGGGCGCATCGAGTCGCCCGAGGGGTTCGAGGAGCTGATCGTCGCCGACCGCCAGACCGGTCCCGTGCGGGTCCGCGACGTGGCGGTGGTCGTCGACGCCGAGGAGGAGCCGCGCACGCTGGCCCGGCTGAACGGCCGCAACGCGGTCTCGCTGGTCATCCGCAAGCAGTCGGGCACCAACACGGTCGCCGTCGTCGATCGTCTGAAGGCCAAGCTGGACGAGATCCAGAAGGGCCTGCCCCAGGACATCAAGTTCGACATCGTGCGCGACCTCTCCCGCTTCATCAAACGCTCGTTCCACGAGGTCCAGGACCATCTGCTGCTGGGCGGGCTGCTGGCCAGCCTGATCGTGGCCGTCTTCATCGGCAACCTCGTGCTGTGGGAGGGGCTGGCGGTGGCGGCCATCGCCGGCACCGTGGCCGTCACCTTCGTCGTCGCCGACACCGAGACGCTGCTCAAGGTGACCGGGGCGGCCATCGTCGTCACCATGATCTTCTTCGCGTCGGTGCGGAAGCTGCGGCCGGCCTTCGTGGCCGCGCTGGCCATTCCGACCTCGATCATCGCCACCTTCCTGGCCATGCGCATGGCCGGCTTCACCCTCAACAACCTCACGATGCTGGGGCTGTCGCTGTCGACCGGCATCGTGATCGACGACGCCATCATCGTGCTCGAGAACATCTTCCGGCACACCGAGGAGGAAGGCCGGTCGCCCTTCGAGGCCGCCATCGTGGGCACGCGCGAGATCGCGCTGGCGGTGACCGCCACCACCATCTCGCTCGTCGTCATCTTCCTGCCGGTGGCGTTCATGGGCGGGCTGGTCGGCAAGTTCTGGAACTCGTTCGGCCTCACCGCCACCTTCGCGATCATGGTCTCGCTGGTGGTGGCCTTCACGCTCACGCCCATGCTGGCCGCCCGCGTCTTCCAGGCGGCGCCGGCCCGACCGCCCGGCGGCGGCCACGGCGGCTCCGCCTCCAAGGACTCCCGCGTCTACGCCGCCGTGGAGGCGGTCTACGAACGGCTGCTGGAGTGGTGCCTGCGCCGCCGCTGGATCGTGGTGGCGCTGGCGGCCGGCATCATGGTGTCGGGATGGTTCCTGCTCACCAACTCCCGGCTCGACTTCGTCGTGGACGACGACATGAGCGAGTTCGAGGTGGTGGCCGAGTCGCCGCCGGGCTCGTCCCTGGAGCGCACCGGCGAGATGATCGCCCAGATGGAGGAGGCCATCCGCGCCATCCCCGAGGTGGTCACGACCTTCTCGACCGCCGGCGTGCGCGGGCAGTTCCAGTCCGCGGTCTCCGACGTCTCCATCTACGTCGGCCTCAAGCACCTGACCCAGCGCGCCCGGACCCAGGACGACATCAAGCAGGAGGTGCGCCGGCGCCTGGCCGTGTTCCCCGGCACCCGGGTCAGCGTGCAGCAGATCAACCTCATCAGCGGCGGTGGCTTCCGGCAGACGCCCTTCAACCTGACGCTGCGCGGTCCCGACCTCGCCAAGCTCGAGGTCTACGCCAGCGCCGTCGTCCGCGACCTCGCCACCAGGCCCGGCTTCGTCGACACCGACACCGCCCAGGCCTACCGCCAGCCCGAGGTCCAGGTGCGCGTCGACCGCCACAAGGCCTCCGACCTCGGCGTGCGCGTCGACGCGGTGGCCTCGACGCTGCGGACCATGGTAGGCGGCGAGAAGGTCGGCTTCTTCCGGGAGCTGGGCGAGCAGTACGACGTGCGGCTGCGGCTCAAGGAGGAGTTCCGGGCCCGGCCCGACACTCTGGCCCACCTGTACGTGCCGGCCCGCGACGGGCTCGTCAAGCTCTCCAACCTGGCCGTCCTCGAGAACGGCACCAGCCCCGGCCAGATCGAGCGGCTGGCCCAGGAGCGCTCGATCACGGTCATCTCCAACCTCTACGACATGCCGCTGGCCAGCGCCCTGCGCGAGGCGTTCGCCTCGGTGGCCAAGCAGCAGATGCCGCCCGAGTACGGCATCGTCACCACCGGGCGCGGCAAGCTCATGCAGGAGGCGATCTTCAACTTCCTGGTCGCGCTGGTGCTGTCGCTGGCCTTCATCTACATCGTGCTGGCCGCCCAGTTCGAGTCGTTCATCCATCCCGTGACGATCATGGTCTCGATGTTCCTGTCGATCCCGTTCGGCCTGCTCACGTTGCTGGTGCTGGGCAAGACGCTGAACATCTACTCGATCATGGGCCTGTTCCTGCTGATGGGCGTGGTGAAGAAGAACGCCATTCTGCAGGTCGACTACACCAACGTGCTGCGGGCGCGCGGCCTGCCCCGCCACGAGGCGCAGATGCAGGCCGACCGGGCCCGGCTGCGTCCGATCCTCATGACGACGCTGGCCATCATCGCCGGCATGCTCCCGGTGGCCCTCGGCCGCGGCGACGGCGCCGCCTCCCGGGCCTCGCTGGCGCTGGTCGTCGTGGGCGGCCAGGCGCTGTGTCTGCTGGTGACGCTGGTGGTGACGCCGGTCATCTACTCGATGTTCGACGACCTCAGCGGGCTGCGCGCCTTCGCGCGCGTCCGCTTCCCGCGCCTGCGCCGCGCGTGGACCACGCGTCGGCTCGGCGCCCCCCCGCTTCGCCCTTCCGATTCTCCGGCCCCGCACTAAGCTCCTCGCGACCGATCTGCACTTGCCTTCACAACAAGGAGCCCCAGCGCGCTCAGCAAGGCGCGTGCCCGTGATCGTGGTGGCGGGCACCTTGCTCCTTTGTAGACCTCGATTCGCGCGACGCACGCAGGGCGCGCGGACGGGAGGATTTACATGCGTTCAGTGATGGGATTCGTGGCGGCGGGGCTGCTGCTGGGCACCGTCGCGGTCGCCTCGGCGCAGATGCAGACGGGAACGGTCGTGCGCATCGATTCGCAATCGAAGGTCGTGCTGCTCGATGACGGGCGGATGTATCGCGTGACGCCGAACACGGTGCTGGTCGTCGAGAACCAGCCGGCGCCGTTCACGGCCCTCGTGCCCGGGCAGCGAGTCATGATCCAGTCCGGAGAGGTCGTGATGCTCCGCGATGGCCAGTACGTGGCGGTGGCCCAGGCCCCCGTCCAGACGCCGGGCATCGTGACGCAGGCCCCGGCGCCGACCGTCGTGACGCAGGCCCCGGCGCCGGCCACGGCGGTGCCCGTCGGTGTCAGGCAGACGATCGTCGGGACCGTCACCGACGTCGACCGCAACGGCGAGGTGAAGATCAAGACTGCGAACGATTCGTTCGAGGTCAAGGTGCCGTCGGAGACCACTCGGCAGATCAAGAAGGGTGACAACGTGACCGTCGACCTGACGATCACCCCACCCAGCGCGCCCTCGGCGTCGCCCGCGATCCGGTAGCGGGCCGCGCAGCGATCAGGCCGCCCGGGCCGCCTCGGCCCGGGCGAGCCGCTGCTGCAGCAACCCGAGCACGACCCCCTCCGCCGCGTCGAGCGTGCTCAGCCGCTCGCCCATGGCCCGCTCGGTCCGCGCCTTCAACGCGCGAATCGTGACGCCGTCGAGGTAGGCGTGGAGCACCTCGGGATGCACGTAGGACTTGCGACAGATGGCCGGCGTGTTGCCGAGCCGCGCGGCCACCCTCTCGATGGCCCGGACGACGTTGCGCTTGGCCTCCCGCGCGGTCGCGAACGTGCGCACCTCGGCCAGCGCGAGGGCGGCCAGCACGGTGCCGGCCCACGTCCGGAAGTCCTTGGCGGTGAAATCGGCGCCGGTGATCGTCTTCAGATACGCGTTGACGTCGCCGGAATCGATCGCGCGCCGCTCGCCCGCCTCGTCCACGTACTGGAAGAGCTCCTGACCGGGCAGGTCTTGCAGGTGGCGAACGATCCGGGCCACTCCGCGGTCCCGCACGCCGACGTCGTGCTCCTTGCCGCCCTTCCCGCGAAAGGCGAACCGCAGCTCGGCGCCGCTGACGTCGACGTGGCGATCACGCATGGTGGTGAGTCCGAACGAGCGGTTCGTGCGCGCGTACTCCTCGTTGCCCACGCGGATCAGCGTGGTCTCGAGCAGCCGGACCACGGTGGCCAGCACCTTGTCGCGCGTCAGTCCCGGGCGGGCCAGGTCCTCGGCCACGCGCGCGCGGATGCGCGGCAGCGCGCGGGCGAAGGCCAGCATGCGCGCGTACTTGGTCTCGTCGCGCGCCTGCCGCCAGCGGCCATGGTAGCGGTACTGCTTGCGCCCGCGGGCGTCACGGCCGATCGCCTGGATGTGGCCCTGGGACGAGCCGCAGATCCACACGTCCTTCCACGCCGGCGGGATGACCAGCGCGCGGATGCGACGCAGCGTCTCCCGCTCGCACACCCGGCGGCCGGCAGCGTCCACGTACGTGAACCCGCCGCCGGCCCGCCGGCGCCGGAACCCGGGCGTCGTCTCGCTGACGTAGCGCAATCCCGCCAGCTTGGCGGACTCCACCGGATCGGTGACGATTTTTGAGAGGCGTGGACGGACCGGGCGAATCTTCACGTCAGCGCTCCTACGCAAGCGCCGTGCCGTCGGGCTGCAGTGACCTCAGGCGGACAGGTCGATCAGCACCTTCATGACGGGCCCACCCCGCAGCGCTTCCTCCATGCCGTGCTGCAGCGAGGCCAGCGGCAGGCTGTGGGTGACGAGCGGGGCGAGCGAGACGGCGCCGGTGCTGGCCAGCGAGATCGCTTCGACCCAGTCCTCGCGCGCGTAGAGCCGGCTGCCGTGCAGCGTGAGCTCGCGGGCGAAGAAGCGATAGAGGTCGACGGGCACCGACTCGCCGTGGATGGCCACCATGCTGATGGTGCCCCACACGCGCACGAGCGACGTCATCACGCGCACGGCGGCGGGGTTGCCGGTGACCTCGAACACCACGTCGGCGCCGTCGCCGGCCGTCCACGCGTCGATCACGGCCTTGAGGTCCTGGTCGGGCTCGGCCACGTCGACGCGCAGCTTGCGGAGGATCTCGATGCGGAACGGGTTCAGCTCGCTCACGAGCACGCGGGCGCCGCGGTGACGGGCGACCATGGCGATCAGCGCACCGATGGGGCCGCCGCCGAGGACGAGCACGGCGTCACCCGCCTTCACCTCGGCCCGACGGACGTCGTGCGTCGCCACCGCCAGCGGCTCGATCACGGCCGCCTCGTCGTCACCGAGCGTGACCGGCACCCGCAGCAGGCGCTCGACCGGCACCGCCCAGTACTCCTGCATCCCCCCGGGCTCCTCCACGCCGAGCACGCGGAGGCGGTAGCAGAGATAGGCCGCGCCCATCCGGCAGGCCCGGCAGGCGCCGCACATGCGCAGCGGCTCCACCACCACGCGCTCGCCCGCGTGGAAGCCGGAGGCGGCCGGCGCCTCGGCGATCTCGGCCAGCGTCTCGTGGCCGATGACGCCACCCCTGGGAATGCGGTGGTCGAGGTGCCCCTGGAAGATGTGCAGGTCGGTGCCGCAGATACCGACCCGGCGCACGCGCAGCACGGCCTCGCCTGGCCCCGCCGTCGGCATGGGCGCGGTGCCGATGCGGAACCGCCGGTCGCCCTCGTAGAAGGACGAGCGCATCAGCCCCGCCCCGGGCGCGGCTGTCCGAGCATCTCGATCTTGGATTCACCCCGCGCGGCCAGCACCCAGCGCTCCCACGCCTGGCTCTGCTTCTGGGTGGTGAGCTCGCGCTGCAGCTTCTCGCGCTCGGTCGCGTCCACCGGCCCCGCCGGTGCCCGCTCCAGCACCTTGGCCACGTAGTAGCCCTGCGGCGTCTTGATCGGGGCCGTGGTGCCGCCGGCCGGCGTCTGCAGGGCGGCGATCTGCACATCGCCCGGGAGCTTCTCGGCCGGCTTGGCGCGCGAGAAGCGCGGGGCGTCGCCGACCGTGGCGCCGGCCTTGCGAGCGGCGACCTGCAGGTCGCCCGCCTTCGCCTCGTCGGCCAGCTGCTTCACCTTGGTCGAGGCCACCGTGTCGGCCTTGCCACGCTTCACCGCCGCCACCACGCGGTCGCGGATCTCGGCCAGTGGCGGGACGCCGGGCGGGATCGTCGCCGTCACCTTGAGCACGACCCAGCCGGCCGGTGTGTTGACCGGGGGCGTGACACCGCCCACCGCGAGGCCGAAGGCGGCCTCCTCCAGCGTGTCGGTCGGCGGCATGCCCGGCATCGCCGGCGGCCGGCCGATCTTCGTCATCGTCGTCTCCACCGGCGTCAGCTTCAGCTTGCGGGCCTCGGCCGGAAAGTCGGCGGCGGCCATCAGCGGCGGGCGGATCTCGTCGGCGCGGGCCTTGGCGGCGCCGTCAGCCGCCTCGGCGGCGAGGCGATCGCGGATCTGGGCGGCGACCTCCTTCATCGGCTTGCGCGCGGCCTCGCGGGTGTCGAACACCTTGATGGCGTGGAAGCCGAACGGCGTGCGCACGGGCTCGGGACTGACCTCGCCCTTCTTGAGAGCGAACAGCGCCTGGTCGAAGGCCGGCACCATCGTGCCCGGCGTCACCCAGCCGAGGTCGCCGCCCTTGTCCTTGGAGCCGGGATCCTCGGAGACCTCGCGGGCGAGCTTGCCGAAGTCCTCGCCGGCCTTCGCACGCTTGATGACGGCGGCGATCTTCTCGCGGGCGCGGTCCTCGGCCTCGCTGCCGCCGGTCTCGCCGACCCGCACCAGCACGTGGCTGCCCTGGACCTGGCGGGGCGTCTCGTAGTCCTTCACGTGCTCGGTGTAGTACTTCTCGACCTCGGCGTCGGCGACCTTGGGGGCGAAGTCCTTGGCGACGAGCGTGACGTACTGCACCTTGCGACGCTCGGGCTGCTTGAACTCCTCGCCGTGCGACTTCAGATACTCGGCCAGCTCGTCGTCGCCGGCGGTGGCGGCGGCGACCAGCGGCGCCAGCTCCACCAGGGCCCACGACGCGCGGACCTCCTCGCGCCGCAGCCCCCACGCCTGCTCGACCTCGGCGTCGGTCACCCGCACGCCGGAGACGATGAGGCGCTGCACCTTGCGCAGCGTGAGGTAGCGGCGCAGCTCACGCTCGGCCTCCACGCCGCGCGCCTGCAGGAAGCGGCGGTAGCGCTCGATCGAGAAGCGCCCGTTGTCCTGGAACTCGCGCATGGCGTGAACGGAGGCGTTGAACTCCTCGTCGCTCATGCCCAGCCCCTCGGCCTGGGCGCGCTGCACGACGGCCGCCTCGGTGACGAGCTCGTCGACCACGCGCTGGGGCAGGCCCAGCTGCTCGGCCAGCTCCGGGGTGAGCCGGCCCTGGTTGCTCCGCGAGTACATCTCGAGATAGCCCTGGAAGCGGTCCTGGTACTGCCGGCGCGAGATCGCCTCGCCGTTGACCCGGGCCACCGCATCAGCGGTCTCGCCACCCTTGTCGAAGCCGCTCGAGCCGAACACGAACAGCGAGGCCACGAAGGCCGCGATGACGACGAGCAGGCCGACCTGCAGCCCCTTGCGATACCGGCGCATGAACGTGATCATGACTCGTCCCTCTCGGGCATCGGCGGCCGCGCCACCCGGGGGCCCTCCTCGGGCACCACCCGGCGGGCCACCGTGATGAATCCGGTGTGGGCGACCATGCGGTGGAACGGCCGCACGGAGGTGCCGTCGATGTTCCACGGCCGCACCAGTGTCTCGAACGTCTCCACCAGCGCCCAGGACCGGTCGTGGTTGAGCGCCTCGGCGATCTGGTGGGACTGGATGATCGTGGGTACGTAGCTCATGAAGATGCCGCCCGGCCGGAGCACGCGGGCGACGGCCTCGGTGAGGCGCCACGGCTCCGGCAGGTCGAAGACGACCCGATCCACCGGCTCCTCGTCGGCCAGCCCCTCCTCGACCGGGATCAGCCGCACGGTCAGGTTGGTGACCTCGCCCGCCCGCATGTGGATGTTGGCCACCGCCCGGCGCGCGAACTCCTCGCGCTGCTCGAAGGTGATCACGCGCCCCTCGGGCCCGACCGCGCGCAGCAGGGCCAGCGTGAGCGCGCCGGAGCCGGTGCCGGCCTCCAGCACGCGGCAGCCCGGATAGACGTCGGCCCAGAACAGGATCATGGCCAGGTCCTTGGGATAGATGACCTGGGCACCGCGCGGCATCTCCAGCACGAACTCGGCGAGCGTGGGGCGCAGAGCCAGGTAGCGCAGCCCCATCGAGGAGCGCACCCACGAGCCCTCCGGCTGCCCGATGACGGAATCGTGAGGGATCCAGCCGCGGTCGGAGTGGAACGTCTCCGACTTGCGCAGGAAGATCAGGTGGCGCTTTCCGCGCTGGTCGATGAGCAGGACCTGCTCGCCGTCCTGGAAGACGAGCCGGTCGTTCACGCGACGGCGTCGCGCGGCGCCGGCAGCAGGCGCGTCAGGGCGAACGCGGCCAGCGGCGTCAGCGCGCTGATCCACAGCGCCGTCGCCACGCCCCAGCGGTCGGCCACCCAGCCCAGCGCCGTCACGCCGGCGCCGCCGAGGCCGATGGCGAACCCCACGATCAGCCCCGACGCCATGCCGGCATTGCGCGGCAGGTAGGCCTGGCCGAGCACGACCGAGACCGTGAAGCTCGAGGTGAGCACGCCGCCGAAGATGCCGAGCAGCACGAAGGCGAGCGGCCCGCTCGACAGCAGGAAGAGCACGCCGAACGGCAAGGCGGCCAGCAGCACCCACTGCATGAACGCCCGCGGCCCCACCCGGTCGGCGATCGGGCCGGCGATGACGGTGGCCAGCGCGCCCGAGCCCAGGAACACGAAGAGCAGCACGCCGACCAGGCGGGGGTCGGCCTTGAGGACGTCGAGGTAGTAGAAGGGCACGAAGGTCGAGAAGCCCAGCGACGCCCACGAGCGGACGCCGACCACGGCGATCAGCAGCGCCATCGCGCCCGGCATGTTGGCGCCCTCGCTCTTGGCCTTCCGGACCTTGGGCGCCGTCGCCTCGCTCGTGAACAGGGGCAGGGCGGCGAGCAGCAGCAGGCCGACCAGCGCCGTCGGCACCAGCATGCCGAGCGTGCCGGGCATGCCGAAGCCGGTCACGAGGAACGTCATCAGCGGCGGTCCCACCGCGATACCCACGTTGCCGCCCAGCGCGAACCAGGAGAGCGCGGTGGCCTTGCGATCGCCCGCCACCGCGGTGGCCGTCCGGTAGCCCTCGGGGTGCCACGCCGCCACGCCCAGGCCCATGACGATGACCAGGGCCAGCACGCCCAGGTAGCCGGGGGCCAGGCCGACCAGCGCGATGCCGGCGCCCGCCACGAAGACCGAGGTCGGCAGGATCCAGCGACGCGCGACCTGATCGGAGAGGTAGCCGAACAGCGGCTGGATGATCGACGAGGTCAGGTTGCCGAGCAGCACGATCATCGCCACCTGGGCGTAGGACAGCGCGTGCATCTGCTTGACGAAGGGCAATACGGCCGGCAGCGAGCCCTGGTTGACGTCGATCACGAAGTGACCGAGGGCCAGGAGCCCGATGAGCTTGGTATGGGGCCGGACGCGCTCGACGGCGACGCCGAAGGGCGCAGCGGCCGCCGCCTCGTAGGCCGCCGGCTTGGAATCAGCCATGACCCGCCAATGGTACACCACGGCCCGCGCCGGGCGAACCCGAGCGGACGCCCGCGGGGCCTACCCGTTCAGGACGACGCCGCTTGCAGATCGACGAAGTAGAGCAGATCCAGCCAGCCCGGCGAGTGACCCGCCTGGGTCAGCATCAGCGCGGCCTCGCTCCGATGCTGGGTGGCGTGGTTGACCTGGTGGGTCATCTGCTGCCACAGCGGGTAGGCCCAGCGCTCGCCCTGGAAGTTCGTGTACGCGACGATCTCGGCAAGCCGCGCCTCGGTCAAGCCGGCGACGAAGGCGGCCGTAGCTCGCTCGATCTCGTCCCACCGCGTGCGCACGCGGGCCAGGTCGGGGAAATCGGCCGGCGCCGGCATGCTGCGCGGCGAGCGCCCCTGCCACCGCTCGAGGTAGAGCCACTGGGCGCCCAGGGTGTGCGCCAGCGTGTCGCGGATCGACTCGCCGGCGGGGCCGGTGGCGGCCACGAAGCGGGCGTGGTCCAGCCCGGCCGCGGTGTCGAGGATGCGTCCGTTGGCCCACGCACTGTAGGCGTACAGCGATCGGATCAGGTCGATGATCACCCTCGTCCCTCCTAGGTCAGCCGCCGGCGCACGAGCGCCGAGGCGATCTCCGAAGCCACGACGATCGCGAGGACGACGACGAGGATCAGCCCGACCCGGCGCCATTCGAGGCCCAGGATCGCCTCGTTCAGGGCGAAGCCGATACCGCCGGCCCCGACGAGGCCGAGCACCGTCGACTCGCGGATGTTGATGTCCCAGCGATAGACGCAGACGCCGGCGAAGACCGGGCGCACCTGGGGGACGATCGCGTAGGCCAGCACGCGCCAGCGGTCGGCGCCGGTGGCGACGATGGCCTCCACCTGGCCGCGGTCGGTCTCCTCGATGCCCTCGGCCAGCAGCTTGGAGACGAAGCCGATCGAGCGCACGGCCACGGCCAGCACGCCGGCCAGCGAGCCGGGGCCGACCACGATGATGAAGATCAGCGCCCAGATGAGCGTGTCGACCGAGCGGCTCACGACCATCACCCCCCGCGCCGCCGCGTAGGTGGCGCGATTGAAGGTGGTGTTGAGCGCGGCCAGGAAGGCGACCGGCAGCGACAGCACGACCGCCAGCGCCGTGCCGACGGTGGCGATGTTGATCGTCTGCAGCGTGGGCCCGACCAGCGCGCCGGCGAACGACCACTCGGGCGGGATCATGCGGCCGACGAGGTCGCCGATCTGGCTCGGCGCATCGGCCACGTAGTCCCAGCGCACCCCGAGCCGGGTCAGCATCCACGCGGTCAGCGCGGCCACCCCCAGCTGGCCGGCCAGGCGGGCGGCGCGCTGCCACGGCGTGTGGCGCCGCCAGATCGTCGCCGGCCCCGGCACCGCCTGCGCGACCGCCTCGTCGCCGATCGGCACGCTATTGCACCCAGCGGCGGGCCAGGGCGCTCACCGCCTCGCCCACCAGGACGATGCCGACGATGACCAGCAGGATGGCCAGGACGAAGTCGTAGTCGTAACGCGAGAAGGCGTTGTAGAGGGTGGCGCCGATGCCGCCGGCGCCCACGATGCCGATGATCGTCGACTGGCGCAGGTGGATGTCCCACTGGTAGATCGTCAGCCCGATGACGCGCGGCAGCACCTGGGGCAGGACCGCGTAGAGCAAGACGGCGGCGCGGCCGGCGCCAGTCGCCCGCACCGCTTCGATCTGCCCGCGGTCGATCGTCTCGATCTGCTCGGCCAGCAGCTTGCCGAAGAAGCCGACCGAGTTCACCGTGAGCGTGAGCACGCCGGCCAGGGGTCCGAACCCTACCGCCTTCACCAGCAGGATCGCCACGATCAGCTCGTGGAAGGTCCGCCCCAGCGTGATGACGCCTCGGCCACCCGCGTACACCGCGCCCGGTACCACGTTGCGCGCGGCCAGCACGGCGACCGGGATGCCGAGCAGCACGCCGAACAGCGTGGACAGCGTGGCCATCTCGAGCGACTCCACGATGCCCTCGAGCAGGAGGCTGCCCCGGCTGAAGTCCGGCGGGAAGGCTCGCGCGGCGACCGTGGACAGGCGGGCGAGACCGCGCGCGACCCGCTCGGGGTTCACCTCCAGGCTGACGACGTTCCACGCGAGGAAGACGCCGAGCGCCAGCCACACGACCGGGCCGATCCACGGCCGTGGCCACATCGACGGCGGCCGCCAGGCGCGGGTGGCGGTGGTCACGACGCCGCCTCGGAGGCGGCGCCGTAGACGCGGGCCAGCGTCTCCTCGGTGAGACCGCCGGCGTCGCCGTCGTACACGATCTCGCCGGCGCGCATGCCGATCACCCGCTGCGCGAACTGCCGCGCCAGCGGCACGTCGTGGATGTTGACCAGGGCCGGGATGCCATCCTCGCCCGCGAGGTCGACGATGAGGCGCAGCACGGCCTCGGAGGTGCGGGGGTCGAGGCTCGAGGTGGGCTCGTCCACGAGCAGGATGCGCGGGCGCTGCACGAGCGCGCGGGCGATGCCCACGCGCTGTCGCTGGCCGCCCGAGAGCGCATCGGCGCGCTTGTTCTCGAAGCCGGCCAGACCCACCCGGGCCAGCGTGCGGTAGGCGGCCTCGACGTCGGCGGGCGGGAACCGGCGGCGCCACGCCTTCCAGAGCGAGACGTAGCCGAGCCGGCCGGAGAGCACGTTCTCCATCACGGTCAGGCGCTCGACCAGGTTGAACTCCTGGAAGATCATCGCCATGCGGCGCCGGGCCTCGCGCAGCGGGCGGCCCCGCAGCGTGGTGACCTCCTCACCGTCGAGCTTCACGGAGCCGCGGTCCGGCTCGACCAGCCGGTTGAGGCAGCGCAGCAGCGTGGACTTGCCGGCGCCGGAGGAGCCGATGACGAAGACCGCGTCGCGGCCGTCGAGCGCCAGGGAGACGCCGCGCAGCGCCCGGTCCCCGGTCGGGTAGGTCTTGGCGAGGTCGGTGACGACCAGAATGGGGGGCCCCGATATGGCCCCCCATACCCCCCCTCGCTCGGGTCGCCCCGGCGGAGCCGCGGCGCCCCTCGTTGTGCCCGACATGCCTACTCGCGGGACGGCTTCTGCAGGCGCTTGTACTCGTCGGAGTCCTTGGTGAAGGTCACCCCGTTGGCCTTGAGCACGGCGAGCACGGGCTCCCAGTCGCGCGCGTAGGCCAGCGGCATGAAGCCGACGCGCGGCTTGAACTCGCGCCCCACGCTGGTGCCCTCGAACTTGAAGGAGAGGAAGGCCTCCTTGATCCGCTCGACGAGCTTCGGCTCCAGGTTGTGGGCGTACACGAAGCCGGCCGTGGGAAATGGCGGCGAGGCCCACACGACCTTGTAGTCGCTCTCCTTGAGGACGTTGCGGGCGGCCATGCGCTGCATGACGGTGTCGGCCACCACCGCGGCGTCGTAGTCGCCGTTGATCACGCCGAGCGCACTGGTGTCGTGCTTGCCCGAGTAGGCGATCTGGTAGTCCTTGCCCGGCACCACGCCCAGCTTCGAGAAGAAGTACACCGGGGCCTGGTGGCCGGAGTTCGAGGTCTGGGAGACGTGGGCCACCCGCTTGCCCTTGAGATCGGCCACGGTCTTGATCTTGTCGTTCTTGGCCGCCGCGATCAGCCACACGTGGTAGGCGCTCAGTCCCTTGGGGTCCTTCATGATCGAGAACGGCACCGCGCCCGCGAGATTGACGGCGTAGACGACGGAGCCCGTCGAGTAGGCGGCGATGTGCAGCCGCCCCGACCGCATCGCCTCGATCTGGGCCGCGTAGTTCTGCAGCCCGAAGAACTTCACCTTCTTGCCTGTCGCCTTCTCCAGGTGCTTGACGAAATCGTTCCACGCCGTCTCGTACACCGCCGGATCCTCGACCGGTACGTAGGTGAAGATCAGCGTCTCCGGGCTGACGAGCTTGCTCCGGTCCTTCGGGGGATCCGCGACCAGATCTCGATCCTCGTCGCAATACAGCGCATCGAGATCGCCCCGATGCCCACACGACTGCGCCGCCGCGAACCCGCCGACGATCACCACCGCCGCCAGCACGACCAGCGCGAGTACCGATCGCCGCATCAGCGCGAGATCGTGAGGCGCTCGCGCCCGTAGTTGTCGGCGTCCTGCCACGGCTGACCCTCGGCAAAGCGCGAGGCCCGGAACGGGCGCAGGTCGACGGTGGAAGGGGCGCCCGTCACGATCCACTCGGCGAGACACCGCCCGATGGCCGGCGACGTCTTGAACGAGGTGCCGGAGTCGCCGAGCATTCCCCACAACCCCTCCGGACCCAGCTGGTCGATGATCGGCCGGCCGTCGGGGCTCATCATGATCATTCCCGCCCAGCCGCCCCGCATGGTGGCGTTGGCCAGGCGCGGCCAGCGGGCGGCGAGCGCGGCCCGGCACCCACTCACGTACGACTCGTCCACGCTCTCGTCGAACTTCTCGGGGTCGGCGTGCCGCGAGCCCAGCTCGACGCCGATCAGTGTGGACGCGCGCCCCTCGGGTCGCCACCACGCCTTGTGGATGGCGTCGATCACGGCCGGGTGGCGCTGGGTGAAGCCGGCCGGCCACCGGAAGATCGAGACCTGGATGCGGTGGGGGGCCAGCCCGTAGTCGAGGCCGAGCGGCGTCAGCAGGCTCGAGGCCCAGGCGCCGGCGACGATCACGACCTTCGAGGTGGCGATGCGGCCGGCGCTGGTCTCCACCCCGGTCACCCGCCCCCCCTCGGTCAGCACGCGCAGCGCCTCGACACCCGTCTCGATGGTGGCACCGCGGTTCCGGGCCGCCTCGGCGAAGGCGAACGCGGTGGCGGCGGGATCGGCGAAGCCGGAGTCGGCCTCCCAGGCCGCGGCGCCCACGTCGGCGACATGGCAACCGGGCAGGATCTCGCGCACCTCGGCCGGCGTGATCATCCGCGTGTTGATGCCGAGGCGCTGCTGGCGGGCGACGTTGCGGGCCAGGGCCTCCGCGTAGCTGGGCCCGACCAGCTGCACGAAGCCCACGCCCTCGAAGCCGCAGTCGCCGCCGACGATCTCGCCGAAGTTGCGGAAAACCTTCAGGCTCTCGAAGGCCATGCGCGACTCGGTCTCGTTCGTGTAGTGCATGCGGACGAGCGCGCCCGACTTGCCGGTGGCGCCCGCCGCCAGCTGGTGGCGCTCGAGCAGCACGACGTTGCGGACGCCCAGCAGCGTGAGATGGAAGGCGGTGCTGGTGCCGTTGGTGCCCCCGCCGATGACGACGACGTCCGCCGTAGCTTTCATGGTGTCGGGAATTCTAGCATTTGCTCATTTGCGAAGCACACTTGACAGGACGGCGCGTCCGTCGAGAATAGGCGCACTTCCTCGCTGTCGAGATCCGGGGGGGTTTGCCCCCTCGCCGAAAGAGGTGCACATGAATCGATTGACGCGACGCGAACTCCTGAAGGGGGCGGCCACGCTGGGCGCGGCCGCCGCGGTGGCCCCGGCGCTGGGCTCGCCCGCCCACGCCCAGACGACCCAGAAGCGAGAGCTGGTGATCGCCCAGGGCGGTGACATCGCCTTCTTCGATCCCCACATGAGCACGTCGGCCAACGAGATCCGCGTCTCCTTCAACGTCTTCGACAATCTCATCAGCCGGCATCCCGACGGCAAGCTCAACCCGTGCCTGGCCACCGAGTGGAAGCTGCAGGGCCAGACGACCTGGGTCTTCAAGCTGCGGTCGGGGGTGAAGTTCCACAACGGCGACCCGCTCACCTCGGCCGACGTGAAGTACAGCATCGAGCGCACGTGGGACCCGGCGCTGAAGACGCGCGTCAACACCGTGCTCACGACCATCGACAAGGTCGAGGCGCCCGACCCCCTGACCGTGCTCATCCACACCAAGAAGCCCGACCCGCTGCTGCCGGCCCGCCTGGCGTTCTACGCCGGCCAGATCATGCCGGAGAAGTACGCGAAGTCCGTCGGCCCCGAGGCCTTCAACCAGAAGCCCATCGGCTCCGGGCCGGTGCGCTTCACCTCGTGGGTCAAGGACGACAAGGCCGTGCTGGAGGCCAACCCGGACTACTGGGGCGGCAAGATCGACGTCGACCGCGTGATCTTCCGCCCGATCCCGGAGACGGCCCCGCGCATCGCCTCGCTGCTCAAGGGCGAGGTCGACATGATCACCGCCCTGCCGCCCGACCACGGGGAGCGCGTCAACGGCAGCCCGACCACCCGCGTGGCCGGCGCCCTCTACGCCGGGCTCTACGTGCTGGCCGTGAACAGCAAGGTCAAGCCGCTCGACAACCCGCTCATCAAGCAGGCCCTGTCCCTGTCCATCGACCGCGCCCTGATCGTGAAGGAGCTGTGGCGCGGGCGCGGCATCGTGCCCAGCGGGCTGATCGCCAAGGGCGACAACCACTTCGACACCTCGCTGCCCCCGCTGAAGTACGACCCCAAGGAGGCGCGCGAGAAGCTCAAGCAGGGCGGCTACAAGAACGAAGAGATCGTCATCGAGACGACGGTCGGCTACACCACGAACGACAAGCCGATGTCGGAAGCCATCCAGGGCATGTGGCGGGATGCCGGCATCAACGCCAAGGTCGAGGTCGTCGAGTACTCGGTGCGCGCCCAGAAGAATCGCGACAAGTCGTTCAAGGGCCTGTGGTGGTCGGATCCGACCTCCACGCTCAGCGACCCCGACGGCATGATGTGGCGGCTGCTCAGTCCGGGCGGGCCGCAGGACTACTGGCGTCATCCCAAGTTCGATCAGCTCGGCGAGGCCGCGCGCTTCTCGGTCGACGAGAAGTTCCGGGGGCAGGCCTACAAGGAGATGACCCAGATCGCGCTGGAGCACTTCCCGTGGCTGCCCATCATCCAGCCCTACGAGGACTACGGGCTGCAGAAGTACGTCGAGTACACGCCGAACCCCAACCAGCAGATCGAGCTCCGGCGGTTCAACTTCAAGCTGCGTCGCGCCTGAGATAAGCGAGCCGGCCGGGGCCCCGCGGCCCCGGCCTTCCTCATGCGCTCGCTCGTCGGCTTCCTCGGCCAGCGGCTCTTCCGGGCGCTCATCGCGATGTGGCTCGTCTCCACGGTCGTGTTCGTGGTGATGCGCCTGAGCGGCGACCCGGTGCCACTGCTGGTGCCGGCCGACGCGCCGCGCAGCGAGTACGAGCGGGTGGCCCGCGACCTGGGCCTCGACAAGCCGCTCCCGGTGCAGTACGCGGTCTTCCTCGGCAACGTCCTGCGCGGCGACTTCGGGCGCTCGATCCACTTCCGGGAGCCGGCGTGGCGGGTGGTGATGGGTCGGCTGCCGGCCACCGCCGAGCTGGGGCTGACCGCCTTCGGCCTGGCCCTGCTGGTGGCCGTGCCGGTCGGCCTGCTGTCGGCCGTCAAGCGCAACTCCCCGCTCGATCACACGGCCATGGGCGTGGCCCTCGTCGGTCAGTCGGCGCCGACCTTCTTCCTCGGAATCCTGTTCATCCTGGTGTTCTCGCTCAAGACCGGCTGGTTCCCGACCTCCGGCCGCGGCGGCTGGGAGCACCTGGTGCTGCCGTCTCTCACGCTCGGCGCCTTCGCCATGGCCTCGATCGCGCGGCTGACCCGGTCGGCGGTGCTGGAGGTGCTGCGCCAGGACTACGTGCGGACCGCGCGCGCCAAGGGATTGTCGGAGATGGGCGTGGTGCTGAAGCACACCTTCAAGAACGCCGCGCTGCCGGTGGTGACGATCACCGCGCTGCAGTTCGGCACCCTGCTGGGGGGCGCCGTCGTCACCGAGACCGTGTTCGCCTGGCCCGGGATCGGCCGCCTGGCCATCCAGTCGATCTACAATCGCGACTACCCGGTGGTGCAGTGCACGGTCTTCCTGTCGGCGCTGGTCTTCATCCTCATCAACTTCGTCGTCGAGATCGTCTATGGCTTCCTCGATCCCCGCGTCCGTCCCCGCTGAGGTCGCCGAGGTGGTGGAGACGCCGGCCCCGGGCGGCCGGGGCGCCCGGCGCACGCGCCGTCTCGTCATCGCCGGAGGCCTGTTCGTCCTGGCGCTGGTCGTCGTCGCGCTGGGCGCGCCGTGGCTGGCGCCACAGGACCCGGAGCGGCAGTCGCTCCGCGGCCGGCTGGCGGCCCCGACGCTGGAAGGCGCCGACGGCCGCGCCCACCTGCTCGGCACCGATCACCTCGGCCGTGATGTGCTGTCGCGGGTCATCTGGGGCGCGCGCGTCTCGCTGCTGATCGGCTTCGCCGCCGTGGTGGTGGGCGGCATCATCGGGGCGACGCTGGGCATCCTGGCCGGCTTCCGCGGCGGCTGGACAGACAGCGTCATCATGACGCTGGCGGACGCTCAGCTCGCCTTTCCGTTCATCCTGCTGGCCATCGGCATCATCGCGGTGCTGGGCCCGTCGTTCCCGACACTCGTCGTCGTCATCGGGCTGTCGGGCTGGATGAGCTACGCGCGGGTGCTGCGCTCGCAGGTGCTGGTGCTCCGCTCGCGCGAGTTCGTGGACGCCATCCACGCCCTCGGCGGCTCCGTCGGGCGCGTGGTGGCCCGCCACATCCTGCCCAACGTGCTGTCCTCGCTCGTCGTCATCGCCACCCTGGAGCTGGCCCGCTCGATCGTGCTGGAGGCCACGCTCTCGTTCCTCGGGCTCGGCATCCAGCCGCCCACGCCGTCATGGGGTGGGATGGTCCACGAGGGGCGCGAGTACCTGGACTCCGCGTGGTGGATCTCGACCATGCCGGGCGTCGTGCTGATGCTGACTTCGCTGGTCGTCAGCCGCACCGGCGACTGGCTGCGCGATCTGCTCGACCCGACGCTGCGGGGGGAGTAGCCGCGCGCCGTCAGGCGGAGCCGACGACGGCCCGGCGGTGCAGCGCGCTGAGGATCTCGTCGACGGCCACCGAGGCCCACAGGTCGAAGAAGGGCGAGGCCTGCAGGGCCGCGAACTCCTTCATGCTGCGTTCCCGGGCCTGCGTCTCCGTCTCGCCGGGCCGGGCCGACTGCTGGTGGCCGCGGATGCGGTCCTTGTGGTAGACGCTCGGGAATTCCAGATAGCGACAGAGCAGCTGGAAGTCCTTCGAGTAGACGCCGACCGCCGGCAGCGACGCCCACTCCCCGGTGTCGGTGGTCTTCATGAACTCCATCATGAGGTCCCAGTTGGCGTCGGGGGCGGCCGCCGGGTCGGGCCGGCGCGTCCACAGGATGCGCTGGCCGTCGCGGTTGAAGATGCGCAGCTGCAGGCCGCCGGCCTCGGCGAGGCGGGCCAGCATGGGCACGTCGCGCCGGCAGTCGGACGACCAGTCCTCGGAGATCACCAGGACGTTGGCCGGTCCGCCCGGCTGGGCCGCCAGCCACTTGATGGCCCTGGTCTGGGAGTCGGTGAGCTGCGCCTTCGCGTAGCGCTCGCGGAAGATCGCGCTGTTGTCCTTGCGGGCGCTTCCCTTGGAGCCGCCGTCGGGGAAGTAGCTGCCGAAGGCCTCGCGGGCCAGGTTCTCGGGGGAGCCCACGTAGTTCACGTACTCGTCGAACGTGCGGCCCTTCGCGAAGCGGGCGGCGGTGACGGCGCTCATGTCTCGGCTCTCAGCCTCGCTCCATGGGAAGCGTGGGGTCGTTGGCCCACTCGGACAGCGAGGCGTCGTAGATGGCGACGTCGTCGCGGCCGAGCAGGGTGAGCACGAAGGCGTCGCTGGAGGCGGCGATACCCCCGCCGCAGTAAGTGACGACGCGCTTGGCGTCGAGGGCGCCGGCCGCCTGGAACTTCGCGCGCAGCACGTCGGCGGGCAGGTACGCGTGGGTCTTGGGATCGACGAGATCGCGGGCCGCCACGTTGACGCTGCCGGCGATGCGGCCGGGGCGGCCGTAGGTGTTGCCGCCCGTCCCCCGATGCTGCTCCTCGCTGAGCGCGTTCAGCACGCAGGCGCCCGACTCGGCGAGGGCGCCGAGCACCCCCGTCTTGTCGGTCATCAGCGCCGGGCGCGGGCGCGGGGTGAACGTGCGGGCCGGCCGGGTGCCGGCGTCGGTGGCGACCGGCCGTCCCTCCAGGCTCCACTTCCGGAAGCCACCGTTCAGCACCGCCGCGTCGTCGAAGCCGAACGCGCGCAGCATCCACCAGATGCGCGTGGCCCACATGGTGACGTTGCGATCGTAGAGGATCACGCGGACGCCGTCACCGACGCCGGCCCGCCCCATCGCCTCGGCGAACTGCGCGGCCGGCGGCATCATGAAGCGCAGCTTGGAGGTGCGGTCCGACAGCTCTTCCTGAAGATCGATGAAGCCGGCGCCGGGGATGTGCCCCTCGGCCCACTTGGCGCGGCCCGACTCCACCCGGACGCCGCCCGGCACGTCGGGGGCGGGCTGCAGAAAGACCGTGCTCTCGAGGACCCGGACCCCCGGGTCCTCGAGGTGCTGAGCGAGCCAGTCCGTCTCGACCAGATGCTGCGGCCGCGCGAAGCTCATGCGCTACGCGCAGGCCAGGGCGTAGACGTCCTGCACGCCCTCGGGCAGCCGCGACTCCCGCCACGTCTTGCCGCCGTCCTGGGTGCCGAACACCTGGGCGCAGCGCGACACGCCGTAGATCTGCTGCGGGTCACGCGGATGCAGGGCCAGCGCCATCATCGTGGCGTCGGCCTTCACCCCATGGTCGATGCGCGACCAGGTGGCGCCGAGGTCGGTGCTGCGATAGAGCGAGCCGTCTTTGCTGCGCGCCGCCGGGCTGAGCGCGGCGTAGAGCGTGCGCGGATCGTGGGGCGAGACGCGGATGTCGCGCCCGTAGGTCAGCGGCGAGAACCGGCCGACCTCCATGTCGCGCCAGCTCTTGCCGCGGTCCGTGCTCTGGAAGAGGCCCATGCGCACGGCCAGGAAGACGTTGCCCGGCGCGGCGCTGCTGACGGCGAGCGCGTGGGCGTCGAGCATGCCCTCGGCCTCGCTGTCACTCTGGATCATGCTCTTGAGATTGAGGTTGTCGGCGGCCAGCTGCACGAGGTCGGCGCTGCCGTCGGACCACGTCTCGCCGCCGTCGAGACTGCGCATGGTGCCGCCGACTTCCAGCGCGGCGTGGATCTGGTCGGGCGAGCCGGGCTCGACGCCGATGCGCATCACGCGGCACGCGAACGACATCTTCAGCTTCTCCGGCTGCACGGCGTTGGCCAGCCGCGTCCAGGTGTCGCCGCCGTCCTCGCTGCGGAAGACCCCGACCGGCGCGGTGCCGGCGTAGATCACCCGCGGCTTGGTCGGGTGCACCGTGACCGACCACACGGCCAGGTCCCGCGGGAAGTCGGGCCGCTTGAAGGTGGTGCCGCCGTCGTCGCTACGGTAGGGGCCGTCCTGGGTACCGACGAAGATGACCTGAGGGTTGGTCGGGTGCACGGTGACGGCCTGGATCAGCGGGGGGTCGGGCAGTCCCTTGGTCAGCCGCTCCCAGCGATCGTCGCCCACCCGCTGCCGGAAGAGGCCGCCGAGGGTTCCGCCCGTCAACTGCGCCGCACCGACGAACACGTGGGAGATGTCAGCAGTGGCCATCGCCTTACCCTCGGTCATGGGGTTGAGCTCGATCGTCCGGTGGCCCAGAGGATAGCAGGTGAGCATAATACGGCGCACGCGACCTTCCAGGAGGCCCCAGGCATGCGCATCGGATTCATCGGGCTCGGGAACATGGGTGGGCCGATGGCCCTCAACCTCATCAAGGCGGGCCACGCCCTGATCGTCAACGACGTCCGCCGCGAGGCCGCCGCCCCCCACCTGCAGGCGGGCGCCACGTGGGCCGATGGCCCCCAGGCCGTGGCCCGGGAGAGCGAGCTGATCCTGACCTCCCTGCCCGGGCCCAAGGAGGTGGAGGCAGTGGCGCTCGGCCCCGGCGGGATCATCCACGGCGCCGTGGCCGGGACCATCTACGCGGACCTGTCGACGGGCTCGCCCACGGTGATGCGCAAGCTGCACGCCGCCTTCAAGGACAAGGGCGTGCACGTGCTCGACGCGCCCGTCTCCGGCGGGGTGTACGGCGCCCAGCGCGGCACGCTGCAGGTGATGGTGGGCGGCGACGAGGCCATCTTCAACGAGGTCAAGGACGTGCTCAAGGCCGTCGGCGACAAGGTCGGCTACATGGGGACGATCGGCTCCGGCACCATCGCCAAGCTGGTACACAACATGATCTCGATCGCCGCCCGCAGCCTGGTGGCCGAGGGGTTCACGCTGGGCGTGAAGGCCGGCGTGAAGCCGGAGGCGCTGCTGGAGGCGGTCCGCGGCGCGTCGTTTGGCCAGGGGCTGATGCTCTCGCAGATGCTCCCCAACGTCATCTTCAAGGGCAACTTCGACACCGTCCGCTTCGCGCTGAAGCTGGCCCGCAAGGACATCGGCCTGGCCACGGAGCTGGCGCGCGAGTACGACGTGCCGATGCCGATGGCCGCCGTCGCCGAGCAGATCATGATGGAAGCGCTGGCGCGGGGCTGGGGCGACAAGGACTCGACGTCGCCGTGGATGCTGCAGGAGGAGGCGGCCGGCGTCGTGGTGCGGGAGACGAGCAGGGACATCATGCGCCAGGCGGGGCCGGGGCCGTTCGCTCCGGCTCCAGTGAGGGAGACGACATGACCGGTGCGCTCGACGGTGTCCGAGTTCTCGAGCTGGCGCGGTTCCAGGCCGGGCCGCGCGGCGGCATGCTGCTGTCCGACCTCGGCGCCGAGGTCATCAAGATCGAGCCGCCCGGCGGCGAGGAGACGCGGCGCCACCCGCCGATGGTGCGCGGTCAGAGCGTCTACTTCTCCGTCTACAACCGCGGCAAGAAGAGCATCTGTCTCGACCTCCGCAGCGCCAGGGGCAAGGAGGTCTTCGCCGCCCTGGTGCCCAAGGCCGACATCGTGCTGGAGAACTTCCGGCCCGGCGTGATGGCCGCGATGGGCTTCGACTACGACCGCCTGCGCGCGATCCACCCCGGCATCATCCTGGTGTCGGTGTCGGGCTTCGGCCAGTACGGCCCCTATCGCGACCGCCCGGCCTTCGACTCGCTCGGCCAGGCGATGGGCGGCCTCATGGCGCTGACCGGCCAGCCCGAGGGCCACCCGGTCGGCACCGCCTCGTCCGTGGTCGATCGCTACACCGCGCTGCACGCGACGATCGGCACGCTGGCCGCGCTTCGTCATCGCGAGCGCACAGGCGAGGGCCAGCTGGTCGACGTGTGCCTGCTCGACTCCGCCCTCACGATGGTCGAGATCCCCACGTCGTACTACCTGTCGACCGGCGCCGAGGGCGGCGAGGGTGGGCGGCCGCCCTATCGCACGCAGGACGGCTGGGTCGTGATCGCCGCCGCCGGGCGCGAGATGGCGGCGCGCCTCATGAAGATCGTCGGCGGCCCGGACGACGACACTCCGCTGGCCGGCAGCTCGCCCGGCGGCGATCGCCGCGTGAAGATCGAGGCGTGGTGCGCGGGCCACACGATGGAGCAGGTGTGCACGGCGCTGAACGAGGCCGGCATCCCGGCGGCGCCGGTGCGCACGATCCCCGAGGTCGCCAAGGACCCGCACCTGTGGGAACGGCAGATGCTGGTGAAGATGGAGGACGCCGTCGCCGGCGAGATGTACCTGCCGGGGGCGACGGTGAAGCTGTCGAAGACGCCGGCGCGAGTGGGGCCGGTGCCGACGGTGGGGCAGCACACCGACGAGGTGCTGGGCGGGCTGCTCGGGTACGACAGCGGCGCGCTGGCGGCCCTGAGGAGTTCGGGCGCCATCGCCTGATTCGCGAGCATGACCATCGAGGTGTCCGGCTGGCCGGAGCCCCCCGACGACGAAACGATCGGCGCGCTCGTGGGTTCGGTGCTCAGCGCGCCGATCCAGGTGGAGTTCGGAGGCGAGCCCATTCCGTTCTTCGAGCTCTTCCGCTTTGCTCGCGTCATCGTCGTGGACTCCGTCCCCGACCCCGGGCCATGCCCCCGCTGCGAAGAGCCGGCCCGGAATCGTATCGTCGTCGAGTGGGAAGCCGGCTACACGAGCCCGGACGGCAACGTGCTGTGCGAGAACTGCGTGCACGGTGTGGTCACGGCCGGGGCCAACCAGATCCGGTTTGACCCCGACGGACCTCCCCCGGTCCCGTACGAGATCAACGTCACGATTCGCCTGCGGCCGCCGGGAGCAAGCGAGTGAAGATCGGCATCGTGGGGGGCGGACCGGCGGGGTTGTATCTCGCCCTGCTGATGAAGAAGCAGGATCCCGCCCACGAGATCACCGTGGTCGAGCAGAACCCGGCCGGCGCCACCTACGGCTGGGGCGTCGTCTTCTCCGATCGCGCGCTCTCGTTCCTCGAGGCGGCCGACGTCGACTCCTACCGCGATCTCACCGGCAGCCTGCAGACCTGGGACGACCAGGCGATCGTCCACCAGGGCCAGCAGGTCCGCATCGATGGGCTCGGCTTCTCCGGCATCGCCCGGCTCGACCTCCTGCGCATCCTCCAGGAGCACTGTCATCGGCAGGGCGTCCGCCTGGAGTTCGAGGCCCGCCTGACCGACCTGGCGCCCTTTCGGGGTTGTGACCTGATCGTCGGGGCCGACGGCGTCAACAGCGTGGTGCGGGAGACGCGCCGCGCGGAGTTCGGGCCGACGGTCGAGGTGCTCTCCAACAAGTACCTCTGGTACGGCACCCAGCAGCTCTTCGACTGCCTGACGCTGACGTTCCGGCAGACGACCGACGGTCCGTTCGTGGCCCATCACTACCCGTACGGCGAGCGGGCCAGCACCTTCCTGGTGGAGTGTGACGCAGAGACGTTCGCCGCCACCGGGCTGGCCGAGAAATCGGAAGACGAGAGCCGTCGCTACTGCGAGGACGTGTTCCGGGACGACCTGGGCGGTCACCGGCTCCTCGCCAACAAGTCCTCGTGGCTCAACTTCAAGGTGGTGACCAACCGGCGCTGGAGCCACGACAACGTCGTGCTCATCGGTGACGCCCTGCGCACGGTGCACTTCTCGCTCGGCTCGGGCACCCGCATGGCCCTCGAGGACGCGATCGTCCTGGCCCAGGCCTTCGCCCACCGCGACGTCCGGCTGGCGCTCGCTGAATTCGAGCGCGTGAGGCGGCCGGCGGTCGAGCGGTTCTTGAAGGTCGCCGCCCACAGCTTCGTCTGGTACGAACGCATGCGCGAGAAGCTGCGCCTGGACCCGGTACCGTTCACCTACGACTACGTGATGCGGGGCGGCAGCGTGACCCACGAGCGGCTCCGCCAGCGATCGCCGAAGCTCGCCGCCGCCTGGGAGGCGTACACGGCGGGGCGGCGGCCAAACCACGCGGAGGCCTCCGACTGATGCTCTACGTGCTGGACCTGTTCGGCGTGGCGGTCTTCGCCACCAGCGGCGCACTGGCGGCCGGGCGCGCGCGGCTGGACCTGCTGGGCGTCGTCGTCATCGCGTCCGTGACCGCCATCGGGGGCGGCACGTTGCGCGATCTGCTGCTGAACCGGCATCCGATCTTCTGGATCCGCGATCCGACCTATCTCGTCGTCACCACCGCGGCCGCCGTGCTGACGGTGCTCGTCATGCGGCTGCACGCGCCGCCCGGCAACGCCCTCCTTGTGGCCGACGCCCTCGGGCTGGCGCTGTTCGCGATCTCGGGGGCGCAGATCGCCGAGGCCGCCGGGCTCTCGCCCATCATCGTCGTCCTCATGGGGACGATGACCGGCGTGGCCGGCGGCGTGCTGCGGGACGTGCTGACCGCCCAGGTCCCCCTCATCCTCCGCGGAGACCTCTACGCGACGGCTGCCATCGCCGGCATCGCGCTGTACCTCGCCCTGACAGCGCTCGGTGTGCCAGGGTCGTGGGCGTTCGGCGTCGGCCTGGCCGCGGTGGCGACGCTGCGGCTGCTGGCCATCCTGTGGCGCCTGCGTCTGCCGATCTTTCGGCTGAGCGAGTAGACCAGGCCGGCACCCGCTTGAGGTAGAGTCAGCGGCGAGGTCATCGCGATGCCCCAACTGATCGAGGCGCCCGTCGTGATCGAGGCGGCCGGCACCAGGCCCAAGCTGATCGAGGAGTTCGTCGGCCGGCCGAGCACCGGCACCACCGCGGTCAGCGTGGCCCGCATGCGCTCGCCGTCCGGCTGGGAGGAGCCCGGGCAACGCCCGGAGTTCCAGGAGATCACCGTGGTGCTCAAGGGCAGCCTGCGCGTGGCTTTCGAAGGCGGCCGGCTGGACGTCGCCGCCGGACAGGCGGTGATCACGGCGCCGGGCGAGTGGGTGCGTTACAGCACGCCCCACCCTGACGGAGCCGAGTACGTCGCGATCTGTCTTCCCGCGTTCTCGCCCCAGACGGTTCATCGAGACGACTGACCAAGACCAAGGAGACGACATGTCGATCCGACTCGTGGTGACGATCACCGCCGCGCCGGGCAAGGGCGCGGAGCTGGCCCAGGCGTACAAGGCGCGCTGCGCGGAGTGCATGAAGGAGCCCGGCTGCGAGCAGTTCGAGATCTTCCAGGGTGTCGCCAACCCCGACCGGCTCACGCTGCTGGAGCGCTGGGTCGACCAGGCCGCGCTCGACGTGCACGCCAAGCTGAACAGCACGCGCCCGCCGCTGCGACCCGAGCTGCGGGCCGGCACCGGCGAGCGCGAAGACTACGAGTACAACCGAACGCGCTAGTCCATCGCGCCGGAGGGCGCCGATGCCGAGACGCCGGGGCTACGTCTACTGCGGCCTGACGAGCACGCTCAACGTCGTCCTCTACGCCCTCACGCTGGGCCGGTTTCTCTGGCTCGAGGGCCGGGTGCGCGGCGGCGTGTTCCGGAACTGGCTGCGGCTCTTTCGTTTCCGGCCCGGCCGCTTCGCGCAGCCGGCCACCGAAGCGGAGATCGTCGACCTCGTCAAGGGCTCGACCGGCCTTCGCGTGTTCGGCGCCGGCCACTCCTTCAACGCCGGCGTCGTTGCCGACCACACGCTCGTCTCGCTGGACCGTTATCAGGGTGTCCTCTGGAAGGATCTCCCGGCCCGGCGGGTGGCGTTCCGCGGGGGCACGCGGGTGCGAGACGCCTCGCGGCTGCTCCTGCGCGAGGGGCTGGCCTTCGGGAACCTGCCCTCCCACGACGCGCAGAGCATCGCCGGCATCATCTCCACCGACGTCCACGGCACCGGGCGCGACTGGGGCTTCGTGAGCGAGGCCGTCGTGAGCCTCAAGCTGGTCGACGGCAGCGGCACCGTTCACGAATGCCGGCCCGACGACGATCTCTTCAAGGCCGCCATCGGCGGCATCGGGGCGGCCGGCATCATCACCGAGGTGGTGGTCGAGACCGTCCCCCGCTTCGACGTCGAGCAGAAGGTCGAGATGTCGAACCGCGCCTTCGTCCGCGCCAACCTCGACCGTCTCCTGCGGGACCACGTTCACCTGAGCCTCTACCTGTTCCCCTTCACCGACACGTGCCAGATCAACACCTGGACGCCGACCACCCGCCCGAGGTCCACGCTGGGGGCCCTGCGAGAGTTCGCCGGCAACTCGCTGGATGCCCTGCTGGCCGCCTGGGTGGCCAATCTCATCGCCTACGCCGGGCTGCTGCCGCGGCTGTCTCCGCTCGCCCACCGGCTCAAGCGGGGCAGCGACCTGGTGATGGAGAGCTACCAGGCCTTCAACCGCTCGATCTACCACCTGCACCAGGAGCTGGAGTTCGCCGTCCCCTTCGAGCGCACCTTCGAGGTCTGTGACCGCTTCATCGCGCTCTACGAGCGTCTCTACCGGGAGGCGCCACTGCCCTACACGCTGTTCGAGGTGCGCTTCACCCCGGGCGGCCACCAGCGCACGCTGATCGGGCCGGGCCGCGGGCGCCGCTCCACCTGGCTCGATCTGCTGACCAACGACTCCCGTGGTTTCGAGCGATACTTCGCGGCGGCTGAGACGCTGATGCGGGAGGTCGACGCGCGGCCGCATCCGGGCAAGTTCAACGAGACCTTCGGACACGAGGACCTGCGGCGGATGCACGGCGAGCACTTCGTCAAGTTCCTCGACCTCGCGCGGCGGCACGATCCCGAGCGCAAGTTCGCCAACGACTTCACCCGGCGCCTGTTCGGCCCCCACTGAGGGCGCGGGTGCCCCCGGTCTTCACGACCCGGCCGCTCACCGACGAGGAGCGCACCTCGCTTCGCGAGCCCCGCCCCCAGCTCTCCGGGTGGTGGACCGGCCTGGCCTCGGCGCTGTGCGTCCTGGCCCTCGTGTTCCTGGTCGTGCTCCTGGCCTCACGGTGGCTGCGGGCGGCGGCGATCCTGCCCATCGCCACCGCGGCGGGTGGCCTCGCGGCGGCCGGCGTGTACGTGTCGATTCAGCGGCGCGAGCAACGCCGGCGGCAGGAGCTGAACGACCTCATCTCCCGGGAGCTGGTCCGGGGATACGTGAACTGCACGACCTTCACGATCACCGATGCGGTGGCCGTCGAGGAGCAGGAAGACGAGGGCGTGAGCTACCACCTTCTGCTCGACGACGGCCGCACGCTCTTTCTCTCCGGGCAGTACCTGTACCGGCCGGCCGAGGCCGGCTTCCCGTGGGCGGTGTTCGAGGTCGTGCGCGTACCCGTGGGCGGCTGGGTGCTCCGCCTGGTACCGCACGGCCCCTCGCTGACGCCGAGCCACACGCGCCGCCCGTTCTCCGACGCCGAGCGCGACTCCGGAGCGGTGCCGGCGGACGGCACGATCTCGCAGCGCGACTTCGAGGCGCTCAAGAATGCGTGATGGGTTATCGCACGATGAGCGCGACCGACAGCGCCAGCAGCGCGCCGAGGGCGACATTGAAGATGCGCATCGCCCGGCGCCCCCGCAGCAGCCGCTGAACGGTGGCGCCGAACGCGAGCCAGAGGAAGCAGCTGGGCAGGGCCGCGAGGACGAACAACCCGCCCAGGAGCGCGGACTGCACGACGGCACTGCCCGACTGCGCGCTAAGATACGTCCCGGCGGCGCTCACGGCCACGAGCCAGGACTTTGGGTTGATCCATTGAAAGACCGCGGCCTCCACGAATCCGACCGGGCGGCCCTCGCCGGGCGCCGACGGCCCCGTCGACGTCGCGATCTTCCACGCGAGCCAGAGCAGGAAGGCGGCGCCGCCCCACCGGAGCACCGTGAGCGCCAGGGGGTGCCCGAGGACCAGGCTCCCCAGGCCGAGCGGCACCAGGAACAGCATCAGCCCCATGCCGACCGTCACGCCGGCCAGGCAGGGCAGTCCTTTCAGGACGCCGCCGGCCGCTCCGGCCGCCGTCAGCATGACGTTGCTGGGCCCCGGCGTGACCGCCGCCACGACCGCGAAGAGCAGAAACGCCACCGCCTGCTCGCTGGTCATCGCGCCTCTCCCCCCTCTCGGTCACCCGCCCTGGCGGGGCTCGCCCCATGAGTGACGACACCAGATCGGGCGCCGAGGGTCTTGAACGATCGTGCGGACGGTCGGCGGCCGGCTGGCTGGCGGGCGCGGGGCCCGTCGGCGGTGTCGAGCTCCTCCGCGCCTGGTTCGCCGGCGAGGCGTACGCGAAGCACCGCCATGACACCTACGCGATCGGCTCGACCGACTCCGGTGTCCAGGTGTTCGACTATCGCGGAGCGGCCCGCGTGAGCCGGCCGGGTCAGGTCGTCGTCCTCCATCCCGACGAGGTCCACGACGGCCGCGCGGGCACGCGGGACGGCTTCGGCTACCGGATCGTCTACGTCGAGCCCTCACGCATCGCCGACGCCGTGCGGGCGATCCGCGGGCGGCCGCATCCCCTGCCCTTCGTGCGCGAGCCCGTGGGGACGAACGCCCGGCTGGCGCGAGCCGTCGCCGACGCCTTTCGGTGTGGCCTCGCTCCCCTGGCCGCCGATGCCGTCATCGTGGAGCTGGCCGAGGGCCTGCTGGCGGCGGGCGGAGGGCCGGCGATACCACGCCGCGTCGACGCCCCGGCCGTCGAGCGCGCTCGAGAGTTCCTCGAGGCGGAGCGAACCCGCGTCGTGCGCTCGGCGGAGCTGGAGGCGATCACGGGGCTCAGCCGCTACGAGCTCGCGCGGCAGTTCCGGCTGATGCTGGGTACGAGCCCTCATCGCTACCTGCTCGGCCGCCGGCTCGCGCTCGCACGGCAGCGGATGACCGGCGACCGAACGCTGGCCGACGTGGCCTATGAGGTCGGATTCGCCGATCAGGCGCACTTCACGCGCACCTTCAAGGCGGTGCTCGGGCTGACGCCGGCCAGATATCGAGCCCTGACCACCTCCCGGGTCGGACCCCCACCATCGTGAGGCCGGAGCGCTTCGCCCAGGGCATGACGTTCGACGAGTACGTGGCCTACACCGGCACGTCCGAGAATCTCGCCCGCGAGGCCGGCTGGTGGCTGGGGCCCAAGCGCCACGACTTCAGTGGCCTTCTGCGTGACTGGCACGGGCGAGCCCGCCTTAACGAGTCGCAGGTTGCCGCCATCCGGTGGCTGGCGGCCCAGCCGAATGGCCCGGCTCGCATGCTGGTCATCTCGGAGGAGTGGTCGTCCGACTGCCGGCGCGACGTGCCCATGCTGGCGAGGCTGGCCGAGGGCGGCGGCCTGGAGCTGCGCATCTTCACGCGCGACGGCCACACGCTCGGGCGTGGCCCGCGGGCCGATCCCGCGCAGTCGCCGAACGCCGATGTCGTGAACGCGTTCCTCAACCACAAGGACGGGCAGACGTGTCAGTCCGTACCCGTCGCGGTCTTCTTCACTCGCGACCTCGACTACCTGTATCACTACGTCGAATTCCCCGCGATCTACCACAAGGAGCGCCTGTACACTGCGATGCAGGTCGCCAGGCCGGGCGAGACGCGCGATCAGGCGTGGGATCGCTTCATCGGTGACTGGGGGGCGCTCCAGGCATCACCGTTCTTCCCGCTGTGGGCGTCGGCCGCGGTGGACGAGATCCTCTCCGCTCTTCACCAGCGCGTCGTCATCGGAGTCGAACCGTCGGACTCGACCGGGATCAGGGGGTCAGCGTGAGACTCATCGCCACCGTGTTGACGGGATTCGTCGCCCTGAGTCACCTCGGCATCCTGGTCCTCGAGATGTTCTTCTGGGACCATCCGGTCGGGCGGAAGATCTTCGCGATGACGCCCGAGGTCTCGGCGGCATCGGCCACCCTGGCGAAGAACCAGGGGCTCTACAACGGCTTCCTGGCCGCGATGCTCATCTGGGGTCTCGCAACGGGGCGTCGCGACGTGACGGTGTTCGGCCTGGCGTGTGTCGTCATCGCCGGCGTCTTCGGCGCCATCACGGCCAAGCCCTCGATCCTGTTCACCCAGGCCCTGCCGGGCCTGCTCGCCCTCGTCGCGGTGCTCGCCGCGCCGAACAAGGCCCGCTAGCCTTCCGTCCGGTAGAACCCCAGCGCCTTCAGCATCGGCACGTCCTGCACCGAATACAGGATAGCCGGCGCCGCGCCGGCGTTGCCGTGCGCGTGCAGCGCCCGCGGCGGCACTGCGAAGAAATCGCCCGCACCCCACTCGACGCGTACGCCGTCGATCTCCGTGAAGCCGGCGCCCTCCACCACGTGGTAGACCGCGCTCGACGTCTCCCGGTGCGCGCGCGTGCGCACACCCGGCCGCAGCATCTGCAGATAGCAGCCGAGCGCCGGCACCACCGACCCCCCGGTCGCCGGATCGAGATACTCCATGATGACGTCGTCGAACGGATCGGGCGCCCGCCGCTGCAGCTCGGCGTACGACGTCTCCCAGCGGTAACAGAGGTGGCGGGCGGGCGGGCCGCTGCGCACCGGCTGGGCCTCGCCCTCGTACGGATCCATCGCCAGGTTCTCGAGATAGCGCACCACCGGCGAGTCGAGCGCGTCGGTCCAGATGACCGGCCCCGAGCCCTCGTTGCCGTGGTCGTGCCAGGTCATGCTCGGCGTGACCACCAGATCGCCGCGGCGCATGACGTACTTGTCGCCCTCGATCGTCGTGTAAGCGCCCTCGCCGTGCAGCATGAAGCGGATGGCGTTGGGTGTGTGGCGGTGGGCGGGCGCGACTTCGGCGGGCAGCAGGTACTGGACGGCGATGGAGATCGTGTGGCCGGAGGTGCGCTCGGGCACCCCGGGGTTGTCCAGGCGGAGGATGCGCCGCTCGGCGCCGCGGCCGGGGGCCATGAACTCCGGGCTGCGGTGGATGAGCGGCTCGATGTCCCGCCAGCGCCATGCGCGCGCCTGCATGGCCGAGGCCTTGGGCCTGATCAGCGGGCCCGGCTCCATCCACGGCGCGTCGAGGCCGGCGGCCGCCAGGCTGGCGGTGTACTGCTCGCGAGCGGACCGGACGGAGGTCATCTGCACGCTCATGGCCGTGGTCTCCTTCTACAGCAGCAGGCGCGTCAGCTCGTCGGGCTGGCTCAGCATCGGGTAGTGGCCGGTGTCCAGCTCACTGTACGGCGCCTTGAGCCGCTCGGCCGTGCGCCGCTGGTGCGTCTCCGGCGGGTTGGCGGCGCGCAGGCAGCGGATGACGCTGGCCTTCCACGAGCGGTCCCAGAAGTCCTTCAACTCCATCGGCGCGTCCATGGCGGCGATCGGGTGCAGCGTGTAGCGGGCCAGGGCCCACGCGCGCAGGGCGGGGTCGAGGTCGGTGAACATCCGCCCCTCGGCGTCCTCGCGGGTGGGGCCGGTGGCCACGTCCGTCTTCATCGGCGCCGGCCGCTTGACGATGTCGGCGATGCGCTCGCCGGGCAGCAGGGCCAGCGCGTCGACGAAGACCAGGCGGGCGATGCGATCGGCCGACTGCTCGGCCGCCCGGCAGACGACCATGCCGCCCGAGCTGGTGCCCACGAGAACCACGTCGCGCAGGTCCTCGTAGACCATGAACTGCGCGATCTCCTCCGCATGCGTGGAGTTCGTGATGCCCGGGCGGATCGCGTGCTTCCGCTCGGCGCAGCCGTCGAGTGTCGGCGCGTGGACGACGTGGCCGGCCCGGCGCAGCCGCTCGGCCACCGGCTTCCAGATCCAGCCGCCCTGGTACGCCCCATGAACCAGCACGTAGGTCGCCATCGCTCAGGCTCCTCCCTTGACCGTCACGCCGGCCAGCCGCTCCAGCACCTTGATGATCGCGGAGCCGTCCTCCTTGTTGAGGCCGGCCGCGCGGGCCATCTGGTAGACCTGCTGGCTCACGTTGGCCAGCAGCACCGGCACGCCGAGCTGCTTGGCGAACTGCGTCTCCAGCTCCTGGTCCTTGAACGAGATATCGATGGTGCCGCCCGGCGCGAAGTCGCGCTTGAGGATGCGCGGCGTCCGCGTCTCGAACGCGAAGCTGGTGCCGGTGCTCACGCGCACCACGTCGTAGATCGTCTGCGGGTCGAGGCCGGCCTTGACGCCCAGCACGAGCGCCTCGGCGATGGCCACCGTGTTGACCTGCACCAGCATGTTGTTGACGAGCTTCATGGCCAGCCCCTGACCGAGCCCGCCGACGTGGAAGACGTTCTTGCCCATGGCTCGGAAAAGATCGTCGCAGGCCTTCACGGTCTCGACGGGGCCGCCGCAGATGACCGACAGCTCGCCGGACGCCGCCCGCTCGGTGCCGCCGCTCACCGGCGCGTCGACCATGGCGATGCCGCGCGCGGCCAGCGTGTCGCCGAGGCGGCGCGCCGCCAGCGGATCGATGGTACTCATGCACGCCACGATGTGGCCGGGCTTGGCGCGCTGGATGACGCCGTGCTCGCCGGCGATCACCGCCTCGGCCTGGGCGGTCGTCTCCACCATGCAGATGGTACGGGAGACGACAGCGGCCACGGCCTCGGCCGACTCGGCCACCGCGGCCCCGGCACTCCGCAGCCGCTCGGTCTTGACCGGGTCGAGGTCGTGCACGACCAGCAGGAACCCGTGCTTGATGAGGTTGAGCGCCATCGGGCCGCCCATCGCCCCCAGTCCGATGAATCCGACGGTATTCGTCATGTTGTGGTCTCCGCTGGTCCGCAGTTCACGCCTGCGGGATCCACGGCCAGTACTTGGCGATGGCGCCGGCGTCCACGCGTAGATCGAACCCGGTGATCATCTCGGCGTCGTCGGAGGCGAGGAACACCGCCGCCTTCGCGTAGTGCCGGGGGCTCGGCAGCCGGCCCATCGGCACCATCTTCTGGAAATCGAGCAGGCGCCCGCCCCGCTCCGGACGGCCGCGGCCCCACGCCTCGGCGCGCTCCAGCCCTTCCTCGACGTCGGTCGCAGTCGGGGTGAGGCTGTTCACCCGGATGCTGTGGCGGGCCAGGTCCATGGCGGCGGCGCGCGTGAAGTTGAGCAGGCCGCTCTTGCTCGTGCAGTAGCCGATGTTTCCGGCCTGACCCTGGTGGCCAGCGGTGGAGACGATGACGATGATGCTACCCGGCGTCTTCTGCTCGACCATCAGCCCGGCGACGTGCTTGGTGCACAGGAAGGCGCCGGTGAGGTTGACGGCCAGCTGCCGGTTCCAGCGCTCCAGTGGCATCTCGAGCACGCTCAGCCCGCCCAGGATGCCGGCGTTGTTGACGAGGACGTTGACGCCGCCCCACGCCTGCCGCACCTGGGCGACCATGGCCTGCACCTGGGCCTCGTCGGTGACGTCGCAGACCAGGCCCAGGGCCTCGCCGCCGCGGCCGCTGATCGACGCGGCGCACTGCCGGGCGTTGTCGGGCTGGACGTCGACACAGGCCACGCGGGCGCCCTCGTCGGCGAGCCCGTGGGCGATGCCGCCCCCGATGTTGGGGCTGGTACCCGTCACGATCGCGACCTTGCCGGCGAGCTTCACGCGAACACTCCCTCTCCGAGCCCTCGGCGCGGCGGCAGGGCAACCGCGCGGGCACGCGTCGTGACCAGGGAAGGCGAATATAATCGTCGGCGCGGAGGCGGTCAATGATGCGCTCGCCCGGACGTCGGCTCGTGCTCGTCGCCCTCGCCCTGCTCACCCACGCCTGTGCCGGGCTGCCGTGGGGGCCAGCCCCGCGGGTGGCCGATCTCACCCGCGCCTACGACGACGACGTCACGCCGTACTACCCGTTCACGGCGAGCGAGATCGGCCTGCGCCAGTACGACCGGGTGCTGGCCAACGACATCGGCGAGGAGTACCGCAACGGGATGAAGGCGCTGTGCACGCGACACCTGGGCCGCCTGCACGGCCTCGACGCGGCCGGGCTGGACGGTGCCGAGCGGCTGGCCTACGACGTCTTCGAGTACCGGCTGACGAGCTGCCTCGACGCCTTCCGCTTCCCCTGGCACCTGTTGCCCGTCAACCAGGCCGGGCAGACGTGGCCGAGCCGCTTTCCCGTCGTGGGCGCCGGCCGCGGCAATCATCCGTTCAAGACGGTGCGCAACTATCAGGACTTCCTCGGCCGCATCGGTGGCTTCGTCATCTGGATGGACACCGCGATCGCCAACATGCGTGAGGGCGTCGCGCGCGGCGTGACCCAGCCGCGAGCGGTGATGCTGAAGGTGCTCCCCCAGCTCGACGTCCACATCGTGGACGATCCGCAGACCAGCCTCTTCTACGAGCCCATCCGCAACTTCCCGGTCGGGTTCGACGAGCCGACACGGCGGGCCCTGGCCGTGGCCTACACCGAGGCGATCCGCGAGCAGATCGTGCCGGCCTACCGGCGGTTGCGGACCTTCATCCAGGACGAGTACCTGCCGCGCTGCCGGACGTCCGCCGGCCTGAGTGCCCTGCCCGACGGCGAGACCTGGTACACCTTCGCGGTGCGGTACTCGACGACCACCGACCTCACCCCGGACGCGATCTACGACCTGGGTGTCGCCGAGGTCACACGCATCGGCGGGGCGATCGACGCGCTGCGGGCGGAGATCGCCGCCGCCGGCGAGCCGGAGCTGGCCCGATACCGCTCGATCGACGAGCTGCTGAAGGGCTACGGCGAGCTCCGCGCGGCCGTCGACCGCGCGATGCCGAAGCTGTTCGGCCACTTCCCGCGGGCGGGGTTCGAGATCCGCCCCATCGAACCGTTCCGCGAGCGGTCCATGTCCTCGAGCTACGAGCCCGCCGCACTCGACGGCTCCCGGCCCGGCGTCTTCTATCTGAACAGCGCCAACGTGCGTGGCGGCGGCAGCGCCGGCGTCTCTCGCAACCTCTACCTGCACGAGGCCGTGCCCGGCCACCACTTCCAGGTCACCCTGCAGCGCGAGAACACCGGGCTGCCCGGCTATCGCCGGTTCGGCTGGTACACCGCCTACGGCGAGGGCTGGGCGCTGTACGCGGAGTCGCTCGGCACCGAGCTGGGCGTCTACACCAATCGCCGCGACCGGCTGGCCATGCTGGGCGGCGAGCTGTTCCGGGCCCAGCGGCTGGTCGTCGACGTGGGCCTGCACGCCAAGGGCTGGACTCGGGAGCAGGCGATCGACTATCTCGGCGGTCCTACCCCCGACAACGAGCGGGAGATCGAGCGTTACATGGTCTGGCCCGGCCAGGCCCTCGGCTACAAGATCGGCCAGCTGAAGTTCCTGGATCTGCGCCGCCGGGCCGAGGCGGTGCTGGGGCCCGGCTTCGACGTGCGCGCCTTCCACGACGAGCTGCTGCGCGACGGCGCCATGCCCCTCAGCGTGCTGGAGTCGAAGATGGACCGCTGGCTGGCCGCCCGGCGGCGGAGCTGAGGTCAGCTCAGGCTGAGGTGGCCCCACCCTTCGCCGTGCGCGCCGCTCGGGCCAGTCGCGCAACGCCGAGCGAGGCGCACCACGCCGCCAGAAGCCACACGAGGGTCGTGATGGCAATGCCGAAGATGGTCGGTCGGCACCACATCCAATCGCACCGGCCTCGATCGGTCAGGCCGGGAATGCCCAGCTCCTCGAAGAGGTACACGGTGAACGGCGGAATGGCCACGAGCTTGCCGAGGAATGACTCACCGAAGGCGGGCCAGATCCACCCGGCAAGCCACACCGAGCCATACGTCAGCACGACCGCCGCGAAGAGTCGGCGAACGAACCGGCGTTCGTTCGTGGCCGCCGGCGCCCCGGGCGTCGCGGGGCCGGCCGGCCGGCTCATCGCACCGTTTTGGCCCTGGCCATCTCTTGCAGGTAGCGCACGGAGACGCGTTCCACCGGCACCGCGTCGGGTGGAAGGTCGTCCGGGTTGCGGTACTCGAACGCGGCGTCCCGGCCGCCGTAGTGCTTGGTGACGACCAGCTTGCGCCACTGGATCACCTCGGCGTCGGTGCCGGAGAGCTTCTCGGGCGTGTCGTAGCGCTGGTTGAGCATCACCGCCTCGTCCTGGCGGGAGAAGTTGTACTCGATGATCCACCGGCGCACGGTCGCGTACATCGCCTTGTCCCAGAACCGCCGGAGCGCGTTCTTCGGACGCGTGCAGTGGTAGTACCAGACGCGCGTCAGGTGCTCCTCGACCGGCACGCACATGCGCGTGTAGAGGTCCCAGCCGAACTCGGCGCGGAACATCCCGGGCAGGTGATGGCCACCGCACCATTGCGCCGACTTCGGCGGCGGGATGTTGCGCCGGGCGCGATCGGCCAGCGGCTTGGTGATCCACGTCCACACCCGCCGGTAGTTGGTCTTCGGCCACTTCCAGCCGTTCGGGTAGAAGTCCTGCGCCGGGCTCCGGCGCATGTAGTTGCTCTCGGCCACGTCGCCGCCGAAGCCGTTGCCCACGAACAGCGGGTGCTCGCCCTGGGCCCCCCGCGCGATGAAGCCGCCACGCGCCACCACCACCGCGTTGCGGTGCACGTAGTTCACGTGCGAGTCCATCGAGTTCTCGAGCGCGACCTCCCAGTTGCAGCGCCAGTAGACCTGGCCGACCTGCACCAGCGCCTCGTCGTCGAAGAACTCCTCGGGCACATCCTGCTCGATGGGCGCCGGATCGGCGTCGCCCATCCACACGAAGACCACGCCCTTGAGCGTGCGGGTGGGATAGACCTTCGCCTCCGTCCCCGGCTTGCCGCACACGCCGGAGTCCGGCCCCTCGGAGAGCACGGCCACGTTCTTGCCGGACTCGTCGTACACCCAGCCGTGGTACGGGCAGGCGACGGTGCCCTTGTAGTGGCAGTCGCCCTCGCTCAGGCGGGCGCCGCGGTGCGGGCACACGTCCTGGATGGCGGCGACGGCGCCGGTGGCCCCGCGGAAGAGGCAGATCTCCTCGCCCAGCAGCGCCACCTTGACCGGCTTGCGCGCGCCGACCTTCCGGTCGGTGACCGCCGGGTACCAGTAGTTGCGCAGGCCCAGCTTGGGGATGAGCGGCCGGATGTCGCCGCTGAGCTTGGGGATGGCGCCGTGGCTCTGCCCGTGCCCGTTGCGGGTCGTCGTCATGGCTTGAACACCGCGAAACACTTGTTGGAGTTGAACGACCACGTCTCGAGGAACTCGCAGGTGTCGGGCTTGCGGCCGAGCGCCTCCATGGCGCCGGCCAGCATGTACCAGTTGAGCATCTCCTGCTGCCCCGACGCCTCGATGGCGGCCAGGGGGCGGTCGCGCCAGGTGTCGTAGTCACCGACCCGCAGCGCCTCGTAGAGCTTCCGGTCCTCGGGGATGTCGGGATAGAGCTGGTGGTTCTTGTCGGTCAGGAACGCGTGTGACCAGCTCGACGAGGCGATGAGCGCCACCCGCCAGGGGCTGTCGCGCATGGCGCGGGCGACGGCGGCGCCGACCTCCATGCACCGCTTCGGCGAGGGCGACGGCGGATCGAGATCGGCGTCGGCCAGCGGATGAGCCAGGCTGCCGCGCCCGCCTCGCTGGGCGATGACACGCCGGCCGTAGCAGTTCACCTGGAAGGCGACGACCGGGTAGGGGAAACCGATCCGGTCGTAGTCGAGATAGAGCACCGTGTTGAGGAAGGCGTGGGCGAGCCCCTGGTGGTGCAGCGGCTTGTAGGCGTAGGCCATGTCGACGCCCTGCTCCAGCAGGCGCCCGGCCAGGTACTTGCCGGCCTCGCGATGGCCCTTGATGCGGAACACGGTGTCGGGGCCCTCGCCCCACACGTTGGACGCGTCGCGCGCCCGGTGCCGCGCCTCGACCTCGTCATACGCGAGAACGCAGAAGGGCGGGATGATGTCCTCGGTGAAGTTCTCATGCTGGTCGTCGCCCCACATGACGACGACGTCGGGCCGGAAGTCGTCGAGCAGCGTGCGGGCGTGGCGGAAGTGGCGAACGAGGTCGGCGCGGTGGGCGGCGGCCGAGGCGGTGGCGCCGTCGGTGCCGTACTCGCGCCGCATCGGCTCCGGCCAGCTGGCCGGGTCGCGGTAGCGCTCCGGCAACCCCGGATCCTTGAGCACGGCCCGCAGGATGTTGGCCATGTTCTCGTCCGGGCCGATGAGCGGCGGGTAGTGCGTGAGGCCCAGGCCGAGGATCTCACCCATGTCCTACCTCCTGGCGCGACCGATGATCAGCCGCGGGGTCCTATCCTACCGCGGGAACGCCGCTACGACAGCAGGTAGCGCTTGCCGACCGCGGAGGGTACCAGCTCGTCGCCGAACTCCCGGGCCAGGGCGCTCATGGCCCGCCAGCCCGTGCAGTGGCCGGGGGCGAGGACGCCGAGGGCGAAGCGCTTCAGGTCGGCGACGGTGTCGGGGATGATCGGCTCCGTCGAGCCGGACAGGTGCAGGCCGCCCATGGCGCCATAGAGCGGCACCGACGGGAAGGTCTCGCGCGCGTGGGTGAGGACGTTCACGATGCCGGCGTGCGAGCACGCCGAGAAGACGAACTGGCCCCGGCCCTTCACCTGCACGGAGACAAAGCGCTCGTCCATGATGAGCGGGTCCGGCTCCCACGTGCGCCCGTCGGCGGCGCGCTTCACGTGGCCGGGCAGCCCCGTCTCGTAGCGCGTCACTCGCGGGATCTCCCCGCTGACGTGGAAGAGGCCGCCGCCCACCGTCTGCGCCTGCCGCGTGTTCTGCACGGCGGCGCCGGCGGCGGTCAGCCGCTCGGGCGTCGGCACCGGCTCCTGCGCGATCAGCACGCCGTCCGGGCGCTGCGAGCCGCGCTGGACGAACATGCCGGGGTGCACGAAGCACGGCACCGGCGCTCCGGGGCGGCGGGTGGCCACCGCTTCGATCGCGGCGATCAGCCCCCCGCCGTGGTCCCAGTGGCCGTGCGAGAGCACCACCGCCTCGACCTGGCCGAAGTCCACGCCCAGGATGGCGGCGTTGCGCAGCAGGGTCGCGCCCTCGGGGCCGGCGTCGAACAGCAGGGTGTGGCGCTCATCGCCGACGTGGGCGGTGATGAGCAGCGACAGGCCGTGGTGCGCGCGGCAGATCGCCTCGCCGGAAAGCACCGGCAGCCGGCCCGCGGCGACCAGCCCCGGCCACTCGGGGATGACGTGCTTGGGCGTCGTCGACAGGCTGTCGGTGGCGTTGTCGACGAGGACCAGCACCTCCAGCCGATCGGCGGCGCCGCATCAGCGGTCGGCGCGCGCGACGGCGGCGAGGACGCGCGACGGAGTCAGGGGCAGCGTGGTGATGCCCAGCGCGGGCCGGGCCAGCGCGTCGCACACCGCATTGGCGATGGCGGCGCCGAGGCCGGGGTTACCGCACTCGCCGAGGCCGCGCAGGCCGAGCGGGTTGGTCTTGGCGCGGATCTCCTGGTAGAAGCCGATCACCTCGGGGACGTCGGTCGCGTACGGTAGCGCGTAGTCCATCAGCGTGCCGGAGACCAGCTGGCCGTCGCCGTCGTAGACGAGGCTCTCGTGCAGCGTGTTGCCGATGCCGAAGGCCACGCCGCCCACCAGCTGGGCGTCGACCAGCGCCGGGTTCACCGCTCGCCCCACGTCGGCGCCGACCACCACCCGGCGCAGCGCCAGCACGCCGGTCTCGGGGTCGACGTCGAGCACGACGGCGCACGCGCAGCCCGCGTAGGTCACCTTGGGCACCTCGAAGGAGGCGCCGGCGGCCAGCCGGCGCTCGGCGGCCAGCTCGGCCAGCGTGACGCGACGGCCGCCGGCCTCCAGCGCGCCGCTCGCGTAGCGCACGTCGGCCTCGGGCACGCCGAGACGGGCGGCGGCGCGGGCGCGAGCCTCGGCGATGAGCTTGGCCGCGGCCAGCGCCGCCGCGTTGCCGGCGGTGACGGTGCCTCGCGAGCCGTAGGTGCCGACGCCGCTCTCGACGGCGGCGGTGTCGGCGTGGCGGACGTGGAAACGGGCAGCCGGCAGGCCGAGCGACTCGCCGAGGATCTGGGCCAGCACGGTCTCAAGGCCGGGGCCCATGGAGGACGCGCCGGTGTCCACGACGAGCGTGCCGTCGGCCCGTGCCTCGACCTGGGTCGTCTCGAATGGCCCCAGCCCCGTCTTCTCGACGTAGACGGCCAGGCCGATGCCGCGCCGGAGCCCCGGCCGCGCGTTCAGAGCCTTCTGCTCGGCGCGTACCGTCTCGTAGTCGAGGCGTTGCAGCAGCTCGGCGAAGAGCGCGGGGAAATCGCCGGAGTCGTAGACGGTGCTCACGCCGAACGACTTCGTCCCGCAGTCGTAGGGCATCTCGTCTGCGCGGATCAGGTTGCGCCGGCGGATCTCGGCGGGGTCGAGGCCGAGCCGCGCGGCACCGCGGTCCAGCAGCCGCTCGCGGACGAAGTTGCACTCGGGGCGGCCGGGCGAGCGCAGCGTGCCGGCCGGCGTCTTGTTGGTGACGACGGACCAGAGATCGCAGGCGTAGCTCGGCACGCGATAGGGGCCGGGCAGCAGGGCGGCGCCGAACTCGGCGGGCACCAGCGCCGCCGTCCGCACGTAGGCACCGATGTCGGCGCGGATGACGGTGCGGATGGCCAGGATGCGGCCGTCGCCGTCGAAGCCGATCTCGATCTCGTAGGCGACCTCGCGGGCGTGGTTGGCGGCCATGAGGTTCTCGCGCCGGCTCTCGATCCACTTCACCGGCCGCCCCAGCTTGAGCGCGGCCAGCGGCACCAGGATGTCCTCCGGGTACAGCTCACCGCGCACGCCGAAGCCGCCGCCGACGTCGACCTCGGTGAGCCGCAGCGCGCCCGGCGGGAGGCCGAAGATCGGCGCCAGGATCGTGCGGTTGATGTGGATGCACTTGGTGGAGCCGATCAGGTGCAGCTCGCCCCCGCGCGGGTCGGGCGGCACGGCCACGAGCCCGCGCGTCTCCAGCGCGGCGGCCGTCTGCCGCGGGTAGTCGAAGCGCTCGCGGATGACCACGGCGGCGCTGGCCAGCGCGGCATCGGCATCGCCCACCCGCATGGTGATGGTGGCGACGTTGTTGGTGTCGGTGCCGTCGAACAGGCGGGGCGCGCCGGGGGCGAGGGCGGCGGTCACCGAGGGGCAGGCCGGCCGCGTCTCGTAGACGGCGTCGATCAGCTCGGCGGCGTCGCGGGCGATGTACGGATCGTCGGCGACGACGAGGGCGACCGGCTCGCCCACGTAGCGGACGACGGTGCGGGCGATGGCCGGCTGCAGGTAGCGGTCGGCGCCGGCCGGCGCCGGCACCCGGTTGGGGATGATGGCGGCGGCCGGCACGTCGGCGGCGGTCAGGACCGCCCGCACGCCCGGCAGGTCGAGCGCGCGCTTGGTGTCGAGCGACACCAGGCGGGCGTGGGCGTGGGGCGAGCGGAGCACGGCGGCGTGCAGCATGCCGGGGACGCGCACGTCGTCCACGAACCGGCCGGTGCCGGTCACGAGCGGGCCGCCGCCCAGCCGCGGATGCGCCTCACCGATCATCGCGAGATCCCCTCCCAGTGCCGCGTGAGCTGCGCCGCCACCTCGGCCGGCCGTTCCAGCGGCCACCAGTGACGGCATCCCGGGAGCAGCGTGAACCGCGCGCCGGTCCGCGCGGCAAGCCGCTCGCCCCACGTGGGGGCGGCGTAGGGATCGAGCTCGCCCCACAGGACCAGGCCCGGCGCCGTGAGCCGCGCCAGGTCGGGCGTCCACTCCGCGCCGACCGTGAGGGCCGAGCGGTAGAGCCGAAGGATGCAGCGCTTCATCGTGTCGTCCACGCGAGCGCCGGTCTCGCGGGCGTCGGCCGGCGGCACGCCTTCCTCCGGCAGCCCCTTCTCCAGCGCGGCGGCGGTGAACTTCGTCATGAACTGCTCGCCCACCTCCGGCGTCTGCCAGATCTGGGCGACCTTGTGCCAGACGTACTCGGGATCGAGCGGGCCGGAGCCGATCGCCCAGCTCCGCACGCGATCCGGCCGCAGGCACGCGGCCCGCAGGGCGAGGATCGCACCCCAGTCGTGGCCGACGAGATCGACCGGTCCGTCGATGGCGGCGAGCTGTTCGACCACCCAGGCCGCGTAGGCGTCCTTCGTGGGGTCGAACCCCGCGGGGGCCGGATTGCCGAACCCCGGCAGGCTCAGCGTGACGACGTCACGCCGGCCGAGGTGCCCGAGGACCGCGTGCCACACCCGCGCGGTGTCGGGCACGCCGTGCACGAAGACGGCGGTCACCTCAGACCCCGGTCCCGGCCGCGCGCTCCTTCGCCGCCATCTTGGCCTTCAGCTCCTCGGGCGTGAGGCGCACGATGTCCTCGTTCTGATGGGCGTAGAGCTTGTAGGTGTCGGCATCCTCGCCCTCCAGACGCACCCTTCCGGCCAGCACGTCGGCCTTCCAGCGGGCGTGTGCCTCCTCGCGCGCGTGAAACTCCGGCATGACCTCGCGCGCGAACAGCTCGAGACTGCGGCAGATGTCGGCGTGGGCGGTGCGGCCGGCCTGGGCGAGCAGGATGACCTGGTCCACGCCGGTCGACTCGAACTCGCGCAGCCGGCGGCGGATCGTCTCGGGCGAGCCGATCAGCCCGCTGCGCAAGGTCTCCTGCGCCTTGTCCGTCCCGCGCCATTCCTGGTAGGCCTCCCACATGTTCCCCTCGCCGGGGTTGGGGATGCCGTGGCGCCCGTAGTGGCTCAGGCAGAACACGAAGAACGTCCAGCCCGAGGCCTTGGCCAGCGCCTCCTCGTCGGTGGGGGCGCACATGAAGCCGCTGACCATGGCGATGTTCGGGTTCGTCGGATACTCGGCGAGCTTGGCGAGGTTCTGCGTCAGCTCCAGATAGTAGCGGTTCACCCACGCCCGGGCGGCGTCCGGCGAGACGAACTGGAAGCCGAGCGCGCCCATGCCCCAGCGGCCGGCGCTGGCGATGGTCTGGATGTTCGAGCACGCCACCCACAGCGGCGGGTGCGGCTTCTGCATCGGCTTGGGCACGACGTTGCGCGCGGGGAAGTCGAAGTACTCGCCGTGCCACTCGTGCTTCTCCGTCGTGAAGGCGGGGATGAGCGCCCGCACCGATTCCTCCCACACCTCGCGCTTGTCGCGCACGCGTCGGCCGAAGGGGTGCAGCTCGACCGGCCCCTGCCCCTCGCCCAGCCCCAGCTCGACGCGGCCGCCCGAGAGCAGGTCGAGGGTCGCCACCCGCTCGGCCACGCGAATGGGATGGTTGGTGGGAAGCTGGATGATGCCGTGGCCCAGGCGGATGCGCGTCGTGCGCTGGGTCGCCGCTCCCAGGAAGACCTCGGGCGCCGAGCAGTGCGAGTACTCCTCGAGGAAGTGGTGCTCGACCGACCACGCGTAGTCGAAGCCGAGCCGGTCGGCCAGCTCGATCTGCGTCAGCGCGTCCTGCAGCAGCTGGTACTCGCTCCGCTCGCCCCACGGCCGGGGCAGCTGCAGCTCGTAGAAGATGCCGAACTTCACCGGGGCCTCCTCGTCCCGGCCGCTCGAACGGTGCGACCGGCATCCGGGAGCGTACGGGACGGGGGCCCCGAGAACAAGCGGTGGGTCAGTGCGTGGAGGACACCTTGCCGGTCTTCTCGTACTGCTCGACGGCCTTCTTGAGGTCGCGGTACTCCGAGCACGGCAGGAAGCACAGCGAGTCGAGGCGAGCCAGGTGCTCCTTCGCTTTGGCCACGTTGCCGAGCATCAGATAGGCCTCGCCGATGTACTCGTGGGCGCCCCGGTGCTTGGGGTTGATGGCCAGCGCCTTCTCGTAGAGGGGCAGCGAGGCGGCCGGGTCGCCCTGGCGGCGGGTAGCGTAGGCGAGCCAGTTGAACGCGTCGGCGTTGCGGGGATCCCGGCCGACCGCGCGTTGCAGCAGGGGGATCGCCTCCGCGAACCGATCGGCCTTGATCGCCCGCACCCCGGCGGTGTAGTCGGGGTCAGCCGGGGTCGCGCCGGAGGAACTGGGGCGGTCGCCGTCGCCGCCACCCCCGCCGTCGGCCCGGGCGAGGGCGGGCAGCCCCGCCCCGAGCAGGAGCATCAGGGTTGCGACCAGGACGGCACGTCGTCGCCACGGCATGGTCATGGCGTCCTCCAATCCTCTCGCCCAGGGTGGAATCGGTACCTTGGAGCAACGCCGGGCGCTGTCCGGCCGTTCCCTGCCCGCGAGAGTACCGTATGATGGCCGGCCATGAGCGAAGAGATCCTCCGGAAGCTCGTGACGCAGGTGCGGAACTGGGGCAAGTGGGGGCCGGACGACGAGATCGGCACCCTGAACTACATCACCCCCGACGCGATCGCGGCCGCCGCCCGGCTGGCCACGACGGGCAAGGTGTTCGCGCTCGGCATCCCGCTCCAGCGTGAGGGGCCGCAGAGTGGGACCCGCGCGCGCTTCAACCCGATCCATGCCATGTTCCGCGACGGCGGCGACCAGCCGCGGACGCCGGCCGAGGTACGGGAGATGCAGGGATACGGCGGCTCCGACGACTGGATCGTCATGCCCCTGCAGTGCGTGACCCAGTGGGACAGCCTCGCCCACATCTTTTACGAGGGCAAGATGTGGAACGGCTACGACGCCAACCTCGTGACCAGCAGCGGCGCGGCCAAGAACAGCATCGACAAGACGACGAACAAGATCGTGGGCCGCGGCGTGCTGCTGGACGTGGCGCGCTACAAGGGCGTCCGCGCGCTCGAGCCCGGCTACGCGATCACGGTGGCGGACCTGGAGGGCACGGCGGCCGCGGCCAAGGTCGAGGTGAAGCGCGGCGATATCCTGCTGGTCCGCACCGGTCACATGAGCCGGTACCTCGACAAGAAGGACTGGCGCCACTACGACCTCGACGACTTTCCAGGCGTGTCCGCCTACGCGGCCCCCTGGCTGCACGACAAGGAGATCGCGGCCATCGGCTGCGACAACTACGCGGTGGAGGTGCGGCCGTCCGAGATCGCCGGCTTCCGCAACCCGTTCCACGTCCTGGCGATCCCCAACATGGGGCTCACGCTCGGCGAGATCTTCTACCTGGAAGATCTGGCCACCGACTGCGCAGCCGACGGCCGCTACGCGTTCCTGCTCGTGGCGCCGCCGCTGCCGGTCACCCGCGGCGTCGGCACGCCGATCAATCCCTACGCGATCAAGTGACGTCCTCGGGCCGAGCGTGCACTCCGCGCCCGGCCCGTGGCGTTCCGCCGGCAGGCCTCACTCTCCGAGCACGACGACGTCCGCCGGGTCGAGCACGACCACCGTCGGCTCGCCCGGGCTCGGCGCGGGCGAAGCCGCCCCGGCCGCGACCTCGGCCCGGAGTGTGACGTTGCCCGCCAGCGTCACCTCGCAGTCGTAGCGCCCGCCGAGGAACACCGCGGCACCGATCTGGCCCGGGAAGTGATTCGGGCCGGTGGCGGGGGCCGCCACCAACCGGACCGCCTCGGGACGCACCAGGCACAGCACCCGCGCGCCGGCGGCAATCTCGTTCCCGCCGACCACCAGGCGGACGCCCTCGGCGAGTCGCACGGCATCGCCGCCCGGCTCCACCGTGCCGGCCAGCACGTTCGTCCCACCCAGGAAGTCGGCGACGAAGCGCGTGCGCGGGTGGCGGTAGACCTCGAGCGGCGTGCCGAGCTGCACGAGGGCGCCGCGGTCGAGCACGGCCAGCCGGCTGGATAGCGCCATCGCCTCGTCCTGGTCGTGGGTGACGTAGACCGTGGTCACGCCGAGCTCGCGATGCAGGCGGCGCAGCTCCACGCGCATCTGCGCACGCAACCGGGCGTCCAGGTTGGACAGCGGCTCGTCGAGCAGCAGCGCGCGCGGCTGCAGCACCAGGGTGCGGGCCAGCGCCACCCGTTGCTGCTGGCCGCCCGAGAGCTGGCCGGGGCGTCGAGTCTCCAGCCCTTCGAGCCCCACCATGCGCAGCGCCGCGGCCACCCGCTGACGCCGCTCGGCCTTCGGCACCCGGCGCTCGCGCAGGCCGAAGGCCACGTGCTCGAAGACCGAGAGATGGGGCCACAGCGCGTAATTCTGGAACACCAGCCCGAGGTCGCGGCGCCACGGCGGCACGCCGGCGATCGGCCGCCCGTCGAAGAGGATCTCGCCCTCGGTCGGCTCGAGGAAGCCGGCCAGCATCCGCAGCACGGTGGTCTTGCCGCACCCCGACGGCCCGAGCAGCGTGAAGAACTCGCCGGGCGCCACCGTGAGGCTCACGTGGCGCACGGCCCACGTGGCGCCGTAGCGGTGGCCGACGTCCCGGAGCTCGATCTCGGCGGCCATCAGACCCGGAAGGCGGCGCCGGCGCCGCGGTCGGTGAGCCGGTTGACCAGCCAGGTGCCCGTGAACACCAGCACGATCGCCACCACGCCGAGCGCCGCCCCGGCCCCGCGACCGACGGCCGACTGCATGTAGACGTAGATCCCGTACGACAGCGGGCCCAGCTCGATGCGCGGCACCAGCAGGATGGTGGAGGACAGCTCGACCGCCGAGGTCACGAACGCGATGAGGCCGCCGGCCACCAGGCCGCGCGCCATCAGCGGCAGCGTGATCCGCCGGAACGTGCGACGGGGCGGCGCGCCGAGGCTCTGCGCCGACTCCTCCATCGACACGTGCAGCTGCTGCAGGGTGGCGTAGGCGGCCCGTACCGTGTACGGCAGGCGCCGTACCGCGTACGCGATGACGAGGATGATCCACAGCGAGGTGAGCGGCGCCTCGACGCCGGGCACCTGCCAGCCGTGGAAGACGCGCAGGTACCCGATGGCGAGGACGACGCCGGGGACCGCCAGCGGCACGGTGGCGATGGTGTCGAGCAGCCCACGCCCGGGCAGACGCGTGCGCAGCAGGAGCCAGGCAATGGCCGCCCCCAGGACGACGTCGATGCCGGCGGCCAGCACCGCGTAGCGCACCGTGTTCCACACGAAGTGCGGCGCCCGGACGAGGATCTCGCCGTAGTTGTCGAGCGTCCACCGGGTCGGCAGGTAGGAGAACGACCACACCTTGGAGAACGACAGCACGACGATGCCGACGTGAGGGAGCAGGGCGACGCCGAGCAGCAGACCAGCCAGCGCCCAGGCGCCGGCGGCGCGGGCGCCCGTGAGGCGCCGCGGAACCCGCTCCGGCCCGCGGGCCAGCGACGCCCACTCGCCCCGGCCCAGCAGGGCCTTGGCGCCCCACAGCGCCAGCAGGGAGATGGCGACGAGGATCACGCAGATCACGTAGCCGTCGACGTCGTTCATCCCGACCGTCGTCACCCGGAGATAGGCCTGAGGAGCCAGCAGCTTGGGATAGTTCAGCATCAGCGGGGTGCCGAGGTCGTCGATGACGCGGATGAAGGTCAGCAGGGCGCCGGCCACGTAGCCGGGCAGCGCCAGCGGCAGGGTCACGCGCATGAACAGCCGCCAGCCGTGGCAGCCGAGCGTCTGGGCAGCCTCCTCGGCGGCCGGGTCGATGCCGGCCAGCGCGGCCGCGGTGTTGACGAGGATGAACGGGAAGTAGTGGAGCGTCTGCACGAGGACGACCCCCGTCAGCCCGTCCATGAAGGGCACCGACACGCCGGCCAGGTCGAGGAGAGCCAGGTTCACCACCCCGCTGCGCCCGAGCACCTGCTGGAAGGCCACCGCTCCCACGAACGGCGGGATGACGAGCGGCAGCACCGCGAGGGTCTGGACGAGAGCCCGGCCGGGGAAGTCACACCGGGCAAGCAGCAGGGCCAGCGGCAGCGCGATGAGGCTGCCGAAGAGGACGGCGGCGGCCCCGGCCACGAACGTGTTGGCGGTGGCTTCCAGGAACAGGGCGCGCCGGAAGAAGCTGCCCAGGTGGGCGAGCGTCGGCCCGTCCGGCCCCGTCACGGCCACCGCGAGCACCCGGATCAGGGGGTAGGCAACGAACACGCCGAGGAGCGCCAAGAGCGCGCCGAACATGGCGATCTGCCCGAGGGGGCGGGTGGTCATCGGCCCCGAATATAGGCGATGAATCCGCCGGGACCTTTGCAATGATAGTTGGGCCATGCGAATCCTCGTCGTCGACGACTCGTCCCCGCACCGTCGTCTGCTCACCGCCCTGTTCGGGCGCGCCGGTCACGAGGTCCTGACGGCCGGTGACGGTACGGTGGCCCTCGAGATCCTGGACCGCGAGTCGATCGACGCCATCGTCTCCGACGTGAAGATGCCGAAGATGGATGGCTTCCAGCTCTGCCGCGCGATCCGCCAGGACCAGCGCTGGCGCCGGCTGCCCTTCATCTTCTACAGCAGCATCTTCATCGGCGACGCCTCCCACGACTTCGGCCGCGACCTCGGGGCCACCGCCTATCTCGACGCCAAGGAGATCGCCCCCAACCAGGTGGCCAAGGAGCTCGAGGTCCTCGTCGCCCGTCACGTGCGGGAAGAGTACGACGAGACGCTGGGCCGGCTCCTGGGCGACGTCGAGTTCGCCCGCCGCTACCACCAGGTGGTGTTGGACTCGCTCGCCCACGGCGGCGCCGAGGACGTGCGCGAGCTGGTCGCCGCCAGCGCCAAGGCGCTCGACGACGTGGTGGCGCGCCTGGACGCCGAGCGGCAGACGATGGCCGAGGCCCAGCGCGACGTGGCGTCCGCCGAGCTGGCGCTGCTGCGGGAGCTCGGCGAGTACCTGGGCGACCGCATCAACAACCCGCTGGCGGTGATCCTGGCCAGCGCCCAGCTGCTGCAGATGAAGGAGCGCTCGTCGGCGACGAGCGAGGCCGCCGCCCGCATCGGCGAGGCAGTGAGCCGGATCAACGGGGTCGTGCGCGAGATCGCGATCCGCAGCGGCGAGATGCCGCGCGCCTGACCCCGCTCAGCGGGTGGCGGCCACGGCCTGCTCGGCCACCGCCCGCGCCTTCGCGTAGCCGGCCTTGGCGGCGGCGTCCCACTCTCCCTCGTAGCGAGCCTTCACCTCGGCCTTGCCCTTGAAGTCGTCATTCAGCGTCTTGCTCGCCGCCTTCTCGTCCAGCGGCACCGCCGAGGCCAGCCCCCGGGCCTCGCGCAGCAGCGCCTCCGCGCGGTCCACGCTCTTGCCGGCCGCCCGGGCCTTGGCCACCGCGGCGCCCGCCTGGTGGATGGCGCCCCACGCGCCCTTCAGCTCGGCGTGGCGGAACGTCACGCACTGGTCGAACAGCGCGTTGACCAGGTTGATGCGGGCGGAGGACAGCTTCGCGTCGAACTTCACGCCGCCGAGCTTCAGCTGGAACGGGTTGGGATAGCCCTTCGGCGCCTTCGCGTAGAGGGCGGGGACCACCGGCAACCGGCCGATCTCCGGGGTGAACAGCAAGGCCTGGCCGGCGTCGGAGAGCAGGTAGTGGATGAACTTCACGGCGTTGTCGCCGTTGGGGCCGTTCTTCACCTTGCCCACCGAGGCTGGCACCACCGCGGTCAGCGACGGGTAGGCGAAGTCGACCGGCTGGCCGGAGGCGATGGCCGACAGCCCGAAGAAGTCGATCACCACGCCGACGCCGGCCTGGCCGGAGATGACGGCCTCGGGAGCGCCGAACGAGCGCTCGGTGATGGTGGCCATGTTCCCGCCGGAGGCGAGCAGCAGCTCCCAGCCCTTCTGCCACCCGTACGCCTGCAAGATGACCTCGACCGTCAGGTGGGTGGTCCCGCTACGCGAGGGGGCGCTCATGACCAGATGGCCGTGATAGCGGGGATCGGCCAGATCCACCCACTCCTTCGGCGCCGGCAGCTTGTTGGCCTGCAGGTACCGCGTGTTCCACATCAGCCCGTAGCCGGAGACGGCGAAGCCGAAGTACGTCCCATCGGGATCGTGAATCGGAAAGTCCCCGACGCTGGCCGGAATCCGCCCCGCCAGCTCCTTCGGCAACACCACGCGATCCAGCAGCCCCTCCTGCTTCAGCGTCAGGAACGCATCGACCGACGACACCCAGAAGATGTCCGCATCCGGCTTCGCCTTCGTCTCCCGCAGATACGTCACACCCTGATTCGTCTGCTGCTGCTTGACGACAACCTTCACCCCCGGCGTAACCGCCTCGAACGCCTTCTTGTACCCCTCAAACAACTCCTTCGGGAACGACGTCACCACCACGACTTCACCCGACTGCCCCCACGCAGGAGTCGCCACCACTCCGGCTCCACCCACGGTGAGCAGAGCGATGAGAAGGGTCCAGATGCGAGGCGCGGCCTGAGTCCCCGACTGAGACGTGGCCCGGCCACGTCGCAGGGAGGGGCGAAGGCCGCAACGAAGCAGATGGGCCCTTATCATCGCTCTCAGATCCCGAAGGCGTCACAGCCGGTTATGTCCCGGCCCACGATCAGCGTGTGGATATCGTGCGTCCCCTCGTACGTATTCACCGTCTCCAGATTCATCATGTGGCGGATGATCGGATGCTCGTCCACGATGCCGGCCGCCCCCAGGACGTCGCGGGCCAGGCGGGCCGAGTCGAGCGCCATCTGGACGTTGTTCATCTTGGCCATCGACACCTGCTGCGGTCGCAGCGTGCCGGCGTCCTTGAGCCGGCCGAGCTGCAGCACCAGGAGCTGGGCCTTGGTGATCTCGGTGATCATCCACACGAGCTTCTGCTGCACGAGCTGGAACGAGGCGATCGGCTTCCCGAACTGGATGCGTTGCTGCGCGTACTGCAGCGACCAGTCGTAGCAGCCCATGGCGGCGCCGACGGCGCCCCACGCGATGCCGTAGCGCGCCTGGTTGAGGCAGCCGAGCGGCCCTCGCAGCCCCTTCACCTTGGGGAACTTGTTGGCGAGCGGGATCTTGCAGTCCTGGAAGGCCAGCTCGGAGGTGATCGAGGCCCGCATCGAGAACTTGCCGTGGATGTCGAGCGTCGAGAAGCCGGGCGTTCCCCGCTCGACCAGGTAGCCGTAGATCTCGCCGTCGTCCTCCTTGGCCCACACCACCGCGATGTCGGCGATGGAGCCGTTGGTGATCCACAGCTTGGTGCCATTGAGCACGTAGCTGTCGCCCACCCGCCGGGCCCGCGTCTTCATCGAGCCGGGGTCGGAGCCGTGGTCCGGCTCGGTGAGGCCGAAGCAACCGACCTTCTCGCCGGTGGCGAGCTTCGGCAGCCACTGGTCCTTCTGCGCGTCGGAGCCGTAGGCGTAGATCGGGTACATGACGAGGCCGCTCTGCACGGACGCGGCCGAGCGCAGCCCGGAGTCGCCGCGCTCCAGCTCCTGCATGATCAGGCCGTAGGCGACGTTGTTGAGCCCCGCGCAGCCGTAGCCCTTGAGGGTGGCGCCGAACACGCCCAGCTCGCCCAGCTTCGGAATGAGCTCGACCGGGAACGTTCCCGCCCGGTGATGCTCGGCCACGACCGGCAGGAACTCGGCCTCCACCCAGTCGCGGACGGCGTCGCGGATCATGCGCTCGTCCTCGGACAGCAGCCCCTCGATCCCGTAGTAGTCGACGCCCCGGAACTTCTCCATGACCTACCCCCTGAGTCCCGCGTGTCCCCCGCGGGCGATCGATCATACTATGGCGTCGTGGACGCCCGGCCCAAGGCGGTGGTGCTGCTCAGCGGCGGTGTGGACTCGACGACGGCGGCGGCGCTGACCGCGCGCGAGGGGTTCGCGCTGTATGCGCTGACGCTCGCCTACGGCCAGCGGCACGCGGCCGAGATCGAGGCGGCCCGGCGGGTAGCGGCCGCGCTCGGCGTTGCCCGTCACGAGGTGCTCACGATCGACCTGCGCGCCTTCGGCGGCTCTGCGCTGACCGCCGACCTCGAGGTGCCCAAGGACCGCGCGCTGGAGGCGATGGCCCACGGGATCCCGGTCACGTACGTCCCCGCCCGCAACACGATCTTCCTGTCGTTCGCGCTGGCGTGGGCCGAGGTGCTGGAGGCCAGCGACATCGTCATCGGCGTCAACGTCTACGACTATTCCGGCTATCCCGACTGCCGGCCGGAGTTCATCGAGGCGTTCGAGCGGATGGCCGGCCTGGCGACGAAGGCCGGCGTCGAGGGGCGTCAGCGGTTGCGCATCCGCACCCCGCTGATCCGCATGACCAAGGCCGAGATCATCCGAGCGGGGACGGCCGCCGGCGTCGACTACGCGCTCACACTGTCCTGCTACGACCCGGCGCCGGATGGGGCCGCCTGCGGCCGCTGCGATTCCTGCGCGCTTCGCCGCAAGGGGTTCGGCGAGGCCGACGTGCCCGATCCCACGCGCTACCGGCGCTGAGTCAGTCCCCCGCGAACTTCTGCGAGTTCCCCATCGCGGGCCACACGTAGGCCTGCACGTTGGCCAGCGCCTGCCGCTGATGGTTGCGGTCGTGGTGGATCCACTCCTGCAGCAGGTCGCGCACGCGCAGGAGTCCGACGGTCGGATGGCGGCCGGCCCGCTCGAGGTCGGCCTCGCGCAGTCCCCGCACCAGCGCCGCGCTGTCCTGGCGCATCGCCACCAGCTCGTCCAGGAGCGCGGCCGCCGACTTCGTGCAGTCGCCGCGGGCGCGCGCGACGTCGGGCGGCTCCCACCGCTCGAGCAGCGGCGTGTCGGCGCCCTGGATGATGCGGATGCGGCCGTCGAAGCCGCGGCGATCGGCCTCGATCAGGTGGCCAATCACTTCCTTCACGCACCACTCCCCGGGGGCCGGGTGCCAGGCCAGCACGCGCGCCGGCAGCGCGGCCAGCTCGGCCCGGAGCTGGGCGGCCGTGCTCGTCAGGAGCGCGGCGATCTCGGCGGGGGCGAGCGGCGCGTCGGCCATCAGACGTTGGTCACGATCGAGGGCGGCTCCTCGTTCAGCGCGCGCTTGAGCGCGGTGGCGAGGGCGGCGTCGTGCTCGTGGTCCACGGCGAAGATGCGGCACTGGGCGACCTTGCCGGGCAGGTACTTGAGGATCTCGCTGAGCGGCTCCTCCGACACCGAGCCGGTGGCCGAGTCGAAGACGTAGATCTGGCGGTCCCCCATCTTGAGCGGGTTGAGCGGACGCGGGTCCTGCAGCGCCATGTCGATCTTGAACTTGACGTCGCGCAGCCGGGGCGGCAGGAAGCTGGCCACCCGCTTCTCGACTTCCTCCGGGTTCAGGAATCCCTGGCCCTTGCGCGCCTCGAACTGGTCGAGCACCTCCTCGCCCGCCATCCGCCACTTGAGCCGCCGGTCGAGCACGTGGCGCCACTCCGCGCCCAGCGCCCGCCGCTCGGCGTCGTCGGCGTCGTGCCAGCGAGCGACGTCCTCCAGCAGCGTCCACTCGGTGAGGTGCAGGTACGGGTGCAGGTCCTTGCGCAGGTCGTAGGGAAACGCGATCCGCATCGTGTCGCGGAAGATCTCCTTGAGGTGAAGGTCGATCCCGCGCGTCGTCCGATGGTAGTAGACGTTGGTGTACATGTAGAAGCGCGCGTTGAGGAACATCGTGAACGCCTGCAGCCCGCTGCGGTCGAGCGTGAGCCCCTTCTCGGAGAAGAACGAGTAGTAGATGATCCGCTCGATGTCGATCGGCCCCACCGCCACCCCGCACATGTAGGAGTCGCGCAGTACATAATCCATGTTGTCGGCGGTGAACACGCCCGACAGCAGCGGCTTCAGGAACGGCAGCCACCTGGGATGTGATTCAAGGGGATGCGTATACGACTTCCCCATCAGATAACAGATCCATTCGGGATCGATCTTCTCGTCCGCGTTGAAGACCCCGTTGGGGCTGCGCCGCAGCTCCCGCAGAACCTCGGCCAGATCCTCACGGATGATGCGCTGGCCGAGCAGCTCGTGGGTGAGGTCGTAGTCGACCAGGAAGTTGTCGTCGAAGAAGTGGCCAAAGGGGCCATGGCCGACGTCGTGGAGCAGGCCGGCCATCCGCAGCAGCTCCTCGATGAGCGGAGCCGACGGCGCGTCGGGGAAGATGGCTCGCAGCGAGGGATAGAGCTGCTGGGCGAAGCGGCCGGCCAGGTGCATGGCGCCCAGCGAGTGCTGGAACCGGCTGTGCTCGGCGGCCGGGAACACCCAGCGTGCCGACTGCAGCTGGGGCACGCGGCGCAGGCGCTGGACCCACGGGGTGTCGATCAGGTCCTGCTCGGTCGCCTCGCCGGGAATGCCGCCGGGGCGCGTGTACAGGATGTACTGGTGGATCGGGTCGGCGATGAGGCCGCGCCCCTGGTACGTGTCGATGGCGCCCTTCATGAGGTGGAGTGTATCAACGAGGCGGCGGGTAGAGACGGTAGCGATCGACGGAGCGCACGCTGATGACCCGCACCCGGTCGTCGCGTCGCACCGCGACCTCGATCAGATCGCCGGCCTGGCGCCGCCACAGCTGCTCGTAGAACTCCTCCTGGGAGGCCACGTCCACCCCGTTGACGCGGACGATCTGGTCGCCGCGCCGGAAGCCGGCCGCGCGGGCCGGGCCCGACTCGTTGAAGCCGTCGACGACCACGCGGCCGGGGTGGGCCGCCGTGTAGAGGCCGATCCACGCCCGGGGCCGGCGGCTCATCACGCGACCGGACGCCACCAGCTCGTCCTTGACGGCGAGGAACTTCTCAGCGGGGATGGCCAGGCTGACGTAGGGCGACTCGCCCAGCCGCAGCGAGACGACGCCGACCACGCGTCCGTGCTCGTCGACGGCGGCGCTGCCACCCCACGAGGTCATCGACGGGGCCAGCATCAACGCCCGGTCCAGCATGTACTCCCAGAACGCCGAGAAGCGGCGCACCGACTGCAGTGTGGCGGTCACGTGCACGAGATCACCGTCCTCGTCGACGCCGACGGTGCCGGTGACGGCGCCCACCTGCAGGTCGCTGGACGGCCACAGCTCGGCCACCGGCCACGGGCCCGCCCCCTCCAGCTGCACCACGGCCAGGCCGGTGTCGAGGTCGAAGCCGACCAGCCGGGCCGGGACCGAGCGCCCGTCGCGCAGCCGGGCCTCGATGCGGAGGGCGTCGAGGACGACGTAGCTGACGGTGATCGCGTAGCCGCGGGGGTCGAACACGACGGCGCTGCCGAACCGGCGGGAGCCCAGCCGCGCGGAGGACGGCCGGTCCTCCGCCGCCTGCACGTGGAGGCCGACGATGGCCGGCTCCACACGCCGCACGTACGTGGGCAGCGCGGCCAGGTCGTTGGGGTGTGGGCGGGTCTCCCGCGCGGCCGGCCGCGCCAGCGCCAGGCCGGCCGAGACGAGCAGCGTGGTCCCCACAGTCGCGGCGATCCAGCCCCGCATCGGGTCAATAGCGCGCGCGCTCATCGCTGCCCGTACTGGCGCTCGTAGTACGCGCGGAACTCGCCGGACTTCAGCGGCTGCCACCAGCCCGGATGCGCGCTGTACCAGCGCACGGTCGTCTCCAGCGCCGAGGGGAACGGATGGCGCGGCGCCCAGCCGAGCTGCCGGACCTTGCTGGCGTCGAGGGCGTAGCGACGGTCGTGGCCGGGCCGGTCGGCCACGGGCTGGATCAGCCCCTCGGCCTTGTCGAGCAGACGCAGGATCTCGCGCGTGAGGGCGAGGTTCGCCACCTCGTGGCCGCCGCCGATGTTGTAGACCTCGCCCTCGCGGCCCCGCCGCAGCACCAGATCGATCGCCGCGCAGTTGTCGAGCACGTAGAGCCAGTCGCGCACCTGACCGCCGTCGCCGTAGAGCGGCAGCGGCCGGTCCTCCAGGGCGTTGGTCACGAACAGCGGCACCAGCTTCTCGGGGTACTGGTAAGGCCCGAAGTTGTTGGACGAGCGGGTGATGACGACCGGCACGCCGTGGGTACGCCAGGCCGCCAGCGCCAGCAGATCGCCGCCGGCCTTGGCCGCCGAGTACGGATTGGACGGCTGCAGTGGCGCGTCCTCGCCGGCCGCTCCGCTGGCGATCGAGCCATACACCTCGTCGGTGCTGATCTGCAGCATCCGTGGGATGCGCAGCTCTCGCACGGCCTCCAGCAGCACGTGCACGCCGAGCACGTTCGTCTTCAGGAACTCGTCGGGGTCGAGGATCGAGCGGTCGACGTGGCTGGGGGCGGCGAAATTCACGATCGCGTCCATCCCGCGGGCCACGTCGCGCACGAGCTTGGCGTCGCCGATGTCGCCGTGCACGAACGCGTAGCGGGGGTCGTGCTCGACGTCGGCCAGATTCGCCGGGTTGCCGGCGTAGGTCAGCTTGTCGAGGTTGAGGACGCTGTCCGCGGGATGCTCGGCCAGGACCCACCGGATGAAGTTCGACCCGATGAACCCGCTGCCCCCCGTGACCAGCAACTTCATCCCAGACTCCCGCCCACTAGCCGCGGGTGACCTCCCAGATGTCGGCGCCGGCATAGTCCCACGGGAGCCGGCCCTCGTCGCACGAGGAGGGCTCGGCCGAGAAGTGCACGTCGGTGAAGTAGATGATCCGGCCGGGCGCCGTTCCCAGATTGCGCACCCCGTGGGCCACGCCGGGCGGGATGCGCAGCAGGCGGGAGGCGCCGTCGCCGAGCACGAGCCGCATGCGCGCTCCCTCCGAGGGCGAGCCCTGACGGGTGTCGATCAGCACGATCAGCATGCGATCGGCGGGCGGCACGTACCAGACGTCGGTCTGGCGGACGTGCAGGTGGAAGGCTTTGATGGTGCCCGGCGCCAGCTCACTGAAGTTGACCTGGCGGATGGTGAAGGCATCCAGCCCCTCGGCGCGGCCGTCGGTCAGGCGGATCAGCTCGGTCAGGCTGCCGCCGTCGTCGGCGTGGCGGGCCAGCGGTACCAGCGCCACTCCGTGGATGGCCGGCGCCGGGCCGTACGCCTGCAGATGGAAGGCACGCTTGGCGTCGGGGGAGATCTCCATCAGACCGCGTCAGGATAGCACGCGATCACGGCTCGCCTGCCACCACCCGCAGCAGGTACTGGCCGTAGGCGTTGTCGCGCATCGGCTTGGCGATGCGCTCGACGTCGCCGGCGGTGATCCAGCCGGCCCGGAAGGCGATCTCCTCGAGACAGGCGACCATCAGCCCCTGCCGCGTCTCCAGCGTCTGGATGAACGTGCTGGCCTGCAGCAGCGCCTCGTGGGTGCCGGTGTCCAGCCAGGCCACGCCGCGGCCGAGCTTCTCGACGTGCAACCGCCCCTGGCGCAGATAGGCGCCGTTGACGTCGGTGATCTCCAGCTCGCCCCGGGCGGACGGTCGCAGTGCCGCCGCCACGTCGACGACGCCGGCGTCGTAGAAGTACAGCCCGGTCACGGCCCACGCCGAGCGCGGCCGCTGGGGCTTCTCCTCGATGGCGACGGCCCGCCCGGAGGCGTCGAAGTCGACGACCCCGTAGCGCTCGGGATCGCGCACCATGTACGCGAAGATCGTCCCGCCCTCGCTGCGCGCCGCGGCCCGGAGCAAGGACTCGGTGAGGCCCTCGCCGTAGAACAGGTTGTCACCCAGGGCCAGCGCGACCGGGTCGCTGCCGATGAAATCGCGTCCGATCAGGAACGCCTGGGCGATGCCCTCCGGCCGGGGCTGCGCCGCGTACGTGATGCGCAGCCCCAGGTCCTCGCCACGGCGGAACAGCCGCTCGAAGGCCGGCTGGTCGTGGGGGGTCGTGATCATCAGGATGTCGCGGATCCCCGCCAGCATGAGCGTGGACAGGGCGTAGTACACCATCGGCTTGTTGTAGACGGGGACGAGCTGCTTGCTGACCGCCAGCGTGAGTGGATAGAGGCGGGTGCCGGCGCCTCCGGCGAGTACGATCCCCTTCCTCATTGGGCGAGGCGATTGTAGCATCGGGGCCGCGAGGAACCTGCCATCAGCAAGCCATCCGTCCTGCTCTGGCTCGACGACGCCGGCGCCTACGTGCGCGCGGCCGAGACCGCGGGGCTCACGGCCTCCGTGGATCTCGTCACCACTCCGCTCAAGACCGAGCCGCCCGACGCGCTGCTGGCGCGGGCCGACGCCATGCTGGCCTGGCGCCCCCCGCCTCGCCTCGGCGACCGGGCGCCCCGCGTGCGCTGGATCCAGTCCCTCACCGGCGGCTGCGAGCAGTGGCTGGGGCCCGACACGCCGGCGGCGGCCGTGCTGACGTGCGCGCGCGGCACCCATCGCGTGCAGATGTCCGAGCACATCCTGGCCGCGCTGTTCCTGTGCGCCAAGGATCTGGCTGGCATCGTGCTCGATCAGGGGGCCGGGCGCTGGCGCCGTCGGATCAACCCCACGCTGGCCGGCGCCACGCTGGGCATCCTCGGGCTCGGGGCGATCGGCGTCGAGGTGGCCCGGCTGGCCGCCGCGCTTCAGATGCGGGTCATCGGGACCAAGCGCGAGCCGGTCGCGATCCCGCACGTCGAGCACGTCTACGCGCCCGCCGAGACGGCCCGCGTGCTGGCGGAGTCCGACTATCTCCTGCTCCTGCTGCCTTCCACGGCCGATACGCGAGGGCTCATCGACCGGGCGGCCCTGGTCCGCCTGAAGCCGGGCGCGTGGGTGCTGAACTTCGGGCGGGGCGATCTGGTCGTTGATGCCGACCTGGTGGCGGCGGTGCGCGAGCACCGCATCGCCGGGGCCGTGCTGGACGTGTTCACGACCGAGCCGCTGCCCTCGGACCACCCGTTCTGGACGACGCCCGGGATCGTCGTCCTCCCGCACGTGGGCGGGCTCCACCCCACGCGCGACACGATCGTGGCCGACCTGTGGGTGGAGAACCTCCGGCGATTCGTCGAGGGGAAACCGCTGCTGCAGGTGGTGGACCGCGCCCGCGGCTACTGACCGGCGCCGCGGGCGCGGAGCGCGAAGCCTTACTTGGCCTGGCGGGCGAGCGTGATGACGACCGGGCCGTCGGGGTTCGGCAGCGTCCCGATCAGGCGGTCGTTCACGAGCGTGAAGGCGGCGGCCAGCTCGGCGGGATGGGAGGGATGCCGCATCACGGCATCGCTACCAGACACCTTGTAGACCAGTCGCACGCCCCTCGAGCCTTCGTACCGCACGATCCACGGCACGCCGGCCGCGATCGTATTGTCCAGATGCAGATGCGCGACCCCGATTGCCCCCCGCTGGACCATCGTGGCCTCGGCCCAGCCCTGGCGCAGGGAATCGAACAGCCCCAGCCCCTTCCAGGTCCCGACCCAGCGACCCGACACGTCGGCCGGCGGCTCCGGCGGCACCAGGTATCCCCACCAGCTCTCGGCCTCAGCCTTGGCCTTGTCGGCCTCGGTGATGACGGGCTCGTTGCCCTCCGGGTTGCGCGCCGAGAACGTCATGTGGTCGGTCGAGGCGTAGTGAGTCGGGTGCTCCTGCCACATGGCCAGGTCCCGGGGGGAGGCACAGCCGGACATCGAGAACATGACCGCCGCGATCAGCAGCAGCCACCAGCGCAGGTTGTCCATCATGACCACCCTCCATGGGAGGGGTTGGGACAACCCAGCCGGGCTTTCCCCACCCTCAGGCGTCGAATCGAGTCGAGTCGCCCAGGGGTTGTGCAAGGCCAGGACCACGGCCGGGGGAGGGCCCAAGTCCGCGCCCGGATGCAGGGAACCGGGCCCATCCGGTTGTCGGACTGTCGCGGTCGTGACGCGACTGCTACGCTTTCTGGCATGAGTCGCGTGATCGGTACCGCCCTGTCGCCCTCGCTCGTCGACCGGCTCAGCCAGCGACAGCTCGGGGCACGGCTGGGGGTCGGACTGCCGTTCCTCACCCAGGATGCCGAGGGTCGTCCTCATCCGATGCTGGTCTCCTATCTCGAGCTCCGTGCGTACGACTCCGGCACGCTGGGCCTCGTCATCCAGGCTCGCAGCGGCAGCGCTCGCAACCTCGCAGAGCGCGGTGTGGGAACGCTGAGCATTATCGAGCCCGACACCGTCGCGTACGTCAAGATTCGCGCGGTCGACGGGCCACTACCGGTGGTGGGAGGCGAGGCGTTCGGCCTCGGGTTCTTCCTCCTGGCCGTGGAGGAGGTCCTGGAGGATTCGGCGGCGGACTGGGAGGGTGGAGCCCGGATCACGAGCGCGATCCGGTACGAGCCCGCGCCCACGCTCGACGCGCCGTGGGCACAGGCCACACTGACCGCGCTGGCGAGCCCGCGCGCGCGGGCGTGAGCTAGCGCGAGGGGCGCTCGGCGCGCTCCTTGTAGCGCCCGATGGTGACTTCCATCTCCTTCTGTTCGCCGGCGCGCAGCACGACGACCCGCACCCGCTTGCCCACGGGGGTGGTCGAGACCACGCGCTGCAGGTCGCGGGGAGCCTCGAGCGCGGTGCCGTCGAGCGCGATGATCACGTCGTCGGCCTTGACGCCGCCCTGATCGGCTGGCTCGCCCGGCATCACGCCGCGCACCAGGACCCCCTTGGGCTCGCGGAGCTTGAGACGATTGAGGTCGTCGTCGCCGATCTCGGTGATCGACACCCCGAGCCAGCCCCACTCGACCTTGCCCTTCGTCGCCAGCTGCGGGACCAGCAGCTTGACCAGGTTCGAGGGAATCGCGAAGCCGATCGAGCCGTTGCGGGTGGCCATGCTGTTCACGCCGACGACCTGGCCGGCCATGTTCACGAGGGGGCCGCCGGAGTTGCCGGGGTTGATGGTGGCGTCGGTCTGGATGAAGTCGAAGCCGGGCGCGGCCACCGTGAGCGGGGAGCCCTTGCGGCTCACGATGCCGAACGACACCGACTGCTCGAGCCCGAACGGGTGGCCGAGCGCGAGCACGAACTCACCCACCCGCACCCGGTTGGAATCGGCCAGCGCCAGCGTGGGCAGGTTGGCGGCGCCCTCGATCCGGACCAGGGCCAGATCGACGCGCGCGTCCTGGCCGATGACCTTCCCGGAGAAGCGGCGGCCGTCGGACAGGCGCACCTGCAGCCAGTCGGCGTCTTCCACGACGTGGGCGTTGGTCACGATCAGGCCGCTGGGATCGATGATGAAGCCGGAGCCGGTGCTGCGGCGCGGCTCTCCGGGACCGTCCTCCTCCTTGTCCTGCCCGGGCGCCCGGCGCACGCGAACGTGGACCAGCGCCGGTTTGAGCTGGTCGGCGAGATCGGCCAGGAGCGTGTTGAAGCGCGACAGCTCGGGCGCCGGCGTGATGGCGGCGTCCTCGCGCCAGTACTTCCGCTCCTCGACCGCCGTCGCGCAGGCGGCCAGCGCGACCACGAGGATCAGCGTGAGCAGCAGGGGACGGAACCGCGACATACGAACCTCCTTGGTGCGGCAGGGCGCCCCAAGTATAGCGTGCCGGGCGACGAGCCCGTCAGCGGCTGACTTCGCGCACGAGGTGGCCCAGTTCGGGCAGCAGCAGCCGCTCGAGCGCCAGGCGACACGCGTTGGGCGAGCCGGGCAGCGACACGACGATGCGCCGGGCGTGGATGCCCATCTGGGCTCGCGACAGCATGGCCGCGGCGCCCACCTGCTCGTACGACAGCACGCGGAACAGCTCGCCGAAGCCGGGCAGGCGCTTGTCGAGCAGCGCCTCCACCGCCTCGAACGTCGAGTCCCGCGAGGTGATGCCGGTCCCGCCGGTCAGGAGCACGACCTGCACACGGGCGTCGGAGCACGCCTCGCGCACGACCCGGGCCACGTCGGCAGGCTCGTCGCGCACGATCGTGGAGGCGACCACGGTGTGGCCGGCTCCGCTCAGCAGCTCGCGAATCACCGCACCGCCGGTGTCGTTCTCCGGCGTCCGCGTGTCAGACACCGTGAGCACGAAGCAGCCGACGGTCGTCGGTGCCGTCGCCTTGTGCTCGGCCGGTGTCGAGCCGGGGACGCGACTCACCGGTAGGCCCGGTCGAGCACCTCGACGAGGTGCAGCACGGGCCGCTCGTGTCCCTGGGCGCGGAGGCCGGCCTGGATCTGCAGGATGCAGCCGGGGTTGGCGGTGACGACGGCCTCGGCCCCGGTCGACTCGACGTTGCGCACCTTGCGTCGCAGCAGTCGGTCGGCCATCTCCGGCTGGGTGAGGTTGTAGATGCCGGCCGATCCGCAGCACCAGTCGGACTCGGGCAGATCGACGACGCGCAGGCCGGGGATCTGGGCCAGCAGCTCGCGCGGCTGCCGGCGGATCTTCTGGCCGTGCACGACGTGACAGGGATCGTGGTAGGTCACGGTCATCGGCACCGGCCCCAGCGGTCCCCGCAGCGGCTCGCGCGCGAGGAACTCGGCCACGTCCTGCACGGTGCGCGCGAAGCGGGCCGCCCGCTCGGCCCAGGCCGGCTCCCCGGCCAGCAGCGTGCCATAGGCCTTCATGTGGGCGCCGCACCCCGAGGTGTTCACGATGACCGCCTCGACGGCGGCCGCCTCGAACGTCTCGATGGTGCGCTTGGCCATGGCGAGCGCGCGCGCGTGGTCGCCGCCGTGGGCGTTGAGGGCGCCACAGCAACCCTGGCCGGCCGGCGCCACCACCTCGCACCCGTTGCGGGCCAGCACGCGCGCCGTCGCCCGGTTGTGGGCGCCGAAGACCACGGACTGCACGCAGCCGGTCAGCATCGCGACCCGCGCGCGCCGAGGCCCCACCGCGGGAGTCACCGGCGGCAGCGGCGCACGGTCGGCCGCCGGCGGCAGGGTCGGCAGCAGCGCCTCCCACGCCGACAGCGTGCCGGGCAGCAGCCGCACCAGGCCGGTGCGGCGCACGAGGGCCTGCAGCCCGCTGGCCTGGTAGAGGCGCAAGCCGGCGGCGGCGGCGGCGAGGACGCGCGGGTGGCCGAGCAGCAGGCCGAAGTTCAACCACCGGAACGTCCGGCGCACCGGTCCGCCCGGCCGCTGGCGCTCGATCTCCGCCTTGGCGGCCTCGATGAGCTGGCCATAGGGCACGCCGGCCGGACACACGGTCTCGCAGGCGCGGCAGTCCAGGCACAGCGAGAGGTGCTCGACGGTCGGATCGCTGAGGCCGATGCGCCCCTCGGCGAGCGACTTGATCAGGAAGATGCGGCCGCGGGGCGAGTCCATCTCGGTGCCGAGCTCGGAGAAGGTCGGGCAGGAGGCCAGGCAGAGGCCGCAGTGCACGCACTGGTTCACGCCCTCGACGCTGAGGCCGTGCAGCGTGAGCGGTTGCGGCGGCGCGCCGGGCTCGATGGTGTGGGCCACGCTCAGATCCCCGCCACGAAGCGGCCGGGGTTGAGCACGTTGCTCGGATCGAGCTGGGCCTTGATCCGCTGCATGATCCGCCCGGCCGCGCCGGCGTCGCCCCACACCGACACCTGCGACTTCACCGCCAGCGGCGCCCACGTGAGCGTGGCGTGGCCGCCGCCGGCGGCAGCGATCGCCCGCCACTCGGTCAGGGCGCCGGCGACGGTCGCCGCCTCACGGCCGGCCTCGATCGCGCCGGTGACGATGCCGACGCCGGCGTGCGCGGCCCACGCGCTGGCGAGCCCCCGCTGCCGGGCCGCCGACGCCCCCTGCTCCATCACGTCGACGACAAGCGTGGGCAATACCGAGAGCGTCATCACCGCCGCCGGCTCGGCGAACGCCTCGCGGCCGATGGTGGCCAGCCGCGGCCACGTGGCGGCGGGCAGTGTCTCGAGGTCGCGGCCGCCGAGCGGGGAGAGCAGCGTCGCCAGCTCGGCGGCCTGCCAGTCGATCTGCTCGCGCAGCCCGTCGAAGCCGACGACGAGCGTGGCGGTGGCGGCCAGGCCGAGCGCCGCCGCCGAGGTGGGGTCGAGGATCTCGACCGCGTTGGGGATGAGGTCGCCGGCCAGCAGCGCCCGGACGGCGGCGCCACAGTCCTTCAGGCGATCGAAGCGCACGGCGATGAGCCGCTCGTCGTCGGGCCGCGGGCGGAGCTTGAACGTGGCGTCCACGACAACGCCGAGCGTGCCCCAGGAGCCGACGAAGAGCTTGGGCAAGTCGTAGCCGGCGACGTTCTTCACCACCTTGCCGCCGCCGCGGACGACCTCGCCGGCGGCGGTGACGACGGTGACGCCGATGAGCAGATCGCGCACGGTGCCGTAGAGCTGGCGCCGGGGGCCGGCCGCGTTGGCGGCGATGAGGCCGCCCACGGTCGCCCGCGCTCCGTCGGGCGGGTCGAGCGAGAGCCACTGCCCGCGCGCGCCCAGCGTCTCTTGCAGACCGTCGACCGTGAGCCCGGCCTCGGCCGTCACCGTGAGATCACCGGGCTCGTGCTCGACGACGCGGGCCAGCCGGCGCATGCCGAGCACGATGCCCGCCCGCGGGGGCGGCTCGCCGACGGCCATTCCGGTGCCGCCGCCCCACGGCAGGATCGGGACGCCGGCCGCGGCGGCCTGGGCGACGACCGCGGCGACCTCCTCCAGCTTGCCGGGGAACACCGCGGCCTCCGGCGTGCGGCCCTCGACCACGAACGGCGACAGCTCGACGCCGGTGAGGACGTGGGCGGCGCCGACGGTGGCGCGGAGGGTGTCGAGCAGCGCTGGCAACGGCCGGATCCGCTCGCGCTCAGAAACGCTGAGCGAGGCCCTGCTCTTCGATCGCGTGCGGCCGGTAGGCGATCGGCCCCGCCTCGCCGCAGGACTTCCTGGTCGGAAAGACCTTGCCGGGATTGCACAGGCCGGTCGGATTGAAGGCGCTCTTCAGCCGCTGCATGAAGGCCAGGTCGACCGGCGAGAAGATGAACGGCATGAAGTCGGATTTCTCGAGCCCGATGCCGTGCTCGCCGGAGATCGAGCCACCGACCTCGGCGCAGACCTTCATGATCTGCGCGCCCGCCTCCACCACCCGCGCCTCCTCGCCCGGCTTGCGCGGATCGTAGAGGATGTTCGGATGCAGGTTGCCGTCGCCGGCGTGGAACACGTTGCCGACGCGCAGGCCGTGGGCGGCCACGATCTCGTTCACGCGCCCCAGCACGTAGGGCAGCTTGGTGCGCGGGATGACGCCGTCCATCACCATGTAGGCGGGGGAGACGCGGCCGTAGGCGCCGAACGCCGACTTGCGTCCCTTCCACAGCAGCTGGCGCTCCGCCTCGTCGGCGGCCGCCCGCACCTCGCGCGCGCCCGACTCGCGGCAGGCGGCCACGATGCGCTCGGCCTGCACGTCCATCCCGGCCCGCAGCCCGTCGACCTCGATGAGCAGCGCGGCGGCCGCGTCGCGCGGATAGCCGCAGCCGAACGCGTCCTCGACGGCCTGGATCGTGAGCTGGTCGATCATCTCCACGGCCGCCGGGACGAGACCACGCCCGATGATCGCCGAGACCGCCGCCGAGGCCTGGTCGACCTGGTCGAAGACCGCCAGCACCGTCTTCACCGCCTGGGGCTTCTTCAGGATGCGCACGACGATCTTGGTCGCGATGCCGAAGGTGCCCTCGGAGCCGACGAAGAGGCCGGTGAGGTCGTAGCCCGGCGCCTCCCGCGTGCGGCCGCCCAGCCACACCAGCTCGCCGTCCGGCATCACGACCTCGAGGCCGAGGACGTGGTTCACCGTCACGCCGTACTTCAGCGTGTGGGGGCCGCCGGAGTTGTTGGCGATGTTGCCGCCGATGGTGCACGCCTGCTGGCTCGACGGGTCGGGCGCGTAGTAGTACCCGCGGGGGCCGACGGCCCAGGACAGGTGCAGGTTGACGAGCCCCGGCTCGACGACGGCGATCTGGTTGTCGTAGTCGACCTCGAGCACGCGGTTCATCCGCATCATCGAGATCACGATGCCGCCCTCGGCCGGCAGGCAGCCGCCCGACAACCCGGTGCCGGCCCCGCGCGCCACGAAGGGCAGCCCCTCGCGGTTGGCGATTCTGACGATGGCGGCCACGTGCTCGGCGGTCGTCGGGAACACGACGAAGTCGGCCAGCGCCCGGAACAACGTCAACCCGTCGGATTCATAGACGAGCAGCTCGTCGGGCTCCGTCAGCACCGCCCCGGGCCCGAGCAGACCCGTCAGCTCCCGGCGCAGCGCGGACTTGCGATCGGCGGTGAGCGTGACCATCGAGTTCTCGAAGTATACGCCCTGCCGACCCCCCTTGCCGGGGGCGGTGACCACGAGCTACCCCAGCAGCGTCGAGGCAGCGGCCACGATGGCGTCGGCGTCGATACCGTAGTGGCGATAGAGGTCCACCCGGGTGCCGGACTGGCCGAAGTCGTCCACCCCCAGGGCGAGCTGGGAGACGCCGAGCGCACCGCCGAGGAACGCGAGCGCGTGCGAGTGGCCGTCGATGACCGAGACGACCGGCACGTCCTCCTCGTCAGCCCCGACCAGCGTCTCGATGTAGGGCCCCGCCGCCCGGAGCCCGCGGTAGAGGCGGTCGGGACTGGTCACCACGAAGACGCTGGCACCCGCGCCCCGCTCGGCGAGCCGGGCCGCGGCCGCGACCGCGGCCGGCACCGTGACGCCGGTCGCGAACAGGTGGACCGCGGTGTCGGGGCTCCAGCCCGGGGCGGTGCGTGCGTCGATGAGGCGGTAGCCGCCGGCGAGCACGGCGGCCCGGTACTCGGCGGTCGGCGGCGGGGCCAGGCGCTGGTCGACCGGCGCCGTGCTGAGCCGCAGGTAGAGGCTCTCTCGCCGCTCCGCGACGGCGCGCAGGCCGGCCAGAAGGATCCACTCGACCTCGCGGGCGAACGTCGGCTCGTAGTAGGCGAGATCCGGGAGCGCGACGCCGATGCCCGGCGTGATCACCGACTGGTGGGCGCCGCCCTCCGGCGCCAGGCTGATGCCGGACGGCGTCGCCGCCACCACGAAGCGGGCGCCGGCGTAGAGCGCGTGGTAGAGCGCGTCGAGGCCGCGCGTGACGAACGGATCGTAGAGCGTGCCGATCGGCAGCAGCGTGGCGCCGGACAGCTCGGCCGTGAGCCCCAGGGCGGCCAGCATCAGGAAGAGGTTGTGCTCGGCGATGCCCAGCTCGATGTGTTGCCCGTCGGGGCCCTCCCGCCACCGCAGCGCCTGCGGCAGATCGGCGAAGGGATCGGGGCGGGCCTGGAGCCCGTAGATGCCCTTGCGGTTCATCCAGCCGGCCAGGTGCGTGGTCACCGCGACGTCGGCCGACACGGTGACGACAGCGTCGCCGGCCGGCAGCCGTCCGAGCCCGGCGAGCGCGCGGCCGAACGCTTCCTGCGTCGACGACTGGTCCGCGTATGGCTCGTCGAGCGATTCCGGTATCGCCGGGACCGGTCGCGCCGCCGGCGCGGTGAAGAGCCCGGGCAGGGCCCGGATGTGCTCAGCCTCCGGCGTCCCGGGGGCGAAACCCGCCCACTCCTCGCCGGGGGCGATGCCGAACGCCTCGCGCAGCGCCTCGATCTGCGCCGTGCTCGTGACCATGGTGTGGTTGAGCGGATCACCGGCGAACGGCAAGCCCCAGCCCTTGATCGTGTGGGCCAGGATGACCGAGGGGCGATCGCGCTCGAGGCCGGCGGCCTCGTACGCGTTCAGGATCAGCGCGAGGTCGTGGCCCCCGACGTCAGCGACGAGTCCGGCCAGCGCCTCGTCGGACACGTCAGCCAGCAGGCGGTCGAGGGCCGCATCGATGCCGCCGGCGGCATCAGCGACCAGGGCCTTGCGCAGCTCGCCGGCGGGCTGGCGCAGAAGCCGCTGGTACTCGACGTTGGAGGCACCCTCCAGCCGGGCCCGGAGACGCTCGCCGCCGGGCCGCGCGAAGCACGCTTGCAATCGCCGGCCCCAGCGCAGCTCGTCCACACGCCAGCCGCCGGCACGGAACATCTCGGCGAGCTGGCGCGGGCGGCCATCGGCGACGACGCGGTCGAGGCTCTGCCGGTTGACGTCCACGATCCACAGCACGTTGCCGAGCTGACGCACGACGTCCTCGCCGAGCGCCTCCCACACGTTGCCCTCGTCGAGCTCGGCGTCGCCGACCATGACGACGAAGCGCTCGGGCGGTACCCGCACCCCGTGATCCGCCAGGTAGCGGGAGGCGAGGCCACCGAGCGTCGCCGCCACCGCCCCCAGCCCCATCGAGCCCGTCGAGAGGTCGACGATGCCCGGGTTCTTGCGGCGACTGGGGTAGGCCTGCAGACCGCCGAACACGCGCAGCCCCTGCAGCTCGGCGGCACTGAGCCGCCCGCGCAGGTACTGGATGGCGTAGAAGGCGGGGGAGGCGTGGGCCTTGGTGGCGACGACGTGGTCAGGCCGGAGCGCGTCGAAGTAGAGCGCGGTGAGCAGGCTGACGACCGACGCCGACGAGGCCTGGTGGCCACCGACCTTGAGGCCGTCGACGCTGGGGCGGGCGTTCGCCTGGTGGACCATCCACGCCGCCAGCCAGAGCACGCGGCGCTGGATCCGGTCGAGGATCTCGAGCGACGTCATGCCCCGGAGTATACGTCCCGCAATCTGAACGACGGGCGGTGACTCGACGGGCTACGCGACTTCGATCAGGTTGCGCCCGAGACGCTTCGCGGAATAGAGGGCGCGATCCGCCGCCGGGAGGAGATCGTGGCTGTCCGCCACGTCCTCGGGCAGCGCGGCGATTCCCACGCTCACCGTGAGCGGGCCGTGAGCGAACCGATGGCGCTCGATCACGTCCTTGATCCGCTGGGCGTACTTCAGAGCGCCGGCCTTCGGCGTGTTGACGAGGAGGACGGCGAACTCGTCGCCGCCGAACCGGGTCACGATCGAGAAGCTCCGGGAGCTGGCCACGATGAGCTGGGCCGCCTCGCGCAGCGTCTCGTCGCCAGCCCGATGTCCGAAGTCGTCGTTGATGTTCTTGAATCGGTCGAGGTCGAGCATGACCAGCGACAGGGGCTCACCGAACCGGCTGTGGCGCCGCGCCTCCTCCTCGAGCCGGAGCTCGAAGTAGCGACGGTTGTACACACCGGTCAGCGGGTCCTTGAAGGACAGCTCCTCGAGCCGGGCGTTGCGGATGGCCACGGCCGCCTGCGAGGCCAGCGCCTGGACCAGGCCTTCGAGCTCGGCCGCGAAGGGCACGATCTCGCCGGTCTCGTCGCGGGCGTTGACGAGTTGCAGCACGCCGATCACCTCGCCCTTGGGCTCCTGGAGCGGCACCACCAGGACCGAGCCGCTCGCCTCGTCGAGCAGCGCCTCGGACCGTCCGGAGGGGACGCACGACTGGCCGGGCGCAACACGGTAGGCGTGCGGCAGGTTGACGAGCTGGCCGTTGAGCGCGACGTACCCGGCCAGGCTCGGCTGGGTGAGCAGCAGCGGCTCGGCCGCGGCGGGCGGGGCGTCCTCGTGGACGCCGGGGCGGGCGCGGCGCGCGTCATGGTGGGTGACGGCGAAGCGCAGCACGTCACCCTCGCGCAGGAAAAGGGTCCCGGTCTCGGCGTTCGTGAAGTGTCGGGCCTCGGCGACGATCCGTTCCAGCAGCCTCGACAGCTCCCGTTCGCTCGTCAGCGCGATGCCGATGGCGATGAGCTGCTTGAGGCGCTGGGTCACGCCTCGTGCGTCATCCGGCTCACAACCCGTTTCGGGCTTGCTCATCGTGACCAGCCTCAAAGCGAGACACGTGCCACAGGGAGTTGGCCAGGTAAGCCGTTGCCACATAAGGTGTTTTGCCCTGTTTCAGGCCCGGGACCCCGTGCTACCCCCGGCTCTTTCGTTACCACTTGGGTATTTTCTTAACGGGGGGCCGATCGGCTACAATCGATTCAGCATGAATTCAGTCCTCGTGATCGACGACGAGCGCAACATCCGATCTCTCATCTCTCGCGTGCTCGCCCAGGAGAACATCGAGGTCCACACGGCCGGCGCCGGCAAGGAAGGACTCGAGCTGGCCGATCAGGTCGAGCCCGATCTGGCCCTGGTGGACCTGCGGCTGCCGGACATCGACGGTATCCAGGTCCTGCGCGAGATGCGCAGCCGTCATCCCCAGACCGCGGTCATCATGATCACCGCGTTCGGCCACATCGAGAGCGCGGTCGTGGCGATGAAGAACGGCGCCACCGACTACCTCGAGAAGCCCTTCCAGCACCTGGAGAAGCTCCGCATCTCGGTAACCCGCGCGCTGGAGGAAGTGAAGGCGCGGCGAGAGATCACCCGGCTGCAGGGCCTGCAGGAGGGGAAATACCGCACCAACCAGATCGTCGGCGAGTCGGCACCGACCCGGCGGCTGCGCGAGGTGATCACCCAGCTGGCCCAGAGCGAGGCCCACACCATCCTGGTGCAGGGCGAGAGCGGCACCGGCAAGGAGCTGGTCGCCCGCGGGCTGCACTACGAGAGCGCCCGGCGCAACTCGCCCTTCATGGAGGTCAACTGCGCCGCGATCACCGAGACGCTCTTCGAGAGCGAGCTGTTCGGCCACGAGAAGGGCGCCTTCACCGACGCCAAGAGCACCAAGAAGGGGCTCATGGAGCTCGCCGACGGCGGAACCCTGTTCCTCGACGAGGTCGGCGAGATCCCGCTGGCCAGCCAGGCCAAGCTGCTGCGATGCCTGCAGGAGCGCACGTTCAAGCGCGTCGGCGGCACCCGGGACCTCAAGGTGGACGTGCGCGTGATCGCCGCCACCAACCGCTCGCTCGAGGCCATGGTCAAGGAAGGGAAGTTCCGCGAGGACCTCTTCTATCGCCTGAACGTCATTCCCTTGACGATCCCGCCCGTGCGCGACCGCCGCGAGGACATCCTGCCGCTGGCGCGGCACTTCCTGGCCGAGGCCAACAGCACGTTCCACAAGTCGGTCAAGCGCCTGGCGACCGAGACGGAAACGCTGCTGCTGGCGTACGGCTGGCCCGGCAACGTGCGTGAGCTCAAGAACCTCATCGAGCGGCTGGTCATCCTGAGCACCGGGGACACCATCGAGTCCGACCAGCTCCCGGCGCCGTTCGCGGGCACCACGGACGGGCCGGTGGCCGAAGAGGTATCGAGCCAGCCCCGCACGCTGGAGGCGATCGAACGGGCCTACATCCTCAAGATCCTGCGCCAGGTGAACGGCAACAAGAGCGAGGCCGCCAAGATCCTGGGCATCACGCGCCAGACCCTCCGGAAGAAGCTGACCGAGGCCCCTCCCGCTTCCTGAGGCTGGCTCGTTTCTGCCCAGCCTCCCCGCCGGGTGTTCCGGCGATCGACCAGGAATCACCCGGCAGCACGAGATAGGCAGGGTGTTGAGGTTCTAAAAAGCTTTGCCGGTCATGCCGTTGTGAATCAGAGTCAGCCTTGGTACCCCCTTTGCTCGGTAGCAGGGCCGAACAGTGCCGGGACAACCCGGCCGTACCCGAGCCGAGGAGCGACTGCGATGAGAATGGCCGTCAGGAAACTGCGAGTCGAGGATGTCGAAAAGCTGCAGGCCCTGGTCGTCGAGAACTTCGACGCCATCGAGCCGGGCCTCACCGTCCTCGACGCACGCCTGTTGCTCGGGCACGCGACGATCGACGTGATCGGTGTCGATACCGTTGGCGCGCTCGTGCTGGGCGCCGTGGGCTTCACCGCCAACGAGGACATGCTCCTGAAGGCCGTCGAGGCCTACTCGTGGTGCCTGGAGTATCCCGAAGCCCTCGTGCGGCTCTACCCGAGCTGCCAGGTCTCCGAGGATCGGCCGCCGCGCCTGCTGTTCGTGGTCGAGCGCATGCCCGACGCGTTCCATCGCAAGATCAAGCAGCTCGGCTTCCCCGAGGTCGACTGTGTGGAGTTCCGTCACCTGGAGTTCGACGGGGTGCCGACCGTGTACTTCGAGTCGCTGCTCCGCCTGCGCCGGATTGGCGCCCGCCAGTCCGAGGTCGTCGTCGAGCCGGCGAGCGCGCCCACTTCGGTCGAGAGGGTGATCACGATGACCGGGCCCGCGACGCGGGTGGCCGGCGCGAAGATGCCGAAGCCCGGTGATTCGGTGGTGAGCAGCCCCCGGGCCGCCGACCGCCCCGCCCCGGTGCGGGAACACACCCCGGTGGTCAGCATGGTGAGCCGGCAGACGACGGTTCCCGTGGCCCGCGTGGATCGCCCGCGGCCCGAGCCCGTGGTGCTGCGCGAGCCTGAGCCGCTGATGGTCGAGCCGATGATCGAGCCGGAGATCGAGGCGCCGGTGGTCGAGGCGCTGGCCGAGCCGCTGGTCGAGGTGAGCGTTACCCCGGAGATCGAGGCGCTCGCCGTGACGCCCGAGATCGAGCTGATCCCCGAGCCGGCGCTGAGCCTGGAGCCGATCAAGGAGCCCGAGGCTCCTCAGCCGAGCGTGCGGCCGTTCGTGGTGGACGCGGTGCCCTCGATGGCGCCGGCCCACGTACCGACGGCGGCGCAGGCCCCCGAGCGGGTGTCGTTCAAGGACCTCGCCGACTCCCTGCTGGGGGCGATGACCGCCACCCAGGAGGCGATCGCCCACCCGGTCGCTGACAGCAGCGCGAAGCCGAGCATCGTCGAGCCGCTCGTTCTGGAGTCGGCTGTCGAGACTCCCGCCGTGAGCGCGCCGATCGTGGCCGCGCTCACGCTGGAGCTCGAGAAGGCCGCCGAGCCGGAGCCGGTGGTGATGCCAGAGCAGATCATCGCGCTGGCGGTCGAGAGCCCGGAGGCCAAGCCGGCGCTGAGGCTGGAATCGGCTGTCGCCGCGCCCGCGCCGGCCGCCGAGCCGACGAAGCCGGCCGCCCCGCCGATGCCCCAGGGCTTCGAGGGGCTGAAGTTCCCGAACGACGGCGTGCTGACCCGGCAGTGGATGGAGTTCCTCAGCCAGATGTCGACGACCAAGTAGGGAGACTGCCGACCATGGCCGTGGCGCCGCCGATCGCCGTCGCTCCCGAGGTACTCCGTGTCCTCGTCGTCGACGACAACGCGTCGCTTCTGCGGTTCCTCGTCTCGGCCTTCTCGGCCAACGGGTGCGCGGTGACGCAGGCCGCCGCCGCCGAGCAAGCGCTCACGTTGATCACGGATCAGCCGTACGATCTCGTGGTCTCCGACATCAAGATGCCGGGATTGTCCGGACTCGATCTGCTCCGGGCGGTGAAGGGTAAGCAGCCCAGCACGCCGGTCGTGCTGATCACCGGCAATCCCTCGGTCAACTCGGCCGTCTTCGGCCTGCGCCACGGCGCCTACGACTACCTGCCCAAGCCCTTCTCCATCCGCGAGATCCAGGAGCTGCTGGCGCGCATCCGGGCCGACCGTCAGAAGTGGGACGGCCAGGTGCCACTGCCGGCCGGCCTCACCGAGGAGCTGTCGCGCCGGCAGTCGGGCGTGGAGGTGATGTTCCGCATCGGCGACCTGGCGCTCAAGGGGCTGGAGACCTCGACGTTCATGGACGAGGTGCTCGCCCTGGTCGGGCAGAGCGTCAAGAGCGACGCCGCCCTGATCCTCCTGCGTGACGAGCAGGGTGCCTTCACCTGCAGCCAGCAGGGGGCCGGGCCGCTCGTGACCCGTCTGCTGACGACCCTGCAGCGCGATTTCGTGGCGTTGATCGCCGCCGGCGGCCGCGAGGTCGTCGCCGTTCCCACTTCCGGCGAGGCCCTGGAGGCGATCGCGGCCGTCATTCCGGGCGTGGGGCAGACGATGGGCATCGTGTGCGTGGCGCGGGAAGCCACGACCGGCGGGTTCCTGCCCGACGAGCGCGACATGCTGCTGGGCTACGCGCAGACCACCGCCGTCGCTCTCCAGAAGCTGATCCTTCGCGAGAACGTCGAGCGCAATCTCGTCGACACCATCACGGCCTTCGTCAATGCCATCGAGTCCAAGGACCGCTACCTCAAGGGCCACTCGGCCCGGGTGGCCCTCTATTCGGCGGAGATCGCCGAGGCCCTCGGCATGACCCCCGAGATGGTGGAGGTCGTTCGCCGCGGTGCCATGCTGCACGACCTCGGCAAGCTCTCGATCATGGACACGATCCTCCGGAAGCCGGAGCGCTTGACCGCCGAGGAGTTCACGATCATCAAGAGCCACCCGGTGGTCGGCGCCAAGATCCTGGAGCCGCTTCGCTTCCTGGCCCGCGAGACGTGCGCGGTGCGCCACCACCACGAACGCTGGGACGGCACCGGCTATCCCGACGGCCTCGGTGGCGAGGACATCCCGCTGGTGGCCCGGGTCGTCACGGTGGCCGACGTCTTCGACGCGATCACGTCGAACCGTCCGTACCGGACGGCGCTGGCCCTGGTGGAGGCGCAGGCCGAGATCACCCGCGGTATCGGCTCGCACTTCGATCCGGTCGTGGTCGAGGCCTTCATGCGCATCCCGCTCGCGCGCCTGGAGGAGATCAACCGCCACTACGAGAGCCTCACGAGCGCGGCGCCGGTGGCGTCCGCGGTGGCCCCGGGCAATTGACCCCGGCCAAGAAGAAGATCCTCATCGTCGACGACGCGGGACCGGTCGTGGTCCTGTGCGTGAACGTCCTCCAGGCCCTCGGCTACGCCGTGAAGGGCGCCAACCGCGGGGAGACGGCCGTCGAGCTGATGCGGAAAGAGTCCTTCGACCTGATGGTGCTCGACTACAAGATGCCCGGGATGACCGGGTTCGAGGTTTTCCAGCAGGCCCGTACCCTGCACCCCAGCATGGCGGTCGTGCTGGTCACGGGTCACGGCACCCCCGAGATCATCAATGAAGCCAATCGCATGGGATTCGACGCGATCCTGCTCAAGCCATTCACGTCCGACGAGTTGCGCGGGGCCGTCGAGAAGGTCCTCGCCGGTCGCGCCTGACGGGAGTCGATGATGCCTCCCCGAGCCGGGGCGCACTCGGACCGGCCGGCCGCGGAGGTGGCCGTGGGATCCCTGCGGGGCGGGCTCCAGTGGACGATCGATCGGATGCTGTCGATCGGCTACGGGCTTGTCTACGACTACATCTTCGAGCAGTTCGGCCCCTACCAGCGCCTGCAGGGCGAGGTCCTGGAACTGGTGGAGACCGCGGCCAAGGCCACCTCGCCGGATCGTCGCGCCTTCCAGGTGCTCGACGTCGACTGCGGTCCCGGCAACTTCACCTTCATCCTCGCCGAGGCGGGCTTCTCCGTGCTCGGCTTGGAGCCGTACGGGGCGCTGGTCGAGCTGGCGCGCGAGAAGCGTCGGGCCCGGCGCCTGGCCAACCTCGCCTTCAGCCAGGGCGACCTCGCCAAGGTCAAGACCTTGCGCGACGCCTCGTTCGACCAGGTGGTGAACGTGCACTCGCTCTACGCGCACGCCGATCCGCATGCGCTGCTCGCCCAGGCCCGGCGCGTGCTCAAGCCCGGCGGGCACGCCATCTTCGTGAACCACACGGGTCCGGTGCGCCCGCGCGCGACCTTCGGCGACCTGCGCACGCGCGAGGGGCTGCCGGCGGCCCTCCGGTGCCTGCTGCTGTGGCTGCTGCCCCACGGGCTGTTCGAGGCCACGCGGAGACGCATCGGCCCTCACTACTGGAGTGAGGCGGCCTTCGTCGCCAACGTGCAGGCGGCGGGCTTCAGGGTGCGGGAGACACGCCGGACGTTCCTCAACGGCGCCAGCGTGCTGGTGTGGGCCACGGCGGAGACCCAGGGGTAGGCGGTGGGGCGGAAGACTCCCAGCCCCGCAGCCCCGTCCTCCACCACGAGCCTGCTGGCCTCGCCGGCGGGGGCGCGCGCATCGATCCAGCCCGCGGTTGAGCGACTCATCGCCGTCGGTTACGGCCTCACCTACGACACCATCGTGCGCGGCTTCGCGCCCTACGAGGCCCTGATCGACGAGGTCGGCTCGCTCGTGGCCCGCGGAGCCCTCCCGGGGCCGCCGGTCGGCACGCGCGTCCTGGACGTGTCGTGTGGGGTCGGCAGCGTCGCCTCGCGGCTGGCCCGCCGCGGCTGGACCGTGGTCGGCCTCGATGCCGTCGCCCACCTGGTGGAGGTGGCGCGTCGGCGCCACCGCGGCAGCGAGCTGTCACTCACGTTCCACCACGCGGACGTGGCGGGCGCAGCCCTGCCGGGCGCCGGCGCGTTCGACGTCCTCGTCAGCATGCACACCCTTTACTGGCATCCCGACCCGGCCGCACTGCTGGCCGCCTGCCGGCGGGCGCTCAAGCCCGGAGGCCACGCGGTGTTCCTCACCTACGAGCGGCCGGCCCGGGTGCCCCGCACGTTCGCCGAGGTGCGCCGGCAGCACGGCTGGGGGGCGGCGATCCGGGCGCTCCGCTGGTTGCTGCCGACCGCGATCTTCGACCTGTTCCGCGGCATCGATCCCCGCTACCTCACGCGCGAGGAATTCGACGCCGCGCTGCAGGACGCCGGCTTCGAGATCCTCGAGCGCCGCACCACGTTCCTGGCCGGGATCAGCATGCTGGCGTGGGCGCGGACGGCCCCAGTGGCGCCGGCCGCGAAGCCCTGATCAGTTTCTCGCCGATGTTGACAGGACGCCCCCGCTTTTCGTTAAGGAATCAGCCGGGCTCGGCGGCACGAAATCGAGGTCGTCAGGGCGAATCTCGGATGGTTTTCAATAGGTTATGGGTTGGAAGCCAGGTTTGGTACTCCCCTTGCTCTAGATGGCGCACCGGCCCCAGCGGGCCAGTGACGCCTCGCAAGGGCGAGCCTGAAGTACAGGGAGCAGACAGGAGATCGAGATGAAGCCCATGACAATGCGGATGGTCGCGATCCTCGGATTGGTAGGGGTGGCCGTGACTGGCGCGCCGACCCTGGCCAATGCGGGTGGTGCGACCCTCTATGAGCTTACCGAGAACATGAAGCTGGTCCAGCGCCATCACAAGAACCGGCCGCCGGTCGGCCGGCGCATCGCTACGTCCGCGATCACCGGTGTGGCCGAGCCGGGAACGCCGCTGTGCCCGATCCCCGAGTTCCAGAGCGGGAAGGCCGGCTGTGCGGTCAACGTGCTCGGAGCCGACAACATCAGCCTCGCGACAGGTCTGGGTACGATCACCGGCGACTTCACGACCGTCATCCAGGGCGACAACCCGGTCGACGGGCCGGAGGCCGTGGTCCTGAAGGGCGAGTTCACCGGCAAGATGGATTTCTCGCCGGCGATCCTCCACCAGGTGCCGTTCGGCACCGTCTCCGGCAAGGTGAAGGCCGTCGGCAGCCGCAAGCGTGAGGACTTCACCGGCGTCTTCCGGCTGCCGTTCGCCGGCAACGCGTCAGTGGAAGTCGAGGTCGCTCCCGGCGTGAAGATGACGCTGACGCTGCGACAGCTCTTCTGCCCGGCCACACCGAAGGAGAACTCGTGGTCGTACCTGTACGGTGGCATCGACCTCGCGTACCTCGACAACGTCGAGGCGGCGACGACGCCGGCGGGCCGCTGCCTGGACATCCAGCCGCACGAGCTGTCCCTCGGGGCACCGCTCGTCCGCTTCGACGTGGAGTTCTAGGAGAACGCGATCGGCGTGATCACGACTGACCTCGGCGTGCACGCGCACGCAGTGACGACAAGCGCCGCCCCGACCCGCGAGGGTCTGGGGCGGCTGCCGTTTGCCCATCCCCTGCTCGAGCCCCGCCGGGTTCTCGAGGCACCGCCCAGTGGCACGCTGAGGCGGCGCGCGAATGACGTGGAGTGCCGGGCGCTCGCGGACACCGGGACGGTCGTCGCCTTCGCGCTCTTGAACGGTCCCGGGATGTGACCTCGGTGGTGCCCGCGGGGCTCGACGCCCCCTCCCCGCCGCCCCCGCCCCCCGGCGAGCGCGGCAGCGTCATCTCGCGCGGCACGCGGGTCTACCTGCGCACCCTCACGCCCGCGGATCTCGAGCACCTGTCGGCCTGGGTCGACGACCCGTTCCTGGAGCGGATGGTCGGCAGCGAGTTCCTGCAGTCGTACAAGCACGTGTGGGACAAGTCGCCCGCTTTCTTCGAGGCGGTGCTGACCGACCCCACCCAGGTGGTGCTGGTCATCGAGGCCTACCGGGGCTGGACCAAACCGGTGGGGGTGGTGCGGCTGTTCAACATCCACCTGCTGGAGGGGTACGCCTTTCTGGAGACCATCATCACCGACCCCCGTGCAATGAGGCGGGGATTCGGTGTCGAAGCGGGTAAACTCGTTGCGTATTATGGCGTGGATGTCCTCGGCCTGCGTCGCATCGAAGCCAAGGTCTACGAGTACAACGTGCTCAGCATGAACTCGCTCCGGCGCAACGGCTTTCGCCAGGAAGGGGTCCTCCGTCAGGCCGGGTTCGACGGCGTGCGGTACTGGGACCTGGTGATCTTCGGCATCCTCAAGGAGGAGATCGAAGCCCAGCGCAAGAAGGACAAGGTCGCGCTTCCTCTCGAACCGTCCGAGGGGAACGGCCGTGAGCCCTCATAGCCTCCTCCCGCTCGTAGCGTTCTTCCTCAACGTCTCCCTGGCCGGGTTGTCGCTGCTGCGCAACCCCGGGAGCCGGCTCAACCGGGTCTTCGCCTACTTCGCCTCCGGAATGGCGCTGTGGAACTTCGGCGTCTTCCTGCTGCGCACGAGCCCCGACGAGTGGACGGCGTACTTCGTCGAGATCATCATCCACATCGGCGTCATCGCGCTGCCGGCGTTCTACTACCACTTCGTCCTGATCTTCCTGGACAGCACGACCCAGCATCGGCCCTCGCTGGTCCTGGCCTACCTGCTCGCCTTCATCTACGAGCTGATCAACCTGTCCGGCACCCCGCTCTTCATGAGCGGCGTGAAGGCGACGTACTGGGGCTGGGCGCCCGCCACCGGGCCCCTCTACGCCCCCTATCTGCTGATCGTGTTCAACGGCTTCATGATCTACGGCGTCGTCCTGCTCGTCCGCGCCCATCGGGGTATCGACTCCAGCTTCCGGCGCAACCGCGGGACCTTGATCATGCTGGGGACCCTGGTGAGCCTGACCGGGGGCTGGGTGGACTTCGCGCGCTTCATCCTGAGCCGCTTCGTGCCGGCCGCCGACTACGTGTACCCGGTCGGCATCCCCGCCAACATGGTCTTCGCCCTGATGCTGGGCACCTCCATCGTCCGCTACCGCCTCTTCGCGGTCGCGGTCGCCGTGAAGAAGACGGCCGTCTACACGCTGGTGGGGACGGTCCTCACTCTCGTCCTCGGCCTCGTGACCACGGTCGTGGAGGACTACTTCCAGCTGAAGGAGGCCAGCGCGCTCTGGCTCATCGTGCCGCTGGGGGCCGTCGTCACCGTGCTGGTCTCGCCCATCGGCCGCAACATCGACGACCGCATCCAGCGCATGGTGTTCAGCAAGCGGCAGGGGTGCTACCAGACGCTGCTGCAGCTGAGCAAGCGGATGAGCTCGATCCTGAACTTCAACGAGCTGGTCGACACGCTCGTCCACGGGCTCGTGCGCGGCATCCCGGCCACCCACGCCACCCTGATGATCCACGACCCGGCCACCGGCGCCTTCCTCAACTACCGCGAGGACACCACCGTGGAGGAGGGCTCGGCGCTGGAGTCGATCCGGGCCGACAGTCCCATCGCCGAGTGGTTGACCACCACCGAGGGGCTGCTGGTCAAGGAAGAGGTCAAGCTCAACCCCCTCATCGCGCGTTACTTCGAGACCGCCGAGGGTGAGCTGGAGTCGATCAAGGCCGCCCTCATCGTGCCGCTCAAGGTGGAGAACAAGCTCAACGGCATCCTGCTGCTGGGCGAGAAGCTCTCGGGCGAGATCTACGACGATCAGGAGCTGGAGATGCTCCTGCTGCTGGCCACCCAGGCCGCCATCTCGCTGGAGAACGCCCGCCTCTACGAGGGGCTGGCGACCTCCAACGCCCGCCTCCTCGAGGCGAGCCGGCTGAAGTCGCAGTTCCTCGCCAACATGTCGCACGAGCTGCGGACGCCGCTGAACTCGATCATCGGCTTCTCCAAGGTCCTGCTCAACCGGCTGGACGGCGACCTCAACGAGCGGCAGGACGCCTACGTCCGCTCCGTCCACAACTCCAGCCGGCACCTGCTGGAGCTGATCAACAGCATCCTCGACTTCTCGCGCATCGAGGCGGGCCGGTTCGAGATGCGGCCGGAGATGATCGACCTGCACGACATCGTCGAGGAGTGCCTGCAGTCCTCGATGCCGCTCGTGCGCGACAAGCGCGTGAAGCTCGAGCGGGACGTGCCGGTGGAGCTGCCGCCGGTGCACGCCGACCGGACGCGGGTCAAGCAGGTGCTGCTCAACCTGCTCTCCAACGCGATCAAGTTCACGCACAGCGGCCGCGTGCTGATCCAGGTCCGGCACGATCGGGACGTCCTCCACGTCTCCGTCGCCGACACCGGCATCGGCATCTCGCCCGGCGACCTCCAGCGCCTGTTCGAGCCGTTCCAGCGGCTGGACAACCCGCTCGCCCAGCAGGCCGACGGCACCGGACTCGGCCTTGCCATCAGCAAGAAGTTCATCGAGCTGCATCGCGGCCGCATCTGGGCGGAGAGCCGCGAGAGCCAGGGCTCGACGTTTCACTTCACCCTGCCCCTGACGGCGGCGCAGGCATAAAGGATCACCATGCCCGCTCCCATCATTCGCCGCGACGGCAAGAAGGCCAAGATCCTCTACGTCGAGGACAATCGCGAGAACCGCATGCTCGTGCGAGCGATCCTCGAGGCCGAGAACTACACGATCGTCGACGCCGAGGACGGTCTGGCCGGCGTCGAGGCCGCCGTGCGCGAGGAGCCGGCCCTGATCCTGCTCGACGTCAACCTGCCCGGCATCGACGGGTACGAGGTGGTGGCGGTGCTCAAGTCGTTCCCGGCCCTCGCCACCACGCCCGTGATCGCGCTGACCGCCTACGCGATGGAGGGCGACCGCCAGCGCAGCCTGGTGGCCGGCTGCGACGGCTACATCCAGAAGCCGATCGACGTGGACACCTTCCCGCGGCAAGTCGAGGAGTTCCTGCACGGCAAGCGCGAGCACGTCGAGGAGCGCGAGGAGGGGGCCTACCTCCGCGAGCTCAACCAGCGGCTGGTCCACCGGCTGGTCAACCAGGTGGAGGAGCTCAAGCGGCTCAACCAGCACTTCGTCCGCCGCGCCACCCAGCTGGCCGACCTGCACCGCGCGGTGCAGGACATCACCTCCGAGGTCGGGGCCCGCGCGATGCTCGATCAGCTCCTGCCCGCCCTGTCCAGCGCGCTCGGCACCCGCAGCCTGTCCGTCGAGCTTCCGGAAGTCGACGTCAGGGTGGCGGTGAGCAGCGACAGCGCCGAGCGACCGCGCAGCGTGCTGGCCGGCACCGGGCTCGCGACGGGTGAGGACTGGTCCGAGGTGGACTGGACGCTGCCGCTCGTGGTGCGCGGCCGCCAGCTCGGCGTCATGACTGCGCGCCACGTGCTGCCCCCCGGCGCCAAGGCCGACGAGGAGCAGCTGCTGAATATCGTCGCCAACCAGGTGGCGATCGCCGTCGAGAACGCCCGCCTGTATTCCGGCGTCGCCCAGCGCGCCGCCGAGCAGCAGAGTCTCGTCGAGGCCGGCCACCTGCTCGCCTCCTCGCTGCGCCTTGCCGACGTCCTGCTGCGCTTCACCGAGCTGGTGCGCTCGCGCATCAGCCTCGACGTGGTGCGCATCTGGCTGCACGAGGGGGCGGGCGAGTACCGGTTGCACGCGCAGGCCGGTCTGGCCGAGCAGCCCGGGGACCGGCGTGGGCGCTTCGAGCCGGGCCAGGGCATCGTCGGCTGGGTCATGGAGCACCTGACGCCGCTGCTGATCCCCGACCTGCCGGTCGATCCGCGGCTCAAGGAGCGGCAGTGGGCGCAGGCCGAGGGGCTGGTGTCGCTGGTCGCGGTGCCGTTGCTCCTGGACGACGCTCCGGTCGGCGTGCTGGTCGGCCTCTCGCGCCAGCGCCGCGAGTTCACGACCGAGGAGGTCGCGCTGGTCCAGGCGCTGGCGACGTCGGCGGCAGTGGCCATTCGCAACGCCCGCCTGTACGAGGAGACGCAGCGGCGGCTGCGCTACAACGAGACGCTGGTGGCGGTCAGCCAGGCCATCGGCTCTACCCTCGATCTCACCGAGATCCTCCGGCGCGCCACCCGGGAGATGGTGCGGGCGCTCGGCGCCGACATGGGGGTGGCGTGGCTGCTGACGCCCGACCGCGCGCGCTTCGTGCCGCTGGTCGGCTATCACATTCCCAAGGACGTGCTGGGCGCGACGGCAGCCTCCAGCATCCCGCTCGACGATCCGGTCATCCGGGCGCTCAAGGAAGCCCGGGGCGCCATCGCCGCCGTCGACAGCCAGCGCGAGGCCTGGAGCGGCGGCGCCGCTTCCCGGGTGGTGGCGCACAAGTCGATGCTGATCCAGCCGATCTTCTGGAAGGACGAGCTGATCGGCGGCTTCTCGCTGCTGTGGACGGAGCACCCGCACCGCTTTGCCGCCGAGGAGCTGCGGCTCGCCGAGGGCATCGCCCTGCAAGGCGCCCTCGCCATCGAGAACTCCCGGCTCTATGAAGGCGTGAAGCAGCAGATGGCCGAGCTCAAGCAGACGCAGGCCCAGCTGGTGCAGTCCACCAAGCTGGCCGCGATCGGTGAGCTGGCCGCCAACATCGCCCACGAGATCAACAACCCGCTCACGACCGTGCTGGGCTTCGCCTCCTTCATCGCCGAGCGGCTGCCTCCCGAGGACCCGACGCGCGAGGAGCTGGGCCTCATCCAGGAAGAGGCCTCCCGCGCGCGCGACATCGTGCGCGACCTGCTGCAGTTCAGCCGGCAGCGCGACTTCATGCCGGAGCCCGCGGACATGAACACCGTCCTCGAGCAGGTGGTGGCCATGGTACGGCGACAGGGCGCGCTCAACGTCGTCACGGTGACCGAGGTCTACGCCGACGACCTGCCGATGGTGGAGATGGACGTGCCGCGCATCAAGCAGGTGTTCCTGAACATCATCAACAACGCGGTCTACGCGATGAAGGACGGGGGCTCGCTCACCATCCGGACCGCGCTCGGCACCGGCACCGCCCACATCGCGTTCGAGGACACCGGCCCCGGCATCCCGGCCGAGATCCTCGCCCGGATCTTCGACCCGTTCTTCACCACGAAGCCGGAGGTCAGCGGCACCGGCCTCGGGCTATCGGTCAGCCTGGGCATCGTCCAGAGCCACGGCGGCACCATCGACGTGAAGAGCGAACTCGGCGCCGGCACGACATTCACGGTCACGCTCCCTCTCACCCACGACGCCGACACCCCCCCCGCCGACGCCTAGCAGCCCGCAGACCCAGTGCGGGCCGCCCAGGGCGGCGCCTAGCCGGACGCACCGGCGGGGGTCGAGCGCCATGGCCGTGCTCCAAGAATTCCCCGTGGCCTGAGTGAGAGGTTCGTCCGTCGTCCGCGGCGCACCCCCGGCGCGCGGCGGGGTGGCGGGGCGAACAGGGTCTCCTGAGGTTCCGTTGGCTTCGACCGTGCCTTCGCGACCCGGGTAGTCTCTCGCGGAACCGAAGGGGACCCTGTTCGCCCCGCCGCCCGCCCCGTCAGCCGCCATCGCGTGGTGCTTTGGCTGGGCTGTGCTGGACTACAGGGTCGAGGCGACCTGGGCGGCGCCCAGCAGGGGGGCGCGCGGGTTGAGGGCGACCCGGACCGGCATCGCGTCCATTAGTCCGGCGAGGCGACCCTTGTCACGGAAGGCCGCGATGAACCCGCCGTCGGTCAGCCGGGGCAGGATGCGCGGCGCGATCCCCCCGCCGATGTAGACGCCCCCCACCGCCATCGCCTTGAGCGCCAGGTTGCCCGCCTCGGCTCCGTACACCGACACGAACATGTCGAGGGCCTTGGCACACATCGGGTCTCGCCCGGCCAGGGCCATCTCGGTGACGACCGCGCTGGGATCGCCGGCGCGCATCCGGTTGGCTACCTCGGGCGCTTCCCGGGCCCAGCCGGTGTCACGCAGAAATCGGTAGACGTTGAACAGGCCGGGGCCCGACAGGATCCGCTCCAGCGACACCCGCCCGAACTCCTTGCGGAGAAACCGCAGCAGGTCATCCTCGAGGCCGTCGCGGGGCGCGAAGTCGGCGTGACCGCCCTCGCTGGCGATGACCAGACGCCGGTCGCCGTCGTCCTGGACGATCAGGGCCTCGCCCAGCCCGGTGCCGGCGGCGATGAGCACCATGTGACCGCGGCGCGGGGCGCCCGACTGCAGCGTCCGCAGCTCGCCCTCCGGCAGCGCCATGACCCCGTGGGCGGCCACCTCGAGGTCGTTGAGGAGCCGCACTCGCCGGGCGGGGATGGCGGCGGCCAGGGCGCGCTCGTCGATGATCCAGGGCAGGTTGGTCGCCACGCTGCGGCCGTCCACCACGGGTCCGGCCACCCCCAGGCAGACGGCCTCGATCGGCGGCCGCGGTCCCGCCGCCAGGAACTGCTCGATCGCCGCCTCGAGCGTCGGAAATCCGCGGCTGGACAGGGTCTCGTCCCGGACGGGCACCAGACCACGCTCGCCCTTGTCGAACAGGGCGAGCGCGGTCTTGGTGCCGCCGATATCCCCCGCGAGAATCGTCACTTGTGGGTGCCGGCGTAGATCCCCATCACGGTGGCCAGGAACTTCAGCGCTTCCGGCTTCTTCCGCTGGAAGGAGTTGCGGCCGATGATCGAGCCGAACCCGCCGCCGTCACGGATGGCGCGCACCTCGTCGAAGACCTGGTCGTCGCCGGTGGTCGGCCCGCCCGAGAAGATGACCACCCGGCGGCTGTTGAAGGTCGACTGCACCACGTGCCGCACACGCTCGGCCAGCGTGCCCGCCGGCACGCCCGTGCTCTCGTAGACCTTCTTGGCCGCCGCCTGCTCGAGGTGGGCCGAGGGCAGCTTGACCTTCACGATGTGGGCGCCGAGCTGGGCCGCGATGTGGGCCGCGTACGCGGTCACGTCGAGGCCGGTCTCACCCTCCTTGGACAGGCCGGAGCCGCGTGGATACGACCACACCACGACCACCAGCCCGTTGGCCTTCGCCTCCTCGGCCAGCTCGCGCAGGCGCGAGTACATGTCCAGCCGGTGAGTCGAGCCCGGGTAGATCGTGTAGCCGATGGCGACGCAGCCGAGCCGGAGGGCATCCCGCACCGAGCCGGTGATGGCCTGGACCGGGTCCTTCTCCTCGAGCAGCACGTCGTGGTTGTTCAGCTTGAGGATGAGCGGGATCTGGCCGGCGAAGTCGCGCGCCCCCGCTTCCAGGAAGCCGAGCGGCGCCGCGTAGGCGCTGCAACCCGCCTCGATGGCCAGCTCGAAGTGGTAGCGCGGGTCGTAGCCGGCCGGGTTGGGCGCGAAGCTGCGCGCCGGGCCGTGCTCGAATCCCTGGTCGACGGGCAAGATCACCATGCGCCCGCTGCCGCCGAGCGTACCCGCCGTCAGCATGCGGGCCAGGTTGGTGAGGGTGCCCGGGCTGTCACTGCCGTACCAGCTCAGGATCTCGCGGATCCGTTCCGTCGTCGCCAATTCGTCTCCTCCTTCTTGAGCTTGCCCGCCTGGCGGCATGATGCGCTTCGGTCAGTCGATCGCTACATCGCCCCGGCTTCGCCGATTCCAGCGTACACGCGGGCCGGACCGCGTCCAGCCCGCAGAGAGTCCCCGCCGGGGATCACTCGCCGCTCTGCTCGATGAGCTTGGCCACCAGGCCCGTCCACCCGGTCTGGTGGCTGGCGCCGATCCCGCGCCCCTCGTCGCCGTGGAAGTACTCGTAGAAAAGGATGAGGTCGCGCCAGTGCGGGTCCTGCTGGAAGCGCTCGGTATCGCCGTAGATCGGCCGCCGCCCGTCGCGTCCGCGCAGGAACAGCCGCGTGAGCCCGCGCGACAGCTCGGCCGCCACCTCCCACAGGTTGAGCAGGCGGCTGGAGCCGGTCGGGCACTCGACCTTCAAGTCGTCGCCGTAGAAGTGGTGGAACTTCTGCAGCGACTCGATGAGCAGGTAGTTCACCGGGAACCAGATGGGTCCCCGCCAGTTCGAGTTGCCGCCGAACAGCCCGGTGCTCGACTCGGCGGGTTCGTAGTCCACCCGGTGCTCGGTGCCGTCGACCGAGAGCACGTAGGGATGCTCGCGATGCCAGCGCGAGAGCGCCCGGATGCCGTAGGGCGACAGGAACTCCTCGCGGTCGAGCATGTAACCCAGCACGCGCAGGAGCTGGGGCCGGCGGACGATCGACAGCAGGCGGCGCACGCCGCCGCCGGGGCCGACGGTCGTGGTGACGTGGCCGCGGAACTCCGGCCGGTTGTCGATGAACCACTGCATCCGCCGGCGGAAGCCGGGCAGCCGGTCGACGATCTCCGGCTCCAGCGTCGTCACCGCGAAGAGCGGGATGAGCCCGACCATCGAGCGGACCTTGAGCTTGCGGACGTCGCCCGGCATGTGGAGGACGTCGTAGTAGAAGCCGTCCTCCTCGTCCCACAGGGTCAGGCCGTTGCCACGCTCGTTCATCGCCATCGAGATGAAGACGAAGTGCTCGAAGAACTTGGAGGCGACGTCCTCGTAGGCGGGGTTCTCGGCGGCCAGCTCCAGGGCGATGGCCAGCATGTTGAGGCAGTACATGGCCATCCAGGAGGTGCCGTCGGATTGCTCGAGGCGGCCGCCGCCCGGCAGCGGGGCCGACCGGTCGAACACCCCGATGTTGTCGAGCCCCAGGAACCCACCCTCGAACACGTTGTTGCCGCTGGCGTCCTTGCGGTTGACCCACCACGTGAAGTTCAGCAGTAGCTTCTGGAAGGCGCGCTCCAGGAACAGCCGATCGGCCACCCCCGACACCCGGCGATCGATCTTGTAGACCCGCCACACCGCCCACGCGTGCACCGGCGGGTTGACGTCGCCGAAGGCCCACTCGTAGGCGGGGATCTGGCCGTTGGGGTGCATGTACCACTCGCGCAGGAACAGAATCAGCTGCGACTTGGCGAACTCGGGATCGATCATCGCCAGCGGGATGCAGTGGAACGCCAGGTCCCAGGCCGCGTACCACGGGTATTCCCACTTGTCCGGCATCGAGATCACGTCTTCGTTGTAGAGGTGCCCCCACTCGCGGTTGCGGCCGGACAGGCGCGAGGCGGGCGGCGTCGGCTCGGTCGGATCGCCGGCCAGCCAGCGCTTGATGTCCAGCTGGTAGAACTGCTTGCTCCACAGCAGGCCGCCGAACGACTGCCGCATCACCCGGCGCGCGTCCTCGGAGCCGGCCGGCTGCTCGAAGCGCTCGAAGAACTCGTCGGCCTCGCGGATGCGCTCGGCCACGATCGCGTCGAAGGCCTTGCCGAACGGATCCCTGCTCGGCGGGGTGTCCGACAACCGCAGCGACACCGTGGTCGTCTCTCCGGAGCCCAGGTGCAGGCGATGGTGAGCGGCGGCCTTCGTCCCCACCCGGGCCGGGTTGACCGCGTCCAGGCGGCCGCCGACGACGTAGTCGTTGAAGGCGTCCTTCACGTACGCCGACGAGTTCGGGACGCCCCACAGTCGCTGCTTGTTCGTGTCGTTCTCGGTGAACAGCAGCTCGGCGGCACCCTCCACGCTGAGCCAGCGCCGGCCGAGCGAGAGGTGCTCGGCCTCGATGGCCCGCCAGCCGGGCCGCGAGGCGCCCTCGCGCAGGCGGGGCCGGGGCGCCCCCCGATCCCACGACCACGTGTTCCGGAACCAGAGGGTGGGCAGCAGGTGCAGCCGGGCGGCGTCGGGACCGCGGTTGGTGATCGTGAAGCGGATGAGGATGTCGTCGCTGGAGGCCTTGGCGTACTCGACCACCACGTCGAAGTACCGGTCACCCTCGAACACGCCGGTGTCGAGCAGCTCGTACTCGGGCCGGCGACGATCGCGCCGGCGATTCTCCTCGCCGAGCTGGGTGTACGGAAAGGCCGCCTGCGGGTATTTGTACAGCCACTTCATGTAGGAGTGTGTCGGCGTGGAGTCGAGGTAGAAGTAGTACTCCTTGACGTCCTCGCCGTGGTTGCCCTCGTTGCCGGTGAGCCCGAACAGCCGTTCCTTGAGGATGGCGTCGCGCTCGTTCCACAGGGCCAGGGCGAAGCAGAGGCGGGCATGGTTGTCGCTGATGCCGGCCAGGCCGTCCTCACCCCATCGGTAGGCCCGCGAGCGGGCGTGGTCGTGTGGGAAATACTCCCAGGCTGTCCCGTCGGGGCTGTAGTCCTCCCGGACCGTCCCCCACTGCCGCTCGCTGAGGTAGGGGCCCCATCGGCGCCAGTGAGCACTGCGCTCCTGGGCCTCCTTGAGCCGCCGTTCCTCAGCGTTCATTCTCGCGGCCTTCCCCCTCGGCCCGCCGTCAGCGGGCCGTCAGAAGAGTCTGCGGTGCCGGTAGGCCTGTAGTCAACATCGGGCCGTTAACTCCTTGACTCCCCCCACCGCATGCCAAATAGTATCTGGACTCGCCTGCGCCCCCGGCTGGTGCCGCGGCGACGGGAGGGCTCCGGTTGGTCCAATACATCGTCTCCAGGGTGCTGTGGCTGATCCCGACCCTGCTGGCCATGGCCCTGGTGACGTTCCTGGTCATGCACGCCACGCCAGGGAGTCCCCTCGATCCCGTGGCCGAGGGCGCCAATCCTCTGTCGCCCGAGGGCCAGAAGGCCCTGGCCGCCCACTACGGCCTCGACAAGCCACTCTGGCAGCAATTCGCGATCTTCGTCAGCAAGGCCGTCCGCGGGGACTTTGGCTTCTCCTTCGTGTACAAGACCCGGACCGTCTCCGAGATCCTGCGCGAGACCTTTCCGATCTCCCTCCTGCTGGGGTCGATGGCCCTGGTGCTGGCGGTGGCGGGGGGGCTGACCCTGGGCATCCTGGCCGCCGTCTACCAGAACCGAGGCTGGGACTACATCTCGGTCCTGCTGGCCACGGTGGGAGTCGCGGTACCCAACTTCGTCCTGGCCGTCTTCCTCATCATCCTGTTTTCGTTCGTGATCCCGCTGTTCCCGACCGGCGGCTGGAACTCGCCCCGCGACTGGGTCCTGCCGACCATCACCCTGGCCCTGGCCCCGATGGGCATCATCGCGCGCTTCACGCGGGCCAGCATGCTGGAGGTGATCCGCGCCGATTACACGCTCACGGCGCGGGCCAAGGGGCTGAGCGAGGGGCCGGTGATCTTCAAGCACACGCTCAAGAACGCGCTCATCCCGGTCGTCACCCTGCTGGGGCCGCTATTCGCCGCGGTGGGAACCGGATCGTTCTTCGTGGAGTCCATCTTTCGAGTACCAGGTATGGGACGCTTCTTCGTGCTCTCGATGAGCGGCCGCGACTATCCGATGATCATGGCCGTGGTCCTCACCTACGGCGTGTTCCTGGCCGTCATGAACCTGGTCGTCGACCTGACCTATGGCGTTCTCGACCCGCGCATCCGGTACTGACGTCGCTTCCGGCTCGCCGCCGCTCGCCGCCACCGGGCGGGAGAGCGCGGAGATCGGAACCGAGACCGCGCGCGGCTCGTCCAGTCTCTGGCGCGACGCCTGGCGACGGCTCCTCCGCAACCGCCTGGCCATGGCGGGCGGCATCGTGGTCGTCCTGCTAGCTCTCGTCGCCATCTTCGCCGACGTGCTGATGCCCCAGGCCTACACCAAGACCAACTTCGGCCGGCTGAACGAGGCCCCCTCGCGCGACTACCCGCTCGGCACCGACGCGCTGGGCCGCGACCTCCTGTCTCGCATGATCTACGGCGCCCGGGTCTCGATGCTGGTCGGGCTCGGCGCCCAGTTCTTCGTCGTCGCCATCGGCGTGCCGGTCGGTGCGCTGTCCGGGTACCTGGGCGGCCGCGCCGATCTCGTCATCACCCGCTTCATCGACGTCATGTACGCCTTCCCCCGGCTGCTCTTCGTCATCCTGGTCATGTCGATGCTCGGCGCGGGGTTGTTCAACATCTTTCTCGCGATCGGCCTCACCGGGTGGGTCGGCATCGCCCGCCAGACCCGGGCCCAGGTGATGGCGCTCAAGGAGAAGGAGTACGTCGACGCCGCCCGGGGGCTCGGCGCCGGCTTCGCCCGCTTGCTCGGCCGTCACATCCTGCCCAACGCGCTCACGCCGATCGTCGTCGCGGTTACCTTCGGCATTCCCGAGGCGATCTTCACCGAGGCCGCCCTGTCCTTCATCGGCGTCGGCATCAACCCGCCGACGCCGTCGTGGGGCCAGATGGTCGGCGAGGGGCAGCAGTTCATTCGCTCGTACTGGCACTTGTGCGTATTCCCGGCCATCGCGATCGCGGTCACGATGCTCTCGTTCACCTTCTTCGGTGACGGAGTACGCGACGCGCTCGATCCCAAGATGAAGTAGGCATTCCAACTCAGGAGGCGACGATGAAGCGACCCCCGATCTCCGATGCGCAGATGGACCTGCTGGCCGAGCGGCTCGGTGCCGCCGGTGTGGGCCGCCGTGACTTTCTCAAGGTGGCGGCCGGGCTGGCCGCGCTGGGCGCGGCCGGCTTCAACGCCCGTCCGGTGTCGGCGGCGCCCAAGCTCGCCGCCGGCGAGAAGCTCGCCAAGGAGCAGCACCTCCGGATCGGCGGGGGCGGCTGGTGGCAGAACGATCCGTCCAGCCACGACTTCAACAAGGACCTGTACTGCACCGGCGTGCCGGCGCTGTGGGCCGGCCTCATGAAGTTCGACGTCAACTTCCAGCCCGTTCCCTACGTGGCCGAGAAGGTCGCCTCGAACCCGGACGGCTCGGTGTGGACGTTCACCATCCGCAAGGACTCGAAGTGGTCGGACGGCATCGCCGTGCACCGCCAAGGACTTCGAGTGGTCGTGGAAGCGCCAGATGGATCCGGCCAGCAAGAACCCGTACTCGAGCTACTTCTACGACATCAAGGGCGCCGAGCTCTTCAACAAGAGCAAGGTGCCGGACGCCTCCGGGGTCGGCGTGGTAGCCAAGGGCGACTGGACGCTGGAGGTCACGCTCGAGGGGCCGCGCGGCTACTTCCCGGTGCTCTCGGCCTATCTGGCCGCGCTGCCGGCCCACCGGCCGTCCGTCGAGAAGCACGGCGACAAGTGGACGGAGGCCGCCAACATCGTGTGCAACGGCCCCTTCACGCTCGAGGCGTGGGAGCACAACAAGGTCATGGTGCTCCGCAAGAACAAGCACTTCATCGGCGCCAAGGATGTGACGCTCGACAAGGTCACCATCCCGATCATTCCGGTGCAGTCGGGCGCCCTGCCGTACGAGAACAACGAGCTCGATCTCATCGCCGTTGCAGACCGGTGATCTGAAGCGGCTGCGGACCGATCCGCGGACTCAGTCCCAGGTCTTCCGCTACCCGTTCCCGGGCACCTGGTACCTCACGCCTCAGGTGACGAAGCCGCCCTTCGACAACGTGAAGGTGCGGCGGGCGGTGGGCCACGCGATCGACCGCGAGAACGTGGTGAAGGTGGCCGATGGCTTCGCCATCCCCGCCCACTCCATGATTCCCCCCGGCTTCCCGGGCGCCGTCGACGACAAGACAGATCCGGGACATCCAGCGGTTCGATCCCAAGGCGGCGATGGCGATGCTCAAGGGCACGCCGTACGAGGGCGGCCGCAACTGGCCGAAGATCACGCTGACGATGCGCGAGGAAGGCGCTCGGCTCCAAGCCGCTCGCCGAGGCGGTGCAGGCCGTCCTCCTCGAGCACCTCAACATGAAGACGGAGCTGGAGGTGCTCGAGCAGCGCGTCTTCCGGGCCGGTCTCTGGGGGCACAACTACCAGCTCGTGTGGATCCGCTGGTTCATGGACTATCCGGACCCGCACAACGAGTACTTCGACACCTTCTACGGCAAGAAGACCGAGGGCAAGCGCCAGGCGTGGACCAACGACGCCTTCGACAAGGAGCTCGAGGCGGGCCGCGACACCCGCGATCAGAAGAAGCGACTCGCCAACTACGCCAAGGCCGAGGAGATCATGCAGACCGACGGCGGCTACGTGCCGGTGGCGTGGGTGGCCCGGTGGGCCGCGGCCAAGCCGAACGTGAAGGGGCTGGAGAAGAACAAGCAGGGCGAGACCGTCGTCGACGGCAACATCTACTTCGACATGCTGCCGCGCATCTATCTCACGGAGAAGGCCTAGCAACATCCGTCCGGGGTGGGGCGAGACCGCTCGCCCCACCCCTAGCGCCGCGCCTCCTTTCCTGGCATCCTCCCGCGTGGCAAGCGCATGCTGAGGACCGTGACCGCGGCCTTCTCACGCCTGCTGCCGGGCGCGCTGCTCCTGGTGGCCACGACCATCGCGCTGCAGTCTCCGGCGTCGCGGAGCGCGGCGGCGCCCATCGTGTCTGCCTTCCCCATCACCGTGCTCGCCGGCGGCATCCTGCTTGGCTGGCGCTTCGACCGCAGCCGCCTCGTGCTGGCCCTGGCCGTGCTGCTCCTGGCCGAGCGCGCGCTGCTGGGATGGGCGCCGGCGGGCGGCGCCGGCGGCGAGGTCGGTCGCGTGATCTTCGGCGCGCTCACCCTCCTGGTGCCGCTCGACCTGGCCGCCCTGGCGTGGCTACCCGAGCGGGGGCTCCTGGCCCGACCGGGCCGCATGGCGCTGGCGCTCCTGGCCGCCGAGATCGTGCTCCTGGCACTGATCTGCCAGCCGCTGTTCCTGCCCCTGATGGGCTGGCTCGAGCCGCCCAGCGGCGTCGTCGGGTTCCGCGCGCTGCCGACGCCCGCGCTCGTGGTCTACGGCCTGGCCGTCCTCGTCATCGCCGGTCGCGCCGCCCGGCAGGCGACGGCGATCGAGAGCGGCGCCGTGTGGACGCTGGTCGCGACCTTCCTGGCCTTCTGCGCCGGGGGCGGCGGCCTCGACTCCAGCCTGTACTTCGCCACCGGCGGCCTCATCCTCGTCCTCTCGCTCATCGAAACGTGGCACGGCATGGCCTACGACGACGACCTGACGGGCTTGCCGGCTCGACGCGCGCTCAACGAGGCCCTGGCCCGGCTGCGCGGCGTCTACACCGTCGCCATGATCGACATCGATCACTTCAAGCGCTTCAACGACGAGCACGGCCACGACGTGGGCGATCAGATCCTCCGCATGGTCGGCGCGCGCGTGGGCGAGGTGCGCGGCGGCGGCCGCGCGTTCCGCTACGGCGGTGAGGAGTTCGCCGTGCTCTTTCCCGGCAAGTCGGTGGCGCAGACGCACGAGCACCTGGAGGCGCTCCGCCGCGCGATCGAGGCGGCGCCCTTCACGCTGCGCTCGCCCAGCCGGCCGCGCCGCCGGCCGGAGTCGCCGCCCGCGGCCGGGCCGCGCCAGCGCATCATCGTGACGGTCAGCATCGGCGTGGCCGGCTCCAACGGAATGGCGCGCAAGCCGGAGGACATCGTGCAGGCGGCCGACGAGGCGCTCTATCGCGCCAAGCAGGCCGGACGCAACCAGGTCCAGGCCTAGCGTGATGTCGCGCCGCGGCCTCGTGTCGCCGCTGGCGACGTGGTTCGCGGGGCCGGCGGCGATCACGCGCTTCCGGCGACGCCAACTCTCCCGGGCTCCGGTCGTGCTCCCGGCTCGCGACGGGGCGTGGCGCTCCATCGCGCCCGACTTCTCGACGACCATCGCCATGGCCCGCGCGGGTGTGCCCTTCCAGATCGCCGTCGAGCGGCGCTACGACCGGACCGGCGATCCCGGCCGGCTCGGTCCGGCGCTGGCCGCCGGCGCGACGGTGTTCTTGCCGCAGGTGCACCAGGTACTGCCGCGGCTCATGCGGCTGATGGTGGCCCTGCGAGCCGAGCTGCTGGGGCCGCTGCGCGAGGAGTGCTCGTTCCTGTTCGCCGTGCAGGGCCGCGGCCGGCCGGGGATGGGCCTGCATCACGACGGCCCCGTCGACGCGTTCTGGCTTCAGCTAGAGGGCAGGCGCACCGTGACCCTCGGCCCCCCGGTGAAGCCGGGCACGCCGGCCGACCTCGACCCTCGGCGAGCACGGACCCCGCGCGGCTGGCGCACGCTGGAGCTGGCACCCGGGTCGCTCTTCCACTTGCCGCCGTGGACGCCGCACGACGTGGTCTGCCACGGCCGCTCCCTGGCGCTGTCGCTCACGTGGCGGGCTCCCGACGCGCGCGGCCGCCGAGCCACGCCCGCGGCGCGACGGGCCGGACTCGCCGCCTGGGACGTCGTGTCCGGGCGAGTCGACGCGGTCCCGGCAGCGTCACGCTCGCGGCTGTGGACACAGGTCCCGGCGGTCGTGGGGCCGCGCGAAGCGTCCGGATTCTCCCTCGTCACCCCGGATGGAAACCTCCGCCTGCCCACGTCTACCCACGCAGTCAGCCTGCGGCTCGCGTCGATGCCCAGCCTCGCGGCTCCGGTCACAACGCGAGGGCGCACCGCGCTGGCGCCGCTGATCGAGCACGGAATCGTGGGCCCCCAGGAGTTGCCGCTTCGGATCGTCCCGGACGACGCGCGTGCGCTGGACGGGTGGCGTTTCGGCTAGAAACTAGGACGCGGTCGAGGTGCTGGGCCGGCGGTGACGCCGGCCACCGCGCCGCGAGCGGCGACGACGCTGCTGGTCATCCCGCTCGCCGCCGCCTCCGGCCGGCGCTGCTGCCGGCTGGTGCGTCCTGGGCGGCTGGAACTCGCGGGCGCGCTGCTGGGCGGCCTCGACCTCGGCGCGACGCTCGTCCAGCGGTCGATCGACGCGGCGGTTGCCGTCCACCTCGTCGACTTCGTCAGGCTCGATCGGCTCCGCCGGCTCGTCATCCTTGTAGAGCGGCGCTGGCACCGGCATCGCGGCCTGGATCTGGGCCGGCGTCGGCTCGGCCCGCTGATCGTCGACCGGGCGGTGGCCATCCACCAGGGTGATGTGGCCGGACCGGCTCACCGCCAGCTCGCGCAGCCGGCGCAGGCGCGTGATGAGCCGCGGCGAGCCGGGCGGGCGACTGAAGCCGCGCGCCTTGAGCGCGTTGGCGAGCGAGTCCAGCGTGACGGTCCCGCTCGGCGAGGTGGCGATCAGATCACGCGCCACCCCCAGCAGCTCGTCGTGCGGCGCGGTGTGCGCCTCGCCCGAGGCTACGGCCTCGGCCGGCACCGCGTGGACCACAGGCGAGGGTACGGATGCCGCTGCCACCGGCGTCTCGCGGCGGGGGCCGCCCCGCCCGCCCCGGCGGCCCCGTCGGCGGCGCCCGCCATAGGGATCGGCCCTCGGCGCCTCGACCGCGGCGACCGGGACCGGCTCCATCTCGCGCGACTGGCCGGTCAGGCCGCGATAGGACATGCGGCGGAAGGCGACCCCGAGGCCGGTGGCGACGTCGCCGACCGCGTCGAAGGCTCGATCGTCGGAGATGATCTCCAGGATGTCGCCGGGGCGGGCGGTGCCCAGCCACACGCCGGCCCCCACCGCGATACGCAGGTCGCTCCAGTCCTTCACGCCCACCGAGGGGGCGCTGTGCAGGAGCTGGGCGCCGTGACCCGCCAGCAGACGGGCGGTGTCGTGGCCGATGACACGCCAGTTGCCCACCGCCACGAAGTCGGTTCGGCGGCCCAGGCGGTCGACCGCAAGGTGATCGATGACGCGGGCGATATGCTGGACCCGGCTCGTGTTCTCGACGTCGAAGAAGATGGCCCGCCGGGTCGTCGGCAGCGGTCGCTCAGGTTCGGGGGGTCGCGCAGCGGCTCGGGCGGCGAAGGCGATCTCGGGGGTCACAACGGGGATCTCCGGAACAGGCTCCGCATCTGGCTCGACGATCGCCGCGGCGACGACCGGGGCCGGGATCGGCTCGGGCGGGGTCTCGACGACGGGCGGCGCGGCGACGCGCCTCGAGGCCGGCCGTCGCCGTCTCACGCTTTGCCGCCGCTTGGAGCTCTTCTTCTTGGGTTCGGTCACTTCGTTCGGATGCGTCGCATGGAGCGTACCACGGAAGCCGCCGGCCGGCTCGCCCACGTGGCCTCCGCCACCGCCACGGTGTAGGATGCGGCGCCATGAGCGAGCCGGGCCCGCCGACCGAAGCAGACCTCCGATTCGCCGTCGTCCGGCACCGCTACGGTGACCGCCTGACCCCCGAGCAGCTCGAGGGCGTACGCCTGGCCGTCGAGGCCATCGTCGAGCAGGTGACCGCGCTGCGTGCCGTGCGGCTGACCAACGCCGATGAGCCGTTGCACCGCTTCATCCCTTTCCGCGCCGACGAATGACCCCGGCCTTCCGTCCCGTGCGCGAGCTGGCCGAGGCCGTGCGCACCCGCCAGGTCTCCCCGGTGGAGCTCGCCGAGACGTTCCTCGACCGGCTGGAGCGCCTGGGGCCTCGCTACAACGCGGTCGTCACGGTGACCCGCCAGCGCGCCCTGGTCGAGGCCCGTCGCGCCGAGGGAGAGATCGCCGCCGGTGGCTGGCGAGGCCCCTTGCACGGGATCCCGTACGGGGCCAAGGACCTGCTGGCCACGGCCGGCGGCATCCCGACCAGCTGGGGCGCGGCTCCCCTGCGCACCCAGACCTTCGACGCCGACGCCACGGTCGTGCGGCGGCTGGAGCAGGCCGGGGCGGTGCTCGTCGCCAAGCTCGCGATGGTCGAGCTGGCCGGCGGCATGGGCTACCGGCAGCCGAACGCCACGTTCACGGGCCCCGGCATCTCGCCGTGGGGCGTCGACGCCTGGAGCGGCGGCTCCTCGAGCGGCTCGGGCTCGGCAGTGGCGGCCGGCCTCGTCCCCTTCGCCATCGGCTCGGAGACCTGGGGCTCGATCCTCTCGCCGGCGGCCAACTGCGGGGTGACCGGGCTGCGCCCGACCTACGGCCGTGTGAGCCGCCACGGCGCGATGGCGCTTTCCTGGACGCTGGACAAGCTGGGCCCACTGGCGCTGACGGCCGATGACTCCGGACTGGTCCTGGACGCGATCGCCGGGCCCGATCCGCACGACGCGACTGCCGCCCACCGGCCGTTCCGATACGACGACGCCGGAGTCGACGGCCGCCGGTTCCGCTTCGGCGTCATCCGTGACGTGGCGGCCACCGCGGAGGAGCCGGTGCGGCTGGCCTTCGAGCGCTCACTCGAGGTGTTGCGCAAGATCGGGACGGTGCAAGAGGTGACCGTCGCCGACCTGCCCTACGAGGCGATCACCCGCACGATCCTGATGGCCGAGGCGGCCAGCGCCTTCGAGGACATGATCGAGAGCGGCGCCATCGCCGGCCTGACGGCGCCCGAGGACCGCTTCGGGCCCTACGCCCGCGACGCCATCCTGGCCAAGGACTACATCCGCGCGCTCCGGCTGCGCGCCCACGTCGTCCGGGAGGCCGACCGGGTGCTGGCCGGCCTCGACGCGCTCGTCGCCCCCGGCCGGCCGGCCGTGGCCTCGCCGCTCGACCGCGAGTTCCGCAGCGCCGCCCGCGGCAACCTGCCCGACGTGATGGGCGCCATCGGCAACGCCGCCGGCCTGCCGGCGATCGCCGTGCCCAACGGCCTCACCGAGGACGGGCTGCCTACCAGCCTGCAGTTCATGGGCCGGGCCTGGGAGGAGAACACGGTCGTCGCGGCGGCCCGGGCATGGCAGGCCATGACCGACTACCACCTGCACCACCCCCCCGAGGTATCCTAGCTACCATGACCACACGAGCCAGCGACCCCGTCGAAACTCTCCTGTCCAGCCGCGCCCGCATCGGCTGGGGCGTGTCCGTCGCAACCCCGCGGCCCTCGATGAGCGCGCTCTACGAGTTCGGTGGCGGCTACCCGGATCCCGTCTCGTTCCCCTACGAGGGGATGGTCGAGGCGACCGCCGACATGATGCAGGCCGAGGGCGCCGCCGCCATGACCTACGGCGAGCCGCAGGGTTACCGGGCGCTGCGCGAGCTGATCTGCCACAAGTACGAGCGGTTCGAGGGCTTCAAGGCCACGCCCGAGAACATCATCGTGGCCAACGGCTCGGGCCAGGCGCTGGCCCTGGCCTTCAGCGCGTTCATCGACCCCGGCGACGTGGTCATCGCCGAGGCCCCGACCTTCTCCGGCTCGCTGAACACCATCCGCCGCCACGGCCCCGAGATCCTGACGGTGCCGGTGGACGACGAGGGCATCGTGACCTCGGCCGTGCGCGAGCACCTCGTCGCCCTGCGAAACCAGGGGCGGCAGTGCAAGCTGATCTACACGATCGTCAACTTCCAGAACCCGGCCGGGCCCAGCCAGTCGCTGCGGCGGCGCTACGAGCTGATCGAGCTGGCCCACGAGTTCGGGACCATGATCCTGGAGGACGACGCCTACGGGGAGCTGCGCTTCGAGGGCGAGACGCTGCCGCCGCTCTTCGCGCTCGACCGGGGCAGCCGGGTCGTCCGGGCCGGAACGCTGTCGAAGATCCTCGGCGCGGGTGTGCGGATCGGCTGGCTGTGCGCGCCGACCGAGCTCGTCCCCGCCTTCCAGGGCTTCCTGTTCGGTGGTGGCGTGAACCCGTTCATGTCGCGGGTGGCCACCTACTACCTGCGCGAGAATCTGGTCCCGCACGTCGAGCGATTGATCGGGGTATATCGCGCCAAGCGCGACGCCATGCTGCGCGGCCTGGACGAGGGGCTGGCCGGCACCGACTTCACCGTCAGTCGCCCCGAGGGCGGCTTCTTCCTGTGGATACGCCTGCCGACCGGCACCGACACCAAGCGCCTCTCCGAGCTGGCCGTACAGGCGCGCGTGCAGTACACGCCGGGTCAGGCGTTCTTCGCCAACGGCGGCGGCGAGAACTACATCCGGCTGGCGTTCAGCTACGAATCGCCGGAAAAGTGCTACGAGGGCGCCAAGCTGCTCGCCGGCGCCATCGTCGGCGCCCGGAGCCGCTGACCGCAAGGCGATGGCGGCCGACGGCGGACCGTCCCGCCGACTCCTCGACCGCCTCGCCTCGGCTCGCGCCCGCCACCGGGAGCGTCACCGGCCGTCGGGTTTCGGCTTCGCGATCGGGGACAGCATCCGCTACCTGGACGCCGCCCACTGGGACGCGGCGTGCGCCGGCCAGTCGCTGTTCCTGCAGCGCCGATATCTCCAGGTGCTCGAGGAGGCCGGCCCCGACAACCTGACCCCCCGCTACGCGCTGATCTTCAGTGGCCGCGAGCCCGTCGCGGCCATCGTCATGCAGGTCGCCACCGTCTCCGCCGCCCGGCTGCTCAAGAGCGGGGAATCGACCGAACGCAGCCGCCTGCGGCGGGCGCTCACCCCGGCGGTTCGCCGGGCCGGCGAGGCCGTACGCGAGCGGGTACTGGTGTGCGGGAACTTGCTGTCCTGGGGCCCTCACGCGGTCGGCTTCGCTCCCGGCGAGGCGCCGGAGTCGATCTGGCCGGGCGTCGCCGAGGCCATCTACCGGGTGCGTCGGGCCGAGCGGCTCTCGGGGCAGGCGGACTTCGCGCTCGTCAAGGACCTGTCGGCGCCCGAGATGGAGCAGGCCTCCGCGTTGCGCCGCTTCGGGTATCGGCCGGTGGAGTCCGATCCGAACATGGTACTGGCGCTGTCGCCGACGTGGCGCGGGTACGACGACTATCTGGTGAGCCTGAACGCCAAGTACAGGAACGCCGCCCGCAGAGTCCAGAAGGAGCTCGCCCAGGCCGGGTGCGTCGTGGAGCGCCTCGAGGACGTCGCCGGTCACGCCGACCGACTGCACGCGTTGTTCCTCGACGTGTTGCGCAACGCCGCCGTACGGCCGGTGACCCTGCCGCCGGGCTTCTTTCCCGCGCTGGCCGAGGCCGTCGCCGACGACTTCCGATGCCTCGTGGTGCGGCGCGAGGGGGAGATCATCGGCTTCATCAGCATGCTGCGCGACAGCGAGACGGCGGTCGCCTACTACATCGGCTTCGACCGCCAGAGCGGCGTCGGCAACACCGTCTATCTGGGCCTGCTGCACGCGGTCATCGGCGAGGCGCTCCGGCTCGGATGCCGGCGGATCTCGTTCGGTCGCACCGCGCTCGAGCCCAAGGCCGGCCTCGGCGCCCGGCCCGAGCGGCTCTGGCTGTGGACCCGCCATCGGGTGCCGGCCATGAACGTTCTGTTGCGACAGCTCCTCCGGGTGGTTCCCCACGGCGAGGCGCCCGATCGTAATCCGTTCAAGATCGACGACTGACCCGACTGACACGGCGCGACCACCGCGTGGGTCAGTCTGGCGCACGTCGTGTCACTTCGCGCCACTCATAACGCGCGGCTCGGCCGAATCAGGCGAAAATCGCCCTGGCACCTGCCTTGCGAAGATCGCGTCGATCATGCGATCCCGTGCCCAACTGACCACGCCGAGGCTCCACGTTCCACTGTCACGTCTGGCCCTGTGCGTCGACTGCGAGGTCACCTTCGAGATCGGTCCCGAGCAGTGTCCCGCCTGCGGTAGCGAGACCTGGTCGGCCCTCTCGCGATTCATCGGCAACGCCTCCGAGAAGGCGATCGTGCGTGCCGTGCACGCGCTCGTCGAGGAGGCGCACGGCATCGCGACCGGCCACGAGAGCCCGCGCCACCTGCTGATCGTCTCCCGGCAGCAGCCCAAGCTCTTCCAGATGTTGCAGCGCGAGCTCACCGACAACCCGGCCGTGACCGTCATCCAGGACCGGCGTGGTACCGCACCCCCGAACGTCGGCCGCATCCCGAACCAGCGCTGGCGCAACGTCGACCACCAGATCCGCGCGCTCGGCTGGGCCATCGTGCGGTCCGAGTCATCGGGCAGCCGGGCGGTCGCCGGCGCTCGCGAGGCCACCCGCTAGCCCTCCTGCCCCACCGCCTCCGGTGACGTGCCGCGTGTTGACCCTGCGCGCGGCGGCGGCTACCCTCGGCGCCACTGGAGGTGTTCGATGACCCAGGTCACCCGGCGGCGGTTCCTTCGCACCAGTGGGCAAGCCCTGATCGGCACGGTCGGCGTCCTCGGCCGGGCGCCGGCGAGCTGGGCGGCCCGCGAGCTGAGCCTCCTCACGGCCGTGAACTACGCGCCCGCATCGGACGCCAAGCTGGACGAGCTGGCCAAGCGATTCACGAAGGCCACCGGCGTCGTCGTTCGCAGCAACAAGATCCAGAGCGTGCAGATGCCCGCCAAGCTCTCGGCCGAGGTGATGTCCCGCTCCGGCCACGACATCGTCGGTCTCGAGATGCACTATCCGTGGCTGTTCCAACCGGGGCTGGCCGACGTCTCCGACATCTGTGCGGACCTGGCCCGCAAGCACGGGGAGTGGTTCCCGTTCCTCAAGGAGCACGCGAGCATCAAGGGGCAGTGGCTGGGCGTGCCCTACCTGTTCAGCTCGTTCCCGGGTAGCCACCGCATCGATCTGTTCGAGAAGGTGGGCGAGAAGGCGCCCGACACCTGGGACGACCTGCTCCGGGCGGGTCGCAAGCTCAAGAAGCTCGGCCACCCGGTCGGGATCGCCATCAGCCAGACGACCGACTCGGTCACCACGCTGTACTCGATCCTGTGGTGCTTCGGCGGCAAGGACGTGGCCGAGGACGGCAAGACGATCGCCATCAACTCCAAGGAGACCGAGGCGGCGATCGAGTACGTCCGCGCCCTGTACGCCGAGGCCATGGACCCGGCCGTGCTGTCCTGGGACAACGCCTCCAACAACATGTGGCTGAACTCCGGGAAGGGCTCCTGGATCCACAACCCGATCAGCCACTACGTGGTCGCCAAGCAGAACAAGATGCCGATCGCCGACGTCACCGGCCTGCATGCCTCCCCGGCCGGGCCGGCCGGCCGCCACACGGTGGGCGTGCCCCGCAGCCTCGGAATCTGGAAGTTCAGCAAGAACGTCGACGTCGCCCGCGAGTTCCTGCGCTGGTTCTTCGAGCCGGCCCAGTACCACGAGTGGGTCGTGTCGGGCGACAACTACAACCATCCCGTGTGGCGCGACATGGAGAACCACCCGGTGTGGGACATCGACCCGAAGTACAAGCCGCTCAAGAGCGTCGTGCAGTACTCGCACCTGTACGGCTGGCCGGCGCCGCCCGACGAGCGCATCCAGCTGGTGACGAACAGCTACGTCATTCCCAACATGTTTGCCCGGGTCGTCACCAACGCCGCCAAGCCGAAGGAGGCGATCGTCTGGGCCGAGACGGAGATCAAGCGGATGTTCGAGCGGTAGGCCGCCCGCCGGTGGACGACGTCCCCGTCATCGACCTGGCGCCGGCGCGGGCGGGCCGCGCCGAGGACCGGGCGCGGGTGGCGAGGTTGATCGACCGGGCCTGCGTCGAGATCGGCTTCTTCGCGATCACGGGCCACGGTGTCCCCGTCACGGTGAGCGCGGGGCTGCGCGACACCGCCCACCGGTTCTTCGCGCTGCCGGCCGCGGTCAAGCGGCGGGCGACGCCGGCTGACGAGCGCACGCCCCGTGGCTACCACGCCCTCGGCGGCGAGGCGTTGTCGACGGCCAACGACGCCGTGGCCCCGCCCGACCTCAAGGAGTTCTACCACGTGGGTCCGGTCGACGTCGGCGCCGGCGAGTACTACACGGGCGCCCGGGGCCGGCAATTCTTCCTGCCGAACGTCTGGCCCGATGATCCCGCCGAATTCCGGGCCGCCGCCGTGACCTACTACCGGGCGATGGACCAGCTGGTCGCGTTTCTCATGCGCCTCAGCGCGCTCGGGCTGGGGCTCGACGAGGCGTTCTTCGACGACAAGGTGAACCGCTCGATCGGGACCATGCGCCTGAACTACTACCCGCGCCAGGAGCACCCGCCCCTGCCGGGTCAGCTCCGAGCCGGGGCCCACACCGACTACGGCGGGCTGACGATCCTGAACGGCGAGGACGTGCCCGGCGGATTGCAGGTCCTCACCCGCAGCGGGCGCTGGATCGACGTCCGCACCTCGCCCGAGGAGTTCGTGGTGAACATCGGCGATCTGCTGATGCGCTGGACCAACGACCGGTGGATCTCCACCCTGCACCGCGTGGCCAATCCGCCCCTCACCGAGTCGCGGAGCCGGGCCCGCCTGTCGATCGCCTTCTTCAATCATCCCAACTGGGACGTGACGATCGAATGCGTGGCGCCGCCCGGGCAGGCCCGGCACGCGCCGGTCATGTCGGGCGACTACCGCGACCTGAAGTACGCGAAGACCGGGCTGGCCCCGACCACGACAGGATGACGCGCTGAGCGCGATCGACTCGCCATCCTCGGCTCGATGACCTTCTCCCTCACGGCGGACGAGGCCCGGCTCTACGCTGACGCCATCGTCGACGCCGTCCCCCAGTCGCTGCTCGTCCTCGACGCCGATCTGCGCGTGCTGCGCGCCAACCGGACCTTCTACGACACCTTCCGCGTCGAGGCCGCCGACACCGAGCGGCGGCCGCTGGTCGATCTGGGCGGGCGTCCGTGGAACGCCCCGCGCCTCGTCGAGCTGCTGCGCGCCGTTCTCGTGACCAACGAGCCCTTCGACGCCTTCGAGGTGGAGGCCGACCTCCGCTCGCTCGGCCCGCGCGTGATGCTCCTCAGCGCCCGCCCCATCGGTCCCGGCCCCGGCCGCCCCGCGCTGATCTTGCTGATCATCGAGGACGTGACGGAGCCGCGCCGCCGGGAGCAGAACGTTCGCCGGCGGCAGCGCATCGAGACCATCGGACTTCTGGCCGGCGGAGTCGCCCACGATTTCAGCAACCTCCTCACGGTCATCACCGGTCGGGTCGAGATCCTGCTGCGACGACTGGGCGCGGCCAGCCCCCACGTCGTCAGCCTGGGCGTCATCCGCGACACCGCCCTGCGGGCGGCCGAGATGACGAAGCAGCTGCTCGCCTTCAGCCGCCAGCAGGTCCTTGCGCCGCGCGTCCTCGACCTGGGCCAGGTCGTGCGGGACCTGGAGCCGCGGTTGCGGGAGCTGGTCCCCGGGGACGTCGAGCTGACGATCGTGCTGACGTCCTCCGCCAGCATCCTGGCGGACCCGGGCCAGCTCGAGCACGTGCTCGTCAACCTGGTCACCAACGCCAAGGACGCGATGCCGACCGGCGGCCGCCTGCTGATCGAGACGGCCGACACGCACCTCGACGACGCCTTCGTGCGCGATCATGCGGGCGCCAGCGCCGGTCCGGTCGTGCGCCTGGCCGTCGCCGACACCGGCGTCGGCATGAGCGCCGAGGTCCAGAGCCGGATCTTCGAGCCGTTCTTCACGACGAAGACCAAGGGCAAGGGCACCGGCCTCGGCCTGGCCACGGTGTACGGGGTGGTCGAGCAGAGCGGCGGATCGGTCTGGGTCGACAGCACGCCGGGCCAGGGCACGACGGTCAAGGTGTACTTCCCGCAGACGGCCGAGGCCGCCGGCGCGCCAGCATCGCATGTTTGACGGCTTCCGCCGGTTCGACATCCGCACCAGCGACCCTCAGGTGACGATCCACGGCGTGGTGGGCGGCGCCGGGCCGCCGCTGCTCCTCCTGCACGGCAACCCGTTGACGCATTTTCACTGGCGCCTGGTCGCGCCGCGGCTGGCCGAGGAGTTCACCGTCGTGGCGACGGACCTGCGCGGCTACGGCGACAGCGGCAAGCCCCGCGGGCTGCCGGATCACGTCAACTATTCGTTCCGCCGCATGGCGCAGGACCAGGTCGACGTGATGCAGGAGCTCGGCTTCGGGCGCTTCATGGTGGCCGGCCACGACCGCGGCGCCCGCACCGCGTATCGGATGGCGCTCGACCGCCCCGCCACGGTCCTCAAGCTCGCCGTGATCGACATCCTGCCCACCCATCACGTGTGGACGCATGTCTCCCGCGAGTGGGCGCTCAACTCCTATCACTGGTCGTTCATGGCGCAGCCCTACGACTTCCCCGAGCGCCTGCTCGCCGGCAAGGAGGAGTACTACATCCGGCTCAAGCTCGGCTCCCAGGGGCTCGGCAAGGGCGGGATCAGCGAGGAGGCGCTGCGCGAGTACATTCGCTGCTGCACGCCCGAGAGCATTCACGGGGTGTGCGAGGACTACCGGGCGGGGGCAACGATCGATTACGAGATGGACACGAAGGACTTCGAGGACGGACACCGGGTCACGTGCCCGGTGCTGGTGCTCGTCGGCGACCGGAGCCACACCGCCCGGCTGTACGGCTACGAGGAGGCGTGGTCAGCGTACCTCACCAACCTCGTACGTTGCGTGGCGCTGCCGTGCGGCCACTATCCGGCCGAGCAGGCGCCGGAGGAGACGTTCGTCGAGCTTCGCCGCTTCTTCGCCGGCTGACCCGGCGCGGCGCCGTCACATGGGCGGCCGGACCCCGTCCTTGCTCACCTGGATGCGGCCGGACGCCGTTACCTTGCCGTCGGCGCCTTGCTCGGCGCCGAGAAAGACGTACTCACCGGGCTTGAGCGCCGACCGGTCGGCCGGCACCGCGGTGACGATAGGCGTGCCCTCCGGCACCACGATCGTCTGGGCGCCGTCCTTGTAGGTCAGCGTCAGCTCCCGCCCGCTGGTCGCCTGCACCACCGCCGTCACCCGCGCGTTGGTCATCATCGAGCCCGGCTCCAGGTCCCACGGCCGGTGCCCTTCGTTGGGGACCGCCATGTTCGCCGGGAACACGTGCACCTCGAGCGCCGTGAGCGTGCCGCCCGGACCCGGCTTGGTGGTGGCGCCAACGCCGTCCCCGGCCTTGATGTCGGCGAGCTTCACGGCCTGGACGGCGGCGACCACGACCCGATCGGCCAGCTCGATCCTCACGTCCTTGCCGTCGCGGGTCTTCACCGACAGCACGTTGCCCTCGAGCGCCGTGATCGTCCCCCGCACCCGCATGGGCACCTGCGCCTCGGCGACGGAACCCGCCAGGGCCAGGACGACGAGCAGTGTGGTCAGAAACGCTTTCATCAACACCTCCTGGGTTCGCCCGGTGCGGAACTGCAGGGCTGGGGCACCGTCGGCGAGCCAACTCACTGGCGGCCCAGGGCCTTCAGCACGTAACGGTTGTCGAAGATGCTCTCGGGCTCGATCTTCATCCCGGCCGGGACGGCCTCGAAGACACGCATCGTCTCGATGACGCGGGCGACGCCCTCCCGGCTGACGAGCGAGTCGGGCGGGAACGCCTCGCGGGCGTGCTCGAACGACTCGGCGTAGAGCTTCGGGTCGCCGGCCAGCTCCTTGGGAAGCAGCTTGGCCAGGTCCTCGCCGGACGACGACGTGATGAGCTTGTTGGCCTTGACGAGGGCGTTCACCATCTTCTGGACCGTGGCGGGTCGCTTGGCGATCACGTCGGGGCGGGTCAGCAGGGTCGTCCCCTGCACCTCGCCGCCCATGGCGTCGAGCGTGCCCTTGCTCGTGAACATGTCGACGAGGGCGTAACCCTTTCCCTGCTTGAGGAACACCGTGAAGAACGGGTCGACCATCATGCCAGCATGGACCGAATCCTTCTCGATGGCCAGCGGCATGGTGCTGCCGCCGGCGCCGATGATCTTCACCTCGTCGGGCTTCACGCCGCTCTTGGCCAGCAGGAAGCCCAGCACCATGTGGGTCTGCGATCCCGGCGACGTGACGCCCACCGGGCGGCCCTTGAGGTCGGCGAGGGACTTGATCTCGCCCTTGTACTTGTTGGCCACCACCAGCCCCATCACGGGCAGCCGGACGTGCGAGTGGACGGCGACCAGGTCCTTCTTCTGCACCTTGGCCTTGATGGCATGATCGATCGCGTTGGCGCTGAAGTCGACCGAGCCGCCGATGAGGGCCGAGGCGGCCTGCGAGCCGCCGCCCTTGATGTCCAGGATCTCGACGTCGAGCCCCTCCTCGGCGAAGTAGCCCTTCGACTTGGCGAGCGCGGTCGGCAGGTAGACCATGAGGGCGACTCCGCCAATGCCGACCGTGACCTTCTCGGCCGCCCAGCTCACGGGCGGGGCGACGGCGACGAGAACCGCGAGCAGGACCACCACCGCCACGATGCGACGCAGACCAACGTGCCATGACATCCTCCCTCTGAACTGGCGAGCGCCTCATTTCGGAACCGGCTTCCAGTACGAGAACCGCGCGTCCAGGCGCTTGAGGGCGCCGTCGATGGCGATGACGGCCGCCATCAGGACGAGCAGCCCGGCCAGCACGCCGGTGGCGTTGAACATCGACTCCGCGTAGGAGATGACGTAGCCCATGCCCTCGTGGGAGCCGAGGTATTCACCGACCACGGCGCCGATCAGGGCGAACCCGACGCTGGTGCGCAGGCTCGAGAAGATCCACGTGAGGGCCGAGGGCAAGCAGCACGTGGCGGATCAGGTGGCGAGGATTGGCCCCGAGGACGCGCGCATTGTTGACGAGGTCGCGGTCCACTTCGCGGATCCCCGTGTAGGTGCTGAAGAAGACGACGAAGAAGACCAGCGAGACGACCATGACCACCTTGGACAGCAGTCCGAGGCCGAACCAGAGGATGAAGAGCGGCGCCAGCACCACCCGAGGCATGGCGTTGAGCGCCACCATGAGCGGGTCGAAGATGTCGGCCAGCTTCGGCCAGTGGGCGAAGGCGAAGCCGACGGCCACGCCGAGCAGGGTTCCCAGCAGGAAGCCGATGATGGTCTCCTGCATCGTCACGAACAGGTGCCGGAGGATGAACCCGGTCCGGATCCAGTCGAAGATCTGCACGGCCAGCACGGTGGGCTGGCTGACGAAGAACGGGTCGACCCAGCCCCGGCGCGTCGCCACCTCCCACAGGAGCAGGAACGCCCCCAGGAGGACGCCGCGCCAGAGGCGGATCTCAGCCCGCGAGACCTTGGCGGGTCCGCTCGTAGCCAATGCGCACCTCGTCCCTGAGGTCCTTCCAGATCGTCTCGTACAGCCGGCCGAAGTCGGGATGGAAGCGGATCTCGGTGACCGAGCGCGGGCGCGGCAAGGTGATCGTGTAGACGGCCTTGACCCGGCCGGGCGAGGCCGTCATCACCACGATCCGATCCGACAGCGCGATGGCCTCCTCGAGGTCGTGGGTCACGAACACCACCGTGCGCCGCCACTGGGCCCAGATCTCGAGCAGGTCGTTCTCCATGAGATTGCGGGTCTGCACGTCGAGCGCGCCGAATGGCTCGTCCATCAGGACGATCTCGGGATCGTGGACCATCGTCATGGCCAGCGCCACCCGCTTGCGCATGCCCCCCGACAGCTGATGCGGGATGGTAGCTCTCGAAGCCGGTGAGGCCGATCCGCGCGATCCATTCGGCCACGCGCGGGCGTGCCGAGGCTGTGTCGACTCCACGGAACAGGAGGGGGAGACCGACGTTCTGGGCCACGGTCTTCCAGGGAAAGATGGCGTCGCGCTGGAAGACGAAGCCGAGCCGCGGGTTCACGCCGTCGACGGGCTGCCCGTCCAGGCTGATCCGGCCCTCGGTGACGGGAACGAGCCCGGCCATGAGGCTGAGCAGCGTCGACTTCCCGCACCCCGAGGGGCCCACGATCGACACGAACTCGCCGCCCCCGACCGCGAAGGAGACGTCCTGGACGGCGGTGAACTCCCGGCCCTCGCGCGGCAGCGCGAACCGCTGCGTCACCCCCTCCAGCACGATGCTGCCCCGGCGATCGCGGGTCACCGGTCCCCCTGACCGCCGACGGCCTGCCGCCTCGGACGCGTCCGTCTCACTTCGTCAGCGTCAAGTCGAGGATCTCGTCGACTGCGGGGGCGGCGTCCAGGCGGGCGATGGCCTGGACCAGCGCGTCGTACCGGGCCGGCGGGATCGGCAGGCCGGGCAGGAATCGCCGGAGCTCGCGGGCATCCCGGGCGAAATCCCACATCAGCTCCCGGCCATGGTACTCGCCGGCCACGCGCCGCCCGTCGCGCAACGTGAACGTCAGGCGCGGCGCGAAGCATTCCCGGCCGACCACGCCGAGGATCTCGACGCGAGCCTGCAGCGCCGCCACCCGGGCGGCCACCTCCTGATCCGCCGCGGCGCCGGCGTCACCAGGATTCTCCACGTTGCGCTCCAGCACCGGATAGTCGCCCGTGACTACCGTGTAGGCGAGCATGTAGGCGGTGCGGCCGAAGCCGTTGCCGTCGGGCGCCGGGGGTCGCGGGAATCGCGGTGAAGGATAGCGCGTCTCGAGATAGTTCATCTCGAGCGTGATGCGCTCGATGGCGTCGTCGCGGAGCTTGTGCTGGGCGGTCATCTCACTCGCGAGCCAGACGACCGGTTGGTTGAAACCGGGCGTGGGGTAGATCTTGAACTTGACGTCGAGGATCTCCCAGCGCCGGCGGAGGTCGGCGACGACGTCGTCGAGGTTTGCGGCGGTGGCACCGGTGAAGCTGTAACTGAGGTCGCCGCGGTGGCTTCCGGTGAACGCGTTGTAGAACCCGCCCCGGCCCTCGAGCGCCGTCGCCGCGCCCTCGAAGCCCTGGGCGGCGAGGGTGGCCGCCCACATACCGCTCCGGGCCGCCTGGCCCTCGGCAAAATCGGCGTCGCGCGCGCCAGTGCGCTGGCCCTCGATGAGGCTGCCGGCGAAGCTCGCCGCCAGGGCGATGGCGTGCGTGGTCTGTCCGGCATCGAGGCCGAGGAGCTTTGCCGTCGTCGCCGCGCAGCCGAGAATCCCGTAAACGGGGCTGGCCCGGAAGCCGTGGGCGGGGGTGGACGGGATGAAGTCACGCGCACATCGGCACTGGACCTCGTAGCCCGCCGCGAGGGCGGTCAGCAGCTCCCGCCCGGTGCGCCCCTCCCCTTCGGCGGTCGCCAGGCCGGCGGGAACGATGAGGACTCCGGGGTGGGTGAGCATGTGATACGAGTCGCACTGGTTGTTGACCGCCACCGCCACGCCGTTGGCGAAGACCGCGCCGACGCGGGTCACCCGCGTGCCCTCCACCCACAGCGTCGCGCCCTGGCCGGCGCCGAGCCGCCGCGGGCCGAGCCGCTCCTGCGAGAGCACGGCCCGGCGGGCCGCCTCGGCGCGCTCGGTGCCGAAGCCCGCCATGGCGACGGTGACGGCGTGGTTCACGACCGCCTTCGCCTTGTCCACGACCGCGGGCGGGAGCTGCTCGAAGCGGAGGTCGGCAACGAACTGTCCGAGCTGGACGGCGAGCGGGAGCGGGGCGGTGGAGGACATGGCGGTCAGTAAGGTACAACATCTCACGCGTGGGAATCGTCTTCCCCAAGAGCGTCCGCTGCGGGCAGCACCGCTCCCGGCTAGCGGGCGGGGCCGATCGCTCGGCCCCGGAAGGACGGTGACCACACGGACAAGAGGTAGTACAGCATCGCCAGCAACAGCAGATGGCGAAAGCCAAGGAGCATCGACAGCGGCTCACTGAGGCCGCCCACCACCGAGCCGGCGATGTTGGAGCCGAATGCGTGGTCGGGACTGGAAGAGTCACGGAACGAACGGGCGAAGATGACGCCGGCGAAGAACATCGGACCGAGCGCCAGCCCACAGGGAACGACGTAGCGCCACAGCAGTCCCCCGCCCACGAACACGTCGAGGGGAACCATCACGCTGACCGCCAGGAACAACGAGCAATCCCCCGTAGTGCCAGCCGAGCCGGATGGCCGGCGCCTCGAGCACGTACAGGTTGGCGAGCAGAACCAAGGTCAGGACCGCGAAGAACACCAGCGAGTTCACCAGCCACGTGCCTCCGAACAGCAGCGCCAGCTGGACGACCGCCCTGGTCTCCAGCAGCATGAACCCGGCGCCGAGAAAGAACATGCGGCCGTCGATCTGCAAGCGGCCCTTGGGGAGAAAGAGGTAGAGCAACACCACACCCAGGCCGCCCAGCACGATCACGGAGCGGATGCTGAGGTCGGGTATGAGTCGTCCGCGCAAATAGAGGAACGGCCAATCGTCACTGGCCAGGATCGGCGCGCCCTCGTCGTAGGCGAGCCGGGTCGGAGCGATTCGCTGCCAGTCGTCGCGCTGACCGGGCGGTATCTGCTGCGGTCGCACGGCGAAGCCATCCACGGCCATGTTCCGGCCGGGCAGGACATGGAGCCAGAACGCGTCGCGCCGGCTGAATTCTTCGGCAATCCGCCGGTTGCAGCCGGCGACGATCATGGTGAAGCCGGCGTGGGCCGACGATCCGAGCGTTTCGAGGTAGGGCAGGCTGATGACAACCGGCTGGCAGCCAAACACCGTTTCGGCCATCGCGGCCACGCGCTCCACGATCCAGCCCTGGCGGAAGAAGTTGTAGGTCACGAAACGTCCCGCCCGGCTTCAGCACGCGCCTGATATCGCGCAAACGCCTGCTCGGTGAACAGGTAGCTCTCCAGGCGAATGTTGGAATAGCCGCTGTGGAGGATCAGCGAGTCCACCAGGGCGTAGACGACGAGGTCGTACTTGCGATCGGTGGTGCGCAGGAAGTGCCGGCCATCGTCGAGGTGCCGAACGACTCGCGCGTCCTGGTAGGGGTGGTCGGGATGGTGGCGGATGCCGATGTCCTGGATCGTGGGGTCGATCTCGACCGCGTCGATTCGACCGGCGCCGAAGCGCAGCGCATGGGCCAGATCGTTTCCCGAGCCCGCTCCGATGACCAGCACGTCCCGAAATGGCTCGCCGCCGCTATGCTTCTGCAGCAGGTGGATCAGTGAATACGACGATCCGCCTTTCTCGAAGGCGACCATTTGCTGGTGGCCGATGGTGTTCACCGCGATCTGGCCGGTCGCGATCTTGTGGTCGACCGCATAGTAGGGCGACCAGCGGAGCTCCCGCTCTCGGTAGCTCTTGTAGATTCCCGGTGCGGCCACCACCACGATCAGGGCGGCGAGCGCGAGCGCGCGCAGGCGAGTGAGGCTGGCCTGCTGGTTCAGCAGGTAGGCGATACCCGCGCAGCACACGAGGAACCAGATTGCCGGTGGAGCCTGAACGAACGCGATCAGCGAGAACGCGAGGATCCCCGCGAGGCTCCCGCCGATGTTCAGCGTGTAGCCCCGAACGCGGTTGGGATAGGCGGCGAACGCCCGTCCCAGCACCTGGCCCAGCCCCACGAACATGAGCGCAATGAGAACGAAGAAGGCGGCCACGATCAGTTCCATGGGAACGGCGAATTGCGCCACATCCGGGTTGCGATACTCGGTCCCGAAGAAGACCTCCTGGGCCGAGGCCTGATTGCCGACATCGATCGCGAGGCCGCTCCAGAGGAGATAGAGCACCTGAGTGGCGAGCGCCGCCACCACGGTCGCCAGGGCGAGCACCGGGAAAGTACCCGAGCCAGTCGCGACGCCGGCGGGCAGCCAGACACCCACACGACATGCCGAGGAAGCAGGCGAGCAGCACCACGTTGGTGAAGAACTGCAGGAAGATCACATAGGCCGCAAACCAACGGATGCAGGCCAGCTCCAGGAACAGCACCAGGAATCCGACAAGGAAGAGATTGAAGCCCTGCCTGGCCGCGCTGAGCGGAGCAGCGAGATCGTCGGACGCGTCTTGCTCAGAGCCTGGCAAGGGTCATGGGCCGGTGCCTGGCGAGATTGTAGGTCATTTTGTGGAGTCGGGGACGGGCAGCTCAACTGAGCCTGGACATTCGCCGTACTGTATGGGACTTCTGGCACGTCCCAACATCGCAGTCGCACAAGGAGGCGCCGATGCTATTTGTAAGACGTCCTCTCCTCGTCGCCGCGACGTTCTTCGCGCTCGGCCTTATCGTCGGGCTGGGCACAACGGGGCTCGGAAGCGCCATGCAGCATGCGAAGGTAGCGGAGCTCTACAAAGCGGACCTGGCTATGAGCGACGGCAGGGAGGGCAGCATGTTTCTCGCCGAGCTTGGCCCCGGCGCGAACATGGGGAAGCACTACCACCCGGGGGACGCCTTCGCCTATATCCTCGAAGGGACCATGCTGCTCGAAATTGAAGGGGGGAACGCGGTCACGTTGAAGTCGGGCCAGAGCGGAAGTCTGCCGCCCCGTACGGTCCACGACGACAAGAACGCCAGCCAGACGGCCCCGCTCAAGTTCTTGGTCTTCCACGTCGCCAAGAAAGGAGACCCTCTGGCTGTCCCGGTCAAGTAGCAGCCGTCTCGCTCGCCGCCGCGTAACCTCCCGGCCCCGGGGTCACCCAGCCCCGGGCGCCGGGACAACGCGGCATGAGCCCTTCGCTTCACTCGATCACCTGATCCGCCCGCATCGTGCGGCCCAGGGCCTTAGCGGTCTTGGAGTTGATCGCTCGCATCAAACGCCGGTGACTGAGGTCCCACCGCCGGCAAATTCGTTGCTTCGCCTCGTAGAATGACAGCATGGATACCGGGCCGCCCGCTCCGTATCACGCATGACGCTGGACGCGGACGAGATCCGCGCGGTCGTGGAAGGTCGGCATGGTGACCCCTTCGCCGTGCTGGGACCGCACCTCGTCCAGACACCGGACGGCACGGCCGTGGCGGTGCGCGCGATCGTGCCCGGCGCGGCCGCCGTCCGAATCGTGCCCGCCGACGCACCACCAACCTCGATGGAGCGGCTCCATCCCGTGGGGTTTTTCGAAGCAGTTTTGTCCGACCGATCCGACCTGTTTGCCTACCGGCTCGAGGTGACGCGGAACGGCCACGTCGCTCGAGATCGACGACCCCTACCGCTTCCAGTCGCTGCTGAGCGATTTCGATCGGCATCTCCTGGCCGAGGGCACACACCACCACGCCCACGAGAAGCTCGGCGCGCACCCGGCCACCCTCGACGGCGTGACCGGCGTCGCCTTCGCGGTGTGGGCGCCAAGCGCGCGGCGCGTGAGCGTTGTCGGGGATTTCAACGACTGGGACGGCCGGTGTCATCCGATGCGTCTTCATCCGGCCAACGGCATCTGGGAGATCTTCGTACCAGGGCTGGGGCAGGACGAGCGTTACAAGTTCGAAATCCGCGGCCGCGCCGCCGAGCCGCTCGCACTGAAATCAGACCCCTATGCGCTCGCCTTCGAGGCGGAGACGCCGCGCACGGCGTCCGTCGTAGCGAATCTCGACGACTTCCGGTGGCGCGACGAGGCCTGGCTCGCCGAGCGGGCCCGACGCCAGCCGCTGCGCGAGCCGGTGTCGATCTACGAGGTGCATCTCGGTTCGTGGCGGCGCGTGCCCGAGCAGGGCGATCGCTTCCTCGACTATGGCGAGCTGGCGGACCAGCTCGCGGACTACGTCGGCGAGATGGGCTTCACCCACGTCGAGCTCCTGCCCGTGATGGAACACCCGTTCTACGGCTCGTGGGGCTATCAGACGATCGGCTACTTCGCCCCCTCGCGTCGCTACGGCAGCCCACGGGAGTTCATGGCCTTCGTCGACCATCTCCACCGTCGCGGAGTCGGCGTGATCCTCGACTGGGTGCCGGCGCACTTCCCGCGTGATCCGCACGGGCTCGTCTACTTCGACGGCACTCACCTCTACGAGCACGCGGACCCACGGCAGCGCGAGCATCCCGACTGGGGCACGCTCATCTTCAACTATGGACGCAACGAGGTCGCGAACTTCCTGCTTGATAGTGCGCTCTTCTGGCTGGACCGCTATCACGCCGACGGTCTGCGGGTCGACGCCGTCGCGTCCGCGCTCTACCTCGACTACTCGCGCAAGCCGGGCGAATGGATACCGAACCAGTTCGGCGGGCGAGAGAACCTCGGTGCCGTCGCCTTTTTCCGCCGCATGAACGAGGTCGTGCACGGCATCCACCCCGGCGTGATCGTCGCCGCGGAGGAGTCGACCTCGTGGCCGATGGTCTCGCGTCCAACGCACCTCGGCGGCCTCGGCTTCGGGTTCAAGTGGAACATGGGGTGGATGCACGACGTCCTCGACTATATGAGCCTCGATCCCGTGCACCGGAAGCACCACCACAACCGGCTGACCTTCGGCCTCGCGTACGCCTGGACGGAGAACTTTGTGCTGCCGCTCTCGCACGACGAGGTCGTGCACGGCAAGGGTTCGCTCCTCGCCAGGATGCCGGGCGACGACTGGCAACAGTTCGCCAATCTTCGCGCCCTCTACGCGTTCATGTGGACGCACCCTGGCAAGAAGCTCCTCTTCATGGGCGGCGAGATCGGGCAGCGGCGCGAGTGGAACCACGACCGGAGTCTCGACTGGCATTTGCTCGGCGAGGGCCCTTACCACCGCGGGCTCCAGCGGCTGGTGCGCGACCTCAACCGACTCTACCGACGCGAGCGCGCGCTCCACGAGCTCGACGCCGACCCCGCCGGGTTCGCGTGGATCGACTGTGCCGACTGGGAACAGAGCGTGGTGTCGTTCGTGCGGCGCGCCCGAGACGGCGGCGATTTCGTCCTCGTCGTTTGCAACTTCACGCCGGTGCCACGCCACGCCTATCGGGTCGGGGTCCAGTGGCCAGGCTATTACCGAGAGCTGATCAACAGTGACGCGGGCGAGTATGGTGGCAGCAATCGGGGCAACGCGGGCGGCGCGTGGGCCGAGCCTGCGCCGTGGCAGGGACAGCCGCACTCGCTCACGCTCACGTTGCCCCCTCTCGCCGTTCTGGTGCTGAAGCTGTCCTAATCGGGCGTCCTAGTGACGCGAGCGATAGACTTGGTGTAGGCGGATGAGACGCCCACGCTGGGTTGGTCCAGCGCCAGGCGGCGCAGCGGCGGTTCCTGAAAGACTGACACGGGAGCCGCCGGGGGATCTCGGGCGTGATCTCCGTCTCGTCCGCCCTCACTTTGGGACAAGGGACGGACCGTGACGTCGGTGATCTTCGCGCCGGCAATGCTATTCTGACGCGGTCCACGGGAGGTGACCCGATGACCCAGTCGACCCCGCGCCGCGCGCACCTCATCGCCGGAGGCTTTCCGCTCGGGTCCCAGGCCGGGCACGACCACGACTACGCCCGTCTGAGGCTGCTGGACCTCCTGGCCGAAGGCGACGTCCCCGCCTCGACCGCCAACGACTTCGCCGACGTCGAGAGGTGGCTCCCCCTGAGCCGGCTGCTGATCACGTACGTGGCCGGCCCATACCCCGACGCCGCGCAGTGCCGCGCCATCCACGGCTGGCTCGAGGCAGGCGGGCGCTGGCTCGGCCTGCACGGCACCAGCGGCGGCCGCGCTGAGCGCGTCGAGGGCTCGCGGCAGCGCCGCACCGTCAAGACCGAGCACCACGCGCTGCTCGGTGGCTACTTCCTGACTCACCCGCCGATCTGCAAGATCCGAGTCGACGTGGCCGGCGGGGACTCACCGCTGACGCGGGGGCTGGGCACGTCGTTCGTGGTCGAGGACGAGCCGTACTTCGTCGAGCTCCAGCACCCGGCGTCGACGCGCCTCCTGCTCACCGCGGACTACGGCGCCGGCGCCACGTCCCCGACCATCGGAACGCTCTATCCGGCGGACACGTCGCTGCAGGCCGACGGGCGGACCCGAGTGCTCGGCTACAGCCGCGAGATCGGCCAGGGCGGCGTCGCCTACGTCGCCCTCGGCCACTGTCACAACCCGGCCATCCGGACGGCCCGCGCGGCCGACCCGACGGACACGACGCCGCTGACCTTCCGGGGCTCCTGGGAGAGTGACGCGTTCCTCGCGCTGCTGCGGAACGCCATCGCGTGGGGCGCGGGAGACTGAAGCGAACGAAGGCTGAGCGGTCGTAGGCCGGGGTCTTACTCCCCGTCGTTGACGACGATCATATCGTCGGTGCGCTCACACTGGTAGCACGTGCGTCGTCGGACATGGAAACCCGGGAGGACGACAAGGAGCTGGGCTGTCTCCCGGATTCGCTTCTCTGGCCACATCATCACGCGAGCCAGACACGAGAAGCAGTACGCAAATGGATGGCCGGATTTGAGGACTGCGCTGACTTGCTCCGCCACCGCGGCTGTATCACTGCCTCCCCGAATTTCGGGACGGCTGCCCCGACGCAGGAGTGACTGTCGGGCTCGACGCCGAATTCCCTCATAGTCCATGGCTGACTCCGCTCCGTCTCTTCGGCCGGGTTCGCTGGGAGCAGGTTGCATGCCATATGGCTATGCTCAGTCGTCGCCACTACTTACTTCACTCCTCAGCGCCGCCGGACTACGGGACAGCGCAGCCTATTCATAGCAATGACGGTGGCTGCGGGCGAACGGTGCTGGGTGCAGCCAGACTCCAGGTACGTCTAGCTTGCCGTTTTACGCCGCGACCCTGGCGGATGCGTCAGCCAGCCGCAGCGACTCCGTCGAGGCCTGCATCAGGCCAGAGGTTCAGGCACCTGGGGTGGAAGAACACCTTCTGAGCAGAGGCGAGGACGATGTCAAACTCGGTGTCTCCTACGCGGATGATCGTGCGGCACGCGATGCAGGCGTGTTCCTCACGACACGGGCCCGCCCAGACCCGCGTCGGCCGGGTTAGTGGAAGAACACGGTTCTCCACGAGGCTCCGAAGCCTCTCAAGGACCGCGGCTTCACTGGGGCGCGACTCTCCACCGCCGCTCTGGGTCATCGGGCCGTCCTCCAGAGAGGGCAAAGAGTAGCAGAACAGGGCAGTGAGCGTCGGATCGTCTGCCCACGGCCGTATCTGTGCCGCCGCCGGCGCGACGCATTGCGTCAGCGTCGAACCCACCGCAGGCCCGCGATTTCGCTTACGTGGTGCGTTTTGTTATTCGGCTGGTGGGAGCGGACTGCGACCTCGGCTAGGTCGACCTTTGCGCGCCCGAGAGATCGGAATGACGTCAGGCCCGTTCGGGGACGCTGGCGCTGGCTCGGCGCCCTTAGTCAGCTCCGGATGATTCAGAAATAGTTCGAGGAGCACTCCCTCAACAAAGTTGTCCGCACTCACGCCTGCCATTCGACCGAGGTTCTCGGCCGCAGTCCAAGCCTCCCGTGACAGCAGGAGGACCCGATAGTCTCCCGAACGCAGCCGTGGCATCCTTGGTTTCGTAGCACGTGAGAGGCCAACGACCTCCCAACGGTCGCGTCCCTAGCCACCAGTCCGCGCAGAAGTCCGGTCTGGAGTACTCCAGAAGTAGTTGTAGAGGTTGGCTCCCGGGGCTGGTCTCGAACCAGCGACTTCCCGATTAACAGACGAGGGCCGGTGATGCGCCGGCCTTCAGTCTTTACGCGTAGTTCCGTGTAACCACCCGTCCCCACTGGAGTTCTCGTTCCTAGCGTCGAGGACTGAGGAGGACTCCCGACGCGCTCTAGGACTGAAATCGCCATGGCTGACGGCTGCGTTCAGCGCAAATCATCGCAAGCGGCCAGACCTCGACGACCTCCTGATGGCATCGAAGAGAGGCTGGCTCTTTGGGATGAGCTCGGCCAGCGACATCTCATTTCATCCGGAACTCGGCGAGGGTACCCTATCGCCTGTGAACCGCACCACGCCACGCAGAGCCGCTGGCCACGCCGCCCACCACGAATCCGCCGCGCCGTTCTAGAGGGCGCGCGACTCGTCCGTTCGAACGGTGACGTCAATCATCCAGGTCGGTCGGAACGCCTGGCGGCGGGTCCACGCCGACGACACCGGCGTGCTCATCGACGCCTCGGACTACTATCACGCCGTGTACCACGCCGTCAGCCGGGCGCAGAGCCACGTGCTGATGTCGGGCTGGCAGTTCGACAGCGGTGTTCCCCTCCTGCGCGGCGCCGACGTGCCGTCCGGCGCCGACGTACGCTTTCTGAAGTTCCTCGACGGCCTGTGCCGGCGTCGGCCCGACCTTCGCGTCTACCTGCTCGCGTGGGACTTCCACCTGGTCTTCGCGGGGGAACGCGAGTGGCTCCAGCGCGTGCTGTTTCACTGGATGACGAGCCGGAACCTCCGCTTCCGCTTCGACGACCATCCGGCCACGGGCGGCTCCCATCACCAGAAGTTCGTGGTAGTCGACGGCGGCCTCGCGTTCCTGGGCGGCATGGACGTCTGCGAGGCGCGCTGGGACGACCGTCGCCATCTCGCCGACAACCCCCTGCGGCTCAGCCGCGGGCATCCTCAGAAGCCCTACCACGACGCGCAGGCGTGGCTGGCCGGCCGCGAGAGCGTGCAGGCGCTCGAGGATCTCTTCCGCGAGCGGTGGCAGCGCGCCGGCGGCCCGCCGCTCGAGTTGAGGTCGCCGAGCCGTCCCGAGGTCTCGATGCGCGGCTCGCTACCGATGGGCCCGGCGACGGTTGCGCTCAGCCGCACCGATCCCCAGCCCGACGGCAACACCATCCGAGAGGTCGAGCACCTCTTCGAGGATGCCATCGCCGCCGCCGACCGTCTGATCTACGTGGAAACGCAGTATCTCAGCAGTCGGCGAATGCGAGAGGCGCTTGCCAGGCGCATGCTTCAACCGGGCAGGCCTCGACCCGAGATCGTCATCGTCGTGAACGAGCAGGCGGAAGCGTTGAAGGAAGAGCTCGCGGTCGGACTGCGGCAGGCGCGAAACCTCGAGGTGCTGCGAGAGATCGCGACCAGAGCCGGCTGCCCGCTGGGCTGTTACTTCTCGCTGTGCGACGGCCCGCACGACACGTTCCGTGCCACCTACATCCACTCCAAGCTCATGATCGTCGACGACCGATTCCTCACGCTCGGGTCCGCCAACCTCACCAATCGCAGCATGGGCCTCGACAGCGAGCTGCACGTCACGTGGGAGCACGAGGGAGGGGACGGCGGGCTCCTCGACTCGATCCGGAACGTGCGGCTGAGCCTGCTCGCCGAACACGCCGGGCTCTCAGCGGGGGAAGCGGCAAGCCTCGAGCCCATCGAAGGGCTCGTGGCGCGGCTGGACGACATTGCGAGCCGCGACGGAGCGCGGCTACAATGCCACGGCGCGCCGACCCCGACGCAGCGCAGTGCGATGCAGCTCGTCGACCCCGACGATCTCCCGTTCGATCCGGAAACGACCGCGGCCGAGGATGCTGCGGGCACGCGGGATCCGAGCGACGAGCACAGCGGACGTCGTCGGGTACCGCTCCTCGCAACGGTAGTCGGTAGTGTCGGCGCCGCCGTCCTCGCTGGTCTGCTCGCGCGGTACATCGGGCGCGCGCGACGCTGACCATGGTGGCGACGTCTCAGAAGTAGCTCCCGACGTTGGCTCCCTCGGGATCTGCCATCTGCTTGCCCACTACATCGGGGCAGTATAACGCGGTGGTCCGTCGCGGTTTGGTCCGCAAATAGCGGAGCGCGTCAGGCGTCAGGCCGCGAAGCTGGACGACGTGAACTTTTACACCCTGCGCCACACCTTCGCTCCTGGGCCGTGATGCGGGGCGTTGAAGGAGCTGCTGAGACGCGCCGAGATGGAGGCGGACCCCGAACTTGGACTCAACTAGGACTTGCCGGACAGCTTCAACGGCGCGGTAGTTTGCTGTCGGCAGCCCGTCGAATGGGGCCCCCCTCGCAGGTACCCGGGTGGCCAGGCACTGCCGGTGCCCGCGTGCGCGCGTCCGTTCCAGTGCAGTCGCCACGCGCTCTCCAGGGGCCCGAGCGTGCGTCTGTAGACGCCAGGCTGAGTAGGCCAGGGCGAGTGTGTATGGGGCCCCGCCCCACGGAGCATCGCCACGGGCGCCGTGTAGCCCACCACGAGGCACGAGCAGGACCGTGCTTGACCTATGTTGGCCCCCGCCCCACCATCCCAGCGTGGACCGCCGCCGCTTCCTGCTGACCTCGCTGGCTGGTACCCTGGTTGGGCCGCTTGGCGGCGAGGCGCAGCAGGCAGGAACGATCCCTCGCATCGGCTATCTGTCGGGAAGCTCTCAGACGCGCAATGACGATGCGTTCCGTCAGGGTATGCGCGAACTCGGCTACCTCGATAGGCAGAACGTGACCATCGAGTACCGTTTCGCCGACGGGAAGTACGAGCAACTGCCCTCGCTGGCGGGCGAGCTGGTGCGAATGAAGGTGGCCGTCGTCGTGGTCGCGACGACTCCGGCAATCCGTGCCGCACAGCAGGCCACGCAGACGATCCCCATCGTCATGGTCGTAGGGGAGCCCGCGGACGGCACAATTGCCAGTCTCGCCCGTCCCGGAGGCAACATTACCGGGGTGTCGACCACTAACACGGAGCTGAGCGGGAAGCGGCTTGAGCTGTTGAAGGAATTGTCCACGACGCTTTCTCGGGTCGCGGTGCTCTACAATCCGACCAACCCCATCTCCGCCCGCCAAGTCCCGAGCATGCAGGCGGCCACCCGCACCCTGGGAGTGCAGCTCCAGCTGCTCGGAGTGAAGAACCCCCAGGACTTCGAGGGCGCATTCGCCGCCGCCGTTCGCGGCCGGGCGGACGCCGTCATGGGCCTACCGGATCAGATGTTCAATACTGAGCGTAAGCGAGTCGCGGACCTGGCCCTGAAGCACCGGCTGCCCACTATGTATTGGGCCGCGAGCCACGCGGAGTCCGGCGGACTGATGTCATATGGACCGAACGTCTCCGAGATGTACCGCCGGGGCGCCTCCTACGTCGACAGGATCCTGAAGGGCGCCAAGGCTGCCGATCTGCCCGTCGAGCAGCCGACCAAGTTCGAGCTGATCATCAACCTCAAGACCGCCAAAGCCCTCAGGCTGACGATCCCACCGTCACTGCTGGCGCGGGCCGATCAGGTGATCGAATGATTGACCGCCGCCACTTCCTGCTGGCCTCGCTGGCAGGGGCCCTCGCCGCGCCGCCTGTCGCCCAGGCGCAGCCGACGAAACTCTTTCGCATTGTCGAGCTGAACCCCGGGGCTCCCCAGGAGCAACAACGGGTGTTCCGGCAGGCCCTCCGGGAGCTCGGCTACATTCCGGGCCAAAACATACTCATCGAGGACCGATTCACCGGCGGTAACGAGGATCGGCTCCACGAGTATGCGGCCGAGGCGGTCCGTCTCAAGGTCGACGTGATCGTCGCGATCAGTTCGTCGGCGATCCGGGCGGCCACGAATGCGGCGAAGGCGATCCCGATCGTTGGACTCGATCTCGAGTCGGATCCCGTGGCCAGCGGCTTCATCGTCAGCCTTGCCCGACCAGGCGGCAACCTCACGGGGATCTTCGTCGATCTCCCAGAGTTGACTGGCAAAGGGCTGGAGCTGCTCAAGGAAGTGATCCCCGGACTCGAGCGCGTCGCTGTTCTCCGGGATCCGGCCTTGAACCCGGCGCTGATCGGCGCCGCCGAGGCCGCTGCTCGGCCGCTGCGTCTTCAGCTCCAGATCGTGGAGGCTTCGGGATCGAGCCAGTTCGAAAGCGCGTTCCGAGCGGCCGTCCGGGGACACAACCGCGCCCTCATGGTCATCCCGTCACCACGGTTCGACCGGAAGCTGCTCGGCGGGCTGGCAACGAAACACCGACTGCCATCGACGACCATCTTCCCGCACTATGCCGAGTCTGGACTCCTAATGAGCTACGGCCCGAACCTCTATGGTCTCTTCTCGCAGGCCGCCACTTACGTGGACCGGATCCTCAAGGGGGCCAAGCCTGCGGATCTGCCAGTGCAGCGGCCCGCCCGGTTCGAGATGGTCATCAACCTCAAGACTGCGAAAGCCCTCGGCCTCACGATCCCGCCGTCGCTGTTGGCGCGGGCGGATCAGGTGATCGAGTGAGCGAGCGCCCCTTCAGCCAACTGCCGTGCGCTGCGACCGCATGGAGGGGCTGACGATCAGGCCATGGATCGCCTGCTAGAGTGGCTCGCCGTTGCCGTGGGGGCGCTCATCAGCGCCCTCGCCGCGTTGTGGCTCCTGCTACCGTGAGCGACCGCCGCCTCGCCAACCTCCGGGCCGCCCTCGGCTCAAGCCGACCGAGCCCGAGCTGCAGCTGCTCCACAGAAGGCTCAGCACGTGGGAGGGCCTGGGGCTGGTCACGGTTGGCGTTGAGCGCCTCGGCTACAGGCTGAGTCTGAGCCACATTGCGGAAGGGGAGTGGCGGGCGCAGTTCTCAGCACATCCCATGTGGGCATCAGCGGGATACGGCGTGGCGGCGACGCCCTGGCGGGCGGTTCAGCGCGCCGGGTCGGACGCCGTGAAGCATGCCGAGAGATTTCTCTGACCGTGAGGGCCGCGCTCCCGAGATACACCCCGATGCATCCTACTCACGTCCGGGAGCCGTTCCACCGGCCAGGCTGGGTGTACGAGGAGAAGGTCGACGGCTGGGCATCCTAGCCTTCAAAGATGCCGCACACGTTCGCCTTCCTAAGCCGCAACGGGATCGACCACGCGCGCAAGTTCCGTGACGTGGCCGTCGGCGAACGGCTTAGAAGCGTGAGCGCAGGTATTGGAGCGGGGCTACGAGGGGTACGTCGGGAAGGAGGGCGAGCCAGTACCTCGGCGGCAAGACGACGTCATGGCTCAAGGTGAAGGTGCCGGGATGGACTGACCCCGAGGATCGCTGGAAGCGCGGGCGCTTGGCCAAGTGAGGGGCATCACACCGTGGACCCAGCCCGGCTGCCAGCGCGTTCAGCGTGGACCGCCCGAGAAGTGGCGCTCTGTGAGTTGGGTGCCATGGCAGCGGTCGAGCGGCGGCAGCGCACTGCGTCGCGGCTGAATAGGTCGCGGCCCAGCACAGATGTGGGGCTAAGCGGCCCGGTTGAGCCGTTCAACCAGCTCGTCGAAAACGGCGTCGGCACTGGTGAGGGTTACAACCTCTTCGGCAGATGCGAGGACGTTCAATTCAGCGAACGCCGCTTGCACCTCTGCGTCGCTAATGATGCCCTTCCGAGCCAGAAGCGTGCGCACCGCTCCAAGTTGGAGATGAAGCGTCATCACGTGTGCCGCAAGCGCGCGGACAGCATCAATCAGATCGGAAAGGGTTTGGCCGGCCCGAGGCAGATCGGATAGTGGAGTTCACGGTCAAGAACCGGCTCCCCACGCTGGGCTTGGTCCACACTCCGTATAGGGCGGCCGGCGTCCTGCTGTACTACAGCTTCAGCATCGCGGAACAGCACGATCGAGCCGCCAGCTTCGTGGATCGGATCCTCAAGGGCGCCAATCCTGCCGATCTGCCGGTTGAGCAACCCACGAAGGTCGAGTTGGTCATCAACCTCAAGACCGCCAAGGCGCTCGGCCTCACGATCCCGCCGTCGCTGCTGGCGCGGGCGCATCAGGTGATCGAGTAGTGGACCGCCGCCGTTTCCTGCTGACCTCCTTGGCCGGTGCGCTTGCTGGCCCGCTCGCCGCTGTGGGGCAGCAGGCGGGGAAGGTCGCTCGAATAGGTTTTCTTAGCGTGACGTCCCCTTCCGATAGGCCGCCCCTGCTCGACGCGTTCCGGCAAGGGCTGCGCGAGCTCGGGTGGGTTGAGGGCCAGAATATTGTCATCGACTATCGATATGCGGAGGGTAGGATCGACCGGCTGCCTGACCTCGCGGCCGAGCTGGTCCGGCTCAAGGTGGACCTCATCGTATCGTGGGGGACGCAAGGAGTGACGGCAGCCAAGAACGCCACCGAGACGATCCCCATCGTCATGATTGCCGTTCGCGATCCTGTTAGCACCGGACTCATCGCGAGCCTCGCGCGCCCGGGCGGGAACGTCACCGGGGTGTCCGGCTACGCCGGCCTGGAAAACGTCGCCAAACAACTGGAGCTGCTCAAGGAGACCGTCCCCAAGATCCGCCGTGTGGCCATCCTCTCGAACCCGACCAATGCGTACCACCAGCTCGCGATAAGAGAAGTGAACCTCGCGGCCCGATCGTTGGGAGTGCAGCTTCAACTCCTGGAGGCTCGAGGTCCGGACGAGTTCGACGGCGCATTCGCGGCGATGGCCAAAAGAGCGCGTGGGAGCCCTCCTCGTACTGTCAGATGCGATTTTCAGCTCCCACCGAACACGGCTCGCAGACCTTGCAGCCAGGAGCCGCCTGCCGGCCGCATACGGCGTCAGGGAGAGTGTGGAGGCCGGGGGTCTCAGAGCCTTGGCTCGGCCTTCCACAACCAGGCACGGATGGCGGAAGGGGCGCTATCAGTCGGAGCGCTTCCAGATGCTCGCCGGCATGCCGAAGTCGCACTGGCATTTACACGAAAGGAAACGGTCAGGGGCGAAGAGGCGTGGGCCCTCTATCTCCTCGGGGAAGTCAAAGCCGGCGAAGAGCCTAGCTCGATTAGCGGCCTCGGAAGAGTACTATCGCCAGGGCCTCGCGCTCGCTGAGGAGCTCGGCATGCGCCCCCTCGTTGCTCACTGCCACCTCGGCCTCGGCAAACTCTACCACCGCACGAACAAGCGCGAACAGGCCCGTGAGCGCCTCACCATCGCCATAACGATGTACCGCGACATGGGCATGACGTACTGGCTGGAGAAGGCGGAGGCGGAGATGCGGGAGTTGGGATGATCGTGCAAGGTACCGGCTTGGGGAGCCGCTGCCTTACCGTTCCGCCATGAAGCGCCGCTGCTTCCTACTGACCTCGCTGGCGAGTGCCTTCACCGCGCCCCTCGTCGGCGTAGCTCAGCAGGCAGGGAAGGTCTTCCGGATCGGGATGCTCGGCATTCAGACGACCTCCGAAATGGTGGGAGCTCAACCTGAGAGGGGTGGACATCGCCGATAATTTCCGCCAAGCTGCTGCCTACGTGGACAAGATCCTCAAGGGTGCGGAGGCAGGCGATCTCCCCGTCGAGCAGCCCACGAAGTTCGAGCTCGTCATCAATCTGAAGACCGCGAAGGCCCTAGGCCTCACGATCCCGCCCTCGCTGCTGGCGCGGGCCGATCAGGTGATTGAATGAAGCAAGAGAGCGTGAAGTCGGCGCAGGGGGCCAATCGAGGGGAATTGAAAATGTCGTCGCTACGCTCAAGCTGACGGACGCCCTCGGCAGTGGTGAGAGCGCTGCTGGATGAGGTATGAAGTGACGATCCCGACCTGGCTGGTCTTCTTGTTCCTCGGCATCGCCTCCTTTGCGCCCATGGTTAACGTTCAGCCCCGTTGGTGGGTGCCTTACTATGGCGCCCTCCTGATGTGCTGGGTGCTGGTGTCGGTCGCTGTCATCCGTCGCATGGCGCGAGAAGATCAGAAGGCGGAGCGGAGCCTTACTAGGCTGCGGCGTCCGCTTCCTGACGTGAAGAACACCGAGCCGGCGGAGACGGGCGCCGCACAAACTCGCGACCCGCTCGACGCAGAGCGGGGACTTTCTAGGGTGGGGCTTCAGCTCCGCGACGTGAAGAACGCCGAGCCGGCGGAGACGGGCGCCGTACCGGCCCGCGACCCGCTCGACGCGGGACGGCTTATCATCGTTGCTCGTGATCAAGCAAGTCTCTACGACTACATCCGCAGACGTCACTCCGGAAACCAGACCGTCAGCGTTATCACGGACCGTCGAAGGGCCGACCGTCGGCATGGGATTGAAGCACACGTTCCCGATCGCCGACGAGGTGAACGGCGCCGTCACGACATTGAACGTGTGCTGCTCGCGCAGGGCTGGGCTCAGGTGACATTTCCGGAGAGTTGATCGGAGCGCTGGATCGATGGCAGCAGCCCGTTAGCGAGCTCACGCTGGGGCGGAGTCACCGATGGATAGGGGCCGACGCTGTACAGGTAGGCCGCGATGTTGCGCCTACGACACGCTCAGGTCCGGCCTGAGGGTGCCGGGGTCGACGGAGCGTGGCGACTGGATATCGGCGTGCCCCAGCCTACGGCGGTAAGATCCTGAGGGGCGCCCGCTTCGCGCCAAGTCCGCACAATTAATGGCTCCCCGGGCTGGTCTCGAACCAGCGACTTCCTGATTAACAGTCAGGCGCTCTACCAACTGAGCTACCGGGGAGTGACCAGCACCAGCGCTGACGACACGTCATTATAATCCGCCGGCCGGTGCGCGCCTACCCCTGGGCCGGCACCCTAGCGAGGCCTGGCCGGGGCGCCAACGTGGCGATCTGCCACCCCAGCGGCCTTGCTCAGCCCCATCGTCACGCACCACCGAGCGGCTAGGAGACCTCCCGCCGCCCCTCGAGCGCCTTGGTGAGGGTCACCTGGTCGGCGTACTCCAGGTCGCCGCCCACCGGCAGGCCGCGCGCGATGCGGGTGATGCGCACGCCGAGCGGGCGCAGCAGCTTGGCCAGGTAGAGGGCAGTCGCCTCGCCCTCGACGTTGGGGTTGGTGGCGAGGATCACCTCGCCGCCGCCGCCGGCCTCCAGCCGCGCCAGCAGCTCGCGCACCTTGATGTCATCGGGGCCGATCCCCTCCAGCGGCGAGAGCGCGCCGAGCAGCACGTGGTAGAGCCCCTTGAACTCGCCGGTGCGCTCCATCGCCAGCAGGTCGTTGGGCTCCTCGACGACGCACAGCAGCTGGGGATCGCGGGCGGGGTCGGAGCAGATGCGGCAAGGATCCTGGTCGGTGATGTTGAAGCAGGTGGAGCAGGAGACGATGCGCTCCTTCAGGGCCACCAGCGAGTCGGACAGCTCGCGGACCTCGTCGGCCGGGCGCTTGAGGAGGAAGAACGTGAGCCGCTGGGCCGTCTTGGGCCCGATGCCGGGCAGCCGCTGCAGGGCCTCGATGAGTCGCGCGACCGGCTCGGGGTAGTAGGCCACGGCCCTCCTACATCCCGAGCCCGGGGATCTTCAGGCCGCCGGTGAGCTTGCCAAGCTCCTGCTGGACCAGCTCGCGCGACTTGCGGAGCGCCTCGTTGCAGGCGGCGAGGACGAGGTCCTCGAGCATCTGCACGTCGTCCTTGCTCACGACCTCGGGGTCGATCTTGATGGCGACGATCTCCTGCTTGCCGTTGGCCTCCACGGTCACCATGCCGCCGCCGGCCGTCGCCTCGACCTTGCGCTTGCCGACCTCTTCCTGCAGCGCGGCCATCTGCTGCTGCAGCTTCTGCGCTTCCTTCATCATGTTGCCGAAGCCCTTCACTGGCCTTCTCCTTCCGGCAGGCGCGGTCGCACCGCCACCACCTCGCCCTGGAACTCCGCCACCGCCGCCTGCACCGCCGGGTGCTCGGTGGCGCTGACGCCTCCCCCGCCCTCGTCCTCGCTCACGACGCCGAACCGCTCGGCGCCGGCGACGTGCCGCCGCACCGCCTGGGCGATGAGGTCGCGGTTGACACCGTCCGCCAGCATCTCACGATGAAAGTGGTTTCCGGTCAAGACGACGCTCAGCTCGCGCTCCCGCAGCCCCGCTGGCCGCGCCTGGGCGAGCACCGCGCCAAGCATCGGCTTGCGTCGCATGACGTCCTCGATGACCCGCTGCCAGCCGGTCGTCATGTCGGCACTCGCGGGCGGCGGCGGGGACTCCGCCCGGGCGGCCGGCGGTGGAGCAGCCGCGAGCGGGGCGCCGCCCGCCGGGCGCTCCGGGGGCGGCACGCGGCGCGGCTCAGGTGCGCGGCTCGGCGCGTCGAGGCCGGTCAGCAGGCTCTCCTGGGCGCGGGCAGGCGCCGGCCCCGCGACGCCCTGCTGGCGCAGCCGCGCCTCCGCTTCCTCCACGCGCTTGAGCACCTCCTCGAGAGCGCGCGGCTGGGGGCGGCGGGTGGCGCGCACGGTGGCGATCTCCAGCTCGACCCGCGGGTGGGGCGACTCGCGCATCACCTCGTCGGCGTCGAGGAAAGCGCGAAGCACGTACAGGAGATCGTCGAGCGAGACCCCGTCACCGAGCGCGCGCAGCTCGTTGGCCTCGGGATGGGGCACGTCGACCAGCTTCGTGGCCGGCGCCGCCTTGAGCACGAGCGCCCGGCGGAGCAACTCGATCACATCGCGCGTGAAGGCCCCGAGGTCCTCGCCCTCGCGGGCGGCCCGGTCGATCGCCTCCAGGGCCGGCGTCGGATCGTGGGCCAGCAGCGCCTGCGCGAAGGCCCGCACCTCGGCCGGCGTGGTGGTGCCGAGCAGCGCCGCCGTGGTCTGGGCCTCGAGCCGCCCGTTGCCGTAGGCGATGGCGGTGTCGAGCAGCGAGAGCGCGTCCCGCAGCGAGCCCTCGGCCGCCCGCACAACCGCCGGGAGCGCGGCCGGCTCGAACTCGATCTTCTCCTTGCGGAGGATGTCCTCCAGCGTCGTCGTCAGCAGGTCGGGAGCGATCGGCCGGAAGTCGAAACGCTGCACGCGCGAGAGCACGGTGGCCGGGATGTCCCGGGGGTCGGTGGTGGCCAGCACGAAGACCACGTGGGCGGGCGGCTCTTCCAGCGTCTTGAGGAGCGCGTTGAAGGCGGCCTCGGTGAGCTGGTGGACCTCGTCGATGATGTAGACCTTGAAGCGCCCGCGCGACGGCGAGTACTTGACGTTCTCGCGCAGCGTGCGGATCTCCTCGATGCCACGGTTGGACGCGCCGTCGATCTCGACGATGTCCACGCTGGCCGCCGCGTCGGCGCACACCTCGCACGTGCCGCAGGGCTCGGCCCCCTTACGCTGCGGACACAGGAGCGCCCGGGCGACGAGGCGGGCGGTGGTGGTCTTGCCGATGCCGCGGGGACCGGCGAACAGGTACGCATGCGCGATGCGCCCCGAGGCCAGCGCATTGCCGAGCGTGCGCACGATCGGATCCTGACCGACGACCGCATCGAACGTCGCCGGCCGATACTTCCGCGCGAGAACCTGATAGCTCACCGGTGAACCTCATGGATCCGGCAGGACGCGCGACCACCTGGCCGATCGGTTCGACCTAGCCGATCGGGTCGACCCCAGAGGTCGGAGCCACCACCTTCTATCTCAGGCCACCCACGTCTCAAGCCGGGCAAACGCTCATATACAGTGACCGTGCACCCTCCGTCGATCGACCCGTACTGCGATCTCCCCACCGAGCCGGCTCCAGTCAGGTACTCCCACGGCACACGAAAGGGTCGCCTTACCGTTGCTCCCTTCCGGGCCTGGCGGGGTTCGACGATTCTCGTTGCGTGGGGCCCAACCTTCAACACCGTCCTGCGAGGCTCATTCAACACGGGCCGCCCTCGAGAGGGGATTCGACCCCGCTGAAGCGGATTGCGGGCTACAGGGCACCGCTAACTCCCCGTCTAGCACGGCCACGCCGAAGCCTGTCATACAACGTCGATTCGACTACGAAAGATGGCGGAGGGGGTGGGATTTGAACCCACGGCACAGGGGTTACCCGCGCACGGCATTTCCAGTGCCGCACCTTCGGCCGCTCGGTCACCCCTCCGCACGCGGTAGAGAAGTTGGCGGAGGGGAGAGGATTTGAACCCCCGAGGGACCTTCTGGGCCCCTATCCGATTTCGAGTCGGACGCCTTCAACCGGGCTCGGCCACCCCTCCGCGATCGTTCCGTCGTCGCCTGTCAAAGAACTCGCGCAGCAGCGCCGCGCTCTCGTCGGCCAGTACACCACCCACTGCCACGACGTGGTGGTTGAGCCGCCGATCGTCCAGCAGGCGGTGCAGCGACTCGACTGCGCCCGCCCTGGGCTCGCGCGCGCCATACACCAGCCGAGCGATCCGCGCGTTCACCAGCGCGCCGCAGCACATCGCGCACGGCTCCACGGTGGCGTAGAGCGTCGCCCCGGTCAACCGGTAATTGCCGGTCTTGATCGCGGCCTCGCGCAGGGCCAGGATCTCGGCGTGCGCGGTCGGATCGACGAGCGAGATCGGGGCGTTGTGCGCGCGCCCGACAATCTCGTCGGCCACCACCACCACCGCGCCCACGGGGACTTCCTGGGCCACCTCGGCCCGCCGGGCCTCGTCGAGCGCGGCCCGCATGAACGCCTCGTCGAGCCTGGAAGACGTAGTCACTCCCGGTTGGGGCACCCGTGTTGGCGAAGCCTAACGGTACCTGCCAGAGCACGGAAAAACAAGCTGTTGCCGGGCAACCCCCCCTGCCAAACGCTTGGTTTGGCCGAGCCAGAGCCAAGCTTTGCCATGCAAAGTACTTGACGTAGGGGGCCGGAGCCGGCTATTCGTGGATCGTGAGCACCGAGCAGCGGCCAGCCCCAGCCCTCCACGCGCGCGCCATGGCCGATCTTCGCTTCATCCGCGCGACCATGGAATCGGCCTCGGCATTCACGACGCTCTCGGGCTGGGGGCTCGTCGCCATCGGCCTCGCGGCGCTCGTGGCCGGCGTGGTCGGGGGGCCCGCCGTGGGCAGTTCCCGCTGGCTCGCCGCCTGGCTTACCGCGGCGGTGGCATCGGTTGCGGTGGGAGGTGCCTGCACCGCCATCAAGACTCGCAGCGCCGGCCGGCCGCTTCTGTCGGGACCGGGACGGAAGTTCGCGCTCGCCTTCGCGCCGAGCGTCCTGACCGGAGCGGTGCTCACGGTCGCCCTCGTCCAGGCCGGGGCCCAGAGCGTCCTGCCCGGGTTGTGGCTCTCGCTGTACGGTGCGGCGATGATCGCCGGCGGCGCCTTTTCCGTGGGCGTCGTGCCGGCGATGGGAACGGGGTTCGTGGCGCTGGGCGCGACGGCCGCGCTGGCGCCGGCGAGCTGGGCCAACGCGCTGCTGGTAGTGGGCTTCGGCGGCCTGCACGTGGTCTTCGGATTCGTGATCGCGAGGCGCCACGGTGGCTGAGCCGGCCCGTCGCAAGCGCCCGGAGGCTCCCGCCGACCCGGAGCGCCCCGTGGCCGGGGTCCGTGGCGCCGCTGCCCGCCGTGCGCCCGCACTCGACGGCCTCATCCACCACCGCCTCCGGCTGGGCATCGTGAGCGCGCTGGCGGCGGCGGACGTGCTCACGTTCAACGAGCTCAAGGCCCTGCTGGAGATCACCGACGGCAACCTCAGCGTGCACGCCCGCAAGCTCGAGGAAGCGGAGTACGTGACCTGCACGAAGACGTTCGAGGACCGGCGGCCGCGCACCGAGTACCGGATCACGCCCCAGGGTCGCCGCGAGCTGCAACGATATCTCGATCACATGGAAGCGCTCATTCACGCCACCCGCACCACCCTGGAGCGCTGAGGCTCCGTCTCTTTTTTTGCCTGGAGACTTTGTCATGCAAAGTACTTCCGATCGGAATGGCCCGCCGCACGTGGCGATCATCATGGACGGCAACGGACGCTGGGCGACGACACGCGGTCTGCCCCGCGCCGCCGGCCATCGGCGGGGCGTCGACGCGGTGCGCCGGGTGGTGAAGGCCGCGCCTCGCTTTGGTATCCGCGTCCTCACGCTCTTCGCCTTCTCGGCCGACAACTGGGCGCGGCCCCGCCCTGAAGTCGAATCGCTGATGGATCTCTTCGCCATCTTCCTGTCCGCCGAGCGTGAGCGTCTGGGGGCCGCCGACGTCCGGCTCTCCATCATCGGCCGCCGCGATCGGCTGCCGGCGACGGTGCGCGAGGCCGTGGAGGCCACGGAGGCGGCGCTGGCGCACCGCACCGGAATGCACGTGCGGCTGGCGATCGACTATTCCGCGCGCGATGCCATCGCCAACGCCGCTGGGCGGCCGGGCAGCGGCACGCCCTCCCGCGCCGCCTTCGAGCGCAGGCTCGGCGCGGCCTATGGCGTGGACGCCGAGGCGACCGCCGTCGATCTGCTCATCCGCACCGGCGGTGAGCAGCGGTTGAGCGACTTCCTGCTCTGGGAGAGCGCCTACGCCGAGCTGCGCTTCACCGCGCGACTCTGGCCCGACTTCCGCGCTGCCGATCTCGCGGCGGCCATCACCGACTTTCGGAGCCGGGAGCGCCGCTTCGGGGCCCTGAGTGCGCGGATCGCGGAGTCGGCTCAGGAGGTGGCGCGATGACCCCGCTGCTCATGGTGTGGACCATGGCGGTCTTGGTGGCCGCCGTCGGAACCTGGGTGCTCTTCGACGGCGCCTGGGGCATCAATGCGGCGGTGTGGACCGTCACCGCAGCCGTCGGGCTCCTGCTCTGCGTCCGGCGCTCCGGCGGTTCGATCCCCACGCCGCTTGGTGTCGCCCTCGGGCTGGCGGTGCTGCTCGCCGCGGGGACGGCCGTCACGACGGACGACGTGTTCCACGGGTGGATCGTCCTGGCCGTCCTCGTGCTCTTCACCGTCAGCACCCGGCTAGCAGCAGACGGACGCGCCGACGGCATGGGCGTGGCGTTCATGGCTTCGGCGCCGGTGGTGGTGGTCGGGCGCGGCCTGGTCGAGGTCGAGCGTCGCGTGACCGAGAGCATCGCCTCCCTGTCCGCCGACCGATCGCGACCGTGGGTGCGAGGCGCGGTGATCGCGCTGCCCGTCGTCGTGCTCTTCGCGCTACTGCTGGCCGACGCCGATCCACTATTCGCCGCGATCCGTCACACTCTGCACGAGACGCTGGCCGACTGGAACTTCCTGCCTCGGGTCGTCTTCTTCGCGACGCTCCTCACGGCCGCGCTCGGCGCCGGCGGCCTGGCCCTTCGCGGCAGCACCGCCCCGGCCGCCTACCCGCTGGGTCGGGTCGCGCCACGGCTCGGGCTCACCGAGCGGCTGATCGTGCTGGTCGCGGTGACGCTGCTCTTCGCGGTCTTCCTGCTGCTGCAGCTGTCCTATCTGTTCGGCAACGCGCCGGCCGTCAGCGGCAGCGGCGTGACGTTCGCGGAGTACGCGCGCCGTGGGTTCAACGAGCTGACGATCGTCGCCACCCTCTGCGCGCTGCTGGTCATCGCCCTCGATGGCCGGACCCGCGGTGGCGACGGCGACCGGGCCGTGCGTGTCGTCGCCATCGTGCTCGTGGCGGAGACGCTGCTGCTGCTGGTCTCGGCCTTCCGTCGAGTCTGGCTCTACGAGACGGCGTACGGCTTCACCACCACACGGCTGTACGCCCAGGCCTACATGATCCTGATGGCGTCGACGCTCGTGCTGCTGGCGTGGGAGATCGAGCGAGGCCTCGATCCGAAGCGATTGGCCCGGCGCGCCGCCGCTCTCGCCGGCCTGACCTTCGCGAGCCTCATCTACTGGAACCACGAGGCCTGGATCGTGCGGGTCAACGTCGCGCGCGCGCTTGGCACCGGAACGCTCGACGCGACCTATCTCGTGCGGGGCCTCTCGCCCGACGCCCTGCCCGCGCTCGTCGAGGCACAGGCCTCGGCGCCGGAGGCGCTGGCGTTGCCGCTACGGCAGGCACTGCGCGAGCGCTATGCGGGCGTGCGGGTCCGGCCATGCTTCTGGTTCGAGGCGAACGTGCGACAGCGCCAGGCCGTGCGTGCTCTGGAAAGGGCGGGGTTGAGAGCTGACACCCGTCCCTTTCGGGACGGGTGCGTCAGACTTGAAACGGTGGCCGCGAGAGGTGGTGGGCCCTAGAGGATTCGAACCTCTGGCCTTCGGGTTCGTAGCCCGACGCTCTGTCCACCTGAGCTAAGGGCCCGCTGGCGGAGAGGCAGGGATTCGAACCCTGGACAGAGCTTTTGGCCCTGTAACCGCTTAGCAGGCGGCTGCCTTCGGCCGACTCGGCCACCTCTCCAACGGCAAAGCCCCCGTAGTATACACCGCGTCGCCCGGTGGGTCCGGACGCGTTGCCTACTGACTCTTCAGAGGCGGCGAGGCCTTGCCGGCGGGGATCCAGAGCCAGTAGAAAGGCATGGCAACACCGTCGCCGCGCAGCTCGTATCGGCCTTCCGGGTACGAGACGACGTACTCGGTCGGCCCCGGCGCGACAACCGCGGTTGCCAGGCTGGCCGCTGGAGTCGCGCGTTCGGCCTGAGTGCAACCGCCGACGCTGAGCGCACCCGCGACGACCATCAACCACGCTTGCTTGATCATGGCCACCATGCCTCTCTGCGGTATGTGCAATGCGGGTGCCGGCGTCTTCGTCAGAGGCCGGTCCGGCGACTGGCGTCGCGATAGACGCACCAGTCGCACAGCGGCGCCCCTCCGGGCGGCTCCGGGCGCTCCAGGACGGCCAGGACCTCGGCCAGGAAGCCGAACAACACGCGGTCGTCGCGGGGCACATCGATCCAGCTGAGCCCACCCGTGAGGGCACCGAGCCCGCCGGCGTCCCGCACGAACTTCTCGGGCTCGAACACCAGCAGGCCGAGGCGAGTGACCGGCCCCAGGGCCAGCGCGCCGGCGGCGGGGTGCTCGAGCGCATACGCGGCGGCGTGGAGCTGACGCGCGTAGAGCGGCACCTCATCGGGGCGCCGGCCCGTCGCTGCCAGGTCGATGAGCGCGTAGCCGCCAGCGTCGAGGCGCACGAGGGCGTCGATCTCGCCGCGGATGAGGCAGCGGTGCACGGCGTCGGGAAGGTGCACGTCGACGGGTGCCGATTCCACCCGCCGCTCGTGGATCTCGAAGACGCCCGCCGGCATCTCGGGCGCGAGCGCCTCCGTGCGGCGTCCCTGGCAGCCCGCCCGCATCTGAGCGGCGATGTGCGCGAGGGTGGGTGTCAGGCGGCGCCGCGGGCGGGGGAATCCGCGAACGACCTCGAGATAGAAGCAGCGCGGGCACTCGTCCCAGAGGAGCGCGAGGTCGGCGGGGCTCAGCGGCCAGCAGCGGCTGCCCACCGAGCCAGTATAGGGCCGCCGACCGCAACGCCGGCCGCTCGAAGTTCGGGCGCGAGCGCGCCGGGCTGTCTATGCTGACCGCATGAGCGACGCCCCGCCGCCGGCCGGGTTTCTCTACGCGCCGGAGCTCGTGACCACCGCCGAGGAGCAGGACCTGGTCGAGCGCGTGCGCGCGATCGACTTCACGAAAGTTGAGATGCGCGGCCAGGTCGCCCGGCGACGCTCGGCGCACTTCGGGTGGGTGTACGGCTACGAGTCGTGGCGCATCGAGCCCGGGCCGCCGATCCCCGACTTCCTGCTACCGCTCCGCGCTCGTGCCGCCGCGCTGGCGACCATTGCCCCCGCGTCGCTCGTGGAGGTGCTGATCAACGAGTACCCCGCCGGCGCCGGCATCGGGTGGCATCGCGATGCGCCGCAGTTCGGCGAGGTCGTCGGCGTCTCGCTGCTGAGCGGCTGCCGCATGCGGTTTCAGCGCGGCACCGGCGCGGCGCGCCGGACGGGCGTCGTGTCACTCGAGCCGCGCTCGGGCTACGTCTTCACGGGGGAGGCGCGCTGGCAGTGGCAGCACAGCATCCCGCCGATGAAGGCGCTGCGCTACTCGGTCACCTTCCGGACCTTGCGACCCCGCTAAGCCGCCGGCACGCGCCGGATGCGCGCGCCCAGCGCCGCCAGCTTCTCCTCGAACCGCTCGTAGCCACGATCGATCTGATGCACGCTGCGGATGACGGTCTGGCCCTCGGCGCACAGCGCGGCCATGAGCAGCGCCACCCCGGCCCGGATGTCCGGACTCGAGATCCCGTCGACCTCGCCGCGCAGCCGGCTGGGTCCGCTCACCAGCGCCCGGTGCGGATCGCAGAGCACGATGCGGGCGCCCATGCCGATCAACCGGTCGACGAAGAACAGACGGCTCTCGTACATCTTCTCGTGGAAGAGCACGGTGCCGTTCGCCTGGGTGGCCGCGACCAGCGCCGCACTCATGAGGTCGGCGGGGAACGCCGGCCACGGGCCGTCGTCGATGCTGGGGATGGCGCCGCCGATGTCCTGGGAGATCCGCAGCTCCTCGCCGCCCGGCACCACGAGATCGTCGCCGACGACCTTCACCCGCACGCCCAGCCGGCCGAAGACCTTGAGCGTCATCCGCATGTGCTCGGGCGCCGCGTTCCTGATGGTCACGTGGTCGCCCGCGATGGCGCCGAGCGCGACGAGGCTGCCGACCTCCATGAAGTCCGGCCCCAGCGTGAACTCGGCCCCCCGCAGCACCGGGACGCCCTCGATCGTGATCGTGTTGGAGCCGATGCCCTGGATGCGCGCTCCCATGGCGCAGAGCAGCTCGCACAGCTGCTGTACGTGCGGCTCGCTCGCCGCGTTACGAACGATCGTGGTGCCACGCGCCCGCACCGCCGCCAGCACGATGTTCTCGGTCGCGGTGACGCTGGCCTCCTCGAGCAGCAGGTCCTCCCCCGTCAGCCCGGTCGTCCGCAACACGAGGTCGGCGCCGTGCTCGGCCGTCACGCCGAGCTCCTGCAGTCCGGTCACGTGCGTGTCGATCCGCCGCCGGCCGATCTGATCGCCGCCGAACCGCCCCACCCGCACGCTGCCTCGCCGCGCCAGCAGCGGTCCGATGAGCACCAGGGCGCCCCGGATGCGACGCAGCAGGCGTGGATCCGGCGTGTCGGTCGTGACCTCGCGCGCCTGGACGGTGATGGTGTGCGCGTCGTGACGGGTGACGCCGACGCCCAGGCCCTCGACGATCTGCAGCATCGTGCGCACGTCGTCGATGTCGGGCAGATTCCGCAGGCGCACCGGCTGGTCCGTGAGCAGCGCGGCCGCGATCAACGGAAACGCCGCGTTCTTGTTCCCGCTCGGCGTCACCTCTCCCCGCAGCGTGGCCCCACCCTCGATCACGAACTCGTCCATCTGCCCTCCCCACGGCCTCCCGCCTACGATAGTCGACCGCGCCCCCGGAGCGGATGCGGAAATGGACGCCCCGGGCGACGGCGCCCGTGCACACTGCGCGGGGGCAGGGTCGGCCCAGGAGGGGCAATAGCCGGAGGCGCGTGCGCCGCGGCCCAGCTCGATCCTGAGGAGGTCCATCGGCTCATGACGCGGGCGTTCGAGCTGATGCTGACCGAGGTTCGCCACTTCGCCGCGGTAGCTGCTAGCATGGACGCGAATGGCCGGGTTCGAGACCGCACCATCCGACCTCAAACCGTTGCTCTCGCAGCGTGTCAGCGAGCTCGGCCTCAAGCTCGAGGGATCGCCGATCGAGCGGTTCGTGGCGAATCTCTACCGGGAGCTGGAGGCCAAGGGGCTCAAGCGGTTCCGCCCTCCCACCTACCTCACCGACGAGTGGGGCTGCCCCGACAAGGAGCCGATCATCGGTATTCCCTTCTACCTCGCCGACCCCAAGCTGGCGCGCCTGGAGAAGGAGATCGACGACGTCGAGGATGCCCGCGCCATTGGCATGTACCTCCGCCACGAGGCGGGGCATGCCTTCAACTACGCCTACAAGCTGTACGAGAGCCCGGAATGGCGCGAGCGGTTCGGGCCATTCAACCGCCCCTACCGTGATCGGTACAAGCCGGTGCCCTTCGATCGGAGCTTTGTGCGGCACATGGAGGGCTGGTACGCGCAGAAGCATCCCGACGAGGACTTCGCGGAAACCTTCGCGGTCTGGCTTACCCCGCGCTCGCGCTGGCGCCAGCGCTACCGGGGCTGGCCGGCCATGCGCAAGCTCCGCTACGTCGATCGGACGGCGCGCGCGCTGGGCGCCACCGAGCCTCTGGTGCGTCTTGCCTCCACCGATATCACGGTGGAGGAGATGGACATGACGGTCGAGGAGTTCTTTCGCGCGCAGGAGCCGGCGCCGGAGCCTGTGGACGTCGCTCTCGAGCACGATCTCCTCGACTTTTTCGCGCGCCGCCGCCGGGGCGCGCGCCCCGCCGCCGAATTCCTACGGGAGCATCGCGCGACCCTCGTGAACAAGATCGAATACTGGACGGGGGTGCGCCGGAGCGTCATCCGCGCGCTGGTGGGGAAGCTCGAGGAAACCACCGCTCGCCTGGGTCTCGCCATGCCGGCGGGGGAGGAAGCCGCCACCCTGATGGAGGTGACGGCGTACGCGACCACCCTGGTCATGAACTATCTCACCCATGGACGCTTCATCCCGCACGCCCGGCGCGCCCGGCCAGATCACCGGCGCCGGGCGGAGGTCGACACCGAACATGCGAATCATCGTCGCCCACGGCGCTGACGAGTCCATCGAGCCGGTGAGAAGCCGCGGTCGTGGCCGACGCCAGACCGACGTCCAGGAGGTTGCCGCCGTTCTGCGCAAGGCCGGGCACGAGGTGCTGGGGCTGGCGGTGGATGGCACGCCGGAGTGCCTCCGTGCGCTCGCCCAGGCGCAAGCCGACCTCGTCTTCAACCTGGTGGAGTCGTTCGGCGGCGACGATACCAAGGAGCCGCACGTGGCCGCGTACTACGACCTTCTCGGGCTCCGCTACACGGGCTCGGGCGCCCGCGGGCTCACGCTCGCCATGGACAAGGCATTGGCCAAGAAGGTGTTCAGCTTCCATGGCGTGGCCACCCCTCGCTGGGCGGTGGTCTGGCGGGGAAGGCTCGACTCAGCCCACGACATCGACTTTCCCGTCATCGTCAAGCCCGCCCGCGAGGACGGCTCGATCGGCATCGGCTTCGATGCCCTCGCCGGAAACATCAAGGAGCTCATGGAGCGCATCGATCAGCTCCACGCCGAGTTCGACCATCCCGTGCTCATCGAGCAGTACATCGACGGCCGTGAGATCTACATGGGCGTGCTCGGTAACCCGCAGCCCGAAGCCCTGCCGCCCGTCGAGCTGGACCTCTCGCACCTTCCGAAGGGCACGCCGCGCATCGCGGGCACCGAGGTGAAATGGGCAGAGGGCACGCGCGCCTATCGCGGCAGCCGAGGTCCGGATCCCGAAGCTCTCGGAGGACATTCGCGAGACGATGCAGCGTGCCGCCGTCACCGCCTTCCAGGCGCTCGGACTCCGCGACTACGCGCGGGTCGACTTCCGGCTCGCGCGCGACGGCAAGGTCTATCTCATCGAGGCAAATCCAAACCCTTACCTCGCCTCGGGGGCCGAGTTCATCAAGGGCGCTCGCGCCTCCGGGCGGACCTACGCCCAGACGATCCTCGAGATCGTGGAGCACGCCCGCGCCCGTTACGCCGGTCAACCTGCGCGCTGACTGTCGTGCTCGATCGCTACGACCTCTATCCGACAGAGGTCGTCTACCGCGGTACGCGATCGTGAGTGACGCCGACCTCAGGCCGCCGCCGATACGCTGGCCCCGATCGCGGCACACGGGCCGGGCACAACGGCGGGCAAGTTACGCAGAGCAGGCTTGATGTAGTGGCGGAGGGCGAGGGATTCGAACCCCCAAGGGCCTCGCGGCCCGGTGGATTTCAAG
>CAVTGC010000005.1:0-122436 GCA_963734175.1 uncultured Candidatus Rokubacteria bacterium
GCGCGATCGTGACCAAGCAGGAGATCAAGCAGCTGCTCGACGGCCTGCCGGCCGGGATGCCGGTGCTGATCGACGAGGCGTATCACCACTACGTGGACGATCCCAACTACGCGACCGCGATGCCGTACGTGAACGAAGGGCGCCCCGTCGTCGTCGCGCGCACATTCTCGAAGATCGCAGCCATGGCGGCAATGCGCGTCGGCTACGCCGTCGCGACCGACGGAGATTCTGCAGAAGATGCGGCCGTGGTCCACCGGGAGCGTCAACGTGCTGGCGCGCTACGGCGCCACCGCCGCGCTGAAGAACAAGCCGGCGATGGAAGAAGCCAAGCGCAAGACGATTGCACTGCGCGAGAAGACGGCCAAGGATCTGACCGCGCTCGGCTACGAGGTCATCCCCTCGCAGGCGAACTTCTTCATGGTCGGCCTGCGCCGCGAAGTGCAGCCGGTCATCCAGGCGTTCCGCGAAGAGGGCGTGCTCGTCGGTCGTCCGTTCCCGCCGATGACGCAGCATCTGCGCGTGTCGGTCGGCCTGCCCGAGGAAATGGATCGCTTCATGGCCGCGTTCAAGAAGATCATGAGCGCACCGACGACGACGGCCACGCGGGTAGACGCGTCGCCGCGTTCCGCAAATACGGCACCGTCGGGCGCCCCTGATCGGCGCCCGTAGCACGGGACTTCAGTCCCGCGAATGCGATAAGACGGGCCGGCCTCAACGCCGGCCTTTCTCATTTGCGGAGGCAACCATGACGCGCGTCGCCCGCCTCGTGTCACCCGCTCTTCTGGTTGTCGCGCTCGTTACTCCACTCGTGGCATCCCGCCGCCGCACAAGTCGTCGGCGGAGGCATTCAAGGCACCGTCCGGGATGCGCAAGGCGCGCTCTTGCCTGGCGCAAGCGTCGTCGTGCGGAATGTCGCGACCGGCGCGTCCTACGAGCAGACGACCGATCCTCAGGGACACTTTCAGGTGCCAGCTCTCCCGCCCGGCGAGTACGAAGTCCATGTGTCGCTCACCGGCTTTCGCCCGCTCGTCAACCGCGGCATCCGCCTGACCGTCGGCCAGGTGGCGATCGTCGAGACCGCGCTCGAGCTTGGACAGATCGCCGAGGCGATCGAGGTCCGCGCCGCAGCGGTCGCCATCAACCTGACGTCGGGGGCGGTGAGCGGGCTCGTCGGCGAACGGGAGATTCGGGATCTCCCGCTCAACGGACGGTCGTTTCAGCAACTGGCGCTGCTGCAGCCTGGCGTGCAGGCCGCTCTGGCTGCCGGCAATGACGTCGTGGGCGGGCGCACGCCAAAGATTTCGATCAACGGCGCGCGGCCCGAGCAGAACAGCTTTCTGCTCGATGGCACCGACATCAACAACGTCTACAACAAGACGCCGGGCTCGGCCGCCGGCGTGCTGCTCGGCGTCGAAGCGGTGCTGGAATTTCAGGTGCTCACCAATGCCTACTCGGCAGAGTTCGGCCGGTCGGCTGGCGGCATTTTCAATGCGGTGACGCGCTCGGGTGCGAACCGCTTTACCGGGTCGGTCTTCGAGTTCCATCGCAATTCCGCGCTCGACGCGCGGAACTTCTTCGATCCACCGTCCCAGCCGAAGCCGGACTTCACGCGTCACCAGTTCGGCGGCGTGTGGGCGGCCCGGTTCGACGCGACCGGACCTTCTTTTTTGCCGCCTACGAAGGACTGATCGAGCGGCTGGGCGTCACCGGCGTCACCGCCGTGCCAGACGATGATGCGCGACGTGGAGATTCTGGCGGGGCGCCAAATCACGCTGCATCCTGCGGTTCCGCGCTACCTCGAAACGTTGTTTCCCCGCGCCAACGGCCGATCGCTCGGCGGCGGCGGCGCCGAATACCTCTTTTCCGACACACAGCCAACCGACGAGCACTTCTATCAGTTGCGCGTGGACCATCGGCCGTCGGCGGCCAACAACATCTTCGTGCGCGTGACGCACGATCGTGGCGGATGTCTTGCGCATCCCCGCGAACAAGCCGCCGATCTCGAACATCGACGAACAGACGCGCAACACGTATGTCACCAGCGAATATCAGCACACCTTCTCGTCAGCGATGCTCAATCAATTGCGGCGTCGGACTCAATCGTTCCGTGTCGCTGGCCGACAACCAGCAGAACGATCGACATTCCGTCGGACATGGCGTGGCTTCCGGGCGAGCAGTTCGGCTATCTGACGATTCAGGGGCTGGTGACGGAAATGGCCGGCGATTTCCGGCTTCCCCGCAACGATCGTCTCAACAACTGGCAGGTCAGCGACATGCTGATCTGGACGGGTGGAAAGCACCTTCTCAGGATCGGCGCCGAGGCGCAGTACCTGCAGTTCAATCAGAACACCACCAGTCAGGCAGGTGGCATCGTCACGTTCAACAATCTTGAACTGTTCCTCACGGGCCGGCCCTCGAATGTGGACTTTGCCGTCCCCGGAAAGATCTGATCCGGATCGACGGTATCGCCAATGGCTGATCGCCGGTTTCGTGCAGGACGACATGCGGCTGACCGACCGGTTGTCGGCAAACCTCGGGTTGCGCTACGAGGCGGTGAGCGTACCGACGGAGGTCGACGGCAAAATCTCGAATCTGCGCGACGTCGCCGACGCGACCCTGACCGTCGGCGACCCGTGGCACGACAATCCCTCGCTGAAAAACTTCGCGCCGCGGCTTGGAATCGTCTGGGATCCATTCGGCTCGGGCAAGACCTCGGTGCGCGACCGGGCTCGGGATATTCCACGATGAGATTCTCCCGAAGTACTACTTTTTCTCCGGCAGCCTCAATCCGCCGTTCACCACGCGCACGTCGCTCATCAACCCGCCGTTTCCGAACGTCGTCGCGAACTTCGATTCCGACGCGTACATCCGGGCGCAGCTGCAGACGGTGAACTACGACCTGCAAACGCCGCTACATCATGCAGTTCAACGCCAGCGTGCAGCGTGCGCTCAGCGACAATTGGGATGTGATGGCGGGGTACGTGGGATCGCGCGGGCCGCAACCTCCTCCGGCTGGGCGATGCGAACCTCGCGCCGGAAACAATCGTGAATGGGGTGAAAACCTACGAGCCACAACTTGGACGTCGCAACCCCAATTTCGCCGGCATCTGGCAACGCATGACCGATGCGAAGTCATTCTACGACTCGGCGCAGTTCTCGCTGACTCGGAAGTACTCGACAGGGGTGGCGCGCTCAGGTGTCATACACGTTGTCGGATTCTACCGACGACTCGAGCGGCATCAACTCGCAGGACTTCAGCAACGTGGTGCAGTACGGCGCGGATTGGTACGACCCCGAGCACGACCGTGGGCTGTCGGCGTTTCACGCCCGGCACAACTTCACGGCGAATGGAAGCTGGGAGCTGCCATTCGCTGCCGGCCGCACAGGGCTTGCTGGCGCGCTCTTACGCGGATGGCAACTGAACGGGATCGCGACACTCCGCTCTGGTCATCCATTCACCGTGGAGCTCGGCTTCAACCGATCCGGCAACCTGAATACGACGGGCTTTTCCCGGCATGAGCGGCCCGACCTGAAACCGGGTTGCTCCTCGAACCCGGTGCTCGGCGGCCCCGATCGGTACTGGGACGTGAACTGCTTCCAGCTCCCTGCGGTCAACACGCGCGGCAATCTCGGTCGCAACACGCTGATCGGGCCAGGCCTGGTGTCGATCGACGCGTCACTGGTGAAGTCCTTCGCCATCGGCGCCGGCCGCACGCTGCAGGTGCGCGTCGAAGCGTTCAACCTGCCTAACCGCGCGAACTTCGCGATCCCCTCAGGACGCATCGCCTTTACCGGTGTGGCGGCCGATGGCTCACCCAACGTCGCCCCAACGTGGGGACGGATCACGTCGACGGTGACGACGTCGCGGCAGATTCAGCTCGGCGCGAAGCTGACGTTCTAGGACTCGGCGGCTTCTCAACGAGGACTCGCTACGCTCGTGAGACTCGGGGCTGGCGCCCCTCGTGGGGCCGCGGCCGTGCCGCGCCCCCATTGAGCCGCGAAGCGGCGAGTCCCACGAGGCGGCAAAGCCGACCAATCCCACGAGAGGGCGAAGCCGGCGAGTCCTGCGAGCCGAGCGAGTCCCTCCTCACGTCCCACCGTCGGTCCCACCGACAAGCGGTCCAATCCGGGCGCCGCGCGGGTTCTGTAGTGATAGCATCTGACACTACTCGAGACTCACCATTGACCATTCGGAGGCGCGTTATGTCCAGGCTTTGCAACTGGCGGTACGGGCTCGCGGCGCTGCTGATATTCACTCTCGGCGCGGAACGCGACGCGTCGGCCCAGACTCCCACGTTCGCCCTCGAAGGCGTCGTCGTCGACGCGCAGCAGGCCGTCCTGCCGGGCGCGACGGTGACGGTTCAGAACACCTCGACAGGGCTCTCCCGGACGGCGACGACCGACGAGGGCGGACGATTCGTGGTTCGGGCGCTGCCGCCCGAAGGCCGCTATAACGTGAAGGTCGAGTTGCCCGGTTTCGCCACCGAGGTGCGCGAGAACCTGGTGTTCAACGCCGGCCAGAACGTCGGTGCTCAACTTCGCGCTGAAGCTCTCGATCCGTGCAGGAGACGATCACGGTCGCCGGCGACGCGCCGATCGTGCAGACGACGTCGTCGGAGGTGTCGAGCACGATCGATCGCACGGCGTTCGAGAACCTGCCGGTCAAGGAGCGCAACTACTTCCGGCTGCTGACGCTCGACTCCAACGTCGTCGCCGCCGGCACCGGCTCGAACGCCGTGAACGTGGGCGGCGGCGAGGTGTGGAACTTCGGCACCTACGTCGACGGCACGAACAATCACTCGAAGTGGCTGACGCTGCAGCGCGCGCCGCAGCTCGGCTCGAGCGGGTTCGCGATCGAGACGGTCAAGGAAGTGCAGCTCATCACCAACCAGTTCTCGGCCGAGTTCGGCGGCCACTCGGCCGGCGTCGCGAGCATGATCACCAAGAGCGGCACCAACGAGCTCAACGGCTCGGCCTTCGTCATGGTCCGGCCTGGCGACTTGGACGCGCAGGCCGCCGCTGACGCCGGTGAAGGCGCCCTACAACCAGCAGCAGTTCGGCGGCACGGTCGGCGGCCCGCTGATCACGGGACAAGGTGTTCTACTTCGGCAGCTACGAGCGCCGGCGCGAGCGCAGCCAGGTGGTGGTGACCTCGCCGGAGGCGTTCGGGCTCGTGGTGCCGACGCCGGCCGACGAGCACCAGGGGCACTTCAAGGGCGACTATCCGCTTCTCGACGAAGAACTCGCTCGGCGTGCGCTACAACATGGTGCGCTGGAAGAAGGACAACGAGAGCGGCGGCTTGCAGCCTGCCCGGCACCGGCTTCATCTGGGACAACAACGTCGACACCGTCCACGGCACGTTCCTGACCGTCGTGTCGCGAGCGGTTCCTGAACGAGGTGCGCGGTCAGTACTCGCGCTACACCGACCGCCGCGCCGCGAAGTGCGATTGCGTGTCGATTCAGCGCGCCGGCTATGCCACCAGCGGCGGCTACGACTTCGGGCACGTGGGGCGTGCTGCCCGAGGAGACCTACGACATCTCGGACACCGTGTCGCTCTGGATGGGCAATCACTCGATGAAGACCGGCGCGTCGTTCACCTATGACGTGACCGAGCAGCTGTATCAGCCGCTGCAGAACGGCGTGTACCGCTTCACCGGCGTCCCCGGCCGCGGCGCCCGCACCCGTTCCAGTTTCAGCAGTCGTTCGCGCTGGTTCCCGAGGCCGCGCTGATGTTCCCGAAGGCGTACGTGATCGCCGGCTTCATGCAGGACGACTGGCGCGTCCAGAACAACCTGACGCTCAACCTCGGCCTGCGCTACGACGTCGAGATCATCAAGGGCATCCCCGACTGGCCGGCGGGTACCGACAAGAACAACCTCGATCCGCGCGTCGGCTTCGCGTGGGACCCGAAGGGCGATCAGAAGTGGTCGGTCCGCGGCGGCTTCGGACGCTTCACGCAGCAGTATGCGATCTTCACCATCGTCAAGGGCGGCGTCGGGCGGCCGCAACGGCCAGGTGACGCTGTCGCTCGCGCCGACGGATCCGCTCTTCCCGTCTTCCCCAACGCGCTGCCGGCGTTCCCGCCGGGTGCGGTGCTGCCGCCGCGCGACATCCAGGAGATCTCGCCCGATCTCGAGAACGAGCACGCGTGGACGGCCAGCATCGGGTTCCAGCGTCAGCTCGGTCCGCGCACGAGCCTGGCGGTCGACGCCAACATCAATCGCGGCGTCAAGCACGGCTTCCTCGACATGAACCAGGCGCGCCGATTCCGAAGGATGTGCTGAATGCGGCGCTGGCGCCGAATCCGAACGCGGTCATCCGCACCCAGGCGCAGGCCGACGCCACGCGGCCCATTCGCGCCGGTGCCGAACGGCTTCCGACGGATGGACCTGCTGACCAACGAAGGCCGCTCCTGGTATCAAGGCGTGCGCATCGCCGTCCAGCATCGGACCGACGCCGCTCATCCTCACGGCGTCCTACACGCTATCGAAGTCGGAGGATCGGTTGAATCACTGGTTCTCGCCGGAAGACAGCTCCGATCCCGAGCTCGATCGCGGCCCGACCGGCGCCGACACGCCGCACAATCTGGTGACCAGCGTCACGTGGAATGTGCCGGGCAGCGGCCCGGTCCTGAGCGGCTGGCGGCTCAGCTCGGTGTCGCATCACCAGAGCGGGACGCCCTATACGATCCGCTACGCCGGCGATCCGACCGGCGGTGGATTGACCGGCGGCTGCAGCAACCGCGGATGCCAGTCGAGCCAGCCCGGCGGACGCAACACGGAACGCGGCAAGTTCATCAACTACGCCGACATGACGCTGCGCGCGAACGTTCGCCGTTGGACCCGACAAGATCGAGATTCGCGCCGACATGTTCAACGCGTTCAACAACCAGAACCTGCTCGCGGGCGGCTATCATCGGCCTGGTCGGAAACCCGAGGTTCGGCCAGCACGCGGGTGGCGCAAACGTCTTTCCCGGGCGGCAGTTCCAGTTCGCGGCGACGTATCGATTCTGACGATGGTCGCCACGGCATCGCAGGACTCGACCACGGCTCCGGCAGGAGGTCGAAGCCGATCGACCGATCGCCGTCAGAGCCGCGCAGATCGCGGTGGCTGCGGGTCGGTCATGACTCGAGCACTGCAGATGTTCGCTGATCCTGCACTGCCGTGGCGGCTTGCGGTATCGCCACGATCGTCGACGCCACGCCCGTGCGGGCAGCCGCGCCGGTGCGCGTTCGCGTGCAGACCGAGCTGGGCGACATCGTCGTCGAGGTCGATCAGGCGCGCGCGCCGATCACGTCGGCCAACTTTCTGAAGTATGTCGATGCCGGGCACTACGACGGCGGACGTTGGCATCGCACCGTCAAGATGGACAACCAGCCGGAGAGCACCATCAAGATCGAAGTGATCCAGGCGGGCGTGAATCCCGAGCAGGCGCAAAGAGGGTTTCCGGCGATCACGCTCGAGCGGACCAACGTCACCGGCATCACTGCACAAGGACGGCGTCGTGTCGATGGCGCGCGGCATGCCCGACAGCGCGACGTCCGGCTGGTTCATCTGCATCAACGATCAGCCGTCGCTCGATTTCGGCGGCAGCGCAATCCCGACGGCCAGGGATTTGCCGCCTTCGGACGCGTCGTCTCCGGCATGGACGTCGTGCGGAAGATTCAGATGGCGCCCTCGTCCAGCCGACCGAAAGACGAACACCGAGGCGCAGCGCCTGACGCCGCCGATCAAGATCGTGAAGAGTGGCACGGGTAATGAAGTAGGACCCCTTCGGGTGGGACCGCTCACTATGTTCGCGGTGGGACCGGCTCGCTTTCGCTCGCCGGTAGGGGGCTCGCCGTCCGGCTCGCCTTCAGAAATCCGCCGAACCTGGTTGGTCTTTTTCGTCCTTCTGTCCTCAATTGGCTGTCAGTCTGGACCCACCTCGGTGAGTCCCCCGCCGGCCACAACCTCGCCTGCGGTTGCCCTGTATCCTCAGCCGATCGGTTCGTCGTTTACGGCCCGCGAGCGCCCTAGATCGCACACGTGAAGCCGATCGATTTGGACGGCGACGGCCTCATGGACGTGATCGCCTGCGACGTCCTCCAGCACCGCGTCGTCTGGATTCGACAGTCGCCGAGCGGGACCTTTACGGAAACGGCGATCGGCGACACCGTGCTGGCGCCGGCACATACCGAGGTGGCAGATCTCGATGGTGATGGGGATCTCGATGTCATGGTCGCCAGCCTGGGCGTGCTCTTTCCGAGCAACGCGAAAATCGGCGCTGTGATCGTGCGCCCATGCCGCCGGCCCGCCGGCGCCCGCCCCCGGCAAGCCGGGCGGCGTCTTGAATCTGCTGCAGCGCGAGGAGACCTCGCACCGGGTTCGCCATCCACGGACCGCGACCATCGCCACCGTGTGGCCGGCCTCGCCGTGCTTCAACAACCTGGTGGTCTTCGATCCGTTCAAGCCGCGTGAGACGGCGGACTCGATCGTCGGGAGCTGGCCGAGCGCTGGTCGTGGCAGGACGGCTACCGCAACCTGGTCTTCTTCCTGCGCCGCGACGTGCGCTGGCACGACGGCCAGCCGTTCACCTCGAAGGACGTGAAGTACACATTCGACCTGGTGCGGGAGGCGCCCGAGCAGCCGGCCCGCCTGCGCCTGAACCCCCGCAAGGACTGGTACGCCAACGTCGAGGCCATCGAGGCCCCCGACCCGACCACGGTCGTGTTCCGGCTCAAGAAGCCGCAGCCGTCGATCCTGATCATGCTGGCCTCGGGCCAGTCGCCGGTCTATCCCGCCCACATCCCGTCCGCCGAGATGCGCAGCCGCTGCGTCGGCACCGGGCCGTTCAAGCTCAAGGAGTGGCGGCGCGGCGAGCTGATCGAGTACGTCCGCAACCCCGACTATTTCGAGAAGGGCCGCCCGTACCTCGACGGCCTGCGCTACTACATCGTGGCCGATCGCGGCCGCCAGGCCAGCGCGCTGCAGGCCGGACGGGTCGACGTCTCGTTTCCCGGCGACACCACGCGGCCGATCGCCGACCAGCTGCGGGCGCGGTGCCGGGGCTGGTCATCACCGAGGTCGCCAACAACACCTCGCCCAACCTGCTCGTGAACATGACGCGACCGCCGTTCGCCGACGTTCGCGTGCGGCTGGCCGTCAGCCACGCGATGGACCGGCGCGCGTTCATCCAGGCCGTGCGCCAGGGCGCCGGCGTCCTCGGCGCCGGCATGCTGTCGCCGCCGCGCGGGAGCTGGGGCCTCGGCGGGCCCGAGCTGGAGCGGCTGCCCGGCTACGGCAAGGTGGCCGACGAGCGGGCCAAGGCCAAGCGACTGCTGGCCGAGGCGGGCTTCACCGCCGCCAACCCGCTCAAGCTCGAGATCACCACCCGGGCCATCGCGTCCTACCTCGACTTCTCGGCGTTCGTCGTCAGCGAGCTCAAGCGGGTGGGCGTGGAGGCCACGCTCAAGCAGGTGGACACGGTGCAGTGGTACTCGGTCACCACCCGCAAGGAGTTCCAGCTCGGCGCCAACGTGAGCGGCTTCGGCATCGACGACCCCGACGCGATCTTCTACGAGAACTACGGCTGCGGCTCCATCCGCAACTACACGGGCTACTGCAACGAGCTGGTGACCAGGCTCATCGACCAGCAGTCGCAGGAGCTCGACCCCAAGAAGCGGGCCGCGCTGGTGCGCCAGATCCTGATCAAGCTGGAGGAGGACGGCGCCCGGCCCACCATGGGGTGGTCGCTCGACGCCTTCACCCACTGGCCCCACGTCCGCAATCTCGTGCCCCACCACGGCATCTACAACTGGGGGCGGCTCACGCACGTCTGGCTCGACCGGTAGCGCCTCTAGCGGCGGGCGCGGCGGGGTCCCGCCGGCGCGTCCGCCGGCCGCTGTCAGACCGCATGCGGGCTGCGCTCATGGGTAGCAGCGGTGATCAGTGCTGCTCAATGGTCAGGGCATCCGGGTGGTCGGATCGGATCGCGCCCGGAGCGACGCGATGCGGTCACGGGCGACCACGTCGCGGTTCTGCATGGCCAGGGCCATCGCCACGTCGAAGGCGCGCTCGGCCACCGCATGATCGCCGAGCGCGGCGAAGGCCTCGCCCGCGCGCGCGACGGCGTGGGCATCCCGGCGCTCGCGCGCCTGGAACAAGGCCGTGAGGTAGATGCGTCGCGCCCGGGCCACGGCTGCCCGCCGGTCGGTGCCGGTCGCTCCGATCCGAAGATAGGCATGGCCGACCTCGAGCATGACGTCGGGCTCGCCGTGTCTGCATCGCCGCCTGGTAGGCCTCATCCAACGCCTGCCGGGCGCCGCGCGCGTCGCCGGCGGCGAGGGCGGCGTCGGCGCGCCGGAGGGCCCCGCGCCCGGCGGCCGTCGGCGAGCGTGTGGCGTCACTGCCGATCAGCGAGGACAGGACCGCCAGGCTGGCGATCGAGCAGGCGAGCCCATAGGCGGCGATTCGAGCCTGGCCCGCGCGGTTCATCGCTGCCCATCGGCGTGCTTCTCCAGCTCCATCCGGTACGCGTGCCAGTCCCGCAGGGCCTGTTCGTAGCGGCCGAGGACCTCGGAGCGCTGCCGGTCGTACCACATCCGATCGATCACGACGCCCGCCAGCATCCCCATCCCGATCAGGTACGCGCCGAGACCGAGGCTGATCAGCGCCTTCCTCCACGTATTCACCGCGGACCTCCTGGATGTGTGATCGACGACGCGCAGGAGCAGAGCAGGGCGCATGCCACACCTGAATGTCCTGGTTCCGCGAACTTACGAGGGTGGTCAGGTGGTCAGCCGCCGGGCGGTGGTCCGCGGGACCAGCGAAATCGGACCAGGCGACGACGGCGGTTCGGTGAAAAAGTCGCCGGGCGGTGGCGGCGGGCTCCGTGCTACCGTTCCGGCCCGGAGGTGCCGCGATGGCTCTCGATCCGCAGGTGAAGGCCGTGCTCGAGCTGGTCGCCAAGGCGGGGCGCCCCGCCTATCACACGCTCTCGCCCAAGGAGGCGCGCCAGCTCTTCATCGAGACGCGCCCGGCCTCGACGCCCACGCCGCCCGAGATCGGCAGCGTGAAGAACGTCGCCGCCGCGGCGCCGCACGGCCCGATCCCGCTGCGTGTCTACCGCCCCGCCGGCGTTGCCGATGCGACGCCGCTGCCGGCCTACGTCTACTTCCACGGCGGCGGCTGGGTGATCGGCGACCTGAACACCCACGACGTGCTGTGCCGCCAGCTGACGGCGGCCTCGGGCGCCAGCGTGGTCTCGGTCGACTATCGCCTGGCGCCGGAGCAGAAGTTCCCGGCGGCCGCCGACGACGCGTGGGCGGCCACGACGTGGGTCGTCGGCCACGCGGCCGAGCTGGGGCTGGACGCCACCCGGCTGGCGGTCGGCGGCGACAGCGCCGGCGCCAACCTGGCCGCGGTGGTGGCGCTGATGGCGCGCGACGCCGGCGGCCCGGCCATCGCGCTGCAGGTCCTGATCTATCCGGTCACCGACGTCTTGCGGGAGACGCGCTCGTACACCGACTTCGCCGACGGGTACATGCTCACGCGCGACAGCATGCGCTGGTTCATCGCCCACTACCTGGCCTCGAAGGAGGACGCCCACGACTGGCGGGTGTCACCGCTGCGGGCGCCCTCGCTGGCCGGGCTGCCGCCGGCGCTGATCATCACCGCCGGCTTCGATCCGCTGCGCGACGAGGGCGAGGCCTACGCGGGACGGCTGCGCGACGCCGGCAACATGGTCGACTACGTCTGCTACGGCGGCATGGTTCACGGCTTCATGGGCATGGGCAAGCTGCTCGACACCACCGGGCGCGCCATCGCCCACGTCGGCGGCTCGCTGCGGCAGGCGTTCACGCCGGGCCGCTGACCGCCCGCGGCACCCGGCCGGCGACGGCGCGCACCCGGCGGGGCGCCGCCCGCCAGATGGCCAGCGACGACAGCGCGCAGCAGGCGATGCAGATCCAGAACGCCACCGCGTAGCTGCCGGTGGCGTCGTAGAGCGCGCCGGCCACCCAGGGGCCGGCGGCGCCGCCGCCGATGGCGGCCAGCATCAGCGTGCCGAAGATGACGCCGTAGTGCCGGCCCTGGAAGATCTCGGCCGGGATGGCGCCGATCACCGAGGTCAGCCCGTAGCCGAGCATGCCCTGCGCGAGCACCATCACCCACAGCAGCGCCGGCGTCGGGTGATCGTGCAGCATCAGCAAGGCCAGGTAGCACACCGTGAAGCCGAGGTTGCCGGCGGTCCACACCCACTCGCGCCCGATCCGATCGGAGACGTGGCCGAGCACGATCTGGCCGGGGATGCCGGCCAGGCTGACGAAGCCGAGCGCCCAGGCCGCGTAGGTGGGAGTGAAGCCGACCTCGATCAGGTACTTGGTCTGATGCACCTGCACCGCGTACCACGCGAACAGGCCGCACAGGAATCCCAGCGCGAGCCACCAGAAGCGCGTCGTGCGCATCGCGCGGGCCAGCGTCCAGTCGATGGCGGCCCAGGCCGGATCGACGACGTTGGCGGCGGGGCCCGTGGCGGCGGCGCCCGCGGTTCGATCGCCGTCGGGCTCGAGGCCGAGGTCCTCGGGCCGGCGCTTGAGCAGCAGGTTGAGCGGGGCCAGCACGACCACCACCAGGATGCCGAGCGCGACGCAGGCGGTGCGCCAGCCGGCGCGCCCGATGATGGCCTGGATCGCCGGCAGCAGGATGATCGACCCCACGCCGACGCCGGCGAAGGCCAGGCTCATGGCGAGGCCGCGGCGGCGCACGAACCAGCTCGGCAGGTAGAGCGACTGGCCGGTGTAGCTCAGGCACACGCTGCCGCCGCCAACCAGCACGCCGAGCGTGGCGTAGAGATGCCACGGCTGCCGGACCAGCGGCGCCAGCAGCAGGCCGGCCGCCGACCAGGAGCACGCCCATCTCCATGACGAACCGCGGCCCCCGCCGGTCCATCAATCGGCCAAGCGACGGGCTCAGGACGGCGGAGACGAGGAAGCCGAAGGAGAAGGCCCCGGCCGTCACCCCGCGCTCCCAGCCGAACTCGGCGAGGATGGGCGGGAACAGCAGCGAGAAGGCGGTGCGCGCGTTGACGCCGAGGCCGGTGGTGACGAAGGCGACGGCCACGATGATCCAGCCGTAGAAGAAGGGCAGGCGCACGAGCGATCCTCGGAGGATCTAGCGGATCTGATTCGCCGGGGGCTCGCCCCGGGCGGCCCGGGCGATGTTCTCGGCGATGAGAGCGGCGCGCGCGTCCATCATGCCCTCCGTCCAGCCGGACACGTGCGGCGTCATGAGCACGTTCGGCAGCTCGTGGAAGGGCTGGCGCGCGGGCAACGTCGGCACGGCCTCGGTCGGATAACGATACCAGACGTCGAGCGCGGCGCCGGCCAGACGCCCCTCGGCCAGAGCCCGGTAGAGCGCGCCCTCGTCGACGATATCGGCGCGGGAGACGTTGACGAGCACGGCCGTGGGCTTCATCGCGCGGAGCTGGGCCTCGCCCATCAGCCCGCGCGTCGCCGGCGTGAGGGGCAGCGTGAGCACGAGGTGATCGGCGCGCGGGAGCGCCTCGTCCAGGATCTCCGGGCCGCCGAGCAGGTCGAGGTCGTCTCCGGCCGACTGCCCGACATCCCGGCGGATCGCCAGGATCTTCATGTCGAAGGCGCGGGCGCGGCGGGCGAGCGCCTGGCCGATCCGCCCGTAGCCGACGATCGCGAGCGTCTGGCCCGCCAGCTCCGGCCACAGCGGCGGCGGCGGGGCGCCCACCGCCCACTGGCTCTGCCACACTCCGCGGCGCAGCGCGGCGTCGAGCCGGCCGAAGTCGCGGGTCAGCGCGAGCATCGCGCCCAGGACGTACTCGGCGATCCCGGTCTCGTGGCCGTAGGCATTCGCGAGCCAGGCCCCGGCCGGCAGCGCGGCGCGGTCGATCCGATCGAGGCCGGCGCCGGGGACCTGCACGAGCTTGAGCCGGGTGCCGGCGGCCCCCATGGCCGGCGTGAACGCCATGGTGACGAGGACGTCGACCTTGCCGAGGCTCGACACGATCGCCGACTCGTCGGCCACGCTCACCTCGCAGGGGACGGCGAGACGGGCGCGGACCCGCGACTCCAGGCTGGCCGAGAAGGTTCCGGCGAAGGCGACGTGGGTCATGACGGGCTCCCGGCCGCGGCCCAGTCCCGGAAGCTCTGGGCCGTCGCGTCGTCGACGGGGAAGAAGCACTCGATACGGATCTCTTGCAGCGTCACGTCGTGGGGGGTGCCGAGGGTCGCGAGAGTCGAGAACAGGCGGAGCGAGGTCTCGTCGCGGCGGAAGTGAATGACGAGGACCGGCGCCTGCCGCTCGTCGGGCGGCAGCACCGTGGACAGGGCGGGGGCGCCAGGCACGGACAGGAGCTGCTCGAGCAGCGCGGCGGTCTCCGGCGTGCCGTCGGCGACGGCGTCGGCCTGCACGCCCCGGAGGAAATAGAGCACGACCTCTTCCCAGTTCACGATGAAGGGCCGCAGCCCGGCGGGCGAGACCAGCGCCACGGCGAGGTTCACGGGATCCCCGGGCGGGGCCGGGGCCGCCGGCGCCGGACCCGTGAGGAACTCGGTCAAGCGGACGGCACCGGCATTGGCGCGCAGCAGGTTCCACCGCCGGTCGAGGACGAACGCCGGGTAGGGCTCCTGCTGGGCCAGCATGTAGTCGAGGGCGCCGTTCACACGGGCCAGCTCCGGGGCCGACAGCTCGCTCTCGCGCCAGGCCGGTGCGTAGCCGGCGGCCAGGAAGAGCGCGTTCTGCTGACGCAGCGGCAGGTCGAGCGCGGCCGCCAGCCGCAGGATCATCTCGCGGCTGGGCGCGGATCGCCCCGATTCCAGGAAGCTGACGTGGCGCTGGGGCGTGTCGGCGGCGGCGGCCAGGGCGAGCTGCGACAGCCCCCGGCGCTCGCGCCACCAGCGCAGCCGGGCGCCGAAGCCGCCCGCCGCCGCCATCCGGGCTCGCTGTGCGTTCGTCATGCAGCCACCCTGAGCCATCGGGGTGGGGAGATCAATTCCCTGGGAGGGAATGGCGGGGCGACGGCCTCGCTACGCCGCCGTCTGGGGATCGAGCACGTCGCGCAGGCCGTCGCCGAGCAGGTTCAGGCCCAGCACGGTGAGCAGGATCGTCAGCCCCGGGAAGATCGACACGTGGGGGGCGGTGCGCAGGAAGTCGCGGGCCTTGGCGAGCATCGTGCCCCACTCCGGCGTCGGCGGCTGGGCGCCGAGGCCGAGGAAGCCGAGGTAGGCGGCCGACAGGATGGCGGTCGCGAACAGCAGCGTCGACTGCACGAGCAGCGGCGGCAGGCAGTTGGGCAGGACGTGGCGGAGCACGATGCGCCACTCGCCGGCCCCCGAGGCGCGCGCACCCTCCACGAAGCTCTGGGCCTTCACGCGGAGCACGGCGGCGCGGGTGAGACGCGCGTAGAGCGGCACCTGGGCCACGCCGATGGCCAGCATCGCGTGGCCGAGGCCGGGGCCGAAGATCGTGATGACGACGATGGCCAGCAGGATGGTCGGGAACGACACCAGCACGTCGACCGCCCGCATCAGCAGGCGGTCGGTCCAGCCGCCGATCCACGCCGACAGCGCGCCGAGCGGCAGCCCGCCCGCCATGGCCAGGCCGACGGAGACGAAGCCGATGGTGAGCGAGATGCGGGCGCCCCAGATCGTGCGCGACAGCACGTCGCGGCCGAGGCTGTCGGTGCCGAACGGATGGCCCCACGAGGGGCCCTGGAGGTTGGAGCCGAGCGCCATCGCCTCCGGGTCGTAGGGCGCGACCCACGGCGCCAGCAGCGCGGCCAGCGCGAAGGTGAGTGCGACGGCGGCGCCGAAGCGGGCGCCGCCGTGCCGGGCCAGTCGCCGCCAGGCCGGGTTGCTCACTCCGGTCGCACGCGCGGGTCGAGCGCGCCGTAGGAGAGATCGACCAGCAGGTTGATCAGCACGACGGCGGCGGCGAAGACCAGGATGGCGCCCTGCACGGCCGGATAATCGCGCTGGCCGATCGCGTCGATCAGGTAGCGGCCCATCCCCGGCCACGAGAACACCGTCTCGGTCAGGATCGCGCCGCCCAGCAATCGCCCGAACTGATCTCCGAGCACGGTGACCACCGGGATCAGCGCGTTCTTGAGCGCGTGCTTGATCACCACCCGCCGCTCGGGCAGCCCCTTGGCCCGCGCCGTCCGCACGAAGTCCTGGCCCAGCACCTCCAGGAGACCGGAGCGCGTCTGCCGGGCCAGCACGCCGGCGCCGAAGAGCCCCAGGCTCACGGCGGGCAGCACCAGGTGGCGCAGGGTGCCGGAGCCCCCGGCCGGCAGCCATTCCAGCGTGACGGAGAAGAGCAGGATGAGGATGAGGCCGGACCAGAAGATCGGCGTGCTGATGCCGGTGAGCGCCAGCGCGGTCGCCAGGTAGTCGATCAGGGTCGAGCGGCGCACGGCGCTGACGATGCCGGCCGCGATGCCGACGAGCGCGGCCACCGCGATGGCGGCCACGGCCAGCTGAAGCGTGCGCAGGAAGCGCTCGGTCAGCTCCGGCGCCACCGGCGTGGAGGTGGCGATCGAGCGGCCGAGATCGCCCCGCAGCAGCCCACCCAGGTAGGCGACGTACTGCAGGGGGAGGGGATCATCGAGCCGCCAGCGCTGGCGCAGCTCGGCGATGACCTGCTCGGTGGCGAAGTCGCCGGCCAGCAGCCGGGCCGGATCGCCCGGGATCAGCCGGACGATCGCGAACACGCAGACGCTGACCGCCAGCAGCGTCGGCACGCCGATCGCCAGCCGGCCGAATATCAGACGGAGCAGGTGCGGCTAATCCTCGAAGAAGGCGGCGTGCAGCGACTGGATCGACTCCAGCGGATTCCACTCCAGGCCCTTGAGCGTGCGCCGGGCCGCCCAGATCTGGGGCTCGCCGTAGAGCCACAGCGCCGGCATCTCGTCCATGAGGATCTCCTGCATGCGGTGCAGGGCCTCGAGCCGCTTCTTGCCGTCGAGCGTGCTCTGCTCGAAGGTCAGCAGACGGTCGAACTCCTCGCTCTTCCAGAACGAGCCGTTGTTGCCCTTGGGACGCCAGAAGGCCGAGCCGAAGTCCTGGATGGCGCTGTCGATGTCGCCGTTGACCGAGCGCCAGCCGAACAGCACCGCCTGCACGGTGTTCTTCTCGACGGGCTGCGCGGTCAGCTGGGAGAGCGCGCCCCACTCGAGGTCGGTCACGCGCATCGTCACCCCGACCTGCTTGAGGAAACCCTGGACCGCCTCGACCACCTGGCCCGAGAGCAGGTAGCGGCCGGGCGAGTGGTGCAGCGTGAAGGCCAGATTGGTGGCGCCGGCCTCCTTGAGCAGCTGCCGGGCGTGCTCGGGGTTGTAACCCCAGCGGTCGAACCTGTCCGTGTAGCCGTGGCTGCCGACGGGGCCGGGCGAGTGCAGGGCCTTGGCGGTGCCGGCGAAGATGTTCTTCACGATCGAATCGCGGTCGATCGCCTGGTAGATCGCCTGACGCACGCGCTTGTCCTTGAACGGCTCCCGCTGGGTGTTGAGGTAGACCCAGATGACCCGGGCCGAGGGCGGCGTGGCGACCGTCAGGTTGACGTTCCGGGCCAGGCGCGCCGCCTCCTGGGGCGGGACGTGGAAGATCAGGTCGACGTCGCCGCTCTCCAGGGCCAGCATGCGCGCGCCCTGGTCGGGGTAGGCGCGGCTGACGATCGCGCGCAGCCTCGGCTTGCCGCCCCAGTACTGGTCGTTGGCCTCCAGCCGCACCTCCTGGCCGCGCTTGTGGTGCACGAACTTGAAGGGCCCGGTGCCGACCGGCGCCGTGTGCAGGTTGTCGTCGCCCACCTTGAGGATCTGGGTGGGGCTGTAGACGACGATCCAGTGGTAACCCAGCGAGTTGATGAACGGCGCGAACGGCGCCTCCGTCGTCACCTTGAGGGCATGCTCGCCGGCCACGTCCATGGACTTCACCATCGCCAGCGTGGCCTTGCCGATCGAGTGCTTGCGAAAGCGCTCCAGGTTGAAGCGCAGCGCCTCGGCGTTGAACGGCGTGCCGTCCGTGAACTTGACGCCCTTGCGCGTGTTCAGCGTCCACGTCCGGCCGTCCTTCGACTGCTCCCACGACTCCACCAGCCACGGCACCACCTTGCCGTCGGTGGTGAGCCGCACCAGCGGCTCCGAGACCTGGTTGAGGATGCCGCCGTTGTGCAGGCCGGTGGCCTTGTGCGTATCGAAGATCGGCACGTCGGTCGGCATGCCGACGACCAGGGTGTCCTTGGCGGCGGGCGCGGTGCCGACGACGACCACCACCAGCGTGGCGGCCAGCGCCACCACGAGCCAGCGCATCTGCTCCCGCGTTCTCCGCCGAGCCATCACGCCATCACCGCTGCGACAGGTAGTGTTGAGCGACCTGGATCGGGGTGGCGACCCACACGTCACCCTTGCCGAGGATCAGCTCGATGAGCCGCGACACCATCCGCATGCGCGAGGGGCGGCCGATCACCTGGGGATGCCCCATCAGGTTGAAGAACCCGCCCTCCTCGTAGGCGCCCTCGAACTCTTCCTTCCAGATCTCGAACACGTCTTCCTGGCTCCAGATGCCGTTGCCGACCGGCGGCACCGCGCTGAAGCCGAAGAAGGGGAAGTCGTTGTTGCACCACGCCGTCGGCAGCTCGACCAGCTCGCCGTGCACGGTCTTGTGGCAGTAGGGCAGGTCGGTGTCCATGAGGTTCGAGTGGTAGACGAAGCCGTGCTTCTTGAGCAGCGTCATCGTGTGCTGGGAGGGATCGGCCGAGGGGGCGCGGGAGCCGAGCGGCGTGACGTCGAGGATCGTCTTGAAGATGTCCATCGACTTCAGGAGCAGCGCCTCCTCCTCGGCGAGGCCGCCCTGCATGAAGAATGGCTTCTCGTGCAGGTAGCCGTGGTGGCCCACCTCGTGGCCGCGCTGCACGATCTCGCGGCAGAGGTCCGGGTAGCGCTCGACGATCCAGCCGGGAATGAACCAGCCGGCCTTGATGCCGTAGCGGTCGAGCACGCGCAGGATGCGGGGGGCGCCGGTCTTCGGCCCGTAGGCGCCCATCGACATGTGCAGCGGCCGCTCGGCCAGGCCGGCGTCGCGGTGGATCCACGGGCTCTCGCCGTCGAGATCGAACGAGATGGTGAATGCGCACCGCTTGCCCTTCGGCCACTTGATGGTCGGCTGCTCCATGACTGCCTCCGTGGCGGGACGTCGAACGAGCCCCGTGTGGCTTGCGTATACCGGCGGGCCGCGAGGCTGTCAAGCCGACCGCCCCCGGGCGCTGTGCTAGACTCGCGCCCTGTCGCGCGGAGGATCGCACGTGGCCTCGTTCCTGAGCAGTGTGCCGGAGCTGATGGACGCGGGATTGCGCGGCCCCCGCCTGCCGCGCGGGCGCGCCCTGACCCTGCAGCTGGGCGCCGTCGCCGCCTTCCTCGCTCTGTGGAGCCTGCTGGCCGGCGTCGTCGTCATGTTCGAGCTCTTCAACCCGATCTTCCTGCCCGGCCCCTGGCTCGTGCTGGGCGCCCTCGTGGAGCTGGCCGCGAAGGGCCAGCTGTGGATCCACCTCACCGCGACGCTCGAGCGGGTGGCGATCGGCTTCGGCACCGGCGCCGCCCTCGGGGTGGGGCTGGGGCTGGCGGCCGGTTACCTGACGCCGGTCCGCAACGTGGTGGAGCCGCTCGTCGAGCTGCTGCGGCCGGTGCCTCCGCTGGCCGTGCTGCCGCTGTTCATCGTGTGGGTCGGCATCGGCGAGCCCTCCAAGATCGGCTTCATCACCTACGCGACCTTCTTTCCGATCTTCCTCACCACCGTCACCGGCGTGCGGCAGATCGACCCCGTGCTCCTGCGCGCGGCGCAGAGCCTCGGCGCCCGCGGGCTGCCGCTGTTCACCCGCGTGATCCTGCCGGCCGCGCTGCCCGACGTGCTGACCGGGCTGCGGCTCGGCGTGGCGCTGGCCTTCTTCGTCATCGTCATCTCGGAGTTCATCGGGGCCGAGCACGGCCTCGGCTACCTCATCAACGACGGCCGCAACTTCTTCCTGGTGCCGCAGATGCTCGGCGCCGCCGTGGTGCTGGGGCTGCTGGGCTACGCCGGCAACGCGCTCGTACGGCTGGTCGAGCGCCGCGTGATGCGCTGGCAGCAGCCGGCGTGACGATGGCCGCCGGCCCCAAGATCCAGGTCCAGCGCGTCACCCGGGCGTTCGGGCCGCCGGGGCGGGCCATCCCCGCGCTGGCCGAGGTCGACCTCGACGTGGCCGAGCGGGAGCTGGTGTGCCTGCTGGGGCCGTCGGGGTGCGGCAAGTCGACGCTGCTGAACATCATCGCCGGCTTCCTGGCCCCCTCCAGCGGCACCGTGCGGGTGGACGGGCACGCGGTGACCGGCCCGGCGCCCGAGCGGGGCGTCGTGTTCCAGGAGTACGCGCTGTTCCCGTGGCTGACGGTGACCGGCAACGTCGAGTTCGGTCCCCGCCTGCGGGCCCGGCCGGCCGCCGAGCGGCGGCAGACCGTGGACCGTTATCTCGACCTGGTCGGCCTGCGCGCCCACGCCGACAAGTATCCGACCCAGCTCTCGGGCGGGATGAAGCAGCGGGTGGCCATCGCCCGCGCCCTCGCCAACGACCCCGCCGTCATCCTGATGGACGAGCCGTTCGGCGCCCTCGACGCCCAGACTCGCGAGACGCTGCAGGACGAGCTGTCCAAGATCCAGCGGGTGGAGCACAAGACGATCCTGTTCGTCACCCACTCCATCCGCGAGGCCGTCTACCTCGCCGACCGTGTCGTCGTGATGACCTCGGTACCGGGGCGCATCCGGCAGATCTTCTCGATCAAGCTGCCGGAGGTGCGTGACCGCTTCGCGGCGGAGTTCACGCAGTACGAGAGCGACATCACGCGGATCGTGAAGGAAGAAGTGGCCAAGGTGCGGGAGTGAGCCCGGCGGTGGTGCGGACCGCGGCGATCGCCGGGGGGCTGGTGCTGTGGGCGGCGTTCACGGCCGTCAACGCGCGGGTGGGGTTCGTCAACCCGGTGCTGCTGCCGACGCCGCTGGACGTGGGGCGCGTCGCCGTGGACCTGATCGGCAGCGGCGAGCTGGCCCGCCACGTCGCGACGTCGCTGGGGCGGGTGGCCCAGGGCTTCGGCGTGGCCACGGTGGCCGCGCTCGCCCTCGGCCTGCTCGTCGGCCTCTGCGTGCCGCTGCGGCTGATGGCCGAGCCGGTCATCGAGCTCGTGCGGCCGATCCCGCCGCTGGCCTTCCTGCCGATGTTCCTGGTGTGGTTCGGCCTCGGCGAGGCCTCCAAGGTGGCGTTCATCGGCTACACCACGTTCTTCCCGATGTTCGTCGCCATCGCGGCCAGCGTGCTGCGCGTGGACGTGGTGCTGCTGCGGGCGGCGGCCAGCCTGGGCGCCTCGCGCGCCGACCTCGTGCGCCGCGTGATCCTGCCGGCCGCGCTGCCCGGCATCGTGGTGGCCCTCCGCGTCGGCATCGGGCTGGCGCTGTTCGTGATCGTCGGGGCGGAGTTCATGGGCGCCGACGCCGGCCTCGGCCACCTCATCATGGAAGGGCGGGTCTTCTTCAATCCGGCCCAGATCGTCATGGGAGCCCTGGTGCTGGGGCTCCTGGGCTCGCTGGTCAACACGCTGTTACTGGTCGCCGAGCGCCGCCTGCTCCACGGGCGCGCCGCATCCTGAAAGGAGCCACACCCATGCGTAGCCTGCTCGCCGCTCTCCTGACTGTCGCCGCTCTCGCCGGCGACGCCCTCGCCCAGGGCAAGCCCGAGCTCACCGAGATCGACGCCTGGCTCGTGCGTGACGCCCAGATGTCCTCGCAGTTCGCGGTGGCCGACGCGCTCGGCTACTTCAAGGCCGAGGGCATCAAGGTCAACCCGCGCTGGTACATCTCCGGCCCCGACCTGCCGTCGATGTGGGGCGCCGGCAACATCCACCTGGCCACGGCGACGGCCACCATGGTGGTGCCCATCGCCGCCGCCGGCCAGACCATCTACAACATCGCGCCCCAGACCGACGTGGCCGGCACCCAGCAGATCGTCCTCGGCAAGAAGGGGCAGGAGATCGTCCGCTCGCCCAAGGACTTCGAGAAGCTGAAGATCGGCATGCCCAAGGGCGCCTCGGTGACGATGGCCATCCAGGCCATGGCACGCGACCACGGCATCGACTTCAACAAGATCCAGTTCGTGAACCTGTCGCCGCCCGACGCGGTGACGGCGCTGGCCAAGGGCGACATCGACGCCATGGCGGCGTGGGCCCCGTGGGTCTTCAACGCCGTGAAGCAGGGGGGCGGCAAGGTCTACTTCACCGGCAACAAGAGCATGATCCCCGGCAAGGAAGGCCAGGTCGACTGGCTGCACGTGCACGCCGGCGTGGTGGCCAGCGGCAAGATGCTGAAGGAGAGCCCCAACACGCTGAAGGCCATCCTCCGCGCCCTCCGCAAGGCGACCGACACCATCAACAGCGACCGCGAGACCGCGGTGAAGATCGTCTCCCGCGAGATGAAGACCGACGAGGCGCTCACGCGCGACATCATGGCCCTGAACATCTACTCGATGGAGATGAACGAGAAGATCTACAAGGGCATGGTCGAGTTCGTCGACTTCCTGCACTCGCTCGACCGGATCAAGCAGAAGTTCCCGGCCGAGAGCGTGATCTACACCAGGCTGCTGGAGGAGACCGACCCCTCCCTGGTGAAGTGGAAGTCGAAGACCGAGGTGAAGTGACCGCCGCGCCCGCGGCAGGGCCGCCGGATGCGGCGGCCCTGCTGGCCGGCGCCCGCGCCGAGCTGGCGCGGATGCCCGAGATCCTGGCCGGGCTGCTCGGCGGCCTCGACGCCGCCGCCTGGCGCGCGCGGCCGGCGCCGGCCGAGTGGGCGCCGGTGGAGATCGTCTGCCACCTGCGCGACGAGGAGACGGAGGACTTCGGCGCCCGGGTCCGCGTGATCGTCGAGGGCGGCCGGCGCTTCGCGCCGAACGATCCGGAGCGCCTGGCCATCGAGCGGCGCTATCGGGACGACGACGGCCCCCGCGCGCTGGCCGCGTTCCGCGAGCGTCGCGCTGCCAGTCTCACCTTCCTGGCCGGGCTCGCCCCCGAGCGTCTCGAGGGGGCCGTCGAGCGTCCGAGCGGAGGCGCGCTGTCCGGGCTCGACCTGCTGGCGTCCTGGGTCGCCCACGATCGCCTCCACCTCGCGCAGCTCGCCGCCACCCTTGCCCGCGGCTGGGCCGACCGGTGGGCGCCGCTCCGTGTGGACTACGCGGGGCCGATCCCGTACGGCTCGCCGGAGGCCTGACCGCTAGGTCGCCCGGTCGTACACCGTGAGCTCGACCAGGTTCTCGTCGGGGTCGCGGAAGTACACGCTGGTCGACAGCCCCCGGGCGCACGTGCGTGGCCCCGGCCCCGCCTCGATCGCGATGCCGTTGCGCGTGAGGAGGTCCAGCACCTGCTCGACCGTGCCCTCCCATTCGAAGCAGAAATCGGCGGCGCCCGTCGTGGGCCGCCGGGCGCCGAGATAGCCGGGCCGGGCCGGCCAGTCCGTCTGATGCACGTTGATCTTCTGGGCGCTGCCGACGCGGATGGTCGGCATGCCGCGGCCGGGACGATTGGGACGCGCCTCCCAGGCGATCGCGAATCCCAGCCCCGCGTAGAAGGCGAGCGTGCGCTCCAGATCCGCGGCGACGATGACCCAGTGGTCGATGCCCTTGACGCCCATGCTGATCCTCCGGACCCGATGATAGTCGCCGCGGTATGCTTCGAGCCCGGGAGGATTCCACATGGCACGGTTGACGCCGATCACGAGCAAGGAGCAGGTACCCGCCAAGGACCACGCGATCGTGGACGGCATCGTCCAGAGCCGCGGGGCGCTGCAGGGGCCGTTCACGATGTTCCTGCATTCTCCCGAGCTGGCCGGGCGCCTGGCCCACCTCGGCGCCTACGTGCGCTTCGAGGGATCGCTCGACATGCGGGTGCGCGTGCTGGCCGCCATGACGGTGGCGCGCGAGCTGGAGGCGGTCTACGTGTGGGGCGCCCAGACGGGCGGCGCCCGGCGGCTCGGCGTGCCCGAGACCACCATCACCGCCATCCGCGAGAACCACTCACGCGGCATTCCGGCCGAGGACGCCCAGATCGTCGAGTTCACGCGTGCGCTCCTGCGCGCGCACCGCGTGGATGACGCCACCGCGAAGGCGATCCGGGCGCGCTTCGGCGACGACGGCTTCATCCAGCTGACCGGCGCCATCGGCTATTACAGCATGCTCGCCATGACCGTGAACGCCTGCGAGCTCGAGGCCGCTCCCGGCGCCGAGGTCCTGACCCGCTAGGGCGGTGGTAGACTGCCGCCATCGGCAGGCCAAGGGAGGATCAGCCATGCTCTCTCGCGAGGACAACGCGCTCCTGACCCGGGTCGATCGCGGCACCCCCATGGGCACTACCCTGCGCCGGTACTGGATCCCGGCCCTGCTGGCCAGCGAGCTGCCGGAGCGGGACGGCGCGCCGGTCCGGGTGCGGCTGCTCGGCGAGGATCTCGTGGCCTTTCGCGACAGCCAGGGCCGCATCGGCCTCCTCGACGAGTACTGCCCGCATCGCCGCGCCTCGCTGTTCTTCGGACGCAACGAGGAGTGCGGGCTGCGGTGCGTCTACCACGGCTGGAAGTTCGACACCGACGGCCGCTGCGTGGACATGATGAACGAGCCAGCCGAGCTGCAGTTCAAGGACAAGGTCTTCGCGACGTCCTACCCGACGCTGGAGCTGGGCGACCTCATCTGGACGTACATGGGACCGCCCGAGCGGATGCCGGCCCCGCCGAAGTTCGGCTTCACCCAGGTGCCGGCCTCGCACCGCCAGGTGTCGAAGGTCATCCAGGAGAGCAACTGGCTGCAGGGCGTCGAGGGCGGCATCGACACGTCCCATGCGCCGATCATGCACCGGCTGCTCACGGTCGACTCCACGCGCCCCGGCTTCAAGCCGACCAACCCGTTCGTGCGCGGCAAGGCGCCGAAGCTCGAGATCGACCCGACCGACTATGGCTACCAGTACGCCGGGGTGCGCCCCCTGGACGAGGACAGCGTGCACGTGCGCACCTACCACTTCATCCTGCCGTTTCACCAGATCCGGCCCTCGCAGTCCGAGCGGGGCTTCCCGCTGATGGCCGGCCACGCGTGGGTGCCGATGGACGACGCCACCACGATGGTCTTCAACTGGGAGGTCAGCACGACCGCGGAGCCGCTGACCGACGCGGACCGCATCGAGCTGGAACGCCGGCTCGGCAACGGGCCGGACGACGTCGATCCGACGACCTTCCGGTCGATCCGCAACCGCCAGAACAACTACCGGCTCGATCGGCACGTGCAGAAGACCGAGTCGTTCACCGGCATCGACGGCATCAACACGCAGGACCGGGCGATCCAGGAGAGCATGGGCGCCGTCGTCGACCGCAGTCGTGAGCACCTCGGTCCCGCCGACCGGGCGGTGATCCAGGCCCGCAAGCTGCTGATGGAGGCCCTGCGCACCACCGAGGCCGGCGGCGCCCCTCACGGCACCGCGCCGACGTACTACGCGCTGACCGCCGGCGAGGCCGTCCTGCCGCGCGGGACCGATTGGCGGGAGATCGCCAACCCGGTGCGCGAGGCCGCCACCCCGCGCTGACCATGCGACGTCGCTTTGCGTGGCTCGTCGCCGCCACGCTCGGGGTGGGGGCGACGGCCGCGCCGGCGGCCGAGCCGGTCTGGGAGGCGCTGCGCACCCCCGGCAGCGTGGTGGTGCTCCGCCACAGCTACGCGCCCGGCTCCTTCGATCCGCCGGATGCCCGCCTGGACGACTGCTCGACCCAGCGCAACCTCGACGAGGCCGGCCGTGCCCAGGCCCGCCGCGTCGGCGACGCGTTCCGGCTGAACGGCATCACCGTGGGGATGGTGCTGTCGAGCCCGCGATGCCGGTGTCTCGATACCGCGCGCCTGGCGTTCGGTCGAGCCGAGGCCTGGAACGTGCTGCAGGGGGCGCTGCAGGACACCGAGCTGCGCCGGCGCCTGCTGACCGGGGTTCGCGCGCGCGTCGCCGAGCATCGCGAGGGGCCGCCGCTGGTGCTGGTCACCCACGGCTCGGTCGTCAGCGACCTGACCGGCCTCGACGTCCGCATGGGCGCCTTCGTGGTCTTGCGGCGGGGAGCGGACGGGACGCACGCGGTGGCGGGACAGCTCTATGTGGACTGAGGGCCGCCGGCGGCTCGGCGGTGCCGTGCTCGGCCTGGCGCTGGTGGGCGCGGCAACGCCCGCCGCCTCGCAGGTGTACCGTTCCGCCGAGGAGCGGTTCTTCAAGCTCGAGTGGCAGCTGGAGCGCGCCGGTGACCGCGACGCGGCGATCGTGGGGGTGCTGGACAACCCGTATCTGTACCGGCTGCAGCGCGTCCAGCTCCACGTGCAGGTTCTGGACGCCAACGGCCAGACCGTCCACGAGGCCTCGGCGCCCATGAGCGACGTGCCGCCGGGCGGCCGCGCCAGCTTTCGACTGCCGCTCCCGGACCCCGGCGCCCGGTACGTGGTGACCGTGCACGCCTTCGAGTTCGGTCCCGGCGAGAGCCCCTAGCCGCTAGTCGAACGTCAGCACCGTCCGCGCGACCTCGCCGGCCTTCATGGCCCGGAACGCATCGTTGATGTCGCCGAGCTTCCCGCGCCGCGTGACCATCTCGTCGAGGAGCAGCCGGCCCTGGCGGTAGAACTCGAGATAGCGGGGGATGTCGGTCCGGAACTGGTTGGAGCCCATGCGCGAGGTCTGCACCTTGCACTCCGGGCGGATCGCCATCCACGGGAACTCGATCATCGCGTCGGGCGGGAGCACGCCGACGATGGTCGCGGTGCCGCGGATGGCCAGGCTCTCGATGGCCTGGCGCACCAGCGTCGTGTTGCCGACCGCCTCGAACGCGTGGTCGACGCCGGCGCCGCCGGTGAGGGCGCGGATGGCCTTGACCGGATCGTCCTTGGCGCTGTTGACGACGTGGGTGGCGCCGACCCGCGTGGCCATCTCCAGCTTGCCGTCGAACATGTCGACGCCGATGATCCGGCTGGCCCCGCCGATGCGCGCGCCCTGCACGATGGCCAGCCCCACGCCGCCGCACCCGAACACCGCCACGGTCTGGCCGCCCTGCAGGCCGGACGTCCGCAGCGCGGCGCCGACGCCGGTGAGGACGCCGCAGCCGACCAGCGCGGCCCGGTCCAGTGGCAGGTCGGCGTCGATCTTCACCAGCGAGTTCTCGTGCAGCAGCATGCGCTCGGCATAGCTGCCGATGGCGGCGAACTGCTGGAGCCCCTGGCCGCGCTGGGACAGCCGCGGCGCCGCCGACGCGGCGCGGGTGACCACGCCGCCCACGCACAGGTTGGGGTGGCCGCCCAGGCACTGCGCGCACGTCCCGCAGAAGCCGGACAGGCACGCGACCACGTGGTCGCCCGGCCGCACCGTCGTGACCTCGGCGCCGACCGCCTCCACGACCCCGGCGCCCTCGTGGCCGAGCACGAACGGCCGGTCCAGCGCGTAACGCGACTGCCCCTCCACCACGTGCAGGTCGCTGTGGCAGACGCCGGTGGCGGCGGTGCGCACCAGCACCTCGCGCCCCCACGGCTTGTCGACCTCGACCGTCTCGACCGTGAGCGGCTCGTGCACCTTGCGGAAGACGGCGGCCTGCATGTCCATTCTGTTTTCCTCAGGCTCGCGTGGTCGCGGCCGTGTAGTGCGGCATCACCTCTGCGGCGAACAGCTCGATCGAGCGCATCGCTTGCTCGTGGCTCAGGTCGCCCCACTGGAACGAGCACACGAAGTAGTTGGCGCCGGTCGCCACGTACTCGTCCATGTACTCGCGCACGGCGGCGGGCGTGCCGGCCAGGGCCACGCCGCCCAGGCGGTTGGGATGCTCGCGGCGGGCGGCCTGGTCGAAGCGCTCCAGCTCGGAGTCGATGTCCCGGCGCGTCTCCCGCGAGGGCAGTCCGGCCGGACGGTCGCCGACGAAGCCGAACGAGCCGTCCTTCGTGGACTGGAACTGCGTGAGCCCGCGCTTCTCCGCCTCCAGCCGACGCGGTGCCGCCAGGTTCCAGCGGTACTTCTCCCAGGCCGGCTTGGCCGCGGCCATCGCTTCCTCGTTGGTCTCGGCCACGACCAGGTGGACGACGAGGCCGATCATCGGCCGGTCGCCCTGGGCGGTGCGGCCGTCGGTGCCCTGGTGCTCTTCCCAGGCGGCCCGGTAGCGCGGCACCGCGGCGGCGAGGCCGTCGAGGGAGCCGACGATGATCGTGTGCATGCCCTCCATGGCCGCCGTCACCGGGTTGCGCATGTACCAGAGCGGCGGATACGGCGCCTGCAGCGGCCGCAGGTACATCGGCAGCGCCTCGAAGCTGTGGAAGCGGCCGGCGTAGGTGAGGTGATCGTGGCTGAGCCCTTCCTTGATGATGGCCAGCGTCTCGAGGTAGCGCGCGTAGTTCGTCTCGGAGTCGGCCTCCTGGCCCCAGAAGAACGCCTCCATGACGCCGCCGCGCCCGACGCCGATCTCGAGGCGTCCGTCGGAGAGGTTGTCGAGCATGCTGATCTCCTCGATCAGCCGCAGCGGATGGTGCAGCGGCAGCACGTACACGCAGGGGCCGAAGCGCAGGCGGCGGGTGCGCTGGGCCACCGCGGCCAGGAACACGTTCTGGGAGGGAGCCAGGCTATGGATGGCCGGCGTGTGGTGCTCGGCCAGGTGGTAGGCGTGGAAGCCGGCCGCGTCGAGGCGCTCGACCTGCAATAGCCGCTCGCGGTAGATCCGGTCCAGGCGCAGGCCCGGCACCGGCTCGATGTGATCGAAGACCCCGAATCGCAGCGTCATGGCGCCTCCTCGCTGGCCCCGAGCTCAAGCGCCCAATGATAGACTGCCCGTGCCCCGTCGGGGAGGAGGAGTCTGGCCCATGAATATCGGGATCTCCGTGCCGCTGCCCGCCTACAACGTGGACGTCGCCTTCATGGCGCGCACGGCCGAGCAGCTCGGCTTCGAGTCGTTCTGGTGCGCCGAGCACCCGTTCATCCCCGTGAACACGACCAGCCGGTTCCCCGGCTCCGAGGACGGCGTCATCCCCGAGAGCTACTCGCACTTCGTCGATCCGTTCGTGGCGCTGGCCCGCGCCTCCGGCGCGACGACGAAGATCAAGCTGGGGACGGGCATCGTGCTGGTGCCGGAGCGCAACCCGCTCCTGCTGGCCAAGGAGATCTCCACCCTCGACCTGTTCAGCGGCGGCCGCTTCCTGTTCGGGATCGGCGCCGGCTGGCTGCGCGAGGAAACGCAGATCATGGGCGGCGACTTCGACCACCGCTGGAGCCAGACGCGCGAGTCGATCCTGGCCATGAAGGAGCTGTGGACGAAGCCTCAGGCCGAGTTCCACGGCAAGTACTACGATTTCCCGCTCGTGAAGTCCAACCCCAAGCCGGCCCAGAAGCCGCATCCGCCGGTGATCCTGGGCGGTCACGCGAAGACCGTGCTCGAGCGCGTGGTGGCGTGGGGCGATGGCTGGCTGCCGAACCGGACCACGCCCGAGCAGCTGGTCGAGAGTCGGCGCACGCTCGACCGGCTGGCCAAGGACGCCGGGCGCGATCCGGCCGCCATCACGATCTCCGTGCACGGCCAGCCGGCCGACCGCGATCTCCTCCGACGCTTCCACGACGCCGGCGCCACCCGCGTGATCGTGCGGCCGCCGACGGTCAAGACGGAGGCCGAGATGGGCGTGGAGCTGACGAAGATCGCCGAGGCGGTGCTGCGGTAGGTCAGCCGACCAGCACGCAACCGACCGGCGGCAGCCCCTTGGCGGCCAGCTCCCAGCGCGCGCCGGCGTCGAGCGAGCGGTAGACGCGACCGTCGCTGGTGCCGAACACGACGAGCGGGCCGGCGGCGGCCAGGCACGCGGTGTCGATGTTGTCGTCGAACCACCGCGGTAGCCCCGTCTCGCAGCGCTCGAATCGCGTGCCGCCCTCGAGCGGCCTCCGGTAGATGGCCGACCGTCGCCCGTGGAAGCCGGCCGAGGCCGAGACCAGCACGTCCTCACCGGCCACCGCGACCGCGCGCAGGTAGTGCGCGTGCAGGCCGGCCGTCGCGAACTGCCAGGTGTCGCCGCCGTCGCGGCTGAGCCCGAAGCCGTCGGCCGCGGCGAGCAGCACGACTCCGGGGCGCGTGGGATGGGCGAGCACCTGGTGGACGTCGACCTCGATGTCGACGGTCGGCGCCCACGACGTGCCGGCGTCGCGCGAGCGCGCGACGCCGCCGACGTGGACGTTGACGTGCACGGTGCCGTCGCCGGCGACCGAGAGGGAGCGCACGTCGGCCGGATCTCCCCACGGCGTGTACCAGGCGGCCCGACCCTCGACGCCCTCGAACGACTCGACGCGCGCGAGCCCCCCCGCGGTCAGACGCAGCAGGTGCCCCCGCTCGGTGCCGACCAGCACGCCGCCGTCGGCCGCCGCCACGCACGTCGCCGGCGGGCCGTCGAGCGTGGCGCGCGCTGTCCAGGCGCCGTCCCGCCCCTCCCACAACGCCGTGCCGTCCACGATGACCCACGTCCGTGGACCATCGAGCGCCAGCGCGGTGACGGCGTGGCCGGCCAGCGCCTCCACCGACCGGGCACCGTCGCCCGTGAGGTCCCACAGCCCGCCTGCGGTGCCGACGAGGATGCTCGGCTCCATGTCCAAATGATACTCTCGGGCGCCAGGGCGCCATGAAGACCGACCTGCTCCTGATGCCGATGGGTGCGCGCTGGGCCGACATGCGTGCCGCCGCGCTCGCCGCCGAGGCGGCGGGGTTCGACGGCCTGTGGACGTGGGATCACCTGCGCGATCCCGACGACGACGGCACCGGGCCCGGTGTGCCGGAGGCGTGGACCGTCCTCACCGCGCTGGCCGAGGTCACCCGCCGCGTGATGCTGGGGCCGCTCGTGCTGAACGTCGCCAACCGCCACCCGGGCGTGCTGGCCAACATGGCGGCGACGCTGCAGACGGTCTCGGGCGGGCGGCTCTTGCTGGGGCTGGGCGCCGGGGGCAGCCGCCGCACACCCTACGCCGTCGAGCAGGCGGCGATCGGTCAGGGCGTCGAGCGCGACGCAGTTCGTGCCCAGCGCGTGGTCGACGCCATCGCGCTGATCCGCACGCTCTGGGCGGGTGAGGCGGGGTTCCTCCGGCCGGCGCCGCCACCGCCGATCGTCGTGGGCGGCTTCGGTCCCCGCATGGCGGCGATCGCCGGCCGCCATGGCGACGGCTTCAACACGCAGGCCTTGCATCCGCAGCTCGCCGATCTCCTGCGCGTCGCGCGGGACGAGCACGGCAAGTCCGGGCGCGCGGCGTCGGGCTTCGTGGCGACGGTGTTCGCGGGGCTGGAGGATCGCTGGTTGCGCGCCGACTCGCGCGCCCGCCAGATGGTCGAGCGGGCCGGCGTCGACCGGCTGATCCTGCTGGTGGCCCCGCCGTTCGATCCGGGGCAGATCCAGCAGGCGGGACGGGTGCTCGGCGCTCGGCCCTGAGCGCCGCTGGCGTCAGCGCCCGGCCACGCGCACGAGGTGCTCGCGGCCGGCCAGCATGTCGTCCAGCGAGCCGAAGGCCAGCATGTAGTGGCCGCGGTAGCCGCCGTCCTCGAGCCGAGCGAACAGGCGGCCGAAGTCGATCGTGCCCTGGCCGGGCTTCAGATGCTCCTCCCACCGGCCGTGGCTGTCGGCCAGGCGCACCTCGCCGCAGCGGCCGACCTCCATGGCGTCGAGGAAGCCGTCGATCCCCTCCGGCACCAGGTGGGCGTGGTTCACCGTGAAGGCCCAGCCGAGGCTGGCCGAGCGGATGCGACCGAAGTACTCGCGGCACTCCACCAGGTTGTGGGCGAGGTAGCGCACCTCGGCGTGCTCGGGCTCGCGATTGAGATTCTCCAGCAACAGGCGCGCCCCGGCCCGCTCGGCGTGCGTCGCCGCCCGCTGCAGCCGCTCGACGCTGGCGGCCAGCCGCGCCGCGTAGTCACCGGTGAAGTGATAGCCGCCGTGCACGACGATCCACGCGGCGCCGAGCCGCCCCGCCACCTCGACGTAGGTCTTCAGATATTGCTCGGCCGCGTCGGCCAGCAGCGGCGAGGTCTCGGCGATGTTCACGGCCGAGGCGGAGTGCAGGCCGAGGTGGATGCGATGGCGCTCGCAGGTGGCGCGCACGGCGGCGGCGCGCTCGGCCGTCCACGAGGCGGGCGCGTTGGGATGGTCGGGGGCGCCCTCCAGGCAGGCGTCCACGTAGTGCACGTCGTGATCGGCCGCCCAGGCCAGGCCGTCCTCGAGGCGGCGGCGGCCGCCGAGGTCGACGCCGATGCGCTCGCGGAGGGTCACGCCCGTGCGGCGTCGGCCAGGGCCTGGCCGAATCGCGCGGCGATCTCCCGGCCCGAGTAGGGCGGCAGCGGCGCCGGCGCGGCGGGCCGCTCGCTGGCGACGGCGACGATGACACGAGCGCCGCCTCGCGCGAGCCACGCGTCGAGGGCCTCGCCGAGCGCGGCCGGCGTGTCGACACGCTGGGCGGCCAGGCCGCAGCCGCGGGCGACGGCCGCCAGGTCGGTCCCGGCCGAGGTCGCGGTCGGCTGATAGCCGGTGGCGCCGTGCGATCCGTTGTCGACGACCAGGTGCAGGTAGTTGGGCGGCGCGTAGCGGCCCTCGGTCGGCAGGCTGCCGAGGTTATAGAGAAGGGCGCCGTCGCCGTTGAGCACGATGACCCGCTCGGAGCGCGACAGGGCCAGGCCGAGGCCGATCGAGGGGGCCAGGCCGAACGAGCCGAGCATGTAGAAGTTCCGCGGCCGATCCTTCAGGCTGCACAGCTCGAAGCTGGCGTCGGCGATGTTGGAGACCACGATGACGTCGTCGGCGATGCGCGCCAGCACCGCCCGGATCACGTCGGGCCGGGTCACCAGGGGCTCCAGAACGTCCGCTTGCTCAGGAAGGCCACGCTGGTCCGGTGGCGGCGGTGGGCCTCCAGCTCGACCTCGAAGCGCAGGGCGTCGGCGGGCTTCTCGAGCAGGACCACCCGGATGCCGAGGAGCTCGAGCAGGCGCTCGGTGCGGTCGCCCATGGGGATCTGGGCCGGCACGCGCTCGAGCTCGTCGCCCCGGTACGTCACGATCAGACACAGCGGGAGACCGTAATGGAGGTTCAGCGAGCAGTAGGCGTTGACCATGTTGCCGAGGCCGGAGTTCTGCAGCAGCATCACGGCTCCGCGCCCGGCCAGGGCCGCGCCGGCCGCGATACCGAGCCCCTCCTCCTCCCGGCTGGGGTACATCAGCGTGAAGCGCGGATCCTGCTCGGCCTCCACGATGAGGCGCGCGATGTACTTGCAGGGCACGGTGACCGCCAGGTCGATACCGTTGCGGGCCAGCGTATCGAGCACGACCATCTCGACCGGTCGATCCAGCGTGCGCGGACGAGCGTAAGTAGTCATCGGGCGCGAATCTATCACCCGGGGCGGCGCCCCGCGTCGGGGAAACCCCCACACCACCCCCGGGGGCCGGGGACGCCTCAGCGGGCGCCGGGTCGGTTGCGCCGGACGGCCTCCGGGTTGGTGGAGTCGGCCCCCATGTAGATACCCTTCTCCCACGTGCGCTTGAGGGGATCCCGCACGTTCAGCCGCATGCGGCCGATGCCGTGGATCTCGAAGTCGACCACCTCACCGTCCTGCAGCGGCCCCAGCCCCTCGTGGTTGGTGCCGCACGCGATGAGGTCCCCGGAGTTGAGGGTCATGATGCCGCTGGCGAACTCGACCAGGGCCGGCACCAGGTGCTCCATGTCGTCGGTGTTGTAGTTGTGGCGGAGCTGGCCGTCCACCCAGAACTGCACGTGGACGTCGTTGGGGTTGGCGATCTCGTCCAGCGTGGCGATGCAGGGGCCGATCGGCGCGAAGGTGTCGAACGACTTGCCGAGCCAGCTCCCGGCCTTCCACGTCCGCCGGCCCTCGCCGCGCGCGGAGACGTCGATCATGCCGGTGTAGCCGAACACGGCGCGCCGCCAGTCGGCCTGCCGGACGTGCTTGGCCGGGCCCTTGATGACGAGCGCCAGCTCCGCCTCGTGCATGAAGATCCACGGCTCGGTCATCTCCGGCAGCACGATCGTGTCGCCGGGGCCGATCACGGCGTCGGGGTTCTTGAGGAACATGTTGAGCGCGCGCGGCTCGAGCGCTCCGTGCTCCCAGTAGTTGGCGATGCAGGCCAGGATCTTGCCGGGGCGAGGCAAGGGCGCGCGCAGCCGGACCTCGTCGAGCGGCCGGGCGGGGCCGGAGCGGGCCAGCCGCTCCAGCGCGGGGCGCAGCCGATCGAACTCGTCGATGAGGCCTTGCATCGTCGCCTGGGGCGTGTGGCCGGCCCGCACCGCTTCCGCAACGGACACGACGCCGCGCTCGGTCAGCAGTCCCGGCACGGGCTCGCGACCTGCCGCGGGTTCGAAGAGCACGAGTCTCATGCCGACCTCCTGACGTCGATGGTCTCGGATGCGCTGCGACGCGAACCCGCACTGGCACCAGCCGACCGACGTCTACGCGGAGTTCTCCGAGGCCGACTTCCGCCACGACCCCGCCCGCCCAGCCGTAGCCTACCGCCTGAGCTTCACGTCCTCGTAGGGCCCCGAGTAGGCGAAGCCCGGGATCAGGCCGATCCCCGACTCCTCGACGCGTGGCCCCACGCCGTTGAGGAATCCCAGCTGCCAGATGGGCGCGTACACGACCCGCTCGTGCAGGATCTGCTGGATCCGGTGCAGGGTGGCCTCCCGCCGCTTGGCGTCGAGATCGGCACCCTGCTCGTCGAACAGCCCGTCGAGGTCGGGGTAGCTGCCGTAGACGTAGGCGCCGCCGGTGGCGACGAAGGCCTCGAGCCGGGTAGCGGCGTTGCCGAAGGCGCCGCTCGACCCCTGGACGATGTTCTTGAACTTCTTCTCGGCGTAGCCGCTGAAGAACGCCGCCCGCTCCAGCGGCCGCAGGCGGGCACGGATGCCGACAGTCTGGAGATCGTTGAGCACGGCCTCGCCGAGGTTCGCGTAGGAGGTGTCGCAGAAGTACTCGCCGGCGTCGAAGCCGTTGGGGAAGCCGGCCTCGGCGAGGAGCCGGCGCGCCCGGGCCGGGTCGTGCACGGCCGCCGGCGGCTTCCAGAAGAACTCGAAGATGTCGGGAATGATGCTGTTGGGGATCCGGGAGTAGCCGAGCGTCTCCGCCTGGTTGACACCCTGGCGGTCGATGGCGAGGTTCGCGGCCTGCCGCACCTTCAGGTTGTGCCAGGGGGACTTGGCGTCCCACTGCTCGGGGAAGTAGAGCCAGAACGTTCCCTGCAGCACCGTCGGCGCCAGCTTCAGCCCCTCGGTGCGTCGGAGCTCTTCGGCCAGCGCTCCCCGGACCGAGTAGACGATGTCGACCTCGCCGCGCTTGAGCGCGGCCAGTCGCGTGGCCTCGTCGGGGACGACCTTGAACACCAGCCGCCGCACGGACGGGCGCTTGCGCCAGTAGCCGTCCACCGCCTCCAGCACGAGCGAGACGCCCGGCGTGAACGAGACGAACCGGTAGGGCCCGGCGCCGATGGGCGCCTTCTTGAAGCCCTCCTCGCCGACCTTCTCGACGTACTTCTTCGGAACGATCCAGCCGGCCCCGGTGGCCGTCGCGTAGAAGTTCAGGAAGTCCGGCCACGGCCGCTTGAGCCGGAAGCGGACCCGGCCGGGGTCCACCACCTCCACGGCGGCCACGCGCTCCTTCAGCGTCTTGGAGGCAGCGCCGCGGTAGCGCTCGAAGGAGAACTTCACGTCCTCCGCCGTCACCGGCTCGCCGTTGTGGAAGCGGGCGGCCTTGCGGAGCACGAACTCGTGGACGAGGTGGTCCTTGGAGACGGTCCACGACTCGGCGAGGGCCGGCGCCAGCGGCTGGCCGGGCAGGGGCTTGGCCAGGGCGTCGTGCAGCGCGTAGTAGATCATGTACGGCGTGATCATCCCCGACGCCTCGGCGGGATCGAACCACGTGGGCGCCAGCGAGATGTGCACACCCCACGTGAGCTGATCGCTCTGGGCGGTGGCCGGCGCCGGCGCCGCCAGCCACGCGAGCACGAGCAGGAGCAGGACGGGGACGGTCGAGCGACCACGACGTGACGTCATCACTTGCCCGCGGCGGCGGCCGCGTCGGCCTTCGCGAAGTGCGCGTCGGTGAAGCCGTAGAGATGGGCACCGCCCATGAAGATCTGGGCGGCGATCTCGCGCGGCACGTTCTTCATGAGGTTCTCGGCCACGTGCGGGAAGTTGGAGTCGAAGTGCGGGTAGTCGGTCGAGATGCACATGCGGTCGGCGCCGATGAGGCCGGCCGTGGCCTCGATCTCCGGCTCGCTGCCCTCCACCGCCGCCCAGCAGTTGCGCCGGAAGTACTCGCGCGGCGTCATGGCCAGGTACGGCGCGTGGGTGTCGCGGTACTGCGGATAGTCCCACTCGATGCGCGAGAGCAGGCCGGGCACCCAGGAGTTCTGGGCCTCCAGGAAGCCGACCCGCAGCTTGGGGTGGAACTCGAACACGCCGCCGATGATCATCGCGATCAGCGCCTGCTGCATCTCGATCCAGTGGCTGGCCACGTGGCGGTAGAAGCGGTTCTCGCCGTAGAGCACGTTGTGGTACGAGTAGTGCGCGCCCGTTCCCTCGTGGAACCCCCAGGTGACGTTCAGGTCCTCGTGCACGGTGTAGAGCGGGTCCCAGTAGTTGGAGTGCCAGTAGCGGCCGTTGACCATGTTGGGTCGGATGAACGAGCCCACCGCGCCCAGCTCGCGCACGCACCGCACCAGCTCCCGGCAGGCCACGTGCACGTCGTGCACCGGCAGCATGGCCACGAACTTGAGGCGGTCGGGGCTGTACCGGCAGAACTCGTGGATCCAGTTGTTGTAGGCCTGGCAGACCCCCAGCGACAGCTCCGGGTCGAGGTCGTTGCGCGCGAGCAGCGACAGCCCGTTGGTCGGGTAGAGGACGGCGATGTCCACGCCCTCCATCTGCATGCCCATCACCTGGGCCTCGGGGTCGTAGCCGCGCTGGATCGCGAAGTCCAGGCGACCGGTGTCGGCCAGGCGCGAGCCGGACAGCGGCTGCGTGCTCTGGGTGGCGCCGGCCCGCGACCGCTTGCGGAACTGCTGCATGTCGGCGTCGCCGGTGCCGGGCAGGCCGTCGATGATCGTCTGCGCGGAGGTGCCCCGCCGGGCCTTGCCGTCGGCACCGATCGGCGTCAGGACGCGGCCCTTGAACTTCGGATCGAGATAGCGCTCGAACAGATCGGGCGGCTCCATGATGTGCATGTCGGAGTCGACGAACCGCAGGCCGTCTTTCATCGCACCCTCCTCTGCATTGACGAGCGGTGGTGGTCAAGCGCCGCCGACGTAGCGGGCGACGTGGTACGGCACGTGGGCGAGCCCGGGACAGAACCGGCCGACGATCGGCGCCAGCCGTTCGTAGAGCGCCTTGTTGGGCGCGGTGACCTCGACCAGCCGCCGCCGGGCCGCCTCGACCTCGCGGGCGAGGGCAGGCACGTCCACGGTCGTCACCCGACGGTGCTCGACGACCAGGCGACCGCCGATCATCACGTGGGTCACCGCACTGCCGTCCTCGGTGTGGACGAGCTGGTTGGTGCCGTCATTGAGCGGGATCCAGTTCGGATGCGCGAGGTCGAGGAACACGACGTCGGCCTTGTAGCCCGGCGCCAGCCGACCGATCTGGCCTTCGAGACCGAGCGCCCGGGCGCTGCCCTCGGTGGCCGCCAGCGCGACCTCGTCGGTGCGCACCCACCGGGCCACGTCGGGGCCGCGGCCCTTGGACACCAGCGAGGCCAGCCGCATCGACTCGTACATGTTGAGGTTGTCCGAGCAGTTGGCGCCGTCGGTGCCGATGGCGACGTTCACCCGGCGCTCGAGCATCGCCCGCATGTCGGCCAGGCCGTTGCCGAGGCGCAGGTTGCTGCCGGGGTTGTGCGAGACCGAGGCGCCGTGGTCGCCCAGGCGCTTCATGTCGTCCTCGTCCAGCCACACGCCGTGGGCGACCGTGAAGTTCGGCCCGAGGGCACCGAGGGCCTCGAGGTGGGCGGTCAGGGTCTTGCCGTATCGCTGCAATCCCACCACGGCCTGCACCTTCGACTCCGCCACGTGGCTGTGCAGACCCACGCCGTGTTCCTTGGCGAGGTCGGCGCAGGCGCGGATGAACTCATCCGAGCAGTGGTGGGGGATCGTCGGCGCCACCGCCAGCCGGACGTGCTCGCGATCGAGCGTCCACCCTTTCAGGGCGGCGGCGAGGCCGGCCAGCGTGGTCTTCCACGCCGGCGGCCGTAGCGCCTCGACCTCCTGGCGCAGCCCCGGCGTGAGCACGTCGTGCAGACCGGGGATCGCCTCGAAAACCGAGCGGTCGGCCACCATCGGCGCGATCACCGCGCGCATGCCGACGTCCGCGTAGCCGCGCGCCACCGCCTCCGCGCCCTCCAGCGTGGGGACCGGCAGCTCCAGCGGCAGGTCGTAGGCGGCCGTGCAGCCCTTGAGGACCATCTCGACGGCGCCGAGCTTGGCGCTGAGGTGGCGGTCGTGCATCGTGCGGCCGGCGTTGATCCAGCTCCCGGCCGTGAGCAGCAGCTCGAGCGTCCACAGGTCGCCCATGCCCTTGGCGAGGTTGCCGTGGGCGTGCGTGTGGCCGTTGATGAGCCCGGGGTGCAGCAGCAGACCCCGCGCGTCGATCACCCGGGCGTCGCCGGGGGCGGCCAGCCCCGGGCCGCCGACCTCGGTGATGGTGTCGCCGGTCACGAGGATGTCGGCCGCTTCCGCGCGGTGGGCCCGGATGTCGAGCAGGAGGCCGCCGCGGATGATCGTCGCCGGGCCGGTCGAGGTCGTCATGGGCCGTCCTTCACCTGCGAGGTCGTCGTGGTTGTGGCAGTATACGCGAGCGTCATGCGAATCGGCTTTCATCTCACCCCGTTCTGGAGTCCGACCGATCGACCCCCGACCCGGATCATCGACGAGGCCATCGAGGTCGTCGCCGCCGCCTCGCGGATGGGCTTCGCGTGGGTGTCGATCGGCCAGCACTGGCTCTCGCACCCCACGGTGTGGCCGCAGCCGCTGCCGATGCTCGCGCGGCTGGCGCCGGAGACGGGCGCCATGCGGCTGAAGACCTCCGTGCTGCTGCTGCCGATCCTCAACCCGGTCGAGGTCGCCGAGGGCGTCGCCACGCTCGACCACATCACGCACGGGCGGCTCGACGTCGGCGTGGCCATCGGCTATCGCGAGCTGGAGCTGGGCGTGGCCGGCCTCGTTCGAGCCGACCGGGTGCCCAAGCTCGAGGAGTCGCTCGCGCTCATGAAATCGCTCTGGCGCGGCGAGGAGGTCACCTTCAAGGGTCGCTACACGCGCGTGGAGGGCGGCCGCCTGGGCTTCACGCCGTACCAGACGCCGCACCCGCCGCTCGAGATGGGCGCGCAGAGTGAGGGAGCCACCCGCCGGGCCGCGCGATTGACCGATGGCGTGTTCTTCGGCCCCCAGCTCGGCTGGGCCGACGTCGCCCGGTTCGGCGCGATGTTCCGCGAGGAGCGCGCCGCCGTCGGGGCGGCCACCGCCGGCTACGTGGGCGCCTCGCGCAGCCTGATCGTCGGCGCGTCGAAGGAAGCCGCGGCGGCGGCGGCGCGCGGCTATCTGGAGAAGACGTTCACCATGTACCGCACGTGGCGCATGCAGGAGTCCACCATGGGCCGCCTGCAGCTCGGCTTCGAGGCCAGCCTGGACGACTGGACCATCCACGGCTCGCCGGCCGACTGCGTGGAGACGATCGAGCGGGCTCGCGCCATGGGCCTCGAGCGCATCGGCTTCACGATCTACAGCCTGCCGCCCGACGTCCGCGCCCGCATCGACTACCTACAGATGATCGCCGAGCGGATCGTGGCGCCCGTGAGCGATGCGCGTCGCCCGTGAGGTCGCCCTGGCCGCGCCGACCGAGATCGTGTGGCGGCTCCTGTGGGACGTGCCGCGCATGGTCGGCTGCGTGCCGGGCTGCGTGGAGGCGCGCGAGGTGGAGCCGCGCCAGCGCTACCAGGCGCGCATGAGCCAGCGGGTGGGGCCGATCGCGCTGTCGGTGCCGCTCGACATCCGCGTCACCGAGGAGGCGCCGGGCCGGCTGGCGCTGCAGGCCCGCGGGCGCGACCGTCTGCTCGCGGCCGAGGTCCACATGTCGGTGCATCTGGCCGTCGACGGCACGGAGGCTGGGAGCCGGCTGGTCATCGAGGCCGAGGGCCGGGTGCTCGGCGCGCTGGGCGCCCTCGGCGCCAGCGTCATCCAGCGCCGGGCCGAGGATCTGGTGGACGAGTTCGTGGCCCGCCTGCAGGGCGCCCTCGGCGGCTGACCCGTGCTGCGCGCCTTCGAGCTGCATCGACCGACGACGGTCGCCGAGGCGGCGGCGCTGCTGGCCGCGCGGCCCGAGGCCGCGCTCTACGCGGGTGGCACCGAGCTGCTGCTCCTGATGAAGGCCGGCCTCGTGCGACCCGCCGACGTGATCGACCTCAAGCGTATCCCCGGTCTCGACGGCCTCGCCGAGGCGGCCGGTGGACTGGCGATCGGCGCCACCGTCACCCACCGGGCGCTCGAGCGCGACCCGGTCGTCCGCGCCCGGTGGCCGCTGGTCGCCGCCGTGGCCGCCCACGTCGCCAACGTGCGCGTGCGCAACGTCGGAACCGTCGGCGGCAACCTGGCCTTCGCCGACCCGCACAGCGATCTCGCCACGCTGTTCCTGCTCTTCGACGCGACGGTGGGACTGGCCTCGGCGACCGGCGCCCGCGAGCTGCCGCTGGCCGAGCTGATCCGCGGCCCCTACGAGACGGCGCGTCGACTCGACGAGGTGCTCACCGGCGTACGGTTGCGCGCGTGGCCGGCTCGCACGGTCGGTGTCTACGTGAAGTTCGGCCTGCACGAGCGGCCCACGCTCGGCCTCGGCCTGGCCGTCACGCTCGACGCGAGCGATCGCGTCATCGCCGCCCGCCTGGCCGTGGGCTGCGTGAGCCCGCGACCCCACCGCGTCGAGGCGGCCGAGCGGGCGCTGGTCGGCCACCCGGTCGGCACGCGCGCCGACGAGGTGGCCACGCTGGCGGCGGCGGCGGTGGACCCGCTGAGCGACCTGCACGGCGGCGCCGACTACAAGCGAGAGCTGACGCGCGTCTTCACCCGACGGGCGCTCGCCGCCGTCACCGCGCGCGCCCACAGCCGTCCCCTCGACGCCCGATACCCGCATGCCATCGTCGTTTGACGTCCGCCTGCGCGTGAACGGCCGGGCCACGGCGCTGGCGCTCCCGGCCGAGGCGCTCTTGCTCGACGTGCTGCGCGACCGGCTCGGTCTCAAGGGGGCCAAGCGCTCGTGCGACAGCCAGGTGTGCGGGGCCTGCACGGTGCTGGTGGACGGCGCCGCCGTGAGCGCGTGCACGTACCTGGCCGTGGAGGCGGACGGGCGCGAGGTGCTCACCGTCGAGGGGCTCGCCGCGGACGGGCGACTCGGGCCCATCCAGCAGGCGTTCGTCGACCGCGGCGCCGTGCAGTGCGGCTTCTGCACGGCCGGCATGCTGATGACCGCCCGGGCGCTCGTGGCCGAGCAGCCGGCGCCGACGCGCGAGATGGCGCTGCATTACCTGCGCGGCAGCCTGTGCCGCTGCACTGGCTACCGCAAGATCGTCGACGCGATCGTGGGCGAGGCGGCGCCGGTCGAGCGCCCGGTCAGCGGGGCGGGGGCGCTCCGCGTGGTGGGTCGCTCGGTGCCCCGCACCGACGCCGTCGACAAGGTCACCGGTCGCGCTCGCTACGTGACTGACCTGGAGCTGCCGGGCATGGCCCACGCCCGGCTCCTGCGCTCGCCCTACGCGCACGCGCGCCTGGTCCGCGTCGACGTGAGCCGCGCGCGGGAGCTGCCAGGCGTGTACGCCGTGCTCACCGGGGCCGACCTCACGTGGTGCGATCCGTACCACGGGCCCGCCTTCCGCGACCGGCCCGTGCTGGCCATCGACGTCGTTCGCCACGAGGGTGAGCCGGTGGTCGCGGTAGCGGCGGTTGATGCCGCCACCGCCGCCTCCGCGCTGGACCTGGTCGAGATCGAGTGGGAGGAGCTCCCGGCGGTCACTACGCTGGAGGAGGCGCTGGCCCCGGGGGCGCCGCTGGTGCACACGACGGCACCGCTGTCCGGCCACTTCGCCGATCTCTCCAGCCTGCGCCCGCGACCCGGCACCAACGTGTGCCATCAGTTCGGCTACGCCCGTGGTGACGTCGAGGCCGCCCTGGCCGCAGCCGACGTGGTCGTGGAGGACACCTTCACCTTCCCGCGCGTCCAGCACGTGGCCTTGGAGCCGCACGCCGCCATCGCCGCCTGGGACGACGCCGACAGCCTCACGGTGTGGGCCTCGACCCAGAACCCGTTCTCGGTGCGCGTCGAGCTGGCCAAGATGTTCGACGCGCCGCTCGGGCGCATCCGTGTCGTCGTGCCGCTGGTCGGCGGCGGCTTCGGCAGCAAGACGTACGCGAAGCTGGAGCCCGTCGCCGCCGTCCTCGCCCGGGCCGCCGGCCGTCCGGTGCGGGTGGCCATCTCCGCCGAGGATGCCTTCCGCACGGTGCGCCGCTGCGATGCCCGCACGCAGGTGCGCCTGGGGTTCCGCCGCGACGGGACGCTGGTGGCGGTGGACTGCCACGCCGACTTCGACGTGGGCGCCTACGCCGACATCGGGCCCCGCATCATCCAGAAGGGCACGTACACCGCGACCGGCCCCTATCGTGTTCCCCACGTGCGGCTGGCCAGCACCGCCGTCTACACGAACACGACGCCAGGTGGCGCCTTCCGCGGCTTCGGGGTGCCGCAACTGGCATGGGCGGTGGAGTCGCTGGTGGACGAGGCGGCGCGGCGACTCGATCGCGACCCCGTCGAGCTGCGCCGGCAGAACCTCCTGGCCCACGGCGAGGAGTTCGCGCCCGGCGACACGCCGATCGACGGCAAGTTCGAGGAGAGCCTGTCGCGGGCGGCCGAGGCGATTGGCTGGACGCAGGCGATCGCCGCCGACCGGGCTCGCGGCGTGGCCATGATGCTGAAGGCCAGCATCGCACCGTCGGTGTCGGAGGCGATCGTGCGGCTGCATGCCGATGCCAGCGTGACGGTGCTGGCCAGCACCGTGGAGCTGGGGCAGGGCGCACGCACGGTCATGGCCCAGATCGCCGCCGAGGTGCTGGCGGTGCCGCTCGATCGCGTGACGGTGCTGCTGCCCGACACCAGCGTGACGCCCTACGACCAGACGACCAGCTCCAGCCGCTCGACCACGATGGTCGGCAAGGCCGTGCAGGAGGCGGCCGGCGACGTGGTCGAGCAGCTGCTGCGGATCGCCGCCCGCGCGCTCGGGGCGCCGGGCGCCGCCCTCCGCGTCGAGGCCGGCGCCGTCTGCCACGGGGACGGCCGGGTCGAGTACGCCGCCCTGCTGCGCGCGCACTTCGGCATGGCCGGTGGCGAGCTGATCGGCCGCGGCGTGGTCGCGCCGGGGCCGAGCGCGGCCCCGCTCGGCGGGAGCACGCCGTTCTGGGAGACCGCGGTCGGCGCCGCCGAGGTCACGGTGGACGTCGAGACCGGCGCCGTCACCGTGGAGGACTACGTCTCGGTCGCCGACGTCGGCCGCTGCATCAACCCGCTGTCGTGCGAGACCCAGGACGAGGGCGCGGTGGTGCAGGGCCTCGGCCACACCCTGTTCGAGGAGATGGTCTACGACGGCGGCCAGCTCATGAACGGCACGCTCCTGGCGTATCGGGTGCCGCGGGCCGACGATGTGACGGGCCGGCTGGAGTGCCGGTTCGTCGAGAACGCCGACGGGCCGGGGCCGTTCGGGGCCAAGGGGGCGGGCGAGGGGAGCCTGGTGCCCGTGAGTCCGGCCGTCGGTAACGCGCTCACCCGGTTGACTGGCATCCGGTTCCGCGAGCTGCCGCTCACCCCGGAGCGTGTGTGGCGCGCGCTCCGTCAACGCGAGCCGAGGAGGACACCATGACGCGACAGAACATCCAGCCCGAGGCCCTTGCCAAGCGCGTGGTCGGTGGCCATGTGCTCTACTCCCACGTGGTCGTCGTGGAGGCGAAGAAGACGATCTTCGTCTCCGGCCAGCTCGCCCGCAACGCCCGGGGCGAGGTGGTGGGCAAGGGAGACATGGGCGCCCAGATCCGCCAGACCGGGGAGAACATCAAGGCTGCGCTGGCCGCGGCCGGTGCCACGCTGAACGACATCGTCAAGACCAACACCTACGTCACCGACATCGAGGAGTTCTTCAAACATACGGACGTGCGCATGGAGTACTTCGGCGCCCTGCCGACGAGCACGACCGTGGAGGTGCGCAAACTGGCCCATCCCGACCTCATGGTCGAGGTAGAGGTCATCGCGATGGTGCCCTGAGCTCCCGAAAGTCGTTGGCCCAGTATAAGCATTAACCCAAGCGCCATGAGTACCCGGCGAGAGTCGGCGGCCGAACAGGAACGGCTGGAGCAGTTCCTTGCCTGGCGGCAGGCCCACGGACGGGGACCTCGGCCTCCCCGGAGGCGGTGGCCGGCCGGAGCCGTCGTGGCCGGCGTCCTGGTGGCGCTGGCCGTGTCGCGTCTCGACGACCCGGCCGACTTGGTGCGTGAGCGAACACCGGTGGCGCCCAAGCCCGAGAGGGTCGTGGCCCCCGCCCGGCCCGGAGCCCCGGCCCCGGCACCGCCCCCGACGGTCCAGCGGAGTTCGCCACCGACTCCCGAGCCGGTCGTCAGCGCCGAGGTCGAGGCGCCGAGCCTCGAGTTGCCCCCGCGGGTGCTACGGTCCCACGTGCTACCGGGCGCCCCGCTGCCGCCCCGGGGGCGTCGAGAGTTGCCGGATTACCTGGCGGAGCCCGCTCCGACCGCGGCCGAACCCTCGACCACCGCCACCGAGCCGTCGGCCGCGGTCCCGGAGCGCATCGTCCCCGAGCCTGGCCGTGGGTCCGAGCGTCCGGCCCCGGACCTGTGGAGCTCCGACACCGCCGCTGACGCCCTGGCCTCGGTGAAACGCGCCTCGCCCCCACCAGCGCAGGCGACTCCCCAAGCATCGGCGTCGGCCCCAGTGCCGACAGCGACGCCAGCGCCGGCACCGACGAGCAAGGTCGCGCCGTCCCTTCGGGCGTCGGTCCCGCCGCCGCCTGCCGTTGCCTCAGCGCCTCCGGTACCACCCCCGGCACCGGCGCCCCGGCCGGCGGAGCGGGCGACGCCGCCACCGCCTGCCGCTGCCTCAGCGCCTCCGGTATCACCCCCGGCTCCGACATCCCGGCCGGCGGAGCGAGCGACGCCGGCCACGACGGTCCCCGAGGTCGAGGCCAAGCCCCTGCCGTTCCGGCTCGATGCGCTGAAGCGGCTGATCCAGCACGCGCCGGAGGTGCGGCTGGCCCGGGCCCTCGTGCGGTGGGTCCAGGAGCAGGGGCCGGCCGAGCAAGAAACGGCGCCGGAGCCCCGGCGCCCGCAGTCGCGCTGACGCATCGTCCTACGCGGCCAGGCTCTCCAGCAACCGGCCGTAGCCGGTGATCTTTGGCGACAGCTTCAGCGCGCGGAAGGCCGCCCAGATGCTGGCCTGGTTCGACGAGACGACGGGCTTGCCGGTGCGACGCTCCAGCTCGGCCACGGCCTCGACCGAGCGCCACGCCGTGCACGAGCACAGCAGCGCGTCGGCCTCGGGCCGGCAGACCTTCGAGGCGAAGGCCACAACCTCCTCGGGGTCGTGATCGTTGATGCCCTGGTTGCCGGAGGCGGCGGCGCCCGGCTCGCCCTCGACGTTGAGCACCTCGAACCCGAGCGCCTCGAGATACGTGCGCAGCTGCTGGTTGTTCCAGTCGGGGTAGGGGGTGGCGACCGAGACGCGGCGAGCGCCGAAGAAGCGCAGTGCCTCGACCACCGAGGGGCTGGTGGCGACGGCCGGCACGCCGGCGGCGCGCTGGATGACGTCGAGCATCTCCCGATCCCAGCCGGGCCCGCGATAGAAGCTGCCGGTCGTGCAGCCGTAGGCGACCACGCCGACCTTTGCCGTGGCCAGGTAGCGTGCGCCCGACTCGATCTCGGCATTCATGCGGTCCATGCCGGCCGCGCCCGCCGCATCGTTGGTGAGCCACAGCCGCTGGCCGTGGATGGTGACGTCCTTCGGTGTGACCAGCTGGAAGTCGGCCTCGAAGGTCGTGTTCGTCGAGGGCACCATCACCCCGATCCGCGTGCGCAGGCTCATGCTCCGCTCCTTCCGGCGAGCTCGTAGGCCTGATCGATGAGACGCACCACCGGCACCAGGTCGTGCACGCTGACCGGCGGCGGCTCGCCGCGCCGGGCGCGCTCGATGATCTCGCGGACGGCTGTCGGATAGAGCGGCGCGGCCGGCGGCGCCGTCGTGGTCGTCTCGCCGTCGGCGGTGAGGAGCCGCAGCGTGTCGTCATGGTAGGCGACCAGGATTCCGTCGCGTCCGGCGATCTTGAACTCGCCGTCGGAGCCCGCGTACGGCACCGTGTTGCCCAGCTCGATGGTGCCCAGCACGCCGCCCGCGGTGCGCAGCTGCACGGAAGCGTAGTCCTCCACGCGCTGACCCAGGGCCCGCGCGCTGAGCTGCGCGCCGGTCACGCGGGCCGGCTCGCCGGTGAGCTGCAGGAACAGGTCGAAGCAATGCGAGCCCAGATTGCGCAGGCAGCCGCCGCCCGCCAGCGCCGGGTCGAGCATCCACGGCGAGTCCCAGGCCGGGTAGCGTGCCGAGGTCGGCCGGTTCAGGCGCAGGTAGAGGTGTGACAGTGGCCCCAGCCGGCCCTCGGTCATGAGCTGGCGCGCGCGGGCCACGAACGGCGAGTGGCGCTGAGGCAGCGGCACCGCCACGAAGGCGTTCCGGGCGGCCGCCTTGTCGGCGATGCCCTGGACCTCGGTGGCGTTCAGTCCCATCGGCTTCTCCATCAGGAACGGCACGCCGTGATCCAGCAGATCGTGGGCGGTCCGCGCCATGCGGGCGTGCTGGCCGAGAGCGACGACGAAGTCGGGCCGGGTCTTCGTGAGCATCTCGCGATGATCGGTGAAGACCGGGGGGTTGCCGAGCGCGGCAGCCCGCCGGGCCACGATATCCGGGCTGGGGTCGTGCAGGCCGACCAGCTCGACGTCGGGGATGCCGGCCAGGATGCGCAGGTAGGCCGCGTCGTGAAGCGAGTGCCAGTGACTGACCTCGACGGCGGCGACGCGCATCACCAGTCGAACCCGTAGCGCGTGCGCATCTCCTCCAGGTACTGCTCCTCGGACATCGCGCGGCCGCCGGCGACGTATTCCTCGTCGGTCATCCGCTGCCGGCCCGCCACCAGCAGCGTGGCGTCGTCGCCGACCAGCCAGCGCAGCCGCGGCTGCTTCGTGGTGGCCGCCTCGTAGATGACGGCGGCGGCGTCGGCGGGCTGGGCCGCGCGGGGCATCTGCTTCTGGTAGAACAGCAGCAGGCGGCGGACGTGGTCGAAGTAGGGGGAGGCGGGGTCGGCGAAGCGCCTGGCCTTGCTGAAGATCGGGGTGACGACGACGCCGGGCTCGACGATGGCCACGCGGATGCCGAAGCGCTCCACCTCCTGGGCGAGCGCCTCGCTCAGCGCCTCCAGCGCGTGCTTCACCGCCGAGTAGTGGCCGTGGCCGGCGATGGCCAGCCGCCCCGCGATGGACGACACGTTCACGATGGCGCCGGCGCCACGCTGGCGCATCCCCGGCAGCACCGCCTGCACCACGCGCACGACGCCGAAGTAGTTCGTCTGGAAGAGCCCCTGGGCCCAGTCGACCGGCACGTCCTCGATGGGCCCGCCGCCGCCGATGCCGGCGTTGTTGACGAGCACGTCGATCCGTCCGGAGGTGGCCTTCACCTCGGCCACGCCGCGCTGGACGGAGGCGGCGTCGTCCACGTCGAGGGCGAGGACGCGAACGGCCAGCCGGTCGCGCTCGATCGCCTCGCGCAGCTCGGTGGCCCCGCTCGGGTTTCGAACGCCGGCCCAGACCTCGTGACCTTCCCGCGCAAAATGCACGGCGGTGGCCAGGCCGATGCCGCTGCTGGTGCCGGTGATCAGGGTGACGGCCATGGACGACCTCCTCGGGGTCCCCAGGAGACTACACCGAGTGAGGTGATACCATCTACCGGATGGACGAGTCGTCGAAGCCCAGCAACTTCATCCGCGACATCATCCTGGAGCACAACCGCACCGGGCGCTTCGAGGGCAAGGTGGTCACGCGCTTCCCGCCGGAGCCGAACGGGTACCTCCACATCGGCCACGCCAAGGCGATCAGCATCGACTTCGGCCTCGCCCGCGAGTTCGGCGGCCGCTGCCACCTGCGGTTCGACGACACCAACCCCACCAAGGAGAGCCAGGAGTACGTCGACGCGATCACGCGCGACATCCGCTGGCTCGGCTTCGACTGGGGTTCGCACCTCTATCACGCCAGCGACTACTTCGAGCAGCTCTACCAGTGGGCCGAGCAGCTCATCGGGGCCGGGAAGGCCTACGTGGACGACCTCACCGGCGAGCAGATCCGCGAGCACCGCGGGACCCTGACCGAGGCCGGGCGGCCGTCGCCGTTCCGCGATCGCCCGGTCGAGGAGAACCTCGACCTGTTCCGGCGCATGCGGGCCGGGGAGTTCGCCGACGGCAGCCGCACGCTGCGCGCGAAGATCGACATGGCCTCGCCCAACATCAACCTGCGCGACCCCGTGATGTACCGGATCCGCAAGGCGAGCCACCAGCGCACCGGGGATGCGTGGTGCATCTACCCGATGTACGACTGGGCCCACGGGCAGTCCGACTCGATCGAGGGCGTGACGCATTCCATGTGCTCGCTGGAGTACGAGGACCACCGGCCGCTCTACGACTGGTACCTGGACGCGCTCGGCATCTTCCATCCGCAGCAGATCGAGTTCGCGCGGCTGAACCTGAGCCACACGGTGATGAGCAAGCGCAAGCTCCTGCAGCTCGTCGACGGCGGCCAGGTGCGCGGCTGGGACGATCCCCGCATGCCGACGCTGGCCGGCCTGCGCCGCCGCGGCTACACGCCGGAGGCGCTGCGCGACTTCGTCGAGCGCGTGGGCGTCACCAAGGCCGCCAACGTCGTCGAGCTGGCCTACCTGGAGCACTGCCTGCGCGAGGACCTGAACAAGCGGGCCGAGCGGCGGCTGGCGGTGCTCCGCCCGCTGAAGCTGCTCATCGAGAACTATCCGGCCGGGCAGGTGGAGGAGTTCGAGGCCGTCAACAACCCCGAGGACCCGACGGCCGGCTCGCGCAAGGTGCCGTTCTCGCGCGAGCTGTACATCGAGCAGGACGACTTCCGCGATCCGGCCCCGCCCAAGTACTTCCGGCTGTCGCCCGGCGCCGAGGTGCGGCTGCGCTACGCCTACATCGTCAAGTGCACCGGCGTGACGCGCGACGCGGCCGGCCACGTCACCGAGGTGCGCTGCACCTACGACCCCGACTCGCGCGGCGGCGACAGCAAGGGGCGCAAGGTGAAGGGGACCATCCACTGGGTCTCGGCCGCCCACGCCGTCGATGCCGAGGTGCGGCTGTACGACACGCTGTTCACCGTGGGCAAGCCCGACGACGTCGAGGACGCCACCAGCGTGCTCAACCCCGCCTCGCTGGAGGTCGTCACCGGCGCCAAGGTCGAGCCGGCGCTGGCCGGGGTGGCGCCGGAGGCGCGCGTGCAGTTCGAGCGCACCGGCTACTTCGTCGCCGACTGGCACGACCACACGCCGGCCCGGCCGGTGTTCAATCGCGCGGTCGGACTGCGCGACACCTGGGCCAAGATCGAGAAGGGCGGCGGCTGAGGGGCTCGTGCGTATCGTCGACGTCCGTGAGCGCTCCATCCCCATCTCGCGGTTCCAGGATCCCTCGTTGCCCTCGGGCGGTCTCACCACCAGCGCCGTCGCCCTGATCACCGACGTCGTCCGCGAGGGGCGGCCCGTCGTCGGCTACGGCTTTGCGTCCATGGGGCGCTTTGCCCAGGGAGGCCTCATCCGCGAGCGGTTCGCCCCCCGCCTGCTGGCCGCGGCCGAGGTCGATCTCGTGAGCCCGGACGGCCGGAACATCGATCCGCTGCGGGCGTGGACAGTCATGATGGCCGGCGAGAAGCGCGGCGGCCACGGCGAGCGCTGCGTGGCCGTCGGCACCCTCGACATGGCGCTGTGGGACGCCGCCGCCAAGATTGCCGGGCTACCCCTGCACCGGTTCCTGGCCGGGCGGTTCGGTCGCCGGTCGACGCCGCTGGTGAGGCTGTACGCCGGCGGCGGCTATCCCTATCCGGCCGACGACCCCGCGCGCCTGGCCAACGAGCTGCGCCGGATGCTCGATGGTGGCTATACGCGCATCAAGATCAAGATCGGCGCGGGCCCGCTCGCCCACGACCTGCAGCGGCTGGACGCCGCGCTGGCGGTGGTGCCGGCCGAGCGCCTGGCCGTCGACGCCATGAACCTCTACGACGCGCGGGCTGCGCTGGCGGCGGCGGCGGCGCTGGCGCCGCGGGGGCTGTGGTGGTTCGAGGACGTCTGCGCACCGCTCGACCTCGAGACCCACGCCGCCGTCGTCGCCACCTATCCGGGCCCCATCGCCGCCGGCGAGGCGCTGTTCTCGTCCGACGAAGCCCGTCTGCTCGACCGCTACGGCGGGCTGCGGCGTGACCGCGACGTCCTCCTGTTCGACCCCGTGCACTGCTACGGGCTGACGGGCTTCCTGGAGATCGTCGACGTGCTGGAAGCACGCGGCTGGTCGCGCGGCGCGTTCTGGCCACACGGCGGCCACCTGTTCGCGCTGCACGTGGTGAGCGCGCTGGGGCTGGGCGGTGCCGAGGTCAACCCGTTCTCCTTCGCGCCGTTCGGCGGGCTGGCCGACGACGCCAAGATCGTGGAGGGCAGCGTGGCGCCGCCCGAGCGGCCCGGCATCGGCTGGGACGGCAAGGCCGAGGCGTGGCGCCTGTTCACGGCGCTCACGTAGCTGCAACTTCCAGAGGAGGCCACCCGGACTACATGATCGAGCTGGAAGCGATCGCGGTGATCTGAGGTGCCGGTCAGCGGCGCTGGTCGGAGATCTTGATCGAGAGCTGGTGCAGGCGCTCCAGGGTCGGCGGGCTCAGCGTGGCGGCGAACCCGTTGGGGTCGGTGCGGCCGCGGTCGAGCGCCTGCGCCATCGCGGTGGCGTCGCCCCCCGAGGCCTGGGCGAGGTCGCGGAAGACGTCGGCGGCGAGGGCGAACACCTCCTGGGCGAGCGCGTCGGAGCCGGCGAGCGAGCGGGCCTGCTGATCGGCGGCGCCGGCCTGCGGGTTGCCGGCGATGGCGGCGCCGCGCAGCGTGGGATCGAGCAGCACCCTCAGGGTCGTCGCCAGCGCCTCACTGGCCGCCGGGTCGAGCGACTGGGCACCCGCCGGCGCCCCGGTGGCGAGCACAAGAAGCAGCGTCAGCGACACCGCCAGCCACCGTGAGCTCGTCGTCCGCGCGCGTCCTTCGTGGCTCATGAGTCATCGTAGCCGATCGAGCACCGATGGCCCAACGCCCACCGGGTCGAGCCCGAGCCCGCTAGAACACGGCGAGGGGATTGGCGGGGGAGCCCGTCCCTCCGATGACCGGTAGCGGCGAGATCACCAGCATGAACTCGTCGCGCCCTTCCTCCGCACACGCCTGGGCCAGCGGCTCCAGCAGCGCGTTGTCGAGGAGCGCCACGCCGTACGCGAAGATGGCGGCGTGCACGGCCCACGGCACGTCGTAGCCGATCGGCAGGTGGTCGAGCATGTCCCACACCAGCACGCTGACGTCGTGATCGCGCAGGAACGGCAGGCAGGAGATGTGCAGCCCGGGGCGCGCCGGCGGCGTGGGCCCGAACGGCTTGCTGTAAGCGCGTTCGGGATCCTGCGCCTGCCAGGCCTCGCGTCCCGCGTACACGCAGACGGCGTCCCCGGGCTCGAGCCGGATGTTGCGCTTGCTGAGGATGTCGTCGAGCTCCCAGCCGTGCACTGGCCTGTCCTGCGTCACGAACGGGGTGCCGCGATGGCGGGGGACGTCGAGCATGACGGCGCGGGTGATGATGCCCTCCTGCCAGTGCTCGATCGAGCCGAAGCGGGCCCCGTCGAAGGTGATCTCCTTCTTGGGGTCGCGCCCGTTCCACATCGCCTCCTCGTCCCAGGTGTGGCAGAGGGCGTCGATGTGGGTGGAGGCCACGCCATGATAGTAGATGCCATAGTAGTCGGCCGAGAACCCGCCCTTGCCGCGCACGGAGGTCTTCATGAAGTGGTGAGCGGGCATGGAGTTGTTCGGGCCGGGCTCCTTGGGGAACGGCCGGCTCAGCGAGACGCTGCGGCCGCTCTGGACCAGCCGCGCCGCGGCCGCCCGCTTGGCCGGCGTGACGAGATTCAGCGCGCCCTTCTGATCGTCCTTGCCCCAGCGCCCCCAGTTGCGTCGCTCACGGATCCAGCCGAGGACTTCCTTCTCTGACGGCAGTGGCCGCTCGGGCATCGTCGCCTCCCGGGTGATGGTGATGGCGCCGGTATGGTACCAGTGCCGGCGCTACCTGCGACCGAGGCGTCGCAGCCTCCTCCCTCCGAGAGTGGACCGGCGGGGGCCGGCGTCAATCACGATTCCGCCACGCGGTTGGGATACACTCGACCGCGATGGCCGCCGAACCGAACGCCTCGTTCTTCTCGCTCACGCCCGATCGCGTCCTCGACGCCGTGGAAGTGGGCGGGCTGCGCAGCACCGGGCGCTGCCTGCCGCTGCGCGCCTTCGAGAACCGCGTGTACGAGGTGGAGCTGGAGGACGAGAGCCGCCTGGTCGTGAAGTTCTATCGGCCCGGGCGCTGGTCGCGCGAGACCATCCTGGACGAGCACGCCTTCCTGGCCGACCTCGCCGAGGCCGAGGTGCCGGTGGTGGCGCCGATGGACCTCGGCGCCGGCGTCACCCTGAACGAGATCGAGGGGATCTACTACGCCGCGTTCCCGAGGATCCGCGGGCGCTCGCTGGACGAGCTGGACGCCGAGCACCGCCGGCAGATCGGCCGCACGCTGGGTCGCCTGCACGCCGTCGGTGCCGCCCGCCCGGCGCCGCACCGGCCGAAGGTGGGCGTGGAGTACTACATCCACGAGCCGCTCCGGATCCTGATGGAAGGCGACTTCATCCCCGGCACGCTGGCGCCTCGCTACCGCGACGTCGCCCTGCGCATCGCCGATCTGGCGGCCAAGCCGCTGGCCGCCGCCCGCATGCAGCGCATCCACGGCGACCTGCACTGGGGCAACATCCTGTGGACGCGCGACGGCCCCGTCCTGGTCGACTTCGACGACAGCGCCATGGGGCCGCCGATGCAGGACCTGTGGCTGCTGGCCCGAGGCCGCGACGAGGAAGCCAAGAAGGCCCGCGAGGATCTGCTCGAGGGCTACGAGGTCTTCCGCGAGTTCGACCGGGCGTCGCTGGCGCTGATCGAGCCGCTGCGGGCCATGCGCATCGTGTACATGTCGGGCTGGATCGCCAAGCGGTGGGACGATCCCTCGTTCCCCCACGCATATCCGAACTTCAAGGACGTGCGGTACTGGATGCAGGAGTACGAGGCGCTGGTGGAGATTGCCGAGCAGCTCGCCTAGCCCCCCGCTGTCCCGTCGCCGGCTCGTCCTGGCGGGCCTGGCCGCCGCCCTGTGGCCACGCCGGGCGCTCGGGGGGGCGGCCGTCGTGGTCGAAGACTGGAGTGCGCCTCCCCTCGGGCTGCACGGCGTGCCTCCGGGCTGGAGGAGCTACGAGACGCCGGGGGGCCATCCGCGCTACGACTTCACCGTCGTCGAGGACAGTGGGCGCCGCGCGCTCGAGCTGAAGAGCGAGAACGAGCACTCCACGATCGCCCGGGAGATCGACGTCGACCTGGCCGCCACGCCCGTGCTCGAGTGGGCCTGGCGCGTCATCATCCAGCCCGCCGAGGCCGATCTCACGAAGCGGACGACCTCGGACGCGAGCGGCCACGTCTTCGTCGTGTGGCCGCGATTTCCGGCCATGCTGCGCTCGCGCCTGATCGGGTACATCTGGGACCCGGTGATCCCCGTCGACACGATCGTGCCCAGCCCGAAGACCAGCCTGGTGTCGTTCGTGGTGGCGCGCTCGGGGCCGCGCGGCCTGGGCCAGTGGTCGATCGAGCGGCACGACGTGGCCGCCGACTACCGGCGGATCTACGGCGAGCCGGCGCCGAAGCCGGGCGCCGTGGCCCTGTCGATCGACACCAACGACACCCGGGCCAGCGCCGCCGCGCGCTTCGGCCGGATCGCGTTCCTGCCGCGCTGATGGACCGCGCCTTCCCGATCGTCAGGCACCCGGCGCCGGACCGGCGCACGCCCGTTCTGGTGAGCGTGCCCCACTACGGGACCGAACCCCTGCCGCACATCACCCGCGAGGACTACGTCGAGCCGCGGTTCGAGACCTTCGCTTACGGGTTCGCCGACACCTTCGCCAGCGACCTCTACGGCGACCTGCACGAGCACGGCGCCACCGTCCTGGCCACCCCGGTATCGCGGATGTTCGTGGACGTCAACCGACGGCGCGACGATTTCGAGCTGCACGACGGCGAGGTCCGCTCGCGCCGCGGGGTGGTGCGCACGCACACGATGCGGGAGGTGGCCATCTTCGCCCGGCCCCTCGGGGTGGCCGAGCTGGAGGAACGCCTGCGGGCGCTCTACGACCCGTACTACGCCACGCTGGAGCGACTGCTCGGCGAGCTGCAGCAGACCTACGGGCACGCGCTGCTGCTGGACGGGCACACCGGCAGCCCCCGCCGGATGCACGACCACCAGGTCATCATCGGCACCCGCCACGACGCGACGTGCGACGCGCGGCTGGCCCTGGCCGTGGGCGAGATCTTCGGCCGCCACGGCTTCGAGGTGCACCAGAACGTCAGCGGCTACACCGGCGGCAACATCGTCGCCACCTACGGCCACCCGCAGGCGCGGCGGGTGCACGCCCTGCAGCTGGAGATCAACGCTTCGCTGCTGATGACCACCAGCCGCGAGGAGTACATCGCGCACATCACGCGGGGAGGCGTGCCGGAGAAGGCGGAGGCGAACATTGCGCGGGTGCGCGCGTGCCTGCTGGAGGTGGTGGCGGCGCTGCCGGCGGTGCTGGCGTCCGTCTGCGAGGCGTAGTCGAGGTCGAGCGGCGCCGGTGGCTCGGACCGGCGGCCGCAGTCTCGTATGGGCAAGACCGCAGCGTGGACGTATTCTTCCCGGCAGGGAGGCCGCCATGACGCGTGCCGCTGCCGAGGTCGCCGTCGCCGGCTGGACGGAGGCCGTCGAGGCGTACTTCGAGCGAGGCTGGACCGACGGCCTGCCGGTGGTGCCGGCCACCGCCGAGACCGTGGGCCCGTTCCTGGCGGCGGTCGGCCGGGCTCCCGGCGACGTGGTGCTGAGCGAGACGACGCGGCGGCGTACCATCACCGCCGAGAAGGTGGCGATCAACGCGGTGCTGGCCGGCTGCCGGCCGGAGTACATGCCGGTGCTGCTCGCCGCGCTCGAGGCGATGGCCGACCCCGCGTTCACGCTGCACGGTGCCATCACCAGCACGGGCGGCTCGGCCACGCTGGTCGTCGTCAACGGTCCCATCCGGGAGCGCCTCGGCCTCAACGCCGCCGGCAATGTCTTCGGCCCCGGCTGGCGGGCCAACGCCACCATCGGCCGCGCCATCCGGCTCATCACGCTCAACTGTCTCGGGGCGCTGCCGGGGCTGCTCGATCGCTCGACGCAGGGCCACCCGGGCAAGTACTCCTACTGCATCGCCGAGCTGGAGGAGGAGAATCCCTGGGAGCCGCTGCACGTGACGCGCGGACTGGCGCCAGGGACGAGCGCGGTGACCGTCTTCGCCGCCGAGGGGCCGCACAACGTGCTGAGCCACTACGGCGAGACGGCGGAGTCGGTGATCGTGGCGATGGCCGACACGATGGCCAGCCTGGGTAGCTTCAGCCCCGGCGAGTCCTTCGTCGTCCTGGCCCCGGAGCACGTCCAGATCCTGCACCGCGACGGCTGGACGAAGCCGAGCATCCGTGAGGCCCTCTACGCGCGCGCCCGCCGCACCGTTGCCGACCTCAAGCGGGGCGGCAAGACGGCCGGGGCAGTGGTGCCGGCCGACGAGACGACGTGGGTGCATCGCGGCCGTGGGCCGGACGACATCCACCTGGTGGTGGCCGGCGGCGGGGCCGGCGGGCACTCGGCCTTCATCCCGTCCTGGAGCCGCGACCGCAACTCGCTGGCGGTCACAAAGGAGATCCGATGACCCTGAAGATTCTCGATCCGACCGTGAGCGCCGACGCGGCGACCGACGTCGCCGTCGCCAAGCGCGTCCCCGACCTCGACGGCAAGGTGCTGGGCCTGCTGCACAACGGCAAGGTCAACGGTGATCGCCTGCTCCAGCTCGTCGGCGAGCATCTCGCGACGCGCTACGGGCTGCGCGACGTGATCGCCGTGCGCAAGCCCAGCGCCAGCCGGGTGGCCGAGGACGTCATCCTCGACCGGCTCGCACGGGAGTGCGACGCCGTCGTCACCGCCATCGGCGATTGAGGGTCCTGCTCCACGTGCAGTTTGCACGACGGGATCGAGCTGGATCGACGAGGGGTACCGGCGGCGGTGATCTGTACCGATCAGTTCGTGGCCAGCGCCAGAGCCCAGGCAGAGATCTGCGGCAACCCGGGCTATGAGTTCGCGGTCGTGGCCCATCCGCTCGGCAGCCTGACGGCCGCCGAGCTGCGGGACCGGGCGGCCGCCGCGGTGCCGCAGGTGATCGCGATCCTCACGGGCACGGCGTGACGCCGCCCGCCGCCCGCCGACGTATGCTTGCCAGCTAAGGAGACCGACATGCGCCACAAGATCGCGTTGATTCCCGGGGACGGCATCGGCAAGGAGGTCGTGCCGGCCGCAGCCCGGGTGCTGGACGTCGCCGGCAAGCGGTTCGGCTTCGAGTTCGAGTGGCAGACGTTCGACTGGTCGTGCGAGACGTACGCCAGGACCGGCCGCATGATGCCGGAGGACGGGCTCGAGCAGCTCCGGAGGTTCGAGTCGATCTTCCTCGGGGCCGTCGGCTTTCCCGGTGTGCCCGACCACGTGTCGCTGTGGGGGCTGTTGATTCCCATCCGGCGCGGGTTCCACCAGTACATCAACCTGCGCCCCGTGCGGCTGCTCAAGGGGGTGAAGTCGCCGCTGGCCGGGCGGGGGCCGAGCGACATCGACATGCTGATCGTGCGCGAGAACAACGAGGGCGAGTACTCGGAGATCGGCGGCCGGCTCTACAAGGGCGCGCCGGAGGAGATGGCCGTGCAACAGGCCATCTTCACGCGCAAGGGGTGCGACCGGGTCATGCGCTTCGCCTTCGAGCAGGCCAAGAAGCGGCGCCAGCACGTGACCTCGGCCACCAAGTCCAACGGCATCATCCACAGCATGCCGTACTGGGACGAGCGCTTCGCCGCGATGAGCAAGGAGTACCCGGGCATCAAGACCGCGCAGTTCCACATCGACATCCTCACCGCCCACTTCGTGCAGCACCCCGACTGGTTCGACGTGGTCGTCGGCTCCAACCTGTTCGGCGACATCCTGTCCGACCTCGGCCCCGCCATCGCCGGCTCGATCGGCATCGCGCCTGGCGGCAACATCAACCCCGAGAAGGAGTACCCGTCCATGTTCGAGCCGGTGCACGGCTCGGCGCCGGACATCGCCGGCAAGAACGTCGCCAACCCGATCGCCCAGATCTGGACTGGCGCCATGATGCTCGATCACCTCGGCCACCCCGACGCGGCCACGGCGGTCGTCGGCGCCATCGAGAAGGTGGTCGAGGAGGCGAAGACGGTCACCCGCGACCTTGGTGGCAAGGCCAGCACGACCGAGGCCGCCGACGCCGTCGCCGCGCTGCTGTAGCCCGGTGCTCATCCGCCGCTACAGGCCGGACGACTTCGAGGGCGTCACCGACCTGTGGCGGCGGGCCCGTGTCCACGCCTATGGCGACTTCCAGGTGCGCAAGGGCTACACCCTCGAACGGGATCGCGAGTACTTCCGTGAGGTCGTCCAGGTCAGGAACGACCTGTGGGTGGCCGAGGTCGACGATCACCCGGGGGCGTTCATGGCGCTCGCCGGAGACTTCATCGACCAGCTCTTCGTCGCGCCGGAGCACCAGCGACGGGGGCTGGGGACGGCGCTGCTCGCGCACGCACGGGGGCTGTCGCCGTCGGGGTTGAGGCTCTACACCTTCCAGTTCAACGGCAACGCGCGCGCCTTCTACGAGAAGCACGGGTTCGTCGTGGCCTGCCTCGGCGTCAGCCCGCCGCCGGAGTCCGAGCCCGACGTCGAGTACCACTGGCGCCCGTGAACTACCTCGGCCATGCCGCCGTCGCGACCTGGCGCAGCGACGACCGCGCCTTCGTGCTGGGCGCGATGCTGCCCGACTTCGCGACGATGCTCGGCACCCGACCTCCGAGGACGGCGCACGCCGGCCTGGAGTCTGGAATGCAGTTTCACTACCGGACCGACGAGGTGTTCCACCGGTCCGCCGGTTTCCGGGAGCTGACGCGCTCGGCCTTCGACTGGCTCCTGGCGCGCGGCATGGAGCGGGGGCGGGCCCGCGCGATCGCCCACGTCGGTGTCGAGCTGCTGCTCGATGCGGACCTGGCGCGCGCGGAGCCGGTGCGCCGGGCGTACGTGGCTGCGCTCCACGGCGGCGCCGAGCACGATCTCGGCCGCCACCTGAGCTGGGCCGCCCCCGAGGGCCGACTCGGGTTCGAGGATCTCCGGGCGCGGCTGCTCGTACGGGGCGTGGGGGCGGAGGATCCGGCGCCCGCGGTGACGTCGCAACGCCTTCGGCGAGCGCTGTCCGCGCGTCCGCGACTGGCGCTCGACGACGCCGCTGAGCTCGTCGCGCGCGACTGGGTGACGATGGCGCAGCCCCACGTCACGGCGCGGGCCGCCGGGCTCGCGCGCGAGCTGGCCGAGCGTCTCGGCGCCTAGCGAGCCGCGTGGGCCAGCGCCCAGGCGCTGGCGCAGAGGACGAGGCCGGCCACGATCAGGGGCCGTGAGAAGCTGCCATCCCCGCCGATCGTGTACCTGACCACGATCGGCCCGGCGATCTGGCCGATCGAGAAGGCCGCGGCCATGGAGGCGATCATCCGGGTGGCGTGGGCCCCGCCGACGCGTCGCCCCTCCTGGAAGCCCGCCATCGTGATGACCGTGAGGGTGCCGCCGACCAGCAGTGCGCTGGCGATGATGGCGCCGAGCCCCGGGTGAAGGGCGGGCGCGACGACGCCGACCGCCATCACCAGGTGGCCGACGATCCACAGTCGCCGGGTGCCGAGCGCGGTGACGAAGGTGCCGGCCAGGAACGTCGAGGCGGCGGCAGCGGCGCCGAAGACGGGCCACGCCCAGCCGAAGACGGCCGGGTCGCTGACGACCTGGCGGGCCATGACGGGCAGGAACGTCGCCGGCACGATGTAGCCGAAGCCGAATGCGCCGTAGCAGATCACGAGCCGTGTCGACTCGGGATGGCGGCGAGCGGGCTCGGCGAGCTCCGCCCGCGCGACGGGTGAGCGGCTGCCGTCGTCGCCGAAGGAGCGCCAGACGATCGCCGTCAGGGCGAGCGTCAGCCCGCCCAGGATGATCCAGGCCGTACTGGAGCGCGTCGACACCTGCATGAGCGCGAGGCAGACGCCGCCGGCCGCGGCGATGCCGACGCCGAAGCCGGCGAAGACGGTGGCGCGCAACGCGGGGGGCTGCTGGGCCAGCCGTTCGAGTGCCCAGGCCGACGTCAGCGGCAGGACCCAGCCCGTGGCGGCGCCGGCGAGCGCGCGCAGGACAATCCAGACGGGGAAGGAGCTCTCGAGCCCCATCATGATCGTGGCGGCTCCGATGACGACGAGCCCGCCGCGGATCGCCGCCGGCAGCTGCACCCGCACGGCCATCGCGGCCAGCGCTCCCAGGAGCGTGCCGGCGTAGTTGGCGAAGGCGAGCCAGCCGCCGGCCGTGATCGACAGGCCGGCGTCGGCCTGCATCATCGGCAGGATCGGCGTGAACGCGAACCGGCCGATGCCCATGGGGATCGCCAGGGCCACCATGCCGACGAGCGCCGTGACCAGAGGGGAGCGCGCGGGCGACTTCGCCGACGTCACCATCGACGTCGGCGAAGGCTTCGCCTGATTCCTACCGTGCCCCGTCGTTCGACAGCACCAGCGTTCCCGCCGCTGACAGCATTCCGCCCATGCCGTTCACCAGCGAGGTCTTGAGGTTGGGCACCTGGCGGGCGTCGCACTCGCCCCGCAGCTGACGGGCGGCCTCGATGATCGGGAAGATGCCGTACATGCCGGTGTGCGTGTAGGACAGGCCGCCGCCGTTGGTGTTGATGGGCAGCGAGCCGCCCGGCGTCGAGCGTCCTTCGGTGAAGTACTGCACGCCCTCGCCGCGCTTGGCGATGCCGAGCGACTCCAGCATGATCGGCGGCCCCGACGTGAAGGCGTCGTACAGCATGATGTGCTGGAAGTCGGTGGGGCCGACGCCGGCCATGCGGAAGGCCTTGTCGCCCGAGATCCGGGTCGCCTCGCTGAACGTGAGGTCCTTCATCTGGGTGAGGCTGACGTGCTCGGTGCCCTCGCCGAGGCCCCGCACGTACACGGGCTTCTTGGCGCAGTCCTTCGCGCGATCGGCCCGTGTGAGCACCACGGCGCCGCCGGCGTCGGTGACGAGGCAGATGTTCAGGACCGTGAACGGCCACACGACCGGCCGCGCCTTCAGCACGTCCGCGACGGTGAGGGGATCGCGCCGCAGCGCCTTGGGGTTGAGCGAGGCCCACTTGCGAGTGGAGACGGCCACCTGGGCCCACTGCTCGAGCGTGGTGCCGTACTGGTGCATGTGGCGGGTGGTGATGAGACCGAACATCGTCGGCGCCGGGCCGAAGCCGTAGGGAGCCTCGAACTGGCCGGGGATGGCGGTGTCGCGGCGCGGGCTCACGCCCACCTGCGAGCGGCCGGACTCGCCGTGCGAGATGACGGCCACGTCGCAGAGGCCGTGGTGGAGGGCGGCCACCGCGTGACCGACCATGATGATGAACGAGCAGCCGCCCACGCTGGTGCCGTCGATGTAGCGCGGCGTGATGCCGAGCGCCTCGCCGATGGTGGCGGGGGAGTGCTGGCCGGCCGTGAAGATGCCGTCGACGTCGGACACCTTGAGGCCGGCGTCGCGCACGGCGTTGGTGACGGCCTCGACGTGGAGGCTGAGCTGGCTCTTGTTGGGGAGCGTACCGATCTCGTCGGACTCGTCCACGCCGACGATGCAGGCCACGTTGGAGAGGTCGCGCAGGTTGGCCATGGCCCTCACCGTCCCGCCGGCTGGAAGAGTGGCAGCGTGACCTCGTCGGTCAGCTTCTGGAACACGACCTCCACCGGCATGTCGCACTTGAGCTTCTTGGGATCGGCCTCGACGTTGATGAGGTTGGACAGCAGGCGCGGCCCCTCGGCCAGCTCGACCATGGCCAGCACGTAGGGGGTGGGCACCTTGAAGGCCTTGTTGAACGACTGGTAGCCGATCTCGAACGAGTGCAGGGTGCCGCGTCCCTTCGACTGGATCCAGCCGATGTTGCGCGCCGAGCACTTCGGGCAGGCCACGCGCGGGTACCAGAACACGTGGCCGCAGGCGCCGCACTTCGGCAGCATCAGCTTCTGCTCACGGAGGCCGTCCCAGTAGGGCTTGGATTCCGGCGTCATCGGGTTCGGCAGCGGACGATCGATGTCCATGGGGCTCCTCTCCTTGTCGGGCGTGCCCGAGGCTAGTCGGCGCCCCAGGTCGTGTCAAGCCTCCCGTGGCTCCGCATTTCCACCGTGCACGACCGAGAAGCCGAGCGATAATCGGCTCCTCCGGGAGGACGAGACCGATGACGCCGATCATCTCCGCCGACTCACACATCACCGAGGCGCCCGGGACCTACCTGGACCGCATCGACCATCGCTTCAAGGACCGGGCGCCGCGGATCGTCCACGATCCCGTGCGCGGCGACCTGTTCGTCATCGAAGGGCTCGCCAAGCCCATCCCGATGGGGCTCATCGCCGCCGCCGGCAAGAGTGCCGAGGAGCTGGCGATGTTCAATGCGCGGTTCGAGGACATGCACCGGGGCGGCTGGGACCCGGAAGCGCGGCTGCTCGACCAGGACCGCGACGGGGTGCACGGCGAGATTCTCTACCCGACCGTCGGCATGATGATCTGCAACCATCCCGACTTCGACTACAAGCAGGCGTGCTTCGACGCCTACAACCTGTGGATCGCCGAGTATTGCGCCGACCATCGCGACCGCTTGTTCGGCATCGGCCAGACCGCCATGCGCTCGGTCGAGGCCGGCATCGCCGACCTGGCGCAGATCAAGCGGCTGGGACTGCGCGGCGTGATGATGCCGGGCAACCCCGCCGTGGCCGACTACCACGATCCCATCTACGACCCGTTCTACGAGGCGGCCATCGACCTGGGCTTCCCGCTGAGCTTCCACATCCTGACCAGCAGCGAGGACCAGGGGCGCACGCGGGGCCCCAAGCTCAACGCCTTCATGCGCATCATCCGCGGCTGCCAGGACATCATCGGCACCTTCGTGTTCGGCGGCGTGTTCGAACGCCACCCGAAACTGAAGGTGGTCTGCGTGGAGGCCGACGCCGGTTGGGCGCCCCACTTCATGTACCGCATGGACCACGCCTACGACCGCCACCGCTACTGGCTGACCTCGGGCATGCTGGCCCGGAAGCCCAGCGAGTACTTCCGCGAGAACGTCTACATGACGTTCCAGGACGACTGGTCGGCCTTCCAGGTGAAGGACCTCTGCAACATCCGCCGCCTGCTGTGGGCCAACGACTTCCCCCACAGCGACTCCACGTGGCCCAACTCGCAGGCCCTGCTCGCCCAGCACGCCGCCCACCTGACCGACGCCGAGCGCCGGCTGGTGCTGCACGACAACGTCGCCGAGCTGTACGGGCTCAGCCGCCCTTAGGAAAGTCGTAGAGCGTCGCCGGGTTCTCCACCAGGATCCGGTGGCGCACCTTCTCGTCGGGCACCCAGTCGCCGAGGAGATCGAACAGCACCGCATCGTCGGGGAGCTGCTTGGACTGCTCGGTCGGGTGGGGCCAGTCGCTGCCCCACACGCACCGCTCCGGCATGGCCTTGGCGTAGGCGCGGGCGACGGCGCTGGTGTCGGCGTACGTCGGCGCTCCTACCTTGGTGTCGCCGTAGGCGCCCGACAGCTTGACCCACGTGCGGCCCTTGTCCATCAGCGCCCGCACCTGGGCGTAGAGCGGATGGTTGACGCCCTCCGGCTGCGGGATGTGCGCGAGGTGGTCGAAGACGATCGGCGAGGCCACCTTCTGCAAGATGGGCATCACCTCCATGATCTTGGCGGCGGCGGCGTTGATCTGGATGTGCCAGCCGAGGTCGTTGACCCGCTTGGACAGCGGCTCCATCATCTCGGGTGTCGTCGCCCCGGCCTGGGCGAGGTTGAAGCGAATGCCGCGGACACCGAGCGCGTGCATGCGCTTGAGCTCCTCGGTCGTCACGGTGTCGTCGACGACCGCGACCATGCGGGCGGTGGGGCCGAAGGCGGCCAGTGCCTCGAGGTGCGCGCGGTTGTCGGTGCCGTACGTCGACGGCTGCACGAGCACGTTGCGCGTCGTCCCGATGCGCTTCTGGAGCGCGCGGTAGTCTTCCACCGAGGCATCGGCCGGCCGGAGCGTGGCCTTGGGATCGACCGGGTACTTGGCGTTGTAGACGTGATGGTGGCAGTCGGTGGCGTTGGCCGGCGCCTTCAGCTTCGGCGCGTCGGTGCCGGCCGACCACTTGACGGACTGCGCGGCCGCGGGCCGCGCGGAGGCGGCCAGCAGCGCGCCGGCGGCCGCGATCGACATCGTGTGCAGCACTTGCCGCCGGTTCACGTGCGCTGACTTCATGCCGTCCTCCTCGTCGGCGCCGCTCGCGCCGTGCCCGGAGCCTATCACGGGGTCCGTCCGAGCGATCGGGCCGCCCACTCGTCGTGATGGTATCGTCGGCCGCGTGAGGCTGAACCACCTGCGGCTCGCAGCCGTCCTGCTCGGCGTCGCCTCGATCGCCTCCGCGCAGTCTCCACCGGATGCCGGGTGGCCCACCTACGGCAACGATCCCGGCGGTGCCCGGTACTCGCCCGCGGCCCAGATCGACCGCTCGAACGTGGGTCGGCTGCGCGTCGCGTGGACGTACCGGACCGGCGCGCTGCAGCCGGAGAGCGCGCTCAACCGCAAGGCGGCGTTCGAGGCCACTCCCATCCTGGTCGACGGCACGCTCTTCCTGAGCACGCCGTTCAACCAGGTCATCGCGCTGGATGCGCGGACCGGCGCTCAGCGGTGGGTGTACGACCCCGCCATCGACCGCTCACGTGGCTACTCCGAGGTGACCTCACGGGGGGTGTCGGCGTGGCGGGACGGCAAGGCCACCTCGGGTCAGCGCTGCGCGCTGCGCATCTTCGCCGCCACGCTCGACGCCCGGCTGATCGCTCTCGACGGCGACACCGGTCGTCTCTGTCCCGACTTCGGAGTGAACGGCCAGATCGATCTCACCCGCGGCGTCGACCTGCGTGACCTCGGCCAGTACCAGGTGACCTCGGCGCCGGCCATCGCCGGCGACGTCGTGATCACCGGCTCGTCGATCGGCGACAACCGTGCGGTCGACGTGGAGCGGGGGATCGTGCGCGCCTTCGACGCGCGCACCGGAGCGCTGCGCTGGTCGTGGGATCCGATCCCCTGGGCCAGCCAGACGACGCCGCGCACGGGTGCCGGCAACGCGTGGTCGACGCTGTCCGTCGACGCCGAGCGCGGCCTCGTCTTCGTGCCGACCGGCAGCGCGAGCCCGGACCACTTCGGCGGCATGCGCCGGGGCGACAACAAGTGGGCGAACTCGGTCGTGGCCCTGCGCGTCGCCACCGGCGAGCTGGTCTGGGGGTTCCAGGTCGTGCACCACGACCTCTGGGACTACGACGTGTCCGCCCAGCCGACGCTGTTCACCTGGAAGGACGGCACGCCGGCCGTCGCGATTGCGACGAAGATGGGCCGCATCTTCGTGCTCAACCGGCTCACCGGCGCCCCGCTCATTCCGGTCGAGGAGCGCACCGTGCCGGCCAGCGACGTGCCGGGCGAGGACGCGTCACCCACACAACCGTTCTCGGGCATCTCGCTCATTCCCGAGCGGCTCGGCGCCGACGAGGCTTGGGGCGCCACGCCGGAGGACCGGGCGTGGTGCCGGGAGAAGATCGCCGCGTCGCGCTCGGAGGGCATCTTCACCCCGCCGAGCCTGCGGGGCACGATCGTCTTCCCCGGCCTCGTCGGGGGCGTGAACTGGGGGAGCGGGGCCTACGATCCCCAGCGGCACCTGCTCGTCGTGAACACGAACCGCCTGGCGTTCCACGTCCGGCTCATTCCCCGCGAGAAGCTCGCCGAAGAGGCGGCTCGCGCGAACCAGGCCGGCGGTGTCCGCGCCGAGCTGGCCGAGCAGCGGGGGACGCGCTACGGCATGGCGCGGGCACCGCTGCTGGCGCCGGGCGGACGGCCATGCAACGCGCCGCCGTGGGGCACCGTCGCCGCGGTCGATCTCTTTTCGGGGGCCGTCCGGTGGGACGTGCCGCTCGGCAGCATGGTTCCGGGGGTGCCGACGGGAACGCCGAACCTCGGCGGGCCCATCGTGACCGCGGGCGGCCTCGTCTTCACGGCCGCCGCCATGGACGGCCGGCTGCGCGCGTTCGACTCGGAGACGGGCAAGGAGCTCTGGGCGTTCGAGCTGCCGGCGGGTGGCCAGGCCACGCCCATGACGTATAGCCTCGACGGCAAGCAGTACCTGGTCATCGCCGCCGGCGGCCACGGCAAGATAGGTACGAAGCTGGGGGACTATGTGATCGGCTTTGCCCTGCCCTGAAGGTGGGCGGCGTCGCGGCTCGGTGGCAATTACTCCAGGCTCTGCATCGGAAACATCTAAAACTGCTGGAATAACGCCGCATCGGCACTTCCGGATACGGGCCCGATAGCATGCTCGATAGACGCGATGGGTCTGGCGTACCGGTTGCAGTATGTCGGGTGACCGGGCCTGATGTTCACAGCCCCGTTGACGATTCGGCAAGAAACGTAGACAGTGCGGTAGCCAAACCCCTGACGCACGACGATCGGTCGGTAACATTGCGCCGTCGTCAGAACGGACACGAGATGCTCACGCTGCGTCCCTGCGGTCTGCGATCGGCATTCCTCGTAGCAAGCGTGGTCCTGGTCCTGTGTGGGTTGGGCGCGCCCGCCCCCCTGCAGGCGCAGACCGCGTCGGCGCTCAGCGCGACTCCGAGCAGCATCACGTTCCAGTACACGCAGGGGGGCGCGCTTCCTCCCTCGCAATCCGTCACGGTGACGGTGCCCGGGTGGGGTCAGTGGTCCACGTTCGACCTCTCTCCCTTCTACGATGCCACGGCCGCGTGCGCGTTCGGGACGTGTCGCTCGGGTTCATCCACGAGACTCACGCCATCACCGAGGATGACGGCGATGCCCGTGGGGACGCACGAATCGACCCTCACGGTGAGCGCGAACGGCTTCCCGGAGCTGGTTATTCCGGTCACCTTGATCGTCTCGGCGGCCGGGTCTTCTCCACCGGCGCCGGCGCCCCCGCCGCCCCCCGACTCGATCACGACCAATCCGACCAGCGTGACGTTCTCGTACACGAGAGGCATGGCGCTCCCGGCTCCGCAATCCGTCACCGCGACAGTCCCCGGAGGGGGGAAGTGGTCCACGTTCGATGTGTCCCTCTTCTACGATGCAAGTCCGGGATGCTCATACGGGACGTGTGCTTCGGGTTCGTCGACGGTCCTCACACCGTCGTCCGGAATGCTGGGGCTTCCCGTGGGGACGCACTTCGCGGCTCTGACGCTGAGAGCCAGCGGCGTGTCCGATGTCGTGGTGCCCGTGACCGTGATCGTCTCCGAGGCATCCGGATCGCCCACCCCGCCGCCGTCCGGCGCGCCGACGCTGTACGTCGCCCCGTCCGGGAGTGACGGCAATCCCGGGACTCTCGCGCAGCCATTCCTGACCCTCGAGAAGGCACGCAACGTCGTCCGCACCTTGAATGGCGCGATGACGGCAGACATCACCGTTGTGCTTCGAGGAGGCGAGTATCGGTTGCCGGCGACGCTGACCTTCGGGGCCGAGGATTCGGGCACGAATGGGTTCAAGGTCGTGTACCGGGCGTACCCCGGTGAACGACCGATCCTCACCGGAGGCCAGAAGATCACGGGCTGGACCGCCGTCGGTAATGGCGTGTACAGGGCGCCGACGGGGGCCCTCCGCTTCCGGCAGCTCTACGTCAACGGCTCGCGTGCTGTCAGGGCCCGGACGCCCAACGACGGTAGTTTCGAGACCATTCTCGGCTGGGACGAAGGCGGTCGCCGGATCCAGATCCGAAGCTCGCTCATCAGGCAGTGGTCGCGCCTGGATCAGGTCGAAATGGTGATTCTCGGCGCGGGCGTGAACCAGGCCAATCTGAGGATCTCGTCGTTCACGACCTCCGGATCCAGTGCCTTCGTCGTGCCGCGTGAACCCGAGCGGGCTCGCCTCTTCTCTCAGGGCTACCCGGCCAAGACGATCCGCCCCTTTTATTTCGAGAATGCGATCGAGTTCCTGGATGCGCCCGGCGAATGGTACCTGAGCACCCAAACGAGCGAGGTGTTCTACAAGCCGAGGCCGAACGAGAACATGTCCACGGTCGACGTCGTCGCCCCCGTCCTCGAGACGCTGGTGGCGCTGCGGGGCACCCTGGCTCAGCCGGTGCACCACATCCAGTTCCACGGCCTGACGTTGCAGAACTCGACGTGGCTGATCCCCGATAACGAAGGGTATGTCGGCGACCAGGCGAGCATCGTGTACACCCAGGCTCTCCCGAGCGACGAGATCGCCTCGTACCCTGGCCACCGGCTCCCGGCCGGGTTCCATCTGGAAGCCGCCGACCACATCCGGCTGGAGCGCAACACGTTCCGGAACATGGGGGCGTCGGCCGTCAATCTCTACGTGGCGGCCAGTGACAACGTCCTGATCGGCAACGTGATCATCGACGTCGCCGGGAGCGGCATCTCCGTCGACCTGAATCTGGAGGGGAATCCCGCCGATCGCCGGAAGATCTCCCGGCGCAATGCCATCACGAACAACTACATCGCCCGGACCGGTCGCGACTACTACCAGACCGTCGGCATCATGGTGGGGTACGGGGAGGCGACGGTCATCGAGCACAACGAGCTGGTGGACATGCCGTTCAGCGGCATCTCGGTGGGCTGGGGCTGGGCCGATCGGGACAACGCCGCTCGGGACAACATCATCCGCTACAACGATGTGTCGCGGGTCTTGCGGCTCATGGATGACGGCGGCGGCATCTACACGCTGTCACGACAGCCGGGGACCGTGGTGGCGGAAAACTACGTGCACGACCTGGGCCGGCCCCCCGACCCCATCGCGGGCATCTATGGGTTCGGAGCGATCTTTCTCGACAACGGCAGCAACCTGATCACCGTGCGCGACAACGTGATCGCGGATATCGCCGATGACGTCCAGCTCATCAAGACCAACGACAACGGCCCCGGCAACAGCCTGACCAACAACGCCGGCTCGTCCGCGGCGACCGTGGCCAACGCCGGTCTGCAGCCGGCGTATCGGGACATCCGCCCCGGTTCGCCCTGAGCGGCCTCAGCCCTTCGGCAGCCCCAGCACGCGCTCGCCGAGGATGTTGCGCTGGATCTCGCTGGTCCCGGCCGAGATCGTGTACTGCCGCGCGGCCACCAGGCGATTGAACCAGCGGGGCGCGTCCGGCACCAGCTCGCTGCCCTGGTTGACGAGCGCGTGCATGCCCAGCAGCTCGCCGGCCGCGTCGGCGATGCGCACGCCCAGCTCGGAGCCGGAGAGCTTGAGGATCGAGCCCTCCGGGCCCGGCGCCTCCCCGCGGATCTGGCGGGTGAGCGCGCGGAAGCGCGTGTACTTCATCGCCTCGCAATCGACGTAGAGCTGCGACAGGCGCTGGCGGATGCGGGGGTCGTCCCAGGCGGTCCCGCCGTCCAGCGGCAGGCGTCGGGCCACCGCGATGAGGTCGCGCACCTGGCCGATGGGGTTGCGGGCCCCGGAGGCGTGGCGCTCGTACATGAGCGTGGTCGTCGAGACCTTCCACCCCTGGTTGATCGGCCCCAGCAGCTGGGTCTTCGGGACCTCGACGTCGGTGAAGAAGACCTCGTTGAAGTGGTGATGGCCGGTGGCCAGCACCAGCGGCCGCACGCTCACCCCGGGCGACTTCAGGTCGACCAGCAGGCACGTGATGCCGTTGTGCTTGGGCGCGTTGGGATCGGTGCGCACGAGCAGGATGATCGAGTCGGCATACTGCGCGCCCGAGGTCCACACCTTCTGGCCGTTGACCACGTAGTGATCGCCCCGGTCCTCGGCCCGCGTGCGCAGGCTGGCCAGGTCGGAGCCGGCGCCCGGCTCCGAGAAGCCCTGGGCCCAGATCTCGTCGGCGTTGAGGATCTTGGGCAGGTACTGGCGCTTCTGGGCGTCGGTGCCCCAGTGGATGATGGTCGGCCCCACCAGGTTGAGGCCCATGCCGGGCAGGATGGGCGCCCGCGCCCGCGAATATTCCTCGTCCCAGATCACCCGTTCGATGATGGGGGCACCGCGCCCGCCGTACTCCTTCGGCCACCCCATGCCGACCCAGCCCGCCTTGTGCATGGTCTTCTGCCACGCCACGCGCCGCTCGAACATCTCGCGGGTGGAGGCGACGCGGTCGTCGGCCGGATCGTCGACGCAGAGGTCGGGCGGCAGGTTGGCCTCCAGCCAGCCGCGGAACTGCTTGCGGAACGCTTCCTGCTCGGGCGCGTATTCAAAATCCACGGGTCGCCTCTCAGAGTCCGTACAGCGTCCGCGCGTTGTCGCAGAGGATGCGACGGCGGGAGGCGGTCGGAACGTCCTTGAAGTTGTCCTCGATGGCCTTCTGCGACTCCGGCCACGTGCTGTCGGCGTGGGGATAGTCGGAGGCCCACATCACGCGGTCGTCGCCGAGCACGTCCAGCAACCGCAGGCCGGCGTGGTCGGTCTGGAACGTCGCCCAGACCTGGCGCCTGAAGTAGCGGCTCGGCTCCATGGTGAGGGCCAGCCCGCCGTTGCGCTTCCAGAACTCGGCGGCGTCCAGGAACTTGTCGTAGGTGTCGTCCAGTCGCTCGAGCATGTAGGGCAGCCAGCCGATCCCGGTCTCGGCCAGCACGATCTTGAGACCCGGATGGCGCTCGAGCGCGCCGGAGAAGATCACGGCGGCCAGCGGCTCGTCCATCTGGAGCGTCGAGGCGGCCACGCGCACGCCCATGTTGCCGCGGTGGCTGGCCTTCGGGCCCTTGAAGGTGACCGTGCGCAGCCCCCCGCCCAGGTGGAAGCCGATCACGATGCCCGTCTCGGCGGCGGCCTCCCACAGCGGCTCCCAGGCGTCCTCCCAGAGTGGCTCCTTCACGCTGGCCGCCAGGAACATGCCGGTGCGCAGGCGGAGCTGCTTGAGGTGCCGCACCTCGTCGGCCGCGCTCTGGGGGTCGTCGATGGGGATGAGCCCGGCCCCGACCAGCCGCTCGGGCGCGCTCGCGCAGAACTCGGCCAGCCAGTCGTTGTAGGCCCGGTAGCAGACGCGGCGCAGCTCGGGATCCTCGATCAGCAGCGGCACGATCGGCCCGTACATCACCGTGGCGTCGACCCCGTCGCGATCCATGTCGGCCAGTCGCAGCGCGGTCGTCGTCGGCCGCAACACACCGGGCTCCAGCACGCCGCCCTTCTCGAGCGCCATCCGGCGACCGCCCATGGCACCGGCCACGCCCTTGCGCCCGCCCCACGAATCCCACCGATCCTCGCCGCACATCCAGTACGGACCGTCCGGCGTGTCGACCACGCGCGGCGCCCGCTCGCGCCAGGCCGCCGGCACGCGCTTCTGCCAGAGATCTTTTGGCAGCCACTGCATGTCGATGTGATCGTCGGCCGAGACGATGCGGTACTCCATGCTGTCCTCCAGCGGTGAGGGGATCCGTTGCCCGGAGGCTAGTGGCCGAGGCTGGCGCTGTCAAGCGAGTGGACTACAATGCCGGGGCGTGCTGCGTCGGGCGAAACCCCAGAGCCTCAGGGCGGACAAGGTGATCGAATGAAAGCGACGCTGAACGGCATCGGGATCGAGTACCAGGACGGCGGCCACGGCCCGGCGGTGCTGCTCGGCCACGGCTACTCCGCGACCGGGCGCATGTGGGATGGCCAGCGGGCTGCCCTCGGCGACCGCTGGCGGGTCATCAGCTGGGACATGCGGGGCCACGGCCAGACCGAGAGCCCGGGCGATCCCGCGCAGTACTCGGCCGCCCTCACCGTCGCCGACATGCGGGCACTGCTGGGCCACTGCGGCGTCGAGCGCGCGGTGATCGGCGGGCTCTCGCTGGGCGGTTACGTCTCGCTGGCCTTCTACCTGGCGCATCCCGAGATGGTCCGCGCCCTGGTCATCTGCGACTCCGGCCCCGGCTATCGCAACGCCGAGGCGCGGGCGGCCTGGAACAAGCGCGCCCTCGAGCGCGCGGGTGAGCTGGAGTCGAAGGGGCTGGAGGTGCTGGCCGGCCGCAGCCGCGAGATGCGCGAGGCGATGGGCCACCACGCGTCCGCCCAGGGGCTGGCTCACGCCGCCCGGGGGATGCTGGCCCAGGACGGCTCCCAGGTGATCGACGGCCTCGGCTCGATCCGGGTGCCGACCCTGATCATCGTGGGCGACCAGGATCAGCCTTTCCTGGCCCCGTGCGAGTACATGGCCAAGAAGATCCCGGGGGCGCGGCTGGAGGTCATCCCCGGCGCCGGCCACTCGTCGAATCTGGATCAGCCGGAGACTTTCAACCGCGTCCTGGGAGACTTCCTCAAGAGCCTCTAGCCGCTCGTCACCCAGCCTTGCGGGCGAGGGCCTCGACCTGCGTGAAGGCCCAGAACGCATCGGGGTGCGCCGCCCACGCCCGGAACGCGGCGGCCATGGCCTCCACGTCCGCGCGGGTGGCGTAGCCGTACTCGACCGGGCGCTCGCCCATCGGGGAGGCGAGCAGACGCTGGGCGTACGACTCGCCCCAGTCGGTCGTCTCCTCCGGCGTGGCGTAGCACCACACCGTCGCCGTCATCTGAAGTCCGGCGACACCGGCCGCGTTGAAGAGCGCGCGCAGCCGCCGGCCCATCCGCGGCTCGCCGCCGTTGCGGTACCACGTCTTGACGTGGACCTCCATGAAGCGGTCGATCCACGGATCGTGCGGCCAGTACGCCGCCGTCTCCCAATCGACGTCGCGGACGGCCACGAGGCCGCCGGGGCGCACGACGCGCAGCATCTCGCCGAGGGCGGCGGCCGGCTCGCGCAGGTGCTGGGTGACCTGGTGGGCGTAGGCGACGTCGAACGAGGCGTCGGGGAAGGGCAGCGCGTACACGCTGGCCTCCTCGTACCGGAGGTTCGTCATCCCGCGGGCGGCCGCGTCGGCGCGGGCGGCGGCCAGCGTCTCCCGCGAGAGATCGACGCCGACCACCTCGCCGGGGGCGAGTCGCTCGGCCAGGCCCCGCGTGATGCTTCCGGGCCCGCAGCCGACGTCGAGCAGCCGCATGCCCGGACGAAGCTCGGGGAGGAGAAACGCCGCCGCCTCCGCGGCGGTGCGCCGGGCGTGCTGGCGGACAGTGGCCGGGGCGTGACCGTGCGTGTAGGTCTCGCGCCGGAGCGGCTGATCGGTCACGAAGGCGCGACTACGGACGATAGAACGGCGTGTCGCCCTTGATCGTCACCCGGTGGCCGTGACGGCGCTGGGGGTAGTAGTCCCACATCGCGTGGTGCTGCACGCAGCGGTTGTCCCAGAACGCGACCGAGTTCACCTGCCAGCGGAAGCGGCAGTGGAACTCCGGTGTCTCGACGTGACGGTAGAGGAACTGCAGCAGCGCGTCGCTCTCCGGCCGCTTCAGCTGCTTGATGCGCGTGGTGAAGCCGCCGTTGACGAACAGCGCCTTGCGGCCGGAGACCGGGTGGGTGCGGATGACCGGGTGCTCGGCCTTGGGGAACACGCGCCCGGCGTCGTTGACGCCGTAGCGCCCGCGATAGACGTGCTCGCCCTCGTGCATCGCGGTCAGCGGCTCCAGGAAGCGCTTCATCGGCTCCGAGAGCGCCTCGTAGGCCGCGTACATGCTGGCGAACAGCGTGTCGCCACCCACCGGCGGCAGCTCGTGCATGTAGAGGATGCTGCCCAGCGGCGGCTCGAGGTCGCAGGAGACGTCCGAGTGCCAGTTCTCGCCGGCCACGTGCTTGGAGTTCTCGTCGGCGTGAATGACCAGGATCTCGGGGTGCTCGGGCAGCTCCCGGGGCGCGGCCGGGTGCATGTGCAGCTCGCCGAACAGCCGCCCGAAGGCCTTCTGCTGGCCGGGGGTCAGGTGCTGGTCGCGGAAGAAGATCACGCCGTTGTCGATGAGGGCGGCGTGGATCTCCTTGAACGTCGGCTCGTCCAGCGGCTGCGCGAGGTCGACTCCACGGATCTCGGCGCCGGCGTGCGGGGTGAGCTTGTCCACCTGGATCGAGGCGTAGGTCATGACCACTCCTCCGACGACACCGTGGAGCTCGAGCGGGTGAGTGGAGGCTAGTCGCGGGAGCGGCGCGAAGTCAAGCGCGGGCGAGCGCGGCGAGAATCGAGCGGGACAGGCGCGGCAGGTCGGGATCGCGGGCGCCCATCACCAGCACGGTGTCGCCGGGCCGGGCCTCGGCCACCGCCCACCGACTGGCGGCGTCGTGATCGGCCGCATAGCCGCACCGCAGCATGGCCGGCAGGTCCTCGGCCAGCGCTCGGCTGGAGATGTCCTTGGCCACGGTGCCGCCGGCGTAGAAGATCTCCGTGTAGCAGAAGCGGTCCTCGAGGCGCAGGATGCCGGGCAGCAGGCCCTTCAGCTCGGGGCGCAGGAAGCGGGCGGGGCCGAAGCCGTGCGGCTGGAAGATCGCCACCACGCGGCCGGGGCCGGCCTGCGCGGTCGTCAGCGTCGCCCGCAGCTTCTCGCCGTTGTGGGCGTAGTCGTCCACCACGCGGATGCCGGAGGCCGTCACGCCGACCACCTCGAAGCGCCGCGACACCCCCGGGAAGATCGCCAGCAGCCGCGCAACCTCGTCGGGATCGATGCCCAGCTCGACCGCCACCATCGCGGCGGCAGCGGCGTTTTCCAGGTTGTGCAGGCCGGGCTGCGGCACGTCGAGCGTGACCACGCCGGCCGCCAGCTTCAGCCGTCCCTGGGCCCGGTCGGGTCCAACGCTGATCACCTCGAGGCCGGCGTCGGCGTCCGAGGCGGTGCCGTAGGACACGCCGTGGAAGCGGCGGCCGACCGCCGCGGCCTCCGGGCAGGCGGCGTTGACCAGCAGCCGGGTGCAGTTGCGGGCGAAGGCACCGAACTGCGCGCGCAGCGACTCGAGCTCGGCGTGATCACGGCTGATGTTGTGCACGAGGCCGATCGACGGCTCGTAGCCCACCAGCGTGCCGTCCGACTCGCACGCCTCCACCACCACCGGGCCGTTCGCGGGGCCGGCCGTGAAGCAGCTGGTGCCACCCTCGCGGGCCAGGCCGGCGCCGCCGATGACGGTGGCGGGCAGGCCGCTTTCGCGCAGCAGCCAGCCCAGCATCGCGGTGACCGTGCTCTTGCCGCTGGTGCCGGCGATGGCCACGCCCGGCCGCCCGGTGTTGACCACCTCGGCCAGCAGGGCCGGTCGGGGGACGAGGTCGATGCCGAGGGATCGCGCCGCCCGCATCTCCGGGGTGTCGGCCTCGACCGCCGTCGAGTACACGAACCGGTCGATGCCGGGCCGGACCGCGGTGCCGTCGTGAGGGAGCAGGTCGATCCCCAGCCCACGCAGGCGGGCGGCCAGCTCCTGGTTCTTGCCCTGATCGAGCGACCGGTCGGAGCCCTGGACCCGATGACCCCGCGTGCGCACGAGCTGGGCCAGGGGGTTCATCCCGGCGCCGGCGATTCCGGAGAAGTGATAGCGGACGGGGCCGGGGGTCTGGGAAGGCACGCGCGCTGAAGCTGCACCAGGAGTGCCAGAATCCGGCGGCTGAGCTTTCACGATTTCCCGAGAGTTTAGGGGTGGCTGGCGCGGGGACGGAAGGCAATTCTGACCGCCTGTCACGCTACACTGTCCCGCGCGTGACAGGATCGAGCGGTACACTCGGGGCACTTCACCGCGGAGGTTGCCCATGAGCCCAGCCGAGACCGTTCGGGGTCGCGCCGTCGTCGTCCAGCCCGGCGAGGGCCCCTCTTACTGGCAGCCGGTGCCCGCCAACGGCCACGCCGACCCCGCCCTGTTCCCAGCCTCGACCGGCTTCGAGACCCTGGCCATGGGGTACCAGACCATTGCCCCCGGCGGGCGGGTCCGGGAGCACTCCCACGGCGACCAGGTCGAGCTGCAGATCTGCTTCCGGGGCCGGGGCCACGTGGTGGTCGACGGGGCGAGCCACCCGCTCACGCCGGGGACGGCCTGCTTGCTCGGGTACGACGTGAAGCACGAGCTCGTCAACGACGGTCCCGACGACCTCGTGATGCTGTGGGTCATCACGCCGCCCGGCCTGGAGGACTTCTTCAAGGCCATCGGCCGGACGCGGACACCGGGTGAGCCGGCGCCGGCGCCCTTCGCCCGGCCCACCGACGTCGTCGCTATCGAGCGCGCGCTCGGCATGAACGACACCCGCTAGCGCGATGCCGACGATCTCGATCGGAGACGCCGAGCTCTACTACGAGGAGACCGGACGGGGCGAGCCGCTGCTCCTCGTCCCCGGGCTGTCGGGACGCGGCTCGTTCTGGGCCGGCCAGGTGCCGGACCTCGCGCGCGACTTCCGCGTGGTGGTCCACGATCACCGCGGCACCGCCCGCAGCTCTCACTCACGCATTCGCTACTCGGTCGAGCAGATGACCGACGATCTCGTGCGGCTGATGGACGCGCTCGGCATCGAGGCCGCGCACCTGGTCGGCCACTCCACCGGGGGCGCCATCGGCCAGGTGCTCGCGCTCGAGCATCCCCGGCGACTGCGCAGCCTGGTGCTGAGCGCCACCTGGGCGGGACCGGATCCGTACTTCCAGCGCCTGTTCGAATCGCGCAAGGGCGTGTTGCTGAGCCAGGGCGTGGAGGCGTACGTGCGCGCCTCGGCCCTGTTCATGACGCCGCCGGCGTGGATCAGCGCCAACGACGCGCTGCTGACTGAGCAGCACAAGGCCGCGCTGGCCGAGGCCGCACCGGTCGAGGTGACGGCCAGTCGCATCGACGCCATCCTGCGCCACGATCGCCGGGCCCGGCTGGGCGACATCCGCGTGCCGACGCTGGTCGTCGTCGCCCAGGACGACATCATCACGCCCCGCTTCTATTCCGAGGAGCTGGCCAGCCGTGTCCCCGGCGCCAAGCTGGTCGTGCTCGACACCGGTGGCCACGGCGCTCCCGGTATCTGCGCCGGGGCGTACAACACCGCCGTCGGCGCGTTCCTGCGCGCGCAGATCGGCCGGTAATCGCAGCAGATTATATCGCCGGCGTCGCCGGCACCGTCCTTGCTCCCTTGATGCGCAGGGTCCGGAGTCTGCCGGGCGAGGGAGGTGCGCGATGAAGGCGATGGCGCGATCGATTCTGGCCGGGACACTGATCACGCTGGCCGCCTCGCCGGTGCTCGCGCAGGTGGGGCCCCCAGGCGGGGTGCCGCCGAACACGCCGCCGCCGGCCCGCACGCCCTCGGTTTTGAAGGGACCGAATCCTGGCCTGACCGTGCCGGCGCCGGCGCCGGCGCCGTCGACTGATCCGCGGATGGGCCCCCGCACGACGACGCCCCCGTCGGATCCGCGTAGCGCTCCGACGACCACCACGCCGTCCCCGGTCGATCCGCGTTCGGGTGTGCCGGCGCCGGTGCCGACTGAGCCGCGCTCGGGTCTGCCGTCGACCATGCCCGCCGATCCGCGCGTGGGGCTGCCGTCGACGATCCCGCCATCGGCGAGTCCGGTCACGACGTCTCCCATGATCGGCGGGTCGTTCACGACCGGGCCCGTGGGCGTCGTGCCGACGGCACCGGTGACCGACTCGCGCACCGGGTTGCTGGCGGGGCCGAACGTCGGTCTGCTGATCGACCAGCGCACGGGCGCGGCGGTCGACGCCTCGACCGGCGCCACGCTCACCACGCCCGCGGTCGATCCACGGACGGGCCTCACGGTCGACACGCGCACGGGCTTCGTCGTGCAGCCGGGCACGGGCATGCTGATCGACCCGGCGTCGGGCGCACTCGTCGATCCACGGACGCGACCGGCGACGCCCGGCCGCTGAAGGAGAGAGTCGAATGACCACGTATCGAGTGTTCGTGCCGGCACTGGGGGCGCTGCTGCTCGTCGCGGGCCCAGCCCTGGCGCAGACCGGCGGCACGCCCTCGGGACCGCGGCCCAGCCAGCCGCCGCTGACGGCACCCCCGGCGCCCCCGACGACGCCCAGTCCGCCGCTCGGCGCGCCCTCGACGATCGACCCGCGCAGCGGGCTGCCGTCAAGCCAGCCTGAGACCAATCCCCGGACGGGATTGCCTTCGCCGTCCGGCGGTAGCACGTCGGTGCCGCTGCCGCCCGCGGCGCCGCCGCCGATTCCCAACACGGGGCCACCGCGCTCGGCGCCGCCGGCCGGACAGCCGATCACGCCGTCGACCGTCGATCCCCGCACGGGGTTGCCGCGCTGAGGCTTTCCCCGCGCCGGTCCCCGCGCTAGGATGCCCACGCGCTGCCGCCAACGATGGCGGGGCGCGTGGAGGATCCCATGAGCGCGCTCAGCCGTCGCACCTTCCTGGCTCTCTCCGGCACCGCGGCGGCGGCGACCGGCATCGAGGGCATCGTCGCCGCCCGGCGGGCTCCCGCTTACGCGCAGGGCACGCGCCTGCACCTGCTGCAGTGGTCGCACTTCATCCCGGCCGCCGACACGCTGTTCGAGGCCCAGGCCAAGGAGTTCGGCAAGCAGGCCGGCGTCGAGGTCGCCATCGAGCGGATCAACCAGAACGACATCCAGACGCGCGTGACCGCGGCCATCCAGAGCGGCGCCGGGCCCGACATCATCATCCTGGCCAACAACCACGCCCACCTGTACGAGTCCTCGCTGGTCGACATGAGCGACGTGGCCGAGGAGATCGGCGGCAAGCAGGGCGGCTGGTACGACTACGCCAAGGTCAACTGCGTGACCGGCGGCCGCTGGATCGGCGTGCCGCAATTCATCATCTCGTGGGCGATCACCTACCGCGAGGACTGGCTGAAGGAAGCCGGCTTCGAGTACCCGAAGACGTGGGACGACTTCCGCAAGGTCGGCAAGGCGATGAAGGCCAAGGGCAAGCCGTTCGGCCAGGCCTTCGGTCACAGCATCAACGACCCCAACAACTGGTGCTATCCCCTGGTGTGGATGTGGGGCGGCATGGAAGTCCAGCGCGATGGCCGCACCGTGGTGCTGAACAGCAAGAACACGGTGGAGGCGGTGAAGTTCAACAACGTGCTCTGGAAGGACGTCTTCGACGAGGGTGGCCTGGCCTGGGACGACAGCAACAACAACCGCGCGTTTCTGTCGAGCGAGATCTCGCTCACCGGCAACGCTCCCAGCATCTACGTGGCGGCGCGCCAGAAGTTCCCCGACGTCTACAAGGGCACCAACCACGGCCACTATCCGCCCGGCCCGGCCGGCCGCTTCTACTGGCTCCCCGCGTGGAACTCGGTGGTGCTGAAGTACAGCAAGAACCAGAAGGCCGCCAAGGACTTCATCCGGTTCTACATGGATCGCGCCCGCTTCGATCCCTACTTCGAGACCATGGACACCTTCGGCATCCCGGCCACGCAGGCCTACCGCGACCACGCGCTGTGGAAGAAGGACCCCCGGACCTCGGTGTTTCCGGAGACGCTGGCCGCGGCCCGCCAGGTGGGCCACGCCGGACCGCCCGGCCGCAAGGCGACCGAGGTGCTGTCCAAGTACATCATCGTCGACATGTTCGCGAAATCGATCCAGGGCATGAAGGCCGAGGACGCGGTCGCGTGGGCGGCCGGAGAGCTGAAGAAGATCTATGACGCCTGAGGAGCTGAAGGGCGCGCTCAAGCGACAGCTGGCGCCGCGCCGCGCGAAGTGGCAGAAGCCGGCCGCCGTGGTACGCGCGCTCGGCCTGCGACGCGGGCAGGTGATCGCCGAGGTCGGCTCCGGCCCCGGCTACTTCACGCCGCGGCTGGCCCGTGCGGTCGGCCCCACCGGCCACGTCTACGCGCTCGATCCGGAGCCGGCCGTGCTCGACGTGATGCGCAAGCGGATGAAGCAGGCCGGCGTCCGCAACGTCACGCCGGTGCTGAGCCGTGACGACGACCCGCTGCTGCCGAGCGGCCGCTGCGACGTCGCCGTGATCATCAACGTCTACCACCACATGCACGGGGCGGCGGCCTTCCTGCGGCGGCTGGTCTCCCGGCTGCCCCGCGGCGCCCGGGTCATCAACGTCGACTGGACCGAGGAGTCGGAGTTCGGGCCGCCGCCGAAGCGACGGGTGCCGCGCGCGCGGTTCCTGCGCGACGCCCGGCGGGCCGGACTGAAGCTGGTGGGCGAGCGGACGTTCCTGCCGCACCAGTACTTCCTCGAGCTGCGCCGGACGCGGTGAGCACGGCGCCGAAGGTTTTCCTCGACTACGACCAGGCCGCGCTCGACCGCGCCTACGACCAGCCGTCGTGGGCGCCCAACATGCAAGAGGTGTTGCAGCGTCGCGCGGCGGCCAGCGACGCCGCGCGGGCGCGGCTGGGCGCGCCGCGCCGCTTCGCCTACGGCGCCACGCCCATCGAGCAGCTCGACGTCTATCCGACCGCATCGCCGAACGCGCCGGTCATGGTCTTCCTGCACGGTGGCGCCTGGCGGGGCGGGGAGGCGCGCGCCCAGGCCTACGCGGCCGAGACCTTCGTGGGCGCCGGCGCCCACTGGGTGGTGCCGGACTTCGCCACCGTGATGGACGTCGGCCTCGACGGTATGGTCGCCCAGGTGCGGCGCGCGGTGGCGTGGGTCGCGACGCACGCGGCGAGCTTCGGCGGCGACTCCACGCGAATCTATGTGGGCGGCCATTCCTCCGGCGGCCACCTGGCCGGCAACGTCCTGGTGACGGACTGGGTGACGGACCACGGGCTGCCGGCCGACCTCGTCAAGGGCGGGCTCTGCGTGAGCGGGATGTACGACCTCGAAGCCGTGCGGCTGTCGGCGCGATCGTCCTACGTGAAGTTCGACGACCGGATCGAGCACGAGCTGAGCCCGCAGCGCCACCTCGACCGGCTCGCGTGTCCGGTCATCGTCGCCTACGGCGAGCGCGACTCGCCGGAGTTCCAGCGCCAGTCGCGGGAGTTCGCGGGCGCGCTGGAGCGGGCGGGCCGGCTGCGCGGGCTCCTCGTCGGACCCGGCCTGAACCACTTCGAGATGCCGGAGACGCTGGCGAGCGCGACCGGCCTGCTCGGGCGCGCCGCGCTGGAGCTCATGCGGCTGGGGTGATCGCCGCTCCGGCGCCCGTGCGCGCGGCGATCACGTGGCCCTCGAGCGGGATCTCGGCGGCGCCCCCCGGCCTCACGAAGGACCGGAGCACCTCGCGCGCCCCCTCCCGGATGCGGGCGTACACCTCGTCGCTGATCCGCTCGCGGAGCGGCGTGCCCTCGACCTCGGTCGCCACGAAGGCGTCGATCGAGGGACACCGGACCGTCCCCACGTGGGTCCGCGTCGCCGTGATCTGCAGTCCCGCCGCCGTCACCAGGCTTCGCAGCTCGTCGAGGTCGCCGCTGGCGAAATAGGCGCCGAGCAGACCGACGGCCTCGGGCCCGGCGTGCCCCGCGGCCATCTCCACGAATGGCGCGTAGGCCGGCTGGGCCTCGAGCCGGCTCGGGACGGAGAAGGCCACGATGCCGCCCGGGCGTGACGACGCGCGCCATCTCGCGCAGGACCTGGCCCCGATCCGGGAAGAACATGAACGCCATCTGACAGAGGGCGACGTCGAAGCCGCCGTCCGGGAAGGGGAGGCGCGCGGCGTCGCCCTGGTGCCACTCGATTTCCGGCCGTACGCGCCGCGCGACGTTCAGCATCGCCTCGTTGAGGTCGACCCCGACGACCCGGCCGCGGCCGCGCTGAGCGTCGGCGACCGTGCGCGCGACGATGCCGGTGCCACACGCCACGTCGAGGACGGCCTGGCCCGGCGTGACGCCGGCCAGGTCGAGCAGGCGCGGCGCCCACTCGGCGAAGAGCGCCGGCACGAACCGCGACTCGTAGATCTCGGCTGCTGCCATCGAGAGTCGGAAGGTCTCGCTCGCCGTCGGCATCGGTGCATCCTCCTGCGCGGAGTGTATGATCCGGCCGTGGACGGGCACCATGACGGCGCGTCCGGATCTCTTGCTCAGGCGTCCGCCGACGGCGAGGCGCCGGGGATCGATCCCCTCTCCGACGTGCTGCGGGCGGTGCGGCTCACCGGCGCCGTGTTCTTCCAGGTGGACGCGACCTCGCCGTGGGTGATCGAGATGCCCGACACCTCCGCGCTCGCCTCGGTCACCCTGCCGCGAGCCCAGCACGTGATCTCCTACCACGTCGTCACGCGCGGCTCGTGCTGGGGCGCCCTGCTCGACGGCGCCGCCGTCCGGCTCGAGGCAGGCGACGTGCTCGTCTTCCCCCACGGGGATGCCTACGTGATGTCGATGGCGCCGGGGCTGCGGGGCGGGCCCGACCCGGCCGAGGTGCTGGCGTTCATGGGGCAGATGGTCACGGGCCGCCTGCCCTTCACGGTGGTCGAGGACGGCGGCGGCCGCGAGCGGCTCGGTCTCGTGTGCGGATTCCTGGGCTGCGACGTGCATCCGTTCAACCCGCTCCTGGCCGCGCTGCCGCGCCTGCTGCACGTGCGGGAGGCCTTCGCGCCGGGCGATCCGCTCGCCCGGCTCATCGAGTTCGCGATCGCGGAGTCGCAGGAGCGGCGGGCGGGCGGCGAGTGCGTCCGCCTGCGCCTGAGCGAGCTGATGTTCGTCGAGGTCGTCCGGCGCTATCTGGCCGGACTGCCCGCCGAGCAGACGGGCTGGCTGGCCGGTCTGCGGGACCGCATCGTGGGGCGTGCGCTGGCCCTGCTGCACGAGCGCCCGAGCGAGGACTGGACGCTGGAGAGGCTCGCGAAGGACGTGGGTCTCTCCCGGTCGGCGCTGGCCGAGCGCTTCACCCACTTCGTCGGCGACCCACCCATGCAATACCTGGCGCGCTGGCGCATGCAGGTGGCCGCCCGGCTCCTGGCCGACGGCGAGGCCAAGGTCTCGACGGTGGCGCTCCGGGTAGGCTACGACTCGGAGGCGGCGTTCAGCCGCGCATTCAAGAAGCTGACCGGTGTGCCGCCGGCGGCCTGGCGCCGCCGGCACGCGACGCCGCGCTGAGCGTCTCCGCGATCGGCTACGCGAGCCCCAGGCGCTTGCGCTCTTCCTCCTTCAGCACGCGCCGCAGGATCTTGCCGGAGGCCGTCTTCGGGATCGCGTCGACCAGCGCGACCTCGTGCAGGGTCTTGTAGCCGGCCAGCCGGCCGCGCGCCCAGTCCAGCAGCGCCTCGGCGGTGAGGGCGGGGTCCTTGCGCACGACGAAGGCCTTGGGCACCTCGCCGGCCTCGGGGTCGGGCTTGCCGATCACCGCGCAGTCGGCCACGCCGGGGTGCTCGAACAGCAGCGCCTCGATCTCGGCCGGGGCGATGCCGAAGCCCTTGTACTTGATCATCTCCTTCTTGCGATCGGTGATGGTCAGGTAGCCCTGGTCGTCGAGGCGGCCGATGTCGCCGGTGTAGAGCCAGCCGTCGCGCAGCGCCGCCGCCGTGGACTCGGGCGCGTTCCAGTAGCCGAGCATCACCTGGGGGCCGCGCACGATGATCTCGCCGACCTCGCCCACCGGCAGCTCGCGCTCGCCCGTCTCCAGATCGACGATCTTCTGATCGGTGTCGTTCACGGGCAGGCCGCCGGTGTCGATGGTGAGGAACTCGTCGTCGTGCACGGGGTTCAGGTGCGTCACCGGCCCCGCCTCGGTGAGGCCGTAGCCCTGCACGACCCTCACCCCGGTCAGCTCGGTGACCCGCCGGGCCAGCTCCGGCGCCACCGGGGCGGCGCCCACCATGAACATCTTCACGCTGCTGAAATCGACCTTGCCGATGTCGGGCTTGTTGGCCAGGGCCAGCAGGATCGGCGGCACCACGAACACGATGCTGACTCGCTTCTCGACGATCAGCCGGAGCGACTCGGCCATGTCGAAGCGCTCCATCACGATCATGCGGGTGCCGCCGTGAACGGCGCCCCCCATCAGCATGAGCCCGTAGATGTGATAGAAGGGCAGGAACACCATGAAGGTGTCGGCGTCGGTGGCGCGGATGGCCGACATGAACTGGATGTTGTTCGACAGGAAGACCTTGTGGCTCAGCAGCACGCCCTTGGGCAGCCCGGTGGTGCCGCTCGAGTAGGGCAGCACCAGCAGCTCGTCGCCGGGGATGTCGAGGTCGGCGGGCCGGACCGGCGTCGCGGTGGCGATGAGGTCGGCGAAGCGCACCACGTCGGCGGCGGCCTCAGCGCCGGGCCCGACGACGATGACGTGCTTGAGCCGCGGCACCTCGCCCCGGACGGCGCGGACGATCGGCAGGAGATCCTGCTGCACCACGACCGCGACCGCCTGGGCGTCGCCGAGCTGATAGGCGACCTCGCGCTCCTTGTAGGAGGGGTTCATCGGGCTCGAGACGGCGCCCAGCCGGGCAATGGCGTAGAAGGCGATCACGTACTCGGGCCGGTTGGTCATGAACAGGCAGACCCGGTCGCCCCGGCCGATGCCCAGGCCCCGGAGGGTGCCGGCGAAGGCGTTGACCAGCCCCTCCAGCTCGCGGAAGGTCAGGCTGACGTCCTTGAAGCTCAGCGCCTCGCGCTCGGGATAGAGCGTGACGGGGCGGTCGAGCATCGCCCCGTAGGGGATCTCGGGGTACGTCAGGCGCGGGCGATAGAGCTCGGGCTGGGACGGTCGGCGCATCGGTGGACCTCCGGGGTCGTATTATAGTCAGGCGGTGCGCCGGCGTGCGGCCGACCCCCTCCTCCCGCTCGACCTCGACCACCGTATATCCGCCGGTGCTGGGCGCCCGGGGTCTACTCAAGGTAGAGTAGCGACCGACTGCAAGGAGGTCGCGATGGCCCGCAAGTCAGAGCCGCCGGCAGCGCGGGCGGTGACCGCCGACGACGTGAATCCACGCCACCGGTGGGACCGGCCGCTGCAGGCGCCGGGGCACATGCAGGTCGATTTCGAGGAGCGCGTGGACTTCCGGCGGCTGCACGCCTACCGGCTAGGCCGCGCGCGCCAGGCGCTGGCCGCCTCCGGCCTCGGCGCCGTGCTCGTGTTCGACCAGTACAACATCCGCTACCTCTCGGGTACGGTCATCGGCGAGTGGGCGCGCGACAAGCTGACGCGCTGGTGCCTGCTGACCGGCCCCGGCGAGCCCTGGGTGTGGGACTTCGGCTCGGCCGCGCGCCACCACCGGCTCTACGCCCCCCAGATCCCGCCCAAGCAGTCGCTGGCCGGCATGGTCGGCATGCGCGGCGCGGTCTCGCCCCGAGCCGGCCTCTTCAAGAAGGCTGCCCAGGAGATCCGCGACATCCTCGTGGCCGAGGGCGTGGCCGACCTGCCGCTCGGCATCGATGTGGTCGAGCCGCCCTTCCTGTTCGCCCTGCAGGAGCTCGGCCTCGAGATCCGCGACGGCCAGCAGGTGATGCTGGAGGCGCGGATGCTCAAGAGCCAGGACGAGCTGACGCTCCTGAACATGGCGGCGGCCATGGTGGACGGCGTCTACCAGGACATCTTCGAGGCGCTCAAGCCGGGGGTGCGCGAGAACGAGATCGTGGCGCTGGCCAACAAGCGCCTGTACGAGATGGGCTCCGACAACGTCGAGGCCATCAACGCGATCTCGGGGGAGCGCTGCAGCCCCCACCCCCACAACTTCACCGACCGGATCATCCGGCCCGGCGACCAGGCCTTCTTCGACATCATCATGTCGTTCGTCGGCTACCGGACCTGCTACTACCGCACGTTCAGCGTGGGCAAGGCGACCAAGCCCCAGCTGACGGCCTACAAGAAGGCGCGGGAGTGGATGGACGAGGCCATCGCGCTCATCAAGCCCGGAGTCACCACCGACAAGATCGCCCGGGCCTTTCCCAAGGCCGCCGAGGTCGGGTTCGACAGCGAGATGGCCGCCTTCGGCCTCAACTTCTGTCACGGCATCGGGCTCGGCCTGCACGAGCGGCCCATCATCAGCCGGCTCAACTCCTTCGACGACCCCATGGCGCTGGAGGCCGGGATGATGTTCGCGGTCGAGACCTACTGCCCGGCCACCGACGGCGTGTCGGCAGCCCGCATCGAGGAAGAGGTCATCGTGACGCCGGGGGGCGCCCAGATCATCACGCTGTTCCCGGCCGACGAGCTCCCGATTGCCAACCGCTACTGACGGGCCGAACCCTTACCGAGTGACCAAGGAGGAACGATGAAGGTATACCGTGCGGCCGATGCGCCCCCCGGGGGTCTCGCCGGCGAATCCGTGGCAGTGCTGGGCTACGGCAACCTGGGACGGAGCGCCGCGCTCAATCTCCGCGATTCGGGGGCCAAGGTCCGCATCGGAAACCGGGAGGACGAGTACGCCGCGCTGGCCCGCGCGGACGGCTTCGAGGTGGTGCCGCTGCTCGAGGCGGCCTCGGACACCATGGTCTTCGTCCTGCTGCCCGACGAGGTGATCCCCGAGGTCTTCGCCGAGTCGATCGCCCCCGGCTTGCGGGCAGGGGCCGCCATGGCCTTCGCCTCCGGCTACTGCCTGGCCTACAAGCTCGTGCAGCCGCCCGACCACGTCGACCTCCTGCTGCTGGCGCCCCGGATGGCCGGCGTCCAGGCCCGCACTCGGTATCTGGCCGGCGAGGGATTCTGGGCGGTCATGGGCGTGGAGGCCGATCGTTCCGGTCAGGCCCAGCGCCGTCTGCTCGGCCTCGCCGATGCCCTCGGCGTGCTCCGGGCGGGGGCCATGGAGATGAGCGCCGCCGGCGAGGCCTCGCTGGACCTGTTCGTGGAGCAGACCGTCGGCGCCCTGCTGGGCACGGCGATCCTGATCGCCTTCGACGTGGGCACCGAGGCCGGCATCCCGCCCGAGGCGCTCGTCATGGAGATGTACATGTCGGGCGAGATGGAGGGCGTCTTCCGGTCGTTCCGGGAGGGCGGCTTCCTGCACTCCTCCGAGGAGCACGGTCCCACCGCGCTCTTCGGTGGCATCACGCGCACGCTGGAGATCGACCGGGAGGCCATCGCGACGAGCTTCCGCAGCATCCTGCGGGACATCGCCACCGGCGCCTTCGCCGCCCGGTTCCAGGAAGAGGCCAAGAACGGCTATCCGATGCTCACCATCGCCAAGGAGATGACGCGGGGCACCTCGCCCGTCACCACGGCCGAGGAGCGACTGCGCAACCTGATGCGCCCCGACGCGTGATCACCACCACCGTCGTCGGCAGCTATCCGCAGCCGGACTGGCTCGTCGATCGCGACCAGTTCAAGGGCAACGTCGTCCCGCGCATTCGCATGCCGCAGGTGTGGCGGGTGCCGGCGCCCTGGCTGGAGGAGGCCCAGGACGACGCGGTGCGGGTCGCGGTGAGCGAGATGGAGCGCGCCGGCGTGGATGTCGTCAGCGACGGCGAGCAGCGACGCGAGTCGTACTTCAACCGGTTCGCCAATGCGCTGGGCGGTGTCGATCCCGACCGCCCCGGCAGCGCCATCGCCCGGCTGGGCCGGCCCACGCCGGTGCCGCGGGTGATCGGCCCCATCGAGCGCACGGGCCCGGTGTCGGTGCCGGAGGCGCGCTTCCTGCGCGGGATCACCGACCGGCGTATCAAGATCACGGTGCCGGGGCCGTTCACGCTGTCGAGCCTCGCCCAGGACGAGCACTACGGCGATCCCGAGCGTCTGGCCATGGCCTACGCGACGGCGGTGAACGCCGAGCTGCGCGAGCTGGAGCCGCTCGTCGACTGGCTGCAGCTCGACGAGCCCTATCTGCAGGCGCATCCCGACCGAGGTCGGGCCTACGGCCTCGCCGCCATCGACCGGGCCCTGGCGGGGCTGCGCAAGCCGACGTGCATCCACCTCTGCTTCGGCTACGCGTACTCGCACGCGCTGGCCGGCTCGACGAAATCGGGCGGCTACGCGTTCCTCACCGAGCTGGAGCGCTCGGCCGCGACCCAGGTGTCGATCGAGGCCGCCCAGCCCCGGCTGGATCTGGCCATCTTGAAAGACTTGCCGTCGAAGACGATCGTCCTCGGCGTGCTGGACCTGGGCGATGCCGCCGCCGAGACGCCCGACACCGTGGCGCGCCGGCTCGACGCCGCCCTGAAGCACGTGCCCGCCTCGCGGCTGGTCGCCGCTCCGGACTGCGGCATGAAGTACCTGCCGCGCGCCCTGGCCCGGGCCAAGCTCACGGCGCTGGCGGCCGGGGCCGCCCTGGTCGCTCGGGGGGCTTGACAGAACCGAACGATCGTTCTATTTTGGCTGCATGACAGGCCGGTCGACCACCAAGGGCGAGGCAACGCGCGAGGCCATCCTGGCCCACGCCCTCGGCCTGGCCACCCGCATCGGGTTCGAGGGACTGACGATCGGTCGCCTCGCCGACGCCCTGCAGATGTCCAAGAGCGGTCTCTTCGCCCACTTCCGTTCCAAGGAAGGGCTCCAGCTCGAGATCCTCCGCTTCGCGGGGGCGCGCATGGTCGAGACCGTGGTGAAGCCGGCCTTGGCGGTCGAGCGTGGCGAGCCGCGCGTGCGGGCGCTGTTCGATCGCTGGCTGGCCTGGGAGCAGTCACCGGACCTGCCGGGCGGCTGCCCCTTCATGGCCGCCTCGTTCGAGCTGGACGATCGGCCCGGGCCCGTGCGCGACTTCGTCGTGCAGAACCTCCGCGACTGGATCGACACGCTCGCCGGGGCCGCCCGCATCGCGGTGCAGGAGGGACACTTCCGCGCCGATCTCGACTGCGAGCAGTTCGCCTACGACTGCCAGGGCATCGGCCTGTCGTTCGTGCACGCCTCCCGTCTCATGCGCGATCCTCGCGCGCGCGCCCGGGCCACCGCCGCCTTCGAGACGCTGGTGCGAGCCGCGCGCGCGCCCTCGTACACCGGCCGCCGCCCGATCCCCGCCGCCGCCTCGAGCGGCCGGCGCCGCTAACACTCGAGAGGAGACTCACCATGAAAGACGCTGAATACCTGTGGATGGAGAAAAGCACGATCGTTCGGTCTAGGAGGCAGCCGCGCCTGCTGCCGCTGGCCCGCGCCGGCAACCGCGCCCTGTCGGCAGCGGCGCCGGCGCTGGCCGCGCGCCTGGCCGAGCGCCTGTTCCTGACGCCGCCGCGTCCGCGCTGGCCCGCCACCGAGATCGCGCGACTGGCCACGGCGCGGGCGCGGCCGCTCCAGGTCGGCGCGCGTCACGTGGACGTCTGGCTGTGGGGTACGGGGCCGAGCGTGCTGCTGGTGCACGGCTGGGGCGGCCGCGGCGCCCAGCTCGGTGCGTTCGTGGAGCCGCTCGTGGCGCGCGGCTTCTCGGTGGTGACCTTCGACGCGCCCGGCCACGGCCCCACTGACACGGGGCTGGTCACGATCCCGGAGATGGTGGAGGCGACACGGGCGGTCGCGGCCTCGCGAGGGCCGCTGGCGGGGATCATCGCGCACTCGGTCGGCGCCACCGTCGCGGCCCGCGCGCTCTACGAGGGGCTCGACGCCGGCGCCGCCGTCTTCGTGGGCCCCGCGGCCGATCTGGCGGGGCCGGCCACGCGCTTCACGGCGACGCTCGGGTTCTCGCCCGCTGTCGGCCTGGCCATGCGGCAGCGCATCGAGGCCCGCGTGGGCCGGCCGTTCTCCGCCTTCGACGTCAGTGCCCTGGCGCCGGCGCTACGCCTGCCGCTGTTGGTAGTGCACGACCGCGGCGATGGCGAGGTGCCGTGGCAGCACGGCCGGGCGATCGTCCACGCCTGGCCGGGGGCGGGGCTACTGATGACCGACGGCCTCGGCCATCGCCGGATCCTGCGCGATCCCGACGTCGTCGCGGCCACCGTGGCGTTCCTGACCGCGCGGACCGAGGAGCGCCGCCTGGCGCCGCTGGCGGTTGCCGCGCCCGATCCCGCCGATCCGCTGGCGACGCTGCGCGAGGTGATCTGAGGGCCGGGCTCAGGCCTTCAGGCGACGGACCGGGTTGCGGAGGGTGCCCACGCGCTCGAGCGTGATCTCGACGACGTCGCCGTCGGCGAGCGCGTGCTCGTCCGGCACCAGGATGCCGGTGCCGGTGGAGAGCAGCGTCCCGGGCGGGCAGGTGTTGCTGCGGCCGAGCCAGGCGACCAGCTCGGGGCACCGCCGTCGCATCTCCTTGGTGTTGACCCGGCCCTCGTAGATCGTGCGACCCCCACGCTGGATCGCGCATACCAGGTCGAGTGCGTGGGGATCGCCGATCTCGGCGGCCGTCACCAGCACGGGGCCGCAGGCGAAGCAGCCGTCGTACATCTTCGACTGGGGCAGGAAGAGCGGGTTCGCGCGCTCGATGTCCCACGCCGACAGGTCGTTGCCGATCGTGTAGCCCACGATCGCGCCGGCGCGACCGGTCACCAGTGCCAGCTCCGGCTCGACCGCGGTCAGGGTGGAGTCCATGCGCACGTTGATCGGCGCGTTGGGGCCGGCCATGCGGGCGGCGGTGGCCTTGAAGAACAGCTCGGGCCGCTCGGACTCGTAGACGAAGTCGTAGATGCCCTTGGTGCGCCCGCCCTCGCCGGTGTGCGCCTCGTAGTACGCGCGGCTGCGCTGGTAGGTGATGCCGGCGCCCCAGATCTCCGGCGGGTCCAGCGGGGCCAGCAGGTGCGGGTGGCGGGGCGCCGGGGCGCGGTCGAGCGAGGCCCACGGGATCTTCGTGCGGGCGGTCCTGACCAGCGCCCGCACGCGGCTCTCGAGCCTGACGGCAGTGCCGGCGGCGGTGATGAGGTCGACCACCGACGTCACGCCCGCCCGCGGTGCGGTGACGTCGAGCACGGTGTCGCCGGTGACGACGCCGACACGCTTGCCCTTGCCGGGCAGGAAGAACTGGCAGAGCTTCATCGGGTGCCTCCCATGATCATGGCCACGTGCTCCTCGGTGGAGCCGGCATCGGTGAACCGCACGACCGGGCACGGCAGCACGGCGAGCCACTCCTCGTGCAGCCGCCGGCACCGCTCGGGCACGTCGAGCCCCGCGTCGTAGCCGGCCGCCCAGGCGATGAACCCCTCGTACCGCGCGTGCAGCGGCCCGCCCGGGGCGATCGCCTCACCGTAGCGCGCACGCTCCCGCGTGCGCAGGCGGGCCAGTCGAACCGCGGGCGGCAGCCACAGGAACACGACGAGCTCGAACCGCGGGATGAACACGTCGCCCCAGCCGCACAGCGACCCCGACAGCACCCAGCCCGGATGTCGGTCCAGGGCGGCGCCGAGCAGCGCCTGGCGCTCGCCCCGCACGCGGATGTGCTGGAACTTCGGCTGGCTCGGCAGCCAGAAGAAGTCGTCGGTGTCGAGATGCGGGCACCCCAGCCGCGCGGCCAGCGCCCGCCCGAGCGTCGTGGTACCCGACCCCGACGCGCCGACGATGTGCACCCGCATCGCGCCGGCCAGCTTACCACCGCCCCCATCCCGAGATTCGCCAACGCCAACGTCTGCAGCGGAAATCGAGTTCCGCTTGGCGCGTTGCACCCAAAATTCGAGCGCCGGCTTTGCCGGCGCAATCCGGTCCGAGACCTGACGCGTTCCGGCGGTGGGGGGCATCGGGGGGAGCGGCGCTCGCTCCCCCCGATCCTCAATAATCCCGCGGATCCAGGACGTCGCGCAGACCATCCCCGGCGAGGTTGAAGGACAGCGCCAGCAGGAAGATCGCCAGCCCCGGCCAGTAGGCCATCCACGGCGCCTGCTCGAGGAACTGCTGGGCGGCGTTGAGCATGGTGCCCCACGACGGCGCCGGTGGCTGCACGCCGAGGCCCAGGAAGGACAGCACCGCCTCGGCGATGACCGCGGTCGGGATGGCGACGGTGGCCTGCACGAGGATGGCGCTGGCCACGTTGGGCAGGATGTGGCGGGCCATCACGCGCAGGTCGCCGGCCCCCAGCGCCCGTGCCCCCTGCACGTACTCCTCTTCCTTCGTCGACAGCACCAGGCCGCGGGTGAGACGGATGTAGGTCGGGGTGGCACCGAGGCCGATGGCCAGGGTGGCGTTGGTGAGCGACGGGCCCAGGATGGTCACGAGGCCGATGGCCAGGATGAGAAACGGAAAGGCCAGCCAGGCGTCGGTGAGCCGCATGATGATCTGGTCGAGGGCGCCGCGGTAGTAGCCGGCCGTCAGCCCGACCGGCACCCCGATGGCCATCGCCAGGAGGATCGAGAAGACGCCGGCCTGCATCGAGATGCGCGCGCCCCACACCACGCGCGAGAAGCCGTCGCGGCCGAGATCGTCGGTGCCGAAGGGATGGGCCCAGGTGGGTGCCTTGCGGATCTTCGACCAGTCGGTCCGTACGGGGTCGGTGGTGGCTAGCCACGGCGCCCCGACCGCCATGACGACGAACAGCGCCACGATGGCGGCCCCCGCCAGCGCGGCCGGCCGGCGCCGGCCCACCCGCCAGGCGCGATGCAGCAGGCTCGCCCCCGCCGTCGACCCGGCCGGGGCCGCGAGCGGGTAAGCCGGAGTGGCCGCGCTACCCGCCATCGGCGGCGCCCCGGATGCGGATGCGCGGGTTCAGCACGGTGTAGGAGAGATCGACGAGCAGGTTGATCAGCACGTATGACGACGCGGTGATCAGCACGACCCCCTGCACGACCGGGTAGTCGCGCGTGAACACCGCCTCGACGATGAGCCGGCCGAAGCCGGGCAGCACGAAGATCTGCTCGGTGACGACGGCGCCACCCATGAGCGCGCCCATCTGCAGGCCGAGGATCGTCACGACCGGGATCAGCCCGTTGCGGAGGGCGTGGCGCAGGACGACGGCCTTCTGGGCGAGGCCCTTGGCGCGCGCGGTGCGCACGTAGTCGGCGCTCAGCACCTCGATCATCGCGTTGCGGGTCTGACGCATGAGCACGGCGGCCAGGCCGGTGCCGAGCACGAGGGCCGGCATGATCATGCGCTTGAGGTTGCCGAGGGGATCCTCGGCGATCGGCACGAAGCCGGAGGCGGGCAGCCAGCCGAAGCGCACCGAGACGAGCAGGATCAGCATGATGCCGAGCCAGAAGTTGGGGACCGACACGCCGCACAGCGACACGCCGCTGGCCAGCACGTCCCAGGCGCTGTTGCGGCGCACGGCGGCGATGACGCCGCCCGGGATCGCGATGGCGAGCGCGACCACCAGCGACAGCACGGTCAGCTCGATCGTGATCGGCAGCTTGGTGGCGACCGTCCACGCCACCGAGGTCCGCGTGCGAATCGACTCGCCGAGGTCGCCGGTGGCCGCCAGCCCCAGCCACCGCACGTACTGCAGGGGCAGGGGGGCGTTGAGGCCGTACTTCTCGCGGATCTCCTCGAGGCCGGCAGCGTCGGCATCGGTGCCGGCCAGCACCCGGGCGGGGTCGCCCGGGATCATCCGCACGCCGGTGAAGACGATCAGGCTGATGAGGAGCAGCGTGACCGCCGAGATGAACGCCCGGCGGACGGCGAACTCGATCACGCCGTTATTGCCAGGCGGTGCCCTTCACCCGGATCAACCCGTCGGGCACGGCCTTGTACCCCTTGAAGTTCTTGGGGAAGGCCACGATGTAGTTCGGGTGATAGAGATAAATCGTGTTGCGCCGGGCGCCGATGAGGTCGGTGGCCTCGCGGTACAGCGCCGTCCGCTGGGCGACGTCGGTGATCTCGCGCGCCTTGTTCAGGAGCGCGTCGATCTTCTCGTCGCAGGCCAGGGTGGCGTTGAGGCTGCCCCCGCACGACTGGCCCTGGTGGATGTTGCCGTCGGGGTCGACGCGCCCGCTCCAGCCGATCAGGAACGCCGCGTGCTTGCCGTCGTCGTTGTCCTTGAGCGCGGAGGCGAACTCGGCCGGGCGCAGGCTGATGTTGAATCCCGCCTCCTTGGCCATGCCCTGGATGATCTCGCCCACCCGCCGCTGCTGGGGGTTGTTGACGATGACCATCTCGAACGCGTAGCCGGAGGCCAGGCCGGCGTCGGCCAGCAGCTTCTTGGCCCGGGCCACGTCGCGGGCCGGGCACTTGCGGGTCTTGTCGAAGTACACGCTGTTGGGCGAGATGGGCCCGCAGCCGACGGTGTTCTGGCCGTCGTAGGCCACCTGGTTCAGCGCCTCGCGGTCGATCGACAGCTCGAAGGCTTCGCGCACGCGGGGGTCGTTGGCCAGCGGGGTGCCGAGGTCGCCGGGCGGGTTGGTCTTGCCCGTCTTGTTCTTGAGGTTGATCGTGACCGAGTTGAAGCCGAGGCCGGTGACGCTCGAGACCTCGAACCGGCCCTCCTTCTTGATGCTGGCGGCGTCGCTGGGCGCCACCAGGTGCATGACGTCGATGTCACCCGAGCGCAGGTTGGCCAGCCGGACGTTGTCGTCGGGGATGATGCGGAAGACGATGCGATCGAACTTGGCCGCGGCCTGGTCGAAGTAGTGGGGCGAGCGCTCGAGCACGATGCGGTCCTGGGGGATGCGCTCCACGAACTGCCACGGCCCCACGCACACGGGGGCGGTGCCGAACTTCTCGCCGAGCTTCTTGTCGGCGGCCGGCGAGATCGGCATCCCGGACCGGTCGGCGAGCTGGGCGGTGAGCGGAGAGAACGGCGCCTTCAGCTTCAGCCGCACGGTGAGGGGGTCGACGACCTCGACGGTGGTGACCGACTCCAGCTCGCTGCGGCGGTTGGAGCCTTTCATCTCGCGGTGGCGGTCGAGCGAGAACTTCACGGCCTCGGCCGTCATGGCGGTGCCGTCGTTGAACTTCACGCCGGGCCGGAGCTTGATCGTGACCGTCTTGCCGCCGTCGGTGACGGCGGGCAGGGCGGCGGCTAGCTGCGGCTGGATGCGCAGCCCCTCGTCGATCTCGTACAGCTTCTCGCACATCTGGGAGAAGATGATCCGGCCGACGTAGGTGCGGGACAGCGTCGGGTCGAGGATGTCCGGGTCCTGGTTCAGGGCCACCACCAGCTGTTTCTTCTGGGCGTGGGCCGCCACCGGCAGTAGCAGCAGCGCCCCCAGTGCGAGGGCCAGCGTCGTGCGGATCGCCGTCATCGTCTCCTCCAGTGTGGCCGTGCGGTCACCGGCGTGGTTGGCGGACGCATCTTAGATCAGCGCCCGGCGGGCGGCAACCAGCCGGGCGCGTCGCCAGAACGCCGGGCGGCCGTCGATGGTTCCGGGCCGACGTCGGGCGGGCGCAATCTCCGCTAGCCGGCGGTGACCAGCAGCGCGCGGGCGGCGGTCCGGAGGGCGTCGGGCAGGGGGGTCGGCCGGCGGGCGTCGAGGTCGAGGTGCACGCCGGACTGCTCGAGTGTGGCCACGCGCTCGCCGGTGCGCTCGTTGGTCATCACGTGGAGCATGCGCATCGACGAGTTGCCGACGTGGGTGATGGCGGTGTGCACGGCGATCGGGTCGGCCGCCCGCACGCCGGCCTCGAAGCCGAGCTGGAATTCGAAGGTGGAGAAGCCGCGGTTGGCCTCGCGCATGTAGCGCGGCGTCAGGCCGAAGGCGGCGGCGGCGTGCCCGTTGGCGGCCGAGAAACGGTGGACGGCCGCCGACGGCAGCAGCCGGCCGCCGGCATCGACCTCCGTCGGCTTGACGGCGTCGCGCCCGGACGGCACGAAGCCGGCCAGCGTGGCCGGGCGCGGGCGCCGCTCCTGCGCCGGACCGTCCCACGCTGCGCGCCGGGCCTCGACCGCCCGGCGCTGCTCGGGCGTGAGCGTCACCGCCAGCCGGTGCTCGACGGTGGTGCACAGCGCGCCCTCGGTGGTCTCGAGGAGCTTGTGACCGAGCACGAGCGCGTCGGCCTCGACGCCGATCACCGCGCTCTGCACGTGCATGAGGTCGCCCGCGCGCAGCTCGCGCGTGTAGCGGATGAAGGCCGCGGTCGTCGGCGCCGGCGGAAGGCCGAGGCCGTGGAGGACGTTGACGGCGGCGTCGTCGAAGCGGGCCAGGTAGTAGGCGACGGTGAGGTGATCGTTGGGGTCGACTTCCCAGCTGAACACGGTGCCGCGGTAGCTCTCGATCCAGTGGTCGGCAGGCATGCGCGGTATGCTATCGCACCATGACCACCCACGCCGACCTGATCTTCACCGGTGGCCGGGTCCACACCGTCAACGCCACCAACGACGTCGTCTCCGCGCTGGCCGTCGGCGCCGGCCGCGTGCTGGCCGCCGGCACCGACGCCGACGTTCGTGCCCTGGCCGGGCCGGGGGCGCGTGTCGTCGAGCTGCGCGGCCGCTCGCTGCTGCCGGGGTTCGTCGACGCTCACTGCCACTTGCCGAGCATCGGCATGGCGGTGACCTCGATCGACTGCAAGGCGAAGGGAATGCAGTCGATCCGCGCGCTGCAGGAGGCGGTGCGGGCGCAGGCGGCCGGCCAGCCGCCGGGCACATGGATCCGCGGGCGCGGCTACGATCAGTCGCGCCTGGCCGAGAAGCGTCACCCGAACCGGCTCGACTGGGACGTCGTGGCGCCCGATCATCCGGTGATCTTCACGCGCACGTGCGGCCACATCGCCTCGGTCAACGGCCGGGCGCTGGAGCGGGCCGGTATCACCGATGCCACGCCCGATCCGCCCGGCGGTCGCTACGACCGCGAGGGCGGCCGCCACCTGGGCGTGGCCTACGAGACCGCGCAGACGCCGCTGCAGGTAGCGGCGCTGCCGTCGGCCGACGAGTTCCGCGAGGCGCTGCTGCGCGCCGACGAGGCGTACATCGCCGCCGGCGGCACCAGCGTGCACGATGCCGGTGGCTTCGTGGGGCCGGCCTTCGTGCCCGGCCAGGATCTGGCTCTGACCGCGAAGCTGCGCATCCGCATCTACGCGTTCGCCACCGTGAACAGTCGCCAGCATCCGCTGATGGGCCTGCTCGGCACCGGCGTGCACACCGGCCTGGGCGACGCGCGCCTCAAGCTGGGCGCGTTCAAGGTGATGACCGACGGCTCCTCGAGTGGCCCCACCGCGGCCACGCGCGAGCCGTACACGTCGAACTGCCACGATCACGGCATCCTCTACTGGGACCAGGAGGACCTCGACGACCTGATCGGCCGGGCCCACCGCCAGGGCTTCCAGTGCACGGTGCACGCGGTCGGCGACCGTGCCATCGAGCAGACGTTGAACGCCATGCAGCGCGCGCAGCGCGAGGCGCCGCGCCCGGGGCTGCGCCATCGCATCGAGCACTGCGGCATCTGCCCGCCCGACCTGCGCGCGCGCGTGCACGCCCAGCACATCCTGCCGATCATGCAGCCGGCCTTCTTCTGGGAGTTCGGCGACGGCTACATCGCCAACTACGGCCAGCACCGCGCCGACACGATGTTCCCGGCGAAGAGCCTCATCGCCGCCGGCGTTCCCGTCGCCGGGTCATCCGACGCGCCGGTGACGCACTACGCCCCGCTGTTCGGGATCGAGCAGGCGCTGACCCGCGCGACCTCCGACGGCCAGGTGTGCGGCCCCGCCGAGCGGGTCGACCTGACCACGGCCATCCGGATGCACACGATCAACGGCGCCTTCGCCTCGTTCGAGGAGGCCAGCAAGGGCAGCCTGGAGCCGGGCAAGCTCGCCGACCTGGTCGTGCTGGCCGACGACATCGCCCGGGTGCCGGTGAAGGATCTGCGCCACCTGCCGGTGGCGATGACGGTGGTGGGCGGTGAGGTCGTTCACGAGGCCTAGCCATGCCGGTCGCCCTGCCATATCGGTTCGATACGAGCCGCGTCTGGCGGATGATCCTCACGGGCGCGTTCGGGGTGGCGGCCGTGGTCATCGTGGGTGTGCTCTATGGACTCTTCGTCAGGCGCGACGCGATGGTCGTGCTGCCGCTGGCGGTGAGCGGGATCATGCTCGCCTACTTCATCCGGCTGTTCGTCCGGTTCCAGAGCGGCTCCATCGGCACGCTCACCGCGGATCGCGTCGTCATCGAGCCGAACACGCTGTTCGGCCTCCTCCTGCCGGGACCACGCGGCGACTACGCGATCGGCCGGTTCTCGGGGGTGCGCGTCGAGTTGATGTCGGGACCGACCGACATCGTCCAGGGCGGGCCGCACGAGCGGATCTGGCTGGTCGGCAGGGACGGCACGCCGGACGTGCTCGTGGCGCGGACGCAGCGGGAGGCGGGCCGGGCGCTCGGCCAGGAGCTCGGAGCCGCGCTGGCGGTACCGGTGCAGGAGACCCGGGAGCCGTACTGACGGGTGCGCGGGCCGGGAGTAGAATCACCCTTACACGTCCGAGGGTTCGGTCCTGTCCCGGAAAGGAGAGGGTCATGACCACTCACCTCTCGATCCCCGCCGAGGCGCCGCGCTCCACCAGCTTCGATGCCACGCGTGTGTACCAGGAGGGCATGATCGCCGGCGTCCTCGGGGCGCTCACGATCGCGCTGTGGTTCCTCTTGCTCGACGCCCTGTGGGGGCGGCCCCTGTGGACGCCAACGATCCTCGGCACGGCGCTCTTCCGTGGCGGCGCCGGGCTGGGCACCCCGGAGACCCTGCCAGTGTCGGTCGAGATGGTGTTGATGTTCACCTGGGTCCACGTGCTCGTCTTCGCCGGGCTCGGCGGCATCGCGGCCCGCCTGCTGGACTACGTCGAGCGCCATCCGAGCGCGGGCTTCGGGGTGCTCCTGCTGTTCGTCATCTTCCAGTTCGGATTCATCGTCGCCGCCACGGTCTTCGCCCCGCCGGTGCTGCGCGCCCTGTCGTCGTGGTCGATCCTGGTCGCCAACCTCCTGGCCGCCGCCGCCATGACCGCGTACTTCCGGTGGCGGCATCCGAACCTTCGCGTGAGCCCCTGAGCAGGTCGTCGAGCGATCGAGGCCGGCGGCCCCCGCGCGGTCGCCGGCGTTACTTCTCGCCCAGGTAGGTCTTGCGCACGAGGTCCGAGCGCAAGAGGTCGGCGGCGCGGTCGTGCAGCACGATGCGCCCGGTCTGGATGACATAGCCGCGATGGGCGACGCGCAGGGCCATCCGCGCGTTCTGCTCCACGAGCAGGATCGTCGTCCCCTGGCGATTGATGTCCTGCACGATGCGGAAGATCGTCTCGACCAGGATGGGCGACAGCCCCATCGACGGCTCGTCGAGCAGGAGCAGCGCCGGCCGCGCCATGAGCGCGCGCCCGATGGCCAGCATCTGCTGCTCGCCCCCCGATAGCGTGCCGCCCTTCTGGGCCACCCGCTCGCGCAGGCGGGGGAAGAGCGTGAACACGCGCTCGAGGTCGGCCGCGATCCCGTCACGGTCGGGGCGGGCGAAGGCGCCCAGCTCGAGGTTCTCGAGCACGCTCATGCGCGGGAAGATGCGCCGGCCCTCGGGCGACTGGCCGATGCCGAGCCGCACGATGCGGTCCGTCGTGAGCGAGTGCAGGCCGTGGCCGTTGAAGGTCACGGTGCCGCGCCGCGGCCGCACCATGCCCAGGATCGTCCGCAGGGTCGTCGTCTTGCCGGCGCCGTTGGCCCCGATCAGCGTGACGATCTCGCCCGGCTGGACCGACAGCGACACGCCGCGCAGCGCCCGGATGTTGCCGTAGTAGCTGTGGACGTCGGCCAGCTCCAGCACGCGCGCTACGGCTCCGCTCTCGGGGCGGCCATTTCCTGCTCGTAGCCGGTGCCCAGGTACGCCTCGATCACGCGGGGGTGTCGCTGGATCTCGGCCGGCGTGCCCTCGGCGATGCGGGTGCCATAGTCGAGCACGGTGATCCGGTCGGAGATCCCCATGACGACCTCCATGTCGTGCTCGATCAGAAGCACCGACAGCGCCAGCTCCCGGCGGAGCAGGCCGATGAGGCTGGTCAGGGTCTCAGTCTCGCGGGGGTTCATCCCCGCCGTGGGCTCGTCGAGCAGCAGCAGCCGCGGCTCGGTGGCCAGCGCTCGGGCGATCTCCAGCCGCCGCTGGTCGCCGTAGGCCAGGTTGCGGGCGATGTCGTCGCCCTTGTCCCCGAGCCCCACGAAGGCCAGCAGCGCGAGCGCTCGCTCGCGCGCCCGGACCTCCTCGGCCATCACCGAGGGCGGCCGGAACACGGCGCCCGCCACCCGGGCGCCCAGGCGGCAGTGCTGGCCGACCAGCACGTTGTCGAGCACGGTCATGTGCGGGAAGAGCCGGATCGACTGGAAGGTGCGCGCGATGCCGCGGGCCACGATCGCGTTGGGGCGCAGCCCGGCCACGCTGGCGCCCGCGAAGGCGACGCGCCCGGCGTCGGGCCGTACCAGGCCGGTCACCGTGTTGAAGAACGTCGTCTTGCCGGCGCCGTTGGGGCCGATGAGGCCGATGATGGCGCCGCGGGGGACGACCAGGTCGACCTGGTTGAGCGCGATGACGCCGCCGAAGCGCTTGGTGAGCCCCTGCACCTGCAGCAGCGGCTCGGCGCGGCCGGCGCCGGCCGGCGTCAGGCGCTCCCGGAGCCAGCCGGGAATCGGCTCCACGCGCGGCGGCGGTGCCTCGACGGCGCCGGGCTCGTCGGCGTCGTCCACGAGGGGGGCGGCGCGCGGGCGGCGACCGGCCAGCCCCTGGGGCCGCAGCAGCATCACGAGGACGAGCCCCAGACCGAAGAAGAACCACCGCCACAGCGTGAGGTCGATCGCCGCCAGCGCCGGCATGCCCACCGCCCGCCCGAGCCCGCGCGCGATGAAGGTGGCCTGCGAGAGGATGACGCGATCGAACACGGTGATGAGCATGGCGCCGAGGACGACGCCCCCGAGGCTACCGGCGCCCCCCAGCACGACCATGCACAGCAGCATGATCGACACCTGGAACTCGAAGGCCCCCGGGGTGATCGCCTGCAGCTTGGCGGCATAGACGGAGCCGGCGAAGCCCGCGAACGAGGCGCCCAGCGCGAAGGCCAGCAGCTTGGTGGAGATCGGATTGACGCCGGTGCAGTCAGCAGCCGTCTCGTCTTCGCGGATGGCCATCCAGGCGCGCCCCAGCCGCGAATTCTGCAGTCGGCTCATGGCCAGCAGCGAGACGGCACCGATGATCAGGATCAGGAAGTACCAGGGCACCGGATCCGTCTCGAACGGCACCCCGGGCAGAAAGGGCCGTCCGACCGGGTTCACGCCGTTCTCGCCGCCGGTGAGGTTGAGCCGCTCGACCGGCCGCCAGCCGCCGATCTCGATGGTGACGTCGCCCAGGTTGCGGATCGCCACCGGGATGATCTCGCCGAAGCCGAGCGTGATGATGGCCAGGTAGTCGCCGCGCACCCGCAGGGTCGGGGCGCCGATGACGACGCCGAGCAGAGCCGACATGGCGGCCGCCACCCAGATGCACAGCCAGAAGCTCCAGACGTGGCCGTAGAGCGGCGAGCCCAGCACCGGCGAGTTCAGCAGGCCCATCGTGTAGGCGCCGATGGCGAAGAACGCCGCGTAGCCGAGATCGAGGAGACCGGCGTAGCCGACCACGATGTTGAGGCCGAGCGCCAGCAGCACGTAGATCATCCCGTCGGAGACGGCGTGGACGGTCTGTAGCCCGAGCGCGCGATCGACGAACGGGTAGACGAGCAGGGCCGCCACCAGCAGGATGCCGCGCCACCCGCTCATGTCTTGTCGGTGCTGGCCTCGCCCATGAGACCCCGTGGTCGGAAGACGAGCACGAGGATGAGGATCGAGAAGACGATGGCGTTGGTCCACCGCGCCGACACGTACTGGTCGCTCCACGCCGACAGGAAGCCGATGAGAAGCCCGCCGAGGGCGGCGCCGCCCATGCTGCCGATGCCGCCCAGGACGGCCGCCGTGAAGGCGCGAAGGCCGGCCTGGTAGCCCATCCACCACTGGCCGATGTTGTAGTACATCCCCTGGATCAGGCCGGCGGCCCCGGCCAGGGCGCCGCCCACGAAGAACGTGATGAGGATGATCCGCTCGACGTTGATGCCCATCGCCTGGGCCGTCTCGCGGTCCTGGGCCGTCGCCCGCATGGCCTTGCCCCAGCGCGTACGCGTCACGAACAGGTGCAGCGCGACCATCAGCGGCAGCGTGATGGCCACCACGACCACGTCCTTGGTGGTGATCAAGATGGCGGAGTCGACCCCGAACCACTCGCGCAGGATGTCAGCCGACGGAAAGACGTCGGGATAGGCGATGGGCGCCGGCCCCTTCCACAGCAGCGCCACGTTCTCGAGCATGAACGACACGCCGATGGCCGTGATGAGGGGGGCCAGTCGGGGAGCCCGGCGCAGCGGCCGGTAGGCGACCCGATCGATGGCCACGTTGAGGAGGGCCGTGCTCAGCATGGTGAGCGCGAAGACGAGCGGCAGCAGCGTCAGCAGCTGCCAACCGGTGAGGGCGGCGGTGATGCCGAACACCGCGAACCACGCCATGGAGATGAACAGGCCGAGCATGAAGACGTCGCCGTGGGCGAAGTTGATCAGCTCGATGATGCCGTAGACCATCGTGTAGCCGAGCGCGATGAGGGCGAAGACCGCACCCCGCGTGAGGCCGTTGATGGTCTGCTGGATCAGGACTTCCCACCAGGTCATCTGAAGATGGGGGGCCCCGAAATGGCCCCCCATACCCCCCCGGCGCTCGGCGCACCCCGGCGGAGCCGTGGCGCGCCTCGGTCGCGCGGGGAGGTGGGGAGGGCGGACATCCCGCTATTGAGGCTGGAGGGCCCCGACATGGGCCCCCATACCCCCCGGCGCTCGGCGCACCCCGGCGGAGCCGTGGCGCGCCTCGGTCGCGCGGGGAGGTGGGGAGGGCGGACATCCCGCTGGGGGGCCCCGACATGGCCCCCCAGACCCCCCCATGCTCGTCGCGTCCCGGCGGAGCCGTGACGCTCCTCGACCTCGCGCGGCGTCCCGGCGGTGTCACGACGCTCCTCGACCCCGCGCGGCGTCCCGGCACTCGGTTTGCCCCGCCGTGCTTCCTACCGCATTACTCGAGGATGGTCTCGAACTGGAACTTGCAGCCGACGGGGGTGTCGGCCTTCACGGCCTTGAAGCCGGACATGGTGTCGTAGTCGACGTCACCGTTCTCGTCGAAGCTCCACTTGCCGTTGATGCCCTCGAAGTTCTTGGTGGCGGCGATGGCCTTGCGGACGGCCTCGCGCTTCTCGGTGACGTCCTTGGCCTTCTCGATGGCTGGCGCCGCCCGCTTGATGGCGTCGATGATGACGCGGGTGCCCTCGGCGGCGTAGAGCGCGTAGGAGGTCGGCTCCTTGCCGAACTTCGCCTTGTAGGTCTCGTAGGTCTTGGCGCCGACGCCCCGCATCTTCTCGAAGGGCAGCCCGGCGAACGTGATGCGCATGTCGGTGGCCAGCGCCGCCTCGCAGGTGGCGCCCTTCAGCAGCTCTTCCTCCAGCAGACCGTCGGGTCCCATGAAGCGGGCCCGGGGCGCCGTGAGGCCGACCTCCTTCATCTGGCGGATGACCACCTGGGCGCCCGTCTCGATGACGCCGCCGAGGTAGACGAGATCGGCGCCGGAGGCGCGGACCTTGGTCAGCACCGGCTTCTGGTCGGGCTGCTTCCAGTCGATGCCCTCGTTGGCCACGACCGTCAGCCCGATCTTCTTGGCGGTGGCCTCGAAGACGTCGGCGATGCCCTTGCCGTAGAGCTCCTGGTCGTTGAGGATGTAGACCTTCTTCACGCCCAGCCGCTTGGCCCACTTGGCGGCCACCGCACCCTGGATGTCGTCGGCCGGGATCGGCCGGAAGTAGTTCACGAAGCCGCCCGGCCGGTAGATTTCCGGCTCCCCGGGCGCGGCGCCGCGCTTCTTGGTGAGGCCGGGGTAGGTGTTGGCCGGCGTGACCTGGGCCATGTGGGCGCGGTTGTTGATGGGGATCGAGACCTTGGCCGCGCCCGAGTTGTAGGTCCCGATGTAGACGATGGCGAGCGGATCCCCGATGGCCTTGTTCGCATTCTCCGCCTCGACGGCCCCGTCCCACTTGCCGGTCTGCGGCGAGGCATCGTCGAGGTTCACGACCTCGATGCAGTAGCCGGCGACGGCGCCGTTGATCTCCGACACCGCGAGGTCGACGCCGTTCTTCATGCCGGTGCCCTCGGGCAGCATCGCCCCCTGCATAGGCCACGACGTGTAGAAGCGCAGCTTGCCCTTGGGGCACGACTGGGCGGCGACGTCGCCGCCGGCGACGGCCAGTCCGGACAGGACGATGGCGACCGCAGCGATTCGCGACAGTCTCATGGCAGCTCCTCCGTGCTCGGCGCTATGATCGGGGCGCGGGTCGAGATGGCGCGTATGAGACTATGGCGGCTCCTCGATTGTCAACGACGCTGACGGTGCTCGCGACGCGGGCAGCAGGAGTGACGATGGCGCAGCCCCACGTGATCTACCAGGCCAAGCCGGGCTCGGCGCTCGACGTCAACCGCGACTTCTACGCGCGGCTGGCTCCCGACGCCGGCAAGCGGACGCTCGTCGACCGGTTCGTCATCCCGCGCCGCTCGGGACGGGCGTGGCCGGTGCGGGCCGGCCAGATCTTCCGGATCGTCGCGGAGGCGGGGCCGCAGGTGGCCGACCTCAACGTCTGGAGCCTCGCCAACCCGCGCGAGCGTTTCTGGGCCTCGCGCTCGCGCCAGCTGCATCAGGCCCACGTGTCGACCTTCGATCGGCTGTGGTCGTGCCTGCCGTACCTGCGTCCGATGTTGACGATCACCGGCGATACCGTGCAGTACGGCCGCGACGCCGACGGGGCCGGCTGCCACGATCTGCTCGGCACCCGCTGTGATCCCTACGTGCACAAGCTGCTCAACGGCGAGGAGTGGGACGTCTGCTGTCACAGCAACCTCGTGCGAGCGGTGCGGCCGTATCACCTGACCGAGCTCGACGTCCACGACGTCCTCAACGTGTTCCAGGTCACCGGCCTCACGGCCGAGGGGCGCTACTTCACCAAGCCGAGCCCGGCCCGGGCCGGCGACTTCATCGAGTTCTTCGCCGAGATCGACGTGCTGGCGGCGCTCTCCGTGTGCCCGCACGGCGACATGTCCAAGCCCGTGTGGGGCGAGGGGGCGAGCGACGGGCTCGATATCTGCCGTCCGCTCGCCATCGAGATCTGGCAGCCGGCCCCCGAGCTGCTCGCCGGGTGGACGTCGCCGGCGCCGAGCGACTATGGCGGCGGTCACGGACTGCACGGCGCATGAGCCTCGTCACGATTCCGGCCCGGCGCGGCAAGGCGGCGCGCGTGCGCGCGGGCCAGCACATCCGCATCGTGAATACGCACGGCACCCAGGTGGTCGACACCTGGGCGTTCACCGCCGCCGACGTCACCGAGTGGATGGCCATGGAGGCGAGCCGCGCATGGTTCCTGCGCCTGGCCGCCGCGGTCGGCGATGCCTTCGTGACGAACCGCCGGCGGCCGATCCTCACGCTCGTCGAGGACACCTCGGGCTGCGCCCACGACACCCTCATGGCGCCGTGCGACGCGGAGCGCTACGGCCTGCTCGGCGTGAAGGGGTACCACGACAACTGTCGCGACAACCTGCACGCCGGCCTCGCCGAGCTGGGCGTGACCATCCCCGCCACGCCGGCCTCGCTCAACGTCTTCATGAACATCCCGTGGACGGCGGACGGGCGGCTGTCGTGGGGCGAGCCGGTGTCGACGCCGGGCAGCTACGCGCTCTTCCGCGCCGAGATGGACCTGATCGTCGCGTTCTCGACGTGTCCGCAAGACGTGCTGCCGATCAACGGCACCACCGGTCGCACGACCGAGGCGCATTTCAGCATCGAGTAGCGAGGGAGATCTATACTCAGGTCGTGAGGCCTGGATGACCTGGATCGCTCGCGCCTGTCTGGCGATCGCGTTCTTCTCGAGCGGCTGTGCGTCGGCCGCCGCCCCCACCGGCCCGCTCCAGCCGCTGATGGTGGGCGCCGAGCAGCACTTTGCCGTCGACTGGCAGCCCGTGCAGAGCGATCGGCCTGTCGTCGTCCGCGGCTACCTGACGAACACCTCGCCCTACACGTTCGACCGCATCCGTCTGCTCGTGGAGGCGCTGGGCCCGGAGGGGCAGATCGCGGGTCAGCGCGTGGTGTGGGCGCCGGGTCTGCTGGGCGGGTCGGGGCGCACCTACTTCGAGGTGCCGATGGGGCCCGCGCACGCCTACCGTGTGCGCGTGTTCTCCTACGATCGGGTGGAGTTCGACGGCCGCCGCCGCGGGTTGTTCTGATTGAGATGGGGGCCTCGACATGGCCCCCAAGCCCCCACTCTCTCGTCACGCCTCGGCGGAGCCGGGGCGCTCCTCGTTAATCCGCGAGGCATGGGGGCCTCGACATGGCCCCCAAACCCCCACTCTCTCGTCACGCCTCGGCGGAGCCGGGGCGCTCCTCGTTAACCCGCGAGGCATGGGGGCCTCGACATGGCCCCCAAACCCCCACTCTCTCGTCACGCCTCGGCGGAGCCGGGGCGCTCCTCGTTAGTCCGCGAGGCATGGGGGCCTCGACATGGCCCCCAAACCCCCACTCTCTCGTCACGCCTCGGCGGAGCCGGGGCGCTCCTCGTTAGTCCGCGAGGCATGGGGGCCTCGACATGGCCCCCAAACCCCCACTCTCTCGTCACACCCCGGCGGAGCCGGGGCGCTCCTCGTTAACCCGCGAGGCATGGGGGCCTCGACATGGCCCCCAAACCCCCGCTCTCTCGTCACGCACCGGCGGAGCCGGGGCGCTCCTCGTTAACCCGCGAGGCATGGGGTCCCGACATGGCCCTCAAGCCCCCTGCGAGGTTAGATCTCGCGCAGGACGCGGTGGATCAGTTGCACGCACACCGAGCCTTCCCCCACGGCGGAGGCCACGCGCTTGACGCTGCCGGAGCGCGCGTCACCGACGGCGAAGACGCCCGGCCGGCTCGTCTCCAGCATCTCGGGGCGTCGGGGGAGCGGCCAGCCGGCCTTCTCGAGGTCGGCGGAGTGGAGATCGGCGCCGGTCTTGACGAAGTGCTTGTCGTCGAGCGCCAGGCATCCGCCGAGCCAGGCGGTGTTCGGGTCGGCGCCGGTCATCAGGAACAGGTGACGGATCGGGCGCGTCTGCGCCTCGCCGCTGTCGAGGTGACGCCAGCGGACCCGCTCGAGGCGGCCGGTGCCCTCCAGCGCGTCGATCTGCGTGCGCGCGCGCAGCACCACGTTGGCGCTGTCCTCGATGCGCTGGATGAGGTAGCGCGACATGCTCTCGGCCAGTCCGGGGCCGCGCACCAGCACGTTCACGCCGGCCGCGCTCTGCGAGAGGAAGACCGCCGCCTGCCCGGCCGAGTTCCCGCCGCCCGACGATGGCGATCTCTTCGCTTCTTGCACAGCTGCGCCTCGACGTGGGTGGCGCTGTACATGACGCCCGCCCCCTCGAAGCGCGAGAGCTCGGGAAGCGCCGGCTTGCGATAGCGGGCGCCGCTGGCGATGACGACGGTCCGTGTCCGGACGACCTCGCCGGTGGCGAGGCGTACCTGGTAGGGCCTGCTCGTCGCAGTCCAGGCCGACGGCCCCGCGGGCGATGGCCACCTCGGCGCCGAACTTCTCGGTCTGCATGAGCGCGCGCCCGGCCAGGTCCTGGCCGGAGATGCCGGTGGGGAATCCGAGATAGTTCTCGATGCGTGAGCTGGAGCCGGCCTGACCGCCCGGCGCCGTCGTCTCGAGCACCAGCACGTCGAGGCCCTCCGACGCCGCGTAGACCGCGGCGGCCAGACCCGCCGGCCCGGCGCCGACGATGACCACGTCCCGCGTCACCCCGACGTCGAACTCGGCGCTGAGGCCGAGCCCGGTGGCCAGGGCCTCGATCGAGGGATTCCTGAGCACCTGACCGCCCTGGCACACGACCACCGGCACGTCGGCGACCCCGACGTGGAACCGATCCAGGAGCGCCTGCACGTCCGGATCGCTCTCGACTTCCTGATAGGTGAAAGGCTGCGCGTTGCGGCTCAGGAACTCCCGGATCCGCAGGGTGCTGGCCGAGTGCCGGGAGCCGATGAGGACCAGGCCGGCGTCGCCGTAGGCGATGAGCGCCACCCGGCGCAGGATGAAGGCGCGCATGAGGATCTCGCTGAGCTCGAAATCCCGCTGCACCAGCGCGCGCAGGTGCTCGCGATCGACGGCGACGATCGACGCGTCCCCCACCGCCCGGCCGAGGACGAGGCTGCGCCGCGCCGACAGCATGTTGATCTCGCCCGTGAACTCGCCGGGCCCGTGCACGATGATCGGCTGCTCGTGGCCGTCGACGGGCCGCACGATCTCGACAGCGCCCTCGATGACGACGAAGAAGCGGGTGTTCTGCTCACCGAGCTCGAACAGCACCTCGCCCGCCCGCAGGCGCCGGCGCTCGCCGACCGCCGCGATCCGCTCGAGCTGGGTGGGCGTCAGCTGAGGGAACATCTGGTCGCGGCGGCCGAGATACGGGTCGGTCATCGAGGTCGGCCGGTCAGTCGCGGACGACGAGCTCCGCCACCGGCACGCCCGCCCGGAACTTCTTCACCAGCTCGTCCGGATCGTACTCCACCCCGATCGGATTGCGATCGAACGCCGGCGAGCTCATCCACGCCTGCCCTTCCTCGGCGGTGGCGAAGTTGTCGATCTGCAGCTCGATCCGGTTGCCGTCGGGATCGCGGTAGTACATCGAGGTCGTGGGGCCGTGGTTCACGCAGAAGAACGGACGGATGCCGTGCTCGCGCAGGCGGACGTAGTTGTCGAGCAGCTCGCCCATCGAGCCGAAGGTGAAGGCGACGTGGTGCAGACCCGGCTGCTCCACGGCCTTGGGGCCGAGCTCGCTGCCGGCGGCCCGGTCGCGGGCGGCGAGGGGACCGAAGTCGACGAAGGCGACGCGGTGGTGCTCGTCGTCGTAGGTCACGAAGCAGAGGTGCGGGTTCTCGTAGATGACACGGCCCCCGAGAACCGTGGCGTACCAGTCGCGCATCTCGGGCATCCGGTTCGTCTGATAGACGACGTGAGCCAGCTTGGTGGGCGGCATGGTGAATCCTCCTGCTGGAGCGGGCTACGGCCCCTTCGGCTTGTCCCCGGCCAGCGTGATGCGGTGGAGCAGGCGGCGGTGACCCTGGTAGTCGTTGACGGCGTTGTGCTGGGCGCAGCGGTTGTCCCAGAACGCGAGGGAGCCGGGCCGCCAGCGGAAGCGGCAGGTGAATTCGGGTCGGACCTGGTGCTGGTAGAGATACTTCAGGAGCGGTGCGCTCTCCTCGTCGGTCATCCCCTCGAAGCGCACGGTGTGGGCGGTGTTCACGTAGAGGGCGCGGCGGCCGGTCTCCGGGTGCACCCGCACGACCGGGTGGGCGGCCTGGTACTCCTTCTTGGCGTCGGCGCGGGCGCTGTCCTTGATGCGGTCCTCGCGCGTGCGCGACACGTCGGCGGCCGCCGAGCTGTTGACCGCGACCAGCCCCTCCAGCATTCGCTTCATCCCGTCCGACAGCGTCTCGTAGGCCAGGTACATGCTGGCGAAGAGCGTGTCGCCGCCGCTGGCCGGCACCTCGCGTGCGACCAGCATGCTGGCCATGGGGGGCGCGTCGAGGTACGCGGTGTCGGAGTGCCAGATGCCGCCGAAGTTGATCTTCTCGGTCTCGAGCTTGAGGACCGGGATGATCTTGGGCGCCTCGTCCAACCCCTTCACGAAGGGGTACTCGATCGGCTCCCCGAAGCGCTGGGCGAAGGCCAGGAACCGGGCGGGGGGCAGGTCCTGATCGCGGAAGAACACGACCTGGTGCTCCAGCCAGGCGCGGCGGATCGCGGCCACGGTGTCGTCGCTCAGGTCCTTGGACAGATCGACGCCGGTGATCTCCGCACCCAGAGCGCCCGCGACCGGCTCCACCTTCAGGGACTGGCTCATGCCACCCTCCCGCGTCGATTGTAACGCGCCGGCGGCGCGGTGATCGCTTGACGGGGGGCCGGCTCCGCCCTACGGTCGGCGGCATGGTGATCTCTCGATCTCTCCTGGCGGTCCTGGCCGGCCTCCTCCTGTCCGGCTGCGCGAGCCTCGGCCCCCCGCCGGCCGGCGAGCGTGGCATCGTGGTCGTTGGCACCGGGCACGTGGCCCTGCGGCCCGACACCGGCGTGATCGACGTCGGGGTGGAGGCCCGGGCGCCGCGCCTGGCCGACGCCACGGCCGAGGTCGATCGTGCGATGCGCGAGGTGGTCGCCCGGGTGAAGGCGCTGGGGGTGGCGGACACCGACGTGCGGACGACGCTGTACACGGTCGATCCGATCGCCGAGCCGCGCCAGCCCGGGCAGCCCGGGGACACGGGCGTGCGGATCGTCGGCTACCGGGTGGCGAACGTCGCCCAGGTCCGCTCGCGGCAGGCCGACGGGCTGGGCCGGATCGTCGACGCTGCCGTGGCGGCCGGCGCCAACGTCGTGCGCAACATCCACTTCACGATCGACGACCCCTCGACGGCGCAGGCCGAGGCTCGCGCGCTCGCGGTACGCGACGCCGGCGTCCGAGCCGGGCAGATCGCCGCTGCCGCGGGCGTGCGGCTGGGGCGCCTGCTGTCGGCGACGGAGTCGGCGGCGGCCCACCCGATGGCACGGATGGTGATGACGACAATGGCGGGGCCGGTCGAGCCCGGCCAGCTCGAGGTCACGGTCAGCGTGGAAGCGCGCTACGCGATCGAGCCGTAGCCGAGCGCGCCGGGCTGACGCGTGCTGACCGCGGTCGGCGTCGTCGTCGGGCTGCTGTTCGTCGCCGGGCTCGTCGGTTCGATCCTGCCCTGGTTGCCGGGCCCGGTGCTCATCCTGGCCGGTGCGCTGCTGTGGGCGTTCGCGACTGACTTCGAGACGCTCGGCTGGGGCCGGCTTGCCATCCTCGCCGGGCTGACCGCCGTGAGCGCCGTGCTCGGCTTCCTGGCCGCTGCGCTCGGGGCCCGTCGCTACGGCGCGAGCCGGTGGGGCGTGGCCGGCGCGCTCGTGGGCGCGGTGGCGGGAATCTTCTTCGGCCCGCTGGGGCTGCTGATCGGCTGCATGGCGGGCGCGGTGGCGGGCGAGCTGCTGCGCGGTGCCGACCTCGCCGGCAGCCTGCGGAGCGGCGTCGGCGCGATGGTCGGACTGCTGGCCGGCCTCGTGGCCGACCTCGTCGTCTCCGTCACCATGATCGGGCTGTTCGTGTACTGGGTGTGGTCGTCATGAGGGCCACGCGGACCCGGCCGAGGCCGGCTGAGGGAGGATGACATGCGGTTCGGCTACGTCGTCGTCGCCGCGGTGGCGGTCATCGTCACCGTCTTCATCTTGCAGAACACCGACCCGGCGACCGTCCGGTTCATGATGTGGCGTAACGAAGCCCTTCCGCTGGCGCTCCTGCTGCTCGGCTCGGTCGTCGCCGGTCTCCTCGTCGCCGGCGTCCCGCTGGCGATCCGTCTGAGCGTCTGGCGATCCCGGGCGCGAGCACACGAGCGTCGTGCCGACATGCTGCAGACCGCCGTCGAGGAGCGAGATCGCCAGATCCTGACTCTGACGCCCAAGGGGCGCTGATGCCGGTTCTCGTCCTGCTGCTGACGGCACTGCTGATCTCTGGCTGCGCCACGCCGCGCCAGGCCACGGTGACCCAGCGCTCGGCCGTCGAGCAGGAGCTCATCGTGCGGTCCCTGGAGCGGGCCGTCGCCGGGCTCGACGTCGAGCGCCTGCTCGGCCACCGCGTGGCGCTCGACCTCTTTGCGCTGACCGGCGACCAGGCGTTCGCCCGGGAGTTCGTGACCGTGCGGCTGCAGCGGCGAGGCGTCGAAATCGTCGGTGACGCGACGAAGGCCGACCTCCGGCTCAAGGTGTTCGCGAGCGTGCTCGGTGTCGATCGGGGCGAGACGCTGATCGGAATCCCGGCCCTGCAGGCGCCCGTCGTCTCGATCCCGATTCCGGAAATCGCGCTCTTCAAGTGGACGCGACACCGGGGGATGGCCGAGCTCCAGCTCTACGCCTACGATCCCCACACCGACCAGCTGGTGGAGGGCGTGCCCGCCGCCCTCGGGCGCGCGAAGTACGACGAGTTCAAGGTCATGCTGGTCATCGGCTTCGCCGTCTCCGACCTCGACGAGCGAGCCGAGCCGGCCGCCGAGCGCCGCTAGATGTGCACGCCCTTCATCATCGCCTCCGGGTAGCGCGGCCCCGCCGCCGCCCCGCTCGGCACCGCCTCGCCGATGCTGGCGAGGTCCGCCGGCGTCAGCTGCACCTTCAGCGCGCCCAGGTTCTCCTGCAGCCGGTCGTAGCGCTTGGTGCCGGGGATGGCGACGACGTCCTGGCCCTGGGCCAGTAGCCACGCCAGCACGAGCTGGCCCGGGGTGCAGCCGTGGCGGTGCGCCAGATCCTCGAGCCGGTGCACCAGCTCCAGGTTCTGCACGAGGTTCTGGCCCTGGAAGCGCGGGTGGGCCAGCCGCCGGTCGCCCTCGGGGATGTCGGCGGGCTTCTGGATCTGGCCGGTCAGCAGGCTGCGGCCGAGCGGGGAGTAAGCCACGAACGAGATGCCGAGCTCGCGGAGCGTCGGCAGCGTCTGCTCCGCCTCGGCGCGGTAGAGGATCGAGTACTCGCTCTGCAGCGCGGTGATCGGGTGGATCTTGTGCGCGCGCCGCACCGTCTCCGGCGCCGCCTCCGAGAGGCCCAGGAAGCGCACCTTGCCCTGCTCGACGCAGCGCTTCATGCCGCCGACGGTGTCCTCGATCGGCACCTTGGGATCGACGCGATGCTGATAGTAGAGATCGATCACGTCCACACCCAGGCGCTTGAGGCTGGTGTCGCACGCCTGGACGACGTACTCCGGGCGGCCGTTGACCTGGTTGGGGCCGCCGGGGTTCTGCACCTGGCCGAACTTCGTGGTCAGCACCACCCGGTCGCGCCGGCCCTTGAGCGCCTTGCCGATCAGCTCCTCGTTGTGGCCCCAGCCGTACATGTCGGAGGAATCCAGGTGATCGACGCCGAGGTCGATCGCCCGCTGGATCAGCGTGGTCGACTCCGCGTCGTCGGCCGGTCCGTACGTGCCCGAGAGCCCCATGCAGCCGAGCCCGATGGCGGAGACTTCGAGCGTGCTCTTTCCCAGCCGGCGCTTGTCCACCGTGTCCTCCTCGCTGTCGCAGTCGGTCGTTACGCGGCCCTCATGCTACCACCGGCCTCAGCGTCGGTTCACCGCGCTCAGCACCGCCCGCAGCGACGCCGTCACGATGTTGGCGTCGACCCCCACGCCCCACCGGGTCTTGCCGCCCGTCCGGGCCTCGACGTAGGCCACGGCACTGGCGTCGGCGCCCTCGCCGAGCGCGTGCTCCGTGTAGTCCGTGAGCTCGAGGCTCACCCCGGCGTCGCGGCCGAGCGCGTCCACGAAGGCCGCGATGGGGCCGTTGCCGGAGCCCTTGATCCACCGCTCGACCCCGTCCACCCGGATGTTGCATTCCATGGTCGTGGCACCGGTGTCGGCGGCCGTGGTGATCAGCGGGTGGCCGACCAGCGCCACCCGGCCCGCCGTCAGATAGGTGGTCTGGAACGACGACCAGATCTGATCGCCGGTGATCTCGGTGCCGCTGGCCTCGGTCAGCCGCTGGATGACCGAGGAGAACTCGATCTGCAGCCGCCGCGGCAGGTCGAGGCCGTGCTCGAACTTCATGATGTAGGCCACGCCGCCCTTGCCGGACTGGCTGTTCACGCGGATGACGGCCTCGTAGCTGCGGCCGACGTGGTGCGGGTCGATCGGCAGGTACGGCACCTCCCAGGTGTCGTAGTTCTTGCCGAGCGCCTCGAACCCCTTCTTGATGGCGTCCTGGTGGGAGCCGGAGAAGGCGGTGTAGACGAGGTCGCCGACGTACGGATGGCGCGGGTGCACGGGCAGGCGGTTGCAGTGCTCGACCGTGCGGCGGGCGACGTCGATGTCGGCGAAGTCGAGCTTGGGATCGATGCCCTGGCTGAACAGGTTGAGGGCCAGGGTGACGACGTCGACGTTGCCGGTCCGCTCACCGTTGCCGAACAGCGTGCCCTCGACGCGATCGGCGCCGGCCATCACGCCGAACTCGGCGGCGGCCACCGCCGTCCCGCGGTCATTGTGCGGGTGCAGCGACAGCACGATCGAGTCCCGGGCCTTGACGTTGCGGTGGAACCACTCGATCTGGTCACCGTAGATGTTGGCGGTGGCCATCTCGACGGTGGCGGGCAGGTTCAGGATCACCGGCCGCTTCGCCGTCGGCTCCCACACGTCCATGACGGCCTCGCAGATCTCCTTGGCGAAGTCGAGCTCGGTGCCGGTGAAGCTCTCCGGCGAGTACTCCCAGTGCACGTCGCACTCGGGAACCGTGTGCGTCAGCTTCTTGCAGAGCTGGGCGGCCCGGACGGCGATGTCCACGATGCCGGCCCGGTCGAGCCCGAACACCACGCGCCGCTGCAGCGTGGAGGTCGAGTTGTAGAGGTGGCAGATCGCGCGCGGCGCCCCCCGCAGGGACTCGAACGTGCGCTCGATCAGCTCAGGCCGGGCCTGGGTGAGGACCTGGATGATGACGTCGTCGGGGATGAGGTTCTCCTCGATGAGCTGGCGGACGAAGTCGAAGTCGGGCTGCGACGCCGACGGGAAGCCGACCTCGATCTCCTTGAAGCCGCACTGGACGAGCAGGTCGAACATCCGGCGCTTGCGCTCCGGATCCATCGGGTCGATGAGCGCCTGGTTGCCGTCGCGCAGGTCCACGCTGCACCACCGGGGGGCCTTGGTGATGACCTTGCCCGGCCACGTGCGGTCCGGCAGCGGGATCGGCGTGAACGAGCGGTAGTGCTGGAACGGCATCGCTCTGGGGGGACCGGCCTTCGGCGCCATCTGGGCGTCTCCTTTCGACGAACTCGCACGGGCTCGATAAAAACAAAAAAGCCTCCCCGGACTTCGGGAGAGGCTTTCAGGCGCGCACCCGGAGGGGGTGCGCGCCTAGGTCAGAAGCAGGTTCGCGAGCGGGAGTGCCGCGCTCGTCGACCTCACGTTGATCCGGGTCAAGAACATCATGTCCGCCGCATTGTGCACCGGCGGGCGTGCCCTGTCAACGTTACCCATTGGTGGGGTCAGGCTCTCAGCAGCGGCCCTTCTTGGCCTGACCGGGCGGGCACCAGCCGCCGGCCTGGGCCTCCATCTTCCGGGCGTGACCGGGCGGGACCTTGTAGTGCTTCACGGGGACGGCCAGCACCGGCTTGGGGACCGCTTCGATGGCCACGGCCGTCCACGGCGCCCGCGGCCCGACCGCGACGAACCAGGCCCCGTTGTGGTGGCTGTAGTAGTGGTTGCGGTACACGAAGAGGTTGAAGGATGCGCTGGGGACGACCTGCACCGGGCTGCCGGTCACGACGACCATCGGAGGCGGCGCCAGCACCACCGGCGGCGCCGGCACCGCGATGTTGACGCCGACGTTTACCTCGACGGCCGCGGCGGGGCCCGCGGAGAACGTGACGGCGGTCACGACGAGAGCGACGAGGTACGGCACCATCTTGCGCATGGGGATCCTCCCAGGAAGGGTCGACTGCACGGGGGGTGCCACGGCGATCTTCAGGAGGTTCAGGGGATTGCGCCGCCCCCCTCCCCCTGGCCGTCAGCCGCGCGTCGGCGGCGTCATCGGCATGACAGCACGGGCCACCCGGCGCCGGATCTGCTGGGTTGGCTATGGGTGGGCACGGGGGCCGCTGACCTGCCGGATGGCGTCGGACAGTGCGTCGAAGGTCACCGGCTTGCCCAGGACGGCATCCACGCCCGTCGGCTGCTCTCCCTTGGCCTCCATGAGGTCGCCGAAGCCGGTGAGCATGATGACGGGGGTGTCGGGAGCGAGCCGCTCGATGCTGGCCGCCAGCTCGTCGCCCCCCATCTGCGGCATCGCGCGGTCGGTCACGACCAGGTCGAACCGGCCCGACATGAACTTGTCGAGACCCTCGCGCCCGTTCGTCGCGCTGTCCACGAAGTGCCCCTGATTCTCGAGCTGGGCCACGACGCCCATCCGGACCATCGACTCGTCCTCGACCACCAGCACGCGGAGCTGGCGCGGGGGCTGCTGAGCATTCTCTTCCGAGCGCGCCGCCTCCAGCCGGGCGTGGACGGGCAGCCGCACGATGAACGCGGCCCCGCGGCCAAGCTCGCTCTCGACGAGCAGCGTCCCGCGGTGCTGCTCGACGGTCGCGTTGACCATCGAGAGCCCCAGTCCGGTGCCGTGCTGTCCCTTGGTCGAGAAGAACGGCTCCAGGCATCGCTGCCGGGCCTCCTCCGTCATGCCGGTGCCGGTGTCTTGCACCTCCAGCCGCACGTCGCCACCGTCGGCCCGGGCACTCACCTTGATGGTTCCGCCCTCGGGCATGGCGTCGACGGCGTTGAAGATGAGATTGGCCAGCATCTCGCGGATCCCGGCCGCGTCCCCGTGGATGACGGGAAGGCCGACCACGTCTGTTTCGATCTGGATCGCGATCCCCCGGCTCAGCGCCTCGCTCTTCCAGCGCGGCTGCGTGAGCGCCACCACTTCGTCGATGCACCGGCGCAGGTCGACCGGGGCGTCGGGAATGGTCTCGCTCCGCTCACGGTAGAGCTCGCGCAGCCGGCGAATGACCGAGGCGGCGTCGTTGGCCGCGGTGTTGATCAGCTGCACGTACGACCGGGCCGTCTCCTTCGGCAGGTCGGGGCGACGCAGCAGCAGCTCGGCAAACCCGACGATGGGGGACAAGGAGTTGTTGAAGTCGTGCGCGATGCCGCTGGCCATCTGACCCATGGCGCGCAGCCGCTCCTGCTGGAGCACCTGTCGCTGGGTCGTCTTGAGCTGGGTGAGGGTCTCCTCCAGTCGCCGGTGGCTTCGCTGCAGGGCCGCCTCCGAGCGGTGGCGCTCGGTGATGTCGTTGAAGCTGACGACGAGGCCGGTCAGCTCATCGCGCTCGATCATGGGCGTACTGACGTAGTCGACCGGGATGTAGCTGCCGTCCGGGCGCGCGAAGATCTGATCGCTGGCCCGGCGGGCCGTGCGGTCACGCAGCGGCGCGAAGATGGACGATTCGTCGATCGGCGTCGGCGTGCCGTCGGTGCTGAGGTGCTGCACGAACTGGGCGGCCGGCTTGCCCACCGCGGCGCGCACGGTCACGTTGAGCATCCGGGCCGCGGCCGGATTCATGAAGGTGATCCGCCCTGCGGTGTCGACGCCGAAGATGCCTTCGCCGGCCGCTTCCAGGATCAGGGCGGTCTGTGCGAACGCCCGCTCGTTGAACCGCCAGGCGACCACCGTACCGACGCACGACCACAGCACGAAGAGCGCGTGGATGCCGGCCCACGTCCACGGCGCATTGAAGGCCGCCTCGTGGTTGTAGACCTCCTGCGGCCATACCACGCCGACGACGCCGTGATGGAGAGCGACGAAGGCCACGGCGAGCAGATACGGGATCCAGTCCTGACAGAGCGCCAGGAACGTGAGCATCACGAAGAAGTGGAAATGGAATTCGATGTAGCCGCCGGACAGGTGGACGAGGATGGCCGAGGAGCTCATCAGGCCAAAGCCGATCGCGGTGGCCTGCACGGTGCGACCGGCCCGTCGCCAGCCTGCCAGCAGGGCGAACATCGCCACGATCAGGCCTTCGCCGGCCGTATGCAGGACCGTCCCGTGCTCGACGAGCGCACGGAGACTGAGCTCCCAGCGGTGACCAAGCACGGGGCCCGCGAGCGTGATCATGACGGCGTGAAACCACGTCAATCCCACGAGGAACTTGTACCGACCGCGCCAGACGTTCTCCGGCAGGGCCCCGCCCGAGGGGACCAGGGACCACAGGCGCTTGAGGATCGTCGTATTGGCAGCGGCCGGCACGTTCATGTCGCCTCCCGGGGCGCCCGGAAGGCAAGGAGAGTGCCGAACGATTCTGGAGCCTGGGCGGGGACTTCGGGCTGCGATCTACCTGGTTTCCGGGCGCTCTGGCCGGAATCGAGTGCGCCGGGCGGGTCAAGGCGGCACCGGTGCCACCCGACCGTGACGTCCTGCGTCACCCCCGAGGGCTAGGGCGAGATCCTCCGCCCGATGCGCTGCTCGATCACGTGGGTGACCGCCGAGAAGTCTTCCTTGCCCCAGCCGCCGGCGACCGCCTCCGCAAAGGTGCGCTTCGTCTCCTCGAGGATCGGCGTCGGCACCTTGGCCGAGCGCGCGAGGTCCAGCGCGAGGCCGGCGTCCTTGAGCATCAGCTCGGCGGCGAAGGTCGGCGAGAAGTCGCCGTCGAGCATGCGCCGCACGCGGCGATCGAAGTAGGTGCCGAAGGCCATGCCGCCGCCGTTGCGCACGACGTCATCGAACACGCGCGGGTCGACGCCCGACTGCACGCACGTCGCCAGCGTCTCCGCCACCGCCACCGCCACCACCGCGCCGAGGCCGTTGTGCAGCAGCTTCACCCGGTTGCCGGTGGCCGACGGGCCCACGTACATGTGCAGGCGGCCCATGATGTCGAGGTACGGCGTGATGGTCGCCAGCTTGTCGCGGTCGCCGCCGACGATGAAGAAGATCTCGCCGGAGACGGCCTGGGGTTGCGAGCCCAGCATGGGCGTGTCCATGTGCACCACGCCGCGCGCCTTCAGGCCGGCCGCGACCTCGACCGTCGCCTCCGGGCTGACGGTGGAGCAGTCGCAGGTGACCAGCCCCGGCCGGGCGCCGGCGGCGACGCCCCCGGGGCCGAGATAGACCGCGCGCACGATGTCGTCGTTCGGCAGCGCCGTGAAGAGCACCGTCACCCGCGCGGCCACGTCACCGGGCGAGCCGGCGACGCTGACGCCGGGCTGCTTCCCGGCCGCCGTCGCCGCCGCCGCACTGGCGTCGTACACGACCAGCGGCACCCCGGCCTTCGCGAGGTTGGCGGCCATGGGCCCGCCCATCGTGCCCAGCCCGATGAATCCGACCGCGTCAGCCATCTCGCGTCCTCCTGAGTATCTGCGTCCAGGCAACCACGGCTATCGAGGCCCGCCACGGCTCCGCCGGGGCGGGGTCGAGTGAGTGGGGGCTTGGGGGCCATCTCTGGGCCCCCATCTCAGACGGGTTTTTTGTCGGCCCACGGGCGCGCGGTCTCGAAGGCACGCGCGGCCTGGAGCACGGTGAGGTCGGCGAAGCGGCGGCCGACGATCTGCAGACCGACCGGCAGGCCGCCCGGCGTGAAGCCGGCCGGTACCGTCGTGGCCGGCTGGCCGGTGAAGTTGAACGGATACGAGAACGACGCCCACGGGAACCAGTCCCACGCGTGCTGCGGCCAGCCCGCGGGGTTGAGGCGCCCGACCTCGAACGCGGGGACCGACGTCGACGGCGTCAGCAGCAGGTCGTACCGCTCGAAGAGCGGACGGACGCTGTCCCAGAAGTTGATCTTGCGCCCGCGCATCACGACGTACTGCTCGGCCGTGATGCGCTTCGCCTCGTCCATGCAGACGACGAGCCCCGGGTCCATCCGGTCCCGCCACTCGGCGAGGAACTCCCCGTAGTTGCCGATGTAGTGGGCGCCCCAGATGAGGCGGATCATCTCGGTGGTGTCCGCGAACCCGGTCTTGACCTCCTCGACCGTGGCGCCGAGCGATTCGAACGCGCGCACGGCGGCCGCCACCGCGCTCGCGACCTCGGGGTCGACGCGCAGGGTGTCGAGGTTCGGACTGAAGGCGATGCGGAGCCCGCGCACCCCGCGGTCGAGCTGACCGACGTAATCGGCGGGCGGCGCCTCGAGCGAGGTCACGTCCCAGTCGTCGGGGCCGGCCATCGCGCTGAGCATCAGCGCGGCATCGGCCACCGTGCGCGTCATCGGTCCGGCGTGCGTCGCGTAGTCGTTGTTGGAGACCGGCCACAGGGGGACGCGGCCGTAGCTGGCCTTGACGCCGACGAGGCCGCAGAACGACGACGGGATGCGGATGGAGCCGGCGCCGTCCGAGCCCTGGTGCAGGGGGCCCAGCCCGGCGGCGGCGGCGGCGCCGGCGCCGGCGCTGGAGCCGCCGGTCGTCACGCCGGTGTTCCACGGATTGCGCGTGATGCCGGTGAGCGGGCAGTCGCCGAGCGCCTTCCACCCGAACTCCGGCGAGGTCGTCTTGCCGACGAAGATCCCGCCGGCCTCGTACAGCCGGCGCACGTAAGGCGCGTCCACGTCGGGCACGCGGTTGGCGAAGATATGGGAGCCGCCCATCGTACGGACGCCCTTGGTGAACGCGAGGTCCTTCACGGAGAACGGCAGGCCGTGGAGGGGGCCGAGCGGCTTGCCCGCCATCACGGCCTGCTCGGCCGTGCGGGCGGCGGCCAGCGCGGTGTCGGCCGTGACGGTGCAGAAGGCGTTGAGCGTCGGGTTCAGCCGCTCGATGCGCTCCAGGACGGCGCGCGTCAGCTCGACCGGCGACAGCTTCTTCGACCGGATCAGCGCGGCCAGCTCGGTCGCAGGCGTGTAGGCGAGGTCGGTGGCGCTCATGACCCTATTGCCCCGTGAACCCCTTGCCCTCGTCGGCCAGGCGGTTGAGCAGCGGCGCCGGCGTCCAGAAGGCGTCGCCGCTGGCCTTCTGGAACTCGACCATCTTGTCGCGCAGCGCGCGCACGCCGATCTGATCCGCCCAGAACATCGGGCCGCCGCGGTAGACCGGCCAGCCGTAGCCGTACACCCAGATCACGTCGATGTCGCTGGCCCGGATGGCGATCTTCTCGTCGAGGATCTTGGCGCCCTCGTTCACCATCGGGTAGAGCAGCCGCTGGAGGATCTCCTCGTCGGTGACGTGCCGCCGCGTGATGCCCTGCTCGGTGGCCACGTCGACGATGATCTTCTCGACGTCGGGGTCGGGGATCGGCGTGCGATCGCCCTTCTCGTACTTGAAGTAGCCGCTGCCGGTCTTCTGGCCGAAGCGGCCCAGCTCGCAGATGCGATCGGCCACCGGCGACTTCACGCCGAGGCCCTTGCGGATACGCCAGCCCACGTCGAGGCCAGCCATATCGCCCATCGCGAACGGCCCCATCGGGAAGCCGAAATCGGTGAGCACCTTGTCGACCGTGTGGGGCAGCGCGCCCTCGAGGATGAGCTTCGCGGCCTGCTCGCCACGCTGGTGGAGCATGCGGTTGCCGACGAAGCCGTGGCAGACGCCGACCAGCACCGGCACCTTGGCGATGCGCCGGCCGATCGACATCGCGGTGGCGATGGTCGTCTTCGACGATTTCTTGCCGCGCACGTTCTCGAGCAGCCGCATGACGTTGGCCGGGCTGAAGAAGTGGGTGCCGATGACGCTCTCCGGCCGCTTGGTGGCCGAGGCGATCTCGTCGACGTCCAGCGTGGAGGTGTTCGTGGCCAGCACGGCGTCGGGCTTCGCGATCCCGTCGAGCCTCGCGAAGACCTCCTTCTTGATCGGCATCTCCTCGAAGACGGCCTCGATGATCATGTCGGCGTCGCCCACCGCGTTCCAGTCGGTGGTGCCGGTGATGAGCCCCATGCGCTTCTCGACGTCGGCCATCGTCAGCCGGCCGCGGCTGGCCGTCGCCTCGTAGTTCTTGCGCACGATGCCGAGGCCGCGGTCGAGGTTCTCCTGGTTCATCTCGACCACGGTGACCGGGATGCCGGCGTTGGCGAAGTTCATGGCGATGCCGCCGCCCATGGTGCCGGCACCGATCACCGCCGCCTTCTTCACGTCGCGGGCCGGCGTGTCGGCCGGCACGTCGGGGATCTTGGCCGCCTCGCGCTCGGCGAAGAAGAAGTAGCGCTGGGCCTTGGACTCCGGCGAGGTCAGCAGCTCGGCGAACAGCTCGCGCTCGCGCTTGATGCCCTCGGGGAAGGGCAGGCTCACGGCGGCCTCGACGGCCTTGATGATGTTCTCGGGCGCCCGGAAGCCGCGGGTCTGTCGCGCCACCGACTTGCGGAAGTTCGCGAACACCTCCGGCTTGCCCCGCACGGCGGCCAGCTTGTCGTCGAGGTCGCGGATCTTCTTGAGCGGGCGCCGCTCGTTCAGCACCTTCTCGGCGAAGGCCACGCCGGCCGCGGTCAGGTCGCCCTCGGCGATCTCGTCGATCAGGCCGGCCTTGAGCGCCTCGTCGGCCCGGATGGGGTCGCCGCTCACCATCATCGACAGCCCCTTCTCGACGCCGACCACGCGCGGCAGCCGCTGGGTGCCGCCCGCGCCCGGCAGCAGGCCGAGCTTCACCTCGGGCAGGCCGAAGCGCGCGTCCTTCACGCCGATCCGGTAGTGGCAGGCCAGCGTCACCTCGAGGCCGCCACCGAGGGCGGTGCCGTGGACGGCCGCCACGACCGGCTTCGGGCTCGACTCGATCAGGTCGAGCACCCCGTGCAGGCCCGGGGCCGCCGGCGGCTTGCCGAACTCCGTGATGTCAGCCCCGGCGATGAACGTACGTCCGGCGCAGACGATGACGATGGCACTCACTTCTGGATTGGCGATGGCCTGCTGGATCCCGTCGTTCAGCCCCTGGCGGACGTGCTGGCTCAGCGCGTTGACGGGCGGATTGTTGACGGTCAGCACGGCCACGCGGCCGCGGCGGTCGAGATCGACGGACTTGGTGATGGCTGTCATGGCTGTTTCCTCTCGGTTCGACGGGTCGGCCTGGCGACGCCGGGGATCGTATCACGGCCGGGCAGGGGCGGCGCCTGGCGCCCCGGCGCGCCGGGCGGCTACAATCGCGCCCGTGAGCGAGCTCGCCGGCGTGCTCTTCGACATGGGCGGGGTGGTCATGGATTCGCCGCTGCACGCGATCGCCCGCTACGAGCGCGAGCGGGGGTTGCCGCCCAACGCCGTCAATCGCGCCATCGCCGCCGCCGGCGAGACGGGCGCGTGGGCGCGGCTCGAGCGCGGCGAGCTGACCGTGGCGAGCTTCTGCGCGCCCTTCGAGGCCGAGTGCCGCGCGCACGGCGTCGAGGTGGACGGCGCCGCCGTGATGGCCGCCATCGCCGCCGCCGGCGTGGCGCGGCCCATCATGCTGGAGGCCATCCGCCGGCTGCGCGCGCGGGGCCTCCGCGTGGGCGCGCTCACCAACAACTGGAAGCGGGACGGACCCGACGACGACGTCATCCCCCATCGCCTGCGGGCGCACTTCGACGTCTTCGTGGAGTCGCGCGTGGTCGGCCTGCGGAAGCCGGACCCGAGGATCTACGTGCTGGCCTGCCGCGAGCTGGGCGTGGAGCCGGCGCGCACCGCGTTCCTGGACGACATCGGCAGCAACCTCAAGGCGGCCCGCGCGCTCGGGATGACGACGATCAAGGTCGACGAGCCGGCGGCGGCGCTGCGAGAGCTGGGCGCCTGTCTCGGCCTGGAGCTGCTGGCGGGGTAGCTGCCGGGATCACCCGGGCGGACGGCCGAGGACGGCGGCGGTGGCGGCGGTCCGCGTCTCGACGCC
>CAVTGC010000006.1:0-596087 GCA_963734175.1 uncultured Candidatus Rokubacteria bacterium
CCGGCGCCATCTTCATGGCGTGCGCCGACGGGGAAGGCGCGGGCCTCCACCTCCGCTGGCTCCGCAGCCGCCCCGCCGACTACGACCAGGGCACGCGCCGTCGCCTCCTCACTGCGAGCCTGCTACCCGCGGCGTACCAGCAGGTGGCGACGCGAGCGCGCACGGCGCTGCGGAGCGACGTGCTGGCCGCTCTCGGCCGCCACGACCTGCTGCTGGCGCCGACGGGCCACCGGGCGGCGCCCACGATCGCGGAGAGCACGTCGGCGGTGAAGAGCCGCGAGGACGCGGCCGGGAAGTTCTTCACGCGACGCGCATACAGCGCTCCAGCGGCGCTGGCCGGCGTGCCCGCCGTCGCCGTGCCGTGTGGGTTCGACCGGCGGGGCTGCCGCTGAGCCTGCAGCTCATGGGGCGGCCGTTCGAGGACGCCACCGTGCTGAGGGCGGCTCATGCGTACGAGCAGGCCACGGAGTGGCACCGGCGGCGGCCGCCGCTCGACTAGCCGCTGGCGAGCAAGTCGTCGAAACTCTCGCCCATCCCATCTACAACCGTTGGACGTGAGGAATGTGCGCGGGAGTAATCCGCAATGATCCTGAGTTGGGCAGATCTGACGAAAATTGAGTTTCTGAACCGCGACATCGCGCGGGATCCACCTGAAGAAATGGTGGGCAGGGGGCGGGAATCGCGGATGGTGATGCCGGTCATCTCTGATGAGCCGTCGACTCCACATCGGGAGTGAGACTCAACCGTGATTCGAGTTACCGATGCATGTGGAAACATCTGGTGCGTGTAATACTGTCCCAGTATCAATGAGAGCGACTGCGCGACGACAAGTACAGCACGTCGTCAGCCGCCAACGCGAACTTGACCTGGGGGCAGACATCGTCCACCTTGCGCTGGCAGGCGTCCCGGTCTTCGCCAACCGCTCGATATCCTCCAATCAGCGCCGGCGAGGGCGAGACCCTGCAGGAACCTCATCGAAGCCGGCCCGTCGCATCCAGGGATAAGAATGGCTAATGAGCTTCAAGAACTGTTAAAGGAAATCAAGGACGAGCGGCTCAAGGCCCGCCTGTCCGCCGCGGTCGCGGAGCTTCGGAAGACCAAGAGATTCGGCCTGGTGTTCGAGGAACACCTGCCCGAGGTCCTGCCCATCTACAGCGCCAAGGTACGTAGCCAGGCCCGGGTTGCCCCGCTAAGGAGACGGCACACTGAGGGAAACCTTCATCGTCCATCGTGTCGCCAAGGGCGTAGCCACCGTGCTCCACCGAGTACTGGCGGAAGCGAACTGCAAACCATCCCAGTCGCAGAGCTAGTGGTGATCAAGCGATTCGGGGAGGCGATCTTTCCGACACTGCGACATGTCGAATCCGTCCTGCGCGGCGGGGACGCTCCGCACCATACGCTAATCGAGGCAGACAACTATCACGCCCTCCAGCTTCTCGATGGCTTTACGCGGGCAAAGTGGATTGCATCTACATTGACCCACCGTACAACTCTGGCGCTCGCGACTGGAATAATAATAATCAACTACGTCGACGGAAATGACGCATGGCGGCACAGCAAGTGGCTAGCGTTCATGGGAAGGCGCCTGAGACTCGCGAAACGTCTCTTGAATCTCGCGCCTCGGCCTTGATAGTCACGATTGACGAGAAAGAGTTCTCGCATCTGGGCCTGCTTCTAGAACAGACCTTCCCAGAAGCAACAATCCAGATGATTTCCAGCGTAATCAACCCCAAAGGGGTTGGCCGTTCCAATGAATTTTCCCGAACAAATGAGTTTATTTTCATGGTCTGGTTGGGGGCCGCGGCGATCAGCCCCGGTGGAGCACACAGGTCGTGACAAGCGTGACGTCGAATGGCAGACATTCAGACGGCGTGATTTAGCATCGGCTCGCGGAACTAAGAAAGGGGGACCGGGGCAGTTCTACCCGATCTACGTTGGCACTGCTTCCGGACAGATAGAAGGAGTGGGAGACCCGCTACCCCATAACGTTGCGCGCGAAAGTGCACCGAAGCGCGCCAGCTGCGCGAGCGTGTTCCCGATACGCCCGGATGGAACCGAAATGAACTGGGTGGTCACTGCCCCCACGTTTCGCGAGCGGCTTGCCAAGGGATATGCCCGCGCGGGGAAGCATACTGGCGAACCGCAGCCCTACATCATCCAGTACCTGGAGTCTGGCCCCATCCATGACATAGAGAGTGGCCGCGCCTCCGTGATTGGCTGCAATCCCGATGGGTCGGTAATTGCTGTTTATGAGGACCATACTAACGGCGGGCGCCAACTACGCAGTGGAACTTTGGAACACATTACGCCGAGCACTATGGCACTAAGTTGCTCAAGGACATAGTTCCAGATTCCGAGTTCCCCTTTCCGAAGAGTGTCTACGCGGTACGCGATGCCCTCGGTTGCTTTGTTGCAAACGCGCCAGACGCTTTAATCCTAGATTTCTTCTCCGGTAGCGGAACGACACTCAATGCGGTGACACTACTGAATCAGGCGGACGGAGGGCGAAGGCGCTGCATTCTCGTGACGAACAACGAAGTCTCAGCCGATGAGGCAGATATCCTCCGCGCTCAGCATCATCAACCCGGTGATACCCAGTGGGAAAAGACGTGGAATCTGCCGGTCTATTACATTTCCCCGCTGTAAGTTTGCGATAAACGGACGACGAGATGACGGCGCTGAGCTGGCCGGCGAGTATCTGACCGGCCGCTTCGAAAGGCGGGAAGGTCGGCGCGCTATCCGCTCATTGGATTTTGCCACGGTGGAGCTACTTAAGAGAAAAAGGCGCGCGAGGCTCTCGCCGCCGCGGTCGGATTCCCCAAATCTAAAGTGCAACGGAGAGTCATCTTTTGTCCGAGGGCGAAAAAATAGCCGTGCTCCTTGACCCGGTGCGCTGGACAAGTTCATCGAGCAGGGGGAGGAATGGGCGGAGGGTATCGAAACGGTCTACCTGCCGATTCCTTCCGGCGGGGCGTTCAGCCAGGCTAGGGAACAAGTGGCCGAGGCTTGGCCTCCGCTAGTCAAGACTGTCGAGATCAAGCGGCCCATGAAAGACGGGTTTGCCGCGAATCTTGACTACTTTCGGCTGGACTTTCTGGATCGCTCGATAGTGGAGGCCGGTGGCAACCTCCCGGACATTCTGCCCGCGCTGTGGATGATGGCAGGTTGCCGCGGCGAGCTTCCGACCTGCAAGGGCAACGAGAAGATGCTCTTCTTCAAAGACAGTCCGCTAGCCGTGTTGGTAGAGGAAGGCACCATCAAGCCATTTCTGGCGAAGCTGGAGGAGCGTGCCGATGTGGATTGGGTGTTTCTGGTTACCAACGACCAGGACAGCTTCTCCCGTATGTACGAGTGGCTGCCGGAGCATATCCCGGCCAAACAGCGCGTCCACCTTTGGCGCAACTACGTGGACAACTTCTTGATCAATGTGGACCACAGCTCCGCGGGGGACGCGTCATGAAGTTTCTGCTCCGCGAGTTCCAGAAGGCCCACGTCAGCGGTCTACTGACAAGGCTGAGGCAGGCCAAGCGTGATTTGCTGGATGACGCAGGAACGCAAGCTATCACGTTGTCTGCGCCAACGGCTTCAGGCAAGACTGTGATGATGACGGCGCTCATTGAGCGCGTTCTATTCGGCAAGGGAGGGCTCGAGGACTTCGACGATCCAGATTTCACGGCCGAGCCTGATGCGGTATTCCTGTGGCTGTCCGACAGCCCGCAGCTCAACCAGCAATCGTTAGAAAAGATGAACCTTGCCGGCTCGGCGGAGCTGAGCGGACGCCTGGAGCTGGTCGAAGCAACATTTGACGCAGAGTTTTTCAAGCCTGGTCACGTCCACTTTCTGAATTCTCAGAAGCTCAGCACTGCCGGACTGCTGACCAAGAAGGGCGACGGCCGACAGTTCTCCATTTGGGAGACAGTCAACAACACGATCGTACGCCAGAAGGGCCGCTTCTACGTCGTGATCGACGAAGCGCATCGCGGCATGCGGCGGACGCAGATCGAACAGACGCAAGCCAAGAGCATCGTCCAGAAGTTCATCTTCGGGAATCCAGGAGAAGTGAACGCTGCGCCCATCATCATCGGCATTTCGGCGACGCCAGAGCGGTTCAACACCCTGCTTGCGCAGTCGGGCCGCACGCGAAGAGTTATAGACATCCCGCCGCACGAGCCTCGCGAAGCCGGACTTATCAAGGACTGTATCCTGATCAGCCATACCGATGCCGACCAGCCGACCGAGTGGACACTTCTCGCCGGAGCTTGCAAGGAGTTCGACCGTATCTCCAAGGAATGGGCGTCCTATTGCAATGCCAATAACGAGCACGACACCGTGCGGCCCGTACTGGTCATCCAGGTTCAGGATGCGGGTGCAGGCGGTACGGAGATGGATTCACGCACATCCCTCGCCAAGCTGGTCGAGGTTGTCAGGGCCAACGTGCCGGGTTTGAGCAGTGTTAACTTCGCTCACTGCCTGGAGTCTGGGAAGCTGTTGCACGTAGCGGGTACGGACATCCGCTACGTGGAACCGCATCGCATCGAGCATGACCAATTCGTACGTATCGTCATCTTCAAGATGGCGTTGACGACGGGTTGGGATTGCCCACGAGCAGAAGTGATGATGTCCTTCCGGAAGGCTGAGGATGCCACCTACATCGCGCAGCTCGTCGGACGCATTGTTCGCACGCCCCTGGCGCGGCGGATGGAGGGAAACGATCTGCTGAATAGCGTCATGCTATTTTTGCCGCACTACGATCGCGAGCAGGTGCAGACCGTAGTCGAACGGCTCCAGGCGGAGGCTGAGTCCGGCGGCGCGGTGACCGGCGATGCACGCGACTTCCAGACGCTCAGGATCGCCAAGGGCAAGGAAGAGCTGATCGCTGCGTACCGCACGCTGCCAACCTATGCCGCTCAGGAAGGTCGAAGGGTGGCGCACATCCGGCGGGCGCTGCGGATGGCTCTCGAACTTGCGAAGGATGGCTGGGAGGACGATGCGGTTGCGTTGCGCAATTGCCTTCGCGCGAAGCTGGGTGCCGTCGGCGACGAACGTCGTAAGGATGCCGCATTCGTCAGCTCGGTAGAAGGGCTGTCTACGGTCATGTATCGAATGCTGCGCGTCGAGAATGGTGCCTTGAAGGCCGATGAACAGGGCGAGCAACACAGCCTGCCTGTCACCGAGCAGGATGTAGAGACGGTGTTCTCGCGGAGCTTCGTTACGCTGACCGAAGAACTTGCGATGTCCTACGTTCAGCATCGATTTGACCCCAAGGACGAGAATGCAGTCTATTGGCGCTGCAAGCTTGAGGCGTTCTTGCTCTCACAAGACGCCAGCGTGGTATCGCCGGTTGAGATCGAAGGACAGGTGCTCCTGGAGGCCGCCTACGAGAAGCGAAAGCCGGAGATTTCTAAGCTCTCTGACGAGCGTCGCGCCGCCTATCGGCGGATCATGCAGACTAGCCGCGAGTTCAGGGCCACGGAACCATCGATTCCGGATCCACTGCGGATCAAGACAGACAAGAACGCCGTGGCGCACAACGATCACCTGTTTGTGCCAGACAAGGGCGACTTCAAAGCCGCGCTTAATTCCTGGGAAACCAGCGTGCTGGCTACTGCTCGCAAAGGTGTAGGTTTTGCCGGCTGGCTCCGAAACTACGCGCGCAAACCCTGGAGCATCGCCTACACATACACGAATTCAGAGGGGCAGATCACGCCCGGCTATCCAGATTTCGTGGTGTTTCGGCGAGAGGGGAAGCACGTCGTCGTCGACCTGCTGGAGCCGCACCACACCAACAGCGCCGATTCCCTCGCCAAGGTGAAGGGGCTGTGCCGGTTTGCGGAGAACCACGGAGAGAAGCTCGCGCGCATCGAGTGGATCAGGATTGAGGGTAGCCAGATTAAGCGGCTGAACGTGAACAGTCCTCAGGTCCGCGCGAACGTGCTGGCGACGAACGTGGATAGCGCGATCGATTCGCTCTTCGATGCGTTCGGAACCGCTGAAGCGATTCTCTAGCGAGTGCCGCGTCGACCAGGATCATGTCCGCCCTCACTCGACACTTGCGGTCAGACCTGGCCTCCAGTTGTAAGTCTGTGACGGGAGCCGGACGACGGTAGTGTTTACCGAGCGCAGCCGCGTCTGCCTGAAGTACTAAGCGCGGGACGACCTCGCTCCGCGCTGTCTCCACCGCTCCACCGACCAAAAGTGGTCAGGATGACGACGTATTCAAAGATCGTCATCGTAAGGCCGGAGGTAGTCGCAGCCTGCAAGCAAGTCACCGCCGTCGGGATCGCCCTCTGAAAGCGGCGAGCCGGCGGCGCGCGAGCGCCGTCCGGTATGGCCTGAGTGAGACAGTGACCCCCTGGGAGTTTAGAGTCGAGGGCGAGGCAGGATCGGAGAGCGATGAGCGCATTGGAGCAGGCCCTCGGTGGGCCGGCGATCGAGGTGGTGGCGAAGGCGACACGGCGGCGGTTCACGTTGGAGTACAAGCGGAAGGTGGTCCGAGAGGCCGACGCCTGGAAGACACCGGGCGCGATCGGGGTGCTGCTGCGGCGGGAGGGACTGGTCTCCGCACCTGACGACGTGGCGGGCGGCGCGGGAGCGGGGCGAGTTGGTCGGGGCGCCGAAGCAACGCGGGCCGGCGCGGCGGGTCGTCGATCCGCGGGACAAGAAACTGGCCGAGCAAGCGCGGGAGATCAGCCGGTGGCAGAAGCGTGCCGAGCGAGCTGAGGCGCTGGTGGCCCTGCAAAAACAAGTGGCGGCGTTGCTGGGAACGCCGTTGGTCGACGAGACCTCGTGATGGCGACGGTCGCCCAGATCGGGCCACGGCTGGGCATCGCTCCCACGTGCGCGGCGCTCGGGCTGCCCCGCGCCACGTACTATCGTCGACGTCGGCCCGCGCGCGCCGCGCCACCGCGGCGGCGGTCGCCTCGGGCCCTCGGCGAGAGCGAACGCGCGGCCGTGCTCGAGCAGTTGCATACGCCGCGCTTCGTGGACCTGGCGCCGGGCGAGGTCTATGCCACCCTGCTCGACGAGGGCCGATATCTGTGTTCCGAGCGGACGATGTATCGCGTCCTGGCCGCGCACGCCGAGGTGCGGGAGCGGCGCGCTCAGCTCCGGCATCCTGTCTATGCTGCCCCGGAGCTGCTGGCCCGTCGCCCCAACGAGCTGTGGAGCTGGGACATCACCAAGCTTCTCGGGCCCGTGAAGTGGACCTACTTCTACCTCTACGTCATGCTCGACGTCTTCAGCCGGTACGTGGTCGGCTGGATGGTGGCTCATCGCGAGAGCGCGACCCTGGCTGAGCAGTTCATCCGCGAGACCTGTGCGCGCCAAGCCATCGTGCGCGAGCAGCTCACGGTCCACGCCGATCGCGGGTCGGCGATGACCTCGAAGCCCGTCGCCCTGTTGCTCGCGGATCTCGGCGTCACCAAGACGCATGGCCGGCCGCACGTGTCGAACGACAACCCGTTCTCCGAGGCCCAGTTCAAGACGCTGAAGTACCGCCCGGCCTTCCCGGGGCGCTTCGGGTCGATCCAGGACGCGCGGGCGCACTGCCACGTCTTCTTCCCCTGGTACAACACCGAGCACCATCACACCGGACTCGGCCTGTTGACGCCCGCCGACGTGCACCACGGTTTGGCCGAGCAGCGCATCGCGGTGCGCGCGACCGTGCTCGCCACGGCCTACACGGCGCATCCCGAGCGATTTTCTGCGGGCCTTCCGGTCCCGGCGGCGATGCCGACCGAAGTCTGGATCAACCCCCAACGCGCCGTGCGCTCGCGGAGGTGGCGCTCACTCACTAAACTCGAGACCCGACTGTCTCATTCTTGTTGACAGGCTCCGAAGCTGTGGCGTACCTCAAGAGGATACGGCGTCAGTAGTCAGGAGGTAGACGATGAGGAGACGTGATCTGTGGATTGCCAAGTACGGACCCAAGCACGGGAAGAACGTGGCCGCAGAGTACTACGCCCGGCAGCAGTCCAACTCCGGCCCGCACCCGACCCCAGCTGGAGGCGTTCAAGAAGCTGCACGGGATCGAGTAGGTCAGGATTCGGTGGACAAGGATACGGGTTCGCGGTGAGCCCGTGGGACAACCAGGCGGACATGCAGGCCTACGAGTAAAGCCAGCTCTACCGGGACGTCATGGCCCCCTCAGCCGTTCTTCGTGGGTGAGTACAAGACCTACCGGTGCGACGTGAAGTACTCGAACGTTCGCGCGTAGTCCGGGCGCCGGCCGACGATACCGCGCGAGTCCAGCTCGCGCGCCGACGTCATCCAGGGGCGTGTTACTGGTGGGCCTCGGGACCGAGCAGGGCCTCGCGGAAGCGACTCCGCAGATAGGGGCCGTCGCGCGGTGGCAGCAGCATCGGGGGCGTGTCGGAGGAGACCTTCACCGTGGCGAAGAGAGGTCCGGGCGCCGTGAAGAGCCGCCGGGCCAGCGCCTCGACCTCGGACTCCGTCCGGATCGTGGCCGCATCGGCGAAGCCCGCCGCCCGGGCGATGCCGGCCAGGTCGACGCCGCGTCCGGTGTGCGTGAGCTGCATGCCCGTCTCGCCGTAGTGCTCGTTGTCGAGCACCACGATGGCGAGGTTCCTGGGCGGCATCGCGCGCCGATGGTGGCCAGCGATGCCGAGGCCCATGAGCATCTCGCCGTCGCCGGTGACCACGACCACGCGGCGCCGGGGCTGCGCGCAGCGCGAGGCCGAGGCCCGATCATGGCGGCGCCGCCCATGCGCCCCACAGATAGAAGTTCAGCGGCGTATCGCCGGCCGCGGCGACGTCGTAGGTGGGGCCGCCGAGCCCGGTGACGACGAGCGCATCGCCGCGATCGCGCGAGCAGCCGCGCGGCGACGGCCGCGACGGTCGAGCGCGGCGGCGCTCGCTCACTTCTCGAATTGCTTGGCGCCGATGACGCGCTGGGCGATCAGCACCGCCACCGCGCGGTAGGTCTGGAAGGCGAGCATCGCCGCCGCTCGCACCGTCTCGGCCACCGTCGTCGGCGGCTGTCGGCCCGGTAGACGATGACGCCGATCGCTGCCAGGCTCGGCTCGCGTCGCCTGGCCCATGGGCACCTGCCAGGGATTGAACTCGCCCCACTCGCCGCGCATCGTGACGAGCATCAGGAGCGGGATGCGGCACTCCTGGTTGACGGCCAGCATGTTGATGCAGTTGCCGACGCCGCTCGACTGCATGAGCAGCACGCCGCGGTCGCCGCCGAGCCAGGCGCCCGCGAGCATGGCGACGCCCTCCTCCTCCGTCGTGAGCGACACCGTGTGCATCTCGAGGTTGGCATGGCAGCGCTGGAGGAGCTGACTGTGGCCGGCGTCGGGAACGTACGCCACCTGTCGGATTTGCGCCGCCTGGAGCTCGGTGAAGATCTCGTCGGGCCAGGAGATGGACATGAGCCGTCGCGAATTTTAGCACGCGGTCCCGACGGGCGCGGGCCGGCCGGCGCCCGTGACGCACTGCTGAGCACGAGGGGTTGTGCCACCTACCTCTTATAAAACGCCGTCTCCGGCTTCGACTGCTTCGGATGCAGCGTCGACGACCCATTGAACATCCTCGCCGGCACATTCCCGATGCTGTTCTTCACCACCCGCAGCCCCATGATCCCCGGCGCCAGCCCCACGGTCCCGATCACGTACTGCTCCTCGATCGCAATCCGCCAGATCTTCTTGCCCAGCTCGTAGTGCTGTTTCTCCGGAGCGCTGAACCCCTCCCGGTAGAGCTCCAGCAATTCCCTCAAGCGGCCGGGCGGCGTCTTACCCGAGGCGCCGCCGGTGGCGAACCACTTGCCGTAGAGCGGCCCCACGGCGCTCGTGGGATCGTAGGGGAACAGGTTGACGGGCGAGTGGGCGTACATGTTCTCGGTGCCCCACATGATCTCCATGCTGATCTGGGTCTCGTTGTTCGCCCGGCGGCTGTTCAGGAGGCTCCGCTCCAGCTCCGCCACGTCGGCCTGGATGCCGATCTTCGCCCACTGCAGCTTGATCATCTCCGCGATCTGGGTGAAGGGCATGAACCCGAGGTAGGTCGTGAGCTCGATGCGCAGCCGGCCCTTGCCATCGGTGCGCAGGCGGTACCCCTCCCCGTCCTTCTTGCTCAGCCCGACCTTGTCGAGCATGGCGTTGGCATTTTTCGGGTCGTGGGTGGACCAGAGCTTGCGGAACTCCTTGCCGGGGTTGTAGGGCGACTCTTCCGTGCAGGCGACCGAGCCGGGCGTGCCGAGACCCAGCCAGAACGTCTCGTTGAGCTGGTCCCGGTCGATTCCCAGGGACAGGGCGCGGCGGAAGTTCACGTTGGTGAGCCACTTGGCGATCTCGGCGTCGGCCTCGTAGCTCTGGTTGCAGAGCAGCGCCGCATCGCTGCCGATGCCGCCGGGGTCCAGGTGCACCTTGTAGCTGCCCTTCTGCTGGTTCTCGATGAAGACCGGCAGCTTCTGCAGATCCAGATGCCGTTCGCCCCAGTCGTACTCCCCGGCGATGGCTCGCAGGTTGATGACCTCCAGGTTCTCGCCCAGGGTGAGCACCACGCGGTCGACGTAGGGAAGCTGGTTGCCCTCCGTGTCCACGCCGAAGTAGTAGGGATTGCGCTCGAGGATCCAGGTGGCGGTGTTGCGGCCCTGCGTCGTCCGCCACGGGGAGATCACCGGCAGGTCCGGGTTCAGTCCCCAGTCGGCCTTGGCCTTGATCAGGTTGACCCAGTTGTCGACCTTGGCCTCCTTCACCTTCTGGTCCAGCTCTTCCTTGGACGTGTACTTGGGGTGGAACTGCTTCAGGTAGTGGGCCGGCGCATAGCCGCCGAGCGCGCTGACGTGGCTGTCGTGGGCCTGGCCGCCGAAGCCCGTGGGCCCGGTCAGGATCGCGATGAACACCCAGTAGGGATCCTTGAACTTCCACCTGATAGCGTAGGTGTCGATCTTCTCCAGCTCGCCCGGTCCGTTCTTCGTGGTCAGATACGGCGACGGCGACGGCACCACGTCCTTGTTCTTGTACAGCTCCTCGAACCAGAACACGAAGTCGTCGGCGGTGAAGGGCTTGCCGTCACTCCACTTCATGCCCCGGCGCAGGTGGATGGTCAGCGTCTTGTCGCCGTCGGTGAACTGCCAGCTCTTGATGGCCAGGGGCGTCGGCTTGGTGCCGGTCATATCCCAGTGCACGAGGCTGTCGTTACCCGCAAAGCGGACACCAGCCGACCAGTCGCCCGGCCCGGTGAATCCCCGGCGGATGGTGCCGCCGTACCGGCCGATCTCGTGTACCGGCTTGATGACCAGCGGGTCTTCGCCGATCCGCTCCTTGACGGGCGGCAGCTTGCCGGCCTTCACCAGCTCCGCCAGCTGCGGCGCTTCCTTGAAGGTCTTGGGGAACTTGGACTGCATCCGTGATGGTGGTGGGTCCCTCGAGCTTCCCGATCAGCTGCGCGCCGATCTTTGGCGTGGCCGCCGGGGCTGCCGGGGCCTGGGCTGCCGAGGTCGCCGGCTGCCAGGCCAGATCCAGGAGGGCAGAGAGGCTGATACCGGCCACTCCGGCGTTACGGAACAAGTCTCGCCGGGAGAGCCGTTGCTTCAGCAACTCGTCGAGATTGAGCTCTCTGTCCATGACAACCTCCTCCGGACACTCAGTGAATTGCCGAGGGGAGAGCCACCAAAGCCTTCAGTTCACGGCAGGGTAACCGAGGTCACGCACGTCTACAAACAGCCCGACAGCCGATATGCTGGCGGCCTGGAGGACTGACACGATGCTCGACGACTGGTCACCGCGACTGCTCAGCGTCCTGCGGATCGTCGCCGCCTTCCTCTACCTTCAGCACGGCACCGCCAAACTGTTCGGACTGCCGGCCACCGCCGGTGGGGCCACGGTCGAGCTGTTCTCGCGGCCGGGCGCCGCCGGCGTCATCGAGGTGGTCGGCGGCGTCCTGCTACTGCTCGGCCTGTTCACGCGGCCGGTCGCCTTCATCTGCTCGGGCGAGATGGCGTTCGCCTACTTCCTGGCCCACGCACCGCGCGGCCTGGTGCCGCTTCAGAACATGGGCGAGCTGCCCATTCTCTACTGCTTCATCTTCCTGTACCTGGCGGCGGCCGGCGGCGGCCCCTGGAGCGTTGGCAAGCGCCGGGCCGCGTCTTGACAGGCCCGGGCCGCCTGCCGATACTGTCGGCGCGAGGCCGGGCCGCTGGTCCTGGCCCCAAGCTAGCAACTCCTTCATCGTGATCGTCGTCGATCAGCGCAGGAGAGTACGGATGAAGCGGATAGGTGTTCGCGCAATCGCCGTCGTCGCCATCACGCTCCTGACGGTCGTCGCCGTCCATGCCCAGTCGCCCGCTGGCATGAAGATGTACGTGTTCAGCTCGGGCCCGCTCACGATCGCCAAGAGCGCGCTGCAGTCGGGCGCCTCGAGCAACCCGATCCAGGTTCCGGTGGGCTTCTTCGTGGTGATGCATCCCAAGGGCAACTTCCTCTTCGACACGGGCAACAACGACAAGATCATCAGTGACCCAAGCTACTGGGGCCCCATGGCCCAGGCGCTGCAGGTGGTCCGTACGCCGGATATCGCCATCGACACGCAGCTGAAGAAGATCAACCTCACCCCGAACGACATCAAGTACGTCGCCGTGGGTCACATGCACCTCGACCACGGTGGCAACGTGTGCAAGTTCCCCAACGCGACGTTCCTGGTCCAGAAGGACGAGATGAAGAACGCCGCGTGGCCGGAGCCGGGCACGGCCGGCCCGTACATTCCGGGCGACATCGCCTGCCTGCGCAACGGCATCGGCGAGGCGCTCCCGAACAAGTTCAAGATGGAGCAGCTCGAGGGCGACCTCGACGTCTTCGGGGACCGCAGCGTGATGATCAAGCGCTGGCCGGGCCATACGCCGGGCAGCCAGATGGCCATCGTGCGGCTGCCGAAGACCGGCACCGTGGTGCTCACCAGCGACAACGTCTACTTCTCCGAGAACGTGACGAAGAACCTGCTGCCCGACATCTCGCTTGCCTACAATCCATCCGGGATCCTGGGCGCCTACGAGTTCATTCGGGCCCTGCAGGGACGCGAGAACGCGGGCTTCATGACCGCGCACGACCTCGACGGCCCGGCGGGCAAGGCGGCCAAGACGCACGCCCCGCAGATGTTCGAGTAGCTCGCCGTCAGGAGACTGAACGACGCGGCGAGGCCGGGCGGGTGACCGCTCCGGCCTCGCCGTGATGGATCGCCTCGTGACCGCCGTCATCGTCGTCGACCGGCTCACCAAGTGGTACGGGCCCCGCCTCGCCGTCGACAACGTCTCCCTCAGCGTCGACCGCGGCGAGATCCTGGGCCTCCTCGGACCCAACGGCTCGGGCAAGACCACCGTCCTGCGCATGCTGGCCGGGTACCTGCGCCCGTCGTCGGGCACGGCGCGCATCGCGGACCTCGACGTCGTCGACGACTCGCTGCGAGCGCGCCGCCGCGTGGGCTACGTGCCGGAGGACGCGCCGCTCTACGGCAGCATGGGCGTGCGCGAGTTCCTCGTGTTCATGGGCCGGCTCAAGGGCCTGGTCCCGCCGGCGCTGGCCGCCGCGGTGGACGCGATCATCCAGCGGCTCGGCCTCGAGCCCGTGCGCGGGATGCAGATCGGCCGCCTGTCGCGCGGTTACCGCCAGCGCGTCGCCATCGCCCAGGCGCTGCTCGGCGACCCCGATCTCCTGATCCTCGACGAGCCGACCAACGGCCTCGACCCCCGGCAGATCATCGAGATGCGCACGCTGATTCGCTCCCTGGCGGGCGAGCGCACCATCCTCGTCACCTCCCACATCCTCGGCGAGATGGAGCGCGTGGCCGACCGGGTGGCGATCCTGCTGCAAGGGCGGCTGCTGGGCGTCCACGCGCTGCGCTCGGCGGCCGTCGCGTCCCGGCTGCGGCTACGGGTCCGTGGCGACGAGGCGATGGTCCGGGCCTGCCTGCTCGGGGTGCCGGGCGTGAGGAGCGTCGAGGTCGAGCGCGAGGCGGCGGCGCCTCCCCTGCTGACCTGCCTCGTCGATGTGGATACGGCCGCCATCGCCGAATCGGCGGCCGCCGCCGTCACCGCGGGCGGCTTCGGCCTGCTGGCGATGGAGCCGGCCCCGTTCGATCTCGAGGCGCTGTTCCTGCGGCTGACGGGCGGGCGCGCGGAGACGCCGGCGTGAGGAACTTCCTGACGCTGCTGGGGAAGGAGGAGAAGGCCCTCTTCTCGTCCCCGATCGCCTACGCGATCGTCGCCGTCTACCTCCTGCTCATCGGCTTCACGTTCACCTTGATGCTGTTCCTCAACCGCACCGCCGAGCTCGTCCGCATCTTCTTCCAGGCGGCGGTGCTGTTCCTGCTGATCGTGCCCGTCGTCACCATGCGGCTGCTGGCCGAAGAGCGTCGCAGCGGGACCCTCGAGCTGCTCCTGACCTCGCCCGTCCGCGAGATCGAGATCGTGCTGGCCAAGTTCGCGGCGAGCTTCACCGTGCTGCTGCTCATGCTCGCGCTCACCGTCAGCGACGCCATCGTGCTCGGCATCTACGCCGAGCCGGACTGGGGGCCCATCTACAGCGGCTTCCTCGGGCTGGCGCTCCTGGCCGGCGCGCTGGCGGCGATCGGGCTGCTCGCCTCGGGCCTGACCTCGAGCCAGATCGTGGCCGCGGTCCTGGCCATGGGCGTCGGCATCCTGCTCTGGATGATCGACTCGTTCGGCTACCTGCTCCCCGAGCCGTTCGACTCGATCGTCACCAGCCTGTCGCTAATCGCGCACTTCACCCCCTTCGCCACCGGCGCCCTGTTTCTCTCGGACCTCGGCTTCTTCCTGACCGTCATCCTCGCCTGCCTGCTCCTGAGCGTCCGCACGCTGGCCCGACGGTAGGGCGCCGGTGAGCCGGCTCGACGCCATCAACGTGCTCTGGTTCGTCGGCTGGCTCGCCGCGCTGCTCGTGCTGTTCGTCCTCGCCGTCCGGCTTCCGCTCCAGCCGCGCCTCCCAAGACTGGCGGCCCTGGCCTACACAAGTGGCGTCGTCATCGCGGTCCTGGCGGTGGCGGCGCTGGCCAACGTCGCGCTGCGGTCTCACGACGCGCACATCGACCTCACGCGCGAGCGGGTCTTCACGCCCTCGCGGCAGGCCGAGCACGTCGTCGACACGCTCGAGCGGGACGTGGCGCTGACGTACTTCTACCAGCCCCAGGACCCGGCCGGGAAGCGCGCGCGGGACATGGTGGAGGTGCTGGGCCGGCGCAACCCCCATCTGCGCGTGCGCACCGTCGATCCCGACAAGCAGCCGACCGTGGCCGACACCTTCGGCGTCCGCATCTACAACGCCGCCGTGCTCGAGGCCGACGGCCGGCGCGTGCAGGTGATGAGCACCGACGAGAACCAGATTGCGCTCGGCATCCTGCGCGTGCTGCGGCAGCGGGTGGTGACGATCTGCTTCATCGAGGGCCACAACGAGTACCCGGTCGACAACTTCGAGTTCCACACCCACTTCGAGGGGCTGGCGGGGCACAGTCACGGCGAGGGCGGCTCGGGCGTGGTGCAGATGCCCGGGCACGGCGCCGGCCGGATGCGCCGCGCCCTGGAAGCGGTCGGCTACGACGTCCGCAAGATCGTGCCGGCGACGCTGCCGGCCATCCCGGAGGCGTGCACGGCCGTCGTCGACCTCAACCCCCGCTCGACGTACCTGCCCGGGGAGAGCGAGGCGCTGGCCGCGTACCTGGCGGCCGGCGGCTCCGTGTTCCTCGCCTACGATCTGGGGTTCGTGATCGAGGCGCGGCTGGCAGCCGCCCTGCACCGGCTCGGGATCGTCGTCGAGCAGCGGGTCGTCGTCGATCCGCTCGACCACTACTCGACCGATTCCGAGGTGGTGGCGATCCCGGTCTACGAGCCCCACGCGATCACGCGGCAGCTGGCCCTGACCTTCTTCCCGGGCGTCCGGTCCCTCACGCTGGCGGCGCCGCCCCCGGGCGTCACCCTCACCCCGCTCTTTCGGAGCAGCACGCAGAGCTACACCCGCGCGGTTCGCACGGTGGCGGAGCGCCAGCCGGAGCGAGAGGCGGCGCCGGCGGCGACCGCCTCGGCGGCGCCGGCCCGGCACGTCCTCGCCGCCGCCGCCGAGGGCGCATGGCCGGGGTCGGCCGCCGGAGCCCGGCCGTTCCGGCTCGTCCTGATCGGCGACGGCGATTTCGCGAGCAACTCGTTCCTTCCTTACATGGCCAACGGCGACCTGGCCGTCTCGGTGGTGCGCTGGCTCGTCCGCGAGGACCACACGCCCAGCGTGGCCAGCCGCATCCCCGTGCCTCCGCTCGTGCTGCTCACGAAGCGGCAGATGCAGCAGATCTTCCTGGCGGTCGTGATCGTCCTTCCCCTCGGCGTCGTGCTGTGTGGAGGACTCGTGTGGTGGCGCCGGCGCTAGGCCGGCGGGGCCGCCGCCTGCTCGGCGCGGTCGGGGCCCTGCTGGCCCTGGCCTTCCTGGTCGTCATGGCGCTGTCCGGCCGCGTGCGCGACAGCGGCCAGCTCGTCCGCTTCGTCGCGGCGGGCGTGCTGACGGAGACACCTGGCCGGATCGACCGGGTCGAGGTGACCGGCCGCGGCCGCTGGGTCTTCACGCGAGCAGCCGGGGCCTGGCACGCCGAGCCTGGAGCCCGCGCCGTATCGCCCGCGCTCGCGACGCACCTGGACGATTCGATCAAGTTCCTGCACGCCTCGGCGCCAATCCGCGTGATGGAGCGGCGCGAGTGGTCGGAGCAGGGCCTGCGCGAGTTCGGCCTCGATCCGCCCGCCTACAGCGCCGCGCTCTTCCAGGGAGAGCGACGTGTGCTCGCCGTCGACTTCGGATCGCCCAACCCCCAGCAGGTGCTGCAGTACATGCGCATCGACGGCCGCGAGCCGGTCTACGTGATGTCGCGCTTCATCGGCCAGGAGTGGGAGCAGGTGCTGGCGGAGGCCGGCCGCTGACGAGCATCGGCCTCGCCGCGCTCGCCGGGCTGCTCCTCCTGGTAGGCGGAGCGGCCGAGGGCCACGCCCACACCGGCGGAAGCACGGGCTACGCGTCGGTCACCGTCCACGGCGGGACGGTCCGCTATCGGCTGGCGCTGCCGACGGCCGCGCTCCCCTCGGCGATGGCCGAGGACCTGCGGCTCGCCCAGGCCGGCAGCGCGCAGGCCCGCGAGCGCCTGCTCGACGTCGTCCGCCGCGCGATCACGCTGCGGGGGGACGGCGTGCGCTGCGAGCCGGGGCCGGGCGTCGTGGAGCCCTCGGCCGCCGAGGCCCCCACCTTCACCATGCTGGTGGACTTCGCCTGCCCGCGCGGGCTGCGGGATCTGCAGGTCCGCGACGACCTCTTCGACGTGCTCGGCGTCGACCACCACACGCTGACGAAGATCGAGTGGCCGGGTGGGACGCGCCAGTTCGCCTTCGAGCCGTCGGCCCGCGAGGCCCGCTTCGACCTGGGCGGCTCCACCGGGCGCGACACGCGCAGCTTCTTCCTGCTCGGCATCCATCACATCCTGAGCGGCTACGACCATCTGCTCTTCCTGCTGGCGCTCATGCTGCCCGGCGGCGGCCTGCTCGCGCTCACGAAGATCATCACGGCCTTCACCCTCGCCCATAGCGTGACCCTGTCGCTGGCCGTCCTGAACGTCGTCGTCCTGCCCGACCGCCTGGTCGAGGCCGTCATCGGCCTCTCCATTGCCGCCGTGGCCGCCGAGAACCTCTACCTGAAGCCGACGGTGACACGGCGCTGGCTCGTCAGCTTCGCCTTCGGCCTGGTGCACGGCTTCGGGTTCTCGGGCGCGCTGCGCGAGCTGAGCCTGCCCGCCCACGGCCTGCTGCTCTCGCTCTTCGGATTCAACGCCGGCGTCGAGGTGGGGCAGGCCCTCGTGGTCGTCGTGGTCCTGCCCGCGCTGATGCTTCTGCGCGACACGCGCTGGGAGCGGCGCACGATCCAGGCCGCCTCGCTGGCCATCCTGCTGGTGGGCCTGGTCCTCTTCGTCGAGCGCGCCCTGCCGTGAGGACCTGGGTCCAGCGCGTGACCGGCGCGAGCCCGACGGTGCCTTCAGCCCGGGCCAGCCATCGCCGCCTCGGCCTGCTCCGGCCAGAACCGCATGTCCATCTCGCGGTACATCGCCAGCGCCCGGCCGAGGTGCTCGCGCGCCTTGTCCCGCTCACCCGCGTGGTTTGCCGGCGCCGTCCCTCGTGCGACGCGGGGGCGACGTTAGCCGGAACTTTCGTGAGGGTCAAGGAGCCGGCCCGGTGCGCGCGGGTCATTCCACGTTGCGGTGGCGGCGATAGTGACGCCAAGGAGTGAGTCCAAGCACGCGGTCGCCGCTTGACATGGGCCCGAGCCCTCGCTACTGATGGCGGGTCCCACGTCTTTCGATGGATAAGGAGAGCCCGCCATGAGCAATGTGACCGGTCGGCGTGAGGCGGGTGGGCTATCACGGCGGCGGCTGCTCCGGCTGGGCCTCCTCTCCGCCACGGCTCCGCCGATGCTCCTACATCCCCGGCGCGCCACCGCCCAGATCGGCGGCGCCCAGCCAGCCGTGCCGGCGCCGACCGGCGAGCTGAAGAACCCGGTCGAGTTCAAGGCCCCGAAGGTCAAGGCGAGCAACCCCACCACGCTCTCGTTCTGGCAGTACGTCGGGTTCCACGTCGATGTCCAGAAGTTCATCGCCGAGGAGTACAAGCGGCGGCACGACCCCAATGTCTCGCTCGAGATCACGGCATACCCCGGCCTGAACGAGCAGCGGGTCGGCGTGAAGTCGGCGCTGGCGGCCCAGAGCTCCACGCCCGACATCATCGCCATCGAGCCCGGAGCCTATGCGGTCGACGTCTCCACGAGCGGCAGCGTGCTCGACTTCACCAAGGTCTTCGCCGACGATCCCGACTACAAGCGCGGCTTCTGGCCCAACGCGCTCGAGCTGCTGACGATCAACGGCACGGTGGTGTCGGTGCCGGCGGTCACCAACACGGTGGTCGTCTACTACAACCGCGGCCTCTTTCGCCAGCACGGCCTCGAGGTGCCGAATACACTCGACGATCTGAAGAAGATCGGGGCCGCGCTGAACGCCAAGGGGGTCATGCCGATCGCCTATCCGGCCGGGCAGGATCGCAACTTCCCGATCTTCCCTTACTACACGTACGCGGGCGGGACCAAGGCCGACAAGCTGCTGCGCGAGGCCGACCTGGGGCTCAAGCCGTGGACGAGCCCCGAGCTGGTGGCGGGCGCGGAGTTCGTGGAGATGATGGCGAAGTCGGGCCTCTACGCCAAGGGGCCGCTCGGCATCAAGGAGCCGGACGCCATCCAGATCTTCGCGACGGGACGCTCGGCGATGTTCTGGGGCGGTCAGTGGATGCGCCGGTCGATCCGCGCGGCGCTGCCCCCGGGCTTCGACCTGGGCCTCTTCCCGTTCCCGGCGGTGGTGGCCGGCGGCCACAAGCCGGTGCTGAGCTCGGTCGGCATCACGCTGACGGTGAACGCGCGGAGCAAGCAGCCCGAGCTCGCGTTCGAGATGATCAAGGCGATCACGGGGGCGTGGGGGAAGATCGAGTACACGAGGAACCTCGGGCTGTCGCCGAACGGGCCGATCAGCGCGGACGCGATCGCCTACCAGATGCAGTCGCTCAAGGATCCGCTCTACCCCGAGTTCCTCAAGCTCCAGCCCACCGGGACCACGCGGGTCATCTTCACGCCGGCGGTCGAGGAGGCGATGACCCAGGGCATGCAGGCGCTCATCACCGGCCAGAAGACGCCCAAGGCCGTCATGGAGTCGGTGGAGGCGGCCTCGCAGAAGGTCGGGACGCGGAAGTTCCGGACCGGGTGAGCACGGGCACGTGAGCCCGGCCATCGTCCGGCAGCGCTGGCGGCGCCACGCGACCGGCTGGGTCTTCGTGGGACCCGCCCTCGTCGTCCTGGCGGCGTTCCTGCTCTACCCCATCGCCTACTCGGTGTGGCTGAGCCTGCACGAGTGGGAAGGCTACTCGCCGCAGTGGGGACCGTTCGTCGGCCTCGAGAACTATCGCGCGCTGGCCAACGACGAGGTGTTCTGGCGGGCCACCTGGAACTCCATCGTCTTCGTCGTGGTGCGGACGCCGCTGGAAGTCGGCCTCGGCTTCCTGCTCGCCCTCCTGCTGAACCGCCGGCTGGCCGCCCGGTCGCTGTTGCGGACGCTCTTCTTCGTGCCGGTCGTCATGTCGCTGATCGTCGTCACGATCATCTTCCAACGCGTGTACGAGCCGAACACCGGCCTCCTCAACACGTTCCTCACGGCGATCGGGCTGGGCGGCTGGGCCCATCCCTGGCTCGGCGACCCGGCGACCGCGCTGCCGGCCGTCATCGCGGTCAGCGTATGGAAGAACGTGGGGTTCAGCCTGGTGATCCTCCTGGCCGGGCTGCAGGGCCTGCCGCAGGACGTCCTGGAGGCAGCACGGGTGGACGGCGCCAACGCCTGGCAGCTCACGCTGCGAATGATCACGCCGCTCATGCGGCCGATCCTGGCGCTCACGGCTCTCTTGTCGATCATCGGGGGGCTGAAGGTGTTCGACCTGGTCTTCATCATGACCCGGGGCGGGCCGACGTACTCGACCGAGGTGCTCGCCACCATGCTCTATCGCGAGGCCTTCGAGCTGAACCACATGGGTATCGCCTCGGCGATCGGCGTGATCCTCGTGGTCGTGGTGCTGTCGATCGCCCGGGTCCAGGCCCTGATGCTGCGCGACTCGCGGGAAGGCGGGACGGCGTGAGCACCGTGGCGGCAGCGGCGGTCGCTCGCCCGCGGGGGCAGGTCGGCCGGCGCGCGCGCATTGGACACGGCGTCGCCTGGGCCGTGCTGCTGGCCGCCCTCGCCGTGTCCCTCGCTCCCGGCCTCTACATGGTCAGCCTGTCGCTCATGGACAACCCTCAGCTCTTCGCCGGGCGGGTCATCCCGCTACCGCCCCATCCGGAGAACTATCCCCGGGCGTGGGTCGCCAGCAACATCGGGCGGCTGTACTGGAACAGCATCTACGTGTCGACGGTATCGATGGTGGTGACGGTCGGCATCTCCGCGCTGGCCGGCTACGGCCTCGGACGGATCCGGTTCGCGGGCCGGGGCGTCGTGTACGGGATCGTGCTGATCGGACTGACGATCCCGCTGCAGATTGCCCTCATCCCCCTCTTCATCAATCTACGGACGCTCGGACTCATCAACACGCCGTTCGCCCTGATCGGGCCCTATACGGCGTTCGGCCTCGCCTTCGGGACCTACATCATGAAGGGATTCTTCGAGGGACTGCCGCGTGAGCTGGAGGAGGCGGCCCGACTCGACGGAGCCGGCGAGTTCCGGATCTTCGCGTGGGTGATGCTGCCCCTCACCCGCCCAGCGCTGGCCACGGTGGCGATCTTCATCTTCCTTCAGAACTGGAACGAGTTCCTCTTCGCCCTGACCTTCATCACCGAGGGCCGGATGCGGACGCTTCCCACCGGCATCTACGCGCTGCTCTCGAGCGAGTTCTACGGCAACTATCCCATCCTGGCGGCCTCGCTCGTGCTCTTCTCCGTCCCGGTTCTCGCCCTCTACTTCCTGTTCCAGCAGCAGTTCATCGAGGGGTTGACGGCCGGCGCCGTGAAGCAGTGAGGACGCCCTCCTCCGTCCAAGACTATAATCAGCCCGCTTCGACAGGGGCAGGCCAAGGAGGCCCGATCATGAGGCGACGCGACTTCCTGACGACCGCGGTGGCCGGTGGTGTCGTGGCCAGCATCGGAGCCCCCGTGTACCTGCGGCGCGCGTGGGCCCAGGGCCCGATCAAGATCGGCATGCCGGCCGCCCTCTCCGGCGCCTACGCCCAGTACGGCATCCAGGCCCGCCGGGCCGCCGAGCTGTTCGCCAAGGACATCAAGGCCAAGGGCATCCTCGGACGCCCCGTCGAGTTCCTCTACGAGGACACCGCCGGCGATCCCGCCACCGCGGTGCGCAAGGCCCAGAAGCTGGTGGAGAAGGACGGGGTGAAGTTCCTCACCGGGGTGGCGCTGTCCTCCGAGGCGCTGGCGGTGTCGGCGAAGTGTCCCGAGTGGAAGGTCATCTTCATGTCCACCATCAACGGGGCGGGCACGCTCACCACGAAGTCGTTCCATCGCTACTTCTTCCGCGTGAACACCAGCGGGCCCATGGGGGCGCGGGCGATCAGCCTCTACCTGGCGGAGTCGCCCATGAAGCGCTTCTTCGCCCTGGGCGCCGACTACGCCTGGGGCCGCGACAGCGTGGACTCCTTCAAGACGCAGATCACGGCGGCCAAGAAGGACGTCGTCGGCAGCGACTACCCGCCGGTGGGCACGAAGGACTTCGCCAGCTACATCGCCAAGATCAGACAGTCGAAGGCCGAGGGCGTCTACCTGGCCCTGCCCGGCCAGGACGCCACCATCTACCTCAAGCAGGCGCACCAGTTCGGCCTCAACCGCGAGGTGAAGCCGATCATGGAGATCCTCGAGCTGGAGAACATGAAGGCGGTGGGCGACGCCATGGTGGGGGCCATCGGCAGCTCCCGCTATCCGTTCACGGTCGACACGCCGCGGAACAAGGAGTTCGTCAAGCGCTTCCACGACCTGCACGGCATGTACCCCGACATGTTCGACGGCGAGACGTACGAGGGCCTCGAGTGGCTGGGCCAGGTCATCACCAAGGCCGGCACCGACGACGTCGAGAAGGTCATCGACGCCTGGGAGGACTCGACCTACGAGGGCCTCGAGGGCCCGTTCCTGATGCGCAAGTGCGACCACCAGGCCGTGCAGCCCGGCTTCGCGGTGGAGGCGGTGAAGGACCCGAAGTACCCGCACCCGATCCCGAAGATCCTGGCCACCTACCCCGGCGACAAGGTGACGCCGAAGTGCCGGACGGAGGACTTCTCGTAGCGAACGGGCCGTGGCCTACCTGATCGAGCAGCTGCTGAACGCGCTGGTGCTGGCGGGGCTCCTGTTCCTGGTCTCCGCGGGCCTGTCGCTCGTGTTCGGCATCCTGCGCGTCGTCAACTTCGCGCACGGCGTGTTCTACATGCTGGGCGCCTACGTCGGCTTCACGACGGTCGCGCTCACCGGGTGGTTCTGGCCGGCGCTCGTGGTGGTGCCGCTCGTGGTCGGCACCCTCGGCGCGCTGATCGAGTCCTCCACGCTGCGCTTCATCTATCGCCGCCCGCAGATCTACCAGCTCCTGCTCACCTTCGGCCTGGCGCTCATCCTGGAAGAGAGCATCCGCGTGCTCTATGGCCCGACGGCCAAGGGCGTCGAGCCGCCGGCGCTGCTCCAGGGGGCGATCAGCCTGGGGGGCCTGCTCTATCCCCGCTACCGGCTGTTCCTGGTGGTCCTCAGCCTCGTGGTCGGCGCGGCGGTGTGGCTGTTCCTGCGCACGACGCGGGCCGGGCTGGTCATCCGCGCGGTCGCCCAGAACAGCGAGATGGCCGATTGCCTGGGCGCCGACGTGGCCCGCGTGCGCACCCTGGTCTTCGGCGCCGCCTGCGCGCTGGCCGGGCTGGGCGGCGTGGCGGCCGCGCCCATGACGACGGCCTATCTCGGGATGGGCATCGCCGTGATCGTCGAGGCGTTCGTGGTCGTGGTCATCGGCGGCCTCGGCAGCATCGGCGGCTCGATGGCGGGCAGCCTCATCGTCGGCGCCGCCCAGTCGTGGGGCGCCTTCTACCTGCCGGAGGCGGCCATGGTGATCATGTACGCCGTCATGGGCGCCATCCTCATCTTCCGGCCCTGGGGCCTCTTCGGCGAGGAAGAATGACCCGGTCGCGGGTGCTCGGCGCCGCCGCGCTGGTCGCCCTCGCGCTCGGGCCGTGGGTGCTCGCCCGCCACCAGCTCTCGCTGCTCACCGACCTGCTCATCTTCGGCCTCTTCGCGATGTCGCTCGACCTCATCCTGGGCTACACGGGCATGCTGTCGTTCGGCCACGCCGCCTACTTCGGCCTCGGCGCCTACGCCAGCGCGCTCGTCCTGCTGGAGCTCGGCCAGCCGGTGCCGGTGGCGCTCGTGGCCGGCATGCTGCTGGCGGGCGTGGTCGCCGTGCCCGTCGGCTGGCTGTCGACCCGCTCCACCGGCGTCTACTTCGCGATGCTGACGCTGGCCTTCGCCCAGTTCCTCTACACCGTCGCCTACAAGTGGCGCAGCCTGACGGGCGGCTCCGACGGCATCGCGGGCGTGCCGAAGACGACGCTGATCTGGGGCGGGCCCAGCCTGGCCTCGTCCCAGGCGTTCTACTTCCTGGCCGCCGCCTGCGTCGTGCTCTCGCTCGTGCTGTGCCGGGCGCTCGTCCGCTCGCCGTTCGGCCGCGCCCTGCAGGCCATCCGCGAGAACGAGCGGCGGTTCGCCAGCCTCGGGCGCGACCCGCGGCCGTTCAAGCTGGTCGTCTTCGTCATCGCCGCCGTGTTCGCCGGGCTGGCCGGCGCGCTGTTCGCGCCGTTCCGCGGCTTCGCCTCGCCGGAGGTCATGTTCTGGGTCTTCTCCGGCCAGGCGCTCATGATGGTGACCATCGGCGGCATCGGCACGCTGATCGGGCCCATCCTGGGCGCGATGGTGTTCATCCTCATCCAGGAGATCCTGTCGAGCTACACCGAGCACTGGATGATCTTCACCGGGTTCGTGTTCGTGCTGATGGTCATCTTCCTGCCGGGCGGGCTGGTGGGCACGGCCCGACGGCTCGGCGCGCGCGGGTGACGACGCCGATGCTGGAGACGCGCGGGCTCGGGCGGTCGTTTGGCGCCCTGCAGGCGGTCGCCGACGTCGGGCTGGCGGTGCAGCCGGGCGAGCTGCGCGCGGTGATCGGACCGAACGGCGCCGGCAAGACCACGCTGTTCCACCTGATCTCGGGGCTGCTGGCGCCGACCGCGGGCCGCGTGCTCTTCCGTGGCGACGACGTCACCGCGCTGGCCGCGCCGGCGCGCTGCCGCCGCGGCATCTCGCGCACGTTCCAGATCACCAGCATCTTCCCCGAGCTATCCGTGCTGGAGAACACGCGCATGGCCGTGCAGCTCAAGGCCGGGGGCAACTTCCGGCTGGTCGGCGGCCGCGCGGTCCTCGACGCCAGCGAGCGGCGCGCGCGCGATAGCCTGGCGTTCCTGGGCCTCGCCGGCCGGGCCGAGGAGCCGGCGTCGACCTTGCCGCACGGCGATCAGCGGCTACTCGAGATCGCGATGGCCGTCGCCCAGGAGCCGGAGCTGCTGCTGCTGGACGAGCCCACTCAGGGGCTCGCCCCCGATGACACGGCGGCCACCGTGGCGGTCATCCGGCAGGTGGCGCGCGAGCGGGGGCTGACGATCATCCTGGTCGAGCACGACATGGACGTGGTCTTCGACCTCGCCGACCGGATCAGCGTGCTCCACTTCGGCCGGCTCATCGCCGAGGGCACGCCGGCCGAGATCCGCGCCAACGCGGATGTCCAGAAGGCCTACCTGGGAGGTCTCGACTAGCCGTGCTCCTCCACCATGTGTCACGAAAGTTGGACAGACGAGGCACCATGGGGCCCCCGCGATGAAGCGACGTAGTCCCGATCTTCGTCCGGAGTACGATCTGGCCAGCTTGAAAGGCTCCGTACGCGGCAAGTACTACAAGCGAGCGCTGGCAGGAACGAATCTGGTTCTCCTCGAGCCCGACGTGGCGCGAGCCTTTCCGGACAGCGACTCGGTCAATCGAGCGCTCAGGCTGCTACGAGATGTGGCCACGAAGAGCTCCAGCCGGACTCGGAAGGTCGCCAACGGTCGCCGTCGCGCGACGGGCTAGCGGCAAACCGGCATGCTCCTGGCCGTCGAGGCGTTGCAGACCTTCTACGGCAAGAGCCACGTGCTGCGCGATGTCTCGTTCACGGTGCCGGCGGGCGAGATCACCGTGCTCCTCGGACGCAACGGTGCCGGCAAGACCACGACGCTCCGCTCGATCATGGGGCTCACGCCGCCCGCGGGCCGGTGCCGTGCGCTTCAAGGGCGAGGATATCGCCGGCCAGCCTCCGCATCGCGTCTTCCGGCTCGGCGTCGGCTACGTGCCCGAGGGGCGCCAGATCTTTCCCCACCTCGACGTCGGCGAGAACCTCCGGCTGGCCGCGCGGTCCGCCGGCGACGGCGGCGGCTGGACGATGGAGCGGATCTTCGAGTACTTCCCGATCCTGCGCGAGCGCTGGCGGCAGCGGGGTCGGAGCCTGTCCGGCGGCGAGCAGCAGATGCTGGCCATCGCGCGTGCGCTGGCCGGCAATCCGGAGCTGCTCATGCTGGACGAGCCCTCGCAGGGGCTGGCGCCCCGACTGGTCCGCGAGCTCGAGACGCTGATGGTCCGCCTCAAGGGTGAGGGCGTGACCATCTTGCTCGTGGAGCAGAACGCGCGCATGGCGCTGGGCGTCAGCGATCGGGTGCTCGTGCTCGGCAAGGGCGCCGTGGTCTTCGCCGGCGCCATCGCCGAGTTCCGTCAGCAGGAGGCCGAGCTCAAAGGCCGCTTCCTGTCGGTGTAGCGAACCGCCCCTCGCCTAGAAGCCTGGCGGGCCGCGGTGGCTGGTGCCATACTCCGGTCGTGCCGATCGCCAGTGAGTGGATCCTCGACGACGCGTGGTACCCGCCGAGTCATGGCGAGGCGCCGACGACCGTCCTCGACCACACCGGCTATCCGTACGTCGCCGCCTGGACGACCGACGATCCCGCCGACCTGATCGCGATCGCCGCCCAGTACCTGTTCAAGGCCCAGGCGGCCTTCGCCGTGGGGCCGCTACTCGACGCCAGCGGGATCTTCACCGTACCGCTGACGTGGCTGCCCCTGCCGCCGCTGCCGATCGAGCCACGGGCGTCGGCCCAGCTGACCGCGTCGCGCTGGAGCACGCGGTTCGACGTCTCCGGCTACACCTCGACCGTCACGGATCACACGGCCGCCATCCTGGCCGTGCAGTCGTCGGTGCCAAACGAGCCGGCGACGGCGCTCGGCAGCAGGATCGGCCTCCGGATCGTCGCGCACGTCGAGGCCGCCGCCGCGCCACCCCGCACCGTGAGCATCGTCGGGGTCGCCGCCTCACCGGAGCTGGTCCAGGTGACCGTCCCCTACGCGCCCGCCGTGGAGAAGCTGTTCGAGCTGTTCTTCGGTGTGGGCCACACGCGGCTGCGGATCGACCTGCTCGCGGCCGTGCGCACGATCGGTCGTCTCGGCGACGCGAGGCTCACGCTCGACGGGTTCCGCGTGCGGGAGACGCCCCGTGCCCAGGCTGTGGTCGACGTGTTCCTGAAGGCGTCGCGGCCGCCGGACGAGCGGTGGGGGGCGGCGTACGCTGTAACTGCCAGCGTGTCGGTCAGCGCCAACGGCATCCCCAATGTCGAGCTGGTGGAGCGGGTCCGCCTCGTCGCCCACGCCGTGCAGGCCAGGGTGTTCCCGCGCGATCCCGCCTCCCACGCCGGTCCCTCCGCCATGGTCGATGCGCGTCCGAATCGCGCCCCCGATCGCCTGGCGAACTACTGGCAGGGTGCCACCCTGCCGGGACTGCCCGGGAGCTCCGCCTTGTGGACCGGGCTGAGCGACGATCTCGTGCAGGTCGACGTGCTGCAATCGAGGCTGGTGGACCCGGGCGCCAACGAATCGGCGACGACCTTCGTGGTGCCCATCTGCATCCCGGACCCCCGGACGAGCTGGTTCGCCGCGCTCAGCGGCTACCAGCACGCCCGCGGCCTCTTCGACGCGATGCGCGACTACGGACTACCGCCGGTGGCGTTCTTCCGCTTCGCCGCCTTGCCGTTGCACATCCGCTACCGCGCGCCGATCGACCCGGGCCCGGGCCGCGACGGCAAGACTATCAACGCCCAGGTGGACTACGACCCTCCGGACCAGGACATGGTCGGCAGCGGCTCGACCACCCCGGCGCCGCTCAAGCCGATACAGGTCCGCTTCGCCCTCGGCGACCTGAAGCGTACGTGGTCGCGCCGGGAGCCGCTCGGCCTGTCGACGGACGAGCGCTGGAGCTGGCACGAGTACTGTCACGTCCTCCTCGCGGCCGCGACCGGTGCCCTCGAGCTGCCGTTCTCGCACAGTGCGGGTGACGCGCTGGCGGCCATCCTGGGCGATCCCGACTCCAAGCTGGCGAAGGTCGAGGAGCGGCGCGGCCTGACCTTCCCGTGGGTCTACCTGCACCGGCGTCACGATCGTTCGGTCTTCGCCGGCTGGAGCTGGAGCGGTCGCCGGCACCGTCAGAGCCGCTTCACGGGCAACAGCAACCACCGCCACAAGGGCTACGAGTCGGAACAGATCATGTCGACGTCGCTGTTCCGCCTCTATCGCGCCCTCGGTGGGGACACGGTCAGCGACCGCGCGGTGCGCAAGCGGGCCGCCGATTACACCGCCTACCTCGTCATGCGAGCCATCGACCTCCTGGGCCCCGCGTACCTGATGCCGGCCAAGACGCCGGAGCAGTTCGTGCAAGCCCTGATCGCCGCCGACAACAACACGCAGCCGGTCTCGTCGGGTCCGCTGGCGGATCGCGTCGGCGGCTGGGCGGGCAAGGTCGTGCGATGGGCGTTCGAGGCGCAGGGCCTCGACGAGCGCCGCCCCGCGCTCGACGTCTTCGACGCGCCCGGCGAGCCGCCCAACGTCGACGTCTACATCGACGACGCCCGTCCCCCCAGCGCGGGCAGCCATCCGCGCGGCGGCTACATGCCGGTCCCGCTCGACTGGGTCGCCACGGGGCCGGCGCCCGCGTGGCACGCCAGCCCGGCCGGCATCAAGGTGAGCGGCTCGACGGCCACCGTGGAGGTCCACAATCGTGGCTCGCTGCCGGCCACGACGGTGACGGTGAACATGTGGACCATCGCGTGGTCGACGGCCCCGACGAATCCGCCGAAGTGGGACCGGACCACGTGGACCGCGGTCCCGACGCCGCTGTCGCAGACCATTCCCCCCGGCGCCGCCCGGACCTTCAGCTTCAGCGGCGTGCCGACGGGGCCCGGGCGCCTCGTGCTGGCCGAGGCCACCTGCGTCGCCGACCGTTCCAACATCGATCCGGCCACGACGCGACCGACGGCGATCAAGCCCACGCCGATCGTCGATCTCGTGGCTGGCGACAACAACCTCGGTCTACGGCTCCTCTGATCCCGCCTTCGCTCCCCTAGGCGACCGCCCATTCGGTTTTCGCCATGCGGATCACGCGGTCGAGGCTCGGGCAGTTGATGAAGTCGGCCAGCGTGACGGCGCTGCCGGCGGGCGGCTTCGCGTCCGCGATCGATCCGCTCTTGGTCAACAGCGCCCAGATCGCGCCGGCCAGCCATCGGCTGCCCAGGGAGTCCGAGGGGTAGTGCACGCCGAGCCGCTCGCGGTTCTTCGCGAGCCGGGCACCGAGCCACAGCAGCGGCCCCGTGAACTCGTACGCGGTGCCCAGGACGTCCGAGAGCGGCGGCCGGCGGAGCACGCCCGCGCTGTCCGGCTCGCCGAAGACGGCGGCCACTTCCGGGATCTCCAGCAGCAGCAGCGCAATGAAGTGGCCGAGGAACGAGTGGCCGCTCGGAAACGCGGGGTGGCGCGGTGGCCCGAACGGCACCACCAGGCCGGGGGCGATGCTCGATGGCCGCACACGCCGAAACAGGGCCTTGTAGTTCATGTAGACGAGGTTGCCGATGGCGAGGCCGGACCGGATCAGGTGCACCGTCCACGGCCGGCGCTCGACGTCGGCGCCCAGGAAGGCGATGAAGTAGCCGGCGAGCCCGTCGGCCTGCGCGTTGATCTCGGCCAGGTATCGATCGCGGTCGTCCTCCATCAGCTCGAACATGGTCGCGATCTCGTTCTCGATGAACGCCTGGGCCCCCGACGTCCCGTCAGTCCACGCCACATGGCTGTCCAGTAGCCAGCCCCGGGTCTTGAGCGTGGCCCGATCGAAGCGCCACTTGACGTGCTCCTTCGCGAACTCGCGGGCCACCATGATCGAGACTTGCGAGGTGTCCTGGTCCTGCAGCCAGGCGCCGAGGTTCGGGTCCCACGACAGTGTCCAGAATCGCAGAGCGGGATCCCAGTCGGTCGTCTGCCACGCGCGCTTGCTGGCGTCGGGATCGACGAACCGGGGAAAGGCCTGGCCGCCGTAGTTGTCGGGGGCGAAGTCGAGCGCCCACGGCTTGAAGCCGAGCTCTAGCGGCGTCGCGTAGTAGCTCCAGTCGATGGGCGCCGTCCCGCCAACACCGGTCCCGGTGCCCGTCCCGGTGCCGGTTCCCGTGCCCGTGCCGGTTCCGGTTCCAGTCCCCGTCCCCGTACCCGTCCCGGTGCCGAGGGCCGTGCCCGTCCCGGTACCGGTGCCGGTCCCCGTGCCTGTCCCGGTGCCTGTCCCCGTTCCGGTGCCGGTGCCGTACCCTGAGCCGGTGCCCGTGCCTGAAGTTCCGGTGCCCATGTCGCGTTCCTCCAGCAGCGCCGCCCTGTCGACGCCGAACGACGCGGCGTCGTTGCGGCCCGCGCGGTTATTCGGCCAGACCCGCCAGCCTCAGTCCCGTCGCCAGCCGATCGAGATCGTCCTTCCGCCGCAAGGGGTAGCGCGCGATGAACTGCGAGACGCGGAAGGTCGGCTCCACGGCCAGGAGACTCGCGGCTGCCACCCGCGCGCCCTCGAGGTCCCCTGAGAGCGCGAGCGAGACGGTCAGCGTACGATTGCAGGCGCTGAAGCGCGGATTCAGCCGATGCGCCTTGCGCAGCCAGCCGATGGACTGGTCGTAGCGCCCGGCGACGAACTCCGCGATCCCGGCAACCGTGTAGTAGAAGAAGTTCATCGGATCGAAGGGGCTCAGGCGCCAGGCGTTGCGCAGGCGCTCCAGCGCGTCGTCCGGGCGCCCGAGGAAGCAGTAGGTCGACCCGCTCACGCCCCACGCGAATGCGCAGTTCTCGTTCAGGCGCAGGGCCCGCTCGAACAGGTCGACGGCGATGTCGAGGTCCTTGTGGAGAAACGCCTGGATGTGGCCGGCCACGGCCAGGCAGAACGCGTCGTTGGGATCGAGCTCCACCGCCGTCGCCGACGCCCGGCTGGCCCGCTCGATGTCGCCGGCCGGATCCGTCGAGCGGCCCTCGCCGGCCGCGAGGTTCAGCCACCACGCCAGGTACGCGTGGGCCTGCGCGTAGCGCGGATCGAGGGCGACCGCGCGCTGCAGGTAGACGCCGGCCTGGGGGAAGTCGGTCTCGCTCAGGGTATAGAGCAGCGAGAGACCCCGCAGCACACACTCGTAGGCGTCGAGGCTCTCGGTCGGCTTGCTGAGCGCGCGCGCCGCCTCGGCCTCATACAGCTTGGGTTCGAGGGTGCCGGCGATGCGCGCGGTGATACGGTCCTGGAACTCGAAGATCTCGTTGTCAGCGCCCTCGAAGCGCTCCGACCACACGGTCTGGCCGCTGACGGCGTCGACCAACTCGGAGACGATCCGCAGGCGCGAGGCCTGACGCCGCATGCTGCCGTCGAGCACGTAGCGCACTCCCAGCTCGCCGGCGATGTCGCGGGGGTCCTGCTGGCGGTCGCGATAGCGCAGGGTCGACGGCCAGGCGATCACGTACAGCGAGTGGCTCCGGCACAGGCCGGCGATGATGTCCTCGGTGATGCCCTCGCAGAAGTATCCTTCCTCCGGCTTGCCGCCGAGGTTGCGGAAGGGCAGGACCGCCAGCCCCGGACGCCGGGTCCAGGATAGGTGTGGCTGGGAGTGCACCGGCACCGCCGGTCCCGGGTCGCCTGCCTCGATTCGGTAGATCCGGACCGGGCGGCTGATGTTCTTCAGCTCGCGCTCGCCGAGGTCGGTGAAGACGACCGGCATCTTGTTCCAGACGTAGCCGTGCACCGCGCTGGTGACGACGATCTCGCCCGGCTTGGCGAGCTGGTGGATGCGCGACGCGATGTTGACGCCGTCGCCGATCAGCCGGCCCTCGTCCACGATGACGTCCTCGACGTTGATGCCGATGCGGACGGCGAGGCGCTGATCGAGCCCGTCGGCGGGCTGGGACAGGGCCCGCTGGATGTCGAGGGCCCAGCTGACGGCGGCCACCGCGCTAGGGAACTCCAGCAGGGCGGCGTCGCCGGCCACCTCGAGCAGGTATCCGTCGTGCTCGAGCGCCTTGGGCTCGAGCAGATCCATCCGCAGGGCGCGCCAGGCGCGCATGGTCCCGACGTCGTCCTGTTCGATCAGCCGCGACCAGCCGGCCACGTCTGCAAAGACGACCGCCGCCAGTCGTCGCTTGATCAGGGTGATCTGTTCCATGACTCCTCGGACCCGCCAGCCCGCGCCGTGTCGTCGCGCCATGATAAGCGATGCGACGCGGGACCGCTACCTGCGCGGGAAGAGGAGGCGACCGCGGCGAAAAATTTGAGATTGGCCGCGCGTCCTGCCGGCGACGGCGGCGGCTGGACGATGGAGCGGATCTTCAGCAGGAGGCCGAGCTCAAAGGCCGCTTCCTGTCGGTGTAGCGAACGGCTCGAGCAGCGCGCGGGACTCCGTCGTCCGCCGAGCCGCCGCGAGCCGGGCGGCGATATCGACGATGTAGCCTTGGTCGTCGGGATAGCGCCGGAAGTACTCGAGGGCGACCGCGGTGGCGTCCTCCCAGCGCTGCCGCTCGAGATAGAACGCGATGAGGTGCTTGCGCGGTCCGGTGGCGGTGGGGGCCACGTCCAGGATCTGGCGGAAGTAGACCTCGTCGTCCCGGCTCACGCGCGACACCCACGGGATGCCGAGGGCGCCCGGGTGGACGGACACCAGAACGGCCTGGCCCGGCCACGTCCGCCGGCGCTCGGGGTCGTGCAGGAAGATCCGCTCCACTCCCTCGCCCCGCCAGGACCGAAGATCAGCCCAGCTCACCGCGACGAAGCCGCCCAGATCCACCTCGCCGGCCTCGATCGCGACGACCTGCGACTTCGCCTCGAAGGGCGCCGAGAAGTCCAGCGCGCCGTTCACGAGCGTGACCGCGCCATGGCCCACGAAGAGCACGACGAGCAGCAGAGTCGCCCGCTCGAGCCACCGGAAGCTCGACGTGAGCGAGCCGGACAGCGTCGCCACGGTCACGCGGCACACGAATACGAGCAGCGCCGCGGAGGCGGTGCCGACTGCGCCCCACAGAAGGATGGGAAAGAGCGCTGGGCTCCCCAGCCAGCCGGGCGCCAGGAACCCGAGGACGAGCGATACCAGGCTCACTCCGAGCGACCACCGCTCGAAGCGCTCGGCCAAGGTGCGGAGGCTGCCGACGCCCGAGTGGGCCAGCAGACGGTTGAGCAGGAACAGCAGGCTCAGCGCGCTCAGCGCGACGCCGATCCATGGCAGGACCCAGGAGACGTACCGGCTGGGGATGCGGTACCGCATCTGGATGCTGAGAGCCGCCAGCGGCAGGACGACGAGCAGGAAGCTGGGAAGGCCAGCCGAGCTCCAGAGCAGGCGCGGTGCCGTCGGGGTGCTCATCGTCGCTCCTCGCCCCGGAGCGCGAGCGGCTCGGAGCAGTCGACGGCGCGCGGCAACTCGGATACCGCGTGATAGGCGGCGCAGAGCGCCGCACGCGTTCCCGCGGTCGCGTCACCCAGCCGCGCGGCCGTCTCGTACTCGGCAATGGCCTCGCGATAGCGCCGCCCAGCGTGGTACACGCCCGCCAGCCCCGTGTGGGGCTGGTAGCGTCGCGGCGCCATCTCCGCCGCCTGTCGATAGGCGGCGATGGCCTCGTCGGCTCGATCGAGGCGGTGCAAGGCCCGGCCGAGCCCCTCGTGAAGCACGGGGTTGGCCGGCTCGAGCCGGATCGCATGCCGATAGTGATTCATCGAGCGCGCCTGGTCACCGATGAGTCCCCAGGCAGAGCCCAGGCGATCGTGCGCACGGACGCTGTCAGGGTTGGCCTCGACCGCTCGCTGCATGACCGCAATCACCCCGTGCGGGTCACCCAGCCGCTCCACCAGCACGTGATCGAGATGATCGAGGTAGAAGGAGTCCGTCGGAGCCGCGGCGAACGCCGCCCGGGCGATCCGGTATTCGTTGCGCAGGTCGTCTCGTTCCGCGTAGATGAACGCGGCCCAGCGATACGCTTCGGCGTGGCGCGGGTCCAGCTCCAGGGCTTTGAGGAACGCCTCGAGCGCTCGATCGCGCTGACCCTGCTTGTCGAGCAGGATCCCCTTCACCAGATAGGCATCTGCCGGACGATCGGCCGCGCGAATGGCCTGCTCGGCGTAGCCGATCGCCCGGCGCCCGTTGGAGGCGTCGAAGACGGTCAGGTAGCGATGGTAGTGCGCGAGCAAACACGGCCGGCGCTCGGCACCCTGCCGGCGGGCCAGCTCGCCCGTCGTTTCCAGGATGCGCAGAAAGATCGTCACGCGCGCACCGACGGCGCTCTGTCGGAGGGCGTGGGTGAGGGTGACGACGGCCTCACCGGGTGCATCCCCTCGGGCATGAGCGAGGGATGCGAGCAGGAGCGCCTCGACGTCGTCGGGGGCACGCTCCAGCGCTTTGCGGAGGAACGTCATCGCCTCGTCGGGGCGTCCCCGCTCGAGGGCGATGTCGCTCATCGTGAGCAGGAAGCCGCGCTCTCCGCTCGTGCCGGTGCGGGCGGCCGACGCCGCGCGATCGAGATCACCGGCCAGGAGCGCATCGAGTGCGGGGTCGCCGCTGCTCCATCCCGACGCGACGGCTTCACGGTAGTGAGTCCGGTAGGCACGCGCCGCCCCGACGTAGTCGCCGGCGAGGTACTGGGCCAGCGCCCACGCCCCGGCGGGAGATGGCTGGAACCACACGCCGTCCATCCGCTTCACGTGCTGGTAGGCGAGGACCCACGCCAGCATCAGCGAGATGGCCAGGACGAGGCTCGCGCACGGACGGAGGCGGCGCATTTTTTCAGCGCCTTCAGGCAAGGATCCTGCCGGGCCCGCTGAGCCTGTGTTGGAGGGCCTCTAGCGGCCAAACGATCGCTCGCCGGCCAAACTGTCACGTCGCGCTGACACCGCCGACTCCGCTCCCGATCGGGCGGCGCGCTTGCCGTGCCGACTACCATGAGCATCACCTCCTCGAGCGCGCCACGCGCTCGCCTGAAAGGACGGCAGTCATGGATCGACAGTACGACCTGGTGGTCGTGGGAACCGGAGTCACCTCCGCCGTGGCCTCTCGCTGCCGCGAGGCGGGCTGGAGCGTGGCGGTCGTCGACTCCCGGCCCTTCGGCGGCACCTGCGCGCTCCGCGGCTGCGTACCCAAGAAAATCCTCGTGGGCGCCGCCGCGGCCGTCCAGGCCGCGCGCGACCTGGCGGACAAGGGGGTGCCGGCCGCGGCGCTGACCATCGACTGGCCGTCGCTCATGCGCTTCAAGCGCTCCCTCGTCGATCCCACGACGGAGCGAACCGAGCAGGCGTGGGCCACGATCGGCGTCGAGCAGTTCCACGGTCGGGCCCGGTTCGTCGGCCCCACGACGCTCGCCGTCGGAGCCGACCGTCTGACAAGCCGGCGCGTCGTCATCGCCGCCGGCGCGGTGCCGGCCCCGCTCCCCTTCCCCGGCGCCGACCAGCTGACCACCAGCGAGCAGTTCCTGAACCTCGACCAGCTGCCACCGCGGATCGTGTTCGTCGGCGGGGGCTACATCGCGTTCGAGTTCGCCCACGTGGCCGCCCGGGCCGGCGCCGAGGTGACGATCCTGCACCGGGGCGCCCGGCCACTGGAGGCCTTCGATCCAGACCTGGTGGACCTGCTCGTGCGGCGCACGCGCGAGGTCGGCATCCGTGTGGAGCTCGGCACCGAGGTCCGGGGCCTCGAGACCCGCTCCGATCGCATCGTGGTGCTCGGCGTCCGGGACGGACAGGAGCGTCGCTTCGAGACCGACCTGGCGGTGCACGCTGCCGGCCGCGCTCCCGACCTCGACGACCTCGGTCTCGATGTGGCGGGCGTGAAGCGGGAGAAGCGCGGCGTCGTCGTGAACGAATATCTACAGTCGGTCTCGAACCCCGCCGTCTATGCAGGCGGCGACGCCGCCGCGAACGGCCCGGCCCTCACGCCCAAGGCCGACCACGATGCGGCGGTACTGACCACCAATCTGCTAGAGGGCAACAGGCGTGCGGTGCGCTACGACGGCTTCGCCTCGGCAGTTTTCAGCGTGCCACCGCTGGCCTCGGCCGGGCTGACGGAAGCGGCGGCGCGGTCGACCGGCCGTCGCTTCCAGACGCGCTTTCAGGACACCTCGTCGTGGTTCCACACGCGGCGGGTGGGCGAGACGACCTCGGCCTTCAAGGTCCTCGTCGAGGAGGACACCGACCGTGTCCTCGGCGCCCACCTGCTCGGCCCCCACGCCGACGAGACGATCAACCTGTTCGCGGCCGCCATTCGCCTGGGCATCCCGGCCAGCGAGCTCAAGCAGGTCCTCTTCGCGTACCCGACGTTCGGGTCGGACGTCCGGTACATGGTCTGAGGCGAGACGCCGCCATGTTGCAGTAGCGGCGATAATGAGATCAGAAGCCAAGGTCGTCGAAGGAGGCCATCATGATGATCCGGATTACCTGGGGAAAACTTCGGGCCGGCGCGTGGAGCGACTTCGAGCGTACCTACCGGGAGAACGTCCTCACCAAGGGCAAGACCCTCAAGGGGCTGCGCGGCCGCTGGCTGGCCCAGGATGCCGGGGACAAGGACACGGGGTTCGCGGTGAGCCTCTGGGACAATCCCGCCGACATGCAGGCCTACGAGCAGAGCCAGCTCTACCGGGACATCATGGCGCCGCTGCAGCCGTTCTTCGTGGGCGAGTACAAGACCTACCGGTGTGACGTGAAGTACTCGGACCTCGGCGGGTAGTCAGCCCCCGAGCTGCTTCACGATCGCCTGCCACAGCGCGATGCTCTCCGCGCGAGAGGAGGCGGGATCCTTGCTCACAACGGTCTCGACCATGACGAGGCGGCTCGCCGGGTCGACGTAGATGGCCTGGCCGTGTAGGCCGAGCAGCGCGAACATGCGGCGGTCGCCGGGGAAGATCCAGGTCTGGTAGCCGTAGCCGAAGTAGCGGGTCGCCGCGTACGGCTTGAGGTGCCAGTCGTCGGGGGCCACGGTCGTGGCCACGCGCAGCCACGCCTCCGGGATGACCTGTCGGTCGCCGACCCGGCCGTCGTGCGCGAGCAGCAGGCCCAGCCGCGCGTAGTCGCGCAGCACCGCGTTGAGGCAGCAGTACGTCGCCTCCTGCCCCGCGCCGTCGATGATCCAGGTCGCGTCTGCCTCGGCGCCCATCGGCTCCCAGATCTTCTCCTGGAGGTAGTCGGCTACCGGCCGGCCGACGGCACCGCGCAGGACCAACCCCAGCACCTGCGTCTCCACCGAGGCGTAGGCGAACCTGGTGCCGCTCCGGCGGAGGCGCTCGTTGTACGGCTTCACGGCCGCGGCCCCACCGTCACCGACCTGGGTGACCGTCTCGGTGAACAGCCGCGCGACGTCGTCCTGGCCCGAGTAGCTCTCGCTGAACCGGACGCCCGAGGACATCTGCAGGAGGTGGCGCAGGGAGGTGCCGCCGTACTCGGTGCCGGCCAGCGCGGGGACGTATGCCGCGGCGGGGTCGTCGACCGAGCGGATCCGTCCCTCGGCGATCGCGATGCCGACGAGCATCGCCGTGACGGTCTTGGCCATCGAGAACGAGGTGAAGCGATGCCGGTCGTGCCGCGCGTACTGATAGCGCTCGACCAGGATCGTGTCGCCGCGCGCGATGAGGAGCCCCGTCGTCGGGTTGCGGGCCAGGTAGTCGTCGAGGGTGCGCGTCACCTCCTGGTGCTCGTAGCGCAGGGCCGGCTCTACCGGCGCCCGGGCCAGGCGCGAGGGCCGGGCCGCTCGGCGGACCAGTCGCCCCTCGTAGACCTCGTCGAAGTGGCTGAGCCCCCCGACGAAGAACTTCGTGCGATAGATGGCCCGGACCGGATAGCCCTCGCGCGACCCGTACTCCTCGGCGTCCGGGCCGCCGGCGGTGAAGCGCGGCCCGGGGCTGCCGCCGTCGCCTGGGCGCGGCGACGAGGCGCACCCCGCCAGAGCGACGATCACGAGCACGAGGACGAGGACGCGCATCACCTCACGGCTTGTAGCTGACCTTGCCGGGCGAGACCTTGCGCAGGAGCTCCGGGTTGACGAGCGCGCCGTAGTCGATCGGCTTGGTGAGCTTGCCCTGCTGCTTGAGCTGCGATTCGGCCAGCCGGAGCATGTTGATGGAGTCCTGGCTCAGCTCCATGTCGTAGCGGAGCTTGGTCATCAGCTGCTCCACCATCGGCGGATCCAGGCTCTTGAGGAACGCCGACACGTCCTTGGCCGCACGCGGGCGGTCCTTGTTGATGATCTCCGTCGCCTCCACCAGCGCGCGCATGAAGGCCTCGGCCTGCGCCGGGTTCTTCTTGATCCAGCCCTGGTTCATGTAGATGAACACGCCCTGCTCGAGGATGCCCTCCTGGTCCTTCAGCACCTTGGTGTTCTTCACGGCGTTCAGACCGCGGGTCACCCAGGGCTCCCACACGGCGTAGGCGTCGATGTTGCCGCGCTCGAGGGCCGCCACCATCTCCGGCGCCTCGACGTTGACCACGGTGTAGTCCGCCGCGTTGAGCTTGAGCTTGTCGAGCATGGCCAGCCAGAAGACCTCGCCGCCGGAGCCGCGGGCCACGCCGACCTTCTTGCCCTTGAGCTGCTCGAGGCTGTCGACGTTGCGGCCCACCAGGGCGATCCAGCGCACCAGCCGCGCGGCCTGCGCCACCACCACCACGTTGGGATCGAGGTTGTGGTTCGCGATGCCGGCGATCTCCGAGCCGAACGCCGACTCGATCTGGCCGTTGACGAGGAAGGACACCATGGCCGAGCCCGACGGCCCCGTGTTGATGCGCACGTCGAGCCCGTGCTTCTTGAACAGCCCCTCTTCCTGAGCCACGTAGTAGACGGAGAAGACGGGGTCGACGCCGGTGGCGATGGTCATCTTGTTCTGCGCCCAGGCCAGACCGCTCCATCCGAGCAGGCCTGCCAGGAGCAGGCCGAGTGCGCCACGAATCCACATGAGGTTGCCTCCTCTGCCGGGACGCTAGGTCGCCGGCGAATACTTGCCCGCGAAGACGTAGATGCTCCAGCGGAACAGGCGATCGGCCGCGAAGCCGAGCAGCCCCAGGGTGACCAGGGACACGAAGATCTCGTCCACCAGCATGAACAGCCGCCCGTCCCACAGCATCTTGCCCAGCCCGTCGTTGGCCGCGATCAGCTCGGCCGCCACGATCGTCGTGAAGGAGTTCGCCATCGCCAGCCGCATGCCGGTGAGGATGTGCGGCACCGTCGCCGGCAACGCCACGTGCAGGAAGATCTGGGCCCGGGTGGCGCCAAGCGACTGCGCCGCCCGGATCTTGTCGGGCGCGATGGCCGACACCCCGGCCGCCGTGTTGATGATGACGATGAAGATCGTCGTGTAGATGATCAGGAAGATCTTGGAGGCCTCGCCGATCCCGAACCAGATCACGGCCACCGTGATCATGGCCACCGACGGGATGAAGCGCAAGAATTCCGTGTACGGCTCCAGCAGCCGGCGGACGGGGCGGAACGAGCCCATCGCCAGCCCGATCGGCATGCCCAGCGCGGAGCCGGCGATGAACCCGGCCAGGATGCGCTGCAGGCTGGCCGACAGGTGCTCCCACAGCACGCCGTTGCGCGCCAGCACCCAGCCCTTGCGGAACACGACCGCCGGCGGCGGAAACAGCACCGAGCCGACCAGGTAGACGGCGGCCAGGTGCCAGATCACGAACAGGCTGACGAACCCCAGCGCGTAGCCGCCGTACACGCCCACGACCCGCCGCGCGGTGGGGCCCACGCCTATCGCGCCCGGCCGACGGCGGCCGCGACCTCGTCGCGGATCAGATCGTGCACCTGCCGGTAGTACTTCAGGAAGACGTCGTCCGTGCGGCTGCGCGCTCCGTTCAGCGCGACGTCGAGCACGCCCTTCACCCGCGAGCCCGGGCCCGCGCGCATGACGCCGATGCGCTGGCCCAGCCGGACCGCCTCGTCGATGTCGTGGGTGATGAACAGGACCGTCGTGCGCGCGGCCTGCCAGATGCCGGCCAGCTCGTCCTGCATCAGCGACCGGGTCTGGGCATCCAGCGCGGCGAAGGGCTCGTCCATGAGCAGCATCTTCGGCTCGTTGGCCAGCACCCGGGCGATCTGGATGCGCTGCTTCATGCCGCCGGAGAGCTCGGCCGGGTACTTCCGGGCCTGGCCCGTGAGGCCGACCAGGTCGAGATAGCGGAGAGCGCGCTCACGCCGCTCGGCCTTGGCCACGTGCCGCATGCGCAGGCCGAACTCGACGTTCTCGATGGCGGTGAGCCAGCCGTACAGCGAGTCGTCCCCCTGGAACACGACCGCGCGGTCGCGGCCGGCCCCCGTCACCGGGCGACCATCCATCAGGATCTGGCCGGCGGTGGGCGCCTCGAAGCCGGCCAGCATCTTCAGCACGGTCGTCTTGCCGCAGCCGCTGGGACCGAGCAGGCAGAAGAACTCGCCCGCCTCGATGTCGAGGTCGAAATGCTCCACCGCCGTGTCGTCGACGCCCTGCAGCGATCGGTAGGTCTTGGCGACGTCGCGGAACGACACCAGCGGCGCGCTCACCTCGCCTTGAGCCTCAGGTCCTCGTAGGGCGCCGACCACGGATAGTCGGCGATGAGACCCAGCCCCGATTCGTCCACGCGCGGGCCGTAGCCCTGCAGGAGGGCCAGCTGCCAGATCGGCAGCACCATGACCTTGTCGTGGATCAGCTGCTGGATGCGATGCAGGAGCGCCTCGCGCTTCCTGGCGTCGAGCTCGCCCGCCTGCTCCTGGAACAACCCGTCGATGTCGGGATAGCCGCCGTAGGCGAAGGCGCCGGTCGAGACCACGAACGGCTCCATCCGCGTGGCCGCGTTGCCGAAGATGCCGCTCAGGCCGTAGATGATGTTCTTCAGCTTCTTGTCCTGGTACGCCTTGAGGAACCCGGCCCGCTCGAGCGGGCGCAGCCGCGTCCGGATGCCGACGGCCTGCAGATAGTTGAGGACCGGCTCGGCATAGGTGGCGGCGGAGGCGTCGCACCAGAAGTCGCCGGCGTCGAAGCCGTTCGGGTACCCGGCCTCGGCCAGGAGCTTGCGGGCCCGGGCGGGATCGTGGGGAATGAGCGGCGGCTGCCAGTAGAAGTCGAAGCTCGTCGGGATGATGCTCCCGCTGATCTTGGAGAAGCCGAGCGTCACGGCCTGGTTGACGGCCGGGCGGTCGACGGCGTGCGTGGCGGCCAGGCGCACGCGCCGGTCGCGCCACGGCGAGCTCGCCTCCCACTGGTCGGCGAAGAGCAGCCAGTGGGTGGCGACGAACGGCGTGGGCCGCAGCGTCAGCCCGGGCGTGCGCTGCACCTCCTCGCCCAGCTCGCCGGACACGGCGTAGGCGATGTCGACCTCGCCGCGCTTGAGCATGGCCAGCCGGGTGGAGGCGTCGGGGACCCCCTTGAACACCAGGCGCTTCACGCTCGGCGGCTTGCGCCAGTACCCGTCGAAGGCCTCGAGCACCAGCTCCACGCCGGGCGTGACGGAGACGAAGCGGTAGGGCCCGGCGCCGACCGGCGCCTTCTTGAAGCCGTCCTCGCCGACTTTCTCGACGTGCTTGCGGGGAACGATCCACGCCGCCCCGGTGGCCGGGGTCGCGTAGAACGCCATGAAGTCCGGCCACGGCTGCTTGAGCCGGAAGCGGACCCGCCCGGGATCGACCGCCTCGACCGCGGCCACCCGCTCCTTCAGCGCCTTCGCGGAGATGCCCCGGTAGCGCTCGAACGAGAACTTCACGTCGTCGGCGGTGACGGGCTCGCCGTTGTGGAACTTCGTCCCCTTCCGCAGCACGAACTCGTAGACGAGCCCGTCCGCCGACGCGGTCCAGGACTCGGCCAGGCTGGGCGCCATGTTCTTGCCCGGCAGCGGCTTCACGAGGGCATCGTGCAGGGCGTACAGGAACAGGAAGGGCGTGATCAGGCCCGCCGTCTCGGCCGGCTCGTAGAGCGTGGGCGCCGGGTTGAAGTGCAGCGCCCACGTCATCTGCCCCGCGGGCGGCTCGGCCGCGACTGCCGCCGCCCCCGTGACCGCCACGAGGCTGAGGATCCCTACCAGAGTCTGTCGCATGCCGGCCTTCCTCCCGCTCCGCGAGTCGTTGCTAGAGGTCGTGAGGGCCGACGATGTCGACCAGGCGCCCGGCACCGCGGCGGAGACGTTCGTCAACAGTGAGGAGTCGGCAGCCGAGGATGCGAGCAAGCGCGACGTACTCGGCGTCGTACGTCCTCGCCCACCCGAGATCGTCGGCTATGCGCCATGCCTCTCGGTAGAGCTGCTGTGGCGCCCGACGTCTGACGGGTGCCGCGAGCAGGGCGGCGAAGGCTCTGGACGCGAGCTCGTCGGAGATCTGACGCCTCCACTGCAGCTCGTGGATGACCGACGTCGTCTCCGACCAGAGCAAGGGAGGGGCGACGAGATCATCGTCCTGGAGGAGTCTGACGCCGTCCGCGGCCAGACACGCGTGAACGAGCGCGCTCGCGTCGACGACGAGCAGGGTCAGCGGCCCTCTCTCGAGCGTCGGACCGCCATCACGACATCCGGCATCGGCTCGCCCGTCGCTGTCTTGCGCCAGGCCGCCGGGACTGCCCGTTTGCCGGCGGGCATGAGCACCAGGAGATCGGCCTCGTCGATGACATGCTGCGTGCCCACCCGGCGCGAACGCAGGCGGCCGGACCGGATCCAGCGGCGAATGGTCTCGGGATCACGACGCGTCCGGCGGGCCGCTTCGGGCACTGTAAGCATGCATGTAGCATACTACAACACTCACTCCGGGGCGGAGGGCCCCGCTTCCTCGCCATAGCCGACGAGCTCGACGTACCCCTGCCCGCCGATCGCCCGCTCGCCGCTCGACCCCGTGACGGCGACCGCTCCCTCCCAGTACCGCGTCCCCACCCTCAGCTCCTGATCCGCCAGCCGGGGTGCGATCTCCAGCTGCAGCTCCGCCGACGGCACGCTCAGTCGCCACCGTGCGGGATACCGCACCCCGCTGTGCGGGCTGGTCCAGTGCGCGAGCGTCTCGATCCGCACGTCCCCGGCCCCGAGCGGCCGCGCGGTTCCGTCTGCCGCGACGAGCGTGCCGGCGCTGAACGGGTCGATCGCGCCGTCGCGGCGGCGCAGCGCGTAGAACATCAGCTCGCGGCCGTCGTCGAGCTGCACCGCGAACCAGTCCCAGCCCTCGACGCCGGTGCCCAGCGCGCTCGTGCTCCATTCGCGGTCCATCCAGGCCTCGCCCGCGACCTCGAGGCTCTCGGCGCCCAGGCGGACGGTGCCGCGCGCGGGCATGCGAGTGAACGAGTAGTAGAGCGAGGCGTTGCCAGGCTCGGGACCCTTGCGGCTGAGACCACGGTCGCCCTGCAGGACCACGGGCTTCGCCGGCGAGACCGTGAGGTCGATGGCCACGTCGCCGTCCTGCGCGCGCAGTCGTGTGGCCCCGCCCTCGCCCTCCGCGGACCAGCTCTCGGCCCAGACGCGGAACGGCGCGCCCTGGGCGCCGGCCAGGCTCAGCGCGGCGCGACTGGTGCGGCTGGCGGCGTGGAAGCGGCCGCCGGCGGTGTCGGTGACGGCGAAGTGGGCGATGTACAGCTGGCGCGTCGCCCACGCGGAGGCGCGCGGCTCTTCGGCAGGCGACAGCGCGACGCGGAAGAACGTCAGCTGGAAGCCGACGTGACGTCCGGCCGGCGTCTTCAAGTTGCCCGTGTAGTACCACCACTCCGTGCGGAAGTCCGGGTGCGGGCCGTGGTCATCGGGGAACGACAGCGGCCGCGGGGCGAGGGCGCGCGCGAAGCCGGCGCGGTCCTCGGCGAGCGCCTCGCGCACGGCGACCGTCGCCTGGATCGGGCGGCGCGGCGAGGACGGCCACAGCGCGAACGCCACCACGGCCGCCACGACGGCGAGGGCCACGGCCGGCACGAACCTACTCATCGCGCAGCGAGTCCGCCGGCAGCGCGCTCGCCATGCGCCAGGCCGGGTAGAGACCGGCCAGCAGCGCCGCCAGCACCGCGAGCGCCACCCCCTGGAGCAGGATCGACGGCGAGGGATCGAGCCCCATCGTCCAGCCGAACGAGCGTCGGTTGATGACGAACACCAGGACGGCCGCCAGCAGCAGGCCGCTCGGCACCGCCAGCACGCCGGACAGCAGCCCGATGATGCCGGTCTGCGCCGTGACGAGCCCCCACACCTGGCGGGGCGTGAGGCCCAGCGCCCGGAGCACGCCAATCTCCCGCGTGCGCTCCAGCTGCAGCGCCATGAGCGCGGCGAGCATGCCCACGAAGGCCACCGCCACGCTCAGCGTCCGGAGCACACCGGTGATGGCAAACGTGCGATCGAAGATCTCCAGCGACGTCTCGCGCAGCGCGCGGTTGGAGCGGACGACCAGCCGCCGGCCGTCCCCCGCGCGCTCGCGCACGGCCGCCACCAGCGAGTCGACATCGACGCCCGGGGCCGCCTCCAGCGCCAGCGCCCGAGAGCCGGCGGTCGTTCCACGCCCGATCGTAGATGCGCCGGCTCATCACGACCACGCCGGCGCTGGAGCCGTAGTCGTAGAAGACTCCGGCCACGCGCAGATCCCGCTCGCCGTGGTCGGTGCGCAACCGCACGACGGCACCCGCGCGAGTGCCGTGGCGATTGGCGTACGGCTCGGAGACGATGACGGCCTCGCCCTCCCAGACACCGGCGGCGCTGCCTTCCCGGAACCGCCAGCGCGGCGGCCGGGCGGGGTCGACGTCGAGTGCGACCACCTGCACCGGACCCCGGGTGCTCTGCACCACCACGCCGCGCGACGTGCTGAAGCGCGCCACGCCGGGCGTCGCGGCCAGGTGCGCCACCAGCGCGGGATCGAGCGTGGCATCGGGACGGCTGCCCACCAGGCTGGGGGCGGACACGTACACGTCCGCGCGCAGCGTGCCCTCGAGCCAGCTCGTCACCGCCTCGCGGAAGCTCGCGATCATCACGCCCACACCGATGGCGGCGGCCACGGCGATCGTGAGCGCCGCCATCGCCACCGAGGTGCGCGAGAGCGCGGCCACGATGCCGCGGGTGGCCAGCCGCCCGAGCAATCCGAACGCGGCGCCGGCCAGGCCGTGGACCGGGCGCAGGAGGACGACCGCGGCGGCCGGGGTCAGCAGCGCGCAGCCCACCATGACGACGAAGAGCCCGGCAAAGCCCAGGACGATGCCGCCGGGCACGGCGAGGACCGCGCCCCCCACGGCGAGGACCGCGAGACCCATCCACCCGGCTCGCCACGTCCCGCGCCGGGCGCCGGTCTCGAGCGAGGCCCGGCTCATCACGATGCGCGGCGGGGCGGCGGTGGCCTCCAGCGCGGGCGCCAGCGCCGCCAGCGCGGTGGCGCCGATGCCGAGCAGCGCGCTCTTGGCCAGCGCCGGCCAGTCGAGCACCACGTCGCGCACGGCGAGCACGAAGTAGAGGTCGTTGATCGTGCGCGTCACCAGCCGCAGCAGCCCCTGGGCCAGGCCGAACCCGAGCGCGACGCCGGCCACGGTGCCCACGACGCCGATGACCAGCGCCTCGCTCATCACGAGCGCGAACACCTCGCCGCGGGTGACGCCGAGCGCGCGCAGGGAGCCGATCAGCGGCCGTCGCTGCACCACCGAGAACGTCATCGTCTGGTAGATGAGGAACATGCCGACCACCAGCGCCAGCAGCGACAGCGCGGTGAGGTTCCACTGGAACGCCAGGATCATGCGCGCGGTGGCGCCGGCCTGGGCGCCCGCGCCCACGAGGTCGGCGCCGGGGGGCAGGGCCGCGCCGATGCGCGCCAGCAGTGCCGCGTCCTCGACCATCAGGTCGATGCGCGAGAGCTGACCGACCGCGCCGAACAGCTCCTGGGCGGTGGCGATGTCGACCACGAGCAGGTCCTCCAGCGCGCGAGCGCTGCCGGCATCGGCCGGCTGGAGCAGACCGACGATCGTCAGCGTGCGACGGGCGCCGGCAACATCGACCGCCAGCTCCCCTCCGATGGCCAGCCCCAGGGCGCTCGCGGTCGAGGCGGCGATGAGCGCCGTGCCGCCGCGGCCGACGAGATCGGCCGCGCGGGCGAGCTGGTCGCGGCCGCGCGCCGCCCGGCGGTCCTGGCCGTCGAGGTAGGGTCGGAAGTCGGCGTCGGCGAACGGGTCGATCCCGAGGACGTGCAGCGTCCGCCCGGGGGTGCCCGCCACCGCCACGTCGCCCTCCACGATCGGCGCCGCGCGGCGCACACCCAGCTCGAGCCGCAGGCGGCGATAGAGAGCCTCGGGCAGCCCCGACGGCCCGCCCACGATCTGGTGCGTCGCCCGGCCGGCGACCGCCTCGGTGGACAGCCGGAACGCGCGCAGCGCGCTGGCGTTGGCGAGGTCGATCGACACGGCGACCGCCACGCCCAGCGCGATGCCCAGGATGGCCAGGCCGAGCTGCCACGGGTGCGAGCGCAGCTGCCGCACCGCCAGCCGGGCGAGCTGGCCGGTCAGCACCGCGGATGCTCGACCAGCGCGCCGCGCTCCATGGTGAAGATGCGGTCGGCCACGCCGATCACCTCGCGGCTGTGCGTGGCCATGAGCACGGTCCGGCCGGCCTCGCGGGCCAGGGTGTCGAGCAGATCGAGCACGGTGGCGGCGGTGTCCGCGTCCAGGTTGCCGGTGGGCTCGTCGGCCAGGATGAGCGCGGGGTCGTGGATCAGCGCCCGCGCGATGGCGACCCGCTGCTGCTCGCCGCCCGACAGCCGCTCGGGAAAGCTGTCACCGCGGCCGCCGAGGCCCACGCGCTCCAGCAGCGCGCGCGCCCGGGCCACGCCGCTGGCGTCGGCGCGGCCGTTCAGGTCGAGCGGCAGCAGGAGGTTCTCCTCCACGGTCAGCAGCGGGATGAGGTTGAAGAACTGGAAGACGAAGCCGATGTGGCGGCGCCGGAAGCGCGTGCGCGCCTGCTCGTCGAGCGCCGTGAGGTCGGTGCCGTCCACGGCCACGCTGCCGCCCGATGGCCGGTCGATGCCCGCGATGAGGTTCAGCAGTGTGGACTTGCCGGAGCCGCTGCGGCCGACCAGCACGACGATCTCGCCGCTGGCGACAGTCACCGACACGTCGGCCAGGACGGCGCGCTCAGCCTCGCCTTCGCGATACGTCTTGCTGAGGTGCCGGAGCTCCACGGCGGGCGGGGCCATGCCCGCTCATTCTACGTGGATCGCTTGGCTCAGCTCCTGGGCGCCGTCTTGGCCGGGGGCGCGGCCTCCCCCACCGGACGGTCGACGTGGGCCGGCTGGTCCTTGCCGACCTGGCGGCCACGCTCGCCCTTGCCTGCGCTGCGCAGCTCCCCGTCGAAGCCGGGCAGGATCGCCTGGAGGAAGGCGTTGCGTACGAGGTTGGCCAGCGCCTGGCCAGTGTTCAGCTTGGTCCCGCCCGGCCCGCCCAGCTGGCCCTGGATGTTCGCCTTCGTGGCCACCTCCTCGCGGGGTGTGCGGTTCTCGAGGATCCGCGAGACGCCGCCGACGAGCTTCTCGTACAGCTTCCGGAAGAGCGACTTCTCCGCGTCCTGGCGCTGGTCGTACGCCTTGACCTCGCGGAAGAGCGGCTTGACGTAGCCGTCCACCTTCTGGCCTCGCACCTTCAGCTCGGTGTAGAACGAGAAGAACCCGCTCACCACGTCGAACTTCCCGTAGGCCCGCAGCATCTGGTTCATCGCCCTCATGTCGGTGTCTTCGATCTTCACGTCGAGGTCGAAGTCCGGCCCCTTGTCTTCAGGACGGAAGGTGGCGGCGACCTGCGTCTTGCCGCTGCCCATGAACTTGCCGGTCAGGCGGGCGGTGGCCGGCCCCTCCGAGAAGTGGTTGCTGAAGTTCTTGACCGACAGGTCCATGTCCGACAGGAATACCCGGTACGGCGGCGTGACGCCCTGGTTGACCATCCCGAGTCGGCCGGTCGCGTGGAGGGTGTCGGCCCGGAGCATCGTGTCGGGGGCGTTCGACACCTGCGAGGCCACCTCCTTCGTCTTCTCGGCCACGGCCTTCTCCGGCTTGGGCGCCGCCGGGCGATAGACGTAGTCGGCGTCGAGGTCGATCACGTCCAGGCTCTTGAGGTGGACGGTCTGGAAGTCCCGGCCGTACTCGACGTGGCCCTGGGCGGACAGCGTGCCCCCGCGGACGGTCACGTGAAAGCGCTCCAGCACGGGCGCGAAGTAGTCGAGGACGATCTTGTCAAGCGTCGCGTCGCCCTTGAAGGTCGGGTGAGGCATGGCCATGAAGTCGGCATTGCCGTCGAGGACGGCGCGGCCGTGGTCGAACACGGCCGTCTCGGCGTGGACGGTCGACGGATACTCCCGGTCCTTGGAGTGGACGTTCCGGATGTTGTGCGCCTCGATCGTCAGGCCCTTGAGCTCGAGCGGCCGGGTCCCGCCCCGGTCGACGTAGGTCACGGTCGCGTTGCGAACCCGGAAGAGGTTCATCTTGAACGGGTAGACCGCCTCCAGCGCCTCCTGCCAGCCGTGGTCCTTCACCGGCGTCGGATCCTTGGCCTCTCGCTCCAGGTGGGTCCGGTCGATGTAGAGCACGGGATCGTTGAAGTCGAACTTGGCCACGACGCGGCCGCGCAGCAGCGACTTCCACTCGAGGTCGGCCCACACGTGGGGGAGGCGGGCGATCGGCGGATCGGGATGCGCGTTCTGTGCGAGCCCCACCTCGTAGAGCGTGATCGACAGGTCGAAGGGGCTGAAGTGGGCCCGCTGCAGCGACGCCGTGTAGCCCTTCAGTCGCTGGTTGACGGAGCGCTGCATGTAGCGGGTGAGCGGCCCGTCGGCGGCGTAGGACAGCGCCCACACGAGCACCAGGAACGCGACAACGCCCGCGACCGTCCACAGCGTCCATCGGGACGCGCGACGGAGCACCGGCCCGACTCGCCGGCGAGCCCGGGGGGGCTCGCGGACGGCGTCGGGCTCGGGCTCCGATTCCGGCCTGCGCCAGACCCGCGCCATGGCTCTACCGTGCGCTGGCGGTCGGGGCCCACACGACGTCAACCTCGGAGGCATCGATCGCCGAGACGCCGGGCGCGGGCGGGGTCTTCACCACGACCTCCGAGCCGGGCTCGAGCGCGTCGAGCGACAGGCGCTCGGTGCCGCGGCGGATGATCGTCGTCGACGGCGTCACCCGCACCACCGTACCGTCGGTGAGCACGAACTGGCTGGCGCCTCGATCGACGCTGCGCACGGTGCCCATGCGGGGTGCCGTGGTCGCGCTTGTCTCGAAGCCGGTCGGCGTGGCGCCGCGCACCAGTACCTGAGTGCCGGGTTGCAGCGACTGCATGGACGTCGACTGCCACACCACCGTGCGGTCGGTGGCCCTCAGGACGCGGCCGTCCTGCAGGGTGATGGTGCCCGTGGCCGGATCGACCCTGGCGACGGTGCCGGTGGCGTCGATCCCGAGGTTGGCGGGCCCGGTCGTGCTCACCGGCACCGGCGTGGTGGCCGGCGGCGGGGTCGATGACGGCGCGGCGGCCGCGGCGACCTGGAGGTTGTCGATGACCTGCTTGACGCCCTCGACCCCGCTGGCGATCTGGACGGCGCGAGCCCGTCGCTCCAGCGAGTCCACGGTACCGCTCAGCGTGACCACGCCGCTCTCCGACTTGACGTCGATCTTCGTGAGGTTCGAGAGCTTGTCGGCCGTGAGCTTGGTCTTGATCGAGGCGACCAGGGCCGTATCGTCGATGATCTGCCCGATGGTGCGAGCCTGACTGGAGACGGCCATCGTGGCCACCAGCGCCCCCGCACCCAGGATGAACGCGAGACCGAGGACTCTGATTCTCATGTCAATCTCTCCTACGGCGCCTGCCGTGGGCTCACGACGTACAGGGAGTCGGCCTCCACCAGGCCCACAACGCTCCGCGGCATCGCACTGACCGCGGTGCTCGTCGGCACGGCGGCGACCGGCAAACCGACGACAACCTCGTCGCCGACCCGGAGGTCGCTGATCGCGATCGTCCGGCCGTCGGAGACCATGCGGGAGCCCGGGCGCACGTACACCGTGGTGCCGTCGCTCAGCACGACGCGCGAGTTGGCGGCGTCGACGCTGGAGACGGTGCCCATCCGGAACGGACGCGCCGCCGAGGGTTGGAAGTCGAGCGGTTGAGCGTTGCGGACGAACACGGCCGCGCCAGGTGCGAGCGAGCCGACCGTGACCGGCTGCCACAGAGTGGTTCCCGGGGTTACGCGCAGCACCCGACCATCCTGGAGCGTGACGGTTCCAGTCCGCGCGTCCGCCTGGGCGACGACGCCCGTGGCGTTCACGGACGGGCTCGCGGGTACCGACACGACGCTCGGCGTGACCGTGGCTCCCGGCAGCGCGAGAACCCAGCCCGGCTGGACGTCGGCCAGCCACATGTCGCGGTCGCCCACCCGGACCCGGGTACCGGGATCGACCCTGACCACTCGCCCATCGGTGAAGTACACGGTGCCGGTGGGAGCATCGATGCGCTGGACGGTGCCGCTGATATCGGCCGCTCCCGCCACGCCGATGCCCACCATGGTGGACAGAGCGAGCGCGGCCAGGGTGAGACGGAGTCTGGTAGCTTTCACGGTCAGCCCTCCCCTTCTCTGCTTGCAGTGCAAGGGGCCTGCCGGCGATCATGTGCCATGACCATCACTGTTTACGGTGCGGGCGCCATCGGCGGCATCACCGGAGCCCGCCTCGCCGAGGCCGGCCACGACGTCCTCCTCGTGGACAAGGCCCAGGATCACGTCGAGGCCATGAACGCCCGCGGCCTCACGATCGAGTCGCGCGAGGGCGCCGTCACCATCCCCGTTCACGCCATCACGCCGGGGGCCCTCGGCGCCGGCCTCGAGCTGGTCCTCCTCGCCGTCAAGTCGCAGGACACGCCGGCTGCGCTCGAGGTCCTGACATCCCGCCTGGCGCCGGACGGGGCCATCGTCTCCCTGCAGAACGGCCTCAACGAGGAGCTGATCGCCTCGGCGGTGGGCGCGAGGCGCACGGTCGGCTGCCTCGTCAACTGGGCGGCCGACTGGCAGGCCCCGGGACGCATCCTGCACGGCGGCGAGGGCGCGCTGGTGCTCGGTGAGCTCGACGGCCGCCCCAGCGAGCGGGTGCAGGCACTGGCCAAGCTCCTCGACGTCGTCTCCCCTACGCGCGTGAGCGACAACATCCTGGGCTACACGTGGGCCAAGCACGTCTACGGCTCCCTGCTCGTCGCCACCGCCCTTGTCGACGCCCACGTCTACGAGGTGGTCGAGCGCTCGCCCGCCGTCCAGCAGATGCTCGTCGCCCTCACGCTGGAGAACATGGCCGTGGCCGAGCGCGCCGGCATTCGCCTGGAGCCTTTCGACGAGTACGCCCCGGCCGACTACCACGCCGCCGCCCGGGGCGACGCCGCCGCCCGCTCGCGCGCCATGACCAGCATCGCCACCCACTACCGGGCCGCCGTCAAGACCAAGACCGGCATCTGGCGCGACCTGGCCGTGCGCAAGCGCAAGACGGAGGTCGGTGCGCTGCTGGGCGCCACGGTGGCCAAGGCGAAGGGCTACGGGATCGCGATGCCGCTGACCGTGCGGCTCATCGCGATGATCGAGGAGCTGGAGACCGGGCGGCGGCAGATGGCCTGGGCCAACCTCGAGGAGCTGGTGGCCCTGACCCCGCGGGGGCGGTGAACCTCCGTCCCGAGAGCCTCGTGGCGATCGAGGCGGTGAAGACGGCGCTCGTGATCGCCCGGCGGCGCGATCCAACAATGGGTCTGATCGACCTCGCCGAGCGCGGCCGCGGCGCGTGGAGCTTGCAGGACGGCGCCGGGCGCCGGCTCACGACCAGCGCACAGAGTCGGACGATCGTCGTCGACGACGGGAAATCGAAGGGGCTCCGCCGCACGCAGGCCGCGCGGTTCATCGCTGCGGCCATCCGGGCCGACCGCTGGGATTTCCGGTCGCTCGGCACCACGCTGGCGGCGCCGTACCTGGCCGCCGGCCGCATCGCGGCGTACGTGGTCTTCTGGGTGTCGGCGCTCCACTCCGGGGCGGGCAGCCTCCTGATCCGCGAAGCCGGCGGGACCGTGTCGGACGTCGATGGTCAGCCGTGGACCCTCCGATCAGATTCGCTCGTCGCCACCGCCGACCCCCACCTCCACCAGGAGCTGCTCGACCTGCTCCGCGCTTGAAACGCAAAGATCTCGGAGCTACATGCTGCCGATGTCGCCGCAGAAGACGTTCGACGCGTCCCTGGAGGACTGGTGGCCACTGACCGCGTAGCCGCCCTTCTGAAGACTCTCCAGTGAAGTCTTGACTGTCGTGTCCGACTTGCCGTTCACCAGCGGTGCCAGCGGGTACGCGGGGTTGGGATCGAGCTTGGCGCAGGTCCCCCTGTGGATGTGCACCGGCTGGGGCCCCGATGGGGCTCCCTCGACCTCGAGGATCACCTTGGTCTGATTGTTCACGGCCCTGGTCAGGGTTGCGGTGCCCGACTCGCCGGAGCCGTTCCGAGGCTCGAGCTTGGCGGTGGCGGAGTCTGCGGCGACGACGACGGAGGTCACGCCCAGCAACAGCAGACCGAGCGCTAGGGCAGACGATCTTCCAGTCATTGTAGAAACCTCCACCTCGTGGAAACTGCAATCCCGGCACCGGCTGGTCACTCATCACCGCTCTCTGTCAGCGCAACGACGCCGCGAGAAGTTGAAGAACGTGCGTTCTGTTGCTGCGTGCGGACTTCCACCTCGGAAGCAATTGGCCCCGGCGTTGCCAATTCCAGATGACATGCATCATGGTGTGGCCGCGACGATCCTCACCGCTCTCGTCCTGTCGGGATGGGTCAGTCCGGTGCTGGCGGGGCCTTCCCCGGCGCCATCGCGTTCACGGCCGGTCGTCGTGGGCGCCGAGGTCGACCTGCTGGAACCCGATCGATTGGTGATCAGGGGCGCCAACTTCGGCGTCACATCCCCCCCGGTTGTCCTGCTGTCGAAGGTCTCGCTCGAGGTCGTGGCCTTCAGCGATCAGCAGATCGTCGTCCGGCTCCCGCTCGACGCGCCGCCGGCCCGGTACCGGCTTCAGGTGCTCGCGCAGGGAACGCAGCCGTCGACCGTCGTCGAGGTCACCCTCGGCCACCGACCGAACCCCGGGTGAGTGAAAGGCGGCTGTATCCTCGGGGGCATGAAGACGACGCGCTTCAACCTCTCCGCCGCGCTGGGCCTGGCCCTCGCCCTGACCGCCTGCGCCACCGCCAACACCCCCCAGCAGAACCTGGCGTACGACCGCTGGGCGAAGTGCCGCTCCCCCTACACGCAGCTCCAGCAGATCGGACTCGACGGACAGATCGGCTTCATGATCAGCAACAGCTCGGACCGTGACGAGGTCCTTCAGTGCCTCGCCGACGCCAACCGGACGGGGCCGCCGCTCCCGACTCCCTGGACCAGCCGGCCGCCCGGCGGTCCCTGACCCCGAGGCCATCAAAATCGTCGTAGGCTAGGGCGCGTCCAACCCGGACCGCGGAGGCGCCCGATGGCTCGACCGACTCGGCTGGTGGTGGCCGCTGTGCTCCTGATCGTGGCGCTGGCGCCCCCGGCCCTCGCGCAGGCGCCCCGGCGGGGCGGCGTCTTCCGGGTGCCGGTGCCGGAGGCGCCCACGCTCGACCCGCATCAGAACGCCGGCTTCGTCACCCAGGTCTACGCCAGCCTGGTCTACGGACACCTCGTGCGCTTTCCCTCGGGACCCGAGGCACAGGGCTCGGCCGATCACCGGATCCTCCCCGACCTCGCCGAGAAGTGGGAGTTCCCGACCGCGACGACGGCGGTCTTCCGGCTGCGGAAAGGCGTGCGGTTCCATCGCAAGCCGCCGGTGGACGGGCGCGAGGTGACCGCGGACGACGTGAAGTTCTCGCTGGAGCGGTTCCGGGCGAAGTCGCCGCTGCGCGAGCGGCTCGAGGCGGTGCAGGCGATCGACGTGCTGGACCGTTACACCGTGCGGCTGGTACTGCGCGAGCCGTTCGCGCCGCTGCTCAACCACCTGGCCAACCCGGCCCACTTCGCGATCGTGCCGCGCGAGATCGAGGGCAAGGACCTGAGCCAGCCCGAGGCGGTCATCGGCACCGGGCCGTTCGTCCTGAAGTCCTATCAGCGCGGCGTTCGCGCCGTCTACGAGCGCAACCCGGACTACCACATGCCGGGCTTGCCGTACCTCGACGCCGTGCACCTCGAGATCGTGCCCGAGCAGAACACGCGGCTGTCGATGCTGCGGGCCGGCAAGCTGGACCTGGCCCACTGGTGGGGCTGGCTCACGCCCGACGAGGGAGCCGGCCTCAAGAAGACGAGCCCGGAGCTGACGATCACCACCCACATGGTCGTCGACATGCCGCACATGTGGATGCGCACCGACCAGCCGCCATTCAACGACGTGCGCGTGCGCCGGGCGGTCTCGCTGGCCATCGACCGCAAGGCGTGGCGCGAGGCGTTGCTGAACGGCGAGGGCTGTCTCGATGCGGGCCCGGTGCCGTGCGGGATGCCGGAGTGGAAGCTGCCCGCCGACAAGCTACCGGCCGACAAGCGCAAGTACGTCGACGGCTACGATCCGGCCGAGGCCCGGCGTCTGCTCGCCGAGGCGGGCCTGGGGCGCGGGCTCACCACGCCGCTCTTCCACTGGCCCGGCTACGCGCCGCCGTGGCGCAGCTTCTACGAGCTGGCGGCCGAGAATCTCGGCCGCATCGGCATCACCGCCGAGCTGAAGCCCGAGGAGTACGGCAAGTTCTCGACGACGACCACGCTGGGCAAGTTCGACAAGCTGGCGATGGGGCCGTTCGGCGCCGGCGAGACCGAGGTCGATACGTTCCTCTACGAGAACTTCTTCAGCACCTCCCCGCGCAACCGCAGCCGGGTGGCCGACGCGGAGCTGGACCGGATGCTGCTGGCCCAGCGCCGCGAGATGGACCCGGCACGCCGGCGCGAGCTGGTCCACGAGATCCAGCGGTACCTCGCCGACAAGGCGTACTACGTCTGGCTGCCGATGTGGCCGCGCTACATCGCCCACCCGGCCTCCGTGAAGGGCTTCAAGCAGGTCGACGGCTACTCGCTGGGCAGCCGGCTCATGCACGTCTGGCTCGAGCGGTAGGCCCCCGGGGCCCCACCAAATGAATGTTTGACCCTGAGCGCGGTCCATGCCACTATGGGTTTCGGATCTGGTTCAAGTGGTCCGTTACCCGGTTCACCAAGCACCGAGAGTAGACGCCGCGCGAGACCCAGCTCGCGCGGCGTTTTTGTTTGCCCTCCCATCGTGGAGGTCAACCCGCTCATAGCGGGAATATCGAGGGGTTATCCCCAGAAGGATCGGCTACATGGCTACGGGACGAGTGAAGTGGTTCAATGACGCGAAGGGCTTCGGTTTCATCACGCAAGAGGGCGGCGAGGACGTGTTCGTCCACTTCAGCGCCGTGGTCGCGACGGGGTTCAAGAGCCTCGCGGAGGGCGATCAGGTCGAGTTCGAGATCACCCGCGGGCCCAAGGGCCTGCAGGCGACGAACGTCCGCAAGAGCTGAACGATCGTCACGACCGGCGGCAGGCCCTCTGCCGCCGGACTTACCTGGACGCGGGCAGGCGCTGAGTGCAGATCTGGGTCGACGCTGACGCCTGCCCCCAGGTCATCAAGGAGATCCTCTTCCGGGCGGCCGACCGCATGCAGGTCACGACGACGCTGGTCGCCAACACCACGCTGCGCACGCCGCCCTCGACCTTCATCAAGAGTGTCCGGGTCCGGCCCGGCTTCGATGTCGCCGATCACTGGATCGTGCAGCAGCTGCAGCCGGGCGACCTGGTCATCACGGCCGACATCCCGCTCGCCGCCGAGGTCATCACCCGCGGTGCCCACGCGCTCGATCCTCGCGGCGAGATGTACTCCGAGGACAACGTGCGTGAGCGGCTGGCCCTCCGCAATCTCATGCAGGAGCTGCGCTCGACCGGGGACATCCTCGGGGGGCCGGCGCCGTTCGGCCACGCCGACCGGCAGAAGTTCGCGAATCACCTCGATCGCTTCCTGACCCAGCGCCCCCGCGCGACCTGACTAGCCGCCGGCCTCCAGCTCGCGCAGCACCTCCGCGCTCCCCGCCACCCGCCCCAGCAGGCGCGCGAAGTTCGCGCACGTCGCCTCGTGGAGCGCCGGCGACGCCGCACCGCACCCGTCCTCGACGATGACGCACCGGAAGCCGCGGTCGGCCGCATCCCGCGCCGTCCCCTCCACGCAGGAGTTCGTCGAGATCCCCGTGAACAGCAGCTGCTCCACGCCCCACGCGCGCACCAGCCGCTCGAAGCCGGTCGAGTGGAAGGCGCTCATGGTGGTCTTGTTGAGGACGGGCTCGCCGGGCCGGGGCGCCAGCGCGTCGAGGATCTCGTGCTCGTGGTTGCCGCGGGTGTTGCCGGCGCTCTCGGCGAAGGCACGCATGTGCGGCAGCAGATCGGAGTAGTCGGGCAGCTCGGAGCCCACCGTCAGGTACACGAGGCGGCGCCGGTGCACGCGGAAGAACTCGAGCAGCCGCTGGATGGTCGGCACCACCGTGCGCTCGATGCGGTCGAAGCGATAGGCGCCGAGCGCCTCCTGTCCGCGGGCCTTCAGGGCCCGGCCCAGGCCGTGGTCGCGCGAGCCGCTGGCGTACTGCATGTCGACGACGACCAGGGCGGCCGTGCGGGGATCGAGCCGGAACGGCGGATTGAACTGGTGCGCGTAGTCGTTCGGTGCCATCGTCGGGCTCCTCAATTCACAGGCCGAGGTAGGCGCGGCGGACGTGCTCGTTGCCGAGCAGCTCCTCGCCGGTGCCGGCCAGCGCCACCCGCCCATTCTCCAGCACGTACCCGCGCCGGGAGAGGGCCAGCGCCTGCCGCGTGTTCTGTTCGACCAGCAGCACCGTGACCCCTGCCCGGTTGATCTCGCCGATGATCCGGAAGATCTCCTTCACGATCAGCGGGGCCAGCCCCAGCGACGGCTCGTCCAGCATGAGGAGCTTGGGCAGGGTCATGAGCGCGCGGCCGATCGCCAGCATCTGTTGCTCGCCGCCCGACAGCGTTCCGGCGGCCTGGCCCGGCCGCTCCCGCAGGCGCGGGAACAGCGTGAACACGCGCTCCAGGCTGTCGCCACGCCGGGCCTTCGCCGCGCGCGTGTAGGAGCCGAGCTCGAGGTTCTCGCGCACCGTCAGGCTCGGGAACACCTTGCGCCCCTCCGGCACGTGCACGACGCCGCGGGCGACGACCACGTGGCACGGCAAGCGGTCGATGCGCTCGCCCTCGAACCGCACCTCGCCTCGGCGCGGGCGCAGCAGGCCGGAGATCGTCCGCAGCATCGTCGTCTTGCCGGCGCCGTTGGCACCCACCACCGACAGCGTCTCGCCGGCCTCGACGGCCAGGTCCACGCCCCGCAGCGCCGGGAGATCGCCGTAGGCGACGTCGACCCCGGCCAGCTCCAGCAGGCTCACTGGTCTACCCTTCCGCGAGACGGAAAGTCTACGGCTCGGGTCGGGGGAAGGGAGGACAGTGAGGCGAGATGATCGGAATTCGGGGAGAGCCACGTTCGCTCGCCGCGCGACGGCCAGCGTGAGACCCGCTCCCCCGAATAATACGAGAGGCCCAGACCGGCCACAGGATGATGCGCCACGTGCCCAGGCAGGCCAGAGCGCCAATCAGTGAGCGACCGGCCGGACCTCTCACCGCGCAGTGTCTCGCCGTCCCTGGAGACGACGCAATGAGATTCTTCGTCGGCATCGACTGGGCGAGTCGGGCTCACGCCCTCTGCATCCTCGATCACTCCGGCCGGGTCCGCTGGCAGGGCTCCGTACCCCACACCGCCGCGGGCCTCACCGAGCTCGTCGGCCGGCTGCGCCGCTTCCGCGACCGCGGCCGGCTCCGCGTCGCCCTCGAGCGGCCCTCCGGCCTGCTCGTCGACACGCTCGTCGACGCCGGGTTTGAGCTCGTGCCCATTCACCCCAACGCCCTCAAGGCGACCCGGCCGCGCTACTCCGCCGCCGGCGGCAAGACTGACCCCACGGATGCCTTCATCCTGGCGGATCTGCTGCGCACGGATGGCCATCGCTTCCCCGCGCTGCGCCCGCCCTCGGACGATACCCGCGCCCTGCGCGCGCTCGTTCGTGGGCGCGACGATCTGGTCACCCAGCGGGTTGCCCTCGCCAATCAGCTGCGCGCGCTGCTCGAGCGCTTCTGGCCCGGGGCCGCCGCCATCTTTGCCGACGTCGACTCGCCGATCGCGCTCGCCTTCCTTGCCCGCTACCCCACGCCCCTCAGCGCCGCGCGGTTGGGCGAAAAGCGGCTCGCCCAGTTCCTCGGCCAACACGCCTACTGCGGCCGCCGGCCCGTGGGCGACCTGCTCGCGCGCCTGCGCACGGCCCCGGCCAGCCAAGTCGGCGAGGCCGAGGCCGAGGCCAGCGGGGACCTCGTCCGAGCCCTGGTCGCGGTCCTGACCCCGCTCGTCGGCCAGGTGCAGCACCTGTCCGCCGCCGTCGCGGCGGCGCTGGCTCAGCATCCCGACGGCCGCCTCGTGCAGAGCCTGCCCCGCAGCGGTGCCGTCAATGCCGCGCAGATCCTGGCCGAGCTCGGCGACGATCGCGCGCGCTTCCCCAGCGACGAGCACTTGGCCGCTGAAGGCGGCCTGGCGCCGGTCACCCACGCCTCCGGCCAGCACCGCGCCGTCGTCTTCCGCTGGGCCTGTAACAAGCACCTGCGCCGCGCGCTCACGACGTTTGCCGATAACTCCCGCCATGCCTCGCCCTGGGCCGCCGGCGTGTACCAGCGTGCACGCATACGCGGCTGTCGCCATCAGCACGCCATCCGAATCCTCGCCCGCGCGTGGGCGCGGATCCTCTGGCGTTGCTGGCAGGATCACGCTCTGTACGACGTCACCCGTCATCGAGCCGCGCTGGCCCTCACCGCGGCGTAAGCGCCCAATGGTTGACACAGGATGTCTCACGCGTCCTCTCCGAGGTAGGCTTCGACCACGCGGCGGTCCCGGGAGACGTCGGCGGGCGCGCCCTCGGCGATCTTCTCGCCGTGGTGGAGCACCACGATGCGCTGCGACAGGGCCATGATCGCTCGCATCACGTGCTCGATGATGAGCAGGCTCACCCCCTGGGCGTGGATGCGCCGGATGAGGCCGATGATCGCCTCGATCTCGGTCGGGTTGAGGCCGGACATCACCTCGTCGAGCAGCAGCAGCTCGGGCCGCGTGGCCAGCCCACGCGCGACCTCCAGCCGCTTGCGGTCCGGCAGCGTGAGCTCGCGGGCCGGCACGTCACGGCGGGCCCCCAGCCCCACGAAGTCCAGGACCTCGCCCGCCCGGGCCCGGGCCGCCGCCACGTCGTCGGTGCGGTTGAAGGCGCCGATCATCACGTTCTCCAGCGCGGTCAGCCCCACGAACGGCTGCACGATCTGGAAGGTGCGGGCCAGGCCCAGCCGGCACACGACGTGGGGCTTGGCCCCCACGATCGACGCCCCTTTGAAGCGGACGGCGCCCTCGGTGGGCGCATGGAAGCCCGATAGCAGGTGGAAGAGCGTCGTCTTGCCGGCGCCGTTGGGCCCGATGAGCCCCACGATCTCGCCGGCGCCGACGGTCAGGCTGACCCGGCTCACGGCCGTGAGCCCGCCGAACCGCTTGGTCACCCCGTCCACCTCCAGCAGCGTCATGCGCGCCGCCGCCGGATCCAGCCCATGAGACCGTTGGGCAGGAACGAGATGACGAGGATCAGCACGAGGCCGTAGAGCATCACGTCCACGCCGGCCCGCCCCCGGATGGCCGCGCGCGACAGCTCCGAGACCGGCGTGAGGACGAACGAGCCCAGCAGCGGGCCGAGCACGGTTCCGGCACCGCCGACGATGGCCTGCAGCAGTCCCTGGATCGACACCGACGGGCCGAAGGTGATGCTGGGGTCGATGTAGGCGAAGTACTGCGCGTAGAAGGTCCCGCCGAGCGCGGTGAGGAAGGACGACAGCGCCATCGCCCGCAGCTTCATGCCGAGCGCGTCGACGCCGGCCGCCTCGGCGGCGTCCTCGTTCTCGCGGATGGCCAGCAGCGCGTAGCCGAGCTTGCTCCGCTCGAGCCGGCGGGTGATCCACACGGCGCCCAGCGCCATGGCCAGGATCACGTAGTAGTACGGCAGCTTGCCGCCGAACACGAAGTTGAGGGCCGAGGCCTCCCGGTTGGGGACGACGAGGCCGAGCGACGAGCCCACCGCCTTCGTGTTCACGGCGATCACGCGCAGCATCTCGGCGAAGGCCAGCGTCACCAGCGAGAAGTAGGGCCCGCGCAGCCCGTAGCGGAACGACAGGTACCCGGCGGCGAGTCCGAACAGGGCCGCCAGGCAGCCGCCCGCCAGCATGCCGAGCCACGGCGTGAGGCCCACGCGCAGGAAGAGCAGCGTGGAGGTGTAGGCGCCGATGCCGAAGAAGGCGGCGTGGCCGAACGAGAACTGCCCCGCGTAGCCGCCGAGGACGTTCCAGGCCGAGCCCAGGTAGGCGAACAGCAGCATGCTGATCAGGACCTCGAGGAAGTACGGCGGCAGGAACGGCGGCGCCACCAGCAGCACGCCGAGCGCGAGGCCACCCAGCACCTCAGCGACCACGCCCACCCCCGAACAGCCCGGCCGGGCGGAACAGCAGCACGAGGACGAACAGCGCGAAGACGACGAGCTGCTTGAGCGAGCCGGGCAGCAGCGTGGCCCCGAGCGACTCGGCCAGCCCCACGATGAAGCCGCCCAGCAGGGCCCCGACGAAGTTGCCCATGCCCCCCAGCACCACCACCACGAAGGCCATGATGTTGAACGACTCCCCCACATCGGGGGCCACGTAGAAGAACGGCGTCACCAGCGCGCCGGCCACCGCCACGCAGCCGGCGCCGATGCCGAAGGCCACCGCGCGGATGCGCCCCACGTCGATCCCCATCAGCATGGCGCCCTCCGGCTCCTCGGCCAGCGCCCGGATGGCTTTGCCGACGTCGGTGAGGCGCAGGAAGGCGAACAGCGCCAGCGCCATGACGACGGCGCCGCCGCAGGCGACCAGCCGCGGCACCTCCACCAGCGCCTCGCCGAGCACGAACGAGGCGTTGGCATAGGCCGGACGCACGGTGCGGAAGTCGCCCTGCCACAGCACGAGGGCCAGGTTCTCGAGGAAGAGCGCCAGGCCGAGGGTGAGCAGGAGCTGGTTGTGCTCGGCCGCGAAGCGGTTGGGCTCGATGACGACGCGCTGGATGACCATGCCGATGACGAAGAAGAGCGGCCCGGTGATGAGGATCGACAGGTACGGATCGATCCGCCCCAGCGTGAAGAGCCAGTAGGTCGTGTACATGGCCAGCATCATCACGGCGCCGTGGGCGAAGTTGATGATGCGCAGCACGCCGAAGATGAGCGACAGCCCGGAGGCGACCAGGCCGTACACCCCTCCGAGCAGGAGGCCGCTGACGACGGCCTGCAGAAGGAGGTCGAAGGTCAGCGGGCTAGCCGTGCCACTTGGGGACGGGGAACACCGGCTTGGACTCGGCGAAGCGGGCCGGACCCACGACGACCGGCTTGCCGTTCTGGACCTGGAGCAGGGCCGGGGTGGCGTTGACGTTCTCGCCGGTGTCGTCGAACTTGATCGCGTCCTGCGGCAGGATGTGGTCGGCGAGGTTCGTCTTGGCCAGCGCGTCGCGCAGCTTGTCGCGGTCGGCCGAGCCGGCCCGCTCCAGCGCGTCCTTCACCACGTGAATCACGGTGTAGGCCTGCACCCCGTGCGAGGTCAGCGTGGCGCTGAAGCGCTTCTCGTAGGCGGCGAAGACGGCCTTGGCCCGGGGCGATTGCGGATTGTGCCAGTAGTTGCCGTCGAAGAGCTGGTCGGTCAGCTCGCGGTTGTCGGCGATGAACTTGGGGTTCGAGTAGGCGGCGTTGGCGAGCCCCACCAGCGCGTGCACGCCGATGCGCAGCTTGGCCGCCGTCTCCGCGATGATCTTGGAGTCGCCGTAGTAGCCGCTGATCACGAGCAGGTCGGGCTTGGAGGCCTTCACCTTCGACAGCTCGGCGGTGAAGTCCGGCGACTTGATGCTGTAGGGGGTGCGCTGGACCAGCGCGTAGCCCAGCTTGCCGGCGAAGCCCTCCACGTGGTTGCCCATCGTGGTGCCGAAGTTGCCGTCCTCGTGCATGATGGCCACGCGCTTGACGGCCACGTTGGACGCCTTGGCCATCTCGAGCATGTTGTTCATGGTGAGGGTCGCCATCGCCTTGCCGTTGGGCTGCACGCGGAAGACGTAGCGCAGCCCGCCCTCGGTGAGGTTGTCGGCCACCGCGGCCAGCAGCATGAACGGGGTCTTGTTCTTCTCGGTCACCTGCCGCACCGAGAAAGCCACCAGGCTCGAGAACGGCCCGATCAGCACCGACACGCCCTGGTCGATCAGCCGCGTCGCCTCGGAATTGCCCAGCTCGACCTTCTGCTGGGTGTCGCCGGGCAGCAGCGTGAGCTTGGCGCCGCCGAGGGCCTTCACGCCGCCGGCGGTGTTGATCTCGTCCACCGCGAGCTGCAGGCCGTTGAGCGACAGCTGCGCCTCGAAGGCCAGGGGGCCGGTCACGGGCAGGATGTAGCCGAGCTTGACGTCCTTGGCCTGCGCGCGGCCGGCCACGGGCATCGCACCGAGCACGGCGGCGGCGCCGGCCGCCTTCAGGAACACGCGACGAGTCACACGATCTCGCGCCATCGAACCCTCCCTGCCCCGCGGGGCGGGGTCAGGCTACAACGCGCGTCCGGCAGGAGTCAAAGTGTCCTCAGCGCGCGAGCGGATCGGGCCGCAGCTGGAACTTCACCACCTTGCTCGTCGTCCCCTTGCCGCCCTCCAGGTGGAAGGGCGTGCGGGTGCTGAAGGTGGCCCACAGGCCCTTGCCCTTCCAGCCGGTGGCCGGGTCGTCGATGCGGCCATCCATCCACTTCGTGTAGAAGCCCTGCGGGTACGGCACCCGCAGCTGCACGAAGGTGCCGTTCACCAGCGCCAGCAGCGCCTCGTTGGCGTTGCCGGTGGCGATGGGCACGTTGCGGCCGAGCCCGGCGGTGTCGAACTGATCGACCCACGCGTAGTAGCTGGACTCGGCGCTGCCCGGCTCCGTCACGTTCTGCAGCTGGGGGCCGGGGAACGGATAGAGCGTCCAGCCCTCCGGGCAGTGCGCGCCGGTCGCCTGGGGGCCGTTGAGCGGGCCCTTGCACTTGCGGCGATCGAAGCTGGCCAGATGGCCGCTCGACAGCGGCGTCCACGCCACCCCGTTGCGATCGATGTCCATGCCGCGCGGTCCGTAGCCCGGCAGCGGCGGCTCGAAGACCTCGGTCAGCGCGGTGGCGGGCGGATTCGAGCCCGGGCTCAGCCGGGCGACGTAGCCGGGGAAGCCGAGCACGGAGCCCCACACGGTGTTGTCGGCCGGATTCACGGCGATGCCGTAGAAGGCGGCCTTGATCGCGGTGTCGCCCTCGTCGCGGCGGCCGTTGCCGTTGGTGTCGAGCACGGTCGCCGTCCAGCCCTGCGACTTCGCCTCGTCGCCGGTCTCCTCGAACATCCGCCGGTTCAGCCAGCCCACCACGCCGCTCTGCGGCCCGCCCGCGCTGGTCCACAACGTGTTGCTGATGTCCTCGGCGAAGACCAGGTGGTGGGTCGGGAAGCACGTGCTGATCAGGGTGATCTTGCCGGTCTTCGGGTCGTACATCGAGAGGTGCCGGTTGGCGGACTCGAGCGGCGTCAGCTTCGCCGAGGGATGCTCGGAGCCGGCCTTGCAGAAATCCGGGTTCGCCGGCGGGCGCACGCGCGAGGTGAACCACACGCGTCCCTTCTCGTCGAACATCGGGTTGTGCATGCTGGCCTGGCTGTCCCAGATCGGCTCGGAGCCCCAGAAGGGCGAGGGCAGCATGGGGTTCTGCTTCGAGGACGGCGTGGCCGGGTCCCGCACGAGCATCCTCACCTGCGAGGCCTTGTGGTTGACCGGGTCCAGCACCGGGAAGAGGTCGGTGCTCTCCTCGGGGGCGCCGTAGATGAGGCCGTTGGCGTTGACGCGCGGATGGCGCTTGTCGGTCGAGACCTCGTCGTGCAGGTACTCCTTCGGCCCCGCCCAGTCCCACAGCGTGAGCACCAGGTTGCGCTCGACGCCTTGCGGCCGCGCCGGGTGCGCCGGTGGCAGCGAGCCGCCGGCGATGCGGTCGGTCCACTCGGCGAAGACCTTCAACCCGCGGGGGCCGAGCCGGCCGAGGTTGTTCGTCATCTGGATCATGGCCTGGCCCGACTGGATGCGCCGCTGCCAGGCGTCCTCGGACGTCGCGAAGTCGCCGAGCTCGGGCGGGATCGTGCGCGTGGCCTTGTTGCCCAGCTGATGGCAGGTGAAGCAGCCGTTGGTCTTCACGACGTCCAGCCACTGGGCCTGGCTCTTCACGGCCGGGGGAATCCCGTTGCCGTCGGGGCCGGTGCCGGGGAACTCGTCCTTGCCCGGCACCCGCAGCATCGCGTACCAGTAGATCGCCGGGTAGTACTCGGCCGCCGACGCGGTGCTGGGCGCCATGACCGCCCGGAGGTTCAGCACCTTGCCGGGCGCGGTCTGGATCTTCGTCGAGTCGATGAGCCCATAGCCGCGCACCCACACCTCGTAGCTGGCGCGAGGCAGGTCCGGCATGACGTACCGGCCACGCTCGTCGGTCACCACGATCTTGACGAACCGCGTCGGCAGGTCGGTCGTCTCCGCGATCACCCACACGCCCGCCTCGGGGCCGCCGGCGCTGGTGACGGTACCGCCGAGCTCGGTGGGGCCGATGCGCAGGGCGGGGTCGGCCGGCTGAGCGCCGGGCCGGGTCTGCGTGGCCAGCAGGAGGATGGCGGCGCCGAGCCCAACGACCACCCCGAGCGCCCTGGCCGTCTTCATGCGTGCGTTCTCCTCCTTGCGGACGACCGCCAGTATCGCGCTAACCCAGGGCGCCCGCGACCTCCCCCGCCCAGCGGCGCATGAACGCGCGCGGGTCGGGCACGAAGCTGGTGGTGATGAACTGCTGGGCCCCGGCGGCCATCGCGCGTCGGATCTGGACCACGCACTCGGCCGGGGTCCCGGCGATGGCGAAGCGGTCCACCAGGAAGTCGGTGAGGCCCCAGCGGTCGGTCAGCGCGGCGTTCCCGGCCCCGGCAATCTCGTGATGGTGGGAGTCGTACTCGCGCTGCAGGCCGCGGATCGGCTCGTGCAGCGCGGCCGGCACCCCCTTGCCCTCGAGCGTGAAGCGGAAGGCGTGGTTGGCGCTCGCCGCCAGCGCCATCGTGATGGGCCGCACGGCGGCCTCCCGCGTGTCGGCGACGTTGGTCTTGGCGAACCACCAGACGTCGAGATCGGCCAGCCGTCGCCCCACGGCGCGAGCCCCCCTCTCGATCGCCGCCAGCGACAGCTCGATCACCTCGGGCGTGAGCCCCAGCCCGACGATCACGCCGTCCGCCACGCGCCCGGCCAGCTCCAGCGTTCGAGGACCCTCGGCGGCCAGGTAGATCGGGATGCGACGCGCCGAGCGGTGTACCCGCCACGTGCGCTGCTCCCGCTTGACGACCTCGCCCGCGGTGAGTCGGCCGAGCGTGTCGATCGAGCTCTCGAGCCCCGCCACCGTGGCCGGCGGCGCGCCCAGCGTGTAGATCGCGCTATCCCCCGAGCCGAGCCCCAGCACCATGCGCCCTTTCGCCAGCTCGTCCAGACTCGCCATGGCGCTGGCGGTGACGACCAGGTGACGCGTCAGTGGATTGGTGACCAGTGGCCCCAGCCGCACCCGCGTGGTGTTGAGCGCGGCGAGTGTGAGGGCGACATACAGTTCGTGAAACACGGACTGCGAATCCGCCACGCCCACCCACTCGAAGCCGGAGGTCTCGGCCTCGCGACAGAGCTCACCGAACCCAGTCAGTGATTCGGGAAGAAAGACGATGCCGAACCGCGTCGTCATGCTGCCAACGGTAGCACGACGCTCCGAGCGGCGGCTTCGCCGCCGCAATCCGATCTCGGGGGGAGGCAGGGAGGAGTGCGGCGTCAGCCGCGCGACGACCGTCGGAAGGGGGGGCGAAGCCCCCCCTCCGAGCTCCTACAGATACTGTCCGGTGGCGATCGTCTGAACGGGCTTGGCCTTCTCGTCCTTGCGGGCCTCGGTCGTCAGCACCTTCACGTACACGATCCGCTCGCCCTTGCGACCGGCGATCTTGGCCCAGTCGTCGGGGTTGCTCGTGTTCGGCAGGTCCTCGTTCTCCTTGAACTCCTCGCGCACGCCGGCGACGAGATCCTCGGCGCTCACGCCCTTGGCGCCGCCGCCGATCAGCCGCTTGAGGGCCAGCTTCTTGGCCCGGCGCACGACCGACTCGATCATGGCGCCCGACGAGAAGTCCTTGAAGTACAGGACCTCCTTCTCGCCGTTGGCGTAGGTGACCTCGAGGAAGCGGTTGTCGTCGCCGAGCGAGTACATCGCCTCGACGGTGGCCTCGATCATGTCGGGGATCGTCTCGCCGGCCGCCAGCGGAATGGCCGGCGTCAGGTACTTCTGGAAGATGTCCGCGGCGGCGGCCCGGTCGGGACGCTCCACCTTGATCTTCACGTCCAGCCGGCCCGGCCGCAGGATGGCCGGATCGATCAGGTCCTGCCGGTTGGAGGCGCCGATCACGATGACGTTCTTCAACCCCTCGACGCCGTCGATCTCGGCCAGCAACTGGGGCACGATGGTCGACTCCACGTCGGAGGAGATGCCGGTGCCGCGGGTGCGGAACAGCGCGTCCATCTCGTCGAAGAACACCACGACCGGCACGTCCTCGTTGGCCTTTTCCTTGGCCTTGATGAAGATCTCCCGGATCTTCCGCTCGGTCTCACCGACGTACTTGTTCAGCAGCTCGGGGCCCTTGACGTTGAGGAAGAAGCCCTTGATCTTCTCGCCGCGCTTCTCGGAGATCTTCTCGGCCAGGTTGTTGGCCACGGCCTTGGCGATCATGGTCTTGCCGCAGCCGGGAGGGCCGTAGAGCAGCACGCCCTTGGGCGGCGTGAGCTGGTGCTCCTTGTAGTAGTCGGCGTACAGGTACGGCAGCTCGACCGCGTCCTTGATGGTCTCCAGCTGGTTGCCGAGGCCGCCGATGTCGTCGTAGCCGATGTCGGGCACCTCTTCGAGCGACAGGTCCTCGACCTCGCTCTTGGGCAGCTTCTCGAGCAGGTAGCCGCTCTTGGCGTCCATCAGCAGGTGATCGCCGATCTTCAGGCGCGTCGCCCGGAGCGGGTCGGCCACGATGGCCACCTTGTCCTCGTCGGCGCGCAGCGTGACCACCGCCCGCTCGGCGTCGAGCTGCTCCTTGAGAATGACCACCTCGCCCTGCACCTCGTAGCCGGCCGCCTCCACGACGTTCAGTCCCTCGTTGAGGACCAGCTCCTGGCCGGGCTTGAGCGTGTCGAGCTTGACCGCCGGGTGGATGTTGACCTTCACCTTGCGACCCTGGGACAGGACGTTGACCGTGCCGTCCTCGTTGATCGACAGGAAGACGCCGTAGCTCGAGGGGGGCGCGCAGAGCTTGTCGACCTCTTCCCGGAGCGCCACGATCTCGTCGCGCGCCTCCCGCAGGGCCGCCGCCAGCACTTCCTCGCGGGACGCTGCCGTGCCCTCGCGATGCTGGGCGTCAGTGATGGGGGTGACCGTCGCGGCCTTCATGGTGGTGTCCTCCCGGCGTCCGTCCTGGAAGCTTGAGTAGCGTCCTCGGGGTCGGCGCTCCATGGTTGGGGAAACAGCAAGAGTGACGCCAGTTCACCAAGCCCTGTAAATCCGCGGAGTGGAATCGCTCAGCGTGGGACGAAAGGACGAAACGGGAAGTGCAAGTGGTGCGTGTGGGAAGAAAATCCGCGGCGGCCGGGGTGTGCCCGGCCGGGCCAGAGTCGTCCACCGGCTCAGTTGCGCCGGTGGAACAACGCGCACCACGCCCGGTTGTCGTCCCCGCCAGCCTCGGCCGAGCCCGACAGGTACGCGGCCGCGGTGACGACGGTGTCGTCGGCGCCATCGCGCTGGGGCGAGTGTGGCTCGCACCAGCGCAGGTCCAGAATCTCTGCGGTCGGATCCGCCTCGGGCTCACACCCGGGGCAGTACACACGCGCAACCGACGGAGTGTCTTGCATGCTGTGGCTCATGATGTCACCTAGGGCAATCCCCGTGCCGTTACGCCATTCGCCTTTACTTCCGTAGGCTTGTGAGCTAAATGGATGGAATTCGCCGGTCAGTTTGCCCGGCGAATAGGCACCAATGAGTCGAGAATGGGCAGTCCCGACCGGGCGTTGACACCCTCGGAGGTTCGCCGCATCATGCGGCATCTTCGCGACGAGGTGATGCCGTGACGGCGCCCTGGGAGTACCGTGATCCGCTCGAATCCACGCTCGCCGGCGGCGTCTCCGCCCCCCACCTCATGGAGCACGTCCGTACGATCGGCGCGCTCGAGCGCGAGTCCGGCAGCCCGGGCGAGGCCCAGGCGTTCGACTACATCGAGCGCACCCTGAAGTCCTACGGCGTCGAGGTCGAGCGACGGGAGATCGAGGCGTTCATCAGCCTGCCCCAGGAGGCGCGGCTGACCCTGCCCGATGGCTCGGTCATGTCGGGGCTCACGCACTCCTTCTCGACCTCGGTCGAGGGGCTGGAGGCCGAGGTCGTCGACGTCGGCGACGGCCGTCCGGAGGACCTGGAGCGCGCGAGGGGCAAGATCGCGCTGGTCCGCGGGCTGGCCTCGCCGGGGCGGGCCTGGGCGGCTCAGCAGGCCGGCGTGCTGGGGCACGTCCACGTCCTCATGGACCATCTGCACAACATGATCGTGACGACGGTCTGGGGGACGCCGGGCCCGGAGACGGCGTGGCGGATCCCGGCCACGCCGTGCCTGTCGATCCTCGGCGCCGACGGCGAGAGGCTGCGCGCCCGCCTGGCCGCGGGCCCCCTCCGGCTGCGCATGACGACGCGCGTGCGCACGGGCTGGGTGCCCATCCCCCACCTGGTCGGCGAGCTGACCGGGCGCCACGAGGACCGCTTCCTCCTGCTCTCCGGCCACGTCGACTCCTGGCACTTCGGGGCCATGGACAACGGCTCGGCCAACGCGACCATGCTGGAGGTCGCCCGGCTGCTGGCGGGGCGGCGCGAGGCGCTGCGACGCGGCATCCGCTTCGCGTTCTGGTCGGGGCACTCGCACGGCCGCTACGCGGGCTCGGCCTGGTACGCCGACCACGCCTGGCGCGAGCTGCACCAGCGCTGCGTGGTCCACCTCAACGTCGACTCGACGGGCGCCCGGGGCGCCAGCGACTACTCGGTGCTCCACACCACCGAGGACGCGGCGGCGTTCGCCGAGACCGTCGTGGCCGACGTCACCGGCCAGCGCGCCCGCGGCCGGCGCTTCTCGCGGGCCGGTGACCAGTCGTTCTGGGGGGCCGGCGTGCCCTCGGCGTTCATGTCGCTCTCGGGGCTGCCCAAGCAGGACACCGAGCTGTCGCGGGCGATGGAGCGGCTGGTCGGCAGCGCCGGCTTCCCGTGGTGGTGGCACACCAAGGACGACACGGTCGACAAGATCGACGCCGACGTGCTCGTGCTGGACACGAAGGTCTATCTCGCCTCCGTCCTGCGCTGGCTCAACGCCCCGGTGCTGCCGCTCGACCATGCCCGCGCCGCTCACAGCGTGGTGGCCGAGCTGGAGGCGCTGCAGGCGGCGGCGGGCGCCCGCTTCGACCTGACGCCGGCGCTCGAGGCGGCGCGGGGGCTGGCCGCGGAGCTGGGGCGCCTGGCCGGGGCGCTCGACAAGGTACCCGAGCCGCACCGGGACGCGGTCAACCGCGGCCTCATGCGACTCTCGCGCGTGCTCGTGCCCCTGGCCTACACCAGCGGCGATCGCTTCACCCACGACCTGGCGCTGCCCATTGCCCCGCTGGCCGGCCTGCAGCGGGCGCGACAGCTGGCCACCCTCGATCCCGACTCCGACGCCTTCAAGTTCGCGCGGGCCGCGCTCGTGCGCGAGCGCAACCGCGCGGTGCACGCGCTCGATTCGGCCGCGTCGGCGGTCGCCGAGCTGCTCTCCCTCAACGGCTGAGGCGAGCGAATGCGCCTTTCACACGAGTCCATGGAAAGGAACCACGGTATGCGCGCTCTCGCCTCACGTCTCCTGCTCGGCCTGATCGTCCTGGGCCTCGTCGTCGCGCTCGTCCCCGCAGCGGACGCCCAGAAGCGCGGCGGCACCCTGACGATCGTCCGCCCGACCGATCCTGTCTCGCTCGATCCGAACCTCGAGACGACGGCGCCCGGCGCCTGGGTCTACTTCAACATGCTCGAGGGGCTGCTGACTCTCGACGAGAAGATGCAGGTGAAGCCCTCGCTGGCGACGTCCTACGAGATCATGTCGCCCACCAAGGTGCGCTTCAAGCTGCGCCCGAACGTGAAGTTCCACGACGGCACGCCGTTCAACGCCGAGGCGGTCAAGTTCACCTACGATCGCGCGCTCAAGGGCACGCCGCCGGCGCGCTGGGCCAGCCTGGCCGGCTCGCTCAGCCACGCCGAGGTGGTCGATCCCCTCACCGTCGACATCGTCACCAAGGAGCCGTACGGCCCCATCCTCCGCACGCTGGCCATGTACTGCATGGGCATCGTGTCGCCGGCGGCGGTGCAGAAGCTGGGGCCGGACTTCAGCCGGGCCCCGGTCGGCACCGGGCCGTTCAAGTTCGTGGAGTGGAAGACCAACACGCACGTGATCATCGAGCGCAACAACGACTACTGGGGCGACAAGGCCCTGGTCGACCGGGTCGTCTTCAAGGTCGTGCCCGAGGAGGGCGCCCGGATGATCGCGCTGCAGACCGGTGACGCCGACATGGTGCTGTTCCCGTCGCCGGCCCAGCTCCCGGCCCTGCGCAAGGATCCGAAGTTCACCGTGCACGAGACGACCGGCATCCGCGTCGTCTTCGCCGGCCTCCACGCCGGCCTGCCGCCGCTGGACGACGTGCGCGTGCGGCAGGCGCTGCTCCACGCCGTCGATCGCAAGGCGATCCTCGACAACATCATGGAGGGCTCGGCCGGCCCCGCCCTCGGCGTGCTGGCGCCCGGCGTGTTCGGCTACAAGGACATGCAGCTCGACAAGCTCTATCCCTTCGATCGCGCCAAGGCCAAGGCCCTGCTGACCCAGGCCGGCTGGGCGCCGGGCGCGGACGGCATCATGGCCAAGGGCGGGCAGCGGCTGTCGCTGTCGTGGCTGGCCGCGCGCGGCCGCTATCCCAAGGACGGCGAGATCACCGAGGCCATCCAGGCCATGTTCAAGGAGGTCGGGGTCGAGGCCAAGGTGCAGGTGCTGGAGTGGGCCGCGGTCTTCCAGCAGGTGCGCGGCAACCCGCTCAACCACCACATGTTCACCCTGGGCTGGGTCACCTCGAACGCCGACGCCGACTACTCGCTCTACCCGCTCTTCCACAGCAAGCAGGCGCCGCCGACCGGCTGGAACACCTCGCGCTACGCCAACGCGCGCGTCGACACCCTGGTCGAGCAGGCGCGCCGCAGCCTCAACCAGACCGAGCGCGAGAAGCTCTACGGCGAGGTGCAGGACATCGTGGCCAAGGAAATGGTGTGGATCCCGGTCTACACGACCAAGGAGATCATCGCCACCCGCGCCGGCGTGAAGGGCTTCCAGATCCACCCGGTCGAGTACAACCTGGGCCTCTCGAAGACCTGGGTCGACAAGTAGTCGCGAGCATCGGGGGAGGCGGCGGATGCTGACCTTCGTCGTCCGCCGGCTCCTCCTCGCCGTGCCGGTCCTGCTCGGCGTGGTGTTCGTCGTCATGCTCACGGTCGACCTGCTGCCGGGCGACGCCGTCACCCTGATGCTCGGCGAGCACGCCACCAAGGATGCCGTGGCCAAGCTGCGCGACCACCTCGGCCTCGACAAGCCGTTCGCCGTCCGCTACCTCGACTACGTCGGCCGCGTGGCCCGCGGCGATCTCGGGCGCTCGATCCAGCAGAACCGGCCGGTGGCCGCCGAGCTGGCCGACGCCTGGCCGGCCACGCTCCAGCTCACGGTGGCCGCGCTGCTCATCGCCACCGTGGCCGGCATCGCGGCCGGGGTGGCCTCGGCCGTGTGGCCCAACTCGTTCTTCGACGCGCTGGCCCGGCTCGGCTCGCTGTTCGGCCTCTCGATGCCGATCTTCTGGACGGGCCTGGTCCTGATCGTCATCTTCTCGCTGTGGCTCAACTGGCTGCCCGTCGGCGGGGCCGGCTCGCTCGCCCATCTCATCCTGCCGGCGGTCACGCTGGCGCTGCCGTCGGTGGCGATGGTCTCGCGCATGACCCGCTCGGCCGTGCTCGACGTGCTGCGCGAGGACTACGTGCGCACCGCCCGGGCCAAGGGGCTGGGCGAGCTGTGGGTGCTGGGGCGCCACACGCTGCGCAACGCCTTCATCCCCATCCTCACGCTGCTCGGTCTGCAGTCGGGCCAGCTCATGGGCGGCGCCGTGCTGACCGAGACGGTCTTCGCGTGGCCCGGCCTCGGCCGGCTGATGGTGAAGGCGATCTTCGCCCGCGACTACGTGCTGCTGCAGGGCGCCGTGCTCGTCTTCGCGCTCGCCTTCGTCGTCGTCAACCTGCTGGTCGACCTCTCCTACGGCCTGCTCGATCCGCGCGTCGGACGCCAGGGCTGAGCAGCCGTGAACGCCTGGGCGCGCTTTCGCCGCAACCGCCTGGCCCTGGTCGGCCTGGCCCTCGTGGCCGTGCTGGGGCTGAGCGCGGTGCTGGCGCCGTGGGTCGCCCCCTACGACCCCGCCCGCCAGAGCCTCATCGAGAAGCGCGCCCGGCCGGGAGGCAAGTTCCTGCTCGGTGCCGATGAGTTCGGGCGCGACATCCTCTCGCGCGTCATCTACGGCTCGCGGGTGGCGCTGCTGGTCGGACTGCTGTCGGCGGCGATCGCGGTGCTCGGCGGTCTGCTGCTGGGCACGGTGGCCGGGTTCGCCGGCGGCTGGCTCGACGCCGTGATGATGCGCGGCCTCGAGATCCTCCTGGCCTTTCCCTATCTGCTGCTGGCCCTGGCCATCGTGGCCGCGCTCGGCCCCGGCGCGCTCAACACGACGATCGCGGTGGGGATCTGGGGGGTGCCGGCGGTGACGCGCATCGTGCGGGGCTCGGTGCTGGCGTTGCGCGAGACGGAGTACGTCGGGGCCGCCCGCGCGCTCGGCGCCCCCGTGCCGGCGCTGCTGCGCCGTCACATCCTGCCCAACATCGTCCCCGGCCTGATCGTCTACGCCACGCTCTTCATGGCCAACGCGATCCTGCTCGAGGCCGCCCTGTCGTTCCTCGGCCTCGGCGTGCAGCCGCCCGTCGCGTCGTGGGGGCTCATGGTGTCGACCGGGCGCGACGTGCTGCTGGTGGCGCCCCACGTGGCCACCGTCCCCGGCCTGGCCATCATGGTCGCCGTGCTGGCCTTCAACCTCGTCGGCGACGGCCTGCGCGACGCCCTCGACCCCCGCCTGCGCGGCACCACGTAGCGCGCGAGCGCGAACCGGAGCGCCCTTTCGTGATACTTCTGGGTGTGCCCAAGACCATGTCCTCGCGAGCTCGCCCGGCCGTCCTGTTGACCCTCACCGTCCTGATCGTCCTGACGCTGGCCGGCACCGCGACCGCGCAGCGGGTCGAGGACGAGGTCGTGAAGCAGATGCGCGTGGAGTGGGAGACGCCGGAAGAGGCGTGGACGCGGCCGCGCATCGTGGGCCACGTCTACAACGACTCCAGCTACCGGATCGGCAGCGTGCGACTCCGGGTCGAGGTCCTCGACGCCTCCAAGCAGGTGGTCCACAAGGAGCTCGCCTGGATCTACGTCAACGTGCCCGCCCGGGGCCGGGCGTACTTCTCGGTCCGGCGTCCGACCGGCGAGGCCTTCCGCCTCAGCGTCGAGTCCTTCGTCCTCATCGCCCGGGAGGCGCCGAGCGAGACCCCCTAGCCGTCGTCAGGGCGCCCACCAGGAGATCGACCAGGGCGCCGACGGAGCGTTGATCGTCGTCGCGCAGCGACGCGTACTCGGCCACCTCGATGATCCGGATCCGCGGATCGCGCAGGAGCGCTCCCAGCAGCTCGCCGCCCTCGGCCAGGCTCAGCCCCTCGGTGTGGGGGAAATAGGCGGCGGGGACGGCGCGCCGCTGGAACACGTCGATGTCCAGGTGCACCAGCACGGACGCCGAGGCGGCGACACCGTCGAGCGCCTGGCGCGCCGCCGCGGCCGGCCCCACGCGGCGCACCTCGGCCAGGGACACCGAGCGCACGCCCGCCTCCGGCGACTGAGGTCCGTTGCTCCATCCGACCACCGTGACCTGCGAGGAGGCCAGCGGGGGGCCCGTCCAGAACGGCGAGGCTCGGGTCAGGAGCCACACGGCCACCGCCGCCGCGCTCTGACAGCGCGCGGGATCGGGAGCGGCGTCGTCGAAGTCGCCGTCGACGTAGAGGACGTGCAGGTCGTCCCCGACCGCGCGCCGGAGCGCCTGGGCGGTGCCCACCACGATGCTGCAGTCGCAGCCGACCAGCAGCGGCACGTGCCCGGGCTGACCCAGGATCGGCGCCAGCCGCTCGCCGACGTGGTCCCAGGCGATGCGGGGCCCCGGCCAGCTGCGGATCGGCGGGATGGCGTGGTGAGGCAGGTAGCTCGGAATGGCGACGTCGCCGTCGTCGACGGCGATGCCGCCGGCCGCGCGCAGACGGGCGAGAAGCTGGGCGTCGCGGTAGGGCTGCGCGTCGTTCTCGCTACCGGGGTACAGGGAGCCGGTGCGGAGCGGAACGCCCAGGAGGTGATAGGTCCGCGCAGGCGCCGACATGGCGACGGCGGGTGCTACGCCGGCGAGAACATCGGCACCGGCGGCCCGCCGTCCTCGGTTGCCTTGAAGCTGACACGCACCGCCTGCCCGATGCGGATCGCGTCGAGGTCGCAGTCGACGATGTTGGTCATCATCGTCGGTCCCTCGGCCAGCGTCACGTAGGCGATCGCGTAGGGCACGGGGGCCCGCCGGAAGACGCTGTAGGAGTAGACCGTCCCCCGTCCCGACGCCTCCTGCCACTCGGTGCGATCGCTGCCGCAGAACGGGCACAGGGCGCGCGGGTACCAGTGGCTCTCGCCGCAGGCGGCGCAGCGCTTCAGCAGGAGCTTGCCCTGACTGGCCGCGTCCCAGCACGCCTGCGTCTCGGGGTTGGTCGGCGGCGACGGGATCGGACGCGCCTTGGCGGCGGGCATGTCACTCCCTCCCCATGATGAGCGTGGCGCTGCCGTGGCGGGTGGCCAGCGAGCCCCCGGTACCGTGGGCCAGCGCGAGGTCGCAGTTCTTCACCTGCACCTTGGGATGCGCCTCCCCGCGGAGCTGTCGCACCGCCTCCACCACCTTGGTGAGGCCGCCCCGGTTGGCCGGGTGGTTGTTGCAGAGGCCGCCGCCGTCGGTGTTGAACGGCAGCTTGCCGACCCCGCTGATGAGGTTGCCGTCGGCCACCAGCTTGCCGCCCTGCCCCTTGGGGGCGAAGCCGAGGTCCTCGAGCGTGATGAGCACGGTGATCGTGAAGCTGTCGTAGATCGACACGTACTTCACGTCGGCGGGCTTCACGCCGGCCTCGGCGAAGGCGGCCGGCCCCGACCAGATGGCGCCGGTGTAGGTCAGGTCGATCTTGCCGCCCAGCTGGTGCTTCACCGCCTCGCCGGCGCCGAGCAGCGGCACCCGCGGGCGCTTGAGGCTGCGGGCGATCTCCGGCTTCGTCACCACGATGGCGCCGCCGCCGTCGGTGATGACGCAGCAGTCCAGGCGGTGCAGCGGGTCGGCGATGATCGGCGAGTCGATCACCTCCTGCACCGTGACCACGTCGCGCAGCAGCGCGTGGGGGTTGTGCTGGGCGTGCTGCGAGGCCGCCACCTTGATCCAGGCCAGCTGGGCGCTGGTGGTACCGTACTGGTGCATGTGACGCATGGCCGCCATCGCGTACTGGTTCACGACGGTGGGGCCGAACGGGTACTCGAAGGCCACGTCGGGGGCCGCGGCGCCGTAGTTGCGGGGCGCGGTGCCGGTGGCCATGCCCTCGGCTCGGGGGCGGCCGGCCAGGGTGATCAGCGCCACGTTGCACTTGCCGAGCGCGATGGCCTCGGCCGCGTGGGCGACGTGGATGACGTACGACGATCCGCCGGTCTCGGTGGTGTCGATGTGCCGGAGCTTCAATCCCATGTAGTCGGCCATCGACAGGCCGCCCAGCCCGGGGGCGTCGCCGGCACAGAAGTAGCCGTCGACGTCGGCGCGGCTGAGGCCGGCGTCCTCCAGCGCGCCCTTGGCCGACTCCGCGTGGAGCTGGGCCAGCGACTGGGTGTCGGCCTTGCGGGTGGGGTGCTCGAAGACGCCCGCGAGGTAGGCCTTGCCCTTGATCGTCATTTCGACAGGGGCGCGGTCTTGGGCTGCGCCTCCCGGTTCTCCTCCTTGTCGTCCTTCCGCTTGCCGGCGCCGCCGATGATGATGAACCCCTTCGGCGGGGGCAGATCCTTGATGCTGACCGACTTCCTCGGTTTCGCCATCTGCAAGGTCTCCATGTTCACGGTCGTGGTGAGCTCAGGGGCAAGAAAGCGCGGCCGGCCGAGGTGCCGCCATTGACGGCCAGCACCTCACCGGTCATGTAGTCGGCGTACGGTGACGCCAGGAACAGGGCGGCGTGGGCGATATCGATCGGCTCGCCCGCCCGACCCCACGGGATCTGCTTGGTCAGCGCGGCCACGTACTCGGGGCTCACCGGCGAGGCCTCGCTGTTCACGGTGATGAGGCCGGGCGCGATGCAGTTGACGTTGACGTGCTGGCCGGCCAGCTCCAGCGCCAGCACCTTGGTGAACATGACGACGGCGGCCTTGGAGGCGCAGTAGTGCGAGGCGCCCACCCGGCCGCTGTTGTAGGCGCCGGAGGAGATCGTGATGATCTTGCCGGGCGTCTTCGCCGCCGTCATCCGGCGCGCCACCGCCTGGCAGGTCAGGAACACGCCGCGGACGTTGGTCTCCATCACGCGGTCCCATTCCTCGACCGTCATGTCGAGGACGGGGGAGTTCGGATAGATGCCGGCGTTGGCCACGGCCACGGTGATCGGACCCAGCGCCTTCTCGGCCCCGGCCGCGAAGGCGGCGACCGAGGCGGCATCGCGGACGTCGACGGTCTGCGCGAACACCCCGGTCCCCAGCGCGGTCGCGGTGCGCGTCAGCGGCGCCTCCCGCAGATCGCCGAGGGCGACCCGGGCGCCGGCCGCGTGGAAGGCCCGGGCGATGGCCTGCCCGATGCCGGCCCCGGCGCCGGTCACCAGGACGACGTGGCCCGAGAAATCGAAGCTCACGGCTGCTTGTCGTGCCACTGCGCGACCTCCTCGCAGGTCGTGAACCACACGCCCGACTGCCGCCGCATGAAGCGGACGAGATCCTCGATGACCTGCACCCGCGAGGCTCGCCCGCTGATGAAGGGGTGGCAGGTCAGCACGAAGCAGCCGTTCTCGCGGTGCATGGCCGCGAACTCCTTGCTCCACATCTGCAGCACCCGGCCGGGATCGGCGATGGCGTTGCTGGCGCCGTACACGTGCCGGAACAGCGGCGCGTCGTCCATGATCCACTGCACGGGGATCTCGGTCAGCGGCCCCCCCGGCGTGTCGAGCCGGTACGGCACGTCGTTGCCCATCAGGGAGCTGTCGTAGCGGAAGCCGTGCGTCTTCAGCAGGGCCGGCGTCCACGTGTTGACGTCCCACGAGGGCGAGCGGTAGCCGGTCGGCCGCACGCCCAGCTGGTCTTTCAGAATAGCGAGCTGCTCGAGCAGGATCTTCTTCTCCTGGGCCTCGTCGAGGAACGACACCGCCTCGTGCATGTTGCCGTGGGCGCCGATCTCATGGCCGGCGTCACGGATGCGCTGGCTCGGGGCCAGGTGGTTGACCACCGTCCAGCCCGGGATGAAGAAGGTCGCCCGGAGCTTGAGCCGGTCCAGCAGGCGCAGGATGCGGTCGACGCCCACCCGCGGCCCGAACCGCCGCTCCTCGAGGTCGGCCAGGCTCCGCTTGGCCTTCTCGGGCTCGCGGAAGAGGAATCCGGACTCGGCGTCGAAGTCGAACGAGAGGACGACCGCGGATCGCTTGCTCTTCGGCCACCGGTAGCGCATCAGCCGCGCAGGTCGCTCATCGGCTCAGTCCGCCACGGCCGGCCGCAGCTGCTCGGCGATGATCTCGATGGTCCGGGCGATGGCCGGGTAGGTCGAGTACGAGACCTCCAGCGCGACGTGCTCACAGCCGTGGGCCTGGAAGCCGCGCAGCTCCTCGACGATCTTCGTCACCGGACCGCCGAGGACGTGGCGGCCGCGGCCGTGGATCAGCGCCATGTCGACGGCGGGGCGATGCACGCCGTCGATCACGATGGGGATCCGCAACGACAGCGCCGGCGCTCCCGGCCGACCCGCCTCCGACCAGAAGCGGCGCACCGTCTCCACGCTCTGCCGGAACCCGTCGACGCTGGTGCTGGTCGAGTGCCAGCCGTCGCCGAAGCGGGCCACGCGCCGCAGCGCCCCCTCGCTGTTGCCGCCCACGTAGAGCGGGGGGTGCGGCTTCTGCAGCGGCAGCGGCGAGAACGCCACGTCGTGCAGGCGATGGTGCTTGGTCTCGATCTCCGGGTGGGGCTGGGTCCACAGGGTCCGGAACAGGGCCAGCGCCTCCTCGCTCCGGCTCACCCGCTCCTTGAACGGCACCCCCAGGGCCTCGAACTCGCCCTCCATCCAGCCGATGGCGGCGCCCACCATCAGGCGCCCGCCCGAGAGGACGTCCACGCTGGCCAGCAGCTTGGCGACCGGGATCGGCGAGCGGTAGGGCAGGATCACCACGCTGGTGCCGAGGCCGATCCGGCTGGTCACGCCGGCCAGCCACGGCAGCACCGCGAGGGGGTCGAGCATTTCCTCACGATAGATGATCTGGGTCTGGCGCGGAACGATGACGTGATCGGTGACCCACACGGAGTCCAGCCCGAGGGCCTCCGCGTGGCGCGCCACCTCCAGGAGCCGCGGTACTTCGATCGGACGGCCGTAGTGGGGCAGGCAAATCCCGAGCTTCATCGCCCGGGAGCGTACCCTCGTCCGCGGCTCAGGGCAACCCGTCGGATCAGATCATCGTCGATCGGAGTTCGCGGATGGCCGACGGGGGCATCACGCGGAGCACCTCATCGAGGGTCGTGCGCCCCTCGCGCAGCTTGACGAGGGCGTCGGCTGCCATCGAGTAGGTGTTCTTTCGCGCCGACTGAGCGATCGCCTCGAACGGCGCATCCTGGTTGATCAGGAGGACATCGTCGAGACCCGGCGTCCACAGTTCCGTGATGGCGACCCGGCGCTTGTAACCGGTCTGATGGCAGGTGGCGCAGCCGGCCCCGCGGTACCAGACGATGTCGCTCGGCACCACGTCGAAGGCCCGCTCCAGCACGCCCGGCTCCGGCGTGTACTCCTGCTTGCAGTTCCAGCAGATCTGGCGGACGAGGCGCTGCGCGAGCACGGCCAGCAGCGAGGAGGTGCAGACCGTATTGTCCACCCCGAGATCCTTCAGGCGGGTGACGGCGCCGAGCGCATCGTTGGTGTGCAGCGTACTCAGGACGAGGTGCCCGGTCTGGGCCGCCCGGAAGGCCAGCTCCGCCGTCTGCGAGTCGCGGATCTCACCGATCATGATCACTTCCGGGTCGTGCCGCATGAACGAGCGCACGTACTGCGCGAAGGTGTTGCCGACCCGCTCGTCGACCTCGTGCTGGCAGAAGGAGGGGCACACGTACTCGATCGGGTCTTCGGCGGTGACGATCTTGATCTCGGGCCGGTACACCGACTTCATGATGGCGAACAGGCTGGTGCTCTTGCCGGAGCCGGTCGGTCCGGTGACGAGGATGGTGCCGGCCGAGGACTGGATCAGCTGGTGCAGCCGCTCGCTGACCGGCGCGGCCAGCTTGAGGGAGGCCACCGAATCGGGGGCACCGCGGGGGTCCAGGATCCGAATCACCGCGTTCTCGCCGTAGTAGCTGGGGATGACCGAGACCCGGAAGTCCATGGGGACCACCCGGCCGTCGGTCTCCACCTTGGCCCGGAAGCTGCCGTCCTGTGGCCGCCGGCGCTCGGAGATGTCCAGCGTCGCCAGGATCTTGATGCGCGACAGCACTTCGGTCCGCTGGGCGCCGAGGTCGTCGCCGAGGTTGCCGAGATTGAAGTGCTGCAGCATGCCGTCGATACGGAAGCGCACCTGCAGACGGGTTCCGATCGTCTCCATGTGGATGTCGGAGGCGCCCCGATCGATGGCCACCCGCAGCAGCTTGCGGACGATCTCGTCGGCGGTATCCATCTGGCGCATCGACGGCGTCGCATAGCGGTCCTCGTCGGCGTCCACCCCGATGACGTCCAGCTGGGCACCGGTCTGGAGGTTCGGATTCACCTCCACCCGATACAGGCGCTCCAGCGCGCGGGTGATGTGGACCGACGTGGAGGTGATGACCTCGATCTTGAGCCCGGTGCTGCGCTGGAGATCGTCGATGACCCTCGTCTGGGTCGGATCGTCCATCGCCAGGACCATGAGGTTGCCCACGCGCGCCACCGGGACCGCCCGGTGCTTCACCGCGAACTTCTCGTTGACCAGATTGCGCAGGGCCGGGTCGAGGATCATCGCGTCGAGGCTGAAGAACTGGATGTGCAGCTGGCGGCACAGCGCCATGCGCAGGCGCTCCTCCGAGGTATAGCCCAGTCGGAGCAGGACCTCGCCGAGCGCCTGGCCGGTGCGCCGCTGCTCGGCCAGCGCGGTCTCGAGCTGGATCGGATTGATCTCACCCGTCTTCAGGAGGATGTCGCCCAGCTTGCTGCTGCGCCGGTGACGCTCGAGCACCGACAGGAGCTGATCCCGCGTGACGATCTTCTGCGCGATGAGGATGTGTCCCAGCGGCGCGTAGCTGTCGGGTTTCCGTTGCACCCGCAAGGCTTCCTCCAGCTGGGCGGCGGTCACCAGACCCTCGGCCATCAAGAGCTCGCCAAGCCGCACGGTGATGCTCTCCTCGCTGGGCTTCTCGATCTCGGCGTCAGGGATCGCAGTATTCATGGCGCATGGCTACGGCAACGGGGATGCCAGAGCGCGTCGCGGGCCAAGCCACTGAGAAATAAGGGCTTCCCAGCCGGGCCGGTTGGCGGTGATCAGGGTCAGACCGGGTGAATTGTTTGCGTGCGGTCGTAATTCGCCCACGGCCGGGGCGAGGCCGGCGTCTTGACGCGTCTGCGGTCGCGAGTGCAGTATCGGCGGTCAATCACAGAGGAGGCGCACCGATGCCAGTGTCCCGCCGGGAGTTCCTGAGAACGTCCGCGATCGCCGCCAGCGTTCCGATGCTCAGCCTGAGACCGGGCGCCGCCGGTGCCGCCGATCCGCCGAAGAAGGGCGGGACCCTGCGGGTGGGCTTCTACATCGAGGCCCAGACCATGGACCCGCACCTGTCGGGCAGCAAGATCGACCGGCAGGTCTACCACAACATCTACGAGCCGCTGGTGACGCTCGACACGAAGCTCGGGATCAAGCCGGGCCTGGCCGAGTCGTGGACCCAGCCCGATCCCAAGACCCTCGTCTTCAAGCTGCGACGCGGGGTGAAGTTCCACGACGGCACCGACTTCAATGCCGAGGCCGCGAAGTTCAACCTGGAGCGGATGAAGACCGAGCCGAAGTCGGTCCGCAAGGGCGAGGTCGCCAACATCGACACCGTGGAGGCCGTCGACGCCACCACCCTGAAGATCAACCTCAAGAAGCCGGACGCCGCCCTGCTGGCCACGCTGACCGACCGGGCCGGCATGATGGTCTCGCCCAAGGTCATCCAGGAGCGCGGCGCCGAGCTGGGCCGCAACGCCAAGGGGGCGGGCACGGGTCCCTTCGAGTTCGTGGAGTGGGTGAAGGACTCGCACCTGGTCATCAAGCGCCACGACGGCTACTGGAACAAGCAGGGCGGCCCCTACCTGGACCGCGTGCGCTACCGGCCGATCCCCGACGACGTGGTCAAGCTGCAGAGCCTGCAGTCGGGCGAGATCGACGTGATGGACTACGTGCAGCCGCGCGACGTCGCCGCCGTCAAGGCCGACAAGAACGTGGTGGTGGTCGACGTCCCCTCGCTGGCCGACTTCGCCTACCAGCTCAACACCACCAAGCCTCCGTTCAACGTCAAGGCGCTCCGCCAGGCCGTCGCCTACGCGCTCGACCTCGAGCAGATCGTCAAGGGCGTGTGGCTGAACGTGGGCGTGGCCGCCAACGGCCCCATCCCCCCCACGAGCTGGGCCTACGACAAGTCGATCGCGCCCATCAAGCGCGACCTCGCCAAGGCCAAGGCCAAGCTGGCCGAGGGCGGGCAGCCCAACGGCTTCACCTTCACGCTCACGACCAACAACATCCCGATCAACGTGCAGGAGGCCGAGGTCATGCAGGCCCAGCTCCGCGAGGCCGGCATCACGGCCAAGGTGAAGCTGGTCGACTCGGCGACGCTGATCGCCGACGGCAACAACAAGAACTTCGAGATGATCAGCTTCCAGTGGAGCGGACGCCCCGACCCCGACGGCAACACCTACCAGTTCCTGCGCACGACGCCCGGCACCTCGTTCAACTGGTCGGGCATCTCGAATCCACAGATCGACGCCCTGCTGGACCGCACGCGCGAGATCTCGAGCCAGGCCGAGCGCCGCAAGCTCTACGGCGAGCTGACGCGGATGCTGCAGGACGAGCTGCCGATGGTCTTCATCATCCATCCGGTCGAGCCCAAGGCCTTCTCGCCGAAGGTGCAGGGCTACGAGGCGATCCCCGACGGGATGATGCGGTTCAAGGACGTGTGGATGCGCTGAGGCTTGCTGCCCCTCGTCCTGCGACGCCTGGCCGCGACCGTCCCCGTCCTGCTCCTGGTCACGGCCGGCGTCTTCGCGCTGCTGCACCTGACCCCCGGCGATCCGATCGACGCCATGATGGCGGAGTCGGCCGACCCCGCCGCCAAGGCGAGCCTCCGGGCCGAGCTCGGGCTGGACCGGCCGCTGGCCGTGCAGTACCTGGCGTGGATGGGCCGGCTGCTGCGGGGCGACCTCGGCCACTCGATCCGCAACGGCGAGCCGGTCGTGGAGAACGTGGGCCGGCGCATCCGGCCGAGCCTGCAGCTGGCCGGACTCGCCATGGCCGTCTCGCTGCTCATCGCCGTCCCCGTCGGCATCGCCTCCGCGGTCCGCCGCAACACCTCGGTCGACCGGCTCGGCACGACGTTCGCGCTGTTCGGCATCTGCATGCCCAACTTCCTGCTGGCCCTCCTGCTCATCTTCCTGTTCGGCGTCACCCTGCGCTGGCTGCCGATCTCCGGCTACGTCGACCCCGCCGAGGAGCTCGTGGACGGCCTCCGCTCGCTGGCGCTGCCGGCGGCCACGCTCGGGCTGGCCCTGGCCGCCGTCGTCACCCGCACGCTGCGCTCGAGCATGCTGGAGGCGCTCACCGAGGACTACGTGCGCACCGCCCGGGCCAAGGGGCTCTCGGAGTGGCGCGTGATGCGGGGCCACGTGCTCCGCAACGCGCTCATTCCGGTGGTGACCGTGCTGGGCTTGCAGCTCGGCACGCTGATCGGCGGCGCCGTCATCACCGAGTACGTCTTCGCGCTGCCCGGCGTCGGCCGGCTCGTGGTCGACGCCGTCTTCGCCCGCGACTACCCGCTCGTGCAGGGCGTGGTGCTGCTGATCGCGGTCGGCTTCATCGTGAGCAACCTGCTCGTCGACCTGCTCTATGGGCTCATCGATCCCCGCCTCCGCCACCGCTGACCGGCGCTGGGCGGTGCTGCGCCGGGCCGCCGGCGCCCGGCTGGCGCCGTTCGGGGCCCTGGTGCTGGTGGCGGCGATCGTGGCGGCGCTGGCCGCCCCGATCCTCGCCCCCCACGACCCGCTGCGACAGGACCTCGGCAATGCGCTGGCGCGCCCGGGCCGCGCCCACCTGCTCGGCACCGACAACGTCGGTCGCGACGTGCTGTCGCGCGTGATCTGGGGCACGCGCGTGTCGCTGGTGGCGGGCCTGGTCTCCGTCGCCATCGCGACGCTGGCCGGCAGTCTGCTCGGCGGAGTGGCCGGCTACAGCGGCGGCCGCGTCGACGGGCTGCTGATGCGCGCGATGGACGCCGTGCTGTCGTTCCCGCCGCTCGTGCTGGCGCTGGCCCTGGGCGCGGTGCTCGGGGCCGGGCTCGGCGGCGTCCTGCTCGCCCTCGGCGTCGTCTACACGCCGACGTTCGCGCGGCTGATGCGGGGCCAGGTGCTGGCCGTGAAGGCGCGCGAGTACGTCGACGCCGCCCGCGCGCTGGGGGCGCCGAGCTGGCGCATCGCCTGGCACCACGTGCTCCCCAACGCGATCACGCCGATCGTCGTGCAGGCCTCGCTCAGCGTGGCCTTCGCGATCCTCGCCGAGGCCTCGCTGTCGTTCCTGGGCCTCGGCGTCCAGCCTCCCGAGGCTTCGTGGGGCAGCATGATCAACGCCGGCCGGGGCTATCTGCAGCAGGCGCCATGGATCGTCTTCGGCCCCGGCGCCGCCCTCTTCGTCACCGTGGTCGGCTTGAATTTCGTCGGCGACGCCGTGCGCGACGCCCTGGATCCCCGCGCCCGCGGCTGACGGATTCCCTGCGCAACGCGGGGGCAGACCGGCACGCAGTGCCGGCTCGCGCGGCAACACTCCCGGCGGCCCGCCGACCTTCGGTGGCAGCCTCGGTCGTAACTGACCGAGATCACTGGCAATGACGCGATGCGGCGCATCTGGCACGATCGCTGCTAAGTCACCGCGTCGGGACCCAGCGCCGGCCCAGGTGAGCAGAGCGCCGTTGCTCGGCAACGGCGCTCTTTGCTTTTCCGCCGAACGGCGGAGCACAGGCGCACGACAGGGAGGATGCACAGTGATGGTCAGTGATCTGGCAGGGCTCGTCCTCAGCATGGCGCCGATCCTCGGGCTTCTCGTGTGGCGCGGCCACATGGATCGTCGGCAGCGCATCGCCGACGTCATCCACGCCGACGTCCACGCCGGGACAACGCGCGTGTTCCGGGGTGAGTCGCTGCTCGCGGTGAAGGTCGAGCCGCCGACGGTGTGGCGGCCCGGGCACGTGCGGCTCACCACGCCGAGCGGGTACGAGCCACTGATCGGACGGGCGTTCCAGACCGTGATGGAGCGGGTGCCGGCCGGGTACGAGGTCGTGATCCACTGCGGGGGCAACTCGTGAGCACCCGGATGCTCGCGGTCATCACCCCCGGCGACGAGGCGGCCGCTCTGGCCGGCTTCGCCGGTCTCATGTCGATCGCCCGCGCCGCCGGCGCCGAGGTGCGCGTGGCCTACGTCCACGGCCTGCCGGAGCCGCGCGTCGATCGTCACGACCGCATCGTGGCGAACACCGACACCGAGATGGCGCGCATCGAGTCGACGGCCACCAGCACGCTCGGCACCGCCGCCCGCGTGTTCGACGACGTTCAGGTAGAGACGGTCGTGCGCTTCGGCGCGCCCCGGCGCGAGGCCGCGCTGGAAGCCGAGGTGTACGCGCCGCAGATCGTGGTGGTCTTCTCGGCAGTGGCGGGCGTGCTGAGTCGTTTCCGGTCGTGGGCGCTGCGTCGCCGCCTGGCGCGCCAGCCCGACACCCGCCTGTTGCTCCTGGAGGCGCCGCGGCCGGCAGCGAAGACTCCGGTCACCACCGCCCGGACCGCGGCGCCGGGCGCCGAGCGCGCCGGGCCCTGTAGCCACCGGCGCGGGACAGCCGCCGACGCTGTCCCGCCCGGTAGGTAGGCGGCGGGCTCAGACCGCGGGAACGCCGCCCAGGACGTCGCGGCTGAGATCCGGGTGCTTGGCCCAGCCCCGCCGCAGCTCGGCGGTGCTGTCGATCCAGTTCGCGCCCTCCGGCAGGACGACGCCACCCGAGCGGATGGCGTAGACCCCCGGCTGGTCCACGCCGGGCGGAACCTGCCCACCATCGCGGAGCGCCCGGGCGGCGTCGATGAGCCGCTTGCGCGTGCGGATCACCATCACGTCGCTGGTCCCCAGCCGCTCCTGCGTGCGGTCGTAGATCGGCCCCATGCTCTCCGTGGCCGCCTGGTCCTGCAGGAAGATGCTGCCGATGCCCGTGTAGCTGGCGGTCTTCTGCAGATCGCGGTCGATCAGGTAGTCGTTGTTCGCGTTGGCCACCGCCCGGAAGCGCCCGTACCAGTCCGACGTGTTGGGCAGCGTCTCCACCGGCCCCACCGTCTGTCGGCCCACCTGGGCGGTGCCGCGCGCCAGCCGGCCGATCGTCAGCGCCAGCGTGTGGTCGTCGTCCATCGGGATCCACGCCCGCGCGCGGACCTCCAGACCCAGCACGCCGGTCGGCACCATGGCCCAGAACGGGAACAGGAAGTTGGCGACGCGCCAGTAGTTCGTGCCGGGCTCGGCCGGGCGGCAGGCGCCGTACATGACGCCGGAGTCGGTATCGACCACCTCGTACTTCGGCGCTCGCCGGCTCAGCGCATAGCGCGCCCACGTCCCGGGCGGCGCGTCGTCGGCCTGCATGCCGCCCAGATGCAGGAACACCGTGTGGCCGGTGTCGATGTCGCCCTCGAGCGCCTGCACCCAGTTGCACTCGCGCTGATAGATCTGGATGCCGCCCTCGGGAACCATGTTGGCCTCGAGGTCCGGAAGCGGCGGCGGCGTGGCGCGCGGGCCGAGGTAGGCCCACACGAGCCCCCCGCGCTCCACGCACGGGTAGGCGGTGGCACGGACCTTGTGCTTGAAGTCGCTCTCGGCCGGCTCGCTCGGCATGTCCACGCAGCGGCCGGTCAGGTCGAACTTCCAGCCGTGGTAGATGCAGCGCAGCCCCTCGTCCTCGTTGCGGCCGTAGAACAGGCTGGTGCCACGGTGCGGGCAGTGGTTCTGGACCAGCCCCACCGCGTTGGAGGCCGTACGGAACGCGATGAGGTTCTCGCCCAGCAAGCGGATGCGCAGCGGCGCGCCCTCGCGCGCGGGCAGCTCGCTCGACAGCGCGGCGGGCACCCAGTACTGGCGCATGAGGGTGCCCATCGGCGTGCCCGGCCCCACCCGGCACAGCAGCTCGTTGTCCTCGCGGCTCAGCATGGATGGCTCCCTCCTCGGCCCGACCGTATCATAGCGCCCGCGCTATGCATGGGTGCCCCATTGGCGTGGGAATGGGGCATTTCAGTCGGAGTGGTCGCGCTTCAGCGCGGCGGCTCCAGGCCTGGGTCAGGCATAACTGCGGCCAGATCTTTGCGCAACGGCCATGCCCCATCAGAATCGGCCGGGCCACATCGTAGGTAACCCCTGCGAAGGTAGTAGTCGAGCGCGTTCTGGCTGGACTCGAGACGCGCAGTCGTGTGGCCGGAGCTCCGTATGCAGGTTTCGGCGAATGTCAGAAGGACCGAGCCGATTCCGCGGCGGGAGCAAGACGGCGAGACGTACAGCGCCGCGACACGGTCTCGGTCCACTTCTACCCAGCCGACCGCAGCCCCTTCGACGGCCACCCACACGTCATGTTCCCGCATCGCCCGCACCACGCGATCTGCTGCCCCTCGCGCGGCCCATCTCTCGGCCTGCTCCCTCGACATCGCCGGTACAGCCAGCGCGAGAATGGCACGACGCCGTATGCTTGCGAGCGCTTCCTCGTCAGCGGCCTCGGCACGCCGAATCTGCATCAAATCGCCACCCCAACGACATCCTCCCGAGTCACCGAATTTGCCTGAAAGGGCCTGTAGGGTGCCCCAGATTCTTGTGTATGTCCTGCCATCCTCTGCCTCGCAAGGCATTCGAGGATGCCGACAAACGCCGCGGTATCATACCGGCCGGGGACCACGATGCTCAGCGCCGAGGACAACGCCCGCCTCACCCGCGTCGGCCGCGGCACGCCCATGGGCGAGCTGATGCGCCGCTACTGGCAGCCGGTCGCCGCCGTGGCCCAGCTCGACGAGCATCCCACCCTGCCCGTGCGTCTCATGGGCGAGGACCTCGTGCTCTACCGGGACACGCGGGGCCGTTACGGCCTGCTCGACCGCCACTGCGCCCACCGGCGGGCCGACCTCGCCTACGGCACCGTGGAGGACTGCGGCCTGCGCTGTCACTACCACGGCTGGCTGTTCGACGGCGCCGGCTCCTGCCTCGAGCAGCCGTTCGAGGAGGCCGCGCGGCCCGAGGCGCGCTTCAAGGACAAGATCCGGCTGACTGCCTACCCGGTCGAGGCCAAGGGTGGGCTCTTGTGGGCCTACCTCGGCCCGGCCCCGGCGCCGCTCGTGCCCGACTGGGATCTCTTCCACCAGCGCGGCTACAAGCAGATCGTGTTCTCCGAGATCCCGTGCAACTGGGTCCAGGGCCAGGAGAACTCCATCGACCCCATCCACTTCGAGTGGCTGCACTCCAACTGGTCGGCGGCCCAGCGGGGCGACGCCGTCCGGGCGCCGCGCCACCTGAAGATCGCCTTCGAGGAGTTCGAGTGGGGCTTTACCTACCGGCGCGTGCGCGAGGACACCACGGAGGACGATGAGCTGTGGACCGTGGGGCGCGTCTGCCTGTGGCCCAACTGCCTCTACACCGGCAAGTTCGAGTGGCGGGTACCGATCGACGACGAGCGCACGCTGCACGTGGCGTGGTTCAACGATCCCGTTCCGGGCGCCGCACCGTTCGAGCAGGCGCGGATTCCCTACTGGCACGGACCGATCCGCGACCCGCGGACGGGCCGCTGGCTCACCAGTCACATCATGAACCAGGACTTCGTCGCCTGGATCGGCCAGGGTGCCGTCGCCGATCGCACGCTGGAACATCTGGGCGAGAGCGACCGCGGCGTCATCCTGCTGCGCCGGCGCCTGCTGGAGGAGGCCGACATCGCCGCCCGCGGCGGCGATCCCAAGGCGGTCGTCCGCGATCCCACCAAGAACCAGCGGCTGCCGCTGCCGACCATCCGCGAGGGGCGCGGGGCGCCGGTTCGTCCGGCCGACGGTCCCCGCCCCATGGTCTTCCACGCCGGGCAGCCGCCCGAGGTCGTGGAGGAGATGAAGCGCATCTGGGCCGAGCGCAGCGGAGCCTAGTCGCCGGCAGCGGCGAGCCCACCGCCTGGCGTACTATACGGGCCACGAGCCATGGCAACCCTGGCCGGCGTCTTCACCATGTCGCACAGCCCCTTCTGTTACATGCCCCCCGAGCGGTGGAACGAGGTGCGCGCCTCCCGGGCCCTGCGCGCCGACGTCCCCCTGGACGACGTCGAGACCAACCGCGCCAAGGCCGCCCGCATCGCCGGCGCCTTCGCCACCCTCAGGGGCCGGCTGGCTGCCGCCCGGGCCGACGTCATCGTGATCTTCGGTGACGATCAGCTCGAGTGCTTCGACTTCCGCAACTACCCGGCCTTCGCGATCTACGCGGGCGAGAAGTTCCAGGGCGCGCTCGCCGGCGGCGGCACGGCCTCCGTGCCCGGCCATCCGGTCCTGGCCGGCGCGTTGCTCACCGGTCTCATGCGCCGCGGGTTCGATCCGGCCTTCTCGCTCGAGATGCCCAAGCCCGAGCGCGGCATCGGGCACGCGTTCCTGCGGCCGGCCGAGTCGCTCACCGACTTCACGACACCGATCGTGCCCATCTTCCTCAACTGCTACTACGCGCCTCAGCCGACGGCGACGCGCTGCTACGAGCTCGGCGCCGCCGTGCGCGAGATCGTGGACGAGCACCCGGGCGACCTACGCGTGGCCGTCGTCGGCTCGGGCGGGCTCTGGCACACGCCGCGCGCAAAGGACGCCTACCTGGACGAGGCCTTCGACCAGGCGATCCTGGCGGCCATGGCGGTGGGCGACGCGGCGGGCATGGCGCGCTACTTCGACGACTACGTGGTCCCGCCTGACGACGCCAGCCAGCTGATCGGTGCCCCCGGACCGGGGACGACCGGCCTGCCCGACTCGCGCGGACCGCGCGGCGGCACCCGCGAGACCTGCAACTGGATCGCCGCCGCCGCCGTGGTCGAGGGGCGACCGGCCACCGTGGTCGACTACGTCCCGCTCTACGCCTCGCCGATCGGCGCCGCCTTCGCGTACTGGAGTGAATAGACAGGTGGGCATGAGTCAGTTCGAGCTGCGAAAGATCGGTCACGTGGTCCTGAACGTCAGCGACCTCGAGGCGTCCGTGCGCTTCTACACCGAGGTGCTGGGGCTGCGGGTCAGCGATCGCTACCCGGACAGCATGGTGCCGGGCGGCATGGTGTTCATGCGCTGCAACACCGACCACCACGGCGTGGCGCTGGTCGGCGGCCACAACACGCCGGAGCGCACCAGCCTCAACCACTTCGCCTTCGAAGTCGGCTCGCTCGACGAGGTGTTCCGCGCGCGGGCGTGGCTACAGCAGCACGGCGTGCCGATCGTGTTCGAGGGCCGGCGGCGCGCCGGCTGCCAGGTGGCCGTCGAGTTCCGCGATCCCGATGGCAACAATCTGGAAATCTACTGGGGCCTCGATCAGATCGGCACCGACGGCCACGCCCGGCCCGCCAGCGAGTGGCGACAGGCAAAGACACTCGAGGACGCCGTCGCCAATCCCGTCCCCCACCAGCGCCTGCCCGATCGGGAAAAGCAGAGCTAAAGTCGCGCGAACTCCCGTGCATCTTCGAGGGGCACCCCTTCGAGGGGCGCCACGGCTCCGCCGGGGCGTCCCGAGCCACCCGGGGGCTTGGGGCTTCGAGGGGCGCCACGGCTCCGCCGGGGCGTCCCGAGCCGCCCGGGGGGCTTGGGGGGCCCTTCGAGGCCCCCCATCTCAATCAGAGAATCGACTTGCCGGCGTCGACCATCAGGGTGGTGCCGGTAATGTAGGACGACTCGCCGCAGGACAGGAACAGGATGGGCTGGGCGATCTCGCGGGGCTCGGCCCAGCGGCCGAGCAGGTTCTCGTTGGCGGTGCGGCGCCGCAGCTCGGCCTCGCTCTGGCCCTGGCTGGCCGCGCGGCGCAGGTGGTAGGGCGTGATCGTCGAGCCCGGGCACACCGCGTTCACCCGGATGCCGTAGGGGGCCTCCTCCACGGCCAGCGCGCGCGTCAACCCCAGCACGGCCGCCTTCGTGGTGTCGTACTGCCCCATGCCCTTGCGTCCCATGACCCCGTAGACCGACGACACGTTGACGATGGTCCCGCCACCGGCGGCGCGTAGCGCGGGCACGGCGGCCTTGCAGCAGAAGGCGGTGCCGAGCACGTTGACGGACAGGATGTGCTGCCAGTCTTCGGCGGAGGCCGTGACCAGTGACTGGTAGACGCGTATGCCGGCGACGTTGACCAGCGCGGAGAGCGCGCCGTAGCGGCTGATCGCCTCGTCGACCGCGCGGCGGGCATCGTCCTCGCGCGTGACGTCGCCGCCGAGCGCCGCCACCCGGGCTCCGGGGATCGAGTCCATGAGGGCCTTGGCCGCGGCCTCGGCGGCCTCGCCGGCGGCGTCCACCAGGACGACCGCCGCCCCCTCCTCGGCAAAGACACGCGCGGTCGCCTCGCCGATGCCGCCGCCGCCACCGGTGACGAGCGCGACGCGGCCCTCCATGCGCCCAGCCATCGGGCGCCCTACACGAGCTGCAGCGACTGGCCGGGTCGCACGACGATGCGCGCGGTGGCGGCCGGCACCCAGTCGGCGCCGGCCGGCACCACCACCGACGCCGACCGGACGAGGAAGGACGCCGGGTCCTGGCCGGGCGGCGGCGTGCCGTGCTCGTGCAGCGCGCGGGCGGCGTTGAGCAGGCGCCGGCGCACCTTGATGATGGCCGAGTCGCTGGTGCCGAGGTGCTCGCCGGTCCGATCGACGAGCGCTCCCTGGCTCTCCTGGATGGCCTGATCCTGCACGCCGAACCCGGGAATGCCGCAGAACATCTTCGTGCGGTGCAGCTCCCAGTCCATCTCGTAGTCATTGCCGCGGTTGGCGCGCGTGCGGATGTCGCCGTAGGGCTCCGAGGTCGCGGGTGTGTACTCGATCACGTGCGAGCCCTTGCCCTCCACGTGGGGGATGAGCTCCTCGCGCGTGAGCGGGCGATCGGGGTGCCAGGTGACCATCCAGTTGACGACGGTGGTGTCGTCCATCGGCACCCAGATGTGCGACTGCACGATCCTGGCCTCGAGATCGGTCGGCGGCATCGTGTAGAACGGCAGCAGGTACTGCGACACCCGCCAGTAGTGCTGGCCGTCGCCGCGGGTGCGGCGGGCGCCGATCAGCACGCCGTAGTCGGTGTCGATGACGTCGAAGTGGGGCGCGCGGTCGCCGGCCTGCACCGCCGCGCCCACGCCGAAGCTGGCCCGATCCAGCTCGGCCACCGTCTCGGCGTCCTCGGGATGCAGCGGGGCGTGCAGGAAGCCGATGTGACTGGAGTCGATACCGCCCTCCAGCGCCTGGAACCAGTTGCACTCCTGCACGCGCTTGGAGGCGAAGACGTGCGTGGTCGGCAGCAGCGTCCATTCCAGGTCGGGCAGCGGGGGCGGTGGGCTCAGCGGACCCATGTAGGTCCAGATGACCCCGCCCCGCTCCGTGCACGGATAGGCCGGCGTGCGGATCTTGGCGGCGAAGGCCGACTCGGTCGGCTCGCTCGGCATGTCCACGCACTGGCCGTCGAGGCCGAACGCCCAGCCGTGGTAGACGCAGCGCATCCCGGCCTCTTCCACACGACCGAAGTACAGCGAGGCCCGTCGGTGGGGACAGAACTCGGCGATGAGGCCGGGCGTGCCGTTCTTGGCGCGGTAGGCGATCAGCCGCTCGCCCAGCAGCATCACCCGCTTGACGCGGCCCCCCGCCTCGAGCTCGGCCGACTGCAGCGCCGGTAGCCAGTAGCGGCGCATCAGCTCGCCCATGGCCGTGCCCGGCCCCACGCGCGTCAGCAGCTCGTTGTCCTCACGACTCAGCATGCGAGGCTCCTCTCTTCCGTCACGCCCGGGCCTTCAGGCGCGCGCGCACGTGCGGCAGGATCTCGCGCGCCACCCGGGCGGTGTAGTCGCGCTCGGGGTCGACCGGGAACTTCGGATCGGGAATCGGGTGGAGGACGACGTAGTCGAAGGCGACGGGCGCGGCGGCCAGCACGTCCACGAGCTGCTCGACGATCTCGGCGGGGCCGCCGCGCAGACAGAAGGCGTCGGCGACGTCGGGCGGCAGGAAGTCGACGACCCGGCCGCTGGCCTCGAGGTCGGCGGCGTGGTGGAAGTCCGGCCACACCTTCCGCTCGTGCTTGAGCGCCTCCGGATCCGGCCCCGACCACGTGAAGCCGGGCGCCTCGAAGAGCGCCGGCGAGTACTCGTAGTAGCCGGCCGCCATCGACTTGCCCATCAGCAGCGCGCGCGCCGGATCGTCCATCAAGACCGTGTGGAAGATGGCGCCCACGCGCACCGACGCCGGGTCACGCCCGGCCTCGGCGGCGCCGGCGCGGATCGCATCGACCGTGCGGGTGATGTTCGCGCGATGGGTGCCGACGCGGATGAAGACGCCGTCGGCGACGGCGCCGGCCATGCGCAGCGTCCGCGGTCCGCCGGCGGCGATCCAGATCGGCACCGGCCGGTGGTGCGGCAGCGTCGCCGGCCGGGCCGCGCCCACCTCGACCTCCTGGCCGTCGAGCAGGGCGCGCATGAGCCGCGTGCTGTCCTCCAGCTCCTTGACGCGGGCCGGCCGCAGCCCGGCCAGCCGCACCGCGGTGTCGCCCACGCCCCAGCCGAGCAGGACCCGCCCCGGCGCCAGCTCGTCGATGGTCGCGATCGACGACGCGGTGACGGTCGGGTGCCGGTTGATCGGATTGGCGAGCAGCGGCCCCAGCGCGATGCGCTCGGTGGCCTGGGCGGCCGCCGCCAGCAGCACGTAGGTGTCGCGGCGGCGGAGCTGGGAGTCGGGCTGGAGCACCGCGTCCCAGCCGAGCGCCTCGGCCCGCCGCACGTCGGCCACGAACGCCGCCAGCGACCGCGAGTCGAACCGGTTGAGGCCGAAGCGCGGCATCGTCATGCCGCCGCCGCCACCCGCCGCCCCAGCGGCGTGTCCTCCAGGTGGAAGAACGACAGCATGTTGCCGGCCGCGATCTTGAACGCCTCGTCGGCGGGCACGCCGGCGAACAGCCGCTCGGCGAACGGGCGCGTGTTGGGCCAGTCGCACTCGATGTGCGGGAAGTCGGTGGCGAACATGATGCGCTCCACGCCCATGTGGTGGCGCAGCTCCACGGCCACCCGCTCCACGTGCTGCACGCTGAAGGACACGTGCTGCCGCACGTACTCGCTCGGCCGGTGCTTGAGCGGCTTGAAGCCGAGCAGGCGCTCGGCCCAGTGGCGGTGCCGCTCGTACCAGTAGTCGGCCTCCTCCATCCAGAACGGCACCCACCCCAGCCGCGTCTCCGCGAAGAAGATCCGCAGATCGGGCAGGCGGTCGAAGACGCCGGACATCGCCAGCTGGGCCAGGCTGATCGAGGGCGGGATGTTCAGGAACGGCAGCGCCACCCAGTCCACGATCTTGCGCGGCCCCAGCTTCTTGAGCACCTCGGGATCGGCCCCCGGGTACTCGAAGGTCGGCTGCGACGCGCGCGGCCCTAGCCGATCGAAACCAACGTGCACGGTGAGCGGCATCTTCATCTCGATGGCCGCCGCCCAGAACCGGTCGTCCTCCGGCTTCGGGTACGCCATGCCGTTGGGGAACACGCCGAGGTTCACGCCCTTGAGCCCGAGCCGGGCGCAGTGCTCGAGCTCGGCGACGGCGTCGTCGAGATTGGTCCACGGGATGACGCCGAGGCCGACCAGCCGGTCGGGCGCGACCGGGCAGTACTCCTCGCCAAGCCAGTCGTTGTAGGCGCGGACGGCGGCCAGGTAGGCGTCGTCGTCGGTCATCGTGCGCCACAGGCGCGGGCCGACCTGCATGTTGGGGAACAGCACTTCGGCCAGCAGCCCGTCCATGATCCTGCTCGCGCAGGCGCTGCTCAGGCGGCCCCACCCCGGCGGTGTCGTCGACCGTCGCGCCGAAGGGCTGCCAGGTCTCGTTCGTGCGGCCGGCGCGAAGATCGAGGAACGGCGCCGGATAGGGCGCCTGCCCCTCGACCACCAGGGCATCACCGCCGTCGGGGAGCTTGATGGTGCGGGGCGCCTTGTCGCGCAGGCTCGCCGGCATGCGCGGCGTCCAGCGCTCGGGCCGGACCTCGAGGTGGCCGTCGCTGGAGAGGAGCGGCGGAAGCGCGGAGGCGGTCATCGGCGGTCTCCTTGCCCTCTGCGGTGGGCAGCGCGATGGTACCACCCGCCCCGCACCGGCCGCGAGACGGGCCGGCCGCCCGGAGACGCACCGAGGGCCGGGGAGCGGTCCCCGGCCCTCGGGAATACGACGACGGGACGCCCGGCTCAGGCCGTCGGCTGCTTGCGCGGCGTGAGCTGGAACGTCGCCAGGATCTCGCGGGTATCGGTCACTTCCTTCATCGTGCGGAACGGCAGGTGGAAGACCAGCCGCGAGGCGACCAGCATCGTGCCGAAGTTCAGCGCGGCCGCCACGAGCTGCAGGACCGGCAGCGTCACGTACTCCACGAGCTGCTCGCCCTTGGCGTGCAGCCAGTCCAGCTCACGCCGGAAGTCGTCCTGAGCTCCCCGCCACCACGCCATCGGGCGCACGGCGAAGGGCGCCGGCTCCGGCAACCCGGTCGGAACGAGCGGCCGGCGGGCGATGACCGCCAGCAGCGGCTCGGTGCCGTAGCGTGCGAACAGGAACCACGTCATGGCCCGAGTGGCGAGCCAGCCCAGCGCCGCCACCCCCAGCGTGGCCACCGGCTTCAGCGGCACCCCCGTCCACGGCGTCAGGGCGCCGACGAGCTGGCGATAGAGGAAGGCCACCTCGAAGAACATCACGAGCGCCTCCACCACCACCATCTGGAAGACGAACGTCAGCTCTCGCTTCCGCACGGCGTCGGCCAGCGTCTGCAGGCAGGCGAAGCTGCCCAGGACCAGGAGCAGCAGGAACGCGTAGAGCACGCCGACCGTGAAGCGCGAGGCCTCGGCACCACCCGACAGATCGCTCAGCGTGGCCCCGACGGCCGGCAGCATCGTGTAGGTGAAGACGGCCGCCTCCAGCACGCACCAGCCGATCAGCGTCAGCAGCGCCACCCACGGCATCCCGGGAGCGACGTAGCGATGGGCGGCCTGGGCCGTCAGGAGAACGGGCGTGGTGGCCAGCCGGTGGATCGACTCCACGGTCAGCCGGACCACGAGCGCGGCCAGGCTGACGACCCAGCCCACCGCGAGCCCGGCCACCCGGAGAACGCCCACCCAGAACACGGTGACGGCGCGGGCGGCGTCCCACCACGCCAGCAGCATCATTCCGACGAACCGCACGCGGCGCGCGCGGAACGGCAGCGTGTAGAGCGAGAGCAGGGTGACCCACACCGCGGCCACGCCCAGCAGCGCCGGGAACAGCAAGAAGACGTACTTGGCCACCGCCACCCACGGCTCCGCCGGGTTCGTGAAGAAGGCGATCAGCGCCTCCTGCAGCCGGGGCACCCAGGCAATCGGGGCGAGCAGGAGCTCGATCAGGTCCTGCCAACGCTCAGGCACAGCCATACGCGTCTCCTTTCGCTGTCACGGGCTTTCCTTTCCGAACACCGTCGCCTTCGGCGGCTCGACCGGCGTCGGGGGCGGCTCGCTCGCCAGCACGCCCTGGTACGGCGTGTTCGGGTACGAGGCGCCCGGGTACGACATCAGCTGGGTCCGCAGCACCGGCCGCTCGGGCCGGGTCGGGGTCGAGCCCGCCCCATAGATCCGGATGGCGGCGGCGCGCGCGGCCTCGCGGTCGTAGCGGCGCAGCACCCGGATCACGTACTGCCGCGTCTCCCGGTAGGGCGGCACGCCCCGGTAGGCGAGCACGGCGGTGTCACCGGCGTTGTAGGCCGCCAGCACCAGCGGCAAGTCGTTGCGATACCGGTCCATGAGCACGCGCAGGTGGCGAACGCCGCCCTCGATGTTCTCCCGCGTGTCGAAGGAGTCCTGCACGTCCAGGTGCGCTGCGGTGGCCGGCATCAGCTGCATCAGCCCCTGCGCGCCCCGGCGCGACACCGCCCGCGGGTTGAACTCCGACTCGACGGCGATCACCGCGGCCACCAGTCGCGGCGGCACCCGGTGACGCGTCGCCACCTCGTCGATCTGCGCCATGATCTCGGCCAGCGTCGGCGTCGACGCCGATGTGGTCTCCTCGATATCCGTCTCTTCCGCGGCCTGCACGGGCAGCCCGCCGCGTCCCGCCACGGCGTAACCACCGCCGAGCGTGAGCAGCATCACGACGAGCCCGCGCAGCCACCGGCGAGAACCGTCGCCGGTGCCACGGAAGGGATGGGTGGTGCGCTTGGAATGGGTATGCATGGATTCACCAGGAGCATCCGGAGCAAGCGGGGGCTGGGAGGAGCAACGGGGATGCCACACCCGCCCTTTTCGGGGTCAAGTGCCCGATTCCCCTGATCTTTAGGGGTGAGCGGTGGTCAGGGATCAGCCAGACACATTGGCCCGCCAGGGCTCGGCCGTTGACAGTCGTGCCCGCCGCGTGACACTCCGGCGCAAATTTCGTCAGCGCACCGCGGCGTGAACAGCCACGCGCGAGCGACGATTCAGCGCTGCGCGCGCACTCGCCTCAGCCGCGGACGGCCCACGTCTGGGCTACGTCGACGCTGAGCGTCACCGCGCTGCCCGGCGCCAGCGCCTGATCAGGGGCGGCGTCCACGGTGAAACGATGGGGGCCGACCTCGACCGTGTAGACGTTGCGGGCGCCGCGGAAGAAGCGCTGGCGCACGAGGCCCGTCCACGCGATGCCCGGCCCCGGCCGCTCGCCGAGCTGGATGGCCTCGGGCCGCACGATCACCGTCACCGGCTCCCCCGCCGTCAGATCCTCGGGCCCGGCACACCAGCCCTCCCAGCCGTCACCCTCGACGCGCACCTGGGTGAGGCCGCCGCCGCGTCGCACCTCGCGCGTCTTCGCCTGGAGCAGGTTCGGCGCGCCAACGAAGGCGGCGACGGTGCGGTTGGCCGGGCGCGTGTAGACCGTCTGTGGATCCGCGATCTGCAGCACGCGTCCCTCGTGCATGACGGCGATCTCGTCGGAGAGGACCATGGCCTCGTCCTGGTCGTGGGTCACGTACACGGTCGTGATGCCGAGGCGCTGCTGCAACGCGCGGATCTCGACGCGCATCTGCTCGCGCAGCTTCGCGTCCAGGTTGGACAGCGGCTCGTCCATGAGCAGCACGCGCGGCTGGAAGACGAGGGCGCGGGCGATGGCCACCCGCTGCTGCTGGCCACCCGAGAGCGCGGTGGCGGGGCGGCTGGCCAGGTGGGCCATCTCCATCAACTGCAGCGCGCCCTCCACGCGCTCGCGCACCTCGGCGGCCGATCGGTGCCGCACCTGGAGCGGATAGGCGACGTTGGCGAAGACGGTCATGTGGGGCCAGATCGCGTACGACTGGAAGACCATGCCGATCTCGCGCCGCTCGGGCGCCACGAACACGCCGGCGGCGGGGTCGCTCACCACGCGGTCGCCGATGGCGATGCGGCCGGCGTCGTTCTGCTCGAGGCCGGCGATCATCCGCAGCGTGGTGGTCTTCCCGCAGCCGGACGGGCCCAGCAGCGTCAGCAGGCGGCCGTCGGGCACCGTCAGCGAGACGTCGTCGACGGCCCGCACGGATCCGAACCGCTTGCCGACGTGCTCGATGCCGACCGCGGGCATGCCGCTACTTGTAGATGGTCTTGGCGAGCTTGAGCATCTCGTCCTGCAGCTTGGCGTCGGTGGTGCCCAGCAACTTCGCCTGGGCGAGCGCGCGGGCCTCGCCGGAGATCCTCGACTCCAGCCCGCCCACCGTGTTGACGAACCCCAGGCTGCCGTACACGAGCTGGGACTCGTCGCTCAGGAAGAAGTCGAGCAGCAGCCGGGCCGCATTGGGATGGGGCGCGCCCTTGAACATCGCCCCATCGAAGCGGACGTAGGGCAGGCCCTCCTCGGGCTGGATCGCTTTCACCGGGAGGCCCTTGAGCTCGAGCGCGTCCGGCAGCGTGAACGGCGCGTACACGGGATACTCGCCGCGGGCGATGCGCGGGTAGTTGCCGCGCAGCTCGCGGTTCATGTGCGGCCCCTGCTCGGCCAGCTTCTCGTGGAACTCCTTGCCGAACTTCTGGGTCATGACCATGAAGAAGACGGCGCCGCCGCCCAGGGCCCGGAAGTCGTCGGACAGGATCTTGCCCTTCCAGCGCGGGTGCAGCAGGTCCTTCCAGCTCTTCGGCTCCTCGCCCGGCTTGACCATGTCGGTGTTGACGAGGATCCCGTAGGTGATCACGTAGACCGGCACCCGGGTGCCGTCGGCCGAAAACGGGGCTACCGGGCGCTTGGCGTTGGGCAGCGTGCCGTAGGGCACGAACGTTCCCTCGGCCAGCTGCAGCGCCGTGGTCGTGGAGCCGTTGTGGGAGACGTCGCCCAGCACCTTGCCGGCCGCCTGCTCGGTGCGGATGCGCTCACGCAGCTCGCTGGCCCGTGCCTCCAGCAGCTCGGCGCGGATGCCGTACCGGGCCTCGAAGGCGGCCAGCGCCTTCGGCAGCGCCGGGGTGCCGACGGCGCCGTTGTAGACGACGACCTTGCCTTCCTTGCGGGCGCCGTCGATCACCTTCTTCCACTCGGCGTCGGGGGCCTGGGCCGTCGCCGGGCGCGGACGCCCGGCGGCGGCGAGCGGAGTCAGCAGGGCCAGGCGAACGAACGATCGGCGCGTCACCATGTGATGCCTCCCGGGGATCGGCGCCGAGCCTGCGCGTTTCGCGCCGTCCAGGCCGACATGATACTCGACGGCCGCGAGGCGCCGGCCTCGATCAGGCGGTCGGGTGAAGCTCGAGCAGCGACACGCTGGGCAACGGCAGCGAGACGCGCAGGGTCAGGACGCCGTCCCGGACCGGCTCGATCCGGTCGGGACCGAAGCGCTCGAGCCCCTGGCGTTCCTTGATGGCCCGCAGCTCGGCCTCCGACGGATCCTGGGGCCGGCCGAACGCCTGCCACACCGCGTGGCTGTTGCTGTAGCGCGCGTCGATGCGTGTGTGGTGCACGCGGACGTCGCCCGCGAACGGCACCCGCTCGATGCGCAGCGTGACGTCGGTCTCGCGGGCATCGGTCGCGTACTGGTCGTCGGCGTGGCGCCACACGAGGATCTGCACGCCCGCCCCGCTCCGGGACGTCGCCAGCGCGTCGACCTCCTCCGGCATCCCCGCCTCGCCGTCGTCGAGGCGATCGAGCGGCCACGCCCGGTTCGACTCGGTGGCCAGTCGGGTATCGCCCAGACGGCCGAGCATCCGGTAGGCGTTGAGCACGGGCTTCTCGATGCCCTGGGCGGTGAAGAGGCTGCGGGTGCCCTCGAAGAAGCGCTCGCCCTCGAAGTAGAAGCTCCAGGTCGTGGCCTGGTGGACGCGCGCCGCCGTGCGGGCGTCGAGGTCGAGCAGCTTCTTCATCAGCTTGCACTGGAAGACCGCGAAGTACTCGGTGTTGCGATAGCCGAAGTTGGCGTTGTCGAAGACGCCCCAGTGGGCGGGGACGGAGGCGTCGCACTCGTCCACGATGCACGGCAGGTCGCGGAATCGCGGCTGCGCGGCCACCGCGCCGAGGGCGGTGTGGACCTCGCGGAGCATCTTGAGGCTGGACGGCGACTGGCGCGTGGGGGCGGGGCCGCCGAGGGGACCATAGACGCGCCAGGGCGTGTACCGCGCGCCCTTGGTGTGGAAGGAGACGAAGTCCAGCGGCGTCCCCCGCTGCGCGCAGTGGGCGAGGAAGCCACGGAGGAATTCCTGGCCCCGGCGGCCCGGGCCCAGGTCACCAGTGGTGGCGGGGCCGCCGACCGCGGCCTCGGGCAGCGCCGCCTTCACCGCGGCCGCCGTCACGTCGTAGAGCGCGTGGAACTGCTCGGCGGTGCCGCGCCAGTAATAGATGTCCGGCTCGTTCCACAGCTCCCACAGCCAGCCGCGCACGGACTCGGCCCCGTAGCGCTCCACACAGTGCTCGACGAGCGCGCGCACGAGACCGCCCCACTTGGCGTAGTCCTTGGGCGGCATCGCCCACAGTCCGGCCTCGTAAGGGCTCCACTGGGTCGGGCTCGGCTCGTACGCGAACCGGGCCTCGGCGTCTTCCGGCACCAGGGCGCGCGGCGTGAAGGCCAGCTCCACCAGCGGCCGGTGGCCGGCGTGGATGACGGCATCATAGACCTGGTCGGCGATGCTGAAGTCGTAGACGGGATAGCCGGCGGCGTCCTCGTGATAGACGTTGCCGGCACCCCAGTGCGGCAGCGACCAGCCGATGCCGCTGTTGAAGATGTAATGCGAGCGGACGTAGTACGGCTGCTCGGCGAAGGCGCCGATCGTGCGCAGATGCCGCTTGCCAGCCGGCATCGACGTCCAGTTGATCTCGTCGAAACCGAAGCTGGTCCAGATGCGGCGCACCGGGCCCTGGGGCGCGCCGCAGTCCACGCGCACGGTGGCCTCGGCGATGGGCGGCGAGTCAGCCATCGTTGACACCCGGCAGATCCTACTGCTAGCTTGTGGCCGGCCACAACGCTGTTTCGTCCGTTGCACCCCGCGAGTCCGCCGGCCGGGCACCGCCGTGAAAAGGGGAACCGCATGAGCGACCACGACGCAGTGGAGCCAGCCTCGAACCCGCATCCGTCGCGCCGGAAGGTGTTGCAGGCCGGCTTGTTCGCCCTCTCGGCCACGCAGCTGCCCGACCTCCTCGGGTCGCGCGCCCTCGCGCAAGGTGTCAAGCCGCCGTCGAACCTCGTCGGCAAGCTGGAGGGCGCCGAGGTCGTCACCGACCTCGCCCGCTACCCCAAGTCGTTCAAGGAGGCGCCCCAGCTCGCCGAGCTGGTGAAGGCCGGCAAGCTGCCGCCCGTGCAGGAGCGGATCGGCCAGGACCCGCTCGTCGTCAAGCCGCTCCGCGAGATCGGCAAGTACGGCGGGACCTGGCGGCGCGGCTTCACCGGCCCCTTCGACACCTCCAACGGCCACCGGGCGGCCCAGAACGACAAGCTGCTCTTCTTCGACTACACGGGCACCAAGCTCGTGCCCAACATCGCCCGCGGGTGGGAAGTCAGCCCCGACGGCAAGGTCACCACCGTGCACCTGCGCCGGGGCATGAAGTGGAGCGACGGCGCCCCCTTCACCGCCGACGACTTCGTCTTCTGGTTCGAGGACGTCTACTCGAACCGGGAGGTGGTGCCCGTCCCGCTGTCGGTGATGACCATCAACGGCAAGCCGCTCACCGTCCGCAAGGTGGACGCCAGCACCGTGCAGTTCGTCGCGCCCGATCCGTACTTCGCCCTGCCCACCGTGCTGGCCTCGGTGTGGGGCATCGGCCACCACGCCCGCTTCGGTCGCGACGCCCTCGGCGGCTTCGCGCCGGCCCACTACCTCAAGCAGTTCCACCCGAAGTACGCCTCCAAGGAGGACCTGGCCAAGAGGCTCGCCGAGCTGAAGTTCGAGAGCTGGGTGCTGCTCCTCAAGAACCGCAACGACGCCTGCCGCAACCCCGACCTGCCGGTGGTGACGCCGTGGAAGACGGTGTCGCCGATCAACACGCCGACCTGGGTCCTGGAGCGCAACCCCTACAGCGTCTGGGTCGACACCGACGGCAACCAGCTGCCCTACATCGACCGCATCCGCATGACGCTGGGCGAGAGCCTGGAGCTCATCAACCTGCGCGCCATCGCCGGCGAGTACGACTCGCAGGCCCGCCACATCGACATCAGCAAGCTGCCGGTGCTGCTGGAGAACCAGCAGAAGGGCAACTACCGGGTGCACCTGGACCCGTCCGATCAGGGCGCCGACGTCGGGCTCTTCTGCAACCAGAGCTACGACAAGGATCCCGAGATCGCCAAGTGGCTCGGCACCCGCAACTTCCGCATCGCGCTCTCGCACGGTATCGACCGCCAGCAGATCAACGAGACGTTCGTACTCGGCCTCGGCCAGACCGGCTCGGCGGCGCCGGGCGAGCGCACGCTGTACTTCCCGGGGCCGGAGTTCAAGACCCTGCACACCGCGCTCGACGTGAAGAAGGCCAATGAGATGCTCGACGCGCTGGGGCTCACGAAGAAGGACAGCGAGGGCTACCGCCTGCGCGCCGATGGCCGTGGCCGGCTGCGCCTGGAGCTGACGACCTACCTCGGCTTCCTGGCCTTCACGCGCATCGCCGAGATGCTCGTCGAGCAATGGCGGGCGATCGGCATCCGCGGCGAGGTCCAGGAAATGGAGCGCGGCCTGGCCACCGCCCGCCTGCGCGCCAACGAGCACCAGATCTACTTCGAGACCCAGTGGGGCGCCGACAATATCTACGGCCACGTCCCCCTGATCTTCCCCGCCCAGGACCAGAGCCCGCTGGGGCCGCTCTACGGCGTCTGGTATTCGAGCGCCGGCGCCAAGGGCAAGCAGCCGCCGCCCCGGATGCGCGAGCTCATGGCCACCTACCGCCGGTCGTTCAGCGCCCCCGACGCCGAGCGCACACGCCTGGCCAAGGAGGTCTGGAAGATCGCCCTCGACGAGCTGTGGCTGATCCCGGTCGTCTCCAACTCCCCCGCCTCGCAGGGCGTGCGCGTGATCAAGAACAACATCGGCAACGTCCCCGAGCGGCTCTGGAACAGCGCGGTGAGCGACAACCCGCACATCGCCCACACGGAGACCTGGTACTTCAAGGGGTGACGCGCGAGGTCACCGCGAGGGCGCGGCCTGGAGGCGTTCCAGAACGCGTCGGTGCTCCTCGGCGTCGGCCGGACGGCCGAGTGCGGTGTAGGCCTGGACCAGTCCCAGGCGGGGGCCGGGAGCACCAGGGCGCGCGGCACTGGCGCGCTCCAGATAGGGCAGCGCGTCAGCGGCGCGGTCGACGGCGACCAGGGCCAGCCCGAGATTGGTCACGGCGTCGATGTAGTCAGGCTTCAGCGCGACCGCCCGCTGCAGGGACGGCACCGCCTCGGCCGCTCGGCCGACCCGCAAGAAGGCGAGGCCGACGTTCGCGTGGTTGTTGAACGACTCCGGGCGCAGCTCGGCGGCGCGGATCAGGTGCGGGAGCGCGGCGTCGAGGTGGTCCCGGTTGCCCAGCATGCTGCCGTACTGGGCGTGGCACCACGCGCAGTCCGGCTCCAGCTCGAGCATGTAGGTGAACAGGGCGTTCGTATCGCGCCATATCTGAAGCTGCGACCACGTCAGTGCGGCCAGACAGACGAGCCAGACCGCCGCCGCCACAGGCACCACCCGGGCCAGCGAGGGGCGCCGCGCGGCCGCCGCCACACCGGCGCCGAAGAGGAGGCAGAAGCCCAGGGATGGCAGATAGCCGAACCGGTCGGCGACGAGCTGGGGGCCGGCGTGGACGAGGCCGCTCACGGGCGCCAGCATGACGGCATAGGCCACCCAGACGGCGAGCCCGGCCGGCCACCGCCGCCGCACCGCCACCAACACCAGCGTGACGCCGGCGACGGCGAGCGCGGCCGGCAGGAACGGCGCGTCCAGCAGGGAGACCCGCGCGGGCAGCGGATACATCGGCCGCAGATCGAGCGGCACTGCGGTCTTCCATGGAAAGAAGGCCAGGCTGTACGCCACCATCGCGACGCGGGCGCCGGGCGGGTGCGTCTCCAGCGGGGTCACCCGCATGTGGCTCCGAAAGGTCAGGCTCGCGATCACGACCATCGCCACGGCGAGCACCAGGTACGGCGCTTTTTCGAGCAGGACGCGGCGCGCCGCCGGGGTGCGCCAGGCCCCCAGGTCCAGCCGCCGCAGCGGATAGACGTCGAGCACGAGCAGGACCAGCGGGAGCGAGACCACCATCGACTTCGACAACAGCCCGAGCACGAACAGGACGAGCGACAGGAGATACCAGCGGCGCCGCTCTCGGTCTCGGGTGGCGCCGGCCCGCAGCCACGCCAGGATCGTGAGCAGGTAGAACGACCCGGCCAGCACGTCGCGCCGCTCGGTGATCCAGGCCACCGATTCCACGCGCAGGGGGTGCAGCGCGAACAGCAGCGCCGCCGCCACCGCCCCGAGCCGGAGCCACACCGCACCGGTGTTGGGCATGGCGGCGCCGAGGAGACGGCGGGCGACGAGGAACACGAGCACGGCGTTGGCGGCGTGCAGCAGGACGTTGCCGAGGTGATAGCCGGCGGGGTTCATGCCCCACAGCACGTAGTCGAGTCCGTGGGTCAGCCACGTGACCGGCGTCCAGTGTCCCATCCTGATGCCGGTCACCATCCAGCGCAGCTGCGCGAGGCCGAGACCGCGGTAGTGGGGATTGCCGAGGAAGTTCTCGTTGTCGTCGAGGTCGACCCAGTCGTGGCCGAGCGTGGGAAGGAAGACCGCCACGGTGACGGCGATCAGCGCCAGGACGACGAGCAGATCGGCGCCGACGCGAGCGAATGCGGTCGGAAGAGGGCCGGCCATGGATCGGGTCAGTGGTCTAGCCGGCCGACCGTCCATGCTCCATTGTCCGTGAACGACGACGTACCTCGTGCGACTTTTGGTCGCGGTCCCGGCCGGACGGGCCTCTTCTAGGGCGCCGACTCCCCCACGATAACGACGACACCAGTCGTCGTTTGGTCGGGCGGCCGGATGCACACGAAGCCGGCGTCGTCCATCCACCAGCCCGGCCGGCCGGCATCGCCGCCCGTCTGGGACAGCGCACCGGCGCCCTCGATGGCCACCGCGGCCGGGCGAGCGACTCGCAGCCGGATCAGGTACCGCCGGCCGGCCGGCACCACCGACCGATCACCGGTCGGCGCTCCGATGCGCACGGTGACGCGACCGGGCTCGGCCACGCACTCGATCGCTGTCAGCGTGTACCGGCCCTGGCGATAGCCGTTCGAGCGCCCGTCGTCCTCGTACAGCTCGAAGCGTGAGACGCCGTCCGGATAGATCTGCAGCGTCAGCTCGTCCAGCGGGCGCTCGCCGGTGTGCTGCACGACCGGTCCCAGCGGCAGGATCGCGCCACCGCGCACCAGCAGCGGCAGTCGGTCGAGCGGCGCCGCGACGGTCACCCCGCCCGGTCCCTGATGGCGCTCGCCCGTCCAGAAGTCGAACCACGAGCCGGGCGGCAGGTAGACCGGCCACGCGGTCGCGCCCTCGCGCGTCACCGGCGCCACCAGCAGGTCGTCGCCCCACAGGTACTCGTGGTCGAGGGTCCACGCCCGCGGGTCGTCCGGGTAGTTCAGCACGAGCGGCCGCATGAGCGGCAGCCCCCGCGTGTGGGCCTCCCAGGCCAGCGTGTACGTGTACGGCAACAGCCGGTACCGCAGCTCGGCGTAGCGGCGGCAGATCGCCTCCACCTCGTGGCCATGAGCCCACGGGACGTGCTCGCGCCACACCCAGCCGTGGGAGCGAAAGATCGGCGTGAAGGCGCCGAACTGAAACCAGCGCGCATAGAGCTCGCCCGTCTCCGGCACCGTGTGGAAGAAGCCGCCGACGTCGGTGCCCCAGTAGGGGACGCCCGACAGCCCGGTGTTCAGCCCCAGCGGAACTTGGGCCTCGAAGGTCGGGAAGTCGTTGTTGATGTCGCCGGACCACGTCGAGGCGCCGAAGCGCTGCATGCCGGCGTTGCCCGAGCGGCAGAGCAGGAACACGCGCTGATCAGGGCGAGCGGCCGCCTCGCCCTCGGCGAAGGCCTGGTGCCGGAAGCGGTCGTAGAGGTTGTGCAGCAGCGCGCCGTCCCCGGCGGCCAGCGTGGCCGCGGCCGGCGGCCCCTCGCCGCCGTCGAGCCACCAGCCGCCGACGCCCAGCCCCACCAGCTCGCGGTGCGCCGCCCACCACCAGGCACCCACCGCCGGGTTCGAGAAGTCGAGGAGTCGCTGGCCCTGGCGATAGTTGGCGGCGCCGCCGGTCGATCGCTCGTAGGCCGTGGCCAGCAGATAGCCGCGCGCCTCGGCCTCGTCGAACAGCGGTGAGGCCTCGTGGAGCACCGGATACTCGTGCGTGATGACCTCGAAGTGCTGCGCCCGCATCTCGTCGAGCAGGGCGCCCGGCTTCGGCCACAGCTCCGGCTGGAATTCCAGGTGGCCCACGCCCCGGTTCCAGCCGAGCGCCTCGCCATAGCCCGACAGATAGATCAGCGCGTCGCACGGAATGCGCTTGTCCCGGATGGTGCGCGGCAGCCGGCGCAGCTCCTCGGTGTTCTCGAAATGACGCGTGGACTGCAGAAAACCCAGCGCCCAGCGCGGCGGCAGCGGCGCCCGCCCCAGCAACTCGGCCACCTCGCCCATGAGGCCGCGCAGGTCGGCGCCGATCAGGAAGTACCACGTCAGTGGCCCGCGAGCCGCCGTGTAGGCGATGCGGACCCCGCCGTCCGAGCGTCCGATCGAGATGGAGGCGTCGGCCGGAGTGTCGAAGAACAGCGCGTAGCCCCGATTGGAGATCAACAGCGGGACGCCCAGATCCGAGCCGGGCCCGTGGCCCAGCTGGGTGTTCCACAGCTGGCGCATCGTCCCCAGGCGATCGAGGCGTCCCCCGCCCTGCCCCAGACCATAGAAGTGCTGCTCGCCCGAGAACGCGAACGACGCTCCGGCCGCGACCCCGCCGGCCGCCGGCTGGTGCAGGAGCGCCGCCCCCGCCGCGTCGGCGAACGACAGCCGCACCGGCGCCGTCGCGATCTCGACGCGAAGCGCGCTCGTGGCCAGCCGCACCGGCTCGCCGTCGACGACCTCGAACGGCACCTCCGGCCAGTCGCGCGGGTCGACGAGCGACGGCGTCGCGGCCGGCCCGTCGCCGGCGAGCGCCACGCGGACGATGCCCGGGCGGCAGACGCTGATCGCGGGTGGTCGCCGAAATCCAGCGTCGCGCCCTGGCGCTCGAAGCGCGTCACGCGGTCGTCTCGCGGCGAACGCCGGGGCCGCGACGGCTCACGACGCGCTCAGGTGCGTGCGCACCAGCCGGCGCTCGCCGAAGCGGAACAGGAACACCAGCGCCAGCATGACGAGCGCGATCACGCTCACCTGGCCGGCCTTGCCCTCCGTCCACATCCGCATGACGACCACCGGCAACACCTCGTTGCCCACGCTGTAGAGCAGGATGGACGCCGACAGCTCGCGCAGGATGATGAAGAAGATCAGGATCCAGCCGACCGCGAAGGCCGGCCACGCCAGCGCCAGCAGGATCCGCCGGAAGGTCGTCCACCAGGCCGCGCCGTGCACGCGCGAGCACTCCTCGAGGTCGAGGGCGAGCTGCGAGAACGCCCCGGACATCGTGCGCACGGCCAGCGGCGTGCCCAGCGACACGTAGGCGACCAGCAGCGCCCACAGCGTGCCGTAGAGCTGGATCGGCCCCGGCATCAGCGCGTAGGCCCACAGGAAGCCCACGCCCAGCACCATGCCCGGCATCATCCACGGCAGCCACGCCAGCACCTCGATGGCCGCCCGGATCCGGAATCGCGTGCGCACGAGGACGTAGGCGATGACGGCCCCCAGCAGCATGGTGGCCGTCGCTCCGAGCAGCCCGAGCAGCAGCGTGTTGCCCAGCGCACGCCACACGAGGCGGTTGTTCCACACCGCCGTGTAGTGGTCGACCGTCAGCATGCTCGTGCGGTAGAAGCCGAAGAACTTGAAGAACGAGCCGATCACGAGCTGGCTCACCGGCAGCACCACCGTGACGGCGAAGAAGAGCAGGCAGACGCCGAAGGTCACCCAGCGCCAGCGGCCCAGCCGGGTGACCCGCGGCGTGTAGCCCTTGCCGGTCACGGTGAAGAAGCTGCGGCCGCCCAGCAGCCGCCACTGCCAGGCCACCAGCCCGAACATGAGCACCATGATGCCGAGCGCCAGCGCCGTGGCCTGCGGGTAGTCGGGCGTGCTCACGTGGTGGATCAGGTGATAGATCTCGGTCGTGATGACCTCGATGCCGGCCGGGGCCCCGAAGATCAGCGCGGACTCGAAGCTCTCCACGCCGCGGATGAACGACAGCAGGAAGGCACTGGTCGTCACCGGCAGCATGAGCCCCAGCGTCACCCGCCGGAAGGTCGTCCACGCCGACGCCCCCGACATGCGGCTCGACTCCTCCAGCGCCGGGTCCATCGACTTGAAGGCGCCGACCATCAGCAGGAAGAGGAACGGGGTGGAGTACTGCATCATGTGCCACACGACGCCGCCATAGGAGTAGATGTTGACGAGCGGCTCCCGGCTACCCGTCAGCCCCGTCCACGCCAGGTTGATCAACCCGCCCTTCGGCGTGGCCAGCATGCCCCACGCCATCGCGGTCAGGATGGGCGGAATGTAGAAGGGCAGCGTGATCAGCACCTCGAGCGTGTCCCGGTACGGTGTGTCGGTGCGGGCGACGATCCAGGCCAGGAACAGCGCCAGCGCCATGGCCAGCACCGTCTTCACCAGCGAGAGCCCCACCGTGTTGAGCAGCACCACCGCGTTGCTCCGCGAGAGCATCGCCCGGTAGCCGTCCAGGTTGAAGACGCCGGCGGCGCCGGGCGGCGTCGTGTGCAGGCTGCCGTACACGAGCATGGCCAGCGGGTAGGCGGTCAGGAACAGCAGCAGCGCCAGCAGGGCGGCCAGCGCCAGGCGGGTCGTCATGGGGCCGTATGGTACTCTCCCGGCAAGCCTCTGCGAGAGGGAGCGATCCGATGACGACCGCCGAGTACACCCGCCTCGAAGACCGCATTCTTGCCCGTGACCAGGTCGGCGCCCAGTCGGTCCTCTACGGCCTGCTCAAGCAGGGCCGGCCGCTCGCCGAGATCACGAGCGAGACGGTGCGCATCCACGCGCCCTACACCCACGTGCCCTATCACCAGCGGCTCGACGACGGCGTGGTGAAGTTCGTGAACAACGACCACTGCCTGCTGAGCGAGCGGGTGGGGCTGCCGCTGTCGTCCATGGTGCGGCCGGAGCTGGCCATGCTGCCGATGGCCCAGACCGTCTGGTACATGCCGACCGGCCTCGACCCGTGGAACCAGCTCATCGGCAAGGCGCCCGGCCACTACACCCGCCTGTACGACATCAAGGTGCACCAGACGCCGCCGATGCCGCAGGCGCACTGGCCCGATCAGACGCCCGAGCGCGTCGAGGGCTCGCTGCCGGACAAGCTCAACCACTGGCTGACCCTGGTGCAGCGCGGCGAGGTGCTGGCCTCGTACCGGGTGTTCCTGGGCCTGATGGAGGACGTGCCCAACCGCCGGGCCGCCCTCGCCCACCTGGCCTTCGCCGGCCTCATCGACGTGCAGGACCGCATGCTGCACAACCGCTCCTACACGACGGGGCACAAGGCCTACCGGGCCCGGGCCACGGTCGAGCTGGGCGAGGCGATCGGCTGGGACAACGCCCACCACGTGCTCTACGCCGGGGTGCCCGACATCGCCGTCGGACCGCGCTGGTACTCGACCTACGAGATGGGCTGCAACATCGTGCAGAACCTGCTCGACGGCCGCGATCGTGACCTGCTCGCCCAGAAGGAGCCGCTGACCGCCGCCGAGGAGGCGATGCTGGTCGAGACGATCCTGCACGACCGGGAGCCGTCGGTCGTCAATGCGCTGGTCGCGCTGCTCAAGGCGGGGCGGAACCCGCGCCGGCTGCTCGACGCCGTCCAGGTGGCCGCGGCCCAGGTGATCCTGGACACCGGCGAGCCCAACAACTTCTCGATGGCCCAGCACGGTTACGAGTACTGCAACACGCTCGGCTGGTTCTACGACACCTTCGATCATCCCCACCGGCTCAAGCTGCTGTTCGTGGCCGCCTCGTTCATCAACCACGGCTCCGCCCACCAGGCCGACACGCCCGGCAACGGACGGCGGGCGCTCACGACTCCGCCTGGGGCCGACGCCCTGCCGGCGGCCGCACTGCTGAAGCGGCTGCTCGACGCGCTGGTCACGCTGCGGGCCGACGAGGCGGTCGACCTGACAGCCGTCTACCTCAAGGCCGGTTTCGACCGCGCACCACTGCTGCGGACGCTGGCCGACGGCGCCGTCATCGTCGGCAACGACCCCCACAACCAGGAGCTGGGGCTCTGCCTGCTGGAGGACTACCGCCGCAGCCAGGCCGCCGATCGCGACCGCTTGCTGCTGGCCTGCGCCAAGCACACGGCCGGCCACCGCAAGTACGGTGACCATCTCGAGTGCTACCGTCGCTTCGCCGAGGCGTTCGCCCTCACGGAGAGCTGAGCCCGCCGGTATGTGAACCCGATTTACCACCTCTCGGTGGCACAGGGCTTGCCCTCATAGCGATCAGACTCAAATCCGTAAATCCGCCGCTAGGAGCGCCCTGTGAGCACGATCCTACTCGTCATCCTCGTCCTGCTTCTCCTCGGTGCGTTGCCGATGTGGCCGTACAGCTCGAGCTGGGGGTATTTCCCCAGCGGAGGCCTCGGCCTGATCCTGGTCATCATCATCATCCTCGCCGTCACCGGTCGGCTCTGACGCGACGGGGGGCCGCGAGTCCGTCGCGGTCCCCCGTCGTGTCCCGACCCCGCGGTTGACACACGCGGAGGCGCCCCGCATGATGCGCGCGCCATGAAGCTCACGATCGAGTTTCCCAGCGTGTCGTATCGCGAAGGCCCGGAGGCGGTGCGGCGGTTTGCCCGCACCGTCGAGCAGATCGGCTTCGATCACATCGACATCTTCGACCACGTCGTGATGGGCCACCCGATGCCGGGGCGGGCCCCCGGGCCCTACAACGCGGCCATGCCCATACTCGAGGCGCTCACGCTGCTCGCTCATCTGGCCGCCGTCACCACACGGGTGACGCTCGGCACCGAAGTCCTGGTGCTGCCCCAGCGCCAGCCCGCGCTGGTGGCCAAGCAGATCAGCACGCTCGACACGCTGTCGGGGGGCCGCGTGCGGCTTGGCGTGGGCGTGGGCTGGCAGGAGTCGGAGTACGAGGCGCTCCACGCGGACTTTCGCACCCGCGGTGCGCGCATGGACGAGGCGATCGCGCTGCTGCGCACCTACTGGACGGAGCCCGAGGTCAGCGCGAAGGGCGCCCACTATCCCACCACGTCGATGGCCATGGAGCCGAAGCCGCCGCAGGGCGGGCGCCTGCCCATCTGGATCGGCGGCAATTCCGAGGCCGCGCTCCGCCGCACGGGCCGACTCGGCGACGGCTGGCTGGCCAGCCGCGTGACCGACGCCGAGGACGCCCGACGCGCGATCGAGACGATCCATCGCCACGCCGCCGAGGCGGGCCGCGACCCCGCCGCCCTCGGCCTGCAGAGCATGGTGGCACCGCCGCCGCGCGACGCCGAGGGTAAGCGCTTCTACGCTGAGCCGGACCGGGTGGTGGCGCGGGTGGCGGCGCTGAAGGCGATGGGCTTCGGCTGGGCCGCGCTCAACGCCACCGCCATCTTCCAGGCCGGCGCCCGCTCCGTCGACGCCATGCTCGACGCGCTCGCCGCCCTCCACACCCGCATTCGCGCCGAGGTCGGCTGAGGCCCCGGATCGGGGCGCTCGGGCCACGCCCCGGTGGCCTTACAGGATGCTCACCCGGGTAGCTCCGGGTCCCTCGACGAGCACTCCGAGGGAGGTGGACGCCGCGGGCGGATCGGCGGTACGATCGCCCCGTCCCGAGGTGGCGACATGAGAGCTCAACGAGGCATCGCGTTCGCCTGCCTGCTCGATGCGTCCTTTCCCTACTCGGCACCGTACGAAGACGTGAAGCTGAAACCATGAGCGAGGAGACCATGAACTACACACGCATCTCCGCCGACTGCCACATCGACATGCCGTGGGTCCCGCCGACCCTGTTCACCGACAACGCTTCGGCGGCCATGCGCGATCGGATGCCGTTCGTCGTCGACGGGCCCGACGGCCCCCAGTGGACCTGCAAGAACGGGACGTCGTTCGGGCTGGTGGGCGGCGTGGGCCCCGGCGGCGCCAAGCTGGTGCCGGGCCAGAACTACCGGGTCGACAAGATGGCCGAGACCGGCCTCTACGAGGACGGCAAGAAGGGCATCCGCCGCCCGACCGATCCGCATCTGCGGATCAAGGACATGGAGCGCGACGGCGTGCAGGCCGAGGTCATCTTCGGCATCCTCGGCGCCGCCACCCGGCTGAGCGACCACGAGGCGGCCAAGGAGATGTTCCGCATCTACAACGACTGGCTGAAGGATTTCTGCCGGCACTATCCCGACCGGCAAATCGGCCTGGCCTGCCTGCCCTACGGCGACATCGACGCCGCCGTGAAGGAAGTCCACCGCGTTGCCAAGATGGGCATCAAGGGCCTCGAGCTGTCCTGCTCGTGGGACATGGACCCCATGTGGCATCCCGTGTGGGAGCCGCTGTGGAAGGCCGTCAACGAGGTGAACCTGCCGCTGCACTTCCACACGTTCCCGAGCACCTCGTCGGCCGCGCGCGACCGGGCGACCGGGCTCGCCAAGCGGGCCGCGCTGTTCGTCGGCGTCTCCGGCTTCCAGATGAACCTCGTCAACATCCTGGCCGCCCTCATCGGCGCCGCCGTGCTCGAGCGCTACCCCAATCTCAAGATCGGCTTCGGTGAGAGCGGCATCGGCTGGATCCCCTACGCGCTCGACCGCATGGACTTCGAGTGGGAGGACCGGTTCCGCGACCTCGGCCTCACGATGAAGCCGAGCGACTACTGGCGGCGGCAGTGCAAGGCGACCTTCCAGTTCGACCGCATCGGCACCAAGCTCATCGACGAGATGGGCGTCGAGACGCTCATGTGGGCCTCCGACTACCCGCACACCGACGGCGTGTGGCCGGAATCCGACAAGTACATCGAGGAGCAGTTCGGCCACCTGCCGGCCGACGTCGTCCGCAAGATCACCTGCGAGAACGCCGCGAAGTTCTACGGCCTGACGAAGTAGAGGGGCCCGCGATGCTCGAGCAGCCGGTCACCACCGAGCGGGAACTACGCGAGCTGTACGGCCAGCCGGGCGAGCGGGCCGTGGCCAAGGAGCGCCCGGGGCTCAACGCGGACTGCCGCGCGTTCATCGCCCACGCCCCATTCCTGGTCATGGGGACGGCCGGCGCCGACGGCCGCTGCGACGTCTCCCCCAAGGGTGACAGCCCCGGCTTCGTGCACGTCATCGACGATCACCATCTGGTGATTCCGGACCGGCTCGGCAACAACCGGCTCGACGGCATGCGCAACATCGTCGAGAACAGCCACATCGGGCTGATCTTCTTCATCCCCGGCCGCGAGGACACGCTCCGGGTGAACGGCCGCGCGACCATCGCCCGGGACGAAGCACTGCTGGAGCAGCTGGCGGTGGCCGGCAAGCGGCCGGTCACCGCCATCGTGGTCGAGGTGGAGCAGGCCTTCATGCACTGCGCGCGCGCCTTCAAGCGATCCGGGTTGTGGGAGCCGGCGCGGTGGCCGGACACCGCCGAGGTCCGCTCGATGCAGCGCATGATCTGGGACCTCCTGCCCACGAAGCCGGCCGGCCAGACCGTGGAACAGTACGAGCGCGACTCCCAGGAGAAGCTGAAGACGCTCTATTAGTAGATGGGGGGCCTCGAACGGGCCCCCCAAGCCCCCCGGGGTGGCTCGGGACGCCCCGGCGGAGCCGGGGCGCCCCTCGATACCCCAATCCCAGCGCTACTGGCCAGCGCTACAGGCGGGCCATCACGCGGTCGGCGAAATCCTCGATGACCCGGTACTGACGGTTGAGCGGTGGGTAGAGCATGATCTGCCGGAGGCCCTGACGCTCGAGCTCGCGGACCCGCTCGACTAGCTCCTCGGGGCTGCCGGACAGCGTGCTGCCGCGGATGAGGTCGGCGGTCAGGAACCGCGCTTCCTCGGCGGCGAGGAAGCTGTAGTGGCTGCCGTGAAGGCGCTGGTGGCGCACCTCGGGCGGCGCCTCGTTCAGCCAGCCCAGATAGGCCTTCCAGATCCCGCGCGCGTAGTCGGGCGGCTCCTCGCCGGTCTCGAGGTGGCGGGCCACCAGGTAATGCAGCCCCGACAGCACGGCGGCGCCGCAGTCGGCGACGATGCGCGGCGAGTCCAGCGCCTCGCCGGGCTCCCGCATCACCAGCGTCACCATCGCCGAGGTGTAGAAGTCGGCCGGCAACGTCCGGCCGGCCCGCTCGGCCCCGTGGCGCGCGTTGGCCAGCATGGCCGGCAGCCCCCCACCCCGCGGCAGCCCAGAGATGAGCCCGTCGGCGATCTCCCCGGCCAGCGCCTGCGCCTTCGGACCGAACCCGGCGACGTAGACGGGAATGGCGGCCTCGAGGTCGATGAACCGGTGCTCGCGCATCTGGAACCGGATCGGGTGCGTCTCGCCCTCCAGCGTGTACGCCACCTCCTCGCCGCGCAGCATCCGCCGCACGACGTCCACGTATTCTCGGAACGGCGCCAGCCGCATCGGCTTGCGGCCGAGCAAGCGCAGCCCGGTGTGGCCGGTCCCGAAGCCGATGAAGCAGCGCCCGGGCGCCAGCCGATTGATGGTTGCGATGCCGTTGGCCGCGGCCGGAGCCAGTCGTAGCGCCGGAACGTTGACCCCGGTCCCGATCCGCATCGTGCGCGTGGCCTGAGCCGCCAGTGCCAGCACCGCCCAGCAGTTCGACCGGATGATCGGACTATCCGTCACCCAGCAATGACTGAACCCCAGATTCTCCGCATGCGTGACATACCCGATCTCATCCACCTTCGCCGTCATGATCCCGAAGTCCATCGCCACCCCTCCGTCGCACAACTCCGCCCATGCTACGCCGAAGCCCCCCGCCGCGTCCCGGCGCCGCCGCCCCGCTCGTGCACGCACCGGCCGCATGGAGACGCACTGGCCGTCGGCCGTCGGGACGACGCATGATCCCAGCCGCGCCTCCATGGCGAGCCGTCGTCGCCGTTACTCGTTCCGGGTTCGGCGAGCGAGCCGCCGACAACTCGAAGAGGCCACCACCGAACCCCCTGCTGGGGGATGGGGGGCTCGAGCGAGCCGAGCCCGGAACGAGTTACGGCGACAGGCGAGCCATGCAGGTGCGGCTGGGGTCATGCGTCTCCCGACGGCCGGGGCCATGCGTCTCCCGGCGGCCGGCGCGTGCACGAGCGGCCGCGGCGGCCGGAACGCGTGCTGGGCGTCTGCTAGAATCACGCTCGATATGGCCTCGCTCCGCGTCGGTGTCGTCGGCTCTCGGTTCGCCGCTCGCCTGCACGTCACCGCCTACCGTCGTGCCTACGGCGTCGAGGCGCGTCTGGCCGGCGTGACCTCGCCGACCGCCGAGCGCCGCGAGGCCTTCGCGCGCGAGACGGGCGCCACGCCGTACCCGAGCCTGGCCGCCATGCTGCCGCACGTCGACGTTGTCGACGTCTGCGCGCCGCCCGCCCACCACGAGCCGGTGGCGCTGGAGGCGATCGAGGCCGGCCGCCACGTCGTGATCGAGAAGCCGTTCACCGGCGCCTTCGGCTCGGGCGATCCGGCGTTCGCCGGTCACCGCGCGAGCAAGGAAGCGCTGCTGAAGGAGGCGCTGGCCAGCGCCGGCCGCATCGTGAGCGCGGCCCGCCGCCGCGGGGTCGTCCTCGGCTACGCCGAGAACTGGATCTACGCGCCGGCCATCCAGAAGGAACGCGAGATCATCGAGAAGACGGGGGCTCAGATCCTCTGGATGCTGGGCGGCGAGTCGCACAGCGGCTCCCACTCGCCGGTCTACGGCATCTGGCGCCACGCCGGCGGCGGCTCGCTGGTCGGCAAGGGCTGCCATCCGCTGTCGGCCTGCCTCTATCTCAAGCAGGTCGAGGGGCGGGCGCGCGGCGGGCGGCCGATCCGGCCCGCCTCGGTCTCCTGTCGCGTGCACGAGATCACCCGCCTGCCCGGCTATCAGGACCGCGGCTTCCTGCGCGTCGACTACAGCGACGTCGAGGACTACAGCCAGCTGCACGTCGTCTTCGAGGACGGCACCGTGGCCGATGTCTACGCGACCGAGCTGGTGCTGGGCGGCGTGCACAACTGGCTCGAGGTGTTCGCCAACAACCACCGGACGATGTGCCGGCTGAACCCGGTGAACCTGCTCGATACCTACAACCCCGCCGCCGCCCAGTTCACGGACGTCTACGTGGTCGAGAAAACCGGGACGAAGGAGGGCTGGAGTCATCCGGCCGCCGACGAGGAGTGGCAGCAGGGCTTCTACGGCGAGATCCAGGACTTCCTCGAGTGCTGCGTGAGCGGGCGGGCGCCGCAATCGGGCGCCACCATCGCCCACGACACGATCGCCACGCTCTACGCCGGCTACGTCTCGGCGGAGCGGGGCGGCCAGGAGGTCGCGGTGCCCGTCGCCGCGCTCGCCGAGCTGGAATCCGGATGAGCGGCGACGAGGGCATCTTCGAGCTGCGGACCTATCACGTCCATCCGTCGGCGCTGGAGGCGTTCACCGACCTGGCCAGCCGCGCCGTCAAGGCCGCCCGCAAGCACGCCGAGCTGGTCGGCCAGTGGACGACCGAGCCGCGGGAGGTCGGCCGGCTGGTCGAGCTGTGGAAGTTCATCGATTTTCACCATCGCGCCGCCGCCCGGGCGCGCATCGCCCAGCAGAGCGTGTGGAAGAAATTCCTGTTGCAGGGCCAGCCGATGATGGCCAGCACCGAGTCGCTCATCCTGCTGCCGCTGCCCGACTGGCCCTTCACGCCGCCCGCCCACTCGGCCTTCTACGAGCTCCGCGACCACCGCCTGCACCCGGGGACGACGGCGCAGTGGCTCGAGGCCTGGCGGCGCGGGATGGCCATCCGCGAGAGGTTCTCGCGGCCGCTCGGGGTCTGGCAGTCCGACATCGGCGAGCTCAACCGGATGGTCTCCCTGTGGCCGTACAGCAGTCTGCAGCAGCGTCACGAGGTCCGCCGCGCCGCCAACCAGGATCCGCTCTGGCAGGAGACGGTGGCGACGCTCGCGCCGTACATGCAGCGGATGGAGGCAACCATCCTCGTCCCCACCGAGGCCTCCGGCCTGCAGTAGGGCTCCGCCCACCCCCGCGTTGTTGACAGTCCCCGCGGATCACCGCATCATCACCGGGCACGTTTCCGCCGACCGAAGGGAGCCCGGCATGGACATCGTCGACTCGCAAGTGCACCTCTGGGCCGCCGACTCGCCGGCCCGCCCGTGGCCGCCGGGCCGCGCCCAGGAGGCCCAGAAGCCGTATCCGATCGGCAAGGAAGCGATGCTCTTCCAGATGGACCTGGCCGGCGTGCGCCGCATCGTGATCGTGCCGCCCTCGTGGGAAGGCGACCGCAACGACGTGGCTCTGGAAGCCGCCCGGGCCTACCCCGACCGGTTCGCGGTGATGGGCCGGCTGGCCATGGGGGATCCGGCTAGCCGCGCGCTCGTCGCCGACTGGCGCAAGCAGCCCGGCATGCTCGGCATGCGCTTCACGTTCCACAACGAGCACTACAAGCACTTCCTCACCGAGGGCACCGGCGACTGGCTGTGGCCGGCCGCCGAGCGCGCCGGCGTCCCGCTCATGGTGCTGATGCCGGGCATGCTCGATCACCTCGACCGCATCGCCGGCAAGCATCCCGGCCTCAAGCTCACGATCGACCACGTCGGCCTCAACGTCCGCGGCAAGGGCCCCAGGGTGTTCGAGGACCTGCCGGCCGTGTGCGCGCTGGCCAAGCACCCCAACGTGGCCGTCAAGGCCTCGGGGATGCCGTCGCTCTCGCGAGAGCCGTACCCGTTCCGCGACCTGCACCCGCACATCAAGGCGCTCGTCGACGCCTTCGGACCCCGGCGCGTGTTCTGGGGCACCGACCTCACCCGCATGCCGTGCACGTACTACGAGTGCATCACGCTCTTCACCGAGCACCAGCCGTGGCTGAAGGGCGAGGACCTCGAGTGGGTGATGGGGCGTGGCGTGTGCGAGTGGCTGGGCTGGCCGCTGGCGAAGGCGAGCTGACGCCGTGAAGTTCACCTGGTTCAACCTGATGCCGTGGCCGTACCTGCCGGACGACTTCCGGGAGCAGCACCGGTCCGTCTGGGTCGACATCCCCAACACCCTCTACGATCCGCGCAAGGGGCACCACGTCTACCACACGTACCTCGACCAGCTCGAGTACGCGGAGACGCTCGGCTTCGACGGCATCGGGTGCAACGAGCACCACCAGAACGGCTACGGCCTGATGCCGTCGCCCAACCTGATCGCGGCCACGCTGGCCCGCCGCACGTCGCGGGCGGCGCTGTGCGTGATCGGCAACTCGATCGCCGGCTACAACCCTCCGATCAGAGTCGCCGAGGAGTTCGCGATGCTCGACGTGATCTCGGGCGGCCGGCTCATCGCCGGCTTCCCGGTCGGCACGCCGATGGACACCAACTTCTGCTACGGGCAGATCCCGGCCCTCACGCGCGACAAGTACCGCGAAGCCCACGACATGATCATGCAGGCGTGGGCGGCCACCGAGCCGTTCGCCTTCGACGGCAAGTACAACCAGCTCCGCTGGGTGAACTGCTGGCCCAAGCCGATCCAGCAGCCGCACCCGCCCATCTACATCCCGGGCGGCGGCTCGATCGAGACGTGGGACTTCTGCCTCGACCACGACTACAACTACTCCTACCTGTCGTTCTACGGCTACCTGCGCGGCAAGTCGCTGCTGGACGGCTACTGGGAGCGGGTGGCCCAGCGGGGCAAGGACGAGTCGCCCTACCGGGCCGCCTTCGCCCAGATCATCTGCGTGGCCGACACCGACGCCGAGGCGGAGCGGCTCTACGCCGAGCACGTGCTCTACTTCTTCAACCGCTGCCTGCACGTCTTCCCGCCGTTCGCCGATCCGCCCGGCTACCGCACGGTGGCCACGATCAAGCACGGGGCCCTGTCGCAGCTGCGGCTGGAGGCCCAGAAGCTCCTGCAGAACCTCACGTGGAAGCAGCTCGTCGACGAGCGGTTCATCATCGCGGGCAGCCCGGAGACCGTGCGCCAGCAGCTCGAGGAGTGCATCAAGGGGCTCCGCATCGGCCACCTGTTCTGCCTCATGCACAACGGCAACATGCCGGACTGGAAGACCCGTCACTCGACCAAGCTCTTCGCCGAGAAGGTCATGCCGCACCTGCGCGACCTGTGGCCGGAATGGAAGCACGACGAGCGGTGGTGGATGCACCCCATGGACGATCGCCTGCGCCCGGAGGAGCGCCGCCCCGGCGCCGACAAGAGCGACGCCGGGTGGGGCTCGTGAAGGCGCAGACGGTCGACACCCGGAAGGGCACGCGCTGCCGCGTGCTCGAGGGCGGCAGCGGCGCCCCGCTCGTGTTCCTGCACGGCGCCGGCGGCCTGCTGCGCGACAACCCGTTCCTCGACCAGCTCGCCCAGCGCTACCACGTCTTCGCTCCCGAGTGGCCGGGCTACGGCGACTCCACCGGCGACGAGCTGCTGGAGGACATGCTGGACTTCGCCCTGCACGGCTGGGACCTGGTCGACGCCCTCGGTCTGCGCCAGCCGCACCTGGTCGGCCACTCGATGGGCGGCATGATCGCCGCCGAGATGGCCTGCCTGGCCCCGCGCGAGGTCGGCAAGCTAGCGCTCGTGAGCCCGGCCGGCCTGTGGCTCGACGCGCACCCGATCCCGGACATCTTCGCGATGCTGCCCTACCAGATCGCCGAGGTGCTGTTCCGCGACCCGGCGGCCGGTCAGGCCCTGCTCACCGGCGGCGCCGACCTCTCGAACATGGACGCGCTCAAGGAGTTCTACCTCGGCACCCAGCGGCGGCTCAGCATGGCGGGCAAGATCCTCTTTCCGATCCCCAACCGCCGGCTGTCCAAGCGCCTGTACCGCCTGAGCGCCGAGACCCTCATCGTCTGGGGCAGCGCCGACCGGCTGATCGTGCCCGCCTACGCCGCCCACTGGAAGTCGCTGATCCCGTCCGCGCGCGTCGAGATGGTGGACGGCGCCGCCCACATGCTGCCCTACGAGCAGCCGGAGGCGTTCGCCCGGGCGCTGACCGGCTTCCTGCGCTGAGGTGAGCGAGGTGACGCTCGTCAGCTTCGACATCGACGGGACGCTGGAGATCGGCGATCCGCCCGGCATCATCACCCTCGACGCCGTGCGCGCGGCCCGCCGGCTCGGCTACCTCGTCGGCACCTGCTCGGACCGGCCCGTCGCTCACCAGCGGCAGATCTGGCAGCTCCGGCTCGATCTCAATCCCGACTTCACGGTGCTCAAGCACCGCCTGGCCGAGGTGAAATCCGCGTTCACGGCCGCCGCCTACTATCACATCGGCGACACCGACGTCGACGAGCACTTCGCCGGTCTGGCCGGGTTCCGCTTCCTCCGGGCCGACGCCGCCTCGTACCTCACCTGGGGTCCCGAGCTGTTCCCGGCCTCTGATCGATGACGCTCGTCGTTCGTGAGTGAAAGGAGCCGCGTATGAGTGCAGACGGTATTCGTCTCTACGATCCAACCGCCGAGCCGCGCGTGGTTGCCGCGACGCTGGCGCCACGGCTGGAGAGCCTGGCCGGCAAGCGCATCGGGATTCTGTTCAACAGCAAGGCCAACGCCGACGTGCTGATGCTCGCGGTGGCGAGGACCCTGCAAGAGCGCTACGGCGCCGGCGAGATCGTCAAGCGCGACAAGCCGGTGGCGGGGCCGCCGTCGGCGGAAGCGCTGACGGCGCTCTCGGAGTGCGACCTGGCCCTGGTCGGCAGTGCCGATTGAGGGTCCTGCACGTCGTGGAGTATCCACGGCTCAATCATGCTGGAGCAGCGCGGCGTTCCCACGGCCACGATGGGCACCTTCGAGTTCGAGGCGCTGGCGCGCCTGGAGGCGGAGAATCGCGGCATCGCGGACCTGCCGCTGGCCCTCATTCCCCATCCGCTCGGCGGCATCCATGAGGACGAGGTGGTCCGCAAGGCCGCCCTCGCCCTGGAATCCGTGCTGAAGGCGGTGGTGAAGTCATGACCGAGCGCGGACCGGCCGCCACCATCTTCACCTTCCCCGGCGCCTTCGAGGAGATCGACGGCCACTACCAGGAGCGCGGCTGGACGGACGGGCTGCCGATCGTCCCCCCCACCGAACGGCGTGTGCACGAGTTCCTGAAGCAGACCCCGCGTGACTCGCGGGAGATCGTCGGTGTGCTGCCGCCACGCCAGGGCGAGGCCACGATCGAGAAGATCGCGGTCAACGCGGTCATGGCCGGGTGCCGGCCCGAGTACTTTCCGGTCGTCCTCGCCGCCATCGAGGCGCTGGCCGATCCGCTGTTCAACCTCGACTCCGTACAGGCCACCACCCATCCGGTGGCGACCCTGCTCGTCGTCAACGGCCCCATCGGGCGCGCGCTCGGGCTGCAGGCCGGCTACAACTCGTACGGTCAGGGGTTCCGGGCCAACGTCACGATCGGCCGGGCCGTGCGGCTGGTGCTCATGAACGTCGGCGGCGGCCTGCCCGGCCGCGGCGATCGCGCCACCCAGGGCACGCCGGCCAAGATCGCCTACTGCGTGGCCGAGAACGAGGCCGAGAGCCCGTGGGAGCCGCTGCACGTGGAGGCCGGACTGCCGGCCGACACCAGCACGGTCACCGTGTTCGGCTGCGAGGGGCCGCACAACATCCAGGACCACTACAGCAACACCGCGCTCGGTGTGCTGCTCACCGTGGCCGGCGCCATGGGCCAGGCCGGCAGCAACAACCTGCTCGGCCGCGGCTGGCCGCTGCTGTCGCTCGGCCCCGAGCACGCGGCCACCATCGCCAAGGAGGGCTACAGCAAGCAGAAGGTCAAGGAGTTCCTCTTCGAGCACGCGCGCTACCCGATGGCCCGGCTCGGCCAGGAGTACCAGCGCCAGCAGATCGAGCGCTGGGGCGTGGTCGATGCGCCCGGCACCATGGTCCCCATCGTGGAGAAGGCCGACGACATCAGCGTCATCGTCACCGGCGCGGCCGGCAAGCACTCGTCCTGGCAGCCCACCTTCGGCAACGGCACGCACTGGACGCGGAGGACGATCCCCCGGTGACGGCCACGGTCACCAAGCGCGACCGCGTCATGGCCGCCCTGCGTGGCGACGCCGTCGATCGGGTGCCGCTGGCGTTCTGGCTGCACAACTTCGCGGCGGAGAACTCCGTCAAGGAGTTCGTCGCCGAATCGCTCCGGCTCGCCCGCGAGTTCGACTGGGACTATCTCAAGCCCCAGTCCCGCGCCCAGTGCTTCGCCGAGGCGTGGGGACTGCAGTACCAGCCTTCGAACGAGCGGGCGGTGCCGTACACGCCCACCCACGCGCCGTGCGCGGACGCCGCCGCGCTGCGGCGCCTGCAGCCGGCCGAGCCGGCCGCGGGCGCGCTCGGCGAGCAGCTCGAGGCGCTCCGCCAGATCCGCGCCGCGCTGGGAGCCGACACGCCGATCATCTGGACGGTGTTCTCACCGCTGATGGTGGTGCCGTTCCTGCTGCCCGGCGGCCTCGAGCAGATGCTGACGATCGCGCGCGCGGAGCCCGCCGCGCTCGACGCCGCGCTCGCGGCCATCGCCGAGACGCTGACCGGCTACACGCGCCTGGCCCTGGCCGCCGGCGCCGATGGCCTCTTCTACGCGACCAACGTCGCCCGCGCCGAGCTCATCTCCCCGGCCGAGTGCCGCCGCTTCCAGCGGCCTCACGACCTGGCCGTGCTGGCCGCCGCCGCCCCGGGTTCGTTCAACATGCTCCACGTCTGCGGGGCCGGCGTGCTCTTCGACGAGTTCCTCGACTATCCCGTGCAGGCCATCTCGTGGGCGCAGGCCCCGGGCAACCCGTCGCTGCCGGAGGGACGTCGGCGCACGGGGCGCGCGGTTGTGGGCGGGCTGCCGGCCAAGCCGGTCATCGCCACGCTGACGCCCGACGTCGTGGCGGGGCACGTTCGCGCCGCCGTGGGCGCGACCAGCGGCCGCGGTCTCCTGCTCGGGCCCGACTGCTCGATCAATCCCGACACGCCCGAGCCCCTGCTGCACGCCGCGCGCGCCGCCCGCGACGCCAGCGGGGCCGGCGGCGCCGCCCGGGCCTGACCAGCCGTTGGCGACCGCACGCCTGGCGCTGTGGCTGGTCTTGCTGATCGGCGCCGCCTCCGGCGGCGTCTACGTGGCGGACCGCCTGGTCTTCGCCCCGAGCCGCGAGGTCCAGCGCCAGCTCGCCGAGCGCGACGCCCAGATCCAGGTTCTCAAGGAGCGCGCCCAGGTGCTGGAGGCGGCCGTCCGTCTCCTGCGCCACACCGAGCGCCGCGCCCGGATCGTGGTGCTCGACCAGGGCCCCGGGGGCGAGGGCCACCTGGTCACGCGCATCCGCTTCAGCGAGCTCGACCCGCGCGGCGAGCCCCTCGGCGAGTCGCGGGAGTTCGCGGTCACCGGCGACGAGGTCTACGTCGACACACTGGTGATCAAGTTCGAGGACGAGTTCGTCACCGCCGGTGACGCGCTCAAGGGCCGCTCACTCCTGCTCTTCCGTCGCATCTTCGGCGACCGCCTTCGCCCCGTCGACGCCCACGTCCTCGACCGCGAGGGGCAGATGCCCCAGGCTTACGCGGCCGAGAAGGCGCCGAGCGCGTTCGAGCGCGACCTGTGGGCGCAGTTCTGGACGCTGGCCAACGACCCCGCCGAGGCCAAGCGCCGGGGCGTCCGCGCCCTGCACGGCGAGGCCGTCTCCACGAAGCTCCGCAAGGGTGGTGTCTACGCGGTCACCTTCCGCTCGACCGGAGAGCTGACGATCCAGCCGAGCCCGTAGGAGCGCCCTCCCGCGGCCGCGCCAGCGTCGCGACCTTGGCGCGCCAGGCGCCGGGCGGCTCGCCGGCGTGGCGGCGGAACGCGCGATTGAACGCGGCCTCCGACTCGTAGCCCACCTGCTCGGCGATGGCAGCCAGTCCGGCGTGGCCATCGCGCAGAAGCTGGCCGGCCAGCTGCAGGCGCCACCGCGTGAGATACCGCATGGGCGGCTCGCCGACCAGGCGCGCGAACCGATCGGCCAGCAGCGAGCGCGAGGCCCCGACGTGCCGGGCCAGGCTCGTGACCGTCCACCGCTCGCGCGGCCGGGCGTGCAGGTACTGCAGGGCGCCGCCCACGATCGGATCGTTCACCGCGCCCAGCCAGCCGGCCGCGCCCGGCGGCAACGAGGCCACGTGCTCCCGCAGCACCTCGATGAACAGCAGCTCGGCCAGGCGCGCCTGCAGACAGCCGCCGCCGGCGCGCGCCACCTCCGCCTCCCCGCTCAGCTGACGGATCGCGCCGGCCAGCAGCGATCCCGCCGGCTCCGGCGGGCTCTGCACCACCAGCAGCCGCGGCAGCGTCTTGAGCATCGGGTTGAACAGCAGCTCGTCGCAGTGCAGGACGCCGCAGACCATGCGGGTGGTGACGCCGCCGCCGCCGTGCACCACGCGGGGGGCGCCCGCGCACGCCGGCGCCGCTCGCAGCAGCGTCGCGATCGGGACCACGTCCGGCTCGGCTCCACTCCCCAGCGTGTGCGTGTCCGCGTAGGGCAGGAGCGCCACCGCCCCCGCCGACAGCGCCACCCGCTCGCCGGGCGCGACCTCGATCCAGCAGTGGCCCTGCGTGACGACGTGCAGGAACACCAGGCGACGCGCCCCCGGCAGGAGCATGCGGGCCAGCAGCGCGGGCGGCGGCGTCTCCACCGCCCACGGCGCCGAGAAATCGCCGCGTAACACGATCGCCCCCGACAGCCGCACGACCTGCAGGAGATCGGAGAGCACGTCGAGCGACGGCGTTTCGAGCAAGTCTTCTGGCGTCCGGATCATTGCTCGAATGCCCCATCGCTCCCGATACTGCAGCCACGCTCGCGGCCCGGGCAGCCGCGCGCGAGATCCACACACGACGAGGGAGGGCACCGATGGCGCCGAACATGGAGAAGCTGAACGAGTTCCTGGGCCGCTTCGTGAACGACCTGGGCGCGACGTTCCACGCCGGCATGGTCGTGATCGGCGAGAAGCTCGGGCTGTACAAGGCGCTCGCGCACGGGCCGATGACGCCGGCCGATCTGGCCGGCAAGACGGGAACCGACGAGCGGTACGTGTGCGAATGGCTGCACTCGCAGGCGGCCGGCGGCTACGTCACCTACGACGCCGGCTCCGGCACCTTCCACCTGACCGAGGAGCAGGCGATGGCCCTCGCCGACGAGAGCAGCCCCGCCTACATCCCCGGCGCCTTCGAGCTGGCCACCGGCTCGCTGCTGGCGGTGCCGCGAATCACGGAGGCCTTCCGCAGCGGCGCCGGCGTGGGCTGGCACGAGCACGACGCCAGCGTCTTCAGCGGCTGCGAGCGCTTCTTCCGCCCCGGCTACGCGGCCAATCTCGTCAGCGCCTGGCTGCCCGCGCTCGAGGGCGTCGAGGGAACGCTGAAGGCCGGGGCCCGCGTCGCCGACGTCGGCTGCGGCCACGGCGCCTCCACCATCCTGATGGCGCAGGCGTACCCGAAGTCGACGTTCGTCGGCTTCGACTATCACGACGGCTCCGTCGCGGCGGCCCGCACCGCCGCCGGCCGCGCCCGTCTCGGTGACCGCGTCCGCTTCGAGGTGGTCCGGGCCAAGGAGTTTCCCGGCCGCGACTACGACCTGGTGACGATGTTCGACTGCCTGCACGACATGGGCGATCCAGCCGGCGCCGCCAAGCACGTCCGGCAAGCGCTGAAGGCCGACGGGACCTGGATGATCGTCGAACCCTTCGCCCACGACGACGTCCGCGACAATCTCAACCCGGTGGGCCGCGTGTACTACGGGGCCTCGACGCTGCTGTGCACGCCGTCGTCGCGGGCCCAGGAGGTCGGCGCCTGCCTGGGCGCCCAGGCCGGCGAGGCGCGCCTGCGCCAGGTCGTCACCGCCGGGGGCTTCACGCGATTCCGGCGCGCCGCCGAGACGCCGTTCAACCTGGTCTTCGAAGCCCGGCCCTGATCGCCGCGCTCCGGCCGGCGCGTCGCCCGCCGTCGTCACAGCAGCTCCGCGATGGCGGCGGCGGCGCGCCGGGCCCCGCCGGCCTCCACGTCCCGGTAGCACACCGGGCGGGCGAGGCCGGCGGCGATGGCGTGGGCGAGCGCCTCGGGCTCGAGGCCCTCGTAGTCCATGCGGGTCCCCGCTCCGTAGCGGGCGAGGCGGTACGGCACGTGGAGGTTCTGCTCGAAGTGGTTGCGGAGCGGCACGTAGATGAACGGCCGCTTGGTCGCGGTGAGCTCCATGCAGGTGGAGAGGCCGCCCTGGACGACGGCGAGGTCGCAGGCGGCCAGATGCGCGTAGAGGTCCGGCACGAAGCGGCGATACTCGACACCCGGGATCGTCGCCAGCGCCGCCGGATCGACGCGCGGCCCCGCCACCACGATGAGCCGCACGGCCGGCTCCAGCCGGGCGAGCATGGGCGCGGCGGCGATGACCTTGCGGAGCAGGTGCACGCCGACGGCGGTACCGCCGACGGCCGCGAAGACCACTCGCTCGTGGGGACGGAAGCCCAGCCGGTCCCGCAGCGCCGCCCGGTCGGCGAACTCCTTGGGATCGAACGGCAGGATGTAGCCCGGGAAGCGGAAGTGCTCGCGGGTCCAGTCGCGGATTCGCGGCAGGCCGGGGCCAAAGTCGTCGGGCACGATGTCGTCGGGATCGCCCACGAAGAGCGCGCGGTCGCGCACCCGGGGGAAGCGCGCGATCTGCTCGACCATCTCCGCGTTGTAGTCGGCGGTCAGCATCGCCTCGCGTCCGCCGGCGCCGATCGGCAGCCAGCCGACGAAGTCCGTGAGCCACACGAACGGGGCCCGCTTGAGCTCGGGGTTCTCGTGCAGGTAGTAGTCCACCTCCCACGCCTCGTCGCCGACCACGAGGTCGTAGGGCTCGGCCTCCAGCAGGTCGTGGAGGACCATGAAGTTGGCGACGAGAATCTCGTCCATGTTGCGCCAGGCGTGAAAGGCGTGCAGGTCGTGCTCGCGTGCCTCCGACTCGAAGTGCGCCGACTCGCCGGCCAGCAGGCGGCTGGCCGGGTGCACGGTCTCCCCGCGCGCCTCCAGCACGCGCGTCACCGGGTCCTGGGCCAGCCAGTGCACCTCCAGATCGGGTCGCGCCTCGCGCAGCGCCGCCGCGATGGCGACATCCCGCAGCGCGTGGCCGAGGCCGATCGGGCTGGAGACGAACAGCGCCCGGCGGCGGCGGGCGTGGGACCGGACCCAGCGACCCGGCGGCGGCATCCCCGCGCGCAGGAAGTCGCGCACGAGGATGTTGAAGCGCACGGGATCGCGCGCGTGGGGCGCGTGGCCCGAGCCCTCGAAGGCCACCAGGGTCGAGCCGGCGATGGCCGCGTGCGCGTGCTCGGAGATCGCGAAGGGGCGGATCCGGTCCTCGGTGCCGTGGATCAAGAGGGTCGGCACCCGCACGGCCGCGAGCAGCTCGGCCAGCGGGGTGGCGCACACGCCCTCGTCCACGGTCGCGGTCACGATGGCCGGCGTCGTCTCCAGCGCCCAGCCCACGGCATCCTCCCACTGCTTGGTCGAGTGCGGCTCCGAGCACATCTGGGCGAAGAAGAACTCGACGAAGTCACGGTAGTGCGCCGCCCAGTAGTGGGCGTTGAACTTCTCCCAGCCCTCATAACGCTCGCGCGCCTCGCGGAAGCCGGCGCGGGGCGACTCCGTCAGCGCCGAGGCGACCAGCACGAGACGGTCCACGCGGTCGGGATGCCGGGCCGCGAGGACAATCGCCTGCCAGGCGCTGCGCGAGAAGCCCACCAGCGAGGCGCGCGTCGTGGCCGTGGCGTCGAGCACCGCCAGGGCGTCGGCGGCGGCGCGATCGTGGTCGTAGCCGGTGGCGGGCCGCCCGGACCGGCCGTTGCCAGGTGCGTCGTAGGTAAGCACGCGGAAGTGCCGCGCGAAGTACGCCAGCTGCGCCTTCCAGATGCGGCTGTGAACGAGCTGCCAGGGTGGGATGAACAGCAAGGTCGACTCGCCGGTGCCGAACTCCTCCCAGGTGATCGGCACGCCCGCGCTCGACGTCACCCCCTCGCGGTCGGGATACCTCGCTCGCATTGGCTATCTCCTACAGGAGCGTCGCCGGTCGGCCGGCCACGCGCTCGGCCTCGAGCCAGCGCAGGAAGCGCTCGAAGGCCTCGAGGGTTCGCCGGTGGTGTCCCTCGTCCTCGGGGACGCCCAGCATGATGTCGAGCTCCATGCCGCGCCAGAAGCACACGAGGAAGGCCGTGATCTCCGGGGCGGTCACCTTGGTGAGGCCGAAATGGGCCAGCGCCTCGCCCACGACCCGCTCTATCAACGCGCGCCACGGCGCGGTGATCTTGCGGACCTCGGCCCCGACGGCGGGGTCGGCCACGCCGAGCGCCGACATCTCCATGAGCAGCCGCACCCACCCCGACCGCAGGTCTTCCGAGAAGAAGCGGCAGGCCTCGACCCACTTCTCGGCGAAGTCCCCGTGCGTCCCGTACATCGCCACCTGGCGCGCGAGGAGCTCGCGGCTCATCTCGGCCAGCACGGCCAGGATGAGCCGGTCCTTGGTGCCGAAGTAGTAGTGGATGAGGCTCTGGTTGACCCCGGCCTCGGTCGCCACGACGCGGGTCGAGAACCGCGCGTGGCCCAGGCGGATCAGGCAGCGCCGCGCCGCCCCCAGGATCGTCTCCCGGCCGGGCAGGCCGTTGGCGCCGCCGAGGCGGCGGGCGCGGCGGCTCGGAGTGCGGCGTTTTCGGGTCGGCATACTTAATCGACTGATTAAATCAGTCGAACAACATATACGACTTGTCCGGCCGGACGTCAAGCCGTCGCCGCCGGCCGGCCGGGGCCGGCGGAGAGGGCGGCCCGCGCGAGATTGACTGGCAAAGGGACCGCGCCCCGTGCATGCTTACCCGCCGGAGGGTCCCGATGAAGATCGCGCGCGTCGAGGCGCTACACGCAGATGGCGGCTGGCGGCCGTGGACGTTCGTCCGGATCGAGACGGACACCGGGCTGGTCGGCTGGGGCGAGTGCAGCGACAACCGGAGCCCGTACGGCATCGCCGGCAGCGTCCGCGACCTGGCCCCCCTGCTGATCGGGCAGGACCCGCGACCGGTGGAGCGCCTCTACTGGGACATGCTGCGAGCCAGCCGCCAGAACTACGGCGGGGTGTCCTTCAAGGCCATGGCCGGCATCGAGCTGGCCCTGTGGGACATCAAGGCCAAGGCGCTCGGCGTGCCGGTCTACGAGCTGTTCGGCGGCCCGATGCGCGACCGCATGCGGCTCTACTGGTCGCACTGCGGGACCACGCGAGCCCGCATGGGCAGCATGCTCGGCACGCCGCCCCTGAAAACCTACGACGACATCGCCGCGCTGGGGCGCGAGGTCGTGGCCCGCGGCTTCACCGCGCTCAAGACCAACATGGTCATCCCCGGCGACCCCGCCACCGTCTACTTCCCCGGCTTCGCCAGCGGCATCAATACGACCGACGGCGCCCCCACGGTGGAGATCCTCGAGGCCATCGACCGGTTGATCGGCACCTTCCGCCAGGCCGTCGGGCCCAAGGTGGGGATCTGCCTCGACCTGAACTACAACTTCCGTACCGAGGGCGTGCTGCGCATCGCCAAGCTGCTCGAGAAGTACGACATGCAGTGGCTGGAGTACGACAACTGGGACCCCGACGCGCTGCTGCAGATCAAGCAGTCGACCTCCACCCGGCTGGCCTCGTGCGAGAGTCTGGTGTCGGTGCGCCAGTACCGCCCCTTCCTGGAAAAACACGCGGTCGACGTGGCGATCATCGACGTGCCGTGGAACGGCTTCTCGCAGTCGGTGCAGATCGGCCGGCTGGCCGAGGCGTGCGAGATCAACATCGCCCCCCACAACTACTACAGCCACCTGGCCGACCTGCACTCGCTCCACCTCTGCGCCGTGCTGCCCAACGTGCGCATCATGGAGATCGACATCGACGACGTCCCCTGGAAGGGCGCGCTGGTGACGAAGCCGCCGGAGATCCGCGACGGCCACATCTGGCTGACCGACGCGCCCGGCTGGGGCGCCGACGTCAACGAGAAGGTGCTGGCCGAGCACCCGTGGCCGCGCCCCGGCGAGACCGGCGCCCGGCTCTTCTATGGCATGGACCCCTCGCAGATGACGAAGCGCCCGTAAGGAGAGACTCGACATGCTGATGCGCAAGCTGGGTCGTACCGGGATGAAGGTCGCCGCGCTCTGCCTCGGCGGCAACACGTTCGGCTGGACGACGGATCAGCAGGCCTCGGAGGCCGTGCTGGACGCCTACATGGAGGCCGGCGGCAACTTCATCGACACCGCCGACGTCTACTCGCGCTGGGCGCCCGGCAACAAGGGTGGCGAGTCGGAGATCGCGCTGGGCCTCTGGATGGCCGCCCGCAAGAACCGCCAGTCCGTGATCATGGCGACCAAGGCGTGCGGTCCGATGGGCGCCGGGCCCAACGACGCTGGTCTCTCGCGGCTGCACATCATGCAGGCGGTCGAGGCCTCCCTCACCCGGCTGAGGACCGACTACATCGATCTCTACCAGGCCCACTGGGACGATCGTGAAACGCCGCTGCCGGAGACGCTGCGCGCCTTCGACGATCTCGTGCGTCAGGGCAAGGTGCGGTACATCGGCGCCTCCAACCACGCGGCCTGGCGGCTCACCCGCGCCCTGTGGGAGAGCGAGCGTCACGGCTACGCGCGCTACGAGTGCCTGCAGCCCAAGTACAACCTGGTCATCCGCGACGAGTACGAGCGCGAGCTGGAGCCGCTCTGCCTGGAGCAGAGCATCGGGGTCATCCCCTACTCCTCGCTGGCCAGCGGCTTCCTGTCCGGGAAGTACCATCGGGGTGGCGACCTGCCGACCACCGCGCGCGCGGCCGGCGTGCAGAAGATCTACATGAACGACCGCGGCTTCGCCGTGCTGGCCGCCGTCGAGAAGGTGGCGGCCGGGGTCGGGGCCACGCCAGCCCAGGTCGCGCTGTCCTGGCTCGCCCATCGGCCCGGCATCACGGCGCCGATCGCCAGCGCGACGTCGGTGACCCAGCTCAAGGAGATCGTCGGCGCCATCGAGCTGAAGCTGGACGCCGAGGCGACCACCACCCTGGACCAGGCCAGCGCCTGGAAGGAGTAGCCCGGGCGCGGGCTACAGGCAGTCCAGCGCCCGGAGCACCTCGCGAGCGACGGTGGCGCTGTCGGCGAAGGGCAGCAGCAGGTGGCGGGTGGCCGATTCCGTGAGCATCAGGTTGTAGGGCGCCTGACCGGGCTCGTCGCCGGCCCGGAAGTCGGTCCGGACGAGCACGATCGGCTTCTTGCCGAACGCGTAGCCGCACTCCCAGCAGGTGCCGGAGTCGGGGTCGGGTCCGTCCATGTTCGCCACGACCACGTCGGCGGCGTCGATGGCCGCCACGTCACGCTCGAACACCAGGCGCGCCGTTGCCGGCCGGGCCTCGATCTCCTGCGGAAGGAACACGTCGTGACCAGCCCCGCGCAGGAGCTCGGTCATCCGCGCGTTGAACTCGCGCTCGGCGGTGGTGAACAGCGGCCCCGCCAGGTAGATCTTCACCGCGGGGCCAGCCCCAGGAGCTCGCCGATCGTCGCCGAGGCCTTGAGGCCGGAGCCGGTCAGCACCAGCACGGTGCTCTCGTGCGGTCGGATGGCGCCGCTCGCCAGCAGACGGGTGAGCCCGGCCGCCGCCACCGCCGAGGTCGGCTCGACGTAGAGCCCGCGGCGGGCGAGGCCGCGCAGCGCCTCGACGATCTCCGCCTCCTCCACCGCGACGACGGCGCCGCCCGTCTCCCGCACGGCGCGCAGCACCTCGCCCACCCGCGTCGGCTTGGCGGTGGCGATGCCCTCGGCGATCGTGGGGGCGATGGGCGTCGGCACGAGGAACTCGGTGCCGGCGCGGAACGCCGCCTCGTAGGGCGCGCACCGGGCCGCCTGCACGCCGAACAGCCGGGGCCGGGCGCCGATCTCGCCGTTGCGCAGCAGCTCGGCGAAGCCGCGGTCGGCGCCCAGCACGTTGCTGCCGTAGCCGACCGGCACCACGACGTTGTCGGGCGCGGTGAACCCCAGCTGCTCCCACAGCTCGTAGGCCAGTGTCTTGGTGCCCTCCACGAAGAACGGCTGCCAGTTGTGGCTGGCGTAGAAGATGTCGGTGCTCTGGGCCAGCGCCGCTTCCGCCACGTCCTGGCGCGAGCCCTTGACCGTCACCACCTCGGCGCCCCCGGCGGCGATCTGGGCGATCTTCGGGTACGACGCCGTCTCCGGCACCAGGATGCGGCAGGCCATCCCGGCCGCCGCCGCGTACGCCGAGAGCGAGGCGCCGGCGTTGCCGGAGGAGTCCTCGAGAACGCGCTCGAGGCCGCGGCTGCGCAGGTAGCTCACCATCACGGTCATGCCGCGGTCCTTGAACGAGCCGGTCGGCATCATGAACTCGAGCTTGTAGGCGATCGGGGCGCCGCTCCACTCGCCCGGCACCAGCGGCGTCCATCCCTCGCCCAGGCTGACCGCGTGCCCGACGTCGACGAGCAGGGCCGCCGCGTAGCGCCACACCGAGCGCCGCGCGGTGTCGATGTCGTCCCGCCGCAGCCCCGGGGCCGGCGTCAGGTTCAGGTAGTGGCCGTCGTCGGCGCACCAGCGCGCCTCGGTCAGCGGATAGGTCCGGCCGGTGATCGGATGGACGTAGCTCACGGCGGCCAGTGTAGCCCGGCCTCTCACCAGGACCACACCGTGATCATCGGACTCGGGCATGATGGGCGCATGGCTACCCACACGACCTCGATAGGAGTCGACGCCGGTCGGTTCTGGTCCACCGTCATGCGCTCGGGCGAGATCGGGCCCGGCAAGGCCGGCGGATTGCGCCGGCTGGCCCTGACCGACGCCGACAAGGAGATGCGCGATCTGTTCATCACGTGGTGCACGGAGGTGGGCTGCACGGTCACGGTGGACCGGGTCGGAAACATCTTCGCCCGGCGGCCGGGGACGGACGATCACCTGCCGCCGGTGCTGATGGGCAGCCACCTCGACACCCAGGTCGCGGGCGGCAAGTACGACGGCATCGTGGGCGTGCTGGCCGGGCTCGAGGTCCTGCGCACGCTCGACGATCGGCGGGTGCAGACGAAGCGCGCGCTGGAGCTGGTCTGCTGGACCAACGAGGAGGGCGCCCGGTTCACCCCGCCCATGGTGGCCTCCGGCGCCTTCGCGGGCGTCTTCGAGGTCGACTGGGTGCTGGGGCTGCGCGACGACGACGGCAAGATCTTCGGCGGCGAGCTGGAGCGGATCGGCTACAACGGCAAGACGGCCGTCGGCGGCCGCGGCATCGACGCCTACTTCGAGCTGCACATCGAGCAGGGGCCGATCCTCGACCGGGAGGCGGTGCCCGTCGGCATCGTGGTCGGCGGCTACGCCACCCGAGGCATGCACGTCGACGTCCTCGGCGAGACCGCCCACGCCGGACCGACGCCGATGGATCGGCGGCGCAACGCGCTGGTCGGCGCCGCGATGCTGGCCGTCGCCGTGAACGACGTGGGCTGGAAGTACCACGCCACCGAGGGCAAGGCCACGGTGGCCCGCCTGGTCGCCTGGCCCAACAAGGCCGGCATCCTCTCCGAGTACGCCCAGCTCACCTGCGACGTGCGCCACGCCGACCGGACCGTGGCCGATCAGATGATCGCCGAGGTGAAGGCCGCCCTGCCCGAGTGCGCCCGGCGCGCCAACGTCGAGATGCGCATCGCCGGCGAGTGGCAGTTCGGCAACGAGCGCTTCGATCCCGGCTGCGTGCGCCTGATCCGGGAGGCGGCCGAGCGGCTCAACGTCGGCCACCGCGACATCCTCAGCCAGGCCGGCCACGACGCCTACTACATCTCGCGCATCGCCCCCACCGCGATGATCTTCACGCCGTGTCGCGACGGCGTCTCCCACAACGAGGCCGAGCACGCCGAGCTCGACTACACGGTCCCCGGCGTCAACGTCCTCCTGCAGGCGGTGCTCGCGCGGGCCAATCGCTGACCCGGGTGATCAGGCGCGCGCGGCTGGTCCGGCCGGGGCGCCGACCAGCCCCATCACCGCCCACGCCCGCGCCGTGAGCGCGATCGTCCCGTCGGGCCGCGTCGGGAGCCGCGCTCTGATCCGCTCGCGCAGCGCCACGCGACGGTCTTCCGGAAGCGAGGTGCAGTAGCCGGGCGCCGGACCCTGGCCGCCGAGGAACGGCGCCCAGTAGTCGTCGAAGTTCGCGAACACGGTGGGCACGTCGAGAGCCCGCACCTGGACGGCGTCGAGACCGGCGGCTCCAGCAAGATCGCGCAGGGGCTCCGGCCTCGTGATCGGGAAGCGGCGCCCCTCGTCCAGCTCGGCGGCCGCCGCGTCGAGCTCGACGGCAGCATCCCAGAAGCGCCGCATCAGCTCCATCCCGTCGGCGTAGTCCCACACGTAGACGGCGACCCGTCCCCCCGGACGCGTCACCCGCGCCATCTCGCGGATCATGGCGCTCTTGTCGGGCACGAAGTTGAGGACGAGGCCCGACACCGCCACGTCGAACTCGTCGGCGGCGAAGGGCAGGCGCTGGGCGTCGCCGACACGGAAGGTGGCCGGGCCGTCGCCAATCCGGGCCCTGGCGTACGCCACGTAGCCCTCGGAGGCATCGATCCCGACGACCTCCCGGGGAGTGGCCCGATGCAGGATCGTCCGGGTCAGGGCTCCGGTACCGCTGCCCACATCGAGCCAGCGGAGCCCCGGCGGCGCGGCGAGCCAGTCGAGGAGCTCGGCGGCGACCCGCTCGCTCCACCGCCCCACGTACGGCTCGTAGGCGTCGCCGATCGCCCACACGTCTGCCCTGACCGCGTCGGGCATGCCGGTGGCCCTCTCAGCCGCCGGAACGACCGACCAGTGCGCGGCCGGCCTCTGCGGCAAAGCGCTCGAGGGCGGCGGCATCCATGTCTGGCTTCGGGCGGATGATCAACCGATCGACGCCGGCCGCCGCGTAGGCGTCGACCATCTTGGCGTCGGGCACCTCCGGGCTCGCCGGCGTCACGCTGATCTCGAGGCGGCCCAGCTCGGCCGGGCGCGGGTGCTTCTTGGCCGCGTCACGCAGCGCTCCGACGAACCGCTCGGTGGTCGGCACGTCGAGGCCGAAGCCGTACCAGCCGTGGCCCTGGGTCACGGCGCGGCGGAAGGCGGGCGCGGTGCGGCCGCCGACGACGATCTTCGGCGTGGGGGTCTGTACCGGCCGCGGCATGGCCTGCACGCCCTCGAACGACACGAAGCGACCCTTGAACGCCGGCTTGGGCTGCGTCCACACCGCGCGCATCGCGGCCAGGTACTCGTCGGCGATGCGGCCACGGTCAGGGAAGGAGGCGCCGACCGAGCGCATCTCCGGCTCGCACCAGCCAACCCCGAGGCCGAACACGACGCGGCCGTTGGAGAGCACGTCGAGCGAGGCGAGCTGCTTGGCGAGGACGAGCGCCTGCCGCTGCGGCAGGATGATCACGCCGGTCCCGAGCAGGATGCGCTCGGTGTGGGCGGCCAGGAACGTGAGGGCGACGATCGGGTCGAGCAGGCGCTGGTCGGGCGGCATCGGCCGCTCGGGCAGCGGCGGATCCGGCAGCACGACGTGATCGGCCACCCAGAGCGAGTCGAAGCCGGCCGCCTCGGCCGCCCGGCCCAGGCGGGCGGCGGCGTCGGGATACGCACAGCTGTGCAGGTTGACTCCGTGCAGTCCGAATTTCATGGCGTCTCCTCGTGTGGTTAGCTCAGCGGCTCCAGAGGTGCCGGCTGGCGAGCCCGGCGCCGGCGGTCAGCGCGGCGAGCTTGGCCCAGACGACGCTGGGATGGATCTCGGTCGAGCCCGCGAACGACGCGAATCCACAGTCGGCACCGGCCACGACGTTCTCGCGGCCGACGACCCGCGCGAACCGCTCGATCCGCTGGGCAACCAGCTCCGGATGCTCGACCAGCACCGTCGACTGGGTGATGACGCCGGGGATCAGCAGCGCGCCCTCCGGCAACGTGACGCCCTCCCACACCCGCCACTCGTGCTCGTGGCGGGGGTTGGCCGCCTCGAACGAGTAGGCGCCCGCCCGCACGCGCAGGATGACGTCGACGACGTCCTTCAGCTCCATGTCGTGCAGGCGCGGCCCCATGTTGATGCTGTAGCAGGTGTGGAAGCGTACCCGCTCGCGGGGGATGTCGCGCAGGGCGTGGTTGAGCGCCTCCACCCGCACCTCGGCCCAGGCGCGGCACTCGGCGACGGTCGAGGTCGGATTCAGGATGTAGTACGTGACCAGCCGGGGGTCGTCGATCTGCAGCAGGAAGCCGGCACCGACGATCGCCCGGTACTCCTCGCGCATGGCCTCGGCGATCGCGAACAGGTACTCCTCGTCGGTCTTGTAGTAGTCGTTCCGCTGGCGACCCTCGACGTTGGACGGCGCGATGGCCGGGATGAATGCCTCCTCGACGCGGGCCCCGGCCAGCGCGGTCTTCAGATTCTCGATGTCCGCCTGCACGCGCGCGTGTCCGACGTAGGTGACGGGGCCGGTGCAGACGAAGCGCGGCGCCGCCGCGTTCGGGCTCTGGCGCAGGGTCGGCGCGTAGAACTCGGGGAACGCCGCGGCCTCCTTCGAGTCCGCCCACGCCACCGCGCCCGGCTCCGGGCTCCGCTCGAAGCCGCTCAGCCGCTCGGTCACGTAGGTGATGAAGCTCGGCTTGCTCATCTCGCCGTCGGTCACCACGTCCAGCCCCGCCGCGACCTGACGGCGGACGACGTCGGCCACCGCGGCCCGGACCCGGGCGCCGTGGCCGGGATCGGCAGGGTCCATGGCAAGCAGGTCGGCCGGGCGCGGCAGGCTGCCGGCGTGGGTCGTGAGGATGCGATCGACGCTGCGCTTCATGGGCCGTTGGCGGCGACGAGCATAGACCACGTCAGGCCCGGGGTCGATCTCATCCTGTAGAATGGCCGACATGCCCTCCGACCCCGACCGGAAGCTCGAGATCGTCACCGACGTCCCCGATCGCGCCATGGTGATCTTCGCCCATCCCGACGACGCCGAGATCGGCTCCGGCGGGGTGGTGGCCAAGTGGATCGCCGCCGGCTGCGAGGTCACCTACGTGCTGTGCACCAACGGCGATTCGGGGACGGCCGACCGGTCGTTCACGCCCGAGCAGCTCGCGCACAAGCGAGCCGGCGAGCAGCGCGCGGCCGCCGATGCCATGGGCGTCAAGCACGTCGTGATGCTCGGCTACCCCGACGGCGAGCTGGAGGACACCCGCCAGTTTCTCGGCGACGTCGTGCACGCCCTCCGCCAGCACCGCCCCCACACGGTGTTCGTCCACGATCCCTACCGGATGAGCGGCTTCCAGCACCGTGATCACCGCAAGGCCGGCATCGCCACCACCGACGCCGTCTATCCCTACGCTCGCGACCATCTGCACTTCCCCGAGCACATCACCCGCGACGGGCTGGAGCCGCACAAGGTGCGCGAGCTCTGGTACTGGGGCATGGATCACCCCAACGTCATCGTCGATGTCACCGATGCGATCGACCGGCAGATCGCCGCGCTGGTCCGCCACGAGAGCCAGATGCCCGGCTTCAACGTGGGGACCGGCGAGACGATCGGCACCCGCGTGAAGAAGGGCGCCGCGGAGAACGCCGACGGCTACGGCTTCCAGTACGGCGCCGTGTTTCGCCGACTCATCGCCCGCCGCTGATCCGGAAGGAGCCCTCATGTCTCTCCGCGCCCGACTGCACGATGCGCTACCCGTCACCGCGCCGCTCGTCCTCAATCCGTTGATGGCTCGCATGGTGGAGGCGGCTGGCTTCCCGGCCGGCTACCTTGGCGGCGGCGCCACCGGCTACGCCAAGGTGGCGCTCGAGGCCAACCTGAACCTGACCGAGATGTGTCAGGCCGCGCTCGACATCCGGGCGGTGTCCGCGCTCCCGCTCATCCTGGACGGCGCCTGCGGCTACGGCGATCCCATGCACATGCACCGCACGGTCGGCATGGCCGAGGCGGCCGGGTTCGAGGCGATCGAGATCGAGGACCAGCTCGTCCCCAAGCGCGCCCACCACCACGTCGGCATCGAGCACATGATCCCGATCGAGCTGATGGCGGCCAAGGTCAAGGAGGCGGTGGCGGCGCGCCGCAGCCCCGACTTCCTGATCGTGGGCCGCACCAACGCGATGCGAGCCAGCACCATGGACGACGCGCTCCGCCGCGGCGAGGCGTACCGCCGGGCCGGCGCCGACCTCGTCCTGCTCTCGATGGCCAACCGGCCCGAGCAGCTGCGCACGATCGCCGAGCGGCTGGGCAGCCCGCTCATGTACCTGGCCGGCCGCGGTGGGCTGGCCGGGCTCGGGATGAGCCTCGGAAGCTGGGCTACAAGACGTCGCTGATCCCTCGACGCCGCTGCTGGCGGCGTTCGTGGCGTGGAAGAAGGTGTATGCCGATCTCGCGCAGGACTTCGGCGGCGGCCAGGCCAAGGTCGACTGGTCGCCGGTGGAGCACGAGATGCTCGGCGTGATCGGCATCGAGAAGCTGCTCGCCGTCGAGCGGGCCACCGTCGAGAAAGGCAAGGACTGAGATGGCCGTGGAGTTCGGCGTTCTCGTTCCTACCCGGGAGGCGGTCATGTCCGCCCGCCCCGAGACCGCGCCCCTGCTGGCCATGGCCGAGCGAGCCGAGGCCGCCGGCTTCGATTCGGTGTGGATCGGCGACTCGCTCACGGCCCGGCCGCGCCACGAGCCGCTCACCTTGCTGGCCGCGGTGGCCGCCCGCACTCGCCGCGTACGGCTGGGCACCGCCGTGCTGCTGCCGGCGCTACGCAATCCCGTGGTGCTCGCCCACGTCGTCGGCACGCTCGATCGCGTGGCCGAGGGTCGCGTGATCCTCGGCGTCGGCATCGCCGCCGACGCTCCGCCCATTCGCCGCGAGTTCGCCGCGGCCGGGGTGCCGTGGGACCGCCGGGTGGGCCGCTTCCTGGAGACGCTGGCGATCTGCCGCGCGCTGTGGAGCCGCGATCACGTGAGCTTCAGCGGCAAGCACTTCACCCTCGACGACGTCACCATGGAGCCCAAGCCCCACCGCGCCGGCGGCCCCCCGATCTGGATCGGCGGCGGCGGCCCCACCGCGCTGCGCGAGGCCGCCAACTTCGACGCCTGGTTCCCGACCGGACCCCACGTGGAGTTCTTCACCGAGCACTTCCCGGCCATCCAGGCCGCCGCCCGCGCGGCCGGCCGCCCGCCCGGCGCCGTGATCGGCGCCGTCTACACCACCGTGGCGCTCGACGCCGACCCGGCCGCGGCCGAGCAGCGGCTGAACACCTTCCTGGAAACCTACTACTCGGCCCCGGCCAGCGTGCTGCGGGCGCGGCAGGCCTGCTACGCGGGACCGATCGAGGGGTGCGTCGCCTGGATGCAGCGCTGGATCGACGCCGGCGTGAGCCACCTCATGATCCGCTTCGCGGGCGGCGACCAGCTGGCCCAGGTCGACGACACGGCGGCGCGGCTGCTGCCGCGACTGCGGCGGGGCTGACCGGGCAGCGTCAGCGCGCTCGTCTCAGAAGAAGAACTTCAGGGCGTCCACACCGGCCGCGCGCAGCCCGAGCTGGTCGACGTAGCCGTCCAGGTGCTGGTAGACGAACTCCTCGGCAAACGGCCGCGAGGGCACCAGCGCGCCCTCGATGAGCCGCGTGCCCGTCTGGACGTGGCGGTAGGCCAGCGCCTCGGTGCCGCTGACGATCGATTCGATCACTGGCCGGAAGATCGCGGTACGGGCACCGTACATCCCGGGAATCCGCCGGAGGTCGTCAACCTGCCAGGCGTGGGTGACCACGTCGTGGGTGTTGCGCACGTGGTGGTGGTCGGCGCCCAGCCGCTCCTCGAATCGCCGCGCGAACGCCGCGTTGCCCGGCGTGGGACCGGCGAACACGTGGCAGCGCACCCGGGCGCCACGGCCGGCGTCCCATCGCTCGTCGGGCACCTCGAGCGCCTCGCGCAACCAGAGCGCGACGGTCTGGGCCAGCGCGGCGCCCTTGCTGAACCCGGTGACGGTGACGTCCAGGGGGGCGCTGGCCCGGGCTGCCTCGGCGGCGAGGAACATCACGAGATCCAGCTCGGCGTCGGGGCCCGGCACCGGCAACGGGCGCGGCCGGAAGACGGTCGGAAGCGGCCTGACCGCCCCCGCGCCCCCGCGCGCCGCCTTCAGCCCGCCCTCGCCCACGGCGGCGTCCTGCCACGACGCGACGATCCGGGTGACCTGACTGTTGAGCTGCCCGCGCAGCATCGCCAGCGGCGCGCGAGGGAGGCTGGCCGCCACCGCGCCGGCGCGACGGAACAGGCCGCCCGCGCGCGCCATGGCCGAGGCGACGAGACCGCCCGTCCCCTGGCCGGCCGGTCGCGAGCGCATGATCTGCAGGGCGGCGAGACCGAGCGCAGTGCTGGCCGAGATGGCCACACCGGCCCCGCGGCCCGCGTAGGGCCACGGCACGGCGGCGTTGACCCAGAAGTCGCCGAAGACCCAGTCCGACAGCGAGACCGGGTTGGTTCCGCGCAACGCGATCACGTAACGGGTCGGCTCCCGCGCGTGCCGGACCACGTACATCGCGTTGGTGTCGACGAGCTCGCGCGCGCCATGGCTCGTCACCGGCCCCCACACGAGCGTCCACTCGCCCCGCACCGGGGCCAGCTCGTCCAGCCCCGCCTGCACCGCCCCCCGCACCCGCAAGTCGTGCTGCTGGTCATGCAGCACGTCATGAAACCCCCGGTGCGCCACCCCCGCCAGCGTCAACATCACCTGCTCATCACTGAACGCCATCGCCCCGTCCGTGGGCGGCGGCCGTCTAGTGATCCTCGTGGACACCGCTGACGTCGCCGGGCAGCGGTGCTGTCCGCGGTCGCGCCATCATGGCGAGGCGTTGTCGCCGTTGTCGCTCCGGGTTCGGCGAGCGAGCCGACCACGACTCGACTCGATCGCACCCCAACCCCCCTTGGGGGATGGGGGGCCCGAGCGAGCCGGGCCCGGAGCGACTTACGGCGACAGCCGAGCCATGCAGGCGCGACCGCGGACAGCACCGCTGCCCGGTGACGTCAGCGAAGCCCACGCGGGTCGCTAGTCCGTCAGGGAGCGGTAGATCTCCACCTCGGCGGCCCCCTCGGTCAACCCTTCCTTTTCTCGCCGCTCGCGATACGCCGCCAGGTGCGGCGCCTTGCGGTGCAGATCGAACGCCGCGTCGTCCTTGTACTGCTCGTAGAAGATGAACAGGTCGGGATCCTTCGACGACCGGTGCGGCCGGTACACCAGGCACCCCGGCTCCGCCTTGCGCACGACGCCCGCCTGCTCGCGCAGCAGCGCCGCCAGCGCGTCGCCCTTGCCCTTCGCCGCCCGGATCTTCGCCACCACCGTCAGCACGTCCGCCATCGCGTCGCTCTCGCTTTCTCTCGCCCGGGCGCCCCGGGCGTCAGGAGATCTCGTGGAATGGAAATCAGGCCGGCCGGACCCAGCCGCCGTGCACCGGATGGTGCGAGCACAGGAACTCCAGGAACGCCGGCCGTCCCTTGGCGTTCTCGTCGAAGGCGCGCTTGAGGGCCGGGATGACCTCGGCCGGCTGGCTCACGTCCTCGCCGTAGAAGCCGACGGCCTTCGCCATCGATGACATGCACGCCGAGGCGTGATCGGACACCTGCCAGGTGTAGGGATCGTGACCGCCGCCCCAGAAGCCCGGACCGTAGCCCGAGTAGCCGCCGTTGTTGATGTGGATCGTCGTGATGCCGATCTTGTAGCGCGCCACCGCCTCGAAGTTGCCCATCATGTAGCACACGCCGGCGTCGCCCGTCACGTGGACGCACTGGCGGTTGGGAAACGCCAGCTTGGCGGCGATGGCCCCGGCCAGGCTGAAGCCCAGCGTGGAGACGTTGCCCCAGCCGAGATAGCCCCGGGGGATCTGCGCCTCGTAGACCGTGCTGGTCTGGTCGCGCGTGTTGCCGGAGTCGGCGGTGACGAACGACTGCTTGGGATCGAGCACCTTCATGAGATCGCCGAACACCCGGTAGGGGTTGATGGGCGTCTCGTTCGATTCCATCAGCGGCCGGAACTTGGCCAGGAACGCGGCCTTGGCCGTGCGGATCTCCTCCAGGACCCCGGGCTTCTTGCGGGCCCCGCGCGCCGACAGCTCGGTGGTGAGGGCCTGCAGCGTGAGCCGGGCGTCGCCGATGACCGCGCAGCGCGTCTCGTAGCTGCGGTTGATGTCGAGGGTGTCGATCGTGCACTGCACGATCGTCTTCTTCGCCGCATCGGGAATGGAGTGGCTGAACCGGTTGGGGAACAGGCTGGAGCCGATCGAGAACAGCACGTCGCACTTCTTCAAGAAGTGCTCGGCGTGCGAGCCGCGGACGCCGACCGACAGCGGGTGGTTCTCCGGGAAGATCCCCTTGGCCTTGAGCGTGGTGAGGACTGGCACCTGGGCCAGCTCGGCGAACTGCAGCAGCTCGGCGGCGGCGTCGGCGTAGACCACACCCTCGCCCACGTAGAGCAGCGGGTCCTTGGCGGCCAGCAGCGTCTTGATCGCGGTCTTGACGTCGTCGGGATCGGGGCCGGTCCGCCAGCCCTTCACCGGCGTGTAGGGATGCTCGTCGGCGTCGTACTCACCGAGATCGCGCGGCACGACGAGCAGGACGGGGCCGGGCCGGCCCGAGCGCAGGTGCGTGAAGGCCCGGCGCGTGTAGTCGGGGATCAGGTCGGCGCGGTCGACCTTGCCGACCCACTTCGTGACCGACTTGAACGCCTCGGCCATGTCGTAGTGCGTGTGGCGGCTACCGCCCTGCCCCACGCCCTCGGCGATCACGAGCAGCGGCGAGGAGTCCTCCCAGGCCTGGGCGATGGCCCCGTACGCCATCTGGATGCCGGCCGCGTTGAGGTTGGCCATGACGGTGCACACGCCGATCTGCTTGCCGGCGGTCACCCGCGAGAAGCCGTCGGCCACCGCCACCGCGAACCGCTCCTCACCCATCATCAGGATGGGCACGCCTTCCTCGCCGAGCGCGTTGTTCACATGGTTGGTCGGATAGCAGCTGACCCAGGGGATGCCCTCGGCCTTGAGGATTCGCGCGAAGCCGTTCGCCGCCTTGATCTTCATGGACGACCTCCGCGCCTCTCGTACCGCGGCAGCGGGAGCGCTGTCAAGGACTCCGCCGGCCCCGCCCCACGTCGACTCGCGCACGGGCACCGCGTGGGCTATCCTTCCCCCCATGAGCACACCGAACGCCGAGCTGAAGATGGATGCGGCCTCCCTCTACCGGGAAGAGGTATTCACCGACCGGAAGATCGGGACGATCCGCGTGCTGACCCCGGTGACGCCCACCGGCGCCACCGATGCGACCCGCGCGGTCCTCTATGCGGGCGAGACCCAGCTGCTGACCCCGGGCGGCCTGCTGCCGCTCGTGTTCGAGATCGACGCCACCTCCCTCGCCGACGCCGTCAACAGGTTCTCGGAGGGCGCCAGCGAGGCCCTGGAGCGGACCCGCCGCGAGATCGAGCAGCTCCGCCGCGAGGCGGCCTCGTCCATCATCGTCCCCGACCGCATGCCGGGCGGTCTCAATCCCCCCGGTGGTCCCGGCGGGCTGCCGGGCGGAGGCCAGATCCGGCTTCGCTGATCCCCGTGCGGCCGACGCGGCTCAGCGCCCGCCGTTGGCCAGGTGCTCGTCCAGCAGAGCCAGCAGCTGTCGCACCTCGATCGGCTTGGTCAGGTGGGCCCGGGCGCCGGCTGCCAGCAGCCGGTCCGCCTGGCCGGGCGTGGCGTCGGCGGTCAGGATCACCACCGGGATCTCGCGCGTGGCTGGATCCTCCAGCAAGCGGCGCAACACCTCCTCACCCGACAGGTCGGGCAGGTGCAGGTCGAGCAGGATGAGCGCCGGGCGGTGGTCGCGGGCCAGCTCGAGGCCGCGCCGGCCCTGGATGGCCGACAGCAGACGCGTGGCCGGCCGACGCTCCAGCAGGCGCTCGACGAGGCGGAAGTTCGAGAGGTTGTCCTCGATGTAGAGCACGAGACCGCCGGGGCCCGTGCTCACCGCTGGGGACTGGGCCGGGGCCGGCAGCTCCGCGGCCGGGGCGTCCACGATCCACAGGTCCACCGCGAACGTGCTGCCGACGCCGACCTCGCTCTCCACGTGCAGCAGCCCGTCCATCGCCTCGACGAGATGGCGGGACAGCGTCAGCCCGAGGCCGGTGCCCTCCTCACCGCTGGCCTCGGCGCCGAGGCGCTCGAAGGGCGTGAAGAGCCGCGCCTGCTGCTCGGCCGGAATGCCGGGCCCGGTGTCCGTCACGCGGATCCGCACCCGCCCCTCCTCGGCGTCGGCGCTGCTCACGGTCACGTGCCCGTTCTCGCGGTTGTACTTCACCGCGTTCGAGAGCAGGTTGAGCAGGACCTGCTGCAGCCGCTGGCGATCGGCGAGCACGTGGCGGCGGGCGTCGGGCACGTCCATCCGCAGGGCGACACGGCGCTGGGCCGCGAGCGGCGCCACGAGATCCATCGCACCCGTCACGGTGGCCTGAAGCGGCACCGGCTCCAGCGACAGGCTCAGCCGCCCGGCCTCGATCCGGCTGATCTCCAGCACCTCATTGATGAGCCCCAGCAGGTGGCGGCCGGCGGTGAGGATGCGCTCCACGCACTCGCGCTGCCGCTCGCCGAGCGTATCCATCTCGAGGATCTGGCCGAAGCCGAGGATGGAGTTCAGCGGGGTGCGCAGCTCGTGGCTCATGCGGGAGAGGAAGTCACTCTTGGCCTGGTTGGCGCGGTTGGCCGCCGCCGTTCGCTCGGCCACCCGCACCTCCAGCTCCTCGGCGTGGCGCGTCACCCGCTCGTGCAGGCGCGCCTGCTGGACCACGAGCGCCAGTTGCACGGCCACCTCGCGGGCGATGGCCACCGCCTCGGGGGGAACCGGCCGGCCGCCCCGGCGCCGAAGTTCAGCGAGCCGAGGAGGCTGCCGCCGGCGATGAGCGGGATCACGATGTAGGCGTGGACGCCCTCGGCCAGCAGCGCCCGCGCCTGGGGCAGGTGCGCCAGCGTCGACACATCCTCGATCACCTGCACCTCACCGCGCGCGAGCGCGTCCAGGTCGCCCATCATCGCCAGCGGGAAGCGAACCCCGGCCCCGACCACGCTCGGGGTGGCGGCATCGACCGCCAGCCACTCCCCCTCCCCGGCGGCCAGGTCGAACAGGGTGACCACGGCGCGGGGCGAGCCGATCAGCGGGCGCAGCCGACGCAGGGCGGCCTCGGCGACGGCCACCGGCGCCGGGGCGGCGATCAACGCCTGGTCGATCTCGTGCAGGATCCGCAGGCGCTCGGCGTAGCGGGCCATCTCGGCCTGGACGCGCACGCGGTCCCGGGCGGCGTCGCCCAGGGCGGCGCCCAGCGCGGCGATCTCCGCGACGTGCGAGGAGGCCACCTCGGCGATCGGCTCGGTATCGGGCCGGCCGGCCGCAGTGGCCAGCCGCTCCATCGGCCGGCTGATCCGCCGCCCGGTCAGGAGCGCGACGCCGACCCCGATCAGCAGCATCCCGAGGCCGGCGGCCAGGATGATCCGGACCGGCGCGTCGAAGACGCCCCCGGTGACCGGGACCGCGATGGCCACCGTCCAGCCGAAGGTCGGCGAGCGGCTGAAGACGGTCAGCGCAACCGCGTCGGCGTCGCGCACCGTCCCCTCTGCCGCTGCCGCCGCCGCCCCGGCCAGCGCCGGTGGCGCCGGCTGGCCGACCCGGTCGGGGCCGTGCGATTGCGCGACGATCACCTGGCGGCGATCGAGAACAGTCCCGGTCCACTCGGGGAGCACGCGCGGGGTAGCCAGCAGTCGCCCCAGCGCCGTCTGGGTCAGCCCGGCCGCGAGCACCCAGCGCGTGGCTCCGTCACGGACGATGGGGACCCCCACGCTGATGACAGGCTCCTGGGTCAACGGAGACCGGAACAGGTCGGAGATGTTGGGCGTCCGGGTCTGGACGAGGCGCCGGAACGGCTCGCCCATGGGCGCCGGCGGCGGCGGCAGCGCCGTGCCGACCGGCTCGCTGGTGGCCAGCAGCCGCCGACCGGTGGCGTCGAACAGGCTGATGACCCGCCACTCCTCGCGCACCCCGAGCGCTCGCCCGCACTGCGCGCGGAAGGCTGCCAGGTCGCCGGTGTCGAGACGATCGGACGTGCCCAGCACGGCCAGCGCGCTGATGGTGGCCTCCAGGTGCTTGTCGAGCGCCACCACCAGCGCCCGGGCGGCGTCCTGCAGGGCCTGCTCGGTGGCGACGGCCTGCTGGCGGGTGTGCTGGTAGACGGCGACGACGGACAGGACAACGAGCGGCAGGAGCGTCCCGGCGACGAGCAGTGCGAGCCATCGCCGGAGACGGAGGGCCTTCACGGCGGGCCCAGTATAGCCGCCAGGCCGCCCACTGCCGATTTCTCCGTGGTTCCTTCTTGCGCCCATCCCGGCCGCGCTGCTGTAATTGCCTCTCCGTTCCGGCGGAGCCGAGAACGATAGGAGGCGGCCATGGCGAAGGCGAAAGCGAAGAAGAAGGCGAAGGTGCGGGACCTCGCGGCCAAGAAGCCGGTCAAGGGTGGCCTCAGCAAGCTGCGGACGGGCGACCCCTGCGACGGCGGCGAGGCCACGCCCCGCAAGTACCAGTAGGTCCGCCGCCACGGCGTCGGTGGCACGCCCGCTGCACCGTCCAGAGGTGTGCGATCCATCTCGAGCTTCCTGGGCGCTGCGGCGGTCTGTCTTGCCCTGTCAGCGTGCACCCTGAGCCGGCCTCACTACATGGCGCCGGACGTAAGCGTCGGACAGCCATCGTTCGTGCGGGCGATGGAGGCCCACACGCTCTCCGGTCTCGTGGACGGCAACCGGGTCACGCTGCTGCTGAACGGGGACGAGATCTTTCCGGCCATGCTGGCGGCGATCCGTGAGGCCCGGCGCACGATCACGTTCGCCAACTACATCTACGAGGACGGCGCCATCGCGGAGACCATGGCCGCGGCGCTGGCCGAGCGATGCCGCGCCGGCGTCGGCGTCAACATCCTGCTCGACGCCGTCGGCTCCAGCAACATGCCGAAGGCCCAGCGCAAGCTCGTGCGCGAGTCCGGCTGTCACCTCGCCTTCTATCACTCGCTGAGCCCCCTCGCCATCAAGCGGGTCAACCACCGCAATCACCGGCGCATCCTCGTCGTCGACGGCCGGATCGGCTTCACCGGGGGGACCGGCGTCGGCGAGAAGTGGACCGGGGACGGCCGCCGGGCCGGGCACTGGCGGCAGACCGACGTGCGAGTCGAGGGGCCGATCGTCCGCTTCCTGCAGGCCGCCTTCGCCGAGAACTGGCGGGACAGCACGGGTCTGCTACTCGGCGGCGACGCCTATTTTCCGCCGCCCGAGCGGCGCGGGAGCCTGGTCGTGCAGTCGGTGAAGAGCTCGCCGGCCAGCGGCGCCGCCGAGGCCTACGTGCTGTTCCAGCTGGCCATCGATTCCGCGCGGTCGTCGATCTACCTGACGAATCCCTACTTCGTCCCCGACGGCGCCATGACCGACGCGCTCGTCCGCGCCGCTCACCGCGGTGTCGACGTGTCGATCATCACGGCCGGCGCGGTGGGCAGCATGCTCGATCGTCTCGTGCGGCAGGCGAGCCAGGCGCACTTCGGCCGTCCCCTCGAGGCCGGGGTGAAGATCCACGAATACGGGCCCGCGATGCTGCACGCCAAGACGATGGTGGTCGACGGGCAGTGGGTGAGCATCGGCAGCGCCAACCTCGACAACCGCTCGTTCGCCCTGAACAACGAGCTCAACCTGACGTTCCTGGACCGCAAGCTCGCGGCGAGGCTGACCGAGATCTTCCGGCAGGACCTGGCCTTCAGCAAGCCGGTGACCAGCGACGACTGGCAGCGTCACAGCGTCCGGAACCTGTTCTACCTGCCGCTCATCCCTCTCCGCGATCAGCTGTAGGTCGCGGGCGACGCCCCTAGTCCCGATCGAGGGCCTGGGCGAGGTCGGCGATGAGGTCGTCGGCGTCCTCGATGCCGACCGAGTAGCGGATCAGGTTGTCCTTGATCCCGATCTCGAGGCGCTCCTCGGTGCTGAGCTCGTAGAAGCTCATGATGGCCGGCTGCTCGATGAGCGTCTCGACCCCGCCCAGCGACACCGCCAGGTGCGGGATCGTGCAGGCATCGACCACCCGGGCCGCCGCGTCGAGATCGCCGCGCACCTCGAACGACACCACGCCGCCGAAGCCCCGCATCTGCCGCTTGGCGACGTCGTGCTCGCGGTGGCTCGGGAGCCCCGGGTAGTGCACGGCCGCGATGCGCGGATGCGCCTCGAGAAATTCGGCGATGGCCTGGGCATTGGTGTTCTGCCGCTCCATGCGCAGCGCGAAGGTCTTGATCCCCCGGATCAGCAGGTAGGCCGCGAAGGGATCGATGATGGCGCCGGTGACGCCCTGCATGCCGCGCAGCGCTCCGACCAGCTCCTTGGAGCCCAGGACCGCGCCCGCCAGCAGATCGTTGTGGCCGCCGAGATACTTGGTGGCCGAGTGCATGACGAGGTCCACGCCCCACTCCAGCGGCCGGACGTTGTAGGGCGTCGCGAAGGTGGCGTCGATGACCGTCTTCACGCGGTGCTTGCGCCCCAGCGCCGCGAACCGCTCGAGGTCGAGCACCCGGTTGTAGGGGTTCGTCGGCGACTCGCTCAGCAGCACCCGGGTGGTGGGACGGATCGCGTCCTCCAGCGCCTCGTAGTCGCCGGCCGGCACCGTCGACACCTCGATGCCGTAACGGCTGAGCGTCTGGTTGAGGAACTGCCGCGTGCGGCGGTAGCTGTCGTCGGTGACGACGACGTGGGTGCCGCGCGAGAGCATCGCGAAGAGCGCCGTCGTCATCGCCGCCATGCCGCTGGCGAAGAGCAGGCAGTCGCCGGCGCCTTCCAGCGCGGTCAGCTTGGCCTCGGCGATCTTCTGGGTCGGGTTGCCGTAGCGCCCGTACTCGACGCGGTCGATCTTGCCGTCGAAGTGGTCCTTCAGCTCCTGGGTGTTGGCGAAGGTGAAGGTGGCGGTCTGCACGATCGGCGTCGCCAGCGAGTAGGCCGGCTTGGGCCGCGGCTCGCCGCCGTGCACCGACAGCGTGCTGGGACCGACCGGCTTCTTGGGAGGCTCCACACGCTCGGCCATCAGGACACCAGCAGTCGCGCCTTCTCGACGTGGCGCGCGATGGCCCGGGCCACTCGCTTGGGGTCGGCGGGCAGCTCCACGGGCTTGTTGCTGTGGGTCGTCTTGATCCCCTCGATCGCGCCCATGTGATACGCGGCCTTCTGGTCGGCGAACTTGAGGCCGTTGGCGGTCGAGATGACGACCACCCGGTCGCTCGAGCGCACGACCTTGCGCTCGACCAGCTTGCGGAGGGCGGCCAGGGCCACGCCGGTGTGGGGGCAGTTGAACATGCCGGTCTTGTCGGCGCGGGCGGCCTCGTCGGCCAGCTCCTGCTCGGTGGCCTGCTCGACCACGCCGTTGAACTTCTGCAGCGTCCGGATGGCGCGCTTGACGCTGACCGGGTTGCCGATCTGGATGGCCATGGCCAGGGTGGGTCGGGCGGTGATGGGCTCGAACGTCTTGAAGTCGTCCTGGAACGACCGGTAGAGCGGGTTGGCCCGCTCGGCCTGGGCCAGGCAGATGCGCGGCAGCTTGTTGACCAGCCCCAGCTCCTGCATCATCACGAACCCCTGCCCCAGCGCGTGCACGTTGCCGAGGTTGCCGCCCGGAATGACGATCCAGTCCGGCACCTCCCAGTCGAACTGCTGCACGATCTCGATGGCGGCCGTCTTCTGCCCTTCGATGCGCAGGCTGTTCATCGAGTTGGCCAGGTAGATCCGCTTCTCCTTGGTGATCTCCTGCACGACCGTCATGCAGCCGTCGAAGTCGGTGTCGAGCGACAGCACGAGCGAGCCGTTGGCGAGCGGCTGGACGAGCTGGGCGATGGAGACCTTGTCCTTGGGCAGCAGCACCACCGAGGGGATGCCGGCCGCCGCGCAGTAGGCGCCCAGCGCAGCCGAGGTGTCGCCGGTGGAGGCGCAGGCGACCGCATCGATCGGTACGCCGCCAGCGATCATCTGCTTGACCACGGAGACCAGCACCGTCATGCCGAGGTCCTTGAACGACCCCGTGTGCGAGTTGCCGCACTGCTTGACCCACAGGTCCTCGACGCGGAGCTGCTTGCCGTAGCGGTCGGCCCACAGGAGGTTGGAGCTGCCCTCGTACATCGAGACGATGTTCTCGTTGTCGATGAAGGGGACGACCCACTCCTTCTTACCCCACACACCCGACCCGTACGGGTAGACGTTGCGGCGGTACCGGTCGTCGAAGAGCTGGATCCACGCCGCGGCCGAGCGCGACTTGAGGGCCTCGACGTCGTGCTGGACCTCGAGGAGGTCGCCGCAGGTGGGGCACCGGTAGATGACCTCGCGGAGGTCGAACTCCCCCGGGCACCCGTTGATGCACTGAAACCACGCGTTGTAGGCCATGGCCCCGTCAGTATAGCGCGCTCTATCGCATTCCGGCCGCGAAGCGCCTATGCTTTCTGTCACACGGAGGGCTGGATGGACATCGGGCTGTTCTTTCTGATGCAGCGTGACGAGGCGTGGAGCGAGCAGGCGGTGTACGACTCGACCCTGGAGCAGATGCTGGCCGCCGAGCCTCTCGGCTACCACTCGGCCTGGATCGCCGAGCATCACTTCAACGACTACGGCCTCTGCCCGGCCCCGCCGGTGCTGGCCTCGTTCGTGGCCGCCCGCACGACGACGCTCCGGCTGGGCATGGGCGTGAGCCTGCTGCCCCTGCACCACCCGGTCGACCTGGCCGAGTCGCTGGCCGTACTGGACGTGGTCAGCGGTGGTCGCCTCGACGTGGGCATCGGCCGCGGTGGCACCCTGCAGGACTATCAGACCTTCCAGTCCGACCGCGCCGACGCCCGCGCGCGCGTGGAGGAGGGCATCGCGCTCATCCAGCAGTCGTGGCGCGGCGAGCCCTTCGACTTCCGGGGCCGCTTCCACTCCGCCGAGCGCCTCCACGTGCGGCCGCGGCCCGTCCAGCGTCCCCACCCGCCGGTGTTCGTGGCCTGCAACAGCGAGGACAGCGTGCGCTCGGCCGCACGGCTGGGCCTGCCCACGCTGTCGTCGTTCTTCGTGCCGGTGGACGAGCTGCAACGCCGGCACCGGATCTACCGCGAGGTGTCGCTCGAGGCCGGCCGCTCGCTCGGCGAGATCGAGGCGCTGGAGGCCCAGTCGTGGGGGATGCGCGTCGTACACGTCGCCCCCAGCCGGACGGAGGCGCTGCGGGCGGTCGAGGCGCCGTTCATGGGCTACCAGCACAAGATGGCGGTGCTCCGCTCCGATGGCACCGGCGGCTCGGTCCCGAACTCGTTCGATCGCTCCCTGCTGCGCCTGCGGTCGTTCGAGGAATACCTCTCGACCGGCTGGACACTGCTCGGCACCGCCGACGAGGTGCGGGAGGGGCTGCAGCAGTACCTGGAGGCCACCGGCTATCAGCGCGTGCTGCTGCTCATGGCGCTGCCCGGGCTGCCGACCGGGCTGGCGCTGCGCTCGATGCGGCTGTTCGCCGAGCAGGTGGCACCGGCGGTGACCGCCGTCTGACCGCCTGGCTCCTGCTCAATGCCGGCGCCGCGGTGGCCGCCGGCGCCCTCGCCGTGGCCGCCGGCGCCGGATCACGCGCGACCCCGCTCCCGCTGGCCGGGCTGGCCGGCTACCTCGTCCTCATCCACGCCTTCGTGCTCGTGACCGGGCTCACCGGCTTCCTCACCGCGGGCGGGCTCGCCGTCCCGGTCGCCCTCGCCGTCGCCGTGGCCCTGGCCCTCGCGCGCCGGATTGCAATCGATCGGCCGCGCGAGACAACGGCGCCGCGGTCCGCTGCCGCCGTCTTCGCCTCGCTCGCGGTGCTCGCGGCTGGACTGCAGTGGGCGTGGCCGCACGTGGTGGAGGCCACGCGACTGTGGATCTGGGACGACTACACCTATCACATGGTCTATCCCGCGCTGTGGCTGCGGCAGCACGCGATCGTCGCGCCGAGCCCCGCGCAGGCGTTCACGATGCAGGCGTGGTACCCGCTGTCGGCCAGCGTCGTGGCCGCGTGGTTCATGGCGCCGTGGTCCGGATCGCGTGGCGACGCCCTGGCCTGGGTGAGCCTCACCGGCCCGCTCTACGTGGGGCTCGTCGTGGCTGCCGCCGCGGCACTGCTGGCGCGGGCGGGTTGCCGGCCGGGCACGTGGGCGGTGCCGGCCGCGCTGCTGCTCACCTCGCCGCGTATCGAGATCATGGCCTCGAGCTTCTCCGACGCCGATCTGGCCCAGGCGGCGGCGTTGCTGGGCGCCTTCGCATTCGCGGTGCCGCGCGAGCCGGACGGGCCGCGCGAGCTGCGCGCCGACGCGTGGTACGCCGGCGCCCTCAGCGGCCTGGCCCTCGGCGTGAAGGTGAGCGCAGCGCCGGCCGCGCTCGTCCTCGCCGCCATCCTGGCGCTGCGAGCGCGGGCGCAGCCGATCGCGCGCGGCCGCGCGGCGGCCGCGGTCGCGCTCGCGCTCGGGGCATCGTGGCTCGCCACCGGCGGCTACTGGTACCTGCGCAATTTCCTCCACACCGGCAACCCCGTCTACCCGGCGGCGTTCCTGGCGTGGCCGGGCGCGACGTTTCCGGAGACGACGCTGCTGGAGTACGCGCGCCACTACGGCCTGCGCCGAGCGCTCGGCGACGCCCTGGTCGTCTACGCCGACTGGCCGCGCACGCACGCCGTCCTCGCCGCCCTGGGATTGACGGGGTTGACGGTCTGGCTCGGGTGGCGCGGGCGCACGCTGCCCCGCGGCGCGCGCTACCTGGCCGGCGGCACCCTCATCCTGGCCGGCCTCGTCCTCGTACTGCTGCCGCTGGCGCCGTACTCGGCCGGCAACGCGATGACGTTCCGGTCCGGCTTCATCCACTGGGACAGCATGCGGTACGTCGCGCTGGTGCCGATCCTGGGCTGGATCGCCCTCGGGCTGTTGCTCGATCGGCTGAGCTCGGACCGCCGGGGTTCAGGGGCCGTCGCCATCCTCGTCGGCGCGGTGCTGCTGGCCTCCGGCGCGGGCCCGCTCCTGGTGGTGGCGCTGGCGCTGCTCGCGTGGCCGCTGGCCCGGCGCTGGCCCGGCCCCGTGTGGCCGGCGACGCTGCGGGGCCGCGCGCTTGTCGCCGCCGTCATCGTCCCGCTCGCGGTCGCGGCGCTCGTCGTCCGGCACGACGCCAAGGCCGCCGCCACGGCGGCGACGTTCACACGCGAGCCGCTGTACGGCGCCGTCGTGACAGTGCTGGACTCCCAGCCGGCGGGCACGCGGGTGGCCGTGTTCGGTGATCAGTGGGTCTATCCGACCTTCGGCGGCCGCGACCACCTGGAGCCGATCCGGCTCGATCGCGACGGCCGCCCGGCCACGCAGCCCATCGGCGACGCCATGGAGCCCGGCAATCTCGCGGTCGATCCGGCAGCGTTCCGCGCCAACCTGGCCGCCGCTCGCGTCGGCCTCGTGGTCGTCGTGCACCTGCCCCACCCCGGCCGCTCGGCCGCGTGGCCGACGCAGCACGCGGCGCTCGAGGCCGCCGGGGGCGCGCGCCTGCTACACCTTGACGCGGCGACCGCCGTCTGGCGGCTCGAGCCCTGAGTGCTGCGGCTACACCACGCCGTTCGGCATCACGAGGATCTTGCCGCTGCGGGCACCGCGCTGGGCGTGGGCCAGCGCGGCCTTGATGTCCTCGATCGGGTAGATCTTCTCGATCGGCGCCGTCAGGGTCCCGTCGAGGACCTGGCGACCGAGGTCGGCGTACATCGCGCGTACCTGCTCGAGCGAACGGGTGGCCAGCCCGCGGCCCAGAGTGAAGCCGACCAGCGTCTGGCCGCCGTTGGCCAGCGTGCTCCGCAACATCACGGGGTCCTCGCCGCTCATCGAGCCGTAGGTGCAGACGACGCCGCCGTCGCCGAGGCACGTCGAGAGCCGCGCCGTGGCCCTCCCCGACACCGCGTCGAGTCCGAGGCGCACCGGCGCCCCACCCGTCTGCGCCTTCACCGCCTCGGCCAGGTCCGGGCCGTCGACGACGCAGGCGTCGGCGCCCAGGGCCTTCAGCTCGGCGAACAGCGCGTCGCGTCGCACCACGTTCATCGTCCGCACGCCGCGCGCGACCGCCAGGCGGATCACCAGCCGGCCGACAGCAGAGTTGGCGACGTTCTGGATCACCCAGTCGCCGGGCTTCAGGGCCACGATGTCGGTCAGCATCAGCAGGGCCGTCGGCGGGTTGATGCGCAGCATCGCGGCCTGCCGCAGGTCCATCCCGGGCGGGATCGGGATGACGTCGTCGCCCTTGACCCGCCGACGCTGGGCCCAGTTCTCACGCTGCAGGTTGATGACGAGGTCGCCCGGCTTGACGTGGCCGACGCCGGCGCCGACGGCGGCGACGCGGCCCACGCACTCGGCCCCCGGCGTGGCCGGCAGCGGCGGCTTCAGCCGGTAGGTGCCGCGGCACAAGGAGATGTCGGCGGGATTGATGGGAAACGCGAGGACGTCGAACACCACCTCGCCCGCTCCCGGCGCGCCGACGTCGGGGACGTCGGCGCAGCGGGCAACCTCCTCGGGCGCGCCGTAGCCGTCGATCAGGACCTGCTTCATGCCTTGCGGTTCCACCCGATCCAGGTGCACACGGCCTCGCCCATGACCAGGTCGCGGTCCCGGCCGGAGAGCCACGGCAACTCCTCGGTGAACATGGTCACGCACTGCCGCCACGAGCACGGCATGCGCGTGATGTCGGTGCCCCAGAACATCCGCGCCGGCCCGTAGGCGTCGAAGATCCGCTTCAGGTGGTCGTGGATGTTGCGGTACGGGTACGTGGCGCTCGAGTAGCTCGGCGCCCCGGTGGCCTTGATCGCCACGTTTGGGTACTTGGCCAGGGCCAGCATCTCGGGCAGGTTTGCCCACGCCGCGTCGTCCTTGGTGCCCGACGGCCGCCCGAGGTGATCGATGATCAGCTTCAGGCCCGGGTGGCGCTCGGCGACCTCGGCGAGCTTCGGCAGGAAGCCGGCGGCGAGCAGGGCGACGGGCAGGCCGGCGCGCTCGGCGGCCGGCCACAGCCAGTCGATCGTGCCGTCGGTCGGCCACGTCTTCTGGTGCGGCTGCAGGAACGTGAACCGCAACCCCAGCATGCCCGGCCGCTTCTTCCAGCCGTCGACCAGCCCGCGGCTCTCCGGCCGATCGAGGGGAAAGTTGCCGAGGATGGCCAGGCGGTTCGGATGCTGGCGCGCGGCCTCCACGGCCAGCTCGTTGGAGTTCGGATCCCACGAGGCGGGCGGATGGATGACGGCGCCGTCGACGCCGGCCTCGTCCATCTCCTTCAGCAGGTCGTCCTTGGTGAAGCGTTCGACCTGGCGGTGGGTGGCGTTCGTGGGCTTGCCGCTCGACCAGATGTGGACCTGGGCATCGACGATCTGCATCAGCGGGCTCCAGTCGGCAGGACCGCGGGATCGGTGGGGTCACCGCCGACGGTCGTCCGTTGCATGAGGCGTTTGTAGCGCGTGGTGTCGAACGGCGTGGCCCGGTGCAGGACACAGCGGTTGTCCCAGATCACCAGGTCGCCCTCCGTCCACTCGTGCCGATAGCAGAATTCCCGCCGGGTGACGTGATCCAGCAGCGTCCGCAGCAGCGCCCGCCCCTCGTCGATCGGCATCCCCTCGATGTGCGAGGCGTGAGCGCCGAGGAAGAGCGACGTCCGCCCATTGGCCGGATTGCTGCGCACGAGCGGGTGGCGCACCGGTGGATACTCGGCGCGCTCCCTGTCGGTGAAGAAGCCCGGGCGGACCTGGTCGCGCGACCACGCGAAGTCGTGGACGACGACGAGCCCGTCCACGCGGGCCTTCAGCGCGGCCGGCAGCGAGGGGTACGCGCAGCGCGCGCTGGCAAACTCGGTGGCGCCGCCCTCGGGCGGGACGATGCGGCCCGTGAGCAGCGAGCACAGCGACGGGACTTCCTTGAACGAGCTGTCGCTGTGCCAGAGCATGTTGGCGAGCTGGTAGATCATCCGCCGGTCCTCGGCGGGGATGACCGCGCCCGTCTTGATGTCGAGGTTCGACTGGCGCGCGAAGGGCGTGCCGGCCGCCGGGTTCATGCTGCGCGTGACCTCCAGCGGGCCGAACCGGCGGCTGAAGGCGATCTGGGCCTCGTCGTCCAGCGCCGCGCCGTGGAAGACGAGCACCGAATGCTCGTCGAAGGCGGCGCGGATTTCCGCCCACGTCGCGTCGTCCAGGGGCCGCGTGATGTCCACGCCGCCGATGCTGGCGGCGAAGCCGGCGGCGAGCGGCGTCACGGCGATCGTCATGTCCCGCTCCCCCACATGCCCTTCAGCTCCCGGCTCGGCACGGTGTCGCGCACCCAGGTGAACGCGCCCTGATCCTTCATCTCCCGCGCCCCCTTGATGAAGGCGGCCAGCGCCAGCCGCGACAGGGCGCCGCCCACGCTGATGCGCTTGACGCCGGCCTCGGCCAGCTGAGCCAGCGTGAGGGCCGGATCGGCCGCGCTCATCACCACGTTGAGCGGCTTGCCGACCGCCGAGGCGACCGTGCGGATGGTGGCCAGGTCGCGCACGCCGGGGGCGTAGAGGACGTCGGCGCCGGCCTTCTCGAAGGCCTGCAGGCGTCGGATGGCGTCGTCGAGGTCGGGGCGGCCGTGCAGGAGACCGTCGGCGCGGGCCGTGAGCACGAAGGGCACCGGCAGCGCCCGCGCGACCTCGACCGCGGCCTGCACCCGCTCGACCGCGAGGTTGAAGTCGTAGATGGGCTTGTCCGGCTCGCCGGTGGTGTCCTCGATCGAGCCGCCCACGATGCCGGTCTCGGCGCCCAGCCGGATCATCTCGGCCGCCGCCTTCGGCTCGTGCGCGTAACCGTTCTCGAGGTCGGCGTTGACCGGCAGGTCCGTCGCCGCCGCGATCACGCGACAGTTCTCGAGCACCTCGTCACGGCTGACGACGCCGGCTCCGTCGGGACGTCCGAGGCTGTTGGCCAACCCCAGGCTCGTGGTCGCCAGTGCCTCGAAGCCGAGCGAGGCGAGGATCCGCGCCGTGCCGGCGTCCCAGGGGTTGGGAATGATGAAGGCGCCCGGGCGCTCGTGCAGCCGCCGGAACGCCGCGCCCTTCTCGGCCTGCGTCCGCATGTGCGACCTCCCGGCCGAAGCGTACCACCAAGGGTAAAACCCCGACAGGACACCCACCAGCAAGCAAGCGAGAGGAGTGTCCCGAATCCGCCGGGGCGCGACGAACGTTGGGGGGTTTGGGGGGCCCTATCGAGGCCCCCCATGTCCCTAATAGCGGTAGTGCTCGGGCTTGTAGGGTCCGGTCTTGGCGACGCCGATGTACGTCGCCTGCTCGTCCGTCAGCGTCGTGAGGGTGGCGGCCAGCTTGCTGAGCTGCAGGCGGGCGACCTTCTCGTCGAGCTGCTTGGGCAGGATGTAGACGCCGATCGGGTACTGGGCCGTCTTGGTGAACAGCTCGATCTGGGCCAGCACCTGGTTGGCGAACGAGGAGCTCATCACGTAGCTCGGGTGGCCCGTCGCGCAGCCCAGGTTCACGAGCCGCCCCTCGGCCAGCAGGATGATGCGCTTGCCGTCGGGGAAGATGATGTGGTCGACCTGCGGCTTGATGTTCTCCCACTTGTACTGGCGCAGCGCGGCCACGTCGATCTCGTTGTCGAAGTGACCGATGTTGCACACGATCGCGTTGTTCTTCATCCGCTTCATGTGCTGGTGGGTGATCACCTTGAAGTTGCCGGTGGCGGTCACGAAGATGTCCGCGTGGGCGGCCGCCTCGTCCAGCGTCACCACCCGATAGCCCTCCATGGCCGCCTGCAGGGCGCAGATCGGATCGATCTCCGTCACCCACACCTGGGCCTGGAGGCCGCGCAGGGCCTGGGCGCACCCCTTGCCCACCTCGCCGTAGCCGGCCACCACCGCGACCTTGCCGGCGATCATCACGTCGGTGGCGCGCTTGATGCCGTCGACCAGCGACTCCCGGCAGCCGTACACGTTGTCGAACTTCGACTTCGTGACCGAGTCGTTGACGTTGATGGCCGGGAACAGCAGGCGCTTGTCCTTGGCCATCTGGTACAGGCGATGGACGCCGGTGGTCGTCTCCTCGGTGACGCCGCGGATCTCCTTGCCGACCTTCGAGTACCAGCCGGGCTGCGCGGCCAGCTTCTTCTTGATGGCGGCGAACAGCGAGGTCTCCTCCTCGCTCGTCGGGCTGGCGAGCACGGAGGCGTCGCTCTCCGCCTTGCGACCCAGGTGCACGAGCAGGGTGGCGTCACCGCCGTCGTCGAGGATCATGTTGGGGCCGCGGTCGCCGAACTCGAAGATGCGATGGGTGAAGTCCCAGTACTCCTCGAGCGTCTCGCCCTTGCGGGCGAAGACCGGGGTGCCGCCGGCGGCGATGGCGGCGGCGGCGTGGTCCTGGGTCGAGAAGATGTTGCAGGAGGCCCAGCGAACCTCGGCCCCCAGCGCCTTCAGCGTCTCGATCAGCACCGCGGTCTGGATCGTCATGTGCAACGAGCCGGCGACGCGGGCGCCCTTGAGCGGCTGGGTGGCGGCGTACTCCTCGCGGATCGCCATCAGGGCGGGCATCTCCCCCTCGGCGATGGCGATCTCCTTGCGTCCCCACTCGGCGAGCAGGAGGTCGGCGACGTGGAAATCGTCCTTGGTCTTGGCAGTGGCGCTCATCACGCGCTCCTTTCTGTACGAGAAAAAAGTTCGTGAGCGCCGTTGCCGTGTCGAGCCCCTCGAGCCTGGCGGTCGCCGGGCGGCGACCGTTGCAACGCTCCTCGAGGAGTGGCCTATTCTACCAGCCCATCCCTAGGCGCGCCAGAATCGGGCGGCGGCCATGGCCACCACCGTGGCCACGAGCAGCACGGGGATGAGCCAGGCGAGATCGGCGGCGACCTGGATCAACCCACCGGCGGCCATCGCGCCTGCTACATAGACGATCCACACTCCCGCCAGGTAGCGCTTGCCGTGGCCGGCCGCCGACGGCAGGACGCCGTGGCGGGCGATGAGGCTGACCAGGCTGGTGAGGGTGCCGGTGACGAAGGTCGTCGCGACGCCGAAGACGTCGAGCCGCCGGGCCGCCGCGCTCTGGATGCCCATCGCGATGGACGCGAACACCACGCGCAGGCCGAGCAGCTCCGACCGGTCGTTGGCCAGCGCGGCCAGGAACACGCACTCCACGATGAGCGCGATCGTCACCCCGCGCGGCCACCCCTCCTCGCGCGGCCCCAGGTAGGCGATCCAGGCGCCGATGGCGCCGCCGACCAGGAATCCGCCCAGGGCCAGCGCCGACCGACCGGCGCCGTCGAGATCGCGCTGGACGACAGACAGACCGAGGAGCACGGTGTTCCCGGTCATGTTGGCGGTGAAGACGCGGCCGAGAGCCAGATAGCTGACCGCGTCGACGTACCCGGCGGCGGCCGTGAGCAGGAGGACGAGCGCGTTCTTGAGTACGGTCCGAAGCCCTCAGACTTTCTCGAAGTCGATTCGTTCGATCACAGGCAATCCTTGCAAATGCCGGCGCAGACAGTCCAGTCCCATTTCGACGGCGCCCAGCCGCACCCACTCCCGCCCACCCACGATGCGGCTGCGCCGCGAGGCCACGCCGTCCGCAGTGGCGATGGCCAGGCAGATGGCGCCGCCGAACTCGATGCGGTCGGCGCCGTCGTCGAGATCGATCAGCACGGCCAGCGCGTGGCTGGCGCCGGTCACCTTGCGGGCCGCCGCCGCCACTGCCTCCGCGGTCTCGCGGGTGAGCTCGCCGGCCGGCGGCGCCCCGGTGAGACCGACGGCGGCGTAGACCTCGGCGAGGTCACGGGCCAGGATGCCGCGGCGGAACACCGTCTCGGCCCCGGGCAGATGGCCGATGCGGGCCGAGATCTGCCCACTCGTGAACGACTCCACCACGGCCAGGGTGCCGCGGCGGCCGGCCAGCTCCTGCAGGACGACGCCCTCCAGCGTCTGGTCGTCCTCGGCCAGGATGAAGTTGCCCAGCCGCTTGCGCACCTCGCGCTCGACCGGGGCCACCTTGGCGCGGACGTCGTTCATGTCGGTGCCGCGCACGGTCAGCTTCGTCTCCAGCTGCGGGTAGTGGGCGCGGAAGCCGAGCTTCACGCTGCCGTCGGCTACCAGCGCGTCGACCCCGGTCAGCAGCGAGTCCACGTGCGACTCCCCGAGGCCATAGGAATGGAAGCGCTTGAGGAGGATCGCGGTCTGCAGACCGCTGCGCGCGAGCAGCCGGGGAACGATCTGCTCCTCCAGCATCCGGCGCAGCTCGCGCGGCACTCCGGGCGTGAAGAAGAAGCGGGCGCGGCCGATGTCGAGCGCGAAGCCGCAGGCGGTGCCGACGGGGTTGTCGATCATCTCCGCCGTGCTCGGCAGCATCGCCTGCTTGCGATTGTTCGGCGGCATGATCCGGCTGCGGCGGAGGAAGAAGTCCTCCATGCGAGTGAGCCACTCCTGGCACAGCACCAGCTCGCAGCCGGCGGCCTGGGCGGCGATCTCCTGGGACAGGTCGTCCACGGTGGGCCCCAGCCCGCCGTTGACGATCACGGCGTCCGCCCGCTCCCCGGCCAGCTTGAAGGCCCGCAGCAGGTTCTCGCGATCGTCACCCACGGTCGTCTCCCACTGGACCGAGAGGCCGACGTCCTCGAGCTTCTGACTCATGTAGGAGAAGTTCGTGTTGACGATCTTGCCCGTCAGGACCTCGTCGCCGGTGCAGATGATCTCGATCCGCATGCTCGCCTCTCAGTGGCTCTCGTGAGCGTCGGTGGTGTCGGGGGGCAGGCAGCCCGCGTGCGTCAGCCACGAGGGCGAGTCGGTGCCCCCGCGGCGCCGCGATGGCTCGCCTGTCGCCGAGGGCTCGCTCCGGGGGTGGCTCGCGCGAGCCCCCCATCCCCCTGAGGGGGTCGGGTTGTGGCCAGTCGCGCTGTTGGCGGCGCGTCGAGCCACCCCCGGAGCGAGCGCGGCTCCGACGGCGTGCCATCGGAAGTGCGCCGCGGAAGCACCGACTCGCCCTCGTGGCTGACGCACCCGGGCCGCCCGCCCCACGACGTCCCCGGAGCTCACGGCTGTCATTGGCGCAGGAGAGTGAGGAGGGCGTTCACCACAGCGGGGGCGCCGGGTTTCTCGCGGGGCAGGAAGTGGCCGGCGCCGGGGACGACGTGGGTGGCGGTGCCGGAGGGGAAGAGTTGCCGCTCGCGGTCGGAGCGACGCATCAGGCTCACGCCGTCGTCGCCACCGTGCAGGATGATCGTGGGGACGGTAATGGCCGGCTGGGTGGCCAGGCGACGCTCGATCGCGTCGAAGCGGGGGTCGCTGGGGGCGTTGCCGTGGCGGTGGCGGTAGGAATGAATGACGATGTCCACGAAGTCGGGGTTGTCGAACGACGCGGCGGTGCGCTCGAAGGTGGCATCGTCGAAGCGGTAGCTCGGCGACCAGTCCCGCCAGAGGAGCCGGCAGATCTCGCGGCGATTGGCCTCGAGCCCGAGCCGCCCCCGCTCGGTATTGAAGTACCACTGGTACCAGTACGCGCGCTCCTGCGCGGCCGGGCCCGGGCGCGGGGGCGCCAGCGTGTCCTGCACGTTGTAGCCGCCGATGGTGACAAGGGCGCGCACGCGCTGGGGAGCCAGGATGGCCGCAATGCAGGCGGCCCGACCGCCCCAGTCGTAGCCGGCGAGCGCCACCCCCTCCAGGCCGAGGGCGTCCATGAAGTCCAGGAGGTCCTGGCCGATCGCCGCCTGCTGGGCCATCCGTGGCGCCTTCGGGTCACGGAAGCGCGTCGGCCCATACCCGCGCAGGTAGGGCACGAGGACCCGGCAGCCGGCGCCCACCAGCGGTGGCGCCACCTCGTCGTAGGCCCGGACGTCATCGGGGAAACCGTGGAGCAGGATGACGGGGATGCCGCCGACGGGACCGGAGGCCTCGTAGGCGATGTCGAGGGTGGGTGTCCGTACGACCAGCGTCTCGGCGTGGGGGCCGGCCATCGGGCAGAATCATACACGCGGACACCGCCTTGCCAGGCCCCCAACGGCCGGGCTACGTTGGACGTCGGAGGAGGAGACCGCGATGTGTCGTGCCATCAAGACCTTGCACAACTTTGCGCCGCCGGCCACCGAGGCCGAGATCAAGGCCTCGTCCCTGCAGTTCGTCCGCAAGCTGAGCGGCTCCACGCGTCCGTCCCGGGCCAACGAGGTCGCGTTCAACCGCGCCGTGGACCAGGTGGCGCAGGCGGCCCGCGAACTGCTCGACGGTCTGGTGACGAACGCCCCCGCGCGTGACCGCGACGTCGAGGCCGCCAAGGCCCGGGCTCGGGCCGCCGCCCGCTGACGCCCAGCCCGCCCCCCGCCCCGCCGCGCGTTGGGTGTACTCTTGCGGGGCCGGGCGGCCAGATGGGCCCGAGCCAGGAGGTCAGGATGTTCTTCGAGCTGCGGCAATACCACATCCGTCCGGGCATGCAGGCGCAGTGGGTCAAGTGCATGGAGGAGGAGATCATCCCCTTCCAGGTCAAGATGGGCATGGTCATCCTCGGCAGCTTCGTGGGCGAGGAAGACGCGAGCGTGTACGTGTGGATCCGGCGGTTCGAGAACGAGGGCGAGCGCAAGCGTCTCTACGACGCGGTCTACCAGAGCGACTACTGGAAGAACGAGATCTCGCCCCGGGTGGGCACCATGATCGACCGCGAGCAGATCAAGGTCCAGCGCATCGTCGCCACCCCCCACTCGGTCATTCAGTAGCCGTCCGGATGGGCTTCTCCCCGGACACGCTGCGCGACCGCGTGGCGATCGTGACGGGCGCCAGCCAGGGCATCGGGCGCGCCATTGCGGTCGAGCTGGCCAAGGTCGGCGCCCACGTGGTCGCGTGCAGCCGCCGCCTCGATGCTCTGGAGGCGGTGGCGGCAGAGGTCCGCGGCCACGGCCGCAAGGCGCTGGCCGTGGCGTGCGACGTGGGCGACGCCGCGCAGGTCGACGCCGCCGTCGCCCAGACCCTGGGCGAGTTCGGCCACATCGACCTGCTCGTCAACAACGCCGGCTACCGTATCCGCTCGCCGCTCGAGGACCTGCCGCGGCACGAATGGGACGCCATGGTGCAGGTCAACCTCACGGGGGTGTTTCTCTTCTCCCAGGCCGTGGGCCGCGTGATGATCAAGCAGGGCGGCGGCAAGATCGTCAACGTCAGCTCGGTGGCCGGCCGCAACGGCGTGCGCGGCATGGCCGCCTACGCTGCCGCCAAGGCCGGGGTGACGGTGCTCACCCAGAGCCTCGGCGCCGAGTGGGCCAAGCACGGCATCACCGTCAACGCGGTGGCTCCGGGGCCGGTGGAAACCGAGGGCGTGCTCGAGGTGTGGAAGACACCCGCGATGATCGCCAACGCCGCCCGCGAGGTGCCGCTGGGGCGGCTGGGCCGTCCCGAGGAGATCGCGTGGGCGGTGGTCTTCGTGGCATCGGATCAAGCCAACTTCATGACCGGGGAAACGATGTACGTGAGCGGAGGCCCCCGCACGGGCAACCGCGAGGACCCGCGAGGAGTCAGCACAGCCCCATGAGCCTATCGCCGCTCGAGACCGCCCGGAAGCTCGCACCCATGATCCGCACCTACGCCGACGACGTCGAGGAGGAGCGCGCGCTGCCGCGGCCGCTCTTCGAGGCGCTCGCCGACGCCGGCCTGTTCCACCTGGCCTTTCCCCGCTCGATGGGCGGCGGCGAGATCGACCTGCCGACCTACATCCAGGTGATCGAGGAGGTCGGCAAGGCCGACGCCAGCACCGCCTGGGTGCTCAACCAGTGCTCGATCTTCGCCACCTACGCGGCGCGGATGCCGCGCGACCTGGCCCGCAAGATCTGGATCGACACGCCGCGGAGCGTGGTGGCCAACACCCCGCTCGCCAACGCCCAGGCCGTCGTCGTCCCCGGGGGCTATCGCGTCACCGGCCGCCAGGGCTTCAGCACCGGCTGCCGCAACGCGTCCTGGATCGCCTCCCACGCCGAGGTCATCGAGAACGGCCGGGTGCGGCTGGACCACGGCCAGCCGGAGACGCGCTACATGTTCGTGCCGGTGGCCGAGGTCGAGCTGCTCGACACCTGGAAGGTGCGCGGCATGCGCGGCACCGGCACCCACCACTTCGCGGTGAACGACGTCTTCGTCCCGGCCGAGCGCACGGTGCTCTCGGTCACCGCGCCGCTGCTCGAGCCGGGCCCGCTCTATCGCATCCCGCGCACGCTGGCGTTCGCCTCCGGCGACGCCTCGGTGGCGCTCGGCCTGGCCCGCACCTGCCTGACGACGTTCGCCGACCTGGCCGGCGCCAAGACGCCGCGGGCCATGCAGGCGCTGCTGCGCGATCAGTCGATGATCCAGGTCACGGTCGGCCACGCCGAGGCCAGCCTGCGCTCGGCCCACGCCTTCCTGACCGAGGCGGTCCGCGACATCTGGTCGCAGGTCGTCGCCACCGGCAGCCCGACGCTGGACCAGCGGGCGTCGCTGCGCATCGCGACCACGCACGCGATCCGCGTCGCCTCGCAGATCGTCGACGCCGTCTACCACGCGGCCGGCGCCACCGCCGTCTACGAGGACCACCTGCTCCAGCGCCATTTCCAGGACATTCACGTCATCACCCAGCACTTGCAGAGCCGGCTCTCGCACTACGAGCTGGTCGGCCGTCACTGGCTGGGCCTGCCGGTGGACGAGACACGGCTCTGAGCGAACGCGACTTCAAGGGAGGATCGACCTGTGCCGAGAGGATTGACCGCCGTTCTGATGCAGCCGGGGAAGCCGCTGGAGCTGGAGACGTTGCCGACGCCGGAGGTGGAGCCGGGCGGGATCCTGATCAAGAACACGGCCGCCGCCATCTGCGGGTCGGACCTGCACTACTGGCGCAACGACAACAACTACAGCGGGCCGGACATCCGGCGGGTGCCGGGGCACGAGTTCACCGGCGTCGTCCACACGCTCGGCAAGGGTGTCACCACCGACTCGCTGCGGCGGCCGCTCAAGGAGGGTGATCGGGTCGCCTTCCCGTTCTTCAACCCGTGCAACCGCTGCTACTGGTGCATGCGGGGCGAGCACCACGCCTGCCCGCACCGGCATCGCAAGAGCCAGCAGTACACGCTGAACGAGTACGCCTACTGCGACGGCGGCTACGCCGAGTACTACTACCTGCCGCCCGGTCACTACGTGTTCACGGTGCCCGACGTGCTGCCCGACGACGCCATCCCGCCGGTGAACTGCGCGCTGTGCCAGGTGCTGCACGGCCTCGAGTACTCGGAGATGAAGTTCGGCGACACCGTGGTCATCCAGGGCGCCGGCGGCCTCGGCATCTACGCCTGCGCCATCGCCGCCGAGAAGGGCGCCTCCCGCGTCATCGCCATCGACAAGCAGACGCCCCGGCTGGCCATGGCCCGCAACTGCGGGGCCACCGACGTCATCGACATGAACGAGCTGCCGACACCGGAGTCGCGCGTGCAGCGCGTGAAGGACCTCACCGACGGCCGCGGCGCCGACGTGGTGATGGAGGTCGTCGGCATCGCGGCGGCCACGCTGGAGGGGCTGGACATGGTGCGCTTCAACGGCACCTTCGTGGACATCGGCAACATCATCCCCGCTCCCATCACGCTGCCGGCCACCAAGGTGATCACCCAGCAGATCAAGTGGAAGGGGCTGATGCACTACAACCCGTGGATCATGCCCGCCGCCCTGGATTTCCTGGTCCGCACGAAGGACAAGTACCCCCTGTCGAAGGTGGTCTCCCACAGCTTCCCGCTGGAGGAGGTCAACAAGGCCTTCACCTTCGCCGAGTGGCAGGGCAAGAACACCGGCACCGCGGCCACGCGCGTCATCCTCAAGCCGTGAAGACGGCGACCTGGCGCGGCGGCGCCCGCTTCACGGTCGACGACGTCCCCGATCCGGCGCCTGGCCCCGGCCAGGCGCTGGTGGCCGTGCACGCGGCCGGCATCTGCGGCACCGACATCCACGCCACTCAGGGCTTGTTCCCGTGGACGCCGCCGCTGGTCCTGGGTCACGAGTACACGGGGATCGTGCAGGACGTGGGGCGCGGCGTCAGCCGCCGGCTGATCGGCCGCGCGGTGGCGTGCGAGCCGTCCTACGGGTGCGGGAAGTGTGCCGAGTGCAAGGAGGAGCGCATCTCCCAGTGCGCGAAGGCCATGCGCGTGGGAGGCTTCGCCGAGCGGGTCGCGCTGCCCGTCGCCAACCTGCACGCCCTGCCCCGCGGCCTCGATCCGGTCACGGCCGCCATGACCGAGCCCGCCTCCTGCTGCCTGGCCGGGCTCGAGCAATTCAAGATGCCGCCCGGCGCCACCGTGCTCGTGATCGGCGGCGGCATCATGGGGCTGCTGACCATGGTGCTGGCCAAGCGGCGCGGTGCCCGGCGGCTGATCCTGTCCGATCCCCTCGAGGAGCGGCGCGCGATGGCCAAGCGGGTCGGCGCCTCGGTAGTCGTCGATCCCACCACCGAGAACCTGCGTGAACGGGTGCTGGCGCTCACCGGCGGCCGCGGTGCCGACGTCGTGTGCGAGGCGGTGGGGAAACCAGAGCTGGTGGCGCAGGCACTCACGATGGTGCGGCCGATGGGCGTCCTCCAGCTCGTCGGCGTCAACCCCAAGGGCAGCCAGCTCCCGCTGGATCTGTTCGACGTCCACTATCGTGAGATCTCGATCCACGGCGCCTTCGGTCGCGGGCGGTCGTTCCGGCGCGTGCTGGCCCTGATGCCGAAGCTCGGCGTGAAGTCGCTGATCACCGCGCGCTTTCCGCTGGAGAAGGTCGAGGACGCCTTCGCCCACGCCACCGCCGGCCGTGGGGTGAAGACGATCATCACCCCCGCCGCCGGGTAGCGCGGGCGGTCGAGCCAAGGAGGAGTCGAGCGGGCGGCACCGCTCAGCCGAGGAGCGCGAACTGGACGACCGCCTTGGCCACCAGCTCGCCGTTCTGGGTGACCTCGCCCTCCGCGACCGCCAGCCGTCCTCCCTTTCGCAACACCCGGCCCTTGCCGGCGAGCGGCGCCAGCCGCGCGCGGGCGAGGAGATGCACGGTGACCGTCGCCGGCACCACCGAGGCCCCCACGGCTCTCGCCGCCGAGATCTCGGCCAGCGTGGTGAGGACGGCGAAATGGATCACGTCAGGGGCCACCTGATGCTCTGGACGGGGATCGAGGGTCAGCGAGCCAGGCTCGTCCCCCGGCTGCAGGCCGAGGGCGGTGTTGAAGTCGTGGGCCAAGGGCGTCTCCTCCATCGCTGCGCCGTCTAGCTCGGAAAGAATCGCGCGGCGGTAATGCTCAGGATCCGGTCCAGGCCCGCCTCCGGGAACTTCCGCTTCATGGCGGCCACGAGCTCGGCCGCGCTGCGGGACGCCGCCAGCGCGGTCTCGAACTCGGCGAGGTACGCCTCGTTGAAGGCCAGCACGTCCGGCGTGTCCGGCAAGTCGGGATGGTGCTTGTGCCCGGCCACCACGGTGCGGGGACGTCGCTCCTGGATGAGGCGCAACGTCTGCCGCCAGGCCGCCCGGGATTGCGCATCGGTCGCCCGGAGCGAGAGGTGCACCTGGCTGAAGGCGATGTCGCCGACGATCGCGGCGGCCAGCGACGGGACCCAGACGACATTGTTCCGCGGCCCCGGCCCCACGTCACCCTGCAGGCCGGCGATGACGTCCACGGACTGACCGTCCACCGTGAAGTGGGTGTCCGGCCACGCCTGCGGGATCTGGATGTCGGCGGGAATGGTCTCCGCCCCGAAGCGCGCGCGGATCTGGGCCGCGGTGCCGGCCAGGTCCGCCTTGATGTACTCGATATCGGAAGCGCTCGCGTAGACCGGAGTGCCGGGAAAACGCTTGAGCAGGACCGCGGCGCCATAGAAGTGATCGAAGTGCGGATGGGTGACGAGAATGGCCTTGAGCCGCCGACCCCTGGCGGCGATGCGATCGGCGAGCTTTTCCGCATCGCTGATCCGGAACTGGGTGTCCACGAGGATGGCCTCGTGGTCGCCGTAGACGAGAGTCGACGTCACGCCGACACCCTGAACGTCCGCGGTGTAGACCTCGAGCGCGAGCGGAGCGGACTCCGCGCGCGCCGCGGGGCGGCCGCCGAAGGTCCCCGCGACCGCTAGCGCGGTCATGGCCATTCCGCCGAGAACCCCGACCGCAAGCACGCGACGCTTGTCCGTCATGTCAGCACCTCTCCGTGGATCGAGCCGGACGTGGGCCCGTGAGTCGCGTGCAGTATCATTCCGTCGTGCAGAACTCTCAATGTCCGATCGGCCTGTTCTCATGTCCGTTCGTTCGGATGGGCCATGTTTGACGTACTGGCGGATGTCCTCGAGCAGGTCCGGCTGGCGGGGACGGTCTACTTCACCGCCGAGCTGCGGGCGCCCTGGGGAGTGAGCGTGCGACCCGAGGGTCGGGCGCCGTTCTACGTGGTGGCCCGAGGGGGCTTCCTGCTGGAAGTCGAGGGCGAGCCGGGGGCGCGTACGCTGGCCGCGGGCGATCTCGCCCTGCTGCCCCGCGCGCATGCCCACGTCATTCGGTCCGGCCCGACGGTGCCGGCCGTGTCGTTCGGCAGGTTCGTGAAGGAACATCCGATGGACGAGCGCGGCTTCGTGCACTGCGACGGTGGCGAGGGTCCGACCTCGACGATCGTGGGCGGCTTCTTCCTGTCCCAGGAGCTGGAAGCGACCCCGTTGCTGTCGGCGCTACCGGCAGTCGTGCATCTGCGCGCGGACGACCACCACGTCGCGAGCTGGCTCGAGCCCACGCTGCGCTTCATCGGCGTGGAGATGGGTTCCCGCATGCATGGCTCCCGCTCCGTGCTCAACCGCCTCGCCGACATCCTGTTCATCCAGGCGGTGCGCGTCTTCCTGAGCACGGGCGAGCCCATCCATGCCGGATGGCTGAAGGGCCTGACTGATGGACACGTGGCGAGAGCGCTGGCACTGATGCACGAGCACTACGCACAGCCGTGGAGCCTGCCGCGGCTGGCCCGAGAGATCGGCATCTCCCGGACGGTCCTGGCCGTGCGCTTCCGGACGCTCGTCGGCGCCTCCCCGATGGCTTACCTCACGCGCTGGCGCATGCTCCAGGCGGCCAGGCTGCTGCGCGAGTCGCGAGCGGGGATGGCGGACATCGCGGGGAAGGTCGGCTACACGTCCGAGGCGGCCTTCGCGAAGGCCTTCAAGCGGACGCTCGAACGGACGCCCGGAGAGATGCGGGGGTCGGTGCCGCGCGCCTAGGAGTCGCGGTCAGGTCACCGTCCCGAGCTCGAGCCGCGTCACCCCCGGACGACGGCGATCAGTGATTCGGTGATCACCGAGGGCCGCCTGAGCACGAATCCAGCCGGCCAGGGTCCGCTCACGTCAGGCCTCCCGCGTCCCCTTCAGGGCTCCCCGCAGGGCCGCCTGCTGGCGATGCCAGAACGCCGAGAAGACAGCACTCATATGGCCGTCGGCGCGAGCCGACAGACGCCATGCCCACAGGAACCCGAGCACTGCCACCATGGCGGCGAGCCGCCAGTGCGAGTCCGCCATCGCCCTCAGCGTTCCGTACAGCTCGCCGATCTGCAACGTCGCGATGTTCACGAGCAGGATGATCACGCTCTTGACCATCGCGGGAATCGAGGGCGGGGCCCCCGGCGTCTCGATGACGACGCCGATCATGCCGGCCAGCAGCACCGCCCACGACGCCATGAAAAGCCAGTAGGAGACCTCCCCCAACCGCACGTAGCGCGCGACCTTCCCGAGCAGGTCCGGCCGATTCGCCGATGCCTGGTGGAGGACTTTCCCGACGGCGTCGGCCCGGGCCTGGGCGGAGGCGTCGGCGACGGGATTCCCGGTGGGCGTGATGACGATCCTGGCGTCGAGCGGCAGGTTCCCCGGGGCGTAGTCGTCGGTCCCGTGGGCGATCCGCTCGACCACGCTCAGGTGCACCTTGATGGGCACGTGGCTGGCCCGGCACAGCGCGTCGACATGACGGGGCGCCCAGCGGTAGAACACGCCCGTTCCCCCGCGGGGATCGTAGAGCTTGTCGTCGACGCTGGCGTGGCTCTGGATCATGGCCAGATCCAGCGGCTGCACGCGCAGCTTCGCGACCGCGGCAGCCCGCTGCAGCATCCAGTCCAATGGCACCAGCGACATGCCTTGCTTCGGGTAGCCGCCGCCTACGTTCGAATGCACACCCGCAAACCAGACCTGCTCGATCCTCGCCTCGCCGCCCTCGACCTCGTCCCACAGCGTCGGCATGAATGACTTGCGCTCGTCGTCGATGCTCAGCGCGTGGCAGGCGTGATCGACCCGTTCGCTCAGGTCCTGTGTCGGGAACTTGAACTGACAGATCCACGTGTTCACGAATGAGGCGAGGGCGAACGGCATCCCGACCGCGTCCACGGTGTCCCACACCCCGATGAATCGGATCCGGGCCGGTGCATGAAAGGGATACCGGCGGTGGAGCTCAGCCACCGCCGTCGCCCGGTCCGGCCAGCGGAGGATCCGCCCGACGAAGCGGGTGAGATGACTGTCGTACCCGGCCCGGTAAGCGTCGTAGACATCGTCGACGGCGGTCGCCAGCGCCTGGGCGGTGGGAATCCGCTCGATGTCGGATCCGTTCACGATACCGCACTTGAGGATCAGCCCGGCCAGGGTCCGGACGGTGAAGGCGCCGCGGCTGAACCCGAACAGGAAGATCCGGTCCCCGGGATCGTAGACCCGGGCCAGTTCCCGATAGAGCTGGCGGACATTCCTGGCCAGCCCGAAGCCGGTGGCACCGCCGAGGATCCGGAGCGGCTTGAGATTCTCGGTGCCAACCCCGTCGTCGTAGAACGCAACCTGGGGATCCACCTTCAGATTCGTGCGATGGCTGTTGAGGTCGATGGCTTCGAATAGCTTGAAGACGTTGGTGCCGCGTCCCTTGATCGCGCTGTTTCCGGTGCCGTCCGAACAGAGCACGATGTTCTTGGCCATGACCACTCCCCCGCGAGCGGCGGGCGCGCCGCTCGTAGGCCGGACTCTACAGCGCGCTCGCGCCTAGGTCAACAATAGGTGTTGTCAGGCTCGACGCCCGCTCATGGACCTGCCGCGCATCCGGCTCGTTGATGGACGTCGAGGTCCCGGTGGTGCGGGGCACGCGCCGGATCCGCGAGTCGCGCGAGGAGTAAGTCAGGACCGGCGAAACCGCGGGAGCCCGAGGTAGAAGCCGACCAGGAGCAGCGCGGCCAGCCCGAGCGCGATCGACTGCATCAGCCACATCCCCGCGATGCCCCACGGAGGGCCGCCGAGCTCCCCGAAGGTGACGAGGTAGCCGCCGACCACCCCCACCCCCCACAGGGCGACGGCGTGAATCACGGTGGGCGCGATCGCCAGCTTGTAGGCCCGGAGCACGAAGCTCGCGACCGTCTGCAGCGCGTCGAAGAAGTGGAAGGCGGCGAGATAGGGGATCAAGGTCAGCGCCATCGCCGCCACCGCGGGGTCGCGCGAGTACAGGCGGACGATGCCGCCCCGCAGCGCCCACACCGCGAGCACGGTAGCGGCGGCCACGAGCGCGCCGATCCGCAGGCCGATCAGCGCCGTCTCCCGCGCGCGCCGCGGATCACCGGCGCCGATGGCCTGGGCGGTCAGGGTGGCGGTGGCTACCGAGAGTGAGAGTGGCAGCATGAAGCAGAGCGCGGCCAGGTTGGCCACGACCTGATGGCCACCCATCACCGTCGTGCCCAGCTGCGCCCCCAGCAGCGTGATCGCGGCGAACGATGTCGCCTCCAGCGCGTAGGACAGGCTCATGGGGATGCCGAGCTGCAGGATCTCGCGCAGCACCGGCCATCGGGGCCCCGTCCAGTGGATGCCAAAGCGGTCGTAGAACGGGCTGCGCTGCATGTAGGCGAACCCCATCAGGAAGAGCGCCCAGAACACGACCACGGAGGCCACCGCGCCACCCACCGCCCCCATCCCGGTCAGGCCGAGACCGCCGAGAATGAGGACGTAGCTGAGGCCCACCTTGAGCGCGAGGCCCACGAGCTGCAGCGTCATCACGACGTGGGGGCGCGACACCGCGGTGTTGACCGCGTAGATCGCGCGGAACATGAGCGCGCCGGGCAGGGCCAGGGCGAGGACCCGCAGATAGCGCGCCACCTGCGCCTCGACCTCCGCCGGCGCGTGCAGCCACGGGAGCCACACGCCCGCACACAGCAGCGGCAGCATCCCGAGGGCGGACAGGAACAGGGCCATCCACAGCCCTTGCACGTAGGTCACGCCGATCGCCTCGAGGCGCCCGCCGCCGAAGTGCTGGGCGACGATGGGGTTGAGCGCGCTGGTGGCGCCCATGAGCCCGACGAACACGGTCGAGTAGACGCTGAGCCCGAGGCCCATGGTGGCCAGATCGACGGCGGAGGCGTGACCGCAGAGCACGGTATCCACCACCGCGAACGCCATCCCGGCAAACTGACCGATGAGGATCGGCCGCGCCTGCCCCACGATGCCGCGGACGATGGACGCGCCTTGCATCATCTGCCTCCGCGCCACGTGGCCGCGGTGTTGCTTGACACCGTGGGCCGGCGACCCCTAACAATGAGGCGGGAGGACAACATGTCGAAGGCGTCACCGAAGAACGCCCGCGCGAGAAAGCGACAACCGGGAGTCAAGAACCTGGCGCCCCGCAAGGCGGCCAGCGTGAAGGGCGGGTCACTGAACACCTATATCACCGAGGTGCAAGGGGAGAAGCAGGGCCACTTTGGTCCGAAGAAGTAGGGCCGCGAGCCGGGGCCTCGGGGGCCGGGAGCAACGTTGAAAGTCTTCATCAGCTACTCGACGGAGGATCGGAAGGCGGCCGAGGCGCTCTTCGACGACGTCGCGGCAGCCGGCGCGACGGTGTTCCAGTTCGGGCGTACCGATACGATCGGGAAGCCGAGCTGGGACCAGGTCATCGAGTGGATCAATCAATCCGATGTCTTCATCGTTCTCCTGTCGAAGCATGCCCTCGTCTCCCGGCCCGTGCGCGAGGAGATCGAACAGGCGCACTACTCCTACATCAACCGAGAGCGGCCTAGCAAGCTGATCCCCGCGATCATCGAGAGCGGCACCAAGCCGCCGGTCCTGATCGAGCGTTTCACCCAGGTCGACCTCGTCCGCTACGAGCGTGGCCTCGCCCGCTTGCTGAGCCAGCTCGGACTCGAGCGGCGCGCCACGACGCCCCGGCTGAACCTGCCCAAGCGAGGGCCGCTGCCCGATCTGAGCTGGGTCTTTCAGGAGTACAAGGAGAAGAATCCCGCTCCCACTCCGGCCAATGAATGGTCGAAGGCGGCAGAAAAGATCGTCGCGAACTACAATGTGCTCAAGCCTGACGTCCTCGGAGAGCCGGAGCGTGCTCTCCACCTCGACAATATCCTCACGCGGTTCGCGGGGAAGAAGCCGGCCAAGACAACCGATTCGCTCGCCCGCTATGACCGAATCTTCCTCGGTCTACCATCGGACGAGAAGACCGAATCCGTCTCCCCGCTCACGCCCAAGATCTCGGATTTCCTCCTCACGTGGGAACCGACCAAACCAGGTCTGCCGCTGTCAGCCCCGAAATTGGAGCTGGCCACCTTCATCTTGAAGTGGAGCGCGGTGCTGTTCGCCAAGGAATACCTCCTGGAGGCGAGTGCCTCCGAAGACTTCGCTTCCGCCAAGGAGGTCTACCGGGGTGCCGAGCTGCAGTACACGCCGCTGGTGGGCAACTACTACCGCGTCAAGGCGCTGGGCAAGGGCCGGCGGGCCGACAGCCCTTGGAGCAACGTCGTGCAGGACACGACGCTCTCGCTTCTTCGCGCCAGGCCGAAGCCCAGGCTCCCCGGCCTCACCGGCTCGCCGTTCTCGCTGTTCGGGAGCGGCCTCACCCTGCCGCCGCCGCAGCTGGCGCTCAACCGGTTCGCCGGGAAGATCCTCGTGACCTGGGCCAAGGTGGACGGCGCGACGGGTTACGTCCTGCAGCGCAGTCCCCTCGCGGCCTTCACCGCCGAGAGCACGGTTGTCTACGACGGCGCCTCGCCCATGTTCACGGATACGCCCGGCGCGCCGGCCTTCTTTCAGACCCGCTGGTACTACCGCGCCAAGACCAAGGGCGGGCCCCTCGTCGGCGACAGCGACTGGAGTAACGTCGTCGACGTCTCCGCCAGCTGAGATCAGCTCAGCGCGCCCGCCCGACCGGCGCCGTCACGCGAGCCGGTAGGCGCGCGCGACGTTCTCGCCCAGGATCCCCCGGCGCCCCGACTCGGTCATCGGCGCCACCATCCCCCGCAGTTCCTCCAGGTAGGCGCCGGGATGGTCGGGGTGGGGGTAGTCGCTGGCCCAGAAGAACTTGTCCTCGCCGACGTGCGGCATCAGGGCGGCGATCGTGCGCTCGTCCGGATCCGCCGAGATGAAGCACTGGCGCTTGAAGTAGTACGAAGGCTTCTCCTTCAGGCGCACGGTGGCACCGAGCGGGGTGCCGGTGAAGGTCGCGTCGGCGCGGTCGAGGAAGTAGCCGATCCAGCCGGCCTGGGACTCGAGCACGACCACGCGCAGGCGCGGGAAGCGCTCGAAGACGCCGAACTGAAAAAAGGTGGCGAACGCCTGCTGCACGCCCTGCCCGGCGAAGAGATTGAAGTACCAGACGGCCCAGCCGAACTTGTCGAAGCGATGGTGGACGTTGAACGCGACCGGCTCGAAGGTGGGATGCACGGCCAGCGGCACGTCGAGATCCTGGGCCGCCGCGAAGACGGCGTCGTGGCGCGGATCGCCGTGGGGCACGCGCGTGATGGTGAACGGACACACGAAGGCGCCGCGGCAGCCGTCCTTCACCGCGCGCTCCAGCTCGCGCGCGGCCTCGGCCGGGTCGCCGAGCGAGAGGTGCGCGATGGGAACCAGCCGCCCGCCGGAGTCACGGCAGAAGTCGGCGATCCACCGGTTGTAGGCGCGACAATAGGCGCTCGACAGCTCGGGGTCGAACAGCTCGGCCTCCCACAGCAACCCCAGCGTGGGATAGAGCACGGCCTTGGCCATACCCTCGCGGTCGAGGAGCTGCACGCGCTCCTTCATGTCCATGGTGCCGAAGGCGGCTCCCCGGAGGTACGTCTGATCCGGCGAGGGACGAATGCCGCGCACGTCCTGGGGCGCGACCTCCCCGCGCATCGCGCGCTCACGGAGCTCCTTGGCCTCGTCGACCCGCTTGCCCATCCCGCCGAGGGTGCCGAGCTGCCCGGCGCGGGCGATCGTGGAGCGCCGCCCGTCGATCTCCAGATGCTCGAAGCCGTCGTCGCCCACGCGGATGCGGAGCGCCCGGGCGCGATGGGCCGGCTCCAGGTACGTCTCCCAGAGATCCGGCGGTTCGAGAATGTGCCCGTCACAGTCGATCACGAGCGCCTCGGTCTTCATCGCGTCCTCCTGGGCCATCAGACGGCTCAAGTCTAACCGCGGGCACCGAACTCGGCGGTCAGGAGGGCGAGGAACGCCCCGGCGGCGGGCGACCGCTCGCGCGTCCGTCGATACAGCGCGCCGATCGGCCGGTGGAACGGGCCCTCGACGGCCGACCGCCCCACCAGTGTCCGCGCCCGAATCTCGGCCACCAGCGTGGGCGCCGGCAGCAGCGACAGCCCCATCCCGGCTTCGACCGAGCGCTTGATCGTCTCGATATTGTCCAGCTCCATCACGTAGCTGACCCGTACGCCATGGCGGCGCAGCAGCCGATCGACCAGCCGCCGTGTCGGAATATCGCGATCGAAGCCAATGAACGGCTGCCCATCGAGCGCAGCCAGCGAGCACCGGACGCGGCGGGCGATGGCATGGCTGGGTGGCGCCGCCACCACCAGCTCGTCGTGGCCCAGCGGCACGATCTCGAGCTGCGCCCGGCGGGTCGGGAGCGCCACGATCCCGAAGTCCACCTCCCCATCGAGACACGCCGCGTACACCTCGTTCGTCCGCCGGTACTGCAGCTGCACCTTCACGTCAGGGTGCACCGCCAGGCACCGCTTGATCGTCGGCGGCAGCGTGTGGAGGCCAACGCTGTAGACGGCCGCCACCCGCACCGTCCCCGCCACGGCGTCGACGCGCGTCCGCAGGCGCTGCTCGATCGCGGTGAGGCGCTCGAGCAGCGGCTTGAGCTCGTCGTACAGGAGGCGGCCGGCGTCGGTGGCCCGGGCGCCGATGCGCGGCGCGCGCTCGATGAGCCGGCGGCCGAAGCGTTGCTCGAGCGCGCGCAGCTGCTGGCTCACCGCGGACTGGGAGACGAGGTTGAGGCGGGCGGCGCGCGAGAGGCTGCCCGTCTCCACGAGATCACAGAAGGTCTTGAGGGTCTCGACGTGCATCCATTCATAAGTCTACCTAAACGGTAAACAGAGTCGATTGCATATGACTGATGAAAGGGGACGGGCGTATCACTGACGTGTGAACAGCGCATGGCGCTCGACGGTGGTCCGCAAGGCTCTGGTGGCCGTATCGGGGCTGGCCCTGTGGGGCTGGGTGGTCCTGCACGTGGCTGGAAACCTGACGCTTTTCTCGGGGCCCGCGGTGGCCGACGGCTACGCGGCCGCGCTGCGACGGGCGCCGGCCTGGCTGTGGGCGGCGCGGGCCGGGCTGGCCACGGCGATGGTCGTCCACGTCGCCGGCGTGGTCTCGCTCGCGCGGGCCGGCCGGGCGGCGCGACCCCGGCACCAGCCCCACCGGCCCGACGGGACCGCCGGGCTGGCGGCGCACGGGATGCGGATCGGCGGCGCCCTCCTCCTGGCCTTCGTCGTCTACCACCTGCTGCACCTCACGGTGGGTGTCCTGCATCCCCACTTCGAGCCCGGGCGCGTCTACGACAACGTCGTGGTCGGGCTGCGGCCCGCGCCGATCGCCGCCATCTACGTGGGCGCGGCCGCGCTCCTCGGTCTGCACCTCCTCCACGGCCTCTGGGCCGCGGCGCGCAGCCTCGGCATCCGCCCGGAGGCAGCGGCACGGCGCCGGCGTCCCGCGGTGGTGTTGCTGTCGGCGGCGGTCGCGGTCGGCTTCGCGTCGATACCGCTCGCGGTCCTCGCCGGGTGGCTGCGATGACGCTGTACGACACCGCACCATCGGGCCCACTCGCCGGCCGCTGGCAGCGCCGCCGGAACGAGCTGGAGCTGGTCGGCCCCACGGGGCGGCGGCAGCACCAGGTCATCGTGGTGGGCGCGGGGCTGGCCGGGGCGTCGGCGGCGGCCACCCTGGGCGAGCTCGGCTATCGCGTGCGCTGTCTCACCTTCCACGACTCGCCGCGGCGGGCCCACAGCGTGGCCGCTCAGGGCGGGATCAACGCCGCCCGGGACGCGGCCAACGACGGCGACAGCGTCGAGCGGCTCTTCCACGACACGCTGGAGGGCGGCGACTTTCGCTCGCGTGAGTCGAACGTGTACCGGCTGGCCGAGCTGTCGGCGCGCATCATCGACCAGGCCGTCGCCCAGGGCGTGCCGTTCGCCCGCGAGTACGGCGGGCAGCTCGCCACCCGGTCCTTCGGCGGCGCGCTCGTCTCGCGCACGTTCTATGCCCGCGGGCAGACCGGCCAGCAGCTCCTGCTCGGCGCCTACCAGGCGCTGGCCAAGGAGGTGGCGGCCGGGAGCGTCACCGTGCTGGCGCGGCGCGAGATGCTCGACCTGATCGTGGTCGACGGCCGGGCGCGCGGCGTCGTCGCCCGTGATCTCGTGTCGGGCGCGCTCGAGACGCACGTGGCCGACGCCGTGGTGCTGGCTACCGGCGGCTACGCCAACGTCTACTTCCTGTCGACCAACGCGAAAGCCTCGAACGCCACGGCCATCTGGCGGGCCCACCGGCGCGGCGCGGCCTTCGCCAACCCAGGCTTCGTGCAGTTCCATCCCACCTGCCTGCCGGCGGCCGGCGAGCACCAGGCCAAGCTCACGCTCATGTCGGAGTCGCTGCGCAACGATGCGCGGCTCTGGGTGCCACGACGGGCCGGCGACGACCGCCGGCCCGAGGCGATTCCCGAGGGCGAGCGCGACTACTTCCTCGAGCGCCGCTATCCGCGCTACGGCAACCTGGTGCCGCGCGACCTCGGCTCCCGCGCGGCCAAGACGGTCTGCGACGAGGGGCACGGCGTGGGGCCGGGCGGGCGCGCGGTCTACCTGGACCTGGGTGACGCGGCGGCGCGCATCGGCGCCGGCGTGCTGCGGGAGCGCTACGGCAACCTCTTCGAGCTGTACCACCACATCGTCGGCGACGATCCGCTCGAGGTTCCCATGCGGGTGGCGCCGGCCGCGCACTACACGATGGGAGGGCTGTGGGTCGACTACGACCTCATGAGCACGATCCCCGGCCTGTTCGTGATCGGCGAGGCCAACTTCTCCGACCAGGGCGCCAACCGTCTCGGCGCCAGCGCGCTCATGCAGGGTCTCGCCGACGGCTACTTCATCCTGCCCAGCACGCTGGCCGGCTACCTGGCCGGCGCGCGGCTCGGGCCGGTGACGGAGGATGGCGCGGAGGCGAAGGCCGCGCGGGCCGAAGTCGGTGCGCAGATCGACAAGCTGCTCGCGGTCTCGGGGCGGCGTACCGCCAGCGACTTCCACCGCGCGCTGGGCCGGGTGCTGTGGGAGGCCTGCGGGCTGGAGCGCAGCCGCGCCGGCCTGGCCAAGGCCATCGACGAGGTCGCGGCGCTGCGCGAGGCGTTCTGGGCGGACGTGACGGTGCCCGGCGGCCCCGGCGAGCTGAACCAGGAGCTGGAGCGGGCCGGCCGCGTGGCCGACTTCCTGGAGCTGGGCGAGCTGATGTGCCGCGATGCGCTCGCCCGCGAAGAATCGTGCGGCTGCCACTTCCGCGTCGAGCACCAGACCCCCGATGGCGAGGCGCGACGGGACGACGACGCCTTCGCCCACGTGACGGTGTGGACACCCTCCACATCCGGGCGCGGCCCCCAACGCCTCGTCGAGCCGCTGTCGTTCGAGACGCTGCCGCTGCACGAGCGGTCGTATCGATGAAGATCGCGCTCCGCATCTGGCGCCAGCACGACGCCGGCGATGCTGGCGGCTTCCGTCACTATGATCTTGGCGATCTGTCCGCCGACACGACGCTGCTCGAGGCGCTCGACGGCCTCAACGAGTGGCTGGTGGAGCGTGGCGAGCCGCCGGTGGCCTTCGACAGCGACTGCCGCGAGGGGATCTGCGGAGCCTGCGGCATCGTCGTGGACGGCCGCCCCCACGGCCCGGTGCCGGGGACGACGACCTGCCTGCTGCCACTGCGCGCGTTCCGCGACGGCGCCACGATCACCCTCGAGCCCTTTCGCACCGGCGTGTTCCCGGTCGTGCGCGACCTGGTCGTCGATCGCTCGGCCCTCGACCGCGTCGTGCAGGCGGGCGGTTACGTATCGGTCCGGACCGGCAGCGCGCCCGACGCCGGCGCGCTGCCGGTGGCCCGCGACGCCGCCGAGCGCGCGCTGGACGCCGCCATCTGCATCGGCTGCGGCGCCTGCGTGGCCGCCTGCCCCAACGGTGCCGCCTCGCTCTTCGTCGGCGCCAAGCTCACGCACCTGGCGGCGCTACCCCAGGGCCAGCCCGAGCGCACGCGCCGCACGCGAGCCCTGGTCGCCGCCGCCGATCACGAGGGCTTCGGCGGCTGCACGCTCCACGGCGAGTGCCAGGCCGCCTGCCCCCAGCACATCGGACTCGGCGTCATCGCGCGCCTGAACCGCGACTACCTCACCGACGCCCTCGCGCGCTGGTGGGGCCGTTCGTAGGTCAGGGCCGGTCGCGGCGCCGCGTCCGGTAGCAGTCAGACGAGATGGTGCTGGAGGAAGGACGGGTCGAAGATCCGGTCGGCCATCACCTGGCACCGCTTCATCAGGCGAGGCTCGTCGGGCCCGTAGTCGGGGATGGCGTTGTGCAGGGTGCCGATATGGTCCCAGACCAGCACGTCGCCTTCCGTCCAGCGGTGCTGGTACTGATACTTCGCCTGGAGCTGGTGCGCGAATAGCGCCGCCAGCATCCGATCGCTCTCCGCCTCGTCGAGCTCGTTGATGCGAATCGCGTAGCCGGGATTGCAGTAGAGGACCGGCCGCCCGGTGATCGGATGGGTCAGGAACAGCGGGTGCACGGAGGGTGGCCGCCGGCGGCGCTGCTCCTCCGTCATCGGCCCCCGCGTGCTGCCGGGCCGGCGCCGCATGTTCTCCCAGAACTTGTTGAAGTCGTGGGTGGCGGTGGCATCGGCGAGTCGTTCCTTGATCTCGTCGGCGAGATCCTCATAGGCCGCCTGGGTGTTGACGAAGGCGGTGTTGCCGAGCACCCGGCCGTCGCGGCGCGGGACCTTCACGGCGAACAGCACGTTCAGGAAGCCGATCGTCGGGTTGTAGGACATGTCGGTGTGCCAGTCCTGGCCGGCGTCGGCCAGGCCGATCGGCCGCCCGTTCTCGACGACATTCGACAGGATCCCGACCTCCGGCATCCCGGGCTCGTGAAAGCCGGTGAGCATGTGCTGGATCGACCCGAACCGCTGCGAGAAATCCCGGAGCGCTGCCGCCTCGAGGTGCTGATCGGGGAAGCGCAGCACACCGTGGCGACCCAGCGCCAGCAGGATCAGCGCGAAGTCGGCCTCCGACAGGGGTCGGGCCAGGTCGACGCCGTGCACGGTCGCGCCCAGGATCTCGCCCGTCGGCTGGATGGTCGTCATGGCCGGCATTATACGGGTCGACGGCCTTCGCGCGGCGCTCCGCCCCGCTAGCTGGTCGGCTCCGTCACCCCGTCGCCTCCCGCCAGCAGCCAGTCGAGGATGCGCGGGTTCTCGTCGCGCGGGTACGTGTGCGATAGATCGGGCAGCTCCCGGTAGACCAGCCGCGCCCCCACCGACGTCAGCGCCTCCTGGGCCATCCGCGCCGTGTAGACCGGGAACATCCAGTCGAGCGCGCCGTGGATCAGGTAGATCGGCCGGTCGCGCGCCCGCTCCAGCCCGCCGGCCAGCAGCCCCAGGTGCAGGACGCCGCACGCCGGCGCCAGGTGCGTGAACGGCATGCCGTCCTGCAGGCCGCAGATCATCGTGTAGGTGCCACCGTCGGACATGCCGGTCAGCAGCACGCGGGCGCGGTCGATCGGATAGCGCTCCCCCACGCCCTCGACCATCTGGCGTAGCGCCTCGGCGTCACGCTCCTCGCCCATGATCGACCACGTGCGGTCCTGGGAGGTCGGCGACAGCAGCAGCACTTCGCGCGAGCGCGCCTCGCGCAGCCAGCTCCACAGGAAGTCGCGGCCGTGGCCGGTGCCGCCGTGCAGCGCGACCACCAGCGGCCGCGGCGTCCGGCCGTCCCACGCCTCCGGCACGTAGAGCGAGAACCCGCCGCGCGCGTTGCGCTCGTTGTGGGCGTGCAGCACGCCCGCCCGCGGCCCGTCCTCGCGCATGGCGCCGGCGCGGAGGCGCTCGATGAATGCCGCGTCGTCTCGCCGTTCGGGCTCGAGGAACCAGCGGCTTACCGCGTCCAGCACCGGCGCCAGCGGGTAGAGCGCCTCCTGCACGCGCGAGAAGCGGCGGAGCGCGCGATACAGCTCGAATGGATCGCCGCCGCTGCCGGCCGCCTCGACGAACGCGCCGGTCAGGTCGAGCGTCTGCCGCGTCACGTCGACGAGCCGCTCGCGCAGGAAGACGAGGTCGTCCGGCCACGTGGCCGCCTCCAGCGCCTGCAACGGTCCGGCGAGCGCCTCGGCGGCCGGGGCCAGCGTCTCGCCGAGCCGGGCGGCCAGCGGCGGATGCAGATGCCGCTGCACCCAGATCACTCGGTCCAGCGTGCCGAGCAGCGGCGAGAGAAGGGCGCCGATGGCGTCGATGGCCACGGCCGCTAGACTCGCTTCAACCGCGGGAACAGCACCACCGTCGTCCCCGCCAGCATCGCCAGGGCCAGGCCGCTGGTGCCGAGCGCAATGCTCACGCCGAACAGCGAGGCCAGCGCGCCGATCTGCAGCTGGCCGAGCGGGGCCAGGCCGATGGCCACCACCCAGGCGCCGCCCGCCCGGCCGCGCAGGTGGTGCGGCACGCTGAGCTGCAGGAGGCTCTGGGCGAGGAGATCGGCCAGCGCGCCGGCCGCGTTCACGACGGTCAGCACGACCAGCACGCCGACCAGGCCGACCAGGTGCGGTGCCGCCCCCAGCACGATCAGGCTGGCGCCGAAGGTCACGAGCACCGAGACGAACAGGGCGCCGCCGCCGGGAGCGCCGCGGAGCGAGGCAGCGGCCAGCCCCAGGATGCCGCCGACCGAGCGAGCGGCGTTGAGGGCGCCGAGCCCCTCGGGGCCGATGTGGAGAACATCGCGTGCCAGGCTCGGCAGCAGCGCCTGGTGCGCGAAGCCCAGGACCTCGGCGCCGGCCGTGAGCATCATGAGCACCAGGAGCGTGCGGTCATGCCTCACCGCCACCAGGAAGTCCATCGAGCTGCGCCAGAGCGAGCCAGCCGGTGCCGACGCCGACGCCGGCACCGGCACCGAGGCCGGCAGCAGCGCGAGGGCCCCGCCCATGAAGCCGGCGGCCACCACGAAGTAGGCGAAGCCGGTGCCGAAGTGGGCGATGACGGCGCCGACGCCGAGCGAGCCGAGCAGCCAGCCGCCGCGCATGGCTACCCCGAGGATCGCCAGGCCGTTCATCAGGGCACCGGCGCCGACGACGTCGTGCGTGTAGCTCTGCCGCGCGGCGTGCTCCACCCCGCGCAGCACGCCGGCCCCGAAGGTCAGCAGCAGCACCGAGCCCAGGTCGACGACCCCCAGCACCGTGAGAGCGCCCAGCGTCCCCGCCGTGAGCGCCTGGCCGCCGCTGGTCAGCATCAGCAGCCGGCGGCGGGGAAAGCGGTCGGCCAGCGCGCCGGCCAGCACGCCGACGAAGAAGAGCGGCAGCATGCGCGTGCCCATGGCCACGCCGACCATGAAGGGCGAGTTCGTCAGCGTCAGCGTGAGCCAGCCGAGCACGACGACCTCGCCCATCATGCCGACCGAGTTGAGCAGCACCGAGGCCCCCAGACAGCGGAAATCCCCGAGGCGCAGGAGCGCGAACTGGAAGATGGCGGCCGTCAGGCCCGGGCCGCGAGCGGGCGACGAATCTCGACCAAGGTGCCGATCTGCACCTCGCCGCGCTCCGAGCGCGCGCGATACGCGTTGTCGTTCATGGCTCAGCGCGTCTCCAGCACGAAGGGGACGTTGGCGCTCTTGGCGACGGTGCGAAGCTGCTCCAGCAGATCGTCGGGCACCGGCACGCCGTCGCGCAGCCGCTCGACCTTCGTGGCTGCCTCGGGGTCGCCGGCAACCATCACCGGCCGGGCCGGATCGGCCGGGCGGGCCCCGTGCAGGGTGTCGATGACCTGATCGAGATCGTCCTCGAACTCGCCGGGCGCCCGGAAGGCGCGAGGGTCGATGGCCAGGAAGAAATGGCCGATGTTGTGGGGGTCCGACGGCTTCTGCGTCTTGTTGCGGATCGGCGAGAACGAGGCACCGGCCAGCGCGCCCCCCAGGATGTGCACCATCACGGCCAGCCCGTAGCCCTTGTGCCCGCCCACCTCGCGAGCGCCGCCCAGCGGCGTGATGCCGCCCTCGGGCCGGTCGAACACGTAGCCGAAGGCCTGCTCGGGATCGGTCACCGTCTGGTTCTTCTCGTCGACGACCCAGCCGGCCGGCAGCGGCTTGTGGTTGAGCTTGTAGACCTTCACCTTGCCGGCCGCCACCGTGGTCGTGGCCATGTCGAGCTCGAAGGGCGCGTTGCGCCGGGCCGGCGCCGCGAAGGCCAGCGGATTGGTGCCCATCACCGGCTCTGCTCCGAACGTCGGCACCATGGTGACGCCGCGAGTGGAGGCCGTCACCATGCCGATGGCCCCGCGATCGGCGGCGATGCGCGAGTAGCAGCCGGCCGCCCCGAAGTGGTGCGAGTTGAACACCGAGACGACCGCCACCCCGCTGTCGCGGCACTTGTCGACGGCCAGGTTCATCGCGTGCACCGACACCGGATGGCCGAGCGAGGCGTCGGCGTCGATCAGCGCGAACGACGGCCCCTCCCGTACGGTCTTGAACGCCGGCCGCATGTTCAGCCGGCCGGCCCGGAACTCGCGGTCGTAGGTCGGCAGCATCGAGATGCCGTGGGAGTCGACGCCACGCAGGTCGGTCTCCAGCATCATCTCGGCGGTGGTGTCGGCGTGGGCCGCGGACATCCCCCACGCGCGCAGGACGGTGACGAGCTGCTCTCGGATGCGGGCTGCCGGAACTCTCATTGTTCCGCTCCTCCTCGTGGAGCCTAGCGGGCGACGCCGAAGGCGGCGGCCTTGCTGCGCGGGTCGTCGGAGGCGTCCAGGCGGTCGCGAACGCGGCGCAGCAGCTGGCCCGCCGCCGTCTGAGACCAGAACCACCGCGCGATCTCGTCGCCGCTCGCCCCCGGCGTCGTGGCCAGACGGCCCTCGAAGTAGAGCGCCTTCAGATCGTCCGCGCAATACCGGATGAATCCGGGCCGGGCCAGGTCCCGCGGGCGCTCGGGCAGGTCGGCGTCCCCGCCCTCGGCGAAGACCTGCAGGAAGCGTACGACCTCGCCCATGCGCTCGGCCGGCACCCCGGCCAGCCCGAACGCCGTGCGACCGCGGCTCGCCGTCAGCCACTGCGCCCGGCACGGCTGCATGGCCATGGCCTCCGCCACCGCGTCACCGGGGATCATCGCCGCCGGCGCGATGGCCGAGGCCTGCGTCGGCGCCGGCGGCTCCTCGCCCGGCCCGCCGTCGTCGGGAAAGTCGCGAAGGACGGGCCCGGCCGGCTCGCCCAGCAGCGCCAGGGCGGCGGCCAGGACGCGGTGCTGCAGCGCCGGGTCATCGGGCCGGCCGAGGGCGTGGCCGAACGGAAACGGCACGAAGAGCGCCCGCGGCGGCTTCACCTTCTCGGTGTGCTCGCGCACCATGCTGATGGACGTGGTCGCGACGCCCTGTGCCTCCAGCGCGCGGGCGAGCACACCACCGGTGTGCGTGCAGAAGGGTCAGGTGGGCGTGATGAGCGCGACATCGACGCCCTCCTCCCACAGGCGGCGACCGACCTCCGGCCCCGTCTCCGTCTCGATGCGCGTCACCTCGCGCTGGGCGCCCATGAACGAGTAGTTGTGCGGCGCCAGCCCGCCGAGGACACCGCGGCCGACGAGCTCACGGAGGCGATCGATCGGGAACGAGATGTTGACGTCGCGCATGATTGCCACCCGGTCGAAGCCGAGGCTGGTGTGGCTCTGCACGATGTCGGCGGTGGGCGTGTCGGCAGCGATCACGCGATACCCCTGCTCGCCGGGGCCGAACGGCCGGTCGCCGCGCCGATGCAGGCCGGCTGTGGTGACGATGGCCACGCGGCCGGCGGCGAGCGGACGCCGCAGTGACGCGAACGGCGTGTCCTCGTTGACCTGCATGGGCAGGGCGAGGAGGTTCTTGCGATTGCCCTCCGGCAATCGATCGAGGCGCGGCATCGGGCGGCGGCTAGGCCACCGCCCCCGCCGGCCGCGCCGGCTCGGCGAAGTTGATGCTGACCGGCGCGTTGGCCTCGAACGGGCTCCACAGCCCCAGCTCCTTGCCGATGTCGCGCAGGGCCGGCAGCACCTCCTGCCCCAGCAGCCGGATGCACGTCTTCGTGTCCTCGTTGGAGACGAAGCCGTCGGCCGCCCAGAAGCCCATGATCGACGGCCGCGTCTCCTCCAGCAGCCGGCGCAGCTTGGGGATGACGGTCTTGGGCGTGCCGGCCACGATCTGCTGGTTGCGGATCTGGTCCTCGAACTCGGCGCCGCGCGGGTTCGAGCGGCGCCCGACCGCGTACTCCACGAAAGCCTTGCGATACGACGGCGAGAAGTAGCCGGACGGGCTCGACCACACCGGATGGGCGAGGCCGGTGAACTCGCCCTGCATCCACATGAACTGGCGGGCGTTCTCCAGCGCCTTCTCCTCGGTCTCGGCGATGTGGCAGCGCTGCAGATAGCCGCGGTACTCGGGGCCGCCGGCGTAGCCGGTCTCCTGCGCGACCGCGTCGTACTGCTCCCAGATCTTCTTGGTGGCCTCGATCTCGGTGCTGAGCGCGATGTACGGGTAGCGCTTCTTGGCCGCCCAGATGATCGTCTCCTTGCTGAGCACGCCGGGGATCCACACGCGCGGGTGCGGCTTCTGCAGCGGCACCGCCCACGGGTTCACCACGCGGTGCTGGTAGTGCGTGCCCTCCCACCGGAACGGGCCGGGCTGGGTCCACGCCTTCACCACCAGGTCGTGGGCTTCCTCGAAGCGCTCACGGTTGTAGGCGGGGTTCACGCCGGTGGCCAGCTGCTCCTGGCCGCCGCCCCGCACGAAACCGGAGACGAGGCGGCCGCGCGAGACCATGTCGATCATGGCCAGCTCCTCGGCCAGCCGCACCGGGTTGTCGGCGAGCGGCAGCGGGTTGCCGAGCAGCACCAGCTTCACCCGCTTGGTGGTGGCGGCCAGGATCGAGGCGAAGACGTTGCACTTGGCCTGCATGCAGAACGGCGCGTTGTGGTGCTCGTTCAGCATGATGCCGTCGAAGCCCACTTCCTCGGCCAGCCGGTAGTGGTCGAGATACTCGTTGTAGAGGCGGCTGCCGGCCACCGGATCGAAGTGCTTGTTGGAGAACATCAGGGCGGTGGCGCCGTACTTGCGCCCCTCGTCCGCGGGGTACGCCGACATCGGCTGCTCGGAGAAGTACATGAGGTGCATGGTCTTGTCCTCTCAGGCCTGGGTCACGAAACGGGTCACGAGCGAGGCCAGCGCCTCCGGCTTCTCCATCTCGACGAAGTGGCCGGCGCCCTCGACGATCTCCAGGCGCGCCTGGCCGAGCGACTTCGCGTAACGCTCACCGCACTCGAGCGGCACGATGCGATCGTCGCGCCCCCACACCACCAGGGCCGGAGTGGCGACACCGCCGAGCAGGTGGGGCAGCGTGGCGCTGTACATGTAGGGCTTCCAGGCGATGCGGAAGGTCATCTCGCGGTTGAGATCCCACTGCTCCAGGGTGGCGGTGGGTGGCTCGGCCCCGAAGATCCGATCGAACGCGGCCTGGTCGACGAAGCCCTGTCGCACGTAGTCGATGTAGGAGACCAGCGCCTGGTCGGCGATCTCCCCGCGCTCGGGCTTGATGCCCATGGCGCCGACGAGGACCAGTCGCCGGAAGGCATGCGGCGCCATCGTGGCCATCTCGGCGGCGATCCAGCCCCCGAAGCCCAGCCCCAGCAGCGAGAGGCCGCCGGCCGCGAGATCGCGGGCGCCGAGCAGCCACTGGTAGACGACCGCCACATCCCGCACGCTGCGCATCCAGTCCGGCCGCTCGGAGCGGTCGTAACCCGGGTGCGAGGGCCGCAGCACGGTGAAGTGCTGGGCGAGCGCGTCGTAGAAGGGCAGCTGCTCGGGGCTGCCGACGTCGTGGTGCAGCACCAACAGGGGCGCGCCGGAGCCGCCCCGGGTCAGGTGCAGGGCGGTGCCGGCGACGTGCACGGTCTCGGACTGCCAGGCGATCGGTGTGGGGGTCATGGTGCGGTGATTCTAGCAGCGCCTGCGCTATGCTGCGCGGGCGTGTTCTATCTGCTCACGGTCGTCCTCGCCTGGGGCCTCGTGTGGCCCGTCAACAAGGTCCTGCTGGAGAGTCTGTCGCCGCTGTGGCTGATCGCCGTGCGCTCGGCCATCGCCACGGTCGCGCTGTTCGCCATCGCGGCGGCGCGTGGCCGCCTGACCCCACCGCCACGGGCCGATCTGCCGGTCGCGCTCAGCATCACCCTGCTGCACATGATCGGCTTCGGTGTCTTCGCGTCCTGGGGTCTGCAGACGGTGCCCACGGGACGCTCGGTCGTGCTGGCCTACACGACGCCGCTGTGGGTCGTGCCGGGCGCCGCGCTGTTCCTGGGCGAGCGATTGACCCCGCGACGGCTCGCGGGCGTGGTGATCGGACTGCTGGGCCTGCTGGTGCTCTTCAATCCGCTGGCGTTCGACTGGACGAGCCGCGCGGCCGTCCTCGGCAACGGCGCCATCCTGCTCGCGGCGCTGCTCTGGGCCGCCAGCATCCTGCACATCCGCGCCCACCGCTGGCGATCGACACCGTTCGATCTCGTCCCCTGGGAGATGCTGCTGGCCACGGTCATCCTCACGCCGGTGGCGTTCGCGGCCTCGCCGCCGCCGGCCGCCGAGTGGAGCGGCCGCGTATTCTGGCTCCTCCTCTACGCCGGCATCCCCGGCACCGCCATCGCGTACTGGGCCACCGCCGCCGCCAGCCGCACGCTGCCCGCGGTCACGACCTCACTCGGCCTGCTGGCGACGCCCGTGCTGAGCACAGTCATCGCTACGCTCTGGCTCGGGGAACCGGTGACGCTGTCGCTGGTGATCGCGATCGTGCTGATCCTCGGCGGCGTGGCGCTCGGCACGATGGGCGAGCGGACGGAGGCGGCCCGAGAAACTCGCCATCCACCCCCGTCGAGTCGGCGCTAGCAGCAGCCCCCGGCGACAGCTCGATCCGGCCACCACCCCCACGCGCGCGGTCCGAAGTCCGGCGTGAACACGCGGCCCTTCTTGACGGTCAGGTGCGGCGCGAACGCCTTGTCGACGCGCAGGCCGGAGCCGAGGATGTCGTACACCACCCAGTCGCCCGGCTGGAGGTCGAGCACGGAGATGTCGGCCTGGCGCCCGACCGCGAGGCTGCCGATCCGGCTCTCGGCGCCAATCGCCTTGGCCGGGTTGGCGGTCGACATCGTGACGACCTGCGGCAGCGTGAAGCCGAGGCCGAGGAAGCGCGTCATGATCTCCGTCATGCTGTGCACGGTGTTCAGGCGGCCCGGCACCGTCAGATCCGTGCTGATGCAGTGGGGCATCAGCCCCTGGTCGATGATCTTGCGGCCGACGTCGAAGCTGAAGTTCATCCGTCCGTGCGCGGTGTCGAACCACACGCCGCGGTCGTTCGCCTCGCGCGCCTCCGCCACCAGCTTGCCGTTGCCGTCGAGCACGCCGCCCGGGTTGGGCGTGAAGTAGTGCGTGAGGATGTCGCCCGGCTCCAGCAGCGAGAGAAGCGGATGGATGACCTTGGGGTCGTAGCGCTTCTCGGTGTCGCCGATGTGGACCATCAGCTTGATGCCGGCCTCGCGGGCGGCCCGCTTGGCCAGCCGCGGCATCTCCATGCCCATGATCTCGAGCGCCGGCGACACCATGCGCGCCTTGATGCCGTGGATCAGCCCCTTGTGCTCGGTCGCCACCCGCACGGTGTCGGTGAGGTTGACGCTGCTCTCGGCGATGATGTCGGGCAGCGTGGCCAGCCCTGTCTGGCAGATGTGCAGGAAGGGCACGATCTCGGTGTGGCAGTGGGGCAGGATGTGGCGCCAGCCGCCGAAGGTCGCCGCGCCCGCGCTGCCGGCGTCGACGATGGTCGTGACGCCGGCCAGCACGCCGGCCAGGTCGGGGTTCACGCCCGTCCGGTTGAAGCCCTCGAAGACGTGGGCGTGCAGATCGATCAGGCCGGGGGTGACGAGCTTGCCCCCGACCTCGATGACACGCGTCGCCTCGGCCGGCGCGATCCCGGCCGCGATCCGCGCGATCTTCCCGTTCTCGACCGCCACGTCGAGGACGCCGTCGAGACTGCTCGACGGGTCCACCACCCTGCCACCCTTCAGGACGAGGTCGTACATGCCGCGAGGCCTCCCGCGCTGATGAAGTCGTGCGCCGCCAACGTGCCCGGACGCTAGCGTCGCGCCCGCGGCCTGTCAAGGCGAACGTCGGCGCAGATCGCCGTTGACGTGCCGCAACGCGCATGGTTGATTCGCTCCCAAGGAGCGCGCGCCCATGAGCCGACCGACCGGACGTATCCACGAGATCGAGCACCACGCCGCCGACTGGGCGACCACGCGCCCTGTCGTCTCCGGCACCCAGGGCGTCGTCGCCACCGGCCACCCGCTGGTCTCGATGGCCGGCATGCGCATGCTGCTGGCGGGCGGCAATGCCTTCGACGCCGCCGTCGCCGCCGGCTTCGCGGCCGCCGTCGTGGAGCCGACTGCCTCCTACACGCTGTGCGGTGAGTGCGTGGCGCTCGTGCACGACGCCCGCAGTCGGGAGACGCTCGCGGTCAGCGGCCAGGGCACCGCTCCCGCCCTGGCCACGATCGCGCGTTTCCGCGAGCGCGGTCTTGATCGCATCCCTACCGGTCCCGGGGCCGACGCGCATCTGTCGTTCACGGTGCCGGGCGCGGTCGACGCCTACCTGACGCTGCTCGAGACCCACGGCACCCGGACGCTCAGCGAGATACTGGCGCCGGCGCTGCACTACGCCGAGCACGGCTTTCCGATGTACGAGTACATGCATCGCCTGCTCGCCATCCCGGAAACGCGCAGCCAGTTCGACGTCTATCCGCCCGGCGGCACCGCGGTCTTCTATCCGGGCGGCCGTCCGCCCGAGGTCGGCGAGCTGTTCGTGCAGCCGGCGCTCGGCGCCACCCTGCGGCGCCTGGTCGAGGCCGACGCCAGCAGCCGTGGCCATCGCGCGGCCGGCATCGCGGCCGCGCGGGCGCGCTTCTATCGGGGCGACATCGCCGCCGCCATTGGCGGCTTCTCCGCGCGGCTGGGCGGGCTGCTGCGCGCCGAGGACCTGGCCCCCTACCGCGCGCGGCTGGAGCCGCCGGTCCGAATGACCTTCGCCGGTCGCGAGATCGTCGGTCAGCCGGCGTGGACACAGGGGCCGGTGCTGATGCAGGCCCTCGGCATGCTCGCCACGCTCGACCTGCGCGCGCTCGGTCACAACTCCGCGCGCTACATCCACGCGGTGACCGAGGCCCTCAAGCTCGCCTTCGCCGACCGCGAGCGCCACTACGGCGACGCGCCCGGCGTCCCCATCGCCGAGCTGCTGTCCGCGAGCTACGCGCGCGAGCGGGCCGCGCTCATCCGGCCCGACCGTGCGATGGCCGAGGCCCCGGCTCCCGGCGATCCCACCGGCCGCGGCGCGGCGACGCCGGGCCCGCGGGCGGCCGTGCGCCCGTCCGCGCCGGGGGCGGCGGCCGGCGGCGCCGACGGCACCACCCACATCGCGGCCATCGACCGCGACGGCAACATGATCTGTCTCACACCGAGCGGCGGCGTCTTCCGCAAGTCGGCCTTCGCGCCCGAGCTGGGGTGCACGCTCAGCACGCGCAGCGAGATGTTCGTGCTCGAGGACGGTCATCCCAACGGCCTTCAGCCCGGCAAGCGGCCGCGGACCACGCTGATCAGCTATCTCATCTGCGAGGACGGCGTGCCGACCACCACCGTCGGCTGCCCCGGCGGCGACGACCAGGCCCAGGCCGACCTGCAGATCGTGCTCAACCTGCTCGTCTTCGGCATGAATCCCCAGCAGGCCGTCGAGGCCCCGCGCTTCTCGACCCAGACGCTCGTGAACTCGTTCTGGCCGCGCGCCTACCGGCCCGGTCAGCTCAACGTCGAGCCCGGCATTCCCGAGGCCACGCGTGCCGAGCTGCGCACGCTCGGCCACGCGGTGAGCGAGATCGGCGCCTGCGGCATCGGCGCGGTGGTGACCCGGCGCGATCCGGCGACGGGCGCGCTGTCGGCCGGCGCCGACCCGCGGCGGCCGACCTACGCGCTGGCCTGGTAGGCTTCACCCGAAGGACTCGACCAGGAGGAACATCATGGCTGCAACCCAGAGCGACAAGGCCGCCCGCTTCCGCGCGCTCCACGAGGGGCCGGGCGCGTTCGTCATTCCCAATCCGTGGGACGCCGGCTCCGCCCGCATCCTCACTGCCCTCGGCTACACGGCGCTGGCCACGTCCAGCGGCGCCTCGGCCGGCATGCTCGGCCGGCGAGACGGCGCGGTGACGCGCGACGAGGCGCTGGCCCACGCCCGCGCCATCGTGGAGGCGACCGATCTGCCCGTGTCAGCCGACCTCGAGAAGTGCTTCGCCGACGAGCCGGCCGCGGCGGCCGAGACGATCCGGCTGGCCGCCGGCGTCGGCCTCGTCGGCGGCTCGATCGAGGACGCGACCGGCGACAAGGCCCGGCCGCTCTACGACATCGGCCTGGCGACCGAGCGCGTCGCCGCCGCCGTGAAGGCGGCGCGCGCGCTGTCCTTCCCGTTCACGCTCACGGCCCGCACCGAGAGCTTCCTGCGCGGCAACCCGGACCTGGACGACGTCATCAAGCGGCTGCAGGCCTTCGAGAAGGCCGGCGCCGACGTGCTGATGGCGCCGGGGCTGCCCGACCTGGCCGCGGTGCGCGCGGTGTGCGCGGCGGTGAAGAAGCCGGTGAACTTCATGGCCGGCATCAAGGGCAAGTCGTTCACGGTGGCCGAGCTGCAGGCGGCCGGCGTGCGACGGATCAGCCTGGCGACCTCGCTCTACCGGCTGGCGATGACGGCGGTGGTCGACGCCGCCCGCGAGGTGAAGGAGAAGGGGACGTTCGGCTACCTCGACCGCTCGCTCGGTACCCCGGACGTCAACGCCTTCATGCAGGGCTGATCAGCCGGCGGCGGCCTTCAGGCGCGGCGCGACGTCGCGGACGAAGCGCTCCAGGCTCGCGTTCATCCGCTCGGGGCGCAGGCCCGGCGGCACCGCCCAGCTCACGAGGTCGGTGATGCCGTGCTCGGCGACGAACGCCGACAGCTCGGCCACGCAGTGCTCGACGTCGCCCACCACCCATGTCTGGGGGATGCGGGGGCCGTCGCGCTCGACCGGCTGGAAGCGGCCGGACTCGGCGAAGAACCGCGCGTAGAGCTGGCCGCGGTACCGCTCGGCCGCCCGCACGGCCGGCCAGTCGCGCTCGCGGTCGTCGGTCACGAGGCATCCGCGGATGATGCCCACGCGATAGGCGGCCGGATTGCGACCGGCGCCCCGCAGCGCCTCGCGCCACGGCTCCAGCACCTGGTCGCGCGGCCCCTGCGGCAGCAGGTGGCAGTCGAACCGCGCCGCCCGCCGGGCGCCGCCCTCCGACATCGCGGCCAGCCACAGCGGGGGTCCGCCCGGCTGCACGTAGCCGGGGCGCACGACGACGTCGTCCAGGTGATAGCGGGTGCCGTGGAAGCTGAACCGCTCGCCGGTGAAGCAGCGGCGCAGCACCTCGAGCCCTTCCTCCGTGCGCGACACGCGCTGGGGCAGCGGGATGCCGAAGCCGCGGAACTCGTGGGGTGCGTACCCCATGCCCACGCCCAGCTCCACGCGACCGCCGCTCAGGTTGTCGAGGACGGCGAGGTCCTCGGCCAGCCGGACCGGATGGTTGAAGGGCAACAGGCAGATGTCGGAGGAGAACCGCACGCGTCGCGTCCGCGCCGCCATGGCGGCCGCGACCGGGATCCACGACGGCAAGTAGCCGTCGTCCACGAAGTGGTGCTCGGTGAACCACACGAGATCGAGGCCGAGCCCGTCCAGCCAGGCCACCTGGTCGAGGATCTCGGCGTACAGGCGCGGCGTGGGGATGCCGGCCTCGGGCGGATTGCGCAGGTCGTAGACGACACCGACACGCAGCGGGGCTCGCGTCATCGCCGTCCAGTATAATTGTCGCGAGTCGTCCCGCATCCATCATGCGATTACGCAGCCATCTCATCGCGCTCGTGCTCGCCGCGCTCGTCCCCGTGCTGGGCTTCGCGGCGCTCGTCATCCGCGACAACGCCCGGCTGCAGCTCGCGTCCACCGAGCGGGGCATGCGGGAGACGGCCCGGGCGGTGGCGCGCACCGTCGACAAGGAGCTCGAGACCGCCATCACGGCGCTGGAGGCGCTCGCCGAGTCCGAGGACATCGAGCACGCGAGCCTGCGGCGCTTCCACGCGCTCTGCCGGCGCGTCATCCGGCAACAGGAGTGGCTCAGCATCCTCGTGTTCGAGGTCGACGGCCGCGGCGTCATGCACACCTCGATCCCGCTGGGCGAGCCGGTGGGGTCGGGGCGGGCTGAGGCCGTCGCCCGCGCCCGCGACGAGCGCCGGCCGGCGGTGTCGAACCTTTTCGATGGCATGCGCCACCAGCACATCGTGTCCGTGTACGTCCCCGTCGTGCGCGCCGGCACCGTCCGCTACGTGCTGGCGGCCGGGTTGCCGGCCTCCGCATTCAGCGAGGTCCTGCACGGCCAGGGCTTCGGTCCCGGCACGGTGGCCGTGCTGCAGGACCGCGACAACGTCATCGTCGCCCGCACCCAGGGCGAGCCGGAGATGGTGGGCCAGCGCGCGGCCGACCCCTCGCCCGGCCGCGAGGGCTGGACGCGTAGCCGTCTGCGCGAGGGCGCCGAGGTCTACGTGGCCTTCGCCACCGCGCCGCTATCGGGCTGGCGGGTCGTGATCGCCGTGCCCGTCGAGGCCATTCACGGCCCGCTCCGCCGGGGGCTCTGGCAGCTGCTGGCCGGCGCCGCCCTGGCCTCGGCGCTGGCCGGCGCCCTCACCTTCGTGTTCGGGCGGCGCATCGCTGGTGCCGTCGGCTCGCTCGTGCGCATTGCCCGCGCGGTGGAGCGCGGCGATCCGGCCCTGCCGTTACGAACGGGGGTCGCCGAGGTCGACGTCCTCGCCGAGCAGCTCCGCGGCGCGACCGACCTGGCCCGGGCCCGCGAGCAGCAGGCGGCCACCCGCGAGCGACAGGCCCGCGCCCTGGCCGAGGTGGCCCACGCGCTGAACGCCTCCCCCGACCTCGACGCGGTCCTCCGCACCGCGATGGAGGCGGTCCGCAACCTCGTGCAGGCCGATGCCGCCCGCATCGCCCTCGTGGACGAGACCGGCGACCTGGTCCTGCGTTACTCCACGCAGGCGTCGACGGCGATGCCGCCGGGTTTCGTGGTCGAGCGTGGCCACGGCCTGGGCGGTCTCGCCTTCGCCACGGGCCGACCGGTGCGCAGCGAGGACATCGGCGCCGATCCGCGCTTCCGCGAGGACCGGTACCTGCCGATCGCGCGCGCGGACGGGATCGTGTCCTGCATGGCCGTGCCCATCACCACCGGGGACGCCGCGGTGGGCGTGATCTACGCCAACAACGTCGGCCGACGGCCGTTCACGGCCGACGACGAGGCGCTGCTGGTCACGCTGGCCGACTACGCCGCGGTGGCGGTGCAGAAGGCGCGGCTGCTGGCCGCCGAGCACGCGGCGCGGGCCGAGGCGGAGGCGGCCAGCCGCGGCAAGGACGAGCTGCTGGCCATGCTCGGCCACGAGCTGCGCAACCCGCTGGCCGCCATCGCCACCGCGGCCCACATCCTCGACGTCAGCACCGACGGCGAGGCGATCGGCCGGGCTCGCGAGATCATCAGGCGGCAGAACGCCCACCTCGCCCGGCTCGTCGACGACCTGCTCGATGTCGCCCGGATCACGTCCGGCAAGATCGTCCTGACTCGGCGGCCGCTCGAGCTGGCGGCGGCCGTGCGGCGGGGCGTGGTCACGCTGACCGCGACCGGGCGCGCCGAGCGGCATCGTATCGGGCTCGACCTCGAGCCGGTGTGGGCCACCGTCGACGAGACACGACTGGAGCAGGTCGTCACCAATCTCGTGGGCAACGCGCTGCGGTTCACCCCGGCCGGGGGCACCGTCGACGTGGTCCTGCGCAGGGTCGGCGACGAGGCCGTGCTGCAGGTACGCGACTCCGGGGTCGGCATCGCGCCGGAGATGTTGCCCCGCGTCTTCGACATGTTCGTGCAGGGCACTCGCCGTCCCGAGGGCGGGCCGGGGGGGCTCGGGCTGGGCCTCACGCTCGTGCGCCGTATTGCCGAGATGCACGGCGGCAGCGCCACTGCCGCCAGCGACGGTCCCGGGCGCGGCAGTGTCTTCACCATCCGCCTGCCGGCCCTGGCGACGCCGCCGGCGGCGACTCCGCAGGCCGCGCCCGCGGCCGAGCCGGGTCGCCGGCGAATCGTCGTCGTGGAGGACAACGCCGACGCCCGGGAAATGTTGCGCTTCTCGCTCGAGCTGGCCGGCCACGAGGTGCACGAGGCGCACGACGGCCCCTCCGGGCTGGCGACGATCCTGCGCGTGCGTCCCGACGTCGCCCTGGTGGACGTCGGTCTGCCCGAGCTCGACGGCTACGAGGTCGCGCGGCAGGTTCGCGCGAAGGTCGGCTCGACGATCCACCTCGTGGCGCTGACCGGCTACGGTCAGCCGGACGACCGCCGGCAGGCCTTGCAGGCCGGGTTCGACGCGCACCTGGTCAAGCCGGTGAAGCCGGAGGCGCTGCTGGATACCATCGGGGCGGCGCGGCGCCCGACCGGAAACGCCTGAGGGAGCCCCCCGACCGTCGTGTAGAATCCGCCCATGTCCAGAGCCACGGCCCTGCTCCTCAATGCCGGTCACGCCATCGACCACCTGTTCCTGCTGATCTTCGCCACCGCGGTCGGCGCCATCGCCACCGAGTGGGGCATGGTGTGGCAGGACCTGATGCCCTACACGGTGGGGGCGTTCGTGATGTTCGGGCTGGGCTCGCTGCCGGCCGGGCGTCTGGGCGACCTGTGGGGCCGCCGCGCAATGATGGTGGTGTTCTTCCTCGGCATGGGCGGCGCCGGGTTGCTGGTCGCGCTCACGTCGGGGGTGTGGTCGCTGGCCGCGGCGCTGACCCTCCTGGGCGTGTTCGCCTCGATCTATCACCCGGTGGGCATCCCGATGCTCGTGCAGCAGGCGCGCAACCCCGGGTTCACGATCGGCGTCAACGGCCTCTTCGGCAACCTCGGCATCGCGATCGCGGCCATCCTCACCGGCTTCCTGGTCAAGCACGTCGGCTGGCGCGCCGCCTTCGCGGTGCCCGCCGCGCTGGCCCTGCTGTGCGGCCTGCTGTTCCTGGTCCTGGCGCCGAAGGAAGAGATGGCGCCGGCCCGACGGCCCAAGAAGTCGGTCGACCTGCCGCGCGCGGTCATGGCGCGCGTGCTGCTGGTGATGACGCTGGCCGCGATCTCCAGCAGCCTCATCTTCAACTTCACGACCAACGGCAACGGCCACCTGCTGACCGAGCGACTGCGCGGGCTGATCGACGATCCCGCCCGCATCGGTGTGCTGCTGGCCGTGGTCTACACGATTGCCTCGTTCGCCCAGCTCGTCGTCGGCAAGCTCATCGACCGCTATCCGCTCAAGTGGGTGTACCTGCCGATCGTGGCCATGCAGGTGCCGCTGTTCCTGCTCGCCTCCGGCGCCGGCGGCTGGGGCCTCTACCTCGTGGTCGTCGCCTTCATGATCTTCGTGTTCGGCGCCATCCCGTTCGTGGACGCCATGATCGTGCAGTACGTCGACGATCGCATGCGCTCCCGGGTGGCCGGCATCCGGCTGGCCGTGTCGTTCGGCGTGAGCTCGCTGGCCGTCTACCTGCTCGGCCCCACCGTCAAGGCGGCCGGCTTCGGCACACTCCTCACCGTCATGGCACTCATCTCCGCCTGCACAACGTTCTTCGTCGCGATGCTGCCAGGACGCATTCCCGTCGCGGCCCCGGCCCGGATGGCCGTCGCCACCGCTCCGCCCCGCTGAGGGGCGGCTCGACCCCACCGCCACGCCGCGCGGCCTGGCGGGCGAGGTGCATCATGCGCACGCTGCTGATCCTCGTGGCGCTGCTCCCGCTCCTGGTCGCCGGCCGGGCCGAGGCCGCCCTCGTCGTCCGCGTTCCCCCGGCCCTCGCCGTCGAGCACCCGAAGAACACGGCGACCGGGGTCATCCACATCCACAACCCGTCGACCACCGCGACCGCCGTCTACCTGACGGCCGACGACTTCGTGGCCACGAGCACCGGCGCGCAGCTCGGCGCCACCGTGACGTTCTCCGGTCCCGGCGGGGCCGCGCGGGGCCCGGTCTATGAGGGCAACGTGCCGGCGGGCGGCTCGGTGGCAATCACGGTCGACATCGGCAACGTCTGGGAAGCCGGCGAGGCACGGGCGCGACTGTGGAACCGCGATCAGGAAGTGGCGACGCTGCGTGCCATCAAGTATCGCGTGCCCCTCACCGTCCGCATCCTGGACGCCGGCGAGAATCCCGTACTGGCCTTCCAGCGCGGGGTGCCCCGTACGGTGACGCTCAAGAACGACGACGGGATGACGTACGAGGTCGACTGGCGGCTGGCGATCGGCGGCGCCGTCGCCGCCGGCGAGCGGACGGTGCTCCCCGCCAACCGGGTCGCCACGATCGAGGTCGCCCCCGATCCGCGGTGGTTCTCGACGCCGATCAGCGGCATCTTCAAGGAGGAGACGAAGGACGGCCTGCTGACGGTCCGGCTCACCCCCCGTGGACAGGTGGCCGGCCCCGGATTGCCGGAGCAGTCGATCCCGGTGCGGGCCCAGCTCGCCTACTGGCCGGCCTGGCGGCACCCGATCGGCATGATGGTCGTCTTCCTCGCCCTGCTCGCCGGCGGTCTGTGCTCGCTCCTGTTGAACCAGTGGTTCCCCAACCGCCTGCGGCGCCTCGACCTCGAGGAGCGGCTGGCCGACGCCGCTGCCCGCACGCGCAACCTGTCCTCGCGCGTCGACTCGAGCCTGCGCATCCTCCTGCGAGTGGAACGCTATCGTCTCCTCCGGCTGCTGAACTCGCGCTACGCGTTCAGCCCGGAGATGGCGCGCGTGCTGGCGGCCTGTGCGACGGCGGCGGACCGGCTCGAGGCCAAGATCACGTTGCTCGAGCGCATCGACACCATCGACGGAGATCTCAGGACCCTTGGCGTCGTGGCGGCGCCGACGCTCGCCGACGGGGTCGCGGCCCGCCTGCGGAAGGCGGCCGACCGGCTGCGCAGCCCGCAGCCGACCGATCCGGAAATGCAGGAGGCGGGCGCGCTCGTGACGGAGGCGGCCGCCAAGCTCGCGGCCATCGGGCAGCCGGATCCGGAGCTCGTGACCGTGCTCCAGGACCGGCTCCAGGTGGTCCAGGCAGCACTCGGGCCCGCCAGTCCGCTGCGCACGTGTGAGCCTTGCCGGGCCCTGACCGGGCACCTGCGCGCGCTCTTCGACTACCTCGACGGCCCGCTCAAGCTGGACGCCCTGCGGCCGACCGAGTATGCCGACCACGACCTGAAGCTCCTGCGTCTCGGCTTGCTGGTCGAGTTCCTGCAGCGCTACGCCGACGTCGGTCCGGACGCCCGCGCCCGCCTCGACGCCAGGGGGGCCCGGCGCTTCGCCGAGCACATCGCCTCGCCGGCCTGGGACGGCTACGTCCAGGCCCGGCTCGTGGTCCGCGAGATCCGTGACAGCATCGACAACGCCGAGGTCGAGGAGCAGATCCGCCTGAAGAACGCGCGCATCACGGCCCAGCCCGCCGACCCACGCCCCCACCAGGCCGTGGAGCTGAGCGCGGTGTTCACCGTGGACGGCTACAACCGCGCCAGCGCCCGCGACGAGTACGTGTGCCAGTGGACGTTCGACCACGCCGACTCCGATGGCCGCCCGACGAAGTGGCTCGAGACCGGCTGGACGGTCCAGCACTTCTTCCCCAAGCCCGGCAGCTACAAGGCCCAGGCGACCTTCCAGCGCAAGGACGGCAGCCTGGTCGCCGACCAGACCAACACGGTCACGGTCATCGACACCGACGTGACGGTCGGCAGCGACGGCCGGGCGTGGTTCGGGAACCGGACGTGGATCGAGGTGGTGCGGTTCGGCATCGTGCTGGTGGCCACGGTCCTCGGCCTGCTGGGCGGCGCCCGCGAGCAGCTCATGCGCCTGGACATCGCCGCCGGCCTCGTGGCCGTCTTCCTCATCGGCTTCGGCGCCGACGCCGTGAAGAACATCCTCGTCGACCGCAGCACCGCCCCCGACCCGCCCCGGAAGTAATTAGAACGCCGGGAGCACCTCGCGCGCGAACAGCTCCATCGAGCGCAGCACGCGAGCCTGGGAGAGGTCCCCGAACCAGAAGCTGCAGTTGAAGTGCGTGATGCCGACGAGGTCGCGGATGCGCTTGATCTGGCGGATGCAGGTGTCGGGCGTGCCGATGACCAGGAACCGGTCGAGCAGGTCGTCGACGGTCGGCTCGTTGGGCAACGGCATCGCGACCGCGCGCCCCTGCTCGACGCGCTCGGTGTGGTTGCGCAGGCTCAGCGTCACCCGCATGTTCCAGCGCGCCTCCTCGGCGGCGGCCCGGGCGTCGGCCTCGTCGTGAGTCACGTACACCGCGCGCTGCACGCCCACGGCGAGCGGGGTGCGGCGGCTTGACCTCGGCCACCATGCGATCGAAGAGCTTGCGGAACTCGGCGGTGCGCTCGATCGGGATGCCGAAGCCACCGGTGAGCACGTTGAAGCCCCGGCGCACGGCCGCCTCGATCGAGTCGGGGCTCTGGGCGGTGATCCAGATGGGCGGCCGCGGCTGCTGCAGCGGCTGCGGGAAGACGGTCGTCTCCGGGATCTTGAAGAACTTGCCGTCGTAGGTGAACGGTCCGCCCTCGAAGGCCTTGAGAATGACGTCGACCGCCTCCTCCCACCGGGCGCGGCTGCTCGACAGCTCGAGGCCGAAGCGCTCGAACTCGTAGTGCTGGTAGCCGCGGCCGAGGCCGATGTCGACCCGGCCGCCGGCCAGCAAGTCCAGCGTGGCGATCTCTTCGGCGATGACCAGCGGGTGATGAAGCGGCACCACGATGACGGCCGTGCCCACCCGCAGCCGCGTGGTCTTGGCCGCGATGAAGGTCGCCAGCTGGACGGGGCGCGAGAGATAGCCGTACGTCGAGAAGTGGTGCTCGGCCAGCCAGATGTTGCGGAAGCCGAGCGTCTCGGCGGCCTGGGCGATCTCGACCCCGCGCGCGAAGATCTCCTGCGAGGGGCGATGCGAGGGCGACTGCATCAGCAGGAACGTACCGAAGTTCATGGTCACCTCGAGCGAAGCCGATACCAGGGCTGCGGTTGTCCGGGCACCTTCACGCGGAGCGAATACACCGAGGTGCGGGCGGTGAGGAACAGCGTGCGGAGATCGGGACCGCCGAAGGCCAGGTTGGCCGGGACCTCCGGGGTGCGGATGATCCCGAGCGACGCGCCGTCGGGGGCGAACACCCAGGTGCCGCCGGGGCCGGTGCAGAAGATGCGGCCCTGGACGTCCACCTTCATGCCGTCGGGCACGCCGTCGGTCTCGTCCGACGACATGTCGGCGAAGATCCGCCGGCGCACCACGGTGCCGGCGGCGTCGAGCTCGAAGGCGTGGATGTACTGGGCCCACCGCGTGTTGGCCACGTAGAGCGTGCGCTCGTCGGGCGAGAAGGCCAGCCCGTTGGGATACTCGCAGTCGGCCATCAGGGTGGTGGTGCCGTCGGGCGCGATGCGGTAGACGCCGGCGTGCGGCACCTCGCGCTGGGCCAGGGGCACGCGCAGCCCGGGATCGGTGAACCATAGGCTGCCGTCGGACTTGCAGACGACGTCGTTGGGCCGGTTCAACCGCTTGCCCTCGTAACGATCGACGAGCACCTCGCTGGTGCCGTCGCTCGCCCACCGCGTGACCCGCCGGTTGCCCCCCTCGCAGATCACGAGGCGGCCCTGCAGGTCGAAGGTGGTGCCGTTGCCCTCGCCGGTGTTGTCGCGCACGAGCTCGGCCGGCTTGCCCGGCGTCAGCCGGTGCAGCGCGCTCTTGCGGATGTCGACGAAGTAGTAGAACCCGTCGGGATGCCACAGCGGCCCCTCGGTGAAGCCGAAGCCGGTGGCCAGGCGCTCGGCGGGGGCGGACTCGAGGATCGTGGACAGCGCGTCAGTCATGGTGTCTCATCCTGGTCTGGGCGACGAGGTTACGCCTCAGGGGGAGGTTCGGCTCAATGAAGGTCACGGCCGTGACGCCGTTCATCGTCGATCCGGGATACGGGAAGAACTGGCTGTTCGTCAAGATCGAAACCTCCGATGGCCTGCACGGCTGGGGCGAATGCTACACCCAGGCCGACCGCGACCAGTCGATCGCCGCCCACGTGACCCAGCTCGGCCGCTACCTGGTCGGCCGCGACGCCAGCCACATCCGCCACTTCACCCACTGGGCCTATCACGACTTCGCGGCCAAGCGCGGGGCGATGGACTTCTGGAGCGCGGTCAGCGGCCTCGAGCAGGCGCTGTGGGACCTGGCCGGCAAGCGCCTCGGCGTGCCGGTCGTCACCCTCCTCGGCGGGCCCTGCCGCGAGCGCATCCGCGTCTACGCCAACGGCTGGTACTCCGGGGCGAAGACGCCCGAGGGCTATGCCGCCAAGGCGACGGCCACGGTGGCGCGCGGCTTCACCGCGCTCAAGTTCGATCCGTTCCCGGGGCCGTGGCGCACCCACATCTCGCGGGAGGCCGAGCAGCAGGTGGTGGACAACGTGCGGGCCGTGCGGGAGGCGGTCGGTCCCAAGATCGACCTGCTGATCGAGGTGCACCGGCGGCTGGCGCCCATGCACGCCGTCCGCATCGCCCGCATGCTCGAGCCGTTCGACCCGTTCTGGTTCGAGGAGCCGGTGTCGGCCCGCGACATCGGCGCCCTGGCCGAGTGCCGGCGCGAGATCCGGATGCCGATCGTCACCGGCGAGGAGCTCTACACGCGCTTCGAGTTCCGCGAGGTGTTCGAGCGGCGGGCCGCCGACATCATCAACCCCGACGTGTGCAACGTGGGCGGCATCGAGGAGCTGCGCGCGATCGCCGCCATGGCCGAGGCCTATCACGTGGTCGTCTCGCCCCACAACTACAACAGCACCACCGTGGGCCTCGCCGCCACCCTGCACGTCTCGGCGGCGATTCCCAACTTCCTGATCACGGAGTACTTCGTGAACTTCGAGGCGCGCGGCGCCGAGGTCGCCGTCACCCCGTTCCGGGTGGAGGACGGCTACCTCGCGCTGCCGACCGCGCCCGGCCTCGGCATCGAGCTGCGCGAGGACATGCTCGCGCGCCACGCCTATCGCGAGTTTCCCGCGCGCACGGTGCCCTCGCCGGCCGACGAGGGGCCCTAGACGCCCTTCCGCCACTCGCGAATCTGGGCGGCGTGCTCGCGATAGTGGCCGGCCCCGGCGCCGTCGAACAGGCCGCGCCCGGCGCCGTCCGGCGCGAACTGCGCCTCCGGCATGGTGGCGGCGGCCGCCACGAAGTCGCGGTGCGAGGCGTCGAGCTCGGCGAGCACGTCGGCCGCCTTCACGCCGGTCTTGCGGGCGACGAACCGCGCGTTCCACGCGTCGAAGTCGTCGTAGGTGCCCGGCGCGTAGGGAGCCGGCTCCCCTCCCGCGAGGCGGGCGAAGCCCGGGATCGACTCCCGATGCCAGCCCGAGATGTGGATCAGGATCTCGCGCACACCCCAGGTGCCGAGCCACACCCGGCCCATCGCCTCGTCACCCAGACCGTCGATCGTCTCGTGCAGCTCGCCGAACGCCGCGTCCGCCTCGCGCAGCAGGGTGCTCTTGTCGCTCATGGGGGCCTCCTGGCCGTGGGATCGCTTCCGTACCCGTTGAGACCCCGGTCGGGTCCCGGCGTGAAACGGCGCTTCCCGCGCAAGGGAATTTCGACAACGGGCCGGGGCTGGGCCAGAATACGGCCGCGGTCCACAAGACGAGGAGACAGCCCATGCGCTTTCGTACCGCCGCCGCCCTGACGCTCGCCGTCGCTCTCGCCGGATGCGCCACCACCGCGCCGCGCCCCGACGACCTCACCCGGCTCAGCGTCGTCGAGGCCGCCCAGCTCATCCGCGCGAAGAAGATCACCAGCCTCGAGCTGACGCGCGCCTACCTGACGCGGGCGGACGCCAGCGCCGAGCTGAACGCGTACATCACGCTGGACAAGGAAGGCGCTCAGGCGGCCGCCCAGCGGGCCGACTCCGAGCTGGCCGCCGGCCGCGTGCGGGGCCCGCTGCACGGCGTGCCGCTGGTGGTGAAGGACAACACCCACGTGGCGGGGCTGCCCAACACGGCGGGCACCCCGGGCCTGCGCGAGTTCGTCCCCCGCGAGCACGCCCCGACCGTGCAGAAGCTGGTCGACGCCGGCGCCGTCATCCTCGGCAAGACGAACATGCACGAGCTGGCCTTCGGCATCTCCGGCTACAACGAGGGCTTCTTCACGGCCCGGCCGATCGGGACCCGCAACCCGTACGATCGCACCCGCATCGCCGGTGGCAGCTCCAGCGGCACCGGCGCGGCCATCGGGGGCCGGCTGGCGCCCGGCGGGCTGGGCAGCGACACCGGCGGGTCCGTGCGCATCCCGGCCGCGCTGTGCGGGACGGCGGGGCTGCGGCCGACCTGGCTCCGCTACAGCCAGGAGGGCGTCACCCCGATCGCGCACTCGCGCGACACCGTGGGCCCCATGGCGCAGACGGTGGCCGACGTGGCGGTCATCGATTCGGTGATCACGGGCCGGCGCGTGCCGGCCCCCGCCTCGCTCAAGGGCGTGAAGCTCGGCGTCTACCGCGCGTATTTCTTCAAGGACCTCGACGAGGATACTGCCGCCGTCACCGAGGCCGCCCTCGCGAAGCTCCGGCAGGCCGGCGCCACCATCGTGGAAGTGGACATGCCGGAGCTGCAGAAGCTGAACGACGGGGCGAGCTTCCCGGTGGCGCTCTACGAGGCGTACGACGACCTGAAGGCCTACCTGGCCCGCTACCAGACCGGCAAGAGCGTCGAGCAGATCGCCCAGGCCATCGCCAGCAAGGACGTCAAGGGCACCTACGACGGGCTCGTCGTTCCCCGCAAGCTGCCGGCGCCCGCCGGCGTGGTCGACGCCGCCCCGATCTACAAGACGGCGATGGAGCAGGCCCGGCCGGCGCTGTCGCGGCATTTTGCCGAGACGCTCCAGAAGTACGGGATCGACGCGCTGGTGGCGCCGACCACGCCCCACGTGGCCGCCCTCCAGGGCCCGGACGCCAGCAGCCTGCCGACCTTCCTGCTCTTCATCCGGAACACCGATCCCGGCAGCAACGCTGGCATCCCCGGGCTCACGATCCCGGCCGGGATCGGAGCCCGCACGGGGCTGCCGGTCGGGCTCTCGCTCGACGGCCCGCGCGGCGGCGACGAGCGGCTGATCGCCATCGGCCTGGCGGTCGAGAAGGTTCTCGGCCGCACACCGCCGCCGCGGTAGCCGGCTCCGCCGCGGAGGTTCGGCACCAGCGTGGGCTTGAGGAGCGGGGAGACGTCCGCTATGGTACCGGGGCCGGAGGAGCCTCGATGCTGAGACCGCGTAGGGTGTGGCCCGTCCTCGTCGCCTGTCTTCTCGCATTCGTCCAGGCTCCCGTCGGCTCGGCCCAGGAGCTCGTGGCCAAGGGCCGCGAGCTCTTCAACGACACCAAGCTCTCCGCTGACGGCAAGTGGTCGTGCGCGACGTGCCATCCGAACAACGGCCACACCGACAACAAGACCTACGTCGGCGTGGAGGTCGTGAAGGACGGCGACCCCAAGGGCCGCAGCACGCCAACGCTGTGGGGCGCCGGCACCCGGCAGGTGTACTCGTGGGCGGGCACCGCGCCGAGCCTCTCGGCCAACATCCGCGGCATCATCGTCAACAGGATGAAGGGCGCCGAGCCCTCGCCGGAGACGCTGGCTGCGCTGGTCGCCTACGTCCTCTCGCTCGACTATCCAGCCAACGCCAATCTGAAGGCGGACGGCACCCCCTCCGACGCCGCCCCGGCCGCGGCCAAGCGCGGCTACGAGATCTTCACGGTGAAGGCGGGCTGCAAGGCCTGTCACCTGCCGCCGGCGTATGACAAGCAGGACCTGGAGGACGTCGAGTCGGGCGGCAAGTTCAAGGTCCCCTCGCTCCGCGCCGTCTCCCGCACCGCGCCCTACTTCCACGATGGGCGGTTCGCCACCCTGGAGGAGACCGTGCGCTTCATGTGGGGCTACGTGCAGAAGGCGGGGACGACGGAGAAGCTGACCGACGCCGATCTCAGCGACCTGGTCGAGTTCCTGAAGATCCTGTAGCACCGGCAGGCACGGCGTGGCCAAGAAGCCTTCGCACCCGGCTCGCCATCAGGAGACAGTGCCGCCGCCGGCCTGGGAGGTCGTCGCGCTGGCGGCGGCCGGCGCCGCCCTCGCCCTGTACCTGACGATCACCAAGCTCACCTCGACGGCGCCGCTGATGTGTGGGGCCGGGAGCTCCTGCGACCTCGTGCAGGGCAGCGCCTACGGCGTGCTGCTCGGGGTGCCCACGGCGCTGTGGGGCGCGGCCCTCTACATCCTGCTGGGTGTGCTGGCGGCGCAGCCGCTCACCCGCCGGCGCTGGCTGTGGAGCTTCGGCCTCGCCGTCGCCGGCGTGGCCTTCTCCGCCTATCTCACCGGCGTGTCCCTCTTCATCCTCCGCGCCGCCTGCGTCTGGTGCGTGGCGTCCGCCCTCATCGTGCTCGCGATCGCGGTGGCGCTGCTCCGGCGCCGGCCGGCCCCGGGCACGCGGTGGCCGTGGCTGCAGCCGGCGCGGCTGGCGGTACTGGCCGGCCTCGTCGCCGTCGCCACCGTCGGGCTGTCGTACGCGGTCTTCAGCGCGACCGGTCCGGCCTCGCCGTACCAGGAGGCGCTGGCCCGCCACTTGCGCGACACCGGCGCCCGCTTCTACGGCGCCTCGTGGTGTCCGGCCTGCCGCGAGCAGAAGCGGCTGTTCGGCAACGCGGCGAGCGAGCTGCCCTACGTGGAGTGCGACGCCGCCTCGGCCGGGGCCCGCACCGATCTGTGCGTGCAGGCCAACGTGCGCAACTTCCCCACGTGGACGATCCGGGGGGGACGCCACGAGGGCGTGCTGCCGCTGGCGACGCTGGCCAACCTCTCGGCCTTCACGCCGAAGACAACGCCCTGACGGCGCCGTTCACAGCGTTCGCAGGTAACGCAGGAGCGCCGCCACGTCGTCGGCGCTCAGGTGCGGATGCGGCGGCATCGCCCCCGACCCCTGCCGGATCTGCCGCGTGATGCGCGTGTCCGTGACCGGATCGCCGCTGACCGGCAGCCGCTCGCGGCGAAAGATCCCGCCCAGCCCGGGACCGACCTTGCGCTCGGTCGAATCGGAGAAGTGGCAGACCGCGCAGGTCTGGCCGAACACCTCGACGCCGTCCCGCGCGGCGGCCGTCGATCCGGGCGCGAGGGCCAGGAGGGCGGCGGCGGCCGCCGCCCTCACCGGTCGCGTCAACTGATGAACGCGCTCGGCGCCGGCGCCTCGCCCAGCGCGTGGCGAAGCACCGCCAGGTGCTGCGCCTCGTTGCCCATGATGGCCGCCGCCGCCGTGAGGTAGTCCTTGTTCTGGATCGCCTTGAGAGCACCGAGGTAGGCCGAGGCGGCGCCGGCCTCGAGCTTGGCGGCGAACGTCAGCACGTCGGTCTGGCTGGCCAGCTTGGGCCACGTGTACTCGCCCATCCTGCGCGGCTCGACCGCGGTGCCGCCCGCCTTGCGGATGGTGGCGGCCAGCGCGTCGCGGTGTTGCTTGTGCTGCCCCTGGAACGCTACGGCCACGTCGAGCACGGGCTTGGCCAGCAACCCCGATTCGGCCCCAGCCTGATAGGCCGCGATCGCCGCGTGCTCGAGCCCCAGCGCCACGTTGAGGATCTTGAGATCCGCCGCCGCCGCGTCCCCGTACCCCTGGGCTCGCGCCGCGCTGATCTGCGCCCCCAGCGTGGCCAACAACGTCGCCACGCCAGCCACGCCCGCCACCTTCACGATCTCTCGCCGCGTCGCCGACATCTCCGAATCCACCGCAGCCAAAATCGTCCGCCGATCCTGCATCAGCGCACCCCCCTCATCATCACGTTGACTCAACCCGGCGCGCCCCATGCGCACCCTGCCGACCCTACGGGCAGGTGGCTGGTTCGGATCCAGATGAACGGATGAAGAGGAGCCGCGTGAAGCGCAGCGTCGTCCGGGGGCGGGCGTCGGTCCCGGGGCGGCGCGCACAGGAGCCGTGGGCGCGCCATCATGGCGAGCCGTTGTCGTCGTTGCCGCTCCGGGCTCGGCGAGCGAGCCGCCGACGTTCCGACTGGTCCTCGCCCCAACCCCCTCTGGGGGATGGGGGGCTCGAGCGAGCCGTGCCCGGAGCGGCTTACGGCGACAGGCGAGCCATGCCGGCGCGCCCACGGCCCTGTGCGCGCCGCTCCGGGGCCGGCGCTCGCCCCCGGACGACGCTGTGCTTCACGCGAGTCGAAGAGCTAGCGGAAGGCCGGGGCGATCTCGGCGATGAAGCGGTCGAGGTCGCGGCGCAGCTCGGGCAGCGGGCGGAACATGCTCGGGATGAAGAGCACGCCGCAGCCCGCCGCCTTGAGCTGCTGCAGCCGCTCGCGGATCTGCTCGGGCGTCCCCGCCAGGCAGGTGTCGCGCGCATCCGCCGCGTGGCGGCCCATCCGCGTCTCGATCGTCTTGGCCAGCTGCTCGACCTCGTCCTTCTTGTCGGTGATCAGCAGCGCCATGTTCACCGAGCGCGTGATCGTGTTCGGATCGCGGCCGACCGCCGCGCAGTGCTCGTCGAGGATCTTGCCCTTGCGCCCCAGCACCTGCGGGCCGCCCCACACGTTCCAGTGGTCGGCGTGCTTGGCCACGATGCGCAGGGTGACCCGCTCGCCGCCACCGCCGATCATCAGCTCCGGGTGCGGCGACTGCACGGGCTTGGGGTCGAGCGGCGCGTCGGACAGCTGGTAGTAACGCCCCGCGAAGTCGCTACGCTTCTTCGTCCACAGGGAGCGCAGCACCTCGCACGCCTCGTCCAGCCGCTCCAGCCGCTCCTTCATCGTGTAGAACGGGATGCCGTAGGCCTCGTGCTCGTTCTGCTGCCAGCCGGCGCCCATGCCCAGCAGCAGGCGACCGCCGGCGATGATGTCGACCTGCGCGGCCATCTTGGCGACGATGGCCGGGTGCCGGTAGGTGTTGCCCAGCACGATCGTGCCCACGCGCATGCGCGGCACCAGCGCGGCCAGCGCGCTGAGCGTGCTCCACGACTCGAGCATGGCGCCCTCGCGCTCCTTGGTATTGGGCATGAAGTGGTCGGTCACGCAGGCGACGTCCCACTTGGTGGCCTCGAGGTGGCGCCACAGGTCGAGCACCGCCGGCCACGTCTGCATTCCCATGCTCGTGAACACGCCAAAGCGCATCGTCTCAGTCTCCTTTTCGGGTCAGCGGGGCTCGGCGCAGGTGAAGCTGGCGGCGGCGTCGATGCTGCCAGCGCCGCCATGGCGCGCCACCTGCGGATACGGACAGAGGGGCCGGGTGCGCACGACGGCGCCGTTCTCCACCCGGCTGGCGGTGAGGCTCGCCGGCGCGACGCCGCGCTCGACCCAGTCGATCAGCGCGGTCATGGCGTCGAAGCGGTCGGGGCCGACGCCGCCCGGCAGTGGAACATGCCGGGCACCATGAAGAGGCGGAAGAAGTCCTTCGTCTCCGGCCCGTTGGCCGCCAGCGCCTTCTCGTAGTAGTCGACGGCCATGTACGGCGTGAGCGCGGTGTCGGCCCAGCCGAAGTACATCAGCAGCTTGCCACCGCGGCCGCGGAAGGCGCCGAGGTCGGGCTCGGTGGCGTTGATCAGCTTGCGGGCGTCGGCCAGGCGGCCGGGATCCTTGTCGAAGTCGAACGTCGTCCAGTCGTAGGCCGGGTCCGCCTTGCCGAAGGCGATGTACTTCATGAAGGACTCCGCGAAGGCGAGCTGCAGCGGCTTGGTGCCGGCCGGCGCGACCAGCCATCGGTCCCAGCCGCTCGCGGGCTGGGGCGGTCCGAACGGCGGCAACCCCGCCTTCTCGGCGCCGATTGGCTGGCCGGGGAAGAACGCCGTCCCGTTGCTGACGACACCGCCGTAGATCTTCTTGAGGGCCGCCGCCTGGGCGGCGGTGACGCAGGCGGTGCCGTCGTAGCCGACGGCGCACACGGGCAGGTCGCGCACGGGATCGAAGTCACAGCGGCGGGGATCGTCGATGATGCCGTCGACGAGGCCGTCGGCGCCGTCGCACCTGGCGTAGACGGCGTCGGCAACGACCTTGAGCTTGTCGGGGGTGATCGATGCCTCGGCCAGCGCCCGGCTGTGCCACAGGCCCAGCACGGTCGTGTCGACGAAGTTCAGCACGGGGGCGCCGGCGACGATGCCGTCGAAGTCGGCCGGAAACCGCTGGGCCTCCATGAGGGCCTGGCGCCCGCCCGTCGAGCAGCCGTCCCAGTAGGAGAACGCCACCGGGCGATCGTAGTAACGCGTCGCCACGGTCTTGGCGGTGATCGCGGTCAGGTGCACGGCCCGGAACGCGTAGTCGACGACTTTCTGATAGCTCCGCTCGGCGAAGGTCGCCAGCGGCTCCTGCGTCGCCTCGTGGCCGGTGTTGGTGGTCGCGGTGACGAAGCCGTGACGGAGCGCGGTGGCGCGCAGGGCGGCCCGCGGCGCCGTCTCCGGCGATTCGCCGGCGAAGCCACCGTTGCCGTTCATGTAGAAGCGGCGGTTCCACGCGGCCGGGAGGTTTACCTGGAAGCGGATCTCGGGGGCCAGCAGCCCGTTGATCCGGCAGTGCTCGGGCACCCCGTCGGCGCTGGCCACGACCTCCGCCGAGACGATCGATACGTCGGGGTCGGTCATGCCGAGCAGATCGCGGCAGGCCATCTGCGGCCGCACGGTCGCCCGCGAGTAACCGGAGGCCGAGCGGGCAGCATCGGTGAAGCTGAAGCCGTTCTGAGCCCACGCCGGCGGCACGGCGCCGAGCACGAGCGGCACGATGGCGAGGACGAACAGGCGGCGAGCCGTCACCCGGCGAACGTCCAGCGCGGGTCGGCGGCGGCGATCTCGACCTCCGGCAGCTTCAGCTCGCGGCGCACGATGTTGGCGCCGAGGTTGATGGCCACCGATTTGTAGAAGGCGATGCGCCGAGCCAGCCCCTCGCGCCCGAAGCCGCAGTCGCTGGCGAGGATCAGGCGCTCGACCGGCACGTACTCCAGCGCCTTGCGGATGAGGCCCGCCACGAACTCCGGCGGCTCCACGGCGGCCGTGGAGTGGTTGACCACGCCGATGGCGATCTTCTTGTCGGTCCGGACCTGCTTGAGCAGCGGCAGGTCACGACCGTTGGTCGAGGCGCACTCCAGGGTGAGCACGTCCGCCTTGGTCGCCAGTAGATACGGCAGCGAGCGCTCGTAGGACGGCCGCTCCCAGTGCAGCGGCTGCTGATTGGGATTGCCCCAGCAGGTGTGCAGCCAGATCTCGGTATCGACGCCGGCGATCTCGCGGTTGACGGCCTCGGTGTAGAACTCGAGGTCCTTGTCGGTGGCCGTGCCGTTGGCGCCGGCGATGTGGTGCTGCGGCTCCTCGATCTGGATGACCCGGCAGCCGGCTGCGGCGACTTCCTTCAGCTCGGCGTTCAGCACATCGCCGGTGGCGCTGATGAGGTCACGGTCCGAGGCGTAGTGACGGTTGACCAGCATCTTGACGAGCGACTGCGCGCTGATCGCTGCCGAACTTGACCGGCCGCGAGCTGAGGCGCTGGGCCGCCTTGAACAGCGCCGCGTACTGCAGCTGGCGGTCGGCGATGGCCCCGCCGACGATCGCCGGCTGGTAGGCCTCCATGACCTCGCGGAGGATGTGGCCGGGCGGCAGGCCGCGCCAGCCGCCCCCCGTCGATCGGTCGACGTGGCCGGTGATCCCGTGCAACCGCTCGATCACGTAGAAGAACCACGACTTGCCGCCGACCGTCAGGTCGAAGCGCGAGTCGCCGTCGGTGACGATGTCGAGCCCGGCCATCTCCTGCTCGCGCACCAGGCACGCCACCGCGTCCAGGTACTGCTCGCGGAAGCGCGAGTCGCCGAGCGCGTCCTTGAAAGCCGCGTCCCCGCAGCTCCTCGGTGAACCACTGCGGCCGCGGGTAGGAGCCGGTGATGGTGGTGGGCAGGACCAGATCACGGGTGGCGTTGAGCACGGCCCCGACTTTGCGGTGCCCGCCACGGTCTGTCAAGCCGGACTCGCGAGGCGGGCCTGAGGCGCCCGGGCGCGATTGACAAAGCCAGCGCCAGTCCCTACTCTGCGCCCACGATTGCGAAGACTTACCCTCACTGCGAAGGGACCACGAATGCTCGCTCTGTGCAGGGTCGGCTGTCGTAGCGCGCTCGCCTGGCTTCTCGTCGTCGCCTTCGCCGCCACCGCCGTCGCGGCACCCTCCGGTACACCGATCCGGATCGGCGGCACGCTGGCCCTCACCGGCCCGCTCGCGCCGACCGCGCTGCTGCACAAGATCGCCGGCGACATCTATATCGAAGAGCTGAACAAGGGCAACGGCCTGCTCGGCCGCCCCGTCGAGTGGGTGCTGCTCGACGACCAGTCCAAGCCCGACGTCACCCGTAGCCTCTACGAGAAGCTGATCACGGTCGACAAGGTCGACCTGCTGATGGGTCCCTATGCGACGAGCGGGATCCTGGCCGCGATGGGCGTGGCCCAGCGCTACCAGAAGGTCTTCCCGCACCACTCGTTCGGCATGCCGCACCTGGCGAAGTACGAGATGCACTTTCCCACCGCCGCCTTCGGGCCCGAGCCCAACGTGACGCTGCCGACCACGGTGTTCAACGCGCTCGCCGCCACCAGCAATCCGCCCAAGACCATCGCCATCGTCACCAGCAAGTTCCCGTCGGCCCAGTTCCAGTCCAACGGGGCTCGCGAGGTGGCGGAGAAGCGCGGCCTCAAGGTCGCCCTCTATCTCGAGTACGAGTTCGGCACGCGCGACTGGGGCGCGCTGGCGGCGCGGGTGAAGGATGCCAAGCCCGACTTTCTCTGGGTGGGGGCGCTCGGCCTCGACGGCAACCAGCTGCTGGAGGCGATGAAGAAGCTCGACTACGCGCCGCCCCGGCACTTCCACCTGTTCCCGGCGCCGGGTCCCCTGGCGCTCGCGCCCGACGGCAAGCTGGCGCTCTCCTCGACCGTCTTCGAGGAGCATCCGCCGTTCATGACCAACGCCGGCGCGGCCAGGCTGGTGCCGCTGTTCGTGGAGCGCGCGACCAAGGCCAACGTGCCCTACCCGCACGTCGACACCCAGGTGGCCGGCTCGCTGGCGGCCTGGCAGATCCTCGAGGCGGCGGTGACCGCGACCAAGAGCCTGGACGACAAGGTCCTGGCCCAGTGGCTGCGCAAGAACCGTGTGCCCACGATCATCGGCACGCTGCACTTCGACGGTCCCAACAATTACGGTGAGGATCTCTTCAAGGTGAAGCAGGTGCAGGACGGCAAGTGGGTGGTGGTGTGGCCCAAGGAGTTCGCCGCGCCGGGCGCCCGGCTGCTGCCACCCTGATCGACCCCGACGCGTCCGACGCGGAGCCCGCGTGCCGAGCCTGACGCTCCTCGGGCAGGCGATCGTCTCCGGCCTGCTGGCGGGTGGCATCTACGGCCTGCTGGCCCTCGGCCTCAGCCTTTCGTGGGGCCTGTTGCGTCTGGTGAACCTGGCCCACTTCGCCCTGGCCCTGCTCGGCGCCTACCTCACCTACCAGCTCGGCACCGCCCTCCACGTGCCGCCGTGGCTGGCCGCGCTGGCCATCGTGCCGGCCTTCTTCGCGCTCGGCGTTGGCTTCCACGCCGTGTTCACCTACTTTCGCGTCACCGAGTTCACCTCGCTGCTGGTCACCTTCGGCCTTGCCGTCATCCTCGAGTCGCTGATCCAGTGGTTCTGGACCGCCGACTACCGGCGCTACGAGACCGCGTGGGCGACGACCTCCACGCGGGTGGGGCCGCTGTTCGTGCCGACCCTGGAGCTGTTCGCCTGCCTGACCGCCGCCGTCCTCGCGCGTGGCCACGTGGGCGTGGCTGCGCTTCACCTACGTGGGCAAGGCGCTGCGGGCGAGCGCGGAGGACCCGGCCATCGCGGCGGCCTTCGGCGTGAACCATCGGGCCCAGGCCTTCCTCCTCTCCGGCATCAGCGCCAGCTATGCGGGCATCGCCGGCGCGTTCATCGCGCTGATCTCCACGCTGGCGCCCTCGCAGATCTGGGCGTGGGTCGGCGTGGTGTTCGCGGTGGTCATCATCGGCGGACTGGCCAACCCGGTCGGGGCGCTCCTGGCCGGGCTGCTCATCGGCGTGAGCGAGTCGCTCACGATGGCCGTGATCACCCCGGCGTGGGCGCCGCTGGTCTCCTTCTCCGTGCTCATCGTCATCCTGATCGCGCGGCCGGACCGGGTGTGAGCACCCCCGGCCGCCGCGTCGGTGGAGGCTTGCTGGCGGCGGCGCTCGGCCTCGCCGCCCTGGCGACGGCGGGACTGCCGGCCTTCTACGAGTCGTTCCTCTACATCGTCTTCTCGTGGATCGCGCTGGCCACGAGCTGGAGTCTGCTGAGCGGCTACGCCGGCTACTTCAGCTTCGGCCACGGCGCCTTCTTCGGCGCCGGCATGTACGCCACCGCCACGCTCACCACGGCCTTCGGCGTGCCGTTCCTGGCGACGCTGCCGGTGGCCGGCGTGCTGACGGCCGCGCTCGGGGCCGGCGTCGGCGCGGTGGTCTTTCGCGTGAAGCGGCTGCGGGGCGAGCTGTTCGGCCTGCTCACGCTGGCGGTGGGGTTCGTGCTGGCGACGATCGTGCTGAACACGCGCATCGACGGCGGCCCCGGCGTCTACCTGAGCGGCGTCCCCCTGCCTCGCCTGCTGGCCTCGCCGACCGGAACGCTCTACCTGCTGGGGCTGGCCCTGGCGGTGGCCACGGTCGGGGCGGCCTACGCGATCACGCAGTCGCGGCTGGGGCTGGGGCTCTACGCGATCCACGACGACGAGGACGTGGCCGAGCTGAAGGGCGTGCCGACGTTCCGCTACAAGCTCGTCGCCTTCGCGCTGTCGGCCGGCATCGCCGGCGTGGCCGGCGGCGTGCACGCCATGTACGTCGGTTACGTCACGGTCGGCGAGACGTTCTCGATCACGGTGCCGCTCTACGTCGTGCTCATGAGCGTGCTCGGCGGCGCCCGCCACTGGCTGGGCCCCGCCGTCGGCGCCACGATCATCGCCGGCTCGCTCTACACGTTCACCGGCGGCCAGCAGGCCGTGCTGGGCCGCGCCTTCGTCGCCCTCGTGCTGATCCTGGTCATCCTGCTGCTGCCCGAGGGCGTGGTACCCGCGGCGCTGGCGCGCTGGCGTCGCTGGCGGCCGCGGGCCCCCGAGGTCGCCGCGGTGGCCGCGGCCACGCCGGCACCGGCGGTGCCGGCCGCGCCGCTGGCGTGCGAGGACGTCTGGCGCGCATTCGGCGGCATCCAGGCGCTGCGCGGCGTGAGCCTCAGCGTGGCGCCCGGCGAGATCCTCGGCCTCGTCGGACCGAACGGCTCCGGCAAGACCACGCTGATCAACGTGATCAGCGGCTACTACCCGGCCGATCGCGGACGCGTCACCCTCGGCGGTGAGACGCTGACGGCGCGCCCGGCCCACGCGATCGCCGCGCTCGGCGTGGGCCGCACCCACCAGATCCCGCGGCCCTTCGCGCACCTGACCGCGCTCGACAACGTGGCGGTGGCCGGCACGTTCGGGGCCGGCCGCCTCACGCCGCGTCAGGCCCGGGCCGAGGCGCGTGGGTGGCTGGAGCTGGCCGGCCTCGGCCGGCGGGCGGCGGCGCTGCCCCACGAGCTGAACCTGCACGAGCGCAAGTTCCTGGAGCTGGCCCGGGCGCTGGCCGGCCGGCCGCGCGTGCTGCTGCTCGACGAGGTGCTGTCGGGGCTCAACTCCGGCGAGATCGCCAGTGCCATCAGGCTGGTGCGGACGATCCGCGACGCCGGCGTCGCCGTCCTCTTCGTGGAGCACCTCATGCGGGCGGTGCTGGAGCTGTGCGACCGGGTGGTGGTCCTGAACGAGGGCACGGTCATCGCGGCCGGCAGCCCCCAGGAGGCGATGCGGGCCGACCGCGTCGTCGAGGTCTACCTCGGGCGGGCCCATGTTGCTTGAGGTCGAGCGGCTCGCCGTGGCCTATGGCGACGCCCCCGCGGTGTGGGACGCCACGCTTGGCGTGGACGCCGGCGAGATCGTCTCGGTCATCGGCCCCAACGGCGCCGGCAAGAGCACGCTGGTGAACACGATCGCGGGACTGCAGCGCTCGCGCGGCGGCGCGCTGCGCTTCGATGGTGCCGACCTCGGCGCGGTGGCGCCCCACCTGGTGTGCCGGCAGGGCATCGCCCTGGTGCCGGAGGGGCGGCGACTCTTCACGCGGATGTCGGTCGAGGAGAACCTCGACATCGGCTGCTATCGCGGCGAGGCCCGGCGCGTCCGCGGCGCCACGCTGGAGCGCGTCTACGGGCTCTTCCCCATCCTGCGCGAGCGCCGGCACCAGGTGGCGGGCTCGCTGTCGGGCGGCCAGCAGCAGATGGTGGCGATCGGGCGCGCCCTCATGGCCCGGCCCCGGCTACTGCTGCTCGACGAGCCGTCGCTGGGGCTGGCCCCGGCCGTGGTCGACCAGATGTTCGCGATCATCAAGACGATCAACGCCGAGGGGGTGGCCATCCTGCTGGTGGAGCAGAACGTGATCCGGGCGCTGGAGGTGGCCGTCCGCGCCTACGTGCTGGAGGAGGGGCGGACCGTGGCCGAGGGGGCCCCCGCGGTCTTGCAGCAGCACACCCGCATCCAGGAGGCGTATCTTGGTGTCCGCGACGGTGGAGCCGTCAACCCGTGAAGGAGGAGGCACGACGATGCCGGTGATCAAGGTCCGCGATCTCGCGTACGGGCGGCTGCGTGCGCCCGACCTCGACGTGATGGAGGAGTTCCTCACCCACTTCGGCCTGGTCCGCTCGGCCCGGACGCCGACCGCGCTCTACATGCGCGGCACCGACCCCCGGCATCACCTGCACGTGACCGAGAAGGGCGACCCCGCCGTGGTGGGCTTTGCCTACCTGGCCGCCAGCGAGGACGACCTGGCCCGGGTGGCCAAGGCGCCGGGCGCCTCGGCGGTGGAGTCGATCGACGAGCCGGGCGGCGGCAAGCGGGTGCGGTTGCGCGAGCCCAACGGCTTCCAGATCGAGGTCGTGCACGGCATCGAGACGCCGGCGCCGATCCCGGTGCCCCAGCAGCCCATGAACACCGGCACCGAGCCGCTGCGGCGGGCCGGCGAGCTCATGCGCCTGCGCAAGTCGCCGACACCGATCAAGCGGATCGGCCACGGCGTGTTCGGCACCCCCAAGGTCCGGGAGACCGTGCAGTGGTTCCGCGACACGCTCGGCTTCGTGGGCTCGGACGACGTGTACGTGGGCGACAAGGACAACGTCATCGGCTCGTTCAACCGCTGCGACTGCGGCGACGAGTACGTCGACCACCACACGCTGTTCGCCGTCCACAACGAGCGGGCCGGCATGAACCACATGTCGTTCGAGGTCCCCGACGTCGACGCGGTGTTCAAGGACCACGAATACCTGGCCAAGCTGGGCAAGTACGAGCACATGTGGGGCGTGGGGCGCCACCTGCTCGGCAGCCAGGTCTACGACTACTGGTGCGATCCGTGGGGCCGCGTGCACGAGCGCTGGGCCGACACCGACCGCCTGAACGCGAAGAGCGGCAGCAACCTGCTCCCCGCCCACGAGGCCCTGATCAGCCAGTGGGGCGAGGACCCGCCCGAGCGGTTCATCAAGCACGTGAGCGTGTAGCCATGGCCATCATCCGGATCTATGCGGGCCAGGACGGGCAGTCGCACTTCGAGGAGATCACGCCGCGCCTGGAGCCGCGCGGCGATCAGTCGGAGAGCGCCGAGCTGATTCCGGGCAGCGGCATCGTCATCCGTCGCTTCGATCCCAAGCGCTCGAATCCGTGGCACCACGCCCCCGGGCGGTACGCGGTCTTCACGCTCTCGGGCGCCGTCGACATCGAGATCGGCGACGGGACGGTCCGACGGCTAGGGCCCGGCGACATCCTGATCGCGGAGGACCAGACCGGCCAGGGCCACGGCACCCGCGAGGTGGGGCCGGAGCCACGGGTGTCGGTCTTCGTGCCGCTGAAGTAGACGGCGTCCTCAGGCCTGAACGGAGTCCCAGGCAGCCTTGTGCGCGAGCGGGCGCCGATCGTCTTTGTCGCGCTCGAGCAGCTCGGGTGATGCCGCCGCGAACTGCGCCAGCATCGAAGGCAGATCGTTGACTACAAGTACTTCGTCGGGCACATGATCGTCCGCCACATGTGGGCCGAGGGGCTCGCGTCCCAGCCGAGGCCTTCCTTCGGCTGCTTGAACTGGCGGCCGACGATGTCGGTGAAGTCCTCCAGCGCGACCGTCACGTTGGGGTCGAAGGCGTAGAGGTCGTTCACGCAGATCAGGCGCGAGGTCATGTACCACTTGTGCTCGCGCGCCATCTTGTAGTCGCGGTCGATGTACTCGTCGGGCTGGTAGTCGGCGCCGAACAGCTTGGCGTAGAGCTCGGGGTACTTGTAGCCGACCGACTCGTCGGCGTAGAAGCGCAGCGCCTGGTGATAGCGGATCGCCCAGCTCACCTCCTCGTCGACGTACGGCTCCAGCAGCTGGGCCGCCCAGTAGCCGTGGTCGCCGCGGATGAAGCCGGCGATGGCGATGTCGTGCACGAGGCAGGCGAGGATGACCTTCTCGCTGGCGCCGCTCTTCTGGGCCAGGCGGGCGCTCTGCAGCAGGTGGTTGGCGGGGCCGAAGCGGTACTTGAAGTAGTCGATCAGGGTCGGCCTGGCCGGCATCTGGGGCAGGCGCGGATCCTGGCCCATCATGTAGCGCTTGCCGTTGTCCGGCGGCCGGGGGGCCGGCACCCGCGGGTCACGCTCACCCGAGGTGTAGATGACGGACTTGACTACCACCCGATCGAGCTCCTGGCTCATCGCGTGCTCGGCTGCCTCGGCCCGCTCTAGTGTTGTCATGGCCCGATCATCGGCCTCCCGGCCGCCGACTGTCAAGTTGCCAGGGGTCGCAACCTGTCAAGTTTACCGACAATTGACGGTCCCCTCGGTTCGGCATAGCCTCTCGGCCACGCGACCGGTCCGAGGGCGAGTAGAGGGAAGCCATGACGACAGCCCCGGTCCTGGATCCGGGCGACTTACGCCCGACTGAGCAAGATCCAGCGACGCTCCAGTTCCAGCGGCTCGAACGTGTGCGATCGCGACTGCGGGCGCGCCGACGCCGGCGATGGATCCTTGTCACCACGCTGGTCATGATCGTCGCCGGGGCCGGCATCGTTGGCTTCTCGGCGGTCCGACGCACGTCGATCGCGCGGGCGGCGCACTCCACGCCTCCGGCCCGAGTGCCCATGCCGGCGCCTACACCCATGAGCGCGGTGATCCCCGTCCCGCCCCCGGTCCCGACCATGCCAACGCCCGCTCCCACACCCGTGAGCGCGGTGATCACCGTCCCGCCGCCGCCCCCGGCCGTGCCGGCGGCGCCTCCCGTGAACGGCGCCACTCGCGACGTGGCCCGACCGTTGCCACCACGATCAGACAGCCATCGTGCCCCGGCACCGGCGCGTGACGAGGCGCGGGACGCCGATCCGACCGCGGCCATCGATTGGCTGCTGAACACATCTCGAATCAAGGGCCCGTAAGCGTCGACCGCCGGCCCCCGGTCAAGAGGAGAGATCCCACGATGACCCCGGACGATATTCGCTCGCAGCGGTTCAGCACCCGGCTGCTGCAGGGGCTCAGCCCCGAAGAGGTATCGGCGTTCCTCGAGGACGTCGCCGAGGCGTTTGCCGCCATGCAGGAGGCGAACGCCACGCTGGGCACACGGGTGAAGGCGCTGGAGGACGAGATCCTGGCCCTCTCGGCGGCGACACCGCGGATACCGCCGCTCGAAAGCCCGCCGCCGCCCTCGGGCCACATCGAGGAGCTCCGGAGCGCGATGTTGAAGGAAGTGGAGACGTTGCTGCACGACGCCCACGGCCAGGTGACCGCGCTCCTCGACGGCGCGAAGGAGCGCGAGGCCGCCATACTCCGCGACGCCGAGGCGATGAAGGCGAGCCGTCAGGTGGAGGCCGAGGCGCTGATGGCGGAGGCGACCGTGCGAGCGGACGCCCTCCTCGGCGCCGCCCGCGAGCAGGAAGCGACGATACGCGGCGAGATCGATCGGCTGACCCAGAGCCATGTGCAGCTCGTCGACAGCGTGCGGGCGACCCTCGACACCTATCACCAGTGGCTGGGCACGATCGATCCGCGGGGCCGGGCGCGGGGCCGGCGAGAAATGTCGGATACCGCCGACCTCGGCGCGGCCGACACGTCACGGGTGGGGTGATTCGCTCCGGGATGAGCGCCGACTTCCAGCGCCTCGCGCGGGTCCGCGCCCGCCGATCCTCCCGACGAAAGCGCTGGATCTGGGGCTTCGGCGGACTCGGTCTGGCGGCGGTCATCGTCTCGACCAGCCCCATCGTCGCTCCCGTGCTCCCCGGGCGCCTGCTCGCCTCCTTGCTGAAGCCCAGCGTCTCGTTCCTGAGCCGGGACACCGCGCCGGTCACTGGAGAGGCCCGGGGCCGCGTCGAGATCGTCGAGCCCGCGACCGGGGTCATCCGGGTCTCATCGGGCTTCTTCGGCCTGGCCTCGGTGAAGCTCTTCGTGACCCCGGAGACCCTCATCGTCGTGGGCGACAAGGAGGGCGGCTTCGGCGACATCCGCGACGGCGGACACGTCAAGGCCGCCTACGATGCCAGACGGGGGACCGCCCAGCGCGTCGAGATCATCGTGCAGGTGCCGTGACGGCTCACGGCTTCTTGAGCCGGACCTCCTCCAGGGGCGCCGACCACGGATAGGGGTTGATCAGCATCAGCGCCGGCTCGGCCACCCGGGGGCCGATGCCGCTCGGCCAGATGTACTCGTAGATCGGCCCGTACCGGACCCGCTCGTAGACCAGCCGCTGGACCTGGTGCAGCAGGGCCTCACGCTTCTTCTTGTCGGTCTCCCCCGCCTGCTGCTTGTAGAGGGCGTCGATGTCGGGGTAGCCGCCGTAGGCCCAGGCGCCGTCGCTCGGGATCACCTCCGAGATGCGCGAGGCCGCGTTGCCGTAGAGCGAGCTGCTGCACACGCACACGCCCTTGGCCTTCTTCGACGAGATCAGCGCGAAGTACGAGGCGCGCTCCATCGGCCGCATGCGGATGCGGATGCCCACGGCCTGGAAGTAGTTCACGATCGCCTCGCCGAGCGAGAAGTACGGCGGCAGCTGGTGCAACTCGCCGGCGTCGAAGCCGTTGGGATAGCCGGCCTCGGCCAGCAGCTGCTTGGCCTTGGCGGGATCGTACGGGTACGGCTCCAGCGGCAGCGCGAACTCGAAGGTGCGCGGCACGTGGTTGCCGGCCGGCTTGGAGGCGCCGAGCGTCTCGGCCTCGCTGAGGGCCTGGCGGTCGATCGCGTAGTTGGCGGCCAGCCGCACCCGCCGGTCGGCCCACGGCGACTTGGGGTCCCACTGCTCGAGGAAATCGAAGAAGAACGTCGCGATGCCGCCCGAGAAGGCCAGGCGGAGGTTGGGATCTTTCTTGACCTCCTGGGCCTGGGGCACCTCCAGCAGGTAGGCCACGTCGACCTCGCCGCGCTTGAGCATGGCCAGGCGCGTCGTCGACTCCGGCACGCTCTTGAAGACGAGGCGCTTCACCGACGGCATCTTCCGCCAGTAGCTCTCGTTGGCCTCCATGACCAGCTCGATGCCGGGCGTGTGGCTCACGAACTTGTAGGGCCCGAGCCCGATGGGGTGCTTCTTGAAGCCGTCGTTGCCCACCTGCTCCACGTACTTCTTGGGCACGATCCAGCCGGCCCCGGAGACCATCGTGCCGTAGAAGGCCATGAAGTCCGGCCAGGGGTCGGTCAGCGTGAAGCGCACGCGGGACGGGCTGACGACCGTCACCTCGCGTACGCGATCGTGCAGGATCTTGGAGCCCTTGGAGCGGTGGAAGCTGAACTTCACGTCCTCGGCGGTGAACGGATCGCCGTTGTGGAACTTCAGCCCCTCGCGCAGCTTGAATTCGTAGGTGCGCTGGTCGGCGCTCAGTGTCCACGACTCGGCCAGGCTGGGGGCCATGAGGTTGCCGGGCATCGGCTTCACGAGGGCATCGTGCAGGGCGTAGAGCACCCAGAACGGCGTGAGCTGCCCGCTCACCTCGGCCGGGTCGAACCACACGGGCGACAGCGTCACGTACAGCGCCCAGCGCATCTCCCCTTCCGGCTTGGCCTGGGCGGCCCCGATCCCTGGCAGAGCTGCGACGACCACGACACTCGCGAGCACGACGGCCAGCACGAGGCTCCGTCCACGGTCCATGAGCGATCCCTCCGGCGCCCACTCAGGCGCCGTCCTTACCTACCCGCTCCCGGGCCCGATGGCAAGGCGCGAAGCGGCAAGGGCTGGCCTTTTTCGCGGGTTTGGCGTACGTTGTGGGCGGGAACGAGCGACCGCTCAGGCACCCACACGGGAGAGAGCCCATGCCGAAGATCAAGCACATCGCGATTTCGACCCAGGACGTGGACGCCACCGCCAAGTTCTACATCGACGTGTTCGGCATGAAGGAGATCGCCAAGCTCGACGGTCCCGGCGCCAAGGGCTACTACCTGAGCGACGGCGACCTCAACCTGGCCATCCTCAACTTCAAGAGCGACGCGGTGGCCGGCGTGGAGCGCGGCAAGAACTGGAGCGGCATCCACCACATCGGCTTCGAGGTCGAGAGCCTCGAGGAGATCACCGAGAAGCTGGCGGCGGCCGGCTCGGCTCCGCGCGACGACGTGAACCGGGCGCTGGGCGTCGGCCATGGCCCGCGGCACGGCGGCAACGTCGAGGTGAAGTACACCGGCCCCGACGGCATCATGATCGACGTGTCCGAGACCGGCTGGGTCGGCACCACCGGAAACATGTGACGCGCTTCGGGATCTCCCTGCCCGGCGGGGGCGGCGCCGTGCTCGCCCCCGCCGGTCTGGCTGACGCCGCCCGCCACATCGAGGCGGCCGGCTTCTCGAGCGCGTGGGTGTTCGACGCCATCGGCCGCGGCTGGCTCCTGCCCGACCCGCTCACCGCGCTGGCCATCGCCGGGACCGTCACGCGCCACATCGAGCTGGGCACCGGCATCCTGCAAGTGCCGCTGCGGAACCCGGTCGAGCTGGCTCAGCGGGTGCTCACCACCCACCTGGCCTCCGGCGGCCGGCTGCGCCTGGGGGTGGGCGCCGGCTCGACGCCGGCCGACTTCGCGGCGCTCGGCATCGACTTCGCCTCGCGCTTCCGCGTCCTCGACCAGTCGCTCACGACCATGCGCCGGCTGTGGGCCGGTGAGAAGGTCGGCGAGGCGTCGCTGGCGCCGGTGTGGCCCGTGGCCGCCGGCGGCCCGCCGATCCTCATCGGCTCCTGGGCGGGCTCGAAGTGGATCGTGCGCGCGGCCAAGGAGTTCGACGGCTGGGTGGGCTCGGGCGCGCGCAGCACCTGGGCGCTGCTCAAGCAGGGCATCACGCGCTTCCGCGAGCTGGACGGCAAGCGGGCCATCGTCACCAACGTGGTGGTCGATCTCGAGAGCCAGAAGGCGAGCCCGGACGGTCCCGACGACCCCTTCGATCTCAAGTGCTCACGCGACGTCGCCCGCAAGCGCCTGCACTACCTCTGCGAGCTGGGCTTCGACGACGTGGTGCTGGTCGTCCGGCGTCACGACTCCGCCTATCTGCACGATCTCCGCGAGCTCACCGACAGCTCTCGCTAGCTCGACCGCTCCCAGCTCCTAGACCACACCCTCGGTGCGCCAGCGGGCCAGGTCATCCTTCGAGTGGCCGAGCAGGCCACAGAAGATCTCCTCGTTGTTTTCGCCGGGCATCGGGGCGAGGGAGCGGACGCGGCCGGGTGTCTCTGACATCTTCAGCGGGGAGCCCGTCAGCTTCAGGCGGCCGTAGACCGGATGGTCGCGCTCGACGAACATCTCGCGCGCTTGCACCTGGGGGTCGGCGACCATCTCGGCCACGTTGTTGACGGGGGCGGCCGGAACGCCGGCCTCGGCCAGCACGCCCACGACCTCCGCCTTGGGCCGCGTGGCCGTCCACGCCTGCACGATCGCGGCGACGTCGTCGCGACGATCGCGGCGGGCGGCGGCGGTCGCGAAGCCGGGATCGCGGGTGAGATCGTCGCGGCCGACGATCTGGCAGAAGCGGCGCCACACGGCGTCGCTGGCGCCGGCCGAGATGGCCACGTGGCCGTCCGTGGTCGCGTACACGCCGGTGCTCGACCCGGTGAAGGCCACGTTGCCGGAGCGCGTGAGGATCTCGCCGCCCACGGTGTAGCGCTCGCCCAGGTTGTCGAGGGCGACGACGAGGCTGTCGAGCAGGGCCATGTCGATGCGCTGCCCGATGCCCGTGCGGTTGCGGTAGTGCAGCGCGGAGACGATGCTGAACGCGCACAGCATGCCGGCGTAGTAGTCGGAGATCGACTGCCCCGACTTGGTCGGCGGGTTCTCCGGGAAGCCGGTGATCGACAGGTAGCCGCTGATGGCCTGGGCCAGGATGTCGTAGCCGCGCTGCATGGCGTACGGCCCGTGCTGGCCGAAGGCGGTGACCGATGCGTAGACGATCCGCGGGTTGACCGCGCGCAGCGTCTCGTAGCCGAGGCCGAGCCGGTCCATGGTCCCCACGCTGAAGTTCTCGGTCACCACGTCGGCGTGCTGCACCAGCTCCTTGAACAGGGCCACGCCCTGCGGCGTCTTCAGCTCCAGGCTCACCGCCAGCTTGTTGCGCTCGCGGTACTGCGCGGCCGCCACCCGCTCTTCCTTGCCGTCGCGGACCCGCTTGATCCCCAGCGAGAGGCGCTCGCGCCCCCGCTCCCGCGACTCCACCTTGATGACGCGGGCGCCGAGGTCGGCGAGCAGCATCGTGCAGAACGGCATGGCGATGACCTGGCCCAGATCGAGGACGGTGACGTCGCTGAGCGCCTGTTCCATGGGTCGCGATACTGCAGCCGACCGCCCCCGCGGTCAAGGTGCCGGTGCTTGCATTCGCGGAGCGGCCTGACCCAGAATCCAGTGGTGGCGAGCACGAGCATCCAGCCCGGGGCCCTTGACGCCAGCGAGCGGGATATCCTGGAGCGGATTGCCGACGGCGCCCCCCTCGCCGACGTGCTCGAGCGTATCGTCCGGCTGGTCGAGCGGCAGGCGCCCGGGATGTGCTGCTCGATCCTGCTCCTCGACCGCGAGCAGCGCTGTGTCCGCTATGGTGCCGCCCCCAACCTGCCCGCCGAGTTCAGCCGCGCCATCGACGGGTCGCCGATCGGCCCCGCCGAGGGGTCCTGCGGCACCGCCGCCTACCTGGGCGAGCGCGTCGTGGTCGAGGACATCGCGACCCATCCGTACTGGACGGCGTACAAGGACCTGGCCCTGCCGCACGGGCTGCGCGCCTGCTGGTCGAGCCCCATCTTCTCCACGACGCGCGAGGTGCTGGGGACCTTCGCCATGTACTACCGCGAGCCGCGCGGTCCCCTGCCCCACGAGATCGCGTGGGTGGACGCGGCCACGCACCTGGCCGCCGTCGCCATCGGTCACGAGGCGGCCGCCCAGGCCCTGCGGCGAAGCGAGGCGCACTACCGCCGGATTGCCGACACCGCCCACGAGGGGATCTGGCTGCTCGACACCGCCGGCCGCACGCTCTTCGCCAACCGCCGGCTGGCCGAGCTGCTGCGGTGCCGGCCGGACGAGCTGGCCGGCGCCGCCATCGTCGACTTCCTCGACGCGGCGGCCCGGCCCGCGGCCGAGCGCGCCCTGGCCTCGCCGGTCGGCGGGACCGCCCAGCAGCACGACGTCCGCTTCCACCGCCGCGACGGCACCGAGCTGTGGGCGATCGTCTCCTCCAGCGCGGTGAGTGACGACGACGGCCGCGTGGTCGGCACCCTGGCCATGCTGACCGACATCACCGGACGCAAGGAGACCGAGACCAGGATCCGGCAGATCGCCCGGCTCTACGCCGTCTCCAGCAGCGTGAACGAGGCCATCGTGCGCATCCGCGACACGCAGGAGCTGTACGCGCAGGCCTGCCGGATCGCGGTGGAGCAAGGGCTCCTGCGGCTGGCCTGGGTCGGGCTCTACGACGAAGCGAGCCACAAGCTGCGGCCGGTCGCCCGCTTCGGCGCCGACGACGGCTACGTCGATGGCATCACGATCAGCCTGGACGACGCCCGGATGAGCCAGGGCCCGGCCGGGCGCGCGCTGACCACGGGCGCCGGGGCCGTCGAGAACGACATCGCCTCCGCCCCGGAGTTCTACTGGAAGGCCGAGGCGCTGGCGCGCGGGTTTCGCTCCTGCGCGGCGTTCCCCCTCACGATCACCGACCGGCCGGCCGGCGTGCTGCTGCTCTACGCCGATCGCCCGGACTACTTCCGCGACGAGGAGCTGCGCGTGCTCGGCGCGCTCGCCGACGACATCTCCTTCGCGGTGGCCTCGGCGGCGAACGAGGTGGAGCGCCGGCGACTCGTCCACGACCTGGGCGAGCGCGTCAAGGAGCTCACGGTGCTGCATCGCACGGCCAGCCTGCTCCAGGCCGACCAGCCGCTGGATCAGGCCTTCCTCGCCGACCTGGTCGCGGCGGTTCCGCTCGGCTGGCAGTACCCGGAGGTGTGCGAGGCCCGCATCGCGTGTGGCGAGGTCGAGGCCCGGACGCCGGGCTGGCGCCCGACCCCGTGGATGCAATCGGCGCCCTTCACCGCCGGCGAGCTGAAGGGCGTGATCGAGGTTGCCTACCTCGTCGAGAAGCCGGCCGCCGCCGAGGGCCCGTTCCTGGCCGAGGAGCGGGCCCTGCTGCAATCACTGGCCGACATGCTCAGCGCCCACGTCGATCGGCAGCGGACGCAAGCCCAGCTGCGGCAGGCCCAGCGGATCCAGTCCCTCGGCACACTGGCGGGTGGCATCGCGCACGACTTCAACAACGTGCTGGCCGCGGTCGGCGGCAACGCCGAGCTCGCCGCCCGCGTCTTACCTCAGGATCATCTCGCGCGAAAGCACCTGGAGCGCATCAAGCAGGCCACCACGCGGGCTGCCGATCTGGTGCAGCGCATCCTCGCCTTCAGCCGCCAGCACGAGCCTCGCTGGGCCACCATCTCGCTGGAGCCGGTCGTCGAGGAGGTGCTGAAGCTGCTCCGGGCGACCCTGCCGGCGTCGATCGAGATCCGCACCCGGTTCGCTGCCGACGCCCCCGCCGTGCGGGCCGACTCGAGCCAGATCCACCAGGTGCTCATGAACCTCGGCACCAACGCCGCGCACGCGATGGGGGAGCGGGGCGGCGTGCTCGAGGTCGTCCTCGAGGGCGTGACGCTGGACAGCGGCGCGGCCGCCATCGCGCCCGAGCTGCGCGAGGGTCGCTACGCGAAGCTCTCGGTCGGCGACACCGGCTCGGGCATGGACCGGGCCACGCTCGAGCGGATCTTCGAGCCCTTCTACACCACGAAGGACTCCGGCCACGGCACCGGCCTCGGCCTGTCCGTGGTCCACGGGATCGTGAGAAGCCACGACGCGGCCATCGTCGTCGAGAGCCACGTGGGCCTGGGCACCACCTTCCACCTCTACTTCCCCGCCGCCGTCGCGGCGGTGGCCGACGCCGGGCCGCCACCGGTCGGGGAGGTGCGCGGCGACGGCGAGCACGTCCTCTGCGTGGACGACGAGGAGGCGATCGTCTACGTGGTGACGCTCATCCTGAGCCGGCTCGGCTATCGCGTGACGGGCTCGATCGACCCCGTCCTGGCCCTGCAGGACTTCCGGTCGCGGCCGGACGAGTTCGCCGCTGTCGTCACCGACCTGGCGATGCCGGGGCTGTCGGGGCTCGACCTGGCGCGAAGGGTCCGCGAGCTCCGCCCCGAGCTTCCGATCGTGCTGATCACGGGGTATGTGCGGCCCGAGGACGCGCACGCGGTGCAACGCCTCGGCGTCGACGTCATCCTCAAGCCGAACATCGTCGCCGACCTCGGCCCCACACTGCACCGCCTGCTCTCACGCGCCAACCGCTAGCGGATCTCGCGGGCCCCCGGCGGCGGCGTGGGCGGGCGTGGGGCCCCCTGGCCCCGGGGCGCCTGCACGGCTCGCCTGTCGCCGTAACTCGCTCCAGGCCCGGCTCGCTCGAGCCCCCCATCCCCCTGAAGGGGGTTCGGGTGAGGACCAGTCGAATCGTCGGTGGCTCGCTCGCCGTGCCCCGCGCGCGAACGGCGACAACGGCTCGCCATGATGGCCCGCCCTCGGAACCCGGTCCCCGCTCGGCCGACCCACGCCGCCGCCGGAGCCCACGAGGTTCTCTAGGGTTTCGGCTTCGACATCAGGGGGCGGCGGGTGGTCCAGGGGGCGGCGAGTTCGAGTTGGGAGGCGAGGCGGAAGAGGGTGGCTTCGTCGCCGAAGCGGCCGACGGCCTGGACGCCGAGCGGCAGGCCCGAGGCAGACATCGCCAGCGGGAGGGTCATGGCGGGGTTGCCGGAGGAGTTGAAGAGGGAGGTGAAGCCGATGCTGGCGAAGACGGCGGCCAGGTAGGCGTCGGGGTCGGTGGTGGACATGTCGAGGACGCCGAGCGGGTGCGGTGGCTTGCACATCGTCGGCGTGAGCAGGATGTCGTAGCGCTGGAAGAAGCGGGCCACGGCGCGGCCGACGCGGTGCACGATCCAGATCGAGCGCGCGTAGTCGGCGGCCGACATCCGGCGGCCGTCGACCACGCGGTCCCAGGTCATGCGCTCCACGTCGTCCTCGGCCAGCGGCCGGCCCAGCGCGGCGGCCCGCGCCTCGAGGTTGAAGGTCACGTTGGCGGCGACGATGACGCGCGTGGCCTGACGCCAGGAACCGGTCTCGATCTCCGGTCGCGCCTCCTCCACGTGGTGGCCCAGCCGCTCGCACAGCTGCGCGGCCGCGCGCGCGGCCGCGGCGCACTCGGGATCGACGGGCGAGTCGTGCCACGGCGCGGTGGTGAGCGCGACGCGCAGCGGGCGCGGATCGCGCCCGACCTCGCCCAGGAACGGCCCGGCCGGCGGCGGCGCCCAGTAGGGGTCGCCCACGTCGGGGCCCGAGGTCGCGTCGAGCAGCGCGGCGCTGTCGCGCACACTCCACGTCACGGCGTGGCCGATCGAGGCCCCGCCCCATCCCTCGCCGGCGTCGGGCCCCATCGGATTGCGCGCGCGCGTCGGCTTGAGGCCGAAGAGACCACAGCAGGACGCGGGGATGCGGATGGACCCGCCGCCGTCGGTGGCGTGGGCCATCGGCAGCATGCCGGCCGCGACGGCAGCGGCCGCGCCGCCGCTGGAGCCGCCGGCGCTGTGGTCGAGCTTCCACGGGTTGCGCGTGGGGCCGAAGAGGCGGGGCTCGGTGGACGGCGCCAGCCCCATCTCCGGCGTGTTCGACTTGCCGACGACGACGAGCCCGGCCCGCTTGAGCCGGGCGGTGATCTCGCTGTCGTGGTCGGCGACGTTGCCCGTGAAGAGCCGGCTGCCGTACGAGGTGACCGCGCCGGTGTAGAGCGCGCCGAGGTCCTTCAGCAGATAGGGCACGCCGGTGAACGGCCCGGCCGGCAGCCCCGCCCTGACGGCGGCCCGCGCGTCGTCGTACAGTCGTGCGACGACCGCGTTGACCGCCGGGTTGCGCGCCTCGATCCGCGAGATCGCCGCCTCGAGGACCTCCTCCGGCGTGACCTCCTTGCGCCGCACCAGCTCGGCCAGCCCCAGACCGTCGTAGCGCTCGTAGTCAGCCAGGATGCTCATGGACGCGATGATATGGCAGGATAGGCCGCCATGAAACCAGCCCCGTTCGACTACCACCGTCCGGCCTCGCTCCGGGAAGCCTTCGATCTGCTCGACCGCTACGGCGATGACGGCCGCATCCTGGCCGGCGGGCAGAGCCTGGTGCCCGCGCTGAACATGCGGCTGGCCACGCCGCGCGCGGTCATCGACATCAACCGGCTTCCCGGCCTCGACGCCATCCGCGTGGCGCCGGAGGGACTCGTGCTGGGCGCGCTCGCCCGTCACGAGGCCGTGGAGCGCTCGCCGCTCGTGCGCGAGCACGCGCCGCTGCTGGCGCTGGCGATGCCGCACGTCGGCCACGAGGCCATCCGCACACGCGGCACCGTGGGTGGCAGCCTCGCGCTGGCCGACCCCGCCGCCGAGCTGCCGGCCTGCGTGGTCGCGCTGGAGGCGATCGTCCGCGTCGAGGGCCGGCGCGGCCGGCGCGAGATCGCCGCCGGCGACTTCTTCCGCGGCGTCTACACGACCGCGCTCGAGCCGGGCGAGCTGGTGACCGAGCTCGTGATCCCCCGCGCGCCGGGCGCCTGGCGCTCCGGCTTCCAGGAGCTGGCGCGCCGCCACGGGGACTTCGCGCTGGCCGGCCTCGCCGCGCGCGCACGCGTGGGCGGCGAGGCCATCGTCGAGGCGCGTCTCGTCTTCTTCGGCGTCGGTGTCGCCCCGGTGCGCGCCACCGGCGCCGAGGCCGCGCTGGCCGGGCGTCGCCCCGACGCCGGCGTGATCGATGCCGCCCGGCGCGCGCTGGCTGCCGAGCTGGATCCGCCCGGCGACGTCCACGGCTCCCCCGCCCTGCGACGACACCTGGCCGGGGTCCTGCTGACCCGCGTGGTGGCCGACCTCGTGGAGACTCGCGCGTGAAGCTCGACCTGACCGTCAACGGCGCTCCGGTGTCGCGCGAGGTGGATCCGCGGCAGAGCCTGGTCGACTTCCTCCGGGAGGGGCTGCAGCTCACCGGCAGCCACGTGGGGTGCGAGCACGGGGTGTGCGGGGCCTGCACCGTGCGCGTGGACGGCGCGCTCGTGCGCGGCTGCCTGATGCTGGCCGCCCAGGCCGACGGTTGTCGCGTGGAGACGATCGAGGGGCTGGCCGAGCAGGGCGCGCTCACCGACCTGCAGCGGGCGTTCCGCCAGGAGAATGCGCTGCAGTGCGGCTTCTGCACCTCCGGCATGCTGCTCACCGCCCACGCGCTGCTGGAGCGCCAGCCGCACCCCGACCCGGCCGCCATCCGCGAGGCGCTCGGCGCCAACTATTGCCGGTGCACCGGCTATCACGCCATCGTCCAGGCCGTCGCGCACGCCGCCGAGCTTCGCGCGGGCGCCCGCCCGGCGCCGGCGGCCGGCGACGCCGGCGGCAGCTACATCGGGCGCACGGTGGTGCGGCCGCAGACGGCCCGGCTGGTCGCCGGCCGCGGCACCTATACCGACGACATCGCCCTGGCGCGGCTGGCCCACGCGGCCTTCGTGCGCTCGCCGCACGCTCACGCGCGGATCGTGGCGATCGACACCGCCGAGGCGGCGGCCCTGCCCGGCGTCATCGCCGTCGTCACCGGTCGCGAGATGGTCGCGCTCTGCGAGCCGTGGGTGGGCGTGCTGAAGAACTACGCGAGCATGAAGTCGGCGCCGCAGTATCCCCTGGCCGTCGACAAGGCGGTGTGGCAGGGCGAGCCGGTGGTGGCGGTGGTGGCCCAGTCGCGCGCGCTGGCCGAGGATGGTTGTGCGCGCGTGCGGGTGACGTGGGAGCCGCTGCCGCCGGTGGTCGACGCCGAGGCCGCGCTGGCGCCCGGCGCCACCCTGGTCCATCCCGAGCTGGGCGACAACATGGTGCTGGAGTCGAAGATCAAGGCGGGCGACGTCGACGCCGCCTTCCGCGAGGCCGACGCCGTCTACCGCGACACCTTCGACACCGGCCGTCACACCGTCGTCAGCCTGGAGGCCCGCGTCGTCCTCGCCGACTACGACCGCGCCGACGAGACGCTGACCGTCTATCACTCCGGCCAGGCCCCGTACATGCTGCACGACATCCTGTCGCGCCACCTGCGCATCCCCGAGCACCGGGTGCGGGTCATCAACAAGGACGTCGGCGGCTCGTTCGGTCTGAAGATCCACACCTACCCCGACGAGATCGCCACCTGCGCGCTGGCCGTCATGCTGGGCCGACCGGTGAAGTTCCTGGCCGATCGCATCGAGTCGTTCCAGACCGACATCCACTCGCGGGACCACCGCGTCACCGCCGAGGTGGCGGTGAAGGCCGACGGCACCATCCTGGGCATGCGGCTGGACGACCTCGCTCCGGTCGGCGCCTTCTCGATGTACCCGCGGTCGAGCGTGGTGGAGAGCGGCCAGATTCTGAGGACGACGCCCGGCCCCTACAAGTTCCGCAGCTACGAGGCGCGCGGCCGCGTCGTCTTCCAGAACAAGACGCCGATGTCACAGTACCGCGCGGTCGGTCATCCGGTCGCCGCGCTGGTGATGGAGGCGATGGTCGATCGCGTGGCCCGGGAGCTGAAGCTGGACCCGGTCGAGGTCCGGCGCCGCAACCTCCTCACGACCGACATGTACCCCTACACCGCCCCCACCGGGCTCTTCTTCGAGAAGCTCTCGCACGAGGAATCGCTGGACGCCGTGCTGGAGCTGGCAAACTATCGGGCGCTCTGCGCCGAGCGCGACCGGCTCCGCGCGCGCCACGTCCATCGCGGGCTCGGCCTCTGCGTGTTCCTCGATCTCACGGTGCCCGGCGCCCAGACCTACGGCACCGGCGGCGCCCGCATCTCCTCCCAGGACGGCACCACCATTCGCCTCGAGCCCAGCGGCAAGCTGACGGTGCTGTCGAGCATCACCGAGCAGGGCCAGGGCACCGACACCATCCTGGCCCAGGTGGCCGCCACCACGGTCGGCGTGGCCATGGCCGACGTGCGCGTGGTGACCGGCGACACGATGGTGACGCCGTACGGCGGCGGCACCTGGGGCAGCCGCGGCGCTGGCATCGGCGGCGAGGCCACGCTGCAGACGGGCAAGGCCCTGAAGGAGAACATCCTCAAGGTGGCCGCGGTGGTGCTGGAGGTCGACGCCCTCGCCCTGGACATCCGCGACGGTCAGATCATCGACACCCGCACCGGCGAGATACGCATGCCGCTCTCGGAGCTGGGACGCATCGCCTACTTCCGCCCCGACACGCTGCCCAAGGACTTCCAGTCGGAGCTGACGGTGACGCGCCACTACGTGCCGCGCCACCAGCCGCTCGCCTACACCAACGGCGTGCAGCTGTCCTACGTCGAGGTCGACGTGGACACCGGCATGGTGAAGCTGCTGGGCCACTGGGTGGCGGAGGACTGCGGGCGCATCATCAACCCGATGCTGGTCGACGAGCAGGTGCGCGGTGGCGTCGCCCACGGCCTCGGCGACGCGCTGTGGGAGCACTGCGTGTACGACGACCAGGGCCAGCTCCTCACGACGACGATGATGGACTACCTGGTCCCGATGGCCGCCGAGATGCCGGACATCTGGGTGGCCCACGTGGAGACGCCGACGGCGTACTCCGAGGGCGGTTTCAAGGGCGCCGGCGAGGGCGGCGTGGCGGGGGCCCCCGGCGCCGTGCTGAACGCCGTGAACGACGCCCTGAGCCCGTTCGGCGCGCGGATCACGCGGGTGCCGATGACGCCGGAGGTGGTGCTGCGCGCACTCGGCAAGCTGTAGGGCCGTCCCAGCCGGCATCGAGATTTCCTCTCGACCTCCGGTTCAAGATCGTTGCGATCGCCCCGCAGAGTCTCCGGCATGGACGCCTCGGGGGCACTCCTCCTCTGACGTCAGGCATCAGGCGGTTCAAGCTGAAGGAGTCGGTCACGGTGTTCCGCGATCGCGGAGCAGCACGCATCCCCACTACCGGATCAGCAGGCCGATGCGAGTCCTCGACATACTCCGCGCAGTACCGCATCGACGACGCGGGCGGACGCCCGCTCGGGGTCCTCCGGCGCCAGGGGATGCGATCGCTGAGGCGGGTCCACTACAAGGTGCACCGACGGTCGGCGTGCCCTTCCTGACGATCCGCGAGGAGCGACTCCGGGTGGTGGTGCTGGACGGGCTGGCGGCCGACATCCCCATCCGTGGCCTCTTCGCCGGCTCAGGTCTGTCGCACCCCGACTCGGCGTGTCTCGCTGCGCGACACGGGCTCGACGGTCATGCGCGCCGTGATGCTGACGGCGTTCCTGGACGGGCGCCGTTCACCGTCGAGCGGAGACGGAGCTGTCGCCGCCCGAGGAGATCCTCGCGGTGCTCTCGGTGCTGCAGGATGCTCCTGCTCGAGCGGGGACGTCAGCTGATCTCGATGGCGGGCGCCCGGCGCCCGGTTTCCGTCGCGCAGTCCGCGGCGGCTCCGGCTATGATGCGGCCACCATGAGCCAAGCGTTGACCGGCATCAAGGTCCTGGACCTGACCCAGTTCGAGGCGGGCACCTCGTGCACCCAGCTGCTGGCGTGGCTGGGGGCGGACGTCATCAAGGTGGAGGAGCCCGGCAAGGGCGAGCCGGGCCGCTACGGACGGGCCGAGAAGCCGGGGGTGGACAGCAGCTACTTCCTGACGCTCAACTCCAGCAAGCGCAGCGTCACGCTGAACCTCAAGCACCCGCAGGGCAAGGCCATGTTCCTCGACATGGTCAAGCAGGCCGACATCGTCGCCGAGAACCAGGCGCCGGGGGCGATGGAGAAGTTCGGCCTCGACTACGACACGCTGTCCAAGCTCAACCCGCGCATCATCTACCTGTCGGTCAAGGGCTTCGGCAGCTACGGGCCGTACAGCGAGTACAAGAGCTTCGACATGATCGCCCAGGCCACCGGCGGCGCCATGACGCTGACGGGCTTCCCCGGCTCGCCGCCGCTCAAGCCCGGCCCGACCATCGGCGACTCCGGCACCGGCGTGCACGCGGCCTTCGGCGTGATGGCCGCACTCTGGCAGCGCCAGGCCTCCGGCCAGGGCCAGCGCGTCGAGCTGTCGATGCAGGACGCCATCGTCAATTTCTGCCGCGTCGCCATGCGGCTGGTCTATTCCGGCGGCGCCTCCGACTCGCGCCGCGGCAACGACATCCCCAACTCCTCGCCGTCGGGCATCTACCGCTGCAAGCCCGGCGGCCCCGATGACTACGCCTACATCTATCCGCAGCCGGTGCGCCGTCACATGTGGGACGCGCTCCTGAAGACGGTCGGCCGCGCGGATCTGATCGGCAATCCGGAGTGGTCGGATCCGAAGTGGCGCGCCGCCCACAAGGCCGAGGTCGACGCGCTGGTCGAGGGCTGGACGCTGACCAAGACCAAGCACGAGGTGATGGCCGCGCTCGGCAGCGCCGGCGTCCCCACCGGCGCCTGCCTCACCCCGGCCGAGCTCCTGACCGACCCGCACCTCAAGGCGCGCGGCATGATCCAGACGATCCAGCACCCCGGCTGGGGCGAGTTCACGATGCCCGGCAACCCGGTGCAGCTCTCCAAGTCCCCGACCGAGATCCGTCCGGCCCCGCTGCTCGGCGCGCACAACGCCGAGATCTACAAGGAGTGGCTGTCGCTCGGCGTGGAGGACCTGACCAAGCTGAAGGCCGACGGCGTCATCTGAGGCGTCAGCGCTCGACGGCGGCCTTGAGCCGCCCGAGCGCTTCGTCCCACTGCTCGGTGATGTGATCGAGGTAGTACCGCGCCTCCTGCAGCCGTGACGATTCGATCTCCCAGATCTGCTCGCGCCCCAGGCGCGAGCCTCGCACGAGGCCGGCGCCCTCCAGCACGTGCAGGTGCTTCGTGATGGCCTGGCGGGTGACCGCCGCGCCGGTCGTCAGCCGCGTGATCGACAGGGGTCCGTCGGTGCACAGCCGGGCCACCAGCTGCAGGCGCGTCTCGTCGCCCAGCGCAGCGAAGACCGGCGCCGAGGCGGCGAGCCCGGCCGTCTTGCCCGGGCTCGCCGACCTGCTCGCCGGGCGCGGCCGCCGGCCCCGCCCGCCGGCGTGACGCTTGGCTGGGGTCATCGCGTCACGTAGGCCTCGATCGACTGCAGCTGCCACGCCCATCCCTCGGTGTTCATGCGATACGCCTGGGCGCGCCGCGCCAGCGGGACGTCGTCGAAGCCGGATTCGGTCACCGTGAGCCGGGTGCCGTCCGGCACCTCCTCGAGATCGAACACGACCAGCGTCGTGGGCTCCGGCGAGTAGTCGACCCCGGGCTCCACGGCGTACGGGTGCCAGCGCCACGAGAAGCGACGCTCCGGCTCCATCGTCTCGATCGTGATGTCCCAGAGCACGTGCTCGTAGCCCTGGTGGGTCATGTTGCCCCGCATGCGGGCCCCGGGCTTGAACACGCCCTCCACGTTCACCCCGAACCAGGCGCCGAACTCCCGGGCATCCGTCAGGGCGCGCCACACGCGGGCCCGCGGCGCCCGCAGCACGACGGTCCGCTCGATCTTGTCAGTGGTGGATGAGCTCATATGCAACCTCCTGGCTGCATATTAGATCGGGGCGGTCAGACATGCAACCATGAAGTTGCTTATCGAGTCCGACGCTCAGACGCCGAGGTAGCGCAGCCGCACCGCGGCGTCGTTCCGCAGCTCGCTCGACCGCCCCTCGTGCTTGATGGCGCCCTTCTCGATCAGATAGACCCGCTGGGTGGCCTCCAGCGCCAGCTTCGTGTTCTGCTCCACCAGCAGCACCGCCAGCCCCTGCCGCTGGATCTCGCCGATCGTACGACTGATCGTCTCCACGAAGGCCGGCATGAGTCCCTCGGTCGGCTCGTCGATCAGCAGCAGCTTGGGCTCGGTGCCCAGGCTGCGCGCCATCGTGAGCATCTGCTGCTCGCCACCGCTCAGGGTGCGCCCCTTGCTGGACAGCCGGTGCTCCAGCGGCGGAAACAGCGCGAACACGCGGGCCAGGTAGTCATCCATGCGCCGGCCGCCGTCGACGGTCAGGCGCGCCATCTTGAGGTTCTCGTACACGCTCAGGTTCGGAAAGATCCTCCGCTCCTCCGGCACGTACCCGATCCCCAGCTGCACGATCCGGAAGGACGGCAACCCCGTGATGTCCGTCCCATTCCAAGTGATCCGCCCCCGCCGCGCCCTGACCACCCCCATGATCGCCTTCAGCGTCGTCGTCTTCCCCGCCCCATTGCGCCCCAGCAAAGCCACCGCCTCCCCCGCCTGCACCGTCAGCGACACATCCTGCAGCACATGGCTCAGCCCGTAGTACGCATCGACACCCTCGACCGTCAGCATCGTCGTGGTCCGGATCCGGTGACCGTTGGGCAAGCCGGCGGTGCCGGGGGCCGTGCGTGGGGGGTGCCCGCGCCCCGGGCGCAGGGCATGTCGCGGTCGCGCCTTGCGGCGGAGCCGTGGCGAGCGGGTTCTATCGGGGCGGGATGAGCGAGCCGCCAACGTCGGACAGCCGGTACCCGAGCCCCCCCTGGGGGATGGGGGGCCGAAGCGAATCCCGCCTGCGTGATACAGGCGGAGCCGCCGGCGCGCCCGCGGCATGCCCTGCGCCCGGGGCGCGGGCACCCCCCACGCACACCCGCCGGAAACCTCGCGCACCATCAGTCGCGCAGGTAGACACGCCGCACGTCGGCGTTGTCGCGGATCTCGGCCGGCGTCCCCTCGGCCAGCACCTGCCCGTAGTTCAGCACCGTGATGCGGTCGGAGATCCCCATCACGACCTCCATGTCGTGCTCGACCAGCACGATCGTCACCTGCCCGGCCAGCTTGCGCACGAACGCCGCCGTGCGCTGCGTCTCCTCGGGGCTCATGCCGGCCGTCGGCTCGTCGAGCAGCAGGAAGTCGGGATCGGTCGCCAGCGCGATGCCGATCTCCAGGTAGCGCTGCTCGCCGTGCGACAGCTCGGCGCCCCGCACGTGGCGCTTGGCGCCGAGGCCGAGCAGGCGCAGGACCTCCTCGGCCCGCTGGTTCACGGCGGTCAGGCGGTCGGCGTGACCCCAGCACCGGTAGTGCGTCACCCGCGACTGGGCGGCGATGCGCAGGTTCTCGAAGACCGACAGGTCCCCGAAGATGTTCGTCACCTGGTACGAGCGCGCCACCCCCAGTCGCGACACGGCGTGGGCGGGGAGGCGGGTGACGTCCCGGCCCTTGAACAGGATCTGCCCGGCCGTCGGTGGCAGGACGCCGGTGAGCAGGTTGAAGAACGTCGTCTTGCCGGCGCCGTTGGGGCCGATGACCGAGCGCAGCTCGCCCCGGCGCACCTGGAAGTCGACGCCGTTGACGGCGGCGAGGCCGCCGAAGACCTTCTTCAGCCCCCGGCTCTCCAGCAGCACGCCGTCGACGCCCGCCCCCGCCGTTCGCGCCGGCGCCGCCGGCTCCGGCAACGGCTCGTCGGGTGCTGCGCTCGGCACCGCGCGGCGGCGGGCCAGCAGCCGCGTGAGCGTGCCCACGATGCCGTCGGGCAGGAAGAGCACGATCAGCACGAAGGCCCCGCCGACGAACACCTCCCAGTACTCCAGGTGCTTGCTGAGGAAGTCGCGCATCCAGATGAACACGCCGGCGCCGACGAACGGCCCCAGCAGCGTCCCGGTGCCGCCGAAGAGCGCCATGATCAGCACCGTGCCCGACATCGGCCAGTGGATGTTCTCGATCGGTACGAACTCCAGCACGACGGTGAGAAGGGCCCCGGCCAGCCCCGAGAAGAGGCCGGAGATCGCGAACGCGCACAGCTTCACCCGGCGGGTGTCGTAACCGCAGGCGGCCGCCCGCATCTCGTTGGCCTTCACCGCCCGCATCGCCCGCCCCAGCGGCGAGGCCAGCACGTGACGGATGACGAGCATGGCGACGACGATGACGCCGGCCACCACGTAGTAGCGCGTCATCGGCCGCTTGGACAGCCGCCAGCCGAGCGGCTCGCTCAGGTAGAGCACCGGCAGGTTGCCGAGCCCGTCGGTGCCACCCGTCACCGGCGTCCACATGAGTGCTGCGTAGTAGAACACCTGCGACATCGCCAGCGTCAGCATGGCCAGGTAGACGCCGCGCTTGCGCAGCACGAGCGCGCCCACCACCACCGAAGTGACCAGGCCGGCGCCGGCGCCGGCCAGCAGGCTCAGCTCGACCGGGGCCCGCCAGCGCGCCAGCAGCAGGCCGGTCGTATAGGCGGCGACTCCCAGGAAGGCCGAGTGGCCCAGCGACATCACGCCGGCGTGGCCGAGCATCACGTCGAAGGCCAGGGCGAAGAGGCCGAAGACCAGGACCTCGGTCAGCAGCCCGAGGTAGAAAGGCGTGTAGTCGGCGTAGAGCGGCGCCGTGGCCAGCACCAGCACCGCCAGCAGGATGCCCTTCACTCCTCGGACATCCCCTCCTGCCCGAACAGCCCGCGCGGCCGCAGCAGCAGCACCGCCCCCATCGCGAGGTAGATGATGACGTCGGCCAGCACGTCGTACAGCATGCCGGTCAGGGCCAGCGCCTCGCCGATGAGCAGCCCGCCCACGACCGCCCCCACGAAGCTGCCCATGCCGCCCACGACGGTGACGATGAAGCACTCGATCAGGATGAGCCCGCCCATCTCGGGCGCGACGGCCACCAGCGGGGCCGTGATGACGCCGGCGAAGGCGGCCAGGGCGGCGCCGAGCGCGTAGGTGGTGGTCCACGTGCGCGCCACGTTGATGCCGAGGAGCTGGACCATGCCGTTGTCGCTGGTGCCGGCGCGGATCACCAGTCCCAGATTCGTCTTGTTCAGCAGCAGCCACAGCAGCGGCAGCAGCACGACGGTGACGCCCACGATGAAGACCCGGTAGGCGTTCACGTCGGTGGGCCCGAGCTTGAAGAGCGAGAACGACAGCGCCGCCGGCACCGCGAACGGCTTGCCCGGCCGGCCGAAGGTCATCCGCACGAGGTCGGGAATCATGATGGCCAGACCGTAGGTGACGAGCACGCCGGCGAACCCCGCGTTGCGGGTGCCGTAGATTCGCTTGAGGACGCCGCGCTCGACGAGGACGCCGACGGCGCCGACCGTGACCGGCGCCACCGCCAGCGCCAGCCAGAAGCTGCCCGTCAGGTGCACGGTCAGCCAGCCGGCGTAGGCGCCGAGCATGTAGAAGATCCCGTGGGCGAAGTTGATGATGCCCATGAGACCGAACACGATCGACAGCCCCAGCGCGACCAGGATCAGGATGCAGCCGTTCACCAGGCCGATGAACAGCTGGGCCATCCAGATCTCGAGCGGGTACCCGAAGAGCGTCAGATCTGCGCGCTCAGCGGCTTCTTGGGATCGAAGCCCTCACCCTCGCAGGTCTCGGCCACCATGTCGCCGCCGACCGCCTGGACGATGTCGTAGAAGTCCCACGCGTCCTTCATGGCCGCCGCCGACTTGCCCTTGCAGAGGTAGACCTCCTGCAGATTCACGTGGTCGCAGCCCCGGATCTCCTCCGGCCCCTTGAGGTACTGGAACTTCCGCCCCTCCAGCGCCCGGGTGACCTTGTCGGTGTCGAGCGACTTCACCTCGCGAGCGGTGTCGAGCAGCACGCGCACGGTGGAGTAGGTCGAGGCGGTGTAGCCGCTCGGCGCCCGCTTCCGCATGGCGTAGTGGCGGTCGTAGTACTTCTTGGCCGCCGGGTACTTGTCCTTGAGGTGCCAGTACCACGGCATCCCCGAATAGAAGTTCTCGTAGACGCCCTTGCCGGCGGCCTCCGCGAACGTCAGCTCCGTGATGGAGTGGATGACCTGCGATTGCTTGGCCAGGCCGAACTCCTGCACCTGCTTGGCGCACGCCACCTGGTCGGCGGCCCACGTCGTGATGAAGACCACGTCGGCCTTGGCGGCGGCGACCTTGGGCAGGAACGGCAGGAAGTCGCGGGTGCCGAGCGGTGCCCAGGTGACGCCCGTCCACTCGGCGCCGACCTGCTTGGCCACCAGCGAGTAGGCGCGCTCGAACATCTGCGGCCACGAATAGTTGTTGGCGAGCATGTGCCACTTCTTGCCCATCTTCTGGGCATCGACGAAGCGGGCGGCGGCGGCGGCCGTCTGGTAGGGCGTGAGGTTGTTGCCGAACTGGTACTTACACATCTTGCCCTTGACGGTCAGGAAGTTCTGGCCGAAGAAGCTGACGATCACGTCGTTCTTGCAGCCGACCTCCGCCATCGCGATGCCCTCGAAGCCGACGATGGCACCCACCAGGAACGCGGCCTTCTCGACCTCCACCAGCTCGGTCGCCTTGCGCTTGGCGACTTCCGGCTTGAACTCCGAGTCGCGGACGACCATCTCGACCTTGCGCCCCAGGACCCCGCCGTCGGCGTTGACGTCCTCGACGGCGATCTGGGTCGCGGCAAGCATCTCCTGCGACTCGAGCGCCATCGGCCCTGTCTGGGGCACGACCACCCCGAGCTTGATGGGCTGCTGCCCGAGGGCCAGCCGGTTGACGAACGGGAAGCCGGAGACGGCGGCGGCGGCACCGAGACCGGTCAGACCCTTGAGTACGGTACGTCGCGTCGCGTGGCTCATCGCTCTCCCTCCGCACTGAGGCGCCGGATGAACGTCCGAGGCTGGATACGTATAACATGGCCCGGAACACCCTGAAACCACGAGATTTTACGAACCCACCTGGCTGCGCGCGCTCCTCTGTAGGCACAAAGGGTGACGCCTCCAGCCGGCGCGCCCCGTACGAGAGCAATCTTCTTCCGACCCCCGAGACCGATTCTCGATCTGTTGAGGATCTGACGGATCTGTCAGCGACCCAACGCTGCCTGTTCGCGTGCGGCGGATGAAATCGCATTTTTTGGTGATTTCGGACAGAGCAGCTTTGGCACCCATCTTGCCCTTGTGACCGCGCGTTCAGCACGACCAGCAGTTACCTGGGGCGAGGAGATCTCCATTGGGCGGCCTTCACGGAGGCACCAGTTTGCGAACGGCGACAAGACCGCTTTCGCGGCTTTTCGCCGGGCTCATCGCCCTCATCGGTGTCGTGATGGGCGCGGCCGCTGTGGACGCCGCCTCGATGTCCGTGACCTGGACGGCTCCCACGACGAATGCCGATGGCAGCCGTCTCTCGGACCTCGCGGGCTACCGCGTCTACCTCGGGACCTCCACCCCGCAGTGCCCCGGATCGTCCTTCTTCGAAGTCGCGTCGCCCGAGCCCGATCCGGGCTCCGGAGAACAGGTCTCCGCGTACGTCACGAGTCTCTCGGCGGGAACCACGTACCTCGTCCGGATCAGCGCGGTCGACACCAGCGGCAACGAGAGCGCCTGCTCGAGCCCGGCCAGTGGCACAGCCCGGGTCGACTTCAGCGTCACGCCCGCCGCCTCGACGAGCTTCGGGAGCGTGACGACCGGGACGACGGTCGACCGCACGTTCACGATCCAGAACACGGGCCCGGTAAGCCGATCCGTATCGGCCACCGTCGGGGCGCCCTTCAGCGTGGTGTCCGGCGGCTCGTTCTCCCTGGCCTCCGGTGCCAGTCGCACGGTCACCGTGCGGTTCGCCCCCACCGCCGCCGGCAGCTTCGCCTCGAGCCTCAACGTCGCGGTGGACGCCGACACGATCTCGCGCGGGGTGAGCGGCGCGGCCACGGGCACGGGCAGCGGCGCGCCGGCGCCACCACCGCCACCGCCGCCCGATCCCAATCCGGCGGCCCCGGCCAGCCCGACGAACCCTAACGTCGTGCTGATGGGTACGGATTCCAGCGCCGCCATCTTCAACGTGTCATGGAACGCGGTCAGCGGCGCGACGGCCTACTGGTACGGCGCCGCCTACGGTGACGGCAGCAGCCAACAGCAGGGGAACATCACCGGCACGCTGGCGCTCCAGATGCGGGTGCCGTATCACTCGAGCGGGGCGTCGGTCGTTGGGTACATCTGTGTCAGATCCATCAATGCGGCGGGTGTCCAGAGTACGGATCAGGCGTGCAACGGCTACACGGTGCCCGCCCGCCCGTCCGGCACGGGCTCCTCGCCCTCGGGCCCGCCCTCTCCCGTCGCCGGCAGCCTGTCGCCGGCGGGCGCGTCGGCGGGAAGCGCGGGCCTCACGCTCGTCGTGAACGGCAGCGGCTTCGTCGCCTCGTCCGTGGTGCGCTGGAACGGCGCCAGCCGGACCACCACCTTCGTCAGCTCCACGCAGCTCCGCGCGAGCATCACCGCCGCCGACCTCACGACGGCCCGCTCGGTCCCCGTGAGCGTCTTCACTCCAGCGCCCGGCGGCGGGACGTCCGGAAGTCTCACCTTCGCCGTCACCCCGGCGGTCTCCGCGGCTCCGGTCGCCGGCAGTCTCTCGCCGTCCAGCACGCCGGCCGGCAGCGGGGCCTTCACCCTCACCGTCAACGGCAGCGGCTTCGTGGCCTCGTCGGTGGTGCGCTGGAACGGCGCCAACCGGACCACCACCTTCGTGGGCACCACGCAGCTCCGCGCCAGCATCTCCGCGGCCGACGTCGCCAGCGCGCGCTCCGTGTCGGTGAGCGTGTTCACCCCGGCGCCGGGCGGTGGCACCTCGGCGAGCCTCGGCTTCACGGTCACCGCCGCCAGCACCAACCCCGCGCCGGGCGCCACCAGCCTCTCGCCCGCCAGCACGAACGCGGGAAGCTCGGCGTTCACGCTAACCGTGAACGGCAGCGGCTTCGTCGGGTCCTCGGTGGTGCGCTGGAACGGCGCCAACCGGACCACGACCTTCGTCAGCAGCACCCAGCTCCGCGCGAGCATCTCGGCGGCCGACGTGGCCAGCGCCCGCTCCGTCTCGGTGAGCGTGTTCACCCCGGCGCCCGGCGGCGGCACCTCGGCGAGCCTCGCCTTCACGGTGACCGCCGCTCCGGGTGGCGGCGCCGGGGCGCCCTCCGGGCCTGGGGCTCCATTGCCGACGCTGGTCAGCGCGGACGGCAGCGGCGTGACCTTCGACGTCGCGTGGAGCGCCGGCAGCAAGGCCACGTCCTACCGCTACCGCGCAGTGTTCTCCGATGGAACCGCCCTCCGTCAGGGTACGGTCTCGACCCCGTACATGAGTCTCCAGATGCCGTATCACGCGAGCGGCCAGGCGATCGGCGCGCTCATCTGCGTCTCGTCCGTCAACGCCGCCGGGCAATCTGCCGAGGTCTGCAGCCCGCTGCCTGTCCCCGCCCGCTACTAGCTCTCAGCTCCAACCCTCGGCGCCCCGGGCGGCCGGACCCGTGCCACAATCGGCCGCGGGCCACCACGCCCCCAGGAGCCAGCCATGACCAGTCCGCTCGTGACCTATGCCGCCGACGGCAAGGTCGGCATCGTGACGCTCAACCGCCCGGACAAGCTCAACGCCATCACGCCCGAGCTGAAGGCGCTGCTGATCGAGCGCTTCCACGACGCCGACCGTGACCCGGCCACCAGCGTGGTCGTGGTGCGCGCCGAGGGGCGCAGCTTCTCGGCCGGCTACGACATCAGCCCCAACCCGGCCCGGGCCGCCCGTCGGGGCAACGCGCTGGCCTGGCACGAGTCGCTCACCGACGACGTGCGCCTCGAGATGACGCCGTGGGACATGCGCAAGCCGGTGATCGCTTCCGTGCAGGGCCACTGCCTGGGTGGCGGCTGCGAGATGGTGATGATGTGTGACGTCACCATCGCCGCCGACGACGCCCTCTTCGGCGAGCCGGAGATCCGCTTCTCCAACGTCGGCCCCGCGCTGATCATGCCGTTCATCGTCGGGCTCAAGCGCGCCCGCGAGCTGCTCTACCTGGGCGATCCGATCGACGCCGCCACCGCGCTCGCCTGGGGCATGGTCAACCGCGTGGTGCCGCGCGCGGAGCTGGCCGCCGCCACGCTGAAGTTCGCGCGGCGCATGGCGCTGATCTCGCCGGAGGCGCTGATGGCCACCAAGCTCGCGATCAGCCGCGGGGCCGACGCCGCCGGCTTCCGCAACGCCATCCGGGCCGGCCTCGACGTGCTGGCGCCGCTGTACGCCGGCCGCACGGAGGTCGGGATGAAGTTCGACGAGATCCGGGAGAAGGAGGGGCTGGGCGCTGCGCTGAAGTGGCGGGCGGCCCAGTTCGCCGAGTAGCGCATGTCGTTCGTCCAGTCGCGCACCCGCATCGCCCCCGAGGGGATCGGCCGGCCGGTTCGCCGCACGGAGGACGAGCGCCTCGTCACCGGCCGGGGCTGCTACACCGGGGACGTCTCGTTGCCGGGCCAGGCCCAGGCCTGCCTGGTCCGCTCGCCCCACGCGCACGCGGTCATCGCCCGGATCGACATCGCCGACGCGATGAAGACGCCGGGGGTGCTGGCGGTCTTCACCGGCGCCGACGCCGCCGCCGATGGCCTGGGCGCGATCCCCCACCGGCCGGTGCCGACCAACCCGCACGAGGTCCCGCTCAAGAGCCGCGACGGCTCGCCGTTCTTCGTCTCCCCTCACGCGCCCCTCCCCCAGGACCGGGCGCGCTTCGTGGGCGAACCGGTGGCGCTGGTGGTGGCGGAGACCGCCGACGCCGCCCGCGACGGCGCCGAGCGCGTCGTGGTCGACTGGCAGCCGCGGCCGGCCGCCGTCACCGCAGCCGCGGCCACAGCGGTGAACGCCGCCGTGGTGTGGGACGCCTGCCCGTCGAACCTCTGCGTCGACTCCGAGGCCGGCGATGCCGCCGCCACCGATGCCGCCTTCGCGCGGGCGGCCCACGTGGTCCGCTTGCAGACGCGGGTGAATCGCGTCACCGGCGTGCCGCTGGAGCCGCGCACGGCGGTCGGCGACTTCGACGCCGCCAGTGGACGCTACACCGTCTACACCGGCTCGGGCGGCTCCTGGCGCATCCAGGCCGACGTGGCCGCCACCCTCGGCGTGCCGGCGACCGCCGTGCGCGTGATCGCCCGTGACGTCGGCGGCAACTACGGCACCCGCAACAGCTGCTACCCGGAATACGCGCTGGTGGCGTGGGCCGCCCGGCGGCTCGGCCGGCCCGTGAAGTGGACCGGCGACCGGCGGGAGTCGATGCTCACCGACTACCAGAGCCGCGATCTCGTCGCCGACGCCGAGCTGGCGCTCGACGCCGACGGCCGCTTCCTCGCGCTGCGCGCCGTCAACACCAGCAATCTCGGCGCCCACGCCGTGTCGTTCATCCCGCTCGCCAAGGGCGTGGCGGTGCTGCCGAGCGTCTACGACGTCCCCGTGGCGTCCGTCCGCGGCCGCGCCGTGCTCACGAACACCGCGCCGACCACGCCCTATCGCGCGGCCGGCCGGCCCGAGGTGATGTACGTCATCGAGCGGCTGATCGATCTGGCCGCCCGCCGTCACGGCTTCGACCGCGTCCAGCTTCGCCGCCGCAACCTGGTGCCGGCCGCGGCCATGCCGTATCGCAATGCGCTCGGCCTGGTCTACGACAGCGGCGACTACGCCGACGCGCAGGACCGGGTCGTCGTGCTGGCCGACTGGGCGGGGTTCGAGGCGCGCCGGGCGGAGGCGCGACGACGAGGACGCTACCGCGGCATCGGCATCGCGAACTACATCGAGCTGAACACCGGCATGCCGCGGGAGCGGACGGAGATCACCGTCCGGCCCGAGGGGCGTGTGGATGTCGTGCTGGGCACACTGTCGGCCGGCCAGGGGCACGAGACGAGCTTCCCCCAGCTCGTGGCCGAGTGGCTCGGGGTGCCGCTGGCCCAGATCCGGCTCGTCACCGGCGACACCGACCTCATGCCGTTCGGCGGCGGCTCGCACTCCGGCCGCTCCATGCGGCTGGGCGCCGTGGTGATGGCCAAGGCGTCGGACCAGATCGTCGCCCGCGGCACGCAGCTCGCCGCCTGGCTCCTGGAAGCGGCGGCGGCCGACATCGTCTTCGCCGAGCGGCGCTTCACCGTCCGCGGCACCGACCGCGCCGTCGATCTCTTCGAAGTGGCGGCGGCGGCCGCCCGCTCCGATGCGCCGGAGACGCTCCGCGGCCCGCTGACCGGTGTCGGCGACGAGACGATGCCGGTGCCGTCGTACCCGTACGGCTGCGCGGTGTGCGAGGTCGAGGTCGATCCGGAAACCGGGCTGGTCGAGCTAATGCGCCACACCACGGTGGACGACGTCGGGCGCGCGGTGAATCCGCTCATCCTGCACGGCCAGACCCACGGGGGCATCGCGGCCGGCGTCGGCCAGGCGCTGTGGGAGCTGTGCCACTACGATGCCGACGGCCAGCTCACCTCGGCGTCGTTCATGGACTACGCCCTCCCCCGTGCCGACGCTCTGCCCTCGTTCACGACGGAGATCAGCGAGGTGCCGTCCACCTCCAACCCGCTCGGCCTCCGCGGCGGCGGCGAGGGCGGGACGACACCGGCGCTGGCCGCCGTCACCAACGCCATCGTCGACGCGCTGGCCGAGCTGGGCGTCGAGCACCTCGACATGCCCGCCACCCCTGACCGCGTGTGGCAGGCGATCCGCAACGCCCGGGCGTAGAATCGCCCCGGAGGAGGACTGCCATGGCCACGCTCACGAACATCGACACGCTCTTCAGTCAGGCGGTCGAGTCGAAGACGATGCCCGGTATCGTGGCGGCCGCCGTCACCGACAAGGGCACCCTGTACGAGGGCGCCTTCGGCATGCGGGAGATCGGCGCGAGCACGCCGATGACGCTCGACACCGTGGTATGGATCGCCTCCATGACCAAGGCGATCACGGCCACGGCCGCCATGCAGCTCGTCGAGCGCGGCAAGCTCGCCCTCGACCGGCCGGCCACCGACGTGGTGCCGGAGCTGGCCAGGGCGCGGGTGCTCGAGGGCTTCGACGGCGCCGGCCAGCCCCGGCTGCGCGCGCCCAAGCGCGCGATCACGCTCAAGCACCTGCTCACCCACACGGCCGGATTCGGCTACGAGATCTGGCGGCCAGAGATCGCGGAGTACCAGCAGGTCACCGCCACGCCGGGTATCACGACGTGCACCAACGCCGCGCTCACCACCCCGCTGCTGTTCGATCCGGGCGACCGCTGGGAGTACGGCATCAACATCGACTGGGCCGGCAAGATGGTCGAGGCGGCCTCGGGCCAGAAGCTCGACCGCTACTTCCAGGAGAACATCCTCGGGCCACTCGGCATGAAGGACACCGCCTTCAAGCTCGGTCCCTCGCAGCGAGCCCGGCTGTCCGCGGTGCACCAGCGCGACGACAAGGGCGCGCTGGCGCCGATCGAGTTCGCGCTACCCGAGGACCCCGAGTTCCTCATGGGCGGCGGGGGACTCTACGGCACCGCCGCCGACTACCTGGCCTTCGCCCAGATGATCATGCGGGGCGGCACCCACAACGGCGCCCACGTGCTGCGCCGCGACACCGTGGATCTCATGGCCCAGAACCACATCGGCCCGCTCGAGATCGGCGCCATGAAGACCGCCGCCCCGGGGCTGTCGAACGACGTCGAGCTGTTCCCCGGCATGTCGAAGAAGTGGGGGCTGAGCTTCCTGATCAACACGCAGAAGGCGCCGACGGGCCGCTCGGCCGGCAGCCTGGCCTGGGCCGGCCTGGCCAACACGTACTTCTGGATCGACCGCACGAAGCAGGTGTGCGGCGTGTTCCTGTCGCAGCTGCTGCCGTTCTACGACCACACGGCCGTCGACCTGTTCACGAAGTTCGAGACCGAGGTGTACCGGGCGGTCTGATGGCAGCATCACGGAGCGCCCGGCGTCCCCGGGCGCTCCGTCTCGGACCGGACGTCAGGGCTTGACCAGGATCTTGGCGTGGCGCTCCGGTGAGCCGAGGGCCTCGAACGCACCGGCGACACCGTCGATTCCGACGGTGCCGGTGATCAGCGGCGCCGCCGGAATCGCCCCCTCGGCGATGTGCCCCAGCGTGGCCGCGAACTCCTCGGGCGTGTAGCCGAGCACGAACTGCAGATTCAGCTCCTTGCCGATGCCGATCAGCGGGTGGATCGTGTCCGGCTCCATGCAGACGCCGACCACGACGATGCGGGTGCCGCGGGGAGCGGCGACCATCACCTGGTCGAGCACGCCGGGCACCCCGACGCACTCGAAGACCACGGCCGGCCGCACCGCTGGTCCCGGCAGCCACGGTGGCAGCACCGGCGCCCGGCTGGCGTCGCGATAGACGGCGGCCTCGCGCCAGCTCTGCCACGGTGTGATCGCGGCCGGATCGACAACCACGTCGGCGCCCAGCGCCACCGCCAGGTCGCGGCGGCGCTGCGAGAAGTCGGCGGCCACGATCGGCCGCACCCCGGCCAGACGAAGCGCGGCGATCACCGCCAGCCCGACCGGTCCGCAGCCGATGACCAGCGGCGCGTCGTCGGGCTCCAGCCGCGCCTTGGCCACCGCGTGCACGCCGACCGCCATCGGCTCGGTCAGCGCCGCGTGCTCGGTCGACAGCCCGTTGGGCACCGGGAGCAGCAGCGCCTCGCTCAGGCGCATGTACTCGCCGTAGCCGCCGGGGTTGTCGTTGGAATAGCCGATGCTCTGCGGACCCGTCGCCCGCAGCAGCGTGGGCCGCGAGCACACGCGGGTGCCGACCTTCAGCGCCCGGGTGGTCGCGGGCCCGTGGTCCACGATCTCCGCGCAGAACTCGTGACCCATGACCACGTCGCGAGCCAGGTCCATGACGAGCGGGTTGCCGACGCGGCGCGCAGTGGCCACGAACTGGTCGGCGAACCTCAGCGCGTGCAGGTCCGAGCCGCAGATCCCGCACGCCAGGGTGCGGACCAGGACCTCGCCGGCGCCCGGCTCCGGGGCCGGGACGTCGGCGACGACCAGCTTCCGGTCCCGCATGACAGCGGCGCGCACCGTCTCAGCCCTGCACGGTCTTGACGTACACGCCGGGCGAGCCCGGCGCGTGACGCATGAGCGTGCGCATGCGCTTGGAGGCCGGCACCGCGTCGCGCTGGGCCACCCACGCCTCGCCCTCGGAGACCGCGGGGTGCTCGAACTCGTAGAACGTCAGGTAGGTCGGCGTGCCGTCGGTCGCGCGGTAGCGGCGGCCGCTGATCACGCCCGGCACCTTCTCGTAGTTGGGGACGTAGATGGTGTTGTACCACTCGTTGAACTCGGCATCGACCTCGCGGGGCACGTCCATCCGGCCCAGCTGCAGCGCGGGAGCCATGCCCCGGGCGGCGGCCGCCGCCGACAGCGTGCGGGGGTGGATCATGGTGTAGACGTTGCGGATGAACGTCGTGGCGATGGCCTGGGGGCCGGAGCGCTGCGTCCACGGCGTGGGGTTGGCCGAGACCTTCTTGTACGCAGGGCTCTCCAGCACCGCCGCGCCCTCCAGCTCGTACACGGCCAGGTGCTTGGGGCCACCCTTGACGGCCTCGTAGCGGGCGCCGTCGAGGAAGCCCGGCACGGCCAGGCGCTCGGCCAGGTGCTCGTCGTTGTACCAGCGGTTGAACTCCGCTTCCTTGTCGGCGGGGACGTCGGCCCAGACCATCAGCAGCGCGGTACCCTTCTTCGATGCCATGGACGCTCTCCTTTCGGCACCGAGAGCGTAGATCAGTCGGCGGGCGGATGCTATAGTCCCGCTCGTCTCGATTCCGCCACCTGAACGCGCCGAGGCCCTCGACAAGGAGACTGACATGCCGAACACGGTTCGGGTGGGCGACGTCGAGATCATGCAGCTGTCCGACGGAATTCTAGAATTCGATCTCTGCAACTTCTTCCCGACCATCCCCGGCGAGGAGTGGACGCAGTACGAGTCCTATCTCACCCAGGAGCACAAGGTCCGCTTCAACCTCGGCTCCTACCTGATCCGCGCCTCGGGGCGCACGATCCTGGTGGACACCGGCCTGGGACCGCGGCCAGCCGACACGCCGGATGTTCCCTGGGGCGAGCTGATGCGCAGCTTCGCGGCCAGCGGTGTGCGCCCGGACGAGGTCGACATGGTCGTGATGACTCACCTGCATCGCGACCACGTGGGCTGGAACGTGCTGCGGGAGGGCCAGCGCTACGTGCCGACCTTCCCCAACGCGCGCTACTGGATGAGCCGCAAGGACTGGGACACCTCCCACCTGCCGGACGTTCAGCCCCAGCGCTATCCCAACGCGCCCACCTGCGTGTGGCCGCTCGAGGAGCTGGGGCTGATCGAGTTCATGGACGGCGAGCACAGCATCACCCGCGAGCTGACCGCGGTGCCCACGCCCGGCCACACACCGGGCCACGTCAGCATCCTGATCACCTCGCAGGGCCAGCGCGCGCTCGTGCTCGGTGACGCCGCCCACAGCCCCGCCCAGGTGGAAGAGCCGGACTGGGTCTCGCGGGCCGACATGGACCCCGAGCTGACGCGGCAGACACGCAAGGCGCTGCTGGATCGGCTGGAGCGCGAGCAGATCCTGGTCGCGGCCGGCCACTTCGAGTCGCCGGGGTTCGGCCGGATCGTGCGGCTGGACGGACGTCGCTACTGGCGCGGGCTCTGATCCAGGAGCCCTGGCGCCGCAACGTCTGGGCACTGGCGCTCAGCGTCTTCGTCGCCTTCGTCGGATTTCAGTTCTCGTCACCGTTCATGCCGCTGTACGTGCGCGAGCTGGGCGTCACCGATCCCGGCGGCATCGCGCTCTGGTCGGGGCTGATCGCCGCCGCCACCCCGGCCGTCTCGGGAATCCTCGGTCCGTTCTTCGGCCGGCTGGCCGATCGCTTCGGCCGCAAGCTGATGCTCATCCGCTCGCTGGCCGGCTTCGTCGTGATCATCGCGATCATGGGGCTGGTGAAGTCGGTCGAGCAGCTCTTCGTGGCCCGGGTCGTCCAGGGGCTGTTCGCCGGCTTCACGCCCATGGCGATGGCCCTGGCCAGCGTGGCGGCGCCGCGCGACAAGGTCCCGTACGCGATCAGCATCGTGCAGTCCGCGCAGCTGATGAGCGTGGCGGTCGGTCCGGCGGCCGGCGGCTACGTCGCCTCGCACTTCGGCATTCGCTACGCGTTCTTCGTGACGGCGGGCATGTGCGCGATCGCGCTGGTCGCCCTCATCGTGCTCTTCCAGGAGGTGGCGCCGGCGGGCGGGGGCGTGGCCCGGGCGGCGGCCCCCCGGCTGCCGATGCGTCAGGCCCTCGCCTATCCCAACTTCCTGCTGGTGATGACGATGCTGCTGGTCGGGCAGTTCCTCGACCGCGGCCTCGCGCTGCTCATTCCGCTTCACGTGGCCCACATGCCGGGCGTCGAGGCCATCGCCGCCATCTCGGGCACGATCATCTCGGTAGCCGCCGTGGCCGCCACCGCCTCGTCGAACGTCGTGGCGCGCCTGGCCCAGGGGGTGCCGTCGACGCGGCTGCTGATGCTCGGGCTGCTGGCCGGTGGCCCCCTGTGCGCCGCCATGGCGCTGGCCCACAGCTGGCCGAGCCTGCTCGTGCTGCGCACGCTGGTCGCCCTCTGTCTGGGCGGCGCCATCACGCTGGCCTATGCCCTGGGAGCCGAGCTCGTTCCCGCCGAGCACCGCGGTGCCGCGTTCGGCTGGCTCGCGCTCGGTGTGCAGGTGGGCACCGCCGCCAGCCCGCTGGCGATGGGCGCGCTGGCGTCCGTGAGTCTGGGCGGCGCCTACGTGTTCGACGGTGCGCTCGCCTGCCTGGCGGCCGGCCTGCTCGCGTACGGCTGGCGGACCCAGCGACCGCGCCCCGCCGACGCGGGCCCGTCCGCCTAGCCCTACCGGGGGTCGGCGTCGAGCTCGAGGAGCGCGCTCAGCCCACGGTGGAAGGTCGGCGCGCCCCCGGGGATCATGCACGTCTCGAGCACCTCGAAGATCTCCTCGCGCGTCGCCCCCAGCCGGATCGCGCGGCGCATGTGAGCGACGAGCCCGCCCGTCTCGCCACCGCGAAACGCCAGCAGCGCGATGGCCACGAACTCCCGCACCTTGGCGGAGACGTGCCGGCCCTCGCCCAGCCCCTGCTCGTAGATGCGGTTGTAGGTCTCCACGAAGTCCGGATCCTGCCGCGCCGCGAACTCCCACTCCGGATAGATGTACCCGCGCGCCTGCTTCATGCGCGCGATCAGCGCCTCCGCCCGCTCCGCCTGCTCGCTCATCGCATCCTCCTCAGTTGAACCGTGTCGAGCAGCGCCCCGGCCTTGCCGGAGCGCGGCCGAGCACCGGGGGGTGTGGGGGCCATTTCGGGGCCCCCACTATTGATAATCCGGGCGGCGCTTCTCGCGGAACGCGGTCACGCCCTCGCGGAAGTGCGCGCTCGACCGCACGCGGTCGCCCAGCTCCTGCTCCAGGGCCTCGCGCGAGCGCGCATGCTCGGCGATCGTCGCGCTGACCTGCCGCTTCACCGCCTGCACGGCGCTCGGGCTGTTGGCGGCGATCTGCTCGGCGGTCGCCAGCGCCCACGGCATGAGCTCGGCGGCGGGCAGCACGCGGTTGACGAGCCCGATGCGGGCCGCCTCGGCAGCATCGATCAGCGCGGCCGTCAGCAGCAGCTCCATGGCGTGGACGTGGCCGATCTGCTGGACGAGCTTGATGGTGGCGCCGCCGAACGGGTAGATCGACCACTTCACCTCGGGGAGCCCGAAGCGGGCGTGCGGCGCCGCCGCCCGGACGTCGGTGCAGAGCAGGAGCTCGAGGCCGCCGCCGGCACAGTCGCCGTTGACGGCGGCCACGATGGGCTTGGTGTACGTGTCCTGCTTGAGCAGCGCGTGGCTGACGACCTTCGCGGTCTCCGCCGAGGCCGAGAGGTCGCCGCTGATGTCGGCACCGGCGGTGAACGCCCGCTCGCCGGCGCCGGTGAGGACGATGCACCGGCAGGGGCCGCGCTCGAGCTCGTCCCACAGGCGCGCGAGGTCGGCGAGCATGGCGCGGGTCATGGCGTTGCGGCGGGGCTGGTTGTCGATCGTGACGACGACCACGTGGGCACCGTGGGGCTCGACCCGGATCTCCATGGCTCTCTCATCCCTCCGGGACGACGACGACCTTGCCGTGGGCCTTGCGGTCGGTCAGCAGCCGGATCGCCTCGACCGTGCGCGAGAGCGGCAGCCGGTGGGACACCAGCGGCCGCAGCTTGCCCTCGGCGTACCAGCGCATCAGCTCCTCGACCGACTGGCGCAGCTTGTCGGGCGCGTGCCAGCGGAAGTAGCGGAGCGACGAGCCCAGCGCGGCGCGATGCTTGACCAGCAACCGGTTGGCCGGGATCTGCGGCACGCCACCGACGAACCCCACCAACAGAATGCGCCCGCCCCAGCCGAGCGACGACAGCGCGGCGTCGAAGAGATCGCCGCCGACCGGATCGAAGCACACGTCCGCCCCCTTGCCGCTGGTCAGCGCCATCACCCGCTCGGTCAGCTTCTCGGTCGCGTAGTCGATCAGGTCGTCGGCGCCGCGCTCGCGGGCCACGGCCAGCTTCTCGGCCGTGCTGGCCCCGGCGATGACACGCGCGCCCATCGCCTTGCCGATCTCGACCGCGGTCAGGCCCACGCCGCCGGCCGCGCCCAGCACCAGCAGCGTCTCCCCCGCCTCCAGCCGCCCTTGCCAGCGGATCGCCACGTGGCTCGAGATGTACGCAATCGGGAAGGCGCCCGCCTCGTCGAAGCCCATGCCGGCCGGGATCGCGAACGTCTCGGCCTCGGGCGCGATCGCGAACTCGGCCAGCCCGCCGTAGGGCAGCACGGCCATCACCCGGTCGCCCGGCGCGAAGCGCGTCACGCCGGCGCCGCACGCCGGCCACCACGCCGGCCGTCTCCAGCCCCGGGCTGAACGGCAGCGGTGGCTTCGTCTGGTAACGTCCGGCCACCAGCAGCGCGTCGGCGTAGTTGACCGACGTCGCCCGCACCTCGATGAGCACCTCGCCCGGCCCCGGCGTCGGCGCCGGGACGTTCTCGACCTTCAGGTCGCCGACCTCGCCCCACGCGCGACACATCACCGCGCGCATCAGGCCAGCTCCTCGCGCAGCCGCGGCTTCTGCACCTTGCCGGTCGCCGTGCGGGGGAACTGCTCGGCGGTGCGGAAGACGATGCGGGCCGGCACCTTGTAGCTGGCCAGCCGCTCGCGGCAGAACGCGGTCAGCGCCTCCGCCGTGGCCGTGCCACCCGCGTGCAGCTCGACGGCGGCCACGCCCACCTCGCCCCGGTCACGATCGGGAACGCCGACCACGTACGCCTGCTTCACGGCGGGATGCGTCAGCAAGATGGCCTCCACCTCCAGCGGCGCCACGTTGGCGCCCGACGTCTTGATGAGTTCCTTGAGCCGGCCGCGGAAGCGCAGGCGGCCGTCGTCACCGACCAGCCCGAGGTCGCCGGTCACGAAGAAGCCGTCGCCGTCGAACGCCAGCCGCGTCTGCTCGGGGTCGCGATAGTAGCCGGCGGTCAGGTGACCCCGCACGCGGAACTCGCCCACCTCGCCCGGCGGCAGCGGCCGGCCGGTGGCCGGGTCCACCACGCGGATCTCCATGCCCGGCAGCGGACGGCCCTGCGTGGTGAGGCGCAGCTCGAGCGGGTCGTGCGCGTCGGTGACCGCGCAGTTGCCGTAGGTCTCGGTCGCGCCGTACACGTTGCAGAGCTCGCGCGCGTTGACCGCGTCGATCGTCATCTGGACGTCCTCCGGAAGGCCGATGGTGAGGCCCGTGCGCATGGCCGCCAGCGCGCGCCGCGGCCGGTCGGGATGCTCGAGCATCGCGCGGGCCATGTTCGCCATGCCGTAGTAGACGCTGCAGCGCTCGCCGTCGAGCAGGGCCAGCGCCTCGCCCGGCTCGAAGGCGTCCTGCAGCACCAGCGTGCCGCCGTGGGTGAGGATGGCCGGCAGCGCGTTGGCAGAGCCGAACGACCAGAACAGCGGCACCGCCAGCCACAGGCGATCGGCCGGCCCCAGGTGCTGGCGCTCGCCGATGTCGAAGCCGTTGGCGATGACGCCGCCGTGAGCGAGGACGACGCCCTTGGGCGTCGCCGTCGAGCCCGAGGTGTAGAGGATGAAGCACGGATCACCCGGCTCCACGCGCGCCGCCGCGGCCGCCACCGCCGGGGCTCGCACGCCGGCCCCGCGCGCGAGCAGCCCGGCCCAGCTCTCCACGCCGTCGGTCGGCCTCGGGTCGATCGAGACGACCGCACGCAGCTCGGGCAGCCGCGCGCTACGCAGGGCGCCGGGCGCGGCCGCGGCCAGCTCGGGGACCAGGCCTCGCACGGCGTCCAGGTACGTCCGGCCGCGAAAGGCCTCCATGGTGACGATCACGCGGGGCCGCGCGTGCTCGAGCGTCCACGCGATCTCGGGCGGCGCCGAGAACGTGCTGATGGCCACGGTGACGGCACCCAGCGTGGCGGCCGCGAACGAGGTCACCAGCCACTCGGGGCGATTGGGCAGCAGCAGCGCGACGCGATCGCCCCGCTCGACGCCGAGGGCCAGGAAGGCCCGGGCCACCGCGTCGACCTGTGCACGCCAGCCGGCATACGTGAGCCGCTCGCCGCGGTAGACGATCGCCTCGGCACCGGGCTGGGCGGTGGCGAGCTCGTCGAGCAGGGCGCCGAGCGTGCGGGCGCGGGGCGTCATGGCGCTCAGCGGCCGGTGAACCGCGGCGGCCGTCCCTCGCGGTGCGCGGCCGCGCCCTCGTCGACGTCGTGGCTCCACTCGAAGGCGTGCCGCAGCGTGTCCGACAGCGCGCGGGCCTCGCCGAAGCCGCCGAACAGGCGCGTGCTCACGACGCGCTTGGCGCCCCGCGTGGCCAGCGGTCCGCTGGCGGCGATGCGCGCGGCCAGCGCCTGAGCCTCGGGCAGCAGTCGCTCGGCCGGATACACGGCCAGCACCAGCCCCAGGCGCTCCAGCTCGGCGGCGTCCAGCTCGCGCCCCGTGCAGATCAGCTCCAGCGCGCGCGCCCGCCCGACCAGCGCGGGCAGGCGCACCGGTCCCCCGGCGCCGGGGAAGCCGCCCCACAGCGCCTCGGGAAGCGCCCACGTCGCGTGCGCAGCGGCCAGGCGAATGTCGCAGGCGAGCGAGAGCTCGGCGGCGCCGGCGCGAGCGGCGCCGTTGAGCGCGGCGATCACGATCTGCGGCAGCGTCTCGAAGGCGTCGTAGAGCCGGTTGGCGGTCCGGACCAGCTCGAGGACCTGATCCTTAGTGTAGGAGGCCCGGACCGTCGGGCTGAGGATACCCATGGAGAAGAACTCGGAGCCGCGGCCGGTGATGACCACGGCCTGCACACGGCCGTCGCCCGCCAGCTCGTCGACGATGCGCTGCAGGGCCAGCAGCACCCCGAGCGTGAGGCGATTCTGGTCGCCGGGCCGGTCGAGGGTGATGGTGGCCACGCGGTCGTCACGCTGCAGATCTACCTCGATCGGGTCGGTAGGCACGTCCCTGTTCATAGGCGCGGCCGCGTCGATTGTCAACGCCGCGCCCCGCCGAGCGGCTGTCGTATGATGGCGTCGTGACCGCCGGCGAGTTGCTCACGCTGCCCGAGCTCCGCCACCTGCGCACGGTCTCCGCGTGGCGGGGCGCCAGCCTCGTCCTGCACGCCTGGGCCGTCATCGCCGGTGCGATGCTGCTCTTCGCCACGTGGCCGTCGATCCTCACGCTGGCCGTCGCGGTCGTCGTGATCGGCGGCCGTCAGCTCGGCCTGGCCGTGCTCATGCACGAGACCTCGCACTGGTTGCTGTTCCCCGGCCAGCGCGCCAACAACCTGGTCGGAACGTGGCTGTGCGCGGCGCCGCTATGGAGCGACCTGCCCGCCTATCGCCGTGCCCATCACCTGCACCACCGCCACGCGCGGCGGTCCGAGGACCCCGATCTGGCACTGGCGCCATCCGCGCCGGTGGCACGCCGGGCCCTGTGGGCCTCGTTCGCGCGCGACCTCGGCGGCTGGACGGCGACGGCGCGCGTTCTGGCCGGGCGCCCGGTCGCGCTCGGGCGCGCACGACGACAGGCCCTGCTCGTCAACGCGATCCTGCTCGGCGCGCTGGCGGCGCTCGGGCAGTGGCATCTCTACGTGCTGCTGTGGCTGCTGCCGCTCGCCACCTGGTACCAGCTCGCCACGCGCCTGCGCAACCTGAGCGAGCACGGGCTCGTGCCCGACGACGACGATCCGCTCCGCAACGCGCGGAGCACGGCGGCCGGCCCGCTCGCGCGGGGGCTGCTGGCGCCGTACTGGGTGAACCACCACCTCGAGCACCACCTGCTCGTCTTCGTGCCGTGCTGGCGGCTGCCGGCGGCTCACGCCCTGCTGCTTGCCAAGGGTCACGGCGATCGCATGGAGACGGCGCGCGGCTACCTCGACGTCCTGCGCCGGGCGGCGCCGGCGGGCGCGCGATGAGCACCGGACACACGCCGTCCAAGAGCGAGCTGCTGGAGGCACTGCGGGCCAGCCGGGACGAGGTGCTGCAGATCGTCCGCGCGGTCCCGCCCGAGCGGCTGGAAGACGGTCGCTACGAGAGCGGCTGGAACGGTCGCCAGATCCTCGCCCACGTCGCCTCGATCGAGTGGACCTATCCCCGCCTGCTCGACATCGCTCGCGACGCCGCCGAGGCCACGCCCGTCACCCCGACAACCGACGATCTCCCCACCCGCACGATGCGCGGCGGCAACGACGCCTACAACGAGCGCCAGGTGGCCAAGCGCGCGCACATGTCGGTCATCGAGCTGCTGGCGGAGTTCGAGCGGAACCGCGCCGCGACCATCCGCGCGGTCGAGGCCGCCGACGAGGCGCTGTTCGCCCGCCGCATCCGCTCCGCCGGTGGCGTCGTCGGTCCGCTGGCCTCGGTCTTCTACCAGGTCGCCGTCGCCCACGTTCTCGGCCACGCGCGCGACATCGCCGAGGCTCGCGCTCGCTAGTGTCTCGCGCGTGGTGGTTGGTCCACCGTCTCGTCGCGGTGGGCGGGGCGCGCACTCGGTGGGGTCCCGGGAACCACGCGGCTGAAGACCGCCTCGGGACCGCCGCGGCTGGGCTCCATCCGGCTGGGGGGCGCACGGTCCAGCGGGACGGGAACGGGTTCCCGGACCCCACCGAGTGCGCGCCCCACCCACCGCGACGAGCCAGCGGACACCGCCACGGGCCCAGGCACTAGGCGAATGGCGCGGGTGGCGTTCGTGACGTGCGTGATGTGGGCGGGGATCGCGGAGAGCGATGCGCTGGTGGTTGATGCGCTTGGACGGCATGGCGTCGCTGTCGAGGCCCGTCCGTGGAACGGGCCCGTGCAGGACTTCGACAGATTCGACGCGGTGGTGCTGCGGTCGAACTGGGACTATCACCATGCCGTCGGTGCGTTCGTCGGTTGGCTCGATGGGGTGGAGGCGGCGGGGGGGCGGGTGTGGAATCAGCCGGCGCTGGTGCGCTGGAACCTGAGCAAGCGCTACCTGCTCGAGCTGGCCGCGGCCGGAGTGCCCACCGTGCCCAGCGTCGTCCTCGACGGCGAGCCGGCGCGGCTCGGCGAGATCCTGGCCGAGCGCGGGTGGCACGACGCCGTCGTCAAGCCCCTCGTCTCCGCCTCCGCTCACCACACCGCCCGCGTGGCGGATGGCGACGTTGCCCGCGTCGTGGCGGCCCTGACCGCGGGCGAGATCCGCACCCCGGTGCTCGTCCAGCCGTTCGTCGAGGAGATCTGCACCCACGGCGAGTGGTCGGTCGTCTTCATCGACGGTGCCGCCACGCACGCTGTGCTCAAGCGCCCCGGCGCCGGCGACTTTCGCGTCCAGCACTATCTGGGCGGCTCCGTCGAGGCCCGGCCCGCGCCACCCGCCGTGATGGCCGCCGCCCGCCGGGCCATCGCCGCCCTGCCCCTCGCCCCGCTCTACGCCCGCATCGACGGCGTCGAAACCCCCACCGGTTTCCAGGTCATGGAAGTCGAAGTCAACGAGCCCGGCCTGTTCTTCGACCTCGCCCCCGCCGCCGCCGAAGCGCTAGCATCGGCAATCATCCGCCGCCTCGAATCCCCGTAGCCGCTCAGGGCGAGCAGAAGATTGGTGGCGGTCCGCTCACACGCGACGCCGGCGCGGGGCGCAGGCGGCGGGGCGACCGGGTCTCCTGAGGTTCCGTTGGCTTCGATCGTGTAAGGCCCCGCGTAGGACAGGCTCCGACCACCCCTTCGCGACTCCGGGTGGTCTCACGCGGAACCGAAGGGGACCCGGTCGCCCCGCCGCCTGCGCCCCGCGCCGCCGCCGCGCGGGCGACGGGCTAGCGAGCGCCGCGCGTGGCGCCGGAGGCGAGGAGCGCGTCGATCTCAGGCGCGCCGAGGCCAGCTTCGCGCAGGATCTCGACGCTGTGCTCGCCGAGCCGTGGCGGCAGTCGCCGGATCGACGCCGGCGTCTTGCTGTAGGCCGCCGGGATGCCCGGCAGGCGCAGCGTGCCCTCGGTCGGATGCTCCATGATCTGCCAGAAGCCGGTGGCCTCCAGGTGCGGATCGCGGAGCAGCGACTCCAGCGAGTTGACGATCATGCCGGGGATGTTGCGGCGGTCCAGCTCGCCCAGCCACTCGGCGTTCGTGCGCGTGGTGGCGATCTTGCCCAGCTCCTCGTAGAGGAACTCGATGTGCTTCAGCCGCGTGCCGAGGGTCTTGAAGCGCGGATCCTCGAGCAGGTCGGGGCGGCCGGCGATCGTGAAGAAGTCGCGCCAGTTCTGGTCGGTGTACGGCAGGATCGCCAGGTAGCCGTCCTTCGTCTTGAACGGACGGCGGTAGCGGTTGAGCACGCGCTTGTAGCCGACTGAGTCGATCGGCGGCACGAACGTCTCGCCGTAGAGGTGCTCGACCATGACCCAGGCGGCCATGCTCTCCAGCATGGGCACCTCCACCTCCTGCCCCTCGCCGGTGCGCGCCTTGTGGTAGAGCGCGGCCAGCACGGCGACCAGCACGGTCATCGAGCTGGTCTTGTCGGCCACGATGGTCGGCACGTACTTGGGCTCGCCGACGATCGAGGCCTGCAGCGAGGTGAGACCGGAGGCGGCCTGGATGATGTCGTCGTAGGCCGGCTTGTCGCCGTAGGGGCCGGCGGCGCGGAAGCCGTACGTCCCCACGTAGACGATACCCGGGTTGATCGCCCGGAAGATCTCGTACGACATGCCCAGCCGTCGCGCCGGCTGCGGCCGGTAGTTGTGCAGCAGCACGTCGGCGTTCTCGGCCAGCCGTCGCAGCACCCCGCGCGCCGACTCCTGCTTGAGGTCGAGCACGATCGAGCGCTTGTTGCGGTTGACGGCCAGGTAGAACGCGCCCATGTCGGGGTTGCGCATGGGGCCGAGCTGCCGCGTGGTGTCGCCCTCGGGCGGCTCGATCTTCACGACGTCGGCGCCGAGGTCACCGAGCTGCTGGGCGGCCCATGGCCCCAGCACCACCGTCGTGCAGTCGACGACCCGAACACCCGTGAGCGGTCCGGACACGCGCACGATCGTAGACGGTCCCGGCCGCAGAAGAAAGGGGGGTCTGGCCGCGCGCGCGGACAATTCCCTTGCCTGGGGCGCGGGGTCCTGATACGCACACGGTGACCTCATGAACGCGGCCGACCTGACCCGCTCCAACGCGCTCCAGCTCCTCGTCAACCACGCTCGGGCGAAGCCCACGGCCGTCGCCTTTCGCTCCAAGCACCTGGGCATCTACCGCGAGCGCACCTGGCACGACTACGCGACGCTGGTCGGCCGCGCCGCGCTCGGCCTGCGCGCGCTCGGGGTGGTGAAGGGCGAGCGGGTCGCCATCATGGGCGATCCCTGCGAGGAGTGGCTGGTGGCCGATCTGGGCGCGCAGGCGCTCGGGGCCATCACCTACGGCGTCTATCCGACGGCCTCGATGAGCGAGGTCGAGTACCAGCTGCGCGACGGCGGCGCCGCCGTCTTCGTCGCCCAGGACCAGGAGTACGTGGACAAGATCCTGCCCTTCGCGGACCGGCTCCCCGCCCTGCGCTGGATCGTGGTCATCGACACCTCGGCGATGTTCACCTACGACCATCCCAAGCTCCGCGGCTGGGACGCGGTGATGGCGGCCGCCGACGGAGGCGACGCGATCGAGGCGCTGGAGCGGCTCGCCGGCGCGCTCGATCCCCGGGACCCCGCCTTCATCGTCTACACCTCGGGCACGACCGGGCATCCCAAGGGCGCCGTCGTGGCCCACGGCCGGCATCTGGCCGGCGCCTACAACATGGTCCAGCACTACCCGGTGCTGGCCGAGCCGCAGCGCACCGTCGTCTATCTGCCCCTCTGCCACGTGCTCGGGCGCGACGTCGCGGTGACGCTGCCGCTGCTGTCCGGGCTGGTCCCGCACTTCGGCGAGGACGGCGAGGACCTGACGCGGACCATCTTCGAGGTTGGCCCCACGGTGCTGTTCACGGTACCGCGCTATCTGCAGAAGTTCGCCTCGCAGGCGCTCGTCGCCGTGCAGAGCGCCGGCGGTCTCAAGCGCCAGGTGTACGACCTCGCGATGCGGGTCGGTCGCCGCCACGTGCGCGCGCACTGGGAGGGGCGCGCCGGCGGGCTCGGCCGGGTGGCCTACGCGCTCGCCCGCGCCGCCGCCTTCCGTCCCTTGCTCAACAAGGTCGGGTTCGACGCGCTCACGCTCGTCATCAGCGGCGGGGCCCCGCTGCCGCCGGAGACGATGGCGCTGTGGCAGATCTGGGGCGTGAACGTGTGCGAGATCTACGGCCAGACGGAGGAAGCCGGCGCCATCATCACCGGCCAGCGCGAGCGGTTCCCCCGCCCCGGCGATGTCGGCACCGTGGCGCCCGGCTGGGAGCTGAAGCTCGCCGAGTCGGGCGAGATCCTCATCCGCGGCGAGCACGTGTTCGAGGAATACTGGGGCAACCCGGCGGCCACGCGCGAGGTCCGAGCCGACGATGGATGGCTGCGCACCGGCGACGTCGGCGCCTGGGCGGACGGGCGGCTGCGCCTCGTCGATCGCGCGCGGGACTTCATCGTCACCGCCGGCGGCAAGACGCTGGCGCCGGCGACGATCGAGAACGCCCTGCGCGCCAGCCCCTACGTCGCCGAGGTGGCGGTGTTCGGCCACGCCCGCAAGTACCTGTCGGCGCTCGTCGAGATCGACTACGATACCGTCGCCGACTGGGCGCGCGCCCAGGACATCGCCTACACGGGCTTCACCAGCCTCGCCGAGCATCCGCGCGTGCGGGCGCTGATCGGCACCGAGGTGGATCGCGCCAACACGCTGCTGGCCCGGGTGGAACAGGTCAAGGCGTTCCGCATCCTGCCCAAGGCGCTCGACCCCGAGGAAGAGGGGGAGCCGGTGACCCCCACGCGCAAGGTGAAGCGCGCCCAGATGTACGCGCGCTTCCGCGATCTCGTGGAGTCGATGTACAGCGACGCCGAGGAGCGACTGCTGGCCCGGGGCGTCGGTGACGTGCTCAATCCATGACGAGAGAGGAACGACGATGAAGCGGACGCTGATGTTCGCGTTGATGCTCGTGCTCGGTCTGGCCGGAGTCGGAGGCGCCCAGGAGGCCTACGTGATCGGCGCCACCGGCGCCATGACCGGGCCCGCCGCCGCCAACTTCGCCCCCGTCCTCGAGGCCATGAAGGCCTACATCGACAACCTCAACGCCAGGGGCGGCGTCAACGGCAAGCCGGTGCAGATGATCGTGCAGGACGACTCCGGGGAGCCGTCCAAGGCCGCCGCCAACGCCAAGAAGCTCATCGCGCAGGACCGGGTGCTGATGCTGATCAGCAGCAGCCCGTCCTCCACGTACGCCCCGCTGGTCGTCGAATCCAAGCGCGCCGGCGTGCCGCTCTACTACGCGGGCGCCGTGTGTCCCAAGGAGACGTATCCCCCCGCCGATCCGCTGCAGTTCTGCTCGACGGCCTACGGCGCCACCCTCGACTCCCAGGCCGCGCTGGCCTTCGTGAAGGCCCAGGCCAAGGAGCCGGTGCGCATCGGCTTCGCCACGATGGCCATTCCCATCGCCCGCGCCGAGATCGAATATGCCGAGGGACTGGCCAAGACGCTCGGCATGACGGCGGTCGACACGCAGATCACCCCACCACCGGTGCCGGACTACACGCCGTTCGCGACCCGGCTGAAGGACGCCAATCCCAACTGGGTGTACTCGTGGTCACCGTGGGTCTCGCAGGTGCGCACCTTCGAGGCCCTGCGCCGGCTGGGGTGGACCGGGCGCTACATCACCTGGGCCCATCTCAACGCCGAGGAAGAGCTGGTCCGGCTCAAGGACGAGCACTTCTACGTGGTCGGGACCAACGCCTTCTTCCAGGACAACCTGCCGATCCACGCCGACATCCGGGCCACCACCCAGAAGGCCGGCCTCAAGTACCCGGCCACCTATCTGGCCGAGGGTTTCATCGCCGGGCTCGTCGCCGAGTCCGTGCTCAAGAACACCCCGTGGCCGCCCACACCCGCCAAGGTGGTGGCCGCCATGAACGGCGTCAAGGTCGACCTCAAGGGGTTGCGCGGGGGGCCGCTCGAGTGGACGGCCGACAATCATTTCCGCACGACCCAGTACTACCGCGTCTGGCACTGGGACCCGGCCAAGCAGGCCATCGTCCAGATCCAGGACTGGCAGGCGATTCCCGTGAAGCGCTGACGCGGGATGCAGCTCGTCGTCAACATCGTGGTGCTGGCGTCGATCTATGCGCTGATCTGTTGCGGCTACGTGCTGATCTACCGGGTGTCACGCGTCGTCTCGCTCGCCCACGGCGAGCTGATGCTGCTGGGCGCCTACGCGCTCTACGCGACGGCCTCGCTCTTCTCCGGCCATCCGCTCACGGCGATCGCCGTCGCCGCGCTGCTGGCCATCGTCCTCGGCGGCCTCGTGTACGTCCTGCTGATGCGACACATGACCGGCGAGATGGTGCTGGCGGCCGTGCTCACCACGATCGCGCTCGGCATCCTCCTGCGCGGCGTCATGGTCCTGGTGTGGGGCGCGCAGGAGCAGCATCCCCTGCACCGGCTCGGCTGGCACAACGTGGCGATCCCCCTGGGGTCCACGGCCCGGGTCTCGGCGGTGGGCCTGACTTTGGTGGTGGTCACCGCCGCCGTCTATCTGGGACTGTGGGTCTTCCTGCGCCGCACGCGCTGGGGCATCCGCATGCGCGCGGTCGGGCAGAACCCGCTGCTGGCCGCCCAGCGCGGCATCGGCCTGCACGGTATCTACGCGCTGGCGTGGAGCCTGGCCACCTTCACCGGCGGCCTCGTCGGCATGCTCATCGCGTCGGACTCGGCCCTCGACCAGGGCATGGTCGTCATCGGCCTCAAGGCGTTCCCGGCCGCACTGGTCGGCGGGCTGGACAGCCTGCTCGGCACCCTCATCGGCGCGCTCATCGTGGCCACCGCCGAGGTACTGCTCATCCACTACGTGAACCCGCTGCTCTCCGACGTGGTGCCGTTCCTCGTGCTGCTGGCCACGCTGATCGTGCGCCCGTGGGGGCTGCGCGGCACCCGGGAGGAGCTCGACCGCGTATGAGCGTCCCCCACGCCAGCGGCTACTTCCGGACGAGCTACGCGCGCGACCTGGTCCTGCTCGACACCCGCGCCCAGCGGGTCGCGTGCGCGGTGTTCCTGCTCCTGGCGCTGGCGGTGCCGCTGCTGGAGGCGCCCTTCCTGCTCGACCTCGCCAACCAGGTGCTGCTGGCGGTCATCGGCTCGGTGGCGCTGATGCTCGTCAACGGCGTGGCCGGCCAGATCTCGCTGGGCCACGCCGGGCTCCTGGCCGCCGGCGCCTTCACCACCGGCATCCTCGTCCGCGAGACCCACGCGCCGTTCTGGGTGACGCTGCCGGCCGCCGCCGTCGTCGGGGCGCTGATCGGCCTGATCTTCGGCCTGCCCAGCCTGCGGCTGCGCGGTCTCTACCTGGCCGTGTCCACGCTGGCCCTGCACTTCGTCGTCATCTACCTCGGCAACGAGTACGAGGCCCGGCGCGGCTATTCCACGGGCGTGGTGATCGAGCCGCCCAGCCTGGGCGGGGTGGCGCTGACCTCGCCGCGCGCCTGGTACTACGTCCTGTTCGTCTTCGCGCTGGCCGCGCTGCTGCTCGGCCTCAATCTCCTGCGCGCGAAGACCGGCCGGGCGTGGCGGGCCATCCAGGGACGGGAGGCGGTGGCGGAGGCGCTCGGCATCAACGTGCCGGCCTACAAGGTGCTTGCCTTCACCATCAGCTCCACGATGACGGCGGTGGCGGGGGCGCTGTTCTCGTACTACCGGGGCTTCGTCTCGGCCGAGGCCTTCTCGCTGTTCCTCACCATCCAGTACGTCGCCATGGTCATCATCGGGGGCATGGGGTCGATGCTGGGGGCCGTGCTCGGCGCCGTGTTCGTGACGCTGTTCCCCTACCTGATCGAGTGGCTGATGGCCGTGCTGCCGACGCCGGCGGCGTGGGCCACGTCCGTCTTCGCCGTCAACTACGCGGCCTTCGGCCTGGTCATGATCCTCTTCCTGCTCTACGAGCCGCAGGGGTTGGTCGGGATCTGGCGGCGCGTCCAGGACTACTTCCTGCTGTGGCCGTTCCAGCAGCGAACGCGCGCGCGGTGAGCGCATGACGGCGGGCGACGGCGGCGAGCCACTGCTGGTCGTCGAGCAGCTCGAGGTCGCCTATCACCGGGTCGTGACCGCCGTGCAGGGCGTGTCGCTCAGCGTTCCCCGGGGCGGCGTGGTGGCCCTGCTCGGGACCAACGGCGCCGGGAAGACCACCACGCTGCGGGCCATCTCGGGCTTCCTCGGCATCGACGACGCCCGCGTGACCGAGGGCCGCATCCTCTACAAGGGCCGGCGCATCGAGAACCGCCCCCCGCACCACGTCACCGGCCTCGGCATCGTGCTGGTCCCCGAGCGGAGCAAGGTGTTCGAGAACCTGTCCGTGGACGAGAACCTCGAGGCGACGGTGTCGTCAGGGCGGGTCGCCGGCTTCGACCGGCGGCGGATGGCCGAGGCGGTCTTCGAGTACTTCCCGGCCCTGGCTCGCGTCCGGGCGCGCGAGGCGGGCCTGCTCTCCGGCGGCGAGCGCCAGATGCTGGCCATCGGCTCCGCCCTCATGTGCGGGCCCGAGCTCCTGCTCGTCGACGAGCTGTCGCTGGGGCTGGCCCCGGTGGTCGTCGAGGAGCTGATGACCCGGCTGGCGACCATCCGCCGGACGCTCGGCATGACGATCCTGCTCGTGGAGCAGAACGCCCAGGTCGCGCTGGACGCCGCCGATCACGCCTACGTCATGGAGAACGGCCGCATCGTGCTCGACGGGCCGCCCGCCCGCCTGCTCGCCCACCAGGACATCCGCGAGTTCTATCTCGGCGCCACCGGCACCGCCCGGCGCAGCTACCGCGAGGTCAAGCAGTACCGGCGGAGCCGGCGCTGGTATGGCTGAGGCCGCCCTCCGCGTCGAGGAGCTGTCGCTGGCCTTCGGCGGCCTGCGCGTGCTGGCCCGGGTATCGTTCGAGGTGCGAACGGGTGAGCTGCTGGCGCTGATCGGTCCCAACGGCGCCGGCAAGACCAGCATCCTGAACTGCATCGGTGGCATCTACCGGCCGAGCGGCGGCCGCGTCGTGTTCGGCGGCCGCGACGTCACCGGCACCCGGCCCCACGCGATGGCCCGGCTGGGGCTGGCCCGCACCTTCCAGCACGGCGAGCTCTTCGGCCACATGACGGTGCTGGAGAACCTGCTGGTGGCGCGACACGCGCGGGTGGCGACGAGCGTGCTCGGCGAGGGCCTGTGGTCGCGGCGCACCCGTCGGGCCGAGGTGGAGCACCGCCGCGTCGTCGAGGAGATCCTGGCCTTCGTCGAGCTCACGCGCTATCGCCACCAGCCCGTCTCCGCCCTGCCCTTCGGCATCCAGAAGGTGATCGGCTTCGCGCGGGCGCTGGCGCTGGAGCCGCGGGTCCTGCTGCTCGACGAGCCCTCGGCCGGTCTCAACCGCGAGGAGCGCGAGGACCTCGCCCGCCACATCTTGCGGATCAAGCACGAGCGCGGGCTGGCCATGATCTGGGTCGAGCACGACATGCAGATGGTGGCCGATCTCGCCGATCGCCTGTACGTGCTGAACTTCGGCGAGCATCTGGCCGATGGGGCGCCCGGCGACGTGCTCAGGGATCCGCGCGTCGTCGACGCCTACCTGGGCCGGCGAGGCGGGCCGGCGCCCGGCGTATAATCCGGCCACACGGAGGACAGCCATGACGATGCTGATCGGGACGAGCGACGGACTCCTGGTGGCCGATCACGCGAGCCGCCCGATCCCGGTCGCCGAGCTGAGCGGCCGCACGATCCGCGCGCTCCTCGCGGCCAACGGCACGCTGTTCGCCGGGGCCAGCGACGGCGTCTACCGCTCGACCGACGGCGGCCGGTCCTGGCGTCTGAGCGGCGCCGCCGGCCGGGTCGTGTGGGAGCTGACCGCGGATCCTCGCGACCCCCACGTCATTCACGCCGGCACGCAGCCCGCCGCACTCCTTCGCAGTCGCGACGGCGGCGAGTCGTGGGTCGAGATCGACGCGCTGTCGCGCACGGCCGGCGCCGAGCGGTGGTGCCTGCCCAACAACCCGGCCGGCGCCAGGGCCCGCGCGCTCGCGATCGATCCGGTCGATCCGAACCGCTGGTGGGTCGGCATCGAGGTGGGCGGCGTGGCCACCAGCACCGATGCCGGCGCCAGCTGGACCTGCGTGGCGCCCGGCAACGATCCGGACGTCCACGTGCTGGCGTGTCATCCAGCGCGCCCGGGCGTCCTCTACGCGACCACGGGCCTCGGTCGCTTCAAGGACGACCCGCAGCCGATGACCGAGCGCACGGCCGGGCTCTTCGGCTCCGAGGACGGTGGCGCCACCTGGCGCTACCTGTGGACGGGCCTGGAGCCGCGCTACACGCGCCCGATGTGCATCGACCCCCGGGCGCCGCACGCACTGACGGTCGGCTGCGCGCCGACCGCGTTCTCCAGTCATCGCGACCCCGGCGGCGCCCACTCGAAGCTCTACCAGAGCGTCGACGCCGGCGCCTCCTGGCGCTCACTCGGCGATGCCGATCACTCGCCGTCGGCCGCGAACATCCTGTCCGTCTCGGTCTCCCCCGACGGTCCCGGCTGCGTCCTCGTCGGCACCGACACCGGTGAGCTGTGGCAGGTCACGCCCGAGGCGAAATGGACGCTGCTGCACCGCGACCTGCCGATGGTCTGGTCGGTGCTGGCCCGTCCATAGGAGGCACAGCCCGCTCACTGGTCTACCCTTCCGCGCGACGGAAAGTTACGGCTCGGGTCGGGGGAAGGGAGGACAGTGAGGCGAGATGATCGGAATTCGGGGAGAGCCACGTTCGCTCGCCGCGCGACGGCCAGCGTGAGACCCGCTCCCCCGGATAATACGAGAGGCCCAGACCGGCCACAGGATGATGCGCCACGTGCCCAGGCAGGCCAGAGCGCGCAATCAGTGAGCGACCGGCCGGACCTCTCACCGCGCAGTGTCTCGCCGTGCCCTGGAGACGACGCAATGAGATTCTTCGTCGGCATCGACCTGGGCGAGTCGGGCTCACGCCCTCTGCATCCTCGATCACTCCGGCCGTGGTCCGCTGGCAGGGCTCCGTAGCCCCACACCGCCGCGGGCCTCACCGAGCTCGTCAGGCCGGCTGCGCGCGCTTCCGCGACCGCGGCCGGCTCCGCGTCGCCCTCGAGCGGCCCTCCGGCCTGCTCGTCGACACGCTCGTCGACGCCGGGTTTGAGCTCGTGCCGAGTTCACCCCAACGCCGCTCAAGGCGACCCGGCCGCGCTACTCCGCCGCCGGCGGCAAGACTGACCCCACGGATGCCTTCATCCTGGCGGATCTGCTGCGCACGGATGGCCATCGCTTCCCCGCGCTGCGCCCGCCCTCGGACGATACCCGCGCCCTGCGCGCGCTCGTTCGTGGGCGCGACGATCTGGTCACCCAGCGGGTTGCCCTCGCCAATCAGCTGCGCGCGCTGCTCGAGCGCTTCTCGCCCGGGGCCGCCGCCATCTTTGCCGACGTCGACTCGCCGATCGCGCTCGCCTTCCTTGCCCGCTGACCCCACGCCCCTCAGCGCCGCGCGGTTGGGCGAAAAGCGGCTCGCCCAGTTCCTCGGCCAACACGCCTACTGCGGCCGCCGGCCCGATGGGCGACCTGCTCGCGCGCCTGCGCACGGCCCCGGCCAGCCAAGTCGGCGAGGCCGAGGCCGAGGCCAGCGGGGACGCTCGTCCCGAGCCCTGGTCGCGGTCCCTGACCCCGCTCGTCGGCCAGGTGCAGCACCTGTCCGCCGCCGTCGCGGCGGCGCTGGCTCGAGCATCCCGACGGCCGCCTCGTGCAGAGCCTGCCCCGCAGCGGTGCCGTCAATGCCGCGCAGATCCTGGCCGAGCTCGGCGACGATCGCGCGCGCTTCCCCAGCGACGAGCACTTGGCCGCTGAAGGCGGCCTGGCGCCGGTCACCCACGCCTCCGGCCAGCACCGCGCCGTCGTCTTCCGCTGGGCCTGTAACAAGCACCTGCGCCGCGCGCTCACGACGTTTGCCGATAACTCCCGCCATGCCTCGCCCTGGGCCGCCGGCGTGTACCAGCGTGCACGCATACGCGGCTGTCGCCATCAGCACGCCATCCGAATCCTCGCCCGCGCGTGGGCGCGGATCCTCTGGCGTTGCTGGCAGGATCACGCTCTGTACGACGTCACCCGTCATCGAGCCGCGCTGGCCCTCACCGCGGCGTGAGCGCCCGATGGTTGACACAGGATGTCTCACGCCTCCACGATCACCGGCGGTCGCTCGACGTCGGCCGGCGTCTCCGCCATCCGTGGCCGCCGCCCCAGGAACAGCACGAACGGAATGACGGCCAGGAAGATCCACACCAGCCGCCAGAAGTTGTCGATGAAGGACAGCGCCAGCGATTGCTTCTGCACGATGGCGTACAGGTGGGCCCACGCCTGGCTCTCGGCGGTGGCCGGGTCGGCGCCGCGGGCGACGAACGTCGTCACCAGCGTCTGGTAGCGGTCCCACACGTCGGGGTCGTAGGGGCTCATGTGGGCGGCCAGCCGGGCCTGGTGGGTCTGGGCGCCGCGCTGGAGCAGCGTGGCCACCGTGGCGATGCCGATGCTGCCGCCGATCGTGCGGATGAAGTTGAAGAGGCCGGAGGCGTGGCCCAGCTCTCGCGCGGGGACGGCGACCAGCGCCACCGTCGACAGCGGCACGAACGTGAAGCCGATGCCGAGCCCCTGGATGAAGCGCGGCAGCATGATGTGCCAGTAGCTGGCCTCGAGCGTCAGCGTGGCCATCAGGTACATGGCGTAGGCGTTCAGGGCGCAACCGGTGGCAATGATCCACCGGGGATCGATCCGGTTCAGCAGGGCGCCGGCGATCGGCATCGTCACCAGCGTGGCCGCCCCGCCCGGCGCCAGCACGAGACCGGCCAGCATCGCCGTGTAGCCCATGAGGATCTGGGTGAATAGCGGCGAGAGCACCATGATCCCGTAAAACGCGATGCTGATGGTGAACATCGCCGCCGTCGCCACCGCGAAGGTCGGATGGCGCAGCACGCGCAGGTCCACCACCGGCTCCTCGGCGCGCAGCTCCCACACGACCAGCATCACCAGCGAGACGACGGCGGTGACGCTGAGCCAGCTGATGAGCGAGGAGGCGAACCAGTCCTCGCGCTGGCCGCGGTCGAGCACGAACTGCAGCGCGGCCACGCCGACCACGAGCAGGGCGAGGCCGGGCACGTCGATCCGCCGCACCGCCGGCCGCTCGGTGGCGGAGTCGGGCAGGAAAAGCCAGGCCATCACCACCGCCGCCACTCCGACCGGCACGTTGATGTAGAAGACCCAGCGCCAGCTCCAGTTGTCGGTGATCCAGCCACCCAGCGTGGGCCCGATGATCGGCGCGAACATGGTGCCGATCCCCCAGATGGCCATGGCCATTCCCCGCTGGCGGCCCGGAAAGGTCTCGAGCATCGTCGACTGCGAGAGCGGCACCAGCGGGCCACCGGCCAGCCCTTGCAGGAAGCGCGCGATCACCATGGCCACGAGGCTGGGGGCCGCCCCCGCCGCCGCCGAGGTGAGCGTGAAGGCCACGGTGGCGCCTATGAAGAGGCGCTTGCGCCCGAACAGGTCGGTCAGCCAGCCGGTGATGGGCAGGCTGATCGCGTTGGCGACGAGAAAGGACGTCAGCACCCAGGTGATCTCGTCCACGCCGGCCGACAGCGTGCCGCGCATGTGGTCGAGGGCGACGTTGGCGATAGTGACGTCGAGGATTACCAGGAAGGTCGCCATCATCGTCGAGATGGCGACGATGGCCCGGTGAACGCGCGCGGTCACGCTTGTAAGTGGTGGGGGGCCCCGATATGGCCCCCCACACCCCCCAGCGTTCGTCGCCCCCCAGCCAAGCGGGAGTGCTCCTCGGTCACGCGCGCGGTCACCGCAGCTCGATGACGGGGACGACCGACATGCCGGGCACCAGCAGGGCGTGGCCGTTCTGGCCGGGCTCCAGCACCAGCTTCACCGGGATGCGCTGGACGACCTTCACGAAGTTACCGGAGGCGTTCTCGGGCGGCAGCAGCGTGAACCGCGAGCCGGTGCCGCTCTGGATCGAGTCGACGCGGGCGTTGAGGAGCAGGCCCGGGTGGGTGTCGACCGAGACCCACGCGCGCTGGCCGGGCCGCACGTGGGTGAGCTGCGTCTCCTTGTAGTTGGCGATCACCCACACGTTGACGACGTCGACGACGGCCAGCAGCGGCTGGCCCGGCTGCACCGTCTGCCCCACCTCGACCGTGCGTCGGGTGACGCGTCCGCCGACCGGAGCGGTCAGCGTCGTGTACTCGAGGTTCAGCTCGGCCTCGCGCAGCGTCGCGCGGGCCTCGGCCACCTGCGCCTCGGCGCTGGCCGCCTCCGCGCTGCGCACGGTCACCTCGCCGCGCCGGCTGCGCGCATCGCGCAGCGTGGCCTCGGCCTCCTCGCGCTGCCGGCCGGCCTGGGCGACGGCCACCTGCTGGCTGGCCAGCTCCGCCTCGGCCTGGGCCGCCTCGGCGCGGGCGGCGTCCAGTCGCTGGCGCGCGGCCTCCAGCGCCGCCCCCGCCGTCTTGAACGCGATGTCGGCGTAGTCGAACTCCTGGCGCGCGATCAGCGTGCGCTCCAGCAGCTCCTGGGAGCGCCGGCGGTCGAGTCCGGCCCGCTCGAAGTCGGCCTGGCGAGCGGCGACGTCGGCCTGGGCCGCCTGCACGGAGGCACGCCGAGCCTGCACGCGGCTGCGCCGCTCGTCCAGCGCGCGGTGGGCGCCGTCGATGCCGAGCACGGCCTTGGCCGTCGTCGCCTCGTTCAGCGCGACCTGGCTGCGCGTGGACTCGTCGGTCATCGGCACACCGGCCGCCGCCATTCGCAGCCGGCTCTCCGCCGTCGCCAGGGCGGCGCGGGCCTGGTGCACCTTCACCTCGAGGTCGCGCGGGTCCAGCCGCACCAGGGGCATCCCGGCCGCCACCTCCTGGTTGTCGCGTACGAGGACCTGCAGCACCGTCCCGCGCACGCGCGCGCTCACCGGGGAGACGTGGGCCTCGACGAAGGCGTCGTCGGTCGACACGTGGCGGTCCCAGTGGCGCCAGGTCCGCACGCCCCAGAGGACGGCGGCGAGGACCACGACGCCCAGCACCACGAGGACGACGACGCGCCGGCGGGCGTTCACGTCGCGGGAGCCGGGTTCGGCCGGCGCGGGGCCACGACCCACAGCAGCGCCGGCGCGAACAGCGCCATCACGGCGGCCATCGGCAAGGCCAGCGCGTAACTCTCCGTCGCATCGAAGATGCGGCCGGCGACCCAGGCTCCGAGGGCACCGCCGGCCGAGTTAGCGAAGTGCAGCGTGCCGAAGATCCGCGCGAAGCGGGGGCCACCGAAGAGGTCGCTGGCGATCGCCGGTGTCAGCGGCGCGGTCACCGAGTAGCCGACGCCGATGAGGACGGCGTAGGCGTAGGGCAGCGCCGTGCGCGGGAAGGCCCCGGCGAGGGCCAGGACCGCGACGCTGAGCGCCACGCAGAGGAAGGCCAGGCTGTACGTCGGCTCCCGCCCGACGCGGTCGGACAGGGCGCCCCAGACGACCTTGCCGGCCACGCTGCACACGCCGACGACGCCGACCACGATGGCGCCGACCAGCGCCGAGATGCCGTGGTCGACGAGGAAGGCGACCTGGTGCACGAGCAGCATCTGGGTGGCGCCGCTGCCCGCGAAGAACACGGCCGCGGTGCCCCAGAACCGCCACGAGCGAAGGACGGTGCGCAGCGTCCAGTGGGGCCGGGCCGAAACGACGGCGCGCCCGGGCGCCGCCGGGGCCGGGGCGGCGGCGCCGGCCGAGCGCACGCACAGCAGCGTGGCCGGCACGACCCACACCGCCACCAGCACGGCCAGGCAGCGGAGGGCCGACCGCCAGCCGAGCCACTCGATGAGGAGCTGGGCGAAGGGCACGACCGCGAGGATCCCCACTCCAGTGCCGGCCGAGGCGATGCCAATGGCCGTCCCCACCGAGGTCGGGTACCAGCCTCGGATCAGCACCACCGAGGGCACCCAGCCCGCCGCGCTGATGCCCAGCGCGGCCAGCACGCCGATGGTGAGGTAGAGGTGCCAGACCGCGTCGATGTGGGCGGCCATCAGTAGGGCGACGGCGAGGACGGCGCCGCCAGCGGCGATGACGGCGCGCGGCCCCACCCGCTCGACGAGCCACCCGAGCCCCGGCCCCGACAGGCCGTGGACCATGACCAGCGTCGAGAAGGCCCCGGCCACGACCGAGCGGCTCCAGCCGAACTCGCGCAGGAAGGCGACGAGGAAGACGGCGTACGAGTACCAGAAGCCGTAGGTGAGACCGAGGGTGACGAAGGTGACGACCAGCACGCGGCCGGCGCCGCTCCGCGCCATCGTGGCCGCCGCCGGCGGCACCACCGGGCGCGCGATCTCCGGCGTCGCCCCTCGAACGTCCACCGCCATTCCGCTCAGCCCCGCCTGAGCCCCGGCCTCGAGCCGCGCACGTCATCAGGCCAGGGTTCCATCAGGTCACTCCTCCGGGAGATTCCGAATCTGGAACCACGTTCCGTATTCGGCACGCGCCAGTGTAGGGCATTCCCTGGGGGCTGTCCACCGCGGGGTTTGGCGGGGCGCGGGCGTCTGAGCGGCGCGTCAGCCGCGGAACTGGCGGCGGTCGCCGGCCCGGAGCCAGAGGCGCACCAGGTGGCGCCGGCGCTCGGGCTCCGTGTGGTCCTCGTAGGCACTGCGGCCGTGCACGATCACCCGGTTGTTGAGGAGCTGGATCTGACCGGGCTCCAGCCACAGGTCGAGCCGGTTGGCGGGATCACCCAGGAACGCGTCCATCAGCCGTACCGCCTCCGCACCGGCGGCGTCGAGGCCGCGGCCGGTCTTCTCGTAGCCGCGGGTGATGTGGCGCGCGTTGAAGCGGGTGCGCAGCCCCCGCTCGTCCCGGGCGAACACCGGCCGGACGTTCGTCGCGGCGGCGTCGGCCGCCTGGTACTCCTGGTGATCGCGATAGAAGACCTCGTACAGCCGGCGCAGCAGCGCCGGCTGGTGCTGCAGGAAATGGTTGTGGGCGGCGCGCGCGCTCGACACGATGCTCATGCCGCCCGTGCGCGCGGTGGCCAGGGTGAGCAGCCCCAGGTAGTTGGGCGGCGCCTCCCCCATGCTGCTGTCGGTGTGCATCTCGAGCCCGACCGGCGTCAGCGCCCCCCGCGTGTCCTCACCATACGCGCGGCCGTCGTGGCGCACGTCGTAGATGACGGTCCCCTTCCACTCCTGGGCGACCGGCGGCTCCAGCATGCTGGCGAGGATCCAGTAGAGGTCGATCGCCTCGGCCCGGCTCATCCGCTCGAGCGGCAGCCGGTCGAGGATCACCAGGCCGGGGCCGTGATCGAGGCGCTCGCGGGCCGCGGCCATCAGCGCGGCGCAGCGGTCGAGCGCGAAGTGCTCGGGCGCCAGCAGCAGCGTGGGCACCGGCGCGGCGCGCAGCTCGGCCACCACGCGGTCGAGCTCGACCAGGCAGTCGTCGGGGATCGGCAGCACGTAGTGGGCGGTCGGCAGCGAGGGGCCGTGCCACGCGTGGGCCTCGGGCAGGAGGTCGGTGAGCGTCGACGTCGTGGTCGCCATATGGCTGTGCACTGTAGCAGACGCCTCGCGACGTCGGGGCCGCCCTGTAGAATGGGCGCCGGTCATCCCACGACAGGAGCCCCCGCATGCGAGGCAAGCAGATCCTCATGGAGAGTCTCCTCGGCCACGGGGTCGAGTTCATCTTCGGCAACCCCGGCACGACCGAGAGTCCCATCCTCGACGCGCTGCTGGACTACCCGCAGCTGCGCTACGTGGTGGCCCTGCACGAGGGCGTGGCGCTCGGCGCCGCCAGCTACTACGCGCAGACGAGCGGGCGGGTCGGCGTGGTCAACATCCACGTGGCCCCCGGCCTCGGCAACGCCCTCGGGATGCTCTACAACGCGTTCAAGGCGCGCTCCCCCCTCGTGGTGACGGCGGGCCAGCAAGACACCCGGCTGCGGCTGCGGGGGCCGGTGCTCGGCCACGACCTGGTGGCCATGGCCGCCCCGCTCACCAAGTGGAGCGTGCAGGTCGAGCGCGCCGACGAGTTCGCGCTGATCATGCACCGCGCGCTGAAGATCGCCACCGACCCGCCCGCCGGTCCGGTGTTCGTCGGCTTGCCGATCGACGTGCTCGAGCAGGAGACCGACGTCGAGACGTTTCCGCCCTCGACGCTGTACCGGGCACCGGAGCCGGACCCCGCCGGCGTCCGCGCCGCGGCCGAGCTGCTGATGGCCAGCCGGCGCCCGGCCATCGTCGTCGGCGACGATGCCGCGAGCGCCTCGGCCGAGGTGGTCGCGCTGGCCGAGCGGCTCGGCGCGCCCGTGTGGGGTGAGGGCATCCGGATGCACCAGGTGCTCCCGAGCAGTCACCCGAGCTTCCGGCTGGGGCTGCCCTTCGACACCGTCGCCATTCGCCGGGCGCTCGACGGTGTCGACGTGGTGCTGCTGGTCGGCGGCCCGTTCTTCGAGGAAGTCTGGTACGCGCCAGGCTCGCCGCTACCGGCCGGCGCTCGCGCGATCCACGTGGAGTCGTCGCCCGAACGCCTCGCGCACAACCTGGCCGTGAGCGTCGGGCTGGTGGGCCACCCGCGAACGGCCCTGGCCGCGCTGGGGGCCGCGGTCGCGCGCGGCGCCAGCCCCGCGTTCCGCGAGGCCGCCGCGCGGCGCAACGACGAGCTGCGCGCGCTCAAGACCCAGGACGCCGACGCGCAGCGCGCGCGGGCCGCCAAGCGCTGGGAGCAATCCCCGATCGCGGTGCCCCGGTTCATGGCCGAGCTGGAGGCGGCCTTGCCACCCGATGCCATCGTGGTCGACGAGTCGATCACCGCCGGGCCCGACCTGGCCCGGACCGTCCAGTTCGAGCGTGCCGGCGACTACGTCGGCGCGCGCGGCGGCGGCATCGGCCAGGGGCTGCCGGGCGCGCTGGGGGTGAAGCTGGCCCATCCCGATCGTCCCGTCGTGGCGCTGTCGGGCGATGGCTCGGCCATGTACAGCATCCAGGCGCTGTGGACGGCCGCGCATCACGACCTGGCCATCGTCTTCGTGATTCTCAACAACCGCGAGTACCGCATCCTCAAGCACAACATGGACACCTACCGGCAGCGCTTCGGAGCCAAGCCGGACCGCGGCTATCCGAACATGGACCTGGTCTCGCCCGATCTCGGCTTCGTCGACCTGGCGCGGGGGATGGGCGTGGAGGGTGCACGGGTGACCGCGCCGGCCGAGCTGCGGCCGGCCCTCGAGAAGGCGCTCGGCGCCCGGCGGCCGTTCCTGCTGGACGTGGTGATCGAGGGGCGGCCCTGAGCGCGGACGGCTATTGCCTGGACAGGGCGGTGCCGAACTGGCCGTACCGGACGTTGGTGTAGACGATCGTGCCGTTGGGCTGCACGATGCGGTAGACGTCGCCGCCCAGGGCCGGGCGGCCCGGCGTCGGCTCGTTGTAGAAGCGGAGCACCTGGCTCACGTACTCCCGCGTCTCCGGATACGGCGGGACGCCGCGGTGAGTCATCACCGGCCGCTCGCCCGCGTTGTAGGCCGCCACCGCCAGTCGCACGTCGTACCGGAACTTCACCATCATCGAGCGCAGGTGGCGGGTGCCGCCGTCGATGTTCTCCCGCGGATTGAAGGAGTCGCGGACGCCGAGCAGCGAGGCCGTCTCCGGCATGAGCTGCATGAGCCCCCGGGCGCCCTTGGGTGACACCGCGCGATGGTCGAAGTCGGACTCGACGCGGATCACCGCCCAGATGAGACGCTCGGGCACCGCGTACCGCGAGGCGGCGTCGGCGATCTCCCGCGCGTAGGCGGCGTGATCGCCCGCGGAGGCGCGACGCGCCGTGCTCGGCGGTGTCGACGCCAGCGCCACCCGCTGGTACGACGCCCGACCCCGGGCGCAATCGCGGCATCCGGTGCCGCTCGACGACGCGCGTGTCTGCGCAACGGCCGAGGTCGCGGCGACGAACGTGCCCACGGCGACAACGAGACCGAGCCAGCGTTTCGTTGAGCTCGTCATGGGGGGGCTTCAGGGCAAGTCCGATACCGAACCGGGAACCTCCGGGATATCGATATCTTGAGCGTTTCGTGCCAGAAATGACCATGGTGCAGGGCTGACCGAACTGGATGATTCTCGAACCGCGGCCTGGCGTGGACACGACCGCGGGCCACGGGTACAGTCAGCCAGGGTGGGAGTCGAGCCGGCTACACCTATGAGTGATATATTTCGGCACTCCGGCCCTGAGCCGAGAGGCGCCCCGGGAAGGTGAACATGACCCTCACGCTGGTACCCCACGCGGCTGAGAAAAATCGCGTGCGCATCTGGGCCGCCGTGGCTGGCGCCGCCCAGCGCCCCGGCGACCTCCAGGTCACCGCCGGCCAGCGGACACCGGTGATCGGCGCCGCGGCGGCCTGGCAGGTCATCGACGTCGGCGGTGACTTGCCGCCGGAGTACCGCACCACGTGGACCCAGATGGTGGACGTTGTCGACCTGCCGGCAGGACAGCGGCATCAGATTCGCGGTGTGGTCGACGGCGCCGAGGCATTCTGCCGCCCCGGAACGCTGCCGGATGCGCTGCCTCGCAAGCCCGATCCGCCGTACACCATCCTGCTCGCCTCGTGCTTCGCGTCGTTCAGGGACAAGGTCGGCGCGGCCGGATCGAACGTTGCCGGCCTTCCCGACGAGTTCCGGCCTCACCTGAAGTTTCTGTGCGGCGATCAGGTCTATCTCGACAACCCCTGGTACGAGATCCTGCCCCGCACGCGGTCAGGTCTCGCCCAGCGGTTCCTCGACAAGTACCTGACGACCTGGATCCCGAGCGGGGGTCGCTCCGGGCTCTCGCAGCTGCTCGCCGAGGGCAGCACGTACTTCCTCGCCGACGATCACGAGTTCTGGAACAACCATCCGAACTGGGGCCCGCTGGTCGCCTCCCGCTCGGAAGGCGCGCGAAAGGACTGGCAAGAGGTGGCGGAGGCGCTCTTCCGGAGCTTCCAGGCCGCGCCCGGTCACGACGTCAAGAAGGCGCAGACGTTCAACATCGGCCCCCTCGAGGTCTACATCGTCGACACGCGGTTCGGCCGACAGGTGGGCGACCGCGAGTACATGGACCCGGGCGAGCACGACCGGCTCCTGGCGTGGCTGCGTGGGGGAACGGCGCCGGGGGTGCTGGTCCTGGGAGCGCCGCTGTTCACGAAGCCCGCCGGCTGGTTCTCCTCTCGGTTCGCGGATCGCTCGCTGGCGAACTACGCGCAGTATGACCAGCTGGCTCAGGCCCTGCTCGTCACGCGCCGGCCCATCCTCGCCCTGAGCGGCGACGTGCACTTCGGCCGCTACGCCACCGCCAAGGACGACGTGGCGAATCGGGCCAAGCTCATCGAGATCGCCGCCTCGCCGCTGGCCCTGGTCGACGATGCCGTCGGTGGCAAGTTCGAGGAGGCCCCCGCCCGCTTTCCGGTCGCCGCCGGCCGCGGTGGGCTCCACAGCGAGGTTCACACCTGGCAATGGAACGACTGGCGCGAGGCCGAGCCGGGTCTGGCGACGAACCATTTCGTGACGCTCGGTCTTCACGCGCTCGGCCGGGGCGTCTCCGTTCGGGCGACCGCGTGGAAGATCACCGGCAACGCGCCCCGGGCCGTCGCGGCCGGCTGGCGTGAATTCACTCTCGAGGAGGTCGTCTAATGGCTGGCTTCAGACACTCCACGGCTGCCTCTCGCAACGCCGACGTCAAGAGCCAACCGCCGGCCAAGCGATCCATCGAGGCCGAGGCGCGAAAGTTGGCCGGCTCGCAGAGTGTCGACGGCACCCTGCTCCTGGTCGGTGGCGCGGACCTCACGCACTTCCGGCTCCGGGTCGCTCAGAGTCACATGCGCGTCGACATGGCGCCCAGCTTCTGGTCGCACATCGGTATCCTGTGCGACGACGGTTCCGGGCTTGGCCTCTACGAGGTCGCGCTGGATCCCCCCACTGGATTCCAGCAGATGCCGAAGACGAACGGCGTCCAGCGGGTGAGCGTCGCTCGTTACGAGGACGCGAGCCGGTTCCCGAACGTCGGGCTCCTGCGCTTCCCCATCCCGAAAATTGACGACGACCAGGCGGGACAAAGTGCGGCCAGCCGTCCGACGCCCTCGCGGATCTCCCAGGGCATCGCGCGGATTCGCAACGAGCGAGGTGTCCTGGACGTGTCCGCGCTGATCCTGCCGTGGCTGGCATTCGTCTGGGGCGCCGGGACTCCGGCGAATCCGCTCATCGGAGGGACGGGTATTCCGGGCGCCGTCTTTGCGGAGGCGGCGTTCGCGGCGGTGGGTGTGGAGCTGACCCCAGGCCTCTCCACGCGCTCGAGCTGCCCGGAGGCGATCTGGCAAGCTGCACTCTGGTGGTATCCCTACTACGACGACCGGAGTCCCCAGGCCGTCGGACCCGACAAGGCGCCGGCGCCCGCGACCACCAACAGCCGTCCAGTGGGAACATACTGGACCGGCCAGACCTCGGCCGCGTACATCGAGGCCTAGCGCCGCGATGAAGCATGCCGGTGTCCTCGCCGCCGTGTTGACGAGCGCGACGTGCGCCGCGGACCGGCGCCACGCCTAGTCGGGCCCGTCGTGTGGGTCGCGCCTGTTACGGCTGCTTGGCGAGGAAGTGCGCGCGACGATTCTGCGCCCAGCAGGCCTCGGTGCGCTCCGAGCAGACGGGCCGTTCCTCTCCGTAGCTGATGATGGTGATCCGGTCCGCGGCAATGCCGCGAGCCACGAGGTACTCCTGGCTGGCCTTCGCGCGGCGCTCTCCGAGCACGAGGTTGTAGGCGTTGGTGCCTCGCTCGTCGCAGTGGCCCTCGATCAGGAGCAGCGCCGAGGAATTGGCCTTCAGCCAGCCGGCGGTAGCGTCGAGCACGCGGGCGCCCTCCGGCTTGATCGCGTGCTTGTCGAAGTCGAAGAAGACGTCGCGCAGCTCCGCGACGCTCCGGTACTCGGCCGGGGCCGGCCGCGGGGCGGGCGCGGGGGCGGGCGGAGCCGCGGCCACCGGAGGCGCAACCGGGGCCGGCGCCGGAGGCGCGAGGGGGGCGGGAGCCGGCGGGGCCACGGGCGGCGGCGCCGTCACCGCCGCGGTCGGTGGCGGTGCCGCCGTCTGCGTCATCGCGGGGCGCTTGGCGCACGCCGCCGCGAGCACGACCATCAGCAGGACCGCCACGACTCGAAGTCTCCGGAGCTCCATGAGCGCACCTCCCTTGTCCACACGTCTTGATGCGGCCGTGGGCACCGGCCACCCGCTTCGGCCACGGGTGATTGTACGCGCTCGCGGCGCCGTCTGTTACCGTGGCACACGTGCAATGATCACGACCCTTCACCCCATCGCGGCGCCCGCGGCCCGGGAGGATGTCCTACGATGACCCGCCGAGTGCTCCACCCCACCGACTTCTCCAAGGCGTCGAGCGCCGCGTTCGCCCGTAGCCTCGTCGAGGCGCGCCAGACACGCCGCGAGCTGGTGCTGCTCCACGTGCTGTCCCCGGCGATTCCCCTGGCCGGCGCCGGCGAGGGGTACATGGCGCCGTCCGTGTACGAGCAGATGAGCCAGTCCGCCCGCGGCTGGGCGCAGAAGCAGATGGATCGCCTGCTGGCCAAGGCCAAGGCCGCGCGCGTGCGGGCCCGCGGCCTCGTAGTCGAAGGCGTCGCCCACGAGCAGATCACGCGCGCGGCCAAGCGGCTACGGGCCGACCTGATCGTGATGGGGACGCACGGTCGCACCGGCGTCGCCCGATTCTTCGTCGGCAGCGTGGCGGCGCGGGTGACCGCCACGGCGCCCTGTCCAGTCCTGACCGTCAGGGGTCGCTAGCCCCGTCGGACCGGCAGGCGCGTCGGGCGCGAATCGCTGGCACGGCGGTTGCCGCCGGAGACAGCATGACTCGCGCAGACGGGCGTCGCTACGCGGCAGCACTGGTAGCGGGTAGCGCGCTGTGCGTTTCGGCGCTTGCCGCTCAGGCGCAGTCGTTCGACGGCACTTACGCCGGGACGCTCCGCTGCCCTGCCCTGCCCGGCGGCACGCCGCTGCGGACGGAGATCTCGGTGACGGTCTCCGGAAACACCGCCACCTACGAGCGGCCGATCGTGAGACCCGGGGCGTCCAGCGCCAACCCCACCGGCAGTTTCGAGCGCGGCAGCGGGACCGTCACGCCCTCGGGCGAGGTCACCCTGACCGGCCAGTGCGGGGAGCCGTTTTCGTGCCGCGCGGAGTACCGGGGCCAGCTGGATCAGAGCCCGATCCGTCTCGTCGGGCCACAGCGCTGGCACTTTCGCGACCGCCCCGAAGCCGAGCGCTCCTGTCAGATCGACCTCGCCCCGCTGCGTCCGCGGTAACGGCCGCTACACGCGGTTGCGCAGGCGGGGGTCGAGCGCGTCGCGCATGGAGTCGCCGAGCGCGTTGATGGCGAGCACGGTGACGAAGATGGCCAGGCCGGGGAAGGCCGTGATCCACCACGCCGACTTCAGATAGGTCCGGCCGCCGTTGAGCATGCTGCCCCACGTCACCACCCGCAGGGGCACGCCGATGCCGAGAAAGCTCAGCGTCGCCTCCAGCACCACCATGCTGCCGACGGCAAAGGTCGCCACCACGATGGCCGGCGAGACGACATTGGGCAGCACGTGGCGGAACATGATGCGTGTCTCGCCCGCCCCCGCCGCCCGCGTCGCCTCGACGAACTCGCGGCTGCGCAGGGCCAGCGTCTCGCCGCGGACGAGACGCGCGTAGATGGTCCAGCCGGTGACGCTGAGCACGATGACCAGGTTGAGCACACCGGGGCCGAGCACGGTCACCAGCGCCATGGCCAGCAGGATGGTCGGGATGGCCAGCTGGATGTCGGTGACGCGCATGAGCGTGCGATCGATCCAGCCGCCGAAGAAGCCGGAGGCCAGGCCGACGACGACGCCGAGCGGGCACGAGACCGCCACCGCCAGCAGGCCGACGGCCAGCGACACCCGCCCGCCGTACAGCAGCCGGCTGAGCACGTCGCGGCCCAGCTCGTCGGTGCCGAGCGGGCGGCTCCAGCTCCCGCCGGCCAGCGCCGGCGGCCGGAGCCGGGCGGTGATGTCCTGCTCGTTGGGGCGGACGGGCGCCACCCAGTCCGCGCACACGGCGAGCAGGACGACGGCGGCCAGGACGACGCCGGCGCCGAGGACGCTCGGTCGGACGCGCCAGGGCCTCATCCGAGGCGGATCCTCGGATTGAGGGCGACGTAGGCGAGGTCCACGGCCAGGTTGGCGGCGACGAAGATCAGCGAGATGACCAGCGTCACCCCCTGGACGACCGGGAAGTCGCGGTTGAAGACGGCCTCGGCCGCGAGCACCCCGACGCCCGGCCAGGCGAAGATCGTCTCGGTCACGACGGCGCCGCCCAGGAGCTGGGCCAGCTGCAGCCCCACCACGGTCACGATCGGGATGGCGGCGTTCTTGAGCGCGTGTCCCCAGACGACCGACGTCTCGCCGAGTCCCTTGGCGCGAGCCGTGCGCACGTAGTCCTGCTCCAGCACCTCCAGCATGCTGGAGCGAACGAGCCGGGCCAGGCGGCCGAGCACGATCGTCGAGAGGCTCACCGCCGGCAGCACCAGGTGCAGGAACGTGCCGGAGCCGAAGACGGGCAGCCACTCCAGGCGCACCGCGAAGACCCAGATCAGCATCAGGGCCAGCCAGAAGATGGGCACCGCCTGGCCGGCGACCGCCAGGATCATCGCGAGGCGATCCACCACCGTCCCGCGCCTCAGCGCGGAGACGATCCCGGCCGGGATGGCGATGGCGATGGCCAGCGCCAGCGCCGCCGCCGCCAGCAGCATGGTGCGCGGCAGCCGCTCGCGGATGAGCTGGGCGACCGGGAGGTTGTGGCGCAGCGAGGTGCCGAGATCGCCGGCGGCCGCCCGCGACAGATAGAGGAAGAACTGCTGCGGGAGGGGCCGGTCCAGCCCGAGGGCCCGCCGCGTGTCCCGCATGACCTCGGGCGGCGCGTCGGCGGGGACCAGGAGGGCGACCGGGTCGCCCGAGAGGTGGAGGAGGACGAAGATGACGGCGGCCACGCCCACGGCGACGGTGAGCGTGCTCCACAGCCGCCGCAGGACGTGGACCAGCATGCCGCGCTCAGCGCTGCTCGAGCAGGAAGCGGTGCAGCTCCTCGGCGCAGCGGTCGGGGACCGCGTCGGTGATGTTGTGGGGCAGGCCGTGGTAGACCACGAACTTCACCTTGGGCACCCGCGCGCGGATGACCTCGTACTGGGCCATGGAGCTGATGGGGTCGTGGTCGGGGACGACGGCCAGCATCGGACAGCGGATCCTCGGCAGGTCGTCGGTGAGGTCGACCGAGCGCATGAGCGGCACGAAGCGCGCCAGCCAGGCGGCGCTCGTCTTCGCCGACTCGTCGAGGAACCACTCGACGAAGCGCGGATCGACCGTGCCGAGATCGAAGCGATCGGCGATGGTCTCGGACAGGAACGTCCGCACGCCCGTCCGCTTGATGTGGGCCACCCACCGCTCGGCGTCCACGTTGGAGGGGCCCAGGCCGGGCGTGGACGCGAAGTCGGCGAGCGTGAGAAGCCGATCCGGATAGTCGATCGCGACCTTCATCGCGATGATGGCGCCGGCCGAGGAGCCGGCCAGGTGGACGCGGTCGACGCCAAGGTGATCGAGGAGATCGATCACGTCACGGGCCAGGCGATCCAGCGTGAACGGCAGCGCGTCGTCCGGAACCTGGGAGCTGCCGTGGCCGCGCAGGTCGAGGCGCACCACCCGGAAGTCGCGGGCCAGCCGCGGCACCCAGGCATACAGTCGCTTCGAGCTACCCATGGCCGCGTGCAGGAGCACGAGGGTCTCCGGCGGCTTCCACGGGTCGGTGAAGTCGTCGACGACGTAGCCGAGGCGGACCCCGTCGCTGGCCGTGAGGTACTGCATCACGAGCGCCGCCGGCGCCGGGTGCGCGGCCGGGTCCGCCGGGTCTTCTTCTCGGCCTCCAGCTCCCTGAGCACGTCGATCAGCCCGATCATGCCGTGCACGAGGGTCAGCGCACCGGTGTGGAAGTAGGCGCTCTGCAGGACCTCGATGATCTCCTCCTTGGTGGCGCCCAGGCGGAGCGCGCGCCGGATGTGATCCTTGATCCCCGGCAGGTAACCGCCAATGGAGACGGCCGCGACCACGATCATCTCCCGGAACTTGGGCGGGAGCTTGCCCCGGCGGATGGCGGTCAGCTCGTAGATGCGCTCGTAGGCCTCCAGAAAATCCACATCGACGTCGGCCATCGTGCGCAGCCAGTACGGCACGAACCCGCGCCGCCGCTCCCCTCGCCTGACGACGGCCTGGCGCCGGTCCACCTCAGGCCTCCACGAACGCGTCGCGCGTCCACAGGATGTGATCGGGTCGCATCCGGAAGCCCTTCACCTTGCGGCTCACGCCGAAGATCTCGTCGAGCTGCCAGAGGTAGAGCCAGCCCACCTCCTCCTGCAGCCCCTTCTGCACCCGGGTGGCCAGCTCCCGGCGCTTCTTCGCCTCGAACGTCTGCTCGTGCTCCTCGATCACGTGCAGGAGGTCGCCGGTCGCATCGTAGTAGCGGAAGGAGCCGTAGCTCGGCAGGAAGCGCTGGGTGAGGTACGACGGGTCCCAGGTGCCGTTGATGAAGGCGTAGTAGCCGGCGTCCTTGAGGAGGCCGCGCCCGGCTCGACGGTTGTACTCGCCCCACTCCAGCGTCTGCAGCGACACGCGCACGCCGACCTTCTCCCAGTAGCCGGCGATGAGCTGGGCGGCCTCCTCGGCCTGCGACCATCGGCCTGTCGCCTGCCACAGGGTCAGGTCGAAGCCACCGCTCTGCCCGGCCTCGGCGAGCAGCTTCTTGGCGCGCTCCGGATCGTAGGCGTGGGGACCGGGATCGGTCGCGTTCGTCACCTGGCGGGCGACCACGGAGTTGGTGAGCTGGCCGCGGCCGGCGTAGAGGCTCTTGACGATCGTGGCCCGGTCGATGGCGTGGGCCAGCGCCTGCCGCACGCGGCGGTCCTTGAGCGGCGGCGACTGCAGCGCGTTGAGCAGGAGCAGGTGCACGGAGGAGCCGAGCTCGGCGTAGACGGCGAGCTTGCCGTCGCCCTCCACCGTGGAGATCAGCGGCACCGGCAGGTTCACGATGACGTCGACGGCGCCGCGGGACAGCGCGGCCACGCGAGTGGCGGCGTCCGGGATGATCTGCCACACGATCCGCTGGCTGGCCGGCTTGGTGCCCCAGTAGTCGGGATTCGCCTCCACCACCAGCCGGTCGCCGACGACGTACTCGACGAAGCGATAGGGCCCGGTGCCCAGGGGCCGGTCGGCCACGAACTTCTCGCGGTAATCGGCCATCGCCCTGGGCGGCACCATGCTGACCGACTCCGCCGCCACCCGGTTGGGCAGGATGGGATCCGGCACCTTGGTGGAGATCCGCACCGTGCCCGGATCGACGACCTGCACCTCCTGGCCGATGGACGGCGGCCACAGGACCTTGCCGAGGGTGTTGAGCTTGGAGCCGATGGTGCGATCGATGCTGAACTTCACCGACTCGGCGTCGAACGGCTCGCCGTTGTGGAACTTCACTCCCTTGCGCAGCTTGAACTCCCAGGTGGTGGGATTGACGTTGCGCCACGAGGTGGCCAGCAGCGGCTTGAGCTCCATCGTCTTGGGATCGCGGGTCAGCAGGGTCTCGCAGACGTTGGTCAGGATCGACCCCGTGAGCACGGAGCGGAACTGGTGCGGATCGATCGTCTCGGGGTTGGACGGCAGCGCGATGGTCAGCGCGGGCTTGCGTCCGCCCTGGGCGCGGGCGGCGCGCGGCCGGAGAGCGACGGCGGCGCCGGCTCCCAGGAGACCGGCGCGCGCAAGAGCTTCACGACGTGTCAGCATGCGGCGCTCCTCTCGAGGCGCGCCGGATGCGGAGCGGTCGGTGACGCGGCCCGGAGTCGCAGGGTAGCATCCCGGCCCCCTCAGCGCATGTTGCCGGTGTGCCCGAGGGAGTAGCGTCCCGGCTGCGGCCACACCGTGAGCCCGTGCGGCTCCCGTCCGACCGGAATGCTCTTCACGGCGCCCGTCTCGGTGTCGATGACGTACACCACGTTGTCGTAGCGGCCCGAGAGCCACAGCTGCTTGCCGTCGATGCTGATGTTGCCCATGTCGGGGCTGCCGGCGCGCGGGATCGGCCAGGTGGCCACGACCTTCTGCGTCGCGAAGTCGATGACCGCCACGCTGCCCCGGCCGACCCCGGGCTTGCCGCCGATCCGGGCAAATCCGCGATTCGCCACGTAGAGCTTGGTGCCGTCACGGCTCGGATAGAGGCCGTGGGGGCCCACCCCGGTCTTGATGAGGCCGACGTGCTTGAAGGCGTCGCCGTCGATCACGTGGACGCCACCCGCGCGGAGGTCGGCCACGTAGAACACCTTGCCGTCGGGGCTCACCCGGATGTCCTGCGGAATGCCGCGATCGGGCAGCGTCAGGTAGCCGAGCACGGTGCGGGCGCGCCAGTCGATCTTCACGAGCCGGCCCGCGTACTCGCACGTCATGATCAGGTAGCGGCCGTCGATCGAGTAGTCGCCGTGATTGATCCCGCCGCACTGGGGCGCCGACACCGATCCCTGGAGCGCCATGGTCTTGGGGTCGCGGAAGTCGAGTCGCTTCATCGCCTCGGCCACGACGACGGCGGAGCGGCCGTCCGGCGTGAAATACATGTTGTAGGGATCGTCGACGGCGACCGGCTTGCCCGGCCGGGAGGTGACCGGGTCGATCGGGGTCAGCGTCCCGTCGGTCCGTCCCTCGGCGTTGTTGGTCACCCATAACGTGGACAGGTCCCACGAGGGCACCACGTGCTGCGGATTGGTGCCCACCTTGAAGCGATCGATCACGGTCAGCGTGGCCGGATCGATCACGTAGACGTCATTGGATTTCAGGTGGGGCACGTAGACGCGGACGGGGACGTTGGCGAGCGATGCGCTCATCTTGTCGCGCGTGGTCTCGCTGTAGAGGTTGGTCGGGTCGACGACGGCCGGCATCCCGGGCACCGTCTCGACGGCCGAGGCCGCCGGCGGGGCGGCCAGGCCGACGGCGGCGCCCAGCAGCAGACCGGCCGTCACGCAACGCGCTCGAATCATGGAAGGCATGGATTCACTCCTGACGTCGCTGGGTCGATTGTCGGATCGCTGCGACCGTGCGCTCGACGATGAGGTCGACGCCGATCCGGCCGAGGTCGGCGCTGGCCCGGCGGGGATCGCCGTCGGCCCCGCTGCCGGCTCCGGGCATCCGGGCGTCGGCCGGCGGCTCCGCCCGCACCAGGCTCGGGTCGACCGCGAGCGCCAGCGCCGTGTCCGGCAGCGCCGCATGCTCGCCGAGCTCCTCCGGCCGGTAGCCGCGGGCGCGAAGCAGCTCACGAAACTCCGCCGTGGCCGCCCGGTAGTATTCCTCGATCGCATGCGCCCGGGCCGGGCTCGCCTGCCAGTCGCGGTTGAGTCGCGCGGCCACCGCCTTCTGGCCGGCCTGCGTCGAGCCGTGGTCCCCGAGGAAGACGACGTCACGGAAGCCGTGGAGCCGGAGGCTGCGCGCCGCCGACTCCAGCGATCGGCGGAAGACGTCCTCGGGCACCGTGATGGTCCCCGGGAATCGCATGTGGCCGCTCGGCGGGCTGAGGGCCCCCTCGGGCACATAGGCGATCACCGGGCCCACCAGCGCGTTGCCGAGCGCTCGCGCGATCCGCGCCGACAGTGCGCGCACACGCACGTTGTGCTTGCCCAGCGCCATGTGGGGTCCGTTCTGCTCGGTGCCGCCGACGGGGAGGATGATCGTGGTCTTCCCGGCCTGGACGAGGGCCCGCAGCTCCGGCCACGTCAGCTCCTCGAGAAAGACGGTATCGGGCGGCGCGGCCCGGACCGGGACGGCCAGTCCGATCAGGAGCGAGACGATCGCGGCCAGCGTCCCCCTTCGCGTGATGCCCGGCACCTAGTCCAGCCAGTCCTTCTCTTTGAGCTTGCGGGGGAGATACCGCTTGGTCAGGTACTGAAAGTCCTTGTTGGCGAGGGCGTCGAGCTCGTACTTGAGCCCGCTGGCGATCATGCGCTTGATCTCTTCCTGCCACGGCTTCTTCTGGAACCAGGTGTAGCCGAGCAGCTCGCGAGCGCGGGCACTGTCCTTGTCGTTCAGCTTGATGCCGACGTTGCGGGGCAGGCCGTAGGCCTCGGGATCCGCGCTCGACAGCCCGATGAACTTGGCCTTGGGAATGGCCATGCGCTGACTCTCGAAGGCGAGGTTGATCGAGCCCTGCTTGATGACGGAGTAGATGTAGTAGCCCCAGGGATCGTTGTCGACGAGGACGTAGACCGGGAGCCCCCGCTCCTCGTGCAGCCGCCGGGCCAGGCGGCGGACGCCGCGGGGCGGCTGCCCGTTGCCCGTCAGCAGGATGCAGTTGTACCGCCGCCAGAACTTGTCCTCGGAGAGCCGGTTCCACTGGGTACCCTTCTCGACGAGGAGGACGAAGTCGGCCGTGCACCGCCGGATCTGCAGATACTCCGGCTCCACGATGGACGGCACCGAGTAGCCGCCCTTGCCGAGCCGGGCGCAGTCGACCTGGTCGCCATCGTCGACCAGCACGAGGGGGCCCACGATCGAGCCGGCGTTCTCGGCTCGCACGTGCAGCTCCTCGCGGAGGGCTTCCAGGGTGACTTCCAGGTCCTCGATAAGCGGGTCGGACTCGTCCTGGGTGTCCAGGGTGTTCTCGTGCGAGTTGCGGATCGTGTGCTTGGTCCGGTAGTAGATCTCCCGGAGCGAGGTCGTGAGGTTGGCCCGCTGCAGCTCGCAGAGGGCGTCCGCCACGAGCACCGTCTGCATGAACTTCTTGGCCATGCCGACGTTGAAGAACGAGCGGGCCTGCTTGCGCTTGCCCATCTCGAGCAGTCCCTTGCGCTCGTTGAAGCTGACGTTGGACAGGGCGCGGACCGGGATGGCGATGGTGGGATCCTTGCGACGCTGGGCGGCGGTGATCACGAGATCGGCCACTCCGACGAGCTTCTTCTCGACCGCGGTCGTCTTGCGGGGCTTGCGGGCCATCGGGGCGTCCTAGGCCTTCCTGCGCGCGCCGCGCGTGGTCCGGCGGGCGGGCTTGCTGGTGGCGCGCGACGGGCGCCGCGCCTTGGGCGTCCGGCGCGGTGTCCGCTTCACGGCCCGAGGCTTGCCCTTCAGCTTTCGCGCAGGCCGGGACGGTGGGGCGGCCTTCGCGTCGTCGGCCGGGGCGCCGCGAGCGGCCTCGACCTCCGCCGGCGCCTCGCTGACCGGCTCCGGCACCTCCCCCTCGACGCCGTCCGGGGTGACGATGATCGAATAGGGTAGCCCCTCCGGCCCGCCCCCGTTCTTGCCCAGGAGCGTGTCGGTCTTCTCGCCGCCAGTCCGACGCATGGCCATCCTCTGGAGCTGCTCCTTGAGCTTGGCCGTCTGCAGCTGACCCCCCTTGAGGCGGTTGCAGGAGTCGACGACCTCCTCGATGTAGAGGTCGAAGATGTTGCGCCGGCGGTTCTCGCTGTGGGCGCGCTCGCGCCGGCGCAGGAAGGCGCCCAGCCGCCGGCCACACTCGCGCAGCGCCAGGAGAATCTCCTTTCGCACCTCGTCGTACTCGGCGATCGCCTCCTTGGATTCGCTGGTGAACGGCACCCAGACCGAGGCCATGTGGACGAAGATGACCATGGGCCCGGACGGCAGCGCCCCCCGGGACTGCGTGAGGCCGTAGTTGCGCCAGGTGGTGTCGAGCACCGCCTTGTAGCTCACGCAGGCCGACTGCTGGTACAGCAGCGGCACCCGGTTGGCGTAGCGCATGACGCGGGCGAGCTCGTGATCGTGGTCATCGGTCTCCCCCTCGGCGAGGGGGACCGTTTTCTTTGCCGGAGCGTCGGCCTGCTCCGGCCCTCGCCCGTAGGCCAGCCCCGCCTCGATGACGAAGGGGTTGCCGCGATACACGGCCGGCGGCCGGCTCACCGCGGTGTAGAAGTCGCCCTTGATCTGCTGGTAGAGGCCGGCCAGGATCGCCTTCTCCCCGATCGGTGACAGGCAGTTGGTCGGCGGCGCCATGATCTTGGTGGCCTGGATGGTCTTGTAGAGCGCCTCGGTCGCCTGCCCGTGCACGTCGCGCGGGCGGGCGCCCGGCGACAGTCCCGCGGCCTTGCTGATGTCCTCGGCCAGGCGCGGCGACACCCGGCTGAAGTCGCTGGCCAGGAACCCGGCGAGCGAATGGCTCCGGGTGTCCTGGAGCATCTTCAGCAGCATCCCCAGCTCGATGCCGTAGGGGTGCGGCTTGATCTCCCGCGGCGACGGCGGCAGCTGCTGGTACGTCCGCGGGTACTCCTTCGTCTCGCCGTCCGGGGCCAGGTAGGTCAGCTTGACGTGCGGATTGGCGATGATCGTCTGCTCGACGTACTCGTCGACCGAGGCCCGGCCCTTCTGGTACCGGCCCTCGACCTCGAGCGCCACCTGGGTCCCCCGGGGCGAGTCCCACTCGATCTGCTTCTTCTCGATGATGAGCGGCTCGTTCTTCTTGGTGTCGATCTGGACCTCGAAGTAGTGGGCGGGTGTCCGCGGGCTGGTGCGCGAGATGATCTGCACGGGCTTGCCGGTCGTGAGCTGTCCGTACATGCCGGCGGCCGAGATGCCGATGCCCTGCTGTCCGCGGCTCATGCGCAGGCGGTGGAACTTGGAGCCGTACAGGAGCTTGGCGAAGATCGGCGGGACCTGCTGGCGCACGATGCCGGGACCGTTGTCGGTGATCGTGATGCGGAAGCGGGTGGCCTGGCTCGCCGCCGGGGCCGGCGCCTCGCCTTCGCCGACGGGCTCCACCTTGATGACGACGTCGGGGAGGATGCCGGCCTCCTCGCAGGCGTCGAGCGCGTTGTCGACCGCTTCCTTCACGCAGGTGAGCAGCGCCTTGCGCGGATTGTCGAACCCCAGGAGATGCCGGTTCTTGGTGAAGAACTCGGAGACGGAGATCTCCCGCTGGCGGGCTCCCATCTCGACGGCGGAGACCGCCGGCGGGGGCTGGGGGGCGCGCGGACCGGGCTTGGGAGGGCTCAGCGTGGCCATATGCCTTCATAGAAACAGGGTCCGGAGCATAGACTCAAGTTTTCCCTTCGCCCGAGTCGGGCGATCATGATCCCGTCGAGGGCGATGGCACGCGCGCAGACCGGACGGGAACGGGCCGAGGCGCTTCGTCGAGTCTCATACTTCGCCTCGTTGCCGGCGAGCGAGCTGAGGCATCTGGCCGGGCGATGCACGACGCGGGCCCTCGAGGCCGGGCAGGCGCTCTTCGAGGAGGGTCAGCCCTGCCGGGGCCTCCTGATCGTGGCCGAGGGGCGCGTCGAGATCCGGCAGATCTCTCCCCGGGGCCGGGAGCAGACCTTCCACACGGAAGGCCCGGGCGCCACGCTCGGCGAGGGACCGCTCTTCGACGGCGGCGGCTACATCGCCTCGGCCGTCGCCGTCGCGCCCACCTGGGTGCTGTTCGTCTCGCGTGCTGAGGTCCTCCGGCTCTGCCACCGGCGCCCGGCAGTGGCGCTCGCCATGCTGCGGACGATGGCACGCCGGGTCCGTCACTTCGCGGGCATCGTCAGCGACCTCGCGTTCCGCCCGGTGACCGAGCGGCTGGCTCGCTTTCTCGATGCGGCGGCCACCGCACCCGGTGCCCCGGTCGACCTCAGCCTGACCCAGGCCCAGCTGGCGGCTCGGCTCGGGACCGTTCGCGAGCTGGTCGCCCGCGCGTTCTCGCAGCTCGAGGCCGCCGGGGTGATTTCGCGCGCGCGCTCGCGCGTCACCATCCGTGACCCCGTGCGTCTGGCCGCGCTCGCCCGCGGTGACGAGGCCGCCGCACCCGGCGACGGCCGTGTGACGTAAGTCATAGATCCGGCCGGGGCCAGCCCGCCATACTGCTGGCTGTCGATTCGACAGGAGGCCACCATGTGGAGAGCAGTCCTCGCCCTCACGCTCGGCATCGCCGTGGTGGGCGCCACGCAGAGCGGCTTCGCCCAGAGCCACGGCTCGATGCCCTCGCACGGTGCCGACACCCACGCCCGACACGCGCCGGCGATGCAGGCCGGCGGCGCCCCGACGCTGCCGGGCCAGGACGCGTTCGGTGCCATCGCCGAGATCGTCCGGATCCTCGATGCCGATCCGGCCACCGACTGGGCCAAGGTCGACCTCGAGCGCCTGCGCCAGCACCTCGTGGACATGAACGAGGTGGTGCTGCGCTCGATCGTCCACGCGACCCCGGTGCCCGGTGGCCTCGTGATGGAGATCACGGGAAGCGTCCGCACCGAGCAGGCGATTCGCGCCATGGTGGTGCCGCACGCGGTCGAGCTCGATCGCACACCGTCATACACGGCGAAGACCGAGACGGTGCCAGGCGGGCTGCGGCTGACCGTCATCGCGAGAAAGGCCGATGACGCGAAGCTCGTCGCGCGCATCCGCGGCCTCGGCTTCGCGGGGCTGATGACCGAAGGGGCGCACCACCAGGCCCACCACCTGGCGATGGCGAGAGGGCAGGCGCTGGGCGGCCACGCGCATTGACGGCGGAGACAGCCCCGCCGCCGCCCGGGCTCCGGTGGGCGCGCGTCGTGGTGGCCGCCGCCCTCGCCGTCGGTCTGCTGCTCGTGCCCCGGCTCTTCCTGGCCACGCGCATCTATCCGCGCGTGCCCGTGCTCGACGGCTGGCCGCCGTTGCCGGGCCCGCTCGACCTCGTGGTTCTCGGTGCGCTGCTGGCCGCCCTCGGCGGCGTCGCGCTGGCGCCGCGCCCCCGATGGTGGGCGGTGGCGGCGACCGTCCTCGCCCTGATCCTGGCCGCCGACGACCAGTCGCGCTGGCAGCCGTGGTTCTATCAGTACGTCGTCATGCTGGCCGCCCTCGCCGTCACCCGCGACGCCGGCGAGACGCTCGCCGCCTGGCGGGTCGTCCTCGTTGGCCTTTATCTCTGGAGCGGTCTCCAGAAGCTCAACACCACCTTCCTGACGCAGCTCTTCCCGTGGCTCGTGGAGCCCGTCACCCGCCTGCTGCCGCCCGGACTACAGGGCTGGGTGCTGGCCGGGGCGATCGTGGTGCCCGTGGTCGAGATCGCGGTGGCCGTCGGCCTGCTCGTGCCGCGCCTGCGCAAGGCCGCGGTGGTGAGCGCGATCGCGACTCACCTCCTCGTCCTCGGCCTGCTCGGGCCCCTGGGTCACTGGACCAACGCCGTCGTGTGGCCGTGGAACGCGGCGATGGCGGCGCTGGCCGCGCTCCTGTTCTGGGATAGCGACCGCGCCGCCCGCGATGTCCTTGTCCCCCACCGCCTCGGGGCCCATGCCGCCGCGCTGGTCCTCTTCGGGATCCTGCCGGCGCTGAGCTTCTCCGGCCACTGGGACGCCTACCTCTCCGGCGCCCTGTACTCCGGCAACGTGAAGGCGGCGGCGGTCTCCGTCACCGATGCCGTCGCCGCGCGCCTGCCCGAGCCCGTCCGCCGCCACGTCACCCGCAACCGCATGGGGGCCAACGTGCTCGACGTCTGGGAGTGGTCGATGGGAGAGCTGGCGGTGCCCTCCTATCCGGAGGATCGCGTCTTTCGCGCCGTGGCCCGCGACGTCTGTCGCCACGCCGCCGACCCGGCCGACGTGGTGCTCGTGATCTTCGGGCGGCCGGGCGCGCTGACCGGCGACCGCACGATCACGCGCGGCGACTGCCGCCATTGGACCAAGGTCCAGTAGTCGGGCGAGCGGGCGGCGGCTAGAGTCAGGACGACGCAATCTGGAGGCGTCCTCCATGCTGACCACGATTCTCCTCGTCGTCCTGATCCTCGCCGTCCTTGGAGCGCTGCCGACCTGGGGGCACAGCCGGAGCTGGGGGTACCTCCCCAGCGGAGGCCTCGGCGTCGTGCTGCTGATCCTCATCGTCCTCGTCATGACCGGGCGGATGTGAGACATGGCGCACAAGCTACCGGCCCTGCGGTTTGCCTACGATGCCCTCGCCCCCTACATCGACGCCGAGACGATGGAGCTGCATCATGACAAGCATCATCAGGCCTACGTCGACAACCTGAACAAGGCGATCGAGCCGTATCCACACCTGGCCGATCTCACGATCGAGACCCTGCTGGGCCGCCTCGACGAGGTGCCGACGGAGATCCGAACGGCCGTGCGCAACCACGGGGGCGGCCACGCCAATCATCAGCTGTTCTGGGAGATCCTCGGGCCGGGCGCCGACCCCTCGCCGAGAGGCGCCATCGCCGAGGCCATCACGAAACACTTCGGCTCGTTCGAGCGCTTCCAGTCCCTCTTCACCGACGCGGCCACGACGCACTTCGGCTCGGGCTGGGCGTTCCTCGTCGTGAACCCGTCGACGGCGGCGCTCGAGATCGTGGCGCTGCCCAACCAGGACAGCCCGCTGGCGCACGGCACGCCCGCGCTCCTCTGCTGCGACGTCTGGGAGCACGCGTACTACTTGAAGTACCAGAACCGGCGGCCGGACTATCTCGCCGCCTGGTGGAACGTCATCGCCTGGGACGTGGTCGATCAGCGCCTCGACGACATTCGGGCCGGCACCAAGCACGCGGAGGCCGGCCACCATGCGAGCCACTGAGGCCTTCGTCCTCGGGGCGATCACGGGCGCGGTCGCGGCGTGGGTGTGGGGGCGCCAGATCGAGGCCTATGTGGGCGAACAGACGCGCGGCGTGCGCAGGCGCGCGGCGGACGGGATCCGGGCGGTGGACGAGAAGGCCGGAGAGCTGCTGGACCGCGGCGGCGATTCCCTGCGGCGCGCCGAAGGCTTCCTGCAGGACACCAAGGAGCACGTCAGCGACGCGCTCCGCGTGGGCCAGGACGCGATTCGTCCGGCTGCCGCGAGTGCCGACCGGGGCGAGCCTACGGCTTGAGGGCCAGCAGCCCCACGACGCCGACCAGGCGTGACATGTGGACCGGTTTCGCGATGTGATACTGGAACCCGGCCTTCAGGATGTTCGCCCGGTCGTCGGGGTCGACGCTCCCCGTCAGGCACGCTGCCGGCGTCAGACCACCCCGGTCCGGCGCGAGTGCGCGTACGCGGCCGATGAGCCAGTAGCCGCCCTTCTGCGGCATCTCGAGGTCGCTCACGAGGACGTCCGGACGTAGCTGCTCCAGGAGCTCGAGGGCGCGCTCGGCGGTGGCGACCGCCGTCACCCGGGCCCCCTGCCACTCCAGCACTTCGGTGACCACGGCCAGGACCTGGGGCACGTCGTCGACGACGAGCACGTGGACTCCGAGCAGCTGTTTCACCATCGCGCGCTACTCCGCGTAGGTCACCGGAAACGTGCTGCGCACGGCGGCCACTACATCCGCGACGCCGTAGGGCTCTCCGAAGATGATCTCGACGACACCGGAGGCTCCCACCGCCGCCTCCAGCGCTTTCTTGTCCGTCGTCGTCAGCACCCACGTCGCCGCGCGGAGCGAGTCCGTCTCCTTCAGGAGCCGGAGGAAGTTCCAGTGGCGCTCGTACGGGCGCGGCAAGTCGTAGATGATCAGCTGGGGTCGGTGGAGGAGGACGAAGGCGAGCAGGTCCAGCGTGCCGTCCTGGATGTCGGCGAGGTGCGCACAGGCCGTGGTGAAGCCATCGGTTTCGAGGGCCACGCGAAGGGCTTCGATGAAATCGGGCCGCGAATTGAAGATGGCGACGTGGCGAGGGGCGGTCGAATCGGCCATGTCGGGTAGTACCTCTCCCGGGCGGAACCTTCGCAACGCACGAATGTCCGAGGTTCTGTCAGGCCGGCCCGTCGGGCACGCGTCAGGACTTCGTGCGGGAGACAGTACCGGAGCCGACCACGCGGAGTCTGGTCACAATTGCTCACCCGGCCAGCCCCCCCGAGGAAGCGGCGCCGTTGTACCAAGGTCCAATATTTCCCGTCCGGGGCGTCCGCTACGCTTCGGTGAGGAGGCACTCGTCTCATGCCGGGTCATCACGCGCGGCTCGTGGGCATCCTCATCATCGTCGTCCTTTCGATGTTGGCCGTTCCCGGCGCCTGGGCGGGCGCGCCCACCGATCAGCTGCGCGACGGGATCGACCGTGTGTTCAAGATCCTCCGGGATCCGGAGATGGCCGGAGAGGTCAAGGCTCCCCAGCGGAGGCGCGCGATCCTCACTGCCGCCGTCGGCATCTTCGACTTCGGCGAGATGGCCAAACGATCGCTCGGTCAGCACTGGACCGCGCGGACGCCGGCCGAGCGCCGGGAGTTCGTCGCGCTCTTCACCGACCTGATCCAGCACTCGTACATTGCCAAGGTGGACCAGCACGGCGGCGCCAAGATGATCTACGGAGGCGAGACGATCGAGGGCGACCACGCGGCCGTGCGGACGATCATCCCCCTCAGCAACGGCAGTCAGATGCCGCTCGAGTACCGGATGCACAACGTCGACGCCCGCTGGCAGGTCTACGACCTCAGCCTCGACGGCATCAGCCTCGTGTCGAACTATCGCGCACAGTTCAACAAGGTCATCCGGATCGACTCCTACGAGACCCTGGTGACGAAGCTCAAGTCGCACCGCGCCGAGTTCTCGGCCCCCGCCGCCTCGCCCAAGGCGGCGCGGTGACCCGCCCACCAGAACGGTGATCCGTGCTGGCTCCGCTATCGGTGACGAGCCGGGTCCTGCAAGCCGTCGTGCGGCTCTGCTGTGCCCGGCCGGCCGTGACGGTCCTGGTGGGTATCGCGGCCGCCGCGGTCAGCGTTGGTTACGCCGCGCACTCCCTCACCTTCGAGACGTCCAAGTTTCACCTGCTCCCGCTCCACCAGCCGTACGCCACGCTTTACAAGGGATACGCCGAGGACTTCGGCCAGCTCGAGGACATCGTCGTGGTCGTCGAGAGCCCGGCCGTCGAGACCTCGACGGCCTACGCGGCCCGCCTGGCCGCCGTCCTCCGCGCGGGCGCCCTCGGGTCGGCGCGCATCAGTTACCGGATCGACGCCAGCCGTCTCGAGGCCCACGCGCTGCTGTACCTGCCGCTCGACACGCTGCGCACGACCCTCGACACCATCGCCGGCCAGGAGGACCTGCTGGCCGACTTTGCGGCCACGCCCACGCTCGATCGGCTCGTCAACGGCATCAACCAGTACGTCGGGGCGACGTTCCTGCCCGGCGCCTTCGGCCCCGGCGGTGCCGACGCGACGAGCCCGGCGCCGATCCGTCTCCTGCACGATGTCCTGACGCAGATGTCGGACCGCATCGACGGCGGAGCATACCGCTCGCCGTGGGCGGCCGTGATCGCCGCCCCCACCCTCGCCCCCGACGGTGGCTACTTCCTGTCCCACGACCGGCGTCTGCTCTTCGTCGTGATCGACCTCGCCGACGCGCCACGCACCTTCGAGGCCGAGCACGGGGCGGTGCTCGCCGTCCGGAGCGCGATCGCGGGCCTCCGTCGGGAGTTCCCCACGGTCGAGGCCGGCGTCACCGGGGCCCCCGCGCTCTTCAGCGACGAGATGAGCACCGCCACCCGCGACGGCGAGATCGCCAGCCTCCTGGCCCTGGTGTTCACCCTCGGGCTGCTGTTGCTCGCGTTCCGGCGCCTCCTGACCTCGTGCGCGATGCTCGTGGTCCTCACGCTGAGCGTCGGCTGGTCGCTGGGTGTCATCACGCTGCTGGTCGGTCACCTCACCATCCTCTCCATGATGTTCATCTCGGTCGTCGTCGGCCTCGGGACCGACTACGGGACCTTCTTCCTGTTCCGGTACCGGGAGGAGCGCGTGCTCGGCCGGACCCTGCTCGGCGCCCTCGAGCGCACCGCCGCCCGCAGCGGTCCCGGCATCCTGCTCGGAGCCCTCACCGCCGCCGTGACCTTCTACATCCTGATGACGGCGGAGTTCCAGGGCATCCGCGATTTCGGATTCATCTCCGGCACCGCGATCCTGCTCTCGTTCCTGTCGATGGTGACCGTATTCCCGGCCGCCGTATTGCTGATCGATCGTTGGCAGAAGGCCCCGGTCGATAGCCTTCCGTCCCCGCCGGACGCGCGGGCGGACGACCGGAGCGAGGTCCCGGCGCTGGCCTGGCTGGCCCGCTATCCGAAGACCATCATCGTGGTGGCGGTCGTGGCCACCGGGGCGTCGCTGTGGACCGCACCCCGCATCGGCTTCGACTACAACTTGTTGAACCTCCAGGCCGACGGCACCGAGTCGGTCGCCTGGGAGCGGAAGGCGGCGGCCGCTGCCGGCCGCTCGGTGTTCGCCGCGCTGTCGACGGCGGGCTCGCTGGCCGAGCTCGAGGCCCGGCAGGCAGCGTTCGCCCGGCTGCCCTCCGTCTCCGACGTGCAGAGCGTGCTGTCGGTGCTGCCCGATCAGCAGGCCGAGAAGCTGCTGCTCCTCGAGCGCCTCGCCGCGGTGGCGGACGGCATCCGCATGGGGGCGGCCCGCCCCCTCGATCTCGCGGCCCTCACCGTCGGCCCTCGAGACCTTGAAGCGCCGCATGGACCTTGCGACCGCCCGCGCCGGTCGCGACGGGCCGCCCGACGCGGTTCTCGCCATCGCCCGGGCGACCTCGGCACTCATCGAACGGCTCAAGGCGCGGGAGCGGGGCGCCGTCGAGGTCGCCCTCGCCGACTACCAGACGCGACTGGCGGCCGACTTCGCCCGGCAGTGGCGGCGGCTGCAGCTCGCCGCCCGCCCCGACCCGCTCACGCTCGCTGACCTGCCCGAAGAGCTACGGCGACGGTTCATCGGCAAGAGCGGCCGGCTGCTCCTGCAGGTCTACTCGCGGCACGACCCCTGGGACCATCCGAGCCAGGCGCGCTTCGTGGAGGAGCTGCGGACCGTCGACCGCGACGTCACCGGCCAGCCCGTCGTCGGGTACGAGTCGACACGACTGATCGCGAGCTCGTTCCGGATGGGACTGGCCTACGCCTTCGTCCTCGTGGCCGGCATCGCGGCGCTCATCATCCGGCGGCTGCGGGCGACCGTCCTCGCGATGCTCCCGCTGATCCTCGGCACCCTGTGGACGGTGGGAGTCATGGAGCTGGCCGGGCTCAAGCTGAATCTCGTGAACGTCTGGGCGTTTCCGCTCATCATCGGCTCCGCCGCCGAGTACGGCCTGTACATCGTGCTGCGGTCGCTCGAGGCCGCGGAACACGGTGGCGGCCCTCGGCTGGCCCGCAGCACCGTCATGGCGGTGATGTTCAACGGCCTCACCACCATCACGGGGTTTGGCAGCCTGCTCGTCGCCCACCATCGCGGTGTCTGGAGCCTGGGCCTGCTCCTGGTGATCGGCTCCACGATGACGCTGGCGGCATCGCTGGTGGTGCTACCCACGCTGGTGCGCCTCGCCGGCGAGCGCCGGCGCTCGCCGGCGGCGGAGCGCGACCCCGGAGCGGCCATGATCGGTCGCTATGCCGAACGCACCGGAGCCGCGGGTCCGGCACCTACCAAGGTGCCGGCTGCCTGGTGACCGTCGCCGCCGCTCGGGGGTCGTCGCCAGTGGTCCTGAGCTCGGCCTGTCGCACCAGGTACTGATCGATCCGGTCCTCGATCTCGCGCGGGAAGGACGGCACCGGCCCCACGAGCTCCCGCTGGTAGGCCTGGAGCATGATCTCGCGGAAGATCGGCAGCGCGGCGCGGCCCCCGGTCTCACCCTCTCCCAGCGTGCGGTTGTCGTCGAAGCCGATCCGGACCGCGACCGTGATCCCCTGCGGCCCGTAGGTGGACCCGACGAACAGCGCATCACGGAAGTCGCTGGTCGTTCCGGTCTTGCCCATCACCGGGATCGGAAAGTCGTGCCCGTACAGGGAATGGGCGGTGCCTCCCGGAAGACGGACAACACCGCGCAATCCCTCCTGGATCATGCCCAGGTCGCGGGAGTCGATCTCGAGCGCGCCTCGGGTCGCCCGGTAGAGCACCTCGCCGGGGGCGCCGGTCACGCGCTCGATGATGTATGGCTCGGCCAGGCGGCCCGAGGCCATCGCGCGGTAGGCGCCGGCCAGCTCGAGCAGGCGGACCTCCGAGGCCCCCAGTGCCGAGGTGATGAACGGATGCAGCGGAGTGTGAACCCCCAGCTCGCGAGACGTGCCCACGACCCGGCGCAGGCCGATTTCCCTGGTGATCCACACGGCCACGGCGTTGCGGGACTCGGCCAGCGCCTGCCGCAGCGGCATGGGCCCCTTGAACCGGTTGTCGTAGTTGGCGATCCACTTCACGGGCCGGTCCGCCCCCATCGCTACCGCGATCGGCTCGTCGGGCACCACGGTGTCGAGGTCCAATCCCTGCCGGAAGGCGGAAAGGTACACCAGCGGCTTCCAGGCCGAGCCCGCTTGCCGGAGCGATCCGGTGGCCCGGTTGAAGTCGGAGTAACGGGCGCGGCGGTTCTGGTAGACGTGGCGTCCACCCACCTCGGCCAGGATCGCCGCGTCGGCGTTGCGCAGCACGACCACCGATCCCTGGATCAGCCCCGTCCCCTCGGGGTGCCGCCGCTCGTAGGAGGCGAGGCCGGTCTCCAGCGCGTCGTTCACGACGCCCTGGATCCGCTCGTCCACCGTGGTGTAGACCGCGATCCGCCCCCGGATGAGATCCTCGACCCCCACGCTGCTGGCGGCGAGCCGCCTCAGCTCCTGGAAGACGGTGTCGACCGCGGCCGGGGCCGGCGTGTCGCCGGGCTCGTTCGCCGGCGGCGTCACCACGACCGGCTCGGCCTGGCAGCGCTTCGCGAGGTCGGCGGCGATATACCCGTTGCGGACCATCAGGGCCAGGATCTCGTTGCGGCGCCGCAGCGGGCGCGGATCGCCGGGTACCGGAAGGTAGTCGCGGGGTGCCTTGGTGATCCCGGCCAGCAGCGCCGCCTTCCCGGCGTCCTCCGGCGTGTAGCTCGATAGCGGCTTGGCGAAGTAGTACTCGGAGCCGGCGGCGAAGCCATACCGTCCGTTGCCCAGGTAGTTGAAGCTGGCCGCGCGGGCGAAGATCTCGCGCTTGGCTCGCGCGCGCGATCCGAACCGCCGGCTCATCTCCTCCTCGAGCCACAGGGCCAGCCGCACCTCCTCCACCTTCCGGAGGAGCTTGTTCGTGGTCGGGACACCGATGACCAGCGCCAGGACCCGGGAGGTCAGGGTGTCGTGGAAGAGCGCGCGGCCATTCTCGCGACTCCATCGCTCCCGCAGGAAGTAGCCGCGCACCATCTGCTGCGTGAGCGTCGAGCCGCCCTGCGCAAAGCGCAACCGGAAGCCGTCGCCCCGCCACCAGCCCGCCAGGGAATTCGCCGCCATCTTGTAGAGCACCCGCGGCAGCGCCCGGTACTCGACGCCGGAATGGGCGAAGAAGTTCTTGTCCTCGGCCGCCAGGATCGCGTGGCGGAGGACCGCCGGCACCTCGTCGTAGGAGACGACCCGGCGGTACTCCCGGGCCAGCTCCACCAGCACCGTCCCCCGCGCGTCGTAGATGGTGCCGATCGTGGGGAGGTCGAAACGGATGAAGGGCTCGAGGTCAGGGAGGCCGCGCCGGTCGAAGTAGACGTGGTGGGCGAGACTCGCCGCCCCCACGCCGAGCAGCGCCAGCGCCAGGAGCGGCACCCCGAGCCACCCGATCCGGCGCCAGGAGACCGACCGCATACGACGGGCGCTCCACCCCTAGAAGCGAGACCGACCCGACGCCACCACGCGATAGAGCCCCAGGACGACAATGGCCCCCACGACCGCCATGATGAAACCGGCCACCTCGCCCGGCCGATACAACCCCATCACGCGCCCCAGCCAGCCGCCAACGATGGCGCCGACGATGCCGAGGGCGATCGTCAGGACGATCCCGCCCGGATCCCGGCCGGGGAAGAGGAATTTCGCGACCAGGCCAACGGCCAGGCCGAACACGATCCAGAGCAGGATCTCCATCACGCGCTCCCTGTCACTTCGAGAACAGACTGGTGAAGAACGTCTTGACGCTGCGCCCGGCGCCGACGACGCCATCGCGCGTGTTGTCCCATGCGCTCCGGGCCGGGGGCGCGGTCGCCTGCGCCGCATCCTTGATCTTTTCACCGCTGTACTTCGCGCCCTCGACCGCGGTGTGGCCCACGCCCTTGGCCGTCTCGGTGACGCCCTCCCCGATCTTGCCGTCAGGGATCTTCTTGGCGCCGCTCTCGACCTGCTGCGTCGCCGCCTTCACCTTGGAGTCGTCGGCGGCGGCGGCCGAGCCGGACGCCAGCAGGAATAGCGACACCATCACCACCGTGAGCACTGCGAGTCGTTTCATTGACCTTCTCCTCGTCGGCTTGACTCTACTCGCCTCCGGGCGGCCGTCCTATTGGACCTTGGTCCACCCACCTGCGACCACCCGCCCTCGAGCCTTTGGTGCAATGGACGGCGGTCCTGGACGGCCCGATGCTCGTCTCGGAGGCGTATGCCCGGCATGACTCGCAGACGAACGATGCTCGCCCTCATCGCCACCGCCCTGCTCGGCCTGGCGCACGCCTCCTGCGCCCGGGTGCAGTCTCACTACGGGTTGCCCCAGCTGGCGGCGGCCGACCCGGCGTTCCTTCCGACCATCGAGGCCTATACCTCGGCCGCTCTCGACGGCAACACGGTGGAGCTGCTGCTGAATGGCGATCAGATCTTTCCGGCCGCGCTCGCGGCCATTCGCTCGGCCCGCACGACGATCACGTACGCACAGTACTTCTACGAGGAGGGGCCGATCGGGCTCGAGGTCGCCGAGGCGCTGGCCGAACGCTGCCGGGCCGGTGTTCGCGCCCACGTCCTGCTGGACGGCTTCGGCACCCTCCTGATCCCGGCGGCCTACGGCGCCCTGATGAAGGACGCCGGCTGCGAGGTCTCCACCTTTCGGCCCTTGAGTCCCATGGTCCTGCTGTCGCCCTTCGGCGTCGGCAAGAGCAACCACCGCAGTCATCGGCGCATTCTCGTCGTCGATGGGCGCGTAGGCTTCACCGGGGGCGTCGGCGTGAGTCCCAAGTGGCTGGGGAACGGACGAACGGAAGGATACTGGCGGCAGACGGACGTGCGCATCGACGGCCCGGCGGTCGCGTCGCTGCAGGGCGCGTTCGTCGAGAACTGGCTGGAGGCCACCGGCAACGTGCTCGGCGGCGACCCCTACTTCCCCCGGCTGTCCCGGCGGGGAGCGGCCTTCGCCCAGGTGGTGCGCAGCTCGCCGGCCGGCGGCAGCTTCTCGATGTACACGATGTTCCTGCTCGCCATGTCGTCGGCGCGCCGATCCATCTACATCACCAACCCGTACTTCCTGCCCGACACCCGGATGACGCGAGCCCTGACGGAGGCGGCCGGGCGGGGAGTGCGGGTCGTCGTCCTCTTGCCCGGTGCGATCGACAACAACATCGTTCGTCAGGCGAGTCGCTCGCAGTTCGGAACTCTGCTGGAGGCGGGCATCGAGATCTACGAGTACCAGGCGGGGCTGCTCCACGCCAAGACCATGACGGTCGACGGTATCTGGGCGACCATCGGCAGCACGAACCTGGACACGCGCTCGTTCGCCCTCAACGACGAGGTCAACGCCGTCGTCTACCACGACGAGGTCGTCGGTCAGCTCGAGCGGATCCTCGTCGACGATCTCCGATACTCACGGAAGGTCGAGCTGGCCGCGTGGCGGGGGCGGGGGTTCGTCGACCGGCTGCTCGAGGTCCTCTCTCTCCCCGTTCGCTCGCAGCTCTGAGGCTGCACCGCCGGGCCTCGGCGGCGCATCGGAACGGTGGAGGTCAGTGGACGATCATGCACGCGATCCGCCCGTTTCGAGAGCTGGCACTCGGTCTCGGTCTGCTCCTGGCTGCTCCCGGTGTCGCGCCGGCCCGTGAGCTGCAACCCCTCATGCGCGGCTGGGAGCAGCACTTCTCGGTGACCTGGGACACGGTCCAGCGGCGCGGCAAGCTGGAGGTCGAGGGCTACGTCAACAATCGCTCGCCCTACCGGGTCGGCAACCTGCGGGTCCTCGTCGACGGCCTGGACGACTCCGGCCGCATCGTCGACCAGCGGGTGAGCTGGGTCCTGGGCGAGCTCGGCGGCGACAGCCGGATCTACTTCGAGGTCCCGGTCGCGCCGGCCGCCCGTTACCGTGTCAGTGTCTTCTCCTACGACCGTGTCTCCGAGGCGAGCCTCTCGTTTCCGTGAGGCTCGTCGCATTCAGATGACCACCGACGGGGGCGGCGCCCCGCCCCCAGGTGATTTTGAGCAAGGATCCGCTAGTCGCGCCCGCCGCTACCCTCCGACCTTGCAGTACCCGGCCGCCGTCGCCCAGTAGCCACCGTTGCGCTGGCACTCCAGCTGTTGCGCTTCGCTCGCGGTCGTGCCCTGCGCCTGCCCGAGCCTCGGCCACCCGCTCACCGCCACGAACACCACCAGCGCCACCATCATGAGCGCGCTTCTGCTCCTCATCGTGCTCCTCCCTCGCTGAAAAAAACCACGTCGCGTACCCGAGCGCCGGGCTCGACGCCTCCAACGTTACAGCGGCAACACCACCCCGACAAGGAGACGAACCACGATGAGCTCGCTGCGCACGATCACGATCTGCACGCTCGCCCTCGCGACCACCGTCGTCGGCTGTGCTCGAACCCCCGCCGTGACATCGATGACAGCCCCGGCCCCCGGGGCGGCCGTCGGTCCGGCCGCACCACGCCCGGCCGCCCCCGGCGACGACAGCGAGCGCATGACCGGGCGCGAGGTCGAGATCGACGTCGGTCGCGAGCGCCCGCAGCCGTCGGCCTTCGCGCCCGCCGACGGGGTGAAGACGGTGTTCTTCGACTTCGACCACTACGAGATTCGCCCGGGCGACGCGCGGACGCTGGATGCCGACGCCGCCTGGCTCCGTGCCCACGACGTGCTGGTCCTCATCGAGGGGCAATGCGACGACCGCGGCACCGACGACTACAATCTTGCGCTCGGTGACCGGCGCGCGCAGGCGGCCCGCAACTACCTCATCGCGCAGGGGATCGCCGCCAGCCGCATCAGCACCGTCAGCTACGGCAAGGAGCGCCCGGTCTGCACCGAGCACACCGAGGCCTGCTGGGCCGTCAACCGCCGCGCCCACCTCGTCGTGAAGCCGCGCGGCTGAACCGATCGGGCCATCACCCACATCTGAAGCGCGGAGAGGACAATGACCATGGCCAGCAACGTGACCGAGATCACCAGTGCCCAGACGACCGACCGGACCCGACGGCTGCTGAAGGCGGAGCTCGACCGCATCGCCGTCCGGCTGCATTCCGAGGCCGAGGTGCCCATGGCCGGCGGCGTGGGCGGAGACTTCCTCGACGTCGCCCAGGGCGTCGAGCATCAGGAGCGGGCCCGTCTGAGTGCCACCCGACTGGTGGATCGAGCCCGGCGCCTGCGTATCGCGTTGACGCGGGTCTCCGATGGCGAGTACGGCCTCTGTTCGGAGTGTGGGGCAGCGATCCCGCCCCGGCGACTCCTCGCCGTGCCCGATGCGACGACGTGCGTGGCCTGCCAGGCCCAGATGGAGCGCGCCGGTCGGATGTCCGCGTAGAAAGCGCTCACCCGGCCACGGAGCCGCGGCGCTGGCACCGGCCGATCGCCCTGAGGAGCCGGCCCGCCAGCGCCGGGGCCCGGCGAAGACGGTCCGCACCGGCGGCGCCGATCGCCACGACCAGCAGGACGAGCGTCGCCACGAGCGCCAGCCCCGGGCGCTCGGCCGCCACCGGTCCCAGCAGGTACCCCGCTCCGCCCCACGCGGCGGCCCAGGCCAGCGCGCTCGTCGTCGCGATCGTCATGAATCGCCCCAGGCTCATGCCAGTGGCCCCTGCCACACCCGCGGCGAGCGGGTTCAACTCCGGCAGGAAACGGCGCTCAGCAGGATGCGACCTGGTGCGTCCGGAAGCGTCGCTCGGCGAGATCCAGGCGCGCGGCCGCCCGCGCCGAGGTCCGCCCGACGAGGGCACGCGTCTGCGGGCCGCGCCAGCGGCCGACACCGTACCAGACGAGATCCGCGGCAAGGGCTGCCGCCACGATCCCGAGAGTCGTGGCGACGAGCGCCAGCCGGCCGGGGCCGGTCCGGGCACCCACGACGAGCAGCGACGGGGCGACCGGAAGCGGCACGCCGCCCTGATTCACGAACACCAGCGCGAAGAGCAGCCACGCCGCGGCGCCGATCACGGCGGTCCCTCCACGCGTCCGTCGCCTAGGCGGCTTCGTCGCCGGTCGGGTGGGTGACCCGGCGAACAGCGGCGGGTCTCTCCTTCGTCGAGTGAATCGTCGGTACAGGTCAGCGCGACAATGACCCCACGAGCTCCCGGTCCTCGAGCGAGAGCTCGAGGGCACGCCCGTCGCGCGCGGGCGCGGCTCGGACGATGCCGCGATGGAGGAAGTCACACATGATCCGGTTGCCCGCCGCCCAGTTGTCTCCGTGAGACGACGCGTGGTACGGGCAGAGCGCGTCGGCGGCGCCGAGCGCCGGGTGGCCACAGAGCGTGCACAGGCTCATCGGCGACCTCCTCCCCCGTGTGCGCCTCCACCGCCGTGGAAGCCACCGGCGACGCCACGCGACCCGACCCCGCGGCCGGGCCCGCCGGCGAATCCGTGCGCGGGGCCTTGACGATTGAAGGTGTCCAGACGCTGCTGCCCCGTCTCCCTGGCCTGATGCGACCGCTCATGCTCGGCCGCCGGCCCGCGCAGACTCTCCCAGCCGCCGGCGTGGTTGTGCTCCTGCCAGCGGCCACCGCCGTCTCGACGGAGCACACGGCCATCGCGCCCCGCGTACACATCGCCGCCGCCCGGGCGACGACCCACGCCGCCGAACGCGCGGGGGCCGTGGCGCGTCACGTGAACGCGATCGCCCCAGTGGTTGTAGACGTTCACGTGGCTGATGCCGTGGTGCCAGCCCCAGCAACAGCCGCCGTGCCAGCCCCCGCCGCGATGCCAGCCCCAGTACGGCCCCACCGCGAAGCCGAACTGGAAGCCGGTGAAGATGTCGACGCCGAAGCCGAGGTCGAACGGTCCCCAGCCCCACGTGACCGGCGCCGGAAACCACCACGCGCCCACCCAGCCCGGATAGACGTAGCCGGTCCCGAACACGACGCTGGGGCCGGGTGCCACCACCGTGCCCAGGTAGCCGGGCGTGTAGCCGGTGTAGACGACGTCCGGCGTGGAGCCGTACACGTAGGCGTAGGTCACGTAGTGCAGCGGTGAGCTGGCCGGGATCGTGTAAATCACGGCGGGGACGCTCGTCGCCACCGCCCATGGCCCCGCCGGCGAGCCGGCCACGAACCACACGCCGTTCTGCAGGGCGTACGACGTGGAGGCGTCGACGACGATCACCGGCACCGAGGCATTCACCACGTACTGCAGCGGCGTCGCCTCGATGGGCTTCAGCTGGGGGGCGCCATCGTAGCGGACGGTGAGCCTGGCCTCGCTCCGACGGATCGTCGCCGTTTGCGGGATGTCGTTGGCGATCACGGCCTGTCGCGCCTGGGCGGTGCCGGCCACCGAGGCGAGCACCGCGCCCCTGGGATGGCTCTCGGGGATCCGGGCGAAATCGCCGGGGAGGCTCCCACCGGCCACGAACGCCCACGGCCCCTGCAGGGAGCGGGCGCGGAACCATCGTCCCGAGAGCAGGACGTAGTACGTCTGCTCGGGGGTATACACGAACAGGTCGTCGTCGGTGTTGGTGACCTCGAGCAGGTTGGTGGCCGCCACCGGCGCCACCGCGGGCTGCCCTCGCAGCACGATCAGCTCGGTCGGGATCGTGCTCACGTAGATGGCAGGCACCGTCCCCTTCTGCAAGAGCGCCTCGAGGTCGGGAGCCGGATGGTCGAGAAGGTCGACCTGGCCGCCGGCGGCGACCGCGCTCCGGGCGGCGTCGAGCGACGCCGGCGGATCGAGGAAGGGCCTCCACGGTCCCTCCAGCGTCGGGGCCTCGAGCCATCGATCCCGCAGCCACAGCGCGTAGTGGCCCGACGAGCGGTCGAGCAAGAGCAGCACTCGCGTGTTCACCACCCGCAGCAGCGCGTCACCCGCGATCGGCCGCAGCACGGGGGCACCGTCGATGCGGACGAGCAGCGCGGGAACCTCGCTGACGATGATGCGTGGCGGATCGTTCTTGACCGGCACGATCCGTCCCGGATCCTCGAGACGCTCGACCTCGAGGTCGGCCTGCAAGCGATCGAGCGCGAGCGTCAAGGGCGGGCCCGCCAGGGCCTGGCGGAGCGCGGCGACGTGGCCGGCGCCGCCGTCCGGCGCCGTGGGAAAGTCGGCCTTGGAGACGGTCAGGTCTTCCAGCGTGACCAGGCGCGTGTCCTTGTCGACCTCCGTCCTGGCCGAGAACCAGATCACGCCGTACGTGGGCTGGGGCGAGGCCGCGTTCTCGACAGCCACCGCCGCCCGGCCCTCGAGCCGCCCCTGCTCCCAGCGCTCGTACTGCGGCTGGAAGACGGAGAAGGTCGTGCCGCCGCTGACGAGCTGACGGGGCCAGGGATCGGCGGCCACGGCCGTGGCGTCGCCCGGCGGCTCGGCCTCGGCCCTCATCGCGCTCGAGCACGCCGCCAGGCTCGGCACCAGGAACAGCACGCACAGCAACGCGGACAGCGCCTTCTTCATGCGGATCTCCTCGCGGTCTTGTGATGTCCGCCCGGCGCGGTCCGTTACGTCCCCGGCCCCACGGCTCGCTTCGAGCGCCCGCTGCAACGTCCTGGGGCCGGACCGCATCGCAACGCTACGAGGACACATCCACGATGGGTTGGCGCGACGCGCGCGGGGCATGGGCAAGTGCAGCTCTGGCTGCGCTCGTCCTCGCCGGGGGGTTGTCGACTACAGCCGGCGCCGCCGACGAGGTGCCGATCAGCGTTCAGCTACGCGTGCTATGGGTCGCCGGGCAGACGCTGGCAGCCGCCACCGACGACGGCCAGAGCATCACCGTCGATCTGACGCACGTGGCGCAGGACGAATACCAGCGCCTCGGGATCAACGACCGCGTCGTCGTGACCGGCACCATCCCCAACGAGGGCAGCCGTCTCGTGGCCACCTCGATCACCCCGCTCGAGCCGTAGGGCGCCCGAGGCGTCTCGACGGCGGAGGTTCGACGACATGCGACAGGCCATCGTCATCGCCCTGGTCATCGCCGGCGCCGCCGGCTGCGCCACGATGCGCGCGGCGGCCACCCGATCCACCGAGGAGATGCTCACCATCGCCGGCTTCCACGCGGAAGCCGCCGACACGCCCGAGAGGCTGGCGCGCCTCACGTCACTGCCTCCGGGGCAAATCACGCGATCGACGAGCCAGGGCCAGGCGGTCTACGTCTATCCGGACCCCGACGTGTGCCGGTGCCTCTACGAGGGCACCGAGGCCCAGTACCAGGAGTACCAGCGGCTTCGCGACGAGCGGGACATCGCGGACGAGCGGACGCTCGATACCTGGAGCACCTGGACGCCGTGGCCGGTGTGGCGGTGAGGTCGGGGCGTGGAAGGGGCGGGCCCGGTCACCGAGGCGATGGACGTCTCGGTGACCGGGCCGGTGCCGATCAGTTTCCGGCGCTCTTCACGTACTGACCGTCACGATAGATCACCGGCTGGGCGCCGCTGATCGTGATGTAGCTGCCCGGCTGCAGCGCGCCGAGCGTCGTCGGGTATCCCTTCGAGACGAACTCGGTGCCGGGGCCGACGCGGTACATCCGGCCGTCCTCGAGCTTGACGACACCGTTGGCGGCGTCGATCTGGGCAACGACCCCATCCTGCATGCCCGGCGCGGGCACGTCGGACTGGGCCATCGCCGCGGTCGCCGCGGTGAGCGTCAGCGCAAACGCCATCGCCACTGCACGTACTGTCATGATCTTCCCCTCCTGTGGTCCGGGTCTCATGACCCGTCCTGCTCTTGGGACGACCGGAGGCGGAGTGCTGCGCGGGGCCGGAGATTTTCTAGCAAGAACGCAGAACGTCGGCACGCCGCAGTCATGTCCATTGCGCGGAGGTCGTCCAGCGCGGGGGCCAGACTGCGCCTCGCCTCGTCGCGCCGGCCGGCCTCACTCAGGATCTCGGCGCGCTCCAGGGCGCACAGAGCGCGCAGCGGCCGCATCTGGAGCTGATCGGCCAGGGCGAGGGCGTGGTCGAGATGCGCCAGCGCCGGCTGTACGGCCGGCGGCTGCCGTCGGTGAGCGATCTCGCCCAGCAGCCGCAGCGTCGAGGCTTCGCGACCCCGCTCGCCCCGGGCCCGCGCTGTCTCGAGGGCCGCGGTCGCGACCGACGTCGCCTCGTCGAGACGCTCCATCACCAGGAGCACCCGGCTCCGGATCTCGAGCACCGGGGCGACGCAGAACGCCCGCGCCTGCTGCACGTCCACACTGCCGGCGACGAGATCGACCGCCGCGGCGAAGCGTCCGGTGGCCGCGTGCGCCAGCCCCAGTGCGGCCGCGCCCAGGGGGGCGAGCGGACGCGCGGCGCGCGCGGGGCGGCGCGGCGCCGGCTCCCATTCGCGGGTCAGTGCGAACGCGCGCTCGAGGTACTCGACCGCCTGGTCGGTATCGCCCTGCTCGAGCTCCACGTGGCCGAGGCAATAGCTGGCCCAGGCCAGCTCGGAGGCCCGGTCGATCTTCTCGGCCAGCCGGACCGCCTCGGCCCCCTCGGCCAGTGCGTCGTCGAAGCGCCCGAGCGCGCTCAACGCCAGCGCCAGTAGCCCGCGGATGCCGACGGCCGGGAGGACCGGGCCGAGGAGCGGAGGGCCGGCGGGGTCCGGGGCCACATCGACGACCTGGGTGTCGAGCGTCGCCCGAGCCACCGCGACGGCGGCCGGATAGTCGCCGGCGGCATACGAGGCGCGGACGAGACTCTGTCGCGCCCAGATCCAGAGCGTCGGGTCGCGCGGGTCGCCGGCCGTGCTCGCCAGCACGCGACGCGCCAGATCGATCGCCGTCGGGTGTCGTCCCAGCGATGCCTGCGCGTAACTCATGGCCACCACGGCCCAGGCGACACGGGTCGCATCGCCGAGGGCCGCCGCCTCGGTCTCGGCGGTCTGGTAGTGGTCGAGAGCTCGCTCGACGTCGCCCAGGCTGTGGAGCGAGGCGCCGAGCTCGATCTGGAGGTCGACGCTTACCACCTCGATCTCGCGCCGTGTCGCCACCCGCCGACCGGCGTCCAGCGCCTCGGTGTAGCAGGCGACGGCGTCGCGGTAGGCGCCGCGATCGGCGGCAAGGCGTCCGGCCGCCCGGAGATGGTGGAGCGCTCGGTCCCCGACCCCGGCGCCGTGATAATGCCGGCCGATCTCGCAGTGGAGCCGGCGATCGGGCGCGGACTGCGCCTCGAGTCCCTCGGCGATCCGCCGATGGATCAGCACGCGGCGCGGAGCCGAGAGGAGGTCGAGGCCGACATCACGGACGCGCTCGTGTCGAAACCGTAGCTGCTCGCCGTCGCGGAGCAGGATCCCTTCGCGCAGGAGCGACTCGAAGCCGGCGACCCCCGCATCGTCGCCGAGGCCGCTCGCCGACAGCAGGAGGTCGGCGTCGAGGTCGCGCCCGATCACGGCCGCCACCCCGAGCAGCTGCCGGGCGTGATCGTCGAGGCGCTCGAGTCGATCGACGATCGAGTGTCTGACGCGCTCGGGCAGGGCCGGGGCGCCCTGCCCCGACCAGGCGCCGGCCGTTTCGAGGGCGACGAGCGGGTTGCCCTCGGCAAGGCGCCAGGCCTCGGCCTCGAACCGCGCGCGGACCTCCGGATCGGGCGGGAGAATCACGACCTGCCCGAGCAGCCGCAGCGTGTCGTCCGGCGAGAGCGGTTTGATCTCGATCCACGCCAGCTGCGCCTCGCTCGAGAGCTCGTCGAGCGTCCGCCGGAGCAACGGGGAGCCGGTCAGCGCCTCGGAACAGACCGAGACGGCCAGCAGCGAGGCGGAGCCGCCGAGCCGGCGACCGAGGAACGCCAGCAGGCGGATGCTCATCTCGTCGGCCCAGTGAAAGTCGTCGAGCACGATCACCAGCGGGTGGAGCGTGGCCGCCGCCGCGATGAGCTGAGCCAGCGCACGGAAGGCCGGGGCCGGGTTCGCCCGAAGCGCGCGCGCCCGGCGCCCGTCACCGAGCTCGGGCAGCAGGCGGGCCAGGTCGCGGCGCAGCACCGGCGAGAGCTTGCCGAGCACCGCGGGATCGTCGGCGATACCGCCGGCGCGCAGCGCGTCGACCCACGGCCCGAACGGCAGCACCTGCTCGGTCTCGTGCGAGCGCGCCGGTAGGACCCGGAAGCCGCGCCCGGCGGCGAGCACGGCCAGCGCGTCCAGGAGGCGACTCTTGCCGATGCCGGCCTCGCCGACGAGGGCGATGACCCGGCCTTCCCCGGCGCCGACCTCGTCGAGCAGCTCACGGAATCGTGCCGCCTCGTCCTCACGGCCCACCAGCGTCGCGGGGCCGCTCACGGCCTCGGGCCGCGGCGGCGCCGGCGCCGTCTCGCCATCGGCGCCCCGCGACGGGGATGGTCGCATGATCTCCTGGTGAAGCTGGCGCGTCGCCGCCTCGGGCTCGGCGCGCAGCTCGCGCTGCAGGACCTCGGCGCATAGCTGGTACTGGCGAAGCGCCGCCGCCCGGCGGCCGGCCTGCCAGTGCAGGCGCATCACCAGCCGGTGCACGGCTTCCTGGAGGGGATCGAGATCGAGCAGCCGCCGGGCGGTCCGCAGCGCCTGCTCGTCGCCGCCGGTCGTGCTCTGGTGGGTCAGCAGCCGGCCGAGCGCCTCGAGGGCTCGCTCGCGCAGGCGCTCGCGCTCGGCGGCCAGCCACTCGTCGAAGGCGCGCTCGGACAGCGCCAGCCCCTCGAGCAAGTCGCCCCGGTACCGCTCGGCAGCCTGCTCCAGCGCGCGCGGGCGCCCGTCGGCGAGCGAGTGCTCGAACACCGCCACGTCGACCTCGACCGAGGCTGGATCGAGCGCGACGGTGTCACCCTGGAAACGCAGACCGGGGACGGCCGCCGCGGCCCACGCCTTGTGGATCCGCGACAGCGCCTGGCGCAGGTTGCCGCGCGCCTGCGCGTCGGGCATGTCGCCCCAGAGCAGGGCCGCCAGCTTCTCGCGTGGATGCGCGCGACCGAGCGGCAGGGCCAGGTACGCGAGCAGCGCGCGCGCCTTGCGCGTGGGAAGCGCCAGCGGCGCGCCGGCAGCCGGGCGCGCGTCGAAGCCGCCGAGGAACGTCAGGATCAGTCGCGGCGTGGGTCTCATCCGGTGCCTCGACTACATCCGGCCGCTCTCTGGCGCAGGGGTCATCGGCTCAGGGCCGCCCGGATGGCGTCGAGCAGCGCGTCGCCCCGGAAGGGCTTGCCGAGGAAGGCGACGGCGCCGGCCTGCAGGGCCCGCTGCCGCACCTCGTCGTCACCGTGGGCCGTGAGGATGACCACGGGAATCGTCGATCCGGTGGCGCCCAGGTGCTTGAGGAGGTCGAGACCGTTCATCCCGGCCATGCGCAGATCGAGCACGAGGCAGCCGGTGCAGGCGCGCTGGGGCGAGACCAGGAATTCTTCCGCCGACGCGAATGCCTCGACCTGGAAGCCGACCGAGCTCAGCAGGTTGCGCACGGACCGGCGCAGTGACGGATCGTCGTCGACGATGGAGACGATCCCGGAGTGCTGATCACTCATGTCATCACGCTAGAGCGACCGGCGGCTCGCGTCTACCCTACGTTGGTCGGGTGGGGCCCGTCCGCGTCACCACGAGGCGGCAGCACGAACTGCACGGTGGCGCCGTGGTCAGGGTTCACGGTCGCCCACAAACGGCCGCCTGCGCCTCCCGGCGATGGTGCGATCCCCCACCGCGCGGGTCAGCACCACGCGAACCTCGCCGATCGTCTCCGCCGGGGCGCCGGGCCAGCGCCTGCATCAGCTTGGTGTGCGGCCCGAGGTCGCGCAGCCTCATCCGGGCCGGCGCGCGGCCGGCGCGACGCCGAGGCGCGCGGCCGTCCGCACCAGCTCCGCCACCGACCCCGCCTGCATCTTCTGCATCACGTGGCCGCGCTGCTCCTTGACGGTGACCTCGCTCGTCCCCAGCTCGCCGGCGATCTGCTTGTTGAGCAGGCCGGCGATGACGCCCGCCATCACGTCGCGCTCGCGCGGGGTGAGCGAGTCGTACCGCCGACGGAGCTCGGCCACCTCCCGCCGCTCGGCGCGGGCGACGCGGTCGCGCTCGATGGCCTGCCGGATGGCGTCGAGCAGGTCCTGCTCGCGAAACGGCTTCGTCAGGAACTCGACGGCGCCGGCTTTCATGGCCCGCACCGACATCGGGATGTCGCCGTAACCGGTGAGGAAGATGATGGGCAGCGCGGCGTCGGCGGCGGCCAGCTCGCGCTGCAGGTCGAGACCGCTCAGCCCCGGCAGCCGCACGTCGAGCACCAGACAGCCGGGCGCCTCCGGACGGCGGGCCGTGAGGAAGGCCTGGGCCGTCTCGAACACCTCCACCGTCCAACCGACCGAGGTGAGCAGCCGCCGGAGGGCCTGGCGAACGCCCTCGTCGTCGTCCACGATGAAGACCACCGGCGCCTCGGCGCTCACCGCGTCCCCGGCAGCGCGAGATGAAAGGTGGCGCCGTGATCGGGGTTCGCGGTGCCCCACAGGCGCCCGCCGTGGCGCTCGACGATCGAGCGACTGATGGACAGGCCCATGCCGAGCCCGCCCGGCTTCGTGGTGTAGAACGCCTCGAACAGGCGCCCCGCCTCCAGCTCGCGGAGGCCGACGCCCGCATCCTGCACCGCCAGGACCGCCCACGTCCCGTCGTCGCGGTGCTCCACTTCCGAGCGCACGACGACGCGGCGCCGCTCCGGCGGGGTCTCCCGCATCGCCTCCGCCGCGTTCACCAGCAGGTTCAGCAACACCTGCTGGAGCTGGATCCGGTCGCCGAGGACCGGCGGCAGTTCCGGCGTCAGCGCGGTCTGCAGGGTGATGCCCTGCCGCCCGAGCTCGGGGCCGACCAGCGGCAGCACGTCGTGCACGATCGCGGTCAGGTCGCAGGGCTCGCGGGCGACCGGGGAGTTCGAGAGCAGGGCGCGAATCCGGCCGATCACCTCGCCGGCCCGCTCACCGTCCTTCACGACGGCGGCGAGCGCCTCGCGGACGCTCTCGAGGTCGGGGCGGTCGGCCGCCAGCCACTGCAGGCAGGCCGAGGCGTCGGCGACGATGGCGGCCAGCGGCTGGTTGACCTCGTGAGCGATCGAGGCGGCCAGCTCACCCAGCGTCGTCACCCGCGTCACCCGGGCCAGCTCCGCCTGGGCCTCGTGCAGGGCCACCTCCGCCTGGGCGCGCTCCACGGCCACCGCCGCCAGGGGCGTGATGCGCTCGATGATGTCGCGCTCGTGCGAGCGCGGGGGGCGCGGCTCGCGATAGTACATGGCGAAGGTGCCCAGCACCCGTCCGTCGGAGGCGAGCATGGGGGTGGACCAGCACGCGCGCAGCGAATGCGCGAGGGCCAGCTCGCGGTAGTTCACCCACAGAGGATCGGTGGCGATGTCGGCGACGACCACCGGCTCCGCGCGATAGGCGGCGGTCCCGCACGATCCGACGTCGGGGCCGATGGCGGCGCCGTCGATGGCCTTCGTGTAGCTCGCCGGCAGGCTGGGGGCGGCTCCGTGGCGCAGGTGGCCGGCGCCCGGCTCCAACAACAAGATTGAGCAGAGCACGTCGCTGGCCTGCGCCTCGACGAGCCGGCAGAGGGCATCGAGGATGGCGGCGAGGGCGTCGCCTCTGGCCATCATCTCGAGCGGCCCCTTCTCGCCGGCCAGCAACGCCTCGGCTCGTTTGCGGTCCTCGATGTCGGTCGACACGCCGTACCAGCGCACGACCTGGCCCCGCTCGTTGCGCAGCGGCGCCACCCGGATCAGGAACCACCGATAGATGCCGTCCGCACGCCGCAGGCGCACCTCGAACTCGAACGGAGCGCGGGCCGCCCGGGCCGCCCGCGCCGTCTCGCTGAAGCTGGCCCGATCGTCGGGATGCAGCACCTGGCGCCAGCCCGCGCCCTGAGCGTCGGCCAGGCGGAGCCCGGTGTACTCCAGCCACCGGCGGTTGACGACCTCCACGGCACCACTCGGCAGGCTGACGCCCGTCAGCGCGGGAATCGTGTCGATCACGAGGGCGAGCTGATCGCGCAGGGTCTGGACCTCCTGGAACGCGGCACGGCGCCGGGAGACGAGATGGGTCACGACGAACGCGGTCGTCAGGAAGGCGAGCAGCGCGATGAGGTTGAGCGGATCGTTCAGCCCGAGCAGCGTGGTCGGCGGCGTCAGGAAGTACGCCAGGCACAGGAAGGCGACGAGGGAGGCCAGGGCGGAGGCCACGAAGTCGCCGGTCAGCGAGACGAAGACCACGACGATCAAGTAGAGCAGCGCCGACCGGAAGTCGAGGTGCACGAGCACGATGGTCAGCGCCGCCACCCCGGCGAGGCCGGCGCCGACTCGCACGACGCTCCGCCGCACGGCCGGCGTCGCTCGGGACTCGGTGCCGGGAGAAGACTCATTCATGGTGCGCTCGTCCATCGGCCACGCTCGCCGTCGCTCGTAGGGTAGAGACCCCCAAGGCAGGCGTCCACCCCTACTTTGGTCGGGTAGGTTGCCTCCCTGAAGATGGCCGGCGCCCCGCCCCGGCCGCGCGACGCGCGCGATCCGCGAGCGTTGACGCAACTTTTCACGCTCCCCGACACGCCGCGGTCACGGCCCCCGCGTACACCTGTGCCTGTCACACACGATCCGTGGACAGGAGGACCTGGTCATGTTTACCGACAGTGGCTTCAGCACCGCCCCTCGCGTGGACCGCGATCGCGACCTGATCGAGGCGCTGCGCCGCGACGATCCTCGGGCCGCCGAGCGGCTCCTGCAGACCTACGGTGACCGCGCCTATCGCCTCGCCGTCCGCATCACGCGCACCCGCCAGGATGCCGAGGAGGTCGTGCAGGACGCGCTGCTCACGGTGGTGCGGAAGATCGACAGCTTCCGCGGCGATTCCGCCCTCGGATCGTGGCTCTACCGGATCGTCGCCAACGCCGCCTACCAGAAGATCCGCGGGCGGCGCCGCCGCCAGGGCGAGGTCTCGTCCGACGCCGTGCCCGGGCTGCTGCACGAGGGCGGGCGCCACATCGGCGGTCCCGGCGACTGGTCGGTGGCGACCGAGAACCCGGCCCGGCGGACCGAGGTCCGCGCCTTGCTGACCGAGGCGCTCGACGAGCTGCCCGAGCACTACCGCACGATCTTCGTCCTCCGCGACCTGCACGGTCTGTCGCACGTGGAGATCGGTCGGCGCCTCAGCCTCAGCGCGGCCAACGTGAAGACGCGCATCCACCGCGCCCGGTCCCTGCTGCGCGAGCGGCTCACCGAGCCGACCACCATGCCCCACTACCCCGTCGCCGTGTAGGCGGCGGGGGCGGGGCGGCTGAAACCCCGGCCGCCCCGCCCGCATCGAGAGAGCATGTGGATCGTCAGAGTTGCGCTGCAGCGCCCATACACCTTCGTCGTCCTGGCGCTGCTGATCCTGCTCGCCAGCCCGGTCCTGATCCTGCGCACGCCCACCGACATCTTTCCGAACATCGACATCCCGGTGATCGCGGTCGCCTGGCAGTTCACCGGCTTGAACCCGGAAGAGATGGAAGGGCGGATCACCACCCAGTTCGAGCGGGTGCTGACGACGACGGTGGACAACATCGAGCATTTGGAGTCGACGACGGTCAACGGCCAGGCGATGGTCAAGATCTTCCTGCAGCCGAACGCGCGCCTCGACACCGCGAACGCCCAGGTGACGGCGGTATCGCAGACCATCCTGCGCCAGCTGCCCCCCGGCACCCAGCCGCCGCTGATCATCAACTACAGCGCGTCGACGGTGCCGATTCTCCAGCTCGCCCTGTCCGGCCTGTCGGAGTCCGAGCTCAACGACGCCGGCCTCAACTTCCTGAGGACCCAGCTGGTGACGGTGCCGGGCGCGTCCATTCCCTATCCGTTCGGGGGCAAGCAGCGCCAGGTCATGGTCGACCTGGACCAGCGCCTGCTCCAGTCCAAGGGCCTCTCCCCGACCGACGTCGTCACCGCGCTCGGCCAGCAGAACATCGTGCTGCCGTCCGGCACCGCCAAGATCGGCCAGTTCGAGTACGACGTCGCCATGAACGCGAGTCCCCGGACGGTGGCCGAGCTGAACGACCTCCCGGTCAAGGTGGTCGGCAACTCGACGATCTACCTCCGGGACGTCGCCCACGTGCGCGACGGGTTCACGCCCCAGACGAACGTCGTCCGCCGGGACGGCGTCCGGGGCACGCTCGTCACGATCTTGAAGACCGGCACCGCGTCGACGCTGGACGTCGTGGGCGGCATCCGGGCGCTGCTGCCCCGCGTGATCCCGACCCTGCCGCCGCAGCTCACCGTCCAGCCGCTGGCCGATCAGTCCATCTTCGTGCGGGCGGCGGTGAGCGGGGTGATCCGGGAAGCGGTGATCGCCGCCTGCCTCACCGCCGCCATGATCCTGCTCTTCCTCGGAAGCTGGCGGAGCACGCTCATCATCGCGGTGTCCATCCCGCTCTCGATCCTGACCTCGATCATCACCCTCAGCCTGCTCGGCGAGACCATCAACATCATGACGCTGGGCGGGCTCGCGCTGGCCGTCGGCATCCTCGTGGACGACGCCACCGTGGAGGTCGAGAACATCAACCGCAACCTCGACATGGGCAAGCCCGTCCTGCAGGCCATCCTGGACGGGGCCCAGCAGATCGCCGTCCCCGCCCTCGTCTCCACGCTGTGCATCTGCATCGTGTTCCTGCCGATGTTCCTGCTGGGCGGAGTGGCCCGCTACCTCTTCGTCCCGCTGGCGGAGGCGGTGATCTTCGCGATGCTGGCCTCGTACCTCCTGTCGCGGACGCTGGTGCCCACCATCGCCCGCTACCTGCTCCAGCCGCCCGTCGAGGGTGCCGCACCGTCGCGCAACCCACTGGCCCGCGCGCAGCAGGCCTTCGAGCGCGCGTTCGAGCGAGGCCGTCTCGCCTACCGGCGACTGCTCACGCGGCTCGTCGGCCGGCGCGCCGTCTTCATCCCGGTCTTCCTGGCCGTGTGCCTGGTCGCCTCTCTCCTGGCGCCCCGCCTCGGCGAGAACTTCTTCCCGGACACCGACAGCGGGCAGTTCACCCTCCATCTGCGGGCCCAGACCGGCACTCGCATCGAGGAGACCGCCCGGCTGACCGACCTCGTGGAGGCGACGATCCGGCGCCAGATCCCCGCGGCAGAGATGGACGTGATCCTCGACAACATCGGGCTGCCCTACAGCAGCATCAACTGGATGCACAGCGCCTCCGGCGTCATCGGGGCCGCCGACGCCGACATCATCGTCTCCCTGAAGGCCGGCCATCGGCCCACCGCGGACTACGTCCGGGCCCTCCGGCGGACGCTGCCGGAGGAGTTCCCCGGCGTGACCTTCTACTTCCTGCCCGCCGACATCGTGACGCAGATCATCAACTTCGGTCTGCCGGCCCCGATCGACATCCAGATCGAGGGTGCCGACATCGAAGGCAATCGACGGGTCGCCGACACGATGCTGAACGAGCTCCGGCAGGTGCGGGGCCTGGTCGACCTCCGGGTCCACCAGCGCTTCGACTACCCGAAGTTCGACGTCGCCATCGACCGCACCAAGGCCGGCCAGGCGGGATTTACCGCTCGCGACCTCGCCAGCAGCCTGCTGGTGTCGCTGAGCGGGAGCTTCCAGACGACGCCGACCTTCTTCCTGAACTGGCAGAACGGGGTCAGCTACAGCCTGGCCACCCAGACGCCGCAATACCGGATCCAGTCCCTGCCCGACATCCAGAACATCCCGATCACCGCGCCCGGCGCCACCCGGCCCGGCATCCTCGCCGACGTCGCGTCGATCACGCGGTCGCGTGAGATGGCGGTGCTGTCGCACTACAACATCCGCCGGGTGGTCGACATCTACGGCGCCGTGCAGGACCGCGATCTCGGCGCCGTCGGCCGGGACATCGAGCGGATCGTGGACGCGCACCGGTCTCACCTGCCCCGGGGCAGCTTCCTCGCCGTGCGCGGGCAGCTGGCGACCATGTGGACGGCCTACCTCGGGCTGTTCGTGGGGCTCGGCTTCTCCATCGTGCTCGTCTACCTGCTGATCGTCGTGAACTTCCAGTCGTGGCTCGATCCCTTCATCATCATCACGGCGCTACCGGCCGCGCTGACCGGAATCGTCGTCTTCCTGTTCGTGACCGGGACCACGCTCAGCGTCCCCGCCCTGATGGGAGCCATCATGAGCATCGGCGTCGCCACCGCCAACAGCATCCTCCTCGTGTCCTTCGCCAAGGAGCGCCTCGGCGAGCACGGCGACGCCCCCACCGCCGCCATCGAGGCCGGCTTCACCCGGTTCCGGCCGGTCCTGATGACCGCGCTGGCCATGATCATCGGCATGGTGCCCATGGCGCTCGGCCTCGGTGAGGGCGGCGAGCAGAACGCGCCGCTGGGTCGGGCCGTCATCGGCGGCCTGCTGTGCGCCACCGTCGCCACCTTGCTCTTCGTGCCGTCGGTCTTCGCCCTGCTGCACGGGCGGCGCTCGACCGGGACCCCACGATGACGACCGACTCCTCGGGCGAGCGGGAGGCGGGGCCCGAGCCGACCGGCCCCGGCGAGCTGACGCACTCCTCCCACGTCGGCCCCGCGCTGCTGCTGATGGTGGGAGTGGTGGCGGGCGTCCTCGGTCTGGGGATCTACTCGGGCGTTCGGGCCCGGAGCACGGCCGACGCCACCCTCACGCGCACCACCGCCGAGGCGGCGGTCGCCGTCGTCCGCGTGGTGACGCCGGCTTCGACGGCGTCGACGCAGGAGATCCTCCTGCCGGGGACGACCCAGGCCTTCACCGACGCGCCGATCTTCGCCCGCACGAGCGGCTACGTGAAGCGCTGGTACTTCGATATCGGCGCCCACGTGAAGGAGGGGCAGCTCCTCGCGGAGATCGAGACCCCCGAGGTCGACGCGCAGCTGCAGCAGGCCCGGGCCGACCTACAGACGGCCCGGGCCAACCTGGGGCAGGCCCAGATCACCGCCGACCGCTGGCGGGCCCTCCTCGAGACCGACTCGGTCTCCAAGCAGGAGACGGACGTGGCGGTGAGCGCGCTCAGCGCATCGAAGGCCACCGTGGACTCGAACACCGCCAACGTCCGCCGGCTCGAGCAGCTCCAGGGCTTCCAGAAGATCTACGCGCCCTTCGACGGCGTCATCACCGCCCGCAACGTGGACATCGGAGTCCTGGTCAACGCGGGATCGACGAGCACTTCGGGGCGGGAGCTCTTTCACATGACGGCCGTCCACCGGCTCCGCGTGTTCGTGGCCGTTCCCGAGGTCTACTCGCGCGCGGCCCGGCCCGGCAGCCCCGCGACCCTCACCCTCGACGAGTACCCCGGGCGGTCGTTCCAGGGCACGCTCGTCAGGACGGCCAACGCGATCGACCTGGCCTCCCGCACGCTGCTCGTCGAGGTGGATGTCGACAATGCGCGCGGCGAGCTCCTGCCCGGGGCCTACGCCTTCGTGCACCTGAAGCTGCCCCGGCAGATCGCCACGCTCACGGTCCCCGCCAACGCGCTGCTCTTCCGGGCCGAGGGGCTGCAGGTCGCGGTGGTACGGGATGGTCGGGCCCAGCTCGTGCCGGTGACGATCGGGCGCGACGACGGCATCACCGTGGAGATCACCGCCGGCCTGCAGCCGACCGACCAGGTCATCGTGGCCCCGTCGGATTCGCTCACCAGCGGCACTCGTGTACGGATCGCGAGCGCGCCGGCCGGGGTCAAGCCGTGAGCCGACGCACGGTCGGCCTGGCCGGGCTCGCCGTGCTGCTCCTCGGCGGCTGCATGGTCGGGCCGGACTACGCCAAGCCGTCGGTGCCCATGACGCCGGCCTTCAAGGAAGGCGAGGGCTGGAAGACGGCGCAGCCGAGCGATCACCTGCCGCGAGGCCAGTGGTGGACGATCCTCGAGGATCCCGACCTCCATGCGCTGGAGGAGCAGGTCGCCGGCGCCAACCAGAATCTGAAGATCGCCGAGGCCAGGCTGCGCGAGGCCCGCGCCATGGTGCGCTTCAACCGGGCCGGGCTGTTTCCCACGATCTCGACCACGCTCGGCCCCAGCTTCGTGCGGGACTCCGGCAACCGGCCCTTCCTGTCGCCGAGCATCGGCACCGGCAGCAGCGGCGACGTGCTCCTGTCGCTCGACATGTCGTACGAGGTCGACCTGTGGGGCCGCGTTCGACGGACGGTGGCGGCGGCCCGGGCGGAGGCCCAGGCTACCGCCGCCGATCTCGAGACCGCGCGGCTGAGCCTCCAGGCCGAGCTGGCGCTGGACTACTTCGAGCTCCGGGCGGCCGACGCCCAGAAGCAGCTCCTGGACGAGACGGTGAAGGCGTTCGAGGCAGCGCTCCAGCTGACGAAAAATCGCTTCGAGGGCGGCGCCGCCCCGAGGTCCGACGTCGCCCAGGCCCAGACCCAGCTCGATACCACGCGAGCCCAGGCCACCGACGTCACCGTGCAACGGGCGCAGCTCGAGCACGCGATCGCGACGCTGATCGGTCAGCCGCCGGCCGCCTTCAGCCTGCCCCCGCGGCCGCTCGACACCCGGCCGCCCGACATTCCGCCGGGGCTGCCGTCCCAGCTGCTGGAGCGGCGCCCGGACATCGCGGCCGCCGAGCGCCGCGTGGCCGAGGCCAACGAGCAGATCGGGATCGCCAAGGCCGCCTACTATCCGACCGTGATGCTGAACGCCTCGCTCGGCGTCGAGGGCACCTCGTTCGGAAACCTCCTGAACGCGTCGAGCCTGCTGTGGTCGGTGGGTGCCTCGATCACGCAGACGATCTTCGACGGCGGCCGGCGGCGTGCCACCTCGGATGCGGTACGGGCCAGCTACGAGGCGACGGTGGCCGCCTACCGCCAGACCACGCTGACGGCTTTCCAGCAGGTCGAGGACAACCTGGCCGCCCTGCGCATCCTCGAGCAAGAGGCCGAGCAGCAGCGGCGCGCGGTCGAATCCGCCCAGCTGTCGCTGCAGCTCTTCAACAATCGCTACCGGGGTGGGGTCGACAACTATCTGCAGGTGATCACCGCTCAGACCGTGACGCTGGCGAACCAGCGCACCGAGATCGACATCCTCCGCCGCCGCATGGGCGCCAGCGTGCTGCTGGTCAAAGCGCTCGGTGGCGGCTGGGACGTGGCCGACCTCCCCAAGCCCTGAGTCGGCCGCGGCTCAGTCCCTGCTCGCGGGTCCCGGCCGCCTGCCCTGCCCGCGCCCTCCCTGTCGGCGCGCCCGGACACGGGCCACCCTGACGCGCCGGGACTCGAACCAGTCGAGCACCGGCAACGCGACGACGATGAGAAGGGCGTAGAGCAGGAGATGGCCCGTGGCGAGATCGGTCATGGCGGCGCTTCTCCTCCTGTCCTTGAGATGCGGCCCGCGGGCGGCCCGGTGACCAGCGACCGATCCGGGAGCCATTTGCGCGTAGCGCGTTCTTGCGGAAACGCCGCCGGGGCCTTCTCACCTCCGGCCCTCGGCCGTCACAACAGTGACGGGGGTCGGCGCCCGGCCGGCCCCGGGGAGGCCGCTCTCATGAAGCGCTGGAGCACGTTCGCGATGCTCGTCGCCGTGCTGCTGGCCGGCTGCACGACCTTCCGACGTCTGAGCGCGGTCGACAACGAGCAGCTCCTGACCGAGGCCGGATTCACGCGGCAGCCCGCCGATCTCGCGACGCTGCCGCCCTACAAGGTGGTGCGGCAGGATCGCGACGGCCGGGTCCGCTACGTTTATGCCGATCCCGAGGCGTGCACGTGTGTCTACGTCGGCGATGGCCACGCGTACTCGATCTATCGGCGCCTGGCGCTGGATCGGCGCATCGCCGCCGATCGCGCGTGGGCGGCCGGACAGGGTGGGCAGGCTCCGTGACGCCGGCGAGGCCCTTGAATACGCCCGAGGTCGCGGTGGTCCAACAATCAGGGAGAGAGAAGCATCATGAACATGAAGAAACGCTTATCGACCGCCCTCGTCGGGGTCGCAATCGTTCTTGCCGCCGCGGCCTTCAGTCCCGCCGCCGCCGCACCGGGCGGACACGGGGGACACGGCGGGTTCGCGGGACATGGTGCGAGCGGACACGTCGGGGGCCACGGGTTCGACGGTCACCACGGGTTCGACGGTCATCACGGATTCGACCGGCGGGGCCATGGCGGGGTCTTCATCGGAGCGCCGTTCGGCTGGTACCCGGGCTACGACTGGCCCGCCTACACGTACCCGCCCGCGGCACCCGCCTACTGGTACTACTGCCAGAGCTACGGCGGGTACTACCCGACGGTGCCGAGCTGCCCGGAGGCGTGGGTGCCAGTGCCGGCTCAGTAGTCCGAGGCCGTCAGCGCTGCGGAACGCGCACCGTCGACGGCGCCGCGAGCCGCCCGCGCTCGTCGCCGCGGACGAGCGCGGCCAGGGCGGCCGTCGCCGCCACGGCGGCGGCGACCATGAACGCCGCCCGGAAGCTGGTCAGGAAGGTCTGTTGCAACGCCCCGATGTCCGATCCGCCGAGCGCGCCGGCTCGCGCCGCGCTGAGGGCGCGACCGGCCGCCGCCCCGCCCAGCCCCGTGAACACGGCCCCCGCGAGCGCGACGCTCAGACCCTGGCCGACCGCCCGCCCGGTGGTGAGCAGGCCCGACGCCTCCCCCTGGGCGCCGCCCGGCGCCGCATTCATGACCGCGCGGGTGTTCGGCGACTGGAAGAGTCCCTGACCGAGGCCGGTCAGGATCAGTGACCCGACGATCTCCCCGGTCGCGCTGGTCGCGTCGAGCCGCGCGATCAGCACCAGGCCCAGACACGCCAGCGCCAGCCCGCCCGCGGCGAGCCAGCGGGAGCCGAAGCGATCAGCCAGCGCGCCGCTCAGGGGCGCCGTGACGGCGATGGTGATGGGCAGCGGCGTCAGGAGCACGGCCGACCGCTCGACGGAGAAGCCTCGAAGCTCCTCGAAGTAGAACGGCAGCATGAAGCTGATCCCGAACAGGGCGATCATGGCCAGGGTCAGGCTGCCGAGGGCCGAGGCGAAGATGCGCTCGCGTAGCAGGGCGAGGTCGATGATCGGATCGGGCACGCGGCGCTCGATGCGCACGGCGGCGACCAGCGCGACGACGGCGATGGCCAGACAGATCAGTAACCGTGGCGAGGCCCAGCCCCATGCCTGGCCGAACGACAGGCCCATCGTGAGCAGGCCGAGCCCGACCGCGACGCTGGCCGCGCCGGCCAGGTCGAGCCGGGGCGAGGCCTGCACGTGCGCGGAGGCGAGCAGCCGCCGGGAGGCGAGCAGGCCGAGGGTGCCGAGGGGCACGTTCAGGTAGAAGATCCACCGCCAGCTGAGGTGCTCGGTGATCAGGCCTCCGAGTGTCGGTCCCAGGCTCGTACCGATGGCGAACACCACCGAGTTCAGGCCAAGCGCGCGCCCGCGCTCGGAGGTGTCGAAGGCGTCGGCGATGATGGCGAATCCGGGCGCGAAGATCAGCGCGCCCCCGAGCCCCTGCACGAGGCGGGCGACGACGAGCTGCGACAGCGACCCGGCAGCGCCGCAACAGACCGACCCCAGCGTGAAGATTGCGAGGCCGGCCATCCAGACTGGCTTGCGGCCCACGAGGTCCGACAGACGCCCGAACGTCAGCAGGGTCGCGGCGATGACGACGAGATAGGCGATGATCACCCACTCGACGGGTCCCCCGATCGGCGTGTGAAAGGTCTGGGCGATCGAGGGCAGGCTGATGTTGACGATCGAGGCGTCGAGCGTGGTCATGAACGTGCCCAGGGCGACGAGCGCCAGGATCGCCCACCGGTCTCGCATCCCCCTCGAGGCTGACCCCGCCATGCCTCGTTGAGATGCGATGGGCGAGGCTGTCGGGTACGCGGCTGGCCGGAACCGGCGAGTCGTGTAACGACGACACGCCGGGCTCCCTCCGAAGAACGGAGGTCAGCCATGAGTGCTTTGCCGAGGTGGAGGATCGTGAGGATGGTGATCCTCATCGCGGTCGCTGGTGGCCTGGTCTGGCTGGCGGTGCGGCTGGGCCCCTCCACGACGAAGCTGGGCGAGGCCATGAGCAAGGCGGCGCAGCAGCGTGTGCTCACCCCCTGAACGGGGTGGGCGTCTAGAAACCGAGATCGGTCAGGCTGGGGTGGTCGTCGGGGCGCCGCCCCAGCGGCCAGTGATAGCGGCGGTCGGCTTCCTTGATGGGCAGGTCGTTGATGCAGGCCAGCCGCCACCGCATCAGGCCGTCGTCGCTGAACTCCCAGTTCTCGTTGCCGTACGACCGATACCAGTTGCCCGAATCGTCGTGCCACTCGTAGGCGAAGCGCACGGCGATGCGATCGCCGTCGAAGGCCCACAGCTCCTTGATCAGGCGATAGCCCAGCTCCCGAGCCCACTTCCGCCGGAGAAACGCCACGATCTCCGGCCGCCCGTTCACGAACTCCGCGCGGTTCCTCCACCGGGAGTCGACGGCGTAGGCCAGCGCCACCGTGTCGGGATCGCGCGAGTTCCAGCCGTCCTCGGCGAGCCGAACCTTCTGCAGGGCCGTCGATCGCGTGAACGGAGGCAGCGGGGGGCGGGTCGGATGGGGCATGGCGGTCTCTCTGGCGCTAGGGCGCCTCGCCCAGCGAGACGAGGTCGTAGGAGACGACGGTGATCTGATACGTGACCGCGCCCGGCAGGGGCTCGGCGGCGAACGAGGTCTCGCCGCCGGGCACGATGTCCCCGACCGCCCAGGCCAGGCGCCGGCCGACGGCGTGACGGTCGGCATCCAGCCCCTCGATCTGCAGGCGCACGTCGGTGACCCGGTACGGCGAGTCGTTGAAGACGTTGCCCTTGATCGTCGACACCGGGCCCTGCGGGGGCGGCGACCAGCTCACCCGGAACCAGCGCTGCGCCTCCGACTGGTCGATGGTCTGGCCCTCGGCGGCCGATGCCAGCAGGAGCAGGCCGAGCGCGAACGCCAGCGCACGCCGGCTCACCACCACCATGGCCCCCACGCCTCCCAGTTCAGCGACGCGTCGCTCATCTCCTGGTCCACCTCGCGGTCCCTCAGGAGACGCTGGTACTCGGCGAACTCCTTGGGCCCTCCCACGTAGAGGCAGCGGCAGTGCTCGGGGTCGGCGAACGTGTAGACGGCCTGGCCGCTCTTGTTCCGCGCCACGAGCTTGTAGGGCGGCATCGTCGTGAGCTCCTGGCGCTGCTCCGGCAAGCTGGCCGCGCGTTGCTGAAAGCCCGCCGCCACCAGCAGCTCCTCGGTACCGGCCGCCTGCTGCCGGCGCAGCGTCGCGCACCCCGACAACGCCAGCAGGGTCGCCGCCGCGACGATCGCCACGCGGGCCGCGCGCTGGGAATCGATCATCTCCGTCCTCCTTCGTTCTTGGGACGGCGTCGCCGATCCGGAGGTTACACGCACGGTCACGGGCGGATCGGAACGTCCTGCAAGACCACCGTGGTGGCGGGATCCGCGTACACGCCGAAGGCGTCGGCGAGCGTCCCCCGCACCCCGCCCGCGCTCTCGATCGCGTAGAGGATCTCCATGTCGTCGGGGTCGGAGACACCCTCGAAGCGGTGGACCTCGCGGATCACCAGGTCGCGCGGCGACAGCATCGGCCCGGTAGCGGCCCGCAGCCCCCCGGCGACCGCCCGCAGATCGGCGGTGAACCCCCGGCGCACCAGCGCCGCGATCGCCCCCGCCATCGTCCCGCAGACCGCCGGCATCAGAGGGCCCGCAGGAAGACGACGAGATCCTGCTTCTCGTCCGCCGTCAGCTGAGTTCCCAGGACGAGGTTGAAGAACTCCACGGTGTCCTCGAGGGTCAGCAGGCGCCCGTCGTGCAGGTAGGGCGGCGTGTCCTTGATCCCCCGGAGCGGGAAGGTCTTGATGGGGCCGTCGGCCGAGGCCATCATGCCGTTGATCAGCCGGGGCGTGTAGAACCGCTCGGCCCGGAGGTTGTGCATGAGGTTGTCGGTGTAGTACGGCGGCACGTGGCAGGCGACGCACTGGGCCTTGCCGAAGAACAGCGACTGCCCCCGCAGCTCGGCGGCGGTGGCCCTCGTGGGGTCGAGCTTGCCGAAGACGTCGAGCTTTGGCGCCGGCGGGAAGTCCAGGATCTCCTGGAACTCTCCCATGAAGTGGACCTGACTCCCCCGCTCCAGGATGTTGACGCCCTTCTTGGTGGCGATCACGGGGTCGCCGTCGAAGTAGGCGGCACGCTGCTCGAACTCGGTGAAGTCCTCGACCGTCTTGAGCGCCCGCTGGGAGCCGAACAGTCGCTGAACGTTCACTCCGCGCAGCGTCGGCGTCTCGATGCGGTGGCGGAACGGCTGGGGCCGGGCGTCGCCGGCCAGGTGGGTCGCACCGTCGGTGTTGCCATTCTGGTGACAGTCGAAGCACGCCACCCCGAGGCTCGGCTGCTCGCTGCGGCGATCGGCGGTCGCGTTGAACTGCTGCTGGGGGAACGGCGTCAGCAGCAGCCGCAGCCCTTCGAGCTGCTTGGGATTCAGAATGCCGTTGAACAGCTCGTAGTAGTTGTTGATGGTCACCAGCTGCCCCCGCGACACGTCCCCCAGATCGGGGCGCGTCGTCAGGTAGATCGGCGACGGAAACTCCGGCAGGAAGCGGTCGGGGAGATCGAAGTCGAGATCGAACCGGGTCAGGTCCCGGCCCGTCTGCTTCCGCGTCTCCTCGATGAGGAACTTCGGGAAGAGCATGCCCCCCTCGGGATGATTGGGATGCGGCAGCGGCAGGAAGCCGGGCGGGAAGGCGCCCCGCGCACTGATCTCGTCCGCGCTCATCCGGGCCAGTGCGTCCCACGTCATGCCGGTCGGCGGCTTCACGCGGACACCGCCCTGGATCGCCTTGCCGCGGCTCATGGCGATCCCCGCAACCGGGCGATCGCCGAGGTCGTAACGGGCGGCCAGCAGCTCCTGCTGACGCGTCTCGATGTGCGCCTTCGCGCCGCGCATCCGGCCGAGGACGGTGCGGAAGTCCTCTTCCGTCACGGACAGGTAGCTCGAGACCGGTGGATCGGCCGCCGTTGCCTTGCGCGCCTGCATGATGCCCACACCGACCATCGCTCCCGCTATCACCAGTCCCACTCCCAGCACGCCAGCGGTCCATCCTGGACGCATCACACGCTTCTCCCATCCGGATCGTGGCCGGGGCTCGGTTCGGCGCTCGGCAACCCGCTGGCGACGGGCGGCGGGCCGGCCGCCGGCGCCGTCGAACGGTAGACGCTGGGCGTCATGCCGGTCGAGCGCCGGAACACCGTCGTGAAGTGACTGGGCGTTCGGAACCCCACCGCCCGGCCGATGACCGCGATCGGGGCGATGTCCGTCGTCAGCAGGGCTTTGGCCCGGTCCAGACGCCGGGCGACGATGAAGCGGTGTGGCGACAATCCCGTGCTCGCCTTGAACAGCCGGGCGAAGTGAAACGTGCTCATGTGGGCCAGCGCGCCCAGCTCGGCCAGCCGCGGGTCGCGGTGCAGGTTGGCGTCGATGTGCTCGAGCACACGGCGGAGCACGGCCCCCGGAAGGCCGCCGGCCGAGGCCACCGGGTGGTCGAGGTCGGGGGGGCCACTCGCCTCGGTCGTCGTCATGGTGTTGAGAGTCTGCCCGGGGCGCATCGGTTGCACCAGGATCACGAATCGCTCGGCAAGAATGCACCGCTGCGCCCGCCGGCCCCGTCGCGCACTCCTAAGGACCAGGAGGCCCTCATGAAGACCCTCAGCGCCGTGATCGTCGGACTCGCCATCGCCCTGTCGGCCCAGAGTGCCGGGGCCTACGTGATCCAGGTCGTCACCACCGTGCCGGTGGCGAAGGCGATCAGCGCCGAGGACACCTCGCAGCTCGACGACGTCGTCGAGTCGGCGATCCGGGACGTCCTCGACAAGGCAATCGCCTTCACACCCACCGTCGTGCGGATCGAGGACGCGAGAATCATCGGCACCCGGCTCTACCTCGTCCTCCTCATCGCCGACGCCGAGGGTGAAGCCACCATCGACGGCCTGCTGAAGGACGCTCCGGACGCCGAGGCGCCCGACGCGATCATCCGCCCGGGCGCGCTCCAGCTCTAGGGAGACGCCGTGACCGGCGGCGGGGCCGGAGCGAGAAGGCGCCTGGATCGGCTCAGCGGTCGAGCTTCAGCATCACGGGCGCTTCGAACGCGGGGTCGACCGCGACGCCGTACAGCGTGTTGCCGGAGCGCACGAGTGTGATCGACGTCCACGGGCCCTGCGTATTCTGGAGCGTGACCCGGTTGCCGTGGGTGACGACCGTCCCCGACCAGGCGGAGGCATGGGCGTAGTTGTTCGTCCCGCGATTCGGCGTCACCGACGCCGTGAACCTTCCGTCGTCGCCGATCTGCACGATCACACTCGATTCGCCCTCGTATTGATTGGCGCCGACCCATCCGGCGGAGCCGCTCCAGGTGCCCCGGAGATCACTGGACGGAATCGAGGCGGCCGGAGCTGGCGCGGACGAGGTCGCGTCCACCCCGGCACAACCGGTGGCGGCCGTCAGGATCGCGATAGTGGACAGCCCGGCGACGAGCCTACGATGCCGCATGCGGCGGTTCCTCCTTGATGATGTCCTTGCGACGCGGCCCGGCGGGGGAGGGTTACACCGGTCAGGTGATGAGTTGCACGAGCAGGCTCTGCGACACCGGCTTCACGAGGTGGGCGTCGAATCCGGCATCCTTCGAGCGCCGGCGGTCCTCGGCCTGCCCGTATCCGGTGACGGCGATGAGCGTGGTCGTCTCGCCGCCCGGGCTCGCGCGAAGCGCCTGCGCGACCTCGTAGCCGTCCAGCCCCGGCAGTCCCAGATCGATCAACACGACCTCGGGCCGGTGGTGCCGGGCCAGCGCCAGACCACTGCCGCCCTCGGCGGCCTCGAACACGAGATGGCCGAGCGACTCCAGCAGCAGGCGCAGCGATTCGCGGGCGTCCTCGTTGTCCTCGATGAGGAGAATGCTGCGACTCCGCTCGGAGGTGACCACGGCCGGGGTCGGCGCCGGCGTCCCCGCAGCTTCCACCGGGAGCCGCACCGTGAACTGTGCGCCCTGCCCGCGGCCGTCGCTGGCGACCGTGAGGGTGCCGCCGTGCATCTCCACCAGGCGCCGGCTGAGGGTGAGGCCGAGGCCCAGCCCGCCGACCGCCCGGTCCATCGGCTGTTCGGCCTGCGCGAAGAGCTCGAAGACCTTGGGCAGCATCAGGGGATCGATGCCGATGCCGGTATCGCTCACCCGGAGCACGGCCTCCTGCCCCTCCCGCACCACGTCCAGGTCCACCGAGCCGCCGGCCGGCGTGAACTTCACCGCGTTGTCCAGCAGGTTGGTGATGATCTGGGCCAGCCGGGTGGGATCGGCGCTCACGATCACCGACTCCGCCCGGAACGTGACGCGGTGCCGCCGCGCCCGGCCGCTCTCACGGAGCGAGCGGAGGCAGGAGCCGGCCGCCTCGCTCAGGTCGACGGGCTGGCGCTGGACAGCGATCTTGCCCGCGGTCGCCCGCGCCACGTCGAGCAGATCGTCGACCAGGCGCGTGAGGTGATGGGTCTGGCGGCGGATGATCTGCCGCAGCCGGGTCGCCGCCTCCTCGCCGACCGCGCGACGGTCGAGCGCGGCCACCGCGTTGGTGATGGCGCCGAGCGGGTTGCGCAGCTCGTGGGACAGCGTGGCGAGGAACTCGTCCTTCGAGCGGTTGGCCTCGGCCGCCTGTCGATACAGCTGGGCGTTCTCCAGGAAGATGCCCGCGAGGTCGCTGATGCCCTGCAGCAGACGGATCTCCCACTCCGTGATCGTTCGCCGCGCCGTCCACCAGATCACGAAGAACCCGCCGACCGGCCGGTCCTTGACGCGAATCGGCACGAAGAGGTCGGACTGGTGCGGGAACCGCTGGAGGGTCTCCCGATCGACGCGCGGGTCCCCCGGCATGTCGTCGGTCCAGATGGAGCGCCGGTTGGCCCATGCCTCCTCGATGGCGGGATGGTTCTTGATCGGGATGGGAAATTCACGGAACGTGTCGATCAGGGTGGGAGGGACGTGGTACCCGGCCACCGCCCACAAGTTCTCGCGGGCGGCATCGGCGAGATAGGCGCCGACCATGTCGGCGGTCAGCGCGAGCGTGATCTCCCGCGCGACCCGGCGCAATGTCTCGGTCGGGTCGAGCGTCGAGCTCAGCGCCCGGCTCACCGCCAGCAGCGTTTCCGTCTCGCGCAGGCGCAGCTGCTCGCGCGGCTGCGGGTCGACCGACCCCGCCCCCGGGCGCCCCGCCATCTCGCGGAGTATGGCCAGGTGATGGCCGGCCGCGAACCACGCCGTCGCACTGTACTCGAGCGGGCTGACGTCGCCGTCGGGACGGATCACCCGGAGCTCTCCGGTCTGCTCCCCGGAGGCAAGAAACCTCGGCCACACCGCCGCGAGATCCGCCCCGCTCTCGAGGAACTCGTCGAGGCGGTGGCCGCGCAGCTCCTCGATCGACAGGCCGAACAGCCGGCAGGCAGCGGGATTGGCGTCGACGACCGCGCGCGCATCGTCGACGACGAGGAGGGCCGCGGGCTCGGGCTTGCTGGACACCCATCTAGAGGTATCGCCGACGTCCGGCGCCCCGTCAAGACCGGGTCAGTCCACCTCCAGGCCCGGCTTGCTCACCGACACGATCAGGAAGACCGGGTGCCGGGGGGCGATGCGCGCGAGGACGTCCTCGGAGGCGTCCGCGCCCACGCCTCCGAAGAACTGGTTGACCTCCCACGCCCACTCCGCAAGATAAGCGCGAAGGATCGGGGGTTTCGCCGCGTCCGCGACCTCCTCGACTTGGATGGTGTCGGTCCGACGGCCGAGCGTGAGCCGGGCCTCGCGGCTGACACGGATGTTACGCACCCACTGGGTTTCTCCGCGCGGCGCTACGAGATACTGCCGCCCGGCCACCGTGAGCGGATTGACCGGGGTCCCGTGCCATTCGCCGGTCCGGCGGCCGCGAACTGACAGCACGCGCGCACCCTTCATGCTCAACCCGAGGCGCCCGGCGAGAAACGCTACGACCGGGTTGACGACCCTCACGGTAAAGAACCCTGGCTCGAGGTACGTCATTTACAGCTCCGCCAGGCGCGGCAGGACGTCCTTCGCGAACAGCTTCAGGCCCTTCGTGGCCTCCTGGTGGGTCATGAAGCCGGAGCGGCTGGCGAGCACGAGGTGCTCGAACGGCCCGACCTTCTCCCGGAACTCCTTGATCTGGCGGTACACGCTGTCCGGGTTGCCCGCGAACATCAGCCCCTTGGCCATCGCCTGCTCGGGAGTGATGCCGATGAGGCCGGCCGCGGGCCGCGGCGCGGCGACGGTGCCGGGCCGCGGCTTCGTGCGGTAGAGCGCCGGGGCGTATTCAGGCGGCACCGCACCGGGAAGCAGCTTCGAGTACTGCGGCGCCGACTTCAGCCCCGTGTTCAGGAACCACAGCAGCTTGCTGCCGACCCGCACCCCTTCCTCGTCGGTGTCACCGGTGTAGACGAACGCCGTGTAGCCGAAGCGGTCAGGCCCCGGCGACGGCAGGGCCGCCTCCGCGCGAGCCTTGCGATACGACGCCCACGCCCGCATCGTCTCCTCGGCGCTGCGGAAGACCATCACGTTCACGATGCCGCGCCGACCGAGCTCCGCCGACGTCGTCGGATCGCCGGTGGCCGCCCACAGGGGCGGATGCGGCTGCTGCCACGGCCCCGGCCAGATGTTCACGTGCCGGTGCGTGAAGTGCTTGCCCTCCCAGCTGAACGGCCCCTCGCGATGGGTCAGCGTCTTGATGATCAGGTCGATCGCCTCCCAGAACCGGTCGACGATGCCGATGGGGTTGGCGTTGCCGGAGGCCATCTCGGTGCCACCCGACTTGACGAAGCCGATCTCGAGCCGCCCGCGGCACATGACGTCGGCCATCGCGTACTCCTCGGCCACCCGCACCGGATCCTTGCGGACGGTGATGAGGCTGCCGAGGCTCAGGATGCGGACGTTCCTGGTCTGGCGTGCGAGGACCCCGAGGATGAGCGGGCTAGCGCCGAACAGACAGTTGATGCCCGAGTGATGCTCGTTGGAAACCACGTTGATGCCGACGTCGTCGCAGAGCAGATACTCGTCCAGCGCTTCCTCGAAGAGGTCAGCGGCCACCTTGGGGTCGCAGAACTTGTTCGGCAGGCTGGCCCGGACGGAGTCGGCGGTGTCGAGCACGTGCTGGGGCACGAACGGGTACGGGTTCTCGTTGAGGTACCAGGCCTGCATGGTCACTCCTTCAAGAAGCCGACGACCCGATCGACGAAGGCCTCGGCCTGCTCGACCTCGGGATGATGTCCTGCCGCCGGGATCGCGTCGAACCGCGCCCCCGGAATGAGGGCAGTGTACGCGCGCCCGTAGGCCGGCGTCACCACGCCGTCGCTGGCCCCCCACAGCACCAGGGTCGGCACGGCGATCCGCGCCAGCCAGCGCTTGAGCTGCGGGTTGTACATGTACGGATGCCAGGCGTAGAGGCAGAGGGCGTCCCGGTTGCGTGCGAGGCCGACGAGCGCCTCGTCCGACATCGCGTCGTAGTCGGGGGCCCACCGATCCGGATCGTGCCAGCTACGCCGCCGGACCTCGGCCGGGCCGGTGTTGAAGACGTCGAGGATGTCGGGCGTCTCGCGATCGCTCACCTTGATGCCGACGGCGTCGACGAGGATCAGCCGCCCGAGGCGGTGACTGCGCGTCGCCGCGATCTCGGCCGCGAGCCAGCCCCCGAAGGACAGCCCCACCAGCATCACCCGGTCGAATCCGAGATGCTCGAGCAGGTCGAGGTACAGGTGCACGAGGTCGTAGACCGTGTCGAAGTCAGCGGGGCGGGCCGAGCCACCGAAACCGGGATGCGACGGGGCGATGATCTCGGCCTGGCGGGCCAGGCGCTGGAGAAACGGCGCATCGGGGGCGACGGGTTGAGCGCCGTGCAGGAGCAGCAGTGGCGGGCCCGAGCCGCCGCGCACGACCTCGAGGTCGACGCCGCCGAGGTGCAGCCGCCCGAGGGTCGGGTTCATTGAAGGTCGCCCACCGTGGTCGGCGAGCAACCTACCGCACTGCGGCCCGGACGACAAGACGAGGAACTTTGAGCTGGGGGGTCCGTTCGGCCATCATGGGCGGGATGCGCCGGACCCAGCTCGTCGGTGCGTGCCTCCTTCTGCTGGCGGCCACGAGCGTCGCCGAGGCGCAGCTGCGCGCCCAGCCGCTGGTCTCCGGTCTCTCGATGCCGCTCGCCATCGTGACGGACCCGCGCGACCGCACCGTGCAGTTCGTCGTCGAGCAGGCCGGCCGCATTCGCGTCGTTCACAACGGCACCCTCCAGGGCGACTTCCTCGACCTCACGTCGGTCGTGCTGTGCTGCGGCGAGCGAGGACTGCTCTCGCTCGTCTTCCCGCCCGACGCGGCGACGAGCGACCGTTTCTACGTCAACTTCACGCGCAAGCCCGACGGCCACACCGTCGTCGCTCGCTTCCGTCGCTCCGGGGATCCGCTCGTGGCCGATCCCACCTCTCGTGTCGACCTCGTGTGGCCCGACGGCAACGCGTTCATCGCGCAGCCCTTCAGCAACCACAACGGCGGCCACATGGCATTCGGCCCCGACGGTTTTCTGTACATCGGGCTGGGCGACGGCGGCTCGGGCAATGATCCTGATCACCGGGCCCAGAATCCTTCGAGCCTCCTCGGCAAGATCCTCCGCATCGACGTCGACGTGCCGGACGCCCACCCCGACGGTTACGTGGTGCCGCCCAGCAATCCCTTCGTGGACAGCCTGCCGGTCGCGGCCCTCACCGAGATCTGGAGCTTCGGCTGGCGCAACCCGTGGCGTTTCTCGTTCGACGACCCCGAGCTCGGAGGCACGGGGGCGCTCGTGGCCGGCGACGTGGGCCAAGACACGTGGGAGGAGATCGACTACGAGCCGGCCGGGCGCGGCGGGCGTAACTACGGCTGGCGCAACCGCGAGGGCAGGCATCCGACGCCCGGCGTGCCCGCGAGCCCGGGCCCGGCGTACAGCCCACTGACCGAGCCGATCCACGAATACAGCCACAACGGCGGGCACGCCTCGATCACCGGCGGCTACGTCTACCGTGGCACCGCGCTCGGTCCCGCCTTCGCTGGCCGGTACTTCTTCGCGGACTTCGTCCTCGGGCGCGTGTGGTCGCTTGCCCTGGCCGTCAATCCCTCGACCCACGAGGCGACCGCGTCGGACCTCCGCGAGCACACCACCGAGCTCGGCGGCGCCATCAGCGTCAGCTCGTTCGGCGTGGATGCCGACGGCGAGCTGTTCATCGTCGACTACGACGGCGCGATCCTCCGCATCGTCGCCCGCGACCCCCCCAACCTCGTCGTGTCCGCGGTGACGGCGCCCGTTTCCGGCCTCGCCGGCGGAACGATCAACGTCCCGAACCGGGTCCGGAACGCCGGGGGCGTGACCGCGGTCGGTCCGTTCCGGGTCGGCATCTATCTCTCCACCGGCGACGACACGCCCGGCGCCGGGACCCTGATCGGCTCACGCATGGTCAACTCGCTGGCGGCCGGCGCCGAATCGGTGGCCACGACCGCGGTCACCGTCCCGGCGACGACGCCGTCCGGTCTCACCTTCGTCTCGGTGGTCGTCGACGTCGACCAGGTCGTCGCCGAGTCCGACGAGGACGACAACGGCACCACCGCGCCCACGCGGGTCGAGATCATCCGATCCGACCTCACGATGCTCGCGGTCTCGGGGCCGGCGCGAGGGGTGGTGGGCAAGCCGATCAGCGTGAGCACCTCGGTGAAGAACCTCGGTCCCGGCGCGGCAGGCGCGTTCACGATCGGCATCTACCTGTCGACGACCGCCACCCCGGGCTCGGGCACGCGCATCGGTGCGCGCAGCGTCGCGAGCCTGGCGTCGGGCGCCACCACCACCGCCACGACCAGCGTGACGATTCCGGCGGGCACGGCGCCCGCGACGTACTTCCTCTCCGCCGTCGCCGACGACGCGCGGGTGGTGGCCGAAACGGGCGACGCCGGCGACGGCACCAACGGCGCCAACAACGCGGCGGTGGCGCCGGGTCCGCTCGAGGTCGTCCCCTTCCTGCCGGATCTGGAGATCGCGGCGGTATCCGGCCCGGCGACGATGGGCCTGGGGCGGCCGATGACGGTGGCCTTCACCCTGCGCAATTCCGGGCCGGCGCCCGCCGGGCCGTTCCGCGTGAGGCTCTTCCTGGCTCCCGCGTCGCCGCCACCGGGCCCCGGCGACGGCGTCGACGTCGGCTTCCGCACATTCACGGGGCTGGCCGGCGGCGCCAGCCTGCCCACGAGCGCGTCGATCACCGTCCCCGGCAACCTCAGCGAGACGTCGTACTTCGTGTCGGCCGTCGCCGACACCGACGGGCAGGTCGCGGAGATCGTCGAGGGGACGGCAGCGAACGGCCGGGTGGCGGCGGCGCCCATCGCCGTCGTGCGGTCCGACCTGCGCATCGCCCGGCTCGCGACGGCGGGGACGACGGCGGCGAGGGCCGCGCGGGGCGGCACGCTCACCCTGCTCAATGTCACCGTGAAGAACTTTGCGCCGACGCCCGGCTTCGCGCCCGCCTCGACGCTCAAGCTCTATCTCTCCGACGATGCACTGCTGGACGGCGCCGACGTCGAGCTGACGCCCGTCCTGCCGGTCGCCGCCCTGGCGCCCGGTGCCAGCTGGGCCGCCGCCCCGACGCTCAGGATCCCGACGTCCGTCACGACCGGCACGAAGTTCCTCATCGCGCGCGCCAACGCCCTGGGCGACGTCCCCGAGAGCGACACGACGAACAACACCGCGACGGTCCCGGTCGAGATCGGTGACTTTGCCGATCTCCAGATCTCCACCGTGGCCGGCCCCGCCGCCGCCGCCACCGGCCGACCGATGACCGTGTCGTTCACCGCGCGCAACGCCGGCGTGGCGCCCGTCGGTCCCTTCCGCGTGGGCGTGTTCCTGGCCGCGGGGCCGAACCCCGCCCCGGCGCCCGGCGACGGGCTCAGGGTCGGCGTCAAGGACCTCCCGGGCCTCGGCGCCGGCGCGAGCCTCGCCTCGACGCTGGTCGTCAATCTCCCGGCCGACTTTGCCGGCGGTGCGCATTTCCTGTCGGCCGTCGCCGACCCCGACAACGTGATCCCCGAAGCCAGCGGCAACGACAGCCCCGCCCTCAACGGTCGCGTCGCGACGACGACGACCGCCGTCATCCGCCCTGACCTGCAGGTCAGCACGCTCACCGGGCCGCCCCGCGCCGCCCGCGGCGGCATCGCCGCGGTCACGGCGACGGTCCGGAACGCGGCGGCGGTGCCCAGCATCGCGCCGGCGTCGTCGCTCAAGTTCTATCTCTCCGACGATCAGACGCTCGATGGAGCCGATCTCGAGCTGACACCGGCGCGCGCGATCCCCGTTCTGGGGCCCGGCGGGATCTCCGCCGCGGCCACGACGCTGGCCATCCCCACTTCGATCACGCCGGGCGCGAAGTTCCTCCTCGCCCGCGCCGATGCGCTCGATCAGGTCACGGAGGCCAGCGAGACGAACAATGTCGCGGTGCTCCCGATCGAGATCGCCGATTTCGCCGATCTCCAGATCTCCGCGGTGTCCGGGCCGGCCGCCGCCGCCACCGGTCGACCGATGACCGTGTCGTTCACTGCGCGCAACGCCGGCGTGGCGCCCGTCGGCCCCTTCCGCGTGGGCGTGTTCCTGGCCGCGGGGCCGAACCCCGCCCCGGCGCCCGGCGACGGGCTCAGGGTCGGCGTCAAGGACCTCCCGGGCCTCGGCGCCGGCGCGAGCCTCGCCTCGACACTGGTCGTCAATCTCCCGGCCGACTTTGCCGCCGGCCCGCATTTCCTGTCGGCCGTCGCCGACCCCGACAACGTGATCCCCGAAGCCGCCAGCAACGACAGCCCCGCCCTCAACGGTCGCGTCGCGACGACGATCATCACGGTGATCCGTCCCGACCTGCAGGTGAGCAGCTTCACGGGCCCGGCGCGAGCTGCTCGGGGCGGCCTCGCCACCGTCACGGCGACGGTCCGGAATGCCGCAGCGTCTCCGGGTACCGCACCGGCCTCGTCACTCAGGTTCTATCTCTCCGACGACCAGACCCTCGATGGAGCCGATCTCGAGCTGGCACCGGCGCGAGCGATCCCCGCCCTCGGTCCCGGCGCGACCTCGCCGGCGGCCACGACGCTGGCCATCCCCGCCTCCGCCACGACGGGCTCGAAGTTTCTCCTCGCCCGCGCCGACGCGCTCGACCAGGTCACGGAGGCTGACGAGACGAACAACGTCGCGGTGCTCCCGATCGAGGTCGGCGATTTCGTCGACCTTCAGATCACGGCCGTCGCAGCGCAGGCGACGGGTCGCGCCGGCCAGCCCGCCACCGTCTCCGTCACGGTCCGCAATGCCGGCAACGCGCCCGCCGGGCCGTTCAACGTCGTCTTCCACCTGGCGCCGGCCTCGACTCCCCCGCCGACAGCGGGCGACGGTGTCGTCCTTGGATCCAAGCGTATTCCCAGCCTGGGCAGCCTCGCGAGCGTTGCCACCACGGTCCTCTTCACGGTCCCGGTGGGTCTTCCGGTCGGCGCCTATCTGCTCTCGGCCGTCGCCGATCCCGACGGTGAGATCCCCGAGCTCGCGGGCAACGACGACGCGGCCGTCAACGGCCGCATCGCAACCAGAGCGATCACCATCCAGCCGTCGCCCTGACCACCGCCCCGGTCGTATCGGTACAATGACGGGAGTGTTGACCTCCACCTCGACCCGCCGGCAATCAGACCCTGACCGCGACGTATCTGGCCAAGGCCCAGGAGGTCTGCGAGCGGGCCGGCGTCGAGCCCGACGCGCTGATGGTGCTTCCGTTCCTGTGCTGAAATACACACGAGGAGCCTGACATGACGTCTGTTGAATCGCGCCTTCCAGTGGCGCCGGGCGAGCCGGCGCCGGACTTCACCCTTCCCGCCCTGGATCGAGAGGAGATGGTCTCGCTGGCCGACTACCGGGGCCGGAGCCCCGTCTTTCTCGCCCTGTTCATCGGGTTGTGGTGCCCATTCTGCCGGCGATCAATCGTCCAGATGGGCACCACCGAGAGCAAGCTGAAGGCCATCGGAGTGGAAACGCTCGGTGTCGTGGCCACCACGCCGGCGAACGCCCGGCTGTACTTCAAGTACCGTCCGACCCGCCTGCGCCTGGCTGCCGATCCCGAGATGGCCACGCATCGCGTCTACGGCCTGCCCAAGCCCGCCGCGACGCCCGAGCTCATGCAGGCACTGCAGTCGACACGGATCAACCCCACCGGCGAGTTTCCCGAGCCGCTGCCCGTTCCGGAGGCAGGCGCCGCCATCGCGAAGCTCGACGGCTACACCGAGAACCAGACGGACAAGGGCGACATGGAACGCCAGTGGCCGCAGCTCAAGGGGCAGTTCCTGATCGATCGCGACGGCGTCGTTCGCTGGGCCAACGTGGAGTGCGCCACCGAGGGACTCGCCGGCCTCGGGAAGTTTCCCTCGACGGAGGAGATCCTCGCCGCCGCGCGGGCTCTGCCGCGTCCCTGAGCGGCCGCCGACTTACCGCAGCGCGCCGCGATTGGAGAAGCGCGTCTCCTGGCTGGTGATGAACTCGAGCAGGGCGGCCTGCCCGCCCTCGGTGGCTTTTCGCGCCCGGCCGAAGGCGCCCGCGATGTCCTCGGGTCGCTCGACCCGCTCGCTCCAGCCGCCCATGGCCCGCCCCATGTCCGCGTAGCGGCCTCCGATGTCGCGCGTGCCGTACTTGTCGTGGGACACGACGAGGTGCGGGATCTCGATGGCCATGGCCGAGTTGTTGAGCACGACGGTGAGGATGGGCACGCCGCACCGCACGGCCGTCTCGAAGTCGAGGCCGGTCATGCCGAAGGCGGCGTCACCCATGAAGTTGACGCAGAACTTGTCGGGAGCAGCCAGCTTGGCGCCGATGATGAGACCGAGGCCGGTGCCGAGCGCGTGCGACTTGCCCCAGCCCAGATAGCTGCGCGGAGAGACGGCCCGGTAGAACGGCAGCAACTGGTCGCGCGGGCTGCCCGAGTCGTGCGTGACGATGGCCTCGCGTGGGTCTACGGTGCGCATGAACTCGGCGATGACCCGGTAGGGCGTCATCGGAACCTCGGCCGAGCCGAGCGTCGGCGCCCACTCGGCGAGCCACGCCGCGCGCACGCGCTCGAGGTCGGCACGCACGCCCTCCCGGCCGGTCGGGCGGCCGCCCTGGCTCTTGACGGCCTCGATGAACTGGCGCAGCACGAGCCGCGCGTCACCCAGCAGCGGATGGTCGGCGACGTAGTTCTTGTTGAGATCGCGCTCGTCATTGGTCGCGTGGATGATCGTCTTGCCGGCCGGAATGGTGGCCGCCATCCCGTGGCGGGTGAAGCTGCAGCCGATGCCGAACACCACGTCGGCCTCGCGGAGATAGTGCAAGGTGTGGCCGGTCACGGCCGGGCCGCCGGTGCCGAGCGCGAGCGGATGATCTTCGGGGAAGGCGCTCTTGCCTTCGAGGGTGGCCATGACCGGCGCCTGGAGCAGCTCGGCCAGCTCGAGCAGCTCCGCCGACGCCTCCGAGTACAGTACGCCCTGGCCCGCGTGGATCACCGGCCGGCGCGCCTCGCGGAGCACGCGGGCGGCGGCCTCGACGTCGCGCGCATTGGCGCCGGCCGCCGTCACCTTCACCGGTCGATACGCCTCGATCAGCGTGTCCGGCACCTCCTCGTTCACGACGTCGGCGGGGATCTCGACCATCGTCGGGCCCGGCCGCCCCATGCGCATCAGGCTGATGGCCCGGCGCATGACGTCCGCGACCTGGCTACCCACCGTGATGGTCTCGACGGACTTCGTCACGGAGGCGAAGGTGCGCGCCGAGCTGAACAGCGGAAATACCTGGGCGCGGTCGCGCTGATGCCCGAGCGGCAGGAGCAGCATCGGCGTGGAGTCGGAGTAGGCGGTGGCCACGCCGGGGAAGGCGTTCTCGGCCCCGGGGCCGTACTGCATGCAGAAGGCGGCGAGCGTCTTGCCGTTCTTCACCCGCGCATAGCCGTCGGCGATGCCCACGCCCACTCGCTCCTGGCGGCACAGCACGGGCCGGATCTCGGCCTTGGCGGCGGCCTCGATCAGGGGAGTCGTGGGATAGGCGCTCAGGAACTCCGCGCCCTCGATCTTGAGAATGCGCGCGACGGCATCGATGACTTTCACGGTGCGCTCCTTGGGCCTTCGGGACTACCGGCCGCTCGCTCGGACGAGCGGCCGGTCGGCGGCCGCGGCCACTATACCGCAGGAGCGCTCGTAGCTAGGACGCCTTGGGGAACCTCTGGTGGCGGCGATCTTCAAGACCTTGCACCGCAGGCCGGTGAGGAAGCCCCTCCCGTGGCATCGCGGACGCTGAGGTGAACCGTTCGCAGCCACACGAGATCCAATCTCCGATCAGGCTCTGGCATCGGTGCCCGTCAACACGGTGGGCCGACCGACCGTGCCCGCACTCCGAGCACATCAGGGACATCGCACGTCGGAGGAGAAGAACACCCCCCAATCCGCACACCAGCATGGCAACCGCCACGGCAAGCTCGACAGTCATGCTGGTCTCAGCGATGTGGATCGGATGGTTTCCGGCCCGCCTTTGCGTCCTTCTCGGCCTCCAGCAACTCGTCGGCCTCGGGGCCCTCTAGCGCCTGCTGCGCTTCCTCGGCCGCAGGTTCGGAGGCGCCGGATTCCACGTGGCGCCGGACACCCTCACGATATTTGCGATCGGCCGTGCGGTTGCCCTCACCTTCATTTTTCGACTGGTCTGTCCTCGGTGATTCACTCATGGCTATTGGCCCCTTGTCGAACCGGCTGGAGTCCGACCTGGAGCTTGCAAAGCTTGTACCTGCGAGTACGTAAGGCCTAACCAGACCAACCGCTTCGAGGCCCGCTGCATACGCGGCCAGTCACCTCTGTCCAGCGTGGCATTGGCAATGTCGAACGCGCCGGTGCCGACGGATTCGCCTCCATGGCCTCACGTTCGCCGGACCGCTTCTTGCTGAATCGAATGCAATCAAGTTCCGGGAGGATCCATGAAGAAGCTGATTTTCATCTCGTTGGTGTTGGTCATCGGACTGGCCCCGGCGCTTTCAGCGCAGGCCGGCGGCGGTGGCGGCGCGGGCGCTGGTGGCGCCGGGGCGGGCGGCGGTGCCGCGGGTAGTGGCGGTGCCGCCGGTCCGGGCGGGGCCAGTGGCTCCGGCGGCGCGGCCGGGGCGGGCACGTCGGGCACGAGCGGTACTGGTGGCGCGGCGGCCACCGGCGGTGGCACGGGTGCGGCGGGTTCGGGAGCCGGCACGGGTACCGGTACAGGCGCGACCGGTGATACCTCCACGACGGGGTCGGCACCGTCCACGGACAGCGGTGCGCCGGCCGCGAGTCCGTCGATCCGCGGCTCGCAGCCCACAACAGAGAGCGACTGCCTCAGAGCCGGTGGTAAGTGGCAGGCCTCGTCCAGCCGTTGTGAGATCGATCGGTAGGTCGTCTGGGGGTCGGCGATCTGGTCGGTACGGGATCGCCGACTCCGGACGGTCGTTGGCCGACAGCTTGCTGCATCTTCAAGCCATGGACTTGGTGCTTCTCACGTATCAGAGGTCAGTTCTGGGTAGACACGATGGCCGCATCTACACGCCCCGCGCATGCGGACGGGCACGGGACGAGCAGACGTGGGAGGGCTGGCTGGAGTTCGTGCCGGACGACGGTTCGGCGATCGTGCGTTCAGGACGCGAGACGACCCAGCCGAACCTGGCCGCCCTCGAGTACTGGGCCACCGGCCTGACGCAGGTTTACTTCGAGGGCGCCCTCGAGCGAGCCCTGACGCCGGCGGCAGCAGGCAGCCACGGCTGAGCCCGTCTCCTCACGAGCGCCCCCACAGCTGGCGAGTAGCCAGCCGGGCGCCCTCGGCGAGGGCGGCGAACTTCAGCCATACCGCCGTCGGGTGGACATCGTTGAATCGTATGCCGGAAGCGGCGAAGCCGCAGTCGGCGCCGGCGATGACGTTCTCTCGTCCGACGATCCCGGCGAATCGGACGATACGCTCGGCGATCAGCTCCGGGTGCTCCACCAGATTGGTGGTGTGGCTGATGACGCCCGGGATCAGGATCATGCCGGCCGGCGGCTTGACCTGCTCGAAGACGTGGTACTCGTGCTCGTGCCGCGGATTGGCCGCCTCGAACGAGAACGCTCCCGCCTTGATCTTGAAGAGGACGTCGACGATGTGCTTCAACTCCATGTCGTGCACGCGCGGGCCCACATCGATGCTGTAGCAGGTGTGAAAGCGAACACGCTCGGGCGGGATGCCCCGTAGCGCGTGGTTGATCGCCTCCACGCGCCGGGCCGCCCACGCGCGGCAGTCCGCCACGCTGACGCCAGGGTTCATCATGTAGTAGGTCACCAGCCGGGGATCGTCGACCTGGAGGACGAACCCCGCGTCGACGATCGCCTGGTATTCCTCGTGGAGCGCGTCGGCCAGCGCCTGCTCGTACTCCTCGTCCGTCCGGTAGAAGCGGTTCGCGAGCGTGGCGAAGATATAGGACGGGGCGATGGCCGGCATGAACACGTCTTCGTGAGGCCGCCCTTGCAACGCGGCCTTCAGCCTCGCGATGTCCGCCCGCACCGCCGCCTGGCCCCGGTAGGTGATGGGCCCCGTGCAAACGTCGACACCGTACTGACGGGTGTTGCCGCGCCCCCCGAGCCCCTCCGCGATGCGATCAGACCAGGCGTAGTATTCCGGGAACTCCAGGAACTCGCGGCTCGCCGCGCGGGTGCTGCCGTCCTGCCCAGGCGGCGCCGCCTGCCGCTCGAAGCCCGTGAAGCGCTCCACGACATAGCCGAAGAAGCTGGCCTTCCCCTGCTCGCCGTCGGTGACGACGTCGACGCCGGCGTCCGTCTGCCGGCGGACGACGTCGGCGACCGCTTCCCCCACCAACCGGCTGTAGCCCTCGCGGTCGAACGGCTGCCCGCGGTCCTTCGCCGTCAAGATCGAGGCGAGCGCGTCAGGGCGGGCCAGACTCCCCACGTGGGTCGTGAGGATCCGGTCCGTGCTGGTCTTCAGATGACGTCCTTGGCCTTGAGATCCTCCAGGTCGCGCGCGGTCAAGCCCAGCCACTCGGTATAGATCGAAGCATTGTGCTCGCCGAGCAGCGGTGAGCGGTCCACGGCGACGTGCGATTCGGACATTTTCACCGGCCAGCCGGGCAAGGTGAACTTGCCGCGCTTCGGGTGGTCGACGGTGACGATCATCTCGCGCTTCTGCAGGGCGGCGTCCTGCGTGATCTCCATCGTGTCGTAGACGGCCCCGGCCGGGACACCCGCGTCGCCGAGGATCTGCATGACGTCGGCCTTGGTGCGGCTCTGGGTGAACTCGTTCAGTATGCGGTCCACCTCGTCGTGGTTGGCCCAGCGCTTCTCCGGCGAGTTGAAGCGCTCGTCGCCGATCAGGTCGTCCCGGCCGATGGCCTTCAGCAGTCGGTCCCAGTGCCGGTTGCCCGCACGCGTGGTGTAGATGAAGCAGTAGTCGTTGAGACCTCCGCCCTTGCACTTGTAGAGGCCGCTGGGGGCGGTCGTGCCCAGCGCGCTGCGATTACCCGAGCGCACGGCTGCCTTGCCGCTGGCCGCCTGGCGGGCGAAGGCAATGCGGCTGAAGTTGATCACGGCATCCTGCATCGCCACCTTGATGTGCTGGCCCCGGCCGGTGCGCTCCCGCTGGTGCAAGGCGGCCAGGATGCCGATGGCGCAGTGCAGCCCGGTGCCCGTGTCGCCGATGGTCGGCCCGGGCTTGAGGGGCTCGGTCTCCGTGGTGCCCGTCAAGCTGAGGGCTCCGCCCACGGACTGCGCGATCATGTCGAAGCTCACGTAGTTCTCGTAGGGACCGTCGCCAAACCCCTTGACCTGCGCGTAGATCAACCGGGGATTGATCTGTCTGACGACGTCGTAGCCGAAGCCCAGCCGCTCGATGGCGCCGGGGGCGAAATTCTCGATCATGACGTCGGCCTTCTTCAACATCTCCGTGAAGATCTCGCGACCGCGCGCGCTACCGAGATTCAGCGTGACGCTGCGCTTGTTGGCGTTGAGCAGCATGAAGTAGTGCGAATCCACTCCCTGCTGGTCGGTCGAAGCACCGCGCCCCTGGTCGCCGCCCCGGGGATTCTCGACCTTGATGACATCGGCCCCCAGCCAGGCGAGTGCCTCGGTGCACGAGGTTCCGGCCTCGAACTGGGTGAGATCAAGGACCTTCACGTCCTCCAGCGCGGTCTTCTGTGCCATGGTGTGGGCTCTCTCTCCTGCCAGCGCGCACGGTTAGGTAACGTGCGGACTATCCTAGTTCAAGACGCGTCGGTGTCGTCAACAGCCTTCAAGAGCACTCGCGCTGGCCACGATGATCTTCGTTCCGTCAGCCTTCTCACAGAAGACCGTGACGTCGGCGCGCGTCTGGCCCCCCTCCACCCGACGGCCCGTGATGATCCCCCGCGTGGTGAACGGCTCGTTGGGCCACAGCACGTTGGTGAACTTCACGTCCAGGCGGCCGCCCAGGTAGAAGCCGCGGCCGAAATGCCGGGTCAGGAGCTCGGTGACGCACGAGAGCGTCATGCGGCCTCCGATCACCGTGTCTCCGAAGCCGAGCTCTTTCGAGGCAGCCTTGTCGTTGTGATAGTTCCGGGTGCGGTAGAAGAACTCGTCGCACATGGCATCGGTGAATGTCTTGCGGAGCTCGATCGACAGGGGCTCCCCGGCGGGCTCGCCTCCTTGCCGGCCGCCCTCCTTGCTCGCCGGGTCCCGCAAGGTCACCTCGCCGGCGGTCTGCTCGGCCAGGAAGCTCTGGTGATGGACGCTGTGCGCGACCAGCTGGCCGGCCTCGTCCCGCACCCACATCTCCTGCGCAACGACGTCGCGATCACGCCTCCGGTAGCGATCGGCCACCCGCGCACTGCAGCGCAGGACCTGTCCAACGCGCGTGGGCGCAAAGATCTCCCACTCCTGACGCCGCCACAGATTGCCGAAGAGGTTGTCGAGATACCAGCCCTTGAACTGGCTGTCCGCATCCTGGTAGACGATCACCGGTGCCACCGGTCCGCCAAAGGGCGACGCCGTCGTGTACCACGGGTTGGGCTCATCGAGCCCCTTGACGTAGTGCTGAACCATCGCATCGGTGATCGTGAGCTCGAGCGAGCCGAGATCCTTGCCCGGGTACACGTCCGTCGTCTGAATCATGGATACGATCCTCCCTCAGGCTCCTGGTGCTGCACGCAACGCGGCACGGCTTCGTGACCGTCCGCCTCCTGATACCGCAAACGCAGGACATCGGCAAGCCTTTCGCGGCAGCAAGGATCGTCGAGAAACAGATGTTGAACCTAGGCAGTAAAAGCTGTCGAGGTAAGTGTCGAAGGTGAAGGAGTCGATAAGTAAGGTGAAGAACTACTGGCGCTGATAGATCAAGGAGGCGATCAGAGAGGAGTACGGCGAGAAGGAGAGACGGCCTCCGAGACGGATAGACTACAGAACGGTAGTAAGGCGAAGGTCGACGGAGAAGTACTACGGGACGAAGCGGAGCAGAAGAACTCCAGTCTAGGTCTACTGGAACTGAGAGCTAGGCCAGAACGCTGGACGCAAGCGAGAGCGCGACTGAACGAAGGCGATGAAGACGACGACGAGCAAGACGATGTAGGGACGGAAGCATGCGACTAGAAGAGGAACTGAGAGAAGGCTGTAGGAAATGTAGTACGAGACTGCGGAATGGGTGGCCGCGACAACGAACGACGGTAGCCGCCGAAGAAGACGCTGAGCTGAAAGGCCACGAGGTAGCGATAGAAGAGAGGAAAGAACGCGAAGAACGACGGAACGCGGGGCGACGCGGCTAAGGAAGGACAAGTACGCGAGAGAGAACGAGGCTGGAGCGGGGTAACAAAGAGCGGCTGCAAGAGCTGCGACTGCAGGAGTACGCTCAAGGGAGCGAACGAGAGCGGAGGCAAGAAGGCGAACGAGACGGCGAGGAATCGATGGGCGAATGGACGACAGGGTCGGCGTTGACCGACTACGAACGCTCAGAGCGACAGCTGCTGAAAGCGCAGATCAACATAGATCGGGCCAGGCTGGCGCTGCGGGCGGCCAGATCTTCGTCGAAGCGAACGCGATCGGTAAACTGCCGGTGGTTGTTCAACTCGATGGCTCGTTGCAAGTCGTGGAGCGCCTCCACTGGCCGATTCAAAATCTGCTTGTGGATCGCGTCGTAGAACCAAGGCGTCGGGTCGTCGTGTCGAGGTCCTCGGCCACCTCGAACTGCTCGGTGGCCGGCCGCGGCGAGGCTGCTCCTCGAAAAAGCCCGGTGATGATCGACAGGAGAGCTAGCGCCATCGGGTCGTTGCGGTCAAGTTGCAGCGCGTGCTCAATGTCTGCGCGCGCCTCGTCGACGCGGCTCACCGAGAGCAGCAAGACAGCTCGATAGGTGAAGAAGCGCGGGGCGCGAGGCGGCGGCTCCGGGTCTAGGCTCGCGAAGGCCAGCGGCAAGTCGCCTTTCCGATAGAAGGCGATCGATCGGCGTACTCTCGCCGGCCAGTCTTCGCCAGCGATGTCCGGAAAGTCCTCGGCGCGAAAATCGGCAACAGCCGGATAGTAGAGTGCTCACTGCACGGCGTCGCGTGGCCGGACACCGTGAAGGCCACCGGCGGCTGTCCGGCGCGCGCGATCGCCGATTGCCCCGCCTCGAGCAGGAGACGTCCTGCTGCGTTCTCGGCGGCGAGCCGACCTTCGAAGACGGTCACCGTCGTACGCTCGGCGGCGACCTCGATCCAGAACTCGGTGCCCTCCACCGTGCCGTTCACGAAGGGGGTGAGCACTTTCACACCGCGCGGCACGCGGCTGGTGAAATGCAGGGCGCCGCGAAAAAGGTCGATCCAGGACGCGGCTGGCTGGTCTTTCGGCCCCGCGAAGGTGATCGTCGTGTTCTGGTCGAGGCGGAGGAGGGCGTCATTTCTGAGTCGCAGAGCAGCGCGACTTCGCTCGAGCACCTGGATCATGTCGCCCAGGCAGTGACGGCTGCCCGCGGTGATCGTACGCCACTGCGCTTCCCCGGCGGCTCGGCCTCGGATGCTACCTGCACGGAGACGACGGTGGCTATCCAGTCTTCGCATGCCCCCGCCGCGGTCACCGCCGGGAGGAACAGGACCCCGGCCAACACGCCGATCAGCAGCCGCATCACTTCTCATCCATGCGGATCACGCCGTCCCACGCCTCCGTTGGCGGCTGGACCTTGTACTCCTCACATGAACGCAGGTAAAAGCGCGCGGGCTCGTCCTTGCCGACGAGGGTGAGGAGGGTCGCGAACCGTTCGCTGGCCTGATGCCATGATCGCTTTTCCCAGGCCGCCAGTCCTTCCGCGAAGAGAGCTGACGAGTCGAGGCGGGCTGGGGTCGCGTCCCCCTTCCGGCAAACAAGTTGATGGATCGCGAGCGGTTTCGACTTACCGGCCAGGAGAAACGTTCCCAGCCTGCGAGTGAGGAAGCCGTCAAGGCCATTCACGACGTCCTCGGACGCGAGGATGCGGGTGTGGAACCGCTTGTTCAAGCGCTCGATGCGAGCGCGGCGATGGGAGTGTCACCAACCGCCCGATACTCGTAGTGGTCGACGGTACCGACGTTGCCGAGGATCATGGGGCCGAAGTGGAGGCCGATCCGGGTGGGAAGTGTCAGCGGTCCTTGGGCCTCATTGAAGCGCTCGATAGCGAGGTCGATGTCGCACGCGGCCTGGCAGGCTTGGGCACGTATCTCAGCTGGCCGGCGCGGCAGCGTCCCAAATAGCGAGCGTGGCATCCCCGACCACATCGGAGACGATCCCGCCGTGCCGCTTCACCGGTTCGAAGATGATCGCGTAATACGCGTTCAGAAAGTTAGCCAGCTCGGCGGGTGAGAGCGAATCCGCCAGGCTGGTATAGCGCTCGGCGTCGCTGGCCAGGCAGATGCCGTACACGAGCTGGCCCTTCTGGTCGGCTCCGGCCCGGCTCACGAGCTCGGCGATGACCTTAGCGGGCAGGTAATACGAGAACGCCGTTTGCATCTTCTGCCGCGCGCGGTTCGTCTCCACGTATCTCCAGAGGAGAGCGCACACGAAGGCGGTCGGGATCTGAAGTACGAGGGGCACCACGAGCGGGTACCAGTCCCTGCCGTACTGAAGCGATACTGCGCGAACACGAGGTAGGCACAGCTGAGAGCGACCACACTCACGGCGGCGCGCAGCGGAGACGCCGCACACAGGAACCCAAGGAGCATGCCGCCGACCACAACGATGGCCGCATGCCCGACGAGGGGCAAGGGCCGGACGTGGACATCTTCGAGCATGTTGGCGAAGGCGGTGGCGGCAATTTCGACGCCGCTGATGTCCAGGCCGCCCTCCCTCGAGAAAACGGTATAGAAACCATCCTTCTGTTCCGGCCGGAGATACTCCGACATCCCGACGAAGACCGCTTTGCCGCGTACAGCCGCGTCGAGGGGGTCGGCCGACCGGAGAGCCCGGTGGTACGAGATCGTGGTGATCGTCCCGGGGTGCCCGTAGAAGTTGAGGTACTGACTCTCCGGGCTCTGATACATCCGGACCAGCGCCCGAAGCCGAGCGCGTCGTCGCGGATCGACGGGCGCGGCGGACACCGCGTGCAGCATGGCGCCGGCGGCGCCGGGATCGGTCTCGAAGAGAGTACGCAGGCCTGCGACGGTGTCTTCAACCCGACCCGCGCGGATCAATGCATGACGATCAGCCGGCAAGGTCTGGGCTCGATCGGGTCTGACCTGCTCGAGCAGCCGGACGAAGTCCTCCCAAATGTCGAGCGCGAAGATCTGGAACGCCACCACGGGGAGTGTCGGAATCCCGCCCGCCCCCGCCTTGAAGGTCCAGTACTGATTCACTCGGACCGGGACCTTCGGCAGCGGAAAGGGCGCCGCCCCCACGGCCACGCGCTCAAGGGAACTCATGGGCGAGATCAGGCGCTCGATATTCACCTGCCCCGCCGGGAGGTCCTTGGGGTGGGCCACGGCAACCGTTTCGCGCAGAAGATATTTCGAGAGCACCACGTTGCCAGCACGCCCCATGGCGTCGGCAAACAGGCGGTCATCCTCGGCGGAGCGGCCCTCGTCGAAGAACATATCGAAGACGACCACCGCCGCGCCGGCCCGGCCCAGGATGTCAGTGAGCTGGGCGTGGAGAGAGCGCGGCCATTTGAGGGGGTCTCCGGGAAGAGACAGGGCCTCGGCCGACTCCCGGTCGATGCTCACCACAACGACCTCCGGCGGTACCGATCTCGGCCCCCGGAGCGTGAAAAGGAGTTGCAGTCCGAGGCTCTCCTCAAGGTCGGGACCAAAGGGAAGGAAGCTTGGCAGCAGGCCCAGAGAGGCGGTGAGAAGCCCGACCAGTGTTGCCCGGAAGAAGAACCGCGACATCGCCGGCACCTGATCAGCTCGACGCTACGGCCCTGGACCGATTGAGGCCACGAGCGTCATGCCGACCACCTCCGCAGCGGACAATCGAGCTTCTAGGTAGGGTGAATCGATGCGTCGCCCCCTGTGACTGTCAAGATACCTTGGGCCGCCGGCGCCGGCGCGATCGGGTGACCACCATCCGCTGGCCAGACTGCAGACGACCTCTCCAACCGTCACACTCTCGAGCTGTAACGACGCGCGTCCGCACCACCTTCCGTTCCAGCGTGGAGCGACGCACGAAGGAAAGGGCGGCCACTCGGGCGGCCGACCGCTGGTCGCTCAGCGCCCGGCGCACAATCGCAGTGGCGGCCCGGAAGGGCCTCCTAAACGATCTCCTGACAGTTCACTCCTAGCGCGCGGGGACGCCAAACGCGGCGTACAGCGAGCCTGACATCGGCACATGGAAGAAGGCGATGAAGAAAAGGGCCCCGAGGAGGCCGAGCGTGAACGCCGCCAGCGCACGCCAGATCCCGAGGCCATTCAGGGTCCGCAGCGCCGCGTAGAGCGAGGACAGCAGCAGGGCCCACAGGCTGGTGGCCAGCGCGAAGGATAGGAAGACGCGGGCGACGCCGAAGGCTCCAAGTTGGTCCACGAAGCGCGCCATTCGCTCCACACCACTGCTCAGCTGCCAGCCGACGTCTCCCATCTCCTGGGTGATGGAGAAGCCAAGCCCCCAGACGGGGACCTGCGACAGCGCGATGAGGGGAAGCCAGGCCGACATGAAACAGCAGAGCACGATCGTCTTCTGGAGCGTTGCGCGGCCCCCGAACGCGCGCATGGCCAGGTGGAGGGCTGCCGCGATGGCAAGCCATTCGATCGCGTTCATGAGCACGTCGAGCCCGAGGTAGACCACGTTCCAGTAGGGCAACCCAGCGCGAGCGGTCGCCGGCAACCTGAGCGCCTCGCCCACCAGCATCATGAACAGGAGGACGCCGACGGCTCGCCACAGGGTCTGCGGAAGGTCCAGTCGGAGAGGATCGAGCGCCCGGTGCCGTCGCGTGAGCAGGGCGATCCACGACGCGATGAGGTTGCCGCCGGATACGAGCGGCTCCAGTGTCCGCTCCAGGCGTCGCACGTCGACGTCGAACTCTCCGGGCCGCAATTCGATCGCCTGCAGGGTGGTAAGCGGCGCGAGCGGCGCGGGAAGCTTCTCACGATCGGGCGGTGGGGCGCCGTTGACGAGCGCCGGGATGACGCGGACGTCCAGGCTCAGGGCCGAGGCGATCTCCAGCCTGACCCAGTCGTCGGGATCGTCGAGCCGCCGCCGCCCGTCCGACGTCCTCGTGTCAAGCCACGCCGGTCCGATGACAGCGACCAGCGCATCGCAGAACGCGACCTTCTCCCGGATGGCCGCCGCGAAGTCCTGCCCCGGCTCCAGCGTGGCCGCGTCGATGAACACGCGGTCGGCGCCGAACCGCGCCGCGAGCCGCTCGAAGAGCCGGCGCGCCTCCGGCCCGCTGTCGCCACGTCGATAGCTGATGAAGACGCCGGACATGCTTCGAACATTCCCTCACGAGATCGACATTGCGACAGCGCCGGTCACCGGTCCGGGCGCCACCGCCCGGCCCCGAGTGTAGCGCGATGACCGATGGCCATACCTCGGCTGCCAGCGCCCCCGGGATCTGTGGTCGGCCTCGCTGAGTCGTCCAGCGAGAAGCATTCACTCAAGACCGCCACGGGCCTCGGCCTCGCGATGCGTTGGCGACATGATCGATTCGGCCGTGCGCCAGCCCATTGCAGAAGTCGCGGCCGACGGTATCGCCTTCAGGCGCTGGGCGTCTTCGCCGCGGCCTTGGCCGCCGCCCCGCTCCAGCCACCGCCGAGCGCCTTGTAGAGGCTCACCGCGGCCTGCAGCCGGTTGAGCTGGATCTGCGCCAGCGCATCCTGCGCTGCGAAGAGCGTGCGCTGGGCGTCGAGCACCGTCAGCAGGTCGTCGGCGCCGCCGCGATAGCGGATCTCGGCCAGCCGCAGCGCCTCGCGGGCCTGCGTCTGCACGTCCTCCTGTAGCTGCTCCTGCTGGCCCAGGCGCGAGGTGGCGGCCAGCGACTGCTCCACGTCGGCGAACGATGCCAGGATCGCCTTGCGATAGGTTTCCACCAGCTCGCGCTCCTTCGACTCGGCGACGGCCTTCTGACCACGCAGGCGGCCGCCGTCGAAGATCGGCTGCAGCAAGGAGGCGGCGATGCCGGCCGCCGCCGTGGCGCCGCCGGTCGCCAGCGAGGTCAGCGCGGCGGTGGCCAGGCCCGCCGTGCCGGTGAGCGTGATGCTGGGCAGCAGCGCGGCGCGCGCCGCCGCGACGTCGGCGTTCGCCGCGGCCAGCTGGGCCTCGGCGCTCGCCAGGTCCGGACGGCGGACCAGCAAGGTCGAGGGCAGCCCGGCGTCGATCGACGGCACCTCCAGATCAGTGATGCCCGTTGCTTGGACGTCGAACCCCTCCGGCGGCCGGCCCAGCAGCACCGCGAGGGCGGCCAGGGTCTGGCGCTCCTGCTGCTCGATCGGCAGCAGCGCCGCCTTCTGCGAGGAGACGGTGCCCTCCTGGCGCGAGACGTCGAGCGCCGAGGCCGCGCCGTTGCGCGCGCGCGCCGACACGAGATCCATCACCTTCTGCGCCGCGTCCAGGTTCTCCCGGGCGATGGCCAGGCGCGTGCGCAGCGCCAGCACGTCGAAGTAGCTGGTGGCGACGCCGGAGACGAGCGTGAGCTGCGCGGTGTCGCGATCGAAGCGCGAGGCGGCGGCCGACGACTGGGCAGCACGCACGCCGGCGCGGTTCTTCCCCCACAGGTCCAGCTCGTAGCTGGCGGTGAGCCCGATGTTGCCGCCGCTGTCGGTCACCGCGGCCGCCGCTCCGCTCGTGCTACCACTGCGATGCGCCGACGCGCCGCCATCGACGTTGAGCTGGGGAAACAGCGAGGCGCCGGCGACGCGCACCTGGGCCTCGGCCTGGTTGACCCGCTCGGTGGCGATGGCCAGATCGGGGCTGCCGGCCAGCGCCTCGGCGACGAGCGAGGCCAGCTCCGGCGAGCTGAAGCTCGTCCACCATGTCCGCGTCACCGCTGAGGCATCGGCGGGCGACGACTCGTTCCAGCCCCCGGCCACCGGGACGTCGGGCTTGAGCTGCGGGCTCACGATCGCGCAGCCGGAGAGGCTCGCCACCAGTGCCACGGCCACCACCCGTCGAAACAACGCTTTCATGGTCGTCACTCCGAGGCCAGCGCCACGACCGGGTCGAGCGCCGCCGCCTTGCGAGCAGGTAGATAGCCGAACACGAGGCCCGTGAGGAACGCACACCCGAACGCGAGCAGGATCGGACCGGCCGAGATCTTCACGGCAGTGCCGAACAGGCCGATGACAAGCGCGCTGGCCAGCCCGCCGCCGACGCCGATGAGGCCACCCAGGCCGGAGACGGCGACCGCCTCGGTCAGGAACTGCTGCATGATGTCGCGCACGCGGGCGCCGGTCGCCATCCGCACGCCGATCTCGCGCGTCCGCTCTGTCACGTTGACCAGCATGATGTTCATCACGCCGATGCCGCCGACCAGCAGCGAGATGGCGGCGATCGAGCCGAGCAGGATCGTGAGCGTGTTCTGCGTCTCGGTCGCCGTGTCGATCAGCGACGCCATGTTGCGGATCTGGACGTCCTCCTTGCCGTGCCGACCGATGAGGAGCTGGGTCACCGCCGTCTGGGTCTCGTCGATCCGCGCCACGTCGTCGACCGCGACGGTAATGTTACGCAGATAGCGCTGGCCGAACAGACGCAGGCTCCCCGTGGTGTAGGGGACGAACACCGTGTCGTCCTGGTCCTGGCCGGTGGGCGAGGCGCCCCGATCGCTCATGACCCCGATCACCTGGAACAGGACGTTGTTGAGCACCACGTGCTGGCCGATCGGATCGCGGCCGTCGGGGAAGATGTTGGCGACCACCGTCTGCCCCAGCACCACCACCGGCGCATAGCTGCGGGCGTCGGCCGGCGAGAAGAACGTCCCGCGCGCGATGGGCCAGTTGCGCGCCAGCGGAAAGTCCGCACCCGTCGCCGTCGCCTGGGTCTGATAGTCGAGGTTGCCGAAGCGGGCGGTGACGGCGCCTCCGAGCTCGGGCACCGCGGCCAGCACGTTGGGCAGCGTGGCCAGCGCGTCGGCGTCCTCGCGCGTCATGGGGGCGGTGCTGCCGCCGGCGGCGCCGCGGTTGGAGGTGGCCGGGCGCACCAGCAGGAGATTCGTCCCCATGCCGCTGATGCGGTCCAGCACCGCCTGGCGAGCGCCATTACCCACCGCCAGCATCGCGATGACCGAGGCCACACCGATGACGATGCCGAGCAGGGTCAGCGCCGTGCGGAACAGGTTCGAGCGCAGCGCGCGCCCCGCGGCCCTGGCGGCCTCCAGCCAGTCCAGTCCGCGCTCGGCCGTCCGCGTCGACTCGCGCCGCCACGCCACGCCGACCACCGGCTGGGGGCCGGGATCGCGTACCACCCGGCCGTCGCGGATCTCGATCACGCGTGGCGCGTGGGCGGCGACCTCCGCCGAGTGGGTGATGACGATGACCGTGTGGCCCTGGCGCGAGAGATCCTCGAGCAGCGCCAGCACCTCGGCGCCGCTCTTGCTGTCGAGCGCGCCCGTGGGCTCGTCGGCCAGGATGATCTGCCCGCCGTTCATGAGCGCCCGCGCGATTGACACTCGCTGCTGCTGGCCGCCCGAGAGCTGGCTCGGCCTGTGCTCGAACCGGTCGTCCAGGCCGAGCGTTGTCAGCAGGGCGCGGGCGCGCTCGTGGCGTGCGGTGGGCGGCGTGCCCGCATAGACGGCGGGCACCTCAACGTTCTCGGTGGCCGTGGCGGCGCCGATCAGGTTGTAGCTCTGGAACACGAAGCCGAAGGCCTCGCGACGCAGCCGCGCCAGCTCGTCGCGCTCGAAGCCCGAGACGTCCTCGCCGAGGAATCGATAGGAGCCGGACGTCGGGCGGTCGAGGCAGCCGAGGATGTTCATCAGGGTCGACTTGCCCGAGCCCGAGGCGCCGACGATCGCGACGAATTCGCCGGGATAGATCGCCAGATCGATCCCGTGCAGCACCTCGACCGCCAGCTCGCCGGTGCGGTACGTCTTGGTGACGCCCGTCAGCTCGATGAGCGGTGTGCCCGGGGCCGCGGCGCCCTCGGTGCTCTTCGTCATGACCGTGTCCTCGTCCCTCGTCGTCGCGCTCGTGGGCATGGCCGTTACACCCGCGGCATCAGCGGCCGGCTGCCGCTGGCCGGCTTGGCCGCCGGCGCCGAAGCGGCACGCTGCCCCACCACGATCCGCTCGCCGGGATCGAGGCCCGAGACGATCTGCGCGGACACGCGGCTGGCCAGCCCCACGCGCACGTCGCGGTTCTCGATGGTCCCGTCGGCCTTCACCACCCGCACCACCGCCGGGCCATTGGCCAGGCTCGTGCGCGGATCGACGGCCGCGGCATCGGTGGCACGATCGCCGCGACGGCGCTGGCCGGCCTGGACGTCGGCCCCGCGCAGCGCACCCACCGGGGCCAGGACCGCGTTCTTGGCCTGGGCGCTCACGAAGAACACCTGGGCCGTCATCTGCGTCATCAGCGCGCCGTCGCGGTTGTCCACGTCGAACAGGGCGTTGTAGAGCACCACGTTGTTCACCGTCTCCGGCGTGGGGTTGATCTGGCGCAGCTTGCCGTACCAGCGCTTGTTGCCGTCGCCGAGCGTGGTGAAGTAGACCGGCATGCCCGGCTTGAGGCTCGCCACGTCCGCCTCGGAGACCTGTGACTGCACGGTCATCGTCGTGAGGTCCGCGATGCGGACGACGACCGGCGCCTGCTGGTTGGCGTTCAGGGTCTGGCCCTGCTTGGCGCTCTGCGCGACCACCGTGCCGGACATCGGCGCGTAGATCTTCGTGTAGCTGAGGTTGGCCTGATCGCCGCGCACGGTGGACTGCGTCTGCTCGATCTGTGCCTTCAGGACGTCGATCTGGGCGCGTGCCGAGCCCAGCCCGGCCTCGGCCGTCTGCAGCGCGTCCTGCGTGGTCGCGTTCTCCTTCATGAGGTTCGTCTGGCGCTGCTGCTGCTGTTCAGCCAGGGTCAGCTGGGCCTGCTTGTCCACCAGCTGGGCCTGCAAGGTGCGCAGCTGAGCCTGGTCGGCCTCCACGCGGGTCTGATAGACCGTCGGATCGATCTCGGCGATGAGCTGACCGGCCTTCACGCGCGAGCCGATCTCGACGTGCAGGGTCTTGAGCTGACCCGACACCTGGGTGCCGACGTCGACGTAGTCGCGCGGCTGCAGGATGCCCGTCGCCGTCACGGTGTCCTCGAGATCCCCGCGCTGCACGGTCGCGATGGTGTACTGCGTCGCGGCGGCGCCTCGGGCCGCCCAGGCGTGGGCGCCATAGATGGTCCCGACGATCAGGGTCAGCAGGGCGCCGAGCGCCACCGCCCGCGCGCGGCGCCGCCGGGGCAGCAGGCCCCGGAGGCGACCGAGAAGGGTCGCTCGCTCCGATGCGGTCGTCGATGCCACGATCATGTCCGTCTCCCTCGCCCCCGGCCTGATCTTCATGTCTGGTAGTGTGACGTCAGAAAGGCGCACGAAATGTGGACGAATCGAGGAAATGCCGCGTCCACAATTCCTCCACAATCCCGGGCTAGGATCGAGGTCGTGGGCCTCGAGCGATTCGACCGGCTGCACGTGAAGCTGTTCCTGGTGATCGCCGGCGCGATCGCCGGGCTCACGGTCGTGACCTACCTGGTCTTCACGTGGACCTTCGAGCGCGGCTTCGTGCAGTACGTCAACCGTGCCGACGAGGCGCGCCTGGAGCTGATGACCGACCGGCTCGCCGACGTGTACGCGCGCGAGGGCGACTGGACCACCCTGGCCCGCGACGGCGACCGCTGGCAGACGATGTCGCGCGACGCGCTGGGGCTGCCGTCCTCGGCCGAGCCCGGCCAGCGTCGGGAGCTGCCGCTGACGATCGACCCGCGCCTGCTGCTGTTCGACGCCGGCCGCCGCCGGCTCATCGGCAGCCCCGAGGCCGAGGCCCGGGCGGTGCTCAAGCCGATCGACACGGGCGGTCCGATCGTCGGGTATCTCGGCTACGTGCCGCGCATCGAGCGGGTGCAATCGCTCGAGCGCGTGTACCTGCGGCGCCAGCACCAGGCGTTCGCGGCGGTGGCGATCGGCATGGTGCTGGCGGCGCTGGGACTGGCCGCGGGGCTGGCGTACTGGCTGACCCGTCGCGTGCGGGCGCTCGTGCGCGGCACCAACGCGCTCATCCACGGCGACTACACCGCGCGAGTGACGCCGCGCGGTCACGATGAGCTGGCGCACCTGGCCCGCGATTTCAACACGCTCGCGGCCACCCTGTCCGCGGCCCAGGAGGCGCGACGGGCGTGGGTCGCCGACATCGCCCACGAGCTGCGCACGCCGCTGGCCGTACTGCGCGGCGAGATCGAGTCCCTGCAGGACGGCGTCCGGGCGCTCAACCAGGACAGTGTCGCCTCGTTGGCCCACGAGACCACGCGGCTCACGCGCCTGGTCGAGGACCTGCACACGCTCTCGCTCTCCGATCGCGGCGCGCTCACGTATCATCGAGAGCCAGTGGATTTGGCCGACGTGCTGAGAGACGCGGTCGCCGGCTGGCGCCGCGAGGCGGAGGAGCGCGGCCTGAGCCTGGCAATGGACCTGGAGGGCGACACGATCGTACTCGCCGACGAGACGCGGCTGGCCCAGGTCTTCGCCAACCTGATGCAGAACAGCCTGCGCTACACCGACACGCCCGGCCGCATCGCGATCGGCCTCCGGCGCGAGCGCGACCGCGCCGTCATCGACTGGCAGGACAGCGCTCCCGGCGTTGCCGCCGAGGAGCTCCCGCGACTCACGGAGCGGCTGTATCGCGTGGAGGCCTCGCGCAGTCGGGTGAGCGGTGGCTCGGGGCTCGGCCTGGCGATCGCCCGTGCCATCGTCGAGGGGCATGGCGGCCGTCTCGTCGCCGCCGCGAGCCCGCTCGGTGGGCTCGCGATCCAGCTGGAGCTTCCGCGGTGGAGCGATCCCGCGCGTGGCTGAGAAGGTCCTGGTCGTCGAGGACGAGGTGAAGCTGGCCGCGCTGCTGCGCGACTACCTCGCCCAGGACGGCTTCGAGGTGAGCGTGCTCCACCGAGGCGACGAAGTGGAGTCGTGGATGCGCACGCACGAGGTCGACCTGGTGCTGCTGGACCTGCTGCTGCCCGGCAAGAGCGGGCTGGAGGTCTGCAAGGCACTGCGCGCCACCTCGAGCGAGCTGGCGATCATCATGGTCACCGCTCGCGTCGAGGAGATCGACCGATTGCTCGGCCTGGAGCTGGGCGCCGACGACTACATCTGCAAGCCCTTCAGTCCGCGCGAGGTCGTTGCCCGCGTCAAGGCGGTGCTACGCCGCACGCGCCGGGGCGAGCGCCCTCCCGACGGCGGCGGCGTGACGCTCGACGAGGCGGGGTATCGCGCGACGATCGGCGGGGCGGACCTGAACCTCACCGCCGTGGAGTTCCAGCTCCTGAAGGTGCTGACCGATCGTCCCGGCCGCATCTACACCCGCGAGCAGCTCATGGAGGCGATGTACCGCGACGAACGGGTCGTGTCCGACCGCACCGTCGACAGCCACATCAAGAAGATCCGGCGCAAGATCTCCGCCGTCTTACCCGATCGCGAGGTCGTGCACTCGGTCTACGGGCTCGGCTACAAGTACGAGTGGTAGCGCCCGTCAGCGTGCGGCTACTGCGCGTCATCCTCCGTCGTCACCACGAGGTAGACGGGCCGGGTCGGAACGCGGTGAACCTCGATCACCTTGCGCCCCTGCTTGGCGAGATCGCGACGAAGCTCCTCTTGGCTCGCCTCGTCGTCCCACTGGAGCATCGGGACCTCGATGAGTCCTCGATCTGCGCTCATGGGCATCGTTCCTCCTGACCTCATGGTAAGAGGCGTAGGGGGAGGCTGTCGAGAGCCACCGCTGACTTCGTGGGTAGGTGTTGTGCGCTACTGCGTCAGTACAAACCCGCTGTTGCCCGCCATTTCGCTGACGTGGATAGGGCGGGATAGATCGAAACCACGGGACATGAGAAGTCCCTCGAGCAGCCTTCCGGCGTCCTCGCTGAGTGTCGAGCCCAGTAGATCCGCCCGCGCTACGCCGAGTTCGTCGGCCATCGAGGTCGTGAGCACGAGGGTGGGCATCGGATCGGTATTGCTATCCGGCTGACGGGCGCGGACTGCGACTACCGCCACGTCGACCTTTGCGAGCCCGAGAGATCGGGACAACGTCGGCTGACTTCGACGGCACTGACGGCGCTGACTCCACGCGCCTCGGCGCAACCTCCTCGTGTGTGGCCGCCTCGCACGGTTCCGCGCAGGGCATCGTGGCTACGAACGCATCGCCGGAGGGGGCAGGGCCGACGATTGTCCCGGCACGTCGGGAAGGGCCGCTTCAACCGCGGTGGCCACATTTTCGATGCTCGTTTCCCGCGTGAGCGCGTCATCGGCAGCGCAGCCCGCCAGGTCAACGCCCAGGTGCTCGGCGATGCGGCCCACGATGCGCAGCGTCGCGGTCGACTCCTGCTCGGCCAGCAGATTGATCTGCAGGTCGAGATGCTCGCGGCGGTCTGCCTGGCGGCTCATCTGGTTCTGGCTGATCAAGATCCAGATGGAGAGAAAGATCGCCTCCAGCGAGACGATCATCGTTAGCAGGCTGAACGGGAACGGATCGAAAGGCTCGACGCCGCGAACGAAGCTGCCGTTGAGGACAATCCAGCCGGCAAACCACACGAGATGGACGATCGCGAAGGCGGCGGTGCCCGCAGCGCGCGTCACCGTACCGGCGATGCGCTCGGTTACGGTTCGGCCGTTGATCTGCTCGGATTCCAGCTTCGCGATCTGCGCGACGTTCCTGACGATGGAATCAGCGGGGCGGGATCTGGCGGCCGGGCGCGTGCTGCCGTTCGTCGGGGCGTTCACTCAGCGTCGGATCACGCCACAGGCCAAGCGCTTGCCGGAATTTCCCGCGGGATCTGACTTGTAGTCGTCGGCACCCTCGTGAACGATGAGAGCTGCGCCATCGGCGTCGAGGAGCCCGGCCGGACCGGCGTCAAGCGATAGGTCCTTGACCGTCACCTCGAACTTGACGCCGCCGCTCGACGGCACCTCGAGGTTCGGCAGATCGCCCCCGTGAGGACCAGCCGGGTTGTCCTTACCGTGCTGCTTACCGGTCGGATTGAAGTGCCCGCCGGCCGACTCGAACGGGGGGTCGCACTTTCCGACCTCGTGAATGTGGAAGGCGTGCGGGCCCGGCGGTAACCCCCTGAAGGTTACCGAGATCTGCACGGAGCCACCACGCTGCTCCAGGATCGCTTCGCCGACTTTCTTCCCGGCCGCGTCCATCAGGTCGGCACTCGCTTTTTGCTGGGCGGTGGCGGCACCGGCGACTAGCGATATGCACGCAAGCAGCACGGCCACGATCGTCAATCCCCTCGTCATCATGCCCCTCGCTGGACGCGGCCGGACGGTCCCTTACTACGCGCCTCCGCGTCACCGTTTCCTTCCAGTGCGTGAACGATGCCAACGATCACGCCTGGGCGGCCGATGACGGCAAACGCTTCCAAGCCTCGGTACAAGGGTGGTGGGCCGGTGGCGGATGTGGCCGCGCGGTGGGTTTGGGGTGGGGCGTCAATGTGACTGAGGGCGCCTTAACCGATCTGCTCGTCGCTGGATATCCCTGCGCACGCCGCCGTCCAGCCGCTTCGACTCGGCGGCGCCTCACGTGGAGCCGAACCGAGTCAGAGCGGCTACCGACCCCCGGAAGAGCTACGCCTCTAAAGCCGACTTCCGCCGCTAACGCCCAGGCCCTGGCGGCCCTGGTGGCGTCCCCACGTCGACTGGCACGACCGGCGTGGCGATAGGCTTTTCGACCGACTCCACGAACGCGCTGATGCCTGGGCTCGAGTAGACGCCGAAGCCGTCGGTCAGCGTGCCGCGGCGGCCGTCACGCGTCTCGATCGCGTAGACGATCGACATGTCGTCAGGATCGGAGACGCCCTCGTAGCGGGCGAACTGTCGGATGACGACGTCGCGCGGGCCGAAGCTGTCTCCCCTCTCGGAACTCTTCAGGGCCCCTTCGTGCACGGTGAAGTGCTCGACGTACCCGTCGCGCTCGAGGCGCTCGATCACGTCCTTCTCGCTGCGCATGGGGCTTTACACTCCTTCCGACAGCGGAGCATGGGTAATGCCACGATCCGTTGATCTCGGCGCAGTTCACAGCAGCTGGCGCACAGCGCGCTTCAACTCCGCCCCGGGTTGGTTCCAGGGAGACGCGTCACCTCACCCTGGCCCGACCTCGCGGCTCCCGGTGCGGCATTCGACCGCAGGAATGACCGAGCCCGCGTGGATACGCTGCCTACCGTATCGACAATGGTCTTCTCCAACGCATCAACACTCTCAGCCGCACGGTCCCGGATTCGCGGCATGTGCTCGTCTCGCAGTCGGCCGAAGTCCTGGTGCCAGTACCTTGCGGCGACAACGCCGGTCGCGACGCCCAGCAAAAACCCAAACATTCACGGTCTCCTTTCAGCAGCAAGCGCCTCGCGCCAATCGCCGTCTTGACCTGGTTCCTTCCTCAGGAGAAGACGGCCGCATGTAGAGCGACGTGCAAGAGCGATACCGCCGCCCATCTCGAGCTGAGCAGCCGTCGGCGGCATACATTTCCTACGGTCGCCGCACGGCTGCGAAGCGTGGGCCGTTAGAAGATGGGGGCGCCGCCGTGCTCTCGCGGTTGGGATGGGCTTCCAGCAGGCGCTCCACGCCACGCTCGAGCACTTTCTTGATGAGGACGGCCACCGCGGCGTTCGCCGCGGCCGTGGCGATCTTCCCGGCCATCGTCTGTTCCGTAGCCACCCGCTCTGGATGCTCGGTCATTCGAGAAACGGCCCTCTGGAGCCGCCCCGCCTGGGCACCGAGGCGATCTCTCCGGCGGCGGCGCCAGAGCGTCAGCCACACGCTGCCGGCGGCGGCGGCGACCACGGCTAAAGCGGTCAGCGAGGCCCCGGCGGCGTGGCGGCGCAACTGCAGCGGAACGTCGAGGGCGTCGTGCCGCCGGCGATCGAGTTCCCCCAGGAGCGTGTCGAGCTCATCACGGACAACCGCGATCTCCCCGCCGAGTTCCTCCACCGCCTCCCGGGGGGCCGGCCGGTCCTTGCTGCTGCGACTGGTCTTCAGGCCAGGCGTTCCTTCACCCATCGAACGTCCTCTTTCAGCATCTGACGCGTACGCGCCAGGGGGTTGGTCATCACGCGTCGCCAGCCGATGTATCCGGCCACGGCGCCCAGGAGGAGAAAGCCACCGCCGACGATCAGCGCGGCCAGCCAGCTCGCAATTACCAGTCCGAGCGCCAGGACACCGGCGACCAGGAGCAGATTCACGCCCAGCAGCGCCGCGAGGAGGGCGATGCCCATGGCCTTCACCATGCCAAGCTGAGTGCCCAGGTCGGCGCGTACCTCGGCCTTCGCCAGTTCGATCTCCTTCCGGGCCAGGAGCGAGACCTTCGTCGTGATTTGGCTGATCAGCTCGCGGTTGGAAAGGTCGCGCGCTGGACACTCCGCGTTCAACGGTTCCATAGACTCCTCCTTCGCGACCCGTCGCTTCGGGTCCGTCGGTCGACCGGGCGATGCTGCTGCTTCCATGAGTTGACGCTCACCTCCAAGGGCGCGGCCAAGCTGCAGCGCCTGTCGGTAGACGATCTGCCACTCGTCGTATGAGATCGGCATCCCGCCGAGCTCGGCGACGATCTCTTCCAGCCGTCTGCCCAGCGCGTTCGAGTCCTGGTGGGCCGGGGGATTCTCCCGATAAACCGACCAGACGCGACGTATCTGGCGCTCGAGGTCCTGCGCGCGAGGGTCGAACGTCTGCAGCGCCGGCGCCCCGGTGAGGGCTTCGGCGATGATGCCGTGCGCCCACGCCGTGTCCTGCGCGCTGCCGCGCAGCAGTAGCCCGTTGGGATACAGCGCGACTTCCAGGCGCTCGCCCCAGAAGTACGCGAGGCGTTCCGGGATGTGGTCCCGAAAGGCCGGCCCACCGAGCCGGCGCAGGATGTGGGACGGAACGGTCATCCACCAACCTGGTTCGGCTTCGCGAACCGCGAATCCGTGAACCGTGAGGACGCGGGCCACCTCGGCGGCAACGGCCTGGTAGTTCGCCTTGTCGGTCACGAGTGGAATCTGCAAATCGACGCGACGGCGGATCAGGGACCGCACTCGCAGTACCGGCACCGTGACGAACACCACGAAGAACGCCGCCGCAATGCCGATCGTCGTCGGGAAGCCGCGGAGGAGTCGTGCGATGGCCGATTCTCGGCGAACGGGGCTGGTCCGGCCCCCAACCGCACTGCCGCGGCGGCCGCGCATCGCCATGGTGACCCCCACGGCGAAGGGAATCGCCACCGCCAGACCGATCCACGCAAGCCGCACGGTCTCCGACGAAACCCACGCGGGGAGCGGCACGAAGCCAAGCACAAAGACGGCGACCTTCGGCATGGCGATGCCGAACAGCAGCACCGGCCACGCGGCGGCGGCGCCGACCAGGGCTGACAGCATCGTCTTCTCTGCCGGGTCCGTCTGCCCGAACAGTGCAACGACCGCCCACCCGAAAATGGCGGATGTGATGCGGCCCAGGGAACGGGTAATCAACGCCAACAGGGCCTGAACCACCGCCATGATCCTGGCCGACGCAAGATCGCTGCCACCCGAGTCGCTGCCGCACGCGACCTCGCAAGTCCAGCCGGGCGTCGAGCCGGCGCTACAACTGAGCCGCAGCGGCTACGCGGCATGACACCCCCGCACTACTCGGAGAGGCCTACGACTTCTCACCGGTGGGCCACGCCACGCCCGTCTTGACGATGGCGAAGGCCGGGGCCAGGGCGCAGGAACGGCAGACGCACCCGCGTCCCTTGGCTTCGGCCGACCGGCGATCGAGGAGTCGCTGAGGGGCAGGCCTGGTCACGTCCGCGTCGCGCCGGAGAACTTCCAGTCCGGGACGGCCATGCCCGCGGGGCCGCTCACACTTTCTCTCTCGTCGTTTCCTGTATGCTCCGTTGTCGAGGCCACAGCCGATCGCTCGCATTCTCGCAGCCCGCCGCGAAAGGGGGAGCACCATGGCGTTTTTCGAGAAGGGCCACGTCCGCATTCACTACCAGGAGGCCGGCTCCGGCTTCCCATTGTTCGTCATCCCCGGCGGGGGTCAGAACTCGACCATCGGCTTCATGTCAGACCGGGCGCCGTTCAACGCGACCGCGGAATTCAAGGACGAATACCGCTGTATCACGGCTGACCTGCGCAACGCGCCGAGTGGCCAGTCCTCCGGGCCGCTCGAGATCGATCGGCCGTGGGACTCCTATGCTGACGATCACCTCGCCCTCATGGATCATCTGGGCATCCGGCGCTTCATGGTGATCGGCTACTGCATCGGCGGCCCGTTCATCTGGAAGCTGGTCCAGCGCGCGCCGGAGCGCATCGTCGCCGCGGTCGTGTCGCAGCCCGTCGGCTTCCGCCGGGAATCGAACCCCATGTACGACAACAGCATGCAGACCTGGGGGCCGGCGCTGGTCAAGCAGCGGCCTGACCTCACGATGGACATGATCGACAAGTTCCTGACCCGGATGTACGTCACGAACGCCGACTTCGTGTTCAGCGTGCCGCGCGATGTCGTCCAGGGCTGCCCGGCGCCCGTGCTGGTCATGCCGGACGAGACCCCATCGCACCCTTACGAGCCCGCCATCGAGTCGGCGATGCTGGCCCCGAAGTCCGAGCTCACCTTCTTCCCGTGGAAGGACACGAAGGAGAAGATCCCGCTCGCGGTGCGGCACGTGCGCACGTTCCTCAAGGCGAACCGGCCTGATTGATGTCTCCCGAGTACTCACGCGACTGAGGAGAGTCTATGCCGTTCGGATGGGGCATCGTCAGCACGGGCAAGCATCCAGACATCAAGATCGCGCCGGCGATGGCCGCGGCCGCCGGTGGCGAGCTCGTCGGCGTCTACAGCCGCGATCAGCACCGCGCGGAGGCGTTCGCGCAGAAGCACGACGCGCGCGCCGCGTACAGTCAGCTCGGCGACCTCCTCAAGGACTCGCGTGTCGACGGCGTCTTCGTGACCTCGCCGAACGCCTTGCATGCCGAGCACGTCGTCCAGGCGGCGGAAGCCGGCAAGCACGTGCTGTGCGAGAAGCCAATGGCCACCACGGTCGCCGACGCCGTGCGAATGGTGCAGGCGTGCCGCCGCGCGGGCGTTACGCTCGGCATTGCCTTCAACTTGCGCCAGCACCCGGCCTATATTCGCGCGCGCGAGCTCGTCGCCGCCGGGACACTGGGGCGCATCGTGCTCGCCCAGGCGCAGTGGGCGTTCGGCGTGCGCGGCCGCGACGGCTCGCCGCCGCGCACGCCGCTCACGCAGTGGTGGGACACGCCGGAGCTGATCGGGGGCGCGTCCACGATGATGGGCACCGGCGTGCACTCGGTCGACCTGCTGCGCTTCGTGCTCGGCGCCGAGGTGGAGGAGGTCACGGCCGTCACCGACGGCCAGACGGGCGCGCGCCCGCTCGAGCAACTCGCCTGCCTCACGCTCCGCTTCGGGAACGGCACGCTCGGCCAGGTGGTCGCGAGCCGCCTCCTTCCAGACTCGCGCAACGATTTCCGCGTGTACGGGATCACCGGGCTCATCGCCGGACACCACTCCATGTGGGAAGCGCGCACGGGCCGCTTCGAGACCACGAGCGACACCGTCAACGAGACCGCCGACTACCCCGAAGCGCTGCTGCCGAACTACGTGGCAGAGATCGAGGACTTCCAGCGTGCGGTCGCCACCGGCGGCCAGCCAGCCGCGACCGGCCTGGACGGGCTGCGCGTCGTGGAAGTCACGCTGGCGATGATCGAGTCCGCGCGCACGCGCCGGAGCGTGAAGATCGAGCGCGTCGAGCCGTAGCGCGAGCCCGGCGATGAGAGTAGCGCCACGAGGAACAATCACCCCAGGCGGCTCCCCGGTCCCCTCCAGTCTCCTACGCTCCCACCCGCAAGCTGACGTAGAATCTTGACTCGATATGGATGGCCGCAACGTTTAGATGCTGCCTGGGAGGACGCCAATGCTGAGAGCTCTGTCCCTGTTCGTGGTCGGTGTGTGCGCCAACGTTCTCGTCGGCCTGCCGGTGTTTGCGCAATCGCCCGCCGAAGTCACGCTTGCACGCATCGACTGCGGCACCGGCGCCACGCCGACCGACGTCGGCCAGCGCTTCACCGATACGTTCGCCTACAAGGATCTCAAGCTGACATTCACGTTCAGCTGCTACCTGATCAAGCACGGCGACGAGTTCATGGTGTGGGACACCGGCTTCGCACCGGGCACAAATCCCAACGCGCCGAAAGTCGGCATCGTCGATCGCCTGAAGGAGCTCAAGGTCACGCCCGAACAGGTCAAGTACGTCGGCATCAGTCACTTTCACGGCGACCATACCGGCCAGCTCGAACCGTTCAAGAACGCGACGCTGCTCATCGGCAAGGGCGACTGGGACGGGATCACGGCGCCGACGCCGATGCAGGGCGCGAACGTCGCGGGATTCAAGAGCTGGATCAGCGAAAGCAGGAAGGTCGAGCCGCTGACCGGTGACAAGGATGTGTTCGGCGACGGCAGTGTGATCGTTCTCAGGATGCCGGGTCACACGCCGGGCCACAGCAGTCTGCTGGTCAGGCTGAAGGACATGGGCCCGGTGCTGCTCACCGGCGACCTGGTCCACTTCCGCGAGAACTATGAAAGCGGCGGAGTGCCGAGCTTCAACTTCGACCGCGCCGCGACGGTCGCCTCGATCGAGCGCATGAAGCAGATCGCCGCAAATCTCAAAGCAACCGTCGTCATTCAGCACGACATGCGCGACATCGGCAAGCTGCCGACGTTCCCCGCTGCCGCGAAGTAACACTTTGGCAGTCGTGGGGCAGTGCCCAGCAGGCCGCGGTCTTGGCCAGGGCCAGAAACCGGGCGGCCTGTGCGACCGACTGCCCCTCCTCGTTCAGACCGCCGGGCGGCCCAGAACGTCGCCCGAGACTCGACGCTCCACCCAGCGGCCGTCTGTCGAGCTGCCCACCAGCTTGCCGTGCTCCACGATGACCTTGCCGCGCAGGATCGTCATCACCGGGTAGCCCTGGCAGGCGAAGCCCTCCCAGATGCTGTAGTCCGCGTCGGCGTGCAGGTCCGCCAGCGCGATCGTCTTCCTGACGGCGGGATCGATCAGCACCAGATCCGCGTCGCTGCCCGGCTGGATTGCGCCCTTCTGCGGATAGAGGCCCAGGATGCGCGCAGCGTTGGCGGAGGTAATGTCCACGAACCGCGTCAGCGGCATCTTTCGCTCGGCGACGAACTTCGTGAACGCCACCGGCATCCGTGTCTCGATCCCGTTGTGCCCGCCGCACACGGTCTCGATCGTGCTGCCGGCCAGCTTGTACGCCTTGTGGACGGTGTACTCGTCGGTCGCGGTCGTGGCCAGCCTCCCGTCGAGCAGACCGGCGATCAGCGCGTCCCGGTCGTCCGCGAACTTGATGGCGGGATAGGTGTGGATCGCGGTGCCGCCGGGCTTCCGATAGTCGTCGCACGTGAAGTGCAGGTAGTTGTGCAGGGCCTCGGCGTACACGGGCTGGCCCAGGCGCCGCGCCTCGGCGACCGCCGCGACGCCCTCCTTGGCCGTCGTGTGCACGAAATACACGGCCGTCCCCGTGTGCTGGGCGAGCCGGATGATGTGCCGGAACGCCAGGTCCTCGGAGATGTTGTTGTGCACGAGGTGGAGGTTGTAGCCCTGCGCCCGCCCCTCGCGCTTGAGCTTCTCGGTCATGTAGGTGACGACGTCGTCCTCCTCCGCGTGCACGGCCATGATGCCGCCGTGCTTCGCCACCTCCGCGAAGATGCTCCAGAGGTGGCCGTACGGCACGCGGATCGGGCGGAAGGTCGTGAAGATCTTGAAGCTCGCGACGCCGGACTGAATCGCCTCGCCGATCTCGCCGATCGTCTGCGGTGCGACCTCACCCGCCAGGATGTAGTGGAACGCGAAGTCAGTGTAGGAGTGGCCGCGGAAGACGGCACGCCGCCGCTCGACGTGCTCGGCGATGGGCACGCGCGGGGCGTTGGGCGAGGGCGTCAGGTCGAGATCGCCCGCGAAGTCGATGACCGTCGTCACGCCGCCGAAGGCGGCGGCGCGGGTGGCCGCCTCGGGTGGCTGGGTCATGACGTCGGGCTTCCCCGCCCACATCTCCGGCACGGGGATGTTGATGTGCGCGTGCGGCTCGATGCCGCCGGGGAGGACGATCTTGCCGCGGGCGTCGATCGTGCGGCCGCCGCCGGACAGCGTGCCCGGCCAGCCGAGCGCGGCGATCCTCTCGCCCTGCACCCCGACGTCCATGTCCGCGACGCCCTGCGGTGTCACGACCTGCCCACCTGTGATCACGAGATCGAGCATGGCGCACCTCCTTCGATGCCCAGACCTGCGGGCACCGGCGCGGCGCCGCAGTACGCGTGAAATCTCACGATCGCGGGCGGCGCGCAAGCACCCCTCGAGCAGCGCTCGGGGTGAGCAGCACGAGCACGCCGACGACCAGCGCGACCCCGCCCACCGCAGTCACGAAGATCCTCGCATTCTCCTCGCCCAGAAGGCCGCTCGCGAACGGGCCGAAGAACATCGCGGCGTCGACGCCGACGCGGTACAGGCCCATCCGCCACGCCAGGCGCTCGGCCCGCGTGTGCTCTCGGATCACCCCGACCGGCAGCATCCAGCCCGCGAGGCCAAACCCGAAGCACGCGCAGCCCGCCACGAACCACGGGAACGATCCCAGACCGACCGCGGCCGTGCCCAACCCGAGCACCACGATGACGAAGCCGAGGACAGGCGTGCGTCCCAGGCCGTCGGCGAGCCGGCCCACGGGCAGCAGCGCGAAGACGTCCACGAGCTGCGCGAGCATGAGCAGCCGAGAGACGCCACCCCGGTCCAGGCCGAACTCGCGCGTCCCCCGGAGCGGCAGAAGGAACTGGCTGACCGCGGACCACGCCAGGGCGAGAACGATGCCTGCCGCGAACATCGTCCACAGCGTGACCGACATCCCATCGCCCCGGCTCGCGTCCGATGTCCGCGACGCCCCCGTCTCCGGCGCCCGCGCGGCATCGGGGAAGCGCCGACGGATGATCGGCACCGCAGCAAGGAGCAGGAGCAGGGGCGACGAAGCGATCAGCAGCGAGAGGCCCCAGCCCCAGTGGCCGGGCAGAAGCCCGACGAGGCCAAGCCCGCCGAGGACCCCGATCATCGCGGAGAACTCGAAGATGTTCAGCCGCACGGAGGCCCCGGGCCCTCGGTCGTCGCGCAGCAGCGCGATGAGCCCACTCACGGTGCCCAGGGTGTACGCGAAGCCCAGGATCAGCCGCCCGAGGACCAGCACGGAGAACGACGAGGACGCAGCCAGCACCACGGTGCCGGCGAGCATGAGCGCGGGCGACGCGCAGAGTGTGGTGCCAAGGTACCGGCCGGCCAGCCAGCCGGCGGGAATGGCCGCCGCCATGCGGGCGAAGCCCAGCGCCCCGGCCACGACGCCGAGCTGCCAGTCGGCCAGCGCGCCGGCGCGGCCGATCTCGGGCAGCAGCGGGCTGAAGACGCCCATCGAGAAGCAGCTGCACAAGCTGATGAAGCAGAGCAGCGCGGTGTTGCTCAAGGCGAGAACGGGTAAGACGGCGGCATGTCCGCACTCGGACGCGTCGCGAAGCGCCGCCGACGCTTCTCGAGGAACGCAGTGACGCCCTCGCGGGCATCGGCCGAGCGCCCCATGTGCTCCGAGAGACTCACGCGGCCCGCGTCACCGATCCCCCAGCCGAACGAGTCATCAACTGCGGTCGCGCACCGCCGACCGCGACGCAGTCAATACGCGTCCGGCCGCGCCGTGCAGGGGCAGACAGGCGCTCACGTAACTATCGAATCGCGGCGGAGCGCGTCGATCTGGTCCTTCTCCATCTTCAGCCATTCGGCGAGCACTTCCGTGCCGTGCTGGCCGAGCAACGGCGCTGGCGCGACCGCAGGCGTCTCGCCGCCGAAGCGGACCGGCCATCCACTCATGACGTAGTCCCCGGCGGCGGGATGTTTCATGGTCTGCCGGATGCCACGATCCTGGAACGTCTGATCGGCGGCCAGCTCCGCCGTGTCGAGCACGGCGCCCGCTGGGATGGTCGCGTGACTGACCAGGCGCATCGCTTCGTGCTTGTCATGCCTGCGGGTCCACTCGGTGACGATCGCGTCGACTTCGTTTCGCCGTTCGGTCCGCGCCTCGGGAGTGGCGTAGCGGGCATCGCCGATCAGATCCTCGCGACCCATCACCTTGAGCAGGCGGGTCCAATGCTCGGGATTGGCGCGGCTCGTGAAGATGTAGACGTAGTCGTTCGGACCGCCGCCCTTGCACGGATACACGCCGATGGGCGGGTTGCCGCCACCGACCGTCTTCGAGCCGGCGCGCGGCGCCGGCCGGCCGCCGGTCCGCTCCATGTACGTGAACGCGTTGCGAATGTAGTGCATGACCCCATCCTGCATCGCCACTTGCAGATGCTCGCCCTCGCCGGTCCGCAGGCGGCGGACATACGCGCCGAGGATCGAGATCGCCATGAGCATGCCGGTGCCGGTGTCGCCGATCGTCGCGCCGGGCTTGCATGGCGGGCCGTCTTCCTCGCCGGTGATGCTCATGAGGCCGCCGCAGGCCTGCGCGATCATGTCGAACGCGAGACTCTTCTCGTACGGGCTGCCGGTGCCGAAACCCTTGACCTGGCAATAGATGATCGACGGGTTCAACGCGCGGATCACCTCCGGCCCGAGGCCCAGACGTTCGACGGCTCCCGGCGCGAAGTTCTCGATGATCACGTCGGCCTGCTTGGCCAGGGCCTTGATGAGCTGCACGCCGCGCGGATCCTTCAGATTGACCGCCACCGAACGCTTGTTGGCGTTGTACTGAAGGAAGTAGTTGCTGTCCCGGCCGGGGGTGCCGAGCGTCGTCCGGCCCGGGTCGCCGGCATTGGGGTTCTCGATCTTGACGACGTCCGCGCCCATCCACCCGAGGGCTTCGGTGCACGAAGGCCCCGCCTCGAACTGGGTGAGATCGAGGACTTTCATGCCGGTCAGGCAGTTTTCTCCGCTCATGGTCACGCGCCCCTCCGATTGATCTGGCAGAGAGCTTACCCGCGAAAATGGCCGTGCTCACGAAGATTTGATCAATCGACAGCGGCGTACGCGCCTTTCGCGCAGTGGTCAGGCAGGGGCGATCACGGCGTTCGCCGAGCCGGATCCGCGCCGGCGCCAAGCGCGTCTCGTCACGGCTGTGCGTCCCGCTCGCTGGCCAGGGGCCGTGCTGCGAACCATGCCGCGACGGCCGAGCCCGCGACAGCGGCACACGCGGCCGCGAACGCCAGCCGGTAGCTTCCGGTGACGTCGAAGAGCCAGCCACCGAGGAACGGGCCAATGGCGCCGCCCAGGCCGCCCCCCGCCTGGACGACCCCGAGGATCGCGCCCAGGTGCGGCCCGGAAAACACGTCGGCGGGAATCGTGGAGAGCTGTGCGATCCGCATGCCGAAACCGACCCCGGACACCGTATAGAGGAAAAGGAGGACGAAATCTTGGGGGCCTCGCACCAGGGCCAGACACCCGATCCCGAGGATCGCGACAACGGTGCCGAGCACAAATACCCAGCCGCGCCCGACGCGATCCGAGAGCCAGCCACCGAGAAGATTTCCCGCCATCATGCACCCGGCGCCAAAGGCGAAGAGCCACACCACGGTGGGCTGCGGAAAGTCGCGATCCACCGCGTGAGCGACCTGGTGGGTTGCCATGATCTGGAATCCGATGACTCCGAGCGCGGTCATGGTGAACGCTGCCCAGAGCCGGACGCTCTGCAGCGCGCGTCGAAGCGTCCACGCCTCCCCGGCGACGGCCGCGCCCCGGGAGGACCCGGTGTCCGCGCCGCCCGGCGGAGGATTCTCGTCGACGGGCGGCTCCCGGTAGAGAAGCGCCAGCGACACCGTCGCGGCCGCGACGATGCACCCGAAGGCGACCAGCGCCCTGCGCCAGCCCAGGGTCGCGATGAGCCACGCGTTGAGCGGGTAGAAGACCACCGCGCTCCCCGGTCCACCGGCGCTCAGCACTCCCATCGCCGTCCCGCGCGACCGCACGAACCACCGGGTCACGATCGTCGTCGATGGAATGAGCATCCCGGCGATACCCGCGGCGCCGAGCACACCGAAACACAGATAGTACTGCGCGAGCGACGTCACCTGGCCCGTGAGCGCCAGGGCCGCGCCGAGGATCACCCCTCCACCCGTCACGACCGTCCGCGTGCCCCAGCGGTCTGAGAGCCAGCCGGCCACCGGGGCGAAAACGACGAACCCCAGCCAGCTCAGCGAGTACCCGGCCGCGGTCGGGCCGCGACCCCAGGCGAACTCCTCGAGCATCGCGACATAGAAGAGCGCGAACGTGGATCGCGCCCCCCACGCGAGCGCGTTGACGGCGGTCGACACGCCGACAATGGTCCACCGATCCGAGCCAGTCTGGCCCTGGCGGCCAGCGGAGACAGTCAGCATGGGGGTTCCGACGCTGCCCGATAGACGATTCGAATCGCGGTCCATATGGTCGCCAGGATATACGCGGGAGGGCCCAGAAAGGGTGGAAGTGCCGCTGGGCGCCGGCCGGCGAACGCGAAACCCTCTCAGCCCGGGGCACGGTGTCACCGTTCTTGTCAGTCACCTCCACCGCTCCAAGTCAACACGGCCCAAGTGGGCGGGATGCTTGCAACCCCGACGTTGGCACTGTGCTTGCCGGCCCTGCAGCATCGAATTCGCGGGCCGCTCGGCCCGGCTTATCCGCTTGAAGGGCAGGCTGTGTGAGGATCGTCGTCGACGTGCGGGATTTGCCGTCGGACTGCACCAAGTCGCATGCCGTAGCCAGCTACGTGCGCGCCCTCATCACGTACCAGGCTCTGCGGCGCGAACTTGCCACTGCTGCACTTCACGTAGCGCACTGCAAGAAAGTGCTCTCAACCCGGGCACGCGCCGAAGATCTGATGGTCGAAGCGCAGGCGCTGTGCGAGGCGCTGCACATAGAGGCGGACATCTCATCGACGACGAACGCTCCACGCTGACGTGCTCCCCCGCTACGCGCCGATGCTCACGCTACCGGCGGCCCAGCGTCCGCCGCACCAGGATCTGCTGATGATCTAGCAGGCTGCGGAAAGCACCCCTCTAGGCAGCCGCCGCCGGAGGAGGGAATTCGGCGCGATGATCCTCCTCCTGCTCCACCTGCTCCGGCTCCATGTCGTCACCGATCCCAACGCGCTGACTGATGTCCTCCTTGCGCCGCCCCTCGGCACAACCGGAGCGTAAGGCGCGGCGGTGACATGCGCGTGATGTCGCGCAAGCTTTGCCGCACGGTCATCGCGCCGCAACATTCTGCTCCTAGTGTCGCTTGCGACGAGGGGGGCAACATGCACAGCGACCACGAGGATGTCGGCGTCAACCCATCCGCCAACCCGACCTTTGACGAAGTCGTGACCGGGCGGCTCTCCCGACGGCGCCTGCTGCAGGGCGGCCTCGCCGCCGCCGCGCTCTCCGTGCTGGGACGGCCCGGCGCGTTGGCGGACGCGGCGCCACCGCTGCTGGGCTTCAAGAGCGTGCCGGTCTCGGTCGCCGACGCGGTGGTCGTTCCGCCCGGATACACGGCCGAGGTCCTGTACGCCTGGGGCGACCCGATCTCCGACGGGCCGGCGTTCCGCCCCGATGCGAGCAACACGGTCGCCGACCAGGAGCAGCAGGCGGGTATGCACCACGACGGCCTCCACTTCTTCCCGCTCCCGGCGGGCTCCACGGCCTCCAGCCGCGGCCTCCTGGCGATGAACCACGAGTACACCGACGACGGCCTGCTCCACGTCGGCGGCATGGCGCCGTGGACGGCGGAGAAGGTCGCCAAGTCCCAGGCCGCCCACGGCGTGTCGGTCGTCGAGGTCGCGCTCGTCCACGACCGCTGGACCGTCGTCCGGCCGTCCCGCTACGCCCGCCGGGTGACCGCCCGGACCGCGATCGGCTTCGACGGGCCCGCGGCGGGCCATCCCCGACTGCGGACGGCCGCCGACCCCGAGGGGCGGACGGCGCTCGGCACCATCAACAACTGCGCGCACGGCGTCACGCCGTGGGGCACGTACCTCACCTGCGAGGAGAACTTCAACGGCTACTTCGTCAACGAAAGCGACTCCGTGCCGCCAGCGCAGCGGCGCTACGGGATCACCAAGACGGGCTTCCGTTATCGCTGGCACGAGCACGATGCCCGCTTCGACGCCGCGCAACACCCGAACGAGCCGAACCGCTTCGGCTGGGTCGTCGAGATCGACCCCTACGATCCGGCCCGGCCGCCCGTGAAGCACACCGCGCTCGGCCGGTTCAAGCACGAGGGCGCCGCCCTCACGCTCGCGCGCGACCTGCGGGTCGTCGCCTACATGGGCGACGACGAGCGGTTCGAGTACGTCTACAAGTTCGTCTCGCGTGACCGCTTCGTCCCCGGGGAGGCCGAGGCCAACCGCCGGCTGCTCCAGGAGGGCACGCTCTACGTCGCGCGGTTCGACGCGGCCGGCGGCGGCGAGTGGGTCGAGCTACGCCATGGCGTGAACGGGCTCGAGGCCGCTGCCGGCTTCGCAAGCCAGGCCGACGTGCTGATCGACACGCGCGCGGCCGCCGACGTCGTGCGCGCGACGAAGATGGACCGGCCGGAGTGGATCGCGGTACACCCGACGACCGGCGAGGCCTACTGCACGCTGACGAACAACACGCAGCGCGGCGTGAGCGGCGCCCCCGGAACGGATGCCGCCAATCCGCGGGTCGGGAATGCGTTTGGCCACATCATCCGGTGGCGGGAGCGCGGTGGCGACGCGGCGGCCACGGCCTTCGAGTGGGACGTCTTCGTGCTGGCCGGCGACCCCGAGCACACGGATCCGGCCAAGCGCGGCACCGTCAAGGGCGACGCCTTCGGCTCGCCGGACGGCCTGTGGATCGACGCCCGCGGCGTTCTGTGGATCCAGACCGACGTGTCCACCAGCGCGCTGCACAAGGGCGACTACGCGCTACTGGGCAACAACGTGATGCTCGCGGCCGATCCGGCCTCCGGCTACGATCCGGCGGTTTCTCACGGGCCCCAGCGGAGCCGAGATCACCGGTGTGATCACGACGCCCGACGGCCGCACGATGTTCGTCAACGTGCAGCATCCCGGCGAGACGGCCAGCGAGCGAAGCGATCCCGCCAACCCGACCGCGGTGAGCGCCTGGCCCGACGGTTTCGAGGGCGGGCGGCCGCGCTCGGCCACCGTCGTCATCCGCCGGCGCGACGGCGGCGTGATCGGCGGCTAGCCCTCGCGTCAGCGGGTGCCCCGTCTCTCGGCGAAGGCGGCGTTCGGGAGGCGCTCCGCTCCATACCATTTGACCCCTCCAGCCCTGCATGCCACACTCCGCGCACCGCAACGCCCCATGAACCGCCTCCTGCGTTTCTCGCCCGCGCGGCTGGCCCTCGCTGTGATCGACGAAGCGGGCACCGGTGTGACGCAGTTGTCCACGGATCGGGCGGGGCTCGGACGATGCCCGCGCGACGTCGCCCTCCCCCGCTGCGCGGATTGCATCGCAAAAACGAAAGGAATGCTCATGAAAACGACTCGGGTCATGGCAATCGCGGCGCTGATCGCCATAACCGGCCTGGTGCTCCCCGCGACTCAGGCGCAGCAAGTGGGCGCCCGGCGCATCGATCTCCAACGCCACGATCTGAGCGTCACCGGACGCGAGGTCATCCAGACGATCGTCGAGCTCGCGCCGGGAACGACGGCCCCCAGGCACACGCATCCGGGCGAAGAGATCATCTATGTCCTCGAAGGCACGTGGGAATACACGGTGGAGGGCAAACCGCCGGTGGTTCTCAAGGCCCGCGATGTCCTGTTCATCCCGGCCGGAACGATCCACTCGGCCAGGAATATCGGCACCGGCCGGGCGGCGGAGCTCGCGACGTATATCGTCGAGAAAGGGAAGCCGCTCATCACGGTGGTGAAGTGATCGTTCGCCTGATCGCTCAGCATTGTTCGGACCGAATTGCCCGTCTACAGGCAGCTGGCTTGGTGTTCGGTGCGAGTTGCGGAGTGGCTCGCGGACTATTGCCACACGCTGAGCGATGTTCCGCTGCCCTCTCGGGTCGTCAGGGCCCGCCAAGGGAGCACGAGAAGCTGAAAACAGATTGCCCTTCCGGAGACCTGATGCGCGAGTTTATCAGTCACATCGATATCACTTTGGGCTGCGCAACATGCCTGTGGACTGGCCCGTCCATCGGAACCGTCCGCCGATCGGGAGGTCACACCGCAGTAGGCAATCCCCAGAGTCGACGGTACCGCTCGCGCACCCCGATCACGGATAGTCGGCCGGTGTCACCACGGCCCTTCCGCAGTAGAAGAAACAACCCATAGCACTAGGGGTTGGGCCAAGCGAATTGGGCTGAGCAGGCCTCGTCTTGGGACGGCTTGGTCAGCAGCGCCGCGGCACCCGGGGCGATCTTCGTCGCAGCGCCGGACGCCTAGCCGACGAGATGGCACAACGCCCGCATCGGCGTCGCCATCCCCACTCGGTCCTACGTTTGCCGAGCCCGAAAGTGTCAAGATTATAGACGGTTGATTCCGTAAGACGGCCCACCATAGTGTTGAAGCAGATACAACGTAGGACGACGGGGAGTTGAGTACATGAGTCGGCGCCTCGCGTTCACGGTTCTGCTCGTCGTGCTCCCGACGCTGGCTGGCGTTTCGGGGGCCGTGGCGCAGGTGGTGGCCGGCACGATGCAGTTCAGCGCGGCTACCTACAGCGTGGACGAGAAGGCCGGCACAGCCACCGTCCGCGTTACCCGTACCGGCGCCGTCGCCAGCAACGCCACCGTGGAGTTCAGGACAACGAACGGCACGGCGACGGCTCCCGCGGACTACCTCGACGCGACCCAGGTCGTCACGTTCGCCGCCGGCCAGACGTTCAAGGATGTGCTGATCACGATCGTGGACGGCGACGGGGCCGAGGGAAACAGGACGGTCGTCCTGACGCTGTCCAATCCCTCACCCGGCGCCGCCCTGGGGACCCTCAAGACGGCCGTGCTCACCATCCGGGACGACGAGCAGGGGCTCCAGTTTAGCGCGCCCGTGTACGTCGTGAACGAGGCCACGCCGGCGGCGACCATCACCGTGGTCCGCACCGGCCCCACGGTCGGCACGGTGACGGTGGACTACGCGAGCGCCGGCGCCTCCGCCACGTCCGGCGCCGACTACACCAGCGTCGACGGCACCCTCACCTTCGGCCCTGGCGTGACCAGCCGGACCTTCACGGTGCCGATCATCAACGACACGTTGTTCGAGGCGGCCGAGTCGGTGGCGCTACTGCTGAACAACCCCACCGGCGGCGCCCAGCTCGGCCCGCGTGACGCCTCCACGATCACGATCGTGGACAACGACGTGCCCGGTGCGGTGCGCTTCAGCGCCGCGACCTACATGGTCGCCGAGGCGACGGCGGCGGCGACGATCACCGTCCAGCGGACGCCGGGAGCGACCGCCAGTGCGGTGACTGTCAACTATGCGACGGTCCCCGGAGGCACCGCCACCGAGGGTGCCGACTATCTCATGACGTCGGGCACCCTGACCTTCAAGGCCGGCGAGGTGAGCAAGACCTTCACGGTCCCGATCCTGAACGACAAGGTCGACGAGCCGAACGAGACCGTGAACCTGGCGCTCTCCAACCCGACCGGCGGCGCCACGCTGGGCACGCAGAGTACCGCAGTGCTCACGATCACCGACGACGACGTGGCGGGGGCGATCACCTTCAGCGCCCCGGCGTTCACGGTGCCCGAGAACGCCGGTCTCGCGCTGATCAAGGTAAGCCGTACGGGCGCGGCCGGCGGCGTGACGGTGGAGTTCACCACCGCCGACGGCACCGCGGCCGCGCCCGCCGACTACACGGCGACCAACCCGACGCTGTCGTTCGCCGCCGGAGAGATGAGCAAGACGGTCCCGATCCTGATCGCGCCGGGCGGCGTGCGCGAGGGCAACGAGACGGTCCGGCTGGTCCTGTCGAACCCGACGGGCGGCGCCACGCTCGGGACGTACCCTCAGGCGGTGCTGACCATCACCGACAACGAGACCGGCCCCACCGTCCAGTTCGGCGCGGCGACGTACACGGTCGCTGAACACGTCGCGACCGGCGTGGCCAACGTCACCATCACGCGCACGGGCAGCACGGTACCCGGCCAGACCGTCCTCTTCAGCGCCAGCCCGGGGACGGCCGGCAGCGGTATCGACTTCACCTCGATCAGCAATCAGCTCGTGACGTTCAGCGGGACGCAGGCGAGCGTGATCGTGCCGGTCACGATCCTCAACAACAGCAGCATCGCCGGAAGCCGCACCGTGAACCTGACTTTGTCGAGCCCTGGCGGCGGGTTGAGCCTGGGCGTGCCCCGGACGGCGGTGCTGACGATTCTCGAGGACGACGCGACCGTCCAGTTCGCGAGCGCGACCTACTCGGTGACCGAGGGCGCCGTCGCCACGCTGGCGGTGACGCGCACGGGCGGCACTCTCCTCACCGCGATGGTGAACTACGCGATGAGCCCCGGCAGTGCGACCGCCGGCGCCGATTACGCGCCCCATACCGGCACGCTGGTCTTTGGCCCCGGCGTGACTAGCCAGCCCATCACAGTGTCCACTACCAACGACGCCCTGGTCGAGAGCCCGGAGACCTTCACGGTGACGCTCTCGAGCCCGCGCCCGGCGACGTCGATCGGCCTGGGCTCGCCCAGCACGGCGACGGTGACGATCACCGACAACGACGCGTTCGGATCGCTGCAACTCGCGCGCGACACGTACTCGGTGACGGAAGGCGCTGCGGCCTCGCTGGTCGTCACCCGGACCGGCGGCAGCGCCGGCACCGTCACCGTCCAGTACGCGACGAGCAACGGCGGCGGCGGTGCCGCGGCTATTGGCGGCGCTCCTACCGCCAGCGGGACCGACTACGCGACGATGGCGGGGACGCTCACTTTTCTGAACGGCGTGACGAGTCGGACGATCACGGTGCCGACGAAGGCCGACACGCTGCTGGAAGGGCCTGAGACGTTCACGGTGACACTCTCGAGTCCGGGCGGAGGCGCGACGCTGGGCGCGCCGGCGGCGGCTGTCGTAACGATTGTCGACGATGAGACGCCGCGCCTTCAGTTTGCCACAGCGTCTTACACGGTCGCCGAGTCAGCCGGGTCGGTCACGCTGACGGTGCAGCGCGTGGGGCCGACGACGGCCGCGAACACCGTGGAGTACGCGCTGGCCGGCGTGACCGCGACCGGCGGCGGCGACTTCGTCAACACGAACGGGGTGCTGACCTTCGCGGTCGGCGTGGCCAGCCGGACCATCGTGGTGCCGATCGTCAACGACACGATCAACGAGGGCCCGGAGACGTTCACGGTGACCCTCTCGAACCCGAGCGCCGGTGCCATCCTCGGCACGCCGGCCGTGGCCACGGTGACGATCACCGACAACGACCCGGCCGGCGTCGTGCAGTTCAGCCAGGTAGGCTACGCGGTCATCGAGGGCGAGATCGCCACGATCACGGTAACGCGCACCGGCACGTCGGGGCCGGTGACGGTGAACTTTGCGACGAACGACGGCACCGCCTCGGCCCCCGATGACTACACCGCCGCGGGCGGCACGCTGACCTTCCAGCCAGGCGAGACGACGAAGACGTTCACGATCGCGACGGCGCTGGACAGCATCACGGACGGCAGCGAGTCGGTGAACCTGACGCTCTCGGGCGCGACGAGCGGGCTGGTGCTGGGCAGCCAGAACACGGCGACGCTGTGGATCCTCGGCCCCGAGCAGAGCCATACGACGTTCTACGTGGCGCCGACGGGCAATGATCTCAATCCCGGGACGATCGGCCACCCCTTCCGCACGATCGCGAAAGCCCGCGACACGGTCCGCGCCCTCAACGGCAGCATGAGCTCCGACATCACGGTCTATCTGCGAGGTGGGGAATACGCCCTGCCGGCGACGCTGGAGTTCACGCAGATCGATTCCGGAAGCAACGGCTTCAGCGTCGTCTACAAGGCCTATCCGGGCGAACGGCCGGTCCTCACCGGCGGCCAGCGCATCACGGGCTGGACGTCGGTCGGCGGCGGCATCTACAGGGCGTCGGTGCCCGTGGGAACCGGGCCCTTCCGCCAGCTCTATGCCAACGGCGTCCGCGCCATTCGAGCGCGAACCCCCAACGTCGGCGCCTACCACGAATTGCTGTCATGGGACACGGATGGTCTCACGATCGAGATCAACGAAAGCGAGATCAGCGACTGGCAGCGGCTCGATCAGGTCGAGATGGTCATCCTCGGCCGGGGAGTGAACCAGGGGAACCTGCGCATCGCGTCGTTCGACATTGCGGGCAGCAGCGCCGTTGTCACGCCCCGCGAACCCGAGCGCACGCGAATCTTCCAGCAGGCCTACCCTCCGAAGGAGAACCGCCGCCCGTACTTCTTCGAGAATGCCTACGAGTTCCTTGATGCTCCGGGCGAGTGGTATCTCGACACGACTGCCGGCGAGGTGTTCTACATGCCGAGGCCCGGCGAGAGCATCGGCACCTTGTCGGTCGTCGTTCCGCGCGACCTCGAGACGCTCCTGCGTGTCCGTGGTGACCTCGATGCTCCCGTCCACCACCTCCAGTTCGTGGGGATCACGTTCGAGCACACGACGTGGCTCGTACCGAACAGCGAAGGGTACGTCGGTGACCAGGCCAGCATCGTCTTCACGGAGCCGCTGCCCGACGATGAGATCACCTCGTATCCGGGGCTGCGGCTGCCGGGCGCGATCCACATCGAGGCGGCCCATCACACGAGGCTCGAGCGCAACGTCCTGCGCCACCTGGGCGGCTCGGCCGTCAACTACGTCGTCGGCACCCACGACAACCAGTTCGTCGGCAATCTCATCACCGACGTGTCCGGGAGTGGAGTCTCGGTCGCCCTGAACCTGGAAGGCAACCCAGACGACAGCCGCAAGGTCTCGCGCAACGACGTCATCCGGAACAACTACATCGAGAAGACCGGGCGCGACTACTACCAGACCGTCGGGATCATGGCGGGCTACACCGACGGGATCGTGATCGAGCACAACGAACTGCACGACATGCCCTACTCCGGCATCAGCGTCGGGTGGGGATGGGCGAATACCCCCAACGCGGCTCAGAGCAACCTAATCCGCTACAATCGGATCTGGAGCGTCCTCAAGACCATGGCCGATGGTGGCGGAATCTACACGCTGTCCCTCCAGCCGGGGACTCTCATCGCGGAGAACTACATCACCGACATCGTCCGCGCCCCCTGGCTGGGCGAGTACGAGATCAACGGCGTCTTCTGCGACATCGGCAGCTCCGAAATCACCGTCAGCGGCAACGTCTTCCAGAACATCGACGATCAGGACATCCGGTTCAACAACGTCGGAGCGGTCATCCTCAGCAACAACGGCGGAAGCTCGCTGACGGTCAAGGCCAACGCCGGGCTGGAACCGGCCTACCGCGACATGTCGCCCCTAAGGACAAGGCGGGCCTTAGACGATCTCATCGCCGTGGGGTCATTCCTCATCGCGCGTACCTACCCACGAGTCGGCGGGGGCCTCACGTACCGCCCTCAAGCCCACAGGCCCTGCCTCTCGACGCCCACGGTGATTACCCCGACGCCCTCCCACGTGTCGAACCAGCGTCGAGTATCTGCACCTCGGGCTCACTCTGGGCGGAGCTGGGGGAAGCCGAGGGTCTCTTCAGCCGTCTCCCCCCGACAATTCGCCGGCACGAGTCTTGAATAACATTCGCGATCCACTCCAACACGGGGAGGCATGGAGATGAGAGCTTTGTTGGGCGCAGTTGTAGCTTTGACGCTGGTGGCCGGGTCGCCGTACTTGGCGGACGCAGGGAAGGCGGAAGACGCCACGATCACGACCAAGGTGAAGACGAAGTTAACGGCGGACCGGGTGAAGAATTTGGTCTCGGTCAACGTCGACACGAAGGACGGCGTCGTTCACCTGAAGGGAACGGTCCCGAACGAGCAGGCCAAGACCGAAGCCGAGCGGCTGGCGAAAGACACGGATGGCGTTGTCAGCGTGATGAACGACCTCAAGGTCTCCCCTCCGAAAAAGTAGCTCGCTGACCCGAGCGCTTGGCGACGGGTGTGCGGGGAGCACACCCCGTCGCCCTCGGGACATTGCTCATAAATCCCGACCGGCGGCGGGCGCTCATCGTAGACCGATCCGATAGTAGCGGCAGGGCGACGCCCAGCGCGTTCACCAGGGCGCTGACGAGGTCAATCCGCTCGGTGGCACGCGAGGGTGTTGCCGCGGCCTGCCGTCTTCTGCGCGCCTTCCTCGTCGGCCGCTTCGTCTTCTCGCCCGTAACCCCCTGCCGAATCCTCCGCCAAGTAAGGGCCCCGGCCGGAAGCCGCGCTTGGTCTATGAAGCTGAAGGGGCGCTGTCGCTCTCTGCACTTATCGCGAGGCTATTTTGTACAAGTTCGATGGTGGCCCAACGGGACGCGATCGACCTAGCAGAATCCAAGCGTGTGATTTCACTACACTCTGATCCAACAGGGGCCCCCTGTTCTTGCCGGTTCTCCGCACCCTCACTGGTCGCATCATCGTGACGCATCACTTGACACACCCATGCAACTGTTGTTTCATACTCCCATTCGACGCGTGGCGGAGGGACGGGATGATGCGCGAGATTCTCGTGGCGTTTCTGAAGATCGGTGCAACAGCGTACGGGGGTCCAGCAATTCAGGGTGTGATGCAGGCGGAGTTCCAGGAGCGCCGGCAGTGGGTCACCAAGCCGCAGTTCGTCGAAGGCCTCGCCTTCGTCAACATGCTTCCGGGGGCGACGGCCACGCAGCTGGGCATCTTCCTCGGGTATCGTCGGGCGGGCTGGTGGGGCGGGCTGCTCGCCGGCCTCGGATTCTGCCTCCCGGCCTTTGCGATCATGCTCGCCCTCACGCTAAGCTATTCCGCCTTCGGTGTTAGCCCCACGCTGCGCAGTGCCTTGTACGGACTCGGGCCGATCGTGCTCGCGGTATTCGCGGTTGCCGTGTACCGGCTCGGCCGCACCGCGTTGCAGTCGGCGCTGCACGTCCTAATCGCCGGCGGGGCCGCCGCAGCGGCGGTCCTCGCGCCGGTCGCGACGGTGTGGATTCTTCTCTTTGCTGGAGGCCTCGGCCTGTTCCTCTTCCACCGCCGGCGCATCGGCGTTCTCGTCGTGCTAACGCTCACGGTCCTGTTCGTTGCCGGGCGGTTTGCCACGTGGTCGACGGCGTTCCTGGCCGCACCTCCCGGAAGCGCACCACGTCTCATCGATGTCGCGACGCAGTTCGGAACCATCGGCGCATTGACGTTCGGCGGCTCACTCAGCATCATCGCGCTCATCCAGGATCAGTTCGTCCACCACCTGGGCTGGTTGACGCCGCAGGAGTTCATCGACGGCTTGGCGCTCGGACAGCTGACTCCAGGGCCGCCAGTGATGCTGGCCGCCTACGTCGGCTACAAAGTGCTCGGATTGACCGGCGCGGCCATCGCCGCGACCGCGATCTTCTTACCGTCCTTCGTGATGATCTTCGCGCTCCTACCGGTCTTCGAGCGAGTGCGCACCGTCACCTGGGCACGGGCGGCGTTGCAAGGGATGGTCGCCGGCGTCATCGGAACGCTCGCCATCGCACTCGGGCGCCTCGCACCGCACGCACTCGTCGATCCATTTGCGATCGTGCTCTTCATCGCCGCCGTGGCGGTCATGCTCTTGTGGCGCGCCGCGCCGGTCAAGATGGCGGCAGGTGGAGCGGTCCTCGGCATCGTGCGCCGGCGACTGGCCGCCGCCTGGGGAGTGTGAAAGCTCATGACGTACTCAGTGAAACCGCTCTCGTGCAATCCGGCGAAGCTCAAGGGCCTCTCGGAGCAGCTCATCATGAGCCACTGGGAGAACAACTACGGCGGCGCCGTCCGTCGGCTGAACGCCATCGCGGCCCAGTTGGCCGAGCTCGACTTCGTCAAGGCACCGATCTTCGTGATCAACGGCCTCAAGCGTGAGGAACTCATCGCCACGAACTCGATGATCCTTCACGAGCTTTACTTCGACGGTCTCGGTGGTGATGGCATCCCCGATGGTCTCGTCGACGACGCATTGATCCGCGATTTCGGCAGCGTTGATCGCTGGCGGTCCGAGTTCGTTGCCATGGGCAAGGCCCTGCGCGGTGGAGCGGGGTGGGTCCTCCTCACGTATTCCCATCGCGATCGCCGGCTCGTGAACCAGTGGGCGGCCGACCACACCCATGCCCTCGCCGGGGGAACGCCCATCTTGGCGTTGGACATGTACGAGCACTCCTATCACCTCGACTACGGCGCCGGCGCAGAAAGTACGTGGACGCATTCATGCAAAACATCCTGTGGACGAATGTCGCGCGGCTTCACAAGACGCTCGTACGGTGACGCCCTCGTCACGGTCGACTGCGCCGCCTCGGACCTGAGTTCCTTGAAACCGCTCCAAAAAGGAGAGCTTCATGAGATATCGCGTCAGCCCCCTCTTCTGCCGGCCCTGGACGTTGAACGGCATCTCGCCCCGTCTGATCGAGAGCCACTACGAAAACAACTACGGGGCAGCGCTCACCCGCCTGAATGCGGTCACGGCCGAACTCGAGACGCTCGATGTCAAGACGACGCCAGCCCAGGTCTTGAGCCGTCTCAGTCGAGAGCAGACCAGCCTGCTCAACTCAACGCTGCTTCATGAATTGTATTTTGCGAGTCTCGGTGGGGACGGCCGGACGCCGTCGCCCACGATCGCGGACGCGATTGCCCGCGACTTTGGGTCTGTTGACCGATGGCGGGGCGAGTTCATCGCGTTGGGCGAGGCCCTGGCCGGTGACTCGGGCTGGATCTTGCTGACGTATGTCCCGCGCGACGGTCGGCTGATCAATCAGAGCGCGTCCGATCACGCGCAGAGTATCGTCGGCGGCATTCCGGTCCTCGCGTTAGACCTGTACGAGCACGCCTATCACATGGAGTTCGGAGCGAACACAAGCGCCTACATCGCGACCTTCATGCGCAACATCCACTGGAGCGCGGTAGAGGCTCGGTACACCGACGCGCTCACGACCGCCCCGCCGCGGCGGCTCGAGCAGCCAGAGTTCGCGGACGTGCCGTCCATCACGCCTGAAGAGGTTCAGGAGATGCTCAATGCCGGCCAGCGCGTACAAATCGTCGACACGCGGCCACGTCACTACAGCACGAGGGCGCACGACATGGTCGAGGGCGCGGTGTGGCGCGATCCAGAGCGTCTCGAAGAATGGATCGGCGATCTGTCGAAGGACGAGCCTGTGGTGACATTTTGCGTGTACGGCTTCCATATCGGGTGCCAGAGCGCGGAAGCCCTGCGAAAAGCTGGCTTCGACGCCCGATACATGGCCGGTGGCCACTACGCGTGGAAGGCGATCAAAGGTCCGGTGAAGCGCTTCGAGTAAGCCGCGGTGGATATGAGCCTGCCTGTCGCAAGCGTCCTTGGGATTGTGGCCCTCGGCGCGATGAGTCCTGGGCCAAGCTGTGTACCTACGCGGGCCGTACCTTTCCCCGCACCACGGTGGTTGTGGCGCGCGAGGAAAGGAGGCAGTTTGGCGGGGAATCGAAGTTGTGGTGGCCCCAACGGGACGCGATCGAACTTGCAGAATTCAAGTGCGCGATTTCATTGCACGCCGATAGGCGGCTCTCTCCAAAGCCCGCCGCTTTTATATGTGGTTACGGCTGGCTGGATTTGACTAGAGACCTTTGAGCCGAAGGGGCGGGGCCTCCCCCTCTGCGATGCGCGCACCCAGGAATGTGCGCTGGGGTGCTCCGAAGTGATCCCGAGTTGGCACAAATCGCTCACAAACAGCGTCCTGACCGTAGGAAAGCGGCAACCACCTGAAGAGAATGGTGGGCAGAAACGAGATTGAACCACCGACACCAGGATTTTCAGGTCTGGAACAGGACGTGTGGAAGTGCGCGTAAATGCTCGCCGGCAAACATCGACCTCACTCGGGGATCTTAGTCTTGAGTGATCCGGAATGCTCCCGAGTGAGCTGGAGTTGGGCACACTTTGGGCACAAACGCGCCATCTCATCCCCGACCCGTCGTCTCGCCCTCCGCCTGCTCGAGCCAGGATGTCATCCCATCTCGCGGTATATCCTCATCGCGGTGGCGAGATGGACGTCCGCGTCTAGGCGTTTCCCAGTACGCCGATAGAGCTTGCCGAGGCCGAGGTGGCAGTGGGCGACGAGCGGGCGCCGTGGCATGCAGTGCCGGTGGTGGCAAGGAGGCGGTGAGGAAGGTGAGCGGCGATTGGCTAGACCGCTGAACAGGCGAGCCCTACTTCTCGGCTGGGTCATCGGCAGGATTCACGTAGCTTGTTTGCCAAGGGCCGATCCCGTGAGCTTGGAGTACAGTGTCCTCTCGGATCTCTCCGAAGTGAGGCGATCCAGCGGGCATCACGATGAAACTCCCAGTTGGGAACCGGCGCAGTTTCTCGAGATCAACCGTCTTGCCAACGCCAAAGTACACGGCACCCGAAAGCACGGTGATATGCTCAACGCCCGGGTGGAAGTGCGGCGCAACGCGCGCCCCAGCCGGGAATAGAAGACGCATCGTGAACGGCCCAGCGTGACGAGGATCGCCCTCGATGACGACTACTTTCACGCCAGCGGGGAGCGTCGGTGGGGCTGCGACCCACGTCATTTCATCCGACATCAACATCACATGCCCGGCCCCAACGTCACACATAGTTCATCCGCCTTTCGTCACGCCTACACGACAAAATTCGTCGCGATCATCTGACAAGCGCGCTCGACTGGCAAGCCCGATACGCGACGCAGCCGCCGGCCCTATCTCGCAGCTTTCCGGCAGGGTTTGCAGGACCTCTACGTTGAGGGTAAGAACGTCGCCATTGAAGCGCGATGGCCGGAAGGGTCTGCTCCCAATCACTTACCACCAGAATGCAGCGACAAGCCAGCCAAGCACAGCACCCGCAGCGAGCAACGCGATGGGGTGCGTTCGCGTCCGCGCTGTCAGAACGAAGACGGCGGCACTGACGGCGACGTAGGGCCACGAGACAAGCGCGTCCCTCGCGATATCCAGCACCGTCGCGCCGAGGATGCCGATGACAGCGGGACCCGCACCCGCACCGAACGCCCGAAGCCACCTGTTCTGAGCAAGTCGCGTAACCTGCTGCGCTGCCGTCGCCGAGAGTGCCCACGGAGCCAGGAATGCGCCCAGGGTTGCCGCCAGTGCGCCTAACAGTCCGCCGACCTGTTGCCCGACGAAGGTCGCCGTGATGAGCACGGGCCCCGGCGTGAGGTAGCCGAAGGCAACGGCGGTCCCGAACGTAGTCGGCGTCAACCACCTGGTCTCCTGAACCGCCATCTGCTCTACCAAAGGAAGTGCGGCCTGCCCCCCGCCGAACGCGATGAGGCTGATCAGCAGGAAACGGGCAAAGAGCTCCAGATGAATCACCTGCCCTGCCCTCGCAAGGCCATCATGCCGAAGACTCCAGCGGCGACTACGATCCACACCGCACCGATCTTCAGCACGGCGACGAGGAGGAAGGCACATCCTGCGACCGCGATAGTCACCGGGGTCCCCAGGGCCGACTTCGCGAGGTTGAACAGGGTCACGAGTAGCAAGCCGACAACTACGGCAAGCACGCCGCGACGCATCGGCACCAGGGTAGGAGCGTCAGCGACTTGCGAGTAGCCATACGCCAGCGCGAGCATCAGCACCACCGACGGCAACAGGAAGAAGGCTGTCGCCAACGCAGAGGCCGACCACCCTCCGAGGCGCCAGCCGAGATAGGCGACGACCTGCACCATGGTCGAGCCGGGTAGCAGCTTCGTGTAGGTCAGTGCCTCGGTGATCTCCTCCTTGGTCGCAACGTGGCGACGGTGGACCAGTTCCCGTTCGATGAGGGCGAGCGTGGCGCCTAGCCCACCAAACGCAACGGCCCCGACACGAAGGAAGATCAAGCCAAGTTGCAGAGGTCGTATCTCGACCCGCATCGTCCTACTTCCGGGCCCTATAAAGGGCCTTCAGCCACGGAGGAGCCACGAACGTCGTAAGCATTACCACCACGACGAGCGCTGAGTACAAGTCTTCTGCGATCACGCCTGCTGCGAGGCCTGCCCCTGCGAAGATCAGACCGACTTCGCCGCGCGGCACCATACCGACCGCCACCGGCCACCGACGCACACCGCGCTGGTAGACGGCGAGGCCCGCCGTCAACTTGGAGGCGACAGCGACTGCTGTCAACAGCATCGCGACGCCAAACTGTGCGTTCTCGGCAAACGGGTTCAGCATCCCGGGTTGGACCTTCATCCCTACGGTGACGAAGAACACCGGCACGAGAAGATCGGCGACTGGCTTGATGCGCTCCTCGATGTGAGAACGTCGCTCCGTCGTCGCCAGAACTAGTCCGGCTGCGAACGCCCCGATAATCGTCGCCAGACCGATGAGGTCGGCGATGGCTGCCAGCGCCACCGCGAAGACGACCGAGTAGACGATCAGCGTCCCCCGTGCCTTCAGGCGTCCGATCCAGCCGATCAGCGTGGGCGCCAGCCGAATGCCCACCATGATCGCCACTAGCAGGAACACGACAGCCTTCGCCGACAGCATCGTCACCGAGCCGAGCGACACGCTGCCAGTCTGCGCGATCCCGGTCACTACCGCGAGGATGATCAGGCCCAGGATGTCGTCCACGACGGCCGCGCCGAGGACAACCTTCGCGGCGGCATCCTGAAGACGACCGAGGTCGGCGAGCACGCGGGCCGTGATACCGACGCTGGTCGCGGTCAGCGTGGCGCCGACGAAGACAGCTACGAGCAGCGGGGTGCCCAGCGAGTGCATGACGCCGTAACCGACCGCGAACGGCACCGCGACGCCGATCAGGGCGACCAGCGTGGCCTGGGCACCAGCCCGCAGCAGGTCGCGAAGGTCGGACTCCAGACCCACCTCGAAGAGCAGGATCAAGACCCCGAGTTCGGCCAGGGCGTGAAGCGCCTCGGACTCGTGGACAAGGCCAAGGACGCCAGGGCCGATGATCACTCCGGCCAGCAGTTCACCCAGGACCGCCGTCTGGCCGATGCGTTCCATGGCCTCGCCTGCCACCTTCGCGGCTAGCCAGACGAGGACCAGGCCCAGAAGCAGGTCACGGAACTCCATCGCGTCTTCGCTATCGCTCGGTCAGCGAATAGCCGCGAGCGACGCGCACTCTTGCCTTCACTTCATCGACCGACCGGCAAGTCTGGAGGTACTTGACGAAGGCTCCAAGCGGCGTTGCGTCGAGGCTCTGCTCCTGAGCATCACGGGTCAGGAAGCGGAGGGCGGCCTTGCCGCCATCGCTGTCGAGGTTACAGGCGAAAATAGGGTCGGAACTAAGGCCCGAGAACTTCACCTCGATCCTCAGCCATCCGCCCTTGAACCCGCCCTTCTCGTGGTTAATGATCATCTTCTCGCCGCTGTCGAGTGTGATCGTGCAGTACGCGCCAGCCTTAGGATCGGTGACCCACCGCCCTACTTTGCCCATCGCTGCCTCCCTCTCCGAAATGGAGTGATGTGTAGGCGGCAACCCCATGGGGGAAGCCGGCCATCAAGTGGAGACGGACGGGTTAGTGGGGGTCTTCGGCGAGTGGAGCTGGAGCGCAGGTAGCCCGGGGCAAACAGTTCACTACGGGCCGCCCTGGGGGGGCCACTTCTGTGTTCGAGGGCCGTCGATGTCTCACATCGCTGGGCGGCTGCTGCGGAGGCACGAACCAGTCTCGGATAGGTGTCGTAATAACCGCGATCTCGGCTGTCGGACGACTACGGACTAGATCGACACTCTCGACCAAACCGGTGGGATCGAACATGAAGGCGCCGGGCATCGCGGGCAACGAAAGATCAAGCCCAACGTACACGAGGAGCGCCAGGAGCAGTGCTCGACGACGGTTCACACGCCGAATTTTAACAAACATATTACAGGACCGCTCAGGCGGTCTCGCATCCCTGAATCTGGCCGTCGCCGACCGGGTTGCTCATCCAATACGTCACAAACAACACGTCGTTAACAGCGCTTCTGGCGTAAGTGGCTTTGGGTCTCTTTGGCCGTCGTGGGCAGCAACTTTCCTGGGTAATTCCTGGGTGAAGTCTGGGTGATCGCTGATGCCAGGAGTCGAAGTCGGTCAACCGTCAGCCCGGCACCACGATCTGGCCAAACCCCTCCGCATAGGCATACCCCTTCTCTTTCCCAAGGATGGCGGCGCGATTCCGCATGCGTGCCTCGAAGTCCTTGAAGTCACCGATCTGGCTCGCGTGGCAGCGGATCGCCTCGAGCTTCAGTTCCATGGTCTCGGAGATGTCGATCAAGAGGCGCGGTTGCTCCCACTGGATGAAGTGCACCTCGCGAACGCTGTGGGGCTCGTACTCACGAGCCAGTTCCGGAAAGGCCAGATGGTCGCGGGCGAGCGGGTAGACGCAGTCGAGGACCACGCGCCCAGTAACCCGGTGATCCCGATGCCAACCGGGGAAGTTGTTGTACGTGCGGTGTGGATTCAGAGTAAGGATCAAGTCGGGTCGCCATCGACGAATCTCACGAGTGACATCGCACCTGAGATCGCGCGTGTCTTCCAACTCGCCATCCTCGTAACCGAGGAACTCGACGGACCCCACGCCGAGCACTTGGGCGGCTCGTCGCTGTTCCTCTGCGCGAATCGGTGCGAGCTGCTCCGACGTGACGCTGCGATTACCCGATCCCTTGTTGCCATTGGTCAGAATCACGTAGGCGACCTCCCGGCCCTCCTTGGCCAGCCGGGCCACGGTGCCGCCAGCCAAGAAATCAGGATCGTCGGGATGCGCGGCGATGAACATCACCCGCCCATGAGGTGTTGTCATCAATCCTTCCCGGCGCGCGACATGGTGTTGGCCTGACGGCGGCATTGCCATGCTGCTCCCGCGAGCAGGACGGCCCCAACCAGAAACGGAGCCGAAAGGTCAAGGACGTCGGCGAGCGCACCCATCGCGAGAGGCCCAACGATCTGGCCACCATCGCTCATCGTCCGCAGCCAGCCGATCGCGATGCCCTGGAGTGAGCCCTCGACCTGATCGCTCGTGAGCGCCGTCGGAATTGCTGCCACGAAGCCGGCCGCCGCCCCGACCGCGAAGCTGCAGATGCCGAGGCCGACCGGATGCGTGAGCTGCGACGTACCAGCCAGCAACGCGGCATAGACGAGTAAGCCCGGAAGCAGCACGCGCATGCGACCCCACCGATCCGAGGCGGTGCCCTAGCTGTCCGGACTCGAAATAGTGTTGACACTTGCCGTGAACGAAGAAGAGGGCCATCTGCCCTATCTTTCCCAGAGTGCTTACCCGGCCAAGGGAACCACTGTGGGAGGACGGACCGATGACCCTCGAGGAGAGCGTACACGGAATGCGCCTGCGCGTCATCGAGCGGGCGCAGGTGCTCGGCAACGTCAGCGCCGTCTGCCGCGAGCTGGGCATCTCCCGGACCCTGTTTTACCGCTGGCGCCAACGGCTGGAACGCTATGGCGTCGAGGGGGTTCATCCCCGGCGGCAGCGCGCCGGCGCAGGGCGGCCGGTGGCGACCCCGCCGGAGGTGGAACGGCTGGTGCTGGGGATTGCGATCAGCGCCGCGACCTGGGGGTGCCGCCGCCTGGCGGCCTACCTGGCGCGCACCTGGCAGATCCGCCTGGCGCCCAGCACCGTGCAGCGGCTGCTCCGCCGGGTCGGCTTGGCCACGCGCCGAGCGCGCCTGACGGTGCTCGAGCAGCAGGCCGCCCGGACGGCCGGGCTGCTGACGGACCGCACCCGGGAGAAGCTCTGGCGCGCCCGTCACGGCCGTACGCGGCACGTCGAGGCCACGGAGCCGGGCCAGCTGGTGTGCCTGGACACCTTCTACATCGGCAACCTCAAGGGCGTGGGCAAGGTCTGGCAGATTACGGCCTGCGACGCGGCCACCTCCTACGGGCTGGCCGGCCTGCTGCCCGCCCACGACGCGGCCGCCGCCGCCCGCTTCCTGCGCGAGGTCGTGGTGCCGCACTTCCAGCGCGCGGGCTGGCCGGTGCGGCGCGTGCTCACCGACGGTGGGCCCGAATTCAAGGGCGCCTTTGATGGCGCCTGTCGTGAGCTCGGCCTCCGCCATACGCGCACGAAACCGCGGCATGCCTGGACGAACGGCTTTGTCGAACGCCTGCAGGGCACGATTCTCCAGGAGCTCTGGCGCGTCGTCTTCCGTCGCCGCTACTTCACTCGTCGCGCGGCGCTGCAGCGGGCTCTCGACGGCTTCATGCGCTACTACAACCACGACCGGCCTCACCAAGGCTATCGTGTCCGCGGCCGGACCCCGGCCGCGCTCGTCTGGGGCGTGGCCGCGCAGTGACCTCATTCACCACCACTCTGGGACCGCGGAAGTGTCAACACCATTCCGAGTCTGGACACGCCTAGCCATAACGCCATGAGTCGTCCGAGCACGCTTAGACTGACGACAGTGCCGACGGCCTTCGGGCCAAAACCCGCGCGCGTGAACAGGTAGAGAGGGAACAGGAATACGAGAACACCGACCTGAATGGCCGTCAACAAGGCGCTCGTCACACCCATGAGAACCACACCCGATGTGTGCAGCACTGTGCTCAGAGCGCGTCGATTCTGCGATCGCGGCCTGGGCGGTGTGGCGGAAGCAAGTGATGCCCAGCGTAAGACCGTGAGCGCCGCCACGACCATGCACGCGGCCTCGAAGAGAAATGGGCTGGCAACTCCAATTCCTTCATAGAGCCAGCCGCCGGCGGCGCTGCCCAGCAACAGTCCCGATGTCTCGCTCATCAGGAGCAAGCTGACCGCCCGGCTTCTGCGTTGCGGCGCCGGCGCGCTGACGGTGGCGGTCGTGGCAACGGTCGCGAACATGGCCCAACCCAGTCCGCCCAGCGCCCGCAACCCGAGGAATACATCGAACCGCGAAGTCACGACGCTGAGGACATCGATGAGTGCGATCAGCGTCAACCCGCCAACCATGAGCGGACGTCCGAGACGGTTCAACAGGTATCCGGTCGGCATGCTGGCGATCCATTTGCCAGCGCCGAATACGACGGGGATCAAGGTCACCATCCGGTAGTTCGCGGAGAACGTGCGCTGGAGATAGAGCGGCATCGCGGGCCGCACAACCCCCCTGGCCGAGATTGAACAAGAACGCCGCTGCGAGTACCGCCGACGGCACCCGCTGCTCCCGTCCCGAGAGAGGCGCCGTCATGGGCTCGCTTCGGACGCTACAATCTGTCCAGCCACGTCAGCGCCCAGGACCGTTCTTCGTTCCCAGGCATTGGCACGCGCCTCCGTGGGGCCGGTATACCGAAGTCTGCATTCGTTGGAGGATCTGCTCGAGTTGCTGCCGAAGCCCTTCCAGCTCGGCGAGCTGATTCGTCACTGCATCAAGCTGCGCCCGAACCAACACGCGAAGCCGAGGGCGAAGAGGGTGGTGCCCGCCTCCGTTGAGAGTGTCCATCAGTGTCTTGAGCTGTTGGAGCGGCAGCCCCAGAGAGCGGGCTCGACGGATGAACCGCAGCCGCTCCACGCCGGTCTGATCGTAGAGTCGGTAGCCCGACGCGGCACGTCTCGGGGCCGGCAATACTCCGATTTGCTCGTAGTACCGGATCGTTTTCACCGCTACCCCGCTCGTCTTGGCGACTTGGCCGATCGTGAGGCTGGAAGCCATAGACTACCTCCCTCGGTTGAGTCACGCCCAACGATAGGCCTTCCAGTAGCTAGAAGGTCAAGAGGGAGGCGCCAAGCCAGCCGAAGAGTGCCGGCGCCTCTCCTGCCCTGAGTACGCGCAAGGTCGCCGGTGCTACGATGCCCAGCAAAGCCGTCAGCAGTCGGAGATCGCGAGATCAGTAGTGGATCGAGGGGGAGGAACATATGGCAGAGACCGTCCGGGGAGCGATCCGAGAGTTGATGGAGCAGACGATGCGGACGATGGACGCTTTGCTCGAAGCCTCGGATAGGGAACTCGCGATGTCATCGTCGCACGCGTGTGCACAAGGGAAGGATGTGTGGACCCTGATCACGAACGACATCGACCACGAAAAGATCCATACAGGGCAAGTCCTCGAAGGGCGCTACGAGTCGCGGAGCACGGCATCGCCGATGGAACGCCTGCTGGCCGAGTGGCTTGCGGAACGGGCCCGGTTCATAGGATCACTCATCGGCCTTACCGACGCGCAGTTCAACAGCGAGACGGCCCCCGGCCAGTGGACTTATCGGGTTATCGCAAAGCATGTCCTCACCCTGGAACAGCATTCCCTGAAGACGATTGCCGAGGACCAGGCGGCAAGAGTCGCGAGTCGGTAGGTTGTCCAGGCTCCTCGGGTCATGATTGTTGAAGCCGTTGATGTACCGGCGGATGATCTCGTCTTTTCGAGTGGCCTAGCCCCCTCCTCCTCTCGCGTGCCGTCTGCTCGAATAACTGCATGAACGCCCGTGCGCTCGCCGTGACTCTGCGGGCCTCGTGGTGAATGACGTGGAAATGTCGCTGAATGCGAACCCCTCGGAGCCGGAGGGCGCGAAGCCGCCCGGCGGCTATTTCTCCTTGCACCGCGTAGAGTGAAACGAACGCAACGCCCAGCCCCGCCATCACGCCCTGCTTGATCGCTTCGGTGTGGTCGAGCTCCATCGCCACGCGACACTTGACACGTTGTAGCGCACGTTCTGTGACGCTACGAGTCGCAGACCCTTCCTCCCGCACGAGTAGCGGCTCGTCGACAAGTGACTCGGGGGTGACGTCGCGACGTCTGGCCCAGGCGTGCGTGGGAGAGACGATCAGAACGAGTTCATCCAGCATTCCAGCTGCCAGACATTCCTCGCCGGGCCGGATGGCATGCCCACCGACGATCCCAAGATCGAGCTCGCGTTCGCTGACTCGTGCCTCGATGGTCTGCGAATTCGCGATCCGGAGCTTCACATCCACGCCGGGGTATTTGGTCCGGAATGCCGCAACGATCCTGGGCAGCACGTAGAGACCCGGAGTCGTGCTGGCGCCGATCAAGAGCGATCCATGAGCCAGGCCATCCAGCTCAGCGAGCGCCTGGCGCGCGCCCTCAACCGCTGAGACAGCCCGCTCCGCAAATTGCTCGAGGACGCGGCCCGCCTCGGTCACAGTGACGACCCGGCGACGACCCCGACGGAAGAAGAGCTGCTTTCCCAGCTCGCTCTCGAGCTCGCTGATGTGTTCGGACAGCGTCGGCTGCGACGAATGGATCTTCTTCGCCGCCAGGCTGAAGCTCTTTTCTCGGGCAACGGCAAGAAAGACCTCAAGCTGGCGCAGCGTCATTTCGGGTTTTCCCTATGCTTAAGATCCAAAGATCGTATTGGACCCTATAGCACAGCCTGGCGTATGACAAAGCCAGAACTGGAAAGGAGGCCCCGATGATTTTTCGCCACTTCCTGTCGCCGAAGACCGGCTGCGCTAGCTACCTGTTCGGGTGAGCGGGCGCAGCTTGCTGCGCTGTGGTGGATCCACAGCTCGACATCGAGCCCTATCTTGAAGCCGCCGCTCAGAAGTCCATGCGGATCACGCACATCTTCGAGACCCACGTCCAGGCTGATCACCTCTCTGGCGCTCGTCGTCTGTCGGACGCGACCGGAGCCCCGGTGATCTTCCACAAGTCAGCCCCGGTCGAGTTCCCACACCTCAACGTCGAGGATGGGGAGCAGCACGATCTCGGCAACGTGGTGCTCTCGATCCTCCACACGCCGGGACATACACCGGACAGCGTTTCGATCCTGGTCACGGACAAGACGCGGGCCTCGGAGCCCTGGTTTGTTCTGACCGGCGATACGCTCTTTTCGGGCGGGGTCGGTCGCCCAGACCTCATCGGCGCCGGCTCGGAAGCGATGCTCGCGGAACAGCTTCACGACAGCCTGCACAGCAAGATCATGACGTTGCCCGATCACCTCGAAATCTTCCCCGCCCATTTCGGGGGCGCGGCGTGCGGTAAAGGTCTGAGCGGTAAGCCCGGTTCCACGATCGGCTTCGAGCGTCGTTTCAATCCGGCGCTCCGCGCCGCCTCGAGAGCGGAGTTCGTGGACTTCGTACTCAAGGATCTTCCGCCGCAGCCCGAAGCCTTCGCCGAGAATCGCCGGCGCAACCTAACGGGCCAATGAGCGAGATGCGCCTCGGACTGCGGGAGAATCTCCCGCAGTTCGCGCTGCTCGTGGTCCTGAACGCCTTCGTCGGCGCGATGGTAGGCCTGGAGCGGACGGTGCTGCCACTCCTGGGCGAGCAGGAGTTCGGGCTCAGCTCGAAGACGGCCATCACGTCGTTCATTGTCAGCTTCGGGGTGACGAAGGCGGTGATCAACCTGATCGCGGCCCGGGCGTCGGACCGCATCGGCCGCAAGCCGATCCTGGTCGTCGGCTGGCTCTTCGCCCTGCCCGTGCCGTTCCTGATCATCTACGCACCGGCGTGGTGGTGGATCGACCTCGCCAACGTGCTGCTTGGCGCCAATCAGGCGATGGCGTGGTCGATGACCGTCATCATGAAGGTCGATCTGGTTGGACCGAAGCGCCGGGGCCTCGCCCTTGGGCTGAACGAGTTCGCGGGCTACTTCGCGGTGGGGGTGATGTCGTGGGTCACCGGCTACATCGCCGCGCACAGCGCGTTGCGCCCACAGCCCTTCTATCTTGGGATTGTCATCGCCGTGGTCGGTCTCGTTGTCTCCATTCTGTTCGTGAGAGAGACGCGCCCCTACGCGCACCTCGAAGCGGCCACGGCGCCCCAGACGACGAGCAGCGTCCGTCCATCGATTGGCCACGTCTTCTACGTCACGACCCTCGGGAACGTGAGCCTCTTCGCGGCCTGCCAAGCGGGCCTCGTGAACAATCTCAACGACGGCATGTCCTGGGGTCTCTATCCCCTGTTCTTCGCCACCTATGGTCTCGGCGTCTCCAGCATCGGCCTCATCAAGGCGGTCTACCCCATGGTGTGGGGCGTTCTGCAGGTCGCGACCGGGCCGTTGTCGGACCGCTTCGGCCGGAAGGAGCTGATCGCTGGAGGCATGATCGTCCAAGCCGGAGGGATCTGGTTGACCGTCCTCGTCCCGACCTATGCAGCGTGGTTGGCTGGGGCCGCGCTGCAAGGACTCGGCACGGCGATGGTCTATCCCACACTCCTGGCAGCAATCACCGACCACGCGCACCCGATTTGGCGCGCGACCAGCCTCGGCGTGTACCGATTCTGGCGCGACCTCGGCTACGCCGTCGGTGCACTGCTCTCCGGTGTCGTCGCAGACCTCGTCGGGCTGCCCGCGGCCATTCACCTCGTCGCGGCGTTGACGCTCATTTCTGGGCTTGTCGTCGTTCGGGCCATGGGGAAACCGAGCCCCAGGCCAATCCCGGCCCGCGCATGAGAGCGAGGCCACCGCAGGAAGGGAAGGGCTGTCACACTCCCGCCAGGAGCGTGTCCAAGCAATTGAGGGATAGGAGGACTCGATATGGATCCGACAGCCCTTCTACAGTTCTTGCTGGATGCCAGTCGGCGGGGCTATGCGGCGGGCGGCAGTGCTGTCAAAACTCCGGAAGCCGATCACTCGACGACCATCGTCCTGGAGCATGGCGATTAGAGGTTTCACGACAACTACTTTGGCGGGGCGCCGTATCGCGGACGGGAAGTCGTGTTCCTCCGGGGGCAGCCGGTCTGGATAGCCGTCTACTACGGACAGGTCGACGACGCAAACGTCGACTCCGTCCCCAGCGCCTCTTCCACAAGAAGGGCACGGCGCCGTGGCGGGAGCTGACACCGTACTCGCTGGTGGAGGGCGGGACGACCACCACGTTCGGAATCGGCCAGCTTGCCATCGACTGGCCAGGTGGCCGCATGATGGCGGTGAGCGGACGCAGTGGCGCGCTGCAAGAGCCGCAGCCGGATGGCACGGTAGGCGTCGGCACGCTCAAGGTCCGCGATGCCACCGCTGCGGCGTCGCGCGCCGTGAGCTACGACGGCGTTCCGCCTGAAACTGAATCCTATGCACTGCTGGTTCTTGCCCTCGGCACCGGAGGCGGGGCTCCTGGCCACCTTCGACCTCGGCATCTACGTCCGGGATGTCAGCCGCCAGCCGTGAGCCGCGCGATCGCGAGGGTCACACCGCCACGTGCCGGTGAGCCGTGCGATGACGGCGGCGAGCATCGACATGAAAAGCCTCAAACGTAGGTGTCCAGCGGCACTGATGGCGCTCTCGTCGGCGAGGCCAACGACAGTGGCCTATACTCTGGGCCATGCCCGAGCCTCGTGTTCTGATCGTAGACGACGAGCCAGATATGGTGGACAACTGCGTTCGCATCTTGCGCCGGGCAGGCTATCGCTGCCTCAGCACCACCGATCCGCACCGGGCGCTGGCCCTGCTCGAGTCCGAACAGCCCGATCTGCTCCTCACCGACCTCAAGATGCCGGAGATCGACGGACTGACCCTCCTACGTCGCGCTCGCGAGCTCGACCCGGCATTGCCGGTGGTCGTCATCACGGCTTTCGCCACCATCGAGTCGGCGGTGGCGGCAATCAAGGATGGCGCGTTCGACTACCTCCCTAAGAACTTCTCGGTAGATCAACTCTGCCTCGTCGTCGAGCGGGCTCTGCGTCAACGACGGCTCGCACTGGAGAACCGGAACCTACGCGACCAGCTACAAACGACGTTCGCGCTGGAGAACGTCATCGGCCGCAGCCCGGCCATGGCCCAGGTCTTCGAGCTCGTCAAGAAGGCCGCGCGCTCCGAAGCCAACATCCTCGTGCTTGGCGAGTCGGGAACCGGCAAGGAGCTCATCGCGCGCGCCGTGCACGCCAATAGCCCCCGGGCGGCCCGCGCGTTCGTACCGGTGGACTGCGCCTCCTTGCCCGAAAACCTGCTCGAATCCGAGCTGTTCGGTCACGAGAAAGGGGCATTCACCGGGGCCGTGCGCACTAAGCCCGGGCTCATGGAGGTCGCCGGCGGCGGCACGTTGTTCCTCGACGAGATCGGCGACCTGCCGGTCAGCCTCCAGGTCAAGCTCCTGCGGGCGCTGCAGGAGCGGCAGATCCGCCGGGTCGGGGGCACCACGCTCATCGACGTGGACGTGCGGGTGGTGTCGGCGACGAACCGCAACCTGCGCGACGCGGCTGCCAAGGGTCAGTTCCGGGAGGAGCTCTACTATCGCGTCAACGTCATCGAGATCCGGCTGCCGCCTCTGCGCGAGCGCGCCGGCGACGTCCGCCTGCTGGCCCACGCCTTTCTCAAGCGCTATGGCCAGGGCCGCGTGCTCGGCTACGACGACGCCACGCTGGCCGTGCTGGAGGCCTACGCCTGGCCCGGCAACGTCCGCGAGCTGCAGAACATCGTCGAGCGCGCCTGCGCGCTGGCCGAGAGCGACACGATCACCCGGCGCGACCTGCCGGAACATGTCCTCGGCGCCGCCGCCCGCCTCGCCACGCCGGAGGCGGCGGCGCCGGCCATCGAGTCGCACCTCGCCGGTACCACCGACCTCGGCCTGAAGGAGGCCAAGGACCGCTGGATGGCCGTGCTCGAGGCCTCGTACTTGAAGGAGCTGCTCGACCGGAACGAGGGCAACATCTCGGCCGCCGCCAAGGCCGCCGGCATCGATCGCAAGACGTTCCACCGCCTGGTCAACAAGCACCAGATCCGCAGCTGAACACAGCGCCGGCGCCCCACCTGCGGCGTCGGCGCCCCACTGCCCGGCCGCCGCCGGGCCTCGTATCACAGCTATTTTCAAGGGCTCCGGGCTGGCATCGGCAGTGCACATGGTGGCCGCCAGGGGGCAACCAATGGCCGACACGATGCGAATCACCTACGCTTCAGATTTCTCTCAGGCGTCCCGGGCGGCGTTCTCGCAAGCCCTTCGGCTGGCGAAGGCAACCGGCGGCGAGCTCACGATCTTGCACGTGCTCCCCTCGCCGGCCTCGATGTTCGTCGCAGGCGGCTACGTGACCCAGGAGACCTGGGAGCTGATCGAGTCCGACCTGCGGTCGCACGCCGGCCAGCAGATGGACGCTCTCGTGAAGGAGGCCGTCGACACCGGGGTTCGGGCGACACCGCAGTTCGCGGACGGCGGTATCCCGTCGGAGGAGATCGTTCGAGTGGCCGAGCAGAACAAGACCGACGTTCTGGTCCTGGGCACGCACGGCCGCTCCGGCGTGATGAAGGTGCTCCTCGGCAGCGTCGCCGCACGGGTGGTCGCCACCGCCTCGTGTCCCGTCCTCACTGTTCGGATGCCGGCGGATTCGCGGTCATGAACCTCACCCCGCTGGTCCGCACCTGGTGGATGATGGCGATCCGCGGTGTACTGGCCATGGCCTTCGGCGTCTCGCTCGTCATCTGGCCCGGCCTGACGCTGTCGATCGTGGTGTTGCTGTTCGGCATCTACGCGACGATCGATGGTGCCTGGTCGATCGCCGCCGGCATGCGGGCGTCGACCCGCCCCGGCGACGTGTGGCCCGTGCTGTTAGAGGGCGGGGTCAGCGTCGCGCTCGGCATCGTTGCCCTGGCTTGGCCTTTCGTGCCGCGCAGCTTCGTCTATATGATCGCCGCCTGGGGTGTGATCACCGGGGTGCTCGAGCGCGCGGCCGCGATCCGTCTTCCGAGTCGGAAGGCAGGTTACTGGTTGCTGGGAACGGCCGGCGTTTCGTCTCTGTTCCTCGCTCTCCTCCTCCTGGTCCTTCCGCACGCCGACGACGGTTTCGTCGTTCGGGTCATGGCGACCTACGCGCAGGTGTTTGGCATCGTGATTCTCTTCGCGGCCTTCCTGTTCGCGCGCGACGTACCGGGCGCCCCGCGTCGGGCCGACCGGCTAGCCCCGCCCGCCTCGATGAGCTGACGGATCCCTCAGCGCGCCCGGGGCGACATGTTGGCGCGCGAGCGCTTGATGCCGGCCCCGGGCCGCGCATGCTGGCGCTCGGCGTACTTGGGAGGGGCCATGCGCGTCTCCACCCGGCGGGGAACCTCGGATTGCACCAGGGTCGTGTCTCGACGGACAGCCACGGTCGCGCTGCGCTGCCGGCGCTTTGCTTGCGGAGACATGGACGCCGGAGTCGTAGGGCGGCGCGGGTTCTTCTTGCGGGCCGAGCGCTTCATGTAGATCCTCCCCTGGTCCGAGTGGGCGCGACCCCATCGCGCCTTGTGGCGCGCAATTCTCCCATGCCGGCGTCAGCAAGGCACTGTTATCCGCCGGGCCTCTCCAGCATCGCTCGACTCGTCCTCGAACGAGGGCCCGTGGATACCGGCGGCCTCGTCAGTGCTCGCCACGTGCCTCGAAGCTGCCTCCCTCACGCGCTGTCAGCCATCTCGGGAGCCCCCTGTCTCGGGCGTGCGGCATCCGCACCCCGGCTGGGGTGCCGATGCCCCGGAGTGAGGCGACGCGGCGGCCGATAACTCCGCGAACTCACGGGTGAGAGGCTTGGCTGTCGCGTTGCACTCGGCATTTGGACGGAGGAGAAACGATGACGGTTCGTGCCTCGACGCCCCAGAGCAGGTTGTTGGATGAGTTCCGGGACCGGCTTGCGGGCGCGCGTTTGCAGCTCGCACGAAGCGTCGCGACCACCGACGCGGACCTCGAGACGCTGGCGGCTCACGGGTGCCGAGAGATCGCGGAGGATGCCGCGACTGGCACGGTTGGCGACCTACTGTCCCGCCTTCCGGTCCGCGAGCGACAGCAGCTGGCCGAAATCGACGCTGCGCAAGCCCGGATTGAAGTCGGATGCTTCGGCGTCTGTGAGCGCTGCCAGGCGCTGATTCCCGTGCAACGGCTGCGCGCGATGCCCACGATCCGCTACTGCCCACCGTGCCGGGACCGGATCGAGCTCGGCAGCTGACGACGGCTGTCCGATCGGACGGCAGACGCGACCGAGCTCGCCGCCGACTTCCGCGGATGCTGAGCGCGGCCCGGCTGTGAGCTGGGAGCGGTGGTCATCGATCACGCCCAGAGGCTGTAGAGGCCGTGCTGACCAAGCCCGGGCTGATGTCTGAGTCCGCGCACGACGAACGTCGAGGAGAGACAACAACATGGACACGAACCGTTTGACCGAGAAGGCCCAGGAGGCGATCCGCCAGGCCCAGAGTTTGGCGCAGCGCCACGGCCAGTCGCAGATCGAGACTGAGCACCTGGCCCTGGCGCTGCTGAGCCAAGACGGCGGCGTGGCGGCCCGCGTGGTCGAGAAGGCCGGCGCGAGCCCAGGCACCCTGCTCACGCGCCTGCAGCAGGCGGTGGAAAGGCTGCCTCGCGTATCGGGCCCCGGCGCCGGCGGCGGTCAGGTGTACGTGTCCCAGCGTGTCGATGAGGTCCTCCGCGGTGCCGAGGCCGAGGCCCATCGCATGAAGGACGAGTACGTCAGCGTCGAGCACGTGCTGCTGGCGCTGGCCGGCCTGAAGGATGGCGCGGTGCCCGAGGCGCTGCGCTCGGTCGGCCTCACCCGCGAAAAGGTGATCGAGGCGACCGCGGCTGTGCGGGGCGGTCAGCGGGTGACCGGCCCGACACCGGAGGGCACGTACGAGGCGCTCGAGAAATATGGGCGCGACCTTACCGCGCTGGCGCAGCAGGGCAAGCTCGACCCCGTGATCGGGCGCGACGAGGAGATCCGCCGGGTGATCCAGATCCTCTCGCGGCGCACCAAGAACAACCCGGTGCTCATCGGCTCGCCCGGCGTTGGCAAGACGGCGATCGTGGAGGGGCTGGCCCAGCGCATCGTGCGGGGCGACGTGCCCGAGGGCCTCAAGGGCAAGCGCATCGTGACGCTCGACATGGGCGCGCTGGTGGCCGGCGCCAAGTATCGAGGAGAGTTCGAGGAGCGGCTCAAGGCGGTGCTCAAGGCGGTGCAGGAATCACAGGGGCAGACGATTCTCTTCATCGACGAGCTGCACACCGTCGTGGGCGCCGGTGCCGCCGAGGGCGCCATGGATGCCAGCAATCTGCTCAAGCCGATGCTCGCCCGCGGCGAACTGCACTGCATCGGAGCCACCACGCTGGACGAGTATCGCAAGCATATCGAGAAGGACGCCGCGCTGGAGCGCCGATTCCAGCCGGTGATGGTCGACCAACCCACCGTCGAGGACACGATCTCGATCCTGCGCGGGCTCAAGGAGCGCTACGAGGTCCACCACGGTGTGCGGATCAAGGACGCCGCGCTGGTGGCGGCGGCGGCACTGTCACACCGCTACATCAGCGACCGCTTCCTGCCCGATAAGGCGATCGACCTCGTCGACGAAGCGGCGGCGCGTCTGCGAACGGAGATCGACTCGATGCCGGCCGAGCTGGACGAAATGACCCGCCGGGTCACGCAGCTCGAGATCGAGCGCACCGCCCTGACCAAGGAAACGGATGCCGCCTCCCGAGACCGGCTGGACAAGCTCGAGAAGGAGCTGACGACGCTGCAGGCCCAGGCCACGACGTCGCGCGAGCAGTGGGAGCGCGAGAAGGCGGCCATCGAGAAGCCGCGCCAGCTGCGCAAGCGCATCGAGGAGGTCAAGCTCGAGATCGACAAGGCCATGCGGGTCTATGATCTGAACCGCGTGGCCGAGCTGCAGTACGGCACGTTGGCCCAGCTGGAGCGTGAGCTCAAGGAGCTGGAAGGACAGGCCCCGAGCGGCGGCCGCCGGCGACTCATCAAAGAGGACGTGGACGAGGAGGACATCGCCGAGGTCGTCTCTCGCTGGACGGGCATCCCGCTGTCCAAGCTCATGGAGGGCGAGATGCAGAAGCTTCTCCGGCTCGAGGAGGATCTGCACCATCGCGTGGTCGGCCAGGACGAGGCCGTGCGGGCGGTGGCCGACGCCGTCATCCGGGCCCGCAGCGGCATCAAGGACCCCAAACGGCCCATCGGCTCGTTCCTGTTTCTGGGCCCCACCGGCGTTGGTAAGACGGAGCTGGCCCGCGCCCTGGCCGCCATGCTGTTCGACGACGAGGACAGCATCGTGCGACTCGACATGTCCGAGTACATGGAGAAACACACGGTCGCGCGGCTCATCGGCGCTCCGCCCGGCTACGTCGGGTACGAGGAAGGTGGACAGCTCACCGAGGCCGTCCGGCGCAAGCCGTACTCGGTGTTCCTGCTCGACGAGATCGAGAAGGCACACCCGGATGTCTTCAACGTCCTCCTGCAGGTGCTCGACGACGGACGCCTCACGGACGGCCAGGGCCGAACGGTGAGCTTCAAGAACACCGTGATCATCATGACCTCGAACATCGGCAGCCAGCTCATCCTCGAGATGCGGGGGGCCGACGAGGCGTCCTACCGTCAGATGCGCGAGCAGGTCCTGCGCGCGCTCCAGAGTCAGTTTCGGCCGGAGTTCCTGAATCGCGTCGACGAGGTCGTCGTGTTCCGCGCCCTGACCGAGGCGGAACTGGCCCGCATCGTCGAGATCCAGCTCGAGGGGCTGCGGCGGCGCCTGGCCGAGCGGCGCATCGAGCTCGTGGTGGCGGAGGCCGCCCGCATCTGGCTCGCCCGGATTGGCTATGACCCAGTGTACGGCGCACGTCCACTCAAGCGGGCGATCCAGCGCGAGGTGGAGACGCCGGTGGCGAGGCTGATCGTGGCCGGCACGGTTCGCGACGACGACACCGTGCGCGTCGACGTCGCCGGCAACGCGCTGCGGGTGGAGGCGGTGGCGAGTGCTCAGCGCGCCGCAGAGGTGCCCGTGTGAGCGCCTTCGAGGACGCCCTGCGCTGGGAGCTGTCGTGGCTCGTGCGTGCCGGGGTGCCGGCCCGCGCCGTCCGTCTCACCGTCCGTGATTACCTCGTCGCCCGCCTCGAGCTCCGGCCGCTGAGCGCCCGCGAGGTCAGCGAGAGTGTGGAGACGACGGTCCGGGTGGCCTGCCGCCTGGTCGTAGAGCTCGACGCGCCCGAAGACCTGGTCGAGACGGTCGGTAATGCGGCACTCGAAGCGGTGCGCGGTCATGGCGGAACGAGCGCGCGCTGGATCTCCGAGGCGATCGATGCCGCGGACGCCGTTCTCGACGAGCTGACCCGGCAGTGGGGTGGTGCGGTGACGGGAGTCTGGGTGGCACGGTGGCGGCGCGAGCGACCGTGAGGACGGCCTCTGTCGTCCAACAGTGTGGTGGCCACCGTGAGGCCCACCGCTGTCCGACCGAGGTCATCCTGACCCACCCGCCGGTCATTACCTCGAGCGCGGCCGCAGGTAGACGAACCAGTAGACCCCACCGACCAGCAGGGCGCCGCCGATCACGTTGCCGAGGGTAACGGGCATCAGATTTCGCGCCAGAAAGCCACCCCAGGTCAGCTCGGGCGCCGAAGAGCCCCGGGCAGCGACGAAGGCTGGATCGAGCCACGTCAGGAAAAGCGCGTAGGGCACGAAGTACATGTTGGCGACGGAGTGCTCGAAGCCAGCTGCTACGAAGGCGGAGATCGGCGGTACGATCGCCAGCAGCCGATCGGTGGTGCTACGGGCGCTGTAGGCGAGCCAGACGGCCAGGCACACGAGCACGTTGCACAGAACGCCGAGCAGCAACGCCTGGATGAGTCCCAGATGGAGCTTCGAGGTCGCGATGCCGAGCGCGGTGGCGCCGACCGCGCCACCGCCCGCCTCGTGGAGTCGTGCGCCCGACGCCAGGAGCGCGATTCCGACGGCCCCGACGAAGTTGCCTGCGTAGACAAGGATCCAGTTGCGAAACAGCGCCGACGTGCTGACTGCCCCGCCCGCCCAGGCCATGACGATCAGGTTGTTCCCGGTGAACAGCTCGGCCCCGCCCACGACGACCAGGATGAGCCCGACGCTGAAGACAATGCCGGCCAGCACCCGCATGGCGCCCCACGGCGCGCTGCCCGCGCCTGCCAAAGCCACGGTCGCGAAGATGGCGCCGAAGGCGATGAAGGCCCCGGCGAGCACCGCGAGCGCGACGAGACGGCCGGGCTCCATCGCCACCTTGGCGGCGCCGATCTCCTCGGCCCGTCGCGCCATCTCGGGCGGCAGCAGGGCGTCCAGGGGCGTGGGCGAGTTCACGACTTGAAGGTGCCGGCTGACGTCGGGTTGATCGGCCGCTCGGGGACGAAGGTCCGGCCCCGCTCGACTCGCCAGGCCCCAATCTGTTCCATGAATCACTGCCTTTCGCAACGTGTCGCCCGGCTGGAACCACTCGCAGGGGCAATCGGGGACGCGGCACCGCCCACCCCGTACATGCTCAGTGTCCGGATGACCGCAGAGACAGTTCATACTCTATCCTCCCGTCCGGACGCGATGCCGCAGTACTACTACGCCTTCCAAGGTCGCTTCGTCCGCTCGCCTGCGGCGCGAGCCGGGCTTCGTACCGCCTTTCGCTGGGTACGGACAGAGCAACGCTCCGGCCACAGCGTGACGTGTACGATCTCGCGCGGTTCCGCGCGGCGAATGTCGACCGGTCACCGGGTCTCGGGCGATGCGGCCCCATGTGGGACTTCTCTGCCCCGGCGCTCCGCCTCCATCGCCAAGCGCCACACGGAACTCTTTGTTTTTGCGGATCGCGTGCCTGGCTCCCGGATTGCGAGAGAGAACCCGCCAGACAGAACGACCGGTATATGGAGGGGAAGAACATGCGCGGGCTTCTCGTTCCGGTCGTCACGGCCGACTCAGCAAGCCCGCGATGGAGGCCATCGCCGATGCGCCTAGGCGGCCGGCGGCGCGGCTGCCTGCTACACCTGGCTCCAGTGCCCGGACATCGTCGTGAGCTCTGAGGAGCGCACACGGTGGAATACATCGATCCGGAGATGAGCCACACCGCAGCCGGAAGCCTCATGCCTGCGAGCAGCATCGGGGGCGGTGGCGGGCCGACAACCCCCGCCTGGCACGCGCTCGAGGTCAGGCGCGTGGCCGCGATGCTCGAAACCGACGCCGACAACGGCCTGACATCTGCGGAGGCGCGAGCTCGCCTGGCCCGCGTCGGGCCCAACCGGGTCGGCCAGGTGCGCGACAGCTCGCTCTGGCGATTGGCCGTCTCGCAGTTCGAGAGCCTCGTCGTGCTGCTACTGCTCGCCGCCGCCGGGGTTGCGATGGCCCTCGGCGAGGTGGTGGAAGGCCTCGTTATCCTGGCGGCACTGCTCCTCAATGCCACCATCGGTTTCTTCACGGAGTGGCGCGCACGTCGCTCGCTGGCGCGCCTGCGAGCACTCGTCGTCCTCGAGGCCCGGGTCCGACGTGACGGTCAGGTGACGACTGTCCCCGCTGCCGCCCTCGTGCCCGGTGACGTCGTCCTGCTGGAGGCGGGCGTCCAGGTTCCGGCGGACGCCCGCCTCACCCGGTGCACCGCGCTGCGCATCGACGAGTCGACTCTGACCGGCGAGAGCCTTCCCGTCGACAAGGACGCGAACGCGGCTCTTGCGACTGACGCTCCCCTGGCCGAGCACGCGACCATGGTCTACCTGGGCACGGCGGTGCTCGCCGGCACCGGTGCGGCGATCGTGACGGCGACGGGTGTGGTCACGCAGCTCGGGCGCCTCGGTCAGCTGGTGGCCCTGGCCGGCGACCGGGCCACGCCGCTCGAGCGACAGGTGGAGGGCCTGGGGCGTCGTCTCATCGTCGTCGCGCTCGGCGCTTGCGCGATCGTCACCGTCGCCGGCATCCTCCATGGGCAGCCGGTCGGGCTGATGCTCGAGACCGGCATTACGCTGGCGGTCTCGGCCATTCCCGAGGGCCTGCCGGCGGTGGTGGCGGTGGCGCTGGCCGCCGGGCTCTGGCGGTTGGCGCGGGCCGGTGCCCTCGTCCGGCGTCTGCCGGCCGTCGAGACGCTCGGCTCCACCACCGTGATCTGCGCGGACAAGACCGGGACCATGACCGAGAACCGGATGACGGTCGTGCGCATCGCGCTCGACGGCCGGATCATCACCCTGGACCGGTCCGCCACATCTCCGCGTGGTGCGTTCACCGAGCACGGCCAGCCGCTCGACCCCCGCGATGATTCCGCGCTCCTGCAGCTCCTCACGGTGGCCGCGCTCGTGAACGATGCCGCGGTGCAGGCGGACGGTGCCAACCTCCGGTTGAACGGAGATCCCACAGAGACGGCCCTCCTGGTGGCCGCCCTCCAGGCGGGACTGGACGCGGGCGTGTTGGCACAGGAGTGGTCGCGGCGGCGCGAGGTCCCGTTCTCGGCGGCCAGTCGCATGATGGCGACGTTCCACGAGCGGTCAGACGGCGCCCGCGCGCTTCTGGTGAAGGGCGCGCCCGGCGTCGTGCTCGAGCGGTCCACGCACCGGCTGTCGACCGTCGGCCGCGCGGCGCTCGACGACGCGGCCCGCCGACGGCTCGAGGACGACAACGGCGCCCTCGCTGCTCAGGGTTTCCGCGTCCTGGCCGTGGCGTGGCGGCCCGAAGGCTGGCCCGCGGGCGACCGCATCGAGGGTCTCACGTTCCTGGGCTTCGTTGCGTTCGTCGATCCGCTGCGACCCGGCGTAGCCGATGCGATCACCCGCTGCCAGGAGGCCGGCATCGCGATCACGATGCTAACCGGCGATCAGCGCTCCACGGCCGAGGCGGTCGGACGCCAGCTCGGCCTCACACCCGAGGCGATTCGCAGCCGCGTGACGCCGGAGGGGAAGCTGGAGTTGGTGGCCGCGCTGCAGGGCCGTGGCGAGATCGTCGCAATGACCGGTGATGGCGTCAACGACGCGCCGGCCCTGGCACGCGCCGACATCGGCATCGCAATGGGACGGCACGGCACCGACGTGGCCAGGGCCGCGGCGGACATCGTGCTCGTCGACGACAACTTCGCCACCATCGTCGGGGCGGTGCGGGAGGGCCGCGTCATCTACGGCAACCTCCGCAAGGTCATCCACTTCCTCTTCTCCTGTAACCTGTCGGAGATCCTCGTCGTCTTCGCGGCGATCGTGGCCGGCTGGCCCAGCCCGCTGGCGCCCCTGCAGATCCTGTGGGTGAATCTCGTGACTGACATCCTGCCCGCCATGGCGCTGGTGCGGGAGCCGGCCGAGCCCGACGTGATGCAGCGGCCGCCCCGTGATCCGCGCCTGCCGCTCGTCACCTGGTCGCGCGGCCTCTGGATCCTCATCGAGGGCGCCTGCCTCGCCACCGGCGTCCTGAGCGCCTATGCCTGGGTGGTGCTCCAGACAGGTCCGGGGCTGCGCGCGAACACCGTGGCCTTCGTCGCGCTCGTCCTCGTCCATCCTCTGCAGGCCCTACACTGCCGCTCCACCCGTCGGCACTGGTGGCGGCTTCCGCCCAATCACTTGGTGTGGGTGGCGCTGGCTGCGCTGGTCGCCGTGCAGTGGTGCGCCGTATCGTGGTCACCGCTGGCACGGCTGCTCGGCACCGTGCCCCTGGCGGCCGGCGACTGGCTCGTCGTGGCCGCCGCCGTCGTCTGGCCCGTCGCCCTCCTGGAGGCGATCAAGCACCGGCGATGACGGCGCCGCCCTGGCCGGTCCGCTGGGAGCGCGCCGGATGGTACGCGTACGACTTCGGGAATTCGGCGTTGTCCACGACGGTCGTGACGGTCTTTCCGGGGCCACATCTGACCGCGGTGACCGGGGCCGCGGCCGATGCACGGGGGTTGGTCTACCCTCTCGGCCTTCCTGTGCACGCCGAAGCGTTCTTCCCGTAACGAAGACGCTCCGTGTGATCTCGTAGGACACGGCGTCCGAAACACGCGGGCTGGCCACAACCACAGCGCGGGACGCCAAACGTCTGCACATCGGCCGGGATTGTCCGACTACGTGCCGCCGGGTATCACCGCCCGCTCGTTTTCTCGATACTCGGATAGCATCCGGATAATGACCTGGAAAGTGTGAAGGGGCCGACCCTCAAATCATGCCGAAATGCCGGAGGGCCTCTTCGATGGCCTCACGCTTTTCGGGCGGGCACGGCTCGACGTCACGACCGCGACGCGTCCGGCTCGCCCCCCGCAGCGTCGGGATGCCGTGCACCTCCTTGACGTGAGCGATCCACCCCGTCTTCGGGATGAAGCCGTGGTGCCGTTGCACGAACTTCTGGATCTCGGTGTCCGTGGCCAATGTCATGCCCCTCCACGACGGCGAGCAGCGGCGACCTCTTCAATGGAGCGCTCCGCCGCTGCCCGCCTCCACTTCTCCGGCCCGCTCTACCGAATGCGTACGTCGCGCGACGGAATTACTCTCAGGCAACGGAGGTGCCACGAAAGAATTCCACGAATTCGGCCTCTAGGCCGACGGGGACTATCTTCTTGATTGGGGCAGCCGCGCCTCTCTGGGGCATGGGTGCACCAGTCACTGACTGTGCAGGGCGACTCCACCCCTCGCCGCGCGGCTCTTCTCGTCCCCGGTCACTGGGAACAGCGGCTCTCCAACCACGAGGTGTACGTGCCGCCCCTGACGGGACGAACCGACGACGGGCGGGCCATCGAGCTCCCGGCCGGTCGGCAGCGTCCTCCGGACGAGCGGGTCTCACCCTGAATTGTGTCGTCGGCGTGAGGCGACACTGCCCGTACCGGGGCGACGTCGCCCCGCGCGAACGCGCCCCTCGTAGCCAAGGTCGCGACTTCTCAGTGTTTCGGCGTGGCAATCGCCTTGCACTTTGTTGGGCGACGTGAGGATCGATGAACGCAACCCCAGCTAGAAGGGAGGACGACGATGCGCGCACTCAGTCCGTGGACCGGGACCGGGCTCAAGCACGAGGTGGACCGGCTGTTCGAACGATTCTTCGAGGCCCCGTGGGCCGAGCTGCCCGCGATGGGCGCGTGGAGCCCGGCGCTCGACGTGATCGAGGGGAAGGATGCCGTCACCGTGAAGGCGGAGCTGCCCGGCATGGAGGCCAAGGACATCGCGGTCTCGCTCGAGGGCGACGTGCTGACCATCAAGGGCGAGAAGGAGCAGAAGAAAGAAGAGAGAGACGAGCGCCAGCACCGCGTGGAGCGGTCGTGGGGCTCCTTCATGCGGAGCGTGCGGCTGCCTGCGCCGGCGGACGGCAGCAAGGTCACGGCGACGTTCAAGAACGGCGTGATCACCATCACGCTGCCCAAAGCGCCGGGCGCCAAGGGCACGACGATCCCCGTCAAGGCCGAGTAGCATCGATGCCGGCTCACGCGCGCCGCTCCGCCGGCGCGCGTGCGACTCGCTCGCGACAGACAAGGAGTGCAGCGATGCAGGTGCGAGACGTGATGACGGCGAAGCCGATGACGATCGACCCCGAGGCGCCGGTGGAGACCGCGGTGTCGGTGATGCGCGAGCGTGGCCTGCGCCACCTGCCCGTCGTGGACTCCGAGGGGCGGCTGATCGGCATCGTCACCGACCGCGACCTGCGCAGTGCCATGTTCGGCTCCGCCCTCGCGGAGCACCTGCCGCCCGAGCAGGAGGGGCGGTTGCGGGCGCTCAGCGCCACCCTCAACGACGTGCGGGTCAGTCACGTGATGACCTGGCGGGCCCAGACCATTCCTCCGCAGGCGCCATTGGCGCAGGCGGCGGCCGTCATGGCCAACGCGCGCATCGGGAGCCTGCCTGTCGTCGAGGGCACGCGACTGGTGGGGATCGTCACCGAGCACGACGTGCTCAAGGCGCTGGCCGCGACGCTGCCGTGCATCAAGGGCGCCGACCCCGACACGTATCTGTGGTGAATCGACGAGGAGCTCGACGATGAGCCGACACCATCCGACCCGCACGGTTGTCCGCACACGACGCCCGCGACGAACGAAGACCATCCTCGCCCGCCGCTCGCCGAAGGCGGGCCGGCCGCCGCAGGAGAGTCCCGCCACGCCGCGGGTGCGGCGCCGCGAGAAGACCGCCCACGTCGCGGTGCGGAAGGACACCATGCTCATGCAAGCCGCCGACGGCCCGCGGGTGCGATGGGGCGTGACCAAGCCGAAGGTCAAGAAGCGCTGACCGTTGGGTCCCGGTCCGACCGGCGCGACACAAAGGAGAAGGACGTGATGGAATCGACGACGCGCGCTCTCGTCGTGCACCAGATGCGCACGGAGAACTGCCTCGCCTACCTCATCGCGGATGCCGACACGCGCGAGGCCGCCCTGGTGGACCCGCGAGCAGACCGGGTCGGGGATTACCTGCGTGAGCTCGAGCAGCGCCAGCTGCGGTTGCGCCTCGTCCTCGAGACCCATACCCATGCCGATCATCTGTCGGGGGCGGCCGAGCTCCATGCCCGCACGGGGGCTGACGTGATGCTCTCGGCCCAGGCGACGTCCGAGGTCGCGACGCGTCGGCTTCGGGACGGCGATCGCGTGGCGCTCGGCGGCCACGAGATCACGGTGCTGGCGAGCCCGGGTCACACCGACGATTCCGTGAGCCTGCTCGTGGACGGCGCACTCATCACCGGCGATGCGCTGCTCATCGGGGGCGCGGGCCGAACGGACTTTCAGAACGGCAGTCCGGACGCGCTCTACGAGACACTGCACCGGCGCTTCGCCGACTTGCCGGGCGACCTCGTCGTCTATCCGGGTCATGATTACGCCGGGCGCACGAGCTCGACCCTGGCCAAGGAGCGGGCGACGAATCCTCTGCTGGGCCTCACGGACCGCGACCGATTCGTCGCAGCGCTGCGCGCCGGCCAGCAGGCGAAGCCCCCCAACATGGACACGATCGTGGCCGCCAACGTTCGCGGCGTCCGGCCGACCTCACGGATCACGGTCGCCGAGCTGGCCGGCGTGCTCGGCGGGGCGGGCGCGCCACTCGTGGTGGACGTGCGCCTGCCGGCGGAATACCGCGCGGTGCATCTGGAGCCGAGCGTGTCGCTACCCCTGGACGAGATCGCCCGGCGGCGTGGCGAGCTGCCACGAGATCGCGAGATCGTGCTCGTCTGTCGCACGGGCGCCCGCGCCCGCGTGGCGGTGGCGGGGCTGAGCGGCCTTCGCACGCGCGTTCTCGAGGGCGGGATTACTGCCTGGCAGGACACGGGCCATCCCGTCGTCGAGGGCCAGGCTCACCTGAGCCTGGAGCGTCAGGTCCGGATCGCCGCCGGGGCGCTGGCGTGTACGGGCGGCGTGCTTGGGGTCGCGGTCAGTCCGTGGTTCGGCCTGCTGCCGGCGTTCGTGGGCGCCGGGCTCGTCTATGCCGGAATCACCGACCGGTGCGGCATGGCGATGCTGCTGGGGAAGCTGCGCTACAACCGTCGTGGGCCGGAGGAAGCTGGAACCTGCGCCGCTGCCATTGGAGCGGCCACGCCCGCCGAGCCCGGCGCGGGCGGCGGCAGCTGTGCCGCCTCGCTCGGCCCGCTGAGACGCTGAGCGATCGATCTCGATCTCAGAAGATCGAGAATCGGCGGAAGCTCATCGCCCGGCGGACTCGCCGGGTCGCAAGCTCTTGCCCGGTGCCGGAGAGCAAGCGGGCTGCTAAGCCACACCGCAATACCTACAGGGGTTTGGCTAGGGTGAGGCGCAGCGACGCCGGGCGACTGCGCCCCACTGCGGCGCGCGAGCCCCGGCGGGGCATCCATGCCCCGTGCGCACGAGACGGGAGGCGCAGCACCGCGTCAGGATGCTACGGTAAGCGCGTGGCGCCGCTGGTCCGCCGCTATATCAAGACGAGCCTCGTCTTCCTCATCGTAGGCCTGCTGCTCGGGGGCTATCTAATCGTTGCGGAGTTCCTCATCGGTCGCTATCCGGCCCGGCTGATCATCACGGCCCACGTTCATCTCTTGCTCGTCGGATTCATGCTCATGATTGTCATGGGCGTGGCGACGTGGATGTTTCCCAAGCCGGCGCGTGACACCGGGCGGTATCGCGTGGGACTGGCCGAGGCCGTCTACTGGGTGATGACGGTCTCGACCGCGGCGCGAGCGGTCGCGGAGCTCACGGCGTCGTTTCTGGCTTCACCAGGTCTTCGGCTCGTCATCGCCGCGGCGGGCCTGGGGCAACTCATCGGCGCGGCCCTCTTCGTCTTCAACATGTGGTCGCGCGTCCGAATGCCGGCCGCCGCGGCGCCGTCGAATCGCTGACCCGTACGCGTCAGGACCGGGTGGGGCCATGTCGAGGCCCCCTGTGCGTTGCAGCCCGCAACGCCTTGGTGATCGACTCACCAGCCGGACAGCCCCATCGCGAGCGGTGCCAGCCCGAGCAGCAACCACCACCGCGTCGGCGAGACGAACGCCAGCATGAGTGCGCCGACCACCACGGCGACGATCCGCGCGATGCGCTCGAATCGGTCCATATCGATGCTCCCTCCATATAGCAGGCGCGCGGAGCGAGCCTGCTGCTCGGCCTAGGCTCGGATCATGACGAGAATCATCTTCAGCCGCGTGAGCGCCTTCACGGCGTGAGGTTGGCCGCCGGGAAGCCGCAGGAGTTGTCCAGCGCTCACCCGGAACAATGTGCCGGCGAGGCTGATCTCCGCCTCCCCCTCGACGATCAGCACGAGCGCTTCGAGCGGACTCGTATGCTCGCTCAGCTCTTGCCCGCCATCGAACGCGAAGGCGGTGACGCTGCCCCCGCCGCTCTTTAGGACCGTGCGGCTGACCACGGCGTCGGGCTGGTACTGCACGAGCGCGCTCTGCGCCATGACGCCTTCGATGTCGCGATCAGAGGTCATGCGATTCGCACTCCTAGTGCCCGCTCATGTTCGGAGCGCCGGCGCCGCGGAAGATCACGGGGTTCTCTTCCCCCTCGACGGTCAAGAAGCCCGCCAGCCCGCGCTCCAGCCGTGAGAGCGCATGGTCCACGAGGATGTAGCGCCCGGGAACCTCGAGCTTGAACTCGACCATGGTGGCGCCCCCGGGAGCCACGGTGGTCGTCTGGACGTTCGTCGACACCGGAGAGCCCATGGCCCCCTGGTTGTACACGCGATCGAAGATCTCCCCAATGACGTGGAACGACGACGTCGCATTCGGGCCGCCCACACCGAAGAAGATGCGAACCGTCTCTCCGACCTTGGCCTTCATCGGGTACTCCGACGTCAGCGCGCCCACCGCTCCATTGAATACGAAGTACTCCGCCCGCTCCGCGAGGAGCTTCTCCACGCTGAATTCGTCGTGTCCGCGCTGGCCGTACGGGCGGTCGGTGTAGAGCTCGCCCTGCATGACGTAGAACTCGTGGTCCACCCTGGGCAGCCCCTCGGTCGGCTCCACGAGGATCAGTCCGTACATCCCACTCGAGATGTGATTCGCGACCATCGGTGTCGCGCAGTGATAGACATACAGTCCGGGATTGAGGGCCTTGAAGCGAAACGACTTCGTCTCGCCAGGAGGCGCCTGGGTCATGACGGCGCCGCCGCCCGGCCCGGTGACCGCGTGGAGGTCGATGGAGTGGATCATGCGGCTATCAGCGCGATTCTTGAAGTTGAGGTCGACGGTGTCACCCACGCGTACGCGAAGAAACGGGCCCGGCACCTTGCCGTTGAACGTCCAGTAGTTGTACGTCGTCTCGTTCGCGAGCCTGCCGACCAATTCGACCGCCTCCAGATCAATAGTGAGCGTCCGCGCTGGCCCCGGCGGCAGTGGCCCAGGTAGATCGGACGCCGCCCGCACGATGCTGGTCGACGGTGGCAGCGTCACCGCCGGGCCTCGTGCACCACCGACGACGAGCTTGCCTTCCATACCGGCCTGCCGGTGGCCGGGCAGCGAGCAGAAGTACAGAAACTCGCCCGACTTGTCGGCGCGAAACACCGTGACGCTGCTCGCTCCCTTGCGATTCACGCGGTCAGTCCCCGCATTGAACTCGGGGAAGACGACGTCATGCTCGATGCCGTCGTTGTTGATGAGGCTGACCTGCACGACGTCGCCGTCGTTCACGCGCAGCGTCGGGTTGACCACGCCCTCGATGTCGCCGCCGAGTCCGACGAAGGCCATCTTCCCCTCGGCGAGCTCGGTGCGGAGACGATATCGAACGTTCGGGGTGTATTCCGCTGCCGGACTCTTCCTCGAGAGTTTTGGCGCTGGAGCCGGCCGCGCGGGTTTGGCGGCCTGCGCCATGTGTTCGTGCCCCGGAGCGGCGGGCCTGGCGTCAGCCGCCACTCCAACACTGGGACTGGCCAGGGCGAGGACGAACATGATCCGGGCGAAGACGTTGGTCATCACAGTGTCGCCTTTCGACCGACGCGTCGCTCTTCGGTATGCGCAGTCGGCGGCGAGCTCTAGTGCAGCACCCATACCAAGCCCATAAGTGGCGCAATCAGATAGTTGCGACGCACCGCGACCCGTGACGATGGGGGTGTCAACGCCACAGTGAGGCACGCGCGGGCCGCCCGCCGCGATAACCGCCACCTCGTGACCACCGAATCTTCTGCGGCGCGGAAGATCCGCTGCCCCCCGACCATCATCGCGAGCATGAGCGACGGCCGAGAGCGCTGGCTGCGTGGCGCTCGTGCCCCGTCGGGGCGTCTCCGCACCACTCAGACTGCTTGGCCTATCACGTAAGACGTTGAATTCCTGGATATTCGGGATGGCACCGGCCCTGCACAAGGATCGGGACGGCTCGGGCGCCTCGAAGCGGCCCCCGGCGGGAGGAGCGATGACATGACGACGTCGATACGCAGGCGACGGCCGCGGGTGACCGCGGAGTTCCGGCAACGCCTGGCGGCGATGCGCTGGGGCATGGCCCGCACCGTGGCCACAACCGACGAGGAGCTGGCCACGCTCGAAGCCCAGCAGCCGAGCGAGTTCACCGAGGGTGCGATGACCGGCGTCATCGGCGATCTGCTGTCGCGGCTCGAGGGTCGCGAGCGGCACGAGCTGGACGAGATCGACGCGGCGCAGCGCCGGCTCGAGACGGGCGTGTTCGGGGTGTGCGAGAGCTGTCACGACACGATCCCGCTGGTTCGCCTGCGGGCGGCGCCGGCGGCGCGCCGGTGTGCGAGCTGCCAGGCCCAGGCCGAAGCGGCGCGCTGAGCGCAGGAGGAGGAGAGGCCATGTACTCGCTGACAACCCTCGAAGGCACGCTGCTCGCCCTCGCGATCGCCGCGACGGCGATCCTGCTCGTCCTGGGCGTGCTGCGCTTGTTTCCACGCGCGATGCAGGCCATCACCGCCGGGGTCGACTGTCCCCTGATCCGCCAGCGGGCCACCGCCGAGCTCGCGCGGGACGAGTGGACGCGCCGCTTCGTCGACGTCACCTGCTGCTCGGTCCTCGGCACGTCGGGCGTCGCGCTCTGCCGTAAGGGCTGTCTGCTGGCGGTGGCGCGGTCGCCGCGGTTCACGCGATCGTAGCGCGATCCCGATAGGCGGGCACGCCGACGTGCCAGCCGAGCTCGTTGACGACGCGGCGGGCGAAGGCGGCGGCCGGCTCCGGCTCGCCGTGCACGACGAACAGCCGACGGGGCGGACGGCTCGCCGTGCGGAGCCAGCGGAGCAGGCCATCGGCATCGGCGTGGGCCGACAGGCGGGGCACCGTCTCGACGCGGGCCCGCACCGGCACGTCCTCGCCAAAGATCCTGACGGCGTGCGCGCCTTCCTCGAGCGCGCGGCCGCGAGTGCCGACTGCCTGGTAGCCCACGAGAAGCACGGTCGAGCGGGCATCGGGAAGCCGTTGCCGGAGATGATGCAGAACGCGGCCGCCGGTCGCCATGCCGCTGGCGGACACGATCAGCACGGACCCCGGCACGGCATTGATCGCGCGAGACTCCGCGGCCGTGCGTGCGATGCGGAACTGTCCCCACTCGAGGGGCGAGCGGCCGCTCGCCAGCAGCGTCCGCATGTCGTCATCGAAGTCCTCGGGGTGGGCACGATAGATCTCGGTGGCGTCGATGGCCATCGGGCTGTCCAGGTAGCTCGGCAGGCGGGGCAGCCGGCCCGCGCGCCACAGCAGGGCCAGGTGGTACATGAGCTCCTGGGTGCGTCCCACCGCGAACGCGGGCGCGATGATGGCGCCGCCGCGCCCGAGCGCGGCCGTCATGACCCGCTCCAGCTGATCGAGCACCGGGAGGGGGTCGTGCCGGCGATCGCCGTAGGTGGACTCGACGACGATGTAGTCGGCGTCCCCGATCGGCGCTGGGTCGGGCAGGATGGGCGCATCGTAGCGTCCCACGTCACCGGAGAACACGATCCGCCGACCGCCTACCTCGGTCGTGACATCGACGCTGACCGTGGCCGAGCCGAGGATGTGACCGGCCCGGGCCAACGTGACGGAGATGGCATCGGCCAGGACCAGCCGCTCGCCGTACGGGATGCCGCCGACCTGGGCGGCCGCTCGCATCGCGTCCTCCTCGGTGTACAGCGGCAGTGCCGGCACGTGCCGGGAGGTCCGGCGACGGTTGTGGTACTCGGCGTCCTCTTCCTGCAGGCGCCCGGAGTCCGGGAGCAGGATCTTCAGCAGATCAACGGTGCCCGGGGTGGCGTGCACCGCTCCCCGGAAGCCGTCCCGGCACAGCCGCGGCAGATAGCCGCTGTGATCGATGTGCGCGTGGGTCAGCACGACGTGGTCGATCGAGCGCGGCTCGACCGGCAGGACTTGCCAGTTGCGCTGGCGCAGCTCCTTGAGCCCCTGATAGAGGCCGCAGTCGATCAGCACCCGGCGCCCGCCGACCTCGAGGAGGAACTTGGAGCCGGTGACGGTTCCAGCGGCGCCGAGGAATTCGAGGGTGGCGGGCATGCCGCCGGATCTTAACCCGCTCGAGGCGCTGTGGGAATCCACGACGCGGACCGATCGCTCGCTGGCACCCGCGCGACTCGCCAGTCTTCCCGAGGCCGCGCGACGCTACGTCGAGCATGCCATCGGCCCTGGCACGGCGCTGGCCACGGGCGTCCGGCTGCGCATGCACGGAGAGATCAAGCTGGGGCGCTGGTGGCCATTCCGCGCCGAGGAGGTGATCCACCGGAACCGCGGCATGGTCTGGCAGGCAATCGTCCGGATGTGGGGGCTCCCCGTTCGCGGATCGGATCTCCTGGTCGACGGCGAAGGTCGGATGCATTGGAGGCTATTCGGCCGCCTTCCCCTGCTTCGTGCCGATGGCCCCGACATCGCGCGGTCGGCCGCGGGCCGCCTGGCGGCCGAATCCGTCTGGCTGCCGTCCATGCTCGCTGCCGACGATGTGACGTGGACGGCGCTCGACTCCGCGCGCGCACGGGCGCAGCTGGCGGTGCCGGGCCAGACGGCGACGATCGACTTGACGGTCACGGCCAGCGGCCAGCTTCGGCGGTTGGCGCTGGAGCGCTGGGGCAATCCCGACGGCAGGCGGTTTCGCTTGCTGCCGTTCGGCGCTCTCGTGGAGGACGAAGCCCGCTTCGCCGGGTATACGATCCCGACGCGCCTGCGTGTCGGCTGGCACATCGGCACCGACCGCTTCGAATCGGAGGGCGAGTTCTTCCGGGTCATCATCGACGACGCCACCTACAGGTAGCCGCCCCAGTGCCGCTGGGGTGACGCTGTCCCAGTGAGACGGCTCTTCCCCACGCCGACACTCCGATCCTGTTCAACAAGTCCGCGAATCCGTGGGCAAGGCAACGTCGGGCCCCCTGGGCATCATGCCGATGATGAGCGGCGATCCCAAGCAACAGGCCGAGATGATGGCGATGCGCGGGGAGATGATGAAGGCGATGGGCGACATCATGATGAAATACGCGGAGCGGATGCGACCGGCGAACTAGGCGGGGACCGCGAGCGGTCCAAGATCAGCGGCGCGAGCGCAACAGCCACCCCGCCACCAGGCCGGCAGCACCGAGGGCCGTCCCCAGCGCGATGGCGAGCGGCTCCAGCTGGGTCATCATGAGCGCCACCGATCCGAGTGCGAGGACGGGCACCACCGGAACGCCGCCGACCGTTCCGGAAACGGCGAACGGACGCGGGATCTCGGGCCGTGTGCGCCGGAGCACGATCACGGTGGCGTTGACCGCCAGGAACACGACGTACACGGCGAAGTCGGTGACGGCCGCGATCACGGCAAAATCACCGAGCGCGGCGAAGGCGGCGGCGACCAGCGCCACCGCCACGAAGCGCGCCCCGGCGTCCCCCGGCGCGCGTGGACCTCGGCGAAGCGACCTGGCATGGCACCGGCCCTGGCCATGCCGTAGAGCACGCGAGAGGCCGCGGTGAGGGCCAGCAGCGTGGTGTTGGTCGTCGTCACGATGGCGATCGCGGCCACCACGGTCGCGCCCCGGCTGCCGAGCACGTGGGCCATGACGTCGGCGAGCGGACGCGGCGAGGCCGCCAGGGCGGCGGGGCCGAGCACGCTCACGGCGGCGACGGCCACGGCGACGTAGAGGGTGGCCGAGAGCCCGAGCGCGAGCAGCAGTGCGCGCGGAACCGTTCGCGTCGGATCGCGGGTCTCCTCGGAGAGCGTGATCACCTCGTCGAAGCCGATGAAGGCGAAGAACACCAGCGCCGCTGCCCCGAGCACGCCGCCGGCCCCGGCCCCGGTCAGGAGATCCACGTCACCCACGTGCGGCAGCCCGATCAGTACGACGAGGACGAGACCGCCGACCTGGACGGCGCTCAGCCCGACGGTAAGCCGGGCCGACTGCTTGATTCCGGCCATGGCGATCGCCGACACCACGGTCAACAGACCGAGCGCCACCACCCGGGTGTCGATGTCGAGGAAGTAGCCGACGTAGCGCGCGAAGCCGATGGACACGGTGGCGGCCGCCACGACGAGCCCCACGATCATCGTCCAGCCCACGACGAACGCGACCCATTCCGGCAGCGCGTGCCGCGTGTACTCGTATTCGCCGGCGGAACTCGGGAACATCGAGCTCAGCTCGGCATAGCTGAGGCCGGTCAACAGGCTCAACCCCGCGGCCAGGAGAAACGCCAGCCACACGAGGGGGCCGGCGTGGGCCGTCGCGGCTCCCAGGAGGACGTAGATCCCGGCACCGATGATGATCCCCACGCCGCCGGCGGTGACTTCCGTCAGGCCGAGCACGCGGTGGAGCGAGGCCGGGGCCGGCCGCCTGTCCGTCACTCGTTCAGCAGCCACCGGCGGCGCGGGACCCGATAGCGCAGGCCGAAGCCGGGGATGGCGATGTCGCGCACCGCCTCCACCGCCTGGGCCGCGGAGTCGGTGACGATGACCCGGTCGGAATCCCTGGGATCGATCAGCCCCATGCGCTCGAGCGGCCCATGCAGGAAATCGGTGAGCGGACGCCAGAAGTCGGCCCGACCAGCACGATCGGGAAGTTTTGGATCTTGCCCGTCTGGATCAGCGTGGTGGTCTCGAAGATCTCGTCGAGCGTCCCGAAGCCGCCGGGCAGCGCCACGAAGGCGTACGAGTATTTCACCAGCATGACCTTCCGTACGAGGCGGAACGTGATCCAGCGGTCGAGGTACGCGTGGGCTTCTGCTCCACCGGGAGCCTGATATTACAGCCGATCGAGCGGCCTCGGGACTCGCGGGCGCCGCGGTTGGCCCCCTCCATGATGCCGGGCCCGCCCCCGGTCACCACCGTGAAGCCGAGCCCGGCGAGGCCGCGCCCGATCTCGCGCGCCATCGCATAGTACGGATGGTCTTCCTTGAACCGCGCCGATCCGAACACGGTCACGCAGGGCCCACGAAGTGCAGCGCGCGGAAGCCGCGGATGAACTCGGTAAAGATGCCCAGCGCGCGCCAGAGTTCCGAACGCCGCGGTTGCGGGCCCTCGAGGAAGCGCCGGACCCCGACGGGGCCCGGCGCCCGGCCCCAACCGTCCTTCATGACTCGATCAACCCCGACACCAGACCGGTCAGGGTCGCCCGCAGCAACACGACGCCCTCGCTCGCCGACCGTCGCTCGGCCTTGCGGAGCTGGCTGGCGAGCTCCCGATCGAGAAACACGTCGGCGACCCAGCGGGAGAAATCGCCGCGCGCGGCGTGGTGCATGAGCACGTCGTCGTCGACCTCTCGCAAGCCGGCCAGGAACGAACGCAACGTGTGGGCCTCGGCCGCCAGTCGACCATTGCGGCGCCGGAACTGGAACGCCTCCGCCGGCGCCACTGGATGATCGGCATACTTGCCGAGATGCCGGACGTGGCGGGTCGCACGCGGCGGCGCCACGAAGACGACACCGCCGTCGCTGGTCGCCAGCAGATAGTCCGGTGGCGTGAGCTCCGGCAAGCCATCCAGCACGCTCGGGCCGCACCACCCGCGTCGCTCCAGGAGCGTCCGGAGAAACGCAAGCTCGTCGGCCGTCGTTGTGCGTCCGAACACGAACAGGTCGATGGCCTCGAGCACAGACGACCGCAGGCCGCTCGGCCGATAGGTGACCAGGCAGAACCCCTTGGCGTCGAGAGCCGCGGCGTCGTCGGGCACGCCCGCCAGATGCAGCGCATAGTGAGCCTCGTCGAGTACGATCCAGTGCGGCAGCCCGCGCAGCGCGCGCAGCCGCCGCAGGACGGTGAGCCCATGGCGCACGAGATCGAGCTGCCGGTCGGCCGGCAGTGCCGACAGGTCGGCGACCACGCTGCCAGCCGGATTGCGCTCGAACGTCGCCAGGGCGGCGTCCCAGTCCTCGGCGGCGTGGATCTCGCACCACGTGATACCCCGCACGTTGGCGAGCGACTGGTAGTCGCCCTCCGGATCGATTACGCACGTGGCGTAGCGGGCGGCGACGAGACGCTCGACGAGGCCGCCGGCCAGCCACGACTTGCCGGACAGCGAGTCACCGTGCACCAGGACGTTCACGCCATGGGCGGGGATGGTGACGGGCGCGGTGGTCGCGCGGGCCCAGCCGAGCGTGATCCGCTCACGGCCCGAGCGCGGCGTCGAGAGAGCACCGGTGAGGATGGGCCCCTCGATGGCATGGGCGATCGCCTCGCCGCCCTCTCCGGCGAACACCCAGTCGGCGGCCTGTGCCACCTCGGCGACCGCGTTGCCGGGGCAGGCCGAGAACCCGCAGGTCGCGAACATCTCAAGGTCGTTCTCGGCGTCGCCGATGGCCAGGACGTCATGGAGGGAAATGCCCAGCCGCTGCAGCGCCTGCCGGACCCCAGTGCCCTTCGACACGCCGCGCGGGAGCAGCATGAGCGCCGCCCGGTTGCGCACGAGCTCGAGGTCGACGCCCAGCTCGGCCATGAGCCGGCGCACCTGCGCCTCGTAGCTGTGGCCGGTGGCCACGATCACGCGACCGACCTGAAAGGGGATCGCGTGGCGGTCCAGCGCGGCGATCAGTCGCGGCGGCGGCGCCGGTCCCTCGTCGCGGATGGCGCCGTCGGCCGGATAGTGCAGGACCGCGCCGTTCTCGGAGACCACGACGTCAAACAGATCGAGCCGTCGACACACGCGGGTGAGCTCGAAGAAGGTCCGCCCGGTGACCAGGATCAGCTGCAGGCCTGCCCGCCGGGCGCGTTCAAGCGCGACGATGGTAGGGTCGGTCAGGTGATCGTGCGAGGCCAGGGTGCCGTCGTAGTCGAGCGCGAGCGCCTGCAACCGGATCACGAGGCGACAGAGAGCAATGGCCCTGCCACACCGTCCCGCACGTCAAAACACCGGGATTCATACCATTGGCCACGACCGGCCACCTACCCGGAGTGAGGCGTGGCGACCTCACCCGCACATCACTGCGGCGTTGTCCCCACCGCCGCGCGTCACCCTGCCCTTTGAGATCATCGACGTCAGGCCGTTCTCGACCGGTGACATCGCGACGGTGTTCGATCGGACCCACACGCTGGTGCGGTCTTGCGCGGCCCAGATCGAGGCAGGCCAGTGGATCTCGCACGGTTCCCGCTGACAAGGTATCCCGATCGTACGCGTACCGTACGAGTTTGAGGACGCGGGCGAGCCGACGCTGGCGGCATTCGTGGATCGATGGCTGGTTGGGGCCCGCACGTCCCAGCGAGGCGAGGCCGCCCCACCCGCCCGTGGGGCGTGGTCTCTAACGTGCGGTATTTGCTTGCCGGTTGGCGTGGCACAGACGTTGCCCTACTCGACATTCAAGTGTGAGCAGCTACAACCAACCATCAGGAGGAGGGCGGCAAATGAACCTCAAGACGATCCTCGTTCCACTCGACGGTTCGACCGTTGCCGAGGCGGCGCTGGCGCCCGCCGTGGGCCTGGCGCAGGAGGCCGGCGCCAAACTCGTGCTGGTACGGGCCGCCGAAGTTCGCACCCTGCCGCTCGGTGATCCGATCGAGGATCAGACCGAGGTGATACGCGAAGCCCAGGAATATCTGGCGACAGCGCGCGCTCAGGTGATGGCGGCCGGGGTCTTCGACGTCGAAGTCTCGGCCTGGTACGGGCCTGCCGTGGAGGCCATCGTGGAGGCGGCGCGATATCGCGCCGCCGATCTCATCGTGATGTCGAGCCACGGCCGCAGCGGCGTGGCTCGATTGGTGATGGGCAGCGTCACCGAACGCGTGCTGCGCGGAACGTCGGTGCCGATCCTCGTGGTCCGTCCCGACGGCGCTCCACTCGACACGCTGCTCAGGGGCGCCTCCTCCGCCAAGGAGATGTCCCATGCATAGCTACAAGCGCGTGCTCGTCGCGCTCGACGGCTCGACGGCCTGTGAGGCGGTGCTGCGCTTCCTGATGGAGATCGCGGGTCCGCTCGACATGACCGTCATGCTCCTGCATGTCCTGGAGCCCATCACGCCGCAGGCGGCCGAAGGCACCGTCGTCCTCGACGACGTCGAGGCGCGGCGGCGCGAGGCCGAGGAGTACCTGGCTCCCATCTCGGCGGCGCTGCGCTCACAGGGCGTGGACACCGCCTGGGCGATCCGGCGCGGTCGTCCCGCCGACGAGATCCTGGCCGCCGCGCAAGAGGGCAGCGTGGACCTGATCGCCATGGCGACGCATGGCCGCACCGGCGTCGGCCGTCTCCTTTTCGGCTCGGTGGCCGAGGCCGTCCTCCGCCGGGCCACCGTGCCGGTCTTCATGATCCGCTCACCTCACACGGTGCAGGTGGCCCAGGCCGCCAGAGAGGTATCCGTTCGATGAGCCGTTGCGTGCTTCACCCCACTGACTTCTCGAAAGCGTCCACCCCCGCGTTCACCCGGAGCCTCGCCGAGGCCCGCGAGAACCGGAGCGAGCTCGTGCTCGTGCACGTGCTGTCGCCGATGATCCCGATGGCCGCAGCCGGCGAGCCGCCGCTGAGCCCTTCCGTGTACCAGCAGTTGAACAAGTCGGCCCGGGCGTGGGCGCAGAAGCAGATGGATCGCCTGCTCGCCAAGGCCAAGACGGCGCGTGTGCGGGCGCGGGGCGTCCTGCTCGAGGGTGTGACGCACGAGCAGATCGTGCGGGCGGCCAAACGGCAGCGGGCCGACATGATCGTCATCGGGACGCACGGCCGCACCGGTGTCGCCAGGTTCTTTCTCGGCAGCGTGGCCGCTCGGGTGACGGCGGCGGCGCCCTGCCCTGTCCTAACCGTCAGGGGTCGATAGCAGTGCCGATCGGCGCTCAGGTCCGAGCCGGAGCCGAGGGAGGTCGGTGATGAGCCTGCTTCATGAACCTCGCGAGATGCACGAGGCGTCGACGTGGTCATTGGTGGGGGTGGCGCTGTTGATGATCGGCAGTGCGCTCGGTTTCATGCTGATGACCGGGCCGTTCACGCACCTGCTCGGCGCCGGCGCCGGCGCCATGCCGGCGGCGATCCACGGACTTACGGCGTTCCTGTACCTGTTCGTGGGCACGATTGGCCTCTACCTCGGCTGGCGCCTCCTGACCGGGCGCATCAGCGCCTTCGCGGACCTGCAGCTGCTGGCGGTCGTCATGGCGACGTTATCCTTCCTGGCCATCGTCTTCGGCAACTGGCTCTACATCTACTACCGGGCCAAGGACCCGGGGAGCCCGCGATCCTATTTCATGGCGAACTCGCCGGAGGTCCACAAGATCTTCTTCGAGTTCAAAGAGTTCGGCGCGCTCTTCACGCTGCCGCTCACGGTGTGCGCGGCTTTCGTCCTCTGGCGCTACGGCCGGCAAGTCATGGAGCAGCCGTGGTTGCGCTATACCGTGGCGGTCCTTCTCGGCCTGTCGTTCTTTTACCTGGTCGTGGCGTTCGGACTGGGCGCGGCCGTCACCAAGCTGAAGCCGGCATAGCCGGCGAGGGAGAAGCAGCCATGACCATCGATGTCCTGGAAGTAAAAGTGGCGGGTGACGTGGGAGTCCCGACGATCTCGACCCGGCCACGGCGGGCGACCGGCGAAGCCGTGGCGGCCCTCATGGCGGCGATGATCGGCATGCTCACGCTGGCCATGGTGAACCAGTTCACCGCGATCTCCCCGGGCTTCAATACGTGGGTCCATTCGGTCGGCCGGCTCTGGATGCCCGGCGCGGCGGGGATCGGGCCGTACTCTGGTAAGGAGACGCTGGCGGTTGTCGGCTGGCTGGTGAGCTGGGCGGTGCTGCATCCGGCGCTCAGGGCGCGCGAGCTCACCCTGTCACGCTGGCTGATCGCGTTCCTCGTCGGCGTCGGTCTCGCCACCACGCTGATCTGGCCGCCGGTGTTCGAATACTTTGCCGGGCACTAGAGGAGTCGTGATGACCCTCGCCCTCGACACGGCCCGGCTCGACGAGTACCTGGCCCGCCTGTTCGGCGAGCCGGTCGAGATGGTCGCGCTGCGCTCGCTCGGGGGCGAGGTGATCGACGATCCCAAAGGTTTCGGTTACGGCCAGCCGTTCGAGATCGAGTGCCGAGTGGCCGGCCAGCTGCGTCGGCTCGTCGTGAGCCGTACGCGCCCGGCCCAGGGCTTCGGCCACGACTATCCGGCCGACCGGGCCTGGCAGGCGCTGTACGGCCACGCCGCCTACAACGATTTCCCGCGCCACGTCCGTAGCCTCGACGTCGGCTTCCTGCGTCCCTCGGGTGAGCTCGTGTCGGCGGCCGACGCCGTCGACTTCTTCCAGCTCGTCGAAAAGGCCGAAGGGCATCTCTACTGGCTCGACCTGGACCGGCTGCTGGACGGCACGCTCGATCCGCTCGACACGCAGCGCACGCAGGCACTGGCCCGATTCCTGGCCGGCGCCCACGCCACCAAGCGCGACGAGCCGACGCTGTACGCTCGGCGCATCCGGGAGCTGGTCGGACACGGCGAGTGCGTCATGGGCATCCTCGACAGCTATCCGCACCCCTCGCCCGTGCTGCCGTTGGCGGCGTGCGAGGCAATGGAGACGGCGATGGTGCGGTGGCGCTGGCGACTACGCGATCGCGCCCACCGTCTGTCGCGCACCCACGGAGACTTTCACCCGTGGAACATCCTGTTTCGCGAGGGGACGGACTTCAGTGTCCTCGACCGCAGCCGCGGCGAGTGGGGCGAGCCGGCCGATGACGTAGCCGCGCTGGCCATCAACTATCTCTTCTTCGGCATGCGCAGAGCTGCCCGGCACGGCGAGCGGGGCGTCGCCGAGCCATTGCGAGGCCTCTTCCACGACTTCCTGAACACGTACATCGAGACCAGCCGCGACTACGAGCTGCTCGAGACGCTGCCCCCGTTCCTCGCCTTCCGCGCGTTGGTCCTGGCCCATCCGCGCTGGTATCCGGACCTGCCGGGTTCGGTGCGCTCGGACCTCGCCCACCTGGCGGGCTCACTGACACGGCTGACTCGGTTCGATCCGGCTGACGTGTCGTGGCTATGCGGAGTTGCCCGATGAGCTGGGCAATCTGGATCACCGGCCTGCCGGGCAGCGGCAAGTCGACCATCGCCCGCGCGGCGGCGGCCCGGCTGGCCGAGGCGGGCGCGCCGGTCGCGCTCCTCGAGCTGGACCGGATGCGCGCGGTCGTCACGCCACACCCGACGTACTCGGAGTCGGAGCGCGAGATCGTCTACCGATCGCTGGTGTTCGCGGCGGCCTCGCTGACCGAGGCCGGTGTGCCGGTCATCGTCGACGCCACCGCCCACCGGCGCGCCTGGCGCGACCTCGCCCGCGCATCGATCAAGGGCTTCGCCGAGGTGCAGATCGACTGCCCCCTGGAGGTGGCCCGCGTCCGCGAAGGAGCACGCGTTGGCGGCGCCGCGCCTCGCGCCATCTATGCCGGCGCCGGCGCGCCGGGCGCCACCGTGCCGGGAGTCAACGTGCCCTACGAGCGCGCAGTAGCGCCCGAGCTCACCGTCGACACCGTCGCCGAGGACGCCGCGGTGGCCGGCGATCGGATCGCGGCGCTCGGGCTGTCCCTGGGAGCGGCAGGACGCCGGCCTGAGGCGCCCGGCGGAGCGGTGCTCTGGCTCACCGGTCCGCCCGGTAGCGGCAAGACGACGCTGGCCTCGCGCATGACCGAGCGGCTGGCGGTCGAGGGTGTGGCCGCGACCATTCTCGAATGGGCGGCGCTGCGCCCTCTCGCCCTGACGGCGCCTTGGGCCGCCGAGCACGACGAGGAGATCGCGCACCGCGCCCTCGCCTACACGGCCAAATTGCTCGCCGACGCCGGCCTCGTGGTCGTGGTGGACGCCACGGCGCCCCGCCGCGCGTGGCGCGCGCTGGCCCGGGAGATCGTCGACGCCTTCGCCGAGGTCCAGCTCGTCTGTCCCTCCCATGTCTGCCTGGACCGCGAGCGGGCGGTGCGCTGGGGGCCGCACGCCGGCGTGACCACGGCGGCGCCCGATCTGGCCATCGAGTACGAGTACGCGTTCAACCCAGACCTACTGCTCGACACCGAGACGCGGAGCGAGTGGACGGCTGCTGAGGATCTCGTTGCCTTCGCTCGCCGCCTGCTCACTCGTGCCGCAACCCGATAGGAGGATCCCATGCGTGTGCGCGACCTCATGACCGCCAAGCCGATCACCGTCGATCCGGAGACGCCGATGCTGGAGGCCCGGCAGCGCATGCTCCGAGAGCGGATCCGTCACCTCGTCGTGCTCGACGACGCCCGCGTGGTCGGCATCGTCACCGATCGCGACGTCCGGCTCAACCTGCCGTCACCGGCCACGAGCCTGTCGGTGTGGGAGATCAACTACCTGCTGCCGGGGGTCACCGTGGGCGGTGTCATGACGACGTCGGTCATCGTCGTGGATCCCGACCGGCCAATCGCCGAGGCCGCCCGGATCATGATGGACCACAAGATCGGGGCGCTTCCTGTAGTCGAGGAGGGGCGCCTGGTGGGCATCATCACGGAGTCGGACTTCGTCCGGGCGATGGCGGGGTCGAGCCACGCCGCATGACTGGAATGATCCTCGTCGTCGACGACGAGCGGGACCTGGCCGCGACCTGCGAGCGACTGCTGAACCGTCGCGGATGGAACGTGACCATCGCTGGCAGCCGCGAGGCGGCACTGACCATGCTCGCTCGTCAGCCCCGGCCAGTGCTGGCCATCGTCGATCGCCAGCTACCCGACGGCGACGGCGTCGATGTCCTCCGAGCAGCGCTGGCCGTCAACACACCGGTCATCGTGGTCACCGGCTACGGATCAGGGGCGACGCGACGGCTCGCGCTGGACGAGGGCGCCGCCGGCTTCCTCGCCAAGCCCTTCTCCGCGCGTGATCTGTTGCAGCTGGTGCGAGAGATCATCGGCGAGGGCTCCGACCCGGGGGCCGTGCCCGCAAATCGACCGCCGGCTCCCGATCCTCCAGGGTCGGGCATACACTCCTGAGCATCTGGAATGTACTCTCCCGACGAAGCTGGCGACGAGGAACGCATGAGCGACGGCCGTAAGGGAACGGAGTCATCCATGAGTGCCGTCGGGGCTTCGCCCGCCACTCTGCCGCGCCACGCGTGGGCCGCCGGCTACGGCGTCATCCGCCATACGCCGCTCACGCGCCGGCGCGTGACCGAGATGGTCACCGCGCTGGGCGAGCGCGCCGAGGGCGGCCGCGGGCCATCAGTGTGGGAGATCCTGCACGCCGCCGACCGCATTGCCAGCGCGGCCATGTGGCTCGTGGTCCACGAGACCTACGCCCGCAACGTCTATCTCGACGGCCGCGCACTCAAGGCGGACGACTTCAAGACGGTGCCGGAAGGCCACACCGGTGGCAGTCTCAACATGGTGCCCGCCTACGCCGGCTACATGGCCGTCAACGCGCTGAGCGGATTCACGCGCGCCTGGCTCATGGGCCAGGGTCATTGCGTGGCTGCCATCGATTCAGTCAACCTGCTGCTCGACAACTTGCGGCCTCCTCACGCCGAGCGCTACGACATCAGTGACGCCGGGCTCACCCGCTACGTGCGGGACTTCTATTCCTATCGGCTTGACGATCACGGCGATCAAGATTCGCCCCTCGGGAGCCACGTCAACGCACACACCGCGGGCGGGATCGCCGAGGGCGGCTACCTCGGCTTCGCCGAGCTCTCGTACGTACACATGCCGCTGCCGGGCGAGCGGCTGGTGGCCTTCCTCTCCGATGGCGCTTTCGAGGAGCAGCGCGGCAGCGACTGGGCGCCGCGCTGGTGGCGCGCCCGCGATAGCGGGCTGGTGGCGCCGATCATGATCGCCAACGGGCGCCGCATCGACCAGCGCACAACGATGTCGCAGGAGGGCGGCGTCAGCTGGTTCACCAGGCACCTAAGGCTCAACGGGTTCGATCCGATCGTGTTCGACGGCCGCGACCCGGCGGCGTTCGCGTGGGCGATCTGGGAGATCGAGCGGCGGCTGGAGGCGGCGGCGCGCGCGGTCGGCGAGGGCCGACGGCGGTACCCCGTGCACCTGCCCTACGGCGTCGCGGTGGCGCCCAAGGGCGCCGGGTTCTACGGGGCCGGGACCAACCTCGCCCACAACCTACCGCTCGGTGCCAACCCGCATACCGACGCGACGGCGGCTCGGCGGTTCAACACCTCGGCCCGCCGTTTGTGGGTGGCGCCCGACGAGCTGAGCGCGGCGGCAGTCGTGCTGCAGCACCATCATGCGGCGGCGCGCCCGCGCGAGCGCGATACCGCACTCGCCAACCGCGAGCCGGCACTGCCCCGAGTGCCGGAGCCGACGTGGCGGCCGGTGCCGGCCGACCGGGCCGACCGACGCTCGTGGACGCACGCCTCGCCGATGATGGCCGTCGACGACGGCTTCCTGGCGATCGTGCAAGGCAACCCACACCTGCGACCGCGCGTCGGCAACCCCGACGAGATGCGCTCCAACCGGATGCAGCGCACGCTCGAGGCCCTGAAGTTCCGCGTGACGGCGCCGGAGGCGGGCATCCCGGAGGCGGTGGACGGCGCTGTCGTCACCGCGCTTAACGAGGAAACGGTGGCGTGCGCCGCGCTTGCCAACAAGGGCGGGATCAACATGATCGTCACCTACGAGGCCTTCGGCGCCAAGATGCACGGCGCCGTGCGGCAAGAGATTATCTTCGCCGATCATCTCGGCCGGGCCGGACGGCCACCGGGCTGGCTGTCGATTCCGCTCGTGCTCACCTCGCATACCTGGGAGAACGCTAAGAACGAGCAGTCGCACCAGGACACGGCGATGGCCGAGGCCATGCTGGCCGAGCCCTCGCACGTGTCGCGGGTGCTGTTCCCACCCGATCACAATACGGCCGCCGCCGCCGTCGAGGCCGCATACCAGACGCGCGGTCAGATCTGGACACTGGTCGTGCCCAAGGGTTCGACCCTTCCCGATCTCTTCACCGCCGACGAGGCGCGTGCACTCGTGCGCGATGGCGCCGCGCCGCTGACGTGGGCAGGCTTCCGACCCGAGCGGGCTCGACTCCTCCTCACCGCGGTGGGCGGTTACCAACTCGTACAGGCCCTTCGCGCCTCCGAGCGTCTGGCGGACCGGGAGATCGAGCATGCAGTGGTGGCGATGCTCGAGCCCGGACGCTTCCGGGCGCCGCGCAGCTCGGCCGAGCGCGGCCACGCCGCCCCGCCCGACGTCGTGGAGCGCTGCTACCCGCCCGGGGTGCCGACGCGTATCTACGTCTCCCACACCCGGCCCGAGAGCCTGCTCGGCGCGCTCGGACCTCTGCACACGGGCGCAGCCACGGTGGGGCTCGGCTTCACGAACCTGGGAGGCACGCTGTCGATCGAGAACATGCTGTTCGTTAACCGCACCTCCTGGGCGCACGCGCTCGAGGCAGCCGCGCAGCTGTTGGGGCTGCCGCGCGAGCGCCTGCTCGACGCGCCCGAGTGCGCCGCGCTGGACGGCTACGCCTCGCCGGAGGGCCTCATCGTGCCGGCTGTCGCCTCGTGAGACGGCCCGGGCTCACGCCGTTCTTCGAAGCGAGCTCGGTCGCCGTCATCGGCGCCTCCGCGGATCCCTCGAAGGTCGGCGGCAGCGTCCTCGCGAACCTCAAGGCCAGCGGCTTTCCTGGCCGCCTCGTCGTCGTCAACGCCAACCGTCCAGTCGTGCAGGGACTGTCGGCGGTTGCCTCAATCCTCGAAGTCAGCGGGCCCGTTGACCTCGCAGTCGTGGCGGTGCCAGCGCCAGCGGTGCTGGCCACCCTCAAGCAGTGCGTCACCAAGGGCGTCCAGGCCGCGGTCGTCATCAGCGCAGGGTTCCGCGAGTCGGGTGAGGAGGGCCGCGCCCGTGAGGCCGAGCTGCGCGCGTGGCTGCGGGAGGCACCACTGCGCCTGGTCGGGCCCAACTGTCTCGGCTGGATCCGCCCGGCCCGGCGGCTGAACCTGACGTTCGCGCCCGGCATGCCGCCGGCCGGCCCGCTCGGGTTCTTCTCCCACTCGGGCGCGCTGTGCACGGCGATTCTCGACTGGTCGCGCGAGCATCACCTCGGCTTCTCGCTCTTCGCGAGCCTCGGCAACCAGGCGGATGTAGACGAGACCGACCTGCTCGGCGCGCTCGCCGAGGATCCCGAGACGCGCGTGATTCTCGGATATCTCGAGGGCGTCGCCGACGGCCGGACGATTCTTCGCCGCGCTGGCCGCTGCGGCGGCCCGGAAGCCGTGCGTGCTGATGAAGGCCGGACGCTCGCTCGAGGGTGCCCGCGCCGTGTCCTCGCACACCGGCGCACTGGCCGGCTCGGATCGCGCATTCGACGCCGCCGTGCGCCAGGCCGGCGCGCTGCGCGTGGCCACGCTGGAAGAGCTCTTCGACGTCGCGCGGGCGCTGATGGCCGGCCGCACGCCGCCCGGGCGGCGCGTCATCCTCGTCACCAACGGCGGCGGCCTCGGCATCCTCGCGACGGACGCCGCCCGCGACGCCGGCCTCGATGTGGCGCCGCTACCGGCGGCGATGCAAGCACGGCTGTCCTCCGTGCTCCCGCACCACGCGGCCACCATGAACCCGGTCGATCTCATCGGCGATGCCACGCCCTCGCGCTACGGTGAGACGCTGCATGCGCTCGGCGGGGAATCAGCCTCGTTCGTCGTCATGCTGGCACCGCAAGCGGCCACGGATGCGGCCGGGGTGGCCCGGGCCGTGCTCGGTGCGACCCGCGACTGGTCGGTGCCCGTGCTCGGCGTCTTCGCCGGCGGCGCCCGCGTGCGACCGGGCATCACGGCGCTCGAGGAGGCCGGCGTACCCTGCTTTCCCTTCCCGGAGCGTGCGGTGAAGGCACTGGCTCACACCGTGACACTGGCCGAGCGGCGACGCGCGCCGACGCCCGACGCCGGCGCCCGCGCTGGATCGCGCGCGACTGGCGGCCGCCGTCGCCGGCATGCCGAGGTCCGGCACCTTCGGACTGCTCGAGGGCGCCCCACTGCTCGCCGCTGCTGGGATCGAGGTCGTGCCGCGCGCGCCTGGCCCGCTCGCCCGCGGAGGCTGCGGAGGTCGCGCGTACGCTCGGCACGCCGGTCGCGATCAAGATCGTGTCGCCCGACATCACGCATAAGACCGACGTCGGCGGCGTGGTCCTCGGGCTGGCGACGCCCGATGCGGTCGCTATCGCCGCCGACGCCATGCTCGCGCGCGTCGCCCGGGCGCGTCCCCAGGCGCGCCTGGACGGTGTCCTCGTCCAGGCGATGGCAGAGGGCCAGGCGATCGAGCTGTTGCTGGGCATGGTCCGAGATCCGCAGTTTGGCCCGCTCGTCATGGTCGGCTTCGGCGGTATCTTCGTCGAGATCCTCGGCGACACGGCGACGCGGTTGGCCCCGGTGGGTCCGGCCGAGGCGCGGGCGATGCTGACAGAGCTGCGAATGACACCGGCGCTGCAGGGCTTCCGCGGCCGCCCGCCCGTCGACCTCGGCGCGCTGGCCGATGTCGTCAGCCGCTTCTCGTACCTTGTCGCTGCGGTGCCCGCCCTTCGAGAGCTCGAGATCAATCCACTCCTGGCCACGCCCGCCGGCGCCCGCGCGCTCGACGCCCGCGGCCGGGTCTCACACGAGGAGGAGTCATGAGACCCGTCGTCATTGCCGCCGCGCTGCTGATCGCCGCCGGGACCGCCGTGGCCCAGTCGCCGAATAGTCCGGGCGTCGAGCGCGGCCAAGCCGCGTTCAAGAACAACGGCTGCTACGGCTGTCACATGATCGGGAAAGCCGGAACGCCGATCGGGCCCGATCTATCGCAGGTTGGCAGCAAGTACTCACCGGACTACCTCGCGCGCTGGCTGCGCGACCCGGCCCTCCAGCGCCCGAGCGCACACATGCCGGCCCTCGAGCTCACCGAGGACGACATGAAGGCCCTGGCCGCCTACCTCGGGTCGCTGCGCTGAGCCGCGGCCACAGTGTCAGGCACCCGAGTCTCCTTGACACCAACCGGGCATCCTGAGCGATAGTCGGGCCGTGGCCGACCCGCCGAACTCGAAGACGTCGCTGGCCGCAGAGGTCGATCGGCTGCGCCGCCGTGTGGCCGAGCTGGAGGCGAGCGCCACCGAGCATCAGCGGGCCGAACGGCAGCTCGAGCACGACGCGCGGCTATCGGAAGCCGCGCTGCGCCGCAGCGAAGCCACCGCCCAGGCGGTTCTCGAATCCGCCTCCGAGGGCATCATCCTGATCGATACGGCCGGCCACATCACGCTGGTCAACGCTGCCGCCGAGCGGATGTTCGGCTACAGGCGCAGCGTGCTGCTGGGTCAGCCCCTCGAGATTCTCCTGCCGGAGCGGATCCGCCGCGGACACGTGGCGCATAGGATGGGGTACTTCACGGAGCCGCGCATCCGCCCGATGGGGATCGGCCTGGATCTCGCCGGCCGGCGCGAGGATGGCACCGAGTTCCCGGTCGAGATCAGCCTCAGCCACGTGCCGTCGGCCGACGGCGGGGTAGCCATCGCGTTCATAACCGACATCACCGAACGCAAGCGCGTCGAGGCGCAGCTGCAGCGCCAGCGAGAGGTGCTCTACCAGAACGAGAAGCTGGCTGCGCTCGGGACGATGGCGGCGGGGATCGCCCACGAGATGAACAATCCGCTGGGGATCATCACCACCCGCATCGAGGTCATGCTGCTCGATGCGCAGCAGCAGCAGTTGCCGCCCCAGGTCCTGGACGATCTCCAGGTATTGCACCGGGCCAGTCAGCGCGTGGCGCGAATCGCCGCCAGCCTGCGATCGTTTGCACGCCACACCCCCGGAGATCGGGTGCCGCTCGATCTCAACGCGGTCGTGGAGGAGAGCCTGCAGCTCATGCAGAAGCCGCTGGCCGCCGATAACGTCCAGATCGTCGCCAGCCTCGACCGCACGCTGCCGCCCATCCTCGGCGACGCCACCACGCTTCACCAGGTGCTCATGAACCTGCTCACGAACGCCCGCGAGGCGATGCCGACGGGCGGTCAGGTCCGCCTCGAGACAGGCCCGGCCGAGCGGCCGAGCTGGGTCCGCCTGCTGGTCGCCGACACAGGCCCCGGCATCCCCGCCGAGGAGATCTCGAAGATCTTCGATCCGTTCTTCACGACCAAGCGCACCGGAACCGGGCTAGGACTCTCGGTGAGCTACGGCATCATCCAGGAGCACGGCGGCACCGTGGACGTGCAATCACGGCCTGGCGAGGGGACGACGTTCATCATCAACCTCCCGACGACGATGCCGGCCGCGCCGTAAAGGTCAGCTCGATCACAGCCTGATCGATCTCGCGTTGGCTCACGTGACCGAATCGGGTGATGAGGTCGAGCATGCGTCGGTTGTCGGCGAGAACCCAGGCTCGGAACCGTCGGATGCCATTCAGCTCGGCAGCGGCCAACAGCGTGCCGAAGAGCACGGTACCAACACCGCGATCCTGCCAGCCGTCCTGCACCACGAAGGCCACCTCGGCCACACCCGGCTCACCGGCTGGCTCGTAACGGGCCACGGCGATGAGGGTGTCAGGATCGTCGGGCGATTCGACGACGAGAGCCAGCCTTGACTCGTAGTCGACGTTGGCCAGGAAGCGGGCCCAGTTGGGCGGCAGCCGTTGCATGATGGAGAAGAACCGCTGGTAGCGGGTGTCGCGGCTGAGGTGGTCGTAGAGCGCCACCAGGCGCGTAGCGTCGTCGGCGCGGATCGGGCGCATGCGGGCGCGGGTTCCATCGCGCAACGCTATCGCGCGATCGAATCGCTTCAGGCGCTCGGCCGCGTCGCTCACCCCATGGGCGATATCACGTTTGCGGCCGGGCCGTCCAGTGGATGTTCGGTTCCGGTTCCGCGCCGCGGGGGCAATGACACGCCTGGCCACGCATGACGATGGCCCATGAACCGTGGCCGTGAAGGCGCGGAGGGTGTATGGCTTTTCGACACGTCGGCGATCCGGCCCCGGCGATGACGAGGGGAGCCTTGGATGACTATCGAACAGATCATGACACGCGACGTGATCACCGTGAGCCCCGCGATACCAATCCATCAGGCCGCGCGGCTGATGGTGGAGCACGGGGTCAGCGGGTTGCCCGTCGTCGATGACGACGGCCGACTCGTCGGCATCGTCAGCGAAGGCGATCTCATTCTGCGGCAGACGCGCCGGCGGGAGCGGCCCTGGTGGCAGTCGTTCTTCGAAAATGGCGAGCAGCTCGCGCGCGAGTACCAGAAGGCGGTGGGCACTACCGTCGGCGAGGTGATGACGCCCTCGGTGGTCTCGATCAGTCCGGTGTGGGGCATCGAGACCGCGGCGACGATCATGCAGACCAGGCGAATCCGTCGTCTGCCGGTGGTGCACGACGGCCGGCTCGTTGGCATCGTGACCCGGGCCGACCTCATCAAGGCACTGGCGACCGAGGTCGGCCGGGGCTCGAAGGGCGGCGCCTAGATCTTCGACGCAGCTCCGTTGGCTCCCAGGACGGCCGCCCGGAGCCATCCGATGCGTTCCGACCGGTGGCGTTCACGTCTCTAGGCCAGCCGTGGGCCTCATTCCTCATGTGGGGCGACGACGCCCCAGGCCAACCGCACGATGATTGCGCGCTAAGCCCGCGACATTGCGACGATCCGCCGTGGCACCTCCGTTGCTCCGTCTGCATCCGTCGATCACGCGTGCGCGCGTGGTCAAGGAGGAGTACGGATGCCGGAGAACCAGCACCCGAAGGGCGCGCTCCTGTTCATGCTGGTGTACCTGGTGGTGCTCACGGCTCTGTGGCTCAACGCCTACCTGCGCCTGTGGGGCGTGAGTCCATGAGCAGCCCCGGCGAGCGGCCCCCGACCACCGTTTACCTCTACGAGCTCGCCTGGATCCTGCCCTCGATCGCGATCCCCATCGGGATGCTGGCGGCGCTCACCGTGACCGCTTTCGGCGCCGGGATCCACCTGCCTTCTCACGTAGGTCGCGTGGTGCCGACGATCGTCGCCCAGACGCCGCCGTTCGACACGCCCGGCCTGAAGCAGACCGGTCCCGGCCACTACGAGGTGGCGCTCACCTCGCAGATCTGGACGTTCGCGCCCAACGAGATCCGCGTGCCGGCCGGCTCGACGGTGACGTTCATCGCCACCAGCCGGGACGTGGTCCACGGTCTTCTCATCCCGCGCGCACGCGTCAACGTGATGCTGCTGCCGGGACAGATCGCGCGGGTGACGACGCGATTCGATCGGCCGGGAGAGTATCCGATGTTCTGTCACGAGTACTGTGGCATCGCGCACCACACGATGTGGGGCAAGGTGATCGTGGAGCCCGCACCATGACCGCCGTCGCGGCGATCGGCCGTCTCACCGCCTCCTTTCTCGCCGTGGCGCTGATCGCGTTGCTGGGCGGCGTGCTGACCGGCCTGGCCCAGGGGCTGGAACACGCCGGGATCAACGTCTATCCCGCGCTGACCCCCGTCGTGCAGTCCTACTACCACGGTCTCAGCGTGCACGGCGTGCTGAACGTGTTGGTGTGGACGACGTTCTTCATCTGCGGCTTCATCCCCTTCATCACCGTGGAGTCACTCGGCATGCCGCTGGCGGCGCCGCGGCTGGGCTGGATCACGTTCTGGCTCATGACCGGGGGGCTGCTGCTGGCGGCGATCCCGCTCGTGGGGAACGCGGCCACCGTGATGTTCACCTTCTATCCACCACTGAAGGCCCACTGGGCGTTCTACGTGGGCCTCACGCTCGTGGTGGTCGGGACCTGGCTGGTGACGCTGAACCTGGCGCTGACCCGCCGCGAGTGGCGCCGGGCGCATCCGGGCGAGCGCACGCCGCTGCCCGCCTTCATGGGGCTGGTGACGTTCACCATGTGGACACTCGCCTCGCTCGGGCTGGCCGCCGAGATGCTCTTCATGACCATCCCGTGGTCGCTGGGCCTGCGCGACGGCACCGATGCGCTGCTGGCACGCGTGCTCTTCTGGTTCACCGGCCACCCGATCGTGTACTTCTGGCTGCTGCCGGCCTACGTCTCGTGGTACACGCTGGTACCGCACCAGGCCGGAGGACGACTGTTCAGCGATCCGCTGGCGCGCGCCTCGTTCCTGCTCTTCTTGGTGCTGTCCACACCACTCGGGTTTCACCACCAGTACACCGATCCCGGTATTCATGAGGGCTGGAAGCTGGTGCATGCGTTTCTGACCTTTGCGGTGTTCTTTCCGAGCCTGCTGACGTTCTTCAACGTCGTGGCTTCGCTCGAGAGCGGCGCCCGCGCGCGCGGGGGGCGCGGCTGGGTGATGTGGTTCGGCAAGCTGCCCTGGGGCGATCCCTCGGTGGCCGCGCAGGTGCTGGCCATGCTCACGTTCGCCTTCGGCGGCATCGGCGGCCTCATCAACGCCTCGGTCAGCCTCAACCTGCTCGTGCACAACACCGCGTGGATCCCCGGCCACCTGCACCTCACGGTCGGCACCGCGGTCACGCTCTCGTTCATGGGCATCACGTACTGGCTGGTCCCGCTGCTGCGCGGGCGTGCGCTGTGGAGCCGGCGACTAGCCCTGGTCCAGGTGTGGCTGTGGGTCGTGGGCATGCTGATCTTTTCCAACGCCCTGCACCGGCTCGGCCTCATGGGCATGCCCCGGCGCACGATGATCGGCGCGGCGCCCTACATCCAGCCCGAGTGGAAACCGGTGCTGCCGCTGGTGGCCGTGGGCGGCACGATCCTCACGCTGAGCGCGCTGCTCTACTTCGCGAACCTGGCCCTGACGCTGCTCGCCTCGCGGACGCCCTATCTGCAGGGCGTGACCTTTGCCGAGGCGATGTCAGGGCCAGACCACGCGCCGGCCATCTTCGACCGCTTCCGCCCCTGGCTCACGCTCGCGGTGATCCTCATCGTCCTGGCCTATGGCCCCTCGCTGGTCTACCTGATCGCGACGACACCGTTCGACAGTCCTGGAATGAGGGTGTGGTGATGGAACGTGCCTGCGACCGCCTGAGCCTGGATGGCCTGCGCCGGCACCTGACCACCGAGGTGGTGGGCCATCACGTGTACCTCTTCGGCAGCGTCGACTCCACCAACAGCGCGCTGGCCCGACTGGCCGACCGCGGGGCCACCGAAGGCACGGTCGTCCTGGCCGAGACGCAGACGGCGGGCCGCGGGCGTCACGGCAGCGCCTGGTTCTCGCCGGAGGCGGCGAACCTCTACGTGTCGGTCCTGTTCCACCCGCGCATCGCACCGCGCGAGCTGCCCCTGTTCGCGCCGATCGCGTCGTTGGCCCTGGCCGAGGCGATATGGCTGGCGGGGGCCCCGGCCCGGATCAAGTGGCCGAACGACGTCGTGGTGGGCGACCGCAAGCTGGGCGGCGTCCTCGTCCAGGCGCCGGTGATCAGCGGCCGACTGGCCTACGTGATCCTCGGCATCGGCGTGAACCTCAACGTGCAGCCGGCGGAGCTGGCGACCGGGCTCGGCGCCGCCGCCGAGGCTGCCGTGTCATTGCAGGACGTTCGTGGGCCGGCAGGTGGACCGCAACGTCTTTGCGGCGAGCCTGCTGAACCGACTCGAGAAGTGGCATCAGACCTTTCTGACGCGAGGCCCCGAGGCCGTGCATGCCGCCTGGCAAGCGCGCGACGTCCTGCGTGGCCACCGGCTCGAGGCGAGGACGGCGGGCGAGGTCTGCGAGGGTTGGGGCCGGGGCATCGACACCGACGGCAGTCTCATCATCGAGGCCGACGATGGCCAGGCTCGACACATCCTCACCGGCGCCGTTCGCGTGCTCGACCGCGCCACCCGGGACCATTGACTGAAACACTCGCCGCGTTCGGGTCTCATGCCCGCGAGGCGCAGCGCCGCCCTCGGGCTGCAGGTGCTCGGCCCGTTCTTCAGGGTGATGCAGACCATCGCGTTCCATGCGGGGACCCGGCGCCCCACCCGGGCGGCTCTGCCCCACTTCAGTACGCGGCGTGGCGGTGAGAAGCTCGCACAACTGCTCGAGATCGCGCCCCGTTTCCGCAACAAGATGCGGCACCCGCATTGCACAGGTTTAGCGACGCCGGACGCAGCAAACACCTGGCGCTTCGAGCGCGAAGGAGAGCACCCATGAAGGCGCGAACCCTGTACTCGAGAGTGAGCATCGAGGCAGACATCGATTCCCTGGAGGACTCGCGACAGGCGACCGCGGCGGTGCTGCGCGCCCTGCGTGACCGGCTGACTCCCGAGGAGGCCGACCAGGCCGCTGCCCAGCTACCGAAGGAGCTGAAGCGGCTGTGGGCGAGCGGGCGTCCGCCGTTCAGCCACCCGCTCAAGCTTCACCGCCGCCAGTTTCTGGAGCGCGTACGTGTCGATGCTGGTCTCAAGTCACTCACTCAGGCCGAGATGGTGACCGACGCCGTGTTCGCCGCGCTCAAGGAACAACTCTCCGCCGGCGAGGCCAGTGATATCGTCGCTCAGCTGCCTCGTGATCTGAAGTCGCAGTGGGCCCGGGCGTGAAGCGGATCGTGTACGCGACTGACTTCTCCGGGCCGGCCGCGGCGGCCGAGCGCCACGCCATTGAGATTGCAAAGGCGCTCGGCGCCGAGCTGGTGCTGGGGCACGTGGGGACCGACGCCATGCTGTGGCGCGAGGGCGTCTATACGCCCGAGGTACGCACCCTAGTGGAAGGGCAACGTAAGTGGGCGGCCGATGCTCTCGCGGCGCGGGCGGCCACCCTGGCTGAAGACGGCGTCACGGCCCGCGCCGTCGTGAAGGTCGGCGTGGCCTGGGAGGAGATCGTGCGCCTCGCTGCCGAGGAGCACGCCGACATGATCGTGATGGGAACCCAGGGCCGCACGGGCCTTGACCGTCTGTTGCTCGGCAGCGTGGCTGAGCGGGTCATCCGCCAGGCTCCCTGCCCGGTGCTCACCGTCCGGCCCCAAGTTGACCAGCAGGAGTAGCAAGTATGACGAAGGTGAATGAGCTCATGACGGGCAATGTCGTCACCATCGACGCGGACGCATCGGCCCACGACGCCGTCGCGCTGATGGTGCGCAACAAGATTCGCCATCTGCCGGTCGTGGATCACGCCGGCCGGTTGTGCGGCATCGTGACCGACCGCGACCTGCGCCATCGGCTCTTCGCGGCTGACGTGTTTCGCTCCATCGGCACCGTGCCGGTCGAGCGGCTCCTGTCCGAGATCCGGCTGCGGGATCTGATGTCGGCGCCGGTGATCTCCGTCGGTCTCGATGCAGACCTCGAAGAAGCCGCGCGTGTCATGGCCCAGGACAAGCTCGGCTCGCTCCCAGTCGTGGACCACGGCCGCATCATGGGGATCGTCACCGAGACCGATGTGCTCCGCCGCGTCGTCGGCCGTGATGCCTGCTGCGCCGACGTCGAGGCGATCGTGGTGTCCTACCCATGATCGCCCGGGTGGAAGTCCACGGTCTGCCGGCGACACGGTTGGCGCGCCTGCGCGCCGACCAGCAGGTGGCGGCGACACTTCCCGCGCTCCCACCCCGCGTCACCAGCGCCCGGGTCGTCTTCAGCGACGACAACGGCGCCTAGGGCGGACTCGACATGCGCTGCGCGATAACCGTGTAACCTGAGCGGCCGGCGACGGCTCCATGTGGAGAACGTGGCCACGACGCCGCAACAGGCCCTGGATGGCGCCCTCGCGCTCGAGCGGCGTATGCTACGCACGGAAGCATCCGAACGGGACAGCCGGCGCCGGCCGAAGAAGTACTACGCCGCGTCGCAGGTCACAAACAAGGGGGCATGACGATGCGGGTGCTACTGGCGACCGACGGCTCCGACGACGCGCGCACCGCCGGCGCGTGGCTGACGCAGTTCCCTCTCCCGGCTGGCAGCCACCTGCGTGTCGTCTGCGCCGTCAGCATTCCACCGTCCGCTCTGGACGTCCCGCCCGTCAGGGACTTCGTGGCTTCGCTGCGCGCCGCAGCAAAGCGAGACGCCGAGGCCGCTCGCGCCGAGCTCGCGCCCTGGTTCACCGACAGCGACGCCCAGGTGCTCGAGGGCGATGCCCGCGAGGCCATCCTGCGCGCGGCCGAAGAGTGGCCCGCCGACCTCATCGTGCTCGGAGCCCGCGGGCTGGGCGCGGTGGCCGGGTTCCTGCTCGGCAGTGTATCGCTGGGCGTGGCGCGCCACGCGCGCTGCAGCGTACTGGTGGTCAAGCCCGGCGCCAGTGTCATGCGGCGCATCCTCATCGCCGTCGATGGCTCCGCGCACGCCGCCGCCGCCGCGGCGTTCGTCGCCAAGCTGCGCCTGGACCCGACGATGGTGGTGCAGCTGGCCGGCGTGGCGCAGTCGCCTCCGTATCCGGCAACGACGCCGAGGTTCGCGAGCGGCATGGTGCGGGACGCCATCACCCAGATCGTGAAAGAACGCACGGCTGCCCTCGAGCAGGCTCTGGCCAAGGCGGCGTCGCCGTTCGCCGGAGTCGTGAAGAAGATCGAGCGGCAGGTGTTCGTGGGGCACCCGCTGGATGTGCTACTCGAGGCCGCCACCAAGTCCGACGTCGGTCTGGTCGTGGTCGGCGCCCGTGGGCTCGGGACGCTGAAGCGGCTGGTGCTTGGCAGCGTGTCCGAAGGCGTCCTGCGGCACGCCGATCGGCCGGTGCTCATCGTCAAGACCGGCGAGCCCGAGGGCCGCTGATCGGCCGTGAGGGCGGCCGCGCTGATCCTCGCAGTGGCCGCCGGCCTCGCGATCGGAGTTGGCGCCTACACCTTCGTCTATGCGCGTGGTGTCTCCTATCTCACCAATAAGCCATCCGCCTGCGTCAATTGCCACGTGATGCGCGAGCAGTACGATGGCTGGATCGCGGGTAGCCACCGCGCCGTCGCCGTCTGCAACGACTGCCACACCCCGCCGGGGCTCGTGGGCAAGTACGCCACCAAGGCGCTCAACGGCTTCTGGCACTCGTTCGCGTTCACCACGGGACGGTTCCACGAGCCCATCAGGATCAATGCCCGAAACCACGCCGTGACCGAGACCGCCTGCCGCCATTGCCACGCGGCCGTCGTCGAGGCCATCGACACCGGCCGCCACGGCACCGCGCGCCTGACGTGCACGGGTTGCCACGCCTCGGTCGGGCATCTCCAGTGAGGACCGTATGAAGCGATCGCTCGTGGTCGTGCTGATCGCGGCGCTGGCGATCCTGGCCGGGGCCGGCGGCGTCGCCCTGCTCGTGAACATCCTCGAGCGCAAGAGCGAGGCGAGGAACCCCTTCTATCGGGTCGTGGAGCTGAACGACACGCTCACCGATCCGGCCGTGTGGGGGAAGAACTTCCCATTGCAGTACGACAGCTACCGGCGGACCGTCGACCAGGTCCGGACACGCTATGGCGGCAGCGAGGCCGTGCCCCGCACGCCGAGCCAGGCCGATCCACGCTCGATCGTCGCCCAGTCCCGGCTCGAAGAGGACCCGCGCCTGAAGACTATGTGGGCCGGCTACGCGTTTGCCAAGGACTTCCGCGAAGAGCGCGGCCACGCCTACATGCTGGAAGATCAGACGTACACCGAGCGGCAGATCGTGGCGAAGCAACCCGGCACCTGCCTCAACTGTCACGCCTCGACCTATACCGCCATGAAGACTCTCGGCGGCGGCGACCTCGTCAAGGGCTTCGAGGCCATGAACCGCCTGCCGTACGCCGAGGCCCGGCGGCTCGTGAGCCACCCGGTGGCGTGCATCGACTGCCACGCGCCTGACACGATGGAGCTGCGGGTTACCCGGCCCGCCTTCATGGAGGGCATTCGGGCGGCGAAGGGCACCGAAGGCGTGAAGAACTACGACGTGAACCGCGACGCCACCCGCCAGGAGATGCGTGCATTCGTGTGCGGGCAGTGCCACGTCGAGTATCACTTCAAGGGGGCGGACAAGCGGCTCGTCTACCCGTGGTCGAAGGGCCTGAAGGTGGAGCAGATTCTGGCGTACTACGACGACGAGAAGTTCAAGGACTGGACGCACGCGGAGACCGGCGCGCCAGTGCTCAAGGCCCAGCACCCCGAGTTCGAGATGTGGAGCCAGGGTATCCACGCGCGCTCCGGCGTGGCCTGTGCGGACTGCCACATGCCCTACATGCGGGTGGGCGCGCTGAAGATCAGCGACCACCACGTCCGAAGTCCGTTGCTCAACGTCAACCGGGCGTGCCAGACCTGTCATCGGTGGTCGGAGGACGAGCTGAAAGCCCGGGCGCTCATCATCCAGCAGCGGACGTTCGGGCTGCGCAACCGGGCGATGGACGCGCTCATCGCCCTCATCGGGGACATCAAAGGCGCCGCCGCCGACGGCCGCACCGAGGCGCAGCTCGCCCCCGCCCGCGATTTCCAGCGCAAGGCCCAGTTCTACCTGGACTTCGTCGAGGCCGAGAACTCCACAGGCTTCCACGCTCCCCAGGAGGCTGCCCGGATCCTGGCCGAGTCGATCGACTTCACGCGGCAGGGCCAGCTCGCGCTGCGCGGCGGACGTGCCCGCTGACCCGCGCCACGCCGAGACTCCTCACACAGCCGGCTCGCCGAGTGCTGCGACCGCGCTCCACCGGGATGCGTCGTGGTTCGGTGGCGCGGCTGTGCGTTCGGAACCTGTACGGGGAGTGGGCCCACGCGGCGTCCCTGTGAAGCGGAAGACCGAAACAATCGATCGGCTTCTATGAAGCGAAGGAATGGGAGGCGCTGACGACTAGAGCGCGCGCAAGACAGGCTCCGTGTTTGAGTTTTGACTTTTACTGAACCCGGAGGAGCGGGAGCATCAACGACATTCGAATGGTGGCCCCAACGGGATTCGAACCCGTGTTTCAGCCACGGTCACGTTTTCGCTAAAGATCGCAGAGGCTTATACGCTGTTTAGTGCCGAGAAAAGCGACAGGACTAAAACACGCAGCTCGAAAACACGGGTTCGATTCCCCAACGGGACACGCCCGTCAGACTGTTGGGCTTGTGATGTGTTTCGAGGCGATCGTGATGGCCGCCTAGGGGCTGGGCTCGAGCCTCTCGGGCTTGACCTTGAAAGAGTCGGTTCGAGACCTTTCGAGATGGGCATTTACCGCGCCTTTGCCACACGTCGTTGCCACTGAGCGAGGTACTCGCCTTGATCCGGATCAGCCGCCTCACAGGTTTCAGCCCTTTCCACGGCCGTTGGTCTTCTCAATGCCAACTTTCTGCGCGGGCCCAGACGGGGCGGCTCGGCCCATACGCTGACACCGTGCAGTGGTCAGGGCGCGCCCGCAATGAGGTTTGTGATCGGGACAGCCTCGCTCAGTGAGCCACTCGTCACGGCGCTGCTCGCGGGTGAATCGACGCAGCTTCCCGGAACCCCTGGATTCATCGTTTCTTAGGAGTGCGGCGCCGAGCGTGGGCCGAGATCCCGACGAATCCGCTGCCGGTTCCGCTCGGCCAGACGGACGTAATAGTCCGCCCACGCTTCGCTGAAGCAAGTGTATTCGGTACACCGTGAAAGTTCAGCCACGACTGCGGGTGTCACGGATCATGGCGCTCCTGCTCTACGGCGCTGGCCTCCGCCTGTTGGAGAGCTGCCGCCTGCGTGTGAAAGACGTCGACTTCGCGGCAAACCAGATCGTGATTCGGGACGGCAAGAGCCGCAAAGATCGCGTCACGATGCTACCGGCGGCGGTCAGGACCCTGCTCGCGCAGCACATCGACCAACGGCGCACGGCTCCCGTAGCTCGCTGATTGCGCGTCGCCTTCGAGCTGCGATCGGCAAGGCAGCGCACCGCGCACTCGGTCGTGCGCAGCGAACGGCCGGAAGGATATCAGGTGGGCGGCGGCCATTGCACACGCCTCGTCGCGCACCCTCCCCTAGTTCCACTACCCGCAGTAGCGTCGTGTTATCCTCCACAAGTCTGTTTTCAGATTGCGCACCCCACGCCGCTGACTGAAACTCAAGACTCTGGGTAGTGTGATGAATATTCATCGTCGTTGCGTTCGTCATAAATTCTCATCCCGATATTGATCCGGAAGCGCTCGTACTGGGCCGCGTCCCATCGGCTTGGCGCCATCGCCAGATCCCTAAGGTCAAAGGAGAATCTATGGATGCTGGGTTCCTGCGACGAGTGGTCTTCCTCCGGGCGGTCCGATTCAATCTGGTCGCGACAGCCCTTGTATTTTCGGTGTTGAGCGCCCTAGCCGTCTCGGTAGGCGCTCAGACGATCACGATCACGGGAGCAAGTACCGGCATATTTCTGAATGCTGACGGCGGCGTCACGTCGGGAGTCGGAACGAACCGCTTCACCTGGGGCGATCCCGGCAACCTAGGAACGGGCCCCAGCGCGCTCTCTTTCGTTGGAACTTCGTTCAACACGAGTGTCCAACGGAACTACGTCTTCGGGAGTCCTCAACGGCTCTCTGACGTGATCACTTTAGGTACGCTGGAATACTTCAACGGGGCCATCCTCCCGAGTTCAAGGGCGAATTCCGTCGCCCTTGAGCTGACGTTTTCGCTTACGACGCCATCGGGATTGCCTCCAGGCTCATCCTCGGGGACGCTCGTATTGATTGACACGCCGAACACAACCGACCCAGTTGGCAGCGCCGATTTCGTGCTTCTCCCGGTCCCCACACAGGGGATATCGTCTGTTGTTCTTCACACACCGGACGGCGTTCCGTTGACGCTCCAGGATATGCATTTCGGTCCCGTGAACGGCAGTGGCTTTGGTACGCTTGACGAGTTTTTCGTCCTGGAGGGAAGATCTGCCAGTGCACCGCTTCTGGGCCGCTTCCGTCCTCCATGCGAGGAGATCCTGCGGAATGCTACGAAAGTACCTATTACTCTCCCTGAGCAGCATGTTATGTCGGCATTTTTCTTACCCAACTTCCGACTTACTCTTACAGAGGCCGCCGTTGAATGCGGCTATGACCACTTCAACTGGTATCAGCGGGTGACCGAGGACCCCTATCCGCCGGGCGGGCTTAGTGTTCCGTACATCGATCCGCCGAACGGCGGCGGCGTTGCCTTTCAAGGGGCTGCGGACAATCTTCCCTTCTATTGGGATGAGAGCGGAGAGAACACCGACTTTTTATTGTCTACAAACACCCCCGGGGATGCTCTGCTCAACTTCGCGGACGTTCCAAAAGACGGGAGGATCCTTCCCGGTCAGTTTATGAAGTTCACGACCGCTTTGGTCGGGGTGCGTGTAGATGGAAGCTTCGAGCTGCTCTACGTCTTCGACTGGAAGAGCAACTTCAATGGTATTAGCGGGGGCGTGAGTCGGAGAGGGTCGGGTGGCGACGAGCCTGGAACAGGTGGCATCTTTGACGTTCGGCTCGACCTGACTGAGGCGGATCTCTCGGAGAAAGAGAAGGCTGCAATGGCGCGGGACGGGGCGACTAACATTTCTTCTGCTGACATTACACCGCCAGCAATCTCGCTGTCGGCAACTCCGCAGATCCTCTGGCCGCCGAACGGTAAGATTACGCCGGTCGGCGTGGTGGGCGCCATTTCCGATGACTCAAGCGGGATAGACCCTGCGACCGTAGCGTTCTCCGTTGTTGATGACTATGGACTCATCCAGCCTAGCGGCCCCGTCGCGCTGAAGGCTGACGGCAGCTATGCCTTCGTATTGCCTTTGGAGGCCCGACGCGCGGGCAATGATCGCACCGGACGTGACTATCGAATCACCATTACTGCCACGGACTTCGCCGGCAACGTCAGGTCTCGGTCTACGCTCGTCACTGTTCCCCATGACAAGCTCCAAAGGTGAGCACGGTACTATCGGATTGACCCAGACCGCGTCTGCTACCTCAGAAGACAGAGGTGCCAGGCTGTTGTTGGTCGATGCTGTCCGTGGTGTCCGTGTGGTCCCTGCCGACAGCCGGGAGCAAGGTCTGAGTTTGGATGCAACTCCCGCGAGCATGACCGCAGCGACCGGAGAGTAGCCGTTTGCAGAGAGCGACATCAGCGCCCCTTCAGCCCGCGCGGGTCAACGGTGTCGGGGATGTCACCCCGTAAGCTTCCCCGTCCCGTAGACCGTTTGGAACTAGACTTTCGCCGGGTTTGACGTTGGTCCCGAAACGAGACAACTCGTAACTAGACCGGCGCCGCTTCGGCGGTGGCCATGACCTGACGTTGGGCGACGAACTCGGTCGGCGTCAGGTGGCCGAGCGAGCCGTGTGGCCGGCGCTGATTGTAGTCGATTCGCCACGCTTCGATCTTGGCCTGCGCGTCGGCGATCGACGCGAACTGGTGCACGTTCAAACACTCGTCGCGCAGCCGTCCGTTGAACGACTCGATGAACGCGTTTTCTATGGGCTTCCCCGGGCGGATGAAGTCGAGCTGCACGCCGCGGCGATACGCCCAGTCCTCGAGCGCCCGCGACATGGAACTCCGTGCCATGATCCACCGTGATCGAGCGTGGCCGCGGCGCGTCCGCCGAGCACGTGGTCCAGGGCCTCGCCGACCGTGTCTCCCGACATGCTCGACGCCACCTCCAGTAACGGGCTGGAGCGACTCCACTGATCGACCACGGTCAGGATCCGAAACGGGCGGCCATCCGCCAGCGCATCATGCACGAAGTCCATGCTCCACCGCTCCGTGGGCCCCGCGGGGACGGGCGCGGGGCCCCGGTGCAGGGCGATGTGCTTGCGCCGCCGGACCCGCATGCGGAGCTGCAGGCCGTCGAGCCGATAGAGCCGACGCACGCGCTTCCGATTCACGGTCCAGCCGTCGCGGCGCAACAACACCCAAATCCGCAGGTACCCGAACCGCGGCCGCGCGTGGGCGAACTCACGGATGCGGAGCCGCAGCGCGGACTGATCCCGCGCTCGACTCCGGCGATACCACGCCGCTCGACTGAACTGCGCCAGCCGACAGGCCCGCGCGCAGCTGACCTGGAAGGTCGCCTGAAACCACCCGGCCAGCTCGCGACGGCGCGCGGGCGTCAGGCTTTTTTTCGCAGGGCCTCCGGCAGCATGTGTTTGTCGAGCGTGAGGTCCGCCACCAGGCGCTTCAGCCGGCCGTTTTCGTCCTCGAGCTGTCGCAGCCGACGCAGCTCGCTCACGCCCAGGTGCGCGTACTTCTTCTTCCAGGCATAGAACGTGGCTTCGCTGACGCCGAGCTGCCGGCAGACGTCGCCGACCGGCGTGCCCGCCTCGACCTGGCGGAGGGCGTAGGCGACCTGCTCCTCGGAGAACTTCGAGCGCTTCATCGGTCCCCTCCCGTGTGTGGTGGACCGCCGAAGCCGCTACCGTACTCTAGTTTTGAGTTGCCGTCGTTTTCCGGGGAGACGTCAGAAGCGGCGCCGCTCTAGTTACGAGTTGTCTCGTTTCGGGACCAACGTCACGACATCGGCGTGAACGTTAACGTCCCGTCGCGCGTGAAGGAGAGGCTGGAGGGGCGGGCGCTCACGAGTCACGTACCGAGAGTGCCGGACGTGGCCGTGGAGCAAGGACGTGTAGCGGTACAGCTGCCCGGCAAGACAGCGGGGATCTGGGTGCTGTGAGCCGTGACGCCCCGATCGTGGCCGGGGGAAGTGGCAATCGCGCGGCGAGGAATACGGCGCCACGCCACCGCACAGGTTCGTTACGCAGAACGTGACGGCCCACCCCCGATATCCGGCACTTGGCCTCACTGATTTGCATCCAGCTGGTCGCTCCACCCATCGCGCGCAGAATGACTTCCCGAATCGTCATGGCCCGCTCCAGGGCCGCCGGCGACGGGATGGACAGCTGCACGGTCCAGCAACGACCATCGAGGACTACGAATATTCAAACGTCGCTTGATTCATCCAGCGACGATGAGAGGCGGGGTCGCCGCGATAAGCCGCACCACGCAAGCGGGATCCCTTGGCAATGGGAGCGAACAGCGTGGCCGCGCGACTAGCCTCAGCTACGTTCGCGATCGGGCCGTTCGGCTCCAAGTGGGATGAAGGCGTTGGACATCCGGCGGCGCGACGGGCCGGTCACTGACCTCAGCGGCACATGAAGCCGCTCCCAGGCACTCCGCTGCAGAAGCACGGTGCGCCCTCCTGTTGCTGCCCCGTCACGATCTGGCACCACTTCCGGCCGGCCATGTCACAGCAATACAGCCGGCCTCCGCCGCCGCCTCCTGCTCCGCCGCCGTCCGGCTTCGGCGGTGGCGTACCTCCGGGAGTCCGGAGCACGCACTCGCCTCGCCGACACCGCTCGCCTGCATCGCAGTCGGAGTTGCGATCACAGCTGTCTCCCGGTTCGGCGTGAGCACGAGAAATGACCGCGAGCGGCGCCGTTATCCCAAAAACCAATAGCACAAGCAGCATCGTTCCCAAAACCCGCATGGCGTGTCCTCTTATCTCGAACGATCCGATTTGGGATCGACAACCACCCATACGTGCCGCAAACACACGCGGGATCTTAGAGACCCACCGGGCCTGTGTCAATGCGTTTATATCTCATTGACGCGGATCGCGCGGCCGTGCGGGAAAATGGCGTGGGCACGACGTGTCGCCAACCCGCGCGTCACCGCGAAGGCGGCGCGGAAACCATGCGACCCTCGATCATCCGGGTGAATACGAGCCCCAGGCACATGTAGCCCGCAATGATCCCACCATACTGTAGTCGCAGTCCTAGCAGCACGCCGCCCTCGAGCACGTTGATGGAGGGGAGCTGGGCCTGACTCAGCATCGTCAGGATCCGCATGTAGCAGACGTATCCCCCTGTATAGGCGACCGCGCCGCACAGAAAGACCGCGAGGATGAGCAGCGAGTCGGCTTTGCCCCACCCGGCGCTCCACGTGTGGCCCTTCACCGTCAGGGCAGCCGCCGCGGTGACCATTGCCGTGTTTAAGGCGACGAGAAGCTTAATCGCGCTGTCCATCACATCCAGCAGCGATTTCCCCGGATCCTTCACCTGGGGGCCGGGCGCGAAGGCGTCAGGGGCCCTGAGACACAGTGACACCCCCACTAGCAGGATGACGGCCGCGAGATAGAGATGCCAGAGCCTCATGTCGCCTGGCACACGAAGCCGGCTGCGCCGATCGCCCTGACCGTCACGCTGCCTTGGCAGACCACGGTGGGTCCCACCAAACCGCTCACCGTGATGATCCCAACCTTGGCCAGTATCGTGAGATACGGCTCCATCTCGCTGTTCCCGACCCGGAGGCGATCCACCTTCCGCCTGTACTCTATGTTGACAACTCCCAGCGGTTGCGGTTCTACCAGTTCTGGTCCGGCGCCGAGGCCAAATTCGTCGAAGATGGCGGCGGACATTGAACGCACCGAGCCCCGATTCAACCTCACGGCGTTGAGGTACGCCGACACCACTCTCTCCGAGACTTCGTCGATCTCCGCTGGCGGCAGGCCCAACTGGTTGGCCGCAGCTCGGCCTCCGGTGCAAAACCGCATCAATACCTCTGCCCTGGCCTCGGCCGTGAGGTGCACGCCGTGGCGATTCTCCCACGACGCCGTAGCCTGGACCGCTCGCGGATACGCGGCCGGGTCACACGGCCTGGATTGAGCCATGCTGGACTCGCTGATCCAAAGCAGGCCGCCCGCGGCGGCGGCGGCAAGGATGTCTCGGCACCTCATGGCCGCCCCGGCCTCACCGGTCCTCCCACCGCGCGAGCGCTTTCACGAAAGCTCGCTGAAGCTCCGCCTTGACGTCACCGAGATACCTCTCGTTGCGGGAACGGGCCTGTCCGCACTGACCGGCGCCGATGAGCGCGACGATGATGCTGCCATAGTCGGACTGCACCTGATCCTCTGGATTGTATCCCGTCACGAACGCGGCCACGGCGCCATCGTTGCAGGGCCGCGAGTCCTCGTTGACGAGAAAGAACAGATCTTCGGAAAGACGTTGGGCTGCGAGGTCCCGCTCGCCAAAAGGTTGCGCCTTGACCATGAGATCTCGCATGCGCTCTCGGGTCAGCCCGGCCTCCTGCCGCAGCGTCCGGTCAGAGACCGTCTGAAAGTCCCGGTCCCTCAGCGCGCGGACCAACACCAGTTGCCAGCGGCGGAGCGTCTTCTTCTTATCGTTCAATGTGGCGTTGCCGTGATCGGTTCTCGTCATCTTGAAGGAGATCATGTCGACGAGAACTGCCGCACGATTCCTCGTGAGCTGCGCCTTCAGCTTCTCGAGCAGCTCGGACACGGGCTCGACGGTCACGTCGAATCTAGCCTGAGCCTTTGCGTCCGGGGCCCCCAGCATGATCGCCGCGGCCAGCGCGCACACGGAACCGCGCCACAGCCTCTCCGACCACCGCGCACGCCGGGTCGTGTCGAGGGGCGTGCGCGCGCTCACCTCGGGTGGCTCATGGCGAAGAATTCCAGGGCCGACACGCCCGATTGCAGGTCCGGATCCACACTGCCATAACCATGGACGATCAATCCGCTTCCCACGAAAGCACCTCCCATTGGCAGCACATACCCGAAGTCGAAGCGAGCGATCAGGCTCAGCAACGCCGGGAACAAGGTCCGGGCCGCCCGCGCGGCGTCGCCATTGCCGGTCGAGCATTTCGACGCACGCTCGAGGTACTGAATCTCTCGGTTCCTGAATACGGTTTCGTACTGTTGTCGAAACCGCTGGCTGACCGTCGCCTCAGCCTCGCGAAAGCAAATGACTTGGCGCTGGTCTGGTGGCAGGTCAGCGACCAGGCAGGAAAACTCCGCCAGGGCCGTCGAGGGCGCCCGCGCGATGAAGCAGACCTTGACGTCCGGGTTGTCCCTCACACGCCGCGCGATCGAGCGCTCGAGCACCCCCGCGGGCGCCCGGCACTGACGGGGAAACGCGCGAAGGTATTCCCGCACTTGCGCCAAGCTGTCGCAGGCTGATAGCTGGTCGAGCCGGACATCCGCACCGGCGACAACCACGCTGGCCAAGAGCGCCGTCAGCGACAGCGCGAATCCCTTCACCTCCGTGGACTCGGTGGCGCGTTCAGCGACTTGATCATTCCGTAGATGTCACGCTGGAACAGGTCTCGTACGAGGCGAATCTCGCGAGGAGGTTCCTTAAGATGGAAGCCCATCCGAAAGGCACTCTGACGTTCTACGGGGTCGCCATGCCAATCGAAGATCGTAGATTCGTACGAGCCCAGGACGGATGGGTTGCGGGCAAATCGTGTACGCTCCTCGGGAGATGCGAGGCGGGCGAGGAACAAACCGGCAACGAAATCGGCCTCGAGCTCGACCCGATCGGATGACCTCAGCGCGGCCCGCAACGCGCCGACGGTTCCGAATTCCTTGAGTTGATCCACATGCGCCAGCTCGTGCGCGATCGGACCAAGGTAACCGTCTCGCTGGGCGTCGCTCCGTAGCGGGTAGATGACGACATATCGTCCCGATGGAATTCGGGAGACCTTGAATCGCGCATTCTCGCACCCGCGCATCGAGAGCTCTATCAAGGGTAGGCCCATCAGCTCCACGATGCCTTTGACCACCGAAGTCGTCATCAGACCCAACGGGTCGTTCTGACAATTAGTCGGTTCGAACGTTCCCGATGGCGCGTCGGAGAACAAGCAATCATCCCGCTCGTCAGAATGCGCGTGACACACGAGACACAGGACGAGGGCGATCGCTATCGCAACGACCGGTCGGAGTAGGACAAAGCGTTCATTGAACTCCATCATAGTTCCCGCCCGGCGACAGCCGTCGCGGTCCGAATATCCATATCCTGACGACCCATTCTTCTCCTCCCTCCGCAGCGGTAGCCAACGCGGTACCCAAGTACGGGAACAGTAGTTACGTCGGGATGTTGTGTCAAGAGCTTTAGGCTGTCCTATTGGAAAATACTGAATGGCCAGGCCTGAGCGGACCGTGGACTGACCGCTCTTGTGCTCTCGCGGTAGTGTCCGTGAAACGAATCGGACCCCGGGGTGCCGATGACGTATCCACGCGGCGTTGTGAAGCCTGCCATAACGCCAGGCGATCTCTATCTTGCGCCCCGACTGCCCGCGGGTGCACTGACCGCCGTGCCGCGCCAAGAGAGGCGGAACGGTGTGCTGATTTTCTGGTGAGTGTGACGAGACGTGGAATCGCTGCGATTCCATTTCACGCTCACTCTCATAGACTAAGTTTCGACTGCTTCTTGTGATAAGGCGCGGAAGGCAAGCCCGGTTCCTACGCGGCCGCCAGTCACAACAGCGGACCCCGGTTATCGCGTCTGCGGCTGGCCTGGCAAAACCATGTTCGGCCTTGAGCGGCGGAGACCTCTGCCGGTGTGGCCCACGGGCCTTCTACAGGGACCCGGGCGCAACCTTGAGAGGGCCGGCCCCTCCCCCGTAATGACGCGGACTTACGTGGCGGCTGCCACGGCCCGCTGCCACTCCCGGCCTCCAGGGGTAGCCCGCTGTGTACCAGCGATTCGACCCTGAAAAGATGGCGACGTTACGTTTACTCGACGCAGACTTGAAGGAACTATTGCCCGTTAGGTATTGCCACCGTGCGGGTCGTCGCGTTCAGGCGTGTTCGGGATCTCGCTGAGAAATTTCTGGACCCCTCGCTCCTCGATCGTTCGCTCAAGCTCCATGATGGCGATAAAGGCGTCACCTGCGGCGATGAACCACGGGAATGATTCCCCCTGTCTCTTTCTCGACAGCTTATTAAGAAGGTTACCCATCTGGATCAGATCCTTCGCGAGCTTCTCGTCCTGCTGCTTCCAACTATCTTCAGGCGCATCGCTCAGCGCAGCGGCTAAGCTCCCCATCTCCTTTAGCAGCACAAGTACGTCTGTTGCACCGAAGCCGGCCACGTATGGAACACACTCTCTGAGTTCCATGACCCGCTTCCCCCATGCCTCCCTCAGGATCTTCGCCTGATTCGTAGTAGGCGGATCTCGGTGGATCCATACCTCCTTGCTTAGCCTGACCACCTGCGAGATGTTGAGCACCTCTATCGCCAGGATGCTCGCCATCCCGGACTCCGTCGTCTGCTTCCGTTCGCGTTCCAAAGCGCGCTTCAAGAGAACGTCGACAATAGCAACGGTGACCGCAACACCCCAGATTTCGGCAACGAAGTTCATGGCTGAGTCGGAAACCTTCCAGTACTTCAGTTCTTCGCCGAGTAAGACTGCCACTCCCCCTAGCACAACGAGGGCTCCTACCACTCGGACGAGACGCTCGCTAAACACGGTCAGGGGCCAGCGTGAGTCGCCGTTCTACCTCTCTAGCAGCGACTGGCTGCTGTCTTACTCCCACGCTCGGTCCTTCGCCGCCACTGACGGCTTCCGCCGCCGCTCGGAGCGTCTGATCGGTCACCGCCGCGTACCGGCGCATCATCCGCTCTGTCTTCCACCCGCCGAGCGCCATGACGATCGGCGCCGTGAAGCCCTTGTTGAGCGCCATCGTAGCCCCGTGGTGGCGGAGATCGTGGAAGTGGAAGTCCGGAGCCCCGCCTGGCGCGCCGCCTTCCGGAAGACCCGGGAGACGTGCACGCGGCTGTAGGGCGCGCCGTCAGGATTCGGGAAACACCCACTCGCTGTCCAAATGCTGCTCGAGCTGGCGGGCCAACAGCTTCTGCGCCTCGGCGCTGAGGATCACCGGCCTGGCACCCGCCTTGGCCCGCGGCAGCATCACCACTCCCTGCTCGAGGTGGACATGCTCACGGCGGAGAGTCCGCAGCTCGCCCTGCCGCATGAGCGTCAGCGCCGCGAGCTTGGCCAGCTCCCGAAACGGTGACCGCAGCGGCTCCAGCACGAGTATCTCCTCCTCGGGCCGGAGCCACCTGACCCGCGTCTCGTCCTCTGGGTAGAACGCGGCGCCTGGAAAGCGGAAGTCCGGGCGAGCCAGCTTCAGCATCGCGCGCAGCGTGCGCAAATCGCGATTGATGCTGCTGGGCTTGGCTGGGACGTACCGCTCGACGCGCTGGCCAGCGACCAGTTCGCTCACCGCCTTGCCCTCACGGGCGAGCGCCTGGCGGAAGTCGTAGACGTCACGATCGCGCACGCGGCTGACCGGCGTGGTGAGCAGCGCCGGCAGGAGCCGCTCCATGGCTTTCGCGGTGCTCGCGACACGGCCGATCGTGTCCGCGCCCTTCCCGCGAGCCTCCAAATCGGCCACATAGAACTCGAATAGCGCCTTCACAGTCACAGGCCGCAGTCCCTCCTGCTCCGCCTGCCCGGCCTGGGCCTTCAGATCGCGGAGCAGCTCGCCCTCGGCGTCGCGCGCCGCCTCCTTCGACGGCCGGAACGCGGCCTTGCGAAGCCCGCGGTAGGCGACGCGCGCCTGCCAGACCCAGGTGCCGTGGTTCTTGATGCGACGTACGGTCATCTCTGACCTCCCTGTCGCTAGCGGTGTGTAAACTTAAGCCCCTCCGTCGTGACCAAAAGCCTCTGGTGACCACCGTCTTCACGCAGCGCCTTCGCTACATTCCATACGCTCAATTTCCGGCGGACTTCCGCCGAACTGAAGTCCTCCAGAAATTCGAAAGAAGCTGTCAGCAAGAGAATCGCGGTGCCGTGCTGAACGCTGAAGCTATGAGCGGACCGATCATGCTCCCGGCTGTCCCCCACTTCCTGGTCAGGAAACTCTCGCCTGAGGTATGTGCGGACGGCTTCGATGTTCTCTCTCACCGCATCTCTCCTCCGTTCAAAGAGGCCCCTGCAATCATGCGCTGACCTTTCGGATCACGAACAGCACGGCGTCTCGGAGGCGTGACAGCACACCGATGACCCGTATGAGCAGCCATGGGCCTGCTGTGTCAGCGACGAGAAAGGCAAAGATCAGAGCTGCTGTCGTGAGAGCCGTGTTGTCGTACACCACCCGAAGCAAGCCATCGTGGGGCGCTGCTCGATACAGCAGAAGGCAGCCCCCAACGACGACTGTCAGGTTGGTGAGAAAGCTCTTCCGGGATGTCTGAAAGCCGAAAAAGTTCGAGCGCTCGCCTGGGTTCTCGGTGACTCGGCGAAAATCATCCGGTTTGTATTTGTAAAAGAACGACGGTCGGCGCTCCTTCTTGTCCGCCACGATCTCTACGTCGTAGAAGGTCAAGAGAACCCACATTGCGCTGTCCTGGCCCTTCCACACGGTCTGACGAATCGCCCACCTGGCAGCCGAGCCGCAGTTCCACCGGATTCTGAAAGCGACTCTAAGTGTCCGGCAATGTCGCGTGTACATCTGTTCGAGAATTTGCGCGGCTGTCACCACCTTGCCATCACCGTCGAGGAACACATCTTCGCGATGGTCGTAGATGTAGCCCTCAGCATCGCTACTATCGAGATCGACTGGCTTGCGTGTCCGAGCTAGGAGCGCTGCGGACTGAGTAGTCGGCGCATCCGGGTCGCCTGATGAGATTTCGTACGGGTCGCCATGTGAAGCAAATACCCGGTTAGGTCGCCAGCGCCGAGCAAGCCAGACTCGCAGCTGCAGTCGAGAGACAGTACTACCCTCCCGCGCCGCCGCTACAACGAACGACAAGTAGCAGCGGACGGCAGGTCGACCATCCTTCGTAACGACTTTGGCGAGTTCTGTCGAAGCTGGATAGCACCGGTAGGCATAGAACCCTGCGCTGTCGCTCATCGGGCCCAGATCCTCGTACTCGGGCATTCTGGCAACTTCCGCGCGGCGGATAACGTCGGATGGCGTCAGAAGTGCCATTGGACCTTGCGCCTCACGCGAATGGTCACGGCACGATCCACCAGAACGCCGCCAGCCCGCCGGCCAGGGCGAGCAGGATGGCGAAAAGCCGCCATGCGCTGGGTCGTCGATCGGCTATCGCGGGTGAGCGGCGGGGCATCATGGCGAGAGCCGCGTGGTCTTCGCCATGAGGGCCTGGCCAACCTCCGCGCTGACCGCCTCAAGGCGGAGGCCCGTCGTGGTGGGAGCAGAGTGGATGCGGTAGTAAAGGCGTTGCTGTGCCACCGTCTGCACCAGCGATGTCCCGCCGTTCCAGCCACCAGCGGCAATGCCGAGCAGGTGCTGGCCCGGCGCCACCGGGATGATCACATGCTGGTCGTTGCCGAGGCTGAAGACCGGCGTGCCATCAAGAGAGACGTAGAAGCTCAGGGCAGCGCCGACGAACCTTGCCTCCCGGATCACGACGATCTCCGCCGCTGCCGCCGAATCGGCCAGCGGCGGCAACGCGCCGACTCGGCCATGCGCGGCGCATCCGACCAGGAGCAGCGCACAGACCAGCGACGGCGCACGACGCTTGCGGGCTGTGGCAGCGATCATTCCAGTCACCAAATATGACCGGCGTGCAGACGCCAAGCGGCCCTTTTGCAGGCGGGACAGTACGCCACCAGCCGAACTTTTGAAGCGCCCGGGCGCCGATCCTGGCGAGCCATATTTTCAAGTCGCACGATCAGTTTGATAGCGCCACAACGAGGACAGGCAGCCGTAGACGTATTGTCATCAGGTTCCCAGGCCCATGCCTTGCGCCCTGGCGCTCCGCCAGGTGTGAGATCGTGGAGAGCCGTCAAGCGACTCCAGCGCGTCGCCGGTGCTACCTTCTGCTTGCCCATTGGCTCTCTCCTCGTCAATCAGCGTTGGGCTATGAACACAAAGGCGACAAAGAAGACTAGGCCGGTGCCATACAGCGATCCTGCAAGCCCCTGCATGACTAGCTCAACCGTGGTTGAGGGGGGAAACTCCAAGACTGCGAGGGCCTTCTCGAGGCGTCCGCTAGCTCGCAGTGGGTCCACTCTCCTGATTAGCACTTCCTTCGCCCCAATGGTGAAGACACAAGCAAAAGTCATCGACACGATCGCCACGTACGCTAGCCATTTGTTGCCTGCGTTGCTGAAGAGAGTGTGCAATAAGGTAACTTCGCCCCCCAACGTTGCCAATGCGAAGGTCAACACGCTCTTATAGAACTCGAACCGCAACGTTGCTCCCGTGTCCTTAGATACCTCCGCCATACCAGGTCCTCTTTTCCTCTGTAGAGGTCTTCCACCCATCCGGAGTGTAGATGCTCGTCAGCCGCCGCGAGGCCTGGGCAGTTAACAAGGCCGGGGCTCTGGACTCCTCCGTCACATCCCCGCGCGCTTTGCGATGCACGCGCGGATGAGCTTGTCGATCTCCTGCTTAGCCACGCTGATCCGTCCATGCTCGCCGGCGTTAGCGGCCGGGTCGGCGTGTGCCCAATCCCATTGAGTGCGATGCACCTCCCGCGCGACCGCCACACACTCTTGCCGGAGGCGGCTGCCAAGATCCTCTGAAGATCCAGTGATCGGTATGGCCCTGAACGCACCGACTGCCAAGACAGCCGTACCCACAGCGAATGCCACCAGAGAGGCGATCGCGGCGCTCAGATAAAACTTTCGAAAGATCCACCACAGCGTCATCTGACCATTGCCGTGATACCAGCTCGACTCGTAACGGAGCAGGTGGAAGGCCGCTGCACAGAATGCGCCGACGCCCAGGCTGACTACGGCCCAAACCGTTGATTTCGCCAGCAGCGGATCGCTTTTCCAAATTGCCTGGAGGAACACCAGTAGGGCCGCCGCGCCGCCACCATTCACAATCAGCAGCGCGCGCACGAGCTCCGTCGCCGACTTGTCTCGCTGCAGCCCATGTGGCGATCCTGACGGAACGCTCACACGACGTCCTTCCCCAACACCTTGAGCTGGCGCCGGCGCCAGGCGTAGAGTGCGGCGATCGCTGCGATCATAGAAGTGAGATTCCAACGGACGCTGCAGCGGCCTTTAGGGCCGCGTAAGCCGGCTGAACATTCGCGAGTGTCTGAACGCTCGTCACTCCAGCCGCTCCATCATCGGGTAGCCGAACTTTAGGAGCGTCTTACCGGCGGCCGTCGGCCCGCGCAGCACTTCATCGACCATCGTCGAGGTCGTGAGTTCCCAGCCGCGCTCCGGGCCCATCCACTGCTCGACGTAGGTCATATCGCCCCCTTCGACCAGACGCACCAGGGCGCCGTCGACCACGGCCGGCGGCAGATCTGCAACAGGCCGACGGCCACTCACTGAAGCAGTTCCGTCACCGGCACGCCGAGAGCGTGGGCCAGCTTTCTCAGCACGACGAGCGAGGGGTTCTTCTTCTTCCCCGCCTCCAATTCGGCGAGGTAGCCCGGCGGCACCTTCGCCGTTTTGGCAAGCTCCCGGAGTCCCATTTCCTTAGCAGTCCTCAACGTCTTGAGCACTCGGCCGAATTCCTTGCTCGTCACTGTTCTCTCACAGAGAACACTCTTCATCAAGCATTGTCGAACCGCACGCGCCTCCAGCGATCCTCCGGGTCGGTCCACCCCGGCACCTTCACCTTGAGCCATGACGTCGTCTTGCCGCCGAGGTACTGGCTCGCCTCGTCCTTCCCGACGTACCCCTCGTAGCCACACTCCAGCACCTGGGCCCACGCCTCCAGGCCGTTGCCCGCCAGGCGGCGGGCCGGCAGCACAAGGGCGTGACCGGCCACGATGTCCTCCAGACGCGGCCGGCGTTCACGCAGGGGCGACGAGGCTGAGGTCCTGGCCGGCGCGGTAGAGCACGTCGAAGGCCATGTAAATCGGCGGCGTCGCGATGATGCTGGGATCGGATTTACGGAGCAGATCAAACCGCGAGCGCATCGCCTGATCGAAGATCGCGACTTCACCATCGAGCACGAGGGTGGGCTCTGCCAACGCCGCGACCGCTGCCACGAACTGGCGGAACCGGCGGGCATGGTCGATGCCGTTGCGGCTGAGGAGGCGGACACTGGTTCCGTCCTTGTAGGCGAGGATGCGCCAACCGTCGACCTTCTCCTCGTAGACCCAGCCCGGGCCGGTGGAACGGCTGCCGGACCTGCGTGGGATGCATCGGGGTGTACTTCGGCAGCGCCGCCCTCACGGTCCGAGAAACCGCTCGGCATGCTTCACGGCGTCCCACCCGGCCCGCTGGACGGCCCGCCAGGGCTTCGAATCGTTGGCCCAGCCGCCGACGATGGAGTGCATCCGGCCAGTGATGTAGAACGTGGCGCTCCACCCCTCGTCGGCCTGCTGGATCAGCGCCATGTCATAGCCGACTCGATGGAGGCCCACGGCCAGCACCCCGATACCGTGCCAGTTGTCGAGCCAGGCGTGGAGCATCTGCAGCTCGGGCTCGGTCGGCTTGAGCTGGAGGAAGCCGAGGGTGGCGGTGAGATTCAGGCGGCGCTGGTCGATCACTCGATCACCTGATCCGCCCGCGCCAGCAGCGACGGCGGGATCGTGAGGCCAAGGGCCTTCGCGCTCTTGAGGTTGATGACCAAATCGAACTTGCTCGGCTGCTCGACGGGGAGATCGGCAGGTTTGGCACCTCTTCAAAATTCTATCGACATACCCAGCGGCACGTTGGCAGCCCTCAGGAATGCTCGGGCCGTAAAACAGCATGGTGCCGGCTTCGGCGGCTCCGATCTCACCGGACAAACTTGGCAGCCGATGCTTGAGCGCCAGTTCGGCAATCTCCTGGCGATTGGCTGTAAAGAATGGTCCTTGTGTCAGCATGATGGCCTCCGACCTGCCACGAGCCGCGGCCTCGAACGCACCGGATAAATCTTCGATCCGTCGTACCTGGATAATTTGACTCCGCACCTCCATGTGTCGCGCGGCGGTATCCAGATCCTTGACGAACAAGTCTTGCACCGGCCCTGATAGTCGGAGAATGGCCATTCGCGACACCCGCGGTGCCGCCTCCTTCAGCAGTTGAAGCCGTTTCTGCATCAGCTCCCCCGTATGAGTGGCTTGGCCCGTAATGTTCCCGCTCGGCCGAGCGAGACTCACGATCAGACCGCGCTCGACAGGATAGCTACTCGAGGACATCACGATCGGAATCGTGGATGTGGCTTGCTTCGCAGCTTCTACCGCCAGGGACGTGACGACGAGGACGTCTACCCCGCTCTGTACCAGTTCCTTCGCAAGTCGGGGAAAGGAGTCGATCTGTCCCTCGGACCGTCGCAGCTCGATGTGGTGGGTCCTCCCCTCGATGTAACCTAGCGCGTTCAGGCCTCGCCGTACTGAATCGGTACAGTTGTCGATCCCACGCGAAGCGCCCGACAGTACTCCGATCCGCCAAACCTTCCCCGCCGGCTGCGCTTCGGCGGCGAGCGGCGCAATAAGCGCACTCGCCAGCGAGGTCAGCAGGAAGCGGCGGCGGTCCACTACTCGATCACCTGATCCGCCCGCAGCCAGCAGCGACGGCGGGATCGTGAGGCCGAGGGCCTTGGCGGTCTTGAGGTTGATGACCAGCTCGAATTTCGTCGGCTGCTCGACTGGCAGATCGGCCGGCTTCGCGCCCTTCAGGATCTTCGTCCACGTAGGTGGCGGCGCGTCGGAGCAGGTCGGCGTTGCTCGGCGCATACGCCATGAGGCCTCCCGCCTCCACATGTTCCAGCCGTCCGTAGATCGCCGGCAGCCGGCTCTTCGTTGCGAGGTTGGCGATCTGTGTTCGATGATTCCAGAATATGGCGTCCGACAACACGAGGAGCGCGTCGGCGCGCTCCCTGGTCATCGCCGCAAAGGCGCTGTCGAACTGTTCCGAACCCTGCGCCTCCAGGCGCTGAAGCTGGACCCCCAGCACCCGGGCCGCACCTTCCACCTCGCGCAACTGAGGTGCGGAGACGTTATTGGCGGGATTCGAGAGGACGGCCACTCGGGACACCTTGGGCACAGCCTCCCTCAGCAGCTCCAGCAATTTGGGGCCCAGCTCGACGGCGATGGAACTCAGCCCCGTGACGTTGTCGCTTGGTCGCGCGAGGCTGCCGACGTGCCACGCCCCGAGCACTGTGACAATGGGGATCGTCCGGGTCGCATTCTTGGCCGCGAAGGCTGCTGGGGGACTCGCGGCAACGATCACGTCAACCTTCAGACGCACGAGCTCGATGGCGAAGTCGGGCAACTCCGCCCTTTCCGCCCAACGGTATTCGATCACGATGTTCCGACCTTCTGCGTACCCGAGATTTCGCAGCTCTTGCACGAAAACCCCCAAGAGACGGGAAACCTCAGGGTCTGTGGGCTGCTGGGACGAAAGAAACCCGATCTGGTAGACCTTTCCTGACTGCTGCGCGTTGGCGGCCAGCGGCGCGGCGAGGCCCCCGGCCAGCGAGGTCAGCAGGAAGCGGCGGCGGTCCATCATTTCGGGCCCTCATCCACGAGCTGCAGGGCCTCCCGCAAAAGCGCTGCGAGACGGGCGTCGCGGTCTTGCCGGCTTTGCTCCTGGCTCGCAGGATCGGTTCCCGGCACCTGCTGGCACCACTTGCAGCGTCCAGAATTGCGATCCGCGAGCCGCCATCGGCCGCCACACACCGGACAGGGCGGGCCCTGGTTTCCATATGGCCCGCGACCATTCAGGACCGGCTTCAGTCGCTGGATGAGAGTTACTTCGGATGCCACTGCGTCGGCCGCGGCCCAGATCGTGAGCGTGTCGCCGGGCTGGAACTCGCGGAGCTTCTCATGCCCCTTCGCCAGAGGCCGTTCCACACCGTTGCCGCTGCTCCCGACATAGAGCACCGCGGTGCCGCGCGACCAGACGTAGACGAGCGGGCGCCGTAACTGGGCCAGCCGTTCGAAAGTCAGGGTCATCATCGGCTCCCCGAGCGCGACGTTCACCGCAGCCAGCGGATCAGCCACGGCGTTTGCGCCGATCCGACGGCGACAGCATCGGCAGCGCCTGCTCGATCAGCGCTGCCAGGGCGACGAGCTGGCCTTGGAGAATCACCATGCTGGCCGTCCTATGGGCTCGCCACCGCCTGGTGCGGCACCGGGGCGAGCACACGGACTTTCCGCCCTCCAGAGGTCTCCCGCAACCAGGGCAGGACGATTGTACGGCGTCGCTCATACGTATGCGCTGGTCGGGCACATAGGCGATAGTCGGGGCGATTTCATGAGCGGTCAGGAGCCCTCACGGAAGGCGTAGCGGGGGTATTGAGGGCGAGGATTGTCGTCGAACACGCGGACACCGTCAGCGCGCCCGCAGGAGCCAGGATGATCCCTCCCCCCTCCCCTCGATCGACCAGCCATCGCCTGCCTGAGTTGAGTGAAAGGCGTCACAAGAGCAGCAACTCCAGCAGCGCCTCGTCGTCCTCGCGCTGGATCTCACCGACACGGTCGCGGTAGCGCACACTGCCGGACAAGTAGTTTTTGGCTCGGACGATCCGACCTGTGTAGGTGTACAGCTTCGGGAGCTCCCGAGGGAGCTCGACGCGCGTCCAGGCGCGCGGGCGCGGCACGGGCCGCATCGGGATCGGGCCGAGATCGACCACCGACACGCTCGCCGCGACGAACGAATAGGTCGACGCGAGCGCCGTGACCGCGTCGATCTGGCCGACGTAGGCGTAGACCGGGACCGGGGTACGCTCCTCGGTCTGGCGGAACGTCGGCCGGAGCCGCGAGCGGCCAGCCCGCAACGGGCCGGGGATGCCGACCTCGCCCGCCGAGATGTTGGCGAGGGGGCGGACGCCCGCCCCCGCGAGCGACGAGGAGTAGAACGGCCGCCACAGGTTTCCTGGGCCACCCTGCTCCGGTTGCGCGACGAGTGCTTCCCACGGGCTCGCGGCGGCGGCCGACGCCAGCGTCGTCGCTTCCCAGCTGACCGCCAGCGACGCGGCGACCGAGACGACACGCGCGGCGCCCATCGCTATCGCGCTCGGCCGGAAGCGCGTTATGCCAGGCAGTGCGGGCCCCGGGCGTCCAAGCTGGCCTCGCCCGCCACGCCCGCGCGCGCCGCCACCCGTGGGCGATGCGGGGAAGAGGCCGGGGTAGAAGTCGCTCACTGCTGGAACCGTGTCCCCATCGGCGCGCGCATGCGGGCCCCTGCCGGCTCGGTGAGCGTCAGCACGATTTCGCCGTGGCCGCCGGCGAGGGCGGCGGTCGCTTCAGTCGTGGTTGTGCCGGCGCTGTGGGGAGCGGTCTCATGTCCGCCCGGGGCCAGCGTCAGCGGGTGGATCATCGTGCGCCCCCGGGGCCCGCGCGCGAATCGGGTCATGGCGTGCTCCGCAAGCGCCGGGCCTCGGCCGCGAGCTGCTGCGGACGCACGCCGGCGTTGTTCCGGATGAAGTCGTAATGCTCGTTGATCTGACGCTGCAGCGCCTCGATCTGCTCCCGCAGCACCCGGACCAGGCTCTCGCGCTCCGCCGCGTCCTCCTCGAGCGCGACCGCCTGCTCGTCGAGCACGTCAGCGCGGGCGTGCCGCACCTGATGGGCCGCCTCGCCGACCGCGCGCTCGAGCACGGCGAGGCGCTCTTCGGCGTCGGACAGCTGCTGCTCGAGCTCGGTCAGCCGGGGGCGGGGCGGCCGCTCGCCGCCCTCCAGCTCGACGCGCGCACTGTCGGCCAGGTAGGCCTCGCGTGTCTTGGCGAGCGTCGAGCGCAGGTCGTCGCGCGCGATCCGCGCCGCGTCGAGGCGGCTGAGGATCTGGGTATGCCGGGCCTCGGCGGCGGCCAGGCGCTCGGTTGGAGTGGTGCTCATGGTGCCGGCTTCTCTACGGAGCGCAGGACGCAGGCGCGATCACCGGCGGGGTCGTCGATGAGATCCAGCGACGTGACACCGGCGGCGCCCTCGATCACAGCGTACTCGTGCATGGCTGCGCCGTACCGAAGTGGTTGATCGAGCTGCAGCGATACCCCGAGGTCGTGCAGCTGGCCCTCACCCTCGCGCGCCAGCAGGTCGCGGCGCACTCGGTCATCCTCGATGGTGATCTCTGCGAAGAGCGACGACCCCTCGAGCCAGGCGCGATCGACGCGGCCGACTGTGAATTCGGCGACGCGCGCGCGCGGCGGATGCTCCCGCCGGCCGTTGTCCTCGAAGGAGCAGACCGGCGTCCCGGGCAGAAGGTCGGCGACCACCCGCGCGCATTCGCCGGTGAAGAATCGATGGTCGCGGGTCGGGCCGACCCGCATCGCGCGCACAAGCCACGTGTGGCTCATCGCTCCAACCTGCCGATTGGGATCCAGCGCGGCGACCGCGCGGCGACGCGCCGTGTCGGCAGCTTCGTCTTTGGCGGGGATGTGGTGCGCCGCTGACGCTCCTCCTCGAGCACCTCCGGAGGGGTGATCTGTCCGGCCTTTGGCAGTGGTGTCATCTCCTCGCCCCCTCAATGAAAGAAATAATCCGCGATGCTCATCGCCAGAACCGCCGGCGCCCCCGGCCATCGTCGGTCTCGGACAACATCCCGCCGCGGAGCACGTGCTCGAGCTGACCGACCAGATGGGCCGCGTGGGCCGAACGGGTGCCGAAGAAGCCGTGGAGCGGGGGCGCACGCCGCCCCGCGTCCTCGCCCTTCGTCGCAGCGACCGACTCATGTGTCGCGGTCGCCGGCGCCACCGGCCGACCGCGCTGAATCGCCGCGAGCGCGGCCATGCTCAGCGCAACGATCGAGTCGATCTTCTTCGACCCCCGCTCCTTGGCGATCCGCCACCCGCGGCGCGCCTCCAGCGCGACCGTGTTCAGCGCCTGCTCGCGCATGTCGGCCGCCGGGTAGAGCTTCAGGTTGCGACCGCTGAGCAGATCCCAGAGCGCCTGGCCCATCGCCGTCGTGGTCTGCGTCGTCTGGGGCAGCTCTTCGATCCGCAGCTGGGCCTTCTGCAGCGTCACGATCGAGCGGTGCATCTGGAACGGGTCGCATACGATCTTCTCGACGGCGTAGTGCGTGTGCAGCTCGCGCAGGTAGGCCTCGATCGTCGCCTCCAGATCGAGCGGCAGCCTCGGCGTCGGTTGCCAGATCCGGTGCAGCGCCAGCGCCACGTGATCGCCGACGTACCCGACCCCCACCACCGCCGCGGAGTCATGCTTAAGCGCCGCATCGACGCCGATGAACAGCCGGATGTCGCGCGTCGGCAAGAGCGGGCGCCACGCGGGATCGACGCACGGATCCCACAATTCCGGCGTGATGAAGATCGACTCACTCGTCACCCAGCGGTTCTCGTGAATCCGCATGTACGTAGCCGGCCGCAGCGTCTCGCGCTGCCCGGCGTAGTACTTCGCGCCCGCCTCGCCCGTCTGCCAGGGCTGGCGCCCCACGTGCGCCCAGAAGCACACCAGGTCGTCCGCCCGGTAGACCTCCAGATCCTCGTCGAGCCGCGCGCCGGCCATCCCCTGCGTGTAGAGCCCCTCAAGCAGCGTTGACTCGCCCGACCAGCCCGCATAGGTCACGACGAGCACCCAGGCGTCCGGCTCCGTCGGCGGCGGCGTCAGCTCCTCCCACAACCGCTCGGCCGACTCCGTGCTGAACCCCCAGAGCTCGTCGTAGATCACCAAGCTGTGCCGCGCGCCGGCCGCCCCGCGATAGTCCGCCGCGATCGCCGTGATGATCGTCCCGTTCGAGAGCGTGATCTCGGAGGTCAACACCTTCGCCGAGGCCTGGAGCGCCGCGTTGCGCCCGATCACCTTGCGCATCGTGTCGAACACCCGAGACTGCGCCTGCTCCAGATCGTTGGCCGCCACGACGACCTCGGTGTCGCCCGTCACGTACCCCCACCACAGGCCCAGCACCGCGGCAATGAACGTCTTGCCCGACTTCTTCGGCTCGCCCCAGAGCAGCAGCCGCAGCGCCAACGCGCCGAGCGCGTCCCACGTGAACGCCAGGCGCAGGACCCGGCGGTGATGCGCCGACAGCCGCCACGGCTGGCCCTTCTCGTTGAACGGGATGAACTCGTCGCAGAACCGGATCGGGTTGCGGGCGTAGACACTCCAATCGGTCGCGCTCGCCATCGGCGCCTTCATCGCGCGGCCTCGAAAAATTCAACGGGGGGGCTTGGGATATAGGGGTCGGCGGCGAGTCGCGAGGATCGACCGCCGGAGTGGTGGGTGGGGGTCATCGGCCACCTCCGCTCAGCTGTTCGGCCAGGGTGGCGCGGGAGGGACGATCGAGGAGCGCGAGCTTCGCCTCGGCCACTCTCTCCAGCTGCGATGCCGCGCGCCTGGTCGCCTTCGGGTCCGTCCCCAAGTCCCGGCGCGTCTTCTCGGCCAGGGCCAGGTACTCCGCGGCGGCCCGGAGTCGACGACGAGCGAGGGGCGTGCTGGCGACGTACTCGTCGAGCAGCTCCTGCCCGATCCTCCGCGCCAGGCAGGAGACCCGGCTGTGTCCGTCCGCGAACGTGCCCCACTGCCGCCGCCATGGCGCCCGCCAGCCGCGGCGGTACGGCAGTGGAGCGTTGGATGGCAGCGATGTGGCAGCAGCGTCGCGCAAGTACCTGTTGTCGTTGCCCGTGACGCTGCCTGGGCGGGGCTGTGTCTGGCTCATCGGACCTCCGAGCCGCTCCAGCGGATCGCCGCCCAGCGGCGCTCGGCGAGCAGATCGGCGGCGCGGGTCAGCTGCCGGCGGATGGGTCGGGGACCCGCAACCGGAGAGCGAGAGGGCGTGGGGCCGGTCCCGTAGCCGTAGAGCCGACTCCCAGGCCAAGGCCTCGGCCAGCCTTTCATTACGCGGCATGGGCTCACGACAGCACCTCGCCGAGGCCATCCCCGGGGTGGACATTTTCGCTCGGCGGCGAGCTGGTCCCTTCGCTGAGGGGCGCATGATTGGCGGCTTCCGTGGGCTGATCGCGCTGCCGTCCGCTATCCATGCGGTCGGCAGCGAGGTCCGCCTTCGGAAGGGTCATTTGGCGTAGAGCTGGAGTCTCGGGGCAGCTCGCCGCCGAGCTAGCCTCACAGGGGGTCCGGGGAGAGAAAAACACGACGTAGACGGCAGTGCCGCCCTTCCCTCCTGGCCGAGGCGCTGGCGACAGCTGCCAGAGTCTCCCGGCGCCTTCTGTCACGAGGTCACGGGCGGCAGCCCGCTTGAGGCCGGCGGCGTGCAACAGATCCTCGGCCTCCCCCTTGGTCAGCGGGGGCTTGCCGAAGTCGGCACGGTGGCGCATCTGGGCGAGCATCTGGTGGGTCGCCTTGGCCACCTGTTCCTCGCGCTCGCTGATCTTGGTCGTCAGCGCGGCATGGCCCTCCTCGACTAGCTCGGCGGTCACGTCCCGGAGAATCCACGGCTCGGCTCGGTGGTCGATCTCCAGCACGAAGGGCTCGGGCTCCTCGCCCAGCCGGAACTTGGTCGGGATGAACGCCAGGCGATAGACGTCGCGCCGCTTGCGCCGCGACGCCCGCTGCGCCCAATCGCCGACGCCGGCGGGCGCCAGCTCGTGCCACCAGTCTTTCTGGCCGCTGGGCTTGAGGTCGGTCGCGTCCCGGATCTCGTACACGAGGTCGCCGCGATCCTCGAGCACTCCCGAGCCGCGGCTGTGGGCGCCGGACTTGACGACGTTGCCCAGCACCAGGATCGCAGGGCCATCGGCCCGCCGGGCGAGGTCCAGGACCGAGGAGAACGCGAGGGAGGGTTTCGCGCTGTCCCCCTCCCCAACCCCCTCCGTGCTGGCGTCGATCGAGTCGATGATCACGACGTCGAAGGTGTCGAGCGGGAACGCGCTCCACGCGACCGCATCGGTGAGCGCCGGGGCCTTGTCGCGGGTGATCAACTTGAAGTGCTCCGCGTCGTGGCCGCCCCACTTTTTCAGGCGTCGGCGGATCTCATAACGTGGATTGTCGCGGTCGACGAGCAGCACCCGCAGTCCCGTGCGAGACAGGCGCACCGCGATCGCATAGGTGACCTGGGTCTTGCCGAGCCCCCGCGGCGAGTAGAGCTCCGTGATCCCGCCTCGCACCAGCAGGCGCGGCTCGAGGAAGTCCACCACCTCGTCGGTTTCCTCCAGGAACACTGGCACGGCGACCGCGCTGCCCCACACACTGGGCCCGCCGCCGCGCGCGCCTGGGGCGGGCGCCGCCGCTGGACGGGTGCGCCCGTTGTTGAACGCGCCCAGCGCCCGGCCGATCGCCTCCCAATGCGCCCGGCCGAGGTCCGTATCCTTGGACCAGGCGCAGCCCCAGTCGCCGTTGTTGAACAGGCAGGCATTGTCCTGGTGCTTGTCGTGTCCTTCGGCGGCGCATGCCGGGCACTGGAACTTGATGCCGTGAGCCCGGCGCATCGCGCCAGCCTGCTGGAGCGCCGCCGACTCGAGATCAACGGTGGCTGGCCGCATAGACCTTCGCGCGGAGGTAGGCGCGCCACAGCCCCGGCAGCTCGGGCAGCGGCTCGGCCGCCGGATCCACGAGCCACCGATAGGGACGCCCAGTGTTCGGGTGAACGCTCGGCGGAATGACGGCCTGCTGCTGCCCCGGGCCACGCTGGATCTCGCCGATGATGATGCCCTGCCAGGTGAGCTTGGCTGGCAGGTCCGGCTCCCAGGCGACGTAGTAGTGCAGGCGACCGCGCCCCGTCTCGACCCACGGCGCGCACGGCTGGCCGAGCGTGTCGATCATGTCGGCCCAGCACAGCAGCTCGTCGGGGTCGAGGACGGCGAGGCCGTTCGGCTGGCCCGCGACGATGCCGAGGTTGCCGCCGGCGCGAAGATGCCGTCCGGCGACACGCGGGTCGTTCGTCACCTGCCAGCGCCGGCCGAGCGGCGGCTTCTTTTCGCGAGCAGCCAGGAGGACGACCTGCCACCGGCGCTGCTCGATCATCGCCAGCGTCAGCTCGGCGTCGCTCACCGGGCCCCCACCTCGTCGCCGCGCCACCGGAGCGCCGCGCGCCCCGCTGACCGAGCTGCAACGCCGGCTTGACCTGACCACGCGCTCGTCGGCGTAGGAGCGTCTTCGGCGTGATGCTGAGCCGCTCGGCCATCTCCGCCGTCGTCAGGAACTCACCGCGGGCTCCGGGCGTCAGCTGCGCCGCCACTGCAGCGAGCGCGACCGTCAGGCCGCTGTACTCGACCCAGACACCCTCTTCGCCGTTGGCGATCCGGTCCTCGAGCTGCTCCAGGCGTGTCAGCAGGCGCCGCTGTGCGCGCTCGAGGCCGAGGTGGAGGGCGTTCACCGCGAGGAGCGCCGCTCCTGGCGCTCACGGGCGATGCGCTCAACGTCGTCACGACGGAAGATCCGATGGCCGTTACCGAGTCTGATCGCGGGCAGGACGCCGTCATCGGCGAGTCGACGAGTGAGCTCTTGAGAGCCCTGTAGAATCCTGGCCGCTTCACCGAGGGCGACGAACTCGCTCTGGGGATCGATCACGCTCACACGCCGACATTAACGCGTGAGCGACGTAGATTTGTGGATACGCGGAAAGAAGCAACGCGACGCGGAACTATTCCGCGTTGCGCGTCGCTGGGGGCAGCCTGAGCCTGTTGCGGACCCTCCAAACCTGATCATGGGTGACGCCCAGCATGCTCGCACGCTGTCCATCGCTTCCTATCCAACCTGGCCTGGGGCGATGCTGTTGCAGGTTCTTCAGAAGGGCCTCATCCTTGAGGCCGGGGGGTCGACCAAGTCGGGCGGTCTGCTTCTCATGTCCGTTGCCTACCGGCTCACCCCGGCGAATTTCTTCGCGTCGATGATCGAGCCGGATCTCCTCACCCAAGCGAGCATCCTCGAGACGACCCAAGAGGCTACCCCGGCATTCCGAGCAGCGCACCACATGATGCAACGCATCGGATGGGCACGAAGCGTAGAAGGCTCTTGCCATCTCGTCAGCGCGCCGCCGGAGTTCCTCGTCGGTCGGGGGCGGGGGCAGCGGCAGCCGCATCAGGTCCTTGAGCGTGGCGGGGCGAGGACCGGTTCGTTTCGCTAGACCTCGACGGGTGCGCCGCTTCCCCATCTTCCCCTCCCAGGGAGAAGCGGGCAGGGGCGCTGGGACGCCCCCATCAGCGCCGGCGGCCACCGGCACCTAGCCCGCGTGCTGAGCCTACATTGAGTTCAGGTCCGTCGATTCCAGGATCTCGCCGGTCTGCACGATCTGATAGCGGCCGCCGCCGAGCCGGTTGACGGAGCGGCCGTCCGCTGTACGAATGCTCGGCATGCCCTCGACGCTCGATCGTCCCCTCAAGGTCGAGGTGTCGATGTCTCGGACCCAGACGTTCAGCAGTTCGGTGGTCCCGTCACGCCGGGCAGCGGTGAAGCGTGCCTTTAAGCGCATGGCATCCCCCAGGTCTGAGGTTGAAGGAACCGGGCCCGATGCTCTGGGCCCGGTGGACCGATTACTTGCCGCCTTTACCGGGCTTGGGCACTCGCTCCACCACCGTGGTGTTACGCGGTCACCCCGCGCAGGTTCCCGAGCGCCACGCTCGGGGCTGTCCCGGCCGGCAACGCTGCTCTAGTCAGCGCGTTGTCGGCCGGTCTGTTTTCACGCGGCTTCCTTCCAGCGGTTATGCTCCAAGCGGAACAGCGGGAGCTGCAACTGCCGCTTCTTCTTCGCAAGCCGCTTGGCTGCCTGGTTCAGCAAGACCTCACGGACCTCGCCATCCTTGGCCGCCACGACGATCGCCCGCGCGAGCTGATCCATCGATGAACCCATCGCGGTCTTGTCGTTCTCGACCCGCGACAGGTGCGCGGGATCAACGCGCAGGAGCGCCGCGAACTTCTGGCCCGAGATCCCGGCGTGCTTTCGGAGAAAGCGCAGCTCGGCACCGATGAGCGGCTCCGGCTTCTCGATGAAAGCCTCCGCGATCACGCGATGCAACTCGCCGACGCGGGGGATCTGCGGAACGCTCGGATGCCCGCTCGGGCATTCGAACACCACGATCCCCACCAGGCCGACGTGCGGCAGCCCGGCCAAGTCGTACCTATACGGAGCCGCCAGCGACGGCCGACGCTCGCTCATGGGTGCGCTGCAGATCGCGCAAGTCATAGATCATCCCCCCCTCGCTCACTCGCTCAGCGTCAGTAGTCAAGCACGCTGACGACGAAAACGTGTCCGGCCAGCGCCACGACGCAGGACGCGTTGACGTTGGCCACCGTGCTGCCCTGAATCCGATACCGCCACTGCCCATCGCGGAAGTCGTGGCTGATGATGCTGCCGCGCAAGATGATGTGCTGCAGGTCGAGCACGTCCATCTTCCGCTTCTCCATGGCGAGCTGGGCGTGCTGGTGTATCTCGAACACTCCCTCGTCCCACAACCGCTTGATCCGACGGTGCACCCTCGCGTAGTCACCAGGGTTATCCAGCGGCACGACGTTGCTCATCACCCGTTCCAAGCCCCCTGCGCGTATTCGGTCCGGCGTCAGAATGAGGATAGAGCAATCTTGAGTAATTATCAAGCGCCGGAACCTGCTGCCATTCCGCTGCCACTCCGGGGGTCATTTGAGGTCACTTCCGGCCTTTTGTAGACGGCATGGCCAGACGAGAAAAGCGCCGAGAAGCGGCGCTTTTTCTTGAGTTTTTACTGGTGGCCCCAACGGGATTCGAACCCGTGTTTCAGCCTTGAGAGGGCCGTGTCCTGGGCCTCTAGACGATGGGGCCGTTTTGTGTGAGTTGGCTGGGGGAGGAGGATTCGAACCCCCGCTACCAGGGCCAGAACCTGGCGTCCTACCCCTAGACGATCCCCCAACAACCTCACCGCGACAGCGGGCTACAGCATACCTGACGCATCGCGCCGGGGGAAGTCCTAGCGCACGGCGGCCTTCAGCCCGCGGCTCGGACGGAAGCGTGGCACCCGGGCCGAGGGGATCGTGATGGCCTTGCCGGTGCGAGGATGACGGCCGCCGCGGGAGGCGCGGCGGGCCACGACGAAGGTCCCGAACCCGCTGATCGTCACGGTGCCGCCGTGGCGGAGGCCGTCGCGGATGCCGCCCAGGAACGCCACCAGCGCGCGCTCGGCGGCGCCCTTGGAGCCGCGGGCCTCGCGGGCCAGGATGGCGACCAGGTCGGTCCGCTTCACGCGGTGGGGGAGCCGCCGGCCATGACGCGGGCCACGGCGTCCTCGAACAGGGCGGGCGGGAACGGCTTCTCGATCACCGGCACCCGAGCGTCCTCCAGGAAGGCCCACGCCTCCGCGTTGGCAGTGTCGCCGGTGATGAACACGAAGCGGTGGGCCAGGGCCGGCGTGCGCTCGCGCACGCGCGTGTAGAACTCGGCGCCGTCGCCCTCGGGCATCCGCATGTCGGAGACGATCAGGTCGTAGGCCCGGTGCTCCACGCACTCGAGGCCGGCGCGGCCGCCGCTGGCCACGTCCACCGCCCAGCCGCGCTCCTTCAGCAGCGTGACGACCAGGTCCAGCACGCTCGGCTCGTCCTCCACCACCAGAGCCACGCGCCCGTTGCCGGGGGGCACGGGGCGCAGGGCCGGTTGCTTGAGCGTCGTCTCGGTGGCGCGGCTCACCGGCAGCTCGACCGTGAAGATGGTCTCGCCCCGGCGGCTCTGCACGGTGAGCCGGCCGCCGTGCTCCTCGAGGATGCCGTACGACACGCTCAGCCCCAGCCCGGTGCCGCTGCCGACCATCTTCGTCGTGAAGAACGGCTCGAACACGCGCGGCAGCGCATCGGAGGCGATGCCGGGGCCGTCGTCGATCACGTCGGCGCAGAGGACGTCGCCGGCGGCGCTGGCGCGCGTGCGGACGATGATGCGGCCCTGCGGCTTGGCCTCCAGGATCGCCTGCTCGGCGTTGAGCAGCAGGTTCAGGAACACCTGCTCGAGCTGCTGGGCGTCGCCGGTGATCTCGGGCAGGTCGGGCGCGAACTCGGTCTCCACGGTGATGCCGGACAGCGTGAGCTGGTTGACCCGCAGGGCCAGCGTCTGCTCCACGACGCTCTGGAGATTCACGGCGGCCCGCTCGGGCGGACGCTGGCGGGCGAAGAAGAGCAGGTTGCGCACGATCTTCGCCATGCGGTCGCCCTGGGCCACCATCAGCTCCACCGGCCGGCGCATCGTCTCCGGCACCTCGCGCGAGAGCAGGAGCTGGCCGTAGCCGATGATGACGCTGAGCGGGTTGTTCAGCTCGTGGGCGACGCCGGAGACCAGCTGGCCGAGCGCCGACATCTTGGCGGCCTGGACCAGCTGGGCCTGGGTCTCGCGCAGGCGCGTGAGGCTGTCCTGGGCGGCGGCGTAGAGGCGGGCGTTCTCCAGGGCGAGGGCGGCCTGGTCGGCGAAGGCCTGGAGCGCCTGCACCTCCTCGGCGCTGAACTCGCGGCCGGTGCGATCACCCACGGCGAGGGCGCCGATGATCCGCTCGTGGGTGAGCAGCGGGATGCCGATCATCGCCCGCATGTCGTGATTGGTGAGCAGGGCGAGCCGCTCGGGCGTGTGCTCCACGCGGGGTTCCCGCAGCACGTCAGGCGTGACGATCACCTTGCGGTCCGCCACTGCCCGGCCCGCGATTCCCTCGCCCGGCTTCAGCACGAGACCGCGGGCCATGTGCGCGGCGGGGCCGTGGGCGGCGATCTCGCGCAGCGAGCCCTCCTCGGGCTCGTAGCGGAACATCACCGAGCCCTGCACGGCCAGCAGGTCCACGATGCCGCGCGTGACCAGGTCGGCGATGCGCTCCTCCTCCAGCGTGCCGGTCAGCTCGCGACCCAATCGCGCCTGCACCTCGGCCACGTCGCGTCGGCGCTGGGCCTCCCGGTAGAGGCGGGCGTTCTGGATGGCCACCGAGGCCTGGGCCACGAACATCTGCACGACGTCGGCGGTGTCGGGGGTGAAGCGGATCGACTCCGCGTGGCTGAGCGAGAGCACGGCCAGGAGCTGGTCGCCGGCCATGACCGGGTAGGCGACGAAGCCACGAAGGCCCCACCGTCGCCACCATTCGAGGTTGATGATGCGCGCATCGTCGCCCACGTCGGGGATGACCAGCCGCTGGCGCGTGCGCGCCACCCAGCCGATGCCGCCCCCGTCCTCATAGGCGATGGTGCGCTGAGGGAAATCGCCAGCGATCTCGGCCACCGAGCCCCCCATGAAGGTCAGGGTTGCGGCGAGCTCGTCGGCCAGCCAGAAGGAGACGAAGCGGACGCCGGTGAGCTGGGCCGCCGACTCCGAGATGGTGCGGAGCAGGACGTCCAGCTCGAGCGCGCTGGAGATGCGCTGGTTCACGGTGGCCAGTGCCCGCACGCGCTCGGCCTGGACGCGCTCGGCCTGGTACAGCCGCGCGTTGCGGATGGCCACGCCGGCCTGGGCGGACAGCAGCCGCAGCGCCTCCTGCTCCTCGGCGTCGGGTAGCCCCTCGGGCAGGACGTAGTCCAGCACGCCCACGAAGGTGTCGCCCACGTCGATCGGCACGCCGTAGTAGGTGGCGCGCGGCCGCCGCGACCACCACGACGGGGTCATCGTGCGCGGATGCTGCAGCGGCTGCGGTATGAGCACCGGCCGATGCTGCTCGACGACGAGGCCGGGGAGCCCGGCCCCGGCCGGGCGCTCGGCCGGCAGATCGTTCCACTCGACGCCCGACATCGCCATCATCCGCAGCGTGGCGCCGTCCTCGACGAAGACGTGCACGGCGGCCAGCGCGCCCGGCCGCATGCCGGCCGCCGCCTGCACGATGCTCGTCATCACGTCGCCGGCGTCGAGGGAGGCGGTGATGGACCGGCTCACCGCCACCAGGTCGCGCAGGCGGCCGGCCCGGTGCACGGCGTCAGCGTAGGTGCGGGCGTTCTGCAGGGCCACCGCCGCCCGCGCCGCCAGCGAGGTCACGAGCGCACGATTCTCGTCGCTGGCCAGCTCCGCGGAGCGGGCCCGCACGGCCAGCACGCCCAGCAGCTCGTCGCCGCTGAGGATCGGCACCGACAGCAGTCGGTGGATGCCGGTCTCGCGCGCCCACTCCGCCGACAGCGCCCGCGCATCGGCGGCGACGTCGTCCACGTAGATCGGGCTCTTGCTGGCGGCTACACGCCCCGCGATGCCCTCGCCGAACGACACCACCGTGCGCAAGCGGATGAGCGCGCTGCCCGGCTCGACCCACGAGGCCTGCAGGCGCAGGACGTGCTCGGTGGGATCGGCCGTCCACAGCTGCACCGAGGGCGCCTCCAGCAGGTTGGCGGCGGCCTGCGTGATGCGACGCAACACGTCGTCGACGACCAGCGACTCGCCCACGAGCTGCTCCACCTGGGCCAGCTCGCGCAACCGCTCCGCCCGCCGGGTGGCGTCGGCGTACACACGCGCGTTGGCGATGGCGAGCGCGGCCTGCTCGGCCAGCCAGCGCAACGCGCCGATCTCCTCGTCGGCGAACGACCTCTCCGTCCAGTAGTGGACGACGAGCGCGCCGTGCACCCGGCCCTGGGAGCGGAGCGGCGCCGCCGCGACGGCTTTGAAGCCCTCGCGCTCGATCTGCGCCCGTCGCTCGTGGCTCAGCGTGGTCTCGCGATCGGTGAGGATGTTCGGCGAGAAGGCCGGCTCGGCCCGCAAGATGGCGCGGCTCATCGGGCCCCCGCCCACCGGGATGGCGCCCGCTTCGGTGTACTCCCGACTGAACCGTCCCGCCGCGCGCAGCACGGTGAGTTGCGGGGCCCGACCGTCCCACGACACGACCAGCGCGGATTCCGCGCCCATCACCTCCAGCGCCTTGTCGGCGATGGTGTCGAACACCTCGTTGAGGTCGAGCGAGGAGGCCAGCGACTGGCCGACCGCCTCGACGGCGCGCACGAAGGCGGCGCGCTGGCGTTGTTCGGTGACGTCCGTGTGAAGTGCGATCACGCCGGCCGGCGCGCCGGTCGCGCTGCGCCACGTGATGTAGCGCACGGCCAGCCAGGTATCGCCGGCGCGACCGGGGATCGCGCAGCGCGCCTCCAGGACGACGGTTTCGCCCCCGAGGGCGCGGGTCAGCAGGCCCTCGGCTTCGCAGAGAAAGGCCAGCACGGCGGCGGCCGGCCGTCCCACGGCCTCGGCGCGCGGCACCCCGGTGAGCTGCTCCATTGCGGGGTTCCAGCCGATGACCGCAAGCCGAGCGTCGGTGACGACCGCCGCGTCAGTGAGACCTTCGATGAGGCCGTGTCCGAAGTCGTCCACGGGCCTTCCGAGTATATCTGAACCCGCACTGTCATTGGCAATGGCATCCGCATTGCTTGATAAGCACGGGGTAACGTTTCCTCATGAGCCTGGCTCAAATGCGGATTCTGCTAGTCGAAGACGCCCCCGACATCCGCGAGGTGTTCACGGTACTGCTGCGCGTGGAGGGCGCGGACGTCACCGCCACCGGCAGCGGCCGCGAGGCCGCCGACCTGGCCGGCCGGCGGGAATTCGACGTTGTTTTGAGCGATCTGGGGCTTCCAGACATGCCCGGCGACGTGCTGATTCGGCAGATTCTCTCCACCGTTCACCGACGTACACGTGTCATCGTGGTGACGGGGTACGGCGAGCCCTATTTAACCCGCGCCCGGCAGGCCGGAGCGGAGGTCGTCTTTACAAAGCCGGTGGAATGGACGCGCATTCTGGAGTGGCTGGAGAAGCCCGGATTGGCGGCCTCCGCCTGAGATCGGGCGGTTCCGGGCGGTCCGGAGCCACTGTGCAATAATGGCCGGGCGATGCGCCCGGAGCTCACCACGATCGTTCTGTGTGCCCTGGCCATCGCCACTGCAATCGCCGCCTACCTGAAGGACCCCGGACTGCCCTGGATCGGCGCCCGCAACGGCCTCTCGACGCTGTGGCTCGTCCTACCCCGCTTGATTCCGGCCCTGGTCCTCGCAGGCATGCTGCAGGTTCTGGTTCCTCAGGAGGTCGTCTCTCGGCATCTCGGCCGCGAGGGAGGCTTTCGGGCCATTCTCATCGCCTCGGTCGCGGGCATCCTGACTCCGGGCGGGCCGATGGTGACCGTTCCCTTTCTGGTGGTGCTCGCCAACTCCGGCGCTGCCATGGCCCCGCTGGTCGCCTACATGACCTCGTGGTCGCTGTTCGGGCTGCAGCGGATCATCGCGTGGGAGGCGCCACTGATGGGCTGGCACTTCGTCGTCGTGCGGGTGCTGCCCAGCCTCGCCTTCCCCGTCCTCGCCGGCTGGCTGGTCAAGACCTACTACAACGAGTAGCCCGATGGCGTTCACGGACCTGCGCGAGTTCGTCGCGCGCCTGGAGCAGCAGGGTCGGCTGCGCCGCATCGGCGCGCCCGTCTCGCGCGACCTCGAGATCACCGAGATCGTCGACCGCGTGTCGAAGTCTGCCGGCGCGGCCAACGTCGCCCTGCTCTTCGAGCGGGTCGACGGCAGCGACCTTCCCGTGCTCGTCAACGCCTTCGGCGCCGAGGATCGCATGGCGGTGGCGCTCGGCGTCGACCGGCTCGACGAGCTGGGCGAGCGCGTGGCCAAGCTCCTCGACGCGCGGCTGCCCGGCACCTTCGGCGAACGCCTGCGCAAGCTGGGCACGCTGATCGACGTCGCCCGGGCGGCGCCGCGCCGCGTGGAGTCCGCACCCTGCCAGGAGGTCGTCGAGACCACGTCGCCGTCGCTGGCCGGGCTGCCGATCCTCCAATGCTGGCCGGGCGACGGCGGCCGCTACATCACGCTGCCGGGCGTGTTCTCCCGCGATCCCGTCACCGGCTCCCGCAACGTCGGCATGTATCGCCTGCAAGTCTTCGACGACCAGACGCTCGGCATGCACTGGCAGACGCACAAGGGCGGCGCCGAGCATCAGCGGCGCGCGATGGAGCCACCCACTGCCTCGAACAGGCCACCCACGTCGCGAGCCGGGCAAGCGGGCCCCGCTACAACAATCCGCATGCCCATCGCCATCGCGCTGGGCGGCGATCCCGCGATGATCTACGCGGCGTCGGCGCCGCTGCCCCCCGGCATCGACGAGGTCGTCTTCGCCGGCTGGCTACGCGGCGCCGGCGTGGAGATGGTGCGCTGCCGCACCAACGATCTCGAGGTGCCGGCCCAGGCCGAGATCGTGCTGGAGGGCTGGGTCGACCCGCGCGAGCAGCGGCTCGAGGGCCCGTTCGGCGATCACACCGGCTACTACTCGCTGGCCCGCGACTATCCCGTGTTCCACCTCACGGCGGTCACCCGCCGCGCGCGGGCCATCTATCCGACGACCATCGTCGGCCGCCCGCCCCAGGAAGACTACTGGCTGGGCAAGGCCACCGAGCGGATCTTCCTGCCGATCATGCGCCTGATGCTGCCCGAGATCGTCGACGTCAACATGCCGGCCGAGGGCGTGTTCCACAACCTGGTCATCGTCTCGATCCGCAAGCGGTATCCGGGCCACGCGCGCAAGGTCATGCAGGCGCTGTGGGGCATGGGCCTGATGATGCTCGCCAAGACCATCGTCGTCGTGAGCGAGCACGTCAACGTCCACGACCTCTCGGAGGTCGCCTGGCGGGCTACCGGCAACATCGACCCCCGGCGCGATCTCGTGATTCTCGAGGGGCCGATGGACGACCTCGACCACGCCGCGCTCCGCCACCGCTTCGGCGGCAAGCTCGGCGTGGACGCAACGGAGAAGGGCCCGCTCGACGACATCACCCAGGCGTGGCCGGACGAGATCCGGATGAGCGAGGAGATCCGCGAGCGCGTCACCCGCCGCTGGAAGGACTACGGGCTCTGAGCAAGCTCGGGCACCTGCTCGACGCCATCAAGTTCGAGCACACGGTCTTCGCGCTCCCGTTCGCCTACATCGCGATGCTCCTGGCCGCCGGCGGCTGGCCGGGCGCCTGGACCGTCGGCTGGGTCACCGCCGCCATGGTCGGGGCCCGCACGTGCGCGATGGCGACCAACCGCGTGGTCGATCGCTGGATCGACGCCCGCAATCCGCGCACGGCCGGCCGTCACCTGCCCCGCGGCGTGCTCGGCGTGTGGGAGTTGCGGATACTCGCGGCCGCCGGCGCGGCGTTGATGCTGGTGGCCGCCGCCCTGCTGAACCCGCTGTGCCTGGCGCTGGCCCCGCTCGCGCTCGTCTTCCTGATCGGCTACTCCTACACCAAGCGCTTCACGTGGGCCTCGCACTGGATCCTGGGCTTCACCGACGGCATCGCCGCCGCCGGCGGCTGGATCGCGGTGCGCGGCGCCTTCGAGCCTCCGGCCTTCGTGCTGTGGTTTGCGCTCACCGTGTGGATCGCCGGCTTCGACCTCATCTACGCCTGCCAGGACGTCGAGATCGATCGCGCCCAACGGCTGCACTCGGTGCCCGCGCGCTTCGGCATCGCCGCCGCCCTGAGGCTGGCCCGCATCAACCACGCGCTGACGGCGGGCGCCCTGGCCTGGCTCGGCGTCATGATGGGGCTCGGCGTCTTCTACTGGGTGGGCTGGGTGGCGGTGGTGGGGCTGCTCGTCTACGAGCACTCGCTGGTGCGGCCGGGCGATCTCTCGCGGCTGGACATGGCGTTCTTCAACGTCAACGGCTACATCGCGGTGATCGTGCTCGTCGCCGTCGTGACCGGGTTGTGGCGGTGAGATGACCAAGGCCGAGGCCGTGCGCGCGATGTTCACTCGCATCGCCGGGCGCTACGACCTCATGAACTCCGTGATGACCGGCGGCCGCCATCACTCCTGGCGCCGCCTCACGGCCCGGGCGGTCGCCGGCGCCCCCGCCGGGCTGGCCCTCGACCTGGCCACCGGCACCGGCGACCTCGCGCTGGCGGTGCGGGCCGCCGCGCCGGGCCGGGTGGTGGTCGGCGCCGACTTCTCGGAGGCGATGCTGCGCCACGCGCGGGGCAAGCTGGCCGCGCGCGGCGAGCGGGGCGTGCCGCTGCTCGCCGCCGACGCGCTGGCGCTGCCCTTCGGCGACACGACCTTCGCCTGCGTGACCTCCGCCTTCCTGCTCCGCAACCTGGCCGACCTCGCCGCCGGGCTGACCGAGATGCGGCGAGTGACAGTGCCGGGCGGGCTGGTGGCAGCGCTGGAGATCACGCGGCCGGGCGTACGGGGCTGGGATGCGGTCTTCGGCGTCTACTTCAATCGCGTCGTGCCGCTCATCGGCGCTGCCGTCGCCGGCGATCGCGCCGCCTACACGTACCTGCCGCAGTCAGTCGAGCGCTTCGTCACGCCCGCGCAGCTGGCTCAGCTCATGCGACAGGCAGGGCTGCGCGACGTCCGCTACCACCGGCTCGGCCTCGGCACGATCGCCCTGCACGTCGGCACCGCCTGACGCGCCGCGCGAGGAGGCCGGTGGTAAGCTGCCGCCTGCCCAGTCAGCGAGGGGGGAGGCCATCATGAGACGTGCAGCGCTGCTCGCCGGAGGGCTGCTACTCACCTTCACGGGGTGCGCGGCCGCGCCCGTCTCCAACGGCGCCGCCCTCGTTGCCCCGGACCGAATGGAGCCAGTCGTGAAACAGACGTGGACCACGCGCGACTTCCCGCTCGAGAGCGGCGTCGTGCTGCCCGAGCTCACGCTCGCCTACGAGAGCTACGGCCGCCTGGCCGCCGACGGACGCAACGCCATCCTCGTCACCCACGGCTTCACGTCCAGCCAGCACGCCGCCGGCAAGTACTCCCCCACCGACGAGGCGGCCGGCTGGTGGGATGGGCTGATCGGTCCCGGCAAGGCGATCGACACCAACCGCTACTACGTGGTCGCCTCCAACATGCTCGGCTCCTCCTACGGCTCCACCGCGCCGGCCAGCATCAACCCCAAGACCGGTCGCCGCTACGGCCCCGACTTCCCGGACATCACCCTGCGCGACATGGTCGCCGCCCAGAAGGCCATGCTGGACGCGCTCGGCGTCAAGCATCTCGTCGCCGTCGCCGGCCCCTCGTTCGGCGGCTACCAGGCCTTCCAGTGGGCGGTGACGTACCCGGACGCCATGCGGGGAGTCGTGGCGGTGGTGACGGCGCCCAAGGGCGGCGGCGGCCCCGACGCCGTCGAGACGCTGCGCAAGCGCCTGGCCGCCCAGCCGTCGTGGAACGGTGGGTGGCACTACGACCAGGGCGGCGTCGTCGAGACGATGACGGCCATTCGCGTGGAGACGCTGCAGCGCTACGGCACCAACGAGGTGCTGGCGCGCACGATCGCCGATCCGGCCGCCCGTGACGCCGAGCTGCGGCGGCAGGCGGCCGCGTGGGCCAAGGATTTCGATCCGAACTCGCTCGTCACCCTGCGCAAGGCCTCCGTGCGCTTCGACGCCGAGCGCGACCTCGCCCGCATCAAGGCCAAGCTGCTCTACGTGCTGTCCCGCACCGACAAGCTCTTCCCGCCCTCGATCGCCCCCGGCGTGATGGACAAGCTGGCCAAGGCCGGCGTACAGGCCTCGTACGTCGAGATCGACAGCGACCTCGGCCACGTGGCCAGCGGTCCCGAGTGGGCCAAGTGGGGTCCGCAGCTGCAGGGCTTCCTGGAGGGGCTGGACCGCTAGGGCGAGGCCGATCCCATCGTGGCCCGCCCTGCCCTGTTCGTCGTCAAGGCCACCATCGCGCCCGAGCGGGAGGCCGCGTTCAACACGTGGTACGACACCGTCCGCTCGGCCGAGGCCGCCCGCGTGCCCGGCTGCATCGGCATGCGCCGCTACGCCGCCGTGCCGCTCGAGAGCGCTCACGCCGGCGACGAGCCATGGCAGTACATGGTCTGCTACGAGTTCGAGTCAGAGGATGCGATGCAGGCCTTCGCCAGCTCGGACACCCTGCGCGCGATGACGATCGACTACAACGCCCGCTTCGGCGACGCCGGCAACCGCGCCCGCTTCGCCTACCGCCAGATCTTCCCCTAGCGCCCTCGGAGGGGGGCTCCGCCCCCCTTCCGACGGTCGTCGCGCGGCTCACGCCGCGCTCCTCCCTGCCTCCCCGCGAACCAGGATTGCGCCGGCCAAGCCGGCGCTCGAAGCGCCCGACAGCGCCCGGCGCCGCCTAGAGACCAGGAAGGAAGTCGTTCAGGGCGGCGGCGAAGGGGGCGGGGGCGTCGAGGGTCAGGTGGTGGTAGGCGTTGGGGATGGTGACCATCGAGGCGTTTGGGATCGAGGTGCGGAGGCGCTCGGCCATCTCCATGGGGAGGATCGGTGAGAGGCCGCCGCGGACGATGAGGGTCGGCGCGGTGATCTTGCCCAGCAACGGCCAGGCGTCGACCGGCTGGCGGGCGCCGTGCGTGGCCGGATCGAAGCGCCAGCCCCAGCCCCCGTTGCGACGGGTGAGTCCCGCGCGGGCCACGTGAGCCAGGAGGGCGGGGTCGGCCACCGTCTCCCGGGGTAGCAGCCGGAACGAGGCGACGGCGGCGTCCTGGCTCGGGTGCACACGCGGCAACCGGCGGCCGCGGGCGTGCATGAACTCCAGCCGTTCGGCCGGGATGACCGGCCGTGAATCGACGATGACGAGGGCGGCGACCCGCTCCGGATGCCACGCGGCGAAGGTCATCGCGTTGTGGCCCCCCATCGAATGGCCGACGACGCGCATGCGCTCCCAGCCCATGGTGTCCATCAGCCCGACCAGGTCGGCGACGAAATCCTCGGTGCCGTAGGCCGGCGGATCCACCCACTGGCTCTCGCCATGACCGCGCTGGTCGAGCGAGACCACGTGGAAACGGTCGGCGAGCGCCGGCGTCACCGCGTCGAACCAGTGCGCATGGGCCGCGCCGCCGTGCAGGAAGCACAGACCGGGCGCGCCCGGTCGACCCGACTCGAGAAAGTGCAAGCGCAGACCGTTGATTGTCTCGACGCGCGGACGCGCGCCCTCGCAGCCGAGCGAAGAAGAGGTCATGAAGGCGATTGTACAAAATTTTGCTTTGTGCGATTTTAACGAGCCGCTATTGTCGAAAAAAGCAATGCACGAGGAGACTCCTCCCCGCGATAGTCGCCGCCACCTGCTCGACGGTGGCTACACCGTGTTCCTCCTCACCCTCGCGGTCGTCACCGGTTACATCGTCCTGGCACCGTCCACCTCGCGCGCCCGGCCGGTGCCACAGGTTGCCACCGTTGGTGCCGTCGTGACCCCGGCGCCCGTGACGGCGACGGCTCCGGTGACCCCGGTCGTCGCCTCCACGCCCGTCACACCGGCCGCGCCGGCCAAGCCGGTGGAACCGCCGGTCGCGACCGCGCTGGCCACGCCGCCGACCCCCGAGCCCGCCCGCCCTCGGCCGGAGGCCCGGCCGCCGGCCCCGGAGCCGCCGCGGGTGGTCAAGCCGGAGCCGGCTCCCGAGTTCCCGTGGCCCTCGCCGACGGTGAGCGGACGGGTGCTCGACGCCGAGCGTAAGCCGCTGGCCGGCGCCTCGGTGGTCGTGCGCGGCATCGAGGTCCGCACCGACGCCGAGGGGGCGTTCAAGCTCGAGAAGGTGCCGTCCGACGCCACCCTCACCGTGAAGCTCCCAGGCTTCGAGAAGCTGCGGGTGCCTCCGACCAAGGGCGCCGTCGAGGCCGTGCTCCGGCCCCAGGCGATCAAGGCCAGTTACCTCACCTACTACGGCGTCGGTGATCGCGGGATCCGCACGCGTGTCCTCGACCTCACCGCCCGCACCGAGCTGAACGCGGTGGTCATCGACGTCAAGGGCGACCGGGGCTGGATCCTGTACCGCACCGAGGTCGAGCAGGCGATTGCCGTCGGGGCCCAGGGCCCGGCCACGCTCCGCGACTTCGACGGGCTGATGGCCGACCTCAAGGCGCGCGGCATCTACACGATCGCCCGCATCGTGACCTTCAAGGACAACATCCTGGCCACGGCCCGGCCCGACCTGGCGATCATCGACACCCGCACCGGCAAGCCCTGGATCGACAACGAGAAGCTGGCGTGGGTGGATCCGTTCCGCGAGGAGGTCTGGGCCTACAACATCGCCCTTGGCCAGGAGGCCATCCGGCGGGGCTTCGACGAGGTCCAGTTCGACTACGTGCGCTTCCCCACCGACGGCAAGCTCGGCGCGGCCAAGTACTCCAAGCCGAACAGCAAGGAGACCCGGCTGCCGGCCATCGCCGGCTTCCTGGCCAAGGCGCGGCGCGAGCTCGGCGCCTCCGGGGCCTTCGTGGGCGCCGATCTGTTCGGCTACACCGCGTTCAACGAGAACGACACCGACATCGGCCAGCGGATCGAGGAGCTGGCGCCGCACCTCGACTACATCTGCCCGATGGTCTACCCCTCCGGTTACCACAAGGGCATACCCGGCTACGCCAACCCGGTGCTGGCGCCGGGCAAGGTCGTCCACGAGAGCGTGCGTCTGATCCGCAAGCGCGCGAACGGCACGGTGGCCCAGGTACGGCCCTGGCTGCAGGACTTCAAGGACTACGCGTTCGACAAGCGCATCTTCGGCGTGTCCGAGGTCCAGGCGCAGATTCGCGGCTCCGAGGAGGCGGGCGGCTCCGGCTGGATGCTGTGGAACCCCCGTAACGACTACACCGGATCGGCGCTGCGGGCCAAGGGCGCGCTGGTGACTCGATGAGAGGCGCGCTCATCGGTTTCCTGCTGGCCACCGCGGCGCTGATCGTCGCCTCGTTCGGCTGGGCGGTCCGATGAGAGCCGCACTGGTCGGCTTCCTGCTGGCCACCGCCGCGCTCATCTTCGCTTCCTTCGCCGGCGCCCAGGGACCCGCCGCCAACGAGCTCGGCCGGGTCATGATCCTCGAGTACCACAAGATCGACTATCCGGAGGAGCGCTGGACGCGGACCCCCGAGAACTTCCGGCGCGACCTGGAGACGCTCTACGCCAAGGGCTACCGGCTGCAGAGCCTGACCGGGCTGGTCGAAGGACGCATCACGGTGCCGGCGGGCACCACGCCGGTCGTGCTCACCTTCGATGACTCCTCGGCCGGCCAGTTCCGCTACCTGGATCGCAACGGCAGCCTGGAGATCGACCCCAAGTCGGGCGTGGGAGTCCTGGAGGCCTTCATCCGGGAGAAGCCGGACTTCGGGCGGGCCGCGACCTTCTTCGTGCTGCCCGGGGCCAAGGCTCCGAACAACCTGTTCAACCAGCCGGAGCACGAGGGGCGCAAGCTCCGCTGGCTCGTCGAGCAGGGCTACGAGATCGGCAACCACACGCTGTGGCACGCCAACCTCGGCAAGTACGACGAGACCACGGTGCGTGCCCAGCTGGCCGAGGCCCAGGTCTGGGTGCAGCGCCATGTGCCCCAGTACCGCCTGCGCACCCTGGCGCTCCCGCACGGCGTCTATCCGAAGGAGATCGGCTGGGCCCTCGGCGGCACCGCCAAGGGGACGACCTATCGCCACGAGGCGATCCTGATGGTGGCCGGCGGCGCCGCCCCCTCTCCCTTCGGGAAGTCCTTCGACCCCGCCCACCTGCCCCGCGTGCAGGCGGTCGAAGCCGACCTCCGCCACTGGCTCAACCACTTCGAGCGCACCCCGACCGATCGCTACATCAGCGACGGCAACGCCGACACCCTGACCATCCCCACCCCCCTCAAAGACCGCCTCCGCCCCAACCTCCCCCCCACCCTGAAAGTCGTCGAACGCTAAACCACCCCCCTCGACGCTGTCGCAGATCTCGTCCCGAACCGCCCCCGCCCTCGTACCGCCCTACCGCCAAGCCCCATCGTTCCCGTGTGCGGCATGGAGAGTGAGCTCGCGTGGAGCCTGCGCTGGCTCCGCCGACCCGTTTCCCTCCCAACCCAGGCCGCGCAACCACCGGCCGGATGGAACTCAGCCTGAAACGATCAACTCGGCCACCACCCTCGTGGTCGCCGGAGCCAGCGCAGGCTCCGCGCGAGCTCACGGGGCATCACGAGGCGCGAAGGAGGGTTACCGGTAGATGAGATACGACGCGCGACGGTTCAGGAAGCTGGTGCGGGCCATTTCGGCCCAGGCGATCACCCGCGGCAACGGCTCCCCACGCAGGAAGGCCCACATGGTCGAGCGGTTGACGAGGAGGTTCTGGATGCCCTCCGGCTTGTACTGGTCGCGATAGCGCTCGCGCAGGACGCGAGCGACGGACAGGCCGACCGTCACCGGCCGGATGGCCTCGCGGTCGGTGACCAGTAGCCGCACCCCGCCGCACGCACTCCGAGCGTAAACGTCGGAGGTCGGCGTGAAGGTGACGGCCTCGAACCGCACGCCCGGCAGCCGCAGGTCGTTCAGCGCCGCCGCCAGCCCCTGCGGCTCGATCCACGGTGCGCCGACCACCTCGAACGGCGCCTCTGTCCCCCGCCCCACCGACAGGTTGGTGGCCTCGAGCAGCCCGATCCCCGAGTACAGCAGGGCCTGGGTGACCGAACGGATGTTGGGCGAGGGGTTGACCCACGGCAGCCCCGTCTCGTCGTACCAGCGCCCCCGCTCCCAGTTCTCGAGAGGAATGACCGTGAGCGAGACCGGAATCTTGCGCTCGGCGGCGGCCATCCGGCCGAACTCACCGATCGTCATGCCGGTCCGCACCGGGATCGGATGCGGCGCGGTGAACGAGGCCAGGTCGAGGTCCATCAGGGGCCCCTCGACGTAGCGCCCGGTGATGGGATTGGGCCGGTCCAGGACGACGACGGGAATGCGATGTCGGGCCGCCTCCTCCATGACGTACACGAGGGTCGTCAGGTACGTGTAGTAGCGGGCGCCGACATCCTGGATGTCGAACACCAGCAGGGTGACGTCCTTCAGCATCGTCGCGGTGGGCCGCTTGACCGCCCCGTACAGGCTCCACACGGGGATGCCGGTGACCGGCTCGCGACCGTGGCCGACCTCGGTGTTCGCATCGCCCGTGATGCCGTGCTCCGGCGAGAAGATCGCGGTCAGTCGAACGCCTGGCGCCGCCGCCAGCAGGTCGACGGCGCGGCGGCCGCTGGCGTCGCGGCCCGTCTGGTTGGTCACCAGCCCCACCGAGTATCCGGCCAGCGGCGCGAAGTTCTGCCGCGCCAGCACGTCGAGACCGGTGCGAACCGGCTCGGTCGGCGCATCGGTCCGCCGCTCCGCAGGACCGTCGGCGGCGGGCCACGGTGAGTCGCCCTCGGCCGGCGGCAGCTCGGCGGAGCCGAACAGGGCAGCGCCCACGGCGGCAGCGACGCGCACCCTCAGCTCACGGATCTTGCCGGCGCCGCCCCCGTTGGGGTGCACCCGATTGGTGAGCAGGAGCACGTACGTGCCGGTACGCGCATCGATCATGACCGAGGTGCCGGTGAAGCCCGTGTGGATGGGTGACTCGGTCGGGAAGAACGGCAGCATCGAGCGCGCGAACACCGAGGAGACGTCCCAGCCGAGCGCGCGGCTGCCGCTGCCGTCGGTGGTGCGCGTCCACATGCGCTGCACGGTCTCGGCCTTGAGCACGCGGGTGCCGTTCAGCGTGCCGCCGCCGACCAGCATGCGGCAGATGCGACTGAGGTCGCCGACCGTCGAGAACATGCCGGCGTGGCCGGCCACGCCGCCCAACATGCGGGCCCGGGGGTCGTGCACCTCGCCGACGAGCATCTTGCCGTTGGCCCATTCGGTCGACGCGATGCGGTCGCGGAGCGAGGCGGGCGGGTGAAACGCCGTGTCGCGTAGCCCGAGCGGCTTGAACACGGTGCGCTCGAGATAGCGATCGAGCGGCTGGCCGGCGACCCGGCGCACCACCTCGCCCAGCACGATGAACCCCATGTCGCTGTACTGCGTCCCCGAGCCCGGCGAGTAGTCGAGCGGCAGGCGGGCGAAGGCCTTCAGGGTATCGGCCGCGGCGGGCTTCACCGAGCCCGGCGGCGGGATGGCCTGGAAGCCTCCACTGTGGGTCAGCAAGCGCTGGATCGTGACCTGGGCGAAGGCCGGCTTGCGAAACTCCGGCAGGTAGCGCCCGACGGGCGCGTCGAGCTTCACGGCGCCGCGCTCGACCAGCGACATCACGGCCAGGGTCGTGCCGAAGGGCTTGGTGAGCGAGGCGATGTCGAAGATCGTCTCGACCGTCATCGGCGCCTGGTCGGGTACGACCCGGCGCCAGCCATAGGCGCGCACGAACAGTACCTCGTCGCCGCGGCCCACGAGGACGACGGCCCCGGGGATCTCGCCCGACTGCACCGCGTCGCGGGCGGCGTCGTCGACGGCGGCAAAGCTCGGTGGCTGGGCGGAGACGTGAGGAGCACCGAGGACGACCACGGCCAGGGCCAGGAGCCACGGCGCCGGCGCGAACCGGGCGCGACGAGCGCGAACCACGGAATCGATCTTAGCAGGCGCCGCCGCGCGGCCGGAGAACATTGATATCCTAGTGTCGATGGGTGCCACGCATCGGATCTTCGTGACCGGCGCCACGGGTTTCGTCGGCCGCGTCGTGGTGGGAGCCCTCCGGGCTCACGGCTACGGCGTGCGCTGTCTGGTCCGCCGCGGCTCCGAGCTGGACCTGCGCGGCATGGAGGCGATCGAGCGGGTGGAGGGCGACGTACTCTCGCCGGCCGCGCTCGAGCGCGACATGGAGGGCTGCGACACCGTGGTGCACCTCGTGGGCATCATCCGCGAGGAGCGCGCCACGCTGAGCACCTTCGAGCGGATCCACACCCTGGGCACCATCAACGTCCTCGAGGCCGCCGCCACCACCGGCGTCCGCCGCTACCTGCACATGAGCGCCCTCGGCACCCGGGCCGGGGCCCGGGCCCGCTATCACCAGAGCAAGTGGGCGGCCGAGGAAGCCGTGCGCGCCAGCCCCGTGCCGTGGACGATCTTCCGGCCCTCGATCATCTACGGACCGGGCGACCAGTTCATCAACCTCTTCGCGGGGTTGATCCGTCATTATCCGGTGGTGCCGGTGATCGGTAGCGGGCTGCAGCGCCTGCAGCCGGTGCCGGTCGAACAGGTCGCCGAGGGGTTCGCCCGTGCGGTCGACCTCGCCGCCAGCGTCAAGCAGACCTACGCAGTCGTCGGGCCCGATGCCGTCACCATGGTGCAGCTGCTCGATCTGATCGGGGCGGCGCTGGGCCGGGCGCGGGTGCGCAAGGTGCACGTGCCGGTCCGGCTCATGCGGCCCGCGGCCCGCATGCTGCACCGCCTTCCCGGCTTCCCGCTCACGCCCGACCAGCTGCTGATGCTGGAGGAGGACAACGTCGGCGACCCGCAACCCTTCGCCACCACTTTCGGCCTGCCACCCACGCCACTGGCGATCGGGTTGCGGGCGATGCTCCGCTGACGGGCGATGCCCTTCCGTCACCCGGATCGTTCGCACGATCTGGCCACCCGCATCGAGTTCGAGGTGCGAGAGCGTCTGGAAGAGGCGATCGACTACGTCTGCCTGGAGGCGCTCGTCCGCGAGCGTCGGGCGCGAGGGCTGCCGCCGCCGGCTGCCGAGAGTCAGGACGATCGGCGCGCGTACACGGACAACCTGCTGGCCTTCCTGCGACTGCTCCGGCGGGAGCTGACCTCCACCCCCGGTGGGAACGAAGCGCGCAAGGCCGCCCAGCCCCCCGGCGACGAGCAGGCGGCCCTGATCGCCGGACAGGTGGCGCTGGCCCGGTCGCTCCCGGACTACTGGCAACGCTTCGAGATCCAGGCCGAGAGCTTCCTGGCCGGCGCCGCCACGCCCCCAGGGGCCGGATCAGGCGGCGAGAGCCGAGGCCTGCTCGGTCGGCTCTTCGGAGGCCGCTGAACGCCGCCAGGCGGCCAGCGCCCACAGGTTCTCCACGTCCTCCAGCGCACGGCGCCAGCGGCCATAGCCTTCCAGCAGCGAGGCACGGGCCGCGGCCAGCTGGGCGTCGGCCTCGTCGAGCCGGGTGCGCAGCCGCGGGTTAGCAACGGCCGCCTGGGTCAGGCTGCCGTTGGGCACGGACGTCGCCAGACGATCGATCAGGTTGGTGAGCTCCTCGTACAGAACGCGGTCCACAGAATTCATCGGGACACCTCCGGCCTCTTCGGCCTCGCGGAGCTTATACTCAACATCAGTTGAGCTAACGTCAAGTCCCAACATGTCGCCCCCACTCCTGATACTGGCCACAACATGAGCGGGTTCCATGCCACTCGCGACGTGGGAGCCGTATTCGTCGCCAAGGCCGCTCGCACCTTTGCTTACGGCTACTTGGGGATCCTGCTTCCGATCTACCTGGCCGATCTCGGGCTTTCTGCCTCGGGCGTTGGGGCATTCGTGACAGCAACCCTTGCAGGAAGTGCCGGGCTCACGTGGGCCGTCCGCGCGCCCGCCGAGCGGCTGGGTGCCCGCGTCGCGCTGCTGGGCTTGGCCGCGCTCTCCGTCGTCGCGGCCGTTCTGCTGCTGGTGACCCGCGACCCGTGGGTGGTGGTGGTGGCCGCGATGATTGGCAACGTCGCCGTCGGCGCCGGCGAGACGGGACCGTTTCTTTCGATCGAGCAGGTCGTGCTGGCCCGGGCCGTCGAGCCCGCCCGGCGTACCTGGATCCTGAGCGTCTACAGCCTGCTCGGATACGGCGCGGCGGGGGCCGGCGCTGCCACGGTGGCGCTCGGCACGCCGCGATGGCTGTTCGTCGGCTTCCTGGCCGCCGGCCTCGTGCAGGCCGTCGCCTACGCCGGGCTCGGCCGTGTGCGAATCGGCACTCGCCCCGCCGGGCCTCGCCCCGGCGCCTCGCCGGTCATCCGGCGCGTGGCGGCCCTGTTCGCGCTCGACTCGTTCGCGGGCGGCTTCGTGGTCCAGTCCCTGATCGCCTACTTCCTGCACGCGCGCTTCGGACTCGGCCTCGAGGCGCTCGGCCAGATCTTCTTCGTGACGCAGCTGCTCACCGCCGCGTCCTTGCTGCTGGCGCCGTGGCTGGCGCGGGCGCTGGGGCTGCTGCCGACGGTCGTGCTGACGCACCTGGCGTCCAACGTCTTCCTCATCGGCATCGCCTTCGCTCCCTCGGCGGCCGTGGCGATAGCCCTGCTCTGCGCGCGCCAGTTGCTGTCCCAGATCGACCTGCCCACGCGTCAGGCCTGGCTCATGACGGTCGTGCCCGATCACCAGCGGGAGACGGCCGCCACGACCACGACACTGTGGCGTACCGCCGCCCAGGCCTTCACGCCCCTGGCCACGGGCTGGATCATGCAGTCCGTCGCGCTGTCGGCGCCGTTCGTGCTCGGGGGTGGGCTGAAGATCGTCTACGACGTGCTGCTGTGGAGGGCGTTCCGCAATCTGAAGCCGGTCGACGACTGAGGGCTACTTGATCGCGACCGCCTTGACCTGCTTGAGGTCGGTGAGGCCTTCGAGCACCTTGAGGATGCCGTCCTGGACGAGGGTGGTCATGCCCTCCTCCTTGGCGACCTTGACCATCTCGGCCACCCGCGCCTTGGACTGGATGAGCTTCTTCATCGGGTCGGTGGCCACCAGCAGCTCGTGGATGCCGACCCGGCCGCGGTAGCCCGAGCTGTCGCAGGCGCCACAGCCCTTGCCCCGGTAGAGGGAGAAATCGTCGTCGTACTTCAGCCCCAGCTTCTGGAAGTCGTCTTCGCCGTAGGCGTAGACCAGCTCGTCGAACTCCTCCCGCTCGGGGTGATAGTCCTCCCGGCACTCCGCGCAGACGCGGCGGACGAGGCGCTGGGCGACCACGGTCAGCAGGGCGTCGGCGAAGTTGAACGGGTCGAGCCCCATGTCGAGCAGCCGGACCACGGTCTCCACCGCGCTGTTCGTGTGCAGCGTGGAGAAGACCAGGTGGCCCGTCAGCGAGGCCTCGATGCCGGTCGAGGCCGTCTCCTCGTCGCGCATCTCACCGACCATGATGACGTCAGGGTCGGCGCGCAAGAATGACCGCATGGCCGCCGCGAACGTGAAGCCGATCTTGGGCTGCACCTGCACCTGGCGCAGCCCGTACTGCGTGATCTCGACCGGATCCTCGGCGGTCCAGATCTTCCGCTCCGGCCGGTTGATGTGCGCCAGGACCGAGTGCAGCGTGGTGGTCTTGCCGGACCCGGTGGGGCCCACGACCAGGACGAGGCCGTACGGCTTCTCGGCCGCGGTCCGGATCTCGCGCAGGTTGCGCTCGGTCATCCCGAGCTTGTCGACGGGGATCGGCTCGCTGGCGGCGAGCACGCGCATCACCACGTCCTCGTTGCCGCCCTGGGTGGGGAGCGTGGCCACCCGGAGCTCGATGTCGCGACCGTCGGGGACGTGGAACTTGATCTTGCCGTCCTGCGGCTTGCGGCGCTCGGCGATGTCGAGCTGGGCCATGATCTTGAGCCGCGCCGCCAGCGCCCGCCGGTAGGCCCCGGGAATGCGCTGGTACTCGCGGCACTGCCCGTCGATGCGGAGCCGGATCATCGTGTCGCGCTGGGCCCCGTAGGGCTCCACGTGGATGTCCGACGCCCGCGCCTTGTAGGCGTCGATGATGATCTGGTTGGCCAGCCGGATCACCGCGCTGTCGTTCTCGTCGATGTCGACGCCGACCGCTTCCTCGCGCTCGACGGTCGCCTCGTTGCCGAGGTCGCTGATGATGTTGCCGATGTTGTCCCGCGACTGCAGCTCGCCGCCGGCCGCCGCCAGGAAGGTGGCGATGTCCTTGCGCAGGCCGACGGCCAGCTTGATCTGCTGGCCGCGGAGGAGCTGGTAGATCGCGTCCACCCGCTGCAGGTCCTGGGGGTTGTCGATGAGGACGACGACGGCGCCCTCCTCGCGCCGGATCGGCAGCCACAGGTTGCGCTTGAGGAACTCCAGCTTGAGGTCCTTCATGAGGTCGGGCGGCGGGATGACCTTGTCGTTGAACTCGATGAAGGGGACCCGGTAGTACTGGCTGAGGGAGACGCCCAGCTCCGCCTTCGGCACCCGGAACTGCTCGAGCACCACCGTCTCCACGTCGATGTTCTTCTGGCGGGCCACGCCGATGGCCTGGTTCACCTCGTCCTGGCTCAGCAAGCCTTGCGCGATGAGGTAGTCGAACTTGGCGCCGCGGCGCTGGGCCCCGAGCTGGGCCTGGTTGTTGAACGCGATGCCGAGCGTCTTGGCGATCCGGGCGACGCTGGCCTCGTCGTCCTTGGTGAAGCGCGTGCCCGCCTTCTTGTTGAGGATCTGCACGACGCCCAGCACCCGGCCCTCGTGGAGGACGGGCATGCAGAGGATCTGGGTGGTGCGGAAGCCGGTTCGCTTGTCGAACGAGCTGTCGAAATGCAGCTCCGGCGACAGCCGCTTGAGCTCGGCCCCGTCGTAGGCGTCCGCGATGTTCACGGTCTGCTTGCTCAGCGCCACGAAGCCGGCGACCGACTTCGGACTGATGGGGACGCGGATCTCCTTGACGGCGTCGAGGGCCAGGAACTTCGAGTAGATCTCCTTCTTCTCCATGTCGACCGCGTAGAGCGTCATGCGATCGGCGTTGAAGAAGGTCAGCAGCTCGCCCTGGACCTCGATGAAGATCGAGTCGAGGGTCTTGGCCGAGTGGATGCGGTCGATGAGGTGGACAAGCCTCTGCTCGTTGGCGAGCCGCTCCTGCAGGGCAAGTACCGAATCCTGAACGGCCACTGGGCCTCCCGTGTGGACCTGCCCATCCAGAATACAAAACCGCGATCGTCCAACGTGAGGGCTTTGCCCCGGCCCGGCGCGCACGCGGGGTCCCGGCGACGGTTCCCAGTCCCCCCAAGATGTGGTGTCGGTGGTGGCCCCTCGCCCCCAGTGATACGGGTGTGCCACTCTGGTCGACGGCGGGCGGGCCCACCCGAGGCGGGGGCCGAAGATGCTGCTTGGAGAGGCCGGGGCCCGAGGGTGCTCGAACGCGCCGCGGCCTAGGGTGTCGCGGTCGCGCCGGCCCGCCCGGGACGGCGAGCCGGCTCCAGCCCCAGGTCGCGGCACCGCTTGCGCAGCGTGTTGCGGTTGACGCCGAGCAGGCGGGCGGCCCGGAGCTGGTTGCCGCCGGTCAGGCTGAGTGCATGCAGCAGCAGCGGACGCTCCATCACGGCCATCGCCTCGCGGTAGACGCGCCGAGGATGGGCGTCGGCGAGCTGCTCGACCATCATGGGGACGGCGCCGGCGACGACGCGGGCCAGGCTGGCGAGCTGGCCGTGCGTCGCGCCGTCGTCCGTGCCGTTGACTGACATCACATCCTCAGAAGAACAGGTAGTGCAGGGACAGCGTGATCGTGTCCTGCGACTCCGAGGTCGCCACCAGGCCCGGCGCCCGGACCTTGAACACCTTGCGATCGGCCTCGTCGTGGCGATACTCCACGCGGCCCACCAGCCCCTTCCAGATCTTGTACTGCACGGTGGCCGTGATCTCCCACAGCGACACCGGCGTACCGGCTCCGGCCGCCAGCGTGCGGGCGCCGTCGGCGTCCTTGAAGTACTCGCCCCGGACCGCGGTGCGCAGCTGCTCGGTCCAGTCGTAGGCGACGTAGCCGGCGTAGCCCCACCAGTGCGCGTTGGTGTCACGGCCGCGGGTGCTGACCACCGACGGCTCGTCGACCTCCCAGCCGTAGTCGAAGTTGGCGCCCAGCGTCAGGTTCTTGATCCCTGTGTAGTTGGCCGTGAGATCGATGACCGTCCGCGGGTTCGTCTTCTTGTTGAACTGCTCGGGGCCGGTGATGAAGTTGACGGCGGTCGTGAGGTCCTTGACGCCGGTGAAAGCGATCTGGCCCATGACCGACATCGAGTCGTTGTTGTCGTCGGCGACGTCCCAGCCCACGACGGGGCCCGCGGTGATCGACAGCCAGTCGGTGGGCGAGTAGCTGGCGAGGGCGCCGACGTGGGTGAGCGGGATCGCAAAGCTGAACAGGAACGAGCGCGAGAAGTTCAGGTTGTTGGGCGACTCGATGACCTCGTAGCCGAGCAGGGTGACGAACTTGCCCGCCTTCACGGTCAGGCCGCTGCCGACCGGGATCTTGTAGGAGCCGTACGCTTCCTGCAGATCGATCTTGGTGGTGTTGCGGAAGGGGAACGCGTCGTCGTCGTCACGGAAGATGCCGATCGCGTGGTTCTTCTGGGCGTCGAGACCACCCGTGAGCACGAGACCGAAGCCCCACGGCCGCAAGTCGGTCGGGTCCTTCTTGATGCTGAACTCCGCCATGTTGAACGAGTAGCCGGCGTCGAAGTCGTATAGCCGCAGCTCGTTCACGTCGTCGCGTCCGGTGTGGCCGAGGTTCCACACGTAGCTGTTCTCGACGTACGCGAACAGCTGGATCTCCTCCCACAGCGTCTTCGGCTTCTCCTCGGGCTTTGCGGCCGCCTTGTCGTCCGGCTTCGCCGGCGCCGGCGGCGCCTGCGTGAGCATCTGCGTCGACACCTGGGCGTCCGTCGACGTCGCCATACTCACGACCAGTGCTGCGACGACGAGCCACCTCGCCAGTCGGGCCATTACGATCCTCTCTCTCATCAGCTTGGTCCGCTTCACGCAGCCTCGGCGCCTCCTGGCCGAGCTTCGCCACCGTGATCGACCCTCGTCGATCGGGGAGCCGCGACATCGCTCTCGCGTGCGGCTCCGGCGAGCAAGGCGCGTGCCTTAGGTGCGCGAGAGCACAGGCCAATCACGGCGCGGACTTGGCGGAGGTCGTGGCCGCGCGGCTCTGCCGCTCTTGCGGGCAGGCGATCGCCGGATGCCTGTTCCGCAAGCAAACCGCCGGTGGCCGCGCCGCCGCGTGGGCCCTCCGCTCGCCGGGGGGCCGGTTGACCGATCGGGTCCGCTGATGTACGTGGGAGACCGTGGAGCGCGGGTGCGTCGGACCCGCCGTCCGCCAGGCCATGGCCTGGTCATCTCGCCCCGAAGGAGAGAGCCACGTGGACATCCTGCTGGCGGTCAACGGCACGCTCATGCGTGGCCTCGAGCTCAACCCGAGCATGCTGGAGGTCGGCGCCCGCTTCCTGCGTGAGACGACGACCGCCGCCGAGTACCGTCTGTGGTCGATCAACGATCGCCACCCCGCCATGATCCGCGTGCGCACCGGCGGCGCCGCGGTGGCGGTCGAGGTGTGGCAAGTGCCGACGGAGGGCGTCGCGCAGCTCCTGATCGGAGAGCCGCCTGGCCTCTGCATTGGCAAGGTGACACTCGCCGACGGCTCGGAGGCGCTGGGGGTCATCGGTGAGCCGGTGCTGTGCGAGGGCCAGCGGGAGATCACCAGCCACGGCGGCTGGCGTGCCTACCTCGCCAGCCGCGCGGGAGCGCCCGCGTGAGCGATCCGGTCCGCGTCACCGAGGCGGAGGTCGAGCAGCTCGCGGCGCTCGTCGGCCTGTCGATCGCTCCGGCCGACCGGCTCGCCGTCGCCCAGCAGCTCTCCGGCCTCCTCACGGTCGCCCGTCTCGTCACCGAGTTCCCGCTGCCCGACGAGATCGAGGCGGCGCCGGTGTTCCGCCCGTGACGGGCGCCGACGCGGCCGCCGTCGCCATCGCCGCCGCCGTCCGGACGCGGCGGGTGACGGCCCGCGACGTGGTCGCGGCCGCACTCGGGCGCGTCGCTGAGCGCGACCGGACGCTCAACTGCTTCACCCATGTCGCCGGCGACGCGGCGCTGGCCGAGGCGAGCCGCGTCGATGCCCAGGTGGCGACCGGCCGCGACCCGGGGCCGCTGGCCGGGGTGCCGTTCGCGGTCAAGAACCTCTTCGACGTCGCCGGCATCACCACGCTGGCCGGGTCGAAGATCCACGCCGACCGGCCGCCCGCGCCCCGTGACGCGACGGCGGTGGCGGCGCTGCGCCGGGCGGGCGCCGTGCTGATCGGCGCCCTCAACATGGACGAGTATGCGTACGGCTTCACGACGGAGAACACCCACTACGGCGCCACCCGGAACCCGCACGATCTCTCGCGGGTCGCCGGCGGCTCCTCGGGCGGCTCGGCGGCGGCGGTCGCCGGCGGGATTGTTCCCCTCACCCTCGGCTCCGACACGAACGGCTCGATCCGTGTGCCGGCCGCCCTGTGCGGCGTCTTCGGTCTCAAGCCGACGTACGGCCGCGTCTCGCGCACCGGCGCAGCGCTCTTCGCCGCCGCCTTCGATCACGTCGGCCCGTTCGCGCGCTCCGTCGCCGACCTCGCCGCCGCCTTCGACGCCATTCAGGGCCCCGACGCCGCCGATCCCGTGTGCGCCGACCGGCCGGCCGAGCCGTGCGCGCCCCACGTGGGCGGCGGCATCGAGGGGCTGCGGGTGGCGATCGCGGGCGGCCACTTCGCCACCCAGGGCACCGAGGAGGCGCTGGCCGCGGTCGGACGGGTGGCGCACGCGCTCGGTGCCACGCGCGAGGTGTTGCTGCCCGAGCCGCACCGGGCCCGGGCTGCCGCCATGATCATCACCGCCTCGGAGGGATCGAACCTGCACCTGGCCGACCTGCGCGCGCGGGCGAAGGACTTCGATCCGCTCACGCGGGACCGGTTCCTGGCCGGCGCTCTGCTACCGGCGCCGCTCTACGTGCACGCGCAGCGCTTCCGCGCGTGGTACCGCGCGCGCGTGGCCGAGGTCTTCCGCGACGTGGACGTGCTGCTGGCGCCGACGACGCCGTGGCCGGCGCCGCCCATCGGCGCCCCCCGCACGACGGCCGTCGGCGGCGTGGACGTCTTCACGCGCAGCCACCTCGGCGTGTTCACCCAGCCGCTGTCGTTCATCGGGCTGCCGGTGATCTCCGTCCCGGTGACCGCGCCCGGCGCGCTGCCGCTGGGCGTGCAGCTGGTGGCCGCGCCCTTCCGCGAGACCGCGCTCTTCCGGGTCGCCGCACACCTGGAGGCCGCCGGCGTCGTCGCCGCGCCCGTGGCCGGAGGGGGCCGGCCCTAGGCGAGCGGGGCCGCGTGGGCCGCGGCCAGGGCGCGCGCGAGCAGTTCGTACTTCGCCAGCGTCTCGGCCGCTCGCACGTCCGGCCAGCGCCCACCCTCGATCCCGCGCAGAAGCTCGTCGAGCACCAGCGGGAACTGCGCCTCGTGGGCCGTCCCCGCCCCGGCGGGAACCGCGATCTCGAATCCCTCCGGCGACGCCGTCGCGGCCAGGCCGGGAAACTCCGGCTGCCACGCGGCCATCGCGCCCTCCAGCGCGGCGCCGACCCGGGCCCGGTCGCCGCGCGGCTCCACGAAGAGCCGCCGCCGGAAGCCGGTGCGGCGCCCCTGCTCCACGCGCACCCGCGCTCCGGTGCCGACGACGGTCGCGCTGTGCTCGTCGCCGCCCCCGGGAGGCTCGGTCAAATCCCAGCGCGCAGCCAGGTCGACCTCGACGCCGCCGAGCCGGAACGACAGCTCGACGTTGCCGGCGTACGCCAGCACCTCGCCGGTGACGTCGGCGCGCACGGCGGGCGGGAAGTCGGCCGCGCCGGTGACGCGCGTGAAGAGCGCGCGGGGCACGGGCGTCGACCACCGACGCACGGCCAGCAGCTCGGCGCCGTCCCCGGTCGCCGCGCGACCGGCGGCCAGGAACCGCTGCGCCTGATCGACGAGATGGGTCGGGATGTCGGCAACGCCGTCCCCCTGCACGCGGACGTCGAAGTACCACGAGGGGCGTCGCAGGGGCGCGCCGTTCACCACCTTCTCGAGATGGTGCACGCTGGCCAGCTGGATGGCCGGCCCTTCCCCTCCGTCGAATGCGCCGAAGATCTCCGATTCGGCCACCAGCCGCTCGGCGACGCGCGCCGTCGTCGCGTGCCGGCCGGTCATCATCTCCATCACGCGGGCGCCGCCGCCGAGCACGTGGCGGACATCGGGCAGCGCGGCCGCCGTCGTCATCCACGGCTTGTCGGCCAGCACGTGGAAGCCGGCGTCGTGGAGCCGGCGCACGCGCGCCATCTTGCGGTCGTTCTTGCCGGCCAGGATCACGACGTCGCCGGGCCGGTCGGCCACCAGGCGGGCCAGCGGCTCCGGGCCCACGCGCACGATCGGCCGCCACCGGGTCGGGTACTGCGGGCGTCGATTGAAGGCGGCGATCAGCTCGAGGAACTCGGCGACCTCCCGACCGCGGTCCCCGTCGCCGGGCGCCTCGGCGGCGTAGACGAGGAGCTCGTCGTTCACCCGCGGGTGGCGCTCGCGCAGCGTGAGGGCGGCGTGGAAGTGCCCGGGCTCGAGGACCGTCAGCGTGTGCATGGGTGCCGCGCCAGTGTAGCGCGCCCGGGGGCCGGTCGCGGTCCCCCGAGACCGCGCCGCGCTACCGGTGGTAACGTACGGGCTCCGGAGGAGGACGCCATGGCGCGTTGGGTGAAGGTGGCGGCGGCCCAGCTGGGGCCGATCAACGAGGGGACGAGCCGCGACGAGTTCGTCGAGCGCCTGCTGTTCACCGAGCCCGTGAGGTCGCGGTCGTGACCGCCCGCGCGCTCGACCTCGTCGTCGCCGGCGGCCGCGTCGTCACCTCGACCGAGGTCCTCGACGATGCCGCCGTCGGCATCCGCGGCGGCCGCATCGTCGCGGTGGCGCCCGTCGAGGAGTTGCCGCCGGCCGAGCGGACGATCGACGCCTCCGGCAAGCTCGTCTTCCCCGGCGCCATCGACTGCCACGTGCACCTCGGCCCCGAGTACGACGACTGGCGCGGCGGGCCGCTGGCCGCCGCCCACGCCGGCCTCGGCACGCTGCTGTCGTTCGTGATGGCCGACGAGGCCGGCCGGGAGCCGTTGCCCAAGGCCGTCCATCGGCTGCGCGAGGAGATCAGCGCCCAGTCGGTCTGTGATTTCGGCTTCCACTTCATCCTCGGTAACCAGCCGTGGATCCTCGAGGGCATCCCGGAGGCGATCAGTCTCGGCGTGTCGTCGTTCAAGCTGTTCATGACCTACAAGAAGCGCAAGACCCGCATGTGCTCGGACGAGATGATCGCCGGCGCCATGGAGCTGATCGCCGCCCACGGTGGGCTGTGCCAGCTGCACTGCGAGAACGGCGACGTGATCTCGTGGCTGGAGGATCGCGCGCTGGCCGCCGGTCGCGTGCACCCGCGCGACTTCCCGGCCACCTGCCCCGACTGGACGGAGGAGGAGGCGATCAACCGCGCCATCCTCATCGGCAAGATGACGAACTGTCCCGTCTACGTCGTGCACCTGTCCACGCGCCTGGGGCTGGAGCGCATCAAGCAGGCGCAGGCCGTGGGGCAGCGCGTGTGGACGGAGACATGCCCGCAGTACCTGCTGCTGACCGAGGACGAGATGGAGCGCTGGGGGCCGCTGGCCAAGATCGGCCCGCCGCTCCGTCCCGCCGCCGGCGGTGATCGTGAGGCGCTGTGGGCCGGCCTGGCCCAGGGGCCGATCGCCGCCGTGGCCAGCGATCACTCGCCACGCCCCAAAGCGATGAAGGAGGCGGGCTGGAAGAACATCTTCCACGACGACAAGGGCAACGTGATCCCGTTCGGGAGCCCCGGCCTGGAGACGCTGGTGCCGCTGGTCTACAGCGAGGGCGTGGTCAAGCGCGGCCTGCCGCTCACGTGGATGGCGCGCGTGCTCGCCGAGAATCCCGCGCGGATGTTCGGCCTGGCGCCCCGCAAGGGCGCCATCCGTCCCGGCGCCGACGCCGACCTGCTCATCTGGGACCCCGCCGCCGACGGCACCATCACCGTCGCCGACCACCGCGGCATCGCCGGCTGGACGCTCTACGAGGGGTACGCGACCAAGGGCCGCCCGTGGATGACGCTGCTGCGCGGGGAGACGCTCCTGGAGAACGGCCAGCTACGCCAGAAGCCCGGCTTCGGCCGGTTCCTTCATCGCGGAGCACCCCAGGCGCCCCTCACCGTCGCCACCTACGCCGCCGCCCGGTAGCCCCCGGCGGCGGCGGTCAGGTCAGATGTTCCACTCGGTGAAGAGCTTGTGGCGGAAGACGGTGAGCTCTTCCACCGGGGCAGCGGCTGCGGCGGGGCCGCGGCCGCTCAGCTCGACGAACTTGTCGTCCATGCGGTCCAGGCGCCAGGCGATCACCTCGGCGAGCGTGGCGATCACCTTGTAAGCGGCGAGGCTCTCGCTCTTGCGCAGTCGCTCGAACTGCGAGCGCGTGAGGAGCTGGAACTCGCAGGCCGTGAGTGCACGGACGCTGGCCGAGTGGGGCCGCTCGGTGAGCAGGCTCATCTCGCCCAGCACGGTGGGCGCCTCGACCCCGGCGATGGGCACGTCGCTGCCGTCCCGCCCGTGCTTGAGAACCTCGACCGAGCCCCCCACCAGCACCAGTAACCCCTGACCGCGCTCGCCCTCGCGCATCACCACGGTGCCGGGCTCGGCGGTCACCGGGACCATCGCCTTGATGATCTGGTCCGCCTCCTCGAACGTCAGTCCCCGGCAGAGCACGCTGCGCACGACCTTGGCCGCCTCGGCGCCTGTCACCCTCACACCCCCCTGAGCACGGTCGCCCGGCCGACGCGGCCGATGGCGACGATGAACGCCGCGGTCCGGAGCGAGACCTTCCGCTCGCGCGCCACCCGCGCCAGCGTGGCGTACGCCTCGCGCATGTGGCGGGCCAGCTCGGTCGTGATCCGGTCTTCTTCCCACGTGAACTGCTGGATGTTCTGGACCCATTCGAAGTACGACACGGTCACGCCGCCGGCGTTGACGTAGATGTCGGGCAGCACGGTGACGCCCCGCTCGTGGAGGATCTCGTCGGCCCGGGGTGTGACCGGCGCGTTGGCCGCCTCCAGCACCATCGTGGCCCGCACGTCGGCGGCGTTGGCGTCGGTGATGACGCCGCCGAGCGCGGCCGGGACCAGCACGTCCACGTCGAGCAGCAGCACGTCCTCGCCGGAGATCGGCTCGCCGCCCGCGAACCCCTTGACGGTCCGCGCCACCCCCACGTGCTCCGCCAGCGCGGTCACGTCGAGCCCCTCGCGGTTGCGGACGGCGCCGCCGGCGTCGCCGACGGCCACGACGCGCCCGCCCTTGTCGTGCAGGAAGCGGCACGTCCACGAGCCGACGTTGCCGAAGCCCTGCACCGCGAACGTCTTGCCGCGCACCTCACCCCGCCCGGCGTCGCGCAGGTACTCCTCCAGCGCCATGACAGCGCCGCGGCCGGTCGCCTCCTCGCGGCCCTTGGAGCCGAACAGGTCGAGGGGCTTGCCGGTGACGACGGCCGGCGAGAAGCCGTGCATGCGCGAGTACTCGTCCATGATCCAGGCCATCACCTGGGCGTTGGTGTTGACGTCGGGAGCCGGGATATCACGGTGGGGACCGATGATGTCGTGGATCTGCTGCACGAACCGCCGGGTGAGCCGCTCCTGCTCGCGCGGCGTCAGCCGGCTCGGGTCCACCGCGATGCCGCCCTTGGCGCCGCCGTAGGGCAGGTTCACCACCGCGGTCTTCCACGTCATGAGCGAGGCCAGCCCCTGGGCCTCGTCCATGTCGACGGTGGGGTGGTAACGCAAGCCGCCCTTCATGGGCCCACGGCTGTTGTCGTGCTGGACGCGGTAACCGATGAACGTCCCCAGCTCGCCGTTGTCGAGCGTGATCGAGACGTCGACCTTCACCTCGCGGAACGGCGTCACCAGCATGCGCTCCACGTGCGCGGACAGGTCCATGATCCGCGCGGCCTTCCGAAAGTAATAGTTCACGTCCTCGAAGCCGGGCATGCGGAGATTCTACGCGAGCGGCGCGCGGCCTCCGAGCACCTTTCCGGTGCGCGGCGGGTCGGCGCTCAGAACGAGGTGAGCGGCAGCTCCACCACGAAGGTCGTCCCGGCGCCCTCGACGCTCTCGACCCGGATGCGCCCGTCGTGCGTCTCCACGATGCTCCGGGTGATGGCCAGACCGAGGCCGGTGCCGGCGATGCCGCGGGTCGCCGCTCCCTGCACCCGGTAGAACTTGTCGAAGACGTGGGGCAGGTCGCGGGCCGGGATGCCGACCCCGGTGTCGGTCACGCGGATCGTGAGGGTCCCGGCGGCGCCGGCACCGGCCGAGAAGACGGCACTGATCGTCACCCGTCCGCCGGCCGGCGTGTACTTCACACCGTTGTCGATCAGGTTGATGAGGGCCTGCCGGATCCGGCTCGCCACCACCTTGGCCCATGCCTCGCGCGGCAGGTCGGCGTGCAGCGTGATGCGCTTGCGCTCGGCGTTCGGCGTCACCATCCGCAGGGCCTCGCCGATGAGCGGGATGACGTCGGTCGGCTCGCGGTACGCATCGAGGCCGGCCTCGATCTTGCCGAGGTCCAGCAGGTCCGTGACCATCTCGGCCATGTGCTGGGCAGTGTCACGGATGTCCTGGCAGCGGGTCGCATGACGGTCGTCGTCCGGCCCCGCGCGCAGCATCAGGTCGGACAGGCCCGAGATGATCGTGATCGGGTTCTTGAGGTCGTGGGAGACCGTGTTCACGAAGTCGTTCTTCATCTGCTCGAGGTTCTTGAGCAGGGTGATGTCACGCAGGATGGCGGCCACGCCCACCGGTTCGCCGAACGGCGTCGTCACCGGCACCAGGCTGGCCTGGGCCGTGCGCCCGTCCGGCAGCGTCAGCTCGGAGGTGCCCGGCCGGCCCACCGCGAACAGCTGGCGCAGGGGGACGTAGTCGACGGCCTCCAGCAGCGGCCGCCCGGTGATGGCGTCGGGGACGAGCCCCAGCATCGGCGCCACCGCCGCATTGGCCAGCAGCACCACGCCGGCCTGGTTGATCATGAGCACGGCATCGGCGGTGCTGGCCAGCACCGCGGCCAGCGTGCTGCGCTCGTCGGCGGCGACCTGGTAGGCCAGCGACGTCTCCAGCCCGGCCGACAACCCCGAGGCCAGCAGCGCGCCGACCTGGACGTCGTCATCGCCGTAGACCTGCGGCGGCCGGGCCGCGAAGAGCAGCGCGCCCAGCACCTCCATTCCGCGCCGGATCGGCACCACCAGCGCCGCCCGCAGGCCCGCCTCGCCGAGCGCGCCCTCGAGATCGAAGACCGCATCGTCGGCGTGCCGGAGATCGGCCAGCACGGCGGGGCGACCCGTTCGTATCACCCGGCCCGGCAGCCCCTCGTGCGTGGAGAACACGCGGGCGGCGACGGGCTCGCCCGCCACCGGCGTGAGCGCGTGGACGAGATAGCCCTCCTTCTCGCGATCCTCCAGGCACACGGCGAGGTAGTCGTGGGGCATGACGGCCCCGGCCTCGTCGGCGAGGATCTGGAAGAAGTGCGTGGGAATGGGCGAGCGGGACAGCTCGATGAGGATCTCGCTCAGCCGCGTGAGGCGCTCGACCTGATTCACACGGGCACCGGCGTCGCAGCGCAATGCTGCCGGGCCAGCTCGGCCAGCTCGACGCCGCCGGGCACAGGGTCGATCGGGCCGACCACGGTGGCGCTCCGGATGACGCCGTCCTTGTCGATCAGGAAGATCCCCTGCTCCTGCGCCGTCATCGCATGGTGGTGCAGCCGGCGGACGAAGTTGCGGTTCATCACGTCGAACCAGGCGCCGCGGACCTGGTTGGTGGTGTCGCCGTGCGTGAACGCGTGGGCGAAGCTCACGACCGCGGTCTTCGTCGCCTCCAGCGCACCGATGTTGCCGAGCCCGTACACGGCATACAGCCGCTTGTCGGGATCGCACACGAAGGGGAACGGCAGCGGCGCCTGCGCGAAGAACCGGCGGGCGCTGGCGAGCAGGTTGGGCGCGACCTGGATGATCTCGGTGTCGGCCGCGCGGAGGTCCTGATAGCCGGCGCGCATGCCGTCCGTGTAGACGCGGCAGAAGGGGCAGGTGAAGCCGCGCGAGAACCACACGACCACGTTGCACCGGCCGCGGTAGGAGGCCAGGTCCACCACCGAGCCGCGCAGGGACGGCAGCGAGAACGCGGGCGCCCGCTGTCCGACGACCGGGCGTGGCTGACCGGAGACCAGGCTCATGGCGGGCCATGAAGTCGCAAGAGGCGTACCACGCTCAAGTAGCCTAATTCAAACGCGTTCTAACCATGCCCGTGCCTGGTATCGCGTAATTCCTGTCCACAATGCTGAGCAGGAATCATACGACCAGGCGCGGCAAGATCTCGCCGATCGGTCCCCGCAACACTGCGTCCGCCAGCCCGTCCATGTCGGTGGGCTCGGCGTTCAGGATGACGACCCGGGCCCCGGCGTCCTTGGCTACCGGCACCACGCCGGCCACTGGCCACACCGACAGCTTCGTCCCGATGGCCAGCAACAGGTCGCACTGCCGGGCCGCTCGCTCGGCCCGCGCGATGTCGGAGGCGACCAGGCTCTGCCCGAAGGAGATCGTCGCCGACTTGAGGATGCCGCCACACGTCCGGCACGGCGGGTCCTCTTCCCCCGCCCGCACCCGGGCCAGTGCCCGCTCCATCGGCGCCCGCTCCCCGCAGGCCAGGCAGACGACCTCCCGCATGGTGCCGTGGACCTCGACCACGCGCTCCGGTGAGGAGCCGGCCGCCTGGTGGAGGCCGTCGATGTTCTGGGTGATCAGCGTGTCGAGCTTGCCGCGCCGCTCGAGTGCCACCAGCGCCCGGTGGCCCGCGTTGGGCTGAGCCCCCCACGCCGGCGAGTCGAGGCGGCTCTGCCAGGCGCGACGCCGCACCTCGGGGTCGGCCACATAGTGCTGGATCGTCGACTGCTTCTCCGCCTCCGGATTGCGCGTCCACACGCCCTGGGGTCCGCGGAAGTCGGGGATGCCGGACTCGGTGGAGATGCCGGCCCCGGTCAGCACGACCAGCCGCCGGGCGGCCTCGATCCAGCTGCGCACTGCGCTCAGGAGTCGCTCGTTGTCTTCGGTCATGGCCCCGATACTCTAAACTGATTTGGGATGAAGCCGCCCCTGCCGGAAGTGCTGCCCGAGGATCCCCTGCCCCTGGTGGAATCGTGGCTGGCCGAAGCGGCCGCGGCTGTCCGCAACGCGACCGCGATGACCCTGGCGACGGTGACCCCCGATGGCCGGCCGGCCGCCCGCATGGTGATCTGCCGCGGCTTCGACACCCGCTCCGGCTGGTTCGTCTTCTACACGGATCGCGAGAGCGACAAGGGTGCCCAGCTCCGCGCCGTGCCGCGGGCCGCGCTGGTCTTTCACTGGGATGCCGTCGAGCGCCAGGTCCGGGTCGACGGGCCGGTGACGCTCGCCCCCGACGCCGACTCCGATCGCTACTGGTCGACGCGCCCCCCGGAGGCGCGCGCGGCCGCCGCCGCCAGCCGTCAGAGCCGGCCCTTGGCCTCCCGCGCCGAGCTGCTTGCGCGCGTGGCCGAGGAAACGGAGCGCGCGCGCGACGGCATCGAGCGCCCGATGCGGTGGGGCGGCTATCGCGTGTGGGCCCAGCGCGTGGAGCTGTGGGTCGGCCAACCCGGGCGTGCCCACGATCGCGCGCGCTGGAGCCGCGACCTCACGCAGGTCGGCGTCGGCTACGCGGGGGGCCCGTGGCGGGCGACGCGGTTGATGCCGTGACGGCGCTGGTCGTCCGCGAGCACGTGGCGCTGGCGCCGCTCACGACCCTCGGCGTGGGCGGCGCCGCCCGCTGGTTCGTGGCCGCGACCGACGAGGCCACGGTGGTGGCGGCGCACGCGTGGGCCCGCGCGCGGGGCGTGGCGCTGCGCGTGCTCGGCGGTGGCTCCAACCTGCTCGTGGCCGACACCGGCGTGGACGCGCTCGTCCTGCAGGTGGGGCTGCGCGGCATCACCACGTGCGCGAACGCCGGCGGCCTGGAGGTGACGGCCGCCGCCGGCGAGCCCTGGGACGGGCTGGTGCGCCACACGGTCGAGCACGGATGGGCCGGTCTCGAGTGCCTGAGCGGCATCCCCGGTCTGGTCGGCGCCACGCCGATCCAGAACGTCGGCGCCTACGGACAGGAGGTCGCCGACACCATCGTGGCGGTGCGCGCCCTCGACACGCGCAACGGCGAGATCGCCACGCTGCCGGCCGCGCGGTGTGGCTTCGCCTACCGCGACAGCGTCTTCAAGCGCGACGAGCCGGGGCGCTGGGTAGTGCTCGCGGTGAGCTATCGACTGCGTCCGGGCGGGCCGCCCACCGTCAGCTACGCCGACGTCGCCCGCCAGCTCGGCACTGCCGCCGCCCCCACCCTGCCCGCCGCGCGCACGGCCGTGCTCACCATCCGCCGCGCCAAGTCGATGGTCCTCGACGATCCCGCCGACACCAACCGTCGCTCGTGCGGCTCGTTCTTCCTGAATCCGATCCTGGCCGCCGCCGAGGCCGAGGCCGTCACCGCCCGCGCGAGTGATCCGTCGATGCCGCGGTGGACGCAGCCCGACGGCCGCGTGAAGCTCTCCGCCGCCTGGCTGATCGAGCACGCCGGCTTCACCCGTGGCGAGCGCGTGGGACCGGTCGGCCTGTCGAGCCGCCACACGCTGGCCATCGTCGCTCACGACGGCGCCAGGGCCGCCGACGTCGTGGCCTTCGCGCACCGGTTGCAGGCCACCGTCCAGGCGCGCTTCGGCGTCACGCTCACGCCCGAACCGGTGTTCTGGGGCGCGGGCTAAAGACCCCGGCGCACTCCCGCTTGCCTCCCGCGCCCCGGCGTGTTTGCATGGGGCGGATTTCAGACCCCACCGGGAGGACGTCATGGGAGAGAAGCTCACGCTGACCGCCGAGGACGGCCATCGCCTGTCCGCCTACCGCGCCACGCCCGCCGGCAAGCCGCGGGGCGGCCTGGTCGTCGTCCAGGAGATCTTCGGCGTCAACTCGCACATCAGGAACGTCACCGACGGCTTTGCCGCCGACGGCTATGTGGCGATCGCCCCGGCGCTGTTCGACCGGGTCGAGCGCGAGTTCGAGACCGGCTACGCGCCCGCCGACATCGAGCGGGGCCGCATGGTGCGCGGCAAGCTGCAGACCGAGGACGCGGTGAAGGACGTGACGGCCGCGGTGAAGGAGCTGCAGAAGGCCGGCCTCAAGGTGGGCGTGGTCGGCTACTGCTTCGGCGGCACCGTGGCGTGGCTGGCGGCCACGCGCATCCCCGGCGTCGCCGCCGCGTCGTCGTTCTACGGTGGCGGCGTGGCGGATGCGGCCGGCGAGCAGCCGAAGTGCCCGGTCATCTTCCACTTCGGCGAGACGGACGCCTCGATCCCCAAGGAGCACTGGGACCGGATCAAGGCCCAGCATCCCAAGATCCCGCTGCACGTCTACCCGGCCGGCCACGGCTTCAGCTGCGACGAGCGCGGCTCGTTCCACGAGCCCAGCTCCCGGCTGGCCCGCCAGCGCACGATCGACTTCTTCCGCGAGCACGTGGGTTAGGGCGAGGGCTGCGCGTCGGTCGAGGACATGCTAGGGACGTCGCCGCGGCGTAAGGAAGACCGGCGCCTGCTCATGGGCGCCGGGCGGTTCGTCGACGATGTGGTGCGGCCGGGGGCGGCGCACCTCGGCGTGGTCCGCGCGGTGCACGCGCACGCGCGCATCCGCGCCATTCACCTGACCGCGGTCCGGCGGGCCCCCGGCGTGGTGGCGGCGTGGAGTGCGGCCGATCTGCCCGAGGTCGCGCGCACGATCGCCGCCGCGTGGGGCGGCAGCCACAAGGGCCGGCCGTTCGGCGTGCCGATCCTGGCCAGCGACCGCGTGCGCTACGTCGGCGAGCCCATCGCGGTCGTGATCGCCGAGAGCGCCCAGCACCTGGCCGACGCCCTGGACGTCGTGCGCGTCGACTACGAGCCGCTCCCGGCGCTGACGAGCGTGGAGGCGTCGGCCACGTCGGCCACGCACATGCACGACGGCTGGGCCGACAACACCACGCTACCGGTCTCGGCCCGGGTCGGCGACGCCCAGGCCGCGTTCGCGCGAGCCGAGGTGATCGTGGGCGGCCGCTTCCGCCATCCGCGGCTGGCGGCGGTGCCGATCGAGACGCGCGGGGCCGTGGCCTGGCCCGAGGCCGAGACCGGTGCGCTGGTCATCTGGGCCTCCATCCAGAACCCGTATCGCCTGCGGGACTCCATCGCGAGCGCGCTGGCGGTGCCGGCCGAGTCCGTGCGCGTGCTCACGCCCGATGTCGGCGGCGGCTTCGGACCCAAGGGTGACGTCTACCCCGACGAGATCCTCGTGGCTGCCGCCGCCCGGCGGCTGGGACGCCCGGTGCGGTGGAGCGAGAGCCGCCGCGAAGACTTCGCCACCCTCGGCCACGACCGCGACCAGGTGCACGACGCGCGCCTCGGCCTCGACCCCGACGGCCGCATCGTCGCGCTGGAGACCTCGTTCCTGGCCGATGTCGGCGCTTACCCCGCTCAGGGCGACGGGCTCACGCTGAACACGGTCAATCACCTGCCGGGGCCGTATCGCGTGCCCGCGTACCGCGGCAGCGGGAGCAGCGTGGTCACGACCAAGACGCTCAACGCCGCCTACCGGGCCGCCGGCCGTCCCGAGGCCGTCTTCGTGATGGAGCGGTTGATGGACCTGGCCGCGCGCCGGCTCGGCCTCGACCCCGCCGAGCTCCGCCGGCGCAACCTCGTGCGCCCGGAGGAGATGCCGTACCGTCCGGGCCTCGTCTACAAGGACGGCATGCCCGTCACCTACGATCCCGGCGACTTCCCGGCCGCGTTCGAGCGCGCGCTCACGCTGCTCGACTACGACGGCTGGCGGCGCCGCCAGAAGGCGCAGGCCGGCGGCGCCCGCCGCCTCGGCGTCGGCGTGGCCTGCTACGCGCAGGGCACCGGGCTCGGCCCCTACGAGGGCGCCACCGTGCGCATCGATCCCAGCGGCAAGGTCTACGTGCTCATCGGCGTGTCGGCACAGGGACAGGGCCACGCGACCACGCTGGCCCAGGTCGCCGCGACCGAGCTGGGCGCCAGCTTCGACGACGTGGTCGTCGTGGGCGGCGACACCGAGCGCTTCCCGATCGGCATGGGCACCGGGGGCAGCCGCGTCATGGTCAACAGCGGCCCGGCGGTGGCCGGCGCCGCCCGCGAGGTGCGCGCCAAGGCCGCGCGCGTGGCCGCCGAGCTGCTGGAGTGCGCGGCCGACGACGTGCGCATCGAGGCCAGCCGCGCGTTCGTGGCCGGCATGCCCGATCGCTCGCTGCCGCTCGGCCGTCTGGCCCACGTGGCGGTGAAGTCCAAGGCGCTACGGGGCACCACCGATCCGACGCTGAACGCCTGCACCTACTTCTATCCCGACACCGTCACCTGGGCGTTCGGCGTGCAGGCCGCCGTCGTGGAGGTGGACATCGAGACCGGTGAGATCCAGCTGGCCGCCTACGCGATCGTCCACGACCCCGGTCGCGCCATCAATCCGGCCATCGTCGAGGGCCAGCTGCAGGGCGGGGCCGCCCAGGGCATCGCGGCCGGCCTGCTCGAGGAGATCGTGTACGACGCCGACGGCCAGCTGCTGACCGGCAGTCTGATGGACTACGCGCTGCCGCGGGCCGACGTGCTGCCGCCACTGCCGGTGACGCTCGACGAGCACCGCTCCGCCATCAACCCACTCGGTGTCAAGGGTGTCGGGGAGAGCGGCGCCATCCCCGGCGCTGCCGCGATCGCCAACGCGATCGAGGACGCCGTCGCCGACCTCGGCGTGACCATTCACGAGGTCCCCGTCACCCCGGCTCGCCTGTGGACGCTGCTGGCCGCGGCTCGCGACGGACGCGGGTGACCGCGAGGATCATGGCCTCGTCCGCCGAGACGGCACCGCTGGCCGTGCTTCGCCTGCGCGACGCGATCGCCCTCATCGTGGGCACGATCGTCGGCGTGGGCATCTTCCGCACGCCCTCCCTGGTCGCCGAGCACGCCGGCAGCATGAGCGTCGCCCTGCTGGCCTGGCTGGCCGGCGGCCTCGTCTCGCTCCTGGGCGCGCTCTGCTACGCCGAGCTGGCCGCGACGTACCCCAGCACGGGCGGCGACTACCACTACCTGACGCGCGCGTTCGGCCACCGGCTCGGGTTCCTGTTCGCGTGGGCTCGGCTGAGCGTGGTGCAGACCGGCGCCATCGCCCTGCTCGCCTTCGTGCTCGGCGACTACGCCGCCGAGGCGCTCGGCCTCGGCCCGTGGGGGTCGCCGCTGTGCGCGGGCGTCGTCGTGGTGATCCTCACCGCCACCAACATCGTCGGCGTGCGCCAGGGCGCGACCGCCCAGAACGTGCTGACTGCGCTGGAGGTGGGCGGCATCCTCTTCGTCGCCGTGGCCGGTCTGGCCGCCACGCCCGTCCCCGGCAGAATCGCCGCGGCGGCGACGTCGAGCTCGCCGGGGACGTTCGGCCTCGTCATGGTGTTCGTGCTCCTGACCTACGGCGGCTGGAACGAGGCGGCGTATCTCTCGGGCGAGGTGCGCGACCCCGGGCGGACCATGGTGCGGGCGCTGGTGTGGAGCCTGGCGCTGGTGACCTCGCTCTACCTGCTGCTCAACTGGACGTTCCTCGCCACCCTCGGCGTGGCCGGCGTGGCCGGCTCCAAGGCCGTCGCCGCCGACGTGGCGCACGCGGCGCTGGGCCCGGGCGCCGCCCGGCTGACCGGCGTCCTCATCGTCGTCGCTGCGCTGACCTCGATCAACGCGGCCATCTTCACCGGCGCCCGCTCCTCGTACGCCGTCGGCCGCGACTTCACCGCGCTGCGGTTCCTGGGCCGCTGGCACCCGGTCACCCGCACGCCCGTCAACGCGCTCCTCACGCAGGGGGTGATGGCGCTGGCCCTGGTCGCGCTCGGCGGGCTGACCCGCAACGGCTTCGAGACGATGGTCGAGTACACGGCGCCGGTGTTCTGGCTCTTCCTGTTCCTGACCGGCGTCGCCCTGTTCGTGCTGCGCCGCCGCGACCCCGACCGTCCGCGGCCCTTCCGCGTTCCCTTCTATCCGCTCACGCCGCTGGCGTTCTGCGTGAGCAGCGGATATCTCGTGTACTCCAGCCTGGCTTACACCGGGCTCGGCGCGCTGGTCGGAGTGGCCGTGCTGGCCGCCGGCACGCTGGGTCTTGCCCTCACCCGAGAAGGAGGATCCTGACCATGCGCCTGCACCGCTCGCTCGTCACGTCCGCGCTCGCCCTGGCCCTCAGCGTCGTCATCGCCGGCGCCGGCGGCGCCCAGCCGCAGCTCAAGCCGCTCGACCGGGAGCCGGAAGTGCCCTACGTGCCCACCCACGAGATGATCGTGGCCGAGATGCTGAAGGTCGCCAAGGTCGGCAAGAACGACGTGCTGTACGACCTCGGCTCCGGCGACGGCCGCATCCCCATCACGGCGGCCAAGAAATTCGGCACCCGGGGTGTCGGCGTGGACATCGACCCGGCGCGCGTCACCGAGGCCCGCGCCAACGCGGTGAAGGCCGGCGTGGCCGACAAGGTCACCTTCAAGCAGCAGGACCTCTTCGAGACCGACATCAAGGAGGCGACCGTCGTCACGCTCTACCTGCTGCCCGAGGTGAACCTGCGTCTGCGCCCCAAGCTGCTGGCCGATCTCAAGCCCGGCACGCGAATCGTCTCCCACAACTACGACATGGGCGACTGGAAGCCGCTGCAGACCCTCACCGTGAAGGTTCCCGAGGAGCACACGATCTACTACTGGGTGGTGCCGCCCAAGGGCGCCAGCCGCTGAGGTCAGCCGCCGGCGGCCGGCGCCGGCCCCTCGAGCAGGACGCGATCGACGATCTCTGGAGCCTCGTAGTTGGCCCAGTGGCCGGCGCCGGCCACGACCCGGAAGTCGAGGCCGGGGTGCACGCCCGCGAGCGTGCGGCGGCGGTCGTCGAGGCGCGATCCCACGAACGCGTCGTGCTCACCGAAGATCGCCGTCAGGCGCGCCGCGGTCCTCGGTAGGGCCCGCAGGAGCACGTCGGAGGTAGGGATGTCGCCGGACTTGAATCGCGACCGGCGGAGGTTCTCGGCGTGCACGTGGACGGCGAGATCGTCGGCCGCCGCCGGGTCAGCCAGCATGAGACGGCGGAGGTTCTCGCGATGGGCCTCGCGCGTCGCCGTCGTGCTCATGCCAGGCGTCACTCGCGCGAGGGTGAGACCGGCGACGGGCGTGGGCAGGCCCAGGCCGCCGGGGCCGATCAGCGCCAGCCGGCCGACCCGCCGGCCGAGGCGCGCCGCCAGCACGCCGGCGATGATGCTGCCGAACGAGAAGCCGGCGAGGTCCAGCGCGGCCGGCGCCGGCAGCACCGTCTCGAGCCCGGCGGCGAGCGCCGCGGCCAGCCGCTCGGCGGTGTGCGGCTCCGGCAGCGGATCGGAGTCGCCGAAGCCCGCCATGTCCGGCACCAGCAATGCGCGGCGCGCGGCCAGCGCCGGGATGTTGCGGATCCAGTGGGTCCACGACCCGCTGGCGCCGTGCAGCAGGAGCAGCGGTGGTCCCGCGCCCCAGCGCCGCCACACCATCACGCCGCTCTCGGGCAGGCGCGTGGTCACGCGGACGGCGCCGGCGTCGAGCCCGGCGACCGCCGCCGCCGCATCCTCGGGCTGCGCGGGCCGCACGCCGGGAAGTCTAGCCCCACACCGGCGTCACGCCGGTGCTAGTCTGTGCACGTCCGCCATGGTCCGCGCCGCCAGGAAGCCCACGACGGTCCTTCTCGTCCGCCACGGGCAGACCGCGACGACCGGCCGCCTCCTTCCCGGCCGAGCGCCCGGCCTGCACCTATCCGATGACGGCCGCCGCCAGGCCGACGCCGCCGCCCGGCGCATCGGCCGGCTCGAGCGCGTCGCTGCCGTCTACGCCTCGCCGCTGGAGCGCGCGCGCGAGACGGCCATGCCGATCGCGCGGGCCCGCGGCCTGGCGCTGCGAATCGAGCGCGGGTTGCTCGAGCTCGACGTCGGCAGCTGGACGGGCTTGCGGCTGGACCGCGTCAGCAAGCGCCCGGAGTGGGCGACCGTGCAGCGCTATCCGAGCGGATTCCGCTTCCCCGAGGGTGAGTCGTTCGTCGAGATGCAAGCGCGGGTGACCGCCACGCTGGCGACGCTCGTGGACCGGCACCGCGGCGGCGTGGTCGTCGCGGTGTCCCACGCCGATCCGATCAAGGCCGCCCTGGCCCAGGCGCTCGGCATGCATCTCGATCTCTTCCAGCGCCTGGCCATCGCGCCGGGCTCCATCACCACCATCGCGTACGGTGCGGTCGGTCCCACGGTGCTCGGCATGAACAGTCTCGGCGACGGCGAGGTTCCCTCGTGAGTTCCTCCTTCCAGCTCGACGCGCCTGACCACTTCACCGCGGGCGCGGTGGGACCGCCTGGCCAGCGCGTGTTCTATCTGCAGGCGCGCGAGGGCGACACCACGGTCACGCTCAAGTGCGAGAAGGAGCAGGTCTCCGCTCTCGGCGAGTACCTGAGCGGGCTCCTGGCCCGGCTGCCCGCCGGCGGCGAGGCCACCGGGGACAAGCGGGAGCTGCTCCAGCCCTTCGAGGCGGCGTGGCCGGTGGGCTCGCTGGGAGTCGGCTACGACGGCGACCGCGACCGCGTCGTGGTCGTGGCCAACGAGCGCGTCGAGACGGACGACGACGAGGACGAGGAGACGCCGGAGGCGGAAGCGACGGAAGCGGCCGAGGCGCCCGAGCCAGCCTCGGCCCGCTTCGCCATCACCCGCGCCCAGGCCGCCGCCTTCGTCGAGCGCGCGCACAGCCTGCAGCGCGCCGGCCGTCCCACCTGTCCGATGTGCGGCGAGCCGAAGGATCCGGCCGGCCACGTCTGCCCCCGCAGCAACGGCCACGTCGCCAAGGCCTGATGCCGGCCACGGATGTCGTGGAGGTGCTCACTCACGGTGACCTCACCGTCAAGGGTCGGCTGCCCGACAGCAGCAATGCCACGCTGCTGGTCGAGGCCTGCCACAACGGCGTCACCACCCTCGGCGTCTACAAGCCCGAGCGGGGCGAGCGGCCGCTGTGGGATTTCCCGCGCGGGCTCTTCCGGCGTGAGCTGGCCGCCTGGCAACTGTCGGAGGCGCTCGGCTGGGGGCTGGTGCCGCTGACGGTGGAACGCGACGGTCCCTACGGGGAGGGCTCGGTCCAGCTCTTCGTCCACGCCGACTTCGAGCAGCACTACTTCACCCTGCGCGAGGACGCGCGGCATCACGACCAGCTGCGCCGCATGTGCGCCTTCGACGTCGTCAGCAACAACGCCGACCGCAAGGGCGGCCATTGTCTGCTGGCTCCCGACGGCACCATCTACGGGATCGACAACGGCCTGTGCTTCCACGTCGAGCCCAAGCTGCGCACCGTCATCTGGGACTTCGCCGGCGAGCCGCTGCCCCTCGAGATCCAGCGTGACCTCGAGCGCCTGGTCGCCCGACCGCTGCCGCCCGCCCTGCGCGCGCTCCTCGCCCCCGAGGAATGCTCGATCCTCGTCAGGCGCGCCCGCGCCCTGGCGAAGTCGGGCCGGTTCCCGACCGACACCGTCGGTCGCGGCTACCCCTGGCCCCTGGTGTAGCCAGTGGCCTACGAGCCGTACTTGCCCGCCACCGACATGCCGCGGTTCGTGCGCGAGCTCGCCGAGTTCGTCGGCTTCGACGACGCCGACGTGGCGGCCATCCGCCGCACCGCGCCCATGGTGCTGGCCGGCGAGGCCGCGCTGACCGCCGCGCTCTACGAGCACTTCCTGAAGTTCCCCGCCTCCGCCCGCTTCTTTCTGGGCGAGGACGGCGAGCCGGACCGGGTCCGCATCGAGCGCCGGCGCCACTCGCTGGCCCGCTGGCTGCGCGAGACCGCCCAGGCGGCGCTCACCGACGAGCACGCCTACTACCTGTTGACCATCGGCCTGTCGCATAGCCACCGGCCGCACGGCCCCGGCGGGGTCGTGTCACCCCACTTCATGGTGGGCGCCATGAGCCTGACCCAGACCGCGCTGGCCGATGCCTTCGCCGGCGCGCTGCCGGCGGCCGAGGCGCTGGAGGCCAGCCGGGCCTGGAACAAGCTGCTGCTGGTCCACCTGGCCGCCCTGCTGCTCGGCTATCTGCCCCCGCGTCCGTCCTGAGGTACAATCCCCTTCGGGAGGCGACCCATGGCTGGCGAAACTTTCGACCGCACGCTTGAAGACATCGGCAACATCGTCCACCTCGAGCACGTCAACGTCCGTGTCCCCTGCCAGCAGACGGCGACCCAGTTCTACGTCGTCGCGCTCGGCCTGACACGCGACCCGTACCTGATGGTCGGCCTCGAGAACATGTGGATCAACGTCGGCCACTCGCAGTTCCACCTGCCGACGGCCGATGCCCAGGTGCTGCGCGGCTTCACCGGGCTGGTCATCCCCGACTTCGACGAGCTGCCGGCCCGCGTGGCCGCCGCCTCCGAAAAGCTGAAGGGCACCAAGTTCTCGTGCCGCCTGCACGGCGACTACGCCGACGTGACGTGCCCGTGGGGCAACCGCTTCCGCCTGCACCGGCCGGGTCCGCAGTTCCCGCGCATGGAGCTGGGCATGCCCTACGTGGAGCTGCCGGTGCCGGAAGGGACGGCTCCCGGCATCTGCCGCTTCTACACGCACATCATGGGCGCGCCGTCGCGGGTCGTGAAGAACGGCTCCGTCGCCACCGAGGTTCCGGTCGGCACCTCGCAGAAGCTGATCTTCCGCGAGACCAACGAGCCGCTGGAGTTCTACGACGGCCACCACATCGCGATCTACATCGCCGACTTCTCCGGGCCCCACAAGAAGATGCTGGAGCGCGGGATCGTCAGCGAGGAGAGCAACCCCTACCAGTACCGGTTCACGGAGATCACCGACCCCGAGAACGGCAAGGTGATGTTCGAGCTGGAGCACGAGGTGCGCTGCGTGACGCACCCGATGTACCACCGCCCGCTGATCAACCGGAATCCCGCGCAGCGGCAGCCGACGTACGTTCCCGGCCGCGACGCCCGCGTCTGGGCCTGACCACCTCGTCCTGATCGCCGACCATCGGGGGGCCGCATCTCGGCCCCCCGATTCTTTTCAAGCGGGCAGCGAGCGCCGAGACGGTAACCGCGCATACGCTAACTGCGCCGAGACGGTAACCGAGAGGCGCCACGGCTCCGCCGGGGCGCCTCGAGCCACCCGGGGGAGTTTGAGGGGCCATCTCGGGGCCCCTCAACAGAACCGGGCCATATCGGGGCCCCTCAAGTAAAGACAGACCCGCCGTCCACGATCAGCGTCTGGCCGGTCATGAACGCGCTGTCGGCCGAGGCGAGGAACACCACCGTCCCCTCCACGTCCTCGGCGCCGGCCTCCCGCTTGAGCGCGCGCGAGGCCAGCACCGCCTCGCGCTGGAATCCGGTGATGTCGGGATTGGCCAGCACCGTCTCGCTCATGATGAGTCCCGGCGCCACCGCGTTGACCGTGATGCCGTCGGGCCCGAGCTCGCGGGCCAGCGCGCGGGTCATCGCGATGACCGCGCCCTTGGAGGTCACGTAGTGCAGCAGCCCCGCCGTGCCCTTGTGAGCGATGGCCGAGGCCACGTTGACGATACGGCCGCCGCCCTGGGCGCGCATGACCGGGGCCGCCGCCCGCGCGCAGTTCCAGATGCCCTTGACATTCACCGCCATCACCCGATCCCACTCGGCCTCGGCGATGGCCTCGAAGTGGGCGGGCTTGAGCGTGGCGAACACGGCGGCGTTGTTGACGAGCACGTCCACGCGCCCGAACCGGGCGCGCGCCTCGTCCACCATGCGCTGGCAGTCGGCGAACACCGCCACATCGACGCGCACGGCGTGGGTCACCGCCGGAGCGTCCAGCCGCTTCAGCGCCTCGGCGCCGTCCACGATGTCGGCTATCACCACGCGCGCGCCCTCGGCCACGAAGCGCCGCGCGTAGGCCAGGCCGAGGCCGGCGGCGCCACCGGTGATGACGGCGACCTTGCCGTCGAGCCTCACGCGCGGCCTTCCGCGCAGTGCGGACACGCCAGCGCGGCGGCGTCGCGCCGGCCGTAGGCGGCGGCGGCCGCCGCCGGCGACACGTAGCCGTCGATCACGTCCGCCCGCACGCGCTCGGTCGGCCGCGCGCCGGCCTCGCCGAAGCCGCCCGACCCCGGCGCCCGCAGATGCACCTCGCCGCCGGGCGGGACGATGAACGCGCCCTTGCTGACCAGCTCGCGCTGCGCCCCGTCGGCGCCCACCGCGATCCGGCCCGGCGCGCCGGCGCCGCCGCCGGCCAGGCCGAACGGCGCCGACTTCGTGCGCTCCAGGCACACGCTGGCGTGGGAGGGCGCGCCGAGCACGCGCCACACGCGCTCCACGCCGCAACCGCCCCGGAAGCGGCCGGCGCCGCCGGTGTCGGGCACGATCGCGTAGCGCTCCACCCGGACCGGGAACGACATCTCCAGCACCTCGATGGGCGTGTTCATCGTGTTGGAGATCCCGCTGGCGATGCCGGTGATGCCGTCCTTGGTGGGCCGGGCGCCGAAGCCGCCCTTGATCGTCTCGTAGGAGACGTAGCGGCCGCCGGTGCGGTGATCGACGCCGCCCAGTGTGAGGATGGCCGAGGTCCCCTGCGAGCAGGCCATCACGCGGTCGGGCGCCAGCTGGGCCAGGGCGCCGAAGAGCATGTCGCACACCCGATGGCTGATCTCGTGGTTGGCGTACACCACCGGCGCCGGCGACACCGCGCTGACCACCGTGCCCGGCTCCGCCCGCAGCGTGATCGGGCGCCAGCAGCCGGAGTTGGGCGGCACCAGGTCGCCGGGGTCGGCGACCATCTTGATCGCGCAGTAGATGCCGGAGGCGGTGACGTTGAGCGGCGCGTTCATCGGGCCCGGCACCTGCGGATCGGTGCCGGCGAAGTCGACGGTCAGCGTCTCACCGCGCTTGTGCACCTGCATGCGGATCCAGAACGGCCGGTCCTCCTTGTCACCGTTGTCGAGGATGCCGTCGCCGTCGCAGAAGTCCTCGAAGGTGGCGGTGCCGTCGGGGAGCGCGGCCAGCAGCCCCCGCATCATCCGCTCGGAGTAGTCCATCACCTCCTGCATGATCGCGAGCAGCCGCGCCACTCCGTGCTTGCGGGCCAGCTCTTGCAGGCGCGTCACCCCGCGGTGGTTGGCGGCAAGCTGGGCGCGCAGGTCACCGCGCCGCTCGTCGGGTGTGCGCACGTTGGTGAAGATGATCGCCTCCACCTCGCGGTTGGGCACCCCGGCCGCGTACAGCCGTACCGGCGGCAGCCGCAGCCCCTCACCGAAGATCTCGGTGGTGGCGCCGTAGGAGCCCGGCGTGGCGCTACCGATGTCCGGCCAGTGCGCCCGCACGCACGCGAAGCCGAGCAGCGTGCCCTCGTGGAAGGCCGGGGTGACGACGTTGACGTCGGGCAGGTGGCTACCGCCGAAGTAGGGATCGTTGTGGATGTACACGTCGCCGGGGTCGAATCGCTCGGCGGCGGCGATGACGGCCTTCACGGCCAGCGGCATCGAGCCCAGATGGATGGGCAGGTCCGGTCCCTGCGCCACCATCTCTCCCCGCCCGTCGAAGAGACCACACGAGTAGTCGCCGGCGACCTTGAGCAGCGGCGAGTACGCCGTCTTGGCCAGCACGACCTTCATTTCCTCGGCGGCGCAGTACAGCGCGTTCTTCACCACCTCGAACGTGGCGGGATCGATCTCACGCATGTGATTTCTCCAGGACGATCAGCCCGCCGGCCTCGACGCTCAGGCGCCACTCCGGGGGGACGACCACGGTCGTGTCGGGAGACTCGACGATCAGCGGTCCCGGCCGGGCCTCGCCCGGCGCCAGCCCGTCGCGGGCGACGACCGGGCAGCGGACGACGCCGGTCTCCTTGAAGTATGCCTCTCGCGCGGTCGGGGTGGCCGCGCCGGGGGTCGGGGTCGAGCGCGAGACGTCGAGCGGCTCGAGCCGCCCGGTAGCCGACACGCGCAGGTTCACGCACTGCACCGGCTCGCCGGGGCTCGCGTGGCCGTAGGTGGCGCGGTGGCGCTCGTGGAAATCGTGGGCCAGGCGCTCCAGCGTCGCGGCGTCGAGCGGCCCGCTCACCACCGGCACCGTCAGCTCGTAGGCCTGGCGCGGGTAGCGGCAGTCGGCCGCGCGCGCCAGCTCCCAGCGCGCCTCGGGCACGCCGGCCCGGCCCAGCATGGCGCGCGCCTCGGCCTCCATGGCCGCGTAGGCAGCGGCGACCTCGGCGGGCGTGGCGGCGTTCAGCGGCGCGTAGAAGGTGCGCACGTAGTCCCGGCGCACGTCGGTGGCGACGAGCCCGAGGGCCGAGAAGCCGCCGGGGATCGGCGGCACCAGCACGCGTGGGATGTCCAGCTCCTCGGCCAGGCGGGCCGCGTGCACGGGGCCGGCGCCGCCGAAGGCCACCAGCGTGAACTCGCGCGGGTCGTGGCCGCGCTCGACGGAGACGATGCGCAGCGCGCCGGCCATGCCGGCGTTGACGACGTCCACGATGCCGGCCGCCGCCTCGATCACGCCGAGGCCGAGCGGCTTGGCGATCTCCCGCTCGAGGGCGGCGCGCGCGCGGCCGAGGTCGACCGGCAGCGCGCCGCCCAGCAGCGCCACCGGGTTGAGATAGCCGAGCACGAGGTCGGCGTCGGTCACGGTCGGCCGGGTGCCGCCCTGGCCGTAGCACACCGGCCCCGGCTCGGCCCCCGCGCTCTCGGGGCCGACGCGCAGCACGCCGCCCGGATCGATCCACGCGATCGAGCCGCCACCGGCGCTGACCTCGGCCAGGTCGATCACCGGCACCCGGATCGGGTGCCCGGTGCCGTGCAGCCAGCGCCGCACGTTGCCGCCGCCGCCGACCTCGTACTCGGAGGTCGTCGTGATCTCGCCGCGCTCGATCAGGCTGGCCTTGGCGGTGGTGCCGCCCATGTCGAAGGAGATCACGCTGGCCAGGCCGCGCTGACGCCCGATCAGCGCGGCGGCGATGACGCCGGCGGCCGGGCCCGACTCGACCGCCATGGCCGGCATGCGCAGTCCCTCGGCCACCGAGAAGACGCCGCCGCTGGAGCCCATCACCCATGGCGCCGGCAGCCCCATGCCGGTAACGGCGCGCTCCAGCCGCGCCAGGTACGACTTCAAGATCGGTCCGACGTAGGCGCACACCGCGGTGGTGCTGGTGCGCTCGAACTCGCGGATCTCCGGCAGCACCTCGCTCGACAGGAAGATCGGGCGATCGGGGAAGGCGGCCCGCAGCCGGGCGCCCACCTCGCGCTCGTGGGCGTCGTTCAGGAACGAGAAGAGCAGGCAGACCGCGATGGCGTCGACCTGGTGGCGCCGGATGAAGTCGATCGCCGCCTCGACGTCGGCCGGCGCCAGCGGCGTCACCACCTGGCCCTGAGCGTCGACGCGCTCGTCGACCTCCAGTCGCAGGTGGCGCGGCACCAGCACGGCCGGCGCGTCCTGGAAGAGGTCGTAGAGGTTGGCGCGGGCCGAGCGGCGCAGCTCCAGCACGTCGCGGCAGCCGCGCGTCGTCACCAGCGCGGTGCGAGCGCCCTTGCCCTCCAGCAGCGCGTTGGTGACGACGGTGGTCGCGTGGGCCAGCCAGCCGACCTCGGCCGCAGCCACGCCGTGCGTGCGCATGGCCGCCCGCAGCCCGTCCACCACGCCCTGCGCGAAGTCGCGCGGCGTCGTCGACACCTTGACGACGGCCACCGCCCCGCTCGCCTCGTCGGCCAGCACGACGTCGGTGAAGGTGCCGCCGATGTCCACCCCGATGCGCCAGCTCATCGCGCCATTCTTATCACGGCCCGTCGAGCGGTGGCGGCAGCGTGACGTCGAGCCCGGTGACGCGGACCACGTGAGCCAGCAGCCGTGTCGTGTACGTCGAGCGATCGAGCGGCCCCGGCGGCGGCGCGCCCGGTGACCGGCGCCGGCTCTCGCCCACCCGCACCAGGGCGCGCATCGCGGCGGCGACCTCGTAGTACGCCAGCCGCCCGGCGGGCATCGGTCGCCGCCGCCGATAGCCGGCCAGGTACCGCCAGGCCAGGATCGGCTGGCCCAGGCGAGCCAGCCCTCGCAGTGGCCGCGGCACCGACGCCAGCCCCGGCGGCACGAAGCGCAGGATGTTGCGGGTGGAGGCCACGTCGAATGCCGGCTCGGCGACGACCGTGTTGGGCCAGTCCAGCACACCGGTCAGGCGACGGCCCTCGACCAGCACGTTGCGGGGATGCAGGTCGCCGTGACAGATCACCGGTGCCACGTCGGCCGGCGGTCGCCGCGCGCGGAGCCAGCGCACGGCCGGCGCCAGCCCGGTGAGCGTCGCCCGCAGGGTCCGCTCCTCGAGCGTCGCCAGGTAGGCATCGAAGGCGATCGCCGGTCCGAGCGCGCGCACGACCGGAGCCGGATCGATGTCGTGCAGACCAAGCTGCGCATCGAGCAGCACCCGATGCATCCCGAGCGGGTTGGCCTCGATCAGGGGCACCCCCGTCACGCGCTCCATCACCAGGAAGGCAGCGCCGAGGGCCGCGGGGTCCGTGCTGGCCAGCAGGACGCGAGGCGCCGGGTACCCGGCATCGGCGAGCGCATTGTGAACCGCCTGCTCGCGCAAGACCATCCCCGGAACGTGGTGCGCGCGCAGCACCCGGAGCACGAGCGGCCGCATCCACGGCGGCGGCGCCGAGCGCAGCTGCACGGCGAAGATCTCGGTATCGAAACCACCCGTGAGCGACTCCGGAGCTCCCGCCAGCTCCAGTCGCGGCTCCCCCAGCGCCGTCCGCAGGTGCGCGACGAAGCCACGCGAGACCTCGTCCGCGCGCCCCACCGTGCCCGCCGATTACCGGCTCGCGCGGAGCTCCACGCGAGTCGACTACCGACCGGCCGCCGCGGCGGCCCCGTTGACGAGGCGCACGTCGGCCGGTCCGAGGCCGAGGCGCAGGCCGCGCCCCTGGAACTGCTCGGCCAGCGAGCGGTTCAGCTCACCCTCGGCGGCGCTGACGTCCACCACCTTCACCCACGGATTGACGCCGATCTTGATCCCGCCGTCGCCGATCTGCACGATGCCGACCACCGCCGCCGGGTCCTTGAGCACGCGCTCGTTGCGCGTCACCACGTCGGTGGCCGCCGTCAGCGCCGCCCCGACGTCGGCGGACAGCGGCACGGTGACCGTCAGGTGCAGCTGCCGCATGGTTCCGAAGTTGTGCAGGATCTCACCGACGATCTTGCGGTTGGGGATGATGACGCGCGAGCGGTCGGGGTGGAGCAGGGTCGTGGAGAAGAGCTCGATGGCGGCGACGTCGCCGCGCACGCCGGCGATCTCGATGTACTCGCCCACCCGGAACGGCTTGGTGAAGATGATGCTGAGCCCGGCCACCACGTTGCCGAGCACGCCCTGCAGCGCGATGCCGACGCCCAGGCCGGCCACGCCGATGCCGGCCACCAGCGGGGCGATCTGGAAGCCGAACTTGTCCAGGGCCACGACGACCGCGAACAGCATGACCACGATGCGGAGCACGCGGACGATGAGCAGCCGCATGGGCGGCTCCATGGACCGCGACTGCAGCCGCTGGTCGATCATGCCGCCCAGCCAGCGCCCGACGATCGCGCCCGCCCCCAGGATGACGAGAGCACCGACCACCTGGAAGCCGTAGCGGATCGCGAGATCGAACACGATGTCCTTGGCCATACGTCCCTCCTGGGGGCCCCGACGATAGCACGACGCGCTACAATCCGGCCCGTGACCCGGTTCCGCCGCCGGACGCTCGTCATCACCGCCGCTGCCCTCGGCGCTCTCGCACTGATCCTGATCGTCGTCCTGCCAATCGTCGTCCGCCGGGTGGCCGTGGACCGCCTCAGCCAGATGACCGGCCGGACCGTGGCCCTGGCCGACGTGGACCTGAACCTCTTCACCGGCCGCGTCGCCCTTCACCGCTTCCGGCTGTCCCAGCGAGGCTCCGATGCGCCGGCGCTCGAGCTGGACCGGCTCGACGTCCAGGTCGCGCTGACCTCGCTGTTCGGCAGCAACATCCGCGTGAAGGAGCTGGGCCTGACGATCCCCCGCCTGTACGTCGCCCGCCTGGGGCCGGGCCGGTTCGACTTCGACGACCTGCTGGCGCTGATCCCGCCGCCGGATCCGGCCAAGCCGCCGGCCAAGTCCACCACCACCGTGACGCTCGAGAAGCTCACGCTGACCCGGGGCCTCGTGATGGCCCGGGACGAGGCCGTGGCCCCCGCCTCCACGTGGAAGATCGAGGACCTCTCGGTCGACGCCACCGGCCTCAGCACGCGCCCCGACAGCCGCCCGGGACGCCTGGTCGTGCGCACCCGCGTCAACGGCTCGGCGCTGGCCCTGGAGGCCGATGCGGTGGAGCTGGCGCGGGCGGCCGTCGAGGGGCGGCTGACGCTCGGCGCCTTCGACGTGGTGCAGGCGGTGCCCTACGTGCCGCCGACCGTGCCGGTGCTGCCGGCGACCGGCCAGCTCACGCTCGACCTGCGCCTGAAGACCGGACGCCCGGCCGACGGGCCGCTGCGCGTGGTGCTCGGGGGCGACGTGGGACTCAGCGAGCTGTCCGTGCTCCAGCGCGGCGCCGCCGCCCCGTTACTGCGCGTACCGAAGCTCAGCGTCGCCATCAAGGAGGCCGCCCCGCTGGAGGGCGCGATGACGCTGGCCGCCGTGCTGGTGGAGGGACTGGATCTGACCGGCGTGCGAGATCGCAAGGGCGATATCGACCTGCTGGCTCTCGCCAAGCCGCCGCCGGCGGCGGGGCCACCCGCGGCAGCGGCGCCGGCACCCGCCGCCCCGACGGCCGCGCCGACAACGCCCGCCGCACCCCCCGCTCCGCCGATGAAGATCCTGGTCGAGCGGGTGGCGCTCACGCGCGGGCGCGTGGCGGTGCGGGACGAGGCGGTGGCCCCGGTAACGACGCTGGTGCTGAGCGACATCGGCATCACGCTCACGAACGTCACCTGGCCGAACACGACGCCGCTCGGGCTGGAGGCGAGCCTGAACCTGCCGACGGCGGGCCGCGTGACGACCAAGGGCACGGCCACGCTGACGCCGTTCTCGACCGACCTGACCACCTCGCTGCGCGGTGGGTCGATCGAGCCCTACTTTCCCTACATCCCGATCAAGGCCCGCCTGGCCGGCCGTTTCAACGGCGACAGCCGCACCCAGGTCGCCATCGACGGCCAGGGCCGCCTGACCGCGACGTCGAAGGGCACGAGCTGGATCGAGGCGCTGGAAGTCCGCAACCCCGCCGACAAGTCGGTGCCGCTCAAGCTGGAGCGCCTGGAGATGGCCGGCATCGACTTCGGCTGGCCGACCCACGCGCGCGTGGCCACCGTCACCATGCGCAAGCCCAGCGCCCGCATCGAGCGCGACGCCAGCGGCGCGATCCCGCTCCGCGAGTTGCTGGCGCCGGAGCCGGCCAAGCCGGAGCCGCCGAAACCGGCCGCCAAGCCGGCGCCGAAGGCCGCACCGGTGCCCGAGCCCGTGCGCGCGGCGGGAGGCGCCGTCGGCTTCCCGCTCGACATCGGCGCGTTCGTGATCGAGGACGGCAACCTGCAGTTTCTCGACCGCACGGTACAGCCGCCCTTCTCGGAGACGATGACGCGGATGGCGCTCAGGATCGAGGGGCTGTCGAGCACCCCGGGCCGGCGGGCCAAGCTGACGAGCCAGGCGATCGTCGGCGGCAACGCCGCGCTCGACATCAAGGGCGAGCTGGCGCCGCTGGGCGAGCTCTACGCCGACATCCACGGCGAGCTGCGCGACTTCACGCTGGCCAGCGTCAACCCCTACGCCGACAGCTTCATCGCCTGGATCGTCGACCGCGGCAAGCTCGGCGTGCGCTTCCACTACCGGGTCGAGCGCGGTCAGCTCGAGGCCTCGAACGAGATCCTGGTCGCCAACATCCACGTGGCGCCCACGCGCCAGGACGACGAGGTCAAGAAGAAGGTCGGGCTGCCACTCGGGCTCATCGTGGCGCTGATCACCGACGCCAACAACGACCTGAAGGTCAACCTGCCGATGTCGGGCCCGCTCGCGAGCTGGAAGGCCGACATCAGCGATGCCCTCTGGACCGTCGTCAAGAACGTCGTCGTCAACGTGGTGACCGCGCCGTTCCGGGCGATCGGCCGCCTCTTCACCAGCGGCGACAACAAGGTCGAGGGGCTCAACGTCGAGCCGGTCACCTTCGCGGCCGGCGCCGACAACCTCGCCCCGGAGATGGAGCAGCACCTCACGAAGGTCGCCGACTTCCTGCGCCGGGCACCCGGCATCAAGCTCTCGCTGGCGCCGGTCGCGGGGCCCGGCGACCTCGAGAGCCTCAAGGGCCAGGAGGTGACCGCGCGCCTGCAGGCCCGGCAGCGCGAGGCCAAGCTGCCGGACTTCGCGGCCGCCGTGGCCGCCGAGTTCAAGGAGCGCTTCCCCACCCCGCCCGGCACCAAGCCGCCGGCGCCGGACGAGCAGCTGGCCAAGCTGCGCGAGACGGAGACGGTGCCCGAGGCCAAGGTGGTGGAGTTGCTGGCGCGTCGGGTCAGCACCGTGCGCGAGGGGTTGATCAAGGACCAGGGGATCCCGGAGGCACGGCTGGCCGCCGGCGAGCCCGCCGCGGCGGCGCCGCCCGACGGCGACGGCCGCGTGGAGTTCCGGATCGCTCAGTAACTCGGCGTCAAGGGCGCTTCACCTCGATCTCGATGAAGGTGAACTCGAAGGCGTTGGCGTTGCGGACGTCGTGCTCGACGCCGGCCGGGCGGAAGTAGGGCATGCCGGTGACGAGCTCGGCCACGCTCTCCCCCGCTGGTCCCGTGCTGGCCAGGCGGCCCGTGCTCATCGGCACGACCACATAGTCGTACTCGTGCCGGTGGAAGCCCGTCGTCGCCCCCGGCGCGAATCGCCACTCGGTCACCCGCACCCGCTCGTTGTCGATCCGCACCGTCGCCACCCCGCGCTGGTCAGCCATGCCACGCATGATAGCGTGGGGTGGGCGCGACGACGCTGCTTGAGAAGGAGACCCAGCATGAGTGAGCACGACGCAGCGACGCAGGGCGAGATCCGGGGCGATGCCGGGGACGTGGTGGCCGGCGCGGTCACCATCCGGCAGGGCGGCGCCCGTTCCGTGCGCGCCCGCGAGATCTCGATCCACCAGGGCGGAAGCGTCCGGGCCCAGGCCGAGCAGCTCAACGTCACCCAGGGCGGCGTGGTGTTCGCGCGTACCGATTCGGCCCAGGTGACGGCCGGCGCCGTCGGCGTGGTGGCCGCTCGCGGCGAGGTCGAGCTGAAGGCCTCCGCCGCCAAGCTCGTCCTCTCCCGCGACGAGGTCGAGCTCGAGCACTCCGCCGCCGTGGTCGTGGCCGCCCCGCGCGTCGAGATCTCCGACAGCGCCGTCGGCGTCCTCTTCGCCCGCCACATCGACGCCAAGAACATCCGCGTGATCTTCGGCCCGAAAGAAGCCCTCGTCTTCGGCGCCGCCGCCGGCGGAATCCTCTGGCTCCTCACCCACCTCCGCCGCCGCTGACCCGAGCCCCCGGCCTCATGCGTAGGCGCACGTGGGCACGAGTCCGGGGAGCTTTCGTGGCCTGACGCGAGGTACGATCCGCCGCCGCGGGCGGGTGCCGCGGTGGGGTGAGGGCTCGCCGACCCATTTCCCTCCAACCCGGACCGCGCGCCAGCCAGCCGGATGGAACTCAGCCGCCGCCGATCACTCGGCCCCCAACCTTGTGGTCGCCGAGCCCTCACCCCACCGCGGCGCCCGCCCACGGCGACCGCTAGAGACTCAGCGGTCCAGGCGAGAGACCGCGCCGGGCGTCAGGGAGCGTTAGGGAGCGCTCCCCCTTGCCAGTCGTCGAGCGCGACCGCCGTGGTCGCGTAGAGCCCGACGCCCGGCTGCCCACTCCCGATGAAGTGGCTGACGTCGTCGTGGGTGAAGAGCTGGGTCCCGTTGCGGCGAACCGTCAGCCGCGCCGTGCTGGCCGCGAGGGTGCGGACCTCGAGCCGCAGCGTGTCGCCGGTGGCCCAGGCCGTCGTGTCGTGCACCAGCAGGTGGAAGGCTCCGTTCACGTACGAGTAGAGATAGGCCCCGTCACTCTTGAGGGCCAGCCAGTAGCCCTGGGCGGGGACGATCTTGCCCCGGACCGACACTCCCACCCAATCCCCGATGGCGCCGGTGATCCGGATCTGCGAGTACTGATCGGCCTCGAACCCCTGCGCACCCCAGAACAGGGCGCCGCCGTTGAACAGCGACGATACCACCTGGTTGCCCGCGATCACCGCCCCGTTGCCCCAGGCGGGATCCGCGGCCCACTTCGGGCCGAGTGGGCCATTGGCCCGATCGAAGCTGTCGCGAGCGATGTTGATGCCGCCGCCCCGCCAGTCGTCCAGCGAGGTGGCGGCGCCGGCAAACAGTCCGATGCCCGGCTGACCGTTCTCGATGAAGTGGCTGGCGTCGTCGTGGGTGAAGAGCGCGCTGCCGTTACGATGCACCGTCAGGCGCGCGGTGTTCGTCGCGACGGTCTGCACCTCGAGCCGGAGCGTGTCGCCGGTAGCCCAGCCGGTGGCGTCGTGGACGAGCTGGTGGAACACGCCTCCCACGAACGCGTACAGGTAGGCGCCGTCGCCCTTGACGGCCAGCCAGTAGCCCTGCGAGGGCGTCGCCTTGACTCGCACCGCCACCCCGGTGAAGTCGCCGATCGCCCCGGTGATCCTTACCTGGGAGTACTGGTCGGCACCGAAGCCCTGCGCCGTCCAGAAGAAGGCCCCGCCGCCCGAAGGCGGCGACGCGATCTGGTTGCCGATCACGGCGGCGCCGGTGCCGAAGACCGGATCGATCCCCCAGTTCGGGCCGAGGGAGCCATCCGCGCGATTGAAATCGTCCTCGGCGCTCGACGCGAAGGGTGTCACCGCGCCGGCGGCGCCGGCCGCTTCACCGCCGCGCCAGTCGTCGAGCGAGATGGCCGTGGTGGCCCAGAGGCCGAGACCGGGCTGACCGTCCGCGATGAAATGGCTGGCGTCGTCGTGCGTGAACAGCGCGGAGCCGTTGCGGTACACCGTCAGCCGGGCCGTGTTAGCCGCGACCGTCCGCACCTCGAGCCGGAGCGTATCGCCGGTGGACCACCCGTTGGCGTCGTGCACGAGCTGGTGGAACACACCGTTCACGAACGAGTAGAGGGTGGCGCCGTCCTCCCGGATCGCCACCCAGTACCCCTGGGCCGGCGAGGCCTTGCCCCGGACCGAGACCCCGGCCCAGTCTCCGATCGCGCCGGTGAACGTGATCTGGGAGAACTGATCGGGCACGAAGGCCCGGGCGTTCCAGAACAGGGCTCCGCCGTTCGACAGCGGAGAGAGGACCTGGTTGCCGGCGATGGCGGCGCCGTTGCCCCAGGCCGGATCCGCCGTCCAGTTGGGGCCGAGGCCACCGTTGGGTCGGTTGAAGTCGTCACGGGCCGTGAACCGCATCTCCTGCAGCGAGGCCATGGCCTCCGGCAGCCAGCCCGACGTCCACGAGTGGCCACGCGTCGCGCCGCCCGTGCGCAGGAACTGGACGCCCTGAGCCTGCAGACGCCCGGCGAAGGCGTCCACCTCCTGCAGGTACGTCGGCAACCCGTCGAACGACACGACGTCGTGGGACAGCCACAACCGCGTCGCCGTCTGGAACGGCGTCTTGCGCGCGGCAATCCAGGCGTCGGTCAGGCGATAGTTGCTCTGGAAGTTCGCCTCCGTCCCGTAGTTGTCGACCATGTCGAACTCGGTCGTGTCGGCCTGGTCGGCGGGGAAATCCCAGGCCGCGGCCGCGTTGAAGACGCCCGGGTTCCGGAACAGCAGCGTGACGGCGCCGAACCCCGACTTGCTCAACCCGACGAGCCAGTGCTCTTCCTGGCCGGTGACGGCCAGGTTCGCCTGCACCCACGGCACGAGGTCGTTCACGAGGAAGCTCTCGTACCGTCGATCGGGATCGGACGCGTGGTCGGCATACCACGGCATCACCTTGAAGGACGGCGCGATGAGATGCGCGTTGTAGAGGTTGTGCACGTTCAACGCCCGAAGCGCCTGCAGCCCGTCGCCGAACAGGTCCTGGTGCTCGGCGTTGGGCGCCACCGGCAAGACGTAAATGAACCGGTGGGTGACAGCGGCCGGGCTCGTCGGCGCCAGCACGCGGAGCTTGGTGGGGCCGGGGCCGTTGTACGACGACACCGCGTCGTAGGAGACGACGCCGTTGGCGTCCGTCTGAGGATTGGAGACCGCGAGGCCCGCGGCCGTCGCGTACACCGGGAAGGTCAGCACGACGCAGATCAGGGTCAGGATGATCTTCGTGGTCATCGCAGCAGCCCCCCTGGCGCATTGGCGCCATAGGTGATGTATCACGCTGCGCGGGAACCACAATATGCAAGTGGTGCGCGGAGACGTGTAAGGATTCGCGACGCCGCGGCCCGCGGGAACTGTCAAGAGTTCCGGCGATCAGGCGTCGAGGAGCTCGTCGAGGTCCGTACGAATGCCGGCCCGCGCACGCCGCGCGTGCGTGGGGCCGTAACGCTCGAGCAGTCCCTGGCAGAGCAGCGGCAGCGCGATCGTCACGTCGGCGAAGAGCATGACGTTGAGCCCGTCCACCGCCTCCTTGCCCCACGAGATGCACTCGCTGGCCACCGAGGCCCCGCCGAGCCCGCCGAAGACGGCGTTGTCGGTGGTGATCTGGATCGCCGCCAGGTGCGGGCTGGGGGCGGCGTCGCCGCGGATCGCCTTCACGCTGGTGGCCGTGATCTGGATGAAGTCCTTCGGTACGCCGCCGCCCAGGAAGACGGCCGAGGTGCCGGGGCCGGGCGGCATGTAGCGAGCCATGATCCGCAGGGCGATGTCGTAATCGGCGAAGAAGTCGACGACCGGGCCCTTGGCGCGGGCAGTGCGATACCCCTCGGCCAGCGGCCCGTCGGGCGCGGCCGGCACGAACAGCGGCACGTTGTGGCGGAAGCAGGTGGCCGCGATCGTGGCGCCCAGGCCCTGGCCGTCGAGCCAGCGCCCGAACTCGTGCATGAAGCGTACGCCGGGCAGCGTGGGGCCCGGCCACCGCGCCGCCAGCGATTCGAAGAAGCCCCGGGTGAAGTCCTCCATGGCGTCGTAGTCGGCCGCTCCCACGACGTGGTCGTAGAAGCGGTAGAAGCCCTGCCGCCACAGCTCGGAGTCGTCCACGTGCTCGGGCTCCACCTGGAAGAAGCGGGCGCCGCGCGCTTCCAGCAGGTCCTCGGTGACGTTGGCCGAGGTGGAGGCGATGAGGTCGACGTACCCTCGATCCACGAGCCAGGCGATGAGCGGGGCCAGCCCGGCGCTGGCCAGCGAGCCGGCCAGTCCCAGGCAGATGAGACCGTCGCCATCGATCATCCGCTGCCAGACCTCGAAGGCCTCGCCGAGCTTGCGCCCCTGGAACGCCGAGTGCCGCATGCGGCCGAGCAACCGGCTGACCGTGTGGCCACGGTCGCCGTCCTCCCCGCCCGTGACCAGCCCCATCGGCGACCGCGGGGCCCGCGCGCCCGCCTGCCCCACCGCTTTATCGTTCACGTATGCCTCCTCGGCAGCTAGACTCTGCCTGATGACTTCGGCGGTCGCCCAGCTGTTCGATGCGATGGCCCCGACGTACGACGACCTCGAACCCTGGTACGAGCACCTCTACGCGGTCCTGCACGGCATCCTGCGCGAGACGATCGGGCCCGCGCCGCCCGCCGGCGGCAGCGCGCTCGACGCCGGCTGCGGCACCGGCTTTCAGTCCGCGCTGCTGACCGAGCTCGGCTGGGACGCACACGGCATCGACGTCTCGGCCGGGTTGCTGGCCGTGGCCCGCCGCCGCCTCCCCGCCGCCTCGTTCGCCCTGGCCAGCGTCGAGACGCTGCCCTACCCCGACGCGCGCTTCGACGCCGTGGTCTGCTGCGGCAGCACCCTGTCGTTCGTCGACGACCCCGCCCGCGCGCTGGCCGAGATGGGGCGCGTGCTGCGCCCGGGCGGCCGCCTCCTGCTGGACTGCGAGCACCGGCCGAGCCTGGATCTGGCATGGACGCTGGCCAGTGCCCTGTCCGGCGACGCGCTCGGCTACGGTGTCACAGCTCGCGAGGCCTGGCACGCGCTGATCGCCGGGCGCAGCCTGCGCATGGTCTACCCCGGCTACGGCCCGCTCTGGCTCTTCACCCGGCGCGAGCTGTCGGCCATGCTGGCCGCCGCCGGGCTCACGCCCGTGCGGGCGTGGGGAGTGCACGGCGTCACCAACCTGCTGCCCTCCGTCCTGCTGCACCGTCAGCAGGTGCCGCGCACGCTGGACGCCGCCTTCCGCGCGCTGTGCCGCCTCGACGCCCGCGTCATCGGCACCGCGCCAGCCCGCGCGCTGGCCAACAGCCTGGTCGTCCTCGCCGAGCGCGCTCAGCCGAGAGCGTAGACCTCGACCTCGGCCACCCGCCCCTTCACCCGCACGGCCGGCAGCGGCCGCAGCGGCAGGTCGCCGTCGATCCGGGCCCGCGTGGTGCCGCTCACCAGCACGTCCGCCTGCAGCTCCTTGGTCAGGCTCTGCAGCCGCGAGGCGAGGTTGACGGAGTCGCCGACCAGCGCGTAGGACAGCCGGTCAGCGCTTCCGATGTTGCCGGCCAGCACGGTGCCGGTGTGGATGCCGATGCCGTTGCGCAAGGGCGTCCGCCCGACCGTCGCCCGAGCGGCGTTCCAGGCGGCCAGGCGCCGCCGCATCTCGAGGGCGGCCCGCACCGCCTGCTCGGCGTGGCCGGGCCGGGCCACGGGGGCGCCGAACACGGCCTCGATCTCGTCGCCGATGTACTGCACGACCAGGCCGCCGTGGGCGCGGATGGCCGTCTCCATCTCCGTGAAATAGGCGTTGAGGTCGCGGACGACCTCGCGCGGATCGCTGGCCTCGACCCACGGGGTGAAGTCGCGGATGTCGGCGAACAGGATGGTGACCTCGCGTGGCTCACCCTGTAGCGCGATGCGGCCGGCCAGGATCTCGTCGCGGATCTCTGCGCTCACGTACTTGCCGAAGGTCTCGCGCAGGAACTCGCGCTCGCCGAGGCCGCGCACCATGCGATTGAACCCCTCGGTCAAGCGGCCGATCTCATCGTTGGAGACCACCGGCGCCCGCGCCTCGAAGCGCCCCTGCTCGACCTCGACCATCACCGCCTCCAGCTGGGCGAGTGGTTCGGCCACGCTGCGGGATACCGACAGCGCGAGCACAATCGACACCGCGATGGCCGCCACCGCCAGGAACACGACGCTGACCAGCATGTTGGCCATGATGGCGTCGGCGCCGGCCGCCGTCGCCGCCAGCGCCTCGCGCGCGCGGTTGCGCGCCAGCACGCCGAGCACCGCGACCGGGATCACGCTGATCATCAGGAACATGATCAGCAGTCGCACGCGCACCGGCAGCCGCGGGACACCGCGCAAGCCGGTGAGACCGCCCTCTGGGAAGAAGTCGGGGAGATGCCGCCGCCACTGGCGCTCGGCGGCGAAAAATATGAACGCCGTGGCCGCGAAGCCGGCGATGACGCTGATCCCGAAGAACGCGCGCACGGCGCGGCCCGGCTGGAAGGCCCCCACGATCATGGGCCACATCACGCCCCAGATCAGCCCGGCCAGCGTCCACCCCACGAGATGGATGGCGGCGATCACCCAGGGGACCTGACCCGCCTGGCGGCGGACGGCGTCGCCGGCCGGTCCCGGTGGCACTGGCCGCTGCCGCAGGGGCCGCGACCAGCGGTTGCCTAGCCAGTTGGCGACCACGACCAGTCCTCCGAAGAACACGACGAAGTACAGGATCTCGCCAGGGCCGGGGGCGCGGCCGCTGCTGACCGCGCCCGGATCGATGAACCGGAGGTACGCGTAGGTGACCAGCGCGCCGAGGAGGTTGGCGGGCAAGGAGATGTGCATGAATCGGAACCGCCCGGTTTCTGACGGCGTCACCACCCCCGGCCCGGGCCGCTGTCGGCTCATGACAGGATTCTACGCGCCGGGTTTACAATCACCGCCATGCCGCTCAGGACCCGTGACCTCCGCGTCGACAGCATCCGGCCCCTGCTGCCCCCGGCCATCCTCCTCGAGGAGCTTCCGCTCGGCGAGGTCGCTGCCGTCAACGTCAGTCGTGGCCGCGAGGAAGTCGCCCGGATCCTGCGCGGAGAAGACGACCGGCTGATCGTGATCGTGGGGCCGTGCTCGATCCACGACCCCGTGGCCGCCCTCGACTACGCGCGACGTCTGCGCGGTCTGGCCGACGACCTGGCCGCCGACCTGCGCATCGTCATGCGGGTGTACTTCGAGAAGCCGCGGACGACGGTCGGCTGGAAGGGGCTCATCAACGACCCTAACCTCGACGGCTCGTTCGCCATCAACACGGGGCTTCGGGTGGGCCGGCGCCTGCTCCTCGACCTGGCCGAGCTGGGGCTGCCGGCCGGATGCGAGTTCCTCGACCCGATCACGCCGCAGTTCACGTCCGACCTGGTCACGTGGGGCGCGATCGGCGCCCGCACGACCGAGAGCCAGGTGCACCGCGAGCTGGCCTCGGCGTGCTCGATGCCGGTCGGCTTCAAGAACGGCACCGACGGTGGCGTGCAGATCGCGCTGGACGCCATCCGGGCCGCCGCCCACCCGCATCGCTTCATCGGCGTCACCGAGCAGGGGCTGGCCGGCATCGTGTCGACGGCGGGCAACCCCGACTGCCACGTCATCCTGCGCGGCGGCGCCACCGGCCCCAACTTCGACGCGATCCACGTGCAGAAGACGCTGGCCGCTCTGCGCGACGCCGGGCTACCGCCGCGCATCATGATCGACGCCAGCCACGGCAACAGCGAGAAGGACTACCGGCGCCAGCCGATCGTCGTGCGCGAGGTCGCCGCCCAGGTCGCTCAGGGCGAGGCCGGCGTGATCGGCATGATGATGGAGAGCTTCCTGGTCGACGGCCGCCAGGATCTGGGCGATCCCTCGCGGCTGGTCTACGGCCAGAGCATCACCGACGCGTGCATGGGCTGGGGCACGTCGGTGCCAGTGCTGCAAGAACTGGCGGCTGCGGTGCGCACGCGCCGCAAAGCCCGCACCTAGCGCCGCTCGGGGAGCGCGGGGAGCGCGGTGGGCGATGGGGTGGCGCCGCCCGGCCCCGGGCATGTCGCGGCCGCGCCTTGCGGCGAGCCGTGGCGAGCGCGCTCTATCGGGACGGGATGAGCGAGCCGCCGACGAAAGACAGTCGGTACCCGAGCCCGCTCTGGGGGATGGGGGGCCGAAGCGAATCCCGCTTGCGTGATTCAGGCGCAGCCGCCGGCGCGACCGCGGCATGCCCGGGGCCGGGCGGCGCCACCCCATCGCCCACCGCCCTCCCCGAGAGGCGCTAGACCACGCCTTCCACGACGAGCTTCAGGAGGCCGTCGACGCTGGTTTTGTCGATCCAGCGCAGGACCACGACCAGGTCGTGCTCGGGGTCGATCCAGATGACGTTGCTGCCGGCGCCGCGGGCGGCGTAGGACGTCTCGGGCGCGCTCGGGAGCGCGGTGCGGCCCGTGTTGAGCCACCAGAGGAAGCCGTAGCCGGGGTGCAGCGGGGACGGGCGACGCATCTCGTCGATCCAGGCGGCGTCGAGTAGCCGACGGTCGCCCCACTGGCCGCCGCGCAGCATCAGCAGACCGAAGCGCGCGTGCTCGCGGGCGGCCATCCACAGGCCGCCGCCCCAGTGGGAGCCGCCGGGCACCGACGGCAGGCGGCGACCGCCGAGCTCGATCCACGAGTTGCGGTACGGATGCCACTCCCAGTCGTCGGCGCCGCCGATGGGATCCATGATCGACTCGCGGAGCACCTCGGGCAGCGGGCGACCGAAGCGCTGCAGGAGCGAGAGGCTCAGCCGGTTCACGCGGACGTCGTTATACTCCCACAGCGTGCCGGGCGGACGCATCGGGCGTGGCGTGCCCTTGGTGGAGTAGCCCAGCTCGCTCTTGCCCACGTCGCGGTTGTGATCGATCGAGTCGGACTTGTCCCAGAGCGTGCCCTGCCACTCGCTCGTCTGCTGCAGCAGGTGGCGCCAGGTGATGGCGGCGTTGTGGGGCGAGGCGAAGCCGTCGTCGATCGCGGTGGCGGCGACGGGCGCGTCGAGGTCGGCGATGAGCCCGCGCTGCACGGCCAGCCCGGTCAGCACGGCCAGGTAGCTCTTGGCGATGCTGAACGACATGTCGGTGCGGCGGGTGTCGCCCCACTCGGCCGCGATGAACCCCCGGCGGATCACGATCCCGCTGGGATCCTCGCGCGGCCGCACCGGCCCCAGCACGGCCGAGTCCTCCGGCTCGTCGGCGACCCCGATGTAGCGGCCGGACGAGGTGATGAAGTTACGCGGCCAGGTGCTCTCGTGCGCCCGGTGATAGAAGATCGCCGCCTGCAGCGCGTCGGCCCGCAGGCCCAGCTCGGCCGGCGGTCGCGCCTCCCACTGTCCTCGGGACGGAACGTAGCTCATGGCGGCCATCTTAGCCGGGCGACCGAGCGGATGCACGGGGCCCGGTCCCCGGGCCGGTAGTATATTCGGCGCCATGACCATCGACACCGACCGTACCCGCACCTTCGTGCAGCGCACCTGGGACACCGACATCATCCCGGCCCTGACCGAGTACATCCGCATCCCCGCCAAGTCGCCCATGTACGACGAGCAGTGGGCCGAGCACGGCCACCTGGAGCGCGCCGTCACCCTCATCACCGACTGGGCCCGGCAGCGCAAGATCGAGGGGCTGAAGCTCGAGGTGGTCCGCCTCCCCGGCCGCACCCCCGTCATCCTGATGGAGGTCCCCGGCGCGGGCGGCGACACGGTGTTGCTCTACGGCCACTGCGACAAGCAGCCGGAGATGGTCGGCTGGGCCGAGGACGCGGGCCCGTGGGTCCCCGTGCGCCGTGGCAACCGGCTGTTCGGCCGGGGCGCCGGCGACGACGGCTACGCGGCCTTCTCGGCGCTCACCGCAATCGAGGCCCTTCAGGCGCAGGGCGTCGCGCACAACCGCTGCGTGGTGCTGATCGAGGCCTCGGAGGAGAGCGGCAGCCCCGACCTGCCGGCCTACGTCGAGAAGCTGGCCGACCGCATCCGTCCGGGCCTGGTCGTCTGTCTCGACTCCGGCTGCGGCGACTACGATCACCTGTGGGCGACGACGTCGCTGCGCGGCGTGACCAGCGGCAACCTGACGGTCGAGGTCCTGGGCGAGGGTGTGCACTCGGGCGCGGCCAGCGGCATCGTGCCGTCGAGCTTCCGCATCCTGCGCCAGCTGCTCGGCCGGCTGGAGGACGAGCGCACCGGCGAGATCCTCGTGCGCGAGTGCCACGTCGAGATCCCACCGGCCCGCGTGGCCGAGGCCCGCGCCGTGGCCGCTGTGCTGGGCGACGAGATCACGAAGCGCTGGCCGTTCGTGCCCGGCATGCGGCCGGTGACCACCGACCCGGTCGAGGCGTTGCTGAACAACACGTGGCGTCCGGCCCTGGCCGTGACCGGCGTGGACGGTATCCCCGCGCTGGCCGACGCCGGCAACGTGCTGCGGCCCAAGACCTCACTGAAGCTCTCGCTGCGCCTGCCCCCGACCGCCGACGCGGCCCGCGCGATGAAGCGCGTGAAGGAAACGCTGGAGGCCGACCCGCCCTACGGCGCCCGCGTGACGTTCTCGACCGGCGAGCGGCCGGGTAGCGGCTGGAACGCGCCGGCCACGGCCGACTGGCTGCTCGACTCGGTCAAGCGCGCCTCGACCGCGCACTTCGGCGCGCCGCCGATGTTCAGCGGTCTTGGCGGCTCGATCCCGTTCATGCAGATGCTGGGCGACCGCTTCCCCGAGGCGCAGTTCCTGGTGACCGGCGTGATGGGCCCCGAGTCCAACGCGCACGGCCCCAACGAGTTCATCGACCTGCCCACCGGCATGAAGGTGACCGCGTGCGTCTCCAACGTCCTGGCCGATCACCACGCGGCGACACGACGGGGGTAAACCGACAGTTCACCTCCGCCGTCGGCTCGTGCGACCCGCGCGGCGCGCTCGGAGGCGACGTGTGATTTCGCGCAACTGGACGCCTAGTGGGACAGTCGATTGGACAGCTTGGCGGGGCATGATGTCGTCGGGCTCGATGCGCGGACCCTCGTAGAGCAGGACCGCCCGCTCGACGCTATTGGAGAGCTCTCGCTCGTTACCCGGAAATTCATGGCCCATCACCCTCGACATCGCCTCTGGTGACAGGCGAACGCCTGGTAGGTCGTACTGCTTCCCGAAGTGTCGAAGATAGTGGCGAACGAGGACCGGAATGTCGGTGCGCCGCTCCCGCAGAGGAGGGATGGAGATCCGGTTGGCACTGACGGCGCCGTAGAGCTCGGCCGAATCCGGTCCCGACGCAATGAATCCCTCCATGCTCGCGATGGCGACGACTCGCACGGCGACGGAGATCGGCCGGTCGCCGCCCATGCGCACGGTGACCCCTTCGCGAAGCACCCGCAGGAGCTTCGGCTGCAGACTGCAGGGCCAGTGTTCGAAATTCCTCAGACACAGCGTCCCACCCCGGGCCTGCTCCAGCCAGCCGGCTTGGGCAACCCTGGCGCCGGAAAAGGCCCCGCGTTCGAAGCCGAAGATCTCCGCCTCCAGCATGACCTCGGGGAAGGCGCAGATGTCGTTCTCGTAGAAGGCACGCGCCGGCCCGGGCCGCGCTCCGTGAATCGCGCGCGCCACCAGCCGGGTCTCCATCTCACCCTCGCCGATGATCAGCATGGACGTGTTGAGCCGGGCCAGGCGGGGGATGGCCCGGCGAATCGCGGCGATCTGCGGCGACCGGCCGAGGAGCCGGGGCGGCGATGAGCTCGTCGCGGGACCATACATCGCGGAGTAGTATAGTCGGCGCCATGACGGCCAACCCGAACGACCACCACCGTCCCCGGACGGGCGCCCCATGAGAGGCATCGTCAGTTACGGCGCGTATCTCCCCTACTGGCGGCTCGAGCGCAAGGCGATCGCCGAGGCGCTCGGCACGCCCGGCGGCGCCGGTACCCGCGCGGTCGCCTCCTACGACGAGGACACCACCTCGCTCGGCGTCGAGGCCGGACGGGCGGCGCTGCGCGGCACCGCGATCATTCCCCAGGCGCTCTACTTCGCCACGTCCGACCCCGCCTACGTCGACAAGACCAACGCCACGGCCATTCACGCTGCCCTCGATCTCCCGACCTCGGCGTTCGCCGTCGACGTGGCGGGCTCGGTGCGCGGCATGGTCGGCGCCATGCGGGCGGCGCGCGACACGCGCGTCCCCGCGCTGGCCGTGCTGAGCGACATCCGGACCGGGCGGCCGGGCAGCGCCGACGAGCGCGAGGGCGGCGACGGCGCCGCCGCTTTCCTCTTCGCCGACGACGCGCCCGATGCGCGCGTGGTCGCCGAGCCCCTCGGCGCCGCCTCGGCCACCGCCGAGTTCCTCGATCGCTGGCGGCTGCCCGGCGAGCCGGCCTCGCGCCAGTGGGAGGAACGCTTCGGCGAGCACGCCTACGTGCCGCTCGGCGAGGCCGCGCTGACCGAAGCGCTCAAGCACGCCGGCGTGACGGCGGCGGCCATCACGCGGCTCATCGTGGCCGGTCCTCACGGCCGCGCGGTGAAGCGGGTGGCGGCCTCGGCCGGCGTGAAGAAGGAGGCGATCGCCGACGACCTCCTGGCCAGCATCGGCAACGCGGGCGCCGCCCACGCCGGCCTCATGTTCGCCGCCGCGTTCGACGCGGCGCAGGCCGACGACCTGATCGCCGTCGTCTCGCTGGCCGACGGCGCCGACGCCAGCATCTGGCGCGTGACCGGCGCGCCGCGCCGCGCCGCCGGTGTCGCCGCCCAGCTGGCGGGCGGCGGGCGCGTGTCGTACCCGACGTTTCTGTCGTGGCGCGGCTTCCTCGACCGCGAGCCGCCGCGCCGGCCCGATCCGCAGGCGCCGGAGGCGCCGCCCGCCCGCCGGGCCGAGGCGTGGAAGTTCGCGTTCGTCGGCAGCCGGTGCCAGGCCTGCGGCGCCCGCCACCTCCCGCCCCAGCGCGTGTGCGTGAAGTGCCACGCCGTCGATCGCATGGCGCCCGAGCGCATGGCCGACGTGCCGGCCTCGATCGCCACGTTCACCGTGGACCGCCTGGCCTTCTCGCCCTCGCCGCCGATGGTCGTGGCCGTGCTCGACTTCGAGGGCGGCGGCCGCTTCCAGTCCGAGATGACCGACGTCGATCCCAAAGCCGTGAAGATCGGCGACCGCGTGACCATGACCTTCCGCCGCCTGATCACCGCCGGCGGCGTCCACAACTACTTCTGGAAGGCGAAACCGCTCCGGGGAGGACAAGCGTAATGGCCAGCAACGGGATCCGCGACCGGGTCGCGATCGTCGGGATGGGCTGCACGCCGTTCGGCGAGCACTGGGACAAGAGCGCCAGCGACCTGCTGGTGGACGCCACCGGCGAGGCGCTGACTTCGGCCGGGATCGAGCTGCCGCAGGTGGACGCGTTCTGGCTCGGCACGCTGTTCTCGGGCCAGAGCGGGCTCACGCTGTCGCGGCCGCTGAAGATCGACTACAAGCCGGTGAGCCGGCTCGAGAACTACTGCGCCACCGGCTCCGAGGCGTTCCGCAACGCCTGCTACGCCGTGGCCTCCGGCGCCTACGACGTGGCCATGGCCATCGGCGTCGAGAAGCTGAAGGACTCCGGCTTCTCCGGCCTGCCCGGCAGCGCGGGGATCGGTGACGGCACCCGGGCGGCGCTGTCGGCGCCCGCCACCTTCAGCCTGCTGGCCCCGGCCTACGCCAAGAAGTTCGGCGTCGACGAGGCCCAGTTCAAGGAAGTCATCACCCGCATCGCGTGGAAGAACCACAAGAACGGCGCGCTCAACCCGCGCGCCCAGTTCCGCAAGGAGGTGTCCAAGGAGACGATCGCGTGCTCGCCGCTGGTGGCGGGCTCGCTCGGCATCTTCGACTGCTCCGGCGTCAGCGACGGCTCGGCGGCGGCCATCATCGTGCGTGCCGAGGACGCCCATCGCTACACCAAGCACCCGCTCTACGTGAAGGCGCTGTCGTTCGTGGCCGGACCGGCGGCGGGGCCGATCGATCCCGACTACGACTACACGACCTTCCCCGAGGTGGTCGCCTCCGCGGCCGACGCCTTCGCCCAGGCCGGCATCAAGGACCCGCGGCAGGAGCTGGCGATGGCCGAGGTGCACGACTGCTTCACCCCGACCGAGCTGGTGCTGATGGAGGACCTCGGGTTCTCCAGCCGCGGCACCGCCTGGAAGGACGTCCTGGCCGGGACCTTCGACCTCGACGGCGAGCTGGCCGTCAATCCGGACGGCGGCCTCAAGTCGTTCGGCCATCCCATCGGCGCCTCCGGCCTGCGCATGCTGTTCGAGTGCTGGCTGCAGCTGCGCGGCGAGGCGGGCAAGCGCCAGATCGCCAGCGTGGGCCGCGGCCGGAAGCTGGCCCTCACCCACAACCTCGGCGGTGCCCCGGGCGAGTGCGTCTCGTTCGTCGGCGTCGTCGGCTCGGAGCCCAGTGCCTGATGACTACCAAGATCATGTTCTCGCCGAAGTTCCCCAAGGTCATCTTCGACGTCGCCGTGGAGATGACCCCGCCCGGCTTCGAGCTGGTGCCGGTCGACGCGACCGGCCCCCAGTTCCTCGAGGCCGCCCGCGAGGCCGAGTACTTCCTGGGCTTCGGGCGCAACCCGCTCAGCACCGACTTCTACACCGCCGGCAAGAAGATCAAGCTGGTGCAGCTCATCAGCGCCGGCTACAACACGCTGGACCTGGAGGCCGCCCGCAAGGCCGGCGTGCCCATCGCCAACAACGGCGGCGCCAACTCGGTGGCGGTGGCCGAGCACGCGGTGATGCTGATCCTGGCCACGCTCAAGAAGCTGGCCTGGCAGCACAAGAACTGCGTGGAGGGCAAGTGGCGGATCGGCGACTTCGCCGAGACGCGACTGTACGAGCTGGAGGGCAAGACGGTCGGCATCGTGGGGCTGGGCAACATCGGCAAGAAGGTCGCCCGTCGGCTGCACGGCTTCGACGTGAAGATCGTCTACTACGACATCCTGCGCCTGCCCGAGCACGAGGAGGACGCCCTCGGCGTGCGCTTCGTGCTGCTGGACGAGCTGCTGGCGATGTCGGACGTGGTCACGCTGCACGTGCCGCTGTCGGCCCAGACCAAGGACATGATCTCCGACCGTCAGCTGGGGCTCATGAAGCCGACCGCGGTGCTGGTCAACACGTGCCGCGGCCCGGTCGTGGACGAGCTGGCCCTGCACAAGGCGCTCATCACCAAGCGCATCTCCGGCGCCGGCCTCGACGTGATGGTGGACGAGCCGCCGTCCAAGGACAACCCGCTCCTCAACGTCGAGAACATCACGATCACTCCGCACACGGCGGGTCCGACCTGGGAGAACTGGCCCAAGGCCTTCCGCAACGCCTTCGACAACATCCTGCGCGTGCACGCCGGCCGCAAGCCGATGTGGGTCATCCCGGAGCTGCGACACCTGGTGCAGTAACCGCGCTCAGGCCCGGGGAGCCGCTCGGCGTAGGCGCCGAGCGGCTCCAGCAGGCGGGCGGCGCGGGTGAACGCGTACACCGTCTGTTTCGTCGGGAAGCTGGGCGAGAGCCGGAACAGCTGGTCCAGCGGCGGCCGGAACGTCCACACCGTGTAGGTGTGATGGGGCAGCCGTCGGGCGCACGCCTCGAACACCGCCCCCGCTCCCCGAGGCGGCGCCCTCCCGCCAGGGCAGCAGCGTCTCGAAGGTCGCCTCCGAGAAGAGCACGCTCACTGGCGCCGGGGCCGGCCAGTCGCCGGCGGGTATCCGCGTCGAGACCGCCGTCGAGAAGCCGCACTCAGGCGATGTGCTCCTCCGGCAGATCCGTCCCTCCGCACTGGATGCCGACCGCGGAGAAGTAGAAGAGATGGCGCCCGTTGCGTAGCCCATCTGGAAGGCGCGGCCCACCCCGGCGGCGAACCAGCGGGCGAGCACGAAGGACACCTGGTGGCCCCCGCTGGCCGAGAAGAGCGCCTTGAGCCGGGCGGGCAGGCGGCGACGCGCCAGGGCGCCGAGCGCCCCGATCACGGGCCGCCCGCGGTCACGCGGCGCTCACCCGACGAGGGTGCGAGCCAGCTCGATCTCCCCGACGTGCATGAAGCCGTGGCCGACGCAGACCTGGGCCAGCGCGCGGATGGCCGGCATGTCGCCGAGCGGCTTGATCGTCACGGTGGTGTCGAGGGCGGCCGGATCGACCTTGGCGAGATATTCGTCGGTGCTCGCCCACACCTTGGCCGTGTACTCACGGAACAGGCCGAGGTCCTTGATGCGCAGGGCCTGCGACTCCTCGGTCGACATGCCGGTGCCCTGGGCCACCGGCGGCAGTCCCAGCTTGTCGGCGTAGCCGCCCTCGGCCCACACGATGGGCCGCCGGTTCTGGAGGATGTACCGCACCACGTTGTCCTCGGTGCGCACGTAGTGCCACACACCCCACGCGATCGTGTTGGCCTTGGGGTGACCGGCCGGCACCCGGTGCAGCTGGTCGGGCGTCAGCTCGGCGAGGACCTTGTCGTACGAGGCGTGCAGGCGCTTGAGCTCCAGCTTCATGAGTTCGACGGCGGTCATGCGTGTCCCTCCTGGGAGCGATCCGATCCGGAAGTGTACCGCGAAGGTCGAGCCCTTGCGCCGGTCGGGTGAACCTGCTTTTCTACTCAGCATGAAAACGACCCGGCTCCTCGCGTGCGCGCTCGCAGCGGCTGTCCTGGCGGTGGCGCCCGCCGCCCACGCCCAGCTCGCCATCTCGGTGAACGACAACAAGGTCATGCTGGTCAACGGCACCACGCGGGTCGTGGCCAACGCGCCGGCCGACACGATCACCCTCATCGACCTCAACGCCCGGCCGGCCGTCGCGGTGGCCGAGATCGTCGTGCCCGGCAGCGTGGTGGGCCGCCGCTGTCGGTCGCCATCACGCCCGATGAGGGGCTGGCCCTGGTGACGGCCGCCCAGAAGGTCGACCCCGCCGATCCGACCAAGCAGACCGCCGACAACCGCCTGTCGGTGATCGATCTCAAGGCCTCGCCCCCGGCGGTCATCGCCACGCTCACCACCGGCAAGTCGCCGGCCGGGCTGTCGATCAACCGCCAGGGCACCCTCGCGCTCGTCGCCAACCGTGAGGAGGGCACGGTCTCCGTGTTCACGATCCAGGGCAAGACGGTGACGCCGGCCGGCACCGTGACGATCGCCGACGCCAAGTCCGGCGTGAGCCACGTGACGATCGCGCCCGACGGCAAGCTGGCGCTGGTCAGCCGCGACGGCGACGACCGGATCAGCGTGCTGTCGATCGACGGCGCCAAGGTCGAGTACACGAAGCGGGACATGAACGCGGGGCTGCGGCCGTACGGGATCGACATCGCCGCCAGCGGCGCCTTCGCGGCCGTCGCCAACATCGGCCGGGGCCAGGGCGATCTCGACACCGTCAGCCTCGTCGACCTCAAGGCCAACCCGCCCCGGGTGGTGGAGACGATCACCGTCGGCCAGACTCCGGAGGGCATCAAGGTCTCGCCGGACAGCTCGCTGATCGCCGTGGTGGTGATGAACGGCAGCAACAAGGCCAAGGAGTCGCCGTTCTTCAACGACCACGGCAAGCTCGTCCTGCTCCGCGTCACCGGCACCACGCTGGCGAAGGCCGGCGAGGCGCCGATCGGTCACTGGTCGCAGGGCGTGGCGTTCTCGGCGGACGGCCGGACCATCCTGGTCGGCAACATGGTCGAGAAGGACCTGTGGGTCTTCGAGTGGAACGGCACCACGCTGCGCGACACCGGGCAGCGCATCAAGGTGGGCGGCGGTTCGGCCGCCGTGCGCACGGCCGAGAAGTAGTCAGTGCCCGAGGCTGGCGAGATAGTGCGCGATCTCGTCGACCTCGGCCACGGTGAGCGGGCGGGCCGCCATCGTCATGGTGCCGTCGAGGTCGGAGGCGGTGCCGGCCCGGAAGCCGCGCAGGAGCCGGAGGAGATAGGTCAGGTCCTGCCCGGCCAGCCGCGGCACCTGCTGCTGGCCGGCCAGCGTCGGCATGTGGCATGAGGTGCAGTGGTGGCGGTCGACGAGGAGCTGGCCGGCCGCGACCTTGACGGGATCGACGGCCGAGCCGCGCGGCCGGGCCGTCTGCGCCGCATAGAAGGCGGCGAGATCGGCCATGTCCTCGTCGCTCAGGTTCGCCGCCAGCGGCGCCATCGGCTCGTCCTTGCGGCGGCCGTCGCGGTACTTGATGAGCTGCCAGTGGGTGAAGTACGCGGGCTGGCCGGCCAGCGTCGGCGTGCCGGGGATGGTCGCGTTGCCGTCGGGTCCGTGGCAGGCCGCGCACGCAACCGACTTGCGGCGTCCGGTCTCGACGTCGGCGGCGAAGGCCGGGGCTGCCGTCAGCACCAGCGCCGCGATCAGCGCCACGGCGGTGGACGCAAAGGGGGGGCGAGACGCCCCCCCTCTGACCCGTCCTGTTCGCGCTGGGCCCGACAGCGGTTCGATCCTGATGCGCGCCTCGCCGCTTACTTCTGGTAGCTGACGCGGTAGATCGCGCCGGCGTAGTCGTCGGCGATCAGCAGCGAGCCGTCCTTCATCTGGCGCGTGTAGACCGGCCGGCCCCAGATCTGGTCGCCCTGGGTCCAGCCCTCGGCGAACACCTCGTACTTCGGCACGTCACCCGAGCGCAGCGTGACCATCATCACGCGGAAGCCGATCTTCTGCGTGCGGTTCCAGGAGCCGCGCTGGGCCAGGAATGCGCGGTTCTTGTACTCGGCCGGGAACATCGCGCCCGTGTAGAACTCGACACCGTTGCCGGCCACGTGAGGCCCGGTCTTGATGAGCGGCGCCGCGAACTCCGCGCACGAGCGGCCCTTGCCGAACTCCGGATCGGGGATGTCGCCCTGGTGGCAGTACGGGAAGCCGAAGTGCAGTCCCTTCTTCGGCGCGTGATCGAACCGGTCGCTCGGCACGTCCTCGCCCAGCCAGTCGCGGGCGTGGGTCGCGAAGTACAGCTCCTTGGAGACGGGGTGCCAGTCGAAGCCGACGCTGTTGCGGACACCGTGGGCGAAGTACTCGAAGCCGGTGCCGTCGGGATTGACCCGCGAGATGTTGGCGTGGGTGTCGGGCGGAATGCAGATGTTGCAGGGCGCGCCGATGTTGAAGTAGAGCTTGCCGTCGGGGCCGAAGGCCAGGAACTTCCAGCCGTGCGGCGCGTCCTTGGGCAGCGTGTCGTACACGACCTCCATCGCCGGCGGCGCGTCGAGCTTGTCCTCGATGCCAGCCATCTTCGTGATGCGATGGATCTCGGCGACGTACAGGGTGCCGTCCCGGAAGGCGACGCCGTTGGGCAGGTTCAGCCCCTTGGCGATCGTCTTCACCTCGCGCTTGCCGCTCTTGTCGACGACGGCGTAGACGTTGCCGGCCACGCGGCTGGAGACGAACAGCGTGCCCTTGTCGCCCCACGTCATCGCCCGGGCGTTGTTGATGCCGGAGGCCCACAGCTCGACCTTGAACCCGGCCGGCACCTTGATCTTGTCGACGGGAATCTCGCCGGGCGCCTTGGGCGCCGGCGGCTGCGCGATCGGCGCCAGGGGGGAGTTGGCCAGCTCGGCCGGCTGTCCCTGCTTCCACGGCGGCGGCGCCGGCTGCTGCGCCGAGACCGGCATCAGCCACATCGTCGAGGCTCCGAGCAGCAACGCGGCGAGCACGATCACCAGGCTACGGCGCATGGTGGACCTCCAGGGTTGAAGTAGGCGTCGAGCGGCGCGCATGTTCGCGCGCCTCTAGGTACAACGCCCGCTCCGGAGTTGTCAATGGTAGCATCGGCGCCACCGTGCGAAGCCTCCTCAGCGTCGGCGGCGGCCTCGTCCTGCTGGTCCTCCTCGGGGCCGGGCCCGCCCGCGCCCAGCCGGCCGAGGAGCCGGTGCGGCTGCCGCCGGTCGTGGTGACGCCGGGCCGGCTGGAGCAGAAGGCCGACGAGGTGCCCGCCTCGGTGACGGTCATCACCGGCGACGAGGTCCGCCAGAGCCCCAGCCAGACGCTCGACGACCTCCTCCGCCAGGTACCTGGCTTCAGCCTGTTCCGCCGCACCTCCAGCGTGGTCGGCCATCCCACCACCCAGGGCCTCTCGCTGCGCGGCATCGGGCCCAGCGGGACCAGCCGGGCCCTGGTGCTGCTGGACGGCGTGCCGCTCAACGATCCGTTCGGCGGCTGGGTGTACTGGGATCGCGTGCCCCTGCTCGGCATCGACCAGGTCGAGATCGTGCGGGGTGGCGGCTCCAGCGTGTGGGGCAACTACGCCCTCGGCGGCGTCGTGCAGGTGATCGGCCGCCGGCCGACCGGGCGCGCGGCTGCGCTGGAGGCCAGCTACGGCACCCACGACACCAGCAACCTCGACCTGCTGGTGACGGAAACGGCCGGCCCGTTCCGGATCCTGCTCGAGGGCAATCGCTACGAGACCGGCGGCTACCCGATCGTCAAGGAATCGCGGCGCGGCAGCATCGACATCGACGCCGAGTCGATCCACCACACCTTCAACGGGCGCGTGGAGCTGCACGTCTCGCCGGAGGCGACGTTCTGGGTGAGCGGCAACTACTACGACGAGGACCGGATCAACGGCACCGCGCTGCAGGTCAACAACACCACCTCCGGCATCGCCGCGCTCGGCGGCCGCCTGCTGTCGGGCGACAACGAGTGGCGCTTCGCGACCTACGCGAACTGGCAGCGGTTCAACAGCACCTTCACGACCCAGGCGGCCGACCGGAACTCCGAGGTGCTGGCCCTCGAGCAGACGGTGCCGACGACCTCGGCCGGCGGCTGGCTGCAGTGGAGCCGGCGCTTCGACACCCATCTGCTCTCCATCGGCGGCGACGTGCGGTGGGTGGTCGGCGAGACCGACGAGCGCGTGTTCGTCGGCGGCATCTTCCGGCGCCGGCGCGAGGCGGGGGGCGAGCAGGTGGTGGGCGGCGTCTTCGTGCAGGACGTGTGGTCGCCCCACAAGATGGTCGAGGTGGTGGCCGGTCTGCGCGGCGACGTGTGGCTGAACTACAACGCCTTCCGCGACGACACGCCGCCGCCGGCCGGCATTCCCGCCCACCAGCGGTTCTCCGACATCGAGCGCATCATCCCGAGCCCGCGGCTCGGAGTGCTGATCCACGCCACGCCCACCACGGACGTGCGCGCCTCCGTGTACCAGGGCTTCCGCATCCCCACCCTCAACGAGCTGTACCGGCCCTTCCGCGTGCGCAACGACGTGACGGTGGCCAATCCCACGCTGCATCCCGAGCGGCTGACCGGCGGCGAGGCCGGCGTGACCCAGCGCTGGGGACCGCTGGAGGCGCGGGTGACCGGCTTCGTGACCGAGGTCAAGGACCTCGTGGCCAACGTCACCCAGGCCACGCCCCTGCCCGATTGCCCGGCCGGCACCACGTGCCGCCAGCGCCAGAACCTGGAACTGGCGCGGATCCAGGGCGTCGAGACGGAGCTGGAGCTGCGCCTCGGTCGCGACTGGCGACTGCTGGCCGCCTATCTCTTCAGCGACGCCCGCGTCGTCGACGCGCCGAACCAGCCGCGGCTGGAGGGCAAGCGGCTGGCCCAGGTGCCGGAGCACAGCGTCAGCCTCGGCCTGCAGTACCGCAACCCGGCCCTCGTGAACGTCACCGCCAGCGCCCGCTATCTCGGCAGCCAGTACGAGGACGACCTCAACACGCTGCCGCTGGGCGGCTACGCGGTGCTCGACCTGTTCGTCTCCCGCTCGTTCACGAAGTGGCTGGAGGCCTTCGCCGGCGTCGAGAACCTGCTCGATCGGACCTACTCGACCGGACGCACCAGCGAGGGCGTCGTGTCCATCGGCGCCCCCCGCCTCGTGCGGGGTGGCGTGCGCCTGACGTTCTGAGCGCCGGCCCGCGTGACTGAGCGCGAGAGTCTCGCCAGCCCCCGGCTGGCGCTCGCCTTCACCACGATGCTGTTCGTCTCCGGCATCGGCAACACGTTCCCCGTCTTCTTCCCGCCCCTGCTCGCCGAGTTCGGCGGCTCGCGGGCGGCGACCGCGCTGGCGGTCACCCTCATGTGGACCTTCGGCGCGGTGCTGGCGCCACTGGCCGGCTACCTCGCCGACCGCTGGAGCCCGCGCGCGCTGATCGGGCTGGGGCTCGGCGCCGCCGCTGCCGGCCTGGCGGTGGCCGCGGCGGCCCCGACGCTGACCGTGTTCGTGCTCGGGCTCGGCATCGGCGCCGGCATCGGCATCGCGCTGACCGGGATGGTGCCGCAGGCCGCCGTCATCAACGCCGACTACCGGCGCCGGCGCGGCGTGGCCACCGGCATCGCGTTCGCCGGCTCGATGGCGGGCTACGTGATGGCAACGCCGGTCCAGTCGATCATCACGCGCTTCGGCTGGCGGGCCGCCGTCGGCGCCTACGTGGTCGTGATCCTGGTGCTGGTGCCGTGCGTGTGGCGCGTCTACCCGCGCCGCCTGGGTGTCGACGGGCACGCGGTGGTGAGCATCGGCACCGGATCGGTCGGCGGGCTGGCCCGGCGACCGGCCTTCTGGGCGCTGGCCGTCTTCTTCACGATCGCCCCCCACGTCGGTCTGCTGGCCACCGTGCAGCACGCCGTCTACTTCGGCACGCTCGGCTATCCCGCCTGGGAGGCCTCGCTCATGCTGCTGATCGGCGGCGTGCTCTCGACCGCGGGCCGCGCGCTGGCCGGGCTGGTGAGCGATCGCATCGGCGCCCCCGCCACCGGGTTCCTGTCGTTCGGGCTCACGCTGGCGGGCACGCTGTGTCTGCTCGGGCTGGAGTTCTGGCCGGTGCGCGCGCTGGCCTACGGCTACGTGACCTTCCTGTTCCTGCCGATCGGCACTCGCGCGACCATCGTCTCGATGCTGGTCCCCCGCATCGCGCCCCCCGGCAAGTTCGGCACCGTCTTCGGCTGGCTCTCCGTCGGCAATAGCCTCGGCGCCGCCACCGGGCCCCTGCTGTCGGGCGCACTCTACGACCTCACCGGCTCGTACCTGGTGATCTACGCCACCGCCGTCGCTCTCGTCGTCATCGCGATCGTCGGCCTCACCATCTTCGTCCGCGGCACCTCCGCTGCGGCCCGCCGCCGACCCGTTTCCCTCCGAGCCAGACCGCGCGCAGGCGGATGGAACTCAGACTCACACGGCAACTCGACCCCGGCCTCGTGGTCGGCCGCGGCGGGCGCCAGCCCGCCGTTCCCCGCGCGAGGTGGGAGGGGGGCGGAGCGTGGCGCGGGGGGCCCGCCGACCCGTTTCCCTCCGAGCCAGACCGCGCGCAACCCGGCCGGATGGAACTCAGACTCACACGGCAAAGTCGACCCCGGCCTCGTGGTCGCCGGGCCCCCCGCGTCACGCTCCGCCCCCCTCCCACCGGAGCCTACGCCTTGCGGAAGCGGTGAACGCCGTCGGCGCCGACGACGCGCTCGGCCCGGCCATCGGCTTCGACGAAGTGCAGGTGCGCCAGGGCCTCGCCGAGCGCGAACCCCAGCTGGTGGCTGTCGAGTGCGCGCCGGAACAGCACCGGCACGATCTCGGCCGCGCTGCGCGGCTCGGTGATGGCGTCGAGCGTCTCGGCCAGGCGGGCGCCGTGGTGCGTGCGCAGCTCGGCCAGCCGCTCGGGCAGGCCGCGAAACGGCAGCCCGTGGGCGGGCAGCACCAGCGCGCCGGCGCCGATGCCCCGGTAGCGCTCGAGCGAGTCCAGATACTGGCGCAGCGGGTTGCCGTAGGGCTGATCCGGCCACACGCTGATGTTCGAGGTGATCCGCGGCAGCACCTGGTCCCCGGAGATCAGCACCCCGGCCTCCTCGCACCACAGCGCCGCGTGCTCGGGCGAGTGACCGCGCCCGACGATCACCGCCCAGCGGCGCCCGCCGATCGTCAGCGTGTCGCCGTCGGTGAGGGCCCGGAACGCGGTCGGCATCGTCGGCACCAGCTTGGGATAGTGATTGCCGCGCTGGCGGAGGCCGGCCAGTGCCTCCTCGCCGCAGCCGTGGCGCCGGTAGTGACGCAGCCGCGGCTCGTTGTCGCGCGCCTCGCCCGTCCGCCAGGCGACGTGGCCGATCAGGTACTCGGCCTGCGCGCACCAGAGATCGACGCCCCACCGTTCCATCAGCCAGGCGGCGTTGCCCATGTGGTCGGGATGGAAGTGGGTGACGATCACGCGGGTGATCGGGCGTCCGCCGAGCGAGCCCGCGAAGATCTTGTCCCAGAGCGCGCGCACGTCGTCGAGGCCGACGCCGGTGTCGACGATCGCCCAGCCGGCGCCGTCGTCGACCAGCCACAGGTTGATGTGATTCAGCTGGAACGGCAGCGGCATGCGCAGCCACTTCACGCCGGGGGCGACGTCGATGGTGGTGCCGGGCGCGGGCGGTTCACTCCACGGATGGTCGAGGCTCATGGCGTCCAGTGTAACCCGCGGTGGCCGGTGCCCGGCCCGGGTCGGCTTGACAGCGGTCGCGGAATCCAGGAGGATCGGCGCCGTGAACACGAGCCGCTCGCTGGCGCGGTGGTCATGGTGGTGGCCCTCCTTCTGAGGGCGATCCCCGTCCCGCGCACGCGCAGCGTAAGCCGAGAGACCAGGGGAGCCGCCCACCGGGGCGGCTTTCGTGTCTTCAGAGCCCCCCGGTCGGCGCCTCACCCACAGGAGGCCTGACCATGACGACCACCGAGTACGAGACCCCGGGCGGCATTCGCGTCCTCCGGACGGTCGAGACGATCCCCACCCACGAGGCGATCGAGCCCATCGTCGATGCGCTCGACACGCGGCGCGGCGCGCTCCTCGCCTCCAACTACGAGTACCCGGGTCGCTACACGCGGTGGGACATGGGCTTCGTCGATCCGCCGCTGGCGCTCGTCGCGCGTGGCCGCGCCTTCCGCGTGACGGCGCTCAACCCGCGGGGGCAGGTGCTGCTGCCGCCCATCGGTGCGGCCCTCGGCAGTCTGGCCGCCGTCGAGCGGCTCGCCGCCGGCGACGACGCCATCGAAGGGACGGTCCGGGAGGCGGCCGGCCGGTTCACCGAGGAAGACCGGAGCCGCCAGCCGTCGATCTTCTCGGTGCTGCGCGCGCTCATCGCGCTCTTCCATCATCGCGACGAGCCGCACCTGGGGCTCTACGGGGCTTTCGGCTACGACCTGGCCTTCCAGTTCGAGCCGGTCCGGCTCCGCCTCGAGCGGCCGGCGGACCAGCGCGATCTGGTGCTGTACCTGCCCGACGAGCTGATCATCGTCGACCACCGGCGGGAGGTCGCCATGCGGCGCCGCTACGACTTCGAGGCCGGCGGACGCTCGACCGTCGACGCTGCCGCGCACCGGCGCCACCGCGCCCTACGTGGCCGCCGCGACGACCCCTCGCGCGGCCGACCATGCGCCGGGCGAGTACGCGGCGATGGTGCGGGTGGCCCGCGAATCGTTCCAGCGCGGGGACCTGTTCGAGGTCGTCCCCGGGCAGACCTTCTTCGAGGCGTGTCCCTCGCCGCCCTCCGCGCTGTTTCGTCGCCTGCGCGAGCGCAACCCCTCGCCCTACGGCTTCCTGCTGAACCTGGGCGAGGCCGAGTACCTGGTCGGCGCCTCCCCGGAAATGTACGTGCGGGTCGACGGCGACCGCGTCGAGACCTGCCCCATCTCGGGGACGATCGCGCGGGGTCAGGACGCCATCGGCGACGCCGCCCAGATCCTGGCCCTGCTCGCCTCCGGCAAGGACGAATCCGAGCTGACGATGTGCACCGACGTGGACCGCAACGACAAGTCGCGGATCTGCGTGCCGGGCAGCGTGCGCGTGATCGGCCGCCGGCAGATCGAGATGTACGCGCGCCTCATCCACACCGTCGACCACGTCGAGGGCCAGCTGCGCGAGGGGTTCGACGCGCTCGACGCCTTCCTCGCCCACGCGTGGGCGGTCACCGTGACCGGGGCGCCCAAGGCGTGGGCGATGCAGTTCATCGAGGACCACGAGCGCTCCCCCCGCGCCTGGTACGGCGGCGCCGTGGGGCTGCTGGGCTTCGACGGCAACCTCAACACGGGCCTGACGCTGCGGACGATCCGCGTCAAGGACGGCCTGGCCTCGGTGCGGGCCGGCGCCACCCTGCTCTACGACTCCGACCCCGCCGCCGAGGAGGCGGAGACCGAGCTGAAGGCCTCGGCGTTTCTCGACGTCATCCGGCGCGGGCCCGGCGCCGCCGCGCGCGCCGCCGTCGCGGTGCCGCGGACCGGCACCGGCCGGCGCGTGCTCCTCGTCGACCATCAGGATTCGTTCGTGCACACGCTGGCCAACTACCTGCGCCAGACGGGCGCCGACGTGGTGACGCTGCGCAGCGGATTCCCCGCCGACGCCTTCGACGACGTGAAGCCACACCTCGCCGTGCTGTCGCCCGGCCCCGGCACGCCGCGCGACTTCGACGTGGCCGGCACGCTCGAGACGCTGGTGGGGCGCGGCATCCCGGTCTTCGGCGTGTGCCTCGGGCTGCAGGGGATGGTGGAGTATCTGGGGGGGACGCTGGGGGTGCTCGACCCGCCCGTCCACGGCAAGGCCTCGCGCATCCGCGTGGTCGGCGGACGCCTCTTCGAGGGGCTGCCGGCGGAGTTCACCGCCGGGCGCTATCATTCGCTGTACGCGCGTCGCGAGACACTCCCCGCCGCGCTGGCGGTGACGGCCGAGAGCGAGGACGGGGTGGTGATGGCGCTCGAGCACCGCGCGCTGCCACTGGCGGCGGTGCAGTTCCACCCGGAGTCGATCATGACGCTGGGCGAGGACGTCGGGCTGCGACTGCTCGCCAACGTGATGCGCCGGCTGGCGAGGCAGACATGACGTCGCCAGGCCGAACAGAGGAGGAGCGAATCGTGACTCGCTTTCACCTGGCCCAGGCCAACATCGGACGCTTTCGAGCGCCGATCGAGGACCCGATCATGGAGGGCTTCCGGTCCCAGCTGGACCCCATCAATGCGCTGGCCGACCGTAGCCCCGGATTCGTGTGGCGACTGCAGACCGAGGACGGCAACGCCACCGCCATCCGCCCGTTCGCCGACGAGCGCATGGCCATCAACATGTCGGTGTGGGAGACCCTCGACGCGCTCCAGCAGTACGTCTATCGCAGCGAGCACGTCGGCCCCCTGCGGGATCGCAAGCAGTGGTTCGAGCCCATCGAGGGTCCGATCCTCGTCGCTGTGGTGGATCCCGGCCGGCCACGTCCCCACCGTCGAGGAGGCCAAGGAGCGACTGCAGACGCTCAAGGAGCGAGGGCCGTCGCCCGACGCCTTCACGTTCCGACAGCCGTTCCCGCCCCCGGACGGACGGCCGGGCGACGTGGCAGGGCTCGACGCGGCGTTCTGCGACTGGGCGAGCTGACGTCACCCGATTGCTCCCGTGGTTTGACACACGGGCCGCGCGGTTCCTACACTACGGCACCTGGCCACGCTGGGCGGCCAGCATCCGTCACACCGAACCGGAGGACGCATGCACTACGACCGGATCTCCGCCGACTGCCACCTCGACCTGTGCTGGCTGCCGCCCGATCTCTTCACGAGCCGGGCGCCGGCGGCGCTGAAGGACCGCATGCCCTACGTGACCCAGGGTCCGAAGGGCCCGATGTGGGTCACGAAGAAGGGCGGGACCTTCGGCCTCGCCAACGGCATGGGCTCGGCCGGGCGTGAATACGTCCCCGGCCAGATCCACCGCTCCGATCGGATGGCCTCGACCGGGCTCTACGAGGACGGCAAGAAGGGCATCCGGCGCCTGAGCGAGCCGGAGCTGCGGCTGAAGGACCAGGATCGCGACGGCGTCCAGGCCGAGGTGCTCTACGGCATCCTCGGCTCCAGCACGCGCATGGGCGATCCCGAGGCCGCCGCCGAGATGATCCGCATCTACAACGACTGGCTGGCCGACTTCGTCGAGACTCACCCCGAGCGCTTCATCGGGCTGGCCTGCATCCCGAGCGCGCCCATCGACGCCTCCGTGGCCGAGGTCAAGCGCGTGGTGAAGCGGGGCGCCGTGCGCGGCGTCGACGTGGCCAACTCCCCCGACATGCCGCCGCTCTACGACCCCTACTGGAACCCGCTGTGGGACGCCGTCGACGACTCCGGCCTGCCCCTGCACTTCCACACGGTGGGCGGGCGCATGCCCGACGCCATCCGCAAGACGCTGTGGGGCAGCGCGTGGGGCGAGAAGGTCGAGGGCACCATCGACTTCCGGGTGGCCCGGGCGGGCTTCGCCGTCCACATCAGCGGCTTCCAGATCTACATGTCGACGATCCTCATGTCGCTCATCTACGGCGGCGTGCTGGAGCGGCACCCGCGCATGCGCGTGGTCATCGGCGAGGGCGGCATCGGCTGGATCCCCTACATCCTCGACCACATGGACCTGGAGTGGGAGGACCAGTTCGGTGACCTCGGGCTCTCGATGAAGCCGAGCGAGTACTGGCGCCGCCAGTGCCGGGCCACCTACCAGTCCGATCGCATCGGGATCAAGATGCTCGACGAGCTGGGCGAGGACAACGTCATGTGGGGGTCGGACTTCCCGCATCCGGACGGGGTGTGGCCCGACTCGACCGAGGTCATCACGCGCGAGCTGGGTCACCTGCCCGCGGCCGTGCGCCGCAAGATCGTCTGCGAGAACGCCGGGAAGCTCTACGGCCTCATCCCGGGTTAGCCACTCGACGGTGAGCGCCGGCGGGCCCCCGCGGTCCGCCGGCGCCGCCGCGTTCCCCTCCCCATGAGCACCGAGGTGCGCCTGCGCCGGAGCGTGCTCTTCATGCCCGCTGCCAACGCTCGCGCCCTGGAGAAGGCGCGGACCCTCCCCGCCGACGCGCTCGTCTTCGACCTCGAGGATGCCGTGGCGCCCGACGCCAAGCCGGAGGCGCGCCGGATGGCCGTGGCCGCCGCCAGTGCCGGCGGCTACGCCCCGCGCGAGATCGTCATCCGCGTCAACGCCCTCGACACCCCCTGGGGTCGCGACGATCTCGGCGCCGTGGCCGGATCGGGCGCCGCCGCCATCCTGCTGCCCAAGATCGAGAGCGCCGCCGCGGTTCACGATGTGCTACGCGTGCTCGACGCCGCCGGGGCGCCGGCCAGTCTCGCGCTGTGGACCATGCTGGAGACGCCGCGGGGCGTGCTGCGTGCCGAAGAGATCGCCACCGCCAGCGGGCGCGTGGCCGCGCTCGTCATGGGCACCTCGGACCTCACGAAGGACCTGCGCGCGCGCCACACGCCGGACCGGCTGCCGCTGATTACGAGTCTCGGCCTGTGCGTACTCGCGGCCCGGGCCCACGCGCTCACCGCGCTCGACGGCGTCCACCTCGACCTCGACGACGAGGCGGGCTTCCTCGCCGCCTGTCGCCAGGCGGCGGCGATGGGGTTCGACGGCAAGACGCTCATCCACCCCAAGACCATCGCGGGCGCGAACGAGGCGTTCGCGCCGGCAGCTGACGAGATCGCCCGCGCGCGGCGGATCATCGACGCCCACGCCGCGGCCGTCGCGCGCGGTCAGGGCGTGGTGGTGGTCGACGGCCGCCTCGTGGAGGACCTGCACGTCGACGACGCGCGCCGCCTGGTGGCCCTGGCCGAGGCCATCGCGGCGCGCGCCGCCGCCACTACGGGGTAGCGCGCGTCCCGGTCACTCCGTCAGCCACACCGTGTCGAGCTGCTGGTTGAGGTAGTGCGAGGGGGTCACCGTGAACCCCCGGACCTTCGCGCTGTGGGGAACGATGCGGTGCCACTGCAGCGAATAGAAGTAGTGGACCTCCTCGTCGAGGAGACGCCGCTCGAAAGCGCGGAGGAGTCGCCGACGCTCCTCGGGGTCGATGGCCCGCGACTGCCGCAGGAAGAGATCGTCCAGGACCGGGTCCTTGTAGCGGCTGTAGTTGTTGTCGGAGATCCCGGTCGACTGGAACTTCTGCAGGTCGATGTCGGGCTCGACCACGAAGCTGCACTGGGCGTCGCTGGCCACGTCGAAGTCGGCGCGACGGAGCACGGCAACGTGGGCCGAGGCCTCGATGGTCTCCATCTTCACGTTGAGCCCGATCTGGCGCCACTGGTCGATGAGCCAGATCGCCACCGTCTCGTAGGGCTGCGGGATCCCCCGGTTCTTGAAGGTGAACGAGAAGCCGTCGGGCACGCCGGCCTCGCGCAGCAGCCGCCGGGCCTCGGCCCGGCTGGCCGCGATGTCACGCCCGTAGCCGGCCAGCTTCTCCAGCTCGGCCGGTGGGGTCGCCCACGGCGTACCCGGCACCTGGATGCCGCCCACCTCCTTCACGACGGCGATGCGCGAGAGGGTCTTCGAGGCCTCCCAGCGGTCGGCGGCCAGCGTCAGGGCGCGGCGCACGCGCTTGTCGTCGAAGGGCTTGCGCTCGTGGTTCATCGTGACCAGCTGCACGCAGTTCCAGGGGCTTTCCTGCACGGTGATCTTTGGCCCCAGCGCGGAGACGAGGTTGTCGCGGTCGGCCGGGCTGAAGCCCCGGAACTGGATGTGGGCGCGCTCGCCGCGGATGGCCGCCACCTGGGCGGCGTTCGAGGTGACGAAGAGCGCCCGGTAGCCGTCGAGGTAGGGCTTGCCCTTGTCCCAGTAGTCGGGGTTCTTCTTGCCCACCCAGTGCGAGCCCTTCACGTGCTCGACGAACTTGAAGGGCCCGGTGCCCATCACGTTCGTCTCGTACCAGCGCATGTCCTTGGCCAGGATGTCGGCCCGGTAGATCCAGTTGTACGGCGACGACAGACTGACCAGGAACGAGGACTCCGGCCACTTGAGGCGGAAGCGCACCGTCTGCGGGTCGGGCGCCTCGACGACCTCGACAACCTGGTAGGAGCCCTTGCGCATCGACACGACGCCGGCCGGCGGGAAGATGATCTTGTCGTAGCTGGCCTTCACGTCACGGGACGTCAGCACGCTGCCGTCGTGGAACCGCACGCCCTGCCGCAGCTTGAACGTGTAGATCAGCGAATCCGGCGAGACCGTCCACGACTCCGCCAGATCGGGGAACGGGCGGGTGCCGGTCCGGTCGTTGGGATCGATCCGCAGCAGCGTGTTGTAGTGCGGCGCCAGCGGATGGACCATCCCGAAGGTGCCGTCACGATGGCCGTCATAGGAGGGCGGTTCGGACGGCACCAGGAAGACCAGCTCGCCGCCGTGGCGGGGCTTGTCCTGCGCATGAGCCGGCGCCGCGAGGAGCAGCACACCGAGGAACCCGAGGAAGATCCGCACTACCATGAGCGGCCTCCTGAAAGATCGAACGGGTCAGGTCGGATCGGACGGTCGTCTCTGGCTCGGAGAGTAAACCGGATCGGTGGCGGCGTACAGGGTCCTTCGTCGCACCGCCTTGCCGACCCCTGCCCGGCCCGGTATCGTGGCGCGCATGTACGTGCCGGCGCACTTCGAGGAGCCGCGGGTCGAGGTCCTGCACGGGCTCATCCGCGCCCATCCGCTGGGGGCGCTGGTCGTCCCGACTGCCGCCGGGCTCGTCGCCAACCACGTGCCGTTCGAGATCGTGCCGGACCCGGCGCCTTTCGGCACGCTGCGCGCGCACATCGCGCGGGCCAATCCCCTGTGGCGTGACGCCTCGCCCGACGTCGAGGCGCTGGTGATCTTCCAGGGGCCAGACAGCTACGTCTCGCCGGCCTGGTACCCGACGAAGGCCGAGACGGCCAAGGTGGTCCCCACCTGGAACTACGCGGTCGTCCACGGGCACGGCCGCGTACGGTTCATCGACGATCGCGACTGGCTGCGCCGCTTCGTGGAGGGCCTCACCGACCGCCACGAGTCCGGCCGCCCCGACCCGTGGAAGGTCACCGACGCGCCCGCCGACTTCGTCGACGCGCTGCTCGGAGCCATCGTGGGGCTGGAGATCCCCCTCACCCGACTCGTCGGCAAGTGGAAGGTCAGCCAGAATCGGCCGCCCCACGACCGCGAAGGCGTGGCCGAGGCGCTCGGCGGGGACGGCAGCGACGCCGCCGCGGCGATGGCCCGGCTGGTCCGGGGCGAGCGCGGTGCCTGAGCCCGAGCCCACGGCGCCGGAGCCAATCGAGGTGAGGATCGACTACCCGGAATTCGTCGACTCGACGCTGGTCACGCCGCTTGGCGAGGGCCGCTATCGCCTGGAGCTGGCTACACTCGCGTGCTTGAGCACCGAGAGTGCGCGCGAGGCCCGGCGCCTGCCGGATTATGGCGACGTGATCGAGGCGATCGCGACGGCGCCGGACTACCTGCGCTTCGTCCGGATCGTGCGGCGCGCCCGGATGAAGAAGCTCACCTACTTGGTCTCTCAGGCCACGATCGACGCGCCTCGGTTTGCCTTGATGCTCGAGCAAGTCCAGGAGCTCGGCGGCCACTGGGAACGCATCTTCGGTGGTGTCCTCATCCTGTACGTGCCCCGAGGCATCACCTTCGACCCCTGGGCCGACATGGGCGGCGACGCCAGCGAGACATCGTCGAGCTAGTCGGAGCCCGTCCCGGCCCGGGAGCGCGAGAGTTGCCGGAACTAGGCGTCGGGTACCTTGGTCGACTGCCAGGCGGTCATGCGCCAGGTGCTCCCCGCCTTGGCGTACACGGCCAGGTAGCGCACGGTGAAGCGCTGTTCCTTGCCGGCGTTCTCGACGTGCATCTCCGACACGCCGTTGACGATGCCCACCCCGCCGAGCACACGCACCTTCCGGTCCCGCGGCGCGATGCCACGGTAGTGGGGCTTGCCGGCCTTGAGGTTACCGACGTGCTCGCCCTTGCTCTCCACCCGTGCGGTGGAATGCACGTAGACCAGGTCGTCGGCGAGGGAGTCCTCGAGCGCGGGCCAGTCACTCTTGCGCATGGCCTCGAAGCGGCGGTCGTCGGCGCGCAGGACGTCGGTTTGCTCGGTCGTCTCAGGCATGGTCGGCGATCTCCCTGATCTTGCGGAATGTCAGCGCGCGCCGGCGGTTGCCCTCCGGCATCTTCTTGATGTCCTCGTCGGTCAGCGCCACCGTGTTGCCGTACGCTTCCTGCACGGGGATCTCGTCGTCGGCCAGCGGGCGCATGCGCGGCTTGCGGGCCATGGCCGCCTCGACGTAGGGGGCGAGCTCCTCGCGCTTCCGGCGCTCGCGCTCGGCCTCCCGCTCGTGGAACTCCGGCATGACCTCGGCCGCGAACAGCTCGAGCGACTCGCAGATGTGCTCGTGGCGGTTGCGGCCCCCCTGCTGGATGAAGATCGTCTGGTCGACGCCGGCGTCCTGGAAGGTCGTCAGCGTCCGCCGCAGGTCGTCCGGCGTCCCGATGCAGCCCACGCCCCCGCCCAGCACCTCGGTGCCGAGCTGCTCGCGCACCTTCAGGAAGGCGTTCCAGATATTGGTGCGTCCCGGCGTGTGCTTGCCGAACACGTAGTGGTGGGCGAGCGCGAACTGGAAGAAGCGGAAGCCGTCGGCGCCGCGGCGCTGGGCCTCGGCGGCGTCGCGATGGCAGGAGAAGCCCGTGACCATCGCGATGTTGGGATTCACCGCGTGGCCGATGGGCACGCACTCGCGCTTGAACGTCTCGTAGTAGTCGTCGACCCACTGCTTGGCCTCGGTGGGATCGATGAAGGCGAAGGTGAGCGCGCCGATGCCGAGCTGGGCGGCCAGGTGGATCGTCTCCCGGTTGGAGCAGGCCACCCACAGGGGCGGGTGCGGCTTCTGCACCGGCTTGGGCACCACGTTGCGGGCCGGCATCGAGAAGTACTGACCCTTGAAGCCGGGGTACGGCTCCATCGCCATCATGTTGGCGACCTGCTCGACGGTTTCCCGCCACATCGCCCGGCGCTCGGCCGGGGTGACGCCGTAGCCCTCCAGCTCGGCTCGCGACGCCGACTCCCCCGTCCCCCACTCGACCCGGCCGCGGGAGACGAGGTCGAGCGTGGCCAGCCGCTCGGCCACCCGAGCCGGCTGATTGTAGCCGGGCGGCATGAGCACGATGCCGTGGCCCAGGCGGATGCGCCGGGTGCGCTGGGAGGCGGCGGCCAGGAACACCTCGGGCGCCGACGAGTGCGAGTACTCCTCGAGGAAGTGGTGCTCGACCTCCCACGCGTAGTCGATGCCGAGCCGGTCGGCCAGCTCCACCTGGTCGAGCGCGTCCTGGAACAGCTGCAGCTCGGCGCCCTCGCCCCACGGCCGCGGCAGCTGGTGCTCGTAGAAGATGCCGAACTTCATGCGGGGCGCTCGCGGCGAGCGTCGAACTCGGCCGCCACCTGCTCGTCCTTGGCCAGCAGCCCCTCGGCATCGACGTCGGCGTAGCTCATCACGCCCATGTCGGCGTAGGCCTTGCGGATGCGCGGCCCCCACAGGCCGATGTCCTTGATGGTCGGCACGATGCGGGTGAACAGGCGGGTGCGGAACAGCTTCATCCGCTCGGAGGACTGGACCATCGCCACGCACTCGTCGACCGGCAGCCCCAGCGTCTCCCACACCTCGACCGACAGGAAGCGGTCGCGCATGAGGTAGCAGGCCTCGACCGCGAACTCCTCGCGCTCGTCGCGCTCGGCGTCGCTCAGCTGCGGGTAGTAGTCCCGCAGGGCGATCCGGCCGAACGCCACGTGCCGCGCCTCGTCCTCCATCACGTAGGCGTTGACGGCGGCGGCCAGCCGGTTCTTCGCGTGATCGCGGATGGACGCGAAGGCGGCCAGGGCGAGGCCCTCGATCAGCACCTGCATGCCGAGATAGGTGATGTCCCAGCGCGCGTCGGACAGCACCTGGTCGAGCAGGGTCTTGAGCGTCGGCGTGATCGGGTAGGCCAGCTCGAACTTCTGGTGGAGGAGGCGCGCGTAGACCTCGACGTGACGCGCCTCGTCCATGACCTGGGTGGCCGCGTAGAACTTGGCGTCGATGCTCGGCACCTGCTGCACGATCTTGGAGGCGCACAGCAGCGCGCCCTGCTCGCCGTGCATGAACTGCGAGAGTTGCTGGGCCTGCAGGTGGCGGCGCAGGTTGGCCCGCTCCGGCTTGGTCAGCCGGTTCCAGACGTCGGAGCCGAAGATCGAGATCTGCTCGTCGGGCAGCTCCTGGGGGTTCTCGGGGTCGAGGTCGAGCGACCAGTCGATGCGGGTGTTGCCGTTCCACTGCCGCTCCTTGCCCTTCTCGTACAGGTTCAGGAGCGAGGGGCGGCCGTCCTCGTACTCCCAACGCATCAGCGAGTCGAACCCGCTGGGGATGATCCACTCGCGGGGCTCGACCGGGATGGCGTATCGCTGGTGCGTGCTCATGGCGCGGCCTCCTGCCGACGGGGACACGACGGATGAATCGTCCGGATGAGGCCGAGAATACCACGCCGGCCTTGGTCCGGGCGGGCGGGTCCGACTATCATGCCGGCACATGACCAACCGCTGGATCGTCCTGCTGCTGGTGTTCCTGACACGGACGTCGATGGGATTCCAGTTCCAGTCGGTTGGCTCGGTAGCGCCGCTCCTGGTGCCCGAGCTCGGGCTCAGCTACACGCAGCTCGGCACGCTCATCGGCCTCTACATGCTGCCCGGCGCGTTCTTCGCCCTGCCCGGCGGCGTCATCGGCCGGCGTCTCGGCGAGCGCCGGGTGGTCGTCGCGGGGCTGGCCCTCATGGTGGCCGGCGGCGTACTCACCGCCGCCGCCGGCAGCTTCGCCACCGCCGTCGCCGGCCGGGTGCTGAGCGGCATCGGCGCCGTGGTGATGAACATCCTGCTCGCCAAGATCGTCGCCGACTGGTTCGCGGGCAAGGAGCTGTCGACGGCCCTCGGCCTCATGCTCACCTCGTGGCCAGTGGGGCTGGGGCTGGCCACCGCCACCCTCGGCGGCGTCGCCGCCAAACATGGGTGGCGGACGGCGGTCATGGCCACCGCAGCGGTGGCGGGGCTCGGGCTCGTCCTCATGCTGCTCTGCCGCGACGCGCCCGGCGCCACCGCCGGGCCGGCGCGAGCGGCGCTCCGCGGCCGCGACCTGCGGCTGGCCCTCGCGGCCGGCTTCGCGTGGGGCTGCTTCAACGCGAGCCTGGTCGCGATCATCGCATTCGGACCCGGACTCCTCGTCGCGCGCGGCGCCGCCCTCGGTGACGCCGGCCGCGTGGTGAGCCTGGCCATCTGGGTGACGATGCTCTCCGTCCCGCTCGGCGGCCTGCTCACCGACCGGCTGGGACGCCCCACGCTGATGATCGTGACCGGCAGCCTGATCGCCGCCGCCACGACGCTGCTCATCCCCGTTCTCGCCCACTCCGTGCTCGCCTTCTGCCTGGTCGGGCTGGCCATCGGCGCCCCGCCCGGCGGACTGATGGCCCTGCTGCCCCGGGCGCTGCCGTCCGAGCGCCTCACCACCGGCTTCGGTGTCTTCTACACGGTCTTCTACGTGATGATGGCGCTCACCCAGCCGGCCGCCGGCCTCGTGCGCGACCTCGCCGGCGATCCGTCCGCGCCCGTCGTCTTCGCCGCGCTGGTGATGGCGGCCACCGTCGTGGGGCTGGTAGTGTTCCGTCGGATCGAGCGGACGGCGTGACCGGCACGATCCTCGAGCGCGTGCTGAAAGCACAGGGGGCACCACGATGACCCAGTCAGGCCCGCAGTTGCTCCCGACCTCGGTAGTGGGCAGCCACGGGCTCCCGGGCTGGGTGTGGCTCGCCCGCGAGGCGCTCGAGGCCGGGCGGCTGGGCACGCTCGACGTGCGCGAGCTGACCGAGGACGCCACCCAGATCGCGCTGATCGACCAGGAGCGCGCCGGCGTGGACGTGCTCACGACCGGCGAGATGGGCCGCATCCGCTTCATCATCGGCTTCTATGACCGTATCGCCGGCATCCGCACGCTGGAGGCGCCGCGCCGGCTCGGCCAGCCGCTGTGGGACACCAACACGCCGTTCGAGGTGACCGAGAAGATCACGGCGCCGCAGGGCCTCGGCATCGTCGAGGAGTTCCGTGTGGCCCGCGCCTTGACCGATCGCCCGCTGAAGGCGACGGTGCCGGGGCCCTACACGCTGCTGGTGCCGCTCAAGCTCGGTGGCGTCTATCGCGACAAGGACACGCTGCTGGCCGACCTGGTGGCCATCGTGAACGCCGAGTGCCGCGCGCTCGTCGCCGCCGGCGCCAGCTTCATCCAGATCGACGAGCCGCACCACGGCATGTACGCCGGCAGCGTGCACGACGTCACCCGCGGCATCAACCGGGCCGTGGCCGGTGTCGAGGCGAAGATCGCCGTCCACGTGTGCTTCGGCAACCTGTACGGGCGGCCGTTCAGCGCGGTGCGCGACTATCGCAACCTCTTCCCCGTCCTCGGCGACCTCGCTGCCTCCCAGGTGGTGCTGGAGTTCGCCAATCGCGGGCTCGACGAGCCGGAGCGGTGGCGGGACTGGCCCGCCCATCTCGAGCTGGGCGCGGGCGTCGTCGACGTGAAGGCGTTCAAGTCGGAGACGGCCGAGGAGGTCGCCGAGCGCATCCGTGCGCTCCTGCGCTGCATCCCGGCCGAGCGGTTGTGGCTGAACCCGGATTGCGGCTTCTGGGAGACGCCGCGCTGGGTGGTGAAGCACAAGCTGGGTGCGCTCGTGCAGGGCGCGCGGATCGTGCGACGGGAGCTCGCTGGCTGACGCTCAGCGGTTGAGCGCGCGCCCGAAGTGCAGCGCGGCGACCATGGTGATGCGCCCGCCGAGCTGCGGACGCCGCCAGTGCCGCACGCGGTCGCCCCGATAGAGCACGCCGTCGCCGAGCCCCAGGTGCACGGGGCGCGGCCCCCGGCGGCCGTGCATCCACAGCGGCCAGGCGTCCCGGCGCGTCGACGCCGGCTCGCCGCCGACGACGAGATCGACGTTCCACCGACAGACCGGCTGGTCGCGGTGGCTCGCCAGGAACGCGCCCGGGTCGTACACGCGGAGAAACGAGAACGTCGAGCGGGCTCGCTCGCGCGTCACCGAGCGAACGATGGGCGCGAGCTGCGCGCCGAGGAAGGTCAGGAGCGGCTCGTCGTGAATGAGCGGCGCGCCGCGGCGCCGGGGCTCGCCGTCGAGGAGGTAGCCCTCACGCTCCAGGCGCCGGTAGTACACGCGCATCGCATCGAGGAAGACCGGCTCGAAGAGCCCGCGTAGCACCGCGAAGCCGCGCGCGCGGAGCTCGCCACGCCACGCGCGCAGCTGCCGTGCCCACGCCGCGCGCACGCGGGCCGCCCCGGCGGCCGCCACGCGAGGCCCGCGCCGCCGCTCGCGCACCACGGAGGCCAAACCGGGTGCGAGCGTGTACGGCAGTAGCATCCCGCTGCCCGGCCGCGACAGCCAGAGAATGTCCTCGGCGGGGAGAAAGGGCTCGGCGGCCGGGCACCGCCGCGCAATCACGGGTGGCAGGCCAGGTCCTGGATGGAGAAGCCCGGCCGCCGGAACCGTCGGGACCACCGCGCGGCCAGCGCCGAGGCGGGCATCCAGGCAGATATCGTGCGGTACGTCGCGAGGCCGGACGAGCACGCCGGCCGCGCACAGACGCCGGCGCAATGGCCGGCCGAGACGTGGCGGGCGCCTGCCACCGACGAGCGTGGCCAGCAGGAAGCGGACGGCGTCCTCATCGACGATCTCCAGACGCCGGCGCCCGACACCCCTTCGCGATGCCTCGACAACGGCGGCAAGCTGGAGCGTCGGATTCACGATGAGCGGGACGCGCGCGTGCCGTCGCATGGGCCCGCCGGGCACTCTACACGACTCGACTGCTCGCGGCGCCGCGGCCACTCCGGCACCACCGACCGGCCACTCCTCGTCCAGCCCGGAAGCTGTTGCCTGGTCGATTCGTGTCCAGCCGGCGCGGGCGCGGTCCCTAAGTGATTGGTTCCTCGACGCGATCAGCGCTGGTCTTCGCGTTGCACTCAGTCCCTCCCGCGCCACGGGCTACCGGCCCCCGTGGCCGATCACCATTGCCGGGAGGGCCAGCGTCGGGAGGCAACGGTGCGGTTGCCGCTCAAACTCAAACTCAGCGTCGTCATCATTGCGCTGCTCACCGTCACCGTGCTGCTCGTCAGCGGCTTCCTGCTGCGGGCGCAGCAACGCACGCTGGCCGAGGAGATGCGCAAGCGCGGCCACACCATCGCGCGGAACCTCGGCGCCGGTGCGAGGACCGCCCTGCTCACCCGTGACGAGCTCGGCCTGCAGATGCTGATCCGCGATGTCGCCCGCGACCCCGACGTGATCTATGTCGCCGTCACCGATGCCTCCGGCACGGTGGTGGCCCACTCCGACCTGGCGAGGCTGGGCCGCCCACTCGAGCGCCCGACTGACGCCAGGCCGCCCACGGACGCGCTGCTCGTACAGATGGTTCCGTCGGAGACCCACGGCGAGGTCATCGACGTGTCCGTCCCCCTGATCTTCCGCCAGGTGCGCGTCGGCACCGTGTACGTCGGCTTCAGCCAGGGCGGGATCGTCGAGGCCGTGGCCCACGCCCGCACCCGGGCCGCGGGAATCACGCTGGCCATGCTGGCGGTCGGCGTGGCCGGCGCGGTCGGCCTGGCCGCCGGGCTGGCCCGACCGATCGTCCGCCTGACGCAGGGCACACGCGCCGTAGCCGACGGCGACTTCACCGTCACCCTGCCGGTGACCTCGCGCGACGAGCTGGGGGCGCTGACCGGCGCCTTCAACGACATGGCCCGCAGCCTGGGCGAGAAGGAAATGATCAAGCGGGCGTTCAGCCGCTACGTGGCCCGGGAGGTCGTGAACGAGATCCTCAAGGACCCCGAGCAGGCCTCTCTCACCGGGGAACGCCGCGACGTCACCGTCCTGTTCTGCGACATCCGCGGGTTCACGGCAACGGCCGAGGTGCTCCCGCCGGAGGAGGTGGTGGAGCTGCTCAACGCCTTCTACAGCCTCATGATCGAGACGACATTCAAGCACGACGGCACGCTCGACAAGTTCCTGGGTGACGGTGTGATGGCCGTCTTCGGCGCGCCGCTCTATCGCGCCGACCACCCCCTGATGGCCGCGCGGGCCGCGCTGGCCATGCAGGCCGGCATCCGCGAGCTGAACGCCACCCGCGTCTCGGCGGGCAAGTGTCCGATCGCCGTCGGCATCGGCCTGAACGCGGGCGAGGTCATCGCCGGCACCGTGGGCACCGACGACCGCATGGAATACACGGTCGTGGGCGACAGCGTGAACCTCGCCGCCCGTCTTGAATCCAGCGCCGGTCCCGGTCAGGTCCTGGTGGCGACCGAGACGTACGCACGACTCGACGGCACCGTCCGCGGCCGGCCGCTCGGACGTTTCGACGTCAAGGGCAAGGAAAAGTGGGTCGACGTCTGGGCGATCGAGGCGATCCCGTCGTGGTAACCGGCGCGCCGCGTTCTCGCCGTGTTGCTGCTGGCGGCGGCCGCCGGCGGCTGCGCTGGTCTGCGCATGGGCCCGCTGGCGCCGCCGGCGGCGGTCAGTCTCGGCACGCCGAGCGGCGACGAGCTCGCCGCGCCCTATCGAGCGCAGGCCGAGCAGCTGGAGCACGACGGCCGGCTGCGTCAGGCGGCCGAGACGTGGACCACCGCGCTGGCGCTGGCGCCCGCTCACGAACCGAGCCGCCAGGCGCTTCGGCGTCTACGTGTGCGCATCGAGCGCGAGCTCGCCGAGCACCTTCGGAATGGCTGGCACGCGTTCGGCCGCGAGAGCAACGACGAAGCTCGCCGGCACTTCCTGGCCGCGCTTGCCCTCGATCCCACCTCGCGCTCGGCCCAGGAAGCCTTGCGTGCCGTCCCGGCGCCGCCGCCGCAGGCGCCCGCGCCCGAACCGCGGCCCGTCGTGGCCAGTGCCCGGCCCGCGGCGCTCTCGGCGGTCGAGCCACGGGTCGCCGCGCCGCCGCGGCCCCGCGAGTCGGCGGCGACGTCCTCCTCGCCCAAGCCGGACCGTCAGGCGGGCGAGACGCCGGTGAAGGCGGAGGTGCTCTACGCCGCGGCCCGGGCCCACCTCGCCGCGGGCCGTGACGAGGGGGCGTACCGCGAGCTCTCGCATCTGGTCCGCGTCAGCCCCGGCTACCGGGATTCGGCGGCGCTCCTCGATACCCTCCGCTCGCGGCTGGTGCGGCTGCGCTACCAGGAAGGGCTGCGCCTGTTCCGGGAGGAGCTGCTGGAGGACGCGATCGCGCAGTGGCGCGGCGTGCTGGAACTGGACCCGAAGCACGCCGAGGCGCGTCGGAGTATCGAGCAAACCGAGACGATGCTTCGCACGCTGGCCGCCCAGTCGAAGCGCTAGACAGCCACCCGCCAGCTGGCCAGTCCTCGCCCACCCAGCCCGGCACGACCTGGGCGATTCGCATCCAGACCACATGGTGCTGGTGGGGACTGGGCGCCCCAAATCATTGTTTCTATTCGGCAGGCGGTCCTGGTCTCCTCGTTGCACACAATCGGCCCGCGCGACCGATCAACTGAAAGGGACCCACGCATGATCGAGAAGTGGACCGGCTGGCTCGCACCGCTCGGCCTCGCAGGCCTGACGCTGCTGATCGTCCTCGCGGCGCCGATTGCGTCCGGCACGGGACGCCCGACGCGCCAGGCCGCACTGGAGGACTGCCGGGCGGAAGCGACCCGCGGGATCTTCACCGCCAACCGCTCGATGGGCCCCCGGACCTTCGAGGCCTGCATGGAGAGCAAGGGCTTCTAGCTCCCACCCCGCAGGCGCGGATCCAGCACGTCCCGCAGCGCATCGCCCAGCATATTGAAGCCGAACACCGCCAGTGAGATCGCCGCGCCCGGGCACAGCACCATCCACGGCGCGTGGTACATGAACGTCCGACCCGACCCCGCGACCATCCCTCCCCACGACGGGTACGGCGGCGGCACCCCGAAGCCCAGGAACGACAGCGCCGATTCGACCAGGATGACCGACCCGAGCCCGATCGTGGCCAGCACGATCACGGTCGCCATCACGTTGGGCACGATGTAGCGCAGCACGATGCGCAGGTGTCCCGCCCCCATCGCGCGGGCGGCCTCGATGTAGGGATGCTGCATCACCGAGAGGGCGGCGCCGCGGATGACGCGGGAGGCGCCGGCGGCGCCGAGGATCGAGAGCGCCACGATGAGGTTGAGCAGCCCCGGTCCCAGCACGGCCATCAGCGACAGGATGATGACGAGCCCGGGGAACGACTGCCAGGCGTCGACGACGCGCTGGACCACGATGTCGTAAGCGCCCCCCAGGTACGCGCTGGAGATGCCGACCGCGGCCGCCATCAGCGTGGCCAGCGCGACCGTCGCGAACCCCACCGTGACCGAGATCCGCGCTCCGTACACCACCCGGCTCCAGATGTCGCGGCCCAGGTTGTCTGTCCCCAGCCAGAACTGACGGCTCGGCGCCTTCATGCGCGCGATCGACTCGTCGTACTGGTACGGCGCGATCCAGTCTGCCCCCGCCGCCATCACCAGCAATCCGGCCACGATCGCCGCCCCGATGGCCCCCAGCGGCTTGGCCCGCGCCATCCGCCAGAGAGATCCGAGCCACCCCGCCCCCCCGCTCGCGCGGACGAGCGCACCCGGCGACGCGGGCAACGTCCGGACCGGAATCGCCACCGTCTAGTACCTCGTCCCGCGCGTCACTAGTACCGGATCCGCGGATCGAGCACCGCGTAGAGCAGGTCGACCGCAAGGTTGCAGGCGACGATGGTGGCGACGATCACGAGGTTGATGCCCTGGATGACCGGGTAGTCGCGCTGGCTGATGGCGTCGACGAGGAACTGGCCGGTGCCGGGAATGCTGAAGACCGTCTCGATCACCACCGAGCCGCCGGCGATCTGCGCCACCTGCAGCCCCAGCACGGTGACGACGGGGATCAGCGCGTTTTTGAGGCTGTGCTTGAGCACCACCACGCGCTCGCGCAGCCCCTTGGCCCACGCCGTGCGCACGTAGTCGTGGCGCAGCACCTCCAGGAGCTGGGCCCGGGTGAGGCGCATGATGCCGGCCGCCGAGGCCACCCCGAGGATGAACGCGGGCAAGAGGAACTGGACGACGTAGGTGATCGGGTCCTTCGACCACTCGGTGAAGCTCACCAGGGGCGTCCACCCCCACCAGATGGCCGGCAGCAGGATGGCGACGATGGCCAGCACGAAGGGCGGGATCGACAGCCCCAGGATGGCCCCGCTGCGAGCGACGAAGTCGGCGGCGCCGTCCTGGCGCACCGCCGACAGCACGCCGATCGGCACCCCGATGGCGATCGACACCACCAGCGCGATCGCCCCCAGCATGAGCGTGATGGGCAGGCGCCGGATCAGCTCCGTGACCACGGGCTGGCGCGTCCACAGCGACTCGCCGAGCCGGCCGCGGGCGACCTCACCCAGCCACACCCCGTACTGCACGGCCAGCGGCCGGTCGAGGCCGAGCTTGGCCCGAAGGTCGTCGAGGTCCTTCCCGTACGCCTTCTCCTCGAGCATCATCTGCACGACGTCGCCGGGCAGCAGCCGCGGCAGCGCGAAGACGATGAAGGTGGCGATCAGCAGCGACGGCAGGGCGACGAGCAGGCGACGCAGGACGTAGAGACGCATGCGGAGGCGCGGAGGCGGCCGGGCCGCCTCCGCCCGGCTCCCGCTACTTGTCCAGCCAGACGGCCATCATGCGACCGCCGTAGTCGTAGCCGTTGTTGGCGCCGAAGTTGCGCACGTGGGCGTCCCAGGCGGTCACCACCCGGGCGGCACCGGTGACGCCGAAGTAACCCGCCTCCGAGATGTAGCGCTGGGCGTCCCAGATCAGGTCGCGCCGCTTGCGCACGTCCTGCGTCCGCCGCTGCAGGTGCACCATCTCGTTGAGCTTGGCGTCGTTGACACCCATGATGTTGACGGGCGAGCCGGGGAAGTACGCGCGCGAGATGTAGCTGTCGGGCTCGCTGTAGGCGGCGGTCAGCCCGGCCATCATCTTGTCGAACTTCCCGAAGATCGTCGTCGTGATGAAGGCGCCGTACTCCTTGAGCTTCAGCTCGGCGTCGATGCCGGCCGCCTTCCAGTTCTTCAGAAGAATCTGGATGTAGTCCATGTAGTCGGGGCCGTAGCCGGCCGTCGTCTCCAGCGTGGTCTTGAAGCCACCGCCGAGACCGGCCTCGGTCAGCAGCCGCTTGGCCTCGGCCACGCTGAACTCGAAATTCTTCCGGCCCTCGGGACCGAGCTGGTCGATCGGGATGGTCCACTCCGTGAAGCCGGCCGGCACCACGGCGTGGGCCGCGTACTGCCCCTGCGAGAACGCGTTGCTCTCGAAGATTTCCGCCAGGCTGGTGGCCCGGGCCAGCGCCCGGCGCACGCGGACGTCCTTGAACGGCTCCTCGGCCAGACGGAAGCCGAAGAAGCCGTTGACGAGCCAGGGATACTCCGCGGTCTGCAGTCCGGGCTTGCGCTGCTTGGCGACGGCCAGGTCGAGGCGGCGCACGACCTGCTGGAACTCCGGCGCGAAGTCGTACTTGCCGGCCAGCCAGCCGGCCAGGCGCGAGGACGGATCGCGGTCGATGGTGAGCTCGACGCCGTCGGCGTAGGGCAGGCCGGCGACGAAGTAGTTCGGGTTGCGCGTGAACGTCATGCGCACGTTCGGCTCCCAGCGCTCGAGCATCCAGGGGCCGGTGCCGATGACGGACTCCTGCCGCTTGAGGTCGCCGAACTTCTCGACCGCTTCCCGGGCAACGATCCAGGTCGAGGTCGACGCCAGCGCATCGAGGAACCACGCGTACGGCTCCTTGAGTGTGAAGCGCACCGTGTACTTGTCGGGCGCCTCGACCTTCTCGACCATCTCCAGCGTCGGCCGGTTGCCGTTGTTCTTCGTGTTGAGGTAGCGATCGTAGGTGTAGCGGACGTCCTCGGCGGTCAGCTCGCGCCCGTCGACCGGGGGCTTGGGGTGCCACCGCACGCCCTTCTTGAGCTTGAAGACGTAGACCAGGTCGCTCTCACGCGACCACGTCTCGGCCACGTCGGCCTCGATCGGATAGGTCCCCGGCTTGATCGCCGGCCCCGCCTTCACCTTGAGCAGGCGACTGTGCGTGAACGACAGCGGGATCATCGTGGCGAACGACGTCGTCTGGTGAGGGTCGAAGCCGACGGCGTCGAGCAGGTTGCACATGCGGAGGACGCCACCGCGCTTGGGCGTCTGGGCCTGGGCCGGCGCCGGAGTCAGGTGCGGCCCGACCGCGGCCGCCGCCAGCGCGGCACCACTCACCTTGAGGACGTCACGACGGGTCAGCGCGGCATCGGCGGGCGGGGTGTTCATGGCGTCCTCCTTCGGACGGGGCGTCACGACGTCGTGAGGTCCATCCACAAGCGATCGGCGCCGTGGGCGGCCACCCGTCGACCCAGGCGCGACGCCCACCGGCTCTCGCTTCCGAACTCGGCGCGCCACGACCACAGCCGCCGTGTGGAGAAATGCAGGGAGTGCTCGTAGGTGAAGCCGATGGCCCCGTGAGCCTGGTGGGCGAGGCCGGCACCGATGCCGGCCGCCTCGCCGGCGCGCACCTTGGCCACGGCGACCTCGAAGTCGGGGTAGCCGCGGTCGGCGGCGCGGAATGCGTTGTCGGCGGCGATGCCGGAGGCGGCCACGTGACCGGCCACGATGGCCAGGTTGTGCTGGATCGCCTGGAAGCTGCCGATGGGCCGGCCGAACTGCTTGCGCTCGGTCACGTAGCGCACCGACTGCTCGAGCAGCGACTCGAGCGCGCCCGCCATCTGGGCGGCGCGGATCATCGCGCCGTAGACGATGACGGCGTCGGCGTCCACGCCGGCGGCCGGTGCCGCGGCCACCACCGGCGCGCCGTCGAAGACCAGGGTATCGCGCGGCTCGAGGGCCAGGTTGCGATCGGCGGTGACCCGGCCCGACCCCTGGCGCACCAGCGCGATCAGCGTGGCGCCCTCGGCCTCGGCGGCGACGACCGCATGGCCCGCGGCCGCGCCCCACGGCACGCCGCTGACGGTGCCGCTCAGGCGCCACGATCCGCCCGCGCGCGCCAGCGTCAGCCGTTCGCCGTCTCGCACCGGCGCCAGCGTCAGCGGTCCAAGCGGCACCTCCAGCCCCGCCTGGCCCAGCAGCCAGCCGGCCACGATCGTCTCCGCCAGCGGCACCGGCGCGGCGTGCTTGCCGGCCGCGCGCACGACCACATGGGCGTCGGACCAGGTGCCACCCGCGCCGCCCGCCGACTCCGGCACCAGCGGCAGCGTGAGGCCGCCCTCCTCCAGCGCGCGCCAGAGCTTGTCGGGCCAGGCGCCCTTCTCGGCCGCCTCGATCGACTCCTTGGTGACGAGGTCCGTAAAGAGCCGGGTGACCGTCGGCCCCAGCAGCGCGCCGAGCTCGCTCATTGTAGCGGGCCCCGTGAGGCCGGCTCGAGGCGCGGGTGGCCTGATCGAGGCCCGCGTGGCTCCGATGTCATCGCAAGCCCAGGCCGCGGGCGATGATGCCGCGCAGGACCTCGCGCGTTCCGCCGCGGAGCGAGAAGGACGGGGCGCGCTGTACGAGGTAGCCGAGCGTCTGCTGCAGGTCGGTGCCGGTGTCGATCGTCGGCTCGAGGTCGAGCAGCGCGTGGACGATCTCGGGAATCGACTGCTCGAACGTGGTGCCGACGTCCTTGACGACCGCGGCCTCCAGGTTGGGATTCTGTCCGGCCTGCAGCATGCCGGCCACGGACAGCGACATCTGGCGCAGCGTGGCGAGATGCGCCACCAGTCGCCCGATGACCTCGGCCGCCCGCGGATCGGGCGAGGTGCCGGCGGCGCGGATCAGCTCGAAGACCAGCGCGACGCTCGACAGGTACCGCTCGGGCCCGCTGCGCTCGTAGGCCAGCTCGGTAGTGACCTGCTTCCAGCCGTCGCCCTCGCCGCCCACCCGCATGTCGTCCGGCACGAAGGCGTCCTGGAAGACGACCTCGTTGAAGTCGTGCGAGCCGGCCAGGTTGATGATCGGCCGGATCGTGATGCCCGGCGATTTCAGATCGACGAGGAACTGCGAGAGCCCCTCGTGCTTCTTGTCGGGCACGACGGCGGTGCGGAACAGCGCGATCGCGTACTGGCTGCGGTGGGCGTTGCTGGTCCACACCTTGGTGCCGTTGACGACGTAGCCGCCGTCCCTGGGCACGGCCCGCGTGCGGATGGACGCCAGGTCGGAGCCGGAGTCCGGCTCACTCATGCCGATGGCGAACGACAGCTCGCCACGCGCGATGGCCGGCAGGAAGCGCTCGCGCTGGGCCTCGGTGCCGAAGCGCAGCAGCAGCGGGCCGCTCTGGCGCTCGGCCACCCAGTGGGCGCCGGCCGGTGCGCCCGCCGCCAGCAGCTCCTCCAGGAGCACGTAGCGCTCCAGGAACGAGCGCTCCTGGCCGCCGTAGCGCTTGGGCCACGTGAGCCCGATCCAGCCCCGCGCGCCGAGCTGACGACTGAACGCCGGATCGAAGCCGCCCCACGACCGCGCCCGTCGCACCGAGGGCCGCTCGCCCAGCGCCTGACGCAGGAACGCCCGGACCTCCTCGCGGAAGGCCTCGGCCTCCGGCGGCAGGCTACGGAGCTCGAAGTGGAAGACGCTCATGGTGCGATTGCATTAGCACGGCGGGCGGGGGCCCGCAACCCGCCGGCGCTCAGCGCCCGAAAAAGCCGCCCTTGGGACGGGCATGGGCGTGGAAGTGATCCGGAATGTTGCGCATGTGGTCGTCGACCCAGAACTCGCCCACCCGCTCGGTCGCCACCTCCCGCAGCTTGGCCTGCATGTGCCGCAGATGATCGTCGGGCGGCTGGGTCCCATGGAATCGCCACACGACCATCGGCGTCTCGCAAATCTCACACTCCGCGACCCAGCACACGTCGTCCTCATGAAACCAAGGCGTGATCTTCGCCGCCCGACACAGATCACACCCGTCTTTCTTCTCGAACACCCTCTCCCCACTCTCACTCCTACCGCTCACGCTTCCCCCCTCGCGCCCATCTCTCTCCCTCTCCCACTCCGCTTCCCTACTCCCCTCCCGCTTCCCTACTCCCTCCCACTCCTCTTCACCGCCGCCCCAGCCCCGCACCCACGCACCACTCCCATCATCAAAATTCCCAGCATTTGTCAGCGCGCGATGGGACTCGCCTCACCCTACCGGAGCGGTGGGGGGCTTGGGGGGAGCGTCGCTCGCTCCCTCCAAACTCAGTAATCCGGCCCGTCGAGCAGCGGAAACGCGCTGAACACGTGGGGCAGCGTCACCGGCGGGGCCGCGTGCACGTACGAGGGGTCGAGCGCCCCGAGCCGATCGACACCCAGCAGGGCCAGCGCGATGCGGATCTCGTCTTCCATCAGCTCCAGCATGCGCACGCAGCCAGCCGCGCCGGCGGCGGCCAGGCCGAAGCACGGCATGCGCCCCATGCCCACGAGGTCGGCGCCGAGCGCGATGGCCTTGACCACGTCGGTGCCGCGCTGGAAGCAGCCGTCCACGATGATCTTCGCGCGACCACCCACCGCCTTCACGACCTCGGGGAGCACGTCGAGCGAGCCCCGGCCCTGGTCGAGCTGCCGCCCGCCGTGGTTGGAGACGTACACGACCTCCACCCCGTGCTCGCAGGCCAGCGTGGCGTCCTCGGCGGTGGCGATGCCCTTGAGGATCAGCGGGACCTGCGGCCAGGCGTCCTTGAAGCGCTTGACCTGGGTCCAGCTGAGGCCGGCCTGGAAGTCGAACCCGGTCGCCCGCGCCCGCCACGGCTTGACGAAGCGCCGGGCCAGGTCGCGCTCGCGCCGGCTGTAGGAGGCGGTGTCGACGGTCAGGCAGAAGCCGGTGTAGCCGTTGGCCACCGCCCGCCGCACGTGGTCGTCGATGAAGGCGTCGTCGCCCCGGACGTAGAGCTGGAAGATCCGGAAGTTGTCGGCGGCCTTGGCCACGGCCTCGAGGCCGGGGTTGCAGACCGAGGACAGCATCTGGGGCACGCCGAACTCCGCCGAGGCCTGGGCGGCGGTGGCCCCCCCACCCGGCGTGAAGCTCTCGATCGAGCCGATCGGCGCCATCATCACCGGGATGCGGACCGGCTTGCCGAGGAAGCTCGACGTGGCGTCGACCTTGGAGACGTCCCGGAGCACCCGGGGCCGGAAGGCCAGCGAGTCGATGGCCAGCCGGTTACGGCGCAGGGTCGTCTCCGTCTCGGTGGCGCCGACCAGGTAGTCCCAGGGGCCGGGGGCCAGGGTGGCGCGGGCGCATTTCACGATCTCGTGCAGCGTCTGGAAGCGGTCTTCGAGTCCTGAGCTCACGGCGGGAGAGGATAGCAGATTCCGGGAGATGGGGCCCCCGGGGGCTGCCGGGCCGGGGACCGGCGGCGGGGCGAAAATCGCTGGGAATCGCCCCTGAAGTATGTCAACCTAGGCGGCCTCATGAGAATTGAAGTCGTCGAGAACCAGATAGAGGCGGCGCTCAAGGCCCTCAAGAAGCGGATGCAGAAAGAGGGCCTCTTCCAGGAAATGAAGCGCCGCGCCCACTACGAGAAGCCTTCGGTGAAGCGCAAGCGGAAGCAGGCCCAGGCACGCCGCAAGCGTCGCAAGGCCATGCGCCGGCAGCAGGCGACGGACGACGAATAGCGTTCGACCGCGATCAGCGGTCGAAGGGGTAGTGCCGCCGTTCCGTCTGCAGGCTGACCCAGCGAATCTCCGTGAAGGCTTCGATGGCCGCGCGCCCCCCGTGCCGGCCCAACCCCGAGCCCTTGATTCCGCCGAAGGGCGCGTGCGGCTCGTCGTGCACGGTGGAGTCGTTCACGTGCACGATCCCCGACTGGATCCGCTCGGCCAGGGCCATCCCCCGCTCCGGATCGCCGGTGATGATCGCGGCCGATAACCCGTAGCTGGTGTCGTTGGCGAGGCGCACGGCCTCGTCGGCGTTCTTCACCGGCGTCAGCGTCACCACCGGTCCGAAGGTCTCCTCGTGGTAGCACCGCATGTCGGGCGTCACTCCGGTCAGCAGGGTCGGCTCGAAATACGGTCCACGGCTGCGCCCGCCCGTCAGCACCTTGGCCCCCTTGGCCACCGCGTCGTCCACGTGAGCCCGGATCTTCTCGAGCTGGGTCGGGCTGGTGATGGGCCCGATGGCCGTCTCCGGATCGCTCGGATCGCCCATCTTCAGCGTGGCGAGCTTGTCCACGAGCTGCGAGGCGAGCGCGCCGGCCAGCGAATGCTCCACGATGATCCGGGTGGCGGCCATGCAGATCTGCCCCTGGTGGAAGAAGCCGCCGAAGGCGGCGGCGCTCACGGCGAGGTCGAGGTCGGCGTCCTCGAGCACGATGATCGGACTCTTGCCCCCCAGCTCCAGCACGATGCGCTTCAGGTGACGTCCCGCCTTCTCGGCCAGCCCGCGCCCTGTCGCCGTGGAGCCGGTGAAGCTGATGACGCCCACGGCCGGGTGCGTGACCATGACATCGCCCACCTCGGCGACCTCGCTCCGTAGCGCAGGTGATCACGTTGAGGACGCCAGGCGGCACACCAGCCTCCTCGAAGACCTCGGCCACCAGCAGGCCACCGGCCAGCGGCGTCTCCTCGGATGGCTTGAGCACGACGGTGTTGCCGAGGGCCAGCGCCGGCGCGACCGCGCGCAGCGTGAGGATGTAGGGAAAGTTCCACGGCGAGATGACCGACACGACGCCGACCGGCTTGCGCATGAAGTAGTTGATCTTGCCGGCCACGTTGGAGGGCGCCACCTCGCCGCTGGCCTGGTACGGCAACGAGGCGGCCTGGCGGATCAGGTCCACGCAGTAGCCCACCTCGAAGCCGGCCTTGGCGCGCACGGCGCCGGTCTCGGTCGTCAGCATCCGTTCCAGGTCCTCGCGGCGGCGCTCCCAGATCTGCGCGGCCTTCAGCACGATGCCGGCCCGCACCGTAGGCGACAGCTCGCCCCACTCGGTGCGCGCCCGCGCGGCGGCCTCCACCGCCCGCCGGGCCGTCTCGGCGTCGGCGGCGGGGATGCGCGTGAAGGTCTCGCCGGTGGCGGGGTTGACGTCGGGGAAGGTGCGGCCGCCCGGGGCGTCCTGCCACTCGCCGTTGACGAAGAGCTGGTACTGTCCACGCATCGCAAACCTCCGGGGAATCCGCCGCGCGATGGCCCAGCGCAGGCGTCGGACGAGCTCCTCGGTCCGCGCCTCCGCCCGCCAGCCCATGATGCCGTGGGGCAGGCCGAGCACGACGAGGATGAGGACGGCGCCGAGAACGATCATGTAGACGTAGCGGAACTGCAGCAGGAACACCTCGGTCAGCAACCCGAGGACGAGCGCGCCCACCACCGGCCCGGCCGGCCGACCCACGCCGCCGAGCAGAGCCATGATGATGACCTGGAACGAGATCAGCGGATTGAAGGCGACCTGGGGGTCGATGTACGTCCAGCGCGGCGCGATGGCGGCACCGGTCGCGCCCATCAGCGCCGCCGAGAGCGCGAAGACCGCGACCTTCACCCCGACCGGCCGCACGCCCAGCACCTCCGCGCGCTCCTCGTCCCCGCCGATCGCCGTCAGGGCGAGGCCCCAGCGCGAGCGGCGTACGAGGATCGCCGTCGCCACCGAGAGCGCGGCGATGACGAGCAGGCCCCAGTAGATCGTCCGCCGCTCGACCGCCAGCACGAGCACGCGCCCGACCGTGCCGGTCACGTTGGACTCGTAGTAGATCACCGTGTGGCGCACCAGCTCGCTGAGGCCGAAGGTGAAGATGGCGAAGTACGGCCCGCGCAGGCGGAGGGCCAGCAGCCCCACCGGCAGCGAGAGCAGCGCGCCGGCGGCGGCGCCGGCCACGATCGGCAGGGGCCACGCCGCCCGGGCGCCGACCAGCGCGGTGACGTAGGCGCCCACCCCGTAAAACGCGGCGGCGGCCAGCGAGAGATAGCGCGTCGGCCCCGAGAAGAGCGTCCACGCCGAGGCCAGCGCCACGTCGGCCAGCAGGGCCAGGCCGAGCGCGACCTGGTACGCCGGCGCCACCAGGGGAAAGACGACCAGCGCCGCCAGCAGGACGGCCGCCCAGACCCACGCGCGCCGGCCGCGAAGCCCGCGCCGCATCCGGTGCTGTAGCCAGGCCGGCCCTCCCCGCGGGGCCATCGCTCGCTACGCCCCCTCGGCCTGACCGGGCCGACGGGCCATCGAGTTGAAGAGGCCGTAGGGCCGCAGCACGAGCACCAGGGCCAGCACGCCGTAGCTGATCACCATGCGCAGGTCGGGCGCCGTGAAGTAGACGCCGAGCGCCTCGATCACGCCGAGGAGGAGGCCCCCGAGCAGGCTGCCCCCGACGCTGCCGAGGCCGCCCAGGATGATGACGACGAGCGCGGTGATGGTGTAAGGCAGCCCCACGAACGGCGTGAGCTCGAACAGCATGCTGAGCAGCGAGCCACTGACCGCGGCCAGCCCGGCCCCGAGGCCGAAGCAGAGCGCGTGGATGCGCGGCACCCGCACGCCGATGAGCCGCGCGCCGACGGGGTCCTGCATCAGCGCGCGCACGGCGGTGCCGGTCAGCGTGCGGCGCAGGAACAGGAACAGCAGCGCGGTGACGGCGGCGGCCGTCGCGAAGGCGACGACCCGGTTGGTCGGGAAGACGGTGCCGAGCAGGCGCAGCGGCCGGTCGAGGTACTGATAGCCGCGCATGTCGGCGCTGAAGATCAGCAGCGCGCCGTTCTGGAGGATGAACAGCAGGCCGAAGGAGATCAGCAGCGAGTTGGCCTCCAGCTCCTCCCGCGTGCGCTCCTGCCGAAGCAGACGGCGGTAGAGGAGCGTGTGCACGGCGACGCCGAGCGCGAAGACAGCCGGCGCGCTCACCACGAGGGAGAGCAGCGGGTCCATGCCCATGTTCACGTGCAGCAGGTACGTCACGTAGCCGCCCAGCATCAGGAACTCGCCGTGGGCGACGTTCAGCACGCGCATGAGCCCGTACTGCAGATTCAGGCCCACCGCGATGAGGGCGTAGAGGCCTCCGAGCAGGAGGCCTCCCGCCGCCACGTCGAGCAGCAGCGCCAGGTTCACGCCGCCCCGCTACTCCCAGTTCGGCTTGGGCACGGCCGCCTTCGACGTGGCCCGCTCGGGCGGCCACACCACCTCGAACTCGCCCTTCTGCCACTGCCCCACCATGCCCGGCGTGGCCGTGTTGACGCCCTTGGCGAACTTGATGGGCCCCGCCACGGTCGTGAACTCGGTGGCGTCGAGGTGCGCCTTGATCTTGGCGCGATCGAGCCCGACCTTGCCGACGCTCTCCTCCAGGATCTGCAGGGTCGCGTAGGCGAAGGCGCTGGCCCAGCGGTCGGGCTCCTTCTTGGTCTTGGCCACGTGGGCATCGAAGTACGCCTTGGCGCCGGGAAAGCTCACCTTGGGGTTCCAGGCCCCCACGCCCATCACGCCCTCGGCCGAGCCCTTGAACCGGTCGCGGTAGAACGGGAACGCCGTGCCCACCGCGGTGTAGAAGATCGGCGGGTTGAAGTCGACCGCCTTCGCCTGCGTCGTGGCCAGGATGGTGTCGGGCGGATACGTGAGACCGACGAGGATCTCGGCCCCCTTGGCCTTGATGCCCTTGAGCACGTCGGTCAGGTCCTTCACGCCGAGCGGATAGCTCTTCTCCTCGACCACCTCGAAGGCCCCTTCTTTCAGCAGCGGCATCAGCGCGGTGTGGTGCTCGATGCCGAAGAGGTCGTTCACGTAGATGACGGCGACCTTGTTGAGCTTCTGCTGGCGCTTGACGTCCTTGAGGAAGTTGGCCAGCGACAGCATCATGGCGTCGGGCTGGGCGAGCACCGCGTAGAAGTACGGCAGGTTCAGGTCCTTCAGCTTCAGGGAACCGACCGTGGGACCGATCAGCGGATAGCCGGCCTTGTTGGCCACCGGGGCCACGGCGAAGTTCATCGCGGTTCCCCAGGGCGGGAGCAGGAGATCGACCTTGTCGTCCGTCGCCATCTTTTCGTAGAGCCGGACCGCGGTCTCGATCTCGCTGCGGTCGTCGTGCTCGACGAACTGGATCGGTCGCTTGCCCTGCCCCGCGACCGCCAGCCCGCCCTTGGCGTTGACCTGATCGAGCCAGAGGTCGTAGTTGGGGCGCTGGGTGATCCCCGCCCCGACCGCGTAGGGGCCGGTGGCCGAGAGCGTGAAGCCGACGCGGATCGGCGACTGGGCGCCGGCGTTTCGCGGCAGCCACGCGGCCGCCGCGGTGCCGCCGGCGATCTTCAAGAAGCTCCTGCGTCCGATCGTTGTGCCCATGACGTTCTCCTTTGAACTCACAGTCCGAGGTAGGCCCGCTTCACTCTCGGGTGCTCGATCAAGTCGGCCCCCGGTCCTTCCAGCACGATGCGCCCGTTCTCCAGCACGTAGCCGCGGTCGGCCAGCCCGAGTGCCTGGCGGACGTTCTGCTCGACCAGCAGCACGCTGACACCGGCCGCACGGATCTTGGCCACCAGCTCGAAGACGACCGCGACCATGCGCGGGGCCAGGCCGACCGACGGCTCGTCGAGCATCAGCAGCCGCGGCCGCTGCATCAGCGCCCGTCCGATGGCCAGCAGCTGCTGCTCGCCGCCCGACAGCGTGCCGGCCAGCTGCCGCGGCCGCTCGCGCAGGAACGGCAGCATCTCCAGCACCTGCTCGAGCGCCTCGCGAGCCTGTCCGCGCGAGGGCAGCAGGTAGCCGCCCAGTCGCAGGTTCTCGCGCACCGTGAGCCCCGGGAACAGGTGCCGGCCCTCGGGCACGTGCGCGATGCCGCGGGTGACGATCTGGGCCGGGTCGAGGCCCGTGAGCCCCTCGCCGCGGAAGCGCACGGCGCCGCGCGTGACTCGCAGGAATCCCTCGCGCAGCCCCGAGAATACGCGCAGGAGCGTCGTCTTGCCGGCGCCGTTGCCGCCTACCAGCGCGACGATCTCTCCCGCCCTCACGCCGAGCGAGACCTCCCAGATGACCGGAATGTCCCGGTACTCGGCCTGGACCCGGTCGACCTCGAGGAGCGCGCCCGCGCCTGGCCCGTCGCTCAGGCGACGCGCTCCCCCAGGTAAGCGTCGAGCACGCGCGGGTCCTCGGCGACGGCGGCGGGAGGCCCCTCGGCGATCTTCTCGCCGTGGTGCAGCACGACGACGCGGTCGGCGACGCCCATGATCGCCTCCATGACGTGCTCCACCCAGAAGACGGCGGCGCCGCGCTCGTCGCGGATGCGCCGGATCAGCCGCATGGCGAACTGCACCTCGCCGGGATTGAGTCCGGCCATCAGCTCGTCGAGCAGCAGGACGCGCGGGCGGGCCGCCAGCACCATGGCCAGCTCCACCAGCTTGCGCCGACCGGTGGGCTCGCGCGTGGCCGGAAAGCCCGCGCGATGCTCCAGCCGCACGAGCTCGAGGGCGCGCATCGCCTCGGCCTCGTCGCCCTGCCGCGTGCGCAGCGAGGCCGCGGCCCGCGGCCGGAACCGGGCGCTCAGCTCGACGTGCTGCTGGATGGTCAGGTACGGAAACAGCCGGGGCGACTGGAACGTCCGCCCGATCCCCAGGCGGGCGATCCGATGGGGCGCCAGTCCGGTCACGTCGCGGCCGTCCAGGCGGATGGTGCCGGCCGTCGGCGGGATCAGTCCGCTGATCGCGTTGAACAGCGTGGTCTTGCCGGCGCCGTTGGGGCCGATAAGGCCGACGATCTCACCGGCCCCGACCCGGACGTCCACGGCGCTGAGGGCTGCGAGACCCCCGAATCGCACGCTGACGCCGCGCCCCTCGAGCACCCCCGGCAAGTACCATCCCCCGCCGGGGGCGTCAAGGGACCGCCGAGCTCACTCAACCATGGCACGCGAAAGTGCGTCAGCGCGCATACGGGAAGTTGTCCACCTGGTAGCCGGGCTTCTCCGTAGTCATCGATGTCAGCCGGCCCTCGCCGTTGTATTCCTCCCGCTTATAGGACGCCGTCGGCACCTTCTGTCCTAGGTGGGTGCCGTCGGGCTTGACCGTGTTTCGATGAAGGACCCATGTGGTGGCGGCGGGGGAGTCATCGACGAACCGTGTCGCGAACCTCCACGGCTGTCCCTTGGGGTCCGTATACACGGCCCATTTCTTCCCATTCCAGGTCACGTCCTGGGGCTTCCACGTGCCCGGGCGACCGGGCTTGAACCCCGGGGCAACGGTGGGAATGGGAAGTGGTCGCAGCACCACCGGCGGCTCCGCGGTGCGGCTGGCCTGACAGAGTCGCAGCTTCTCCCCCTCCGCCTTGAGCGCGTCGGCCTTCTTGGCGTTCGCGGCCCGGAGGCAGGTCGACGCGCCGCGGCACGCGGGCCAGTCCTGACTGTGCTGGGCGTTGATCTGAGCAACCGCCTCCTGATGCACGACCTGGCAATTGCTCGACGACGACAGCACGTCGCCGGTCGGGGCCGTCGTGGGCCCCCGCTGCGCCTCCGTCGCCGACGTGCCGAGAAGCAACGCGGCCACCGCGATCACCACCCTGATCATCGTCTTCACTGCTAGTCCTCCCGGATCTTGGGGTTTGGGACGCACGCTGACACGGACACGGTGCCGAGGCTCAGAACGGCGCCGCCGTCTCATAGCGCAGGCGCCAGGTCTCCCGCATGAAGGCGGGCCCATCGAGCGTCCCGGCCTGCGCGTCCTTGTTGAACGTGCACAGTTGCTGCAACCCGACGGCCCTTCTCTTCTGGAACAGCGGAAGGAGTCGTGACATCTCCGGCGCGATCGCGGGATCAGTGGCGAGCGTGATCATGTCAGTATCATGGATACCGATGACGGGGCGCCCCGGGCGTTCGCCCGCGATGTAGTGATTCTTCAGCGTGTCCGTCGACCCAGACCCGATTGCCCCCGACAAGCTTGCCCTGCGTCTCTCCAATGCCGGCCAGCAGCTCGGGCTTCAGCTCGGTGAAGAACGCGTCGGTCGGGAGTCGGTCCTTGATCATGTACGACAGGCCGCCGGCCGCCCCGCGATAGGCGTGGACGGTCGGTGTCGCGATGTCGCCCTTGATCAGGTCGTAGCCTTTCATCTCGCGCCGCCACGGACGGTGCCGCGTCCTTGAGATGGTGCACGAGCTGCAGCGTGAGCCCGGGCCGACCTTCGATGGCATAGACGTCCTTGAGCGCGCCCTCGCCGAGCGCGCTCGCCGAGCGTGACGGTCCCGAGGTTGAAGCCGCGGTCCGGGCGCGGGAGCGCGATGGTTTGCCCGCTCAGGTTCCGATCGACCTCTGCCCGGGCGGCTGCACTTCCTTGCTTTTTTTCAGCACCTGCACGACCTCGGCTTCGGTGAGCGGGTTCGTGGGCGACCCCGGCAGGCCCGGCTGCGGCCGCGGCTTCGGCCGAGCCCCCTTGAGCGCCTTGTAGGTGGGATTCGGCAGGCCCCAGAAGCAGAGCCGCCGCGCGATGCGGAGGCCCGCCTCCTCGTCCCCGACATTCTTGTCGCAGGATTCCTCCCAGGTGAGCCCACCCCGCACGGTGGGGGCGGTGATCTCGTTGAAGAGGAAGCGCAGCCCCTGGTCGCTCGACTGCACGCCGAGATACTTCGCGGCCTCGACGTAGTTGCGGTTCTCGAGGATGAACTGCGGATGCACGGGCGCGAGCGCCGCCAGCCCGAGATTGCGGAACGCCTGCCCACATTCGCCGAATCCCTTGCGGAGCCCCCGCTCGAGGGACTGGCCATCGCGGGTCGGCGTGGGCGCCTCGCGGACTTCCCCGGGGATGTGCGGGGGGGCCGTCGCGGCGGGGTACGCGGCGCGGACGGCCGGCGTTCCGGTGGCGTCTCGCCCGGGTCACCCGGACCCTTCGATACCGCCAGGGCCGCCGGGCGGTGAGATGGGTCGCTCGGGTATCACGACGACGCCGGGCTTCTTTGGACCTGGGTAGGGACCGGGATAGCTCGTATCGCCGGGCGGGGGATCGATCGGGGGTCTTCTGCGGGGTCTCGCTCTCCTCGACCTTGCCCTGCAAGGGCGGCCGCTTCTGGCCACTGTCCGCCGTGTTCGGCTTGCCGCCGCTTGCCCGGATGCAGGCGAACAGCTTGTCCTGCACGGCGGTGCGCTGCTTGGCCGTCGCATTCATCTTGTCCACGAACTGTTTGCGCTGGGGTTCCTTCGCGTAGCGAGCCTGCTCGGAGATGCGCTCCAGCTCATCGGTGAGGCGCTCGTGCTCATTGGTCAGCGCGTTGCACTGCGGATAGGCCTTGCGCTTCTCCTCCCACCACACGCGGCTGTCGGAACGCTGCGCGTCGGCGGTGGAGGACATCGCGGCCAACGCGAGCACGACCGTGAGGAGAAGGGGACGAGCGCGCACTAGCAACCCTCCCAGGTCTTCGGGTTCCAGTCGATGACGGGCACCAGGCAGGTCACCGGCGCCCGGGTCACGTTGGCCGTGGCCTGGCACCCGTTGATGGTGCCGAAGTAGTGCTCGACGCGGCTCAGGTAGATGTCGCGGGAGCGCTGGTCGGGCCAGACGAAGTTGTTGAAGGTGGCCAGCGCCTCGCGCGCCTTGTGGTCGCCGAGGGCGGCCGCCTGGCGATAGAGCGCGTGCGCCTTGGCGCCGGTCCTCCTTCACCGCGAAGCCGAACTGGTACATGCGCCCCAGCCCGTAGAGCCCGGGCGGATAGTTGTTCATGGAGGAGCGCGCGTACCACTCGACGGCGGTACGACAGCTCTTCGGCACGCCGCGCCCGAGCTGATACATGTTGCCGAGGTTGTACTGGGCGACGCGGTGATTCTGCTCGGCGGCGGCGCGGTACCAGCGGACGGCCTCGGCGTCGTTGCGAGGCACGCCCTTGCCCACGTCGTAGTGCCAGCCGAACTGCCACTGGCAGGCGGCGTCGCCCATGTTGGCGCAGCGCCGGAAGGCCTCGGTGGCCCCGGCGATGTCGCCGGCCTTGTAGAGCCGGTGGCCCTCCTTGAAGATGGCCACCGCCTCCTCGGTGTGCTTCGGCCCGGCCGGGGCGTCCTTGAAGGGATTGGGGAACCCCTTGGCCATGGCGATCTTGCCCCACTTCTCCGCCTCGGCGGGGTCGGCCGCGAGGCCCTCCCCGCCCTTGTGGTACAGCTTGGCCAGGTTGTAGGCGGCCCCGCCGTGCCCCTGGTCCGCGGCCAGCCGCGACCAGCGCGCGGCCTCCGGGTAGCTCTGAGGGACGCCGTTGCCCTGGAAGTAGTGCGCGCCCATCCGGGCCTGCGCCTCGACGTGGCCCTGCTGGGCGGCCTGCCGGAACCACGCGATGGCCGCGGCGAGGTCCTTCGGACCGCCCATCCCGCCGGCCGCCATCCGACCGAGGTAGAACTGGGCGTCCGGGTTGCCGGCCTGGGCCAGCCGCTCGAAGCCGGCCTTCGCGTCGGCGTATCGCCCGCCGTGCAGCGCGGCCTTGGCGCGGTTCAGCTCGTCCTGGGCGTTGGACTGGGCGAGTGCGGTGTGCGGAATCCCGAGCAGGAGGAGACCGAGCACGAGCGCCAGACGGTTCATTGGATTCCCTCGCATGGGTGGTGGCGTTTCTCGCGAGTAAGACCGGGCCCGGCCTGGAAAGTTCCGAGAGACCGCGCTTCTAGTCAGGCCGCGACGTGCCCAGCCAGGAGGTGCGCGTCACGGCAACGAGAGCACCCGGAGGTCCTTGTAGACGGCTTCCATTTTTTGCCGCATGACCACGAAGCCGATACGACCGCGGACGTCGCCGGGCGCCTGGGCCGACCCGACACGACGCCCGTTGAGGACGGTGCGGATTGTCGTGCCCTGGATCTCGACCGACAGCCGGTTCGCCGATCCGTAGCCGCGTCGCACGACGTTGTCGTTGGTCCACGCGTAGAGATCCGTGAGCTGGCCATTCCGACGATCCGCCGAGGTCGCACGGAAGTGAGTGAGCTTGTGGCCGCCGTTGGCGGAGATCTGGAAGTAATAGTAGTCGCCGTTGCTGCCCTGGCCGAACTTGAGCCCGAACCCGAAGTCCTGGGGACCGGTCCGCAGGTGCGAGGTGACCTCGATGCGGACGGCGCTGTCGTACTCGACGGTGCCGGCGTCGTAGTAGCACCAGCCCGTCGCCTGCAGGTTGCCGAGCACGAAGCCGCCGTCGGCATATCCCCACGAGCATCCGCCGTTCTGACCGGCCCGGAAGGTCCGCTCGTTCCAGAGGTCGTTGGAGTACAGCACCCGGCCCGGCGACGGGGGAATCGGCCCCGGGATCGGCGTCGGCACCGGCGTGGGAATCGGGGTCGGGACAGGCGCGGGCGTCGGCACCGGCGCCGGAACGGGTGCCGGAATCGGCGTCGGGACCGGCGCGGGCAACGGCCGGGGAGGATCGGGCTTGTACCACCAGCCGATCCCGATGACGGCGGCCACGGCGACACCGATCGCCGCCTTCTTCGAGATTCCCCCCGGCAGCCAGCCATCCCACGGGGAGACGCGATGGTCGCGCTTCTGGCCTCGCTTGTCGTCGATCGCCTGCTCGCGCCCGGCCTCCTCGCGTAGCCCGAGGCGCTCGAGGTCGGCGGCGGCCTCGCGAGCGCTGGCCGGCCGGGCCTCGGCCAGCGGCGCGAGCAGAGCCTCCAGGAACGTGCGCAGGCGCGCATCGAGGTTAGCGACGCCGTCGAGGCCGATCGAGCGGCGGCCCGCGGCATCCGCCTCGCCGGGCGGGCGGCCCGTCAACAGGTACACGCCGGTGGCGCCGAGCGCGTAGAGGTCGTCGGCCGGTTCGGGCGGTCGCGTATCCCACCCGGGCGCCCGGTAGGCGGCCGCGCCGGGCACGGAGCCCATCGCGCGCGCCGGCCCCAGCACCGCCGCCCGGAAACCGCCGAATCCCGTCACGAAGACGTGGCCGCCGACCCCTCGCACGAGACGCGAGGGGTGAATACCACGGTGAACGACCGGGGGCGACTGCCGGTGCAGATGGGCGAGGACGTCGAGCACGTCCGTGAGCACTCCGACCGTCGCCCCCTGGGACAGGACGCCGGTCATCCGAACCTCCTCGGCCAGCGTCGTTCCCTCGATCGCCTCCTCGATCGCATAGAACGTCCCGCCCTCCTCGAAGAAGGCGCCGACGCGTGGCAGGGCGCGATGCACCAGCGCCGAGACGGCCCGTCCCTCACGGTCGAAGGCCGCACGGGCCTCGGTCCCCACGCCCGCCGGGGCCAGCAGCGCGTGGACGACCGACCGCCGCTTGAGCGCCTCGCGGTCGTGCGCGCGATACGTGGTCTCGTCGGGTCGGCGGTCCAGGAGACCCTCGATCACGTAACGCTCGCCCAGGATGGCGCCGACCGGCAGCGCGGGGGCCTGCAGCTCGGTGGCGCCGCTGGTGTCGGGGACCCGCAACGCCGCCAGCACGTCCTTCGCGCTCCGGAATCGCCGGGACAGCTGGTCCTCGAGCAGACGGCTCAGCACCGTTTCGAGACGCGCGCTCATCGGGAGGTGGCCGCGAAACCGCCACTCGCCCGACAGCGGGTCGTACCAGCGATCGGGAGTCCGTCCAGACAGCAGGTGCAGGGCCGTCGCGCCGAGCGCGTACAGGTCGCTGGCCGGGGCCACCGCCCCCCGGAGCTGCTCGGGCGGCGCATAGCCCGCGCTGTAGACGACCACGCTGGCCGGCGAGGTGCTCATCGCCTCCGGCCCCGAGGTGCCGGTCTGCCCGATCACCTCCTTCACCGCGCCGAAGTCGAGCAGCGCCACGCGACCGTCGGCGTCGCGCATGAGGTTCGCCGGCTTGATGTCGCGATGGATCACCGGCGGCCGGAGGCTGTGCAGGTGGGCGAGGATGGCCAGGACCTGCTCGAGGATGTCGACGACCTCGCCCTCCGGGAGCTTGCCGCGACGACGCAGCTCATCGTCCAGCGTTTGCCCGTCGACGAGGTCCTGCACGAGGTAGTGCCGCTCGCTGATCGAGAAGTAGGCGTGCAGGGTCGGGATCCCGGGGTAGCGCAGTCCCTCCAGCACGCGGGCCTCGCGCTCGAACAGCCGGCGCACGTCGGGGTTGTCGCCGTGCTTGGGCAGGAGCTCCTTGACGACGCACTCGATGTTGCCGCGCCCGCGGTCGTGGGCCCGATAGGTCGCCCCGAATCCGCCCTTGCCCAGGAGCGAGAGGATCTCGTAGCGCGCTCGGAGCACCGTCCCGGTCGGCAGTGGCTGCCAGGCGTCGGTCACGAGCGCTTGCCGAATCCCAGGCGGCCGAGCCAGCCGGTGGGCGGTGGCTCCGGAGCCTGGCGGGTGACGGCCTCGGGGCCAGGGTCGGTCGTGCGCTCTCGAGCCTCGGTGCCGAGGCCACCGATGCGGACGAGCAGCGCGGTCAGGTTGTCGTGGCCGTTGGCCGTCCCCGCCCGGGCCACCAGCGTGCGACAGCCCGTCTCCAGATCCTTCGCGGGATCGAGCAGCGGACGCAGGAGCTCGGCCTCGTGCGCCTCCACGAAACCGCCGTCGCTGACGCCGTCGGTGCACAGCAGGAACAGCGTGTCCTGCTGGACGGCCACCGCGGTCACGGTCGGCTTGAGGTGCTCCGCGGCAATGGGCCCGAGGGCCTGGGTGAGCTGGCGAGCGTCCGCCCGGGCCCACGCCTGGTCCAGCGGTTCCCCGCGGTTGGTCTCGCGCGTGGCCACGTTGTGGTCTGCGGTGAGCTGCACGGTCTCGCCGCCGGTCACGAGGTACGCGCGGCTATCGCCCACGTGCGCCACGTATGCCCGCGTCCCGGCCAGGAGCAACAGGACGGCCGTCGTTCCAGCGCGGTCGCGCCCGGAGGCGTCGACCGCGTCGTTGCGGCCGGCGATGGTCACGTGAGCCTCGCGCAGGGCGGCCTCCACCCGACCGCTCAGCTCGGCCGCCTCCGGCCACGGCGCCTGCAGCGCCCAGGCGAGCTGCTCGCGCAACACGCTCACCGCGAGCGCGCTGGCCTCCTGGCCGCCGGCGTGGCCGCCCATCCCGTCGCACACGACGAAGACGCCCCGCGGCTCGCCGGTGGCGGCGTCCTGCTGGAGGTCGCCGCCGGCCGCGTCCTCGTTGCGCTCTCGCTTGCGGCCGACGTCGGTGTGGACGCTCCAGGCCACCGCCGGCGAGGTCATCGGCTCACGATCACCGTCGCGAAGTTCTGCGCGCGGGCGGGCGACAGCGCGCGGGCCTTGATGATGCACGTGACGAGGAAGGCAAAGGAGATCGCCGGCAAGACCACCGAGCCGCCGACGCCGGCCGTGGCGTTCCAGGCGGCGTGCAGCAGGATCGCCGTCAGCAGGCCGCGGACGAAGAGCGCGCGCCCGTGCTGGGGACGCATGGCCGCCAGCCCGACGTAGTAGCCGAAGATGCCGCTGTAGGCCTGGTGGCCAAACACGTCGCCCACACCGCGCAGGAACACCTGCAGGAGCACCTCGGTGCCGCTGTTGAATCCGATCTGGAGCAGCGCGGCGGCGGCGTTCTGCAGCCCGATCTCCTGGGCGAGCTTGGCCAGGAGCGGAGCGGCCTGCTGCTTGAGCTCGGCCAGCCTGGCCAGCGGCTGCTGTGCGTAGCTCAGCGACTCGACGAAGTTGAAGCCGGCCGCCCCGGCCACACCGAGCAGGATGCCGTCCAGCGGCTCCACCACGCGGGCGTCGCTCTCGAGCGGGCTCGACGCCCCCCGGCGCCGCACGCGCGCGGCCAGGTAGAGACCGAACAGCGCGGGCAGGATCTTCTCGAGCTCCTCCGGCAACGCGGCCATGAAGACGTGATAGACGAACCGGCCGGGCACGTGGTCGGGCGCCTCGATGCGCACCGTTCCGGGCCGCGGGCCCGGGACTTCCTTGCCGATGTAGGGCAGCACGACGGCCCTGATCGGGGCGACGACCACGTGGTGGGCGCCCTGCACGAGGAGGCCCACCGCCAGCGCGGCGGCCACCAGCACCCAGGGTGACTTGGGCTTACCGCAGAGCATGTAGAGGACGTAGGTCGACGCGGCCGTGAAGAAGAAGAACATCACGGTCAGGCCCATCTTCAGGTCGTTCGAGGAGAACGCCCACAGCACCGCCGACAGGGTGCCGGCCGTCAGCAGCCCGGGCACGAGATAGCCGCGGGCGGCGACGGGAGCGGAGCCCATCCGCAGCGGCAGCAGCTCGCTCTCGCTGGGCCCCCTCGCCACCCCGGTGCCGGCCGATGTCCCCGCCGACGTCTCTCCGGCGACAGCCGGTGTGGTCAGCGAGATGACGAGGCGGGGGCCATCCGAGGCGAGCTGGATCTCGTCACCGTTGCGGAGCACCGCGTCGGTCACTCGCTGACCGCGCAGGTAGGTCCCGTGCGTGCTGCCCCCATCGACGACCCGCCACTGGCCGTCCGCCCACCGCAGCTCCACGTGGTGCCGGGAGACGGTGCCGGTGCCGGGGCCGGTGAGCACCAGGTCGTTGCCCTTCTCTCTGCCGACCCGGACCACCGGCCCCTCGAACACCTGGGGCGGGGCCGGGTCGCCGTTGCCAACGACACGAACGGTGATCGCCATGCACCTCGCCTCCTGGCGGCGGCCGGCGCGGGCGTGGGGCGCACGTCGCGGGCTCGCGGTGTTGACTTCAATAGCGGGGCGACATAGCTTCAGGCAATACGCCATCTGGCGTACGGATGCGCCAGACGGAGGGTCGCGTGAGGCGACCGCAGAGACGCAGCATGGCGGCGGTGCTGGAGTTCCTGGAGGGCCTCTACGCCCAGCGTGACGTCGCCGGGTTCGCCGACCGGGTGGTCGCCGCGCTGCCGGCGCTGATCCCCACCGACCTGATCTCGTTCAACGAGGTGGATCCCCTGACCGGGCGCTACCGGACGGTGGTCGCGCCGGGCGGGGCCGATCGGTTTCCCGGCAGCGAGGAGATCTTCGAGCGGCACGTCCGCGAGCATCCCTACGTCACCAAGGTCCGGCGCTTCGAGGACGGCCGCGCCCACACGCTCTCGGAGTTCGTCAGCGCAGCTGCCTTCCGGCGCTCGACGATCTACAACGAGTACTACCGGCGCATCGGGACCGAGCACCAGCTGGCCATCGCCCTGCCGGGGGCGGCGCCGTGGATCCGCGGGGTGGCGCTCAGCCGGAAACGGCCCGACTACTCGACCGCCGAGCGCCGCCTGCTGACCACGCTCGGCCCCCACCTCGTGCAGGCCTACCGCAACGCCGAGACGCTCGAGCTCGCGGGGCGGAGCCCCGTGGACGGCATGCCGACCAACGGCGATCGCCCGGAAGGCGGCGGGCCCGCCGCCGAGGTGGTCCTCGTGTCCCCGACGGGGCGCGTCCACTTCGCGACGGCCCGCGCGCGCCGCTGGTTCGCGACCTACCTCGGCAGCTCGACCGCCCGTGACGGCCGCCTCCCCTCGCTGCTCGCCGACCGGGTGAGGAACTGGGCGACGCAACCGCTCGAGCCCTTCGTGGTCGCGCGCAACGGCGGCGGCCTCGAGATCCGCCTCGCCGGCCCCGGCCAGCACGCCCTGCTCGTGCGCGAGCGACGCGGCGCCCCGGCCGCGAGCGCGCTGGTCGGGCTCGGCCTCAGCCACCGGGAGACCGAGGTACTGGCGTGGGTGGTCGAGGGCAAGACGAACGGCGAGGTGGCGGCGATCCTCGGCACGCGCCCGCGGACCGTGGCCAAGCACCTCGAGCGGATCTTCAGGAAGCTCG